>JAXMOG010000015.1:0-41274 GCA_034670065.1 Pseudoprimorskyibacter sp. | reverse complement strand
ACACCCGGTCCCATCCCGAACCCGGCAGTTAAGTGCCACCGCGCCAATGGTACTGCGGCTTAAGTCGTGGGAGAGTAGGTCACCGCCAAACCTAGTAAAAACGCATAAAGCCTCTCTTTACGGGTTATCCTAAATATTCGTCCGAGGTTCGGACACTGTCGCGGGGTGGAGCAGCCCGGTAGCTCGTCAGGCTCATAACCTGAAGGTCGTAGGTTCAAATCCTACCCCCGCAACCAATATTTAAGTAATCACCGCATTATGCCCTGCTTTTCGCGGGGTTTTTTGTGTTTTTGAACCCTAAATCCTTTGCCGAAACAGACGGTGTGCCACAGCACATACCCGTGCTGAGCATCCTGTTATGGGATCGCCGTCATGATTTAGGTATGGGCGCCATCGTGCTGAATTAATTGAGGAAAAGGTTCCGTAGTCTGACCGGGCATTCACGGTAAACGTCAGTATTGCTTTCGAAAGAACCGCGACTGAAACGGTTTCAGCTGCCACAAATTGGCTTCAGTGCGAAAACGCGGGTGACGGGCATTGTCGACAAAGGCGAAGGCAAAGGGGCTTTGCTGTATTACGAAAAGACGGTGCTCGATGCCTACGACGGGCGGCCGTTGGCCACGTGTCGGGGCATCACCTTTTTGCGCGGCGATGGCGGTTTTGGCGGGCCAACCGGACCGGTCAAACCGCTGCACCAAGTGCCTGACAGGGAACCCGATCATGTATTTGAAAGCCCAACGCGCCCGGAACACGCTCTGCTGTACCGCTTGAGCGGTGATCCCAATGCAGTGCACTATGATCCGGCGGCCGCCGCACAGGCGGGGTTTGGGCAGCCAATTCTGAACAGGTTGTGCAGCTTCGGCTGTGTGGCGCATGGTCTGCTGGCGGTGCTGTGTGACTATGATGCGTCGCGGTTTGGGGAAATGGACGCCCGGTTTACGGCGCATGTCTTTCCCGGCGAAACGCTACGCACAGAAATTTGGAACGACGGGTCGTTTCGCAGTCGTGTCGTAGAGCGTGACAAGATAGTAATCAGTAACGGAATTTTCAGGCAGAGGAACGCAGCATGAGCGTCGATGCGGAACTTTTGAGCGATGGTCTTTTGATCATTACGTTCAATGAGCCCAAATATCGCAACCCAATGGGCCATGCCGGGCGGCAAGAGCTGTTTGCGCATCTTGTTGCGGCGGAAAGCAACCCGGCCGTGCGGGCTGTTGTGCTGACCGGCGCAGGCGGCAACTTTTGTGCAGGCGGCGATATTCGTGATCAGAAAGAGCGCAGCCTGTCGGAACATCGGGAACGTTTTGCCTTTGCTCGGGATGTTGTGATGCGGCTGGCGCGGTATTCCAAACCCATTGTCGCCGCCGTCGAAGGCTGGGCGGCAGGTGCTGGCTTTGGTCTGGCGTTGGCCTGCCCAACGGTTGTGGCGGCACGCGACGCGCGTTTTGTGACCGCTTTCACCAAGATCGGCCTGATCCCTGACATGGGGCTTTTGGCAACATTGCCTGCGCGGATTGGGCCTGCGCCTGCGCGCCGGTTGTTTCTGAATAACCGCGTTGTGGCGGCGCCACAGGCGCATGAGATGGGGATCGTCGACGAACTGGCAGATCCGGGTGACGCAGTGAAGGCCGCCGGTGAATTGGCGTTGCAAGAAGCCGACGGCGCCCCGTTGCCCCGCCAATACATCATCGATTGGTTTGCCCGCGATATTCACGCGGCTCTGGAATACGAACAAACCGTACAACCAGCGCTGCTTAACAGCGCCGATGCCGCCGAAGGCCGCGCCGCCTTTGCCGAAAAACGCCCGCCGCGGTTTCAGGGGGCCTGACCGGGGAGATCAGTAAGGCAACGGATTGAGGGGTGGTGCCGATAGGGGCTTTGATTGGCGCAATCCTAGAAAAACGGATTGCGCTGCTTCGATTGTCAGATTTCAGAAAGCTCTTCGATTTTTGCCGCCAGCTTCATGAGGTCGGCAGCGTAAAAACCAGCTGCGTTTATGCAATTCGTTTCAAGCAACTTCAGGCCTTCGTCAGTGCGGCAGACGTCCAGCACGTAGGCTGGTGAATAGTCGGGATTGATATCCACCATATTCTGAGCGAACGCCAAAGCGTCGTCATCAATCTCGTGACGGTAGTCGACATGAAATTTTTCTTTGTACAACGAGTATGTCACAATTTTTCCGCCAACAGACCAAAGCCGCCATTCTTTTAGAATGCGCACAGGCTTGGAAAGCATTAGCTCGGTGTTATGACGAAGTGAGCCATTTGGAATTTCGTTTTCGTCTAGTGAAAGTACTTTTTGGGCCAAGTCTACGATTTCTTTTGTTGACTTTACGCCACCGGCCACTTCCTTGCTGTCGTCAACTGGACGGATAAACCAATCTTTTCCGTCATTGATCAATTTGCTTGGTATTTCACTTAACGTGATAATCAACGCATTTGAACCGTTTAGGAGGAATGGCCGCCAAGCTGTTTCTCGAACAAAAGGCCTTAACTTGAAGACACCGGGGGACAACTGTTTGTCCCGCGCATATTTCCACAGAGTATATGAACCAAACAAAACAACCGTGTCTGGATCGTCCACAACGGGTTCTGGGATCAAGTCTCCGACAAACGGAACAACTTTGTGCCACGTGTACGTTATTTTGAGGTGATCGAGTGCCTCGGCGAGCTTGTGAGTGTCCTCAAATTCTTGGAGCAACCATTGCATCGGCTTTGGACCCTTCGTCCTTCAAAAGAAGTTGATCAGTATGTTGTTTTTGGACTGCATCGTCAATGGAATAGCTTCAGCTTGTTCTTTCACTTAAATTTCAAACCGCACCAGCGGAAAAATCGTTTCCACAGCCACAAAACTGGGATCAACGCGAGCAGCCCAAGCCTTCCTTCCTTGGAGGATTCCCCAGGTACAATTGCTTGCGACAAGGCCATCCCGACCACGGCAACAAAAACCGTAAAAATTATCAGGAAGAAAACACCTAAAAATATAAAAATGGGATTTGGGGTCAATTAATCGGTCCTGAGTGGAAAGCAATAACCGTTATATTTCAAAAATATGTACACCTAGGGACAGTCAAACAAGTCCAAAACATCCTTATTCTCTGTTTGAAACGTCGCCTTCATGAATTCGGTTTTGCAATCAGATTTTATTATGAAACGCCTGCTCTTATTTCAACATGGTTGACCGGAAGGTTTGGCCGTTTGGCGGCGTGCAGTGATGTCCGTTAGGAGCCCAGAGCCGTTGCTATAAGTGCTCACTAGTGCCCACTGACGCCGCCAGTTGCCGTAAGCTCGATATAAAAACTCTTGAATCCCAAAAAGGGGCCGGAAAGGTTTTGGGAACAAAGCTCCTGGTTTTTCTGACGACAAAAAACCTTGCTGCAACACATTGTGTATCGCATCATCGTCTGGGCTGTGTGAACGGGGTGACTTCTTGAAAATTTGCATTATGGGATCGGGCGGGTTGGGAGGTTTCTTCGGTGGATTTTTGGCCGCCGCTGGCGAAGATGTAACGTTCATTGCGCGCGGCAAACATCTGGAGGCAATGCGGGAAAATGGCCTTACTGTCACCAGCCAGCTTGGTGATCGTCATATTCCAGACGTTCAGGCGACAGATGATCCAAGGGAGGTCGGCCCCGTAGATATCGTTCTTTTTTGCGTCAAGAACTACAGCTTGGATGATGCAGCCAAAAATTGCCGTCCTCTTCTCAAGTCAGACACAGCCGTAATATCTATTCTGAATGGTATCGACGCGGCGCAGCGGATTGAAGCCATGGTTGGGAAAGGGCATGCGGTTTCGGGCGTGACTCTCGTACCCTCAAATATTGCTCGTCCGGGCGTAATTGCGCATCAGGGCGAAAAAAATGACATCGTTTTTGGCGAGGCGAATGGCGAGGCCAGCCGACGTTTAATGCAGTTCCGGGATGCATGCCGCAACGCGGGTCTGGACGCGCAGGTTACATCCGACGTTACCACCGCGATTTGGTTCAAATTCATTGGCTGGTCGTCTTCCAGCTCCGTGATATGCGCGCACTGCAAGTCGTTTGGTGAATTTCAATCCGCTCCGGCTCTGCTTCAGCTTTTTCGCGACACTGCAACCGAGGCAATTGGTGTCGGTCGCGCGTGTGGAGCTGATTTGCCCGATGATTTGGTGGACAAACTGAGTAACATCTTGCTGACCTATCCGCCCGGAGCCAAACCATCAATGCTTGTCGATCTGGAACAAAACAAACCGATCGAGTTGAATTCCGCGTGTGGTGCAGTGGTGAGACTTGGTCGCGAGGTGGGCATTGAAACCCCTGTCAACCAGGCCCTTTATGAGCGTCTCTTACCCCGCATCAACGGTTGATAACTGAAGTTGCGCGACTGGTTCGGTGGGGCACTGATCCTATTCTCTTGAAAGGCTGGAATGTCCGTTTGCCGGACAAAACCCCCTAGCCAAAACACATGGGAAAAATCCGGTCATTGGTGCTAACCGCAACGCCCTACACTGTGGGTTCAAACCTGCATTCGGATTTGGGCTTGGTAAAAAGGATGGGGCGATTGCCTCGCCGAGGATCACAATGTTGCGGAAATCAATCTAGGCTGGCTCCATCATCAACTTCATACAATCTGTAACTGCCACTCAAGGGGATGTTTGGATTTGAGGCAATGCAGGACTTTGCTGCTATTGAATGGGTGTGCAGACATTGTTAGTGACAGATCATGATTACCTGAGCATCTCCGATTTGAACCAACCATCGGTTTGACAATGCGCCTCTTCGGAGGACGCAAGATTACTCATGCAAGAAGAGAACTCATGATTAACTACATCACTCTGGGGTCGAATGACCTGCCAGCGTCAACAGCCTTTTTTGACGCGCTGTTCGGCGCAATCAACGGTAAGAAAGCCTATAGCTTTGACAAAATGGTCGGCTATAGTTTTGGCGAAGAAAAGCCAATGATTATAGTCACCTATCCATTTGATGGCGAAAAGGCGTCTCGTGGAAACGGCACCATGATCGCGTTGGCTGCTGAGGATCAAAAACAGGTCGATGCAATTCATGCGTTGGCACTTGAACTCGGTGCAACCGATGAAGGCGCACCAGGCTATCGAGGAAAGCGCTTCTACGGTGGTTATTTCCGCGATCCCGACGGTAACAAATTCAACATTAGTTTAACCGTCTAAACGGGCTCAGGGCGTGTGACCACGAAATGGGGCAAAGACATCTCACTTCGTGGTCACTACTAACCCCAACCTGACCCGCCGCGCCTTGTTGGAGGTGAGATGAGTGCCAGACTGACTGAAACCAACGCTGTGTAACGCTATGCTAACTCACGACACATATGGCGCTGTAGGGTAGGCGCGGCGCTTGTCTGGGCGTGCCGTTTTAGTCGGGAACTGTTTTCAATAATTCGCGGGCGATGACATCGATTTTGATGCTGGCAATTAGACCTGCACAGTCGTTTGAGGAGCCTTAGTTCGGCGTAGCTGCACAGTAAGTCGATACCTGCCAGGTTGCGCCAATGCGTTTTTTTGTATCTTGCCAAAGCACGATTCCGGGACGGAGCCCATTCCGAACGCAGATTGCGTCAGTGGCCAAGACGGCAATCAAAAAGTTGCCGTGTTCGGAGAGTCTTGGAGCTTCAATCGCAAGGGTAAAGTCATGCAATGATTCAGCCTTGATCACTCTTCCGGCAAAAGGCTCATTGAGAAGTTTTCCGGTAAATTGAGAGGATTGCGCTCCGTCTTCATGAACGGGAAAACTTAGATGAAAACCAGAAAAGATTTCTTCGAGATTTACCGTACCATCGGCGAGCAGGGGTACTTGCACGACTTCCGCATGCGACGGTTGCGTAATGAACAGACATGCAAAAAGAAAGTGAGAAAAGCGCAAGTTTTCAAATCCCGATCAACCGATGAGTTTGCCTATAGGTGGTTGCTTTTCTTATTGGGGGTCAAGTCCCAACAGTATCCCATCGCATATCCACGCCTGATCGATAGCAAAGCATCAGGCACTTCGGCCCCAAACACGACACGGCGCGTCTTGTTGGAGGCGTGATGAATGCCAGAGTGACTGAAACCAACGCTGTGTGGCTCTGCGCTAGCCCGCGCCGAAAAGCTGGGACGCAGACAGTGGGGACCGGTCAGTTTCTGGGTAAGACCGTTGAGTAAATCTTCACCGGTTTGCCTTGGTACATTCAGATTTTGGGTCGGTAACCGCATCGTTTGAGTTTGGGACAGTGGTGTATCGTGACAAAACCTCAGGCAGACAGCTTTTCTGCTTCTTCCAGTACCAAGGCATGTAGCCAGGACTTGACTGGCGATCTTTGCGTTGCCTCTGTCCAGAACAGCTTCCCAATGATTGGTGTTGGAAAATCGAATGGAACAAGGGCCAGCCGGTCCTGCCAATGTTTCGTCAATCGGCTAGGCAAAACGGCGAACAGGTCAGTCCCTTCGACAAAAAACGGAAGGTCTTGAGCATTGGACGATCCGATGATCCGCTTCGGTTTATATCCCTGTTCCTCCGCATATCGAATTGGCGCCTGCAACCAACCGGGTGTCGGCTCAAACCGGATATGACCGAAACTCACGTAGTCCTCGACCGTTAGAACCTTCTTCGTGGCCATCGGGTGCGCGGGGTCCATCATGCAAAGATGATCGTCAGGCAGAAAATTCTCCAGAACGTGGACACCGCTGATTTCGATCGATCCAACCGTGGTTGCAAAATCCACTTTCCCTTGCAAAAGCGGTTCGCGCGCGCCCTGAAATCCCGCGATGACGGACAACTTTATGCCTGGGGCTTCGCGGCGCAAACGGCGGATTACAAAGGGCCATAAGACCTGATTTGCATAGGCTGCGCTGAAAACCACGATGTCAGCCGTTGCTGTGGCCGGATCGAAACCGTCAGTACCTGACAGATGTTCCGCCTCAGCCAGAATATGCTCAACATGGCTCAAAATATTTTGGCACTGTTCGGTTGGTACGATCCTGCTGCCCTGACGCACGAAAAGCGGATCTCCCGCGGCTTTGCGCATTCGGTCGATCGTGTAGCTGACCGACGACGCGTTCATCCCCAGCTCATCTGCCGCCGCTGTAAATGAGCCCTTTTGGTAGACGAGCCTGAAGGTTCGCAGGGCCGCGAAGTCGAGGTTGAGAATATCCTTCGGAAGTGACAAAACGCGTCCTTTCAGATTGAAAAATTTGAACGGCAAAAGCAGTTTGATCTGATTGTTCGATCTTACCGGAGGCGTCATGGTCAGGTCAATGAAACCGAAAGGATCCCAAAATGGCCATCCAGACCGCAGCACCGACTGTCCGCAGAGCCCCGCTGATCCTACTTATCATAAAGAGTTGGCTCAATCGCCCGGCGACCCCGACCGCCCCCAACAGCGCCCCCGATAGTGAAGCGGTTGAGGCCGCCCGAGCTGAAATCTTGGAAGCTGGCAATGAGCAGCTGTCGGGTGCGTCGCTGAAACTTCTGAAGAACGCGCTTTCTGACTTTTCGGGTGCGTGACCCCCAGAGCAATGGCACCCGTTTAACAGCCGTTATTTGGCCCTGGTCTTCCAAAGTGGACAAGATCGCAAACAACGCCACTTGCGCGCCCAGAATGTCGGCGGCTGAAATGCCCAGCTTCGCCCGGTGGTTCCCGCTTCTGGTCAGGTCCATGCAATGCCCCCGACAAACAAAAGGAGTATCAGGGTACTCAGGGCATCAAGCCACGGATGCGACGTTGACCCCATGGCTTTGCCCAGCGGGCCAAACACTTAGGTGTTTCTACGGCGTTCCAACGTGGGGTTTGCATCGTTCAGGCGTAGGTCACAGGCGGCCTAGCCCAACATCAGGCTTTCCATAGCTTGCCGCTTGTTGGGTTCTAGCGGGGAAGGTCGGTGCGTATCGCGATCTACATTCACATGCACGAAAAACCCTTCGGCCAGCGCTTGGTCGTCGTCCACCGCAAACAGGCCAATTTCATACCGGACAGAGCTGTTGCCGATTTTGCCAACGCGCAAGCCCGCATCCACAGGTGCGGGAAACGCGATTTCTGCGTGGTATCGACAGCCGGTTTCAACCACCAAACCAAAGGTCTGGCTACGTTGAAGTTGCAAGAGACCTTTATTTATCAACCAGTTATTTACCACAGTGTCGAACAGCGTGTAGTGCACGGTGTTGTTCATATGGCCAAACACATCATTGTCCGTCCAACGGGTTTGAAGCCGGTGGAAATGGGCAAATTCGGCACGAATGGCACGTGGGCGTTTGGCACTCATGTGTTTTGGGGCCCTGTCCTTGAACTGTCTGGTTCTTGATACCGGTTAATGTTGTTTGAGCACAGGAAATTCATGCGCTGGGCGTGGCGACGTTACGTGCAAAAAACCTGCGGGCTAAGCGACGTGGACGCCGTTGACGCCTTGTCCTACAGTTTCCCTAAATGCATGTTCGGACCAATGAATTTCAGTGTCTCGCACAGTGCGAAGATGTGAGAAGGAGCAGACCATGACAGCAGCGTCAAATGCACGGACAGGCGGTCAGGTCCTGGTTGATCAATTGCTGATCCATGGGGCTGATAGCGCGTTTTGCGTACCCGGCGAAAGCTATTTGGCGGTTTTGGATGCGCTGTATGACGTACAGGACCGCTTTACGCTTTATAATGCACGGCACGAAGCAGGCGCGGCCAATATGGCGGAAGCCTATGGCAAATTAACCGGACAGCCGGGAATTTGCATGGTCACCCGCGGCCCAGGGGCGTGTCATGCCGCGATTGGGGTGCATATCGCGTTTCAAGACAGCACACCGATGATCCTGTTGGTGGGGCAGGTGGCGCGGGATGCGGTGGACCGTGAAGGGTTTCAAGAGATTGACTACCGCGCCATGTTTGGTGGGGTTGCCAAGTGGGTGGCCCAAATCGACAGCGCGGAACGTATCCCGGAATACATGGCGCGTGCGTTCCGCACTGCCACATCCGGGCGGCCGGGACCGGTGGTATTGGCCCTGCCAGAGGATATGCTGACCGACACTGTTTCTGTCCCTGATGCCCCGGCTTTCGGTGCGACAACACTGGGAATGGCGCCTGATGATTTGACCGCGTTGAAAACCATGCTGAGAGAGGCGCAAAAGCCCCTGTTGCTGGTAGGCGGATCAGGCTGGGATGACACGGCCTGTGCGGCCATCACGCGCTTTGCCACGCAGAACAACCTGCCTGTGGCTTGTTCTTTCCGCCGTCAGGACGTGATCAACAACACAGCCCCGATCTATGCAGGGGATTTTGGCACATCGACCAGTGCGGCGCTGTATGCACGTTTGGCAGAAGCGGATGTGTTATGCGTGTTGGGGGCCCGGCTGGGCGAAATGACAACCAAGGCGTATCAATCGCTGAACATTCCAAAAACGTCACAACGGTTGATCCATGTCTATCCGGACGCCGATGAGATTGGCCGTGTGTATTCTCCTGATCTTGGAATTGCTGCCTCGTCACAGAATGTTGCGCAGGCTTTGGAGGGGGTTGATCTGGGACGCGCGGGGGATTGGGCCGATTGGGCCAATAGTTTGCATGCAGAATATCTGGCCGATAGCCAGCCGCCGGTGGCGGATCACTTGGCCTTGGATGTGGGGCAGGCGCTGGCACAGGTGGCGGCTGATTTGCCTGCGGATACTGTGGTGACACTGGACGCGGGCAATCACACGGGCTGGGCGCAACGGTTCTTACGCTATGGCCGTCCGGGCCGGTTGCTGGGGTCAACGTGTGGCGCAATGGGATATTCGGTGCCTGCTGCTGTTGCAGCCTCGCTCAAGGACCCAGGGCGCTGTGTGCTGTCATTCGTCGGGGATGGCGGTTTTATGATGAGCGGGACAGAGCTGGCCACGGCCTCGCAACATGGTGCAACGCCGATTGTGCTGGTGTTCAACAACGGCACCTATGGCACCATTCGGATGCATCAAGAACGCGAATACCCCAGCCGTGTGTCTGGGACGAACCTGATCAATCCTGATTTCTGCCAGATGGCCACAGCCATGGGCGCTTATGCCGAAAGGGTGACGCGCACCCAAGACTTTGCACCGGCCTTTGCACGTGCGCGGGCATCGGGCATGGCCGCGGTGATCGAGTTGATAACCGAGAGCGATCAAATCTCGACCCGGACAACCGTGACCAAACTGCGTGCAGCAGCGAAGAGCTGAAGACCGGAAGGGTCGGGCCATTTTCGCCTGAAACCCATGCCCAGCGCGAAAACATTTGCGCGCGCTGGGCGGTGTTTGTTGCTGTCAGTCGTCGATAAACCGCTGTGTGACCGGGCCGCGATAGTGTTGCGTCAGTTCTTCGGGCACTTCGGTCCCATCCACCAGAAATGGCATAATACCTTTGCGCAATGCTTTGCCACGCATTGATTTGATGGCGTCGTCCGACATTGTAACGCGCTGCGCATTCCGTCGGCCCCAGTCGGCCAGATGGTCATACAGACGATCAATTTCGGCGGTGTAGTCCGCCCCTTTGGCCAGATCTTCAAACTCTTCGGGGTCGTTCTGCAGATCAAACAGCATTGGGCGGAAACCACCCATGGCATGCATCAGCTTGTAGCGCCCGTCAAACACCATAAAGAGACGACAATCACTGGGCTCCAGACCCAGCTTGACGCATTGTGGTGTGGGCGAATAGTCGAACTCTGAAATCACGACATCGCGCCATTGCGGCGTTTGTCCATGCAGCCATGGGGTTAGTGACCGCCCCTCAAGGATATGGCTGGGCACTGTCCCACCCGCAGCCTCAACAAAGGTTGGGACAAGATCAATGGATTCCACAAGCGCGTCACAAGTGGTGCCCCGTGTGACATCGGCCTCGGCACGGGGATCATAAATGATCATCGGAACTTTGACGGAGGCCTCGTGAAACAGGTCTTTTTCACCCATCCAGTGATCACCCAGATAATCCCCATGGTCCGAAGTCAGGACAATCATGGTGTCGTCCATCTGTCCGGTTGCCTCCAGATGGTCCAGCAGTACCCCCAGTTGATCATCGCATTGCTTGATCAGGCCCATATAGGCGGGGATCACCTTTTGGCGGACGTCTTCCTGTTGAAAGGCTGTAGAGATTTTGTTGCCCATATAGGCCGCATAGACCGGGTGCGCATCCTGCCGCTCTTTGTCATGGCGCATGGGGGCGGGCACATGGTTTGTGCCGAACATGTTGTGATACGGCGCGGGAACGATATAGGGCCAATGCGGCTTGATATAGCTGACATGGGCGCACCACGGTGCGCGGCCTTCGGCTTTGGCCTTGTCGATGAATTCAATGGTTTGGCGTGTCAGCCAAGGCGTTTCACTGTCTTCTTCGCGGATATTGGCGGGCTTATCGGCATTGGCAAACATCCAGCCTGACGATTTGTTGTCGTTCTCATCAATCCCGGCATTGGCAAAATCCGCCCATGGGTTTTCAGAGTCATACCCCTTGGACTTCAGGTATTCGTTATAGGGGGAGCGCTTTTCATCATAGAACCCATCTGGTCCTGCGCCCCACAGCCCGTCATCGCGTATCCAGGCGTCAAAGCCGCATTCAGATTGGCGCGCGCCGATCTGACTGTCGGGGGACAGGCCAAGCCGGGCCATGCCCTCGGCATCGGCCTTCATATGGGTTTTGCCGATCAGCCAGCACTCCATGCCCAGTTTGCGCAGGTGATCGCCCATTGTCTGTTCGCCCACACGCAGTGGAAAACCGTTCCATGCCGCACCATGAGACGACACATAGCGCCCCGTGTAATAGCTCATCCGGCTGGCACCGCAGATCGGGGATTGCACATAGGCATTTGTGAACCGCACGCCTTGGGCGGCGACCCGATCAAAGTTCGGCGTATCCAAATGTGGATGACCCGCACAGCTCAGATAATCAAAGCGCAGTTGATCATACATAATGAAGAGTATGTTCATTCTGTCTCCTCCTAGGTGTTCGGCACGGGGCAGACGCGCCATGCTGCATTGTTTTTGGCGTTTATTACGCGTTTGCGCGGTGTTGGCCAGCGGTTGGGATGTCCGGGGGAACAGGTGATGGTTGTTGCCAATGGCGCTGGAAGCTGTTGGGATCGTGGGCTCAATACGCACAGGCAAAGCAAACACGTGACTTGCCGGAGGGGGGCGTCGAAATCTGAAGTTAAATGAATAGGTTATCGACGCGTTTGAATTTCAGGCGCAGGACTGAGGCAGACAGTATGGATGTCCAGACTTCAAATGCCATGCGAAGTGTGAAACCTGTTCAGTAGCGAAACAGGTATATAGGCGGTTGATGAAGACGTTTACACGAAGGGCAGCGCTGCTGGGGGGCGGGGCAGTGTTGGGCGCTGCGGTGACCAACGGGTTTTCGGCCTCAAACCCGACACTCGCCGGGACCCGCTTCATCAAGCCCAGTGGTGCAACTGGCACCATGAACGATGCCAGCGGGCTAAGCGAGACCCCGGTGTTCCGCCATATCGTGATGACAGAAGACCCCGGTGAACAGCTGGTGGCGGCGATACGCGCGGAATTGCAGGAAGCCAAGGCCAATGGCCGCCCTGTCAACATTGGCGCGGCGCGTCATTCCATGGGGGGGCAGGCGATCCCACGCGATGGGCATGCCATTACCTTTGACAACAGTCTGGTAGAGCCGGATACAACCAACAGCCGGATGCGGGTACATGCAGGGGCACGGTGGCATGATGTTATTGCGCGTGCTGATCCATTGGGGTTTGGCCCACGCATCATGCAATCAAACCACGATTTCGGTGTTGCGGCCACGTTCTGCGTCAACGCCCATGGTTGGCCTGTGAAAGAGGGCCCGATGGGCAGCTCTGTGCGGTCGTTCCAGATGGTTTTGCCTGATGGGGAGCTGGTGACATGTTCACGCAACGAAAACCCTGATCTGTTTGGCATGACAATGGGGGGATATGGGCTAACCGGCATTATCACCCAGATGGATGTGGACCTTGCCCAGAACCAAAGGTTGGAGCCCCGTTTCGAGGACATGCCTGCCGAAGAATTCGGCACGCGGTTTATAGACGCGCTGGGCGATCAAACTGTGACAATGGCCTATGGTCGGCTGAATGTGGATCGGGCCGCGTTTATGACCGATGCCTTGATGATTACCTATCGCCCCAGTGCTGACCAAAGTGAGCTGCCCGCCGCCAGTGGATCGGGGGTCGTGTCGCATCTGGCCAGCCGTATTTACCGCGCCCAGCTGGGCAATGAGCGGATGAAGCGTCTGCGCTGGTGGATTGAGGGCGACATGGCACCAACGCTGTTCAGCGCGCCGGCAACACGCAATAGCCTGATCAACGAACCGGTTGCCACACTGGATGACCGCAACCCGGACCGCACCGATATTCTGCACGAGTATTTCGTGTCGCCGGATCGGTTTGCCGATTTCGTAGCGCATTGTCGGGAGGTTATCCCCGGCTCTTATCAGGAATTCTTGAACGTAACGCTGCGGTTTATCGATACCGATCCAGACAGTTGGCTGGCCTACGCGCGCGTTCCGCGTATCGCGGCTGTGATGTCCTTCAGTCAGGAAATGACAGCGCGGGCTGAAGCAGACATGAAACGGATGACGCAAGACTTGATCGACGGCGTGATCGGGATGGGGGGAACGTATTATTTGCCCTATCGCCCACATGCGCGGGCGGATCAGCTGGTGCGAGCCTATCCGCGTGCTGCCGAGTTTGCAGCGGCCAAGCGCAGGCTGGATCCGCATTTGGTGCTGCGCAATAACCTTTGGGACAGCTATTTGGGGGCGCTATGACAGTGATCCAAAAATTCGCACTGGGGTATTTCTTTGTCTTGTTGGGCGCCGCGGCGCTGAACTATGTGCCCGGCCTGACAGATGAGAATGGCCTGGCCTTTGGTATATTTGAGTTGGACCTGTTTGATGACGCGCTACACTTGGTTTCGGCGCTTTGGGCCTTGGCGGCGGCGTTCCTGGGCGCGCGGGCCAGCAAAGTGTTTCTGGTGATCTTTGGCGCGCTGTACCTTGGTGATGGCGTGTTCGGGTTCTTTACCGGTTATGGCTATCTGGATTTCGGCATCTTCACCAACCCATCGGCGGGTTTGTCATTCACGCTGTTCAGGGTGCTTGCCAACCTGCCGCATATCGCGCTGGGCGGCGTGGCGTTGTTTGCTGGGCTGCGATTTGGACGTGCGGTGTGAAACGACTGTTTAAATGGTTTGCGCTGGGCTTCTTGGCGCTGCTGGTCGGGCTGATTGCCCCGGTCGGATATATTGAGCTGGCTTGCCGCCCATCCGGTCAAAGCGGCACGTACACGTCGATTTTGCCGCCTGAACATCATCGTGCCGAAGGCCGCACGCTTTTGACCTATCCTGAGTGGCACATTGTGCATGCCTATGATGATTATGCCCGTGTGATCCGCGACGGTGATCCGCATGACTATGGATATCTGTCGTCGATCGGCGGGTTTTGGAGCTCTCTTTGCAGTTTGTCGAAAGCATCGGGCGAACATGGCGGGTTTCCGGGGGTGTTCAAACAGACAATCTATACCATTGGCGTCAGCTTTTCCGCCGAGTTGTTGGCCAAGGCGTTGTACGAGGAAACGATTGGCCGTGTCGCGACGTGGGTCAGAGGGCCAGACCATGCACCTTTGGACGTTTTGTCGGCAGAGCAAGCAAAGAGCTATAGCGAATTTCTGCGTCAAACCCCTTGGTATCGTTGGGATTTTCCCGCTGATGCCGTTACGTTGTCCAATGCGGCAACCGATGCTTGGCGGGACAAGGAACGGCTGTTTGCTCTGGGTGTGGAATACCGGGCAAAGGCGGCCTATGCCAAGGTGATTGCCGCTGCCGTTGCCAATATGGAACCCGATGCCTTGCGCCTGCGGATGATCGTCAGCGGCCTGTCTGCGGACCAATTGTCAGGCATGGAAGGCGTCACGGTGATGGGCGAACGTGACGAAGGGGTCGAGATTGAAACGCCGCGCTACCGCGCACTGACCGCTTTGTTGGCGCAGATGGCCGAAGACGGCGCGCAGTTTGTCGAGATTGCGGGGAACGACGACATATTGTTTACCGTCACATCCAATACCGCGCAGATGGACGATGTGCTCCACAGCTTTGCGCGTCAGGGGTACGGGGATTGGCGGCATTTGGTGATGCTGAAAGTGCCCGATCTGGCCCAAACCTTGCGGCAGATCGACGGTGAACACACGCGGTTGGAGCACATCCATGACTATTAAGTCATGGCTGCTGTCCTTGGTCGCGGTGCTGATTGGTTGGATCGGTGTGCAGGCCGCTGTTATGCGGGTTTCAGATGCTGCGCCGGGGGCAATTGCCCTGTTTCCCGCAGATGATTTCGTGTCCCACCTTCCGGCCAATGCAGCGGTTGTGGGCACAGGGCGCTACTGGGTAGCGGTTCAGCATCCGGGGCCGGACCTGGGCGCACAGATCTACGCCGCGGGTGCTTGGCTGGTGTTGCCCGCCGGGTTGCCAGGGTGTTTGCCGCTAACCTCTGTCACGCAAGCCAAACGTACTCAGTAGGGCGAGCCGGTTGCCCGCCCTTGGTATGTTACCCTGCGTAGCCGAACATGCGCGGCAGCCACAGCACCAAGCCCGGCCACAAAACCAACCCAAGCAGCGCTAGTAGAAGTGCGATCAAGAAGGGCCAGACTTCGCGAATGATTTCGGACAGCGGAATGCTGGTCACCGCATTCAGCACGAAAAGCAGAATGCCGTAGGGTGGGGTGATCAGACCGATCATGCAATTGACCACCGCGACAACACCGAAATGCACCAGATCAATGCCCAGTTCACGGCAGGTCGGCAAGAACAGCGGGATGATGACCAAGATGATGGTCGTTGCATCCAGAACGCAGCCCAGCAGCAGGAACAGTAGGTTGACCCCTAGCAAGAAGAGCAGCGGATCAACGTCCAAGCCGACAAGACGTTCGGCCAGAACACTGGGAATGTTTTCTGACGCGACCACATAGTTCAGGATCAACGCGCCGCCGATGACCAAGCCAACAGCGGCAGACGAGCGCGCGCTTTCCACCAGAATTCCGTAGAGAGCACGAAAGCTGAGGGCGCGGTAAAAGAAGGCGGCCAGCATCAGCGCGTAGAAGGCCGCGACAGCCGCTGCCTCGGTCGGCGTCGTGACGCCGCCATAGATGCCATAGAGCAGGATCGCTGGCATCAGCAGGGCAGGGAAGGCATTGGCCGTGCGTCGGGGTAATTCAGACAGAGGAACAGGGTCTTCTAGTGCAAACCCACGGCGATGGGACAAGAAAGAGTTCATGGTCATCAACACAGCGCCCATCAACAGGCCGGGCACAATGCCGCCCAGGAACAGGTAGCCAATAGAGGTGTTTGAAACCAATGCGTACAGCACCATCGGGATAGACGGTGGAATGATCGGGCCGATTGTGGCGGATGCTGCAGTGATCGCAGCGGCATAGCCACGGGTGTAATGGCCGCTCTTGGTCATCATCTCGATGATGATTTTGCCAATGCCCGCCGCATCTGCGACGGCAGAGCCGGACATGCCGGAAAAGATCAGCGAGGCGACAACGTTGACGTGCCCCAGCCCGCCACGGAACCGTCCCACCATTGCGACGCAAAAGCCCAGCAATCGGTCACTGATTGTACCGGCGTTCATGATGTTTGCGGCGACGATAAACAACGGTACTGCCAGCAGGATGAAGCTTTGATACAGCCCATCCATCAGAACTTTGCCAATAATGCCAACACCTTGGCCCCCGGACAGCAAATAGGCGATAGAGGCAAGGATGATGGCATAAGCGATCGGCGTGCCGATGCCCGCCAAGAAGAAAAGCGTGCCAATGCAAATGAGGAATTCCATGCTCATTTGGGGGCACTCCCTTCGGTGGTATGTTCGGGTTCTTCGACGCCATACCGGACGGCGCGGTATACGAACCAGGCGTATCTCAGGGCACCGGCGATCAGGAAGAAGATGTAAATCGAATAGATGTCGCGCATCCGGATCCAGTCTCCGAACACGGCAGAAAGGGTTGCGGTCTTTTTCAGACGAAGGATGTAGAATTTAGACCATGTCGGTTCGATCGAGATGACCAAACCAGCAACGATTGCAACGCCAGAAATGATGATAAACCACCGCCGCACACTGGGGCGCACCGCGTGGAACAGGATGTCGAAGGTCACGTGATCGCGTTCTCTGACAACAAAGGCATTGCCCCAGAATACCAACCAAACCCAAAGCAGCAGGCAAAACTCTAGCGTCCAGCCGTACAAAGAGGGTTCAAGAATGGGGAACTGTGCAGGCAACCATTCCAATCGCGCCGAATATCGAACGACGATTTGCAACATGAACGTCAGGAACATCACCGCGATCATCGCAGCTGCAATTGCCTGCGCAGCGTGACCAAGGACGGATTGGATTTTCTTCATCTGGACATCCCGTTGGACAAAAGCCTGCAAAAATGCAGGTCCTGAAACAGGTAAATCGGAAGGGCGGTTTGACCCGTCCTTCCGAACCAATGCTTTGGCTTACTTAGTTTCCAAGCTCGTTGATTTTGTCCAGAACACCATCAGGCCAGCTGGCTGCAAGCTCTGAGCCAGCGTACTGACCTTGAACGTGCTCGCGGAATGCCTTCAGGTCGGGTTCATAAATTGCCAGACCTTTGTCTTTCAGGAATGCCACCAGCTCATCTTCTTTTTGAAGCTGCTTTTGACGGCCACTTTCCGCGGCGGCTTCTGCAGCGGCTTTGACGGTTGCTTGTTGATCCGCGCTCAAACCATCCCAAACGGATTTAGAGAAGGCCACGTAGTTTAGGTCAACCAAGTGTGACGTCAGAGCGATCTGGTTGGTCACTTCGTAGAACTTGGCATCCACAACAGTGGGCAGCGGGTTGTCTTGGCCATCAACCGAACCGGTTTGCAGCGCAGTGTAGACTTCGGTGAAAGACATTGGCGTTGGGTTTGCGCCCAGCGCTTTGCCCAGGAACTGCCATGCGTCCGAACCGGGCATCCGCAAGTTCACACCAGCCAAGTCTGCCGGGGTCATGACGGTCAGTTCGTCCTTGGTCTGGCGCAGGTTCACGTGACGGCGGCCCAGATACATAACAGCCAGAAGTTTCACACCCAGCTCGTCTTCGACCTTTTGCTTGAAAGGCTCCATCAACGGATCGTTGAATACGGCAACCTGATGGGCGGCGTTCTGATGCACATAGCCGGTGGCAAAAATCGAGAATTCTGGGAAGAATTGAGCCAGCTCTTGAGCCGAAGCAATCGACATTTCCAAGTCACCAGAGGCAATGGATTCCAGCTCTGAGCCCTGTGCGATCAAAGACGCGTTGTAATGCGGTTCGTAGGTCGCGAAATCAGCGACAGCCGGGCCAAAAACTTCGGCCAGAGCGACGGACCGTTGATCGGTTTCCGACGCTGGTGTCGACATACGCAATGTGACGGCATCGGCCGCGAATGCTGGGGCCGCAATGGCGGCTGCAGACAACGCCAGCAGGGTCCGCCGTGTGAGTTTCATGATCATTTGGGTTCCTCCGTTTAGAATGCGGCTTATGTCCCGCTTATTTTTCGCAAGGGCCTGGCCCACCGAAAATCGATTTACATCCCCAACGCGCGACGTTTGGCGCTGTTTATGTGTGCATGGATTGCCAATACCGCTTTGGCGCTATCGCGCTCTTTTAAGGCGGCAAAAATGGCAAGGTGTTCGTCGAGCACCGACACCACCAGTTCCGGCAGCATCCGTGTGTCAGAATTTCGAATGAGCCGGATTTTGATAGCGTTGATCCGGTGAATATCTGAAATGATTGAGTTTCCCATCGCGTCGATGATGCGATCGTGAAAGGCCCAATCGGTTTGTTGCGCCGTCTTCAGCACTTCGGGGGAGACCGCTTCGATTGCCATCTCGCGAATGTCGCGGTGCTGGGCGGCCATCTCCTCGATCTCTTCCGAGGTGGCTGTTTTGCAGAATTCGGTGATTGCCGCGCCTTCGATGATCAGACGCAACTGAAAGGCGTTGCGGATCAGGTCCAGATCAATGGACATCACCTGCAACCCGCGTTTGGGGACTGTTTTGATCAACCCATCCGCTTCCAGACGCGGGATCATTTCCCGAATTGCGCCCAGCGGCATGCCTGTCAGTTCAACCAGTTCGCGCTGCGATACAATCTGCCCGGGGCGAATGTCTTGCGCCAGCAACTTTTCAGTGAAGTTGGAATAGGCATGATCACGCAGGCGAAGGCTGTTTGAACTGGTCATGCGGCGATATTTCCCGGAAACCGGGCCGACAGATCAGTGCGAGCCTTTTCATCCAAGGGCAGCAGTGGCGCGCGCAGATTTCCCCAGATCGGGTTCCCCGTATTCAGCACCATGATGTGTTTCAGGGCAGGGATTACCGGCATCGATACGATCAATTCGACATCGGCAGACAGGGCGACATCTTCGGTCTGGGTATCAAACAGTGTGCGCATCCGCCGTGGGTACAGATTAGCCAAGCCGCAAATCGACCCGACCCCGCCCATCGCAGCCGCTTTGTGCAGCAGACGTTCGTCGCCCACCAAAACCGGTATCTTGCCGCTTTCCAGCAGCACTCGCGTGTTTTCCCAGTTTCCGGCGCTGTCCTTAATCGCGATGACCCGGTCAGGAAAGGCCGTGCATAAGCGCATGACCAAATCAAAAGACAGCGGAACCTGTGACACTTGCGGAATGTGGTACACAATGAATTTGGCCCGTGGATCAGCCGCTGCGAACAGTTGCGCGTGCCACTCAAACAGGCCGTCATCCCCCAAATCCTTGAAGTAGAAAGGCGGGAGAAGCAGGAATTTGGTGATGCCGAACGCGATGCCTTGATCAACCTGCGCGATCACGTCTGAAATGGCAGAACCGCAAAGGCCGATGGTGATTTTGTCGGCACTAACATGGCTGTCGATCATGGCAGTGATTGCGGCCAACCGTTCGGAAAAGCCGATTGAAGCCCCTTCGCCGGTGGTGCCAAACAGGGTAACGCCGTTTGCACCGTTCAAAAGCACGTCTTTTGCGTGCTCGCAAAGCAGGTCCAGATTCAAACTGCTATCCGCATTGAATGGAGTCAGCAGCGCCGTAGAGATACCGAAATGAGCGATGTTGATCCCCGTTTTCTTGTCGTTGGGCAGGATGCCAGATTCGTGCTCAATGTTACTTGTTGCGCGCTGCGTGTCAACGTAACATGTTACCGATGGGGTCAGCTTGAAAAAGAAAGCTCAGACCCCAGAATGATGCCGGAGGGGGACATCCGCCAATGCCAAAAGTTCTTTGCGCAGGCCTGATTGCCGTGGACCTTGTGTTTGAGATTGGGGCTTTCCCGGTCAAAGGCACCAAAAACCGGGCTTCGGGGTCTCATATGATCACGGGGGGCGGAGCGTTGAACGCAGCGTCCGCAATTGCGGGCCTGGGTGGTGATGTCAGCTTGGTTGGGGCCATTGGCGACGACGCATTCGGAGAATTCCTGCGCAACAAGATGGCGGACCGGCGAATTGATGATCAGTTTATCACCGAAATTCAGGGGGTTGTGACCTCTCGGTCGGCCAATATGATTACACCGGACGGCGATCGGACAATCGTCAATCACCGCGATGCCGGGTTGGTGCCGGAAGGGTTTGTTCTGCCGTCTGCGTTCTCTTTTGACGCAGTTCTTGTGGACACACGGTGGCCAGATGGGGCTGCGCAGATCGTAAAGGCCGCGCATCGGGCTGGCAAACCTTCTGTGATCGACGCCGAGGCGCCGGTGGCCCAAGCCGAACAAGCGTTGGCGCGTGCCAGCCATGTTGTGTTTTCCGAACAAGGGTTGGCAGACTATTGCGGGGATGGCGGGGCAGAAGGTTTGAAAACTGCCGCCCTTCGACTGGGCGCCTGGTGCGCTGTCACCCGCGGCGCGGCGCCGGTTTTATGCCATGACGGCCAGCACCTGACCGAAGTTCCCACATACCCGACAAAGGCGCTGAACACGCTTGGCGCCGGGGATGTGTGGCACGGTGCTTTTGCGCTGGCATTGGCAGAGGGGCGGCCCGAAATGAACGCCGTGCGATGGGCGAATGCGGCGGCGGCTTTGCATGTCAGTCGCCCCATACAGGTAGAGGCGATGCCAACGGCAGCAGAGGTGGCTGCCAGCGGCTTTCTGTAGTTGACCAAGGTGCGCGGCCGGCCAGCATTCAACGATGTTGCAGGATCGGGTAATTCTGCGTGATCTAATCGGGCGAAGCCTCTGAAAGCCAATCGCGTATGAACGTGGCCAGCGATGGGCTTACCTCTTGAGTGTCTCGTTCACAGGCAACACATCGAGACCCATTCACACTGCGCAGGCTGTAGTGCCGATTTTTGCACATCCGACCGGTAAAGAAGAAGTCAACGCCAGCCTTCAAAGCCCGCGGGCGTGTACGCGGGTACTCCATCCATTCTGGATGCCCAGCCTGAAGCGCTCTGCGTTTGCGCTGACCTTCTTTGTGGTGTTCTGCCATGTGCTTAGTATCGGGGGACATGGAGATGGCTACAATCAAAAGATGGTTGAAGCGCACATGCTGTTAGGGGCCCGATAGGGACATCGCGGCTCAGGCTAGCGTCAGGATTTTGAGAAAAATGGAAACGCGTATTCGGGGCAATCCCGTCAAACCGCGTGGAGATTGCGCAGCCCCGATACGGGGCTGCGCGATAATCGTTATTCGGCTGGTGTCATGTCAAATGCACGCATCCAATCATCGCCGCGCGGCGTGTATGTCACGCGGTCAGACACACCATAGGTGGCCGGTTGGGCGTACAGGAAAACAACCGGCGCTTCGTCGCACATGATTTCGGTCGCTTTTTTATAGGCGGCCTCACGTTCGGCAATGTCGGTGGTTGTTGTGCCTGCGATCAGCTGCGCATCAAAGCTTTCGTCGTTCCAATAGGAATACTGATTGCCCGGTTTGAACAGTGTCAGCAAACCGTCTGCATCAATCGTGGCCCACGCCTGACCCAGCAATGACAATCGGCCCAGCTCATGCGCCTTGCGGTACTTTTTCAAGTATGCGCCAAATTCCATCGGACGAATTTCGGTCTTCAGACCAACGTCCGAGAACATCTGTGCCACCGCTTGCGTGACTTCCTCACCCTGAAGATAGCGCGACGTGGGCAGTTCAAATTCGATGGTCTCGCTTAGATCCACACCACTTTCAGCAAGCAGAGCGCGGGCTTTTTCGGGATCATAGGGGTAGGGCTTCAGATCGGGATTATAGCCAAAGTAATTCGGCGTCATGACCTGACAGTTTGAGACATTGGCCTGACCGTCAAACAGCGCTTCGACGATCAGATCTTTGTCGACGGCATAATTTAGCGCCTGACGGAACAGTTTGTTGTCCAATGGCGCTTGCTCGGTGTTGAACTTGATGAAGATCGACCGGGTGCTGTCCACGGAACCGGCGGAAGCGCCGTCTGTCGCATCAACACGTTCAATCTCGGTCGCCGGGATCTTGTTGATCATATCCACTTCGCCCGCAATCAAAGACGCGATGCGGGTTGCGGTTTCGGGGATCACTCGGAAGGTCACGCTGTCAAATTGCGCACCTGTTTCGCCCCAGTAGGTTTCATTCGGTTCTAACGTGATGTGATCGCCGGGTTGGTAATCGGTGACCTTGTAGCGAAAGCCTGACATGGTTTCTGTAACGGGATCATGGCTTTGCGCCCATTCTGGTGGCAGCAGCATAAACATGGACAGCTGCGCTGGCAGGGCCGGGAAAGGGATGGAGGTTTTGATCAGGAATTCGGTTGGCGACTGTACTTCCACCGCGTCAATCGATTTGAACCAAGACGAAATACGCATTGCCTTATCCGGGTTCGTTACCCGAGCGATATTCCACTTCACGGCCTCGGCGTCCAAGGCTTCCCCGTTGGCGAATGTGGCACCAGGCACAAGGGAGAACTTCCAGGTCAAGTCGTCGACCGGTTCCCAGGACGTGGCAAGCGAGGGGACCAGATCAAAGGATGGTTCGCGCAGAATCAGTGTGGGGTAGATGTGGCTGAGCACCGATAGGTCCAGCCCAACAGAGGCAGACGCATGTGGGTCCAGTGTGTTGATGGCGCTGGTCTGGGCGATTGTCAGGTCCATCGCGGCGGCCGGCATGGCAAGCCCTGCAGCTAGAATTGTGCTGGAGGCAAGTCGACTAAGTTTTTTAAAAGTCATGTCGTTTCCCTTGTTGGCTAAGTGGTTGGTTGGATCAGACGGTTCTACTGCCGTCATACTTGGAAAAAATTCTGCTCGAGAACGAAGTGACCCGGCGAGACTTCGACCAGCGGGGCCTCGCGCGGGGGGATGTTTCGGGCAACATCAAAAGCAGTGTGATGCGGTTTGCGGCGGTCAGGATCCGGAACAGGGATCGCGGCCAGCAGTGACTGGGTATACGGGTGGCGAGGATCTGCAAAAATCATCTCGGTCGGGGCTATTTCAACAATCCGGCCGCGCAGCATGACTGCGACGCGCTGGCAAAGGTAGCGCACCATCGACAGGTCATGCGCAATAAAGAGGAAAGCCAACCCCAGCTCGTCTTGGAGATCCTGAAACAGATTTACGATCTGCGCCTGGATCGAAACATCCAAGGCTGTGATCGGTTCGTCGGCCACGATGAAGGCAGGCTCAAGCGCAATCGCGCGGGCGATATTGATACGCTGTCGCTGTCCGCCCGAAAATTCATGCGGGTAACGGGACATAAAGGCGGGGTCCAACCCGACAAGATCAAACAATGCAGCGACCCTGTCGGTCAACTCTGATCCGCTTGCAATGCCATGCACTACCAAAGGTTCACCAACAAATCGGCCCACCTTCATGCGCGGGTTCAATGCGGAATACGGATCTTGAAAAATGATCTGCATGTCCTGTCGATAGGCCTGCAATTGCTTGTTCGTGAGGCCGGTCAGCTCTTGGCCGCGGAACCGGACTTGCCCTGCGTCGGGCTTCTCCAGTTGCAGAACGGCCCGTCCTGTTGTCGATTTCCCTGAACCGCTTTCACCGACCAAGCCCAACGTTTCGCCTTCGCCAATGGAAAAGGAGACATCGTTGATTGCGTGGACAACCGGTGGCGGCGTGCCGAACAATCGACGCCCTCCGCCGTAGCTTCGCATCAGGTTGGAAACTTCCAAAAGCGGAGCGGTCATGGTGTGGCCTCCTTGTCGGCGGCCAGCAGTGCAGGCAGATCGTACCATGCGGCTACTTGATGCCCAGGCTCAGAGCCGACATCGCGCAGAGGGGGAACTTCGCGCCGACAACGATCTGTCGCAAAGGGGTTTCGGGGCGCGAAAGGATCACCGGGCGGCAAAGCGGCCATGTTTGGCGGCGCGCCTGGGATCTGATACAGCCGCTTTTGCGTGCGGGCCCCTTCGTGGGGCAGGGATTTCAACAAGCCCCACGTATAGGCAGACCGGGGCTGCCGAAATACCGGGCGCACAGGGCCGCGTTCCATGATCCGGCCACCATACATGACTTGAATTGTATCGGCCAATTCGGCGACCACGCCCATGTCATGGGTGATCCAGATGACGGTCATATCGAAATCGGCTTTGAGCTGGCGCACCAGATCCAAAATCTGTGCCTGCACCGTGACATCCAATGCGGTTGTGGCCTCATCTGCGATCAGCAGACGCGGATTGCAGGCCATGCCAATTGCGATCATCACCCGTTGGCGCATGCCGCCTGAAAACTCGAACGGATATTGGCTAAGCCGCGCTTCGGGATGCGGGATGCCAACAATGTCCAACAGTTCGACCATGCGTCGTTTCAGGGCGACACCAGTCAGGTCTGTGTGCCTTGTCAAAACTTCGCGCAGTTGGCGCCCAATGGTCAGAACCGGATTGAGTGAGGACATCGGATCCTGAAACACCATGCCGATGCGCCCACCGCGAATGTCACGCAGGGCGCGATCGGGCAGTGACATCAGGTCTTTACCCTCAAACAGCGCCTGGCCCGACACGATACGCGCCGGTGGCTGCGGCAACAGTCCAAGAAGCGCAAGAATGTGTACGGATTTGCCGGAACCGCTTTCACCTACGATGCCCAGCGTTTCGCCCGCTTCGAGCGTATAGGACAAGTCGTTCACCGCCTGAACGGTGCCGCCTGGGGTGTCGAATTCAACCGTTAGGTTGCGGATATCCAGCAATGGCGCCATGTCAGACCTCGATATACCCGCCACGCGATTTGGTCAGAAACTCATGACCGTCTTCGGTGATCAAAATGGTGTCAGAAATCTGCGTTGATACGTTCTGATCCGGGACTCTCAGGTTTGGTTCCAGCGTGAACATCATACCGGGTTCCAGGATCACGTCGGTTTTGCTGTCCAACGAGAAGTGTTCGTGCGCCCCGATGCCGATCGTGTGCCCAATCCGACCTGGAATATTGGCGTCGTACCCAGCTGCGATCAGCCCCTTGCGCGTGATGTGGAACAGGTCCGCCATTGGGGTGCCCGGCTTCATCACAGGTTTGATGTCTTCGCGAATGCTCAGGATGGTTTCAATCGCCCTGCGGCGTTTTTCGGGGACAGGGCCAAAGACAACGGTACGTTCGTTCTCTGCGTGAATGCCGTTTGCCACCGCCCAGATAAAGATTGCTGCGCCGTCGCCGGGTTCGGGCTTGCGCATGGTGGGGTTGTCGCAATTGCGGAACATGCGCGGCCCGGACAGAACCCAGGTCCACAGCCCATTCACAGCACCGCCTTCCAAGGTTCCGAAATCGGCAACTTCCACATCGGGCAGTTTGTATGTCCAGTGCGTATTCATCGCGACCAGCGATGCGGTATGTGCCTCGCGCTCTGTTCCGCCATCGGCCAGAGCAGCAATTGCAGCGTCCATGCCCCGGTCTGCCAGATCGGCTGCGATACGGGCATTGGCGATCTCATCCGGGTCTTTGATCAGTCTGCAACGGTCAATAAGGGCGCTGCTATCGGCCAATGTCGCATTGGGAAGCAAGGCTTCAAGCTGTCGCCAACGTGTGACCGGTGTGGACTCTTCCTCGACCCCAATCCGAGACGCGTCCAGCCCCTTTTCGGCCAAGATGATGCGCAGCGCATCCTGCCAATTTGGTGCGACGGATTTGGTTGTGGACCAAACCCCATAGGCGCGGATGTCATCCACAAAACCTTCGTCGCGACCATGGGCATCCCGCAAGGCATGAACAAGCAGTGTCATGTCGCCATTCGCGGGTAGAATGGCAACGACGGGGTGCGAATACAGGATCGGATTGAACCCAGACATATAGAACGTGTGCTCAGGTTTGAACGACACCAGCGCATCAATCCCTTCCCGCGCCATTGCAGCCTTGAGGCGGGCAATGCGGGGGCGTGTTTCAGTGGAAATCGGGCTCATTTGGTGCTCCGTGTCTTTGGGTCGAAGAAATCGCGAAGCCAGTCCCCAAAGAGATTTACCGACAGCACGGTGAGGACGATGGCAAGGCCGGGGAATGTAACAGCCCACCAGGCCGATGACAGGTAGACGCGGCCATCCGCCAGCATCTTGCCCCATGACGGGGTTGGGGGTTGCACGCCCAATCCAAGAAAGCTGAGGGCGGAGTCCATAATGATCACGCGTGCCAGTTCCAGCGTGCCAACCACCAGCGCCGGGGTCATCACATTTGGCAGGATGTGATGGAACATGATCCGCGTCGTAGAGGCCCCGATGGCCCGCGCTGACTGTACGAATTCCCGTTCCCGTAAGGACAGAACCTGCGCGCGGATGATGCGGGCGTATCTGATCCAGGATGTCAGGGCCAAAACCAGCACAACGTTACGCAGTGACGGGCCAAGTGCGGCCACCACAAGCAGGGCCAGAAGCATCAGGGGAATGGCCAGTTGAATATCGACCAGACGCATCAGAATGCGATCCACTATGCCGCCTTTGTAGCCTGCTATAATGCCAAGGATCGTCCCGACCACACCGCCCAAGAGAACGGCCGCGGTGGCGACCAGCAGGGTGATCCTGCTGCCATGAACCAGCCGGGATAAGATATCGCGCCCGACCTCGTCGGTGCCAAGCGGATGTGGACCGGGAGAAAATAGCCCATCCCAAGTTGGACCGGCAAGCCGGGCGCGAAGATCGCCGCGCGTCGGATCGGGCAGATCCAGAAGCGGCGCGGACAATGCAACAAAGACGATGATGATCAACAGAATTGCACCAAGCAATCCGGCCTTTGATTTGATGAGTTCCGCAAGGAAATGTTTCATTATACGACCCTCATCGCGCTGAACGAATTCTGGGGTCGAGCAGCCCATAAAGCAGATCGACAGCGAAATTGATTAGAACGAAGATGGTGGCGATCAGTGTGATCCCGGCTTGAATCACTGGGAAATCCTTCACTTCGATCGCCTGTATGATCAGCCGTCCGATACCCGGCCATGAGAACACGGTTTCAGTCACCACAGACCCGCCCAAGAGTTCACCCGTCAGGATCGCGGTCATGGTCACAACCGGGATCAAAGCGTTGCGGGCAATGTGCCAGAAGAAGACAACCGGCCGTGTCAGCCCTTTGGCGCGGGCGGTGCGGATGTAATCCTCTTTGAGGATATCCAGAATGGATGATCGCAATAGCCGCGCAATCGAGGCCGAGACGAAAACTGCAAGCGTGAACGCAGGCAAGATCAGGTGCGCAAAGGTTCCGTACCCGCCAGTTGGCAACCAGCCCAGATCAACCGCGAACAGCAATATCAGCATGATGCCCAGCCAGAAAACCGGTGTGGCCTGACCGAGCAGAGCCAGGGTCATCACAATCAATTCTATGGCCTTGCCGCGTTTCAGCGCCGCGATGGCCCCTGCAACCGCGCCAAACAGCACGCCAATCAAAATGGCCGAAATTGCCAATGTGGCCGTCGCCGGAAGCCGTTCCAAGACCACGGTCATGGCAGGGCGACCATGTTGGTAGGATATTCCAAAATCGCCAAAGATCGCATTTCCTAAAAACTGGAAATACTGCACCAAAAGCGGTTGGTTCAGGCCCAATTGCGCACTTAGCGCGTCAATTTCTGCACCCGTGGCTCCGATCGGCAGCAACAGCTCTGCCGGATCGCCAAGGACACGTGTCACAAAGAAAATAATGGTGACAACGCCCCAAACGGCCAAAATGGATTCAGCAAGGCGCCTGAGGATAAAGCCTGTCATTGCGCCCGATCCCCCAAAAACTTGCGCACACGTTCCAGTACCATCGCGTTTTGTTCGTGGTGGCAGGAATGGTTTGCGTTTGGCACCAACCAGTGCTCGGCATTCGGGCAAAGGTCGGCAATCAGTTGGGATTGGCCCGGAGGACATATCCAGTCTTGCGCGCCGCAAAAGGCCAATGTCGGTACGGTCATGCCTGGTAGCGCCTCGCGCAGGTCGTAACTCTTGTCTTTGAACAATGCGTTATGCGTCTCGGCGTGCATGTGCATCTTGCGGGTCTGTTCCATCGCCGCGTCGGGATCGAATTGTTCATAGTAAAGCGGTTGAAGCGCGAACCAGATCAGCCGCATCTCGACATCATCAACAATGGTGTCGGAAAACAGCTTGTCGATCATCGCTGTCGAGGCGGATGGCACCTTGGCGATCCGCGCCTTGAACCTGTCGATGGCTTCGGCTTCATGATGATGGGACGGGGCGGTGCCACGCAACACAAGGTGGGTCAGGTTCTGTTGATACAGGCTGGCATAGGTCAGTGCTATCATTCCGCCGAAAGACCCGCCCTGCAGGGCAATTTTTCCGTGCTCACCGCAGAAATGATTTCGGAAGGCCTCTAGGTCTTCAGCGAATTGGTGAAATGTCATGGGCGCTGTAATCGAAGTCAGGCCACAGCCGCGTTGATCATAGGCGATGACGCGATAGCTGTCTGTCAGGGGCGCGTAGGCCGACCACTCAGACGTATAGTCGCCAAAGCCCCGACCGCCATGCAGCAGGAACAAGGTCTGGTCATGGTGTTCGCCGCCAATCCGGTATCGGAAACGGGCGCCGTTCAACACGACTTCATCTTCGCGGCCGGGGTCGCTCATGGCGTTGCCTCGGTCAGCAGGCTTGGCGTGGCATCAACCCATTCATCGCCTTGCAATTCAGAAACATCATAAGCTTGAAGCCGGTCGAAATGCGTCTCAACATCGGCTTGGAACAGCTCTGCCACGATGGCACGCATCAACCGGTCGGCCCCTGCGGAAATCGCCGGAATGTCGCCCGACAGTTTGCCGTGGCTCAGCATTGCAGCGTCGTTGAAGCAGTGGATTCTGGACAGCATGGGGCAGGTCCCCGGCTCTTTTTCCAGAAACTCATAGCCATCGCCCAGATATGGTGCGTCGGTCATAAAAGGGCGGTCAGCCCCCATTTCGGGGCTGTAAACACCGTCTTTCCAGGTGCGAATACGCCCCGAAATGGCGGCAAATTCCGCACGTCCGTTGAAGTCATTGCGAAAGCCCGTGGCGGCAATCACGAAATCCGCATCAAACTTGGCAAATGGCGTAATGACGCGCAATTGGTCGCCGTCTTCCTCTACGTCTTGGACCGGACAGCCAAGGAACATCCGGGAATTCGGATGACGGCTGACCCGCAGGGTCGACGATCGTGGGGGCGGAACCTGTTGGTCGTTCACGTAATCGTTGAAGCGGTATTTCCATGCGTCGGGCAGCGAGCGCATGCCATGCACCACGCCCTGACTGCCGATGCCGGTCATCTTGTTGACGCGGGGCATATCCTTGCGGCGGATCAGCATATCGACGGAAGCCACACCGCTTTCCAAGGCCGTTGCGGCGTTGTCCATCGCGGATGCGCCCGCGCCGATGACGACAATGCGTTTGCCCTTCAGCTGGTCAAAGTCAATTTCGTCGGCGCTATGGGCCCAGAAACGTCGGTCGATCCCAGACAGGAAATTTGGCACAGCACCGCCGCCAAGGCCGGACCGGCCCGTTGCCAACACCAGATGGCGACAGTATTCGATGCGCGTTTCGCCGTTATGAACCAAGGTTACGGCGACCAGCCCGTCGCCGGCATCCTCCAGCGCAGTCATCTGCGTGTCGTTGTACACTGGCAGTGCCAACACGCTGCGATACCAGCACAGATAATCCATCCATTGGCCCTTGGGGATCTTGTCCATTTCGTCAAAAGCCGCTGGGCCCCATTGCGCCTCGTACCAGGCGCGGAAGGTAAGTGGTGCCAACCCCAGGCACGGGCCTGCCAGTGTTTTGGGGGACCGTAGCGTCTTCATTCGTGCGAAGGTGTTCCATGGACCTTCAAGGCCTTCGGGCGCTGCGTCATAGAGCGCGATATTGTCGACACCCGCCAGTTTCAGCCGAGCCGCGCCAGCAAGGCCGCACATGCCTGCGCCGATGAATATGACATTGCGCACGGTTTGCCCGTTTTGCGTTTTCTCGGGGACCCATGGTTTGGATGGAAGTTCCAGAAAAAGCAGGTCTTTTTGCAGTTGTGCTTCAAGTGCAGCAAGGCCAATGGGGGCAGCAGTCATAGCGGCTCTCCTGATTTTCCAACGGAAGGTGGATCAATGCGGCGTGTCTCGGGCAGAAGCGTCATCAACGCAGCTTCGCAATGATCAAAGAATTGTTGGCTGGCGCGCGGTGCTGCGCTGCCATCTGCGGAAAAGAACCCAAAGACAAAAGAAATATCTTCGACCAGCGGACGGGTCACAACGCCATGGGGCAATGCGCCGGTTGCTGTAATGGGTTCAACAATTGCTGCCGCTCCGGTCAGCCGCACCAGTTCCAGCGCCGTGACTGTGGAGTTGACGCGAATGGACCGTTCCGAGGGCGCGCCAACGTCAGTCAGCGCTTGGGCAATGCGCCCTTGCAGGCGAGACCGGTCCAGCATGGTCACCAAGGGGCCACTTGCAATGCTGGCCAAGGAAACAGCCTGGCCTTCTGGAAATTCATTTGCGCGCGCTGCTGGAAGGGCAATAACCAAGGGTGCGGAATAGGCGCGCAAGCAGGTGATGCCCGGCACATCCAGTGGCAATGACGCCAATCCAATCCGCGCCCGTCCTGTCAGCAAATCCTGCGCCACAGCGTTTGGCACGCCTTGCACGATACGGATGTCACGCGGACGATCCTTGGGGTCCCAAAGGGCCAATGCGTGCGGCACCAATCCTGTACCCAGTGCGGATGTCGCTGAAATACTGAGCGGCTGAGCCATGCCGCTGGCACGGGCACGGGTGCGCGCAGGAAGGCCATCAAACGCAGAAACCAACCGTCTGGCTTCTTCTTCGAAGGCTGCACCTTCCGGGGATAAAGAGACCCGTCGTCCAACTCTGTCGAGAAGGGCGAAACCCAATTCGGTTTCCAAGTCCTGAATGCAGCGGGACACCGAAGGTTGTGATTTTCCCAAGGCTCCAGCAGCCAAGGTCACGGACCCGAACTCGGCGACAGACAGAAAGGTGCGGAGGTCTTTAACATTCATAATAATACGATATTCGCATTAATTTGGCCTAACAATGCAAAAATGACATAAATCAAAAACTAAGGCGCTTTGGGTGGAAATACGGACATTTTTTTCGCTTTTTTGGGCGGGTGTGTCGCGGTTCTGACCGGTGTTGGGGCTACACCTGAGAGTGGCCCAGCGGATGCATCAGACGATTCGCCCAACCAAAAATCGCAATGGCGTGCACCAGATCGACAATCTCCATTTCGCTCATCCCGACATTGAACAAACTGTCCATGTGGGACTTGTTTGCCGATGGCGGTGTTGTGGTCAGAGCATTGGCGAAATCGATGATGGCGGCATCCCGCGCGGACAAGGCATCAGGGCGGTCAAAGCAAAGGGCGGCGATCGTGGAGGAGGATTTTGTCATCCGGATGTGCTGGCGCGCATGCACATTTGCGCAATACTGACATCCGTTGAGCAACGAGGCCGCCAGCGCCCCAAGTTCACGATCAGCCCGTGGAAGTCCTTCTTCTACATACATAATTGCATTGAACAGTTCCGTGCGCGCGACATAACTTTCCGGGTCATGGGCTAAGGTGCGCACATAGGGCGATACTTTCTTGGCCGAAGGGGTGACTTTCATCGCTTCCAGCTGTGCAGGGGTTGCCTCTTCAACTTCCACCGGCGGCAGATGCGGGGTCCATGTCAGGGCTTTGACTTTGACGTGGGGCAGAGGGGCATGCTGTTTCGTCATTGGTACTCTTTCAGCAATGCCAGCCCATGAACCACCCGGATCTGAAATGCGGCGAATGCAGTTAATTCAGACAGGGCAATGACCTGTGGTATTGTCAGACCGGCATGCAGCAGTGCCTCCAGATGTGCGGCCGAAGCTTCGTGCGGTGATTTGGCGATCGTATCCGTATGGTTCGCAATCGTGCTCAGCTTTGGGTCGCTTGGCATTTCGCCGGTTGCCATTGCGCGAAGGTCGCCTGCCTGGGGCAGCGGGTATTCAGCGATCAGGTCTGCATTTGCTGAACCCAAAGAAATGCGCCGGGCGATGGCATTGCGCAGCTCTGGTTCAAGCCCCAGATCATCGGCTGGCGTCAGGACTGAAGCGCGGCAAGTTTCTGCTCCATTCAGGAATTCGGGCCGCACAGCACGTAGTGCGAACAGCGACCCGTCTTCCAATAGTCCCGCGGCGCGGTCGATAACATCTGGTCGATTATGGGGCATGGCTATTTCGCTCCAAGAACAAGATCTGGCAACCACAGAGTGATCTGAGGGAAGGATGCGATCAAAATGAGAACAACAATCGGCGGGATCATCAAAGGCAGGATAGCGATGGACAATCTTTCGAATGGCACGCCGGAAACGGCTGACATCAGGTATAATCCAACGCCCAAAGGCGGGGTCGCGATCCCCAGCAAAAGCGCCAGGGTGATCACCATACCAAACTGAACCCGATCAATGCCGAAGGCATCAGCTGCAGGCAGCAAAAGTGGCAAAAGAATAATTTTTGCCGGGGACGCCTCCATAAAACACCCGATCAGGATCAGCAGCAGGATCGTGAACGTCAGAAAGACCCAACGTTGATTGATCGCTTCCAAAATTCCAGATGCGTAGGCTTGTGGCACTTGCTCAAAGGCAAAGAGCCAGCCCATCACTTGGCTGAAGCCAATGATCATCATGATCAAAGCAGACAGCATGGCGCTGTCGCACAGCGCGTCCCAAAGGCCTTGCGTCGATAGGCTGCGATACATCAACCCGATCATGATCGAATAGCCGCACGCAATAACACCGGCTTCCGTTGCGGTGGCAAAGCCGAAGACGATTGAGCCCAGGATAATGGCTGGGGCGACCAGGGCGGGAAAGCCATCAATCGCGGAACGGCCAACCTGTTGCATCGTAGCGCGCGGCTCTCGTGGCATTGGAACCCAAATGGCAAGCGTGCGGATGTAAAGAATGAAGGACAGCGCAACCAGAATGCCCGGCACAATCCCGGCAAGGAACAAGCGAGCCACAGATTCATTGGCCAGCCATGCATACACGATCAGGCTGATCGACGGCGGGACAATCGGCCCAACCAAGGATGTGGCCACCGTCAGCGCGGCGGCAAATTCGGGCGAATAGCCACGGGCGCGCATGGCGCGTACTTCCAGTTGCCCCAGTCCTGCGATGTCGGCTGTTGCAGCGCCTGAAACACCTGCAAAAAGCAGCGATGCGATCACGTTGACATAGGCCAGACCGGCGCGGAAATGGCCAACGATCGCAAGGCAGAAATTGAAGATCCGGTCGGTCAACCCAATGGTGTTCATCAAGTTGCCCGCAAGGATGAAAAACGGGATCGACAGCAGCGCCGGTTTGGCCGCGCCATCAAGAACTTGTTGCGGAACAACCATCGCCATTTCGCCGAAGCCCGCAAAATACAACCCACCAATCGAAGCGGCACCGATGGCGATGGTGACGGGCACACCCAAGAGCATTAGCAAAACAAAGCCGCCGATCACGACAAGTCCCAGTATCATTCCACGACGCCTTTCTTTTTTGCGGGGTCATTGCGTGGGAAGGCCGGTGTTCGCCCTGCCAAGATCAAGAAAAATTCCAGTGAGAAATGGATCAGCACCAGCGTGGCGGCGACAAACAATGGGGCGGATCGCACCCAAATCGGTAATCCGATGATATCCATTGGCGAAGATTGCATGGAAATCAGGGCCGGTGCGCCGCGCAAGATGGCCAGCATCACGGCAATTCCGACGGCACAGCCAAACAGTGCTGCGCCTCGCCGGGGCAGGTTCGGCAGGCGGGTCATGAAGATATCCACCACGACATCGCGCCGGGTTCGAACATAGACGAAAAAGCCCAGCAAAATCATCCAGACGAACAGCAACAACGTCCAGCTGAAGACCCAGCCATAGGCCGTGCCCAAGATGGACCGTGACAAGACATTGCCCAGGTTCAACACGACCATGATGCCAAGGCAAAGAGCAGCCAGCCCCTTAAAGAGGCTGGCTGTCAGATCAAGACTTCGTTGAATAGCGCGCATTGCGGTGGCTCAGTTTCCGCGCGCGGCGGAGACGGCCTCCATCAAGCCCTCCGGCAATTGACCGGCTGCAGCACGATCGGCGTAGAATTCTGCCATTTTCGCAACGATTGGTGCGGTGTCGAAGTCAAAATTGACGGTGACGCCATCTTTGGCAGACAGGTCCGCTTCCATCGTTTTGGCTTGGGTCGCCATCAGGTCACGAGCGAAAGCGGCGGCTTCTGCATGGGCGCGGCTGACGGCATCTTGTTGTTCGGCAGACAGTTTGTTCCACGCTTCAGTGTTCATCATCCAAGCCACAGCTTGAGGGTATTCATCTGTGCGCACGATATTCGGCGCAACTTCGTAGAACCGCTTGGATTCGATCAATTCGGCAGGTGACGTAACCGCATCTACGATGCCGCGATTGATTGCGTCATAGACTTCGCCCCACGGCAAAACCCGCACTTCGGCGCCCAGATGAGTCCAGGCGTCAATCACCAGATCGTTCTGGTACTGGCGCATCTTCAGGCCATTGATATCGTCAGCCGATTCAATGGGGCTGTTGGACAACAGTGTTCGGAACGAACCGCGCGGCATGTCCGGAATATTTCCAAGCACGGTAATGTTGGCTTCGCTTTCAACAGTGTCCAGCCAGCTGTTGAACAGATCGCCATTCACGAATTCAGACCAGTGGGCATAGTCGTCAAACAAGAACGGGGCCGAGGCATAGCGAATGCCCTCTTCCCAGCGAGACATGAACGAGATGGCGGATGGGGCCAGTTGGATAACACCTTGGCTCAGCTGCTCAACCACGGAATCCATTGAGCCAATTTGTTCATTCGGGTAGATGCGTACTTCGATTTCGCCTGCGGTATAATCCGCGACAAGATCTGCAAATTTCTGATAGGCCTGACCCTCGAAACTGTCGGGGGTCATCATGGAACTTAAACGCCAGGTTTCTGCGGAAGCAGGCAAGGCTGCGGCAACGATTAGGGTCGCGCCGGCAAGACGGGAAATCAGCGACATGGAAGACTCTCCTGTTGTGCCAGCCGCTTTATTGTTGCGGCTAACAATTTAAATTTTAGATGCTTGCATGGAGTGCTTGCAACTATTCACATAATGGATGATAAGGAATAAATAATGTCAACTCCGAATGATAAATTATTCGATCTGAAAGCGCTTGAGGCTTTTATGGCTGCTATGTCTTGTGGCTCCATGACGCGCGCGGCAGAGCAACTGGGCACCGGTCAACCCGCGGTCACGCGATTGATCAAAGACCTAGAGGCCGCAGCCGGGTTTCAGCTGTTCCATCGCAAAGGTCCGCGCATTGCACCGACGGACCGGGGCATGCGTTTCTATGAAGAAGTGCAAGGTCTTGTGAGCGGGTTGCGCCAAATAGGGCAGCGTGCCGAAGCGATCCGTGAAAACCGCCCGCCTGCAATCGAAATTGCCGCCACACCGACCATGGCCGGGGGATTGTTGGCGCCTACTCTGAAGGCGCTTGGGCCCGATTTGCCTGATCACGTGAATGTTCAGACAATGAACGCCGAATACGTGATCCGATCCCTGCGCATCCGCACGGCGGAATTCGGAATCGCTGCGTATCCATTGGAACACGCCGGGCTGTCGCGGCATGTGGTGTGCGAATCGCGCCTTGTTGCAGTGGTTCCTGAGGATGCGCCTTTCGCACTGAATGACAGCCATTTGTCCCTGTCGGCATTGAACAGCGAACGGCTGATAACAGTTGGAAATGCGTTTCGCATCCGCCACACGATCGATGTTGCGTTGGATGAAGCAGGTATCGTCCCTGCAACTGACTTTTCCACCAACTCATCCTTGAATGCGGTGATGGCCGCCAGAGAAGGGTTGGGGATCGCTATTTTGGATCCGGTCACCGCATATGGCATCCCTGTTAAAGGGGTAAGGATTTTGCCGCTGGAGCAAAAGCTGCCCTACTTTTGGGTTTTGCTGAGCGATGCCAACCGGGCGGCCAACCGTCCGCTGGATACCTTTGTTCAGGCATTCCGCGATGCCTGCCAGACAACCGTTCCCGATTGTATATTTCATGACCCTTCCGATCCCGACATCTCACGTAGGATCGACGTCAAGCCAAGGACCTGACACAATGCCTCAAGCCGCCGGTCTTGCCGACCTAGAAGCCGAATTGTCCCGCCAGCTTCAGCTGCTGAACTTACCGCCAAAACCCTGGATGCCACAGACCAAAGGCCCAGATGGCGAAGAGGTTTACGATGTGCTGATTGTCGGGGCTGGTCTTTGCGGTTTGGTTGCAAATCTGGCGCTTCAAATGGAAGGCATTTTCAACGTCAAGCTGCTGGATCGCGCGCCACAAGGGTTAGAAGGCCCGTGGATCACCTATGCCCGGATGGAAACGCTGCGGACCATAAAAGAGGCATCTGGTCCGGCGATGGGAGTTCCTGCGCTGACCTTCCGAGCTTGGTTTGAGGCACAATGGGGCCAATCTGCATGGGAAGCGATGGATCTGGCGCCCCGTGAGATGTGGATGGACTATATGCTCTGGTATCGTCGCGTCACAAAGCCGGATGTGGTGAATGATTGCGAAGTGTCTGCGATTACGCCCGAAAATGGATTGCTGCGCGTCAAAACCAATCAGGGGCCAATGCTTGCCCGCCGCGTCGTTCTGGCAACCGGGCTTGACGCCTTGGGCGCGCCCCGTCTTCCGGCCGTGGCCGAAGGGCTGCCAAAGGGCAAAGTGTACCACGCGGCTGATTGCTTTGATCCAAAGACGTTGCGCGGCAAGCGCGTCGTTGTGGTTGGGGCAGGGGCTTCGGCGATGGACAATGCCGCCGCAGCCCTGGAAGCCGGATGTGCCCGCATGGATTTGCTGGTGCGGCGCCCAGCGTTGCCCAGCATCGACAAATTCACCGGCACCGGATCACGCGGCATGACAGCCGGATATGTTGGACTGCGGAATTCTGCGAAATGGGCGATTATGGATGAAGGGGATCGCTTTCCTGTCCCGCCGCCCGCCCATTCTGTGGCGCGCGTCGCCCGTTTTCCCAACGCATATTTGCACGTCAACGCGGCGGTTAAAGCCATCACCGAAACACCAAATGGTCTGATCATCAAGACACCCGAAAAAACCATTGAAACCGATGTGGCGATCTTTGCCACCGGGTTCGGGATAGACTGGGCAAAGCGGCCCGAGCTGTCTGCATTTGCGCCATTCATTCGTACTTGGGGTGATGTGATGGGCCCGGAAAAGGCCGGCAGCAATCCGGGCTTGGCGCAGCATCCCTATCTTGCAGAGGACTTCAGTTTTACCGAACGGTTTGCCGGTGAATGCCCGGCGCTTGGGCAGATTATTTGTTTTGCCTATCCGGCGGTCCCAAGCCATGGCAAGGTGACCTCTGGCATTCCATCGGCCACCGAAGGGGCACGGCGATTGGCGGGCGGATTGGTTCGTTCTTTCTTTGCCGAGGATGCACAAACGCATCTTTCGACCTTCATCAATTACGACACCCCTGATTTCCCGCCTGAGGCATGGCCCGTTGCCAGCCTGGACGCAACGGTTTGACCCGAGGATTCCATGACTGCCATTGATTTGCACCGAAAATCGCTCGTCATTGACGCGCTGCAATGCTCCGACTTCAATCGTGATCTGCTGCTAGAAGCCCAGGCCGGAGGCGTCACCGCGATCAGCGCGTCTTCTGTTCTGTGGGAGAATTTCCGCGGTGGAATGGAATACCTGCTGATGTGGCGACGTCTGCTGGCAGAAAACGATGATATCGTAGTGCCGATCCGCAAGGTCGCCGATATCCAGCGTGCCAAAGACGTTGGGAAAGTAGGCATCATTCTGGGGTGGCAAAACACCTCTCCGGTCGAAGATCGCCTGGATTATTTCAGCATCTTCAAGGATTTGGGGGTCAATATTATGCAGTTGACCTATAACACTCAGAACTTCTTTGGTGCGGGCTATCTGGAAGAACGGGACAGCGGGTTAACGGGGTTTGGCCGTGAAGCCGTGGACGAAATGACAGCCCAAGGTATTCTGATCGACTTAAGCCATGTTGGCGTTCAGACGTCGTTGGACACCATCGCGCATGCACGTGGGCCAGTGGCCATCACCCATTGTTTGCCGCGCGCCTTGCGGGATGTGCCACGCAACAAGCCAGATGAAGTTTTCAAGGCATGCGCTGAAAAGGGTGGCGTGATTGGAACGTCATTGTTTGCGCCGGGTTTGGCTGCAGGCAATGATGCAACCGTCGCAGATGTGATCGACACGATGGAATATACGCTGGATTTGGTCGGCGAAGATCATGTGGCGATCGGAACCGATTTCAATCACAACCGGAAACGACCCGGACCATGGTTGATCTGGGCGAACAAGGATAAGGGCACTGGCCGAACGCTGACCGAATTCGGCTCTGCCAAAATATCTAAGCCGGAAGGCATTCGTCGCAACGACGAATTCCCAAACCTGACCGCTGAAATGGTACGGCGTGGTTGGAGCGAGGATCGGATCACAAAGATACTTGGCGGCAACTGGATGCGTTTGTTCACCCAAGTTTGGGGCAACTGACCACACAGCGGTTTGTCGATTTTGGTGAGCTCCGGCGACTGTCTTATGTCGCCGGAGTTTTGTTGCGTCAGGCCGCGACGGGTGTGAAGCGGGCCGTGCTGCTGTCCACCAAATAACTGCTGACATAGGCCTGTGGGTTGCGGGCGATATGATCGACGGCATCTATGATCTTGTCGGCTTTTTCATCGCTCATCAGCACAGAAAAGCCCAACCGTGTCCAACCGGGCTTTTCGATTTCGTGGCCAGCCAGAATTTCATCGCGCAGGGCGTTGGATTGATCTTTTTCGATCTGCAGCAACCGATGCGCATAAGGTCCGGCGCACGCACAGCCCCCGCGTGCTTGAATGCCGAACTGGTCCGACAGCAGGCGCGTGACCAGCTGTTGGTGGACATTGCCGCCTTGGCCGTCTGCGATCTGGAAAGAAAAGATCGGAATAACACGACCCGATTTGGGATTGCCCAAGATATGCAGGCCCGGCGTTTCGGACCAGCGTGCCAACGCCCGTTGGCGCAACTCTTCCAAACGGGTGTCAAAGGTTTGCTGACCGATGGCCTCTTTAACGGCAAAGCAAAGCGCAGCACGAATGTCGCCAACAACATTTGGCGTGCCGCCTTCTTCGCGGGCGATAACGTCATCAGAGTAGTCGTGCGCCCATGGGGAAACAAAGCGCACTGTGCCGCCGCCGGGCAGGGTGGGGACATCAATGCTGACCGCATCGCGGCGCAAGATCACAACACCTGACGCACCCGGTCCGCCAATAAACTTGTGCGGCGAGACGACAACTGCGTCCATTCCCGCAGCCATGTCGATCGGCAGATAGGGTCCACCACCGGCGTAGTCCCAAATACTCTTTGCACCATATGCCTTTAGCAAACGGGTCACGGCAGGCACATCCGTCACGATGCCCGTCACATTGGATGCTGCCGAAAACGCCCCCAACATTGGGCGCTCGGCGCCGGCTTGCAGCGCGCTTTCCAGCGCAGCCATGTCTGGGCCGCCTGTCGGGGCTTCGGGGATTTCAATCACCTCGGCACCGCTTTCGCGCCAAGGCAGGATGTTGGAGTGATGCTCATATGGCCCTATCAAGACCAACGGCCGCAAACCCGCTTGCGCGTTTTGTGTTACCCCAAGTAACCCGACCAAACGGTTCAGACCGGCTGTGGCACCTGACCCGGCAAAAATCACGGCGTGCTGCTCATCGCCGCCACATGCGCCCAGAATGATCTGGCGGGCTTGTTTGCGCAGGCGCGTCATCATCTGACCGCAATAGGACGCCTCGGTATGACTGTTTGCGTAGTAGGGCAGGATTTCATTTGTGATGAAGTATTCGACCTGGGTCAGAGCACGGCCCGAAGCGACATAATCTGCGTAGATCATAGCATGTGATCCATTGGGACCCGGCACGGCCACCCCTTCACCGATCAAACCAGAGCGCAGGTAATCCATCAGATCAGGCCGGTTCAGGCTTTGCTGAAAGCGGGTCAATTGATCGAATTCGGGAAGGGTCATTTGCCAGAAGTCCTTTTGCGACATGTCTTTTGGGTAGATTACCCGCCAAACCGTGCGAAAACTTCACTTCAATTTGCGTATATGTTAGGGTTATTCGATCAAATGACCACACAAGGTGCGAAATATGCTGGATTCGATTGATAAGGCCATCCTAAGGACCTTGCAGCGGGATGCTTCGCTGTCTCAACGTGATCTGGCTGATGAAGTGGGGCTGTCACAGAACGCCTGTTGGCGCCGCCTGACGCATTTGCGCAAGATCGGGGTGATCACCGGCCAAACTGTCCGGCTGGACATGCAGAAAATCGGGCTTGGGCTAACTGTTTTCGTGATGGTACGCACCCGCCATCATTCTGCCGAATGGTTGGACCAGTTTCGAAAAGCTGTTCTGTCGATTGAGAATGTGATCGATTTCTATCGGATTGCCGGTGACTACGATTACATGCTCAAGATCGTTTCACGCGACATGAATGACTTTGACAGGGTCTATCAGGGATTGATTTCCAACACCGAACTGGAAACCGTAACATCCTACATAGCGATGGAAGCAATTGCTGATGGTCGCGATGTACCTGCTTGAATATACTGATTTAAATCGGGTGGTTGGGGGTCAGGAAATGACGCCGGTTTCTTCATCCGCAGGCGATGATTTTCCGTATTCGTAGATGGCCAATATTCTTGAGGTCACAAGACTGGTCGCAACCAATGTCCGAACTGGCGGAACGCCCTTGGCCTCACTTGGGCATCGGTCTTGGGGCTGGACCTGTCGCGGTTTGATGCCGCTCCTTTGATAGCATTTACTGCAACAAAGGAGACTGACTATGGGACTGAAACGGACGGACGAATTCCGCCAGGATGCGGTGCGTATCGCATTGACCAGTGGG
>JAXMOG010000014.1:0-49367 GCA_034670065.1 Pseudoprimorskyibacter sp. | reverse complement strand
ATCATGTTCGGCAGGCTCAAGGATTGGCGGCGAGTGGCAACCCGATATGACAGATGCCCAAAGGTCTTCCTCTCGGCCATCGCCCTCGCCGCAACCGTCATTTATTGGCTATGAGTCCTGACCCTAGCTTGCGCCCCAATCGACAAGCTTTGCGCTGTCAATAATTTGAAGTAAATTTTAGGTGTAAATCATGATCAAACTGATAAAAGCCAGCATGGTGCTTTTGGCTACATTGTCAACTGAAGCGCATTCTCAAAATACAGACGGCATTGTCGAGATGGGGGATTGGATAAATTGGGGAAATCTGAATTCGATTATTACCCCGAGTCAGTCTTTAGTTTACTCAAAGTTAGATGGTGAATCAGGGTCCCGCTCATTTACCTACGAATGTGATAAGAGCTGGGGCGCCGGTTTCTTGTTTATATATAAACCTTTTCATGATATATATTATAGTAGGCGCGGAGATCACTGGGTAAATTTGGCAAAAATATCAATAGATGGAACGGAGATTAGTGCGTTACTGTCAAAGATTCTCAACCCAACTATGCATGAATACTTGGTTTTTCCTGATTTCGACGGCAGTGACAATTTCACACATTCTGATTTTGAACAATTCAAATTACTTTTGGCAAATGGTTATCAAATGATCATAACTCCTGATAGAGAAGATCCTGTAATTTTTGATATTCGTGGATCCCGTGAAATGATGAATATCGCGAATAAAAATTGCAAGTGAACCGCTGTATGATTGAGCGCTTGGATAGGACTCTTTTTTACGCTAGGCCGTTATGCGATCCGCTGCCAGCAATCGGTGAGCCAGCAACGAAATTGCGGTCGCTTCGGAAGCACTTCTTTTGAGAACGGTTCTCTGTTGCGCAAGACATGACTTTCGCACCACCTTCGAAAACTCAGTAAAACAAGGCTCCTCACGTGGTGCGAAAGTCTGGTGCATATCTAACGGTACGCAACCCCTTTACTGGCAGTTTAATCCACTTCATCAAGAAGTTTTGCGAGCAAACTTACAAACGCGATGAACTCAAGTGCACGGTCTGGACTGTCTTCGATAAACCCATGCGCTCTAGGATTACGCAGCCCCGCGACCGCTCCACTAAAAAGCATCATAAAGCCGCGTTGTTCATCTTTGTCCGATTGGTCCGATAGACCGTTGAAGGCGATCTTTGGTGTTTCTCCGCCAAATGCCTGTTGCATGAGTTTTGAGCCATCAACCTCTAGTCCGCTTCTGAGGCGTACCAATCCATTTAGTGCCTTTACGGCCTGTTCTACAGCGTTTGCATAATGACCATCTTTATACAGTCTTGATGCAGCGCGTGATATTTCTGTCTGAAGATCCAGACCTTCATATGCCTTGATGCAGCGCCCTGCAGGCTCGTTCGCGCTTACACCAATTTGCTCTTGCAATATTTCGATCTGTGTAGTCAGTGCTATTATACCACTCTTGAGATTTTCCTCAACTTGCTCGATGTTGCCGCGAATTGATATATCGGTTTCGCCAAAGAAAGCGAAAAAATTTGGCCGTAAGCTTAGCTCAAGATCGCGATATTCTATGGAGTCAACGCCGTAGACTTCCCTTAACGTTGAGTTCGTTTTTTGTGTTAATGCGTCCAGATCATGGCCATCATTCTGTTGAGCAACGCTATTCAGATCGAGTTCTTTAAGCTCCTGCAGCCGTCGTTCTAACTTCTTTATGGCCTCAACAGCCTGTGCATCCGACAGCACAACAGACGTCGGTTTCGGAGGGGCAGATGTTTTGCGAGCCATGGGGTGTCCTATTTGAGGGTGGAGCAAGTTTGCATGGACACCCGTTTAATATCAAGGTGCTTGGTCTACCAGCTTCCTTTTGGGGACTACAAAGGTGCTTACAATAAAGACCGCTCTCAGAGGGACTGTTGCATTAATTTGCGGCAGTAAGAATAGCGCTGATTTAATCCATTGATTCAAGCCGCGTTGAACAATTGGGCGATGAACTGGATCTCGCCTTTGACACCCGGTCGTTTGTTGTGGATATGGTCGCGCTTTATGGATCTGATGGTTTCTATCCCGCTCAGGGTCGCCTTGGCCGTTCGCAATGACCGAAAGCTCTGGCGATAGCCAAGGAGCCGCTTCATCGCTGCGTGATCGCTTTCGATCAGGTTGTTGCGCCACTTATGATCGATGTGTTTGATGCTATCGAAATGCGGATCGTATCGACGGTTGATCTCACGAATAACACGTCGATAGGTCGGCGCTTTGTCGGTGACAATAGTCACCGGACGATGCAAGCGTACGCGTTCAATAGCCTTGTTCAGGAAGGCTTTGGCAGCTTTCGCGTCGCGCCGAGCAGTGAGGCGGAAATCAACCATTTGGCCGTTCACATCGACAGCGCGCCACAAGTATCGCCATTTACCGCCGACACGGACGTAGGTTTCATCCACGTGCCAATCGAGGCTGGCGCGGCGTAGGTGTTTCTCTGTGCGCTTGGTGAGTTCGGACCCAAACTTTTGAACCCAGCGATACACGGTTGATCGATCAACATTAATCCCACGCTCTGCGAGCAAATCGACCACGTCTTGATATGATAGCGGGTAGCGCAAATACCACCGCACCGCGAACAGAATGATCTGCCGTGGAAAACGGTGATGCTTGAATGGGGACTTGCGTGGCATGCTTCACCTCAAAAAGGACAAAACTGGCCAAGACCGTCGATTAATGCAACAATCTCTTCCGACAAGCCAGATGCTGGCCAAGTGAACTTGTACAACTGTCGCCAAGAACCTAAGCCGAGGAAGATTCTGGCCATTTTGACCAGCTCAAAGGTTGGGGGCCAGAGTGGGGACTGTTTCTGACGCTCTCGAATTATTTCGCATTAAATCAGTATCTTGCGCAGAAATAATGGTGCCCAGGAGAGGACTCGAACCTCCACGTCCATACGGACACTAGCACCTGAAGCTAGCGCGTCTACCATTCCGCCACCTGGGCAGGTGTCGTGAAGCAGGCATTTATCGGTGCCCATTGGCCGTGTCAACGCAGTTTTTTAATTGAGTGGGAACGCGGCAATCCTGCCCCTTGTGACACGGCCCGTCCAAGGCTATTCAGGGCTTGACAGCATGGGGAGTTATCTAATGTCCAAGCTCGTAACAATCTACGGCGGCTCGGGTTTTCTGGGTCGGTATATAGCACGTCGTATGGCCAAAGAAGGCTGGCGGGTTCGGGTTGCGGTTCGTCGCCCGAATGAAGCGTTGTTTGTGCGTCCCTATGGTGTGGTCGGACAGGTAGAACCTGTCCAATGCAACATACGTGATGATGCCAGCGTCCGGGCTGTAATGCAGGGTGCTGATGCAGTGGTGAACTGCGTGGGTATTCTGAACGAAGTCGGCAAGAACAACTTTGATGCCGTTCAGCACGAAGGCGCAGAGCGCGTCGCGCGTTTGGCTGCCGAAACCGGCGTAACGTCGCTGGTTCATGTTTCTGCGATTGGCGCGGATGATGACGCGGCCAGTGAGTATGCAGAAACCAAGGGACTTGGCGAAGCCGCTGTGGTCAAAAACTTCCCCAACGCCGTCATTTTACGCCCGTCGATCATGTTTGGCCCGGAAGATGAATTCTTTAACCGGTTCGCATCCATGTCCCGCCTGGGGCCGATCTTGCCGGTTGTCGGTGCCAACACCAAGTTTCAGCCTGTGCACGTAGATGACGTTGCTTTGGCAGCCGTCAAAGGCATTGTGGGCGAAGCCAAGCCGGGCATCTACGAACTGGGCGGACCAGAAGTTCAGACGTTCCGCCAGCTGATCGAAGACATGCTGAAGGTCATCCGCCGCCGCAAACTGGTTCTGAACGTGCCGTTCTGGCTGGCCAAGATGATGGCATTTGGATTTGATCTGGCCCAGACGATGACTTTGGGCTTGTTCGAAAACAAGCTTCTGACGCGTGATCAGGTGAAAAACCTGCGTCACGACAACGTCGTTTCCGACACCGCGAAAGGCTTTGGTGATCTGGGCATTGCGCCAACTGCGGCCGAGATTATTCTGCCTGATTATCTGTGGCGCTTCCGGCCTTCCGGCCAGTACGACGAGATTAAGGAATCAGCCAAGAACCTGCGCACGTCGTAGGACAGGTTACATAGTCAAATAAGCAAAGGGCCGCGTTAGACGCGGCCCTTTTTGATTCTTAGTTGCCTTTCAAACCCGCCTATTTGGCAGGTGCCAGTGCCGACAGGCCTTTGAGAATGTCCATGGCATAGGCCAACTGGTAATCCTCCTCACGCAGTTTTGCGGCGGCTTCCGCTTTGGCACGGTCTTCTTCGATCTGGCGAATCTCATCCTCGGTCAGGGAATCGTTGTCCAAGGAGCCACGCAGATCAGCTTCCGACCGAGAGAAGGACTTGGGTGCCTCTTCTTCTTCGTCAATGCTGGGTTTTGGACGCGGCTGCGCAACCACAATATCGGGGGACACACCAAGCGCCTGAATCGAACGGCCAGAAGGCGTGTAGTACCGCGCAGTGGTCAGGCGCATCGCCCCGTCGCCCCGTAAAGGCATCACTGTCTGAACAGAGCCTTTACCGAAGGACTTGGTGCCAACAACGATGGCGCGGCGATGATCCTGCAACGCACCAGCAACGATTTCTGATGCCGAAGCAGAACCACCGTTGATCAGAACAACAATGGGCTTACCTTCCGCCAAATCGCCGGGTGTGGCATTATAACGGTCACCGTCTTGCGGGTTGCGACCACGGGTCGAAACGATCTCACCCTTATCCAAAAAGGCGTCAGAGACTTTGATCGCCTGACTCAACAATCCACCTGGGTTGTTGCGCAAATCCAGAACAACGCCATTTACACTGTCCATGCCGCCAGCTTCTTCGATTTGTTTGGCCAAACCAGACGCTAGGTTGGGATAGGTCTGATCATTGAATGTCGTCACACGCAACACAACTGCATCGTTCTGCAAACGAGACCGAACCGCCGTCAATTTGATTGTATCGCGGATGATCGACACATCGAACGGCTCGTCTTCGCCTTCACGCGCAATCGTAATCACGATCTCTGATCCAACCGGGCCACGCATCATTTCGACCGCATCGTCCAAGGTCAGGCCCAGGACCGATTCGCCATCCACATGCGTGATGAAGTCACCTGCCTCTACCCCAGCCTCGTCAGCCGGTGTGCCATCCATCGGAGATACGACTTTCACAAAGCCTTCTTCCTGAGTGACTTCAATGCCCAGGCCACCAAACTCACCGCGTGTCTGCACTCGCATGGCAGTGGCATCATCAGGCGATAGGTAACTGGAATGTGGATCCAGTGACGTCAACATGCCATCAATGGCTGCCTCGATCAGGTCTTTCGCTTCGACTTCTTCGACGTATTGCGCACGGATGCGCTCGAAAATATCGCCAAACAGGTCCAGCTGTTCATAGACACTGCTATTCTTGGCGTTTTCCTGTGCAACCAGCGGACCAACAAACTGGGTCGTCGCAACGACACCGGCCAGCGTGCCGCCCAGCGCGGCCATAACGAACTTGTTCATGCTTTATCCCTTGTCGGTATCAAACCAGGTCATTGGGTCGACGGGCGTAGCCCCCTGCCTGACCTCTATATAGAGCGTTTCTGAACGTACAGCGCCACCCCTTTCACTTGACTGTGACAGTCCTGTGGGTTCCGCCACAGTTTCCCCCCCCATCAAGCCAACTGGGCTCCCTTCTGGAAGCACTTCGCCAATCTCGCCGTAGACCGTATCAAGTCCGGCAAAGACAAACAACAAATCGGGCTGCGGCTCTAAAATCGTAACCAATCCATAGTTCAGTAACGGGCCCCGATACCGAATTGTTGCAGAAACCGGGGTGATCACCAGCGCCTGCGGACGTGTCGCCAAGACGACACCCGGACGCTTCACGCCCGCGGCATCTGCTTCACCAGCACGGCGCAGAACTTGCCCGGCTACAGGCAGGGGCAGTGCCCCTTTGCGAGCATCAATTGAAACATCTGTCGGAAGAATGTCCGTTTCACTGATTTTCGACAGCCCATTGGCAAACGCGTCCAGCGTCTCAGCGGCTGAAATCAGTATCGCAGTTCGAACCGGATCAGCTGAAAACCGGCGCGGCAGATCAGTTCGATCTGTCATCGCCTGACTGAGGGCAAACCGCGCATTTTGAACACCAGTTAACCCGTCTTGCAGCAATTGAGCGGCCTCTTGCTGCAATTCGCGCAGCGCGATGACTTCGTTCAAATCTGCGCGCAATTGTTCGGCCTTCGCCGCCAGACCAGGGGTTAGTGACGCGACAATCATACCTGCACGTGCAGTTCCCAGCGGCCCGTCTGGGTGCAACGTTGTGGTTGGGCCCTGCGTACGGCCAATGACCTGCAAAGCACCCATAAGCTGCGCCGTGTCCGTTTCACGCGCATGCAACGAACGGGTCAATTCCGTTTCCCGGATCGCGGCACCGCGCAATCCTTCGCGCAAGGACGCAAGGCCCGACTCAAAGGCGCGTATCGTCTCTGTCAGAGCCGCAACGCGGTTGCGTGCCCCGTCTGCCGCTTCCAGCCCCTGACTGGCTGACCTTATCTGCTGTGCCGCTGAGCGCGCCTCTGTCAGCGCGTCTTGCGCCACGACGGGCGCTGCAAGACAACAAATGACGAAAAGCGCGAAGCGGATCATGTTTTAAGCAGACTAATCCCGGTCATCTCTTCGGGCTTTGGCAAGTTCATCAAAGCCAACAACGTCGGCGCCAAATCGGCCAATCGCCCATCTGCCAGTCCCACGCCATCAGGACCACCAAACAGAATAACAGGAACAAGGTTGGTTGTATGCGCGGTGTGCGGCCCACCCGTAACCGGATCAACCATTGTTTCGCAATTGCCGTGGTCTGCACAGACAATCATCGCCCCACCCACTTTTTCCAGCGCCGCAACCACCTTGCCCAAACCAGCATCCACGGCTTCACACGCAGCAATGGCCGCGCCCAGATCACCCGTGTGTCCAACCATATCCGGGTTGGCATAGTTGGTAACAATCAGATCGTAACCATGTTCGATCGCGCCAACGAAATGCTCTGTCACCTCCTCAGCCGACATTTCAGGCTGCATGTCATAGGTCGCCACTTTGGGTGACTTCGGCATGAACCGATCTTCGTGCAGCTCGGGCACTTCCTTGCCACCGTTCAAAAAGAAGGTGACGTGCGGATACTTCTCTGTTTCAGCCAGACGGAACTGACTTTTGCCTTGGCCGGCAACCCATGACCCCAACGTGTTGATGATTTCACGCTTGGGATAGGCGGTGGTCATATAAGCGGCATGAGCGTCGGAGTATTCTACCATTCCCAAAAGCGCGCTAAGCTCTGGTTTTTCACGCTCGAACCCTTCGAAATTCGGCGACCCAATCGCATCCAGAATTTCCCTCGCACGGTCTGCCCGGAAGTTGAGACAGAAAACCCCGTCTCCGGCCTTCAGCCCTGAATACCCATCCACAACAGCTGGTTCGATAAACTCATCGGTCTTCCCGTCCGCATAGGCGGCTTCAACTGCTGCCACCGGAGTTTCAACGGCAACGCCCTGCCCCAGAATCATGGCGTCATACGCGCGTTGCACACGGTCCCAGCGGTTGTCGCGATCCATCGCAAAGTAGCGCCCAACGACGGTGCCGATCTTTGCACCCTTTGGCAGGCTTTGGATCATATCAGCCACAAACACATCGGCTGACTTTGGCGCCACATCACGCCCATCTGTAATGGCGTGCAAGATCACCGGAACACCCAGATCAGTCAGCATCTTCACGACGGCTTTGATATGCTCAATATGGCCGTGCACACCGCCATCTGAAACGACACCCATCAAATGGGCTGTGCCGTTGGCCTGTTTCACCTGAGCGGCGAAATCCTTGATCGCGGCGTTGTCAAAAAACGATCCGTCTTCGATCGCCAGATCAATCTGCCCCAGGTCCATCGCCACAACGCGGCCTGCGCCGATATTTGTGTGCCCGACTTCGGAATTGCCCATCTGCCCGGTTGGCAAGCCAACGTCTGGGCCATGGGTGATCAGCGTTGCATGCGGGCAGGTTGCATAAAGACGATCCATGGTGGGTGTGTTGGCCAGCGCGGGGGCATTGTTTGCCGTATCTTCGCGCAAACCCCAACCATCTAGAATAGTAAGAACAACGGGTTTTGGGGTGCTCATGCTGGGTCTGCCTCTGCTCAGGTGGCGATTTGCTATGCACTTAGCCTATCGTTTCCAAAATGTGGAGGGCTTGCAGCCGTCGTTGACCTCTATAGGCGACAATCCACACCCAAACGATGTAGCGTCGGGCAGAATAAAATATCAGCGTGGAAGTACCGCCAGATGACACCCCTACCCAAAGACATGCCCCTTTTTCTGGCATCGGACCGTAAACGCCCCGGACCAACGATGGTACAGTCACTAAAAAAGCGGTATCCGCGCCGTTTCTCCAGTCAGGCCGCGGCAAAGCGCTATTGCGGCAACTTATGGTTCCCAAAGTCAAAACGCTGGATGTATCAGCTGAACGGCAAATCCGGGAACACGTTTATTCTGGGCTTGTTGTTCGAATTGGAATTTGGCGTTCCGTTTCAGGCCGCGTTGAGCACCAAGGTCAACCAACACCCGGATTTTGCCCTGTTCCAAACGTGTATCGCGGGGGTTCTGGCCAATGTTGCGCAGCGCGAATTGAGCCTGCAGGCGTTTCAAGACATGCCAGCACTGCGCCTTGCCACAGTGCGCAATCCCTTTGACCGCGCGCTTTCCGGTTTCTTTTACCTATGCCGCAGCCAAACCGTTGGTGACCAGCGGTTCCTGACAGAACGCATTCGCATTCAAGCGATGACGCAGTTTGACTGGACGCTTGATCCCAACACACCACATGGCTTTGTCAAATTTCTAAGCTACGTGGCGCAGATGCAGGCTCAGGGTGATCCTATGCTGGTTGATGCTCATTGGTTGCCGCAAGAAAAGCATATCGAGCCGACGATCTATAAACCCGATCTGATCGGACGCACCGAAGCGATGGGCGGCTTTGCCCGCAATATCGCAGCGCGTCTGGAAACGGATTTGCCCGAAGAAATCGAAACACGCTTGTCGCGGAACGAATCCGCCAACAGCGCCACGCGCACGGAACGCCGCGCGCAGTTTTACTCGGACCCGGAAGCGGCAAACCTTGTTCGCCAAATCTACGAACAGGATTTCGAGCTGTTTGGGTACGAACCCGATCTAAACGCGTAGTCGCTGCAGGTTAGCCCTGCAGCGATTTCACACCCAACTCGCCCTCTTTGCTGGCTTTGATCGCCAAAACAGCGGCATGTGCACCAGCGGCCGTGGTGAAGTACGGAATCTTGTCATACAGCGCGACTGACCGGATCTCGCGGGAGTCTTCAACAGCGGCGGGGCCTTCTGTGGTGTTCAGCACCAGCTGAATGCCACTGTCTTTCAACAGGTCCACCACATTCGGACGTCCCTCGTATACCTTTTTGACAGTGTCACAGGCGATGCCCCGCTCCGACAGGAATTTGGCTGTGCCGCCTGTCGCCACAATTGTGAACCCAAGCGCCACCAAAATTTCCCCCGCTTCTGCGATTTGGTCAGTCTTGTCGTCATCTTTGATCGAGAAGAACACAGCGCCTTCGGTTGGCAATTGCGTACCCGCGCCCAGTTGCGCCTTCAGGAAGGCACGTGGGAAAGAACGATCCCACCCCATAACCTCGCCTGTCGACCGCATCTCTGGGCCCAACAGCGTGTCTACGCCGGGGAAACGAGCAAAGGGCAGGACTGCCTCTTTCACGCTGAACCACGGAGTGTTCGGATCGGCCAGTGTCATCGGATCGGCCGCAATTGGCACATCACTGTCGTAATGGCTGTTTTCCGGATAAGGCTCGCGCAGCGGGAAGTTGGAAAGCTTTTCGCCTGCCATAACCCGCGCAGCAATCGACGCAACAGCGCTGTCCGTCGCCTTGGCCACAAACGGAACCGTCCGCGATGCACGAGGGTTCACCTCAATCAGGAAAATCTCGCCGTTCTTGATGGCGAACTGGACGTTCATCAAGCCAACAACATGCAACGCCTTGGCCAATGCTTCGGTCTGAACCTTAATTGCATCCAGCGTGTCTTCATCCAGCGAATATGGTGGCAGCGAACATGCGCTGTCGCCAGAGTGTACGCCGGCCTCTTCGATGTGCTGCATAATACCAACGACATGAACGGCTTCACCGTCACACAGCGCATCGACATCCAATTCGATGGCACCAGACAGGTAGCTGTCCAGCAAAACCGGGCTATCGCCAGACACAACAACGGCTTCCGCAATATAGCGCTTCAGATGATCCATATCGCGCACAATCTCCATCGCGCGACCACCCAAAACATAGGATGGGCGGATCACCAGCGGAAAGCCGATCTCCTCGGCGATGTTCAGTGCCTGAGTATCAGTTGATGCGATACCGTTTTTTGGCTGCTTCAGACCCAGCTGATTCACCAGCGCCTGAAAACGTTCGCGGTCCTCGGCCAAGTCGATTGCATCGGGAGTGGTGCCCAAAATCGGGATGCCTTCGGCCTCAAGCGAGTTGGCCAGTTTCAAAGGGGTTTGACCACCGAACTGAACAATCACACCATGCAGTGTACCGTTCTCTTGCTCGATACGCAGAATTTCCATCACGTGTTCGAACGTCAAAGGTTCAAAATACAGACGATCCGATGTGTCGTAGTCTGTTGAAACAGTCTCGGGGTTACAGTTGACCATGATGGTCTCGTAGCCCTGATCAGTCAGCGCAAAACAGGCGTGACAGCAGCAATAGTCAAACTCAATCCCCTGCCCAATCCGGTTTGGACCGCCGCCCAGGATAACAACCTTCTTCTTGTCTGACGGGCGCGCTTCACACTCCACCTCACCCATCATCGGCTCTTCATAGGTCGAATACATGTAAGGAGTTTGTGCTTCGAATTCTGCCGCACAGGTGTCGATACGCTTGAAACTGGCCACAACACCCAGCGACGTACGGCGCTTGCGGATGTCCTTTTCGGAAAAACCTGTCAGCGCAGACAAACGCCCATCGCTAAAGCCCATCATTTTCAGCTCACGCATGCCTTCGGCATCCTGTGGCAAACCATTCTGGCGAACCAGTTCTTCCATGTCGACGATTTCCCGGATGCGGGCCAGGAACCACGGGTCAAACATCGTGACGCCATGGACTTCGTCATCTGACAAGCCATGACGCATTGCTTGCGCAATCGTGCGCATGCGGTCCGGCGTTTGCTTGGAAATCGCTTTGATAACTTCGGCTTTATCCTGCGCACCAGGAATGTCGACCTCGTCGAAACCGGTCAAACCAGATTCCATCGACGCCAAGGCCTTCTGCAGGCTTTCGTGGATGGTGCGCCCGATGGCCATCGTCTCGCCCACCGATTTCATTGCGGTGGTCAGTTTGGGCTCTGACCCTGGGAATTTCTCAAACGCAAATTTCGGAATCTTGGTGACGACATAATCGATGGTTGGCTCAAAGCTGGCCGGTGTCACCTTGGTGATGTCGTTGTCCAGCTCATCCAACGTGTAGCCAATAGCCAGTTTTGCCGCGATCTTGGCAATCGGGAATCCTGTCGCCTTGGACGCCAACGCAGAAGAGCGTGACACACGCGGGTTCATCTCGATCACGACCATACGGCCGTCTGCAGGGTTCACGGCCCACTGAACGTTCGAACCGCCGGTCTCAACCCCAATTTCGCGCAGGACAGCGATAGAGCCGTTGCGCATGATCTGATATTCTTTGTCTGTCAGCGTCAGCGCCGGTGCGACGGTGATCGAGTCACCCGTATGCACGCCCATCGGATCAACGTTTTCAATCGCACAGACAATGATCGCGTTGTCCGCCTTGTCGCGAACAACCTCCATCTCAAATTCTTTCCAACCCAACAGGCTTTCATCCACCAAGATCTGGTTGACCGGCGATGCGTCCATGCCGGACCGGCAGAAGTGGATGTAATCTTCGCGGTTATAGGCCACCCCACCACCGGTGCCGCCCAGCGTAAATGCTGGACGTATGATGGCTGGCAAACCAATATCATCCAGTGCTTCCAGGGCGATTTGCACGCCCAGTTCCAGATCTGCCTTGCCGTTTTCCTTGGTGGGCGCGGTCACAATTGTAGCACGCGGGTTTTCCAGCCCCAGACGATCCATCGCTTCGCGGAACAGTTTGCGATCTTCGGCCATTTCGATGGCTTCACGCTTGGCGCCGATCATTTCGACACCGAACTTTTCCAGCACACCCATTTCTTCCAACGCAAGCGAAGTGTTCAAGCCCGTCTGCCCGCCCATCGTTGGCAGAAGCGCATCAGGGCGTTCCTTTTCGATGATCTTTGCAACAACTTCCGGGGTGATCGGCTCAATATAGGTGGCATCAGCCAGGCCGGGATCGGTCATAATCGTCGCTGGGTTGGAGTTAACCAAAATGACGCGATACCCTTCTTCACGAAGGGCTTTACAGGCTTGTGCGCCGGAATAATCAAACTCACAGGCCTGCCCGATAACGATCGGCCCGGCTCCGATGATCATGATGGATTCGATATCGGTACGTTTGGGCATGGCAGACCTCAACTTAGGGCGTGACAGAAAGGGGCATAGACTCAGGTCCGCCCCCAAAATTGGTGCGGTTATAGTCTTGCCCTGCGGGGGTTCAAGCCCCAACATCAGCCCCCTTCAAACTGTCTTGAGTCACCCAGCCCCCAAATGCCCATTTTTTAGGTGCTGAAATTTTCACCGCTTCAGGCCCGGCAATCTCCAAATGCGCGCCGTTCTTTGGCCTTGTTGCTTGAGTTATGTCAGCTTGAGCGTAAGTACCGCTGCAAGTGCACAGCAGATGCGCCACGAAAATTTTACTAGAACCCCACCAGAAAACGGACAGTTCGAACCAATGTCAGACTTGCCGGCGCCGTTGACCGCCAAACTCGCTTCGCTTGTATCCCGAGTATATCCGGAGGCAGATACCGATGACCTGGTGCAAAAAATGTGTGAGGCCTTCTGGCCCGAGGGATCACATTGCCGAAAAAGGCCGCGTACGCCCGGCAACACGCTCTGGTCGCAACGCGATGCGGTATTGGTAACCTATGGCGATTCGATTCTTGACGGATCACACAAACCGTTGGACCTGCTGTATGATTTCCTGCTGGAACATATGCAGGGCGTAGTACGTGGTGTGCATATCTTGCCGTTTTTTCCGTTCACCTCGGACGATGGTTTTGCTGTTTCCGACTATCGCAAGGTAAACCCAACACTGGGCGAATGGTCCGACATTGAACGGATTGGCGATTCTTTCAGCCTGATGTCTGATCTGGTTCTAAACCATGTTTCCAGTCAGGGTGCGTGGTTCAACGCATATCGTCAGGGCAAGAAGCCCTTTGACAAGTTTTTCTTCGAAGCCTCCCCAGATGATGACCTGAGCACGGTTGTTCGCCCACGAACCACACCGCTGTTGCAAGAAGTTGAAACCGTCAACGGAACCAAAAACGTCTGGTGTACGTTTAGCCACGATCAAATCGATCTGGATTTTCGCAATCCCGAGGTGTTGTTGGAAGTTCTACGGATCATCCGGTTACACATAGACAAAGGTGTGCGGATTGTTCGGCTGGATGCGGTGGCGTTCCTTTGGAAAGAAGTTGGCACCCCATCGATTCACATGCCCAAGACGCATGCCATCGTTCAGATGTTGCGCGTTCTTGTAGATTTTGCGTGGGAAACCGTTGTTCTTCTGACTGAAACCAACGTGCCAAAGGCCGAAAACCTCAGCTATTTTGGTCAGCGCAACGAAGCACACTCGATTTACAACTTCCCGCTGCCACCTTTGGTGCTGCACGCGATGATGTCGGGGTCTGCGCGGTATATCCGTTCTTGGCAACGCGCGATGCCACCGGCGCCGCTGGGTTGTGCGTATTTGAATTTCACCGCCAGCCACGATGGTGTCGGCATGCGCCCTGCCGAAGGATTGCTGCCTGACGAAGAAATCGCACATATGATCGACACAGCCCGCGAAAGCGGCGCGCGCGTCTCTATGCGAGCGCTGCCCGATGGCGGCGAATCGGTGTACGAGCTGAACACGTCATTCTTCTCAGCAACAGAGCGGACCTTTAATGGTGTAGATGACCATCACATGGCGCGTTTCTTATGTTCGCAGACCATCGTCATGTCGCTGGAAGGCATCCCAGCCTTCTACATTCATTCAATGCTGGCCACGCCAAACGACCACGAAGCGGTCGAACGGCGCGAAATGAACCGGGCCATCAACCGGCATCGGTGGGACTATCCAACCCTAAAGGCCCTGCTTGGCGACCCGAATTCCAACCAGTCAAAAGTGTTGTCTGCTTTGTCAGAACGCTTGCGCATTCGCGCGCTTCAAGATGCGTTCCATCCCAATGCCACGCAGTTCACCCTCATGTTGGATGATCGGGTTTTCGGTCTTTGGCGGCAATCGTTGGATCGCAACCAATCCATCTTTGCGCTGCACAACGTCAGCGCCGATACGGTCACCGTCCCGATTGAAGAGCTGAACGTCATTGCAGACGAAAAATGGGTCGATCTATTGTCTGGCGCCTCCTACGAAGCCGACAGCACACATGTTGAATTGGCGCCGTATCAGTGCCGCTGGATCACGAACCACTCTTGAACGGCAATGGGGCATACTCTGCCTCATCTGCCGCCACGGCATCTCTCAGCTCGTCCATCAGCTCAGAATCTGCTGCATGGACGCGGTTCCAATTCGGGATGAATGGCGTTTCGTTTGGGTTCTCCAGAAAGATATGCCCAGCGCGCATGATGTTTTCTGCAAACAATTCGATCGTCCGTTCTTCGGAATGGCGATCAATTGTCAGACCGTTCATCTTGGCATCGTGATCATAAACTTCCAGCATGTCCAACGCCCGGCGATAGTACGTTGCCTTCAGCGTCCGAAAGACATTGCTGGTAAAGACAGTGCCATCAGCCGCAAGTTTGCGGAAAATCGCTTTGCAGATGTCGGTCGACATGCGGTTTAGACCGCCGGCTTCATCCTCTGCGCTGACCGATTGGTGTTTGTGGTCATACACATCCGCCACTTCGACCTGGCAAACTGAATGTGGGCCCAAATTGCGCCATGCCTCGGACAGAACGCCGATTTCCAAGCCCCAATCCGATGGAATACGCAGATCGGGCAAAATACCGGTTCTTAGGGCAAACTCACCCGACAACGGATAGCGGAAAGACCGCAGGTAATCCAAATAGTCGCGATCACCGATCACTTTCTTCAGCGCAATCAGCAACGGGCTGACCAACAGGCGCGACACACGGCCGTTCAGTTTTCCGTCGCCGACTCGTGGGTAGAAACCCTTGGACAGCTGATATGGGAACATTGGATTGGCGACAGGGTAAACCAGCCGGGCCAGCATTTCTGCGTTGTAGGTGACGATATCGCAGTCGTGGATCGCCATCACGGACGTGTCGGCGCATGCGATCAGATACCCCATGCTTGTCCAGACGTTCTTGCCTTTGCCCGCCTCTTGCGGGGCAAGACTTAGCTGATCAAGCTTGGCATCAATCGCCTTCATCCGCGGCGAGTCATTCCAGATCACAACGTGGTTTTGCGGCAGCTTGGAAAAGAAGTCGCGGGCCATGCGGTACTGCGCCTCGTCCGCGCGATCCAGGCCGATAATGATCCGGTGCAGATAGCGAACTGACGAAAGCTCTTCCAGAATATTGGCCAGCGCCGGGCCTTCCAGTTCGGAATATAGCGACGGCAAAATCAGCGAGATTTTCCGATTCTGCGCGAAAGTCTCCAGCTCATACAGAAGTTCAGGAACCGGTCGGCTGCGCAGATTGTGAAACTGGGCGATATTGCCGTTCTGGTGAAAGTCAGCCATCTGAATTTAGTTCCTGCGTCAGTCCAAGTGAGTTTATCAAGTGCAGCATCGCTGCGTTCCAGCCCGAAGGTCCGGGTAAGTCTGTTCGGATCACGCGCCCGCCGTCTTCTCCCGGTAACCGCGGCAAGGGCGTGCCATGATCATTGCGAATTATCACACCATGATCGGCCGTATTCAGCATCTCTATATCATTGGGCGCGTCACCCAAAGCAATGGTCACATTCGCGTTCAGCGTCTTTGCGATCTCGGCCATGGCTTGCGCCTTTGTCCGACCGAAAGACAAGGTCAAGAACCTGCCGCCACGGCGCGCTGTGATACCCAAAGGCTCCAACGCCGCTACAAACGCGTCTTCCTGCTCGGCGGTTCCTGTCCACTGGCCCGGCTCCGTATAGCACCGCTGTGCGGCCAGCTCTGCAGCTGCGTGTGGCAAACCGGTTGCCTTGATAATCCCATCTACGCCCAAATCACCAAAGCCGAGGAACAGTTGCCGCAACGTGTCTGGCAATGTGTTCAGCGCGGAACGAATATCACGATATGCCTGATCGCCCGTTTCAGCCGAGCTGGAGGGCCAATAGACCCCAGCGCCGTTTTCAACGATCGCCGGGCTGTCCCCAAGATTCAGTTCGTGATGTAGCTCTGCAATTTCTGCGCCGGTCTTGCTGCTGGCCAAAACCAGTGGAACGCCTGCGTTTTTCAAAGCCCGGATCGCTGGAAGCGCCGGAGCATAGGAATAGTTCGAATGATCTAGCAGCGTTCCGTCAAGATCGCTGAAAACTGCAACGCGCACACGCAAGCCCCTCTGCCGTAGACATTGGGTAACGCCCCAACCCCCGGAAGGAAAGACACCAAACGACTTCCCTGCGCGCGGATAGGCAAAGAGTGGCTCGGTTCAGGTGTAGAAGCTGTGTTTTTTGCATCAAAAAACGCGCCACGCGCAGGGCAAGCCCTATCCCAAGCTTTGTAACAAGGCGATTGAGGGTGCCCCGGTTGGCGAAAGCCCTTGGCGGTTTTGATAGGCGCGAATGGCTTCTCGAGTCTTTGGGCCGATCACGCCATCTGAACCACCGGTATCAAAGCCTTTGGCCATCAATCGCCGCTGCAATGCCTGCCTGTCTTTCTTGGTCAATCCGTTGGCATCGGGCGGAAACGCCGTTCGCAACGGCCCAGCGCCCCCAATGCGGTCTGCAAGATGCCCCACGCCCAGCGCGTAGGCATCAGAGTTGTTGTATCGTTTCAGCGCGCGGAAATTGCCCGTTACAGCAAAGCGCGGACCGCCCGCCTGCGGCTGAATAACGCCCGCTTGCCCGGACCCTGCGCCAACCTCTCGCCCCCAGGTCTGCCCGCGCGTCCAACCGTTGCGCGCCAGATAAGACGCTGTAGATGCCAATGAATCTGTTGGGTCATCAGACCAAATATCGCGGCGGCCATCGCCGTTAAAATCAACGGCATAGGCCTGATACGACGTCGGAATAAATTGCGTATGCCCCATGGCGCCAGCCCAGCTTCCCAACATACGCGCAGGTGTAACATCGCCCCGCTGCAATATCCGCAATGCCGCAATCAGCTGAGATTCAAAAAAGCGCCCCCGTCGCCCGTCATAAGCAAGCGTAGACAAGGCCGAAATGACAGGCACGTTGCCGCGCCGCTCGCCATACATGCTTTCCAATCCCCAAATCGCCGTGACGATCCTGGCATCAACGCCAAATCGGCTTTCCAAACTGGTCAGGGTGGATCTGTGCCGCGCCAAAGCCGCCCGCCCTTTCTGGATTCGCTCATCAGACGCCGCGATCGACAGATAGTCTTCAAGGCTACGTTTGAATTCTGTCTGGTTACGGTCGCGCGTCACGACTCCGGGTAAAAACCCTGCCCGGCGAAACGCCCCGGCCAAAACGGATTGCGAAATACCACGCGCCGCGGCCCGATTTCGGAACTCTGCGACCCATTTATCGTAGCCTGCATTTCGAACCGGGCGCAGGTCTGCAGGAAGCTGCGCATTCGCAGTTGGTCCTCCTGCATTTTGGGGCGTGGGTCCACCACAGGCTGCAAGGCCATAAGCCGCAGCCAGCAATACAAAATTCCGTCGGTTGATTGTCATATCAGCGCGCCGCCCTGTTCACCGCTTTGGTGTCAGGGTAGCGCGTTATCTGGACGACGCAAATTATTGCTGCCCCACTGACGGGCGATGTTCCGCCCATCAGTGTTTTGAACCGCCAGTCCTATCTAAACAGGACCGCCAGATCAGGTGTTAACCGCACTTGCTGTGACCACAAGCACCACAGGTCATGCAGCCTTCATTCATGCGCATTTCAAACTGACCACATGACGGGCAAGCCTTGGCGCGTGGTGCGCCAAGGTTCACAACCTCTGCCTGCGGGTCTGATTTCAGACCCATGCCTTCGCCTTCCAAGAACCCAATCGCAACAAAGTGACGTTCGATCACACCGCCAATGGCAGCCAGAATCGAAGGGATATATTTGCCCTGCACCCAGGCGCCACCGCGTGGATCAAAGACGGCTTTCAGCTCTTCCACAACAAAGGAAACATCGCCGCCGCGCCGGAACACAGCGCTGATCATACGCGTCAAAGCGACCGTCCACGCATAGTGCTCCATGTTCTTTGAGTTGATGAACACTTCGAACGGGCGCCGTTTGCCACTAACGATAATATCGTTGATCGTCAGATAGATAGCATGTTCACTGTCAGGCCATTTCAGCTTGTAGGTCTGCCCTTCCAGCGCCTGTGGGCGGTCCAGCGGCTCTGCCATGTAAATCACGTCGCCATGGGGGCGCTGGGGTTCCGTATCTTCAACTGCAACGACTTCTGGTGCCGCTTTCTTTTCTTCCGAAACGCTTAGCACACTGCCTGTAACGTCATTCGGTCGGTAGGTTGTGCAACCTTTGCAGCCAGTTTCATACGCCGTCATATAGACATCTTTGAAGTCAGAAAAACTGATGTCTTCAGGGCAGTTGATCGTCTTGGAAATTGAACTATCGATCCATTTTTGCGCAGCAGCCTGCATGCGCACATGGTCCTTGGGTGCCAAGGTTTGGGCATTCACAAAGTAGTCCGGCAGCTCTGTCTCACCGAACTTTTCACGCCACATCTGCACGGCATAATCCACAACTTCTTCTTCAGTGCGGGTGCCGTCTTTTTGCAAGACTTTCCGAGTGTACGCATAGGCAAAGACCGGCTCGATCCCCGAACTGACATTACCCGCATACAGTGAGATGGTGCCGGTTGGGGCGATAGAGGTCAGCAAGGCATTACGAATGCCGTGTTCGGCAATCGCTGCACGGACATCGTCATCCATGTTCTTCATGTTACCGCTGGCCAGATATCCTTCGGCATCAAACAGTGGGAAGGCACCTTTTTCCTTCGCCAATTCTACCGAGGCCAGGTATGCGGCGCGGGCGATCTGATGCAACCAGATCTCGGTCTGACGTGCCGCTTCTTCGGACCCGTAGCGCAGACCGACCATCAGCAGCGCATCAGCCAACCCGGTTACGCCCAGCCCAATACGACGCTTGTTTCGCGCCTCTTGCTCTTGCAGTTGCAACGGAAAGCGGCTGGCGTCGACAACGTTGTCCATCATCCGAACGGCTGTGCTGACCAGATCGACCATCGCCTCTTCATCCAACGCTGCCGCGTCACCAAAGGGATCAGACACCAAACGCGACATGTTGATGGAACCCAAAAGGCAGGCACCGTAAGGTGGCAGGGGCTGTTCTCCGCAAGGGTTGGTGGCGGCGATCTGCTCGATGTAGTTCAGGTTGTTGGATTGGTTGATGCGGTCAATGAAGATCACGCCCGGCTCGGCGTAGTCATAGGTTGCGCGCATGATCTTGTTCCACAGATCACGAGCTTGGACCGTATGGTAGACCACGCCGTCAAACTGCAGATCCCACGAACCATCTGCCTTGACCGCTTCCATGAAAGCATCGGTTACCAGAACGGACAGGTTAAACATCCGCAAGCGGGCACTGTCGGACTTCGCCGAGATGAACTGTTCTACATCCGGGTGATCACAACGCATGGTCGCCATCATCGCGCCTCGGCGGCTGCCCGCAGACATGATTGTTCGGCACATCGCATCCCAGACATCCATAAAGGACAGCGGGCCCGACGCATCGGCGGCCACGCCTGCAACCGGCGCGCCTTGGGGGCGAACGGTGCTGAAATCATAGCCGATTCCGCCACCCTGCTGCATGGTCAGCGCGGCCTCTTTCAACATATCGAAAATACCGCCCATGCTGTCTGGGATCGTGCCCATGACAAAGCAATTGAACAGCGTCACACTGCGTTCTGTCCCGGCCCCGGCCGTAATCCGCCCCGCAGGCAGGTACTTGAAATCTTCCAAGGCATTGAAAAAACGGTCTTCCCACTTGGCCGAGTCTTTTTCGACGCTGGCCAGCGATCTTGCGATCCGGCGCCATGTATCTTCGACCGTCACATCCTTGGGAGTACCGTCGGCCTCTTTAAACCTGTATTTCATATCCCAGATTTGTTCGGCAATAGGGGCAGCAAAGCGGGTCATGGCGTGTTTCCTGGGGTGATTCCATACAAATAGGAGCAAATACACTACATCATACATGCCCGCCGACACAACTGCTTGAAGCTTCTTCAGTGAAAACTACAATATGCTGCGTGGTCTGGGGAAGAATCTGTGGATAAGTCAGTACATCTGGTCAAACTGAGCGTTGGCACCGAAAGCGTTGAGGGTTTGGCACTTTGGCAATCAAGCGATCGCGCGCAAGGCTCTGACGGTCTGCCACGGCATGTAACCCGAATGTGGCCGAAGCGGTCTGATGATCTATTGAACGGTGGTTCGATCTATTGGGTTATCAAAGGTTTTATCCAGTGCAGGCAACGCATTGTCCGTCTGGATGAGGTGGACCACGGCGATGGCATCCGGCGCTGCGCCATTGTGCTGGAGCCGGGCCTGATCCGCACCACGACCGCTCAGAAACGCCCGTTTCAAGGTTGGCGCTACCTGTCACCAGACGATGCCCCAGCAGATCTGCCACAAGGACGCGACAATGACGATACTCTCCCGCCGGACCTGGCCGGGGCGTTGGCTGATATCGGTCTTCTGTGACCATGTTAAACCGGGTGTCTGTATGCAGTGGCGTTTCTACGGTTCGTCTTTTGACAAAACCTGTGCACTGACGCGCATTGAATAAACTCCCCCCACCCTTAAATTCAATCGACACAAAAGTTTAGGAGCCGCGAAATGAGCGCCGAATACACGCCCCCAAAAGTCTGGACATGGGACCAAAGCAACGGCGGCTCGTTCGCCAGCACCAACAGACCTATTGCCGGGCCCACACATGACAAAGAGCTGCCCGTTGGCAAGCACCCCTACCAGCTTTACAGCTTGGCCACACCGAACGGGGTAAAGGTAACCGTACTGTTCGAAGAGCTGCTGGAAGCCGGTGTCAGCGAGGCGGAATATGATGCCTGGCTGATCCACATTGGTGATGGTGATCAGTTCGGCAGCGGATTTGTTGACGCCAACCCGAACTCAAAAATCCCGGCTTTGATGGATCATACCACCACACCGCCAACACGTGTGTTTGAATCCGGTGCTATCATGATGCACTTGGCAGAGCGTTTTGGAAAATTCGTGGCCGAAGACCCTGCGCAACGTGCCGAGATGCTTTCTTGGCTGTTTTGGCAGATGGGCAGCGCACCGTTCCTGGGCGGCGGGTTTGGTCATTTTTATGCCTACGCACCGGAAAAGCTGGAATATCCAATCAACCGCTACGCCATGGAAGCCAAACGCCAGTTGGACGTTTTGGACAGACATCTGGCAAACAATACTTATCTGGTTGGTGACACGTATACGATTGCCGATATGGCTATCTGGTCGTGGTACGGTCAGCTGGTACTGGGACGGCTGTATAACGCGGCAGAGTTCCTGGATGTCGAAAGCTACAAAAACGTGAAACGCTGGGCTGACATGATCGACGCCCGCCCCGCCGTTAAGCGCGGGCGTATGGTAAACCGCGCGTTCGGCGATCTGGAAACGCAGTTGCGCGAACGTCATGACGCCAGCGATTTTGAGCTGCGCACAGAAGACAAACTGGCCGCTGCGGAATAAGCGCAAGCTGCGGATTTAGTCGCAAATATTTAGAATGAAAAAGCCCCGGCTTCGCGCCAGGGCTTTTTTTATGCGTCCAGCATCTTCAGCAAATTGCGTAAACACTGCCGCTCTGTCTCATCCACGGGCGCTGTGCGACTACGAAACAACGTTGCCTGTGACCGCAGAACCGGTTCTTCATCCAGAATCTTCAGGTGATTGGCCCGAAGCGTTTCACCGGTCGAGGTGATATCGGCAATGGCTTCGGCCGTCAGGTTTTTGACCGTTCCTTCCGTCGCACCTTGGCTGTCTACCAACTGATAGTCGGCCACACCGCCAGCGCGCAGATATTCACGAACCAACCGGTGATACTTGGTCGCAATCCGTAGGCGGAACCCGTGTCGGGCCCGAAACGCGGCGGCAGCGGCGTCCAGATCATCCAACGTATCCACATCGACCCAGCATTTTGGCACAGCGATAATCAGATCGGCATGGCCAAATCCCAGCTCTTCCAAAGGTCGAACTTTCTGATCCCATTGCACCAGGTTTTCACGGATCAAGTCCGTGCCGGTAACGCCCAAATGGATGCGCCCGGCTGCCAGCTCTCTGGGGATTTCACCGGCCGACAGCAAAACAAGATCAACACCGTCCACGCCAGAAACCGCGCCAGCGTATTCCCGATCAGACCCAGTGCGCGCCAACTGCACGCCGTGCCCGGCAAACCAGTCAAACGTCTTTTCCATCAACCGCCCTTTGGACGGGACACCCAGTTTGATTGTCATGCCAAATCCTCCCGCAGTTGCAGCAGAATGTCGGGGCGTATCACGCCACCCACAGCAGGGATTGATCGGCCACCACCCAGATAACGGGTCAGCGCGTCGTACCGACCGCCAGCCGCAGCCGGTGGCAAGTCAGGTCGCGACGGATCAGAGAAACCGAAAACGAAACCATCGTAATATTCCAGCGTTGTCCGGCCATAGCTGCCTTCGAAATTCACCTCACTCAGGTCAATTCCGTGATCAGCCAGCGCGCTGCATCGACGTGCAAACTGCTCCACCGCGCCGTGAATGGCAGGCAGATCAACCGCGATATCGCGCAGCTGTTCCAAGGCAAACGGGCAGGTTTCACGCACGTTCAGGACAGCGTCGATCAGGTCAACTTCCTCATGCGACAAGGGAGAATCCGCCGCATCTGCACGCAGCGCCGCGATCCGCTCTGATACTTCGGCCGCGCTTCGTAAGCCAATTTGTTCCCCAGCGTTTGCCATCGGGTCTGCCGCGTTCAGTAGCGCCGTGCGCGTCGGTGGCACAGGTGCCTTGCCGGAAAAACGATCAAGCAGTGTGCGGAACCGACGAGGGCGCCAAATGTGCAGCAACAACGCCTCGCGCCTTTGGTCCGAAGTTTTCAGGCCGTGAACCGCTGCCTTCAGGATCCCAATATCACCTGTGGATGCGCGCAAACTCAGACCGGCCAATTGCGTGTGGATCAGCGCAAATACTTCGGCGTCAGCGTCACACGGGTTTTCACGGTCAAAAACTTCGTAGCCAACTTGCAGATATTCCGGCGTGCGCTCTGGAAAATCTTCCTGACGGCGAAAAACCTCGCCGGCGTAGGTATAGCGCGCCGGGTCAGCGCCGTGTTCCATGTGCATTTGCACCACGGGCACGGTGAAATCCGGGCGCAGCATTACTTCGCCGCGCACAGGGTCAGCGGTGGTATAGGCGCGGGCGCGAATGTCTTCGCCATAAAGATCCAAAAGCACTTCGGACGGCTGAAGAATATCACACTCTACAGCTGTTGCTCCTGCTGCTTGAAAAGCGGAACGCAGGCGCGCGGCTTCGGCACGGATTGCAGCGGCTGTCATCTGTACAGATCCAGAATTTCGCGAACTTTGGTAACCAGGTCGGCGCGGGGCACTTCGTACTGGCTGGGGCGCTCTTTCCACTCTTCCAGTGTCGCGTCCTCTGCCAGTTTTGCACCCAGAATCAGATCCTTGATCTGCACCACACCGCGTTCTTTTTCATCACCACCCTCGATAATGGCGACGGGTGATTGGCGCTTGTCCGCGTATTTCAACTGGTTGCCAAAGTTCTTGGGGTTGCCCAAGTACACTTCGGCCCGAAAACCCGCGTTGCGCAGCTCGGCCACCATAGCCTGATAATCAGCCATGCGCGCCTTATCCATAACCGTCACAATCACCGGGCCTGCTTCGGTACCGCCAATCCGGCCCTTTTCGCGCAAAGCCGCCAGCAGTCTATCAACACCAATGGAAACGCCCGTCGCAGGCACTGGCTGTCCAATGAAGCGCTTGACCAAATCGTCATAACGCCCGCCACCGGCAACAGAACCGAACTGCCGCTTGCGGCCCTTCTCATCCAGGATTTCAAATGTCAGCTCGGCCTCAAACACAGGCCCGGTGTAGTAACCGAGCCCGCGAACCACGGACGGATCAATCTCAATCCGGTCCGGGCCGTAACCCTGTGCCGAAAGCAGACCAGCAATCTGTTCCAGCTCATCCACACCTTCGGCACCAATAGCCGAACTGCCGATTGCTGATCGCAGGTTTTCTAGTGTTTCGTCCGCATTCGCCCCTTTGGACGTCAAAAAGGCGATAACGGGTTCAGCCTGATCGTCTGAAAGCCCCACACCATCGATATACGCGCCCGACGCATCCAGACGTCCCTTGCCCAATAGCTCTCGGACACCGGATTCGCCAACCTTGTCGAACTTGTCGATAGTACGCAGCACGGCATCGCGCTGCCCGTCATCCAGCAGACCCATGGTTTCCAGAACGCCGTTCAAAACCTTACGGTTGTTGACGCGAACCAAATAATCACCACGTGGAATGCCCACAATCTCAAGGCAATCGGACAGCATCGCGCAAATCTCGGCATCCGCTGCAACCGAAGCTGCACCAACCGTATCGGCATCACATTGGTAGAATTGACGGAAACGGCCCGGACCCGGCTTTTCATTGCGCCAAACAGGGCCCATGGCAAAGCGGCGGTAAGGTAACGGCAATTCGTTGCGGTGTTGTGCATAAACACGGGCCAGCGGCGCAGTCAGATCATAGCGCAGGGCCATCCAATCACCCTTGCCATCTTCATCGGCCTCTTGCCACGCAAACACACCTTCGTTCGGGCGATCCACGTCGGGCAAAAACTTGCCCAGCGCCTCAACGGTTTCCACAGCACTGCTTTCCAGCGCGTCAAAGCCATACTGATGATAGACCCCTGCAATCTTTTGCAGCATCTCTGCCCGCTCAGTGACTTCGGTGCCGAAATAGTCGCGGAAGCCTTTGGGTGTCTGGGCCTTTGGCCGGGGGGTTTTCTTGACTTTCGCCATCGCGATGGTCCGCTCGCCTATGAAGTTGCGCGGTCCGTGTATCCCCAATGCCCCTAAGGGGCAAGCAAGGCTACGCCAGTTCGCGCTTGCGCGGCGCGCCTTGTCGCCTTAACCGATCTGTATGAATGACGACATCGCAAAGCTTGAAGAACGAATGGCCCATCTGCAGCGCAGTGTTGAGGAATTGTCCGACACCGTTGCGCGCCAAGACCAAGAGATCGCAACCCTGACACGACGGGTTGAGATGCTGTTGCGCCGTGCTGCCGAACAAGAAGTTGAAGGCACAGGTGGCGTGGTTGTAGGTGATGAACGCCCACCCCATTATTAACACTGCGCCAAGCGATGGCGATGGGCTTTATTTCAGGCCCATCATCTAAAATTCTTCTACAGCCAAAATACCGTTTAGCGATTTGATCGCGCCTTTGATCTCGGGCGTGACGGGGAATTCGCATTTCAGATCCAGCTCGACCTCACCCGGCAATCCGGCATGGCTAAGACACAGATGAACCGGCCCTTTGGGTGCACGCGGCAATTGTTCCGCTGCGCGGGTCAGAACAGACGAAATATTCGCAATCGCGTCCGGATCATCGACAAACACCCGCAGGCCCGTTGACCCGGCATCAGCCACCATCGTTTCGATGGGCGTCACCGCACGACCAAGCAATTTCAGCTGATCGCTTTCCATCGTGGCTTCAACGGTCACAACCACCTTGTTTCCGGTTTCCAGATGTTCGCGTGATTTCTCTAGTGTGTCTGAAAACAGCGTCACCTCGTAAGCGCCGGTAGTGTCCGACAGTTGCGCAAAGGCAAACCGGTTGCCGCGCGCAGATTTGCGTTCTTGCCGACCAGCCACAACACCCGCCAGCTTGGCCAAATGCGGCCCACGCTCTGCCTTTGCGCGGACTTCATCCAATGTCATGACACTCTTGCGTTTCAGGGCGATCGAATAATCATCCAACGGGTGACCGGACAGGTAGAATCCGATCGCCTTGAACTCTTCAGCCAAGCGTTCTGCTGGCAACCAATCCGTCACCGGAGACAAACGGGGCTCTGGCAAATCATCCCCCGCATCCCCGAACAAGGATACCTGATTGGACGTTTTCTGCTCTTGCACAGCGGCAGAATAGGCCACCAGCGAATCCAAACTGTCAAACACGCGACGACGGTTGGAATCCAGCACATCAAACGCACCCGCTCGGGCCAGCATTTCCAACGGGCGCTTGCCCACCCGTTTCAGATCAACCCGGCGCGCCACGTCGAACAGGTTAACAAAGGGCTTGTCTTCGCGCCCTTCAACCACCAGCCGCATCGCGTCAGCACCCACGTTTTTCAACGCGCCCAGCGCATAAACCAGCTTGCCCTCTGAAACATCAAACACTGCCTGTGACCGGTTCACACAAGGCGGGGAATAGGGCAGTTTCAGACCCTTTTTCACCTCTTCGAAATAGATCGCCAACTTGTCGGTCAGGTGGATATCGCAGTTCATGACACCAGCCATAAACTCCACCGGGTGGTTCGCCTTTAGCCAAGCTGTCTGATAGCTGACCACCGCATAGGCCGCCGCGTGAGATTTGTTGAAACCGTAGTTGGCGAATTTCTCCAACAGGTCGAAAACTTCGGTCGCCTTCTTTTTGGCAACGCCATTTTCCGCAGCGCCTTTTTCAAACTTCGGGCGTTCGGCGTCCATCGCCTCTTTGATCTTTTTACCCATCGCGCGGCGCAACAGGTCGGCACCCCCCAGCGAATACCCCGCCATGACCTGAGCGATCTGCATCACCTGTTCCTGATAAACGATGATACCTTGGGTTTCTTCTAGGATGTGGTCGATTAACGGATGAACCGACTCGATCTCGCGCAGGCCGTTCTTGACCTCACAATAGGTCGGGATGTTTTCCATCGGACCGGGACGATACAGGGCAACAAGCGCAACAATGTCTTCGATGCAGGTTGGCTTCATGCGCTTAAGCGCATCCATCATGCCCGAGCTTTCAACCTGGAAAACCGCTACTGTCTTTGCGCTGGCATACAGTTTGTACGACGCCTCATCATCCAGAGGGATCGCGTTGATCTGGTTTTCCGCGCCTTCGGCGGGTTCATACAGCTGTGTGCCATCTGCCGTCTGATGCAACATGCGCCCGGACTTCAGGATCAGATCCACCGCGTTTTGAATGACAGTCAGCGTTTTCAGACCCAGAAAGTCGAACTTGACCAACCCGGCTTGTTCGACCCATTTCATGTTGAACTGGGTCGCCGGCATATCGGACCGTGGATCGCGGTACAGTGGCACCAGCGCGTCCAGCGGACGGTCACCGATAACCACACCAGCGGCGTGGGTCGACGCGTTACGCAGCAATCCCTCGACTTGCTGACCATATGTCAAAAGCCGGTCAACAACCTCTTCGGCCTTTGCCTCTTCGCGCAGCCGCGGTTCATCGGTCAGTGCCTTTTCGATAGAGACAGGCTTTACCCCTTCGACAGGGATCATCTTGGACAGACGGTCCACCTGGCCATAGGGCATTTGCAAAACCCGGCCGATATCACGAACAGCGGCTTTTGACAAAAGAGCGCCGAAGGTGATGATCTGACCCACCTTATCGCGCCCGTATTTTTCCTGAACGAAGCGGATCACCTCTTCGCGGCGATCCATGCAGAAGTCGATGTCGAAATCTGGCATCGACACACGTTCCGGGTTCAAGAACCGCTCAAACAGCAGTGAATAGCGCAGCGGATCAAGGTCCGTGATTGTCAGCGCATAGGCCACCAACGACCCCGCACCAGACCCCCGCCCCGGACCCACAGGGATATCGTGATCCTTGGACCATTTGATAAAGTCGGCAACAATCAGGAAGTAGCCGGGAAACCCCATGCCTTCGATAATATCCAGCTCAAAATCCAGCCGTTCCTGATACTCTTCGACCGTGACAGCATGTGGGATCACGGCCAGGCGGTTCTGCAAACCCTCGTTGGCCTGACGGCGCAATTCTTCGATCTCGTCATCCGCAAATTTCGGCAAAATCGGATCGCGGCGATAGGCCATAAAGGCGCAGCGTTTGGCGATTTCAACGGTGTTTTCCAACGCTTCGGGAAGGTCGGCAAACAGGGTCGCCATTTCTTGCTGGGTTTTGAAATAGTGCTGATCTGTCAGACGACGGCGTGGTTCCTGCTGATCCACATACGCGCCTTCGGCAATGCAAATCAGCGCATCATGCGCCTCATACATTTCTGACTTGGGAAAATAGACATCGTTTGTGGCCACCAACGGCAAGCCCATATCGTAGGCCATTTCAACAAAGCCGCGTTCAGATAGGCGTTCTGCTTCTGGTTGGCCATTTTCACCGGGATGGCGTTGCAGTTCGACATACAGCCGATCACCATAGATTTGTGACAGGCGCTCCATCAGCGCGCGTGCTTTGGCCGCCTGATTTTGGCGCAACAAACGACCGACAGGCCCATCAGGACCACCCGACAAACAAATAATCCCATCAGAATGCTGCGCCAACTCCTCCAGCGTAACATGTGGCAGCGCGCCATCTGTCCGCAGATAGAGGCACGAATTCAGTTTCATCAGGTGTTCGTAGCCGGTTTCATTCTGCGCCAGCAGAACAACCCCCGCCGGGTCGCGCGGCGGCTTGCCTGGCTCCTGCTCTTCAAAGCGCAGGTCAACTTGGCATCCGATGATCGGTTGTACCCCGGCCCCGCTGGCCCCAATTGAAAACTCCAGCGCGGCAAACAAGTTGTTGGTGTCTGTCACCGCAACAGCAGGCATTTCATTGGCAGCACATAGGGCCGGCAGCTTTTTCAGCCGCATCGCGCCTTCCAACAGGGAATACTCTGTATGTGTGCGCAGGTGAATGAATCGAGGATCAGTCATGACAGCCACATTATGCTGCGGTCTTGCCCTGCGAAACCCCTAGCACGTGATATCGCTGCGAAACACGAAGTTGGGACAAAACAATCAAATTGATGCCCCATTTTGGGTAGACGACATAGGTATTGGTCTTTTCCCTCGCGGCACACACTCAATGACTTTCAATTCTAGCGATCAGAATATGGCATTTGCCGCAACTGACGAACCATCGGCTGATGCTTCGGTAAGCGTCGAAGAGCCGCCGCTTCCTTTCAAGGCCCGTGTCAAACGCATGATCCTGAACAGCTCGGCTGTTTTGGCGCCTTCGTTCACGGCAAACAAACTGGCCCATCGCTATCTTCAGTCAGACCACGGGTACATGGTTGACCTTGCACATGGCCGTCAGCGGTTTGATGTCTCGACAATTGGTCAGGACATGGCCGTTTTGCACTCCTCCGGCGCAACTGCGGCCGAGGACGCACCCAGAATTTTGGTCGTTCCCGGCCATGACGGGCATTATCGGCAATTCGTCAGATTGATGCGTACGTTAGAAAAGAAGGGCGCTTGGGTCGATATGGTGGCCTTGCCCGGCCATTTGTATCCAGAAAAAACAATCTGCAGCATGCGCGACATGACCGAGGCCGTGAAACGCGCTGTCCAGGAAAACGGCCCCTACGATGCCATTGTCGCGCATTGCGTCACCGCCAATGCCACACTGTTTGCTTTGCGTGACGGGCTGGAATGCCCAAAGATCGTTCTGATTTCGACTCCGTTAGACTTGCCAGGGCTGGTGCGCTTTGGCGGGCAACAATACGGCTTGTCAGGTCGTTGTCTGGATCGGTTTGTTGATCGTGTCAGTGAACTGGGTGCCCCATATGCGTTGGACACGCCGTGGAAACCCATCGCCAAGGAACGCAGCGAAGACCTGCTGGTTGTGCATGCCCGCGCCGATTATGCCGCGCCGGTTGAGCATATCTATGAAATCGATGGTCTGTGGCAGGGCGCCGAGATCGCAGTGTTTGATCATGGGGGTCACAACACTATTTTGAATGTGAAATCTGCCGTCAATCGGATCGCCGATTTCTTGATTCCCGCCAACCCACCTTCGCAGTAATGCCAGTGGCCCAATTGGCCGCCAGCAACCGTTAAAATCACCCAAAATCATCGCCCATTTTGCAGGCGATTACGCAAGACTGCGCAAGATTTCGGCATTTTTTCCTTGCCAATTTTCCTTCACACCGCCTAGCGTGACCTCTGACACGAAGAAAACAGTGCGCTTTCTACGCCGCATCGAGGGCGCACTTTACGTTAAAATCTTGGTAAGGCGGCGGGTCAACGCAAATGGATGTCACCTTTCTTCTGAATGGAGAGAGCGTGGAGCTGTCAGGGGTTGCGCCAACGCGCACACTGTTGGATTGGCTGCGCGAAACACGTGGCCTGACAGGCACCAAAGAAGGTTGCAACGAAGGCGACTGCGGCGCCTGCACCGTTATGGTGACAGACGACCGGGGCGCGCGCGCATTGAACGCCTGTATTCTGTTTCTGCCTCAGCTTCATGGGAAATCTGTACGCACGGTCGAGGGTGCCGCCGGCCCTGACGGCGCGCTGCATCCTGTGCAACAGGCAATGGTCGATCATCACGGATCACAATGTGGTTTCTGCACGCCGGGGCTAATCATGTCGATGACCGTCGCACATCGCAACGGTGCAACCCATTATGACGATGCGCTGGCAGGAAACCTGTGCCGTTGCACGGGCTATGCGCCCATTGTGCGCGCCGCCGAAGCCGCCGCGTCGCAGCCTGTCCCTGATTGGATTTCGCAGGATGTCAGCCCATCCGCCGATGCTGTGCCCTATGCGCCGGAAACGATAGACGAACTGGCCGCAGCTTATGAGGCACAGCCCGATGCGGTGCTGGTCGCCGGGGCCACCGACGTTGGCCTTTGGGTGACAAAGGGGCTGCGCGATCTGGGGCCGGTGATTTTTCTGAACCGCTGCCGCGATATGCAACAAATTGACGATGTAGACGGCGTGCTGCGGTTTGGTGCCGGTGTTACGATGGACCGCGTACTGGACGCTATTGCGCCCAAATACCCGTCATATGCCGAGATGTTGCGGCGGTATGGCTCTACCCAAGTGCGGGCTGCGGCAACGATCGGCGGTAACATCGCCAACGGCTCTCCTATTGGAGACAACCCGCCAGCGTTGATCGCATTGGGCGCCGTATTGCATTTGCGCAAAGGTGCGGAGCGGCGCGCGCTGTTGGTTGAGGATTTCTTCCTTGAATACGGCAAGCAAGATCGCGCACCGGGTGAGTTTGTGGAAGCTGTCAGCATTCCCACACAGCCTGATCGGCTGAAGGTATACAAACTGTCAAAACGGTTTGATCAGGATATCTCGGCCGTATGTGGCGGGTTCTATATTAGTGTCGCAGATGGTGTGGTGACAGAAGCCCGCATTGCCTTTGGCGGAATGGCGGGCGTGCCGAAACGCGCCACTTCGGTAGAAGAGGCATTGATCGGAAAGCCGTGGACGATGGATACGATCAACGCCACTGCAGAGGCATGGTCCGCAGATTTTGACCCACTGTCAGATATGCGAGCCAGCGCGCAATATCGGCTAACCACTGCCCGAAATATGTTGCAGCGCTATTTCCTTGAAGACGATGGTCAGGCCATCGATGTGCGAAGGGTTTCCGCATGAGCGTCGCCAAACCCCTACCCCATGATGCCGCGCCGCTGCATGTTACTGGCAAAGCGCGTTACATCGACGATATTCCCACGCCGGCCAATGCACTGCATCTGGCGTTTGGTCTAAGCGAAATTGCCGCCGGACGTGTTACAGAGATTGACCTGACAGCAGTTCGCGCGGCACCCGGTGTGGTGCTGGTTCTGGAAGCAGACGATCTACCCGGAGATTGTGACTGTTCGCCGTCAAATCACGATGAACCGTTGCTTGCTGGGCATACCATTCATTACCTTGGGCAACCCATCTTTTTGGTTGCTGCTACGTCTCATCTGGCGGCACGCAAGGCGGCGAAACTGGCCAAGATCAGCTATCAGGCGCGGGATGCGCTTCTGACAATTGACGAAGCGTTAGAGGCAAACAGCCGCTTCGAAGATGGCCCTTGCATCTGGGAGCGCGGCGACGCTGGCGAGGCGATCGAGGCCGCGCCAAACACGCTTATTGGCCAAATGGATATCGGCGGCCAGGAACACTTCTATTTAGAGGGTCAGGCAGCCTTGGCCTTGCCACAAGACAACGGGGACATGGCGGTCATGTCCTCTACCCAGCATCCCAGCGAAATTCAGCATAAAGTGGCCCATGCGCTGGGTCTGCCGATGCATGGCGTGCGGGTTGAAACCCGGCGCATGGGTGGCGGGTTTGGTGGCAAAGAAAGTCAGGGCAATGCCTTGGCCATCAGTTGCGCCATCGTCGCCCAACAAACCGGCCGCCCCTGCAAGATGCGGTATGACCGCGATGACGACTTCACCATCACCGGCAAGCGACACGATTTCCGTATCGAATACCGTGTTGGGTATGATGAAGACGGGCTCATTCAAGGCATTGAGTTTTTGCAACTGGCGCGCTGTGGATGGGCACAAGATTTGTCATTGGCTGTGGCTGACCGTGCAATGCTGCACGCAGATAACGCCTATTGGTTGCCGAATGTACGGATCGAAAGCCACCGCCTGAAGACGAACACGCAAAGCGCCACGGCCTTTCGCGGGTTTGGCGGCCCACAAGGCATGGTCGGGATTGAGCGCGTTCTTGACCACGTTGCCCATGCGGTGGGTCGGGATCCGTTGGAAGTGCGGCGTCTGAATTACTACAATGCGTCCAACGGCGAAACGGTGGATGAAACGTCACAAACCACGCCCTATGGCCAAGTTGTCGAAGACTTCATTCTGCATGAAATGACCGAAGCGCTGACTGCATCCTGCGACTACGCCCAGCGCCGGGCCGCTGTGGCAGAGTGGAACGCCACGAATGACATCCTGAAAAAGGGTATCGCTCTAACACCTGTGAAATTCGGTATTTCCTTTACCCTGACCCACCTGAACCAAGCAGGTGCTTTGGTGCATGTGTATCAGGACGGATCAGTGCACTTGAACCATGGCGGCACCGAGATGGGACAAGGCTTGTTCCAGAAAGTGGCACAAGTGGCCGCCACCCGGTTTGGCATTTCGCCCGAGATGGTGAAAATCACGGCAACCGATACGGCGAAGGTGCCAAACACCAGCGCCACGGCCGCGTCCTCTGGATCAGATCTGAACGGCATGGCAGTAAAAGCGGCTTGTGACACCATTCGTGAACGCATCGCCGGTGTGGTTGCAGGACATTTTGATGCACAGCCAAGCGACGTGCAGTTCGAAGACGGAAATGTCTTTGTAGGCACGCAATCCATCAGCTTTGTCGACGCTGCGCAAATGACTTATGGCGCACAGGTCAGCCTGTCGGCCACGGGGTTTTATAAAACACCCAAACTGGAATGGGACAGGATCGCCGGTCAAGGGCGACCGTTTTTCTATTTTTCCTATGGCCTCGCCTGCTCCGAGGTCGTGGTCGACACCTTGACCGGCGAGTATCGGACATTGCGCGCCGATATCCTGCATGATTGCGGCACATCCCTGAACCCGGCTTTAGACATTGGACAGGTCGAAGGTGGGTATGTTCAAGGCGCAGGATGGCTGACAACCGAAGAGCTGGTCTGGGATCAAAACGGGCGTTTGCGCACGCACGCACCATCGACTTACAAAATCCCTGCATGTTCCGACCGCCCTGATATTTTCAACGTTTCCCTGTGGGACGGCCGCAACGTCGAAGACACGATTTACCGGTCCAAGGCTGTTGGTGAACCGCCATTGATGCTGGGGATTTCGGCATTGATGGCCCTATCGGACGCGGTGTCTGCCTGTGGGCCCGCCTATGCCTCACTGGATGCGCCGGCGACTCCCGAACGGGTTCTGGCGACAATAGAACGTGTGCGTAATGGGGTTTGACCTGATCGCACTACAGGATGCTGTTGCCACTCACGGGCGCGTCGCGCGTGTTGTTGTGGCAGGCGTCGCCGGTTCTGCCCCACGCGAAGTGGGTGCTGCAATGTTGGTGTGGGATGGGGGGCAAAGCGGCACGATAGGCGGCGGCGCGCTGGAACTGCACGCAGCCAAAACCGCGTTAAGCAATCCCGGACTGACCAAACATCCGTTGGGCCCGGAATTGGGCCAATGCTGTGGTGGCGCTGTTACTTTGCTGACCGAAGTGTTTGATGCCGCCAGTTGCGCCGATTTGAACACATCAGACGTGGTGGTGCGCGGACCGGGTGAGATGCCGCTGGCCGTCCGCCGCGTTCTGGATCGCGCACGAGCGCGTGGTGAACGGCCTGCGTCGCAATTGATACAAAACTGGTTAATTGAACCTGTTTCGCAGCCGACCACACAATTGTGGATATGGGGTGCGGGGCATGTTGGGCGGGCGCTGGTTGATGTGATTTCACCCTTGCCAGATATTGGCATCACTTGGGTCGATACAGCGCCAAGCCGCTTTCCTGAACAGGTTCCACCGCAGGTCACTGTCTTGCCTGCTGCCGTTCCTGAGCGGGTCGTAGCTCATGCCCCAAAGGACGCGCATCATCTTATCCTGACATTCAGCCACGCGCTGGACCTGGCGATTTGCGACGCAGTCTTGCGGCACGGGTTTGGCTGGGCGGGGTTGATCGGATCTGACACCAAATGGGCCCGGTTTCGCAGCCGTTTGCGAACATTGGGGCACTCGGATGCAAATATTTCTGGCATTCGCTGCCCGATTGGGCAGAAATCAATGGGGAAACACCCGCAAGCCATTGCGGTGGGTTTTGCCGCAGACTTACTGAACGCAAACACCAAAAGGGGCAGCGACACTTGGGGGACATCCTTTTACAGCTCGACGGCCTGACAAAGGCCTATCCTGGCGTAGTGGCCAACGATGACGTGTCTTTCGCCATCGGTAAGGCTGAAATTCATGCTCTTTTGGGCGAAAACGGCGCGGGTAAGTCGACGCTGGTCAAAATGATCTATGGCTTGGTCAAACCCGACAAGGGGACCATGACCTTGGACGGCAGCCCGTTTGTTCCTGGCGAACCCCGTGCGGCCCGTGCCAGCGGCGTGGCGATGGTGTTTCAGCACTTCTCGCTATTCGAAGCGCTGAGCGTGGCGGAAAACATCGCTGTCGGAATGGAAAACCCGCCCAAGGCGCGTGACCTGGCCAAGCAAATCCGCGACGTTTCAGAAACCTACGGCCTGCCGCTTGACCCTGATCGCGTAGTTGGCACCCTTTCGGCAGGCGAACGTCAGCGCGTGGAAATTATTCGCTGCCTTTTGCAGAACCCTCGTCTGTTGGTGATGGATGAACCGACATCGGTTCTGACACCGCAAGAGGTGGACATTCTGTTTGAAACGCTGCGCAAATTGAAAGAAGAAGGCACATCGATCCTGTATATCAGTCACAAACTGGAGGAAATCCGGTCTTTGTGCGACACGGCGACGATCCTGCGACTGGGCAAGAAAGTTGATACCTGTACCCCGGCCGAAACAACGGCGCGGGAACTGGCCGAGATGATGATCGGTTCCAGCTTTGCGACACCAGAAGCCAAAGAGCGCGATTTCGGCGCGCCACTCCTGACGGTCAAATCCCTTTCAATGCCTGCGCCCGGTGCATTTGGCACCCCCTTGCGCGATGTCAGCTTTGAGGTGCGCAGCGGCGAGGTTCTGGGGCTTGGCGGTGTGGCAGGGAACGGACAAGATGAATTGCTGATGGCGCTGTCGGGTGAACGCACTGCAAAGCCGGGTGCCGTTTTTCTGGAAGACACAGACCTTAGCACGATGGGTCCAAACGGGCGGCGTGAACAGGGGTTACTAAGCGGGCCGGAAGAACGGTTGGGCCACGCAGCCGCGCCGGACATGAGCCTAACTGAAAACGCGGTTCTGACGGCTTCGCGCCGGCAAAACCTGCTGTCGAACGGCTTTATCAATTGGACCAAAGCCCGCAGCTTTGCCGAAACCGTTATTGAACGGTTCGACGTGCGCACACCCAGCTCGAAAACAGCTGCACGGGCGTTGTCTGGCGGGAACCTGCAAAAATTCGTCGTGGGACGAGAAATTCTACAAAACCCGCGCGTTTTGGTTTTGAACCAGCCGACTTGGGGTGTGGATGCCGCCGCTGCGGCCGCCATCCGGCAAGCAGTTCTGGATCTGGCAACCCAAGGGGCGGCGATCGTTGTGATCAGTCAAGATCTGGATGAGCTGATGGAAATATCAGACAGCTTTGGCGCCCTGAACGAGGGTCGATTGTCGCCAATCCGCAAGGTCAGTGATTTGTCGCTGGAACGGATCGGTCTGATGATGGGTGGTGCACATGATATGGAGATCGCCCATGTCGATGCATAACCCCAAAAACGGGTCTATTTTGGAGATTGCCGCATGATCCGTTTGGAAAAAAGGGCTCAACCCTCGACAATTTGGACAGTTGCAACGCCGATCTTGGCGGTCGTTCTTACGATGATCGTCGGTGGGATCATGTTTGCTATTCTGGGCAAACCGCCATTGGAGGCCATTCGCACCATTTTCTGGGATCCGTTGTTTCACCCACAATTTGCGGCCTATTCGCGCCCTCAGTTGTTGGTAAAGGCGGGACCGCTGATACTAATTGCGATCGGGCTGTCCATCGGATTTCGGGCCGGTATTTGGAATATCGGGGCCGAAGGGCAGTACATTATGGGCGCAGTGTGTGGCGCGGCGGCAGGGCTGGCGCTGTATCCTGCTGAAACGCGTCTGATCTTTCCACTGATGGTTCTGGCCGGTGCCTTGGGCGGATGGGCCTGGGCGATGATCCCGGCGATCCTAAAGGTTAAATTCGGCACCAACGAGATTTTGGTGTCACTGATGCTGGTCTATGTGGCCGAAAACATCCTGGCGTCTGTCTCCTCCAGCTTGCTGCGCAATCCAGAAGGGCGCGGCTTTCCGGGTTCGCGCAACCTGTCGCAATGGGATGCTGCTGCAAACCACGAATTGATCCCGAACACCGGTATGCACTGGGGCGTCGTTGCCGCATTCATTGCCGTGATTTTTGCCTATGTCCTGCTGACACGTCACATTCAGGGTTTCAACATCCGGCTAACAGGCGAAGCGCCCCGCGCCGCACGTTTCTCTGGCGTTTCGCCGTCTCGTATCATCCTGCTTTGCCTTGGTATGTCGGGCGTTTTGGCGGGCATGGCCGGTTTGTTCGAAGTGTCCGGCCCTGCGGGTCAAATCAGTATCGACTTCAATTCCGGGTACGGCTTCACCGCAATCATCGTTGCGTTTCTGGGGCGTTTGCACCCTGTGGGCATTCTGCTGGCCGGGTTGCTTATGGCGCTGACCTATATCGGCGGAGAGTTGGCACAGCTGATGCTGGGCCTGCCGGGCGCATCGATTCAGCTGTTTCAGGGGATGCTCTTGTTCTTCCTGCTGGGCGTTGATGTTTTCACAAATTATCGCCTGCGAATTGGCAAAGCTGGGGGGGCATAATGGACCTGTCTTCAATCAATCCGATCCTGCTGATTGCCTCGATCATGGTTTCAGCAACGCCGATCTTATTTGCAGCGATTGGCGAGATGATCGTTGAAAAATCCGGCGTGCTGAACCTTGGTGTTGAGGGCATGATGATTGTCGGCGCCGTGGTCGGCTTTGCCGTGGCCGTTAACAGCGGCTCCCCAATCTTGGGATTTGCCGCCGCTGCGCTGGCATCGGCGCTGCTGTCGATGTGCTTTGGGTTTTTGACGCAGTTTTTGCTTTCCAACCAAGTCGCCACTGGATTGGGCCTCACTCTGGTTGGGCTGGGGCTGTCTTCGCTCATTGGCAAACCCTATGAGGGTATGAAATCGCCCACATTGCCAAAGCTGGATATTCCGATCCTTAGCGATCTGCCTGTTGTCGGCCAAATGCTGTTTTCGCACGACATCATGGTCTACGTCAGTTTAGCGCTGGTGGCCGGTGTCTGGGCCTTTCTTAAGTATACACGCGGCGGGTTGATCCTGCGGGCAGTTGGTGAAAGCCATGAGGCCGCACATGCGCTTGGTTACAAAGTGGTCCGCATTCGTCTGATGGCGATTTTCTTTGGTGGTGCCTGTGCCGGGCTGGGTGGCGCATACCTCAGCTTGGTACGTGTGCCGCAATGGACAGAAGGGATGACCGCCGGTTCCGGCTGGATCGCCTTGGCCATTGTGGTTTTTGCAAGCTGGCGCGCTGGACGAATTCTGGTGGGGGCCTATTTGTTCGGCGGCGTGACCGTATTACAATTGAACCTGCAAGCCGCCGAAGTGGCGGTGCCTGTCGCGCTTTTGTCTATGTCGCCGTACCTGATCACCATTCTGGTTCTGGTCGTCATCTCTGCACGCGGGGCCCATGGTGCCCCTGCTGCGCTAGGACGGCCGTTTCACGCGACCAGCTAAACTGGTCCAATTATTACACTCAAGAAGAAGGGAAGACTTCATGAAACGCAGAACACTATTAGCCAGCGCAGCCGTCGCTTTGGGGCTAGCGACCGCTGGTTTTGCTGGAAGCCACGGCGGTCCTGTCAAAGCTGGCTTTATCTTTGTTGGGCCTGTCGGAGACGGCGGCTGGACCTATGAACACAACCAAGGCCGTTTGGCCGTGGAAGAGCACTTTGGCGACAAAGTCGAAACTGTTTTCCAAGAAAGCGTCCCCGAAGGGGCAGACGCAGCACGCGCCATCACCCAAATGGCGTTGTCAGGTGCGAAGATCATCTTCACGACATCCTTTGGATACATGGACCCTACGCTGGACGTAGCTTCCAAGTTTCCTGATGTGAAGTTTGAGCATGCAACCGGCTACAAGCGTGCGGACAACGTATCCGTCTATTCGGCCCGCTTCTATGAAGGCCGCGCCATTCAGGGCCACATCGCCGGGTCGATGACCAAAACCAACAAAATCGGCTACATCGCTTCTTTCCCGATCCCCGAAGTGATCCGCGGCATCAACTCTGCTTATATCCACGCCAAGAAGGTAAACCCCGACGTCGAATTTTCGATTATCTGGGCCTACACGTGGTTTGACCCCGCAAAAGAAGCAGACGCAGCACGCGCGTTGATCGAAAATGGCGCTGACGTCATTTTGCAGCACACGGATTCGACCGCACCGCAAGCCGCAGCGCAAGAAGCTGGCAACGTCATCACCTTCGGTCAGGCTTCGGACATGGGCGAATACGGTCCAATGCCGCGCGTATCTTCGATCATCGACAATTGGGCGCCTTACTACATCGATCGCGTGCAGGCGGTGATGGATGGAACCTGGGAATCGACTGACACTTGGGACGGGATCGGCAAAGGTATGGTCGGTATCGGCGAAATCTCGGACGCGGTTCCAGAAGCGGTAAAAGCCGAAGCATTGGCGCTGAAAGACGCGATTGCATCTGGCGAATATCAACCCTTCACCGGTCCGTTGAAGAAACAAGACGGTTCTGACTGGCTGGCCGAAGGCGAGACTGCCGATGACGGCACACTGGCTGGCATGAATTTCTATGTCGAAGGTTTGACCGGCGACATCCCGAACTGATTGCATCTAAATGAAACAAAAAAGGCCCCGGAAACATCCGGGGCCTTTTTCTGTTTGTTGCGATTAACTGAACTCAGCTTGGCTGCGTTGCGATCAGAGATCAGCCCTTCATGCTGTCCCAAAACCCCTTCACGCTTTTGAAGAAGCTATGAGATTCAGGGTTATTGTCCTCACTCAAAGAGTCGAATTCCCGCAGCAGTTCTTTCTGGCGACTGGTCAGGTTCACAGGTGTTTCCAGCGCCATTTCGATCATCATATCGCCGCGTGAACCACCACGCAGAGAAGGCATGCCCTTGCCACGCAACCGCATCTGACGGCCAGATTGGCTGCCAGCCGGTATTTTGACACGGCTGCGACCACCATCGATGGTTGGCACTTCGATATCGCCACCCAGTGTGGCCGTGGTCATGCTTACCGGTACGCGGCAGAACAACGAGGTGGATTCACGCTCAAAGATCGCGTGCTGCTGCACCTCGATGAAGATATACAGATCACCCGGCGGTCCGCCGCGCATGCCTGCCTCTCCCTCGCCTGCCAGCCGGATACGCGTGCCAGTTTCAACCCCGGCCGGGATATTGACTGAAAGCGCGCGCTCTTTTTCCAACCGGCCAACACCAGCGCATTCTTTGCACGGGTTCTTGATGATCTGACCCAACCCAGAACAGGTCGGGCAGGTCCGCTCAACAGTAAAGAAACCTTGCTGCGCGCGTACCTTACCCATGCCCGAACAGGTGGGACAGGATGTTGGCTCCGCGCCGCCTTCGGCGCCGGATCCTTCGCAAGAGCCACACTGAACAGAGCTGGGCACTGTGATGGTTTTCTGAAGCCCCGAGAACGCCTCTTCCAGCGTCACACGCAGGTTGTAACGCAAATCAGAGCCACGCGCCGCGCGTTGGCGCCCACCGCCACCACGTTGGCCGCCCATGAAATCCCCGAAGAGATCATCAAAAACGTCCGAAAATGCGCTGGCAAAGTCGGCATTGCCGCCGCCACGTGGGCCACCTGGGCGCGGTCCACCGCCCATACCGCCTTCAAAGGCGGCATGACCATAGCGGTCATAGGCTGCTTTTTTGTCAGGATCCTTGAGGACTTCGTACGCTTCGTTCGCGTCCTTAAACATCGCTTCTGCGTCCGGATTGTCAGAGTTGCGATCCGGGTGCAGTTCCTTGGCTTTCTTGCGATAGCCCTTTTTTATTTCATCGGCAGAAGCGCCTTTGGCCACCCCAAGGACATCATAATAGTCACGTTTGGACATTCATGCCCTCCTTTCCGAAAACGATGCGGGCCGACCCGGTATCCAGGCCGGCCCCATATCGATTTCGTGGTACGGATTACGACCGCTTGTCGTCGCCCAAGTCCTCAAAGTCGGCATCCACAATGTCATCATCGCTGCCAGCCGGCCCCGACGCATCATCAGCAGCCGAAGGCTCATCGGCCTCATCCTGCTGTGCCTTGTAGATGGCTTCGCCAAGACGCATCGCGACCTCTGTCACGTTCTGGACACCAGCTTTGATCTTGTCAGCAGGCGCATTTTCGTCTTCCAGATCGTCCTTCAGAGCGGCAATTGCCAATTCGATGGCTTCGACAGTCGACGGATCAACCTTGCTGCCGTGATCCTCGATCGACTTTTCTGTCGAATGGATCAGGCTTTCAGCTTGGTTGCGCGCTTCGACCAGCTCTTTACGAGCCTTATCGGCGTCGGCGTTTTCTTCCGCTTCACGCACCATCTTTTCGATGTCGTCATCCGACAAACCGCCAGAGGCTTGGATCGTGATATTCTGCTCTTTGTTTGTGCCTTTGTCTTTGGCCGAAACAGAGACGATACCGTTGGCATCAATGTCGAATGTCACTTCGATTTGTGGCATACCACGAGGAGCCGGTGGGATGTCTTCAAGGTTGAACTGACCCAACATTTTGTTGTCGGCGGCCATTTCGCGTTCACCCTGGAAAACCCGGATAGTCACAGCACTCTGGTGATCTTCCGCCGTCGAGAACACCTGGCTCTTCTTCGTCGGAATGGTGGTGTTACGATCAATCAGACGGGTAAACACGCCGCCCAATGTTTCGATACCCAGCGACAGCGGCGTAACGTCCAGCAGAACAACGTCTTTCACGTCGCCTTGCAGAACACCGGCCTGAATTGCGGCGCCCATGGCAACCACTTCGTCAGGGTTCACACCTTTGTTCGGCTCTTTGCCGAAGAACTTCGTCACTTCTTCGATGACCCGTGGCATACGTGTCATACCACCAACCAGAACGATCTCATCGATATCCGAGGTCGACAGGCCCGCATCTTTCATCGCAGCTTGGCAGGGCTTCAGCGACCCTTTGATCAGATCACTAACCAGGCTTTCCAGCTTGGCACGTGTCAGTTTCATCACCATGTGCAACGGCTGACCGTTGGAACCCATCGAGATGAACGGCTGGTTGATTTCCGTTTGCGAGGAGGAAGACAGTTCGATCTTGGCTTTTTCTGCAGCTTCTTTCAAACGCTGAAGGGCCATCTTGTCTTTCGTCAGATCGACGGAATGCTCTTTTTTGAACTCGCCCGCCAGGTAGTTGACGATGCGCATGTCAAAGTCTTCACCACCAAGGAACGTGTCACCGTTGGTGGATTTGACTTCGAACAAACCGTCGTCAATTTCCAGGATGGTCACGTCAAAGGTACCACCACCAAGGTCATAAACCGCAATGGTTTTGGTTTCTTGCTTGTCCAGACCGTAGGCCAAAGCAGCCGCAGTCGGTTCGTTGATAATACGCAGCACTTCCAGACCGGCAATTTTACCGGCGTCTTTGGTGGCCTGACGCTGGGCGTCGTTAAAGTACGCAGGAACCGTGATAACGGCCTGGTCCACTTTTTCGCCCAGATAGCTTTCTGCGGTTTCTTTCATCTTCTGCAAGATAAAGGCCGAGATTTGCGAAGGGCTGTATTTGTCACCCTTGGCCGAAACCCACGCGTCACCATTGCCGCCATCGACAACATCAAACGGAAGGTTCTTTTTGTCTTTTGCCAGATGCGCGTCATCATACCGACGACCGATCAGGCGCTTCACTCCGAAGATGGTGTTGTCTGGGTTGGTCACTGCCTGGCGCTTGGCCGGCTGACCTACAAGGCGTTCATCATCGGTGAACGCAACAATCGACGGCGTTGTACGCGCGCCTTCGGAATTCTCAATCACACGCGGCTGCGAACCATCCATAATGGCGACGCAGCTGTTGGTGGTGCCGAGGTCGATACCAATCACTTTGGCCATGTTTTCGATCCCTTCTTCTATTAAGGCGATAACCCGAGGTGCGGACCCGTTCCGGCATCCCGCCCCGGTGGTTTTGCACATTCAGGCGGCCTGCCTGTTCTGCGCTTCGCAGGGTATATAAGTGGCAGTTTTGCTTGCTGCAAGCGCCCCAAACCCTAGGATTTGGCAAAAATCACGTGAATCGCTTTCCCTTTCCCTAACGGGACCGAAATAAGCGCCTGTGTTTGCGAAAACCGCAGTTCAAGATATTTTTCGGTGTGATGACGCATTTGCCCCGACATCCGGGATCAGTGACTCAACGCAACGCGAAAAGCGGCGAAACTACCTATGCACGCCACCAACGTTCAGCCAAACGCGCATTGTCCAGCGGCAACAAAGCCCCTGTTGTTTTTGGCCGACCTACAGTCAATCGAGTGGCCAACAATTCATCCGCAAAAACCGGAATCAACGCAGGCAAAGCCTCTGACATCTGTGAATGAATCGCGCGATACAAATCTGTCCGTCGTGTGCTGTCAAATTCTGCACGTGCTTCGGCCTGCAACATGCGAATGTCGTCGGATAGCCATCCATCTGCGGCGCATTCAGACAACACCCAATCTTCGGTCGCGCGTCCAAAACCCGAGGCAAAGCATAGGTCGGCCCCCGACTGTGCGACACTGATCTGAGTGTTGGACGAATGGCGCAGAATATTTTTGGCCACATCGCGGTGGTCTTCTGGGAAAGTCGCCGTCAGCGCCAATTCGGAATACCCGGCTTTGCGCAGATAGTGCCCAGCCAAATCGGGATCATACAAATCAACCGTCGACTGGGCAAAACTGGCATTCAGTGGCCCAAACGGAAGATCAAAGGCCGGTCGGCCGTACCCATGCAAAACAGTGTCTGCGATGGCTTGTCGGTCTATCCCGTGGCGCAATGCCTTTCGGATGGCCGTGTTTTGCAGCTCGCGCCCATGCAGAGAGAAACCAAAATAATGATTGCCCTGAACACGGTGTGTGTGGATCGACGGATCACGCTCCAACGCTGTAAACCGATCATACGGAACAGCGTTGATCGCATCCAGTTGTCCGGTTTTCAAACCTTGGTAGCGCTGTACAGGGTCTGGCACGGCATGCAATTCGACACGGTCGAACCATCCTGCTTGACCATCCTTGTAGTGGTTTTCGACACGGCGCGCGATCAGGCTGCGCCCCGGCACAAAGCGATCAACCCGATACAGGCCCGTACCGATGCCGTCTGCCATTGCTTCCTCGATCTGACCAGCAGGGTAAATGATCAGATGGTGACCAGACAGGATGTACGGGAAGTCGGCATTGCCTTCTGCCAGCACGAATTGCACCTGGTGATCTGTGATCTTCACAATCTGTTTGATCGGCTGCACCAACGGTGCCGCGCGGGAACCATCGCGATGCAACGCGAAGCTGGCGATCACATCGTCCGCGTTGAAAGGTTTGCCGTTGTGGAAGGCCACACCCTTTCTGAGCGATACGGTCCAGATGCGCGCATCAGGTGTGGCTTCCCAGCTTTCTGCCAATTCGCCGCGCAAAGTACCATCTGCGGCGACTTCGGTTAGGCAATCAAAAACACAGCCAGATCCGGCAACCGTCATGAACAGACTGCGGAAACGGCGGGAATCCCAAGTATCACCGGCGTTCGCACCAGACAGGCCGACACGCAACCGCCCACCGCGCCTGGCAGGCGCAGCACTGGCCAAGCCGCTGGCGGCCAGTACACCGGCCGCAGCACCACTTGTCAGCAATTTCCGGCGGCTGATCCGCTTCACTTCAGTCTCCTGTTTCCGCTTGCGCGGCCCCTTCAGGCCGTCCCCAAGGGAATTTGATTCATTATCCGCACCAACTCGGCGCTGATTCCCGGTTCTGACAACGCATGTCCGGCGTTTCGGATCATGCGCAGATCACAATTGCTCCACTTACTAGCCAAGTCCCAAGCTCGTTTCGGCGGGCAAATCATATCGTAGCGGCCCTGCACGATCACTCCGGGAATCTCGGCAATCTTGTCCACATTGTTTAGGATCCAGCCGTCTTCGTCCAGAAACCCTTTGTGTGTGAAATAGTGATTTTCCAATCGGGCAAAGGCACGTGCGTAATCGCCGGGCGCTTCTCCGCCATTTCCGTTGGAATAGACCGACGCCAGTGCGTTTTCCCATGATGACCAAGCTCGGGCGTATTTGGTTTCTTGGTGCAGATCGCCCGAGAACAGGCGCTGATGATAAGCGCCGATCATGTCGTGATGTTCGTCTTCTGGGATTAATCCAGCAAAGCGCGCCCAAGGTTCGGGCCAGAACTGCCCTGCCCCACCGCCATAAAACCAATCCAGTTCTGCCTGCGTCATCAAGAAAACACCCCGCAAAACCATGTATGCGGCGCGTTCCGGGTGTGAAATGGCATAGATCAGCGCCAGAGTTGCGCCCCAGCTTCCGCCAAAGACAACAAATTGATCTATGTTCAATTCGGTCCGAATGCGTTCTATGTCAGCGACCAAGTGCCATGTCGTGTTGTTTTTGACAGAAGCATGGGGGCGCGACCGACCGCACCCGCGCTGATCAAACAGAACAACACGATACAAACGAGGATCGAAATAGCGGCGCATCGCAGGGCTGCACCCACCACCGGGCCCACCATGCAACACAATAACGGGCATCCCATCTGGATTACCGCACTGTTCAACATAGATAGTATGGCCATCGCCCATGTCGATCATGCGCTGGTCAAAAGGGTCTATCGGCGGATGCAGATGTTGCACTGCGCGGTTTTGGCTCGGGAACTTGTCCATGACCCTATATATATTGGGTGAAATAATAGAATGACCACGGGAAAGTTTGATGCAAACGACAACAGTTGATCCCAGTGAAATTGCCAAGTTCGAAGCAATGGCCGCAGAGTGGTGGGATCCGAACGGAAAATTCAAACCGCTGCACATGCTGAACCCATGTCGTTTGGACTATATCACCACCCAGATCGCCGGTGAATTTGATCGCGATCTTGGGTCGACCAAGCCCTTCGAAGGGATGGATATCCTTGATATCGGTTGTGGCGGTGGCCTGTTGAGCGAACCGATGGCCCGTTTGGGGGCGCGTGTTGTGGGTGTAGATGCCGCTGCCGGCAACATTCCGGTGGCACACACACATGCGCAACAGTCTAATCTTGATATAGACTATCGGCACACGACGGCCGAAGCTTTGGCCACCAGCGGTGCCCGGTTTGACGTGGTGCTAAATATGGAAGTGGTCGAACATGTGGCCGATCCGCTGGCGTATCTGACCGCTTGCAAGACACTGTTGAAACCCGGCGGGCTTCATATTTGCTCGACAATCAATCGGAACCCGAAAAGCTTTGCCATGGCTATTGTTGGCGCCGAATTTGTGATGCGCTGGCTGCCAAAGGGCACCCATGAGTGGAACAAGTTCATTACGCCGGACGAATTGTTTGAGCTGATGCGCCAAGCCGGTTTGGAACCTGTGGACAGAAAGGGGTTCCAGTTTAACCCGATTACATGGAATTGGCGGCTGTCAGACAAAGATCTGTCGGTCAACTATGTCACCGCAAGTTTGAATCCAGCCTAGCTGTGACACTCAAAAAGCGCGGCTTCGTCTAGCTCGTTTGCTTGACGGTTAGGTGAAGCTCGCGATTATTGCGCCACCATGTTTCAACGATATTGGCCAAAACAGAGGCGTTAGGCTCTCTTGTGATCGTATCATGCGCGCCGGGCGACAGCGCGATGTCTGGGTTCCCCCCTACCAGTGTTGACCACTCCTGCTCTTTTTCATCCCGGTTCGGGTTAAACACTTCGGCCGAAACCAAAAGCGTTGATGGAAGACTGCATGGCTTCGGCTGATAGCTCCAGAATGTGGTTTCATCTGCCACATGCAACTGCTTTGCTGGGCGACGGAAATAGATATGACCCACACGGTTGATTGCCTCAGCAAAATCCAGGCCGTTTTTAAGCGGGGATAGAATGCGGCGCGCGCGCCAGAATTTGCGATACTCCTCAAGTCGCAAAACCGGAGGGTCCAGCAAGATCAAACCGGCAACATCTTTTCCCATGTCCAAAAGGCAACGTGCGGTTTCGAATGCTGTCTGTGTTCCTGCACTGTAACCGGCGATAAAATATGGACCTTCAGGATCGTTTTGCACGATGCTCTCGGCGGCATATTTTGCCAAGTCTTGCTGTTTCAAACGAGGAAATGAACTGCGTTTTGTCAGGTCACGCACATGAACGCCCAGAAGGGTGATGTCGTCTGAAAACCGCTCCAACATATACAGCCAGTTCGAGAATTCCCCATTCTCAACCGGCAAAATATACAGCGGCATTTTGCCATCGCCGGTTTTCAGGTTCAGAATGCGCGATACATCATGCTTGGACTTTTCAATGCGCTCTGAAATTGAACGAATTGTTGCGCCTTCCATGATCAGGCTTTCATAGCCAATCCGAACGCTGAACGTTCTTTCCAGCGCAACAACCATCGACATGGCCTGCAATGAATCACCGCCACAATCAAAGAAATCTTCGTCCAGTCCAAAGCCATCGTGCCCCAAAATTTCTGACCACGCGCTCAAAACCTGTGATTGGGTGCCTGTCAGATGACCGCGATTAGCGGTTTCAACATCTTGGATATCCAGCGGGTTTGGCAGTGCACGGCGTTGGATTTTGCCGGAGTCTGTGCGTGGGAATTCTTGATGCTGAACATAGTAGCCGGGCACCAAATACGCTGGCGCACGTGAGGCCAACCAGCTTTTCATTTCAGCCGGGTTCCAGTCACAATTCTCAGCCAAAATGATATGAGCTGACAGTTGCCTCTGTCCGCGAGGTGACAGGAAACTGGTAACAGCGACGCTCGAAATAGCGTGATGTTCCTGCAAAAGCGTTTCAACTTCGGAATACCGAACGGAAAATCCACGAATTTTCACTTGGTCATCTGCTCGGCCCACAACGTGGACATTGCCATCACCGTCACGAAACGCCAGATCACCGGTGTTCAGAACGCGAAAACCATCGGACGCCTCCCAGTATGTCTCCTTGGTTTTCTCGGGGTTCTGATAGTACCCGTCCGCAAGATGGCGTGATCGATTCAACATCAATCCAGTCACCCCGTCCGGGGCGACAGTCATATCTTCATACACAATCTCAATTTCCGAGCCCCGGATCTCCTTACCAATCGGCAAGATATCATACTCAACCGGGTCTCCGTGACGGTGCACAAATTGACTGATCAAACCACATTCAGTGGACCCGTAGAAATTCATCAACTCGGCGCCAGGTTGCGTCAAATGTTCAAACAATTCTACGTCTCGGCGCAGGATGACCTCACCTGAAATTCGAACCTTCATCAACGCATTCAATGGTTTGATTGCGGATTCAGCCAACCCCCGAAAAGCAGCGACATAGGTCTGCAATGCTGTGATTTTGTTCTCTCGCATCCATTGCGGTAAAGGGGCAGTGCCCTGTTCCTTCAGATCATACGAATGATAGCAGGCGCCAACACACAACCCAGCCAGAAGGGTATCGCACCACATTTCACCGAACAATGCGATCCGATCTTTATGTGTAAATCCCGCGGCGTTGGCCTGTGAGAATATAAGGTGTGAAATCGTTTCGCGTGGTGACTGAACCAGTTTTGGCGCGCCAGTGGAGCCAGACGTAGGCTCCAACCAAAAGGGATCGCTTCTTGGAATGTCTGGAACTGAGAAACTGCGGCCATCCGGCTTCAGCTGGTCTAAACGGATAATCGGGTATTCATACTTTTGATCGAAATCAGCTTCAGTCTTGTCGCTGTCGATAAGTAAACGCTTGATGTTGGTTGCGCCAAACACGTGGGAAATACGTGCTTCGGACTCGCGTGCATCTAAATTGAGAAAAACAATCCCTGTTTTGATACCCGCCAAAACCGTCACATAGGCAGAAACCATTTTTGTTTTTAGGCATCCAATGTGATCACCAGCTGTCAAACCAGCTTCGGTAAGTGTTATCGCAAGGGCATCGCTCAAACGATCAAGGTCGGAATACGTGTATGTTCTGCCTCCCTCAACCAAAGCCAAGGGTGGGGGAGCTAACTTTGTATAGCTCTGAAAACGCGCCAAAAATTGGTCCATACTAACACTGCCTACCGTCTTCGACTAAGCGGTAGATGGCAGAAAAACATGACTGGAATCAGGCACCGAATGCTTGTTTTCTGGGCATGTTTTTGGGGGCATAAGACGAAAAAAGGGTCCAAGCAATATGCTTTGGACCCTAATTCTGTCTAACCCGTAAAGAGAGGCTTTATGCGTTTTTACTAGGTTTGGCGGTGACCTACTCTCCCACGACTTAAGCCGCAGTACCATTGGCGCGGTGGCACTTAACTGCCGGGTTCGGGATGGGACCGGGTGT
>JAXMOG010000013.1:0-53170 GCA_034670065.1 Pseudoprimorskyibacter sp. | reverse complement strand
TTGGGTCATGGCGTGCAGATCACGCACCGCTTTCAAACGACGATAGCCGGACAGCAGGCCATAGCCCTCCCCTGCCCGCGTGAAAACTTCAATCGGCAGACGCAGCCCGTTTTGCGAGATCGAGCGTTGCAGCTCTTTCATCTCTTCGGCGTCCAGAACCACCCGGTCGCGCACCAGCGCGTCGGCGTCGATCTGGTCGATGGGCAGCTCCAGCATAACCAGCCCCCTGCCCTGCGCGCTGCGCAACGCTTCGGCATCGGCGGCATCGCGGGCCGCTTGGGCGCGGGTTTCGGCGCTGCGGCTGTCCAACATGCCAGCGCTTTCCGCCGCCACTTGCGCAATCGGGGCCGTAGGGCGAACCGCCCCCCCCTGCCCCAGCTCTGCTTCGATCCGGTTCAGATCCTCGGTCGACGGCATTTCCAGTTTGCGACGCTTGGCCATCTTACTCTTCCTCCGCCTGGTTCATCTGCTGATCCCGCCACCATGTGCCCAGGATCACCTCTTTCACTTCGGCCCATGTCCGATCAAAGGTTTCCCGGCCGCGCACATATGTCTCGCGGTTAAACTCTCGGTAATCTGTCTCATATATGCCCGAGACTTGCTCGCCGGCCTGACCCACCATCGCTGTCATCTCTTGGCGATAGGTTGTCATGAAATCCCCGAAATACGCCTGAATCACATTGGCCAGATCGGTTTGCTGTCCGGGATCAAACCGGGTGACAATGGCGCGCACCGCATCCCACTCAAACCGCATCTCGGGCAAACCATCGGCGCGCCGGTTGCGGTTCTCTCCTTCTTCGATGGACGCGAAGGTGGAATAGATCATGTCAAAGAAACGCCCGGTGGAATCAAATTCCAAGAAAGACGCCCCCAGCGGCACCAACAGAATATCCGATGCCGCCAGCGCATTGATGGTCAGATATCCCAGCGCAGGCGGGGTATCGAGCAGGATGATGTCATAGTCCTTCAGGAAAGCCCCATCCTCCAACGCATTATATAATGCATCCCACAACGCCCAGGATCGCAGCTGCATCCGCCAGACCGGCACCTGAAACTCTGACCAATACAGGTTCAGCTGCGCGCCAATCAGATCAATGTTGGGCCAATGGGTTTTTTGCACCAGGTTTCGTGGCGAAACCTTTAACGCCTCGGTCAGTGTCTCATCGAATTGGAAAGGTTCTTGCCCCGCCGCTTGGCGCACTTGATTCTCGTCTTGCAGCTTCTGCGCAAAGTCCCGTGCCAACAGGGGGAAGACGGTTTGCCACTCATCCTCAACCTTGCCGCCCATGATAGAGGTCATGGACCCTTGGCTATCCAGATCAATCACCAGCACCCGGTAGCCATCCAACGCGGCTGACATGGCCAGATGCGCGGCTGTACTGGTCTTGCCAACGCCGCCTTTGAAATTGGCCACCGCCACAACCTTGGCATCCGCCCCTTCGGGCCGCCAGGATTTATAGCCGCGATCGGCCGCACCTTCCTGTGCGAAATGTTCGCGCAGGGCCATCACCTCTTCCAGGGTGAACCATTTCGATCCCCCCTCCCCCTGCCCTTGTGGCAGATCGGGGTTTTGTTTCAGCACGCGGCGCAAATGCGCGGGCGCAACCGGGATCAGATATTTGCACACTTCCCAGGTTGAAAACTTGCGCAGCCGCTTCTGCCCGTCCGGCGCATAGCCGCGTTTGGCCAGATCATCCCGGCCTCGCATGGCAAAAGCCGCCGCCTTGGCAAACCGCGCTGTATCAATAGGCGCGCTCAGTTTCTTGGCCGCCTCTTCGGGATTGATGTTGAAATAGGGGGGCAAGTCCGCTTTGTTGCTGCCTGTTGGTTTTTTCGCCATGGTGCCTTTCCATGTACGCTATTCTGCACGATATGCGGTGTACTATGGCACATGGCAGTGCGCTTGTGAATCGCTTGGGTGCTATTGGCTTTCAGAAAATCTAAAATCCACAAGACAACACCAATCGTTTAGATTCTTTTTAGTATCTTTAGAGACTTTATATCAGGGATTTCCCTTGGTATCCATAGGCTTAAGGCGGCTTGGGTACCTGTCTACAGGCTGAACCGGACCCATTATCAGGCGGAAAGGCACCCGTTTTCGGGATGACCGGCGCCGATTCGCAGGAACGTGGCTCTGTCCAGCGCGAAATATGCGGGTTAGAGCCTGTTTTACGCGAATCGGGAATCTCTTGCCCTGTGTTGCGTCAAACCACCTGCTGCCTCATCCTGTATTTTGGTACCTTTAATGCAGCGCCCGCATCGTTAAGCACCTGTTTACAGGATGTGTTGAAAGGTGCCAAAGCCTTTCTTGCCAGCGGATACCTTTTAACGCATACTTCACCCCAAGGGGCCCGGTGGCAGACTCACGCAGAGGCACCAGTATTTTGAGGTGATCGGGGCATGGCCCCAAAGGGGCAGTGATGGATGATATTCCACGCGATACATTGACCGGCTCTTTGCGCCGGGGGGCTGTCAAAAAGCATGTGGCGGCGATCCATGTATCGGGCAAGTTAACCCTGTTGCAGCGCAAGCTGTCCAACGTGCTGTTGCTGAACGCCTATGACACGCTGATCAGCCAGCAAACCCATCAGATTGATGCGCGCACCCTGTGCACGATGATCGGCTATAATTCCAACGATATGGACACGCTCAAACAGTCTCTGCGCGGCCTTGCCGAGACCGTGGCCGAATGGGACATGCTGGATGCGGAAGGCCGTCAGGAATGGGGCGTATCTTCGCTGCTGTCCTACGCCAAGCTGAAGGGCGGTGTGTGTGAATATGCCTACTCCCCTGCCCTTGCGGAAAAGCTGAACGATCCAAAGGTTTTTGCCCTGATCAATCTGAACATTCAGCGGCGCTTTACGTCGGGCCATGCGCTGGCGTTGTACGAAAACTGCTATCGCTTTGTGCGCACGGGTTCCACCGGCTGGTGGTCGCTGGATTTGTTTCGCCGTTTGATGGGTGTTGCCGACAGCCCGTATTATGAAACCTACAAGCATCTGAACGCCAAGGTCATCAAACCCGCGGTGGCCGAGGTGAACAAAACCTCCAACATCGTCGTCACGCCCGAGGTGCGCAAAATGGGCCGCGCGGTGACGGATATCCGCTTCAAGATCGCCGAAAACCCACAGCTGGCCATTCTGGATCTGGATGATGGCGAAGGCATTCGCAACTCTGCCGTCTATGCCCGTATCCGCGCGCTTGGCGTATCAGACCGTTTGGCGCGGCAGTGGATCGGTGAACATGGCGAGGCCTATGTTCTGGACAAGTTGAACTATGTGGCCGGGCAGGGCGCGGTTAAGAACCCGGTCGGATACTTAACGGCTGCTTTACAAAAAGACTTCCAGCCCGAGGTTTCGCCGCGAAACCCTGCGAAACCCACTTCAGCCCGCGCCCAGCGTCTTCAGGTGATCCAACAGCTTTCCTCGGCCCGCACCCCCACGCAACGCGATGCCGATCGCCGTCTGTTCATGACCCGGTTAGAGGGCGCCGCACGCGACGATTTCGAACGCCACGGCTGGATGTCTGCGCTGAACGCCGATGCCATCGCCGCCTTCTGGGCAGAGCTGTCACCCGCTGCCTTTGACGATCCCGAAAACTGACTTAAATCCGTCGCCATTTCGGGATAGGGCAGGGCGCATGGATACGCTTTTTCTCATCACCTCAAAGCTGGTCTGGATGGTTGTTCGTCCGGAAAGCTGGATCATCATCGCCTTGCTGATTGCCCTGATCGCCACCATTCGCGGGTCGCGAAAATGGGCGCTGCGCAGCATCCTAACCTTGCTGGCGTTCCTGCTGATCATCGGCAATTGGTCGGTCTGGTATTGGCTGATGGAACCGTTAGAGGCCCGCTATCCCGCCGGACCAGAGGTCGCGCAGGTGGATGGCGTAATCGTCTTGGGCGGGGCGGAATTGGCTGGCCCAACCCGCGTCTGGGGCCGTCCGCAATTTGATGACGAAGGGGAGCGGTTCTCTGAAGCTGTCGCACTGGCGCGCCAGCACCCTGAGGCCAAGCTGGTCTTCACCGGCGGCACCAATGCGTTGATGGACATCGGCAAAATATCCACCGGGCAAAGCGATATGGCGCAAATGTTCTTTGCGCAGCAGGGCATTGCGTCTGATCGTGTCACGCTTGAAAGCGCCTCACGCAACACGGCCGAGAACGCGGCCTACAGTCTGACGCTGTTGAATCCACAGCCGGATGAGGTTTGGATTTTGGTCACGTCGGCGTTTCACATGCCCCGCAGCGTCAAGAGTTTTGAGCGGGCAGGGTGGCCAGAGATGATCCCCTGGCCCGTGGATCATCGCAGCATCGGCCCCGGTTTGCGCCCCCGCTGGGATTTGGCGCGCAATCTGGATCAGCTGAACGTTGCCGTGCGGGAATATATCGGGCTTCTGGCCTATGATCTGGCGGGCAAGTAGCCCGCTCAGTTCACGTAGTAATCGCTGTATTTGCCTTTGTAATAGCCGTAGCCATAGCTTTGATACGCGTATTTCGCCGCCTTGGATTCATTGACCAGTGTCAGCACCACGCCGATCAGATTGGCATTCACAGAGCGCAGCTCTTTCAGCCCTTCTTCGACAGCGCCACGCGGGGTGTCATCCCAGCGCACGCAATAGACCACGGCATCCGCCACCTGGCTGACAATACGCGCGTCAGAGACGACAACGGCAGGCGGGGTATCCAGGATCACCAGCTCGTATTTTTCCGACAGGTCTTTGACCAGTTGGCGGAACTTGTTGGAGGACAGAATATCCGCCGCGTTGATTTGCGAGGGCTTTTCCTTGGGCTTGGTCATCAACACATCCAGCCCGGTTTCCGCATCGCGAAAGACCGCATCTTCGACTGACGCTGTGCCTTCCATCACCGACAGCAAGCCTGGCGTATCCTCGTTTACGTTCAGAATCTTGGCGAGGGCGGGGAGGCGTAAATCGCAATCCACGATGATGGCGGATTTACCCATCTGGCGCGAGGTCATGGCCATCAACATGGAGGTGGTCGATTTCGCCTCACGCGGGACGGAAGAGGTGAACATCACCACCTTGGGCGGATTGTCGACGTTAGAAAACAGGATTGAGGTGCGCAGATTTCGGATCGCCTCGGCCAGGCTGGAACCCGGCTTTTCCCGCAGGCGCTGAACAACATCCCTGCGGTGCAAGCGGCTGCCAATCTGAGGGACAGAGGCCAGAACACCAAGGCCCGACAGCTCTTCAACCTGGCCGGGGGAGCGGAAGGTGTTGTTGAGCGTTTCTAGTAAAATGACGATGCCGACGCCCAGCATAAGGCCAAGAATGCCGGAGACGGCTAAAGTAATCTTTTTGGCTTCAGTGATAGCAAAATTCGGTGGTTCAGCCGGGGAAAGGACGCGGGCATCGGCGCTTTGAATCTCACCCTGTTCTGAGGTTTCCTGCAAGCGGCTTAGGAAGTTTTCATAAAGCAGACGAGAGGTTTCGGCTTCGCGCTCCAACTGGCGCAATTGCACCTCGGCTTGGGATTGGACAAGGGCGCGGGTTTCAAGCTCGCGCACCTGCGCGGCAAGGTCCGCTTCTTGCGCGCGGCCAGCTTGTAGGTCCAGATCAATCGCGGCGACGACACGCCGTGCCTCGCGCTCGATACTGGCTTGCAGTTCTTCGATTTGGGTTTGCAGCGACACCAAGCGCGGGTGGTTTTCACCCACCGTTTGGCGAAGTGAGAATTCACGAGAGACCAGATCACTTTCCTGCGTGCGCAGAGACTGAATAAGGGGATTTAGCGTGAAATCCGATACGGAGCCGATGTTGCCACCGTTGTCGAGTACTGTGTTCAGGCGGTCAAATTTCGCGGCCAGCGCCGCAGTATTGTTGCGGGTGATGGCAAGAGAACCATTGAGCGCTTCCAGCTGTTGTTGCGTCACCGCCAAAGATTGACCCGCCGTCACCGCCAGTTGCGAGCGCAAATCTTCGACACGGTTTTCGCTGGTTTGGACCCGTTCACGCAATTCTTCAACGCGAACAGATAGCCATTCTGTTGCGGATCGGGTCGCTTCGAGCTTCGCTTCCAATTGATCGACAATATATTGTTCGGCGATTGTATTCACGATGTTGGCTGCTGTGCGCGGGTTTTCAGAGATGTAAGTCACTTGAATTACCCGCGAGCCGGTCACAGGCTTCAGAGAAAGGCCTTCGCGCACTGCCTCGATGACTTCCAGTCGTTCCCGCGCTGCGGTTTCCGCAGGATCGGGAGCTGGACCCGGGCGCTCCATAATGCCAATGCTTTGTGCAAAGTCAGTAACTTCTGGCGGAACGGATATGCCGGATGTTAATCGACTGAGGAATGTATCCTTTTTGATGCGCAAGCTTGAGTTGAACTCTGGGTTTCTATCCAATTTAAGCTTGTCGACAACACGTTCCATCAGGTTGGTCGATTTCAGAACTTCCACTTCGTTTTGAAGTGTATCTTTGGTGAACTCGGAATTCACCAAGAATTCCTGAATGTTACCCACCTGTGCGCCGTCCGCTTGGAACATCACCATGGCCGAGGAGCGGTATTTCGGAGTGGCTTGGCTGACGGCCAGAAATCCGATGATCAGAGCCAGAAGCGCGCTGATGAAGATGATCCACTTGCCATGCCACAGGGTCATGAACAGGGCGCGCAGGTCGATCGTGTCTTCTTCCTCGTAGTTGCCAACCTCGGCCGCGGGGGACAACGAGCGGGCCGGGCCGGTGTCACGGGGCGGCTGGTTATTGGAGGATTGAGGGAATTCTGAAACTGATTTTTGCATAAACCTGGCCGGTAGTGGGTATGAAGCGATGCACAAATTGCGTGCAACCGCTATGATGTTTTGCTCAACTTGTCACGCTTGGGGCTGCACGCAAATGCGTGAGCGGCTGTTTGCGACCATTTGTGCCTAAGAGTCAGGCAAAGTGTTAACAAAATCGGCAACTGGCGCGGTGTCTGTGTAGTCCCTGATCGTAACAATCAGGAAATATGTTTTCGAATTGGCTTTTAGACCGTGTCGAAATACACACAAACAATGCAATTCAAAATTGATTCACTTGAACAAAATGCTTAATCGACGTTTGCTGACAAAAAAAGTTGTGGGGCATAAAATGAAACTTTCCACCATGTTCGCGTTTGCGGCCGTGGCCGCTTTGGCGGCGTGCACGGGCGGCGGGCCGCGAACGAACGCGATTTTGAACGGCGACGGCGTTCAGAAGCTGGAATACGAGAATATTCAGCCTTATGTTCTGGTTGATCTGACAGCAGGCATGGCCAAGCGGGTCAGTTCGGTTCTGGACGAAGAGACGATGGCGTTCTTCAAGGACACCGGCCGTCCGGCTGTGACAATCGGATCTGGCGATATTGTCAGCGTGGCGCTGGTTGTGAACTCTGACGCGGGTTTCATCGACTTTTCGCAAAGTCAGGTCAGCCCGATTTCGACCACGCAATTGCCGCCCCAGACTGTTGGGTCTGATGGGCTGTTGAACGTGCCGCCTATTGGCCGGGTTCAGGCGCGCGGCAAATCCGTGCAAGAGCTGGAAAACTTCCTGAAGCGTCGGTTGAGCGAAGTTCTGGTGAACCCGACAGTGTTGGTGAATCTGGTCGATCGCCGGTCGGCGCGTGTGTCTGTTTTGGGCGCCGTTGGCGGGCCCGGTCCGATTCCGCTAAATCAGGAAAACAGCCGTGTTGTCGAGACCTTGGCCGTTGCGGGCGGTCCGGTGGGCCGGGTTGAAAACTATATCCTGACGCTTAGCCGGAACGGCAAATCCTGCTCTGTTCCGCTGCAAAAGGTTTATGAAAACAGCCGTTACAACATCAACCTGCATCCGGGAGACGTGATTTCCGTAGAGCAGAAGGTGCTGGAAGTTCAGGTGCTGGGCGCGACATCGTCCAACCAGCGGTTGGAGTTTGACGAAGCCAGCGTGACCTTGTCCGATGTTTTGGCGACCTCGGGTGGTTTGCTGAACACGCGTGCGGATCTGAAAGGTGTGTTTATCTATCGTGACGCCAGCCGCGCCGCGATGACAGAGCTTGGCGCAAACACAAAGGCCATTCCGGGTGATACGGTGCCAACCGTGTTCCGCGTGGACATGACCCAGCCAACAGGGCTGTTCACCGCCGCACGGTTTGAAATGCAGGACGAAGATATCGTCTATGTGGCTGATAGCCTGAACGCGGATATTCGCGGTGTCTTTGGAGCCACGTCGCAATTGGCACCTGTGCCAGCGGATTATGTGCGCAACTCAACAATTGGCAACGGCGGTTAATGCGCCGCCGTCTGCGATGGTAACCTGACCGGAGGAGACGGGATGCGTATTGTCAGCTTTGCAACAATCGGATTATTGGCGGTCGGCGTGTATGCCGCCGCCGATGTCATGTCTAATGCCCCGGCGTTTAATACCGAATTGCGCCGCGATACGGTCTATGGCGATTGGCGCACCGGTTATAGCGCCGATATGTATGATGAGGGCGCGTATCTGTTTCAATTGGGCTATGGCCGATTGCAGGCAGATTTGCTGGTGTCTGAAGACACCGAAACCTCGGATGAATTTGCCGATTTCGAAACCGCTTTCCGCCGTGCCGAAGAAGCCGTGGCGTTGCTGGAAGAAAGCCTGATGCTGGATCCGGCCAATGCGCATGCCTGGGCCAACCTGTCTTGGGCCGCGGCAATGGTTGGGGATAATCTGCAGGCGCATAAGGCGCTGGGAACCAGCTGGTCGCTGGCGCCCAACAATTACACCTTGGCCGAACGTCGGTTAAACGTGGTTGCGCTATTGTCCGGGTTTGGTGATCTGGAGCTGGAACTGGGGCTGGACGAAGAGCTGGACGCCGAATTGGCCCAGGAACTTGCCGGAATCTCTTGGACAGACAGCGAGCGCGGGCGGATCAGCAATGACTATGCCATATTATACCAGCGCGATCCGGGCGGGGCGAAATTCATGCTGGAAGAAAACCCAGTTCTGCTGGACTTGATTGATCTGCCCGGTGAATCTTAGGGTTTGAAAGTCAAGCCCCCGTTGCACCCCGTTTTCTGCCTTTTTGACCCCTCTTCCCGTCTCGTGCTGTCCAGCTAAAGGAGCTGCGGACTCTGCGTTGCAGGCTGGACTTTGACCCGTGGTCTCCAGCCGACAGCGCCGGATCGAGGGTGTCTTTTTTTGTGGCAGACGGTGCGACAGTCGCTTCGTCTTCATCAACAAAGGAGATACATTGTGTCTGCAGATATGTAAGGACCAAGAATGAGACTGTTTGGAATATTATTGATTGTCGTGACTGTGGCCTTTCCGGCGTTTCAGCTTGTCGCGCTGCCAAATGTGCCCGACCAAGTTGCGCTGTTCTCACAATACTTGGGGTTGGCCGCACTAATCCTCATGGCATGGGGGCAAATCATGTCGACCCGTTTGCCGGGGGTTGAGTTTGTCTTTGGCGGCTTGGATCGCGTTTATGTTCTGCACAAATGGGCGGGGATAACCGCTATGTTTGCTGTATTGCTTCACGACACAATTGACGCCGAGATGCGCGGGTTGGGCGGTGAGACCGTGCTGAACGAACTCGCGGAAACACTGGGTGAAATCAGCCTTTACGGTCTCTTGATTCTTGTCGTTATTTCGGTCGCGACTTTCATTCCCTATCATCTTTGGAAGTGGACGCACAAAGGCATGGGGGCTTTGTTTGCGGCCGCGTCGTTTCATTTCTTCTTCATCTTAAAGCCTTTTGCCATGGGCGATCCTGCCGGGCTTTATACCGGTGCCTTTTGTGCCGCTGGTCTGGCGGCCTATATCTGGATGCTGCTGCCCGACCAAATGAGGGCGTCGAAGGGCTACACGATTACCGACCTTAAAAACACCGGCGGGGCAGTGGCCATTTCGATGAAACCGAGCGGCAAAGCCCTAAAGCCAAGCCACGGGCAATTTGGTCTGTTGCAGTTCATAGGTACCGGAAAATACGAGGCGCACCCGTTCAGTTTTTCAAAGATCAACGAAGATGGAACACTGCGTGTGACGGTGAAGCCACTTGGAGATTTCACCTCTGGTCTGCGTGCCTCTTTGGACGTTGGGCAAGACGTTCGAATCCAGGGTCCGTTTGGGCGTTTTCGCCTGGCCGCGAAAAGTTCGGAAGTTTGGATCGCGGGCGGTATTGGAATTACACCGTTTCTGGCTTGGGCTCATGCGCTAGGCAATGATAGCCCGACCGTTGACCTGTTCTACTGTGCGAGATCACGGCAGGAGGCACCGCATCTTGACGAACTGGAATCCTTGGCGGTCTCAAAGCCTAACTTCAACCTCCACCTCACGCTTTCGAGCGAGAACAAGCGACTGACGGCAGACCTTATTTCTGAGCTTTCGAGCTGTGACCTGTCGGAAGCCAAAATATCATTTTGCGGCCCGGTGCCACTTCGCGAAGCATTGCAAAGGGGGCTAAGACGATATGGCGTTGGTCCGCGCCATTTCCATTTTGAGGAATTCGAGTTTCGGACGGGTGTCGGCCTAAAGCGCCTGGCCGCCTGGGTATTGGCGCAAAAGGGCAAGAGACAAGTGCGGCACTAAAACATCGCAAGGCGGGCGCCAACTTTGTTGCTGGAAAGCTCAATGCCGGTCCTTCTTGGAGGTGATAGGCAAAGGTTTTCGAACGCCACGGCCAAGCCGCCTTGCCTGTTCATCGAGAAGTTCTGCTCCGCCCGAGTGTTCGGGTCATCACGATTGAGGGTGTCAAAATCTTTCAGTGTCGCAGCGCATTTTGATACGTTTGTTTTGCTGTGGAGAGGACGCGGGTTATTCCGCCCTCTGTTCCACCAATATAACCTGGCGTCGGCACCTACGGCGGGTCACGGGGCGGACTCTGGAAAAGCTTAAAAACTGCACAATATCCCATTATATTGGCAAAACGATGCGGTGTGCCCGGTTTGTGGGGTTGCTGCGCGCGGGCTTGTGCCTAAGTTATCGGCAATTAATGTGAGACAGATTCGTGATTCAGTGGTTCAAAAAACAGAAAAAAATCGCTGACGAACCCGTCGCCACAAAGGTTTCTGACAACGAACGTATCTATGCCGTGGGGGACATTCACGGCCGCGTGGATTTGCTGTCTTTCATCCTTTCCAAGATCTCGGACGATATTGACGAGCGGCGCGATGACCGGATGACGCGGGTGATTTTTCTGGGTGATTACGTCGATCGCGGCGATCACAGCAAAGAGGTGTTGGAGCTGCTGGCTGAATTTGGCGCCGATGTTGGGCCCAGTGCCACGTTTTTGCGGGGCAACCACGAAGCGGCGATGATGGCGTTTTTGAAAGATCCGCTGGAAGCTGTTGATTGGCTGGGCTGGGGCGGGGTGCAGACCATTGCCAGTTTCGGCATTCAACCGCCGCGCACACCTTATCAGGACAATGATCTGAAGGTCGCCGCCTATGAGCTGGGCGCGGCGCTGGGGCCGTTGCTGGAGTTTGTCGAAAAGACCGAACTGATGGCGCGCTCGGGTGATTATGTGTTTGCCCATGCGGGCATTGACCCGGCGGTGCCGCTGGATGAACAGAGCGAAAGCAGCCTGTTGTGGGGCAGTGGCGGGTTTCGTAGCGCCAAAGCCTTGCCGGGGCTGCGCGTGGTGCATGGGCACTATGACCGCTATGAACCCGAAGTGCTGCCGCACCGTGTTGGCATTGATACCGGGGCTTACTACTCAGGCCGATTGACCGCGCTGCGGTTGGATGACGAAGAACAGCTGATCGTCGCTGATGCGATGGATTTGAGCTAGTCTTCGCTGCGGCGGCGGCGTTTTAGTTCATCGCCGCGAAAGCTCTGCGCGTAGCCAAGGCCGATCATATAGGCAAACAGCGCGCTGATGGCCGGGATCTGAAAGCTGAAATCAAACATGGCATGGAACGCGCCGCCGATGCAGATGGCCACGGCCAGCGCTGCAAAGTGGCGATCACTGCGCCGCCGCAGAGCCCCGCGCAACAGGCGCACAAAGATGATCAGCAGCGCCAGGTTCAGCACCATCGCCATTGGAATGCCCAGGTCCCACATGTTTTCCAGCCAGGAATTATGGGCCATGTCCCATTCACCCTTTGCGATTTCGGGTGGGACATAGGCGCGGAACGTATCGCGGAAGCTGCCCAGCCCATGGCCAACCATTGGGCGGTCGAAGATGCCCTGAACCACCTTGGGAAAGGCGTAGAAGCGGCCTTCTTCGCCATCGGTGTATAGGATACGGTTGATCAGATTGCCGGAGACGGTGTTCAGGATAAAGACCAGCAGCACGACAATTGACCCCAGCGCCAGCGGGCCAACGGCGCTTTTGCGTTTGCCAAAGTAGAAGACAACAAAGGCGGCAATGGCGATCAGGCTGGCTGCAGCACCGGCCCGGCTTTGGCTGAGGGCGATGGCGCCGAGGCCCAGAATAATGCCCAGACCATAGATCCAGCCGCCGCCAAAAAACCCTTCCAGCGTGTCGCGCAGACGTTTCTTGCCGCCACCTTCTGCGGCGTTGCGTTCTAGCAGGCGTATATAAAGGACGATGCTGGTCATTAAGCCGAACATGGCGAAGGTCGCGTAATTGTTCCGGCTGGGGAATGTTGCGGTCAGTGTGTTGTGGTGACCGACATTGGTTAATATTGGGTTATTGCCCGAAAAATAAGCATATATCCCATATGCAGCAATTGCGGTTGTGAAAACGGAAATGACAATCAAACTAATTCGGGCCATTTCGCGGGTTTCGTTGAAGCGGACAGCGATCCAAAACACCATGGCGTACATCGACAGCCGCAAAATGGCGTGGCGGCCCTGACCGGGATCAGCCGAGATGGCACCGGCGATGTCGACCCGTGCCCAGGACGGGTGTATCAATTCAGGAAACAGGCCCGGCGTGATCTGAAGGATGCCCCAGATAATCACAAGTAAATAAAGGACTGTGGGCAGCCACAACCGGCTTGCAGGCAGGCTGACGGGGCGGATCAGGTCGATCACAACCTGCAACAGGAACAGCGTGATGACGGCCAAAGACAGCAGTGTCCAGCTGACAGGGCGATTCGCGCCAAGGGCGATTGCGGACAAAAGCACAACTGCAAGTGTTGCAAACCCGACGATCAATTGGCTGGTTTTGCCTAAATTTTCAAACATGCTGCACCTGCATTAAGCAACTCCGCTTTGAAATCTGCCTATTGCGTCGGCAAGGAATAAGAATGGCGAAAAAAGAGCGTTTCTTTTCCGAATTCACTTTCCATATATTAGAACAGTGATACAACCAGTCATAAGTTGTTTTCAGTTATTCATGGGGGCTTTCATGGCCGTTCGTAACATTATTGCAGCAGCGACACTGGCGTTGGCCACAACCGTAGGTTCCACCGCTTTTGCCGCCACACCGGCTCAAGAGGCTGTTATCGACGCGATCGAAGTTCGCATCGACTCTGCCATTGAAGATCGTATGGATTTGCGGGCGATTATCTTTGATCGTTCGTTGCCACCTTCGGAGCGTGCAGCCGCGTATCAGCAGTACCGTGTTATCGGTGCGCGTCTGAGCCAGTTGAAGCGTTTCAAGTCGCGGATCAGCCGGTTCAACGACCGTCGCTTGGCGTTGGTCATCGATTTCTTCGACCTGCCTGTCAGCTACAGCTAAGGCACGAAAGATCAGAATGCGGATGCCGGCAGGGGAACCTGACCGGCATTTTTGCGTTTGACCATTTGGTTTCCGCTTTGAGAACTCTGTCGCATGGCATATATTGCCAATGGATAGGAGACCCCGATGGCTACGCGCAATGTGGTTTTGACCCAACAGCAAGAAGACCTGGTGCATCGTTTGGTGGCCAGCGGGCGATATCAGAACGCCAGCGAGGCGCTGCGCGCCGGTTTGCGTTTGCTGGAACATGAAGAGCTGGCAGCGGCAGAGCTGCGCGCCCGCGTTCAGGATGGGATGGAACAGGCCGATGCGGGTGATCTGGCCGAAGGGTCCGGGACCGAGGCGATCCGCCGTATCTTTGCCGAGACGCGCAAAACGCAATGAGCCGGGACTGGCGGCTGACCCGACGGGCCGCAGCCAGCCTGCGCGACATTGCCCAATATACCTATGACACGTTTGGCCCACGACAGGCCGATGCCTATGGCGAAGACCTGATTGATTTATGCGCCGCATTGGCGCGTGGCACGGCACAGGGGCAGGACTGTTCGGCCTTGGTGGGGGCTGATCGGGGCAGGGGGCTGCGCCATGCGCGCGCCGGTTCGCACTTCATCATCTATCTGGATCGGGCCGACATGTTGATTGTCGTTGAATTCCTGCACCAGCGCAGCGATCTTCCCAGACATCTGGCGCGATTGGCGGATACGGATCCGCGCGCCTGACAGGTTTGTCACGACAGGGGCGAGCCGCGTGGATAGGCTGACCACAACTTCGGCTGACGAAACACAAGGCAGGGCCCCACGATGGTATGGACAATCAGCAACCCCTTTCGTGGCACAGGCTTGCCCGGATCAGACTTGTTTCCGGCGGATGATCCGGCACCGGTGGCGGCGCTGTTGGCGCAATGTCCGGCGCATGGCGAAACTCCGCTGCGGGATATGCCGGATCTGGCGGCGCAGGCGGGTGTGGCGCAGGTGCTGGTTAAGGATGAACGCGGGCGCATGGGGCTGGGCAGCTTCAAGGCTTTGGGCGCGGCCTATGCCATTGCCCATGATGCCGCGCAGGGCACGGGCGATTGGGGGCAACGTTTGATCGGGCGCAGCTATGTCACGGCCAGCGCGGGCAATCATGGGTTATCCGTGGCGGCGGGCGCGCATGTGTTTGGGGCGCAGGCGGTGATTTACCTGTCTGAAACCGTGCCCGAGGCCTTTGCCGAACGGTTGCGCGCCAAGGGGGCGCAGGTGGTGCGCGCGGGCCAGACCTATGAAGAGAGTATGGCCGCCGCCGAAAGCGCCGCCGTTTCGCAGGGGTGGCAGTTGTTGTCGGACAGTTCCTGGCCCGGATACACCGATCCGCCGTTTCATGTGATGGAGGGGTATCTGCAAATGGCCGCCGAAATGGTGGCGCAGATGCCAGGCGATGCGCCGGTGCCGACCCATATTCTGTTGCAGGCCGGGGTTGGCGGATTGGCCGCTGCCGTGGCCGCCCATGCGCGGCGGGCCTGGGGCGACGCGCCGGTGATTGTGGTGGTGGAACCCGCAGCGGCGGCGGGCATTCAAGACAGTATCCGAGACGGCGAGATCCGCACCGCCACGGGCCCGGTGTCCAACATGGGGCGGCTGGATTGCAAAACCCCGTCGATGATTGCGCTGGCAGGTCTGTCGCGCGATGCCGATCTGTTTGCGACGATCACCGAGGAAGAGGCCGAGGCCGGCGTCGCCACGCTTTCGGGCCATGATCTGAACACCACGCCATCGGGCGGGGCCGGTTTGGCAGCACTGCTGGCAGGGATCGACGGGATCGGGCCATCGGCGCGGGTGTTGGCCATTGTCAGCGAAGGGCCAGAGGATGGCTGAACGCTCGCTGATCTTTCCGGCCAGTGAATACCGCCGTCGGGTGGCCGCCTTGCAGGCGCGAATGGCGCAGGCGGGGCAGGGGGCATTGGTGCTGACCAGCCCGGCGGATGTGTTCTATGTGACCGGGTTTTTGACGCGGTTTTGGGAAAGCCCGGCGCGCCCGTGGTTTGTGATTGTGCCCGGCGCGGGTGATCCGGTGGCGGTGATCCCCGGCATTGGCGCAGATCTGATGGGGCGTACCTGGCTGACCGACATCCGCACTTGGGATGCGCCCGATCCGGTGGATGATGGGGTGTCGCTGTTAACGGCCACGCTGTGTGAGCTGACGGCTCAAAGCGCCCAGATCGCGCTGCCGATGGGGCTGGAAACGCATCTGCGTATGCCGCTGGCCGATTACGCCCGTGTGACACAGGGCATTGCGCCGCGTCAGTTTTGCGATGGAACAGACACTATTCAGCGCGTGCGCGAGGTAAAATCAGAGGCCGAGGTCGACAAGATCCGCGCCGCTTGTCAGATCGGCGATGCCGCCTTTGCGCAGGTGCCGGAGTTTGCGCGGGTGGGCGTGCCCTTGTCGCTGGTGTTTCGTGAATTCCAGGTGTCCCTGCTGCGGGCGGGGGCGGATTGGGTCAGCTATGTTGCGGGCGGGGCCGGACCGGGCGGTTATGGCGATGTGATCTCACCCGCCGGGGCGCGGGCCTTGGCGCCGGGGGATGTGCTGATGCTGGACACCGGCGCGGTGCGTGATGGGTATTTCTGTGACTTTGATCGCAACTTTGCCATTGGTCCGGCGGATGATGCGGCCAAGCGCGCCCATGCCGCGCTGTATGCGGCCACCGATGTGGCGCTGGCGGCGTTGGAACCGGGGATGCGCGCCTGTGATCTGCACCGCGTTCTGGTTTCGGCGTCGCAGGAGCATGGCGCGGTGCCCGGCGGCGGTCGGTTGGGCCATGGGCTGGGCGTGACGTTGACGGAATGGCCTTCGATCACCGCCAAGGACACCACACCGCTGCGCGCGGGTATGGTGCTGACGCTGGAACCGGGGGTCGAAATTTCGCCGGGCAAGATCATGGTACATGAAGAAAACATCGTGCTGCGCGAGGATGGGCCAGAGCTGCTATCGGCCCGCGCCCCGGCGGAACTGCCGGAGATTGGCGTATGAGCCGCGCGCCCTATCGCCTGACCGGCCCCATCGGTACGCGGGCCACGTTGGGGCTGATCGTGTTGCAGGTGGATGAAACCATCGAGCATGATTTCCGCCGCCTGTTTCCCGACCTTGATGTGGCGCTCTATGTCAGCCGCGTGCCGTCTGGTGCAGAGCTGACACCGGATACGATTGCCCAAATGGCCCATGATCTGCCCACCGCCGCCGGGCTGTTGCCACCCGCAGCGCAGTTTGATGCGGTGGGATATGCCTGCACCTCGGGCACCACGCTGATCGGAGCGGATCGGGTGGCCGAACTGGTGCAAACGACGGCGCAGACCAACGCCGTGACCAACCCGCTGTGCGCGTCTATCGCGGCGTTCCGGGCGCTGAATGTGCGCCGGATCGGGCTGGTTTCGCCCTATATCGAGTCTGTTTCCCAACCGATGATCACCGCGTTTGAGGCCGCAGGCATTGCCGTGCCAAATGCCGTGTCCTTTGGGGAAAAGGTCGAAGCGAATGTTGCCCGCATTGACCCTGCCAGCATCATCGCCGCTGCCCGGCAGGTGGCCGAAGGTGTGGATGCGGTGTTTTTATCCTGCACCAACCTGCGCACGCTGGATATCATCGCGCTGACTGAAACCGATCTGGGCATCCCGGTGGTGTCCAGCAACGCCGCGCTGGCCTGGCATATGGCGCAGTTGGCAGGCACTGATTGTGTTGGTCCGGGGCAGTTGTTTACGGGGTAATGGGGTGGCGCGTGGGGCAACCATGCAAGCCACGCGAATGCAGATCAGGGCAAACCCATCCTCATGTCGCTATGCGGGGGGCGCTTGACTCCGCTGGTGACGGGCACGTAAGACGGGCGCAGGTTTTGGGCACCTGCCGCCTGCAGACGAAAGTCACGGTGAAGCCCAATTTGAAAATGACACACACCCTCGAAGCATTTCGTAGGTGGCAATGCAGGCACCCATCCATTTCGAAATGCCTCATCTGAGGAGTGAATGATGTCGTTTCAAAACGCATCCGAAAACCGGTTTCTGACCGCGCCGCCTGGTCGGCTTTTTGCTGCCAATGCGCTGCCCATGGTGTTCATCATGATGATGAGCGGTTTGTTGACTGTCGTCGATGCCGTCTTTCTGGGCCATTTTGTGGGGGCCGATGCGCTGGCGGCTGTCAGCGTGGTGTTTCCGGTCATCATGGTCACAATCGCCATCGCGACCCTTGTTGGCGGTGGCATGTCCAGCCTGTTGGCCCGCCAGTTGGGCGCGGACAATCAGGCCGACGCGCAGGCGGTGTTTGCGCAGGCGCATGGGTTGGCGCTGTTCCTGTCTTTTCTGCTGATTGCGGCCTTTGGGATTGGCGGCGGGTTTGTCACCGATCGGCTGGCGGGTGGTCAGGCCACCATCGCCCGGATGGCCTATACCTATCTTGCGATCATGATCCTTGCCGTTCCGGTGCAGTTGTTGCTGAGCGTTCATGCCGATGCATGGCGCAACGAAGGGCGTGCCGGCCTGATGGCGTTGATGTCTGTTGGCGTGACCCTTGCCAATATCGGGCTGGATTATCTGTTCATAGCACGGTGGGACATGGGCGTTGCCGGATCAGCCTGGGGCACGGCAATTGCGCAGGGATTGGGCCTGTTTTTGCTGATCGGCTTGCGTTTGCAAGGGCGCGGGCGTCTGTCTTTGCGGGCCTTGGCCACATCACGTTGGTTTGGCGCATGGCGGGCAATCTTAACCCTTGGGGCACCGGTCAGCCTAAGCTTTGTCGGGCTGGCGCTGGTTTCGGCCACGGTGATCACCACCCTGCATATGACGGCCGGGGCTGACTATGTTGCCAGTGTTGCGGCCTATGGGATTGTGACGCGGATCTTCAGCTTCACGTTCATGCCGCTGATGGCGATTGCGCTGGCCACGCAAAGCATCGTTGGAAACAACGTGGGGGCAAAACTCTATCATCGGTCAAACACTGTTCTTTGGTTGGCGCTGACTGTGGCGCTTGTTTATTGCGCGGGGGTCGAGTTGATCTTGCTGGTCGGTCAGGGCTGGATTGGACGCGGGTTTGTCAGTGATCCGGGCGTTGTTGCGCGGGTGGGGGACATTCTGCGCCCGATGGTTGCGCTGTATCTTTTCGCCGGTCCGATCCTTGTGCTGGCCATGTATTTTCAGGCCATCGGCAAGCCCGGACACACGGCGGCCCTTACCTTGATCAAACCCTTTTTGCTGGGCCCTTTGCTGATTGTGGGCTTGGGCGCGTATTTTGGGGCAAGGGCGATCTGGTTTGCCTTTCCAATTGCTGATGGGATCGTGATTGCCATTGCGCTGTGGATTGTGCGGGCAAGCCAGGGGCACCCCGGCACCGCCGGTTTTGGGATATCAACGCAGGAGGAAATGGGATGAAACTGCATTCTGTGAAAGAGGCCAAATCACAGGCCAAGGCGTTGCGAGAGGCGCTTGCCGCGCAGGGCACCCGCATTGCCCATGCGCAGGCTCTGGAACTGGTGGCGCATCAGAACGGCGCGCGGGATTGGAACACGCTGCAAGCCAAGCTGTCACAAACCACAGCGCCGCCGTTTCAGCTGAACGAAGACGTCCGCGGGTATTATCTGGGCCAGGCGTTCGAAGGGCGGATTGTGGCGCTGAAAAAGGTGGGTCAAAACGTGCAGGTCGCGCTTCAGCTGAATGCGCCGGTTGATACGGTTCAGTTCGACAGTTTCTCGAACATGCGCCGCCATATCCGGGGGCTGGTGGGGCCAGACGGACGTTCCGCGCGCAAGACATCGGACGGCACACCGCATTTGATCATCGAGCGTTTGGGGTAGAGGGCGCGTGACGACGCAACCGTTCGATTTCGGCGGCTATTTGGGGCGGGCGCCTGTGCGCCCGCTTTCCGCATTATTACCCGCCCGGCGATGCCGCTGATCCCGCCAGCAGGCCGCGGCCATCGGGATGCCAACCAGCCCGGACCGGGACGAGATATTGATGATCGATCCGGTCTTGGCGGGCCGCATGGCGCGAATGGCATAGCGACAGCCCAGAAAGGGGTCAGTTGCGGATAGGGGCGGAATCCTGCGCTAACGAAATTTGCAGCTTCTGTCCCACTTGAACTTGCTGAATTATTCGACCTTTAAACCTTTGATCTACCAAACAGCGTTTTTGGCCAAGGCAGACAGTAGTTCAGTTGGGACAGCCAAGGCCGGCAACGCGGGACTTTGGTGCCGTTTGACCTAGGCAGGTAGATGTCGGTTTTCTTCAATTCTAATCGGTATTGAACGCAGCAGGTTTTCCGACCAACCACTTAACGACAACTGCGATTACCGCTCCTGTTGCGATGAAGAGTAGCGTGTTCTGAGCCAATATCTGCCAGCCATATGGCGTTAGAATTCCATCGATTGATCTGACATGGCCATCGCCACCAATACGTGAGTAAAAGTTAGGATTGTTCGATTGCCGCCAACCAAAGTAGCGACCTATCGCGATACTCAGTGTCGCTAAAACCGCAGCTATTGCAGCGCCCCAACAAGCTGCTGAAATCCAACTGATTTCCTTTTGCATGATCCGTTTGAGGATTGGCGCTCCTACTACCCAGCAACACAACAAGGCAAAAGGAACACCCAGAATTGCTCCACCAATAATGCCGCCGGGGTTTGCGTTAAGCATGGAGGGCACTCCTACTACTGCTAGGTAACCCAGCAAAGCCGATAAATTCACAGCTTTGATCCATTGCTTGCGGGAATATACAGGCCAGTCACTCATGGTGGGGGACCCTATCAAAAGCGGTAGAAACGTCTAGACCGGTTTCTTGCGAGCCGACTTTCGCTGCATCGTATCAAATTGGTAGGTATGGGCTCGGATCTGACATCCAGCTTGGCGAAAACCGCGCCGATATCACGGGCGGTGGCCTGACCAAGCGCGACGTCCTTGTCGGTCAGAATGACGGTGGCGCCCTCGTCATGAAAGGCACGGGCGATGGCCGCCCCAATGCCGCGGGCGCCCCCGGTGATGAGAGCGGTTTTGTTCTGTAATCTGGGCATGAAAGCTCCGAAAAAGATGTGAATGATGGAATCCGGGCGTGAATTGCCCGATGCATGAGGCCGCCCAAAAGGCGGATTGCCGAATTACCGGTTGCGCTTGTCCATCGTCGTTCACTCCTCTTTGAGAGCCTTCAGTATATACGCCAACGCCCTTTGGTGCAACGCGGCGGGGGTTTGCAGACCCTTTGCTGGGGCACCTATGCCCTGCGCGTTGGATCAGGGCAGGGCGGCTCTCCATCCTGTTGAGGGGGGGGGCGGATGAGGGCGGAAAGGCTGCGTTCAAATGCCAAAGGTCACACAGCAAGGCACCCGCACAGGGCAAACTGTGCGGGTGCGGTGTGAACAGGGCTACGCCTGCCGAAGCAAAAAATGCAGCGGTCTAGGCAGATGTTTTCACGTTTTCGGGCAAGGCATCCACGCCGCCCACGGCGTCTAGAACCACAGTGGGATTCCAATAATCGCGGTACTGGACAATCTTGCCATCGCGCACGCGGATCACGTTGATGTATTTCTGATCATACGGCAGCCCGGTTTTCACGCCGACGCCATTCAGCGCGTAGAATTCCAGGATCACAACTTCTGGATCGGTCGAGCGATATTGGGCCGTTTCAACCAGTTCTTCGATTGTAAAGAACTCGGGCACAACCGGCATATAGTTTGCGACGTCCTGACGCCCGACGATGCGGTTTGACCCACCGGGGGCATAGGGCGCTTCGAACTCCACATCCTCGGCGCACATGTCGGCAAAGCTGTCAGCGGGTGACAGCAGATCGCCAATGCTTTTGCGCATAAGGTTGGTCAACGGGGGAAACGGATCAGTTGCAGACATAGTCGCACTCCTTTGGAGGTGTTGAGGGAACGGTTAAGGGGCTGTTGCGAGGCAACAGGTATTCTCAGTCAGTGAGAATTGCGGGCGCAGTCCTGGGGGCAGGGCTGCTGTGAATAGGGGGCTTTAGGCCTGTGATCGGATCACGGGGGGTGAGTTCGCAAGCTGACTGTCCCCCAAGGCGCGCTGCGCGATGAGCGGGTTCCAGTAATCCCGATAGTGGCTGATGCGCCCGTCGCGCAGATCGATCACAGAGATATAATCTTGATCGTAGCGGGCAACGCTGGTCTTGCTGGACCCTGTGCAGCTGAACTCGATCACAGCTGTTGCGCGATCCTGCCCGATCATGGACCGTTTCAGCGTCAAGACATCAAAGCTGAGTGCTTGACCGACAATGGGCAGGTAGCTTTCCAGTGCTTTTTTTCCTTCGATCCGGCGGGTGCCGTTTGGAAGGGGAAAGGGAAATTCAAAGACAACGTCATCGGTCATCATATCAAGGAGCGAGTCAGCATCCGGCGAAAGCAGGTCGTCCTCCAGGACATGCCGCAGCAGGGCTGACAGAGAGGTAAACTGTGCTCCATCTTGGGCGTTTGGCGCTGATTGGGTCATTGGCTTGCTCCGCTGCATCGTTGTTGTGGCGAAACTGGCGCATAGCTCTTTCATCCGGTAGAGTGAATTTATGGATATCCCCAATCACAATAGGTGATAAATGGATCGCAGAGACCTATCGGACCTTTTGATATTTCGGGCCGTCGCTGAGGCGGGAAGCTTCACCCGTGCCGCAGCACAAATCGGGCGCGCACAATCGGGGGTCAGCCAAGCGATTTCAGATCTGGAAGCACGGCTGAACGTGCCATTGCTGGCGCGTTCGACCCGCAGTGTGCGCCCCACCGAAGCCGGCCAGCGCCTGTTGGAGCAAATCTCGCCCGCGCTGCGGCAAATCTCGGACGGGTTAGAGAGTGCGCGGGCCGGACAGGATGGGCTGACGGGAACAGTGCGCCTGACTGCGGTGGCACATGCCGCAAAGGATATTCTGGTGCCTGCATTGCCCGCGTTTCTGGAGGCCCATCCGAACGTGTCTGTGGATTTACATGTCAGCGACAAGTTCGTTGATATTGTCGCCGAAGGGTTTGATGCCGGGATACGTCTGGGCGCGCATCTTGAACAAGACATGATCAGCCTGCCGTTGAGGCCAGACATCGAAACCGTGGTTGTTGGGGCACCGTCCTATTTTGCACGCCGCGGTCGGCCGGACTCGTTGAAAGAGCTGGCCGAACACGACTGTATCGGTGCCCGATCCGCCAGCCATGGCGACATTTTCCCCTGGCCTTTTCAGCAAGCAGACCGCCGGGTTGAAATGCGGGTGGACTGCCAGTTCGCCTGCAACGATGCGTCCGTTCTGATCGAAGCGGCGCTGAACGGATTGGGTCTTGTCTGTACCTTTGCACCGCTTGTCGCCGAGCATTTGGAGGCTGGCACACTTGAAACCTGTCTTACGCCCTATTGCGTGGCATCCTCGGGCTACCACATCTATTACCCCAGCCGCCGCCAAAAATCCGCCGCCCTGACAGAGTTGATCAAGGTCTTGGAACAAAGACGCAAAAGATAGCTCCGTTCCTTGGTGCCAACCCTACGTCCCCAACCGTGCTGCGGCAGCGGCGATTTGGCTGCGGAACCAGACGTGGGGGGCCGAGACGTGGGTGCGGGCGGTCCAGTATAGGTCGATGGATATCTGACCGGGAAAGGGGCAGGGCAGGATGGCGACAGCGGGGCCGAAGGTTTGCGCGATGCGGCGGGGCACTGTGGCGATCAGATCGTTGCCCAGCAGGAAATCCGTCAGATTGGCCGGGCTGGGCACATTCATCACCGCGTTGGGAGCCAGGCCCTGATCGGCCATATCGACCAAAAACCGCGACCGAAAGTTGCCCCCGTAATGCACGATGACCTGCGGCGCGGCACAGAACTGATCAACCGTCAGGGGGCCTTGGGCCAGCGGATTGGACGGGTCCATCACGCATACATAGCTGTCTTTCAGCAAAGACCGGCGGTAAAAACCCGCCCCTTCAATCTGAATCGGGCCGATCACAATATCGCTTTCGGACCGCATCAATTGCTCTTTGCCGCGCACCGTGGATGAGATGATGTGCAACCGGATGCCGGGTGCTTCGCGGCGCAGAACGCGGACCAGTTCGGGTATCAGGGTGACGCGCTCATAGTAATTGCAGCTGATGCGAATTTCGATTTCGGCGCGCGTGGGGTCTATGGTTGGCGGGGCCGATAACGCCTCGAACTGATCCAGCAACTGGCTGATTTGCAGAACGATTTCGCTGCACCGCGCGGTTGGGATAATGCCGCTGCCCTGACGCACAAACAGCGGGTCGCCAAAGGCATCGCGCAGGCGTGCCATGGTATAGCTGACGGTGGGTTGCGTGATGTTCAGCGTCTCTGCCGCGCGAGAGAAACTGCCAAGCGCATGCACCAGGCGCAAAGTGCGCAGCGCGGCGAAATCCAGAGTGAGTGGGTCGATGCTCATCCCACCAATATAGAGAGATTCTATACCGCTTATCAATTCCATCAGTTTGCCCAATGCAAATCCTGACGCTAGGCTGGCAGATGAATTCAGCTTTTGGGAGGAGGCTAGTGATGACGACAGCAACGGCTACTGCCGTTCCGGTGGACGACAGCATTACAATCGCGCAGCTGACCCAGGACCCCTATTCGATTTATCGGCGTCTGAGGGCAGAAGCCCCCGTGATGCGGGTTCCGGCGGTGAACCGCATTTTGCTGACCAAGGCGGCAGACACCAAGTATCTGAAGGAAAACTGGGAGCTGTTCAGCTCTGACGATCCGCTGACACCGATGGCCCGTGCCTTTCAGGCCCATACGCTGATGCGGAAGGATGGCGAAGCGCACAAGCGCGAACGCAATGCCATGGCCCCCAGTTTTGCGCCCCGCAATATCAAAGGGTGCTGGCACGAGATCTATTCAAAAGTGGCGGAAGAATATGTTGGCCGGCTGCCCCGTGGGGAAACGGTTGATCTGTTTGCGGAATTGGCGGGCCCATACGCCGCACGCTGCCTGACGCATCTGTTGGGCATTCCCGAAGCCACCGACGCGGAAATGATCCGTTGGTCCCAAACCTTGATCGACGGGGCTGGCAACTTTGGCAATGACCCGCATTATTTTCAGCTGTCTGATGCAGCCAATGTGGAAATGGATGCGTTGTTTGACGCCGGGGTTGAACGGGTGCGCGCCGCGCCGGATCAATCGGCCCTGTCGGTGATGGTCAATGCAGAAGACCCGATCGAGACAAGCCAGATCTATGCCAATGTCAAAATCGCCATCGGCGGTGGCATCAACGAACCGCGGGATGCCTTGCTGACCATTCTGTACGGTCTGTTCACCAACCCCGATCAGTTGGAGGCCTGCAAGGCAGACGCAATGTGGGATGCTGCCTTTGAAGAGGGCGTCCGCTGGGTTGCGCCGATTCAGGCCAGCTCTCGTCTGACAATGGAAGACACGGAAATTCGCGGTCTGCCCATCAAGAAGGGTGAGGTTGTGATGTCGATTCAAGCCTCCGCCTGTCATGACGAAGAGCTGTACGACGCGCCGGAGCTGTACAATATTTTCCGGCCCAAAACCCCGCATCAAGCCTTTGGCAGCGGCCCGCATTTCTGTCAGGGTACACATATTGCCCGGCGCATGCTGGCGCAGATCATGTTGCCAATGCTGTTTGACCGCTTTCCAAACATGAGCTTGCCTGACCCAAGTCAGGTTGTGTTCAGCGGGTTTGGGTTTCGCGGGCCGCTCAGCCTGCCAGTGACACTGAATTAAGAACGCGAAAACGCGATTAGGGAGGAACCACCATGAAAAGACGTAACCTGCTACAGACAGCATTGGGTGCAGCCTTGGCGCTGACACTGGCGCCCGGCGTGGCCACGGCACAGGACATCACCCTGCGCCTGCACCAGTTTCTGCCGGCCCCTGCAACCGTGCCAAAACATATCCTGAAGCCCTGGGCGACACGGGTCGAGGAAGCCTCAGGCGGCAAAGTCAAAATTCAGCATTTTGATGCCATGACTCTGGGTGGCACCCCGCCCAGCCTGTATGATCAGGCCGTGGACGGCGTGGCCGATATCACGATGACGGTTGTTGGCTATACGCCCGGCCGCTTCCCCAAGACCGAAGTGTTTGAACTGCCCTTCATGATGACCGATCCCGTCGCCACCGCGATGGCGTTTCAGGACATGGTCGAATCCGATCTGCAGGAAGGCGAATACAAAGACGTGAAAGTGCTGGGCGCTTGGGTTCACGGCCCTGGTGTCATCCACACAGGCACCGGCGTTCAAAAGCTGGAAGACATGGAAGGCCTGAAGCTGCGCGGCCCAACCCGTGTGATCACCGATATGTTGGCCGAATTGGGCGCCACACCCGTGGGCCTGCCCTTGCCCGGCATCCCCGAAGCGTTGTCCAAAAGCGTGATCGACGGCACCGTGATCCCGTGGGAAGTGACCCCGGCCATCAAACTGTCGGATATGGTCAGCAATCACACCGAATTTGGCGGCGATGAAGCGCTGTATACAGCCACGATCATCATGGTGATGAACAAGGCGCGCTATGAAAGCCTGCCTGCGGATGTACAAGCGGCGATTGACGGTGAATCCGGCATGAAACTGGCCGAATTCGCAGCGCAGGTCATGTATGACTACGACGCGCCGGGCCGTAAGATTGCCGTGGATGCCGGCAACACCATCGTCACCCTGGGGCCAGAAGAAGTTGCGCGCTGGAAAGAAAAATCCCTGCCCGTCATCGACCGTTGGGTGGCTGACATGGAAACCAAGGGGATTGATGGCAAGGCCCTGATCGAAGAGGCCAAAGCCCTAATCAAAAAGCACGGCGGCTAATCCTCCCAGTCCCTGTGCGAAGCAAACCGGGCGCTCTCTGCGCCCGGTTTTGTGTTTGGGGGAAGAGGTGTTGGCTTGATGGCTCAAGAGTCGTTGCGACGTTTTCCCCTATCCCAGCTTCATCATCTCTTGTCCGAAGGCCTCGGTTGGGGTGCGCCATCCGAGGCACTTTCTGGGTGTTGCGTTGAGGCGGTCGCAGATCATTTTCAATTCATGATCTGTGACTGCCGTGATGTCCCGCTTCCTCGGAAGCCATCTTCGAGCGCGTCGGTTCGTGTTTTCCACGGTGCCTATTTGCCAAGGTGAGGAGGGGTCACAAAACCACGTCTGCGTCCCGATCTCAGCCTGCATGTGCGGCCAACTGACGAACTCGGTGCCGCGATCAAAGGTGATGGAACGCCGCGCGATGTGAGGCAGGTCGCGCACGGCTTTCATGATCTTGCCCATCACCGGCTTCGTGCGTTTGTTCGGGTTCTTTAGAAGTACGGTGAACCGGCTAACACGCTCGACCAACGAGGTCACGTTTGATTGCCCAAAGCGTTGTTTGAACAAGACAAGATCAGCCTCCCAGTGGCCGAATTGGCGACGGTGCGCGACATCGTCTGGGCGGAACAGGATGCTGACATCACGGTCGAACTTGGGCTTCTGGCGCTTTCTGGCGCGACGCGGCCTGCGAGCTTTGCGATGCTCGGGCAGATACCACCAGAGCTCCTGGTCTATGCCTTCCTTTGAGTAAATATAGCGGTAGATCGTCTCTTGGCAGACACGCACTTTCGCGCCTTCGTAGATCATTCGATTGCCGATCTGTTCGGGTGTCCAACCTTGTTTGATGCGCGCGATTACCGTCTGACACAGGTCTGGATGCCGGATCAGCTTCCGCTGCACCGAGCGACGCTTGTCCGTCTGCAATTGAGCGGCATGACCGAAGTAACCCGCGTACTTCTTCGGGAACGCAACATCGGCCCAGAAATTGCGTTTGATTTCGCGAAAAATCGTCGATTTGTGGCGCTTGAGGACAGGTGCCATCTCTCTGACCGGTACATTTGCATGCCACCAGCTCTCGATCTTGCGGCGTTCTTGAAGCGACAGTTGCGTGTAAACAGCTCCCATGCGATGTTCTCCTATTAGATAACCCATTGGTTTCTAATAGGAGTCGCACTTCAAGGTAGCGCGCTCCGCTACACAGTTAAAAGACCTATAAGGTTCATTATGGTAAATTTTGATCTGGCCAAAACGGTCGTTTTCGCCTGTGACAGAAACGTATGGATTTTGGCCAAAAGGTTCTTTGAAGCAGTTTCTAGCCAAAAGTGATGACACAAGCTGGAAGCAGTGCTTCCGCGCATCTAAAGGTTTTGGCATGCGCCTTCACTTCGCTCAACTATCGCGAAAGTCAAGGGCGACAACTGAGTGTCGTCTTCGTCATCTAGAAGAGCTTCCCCAATTGTTAGTGCTGCAAGAGCGTCTTGTATCCCGTCCTCGTCGATATTCACATTTGCTGTTGAGATCAGAGCGTTCAACGTTCTGTTACTACTGCTCACCCCCCAAGAACGAATTCTAATTCTTCCGTTAATCTTGTTTTGCTCAGCTGCGACACCAAGCGCGATGAGGCTTCCAAGGTCCACTTTTCTTGAGCGCGAAACCACGTCGATGGCAACGCGCACGCCTACACCAACTCTCTGCAAGCCAAGGCTCTCATCTTCAAGTACACAAGGCTCGTTCCGGTAGGATGTGATGTACTTATCAATACGATACTCGCCGCGACCAACGTGATCAGCCCCACCTAAGTGGTCCAGTTTGATTGTTAGTGCATCATTGGTCTGTGGTCCATCGGGACGATGTTTTCCGGAGCCGGTGGGCGGTAACCCAGAGCACTATGTGGTCGTTTGGTGTTGTAGTGTTTCCTCCATTGTTCGATCAGGATTTGAGCCTCGCGCAGGCTGTAGAAGACCTCACCGTTTAGAAGCTCGTCCCGGAACCGGGCGTTGAAGCTTTCGCAGTATCCGTTTTCCCAAGGGCTGCCTGGCTGGATGTAGGCGGTCTTGGCTCCAACGGCTTGGATCCAGTCCTGAACCGCCTGAGCAATGAACTCTGGACCGTTGTCAGAGCGGATATAGGAAGGCACGCCGCGCAGGATGAACAGGTCGCTCAAGGCGTCGATCACATCACCAGAGTTCAGCTTGCGCTTCACCCTGATTGCCAGACATTCCCGGCTGTGTTCATCGAGGATATTCAAGGTGCGGAACACCTTCCCATCATCGGTCCGGCAGTGAACAAAGTCATAGCTCCAGACATGGTTGCGACGCTCAGGACGCAACCGGACGCAGGAACCATCATTCAGCCAGAGCCGTCCTTTCTTGGGTTGTTTCATTGGCACTTTCAGCCCCTCACGACGCCACAGACGTTCCACACGCTTGTCGTTCACCTGCCAGCCCGCATCTCTCAGCAATGCCGCGATCCGGCGGTAACCGTATCGACCATACTGACGGGCCAGCTCAATCATATCTGCGACCAGTCTCTCTTCATCGGCTCGGCCCCGAGGCAACTTTCGTTGTGTGGATCGGTGCTGCTTCAACACACGACAGGCACGACGTTCAGAAATCCGGAACTGGCTTCGCACGTGATCGATACAGGTCCGGCGACGCGCGGGGCTCAGAAGTTTCCCTTCGAAGCTTCCGCCAAGATCAACTTGTCCAGAGTGAGGTCGGACACAGCCTTTCTCAGCCGCTCGTTCTCCTTCTGGAGGCGTTTGAGCTCCCTGAGTTGGTCGGTTCCCATCCCACCATATTGCTTGCGCCAGCGATAATAGGTCTGTTCGGTTATGCGAACCTCGCGGATCGCATCGACCCGCGCCATTCCTTGCCCGACAAGCACCTCAACCTGTCGTAACTTCGTGACTATTTCCTCGGGCTTGTGTCGCTTGTTTCCCATCGTGAATCCTCCGTGTTCTAAACATAGCGGCGGACCACTTCAGTGGGGGAGGATCACCTAGATAGCTGAGAGTCCCACTCTCACTGCGCTCATATACGGCAGTACTCCCCTCGCTTATTGATAATTCATTTCTTACTTCGTCTTGTGGGAGACTCGACCAACATAGCTGCCCATCTAGGCAGTTTCCTTGCCTATCTCGCCAATTGGCAGTTGGTTATACAAACTGCAATGCGCCTGGGTTGTCAAAACTATCAGGAAAGAAGCCTGGTGCACAGCTTGCGGCAAAAATGCACGCGAGTAACGAAACGGATTTCAAATTCATGGATCGCTCTTCCTAAGATAGAATTGAATGGGAACAGGGAAAGCGAGCATGATCTCGTTGTCAATAGGCCAAGTGACCTACCAGGTCATCAGGCTAATGGAATCGGGTCTGTTCCTTTATTTTTAGACTTCGGTAAGAACGGACACAAATCCCCTGACAATACCTGTGCGCCAAAAACGGTCGGTTTTGAGCTGGTGCAAAAATCTTTGTCAAAACCTCACCCAATTGCCCGATAAGGCGCTATATGTTAGGTCGATATCTGATCGTGGTGTCGGAGGTTTTTTGCGATAATACTTGCTATTTTGCGTGAAGAAGCTCCTTATACAAAGGTATTTTAGATTGTAGAGATTCGCATAACAGATGAAACAAGCACTGATAGTTATCCTCTCTATAGTAGTCGGTGCAGGAGCTGTATTTTTCTTCCTGCAACCACGTTCTCCGGGCGGCATTACCTCTATACGGCCTGAACAAGTTAGGTTCACGAATATTGATGTTCTCCAAATTCACGATTTTTCAAATGTTGTCTTTGAAAAGAGCGAACCGACTGCCGTCGGTGTAGTGGCCGTCGCGTATGGCGCATGGGACTACAGAGTGCAAATTGGTGTGGATTTTGAGGGCTTTACCCCAAAGGATGACCTGTCTGGATTTAACACACCTACAGAATCTGGTCGTTTTTTAATCTCAGGCACACTGCCACCCATTGGGATTATCGATGCATTTGTCGTGACAGGTAGTGAAGAGCAAACAATCATAGCTCGCGCTTTGGGAAGGGATGAAAACGAACTTGTTCAGCGGATAAACTCTCGGAAAGCCTCATATAATGAGTGCGTGGAGGCATACGCTTTATCGCGGGTCGATGAAACGCAACTTATGAGCCAACTTGTTCAACAGCTACAGACATTCATGCCCAAAACTGAAGATGACGAGTCTATTGTTAGTTTCAATCTAAATTTTAGTTCACGCCAACGTTCACCTTTGGAGGAGAAATTTGAGCGCGATGGCGTGCGAAAAGCCTGCTCCGCAAGCTAGCCGGTTCAGAAAGGAACCTAAAATGAGAAATTTGATAGTCTCTACCGCCATTTTTTTGGTAATATCAACTTCAACGGTTCGGTCTGAGATAGCTATAATCGATACAGCGCAAAGAGTGACTAGCCACCTAGATCAGCTTCGAAACGACGGAGTTAAGGTCGTCGGAAGATACTATTCGCGGTGTTATCAATGGGCTGGTAAACGTCTCATCAATATGGGCCGGAGTAATTTACTCGACGACAATAAGTCTGAACGCCTTGAGGAATTGAACGCCTTGCTCGATGGTGGTTTTGGGATCTTGTCGATCTATCAATACCGAAGCAACTGGGTTGGGAAGTTTTTTGGCCGGGTGAGAACGCGTGTACGGGACAACAATGGAAATCACTTATTCGAAAATGGCAGATATCAATACACATACTCAAATATCCTAGACGGTAACTGCTCCCAAAAATCCACCGGGCATGATGCTAAAACTGAAGCCTTGTTGGATGCGGCGGCCGCCATCGCGCAGGCCCAGTACGCCGGACAGCCCCAGGGAACGGCAATTTATTTTGGGTTAGACTTCAACTTTGGGGATCGGATTGATGCTGAGGAGGAGAGCAATATACTCGGCGATCAAGTGATCGAACGTGATATTCGAAGCGAGATTGATGCACGTGTTCTGACCTACATGAGGACGGTAAAAGCTGAGCTTGCAAAGCATGGCTATTTGCTCGGCGTTTATGGAAGCGGCGATGCTTTCAACCTTCTTTCCAATGGTCTCGATGAACCAATCTTCGACTATTCCTGGATCATGGCGTCTAGGTCGTTTTCAGGAACACAAGAATACCACAACTCAGGCAATTGGAACCTATTCCAAAACTGGACTGACTTGATGCGATACAACCCCGATGGGCTGGGCTTAGACACAAATATTCAGAATACGAACTCTGTGTCAGATATTGGGTTTTGGGACAGAACAGGCACCGTGGTTGTGGATGGTTCACTGTCAATGGAAATATTTATGTCTCACCGCTTCGTCTGCGATGGGCGGGCCTGGATTAGGAACGCTCCTACGCTGGAAAGCAGTGATATTGCCCAGACAGAAGATGGTAAAAACCGACGTTTATATCACGCGAATACAGTCAACTTGACAGGAGAGTCTGTAACTATTGGTGGGACGATACTGGTCGAGTTTGATGCTGATGATGACGGTCAGGCTGATGGATGGACGAACCTTGGCAACTTGAGCGCGAATTTTGCTGTCAAACCTAAATATTACAGTGTGTCGGAGGGCTTGAACATCGTCTGCCCTTAAAACTAAAGTCAGCAGTTTTGGGCCAGGTAGAGTAGATTTTTATCGCCCAAAACGGTGGTTTTCGCCAGTGACAGAAACGTATGGGTTTTGGCAGAAGCGAGATTAGGATTTTTCACTGAAAGCACGGCCGAGCCCGACGATTACAACCGAGAATCCGAAAATGATCTGTGAGACGGTTAAGAGTTTTGCGACAACACCTAATGGGTGCATCTCGCCGAACCCGACTGTCGAAAAGACAACCGTAGAAAAGTACAAAAAATCAACGGCTGACTTAGCTGTCGGGACGGACAGAATGTTGCCAATTGCGGTCCCAAAATCATCTACGACAAATGCCTGTTTGGCTTCCAGCCCATGATAAGCACCTTCGGTGAAAACATCGACGTAGTAGTGAAGAACCGCGAAAATCACTACCATCGAAAAAAGCAGTTCACACAACACGATAACACGATCACGGGTTCTGTCTTTTTCCAGATCAGTGAGCACGATTAGAACTTGAGCCATAAATCCTAAAAGAAAAAAGCCGAAAATTGATAACGACATGAAGCTAGCAAGACGGTCGAATGTTTCCCATGAAAAGTTGTTCCCATGAACTGCTTCCATGATGATCAGAAGCGCCCAGGAAGCGGCGAATGAAAAGAAGGTTGATATAGCGATTACAGCCAGCAAGAGTATTGGAAAGAACATGGGAAAACGTGTTGCCAAGACTAAAATGATCCCAATCAGCAGACCTGGCATGCAATCACCTCCCCTTCGTCTCTCGTAGAAATACATCGAAGGCGGCAACTAAGCGATAGGAACGTAGCAGTTTTGACAAAAACCCACCGCCACAACCTATCGTCAAAAACGGTCCGTCCCGCAACACGCCAGGCCACCACTTGGGAGCCTGCGCCAAACCCTGTTGCGCAACGCCTGTATTGCGCACAGGTTTGTGCAACACGCGCACCCTGCTCTATTCGTAACCGCGCTTAGCCTTCTGCATGTGCAATTCGAATCGAGCGACCTTGGCATCTTCTTCACTTTCGAACCAGTCCGTGCGGACGCGACCACCGCCCCCATTCTCGGATAAGGCCCCAATCGCCAAAGAGGCCGGGCACGATCTCCATGCTGTAGAAGCGATACTGGTTGGCCTGTGGCTCGATCTTGGTCAGGTGCATGTCCCTTACCCCCACATCTTCGCTGCGATGTCTTGTTCTTCTTTGCCCACAGCGTCGGCATAAATCGTCGTCGTTGTCGGAAAATCTGTATCCACAACCAATGCACTAGGAATATCTTCGAATTCACATGTAATGCGCATTTGCTTTGGATCGCCGAACTTGCAAGCGTCGTCTTTGTCTGGCCTTCCAATCTCAAAGAAGATTGCAAGCGCGTCCATGAGCGTTGACTTTCCAACGTCATTTCTACCGACCAACGCGGTCAAATCTCCAAATCGAACTGACGTAGGTGCTGCATAGCAACGAAAATTCTCAACCGTCAAACCAATCAATTTCATGAATATCTCCAATGCTCGCACCCAAATTGCATAGGAGATCGTGTAACAGTCAATGGCGCTGCACCTGTTTGTTTGGGCTAGTTTCAGGTGCCATTAAGCCCATTCCAGATTTTGCAGAAAGGCGCATAAGCGCTTGTATGTGAAGCCTACGGATTACTCTCCAGGGGCAATCGTATGCTGACCTATCATATCAAAATGCCAAATATGCAGGACGGAGCGGTGGGCATGCTTCCCGATGGGCCTGGATTTTCTCTGGTTGATGGACATGTCCGATGTTAACTCAATCGGAAAAGACTCCCCACGAGCAGGTTGCAATGAAGTCTAAACCATCCCTCACTTCATGTAACGTCAAGGGTCCTTCCGCCGAACCTCCTGATCGGACTGTGTACCTTCACTTTAGAGAATACCGAAGCGACGTTTCCTGGCCAATCGCCGACTACGAAGAGAAGGGATTTTTCACCGCAGCACAGAAAGACGAACTGAAATCCCGGTTCGACCTTGCTCCTGAATTGGTATCCAACCTATCGCTCTATGTGGGCAACACGCTGGATATAGACAGCGTGACGAACCTGACGTCTGTGTCGCGTAACAAAGCGGTGAAAACCGCTGTAGCGGATTTGAGACGAGCTGCCAGGCATGCGCGGAAGGATCCGCGAACACGAAAAAATCTGGAAGAGGTCCTTCTTGAGTGCGATCCGATGTTTGCGGAAACACCCGATGATGTGGCCTTACTTGCCGCGGCGCATACGCTTGCCCGCGCGCCGGATTGTACTCTGACAGAGCTTCTGGAAAGCGCTGATGCGGTGCTGGCGCGCCCAGGGTCTGCTGCAATCCTTAATCCTGCAGACTCCCGAGAAATCCATGACGGTCGTCGATACAATATCGTGTGTAGCTGCTGCTACATCTGGATGGATGCAGGGCGGCCCCTGACATACACGACCCGCCCCGATCTGCCGTCGCATCAGCGGCGCCAAGGACCTCTGTTCGATCTCATCCGTGCAGTGATGGCCAAGATCCTGCGAAATGGTAGACACCCAAGCGACGAAACGATCCGGAAAGACATTGAGCTTTCTCGCAAGGCGATCAAGCGAGACCAGGAGCTCATTGACGGACCCTAAATGGGTGACCGCCGCATTTTTCCCGACTGATACGTTTAGACTTCTTTGCCAGTGCTGTGCCCCATGTCGGCGAGACAGAGCGGGTCACAGACCAACACACAGACCGCCACAGAGCCAGGCACGCGCCTGCTTTTGCAGGCACGTCTAATCAGACCGCTACTTGTCTCATTGAGCGTTGAGAAAAGGAGCCTGATTTCGATGTCCCACAAGAAACCCCCGAGCACCATTCACCGGAACCCCGCCGCGACATTGACGCAGTTGAAAACGGTGCGTGACGTCGCGGCCGAAGACCAGGTCAGCGAGAAGACCGTACGGCGCGCTATTAAGGCCGGGTTACTGGACGTTATCCGCGTCGGCCCAGGCAAGCACCTGATCCGCATTCATCCAAGCGCACATGCCGCTTATCGCCTTGCAACAAGTGGGCAGGGGTGACCTCTAATGTCCATTAAACGCAGTGGCTTACGCGAGTATCGGGAAGACCCGGTTCGCTAAACCGGGTCTGTTTACCGTGTATTGTCTTCCCGACTGGGAGGCCCTGACACCGCATGTCCACCCGAGTCCACAACTGTCCAGAAGGATCTCAACCCGATGACCAAACACGTCGCTATTCCCCTCGACGGCATATTCGTGCCGCCCGCAACGCCCAGCTTTGCTGACTTGATGAATCAGCTGAGGAGCAACACGTCTCTCTCTGAGACGCGCCGCAAGGATCTGTTGTCCGGCCTGCGCCGAATTGCTGAAGCACTTCACCTCCCACCGGCGCAGGTTCCGGCTGATCCGCGGTGGTTGCAGCCTCGCCTGGCGCACGTTGCACCAGCCGCTATCGGCGTCAGCACAAAGACGTGGCAAAACACTGTCAGCAATGCGCGTAGCGCCATGGTCGCCTGCGGGATCGTCAGGAAGCGCCACCGTCAGCCATCCGACCTATCGCCGATATGGCGAACGCTGTGGGACATCGTGCGTGCTTCGAAAGACAAGAACCTGCTGAGCCCCCTGCCCCGGTTCATCTACTTTCTCGACCGCATCGGAGTTTCGCCGGAAGATGTCTGCAACGACCACGCGCTTCTCTACCTGGACGCTGTCGAACTCAACGAGATCAGCAAATCCCCACAGAGCACCTATCAAGATGCCGTCATGGGTTGGAATCGTGCCGTCGAGCGGATTCCCTGCTGGCCGCGTCAACGTTTGGAGCGACCGTCTCTGGCAAGACGGGTGATGCTTCCGCAAGCAGAGTATGCACCGGACTTCATCGCGGATGTCGACCGCTACCTCGAGAACCGCATGCGCCCGGATCTTCTAGCGAGAGAGGACAGGGTAGTCCCGATCTCGGCGTCCTCCGCGGCTACCTATCGGTACACGCTGCTGCGCTTTGCCAGCCACGTCGTGCGGTCCGGTGTGTCGGCCAACGAGATCACGTCCCTAAACATCCTGTTGCGACCAACGCAGGTGGAACGTGGGCTGCGGCATATGTTGGACAGCAAAAACGGCAAAACATGCGCTTCGATCAGCGATACCGCTGGATTGCTTCTGACGGTTGCCGCACATCTGGACATGCCAGAAGAGCATCGTAACACCCTTGCTGGGTTCAAAGCACGCCTTGCCGTGCGCGACACAGGTGGCATGACTGCGAAAAACCGGGAGCGGTTGCGGGCGCTGCGCGCCCCCGGCGTCCTCAGACGGCTACTTCATGTACCGGAACAGATCATGTCCCGCCCCGTTGGCGCGCAACTCTGCAAAGCCCTGCGCGCGCAGGAAGACGCGATTGCCATCGGCATTCTGCTCTATTGCCCACTTCGGGTTTCGAACCTTGCGAATTTGGACATCAACCGCCACCTGCAGCGCCACGGCAGAAAGCAGATGTTTCTCGTAATCCCGGCCAACGAGGTCAAAAACAAGCGCCCGCTTGAGTTTGAACTTCCTCCACATCTTGTCGCGATGATTGATGCATATCTGGCCAAGCGCGCCCCGACCCTCTGCACGCCAGACTGCCCTTACCTCTTCCCGGCAACCCGCAAGGAAGGATCCACAACGGGCAACGCGCTTTCAGAACGGATCAAACGGCGTTTACGCACCGAGGTTGGTGTCGAAATGAACGCCCATCTCTTCCGACACCTCGCTGTGATGATCTATCTCGATGCAAATCCAGGTGGCTACGAGGTGGCGCGCCAAATGCTGGGGCATTCGTCGGTCAGTCGCACAATCAGTGTTTACTCCGGACTTGAAACTATCAGTGCGACACAGGCATTTGCCGCCGTTGTGAACGACCTGCGGGGCGATGAGTGATGGGTGCTTCTTTGGCGTTGCACAGTTGGCCAGACGCCGACCGGCGGGCCTTTGCGGCGCTGTTCACTTCTGGCGGGTTGCTTGATGACCACGGGCCCTTAGCGCACTGGCGTGACATATCCCGTGAGGAGATGAAGCGTCAGTATGGCCGTTGGCTGACCTGGATCGCCCTGACAGAACCCAAAGCCCTGCAAATACGCCCTGAAGAACGTGCTTCGCCGCAGCGCTTGCGCCTATGGCGCGCCAGCATGGACAGTTTGGCGCCTGCGACCCTCCTGGGATATGTCGGGGCAGTGATCCGTCTCTGTCGATCAGTCGATCCGGATCGGTGCTGGACAGCACATCAGGCAATCCTGTCGGACCTGCATCGTGCCGCAAAGCATCGTGGTTCCCCGCGTAAGATCGGGCGCATCTTATCCAGCGACGTGCTGTTCGACGCAGGCGTGCGTCTTGTGCGCGAAAATAAAGGTCCAATCACGAGCATCAATCAAGCTGTACGTCTCCGCGACGGCGCCGTGATCTGCCTGCTCGCGCTCATGCCGATACGACGCCGTGCCCTGTCGGAACTGGCTCTTGGGACTTCCCTGCGCGTGGAAGGTGGGCAGATGATGATCTGTCTGGATGGCGCGATGACCAAGAACGGACAGCCCTGGGAGGCAACTGTACCGGATATGCTCCAGGACATGCTTGCCATCTATCTGCGGGTGGGTCGCCCTACGCTGCTTTCTCAGGGTTCCGGCCATCAAGATGCGGTATGGATCGGTCGCTATGGCAATCCAGTCAGCGTGAACCAGTTTTCGCGGGCGATCCAGATCCGAACCAAGGATTTGATCGGTGTGCCTGTCTCGCCGCATCTGTTCCGCGATGCAGCAGCTACGACGCTTGCTCGAAGCTCATCGACCTCCGCGCGCATGATCAAACCGATCCTTGGGCATGCAACCACACGGATCGCCGAGGGCCACTACATCCATGCGGATACGATCGCAGCCGGGCGTGGGCTTGCCAACGCGCTCGATGTGCTGAGGAGCAGAGCGGATTGAGTTTGGTAGGTGATATGCGACCGCTTCAACGCCACACCGCGAGAATGCCTCGGATGGATGACACTCCTTTAGCAAAACAAGGCTGTCTGTCTCAAAGGCCGGGACGGGTTACACTTCCTGACAAAAAGCGAAACTTCTAGCAAATTGGCATTCGCGTTTGATTGCGGCAAAAACGGTCGTTTCTGCCGGTGACAAAAACCTATGAGTTATGACCGAAATTGTCCGACAATCACGCTACGAAAGCTGGGGAATGGTCCGTTCCAGATTGGTCCCGGAGAAGGTGAGACCTGCAACCTGCGCACCTATACATGTTGCTCTGAACTGGACCTGTCGCGTATTTGTTCCGCTCCTTTGACTTGATATTTTGCCTCAAAGGAGAAACGAAATGGCATCACCACTACGAACCCCAGAATGTCGCGCAGAAGCAATTCGCATAGCTTTAACCAGCAGTCTGTCGCGCAAGCAAGTTGCGGCTGATCGTGGCGTTGGTTTTTCAACACTGAGCCGCTCGATACAGCACGATCAACGCTGCCGTCGAAACGTTCTTCAAAACCATCAAAGCAGAGCTCATTTGGCGGCAATCCTGGCCAACCAGACGCGCTGCTGAACTCGCAATCTTCAACGACATAAATGGATTCTATAACGCTCGAAGAAAACACTCAGCACTCGGCTGGAAAAGCCCCTTGGCTTTCGAACGAAAGACCGCATAAATGAGTTGCAGGAGCGGCACGAAAGCGTGACAGGTCCAGCTGTCTTTAGTGCTTAGCAATTGTGCGGAAATCTCACGGTTATCTCTGTTTCCAAAAATTCGAAGTTTCTGCGGTTGCGAGATCTGCAAATCCTGCTATCGCTTGACGAAGACATTTTACCAATTGGAATTCTCGGTGGTTTCCAAACCCACAATAGGTCCTTCATCACGCGGCCGATGGCTTTCAGCTTTGGCGACTAAGACTCGTAGGTGTACGTCCTGATGCACTGGATGATGTTGCAACAAGCTTCTGCCCAGAACGACGTGATCACGACTCTGCCAAGCGATCCGCAACACCACCTTTGGTTGTTTGCGACGCAGCCGCGTGATTGTTCACTTCAGTCATGTGGGATGAACCATCACCAACGCGATGAAAGATATTAACAGATGAAAAAAGCTCTGATTACCGGTGTGACGGGTCAAGATGGATCGTATCTTGCCGAGTTTTTGTTGGAAAAGGGCTATGAAGTCCACGGGATCAAGCGCAGGGCTTCGCAGTATAACACCCAGCGGGTGGATCACATTTTCGAGGGCTCACAAACAGACAATGCGCGTTTCAAACTCCACTTCGGTGATCTGTCTGACAGTTCCAACCTGACGCGCCTGATCCGTGACATTGAGCCTGACGAAATCTACAACCTCGGGGCACAATCTCATGTCGCCGTGTCTTTTGAGGCCCCTGAATACACCGCTGATGTAGACGCCATGGGCACGCTTCGCATTCTTGAAGCCATTCGCTTTCTTGGCCTTGATAAGAAGACCAGGTTCTATCAGGCATCGACCTCGGAGCTTTACGGCCTTGTGCAAGAAATCCCGCAAAAAGAAACGACACCATTCCACCCGCGCTCACCATACGCTGTGGCAAAGCTTTACGCCTACTGGATCGCAGTCAACTACCGTGAAAGTTACGGCATGTATGCCTGCAATGGCATCTTGTTTAACCACGAGAGCCCGCGGCGCGGCGAAACCTTTGTGACACGCAAAATCACCCGAGGCCTGGCCAACATTGCCATGGGTCTTGAGGACTGCCTGTATATGGGCAACATCGATAGCCTACGCGATTGGGGCCATGCCAAAGACTACGTTCGGATGCAGTGGATGATGCTTCAGCAGGACAAGCCAGAAGATTTCGTGATTGCGACCGGCGTTCAATACTCTGTCCGCGAGTTCATCACTTGGACAGCACGCGAACTTGGTATTGAGCTTGAGTTCAGCGGTTCTGATGAAGACGAAATCGCAACGATCACATCCATCGAAGGGGATTTGGCCCCTGCCCTAAACGTCGGCGATGTCGTGATGCGCATTGATCCCCGCTATTTCCGCCCCGCCGAAGTTGAAACGCTGTTAGGTGATCCAAGCAAGGCCAAGGAATTGCTCGGCTGGACACCCGAGATCACCGCGCAAGAGATGTGTGCCGAAATGGTGCGTGAGGATTTGAAGTCCGCGAAACGCTCGGCACTGCTGAAAGAACACGGACTAGAATTGCCTGTGAGTTTGGAAGGATGACGACGCCGACGTCTGAGTTTGATCGCCGGGGTTAGGGCCTGGCCTTCCGGCCAAAGTTAGCTGGAAACTAATCTATTGGAGTCAAAAATCTAGCCAAACTTCCGGCGCTTTTTAACTGAGACCGCTGGATTTCCCCGATAGACTGTCCATTCCTGTAAATCCGAAAAAGCAGCACCCCGTGCCGCCAAGACAGCGCCTTCTCCGACGGTCACTCCTGGTCCGACAAAAGCTTCAGAAGCAATCCAGCTGTTTTTACCAATAGTGATCGGCCGTACCTCTAGCTGAAAAAGCTCATCGTCAATGTTGTGCGTTCCGCAACATAGATACGCACCTTGAGAAACGATCGCTCCAGACTCAACCGTCACTAGAGCCTGATTGTAGCAATTAACCCCACCCGCCAACACGGCCCGATCGGCCATTATCAAGTTCGGTGGAAACCAGACCTTAGCACTTCCTCTAACATCTGAGCCCGTGCCGATCTTTGCGCCGAAAAATCTAAGTAAGGCACGACGCCAAAATGCCAGATGCCTTGGCGTCCAACTCGCGAACAAAAACCAAACAATCATCCAAATCAACCGAACGAGCCTTACCCGAAAAGCGAAACTTGGGCCTCCGTCACGAGAATTATGTTCCGAAGCATCAAGTGGGGTCGTCCACATTTTTTTGTACCCTGTCTAATTTATTGAAAATATTGAGGTCAGTGCAACCACACACACCACAATATTCTGCACCGACCGCCAGTATCAACGAAATATTCACAATTTGTTTCTGCTTTTAGGGGTGCCATTTTGGTGGGAAAACACGGCGGTCTCCAACGCGACTTCCAAATCGCTGTATGCGCTTTCAACGGAAAATAGTTTTTCATAAGTTGGGCGCGCCGCTTCCTTCATGAGCCGGTATTGAACTTCAGAAAGAGCAAAAAAATCACGAAGCATCCGAGCTGTGGCTTGGCGAGTATAAACCTTTTCCTTCAACCAACGCTCACGCGCTGCAGGTCCGGACAGATTTTCGACCGCTGTACTTATACCCTGTTGAGCTTCGACACGTGATGCAACCTCAAGAGATGCGTAGCCATTGTGTTTCTCGACCCACCAACTCAAATCATTGAGGTTATCATCAACGAGATCTCCACCTTCCAGCGTAGCCGTACAGGGATCATCCAGGACGATGTGTTCATCCATCCATCGTTGTTCCATACGTCCTTGTCCGGTACGCCACAGTCGCATGATCTTTAGAGGATAGAAGAAACCATGAGTTATTGGCCGACCAAGAAAAACAATCTTACGGCGCAAGTAGTATCCATTAATTTGCTTCTGTGCCCAATCGCCTTGCAGGACTGACCGCAAATTCCCATCAAGATATTCGTCCGCATCAATTCTAAGGGTCCAATCCGACGTCACCGAAACGGAATCCATACCCCACTGAAACTGAGCCGCATGCCCCTTCCACTGGGTCTGAAGAACCTCCGCACCAAGTGCCTTAGCAAGCTCTACTGTGTTATCAGTTGAAAAACTATCGATCACACAGACCCTCTCAACGATACCGTCTAGAGACTTAATGCATCGTTCGATATGTTTTTCCTCGTTTAGGGTAAGGATAATTGCCGTTATCGAGTTGATCATATCTCGGTCGACACTTCTTTGGGTACACCGTAAAGATTTAAATCATAAGCGTCACGTTCGATAGATGAAAATCTATCCTTAATCTTTCTTGCGGGAACCCCCCCCACAATCGTGTAGGGCTCTACAGACTTGGTCACAACAGCTCCGGTTGCGATGATCGACCCACGTCCGATTGTGACACCTTCCAACAAAACTACCCCATGCCCGATCCAAACATCAGACTCAATCTGAGTGGACGGTCTTGGTTTCTTAGGAAAATTGAGGCGGGTAGGCATATTGACACTATCGAATTCATGATCCGCTCCAACTATCCTCACATCCGTAGAAATCATTGTCAGATCACCAACTGAAACAGGTCCAGACAAATTTCCACCCGCCCCGATGTATGCGTATCTGCCTATCCGTGCCCCTTTGACCGAAATAGGCTTCCCCCACTGAAACCCTTCACCCAACTCATTGACACCATTAAGAATTTTCACAGCTGGGAGTATGATTTCGCGAATCTTCCTCTTTATGGGCGAATCAACAATTTCACGACACCGTTCGATGAAAACTTCCCGAACTCGCATCGGTGCAACGGCTGCGGTTACCTCGCGTACATTTATACCAGTTCTCTTAAAGAAGCGCATCCACAGCCTCATCAATCAACTGCCTCTGCATAGTTGGCGTGTACTTTTTCAAAATAACACTACGACAAGCAGCTCGCCTATTCTCAATCGTTCCATCCATATTCAGGACCCTGGAAATTGCCTGAGCGAGGCCTTCAATATCTCCAAATTTGAAAAATTCTCCGGATACACCTGCTTGGACCGCCTCTACCTCCGGCATTTGCGCATCAAGATCACCGTGAGTAACAATCGGGGTGCCAAAAGCCAATGCGTGCATCGCCGTTAAGCCAACCTTTCCGGGACTGACAACCGCATCCGCCGCCATAATATATTTCCCAACGACGCCTTCATCATAAATCGATCCGAGAAATATCGCATTCACCTCAAGGTCACGAGCGAGTGTCTCTAGATCGTTTCGAACAGGGCCATCACCAACAAACACCAAAACCGGTTCACATTCTTCTAACGGTGTCTCTTTCACCGCCTTAATCAACCAATCGTACTTGGATATCTCGGTAAGCCTCGAAACCGAAAGAAGAACAGGGCGTTCCGTAGGCAGACTCAGTGATGATCGCAAGTTAGCTACGGACGTGTCATCTAAGCTTTTATATATCTTGTCTTGTTCAGGAAAATCGAGCGAGTTGTAAATCACACTTATCCGATCAGACGGAAATCCTGACTTTTCAGCAAGAATTATTGCGCGCTCACCGTAAACCAAAACTCGATCTGCGAGCCGAAAAAAAATATTTCTTACTAACGACTTCAGTTTGGCTTCTGGTCGAAGCCAACCGTGCGCCCAAAACATCACCTTGATACCCATCATGCGCGCGCGAAGTGGGATCCACCAAGTTGCAAAAATATTAGGATTTCCAATTACAATCAATACGTCACAATCATCAAATGCACGATCAAAATCGAACATTTTCATTTTCCCGCCATCTTCAGCTGCGGTAAAACCGATTGGAACAACTTTTACATTGTCATTCCCATTGAAAGCCTTGATGCCTGCCATATCTTCATGCCCGCCAAAGAACCGGTATTCGTGTTTTTCTGAATTATTTAGCGCGGTCATTACAGGGCGGCGATAATGCGGAAAATGATGATAAAGAACATTCACTCTGGCCATATCAAAGTTCCCGGAAGCTTAGTTCGTCAAAAAAATTACTATTCCTCGTTTGCCACACAAGATGACGTTTATAAAGCCTCCTGCCAAAATACACGACTACCATGCACAAATTTTCATCAACCTCACACCGATGAAGGCAAGTTGCTTCACATAATTTATCCGTTTGAGAGTCAGATTTTCTCCAAATTGGCTCAAACGCCCGTCCCACGCATCACAACACCGAACGTTTTCATAACCAGCTCTGTATCGTATCCAAACGACGTTGAAGATAAATTTTCTGCGTCATACTTAGCCCTTTCCGCAAACCCAGTTTCGTTTCGAGCTGATACCTGCCACGGACCAGTAATCCCTGGCCGCAACAGATGGCTTTGTTGATGGCGTGGATGCCGTAAATCTGTGTCTTCTTGCCGTAAGGCAGCAGTGCGTTTCTGACTGAAGAACCGGCAACTTTGTAAACGTGATAGAAAATCACTTTTTGCTTTGGCAAAATAATCAATTTTAGATTCCTTCAATTGACCGTTGAGAAGATTGCATGCGTGCCCGCGAAATTGGCGAAAGCTTTCTTTCGACTTTCGCCGGCCGGAAGAACGTCTCCGCAACGTAGAAGAGCAACAGCAGGGACGCAGGGTTGCCGATGGCGAGGAGGTAGCGGTTGAAGATTGATTGCACGAGCGCGAAGCCGAAGAGGAGGGCGGCGGTCGCCTTCCACGGGTGGGCGGGATCGTGGGTGACGGAGAAGCGGATCAGCGCACCTACGTTGGCTGCGATCCAGAGGCCCGCGAGCATCAGTCCGTTCTCGAGGATCAAGGTGAAGTAGGAGCTTTCGAGGCTGAAGCCGATTTTGTGTGCCGAACTGGAGCGAATACCGGTTCCGAAAAAGAGTTCCGCGAAGTTGCGGTTGCCGATCGCCTCCAGACTAAGTTCCCAGAGTGCGACGCGTCCTGTTCCACCGGACTCGATGCCGCGTCGGGGGTTGTTGAGGTCGAGGATGCGCACGGCATATTCTCCGATCGTGGGCAGCGCGAGAAACAGGAGGAGGAGACCGGCGAGCAGACCGAGCATCTTGATCGTCAGACGCAGCGGGGAGCGAGCTTTGAAGCGCAGACGCACGCCGAGGAGTTTAAATAGGATGTACGCGCCGACAGCGGCGAGCATCCCTGCTCGTGCCGATGCGGCGAGAACAACGCTGAAACTGAGGGCCGCGAGCACGGTGTAGATGATCTTGCCACGCATTTCGCGGCCGAGGCTGCGTTGGTAGAACAGCACGGTTCCGGCGCCGAAGATGAAGCCCGTGAGGTTGGGGTGGAGGTCGTAGGGGTTGAACCGCGCGAGGCCCTTGCCGTAGACGGACTGGCCCGTGACACCGGCGATGTAGCCGGCGGGATCGGTGACGAAAATGCCAAGGAGCATCACGATGAAGGCCTTGAGGCAAATGTCGGTGATCTCGTCGATGGACAGAGCCCGGCGGAGCAACCCGATAGACAGGAAAACGACGCCGAACACGAGCGTGTAGACAAGGACGTCGGGGTCCAACGTCGCGACACCCGAGATTGCTGAGAACAGGACGAGCGCGAGCATCATCCACTCGCCGGGTGTGAGGCTTTCCTTGCGCACCTTTCCGGCCAGCGTCGCCAGCACTGCGGACAGCGATACAAGCGCCGCGCCGAGGATTTGGAACGCGGTCGAAAGACCGCTCATGTTCGACAGGAACAGAGTACAGAACGCCGCGAACAGCAGGAAGCGGGCGATCATCAGACTATCCTTTCGTCCTGTTCGTCGCGAAGACCAGTTTTGCCAGCACGGCCATTTCCACGGCGACCATCAGCGCCGCAGCGAAGATGGCGCCGGGGTGGAGTGCGACGAGGATAACCGCAATGGCGCAAAGCACAAGGTAGAGGTAGGAGAACTCGGCCTGGCGGTTCAGGGCGATGAGGGGTGCTGCGAGCGCCATCCAAGTGGCGTTGGCGATCGTGGCGAGGGCAAGCAGGGCGAAGAGGGTGGCGGGCGCGTGCAGCTCGCCTTCGGAGACGCGGCCGAGCAGGGGTTGGCCGAAGAACCACAGCACCAGCCCGAAGGGCAGGGTCACGGCCACGGCCACGCCGGTGTTCATGCGGGTGAGGCGGCGTTCGAGCGGGCGGTTGCCTTCGGTGATCGCGCGGGTGAGTTCGGGCAGCGAGGGGCGCAGGAACATGCCCGAAAGCTGGAGCGGCGCGCGGCTCAGCGTGCGCGAGGCGCCGAAGACGGCGACGGTCGCAGCCCCGGCGGTCGCCCCCAGCGCGAGCACCATGCCCTGCAGCAACAGGGCGGTGGCGAAGGTGAGGCCGAGCGCTGCGGCCGAGGGTTTGGCCAGAGAGCGGATCGTGGCGCGCGTCGCGCGGCGGACGCCGATCTCGACCCAGGGTTCGCGCGCCTTCAGGAGCCGCACGAAGAGGAGGTAGCCCAGCACACGGATGACGAGGTAGGCGGCGGCGGCCCGTGCGATCGAGCCGCCCGTGAGGGCTATAGCCGCGAGCGCTGCGCCCTCGAGCAGGATCAGCGTGCCTGCGAAGAACATCGCCTGCGCGAATTTATGCGTGCCGCGATAGATCACGGTGACAATGCTCATCTGGGTACAGACCACGGCATAGGCGGTGATGAGCACCACGGCGGTTGCGATCTGGCCGGGCGTGAAGGGGCCGCCGGCTTGCCCCGCGAGGGCCAGCCAGCCCGCATAGCCGAGAGCCGCGAAGGCCACGACGCTGACGGTCCCAAGCACGAAGGCGATGGTGCTCTGCACCGCCTCGATGGAGGTGTCGTAGTCCTGCGTGGCAGCACTGCGGGTGACGACCACGCCCGCGGCGGTGCCGAAGCCGAGGTCGGAGAGGGCGATGTAGGTGGGCACGGTCAACAGCATGAGCCAGATGCCGTAGCCATCGGCCCCCCACAGGCGGGTAAGCAGCGGGATGGTCAGAAGCTGGACGGCGGTGACCGCGCCCTTGTCATAAAGGTTCGCGAGCACGCCGCGCATCATCCGGCCGCGCGGGGTAGGTGCGGTGATGCTGCGGGCCAGGGCGAGGAAGGAGGGCATGGGGGGCTCAGTCTATGGGAGTGGGCAGTGGCTGCGAGGTCCCGAGTAGGTCGAGAAGCGCCCGGCCGGCGATGCGCGTGTCGGGATCGAGGGCGGTTTCGACATTGGCGCGCGTCCGCGCGATGTCGCGCGACGCCACGAGCACAGTGCCGCCGACGTTCTCCACCAGTGCCGCGCCAATCAGCGCGCGCGACAGGACGCGGGAGTCGGCGAAGTCGAGGCCGCTTTGCGCACTCGCCTGCGCGAGGCGGTCCGGCTCTGCGGCGAGCCAGTCCTCGAGCGGCCCGAGCGCGCGCAGCAGGGCGCGGTGAGTGATGCGGAAGGGACCGGTGGTCTCGAGCGGGGCATCGAGCGCGGACCAAGAATATTGCACCACGTCGAAGAAGCCGGGGTAAGCCTCGAGGATCCGCGCGGTTTCCTCGCGGGTGGTGGCGGTGCCGATGCTGCGGGCGCGGCCGCTTTGGCGGGCGGTCTCGAGCACGGCGAGCAGCTCGTCGCCGAGATCCTCGAGGGTGGGCATATGCAGCAGGAAGCCCTCGACGCGGTCGGTGCCGAGCGCTGTCAGGCTTTCCTCGAGGCTTTGCGCGACATAGGCGGGGGAGAAATCGAGGCTGCGGGCGGGACCGGCGGCGCGGACGACGGCCTGCGACAGGCGAGAGCCGCGAAGTCTGGCGCGGACCGGTGCGAGCAGGCTGCGCGCCACCTGTTTGACAGGCGAGACGGCGGGGCGACAAATGCCAACCTTGGTCACGATGGCGACCTCGTCACGGCGTTTTCCGAGCGCGCGGCCGAGGGTGCGTTCGGCGGTGCCGAGCCCGTAGCTCGGTGCGACGTCGAAGTGGCGCGCGCCTGTGTCGAGCGCGGTGCCGATCAGGCGGTTTTCGTGGCCGGTGAGGCTACCTGCGGCGAGGTAGGCGCAGCCGATGCCGATGGGGCCGTAGGGGGCGAGTCGCTGCGGATAAGCCATATCAAAGTTCCTGCGCGAGGTGATCGGCGAGCCTGAGCCCCAGCGCGATGGCGGTGAAGGTGGGATTGGCGAAACCGCTGACGGGATAGACGGCGGCGCCTGCCACATAGAGATTGCGCGTACCAAATACGGCGCAATCGGCGTCGACGACGCCGTCCTGCGCGCTCGCGGACATGCGCGCGCCACCCATCTGGTGGTTGGCGTCGTCGGTATCTGCGAGGTAGGCAGGGTCGCGGGCGACGAGCGTGGCATCGAGGGTCACCTCGGCCAGCCCGTTGTCGCGCAGGTAGTCGCGGATGTACTCGCCGAAGGTGGCGAGGGTCTCGACCGTATCGCGGGAGATCTTCCAGTCCACCTCGACCTTCGGCATATCGAAGGCGTCGCGGTCGGTAGCCGTCAGCGTGATCCGGCTGTCGGCGAGCGGGGCCTGTTCGGAGGTGAGGCGTAGCTGGATGCCGGCGTCCGAGAGGTTCAACATCCGCCGGTAACGCAGGTAGCGTAGCGCCATAGGCACGATGAAGCGTAGCGTGCCGAGCAGGGCGAGCGGATTGGCGAGGCCGGATTTCTCTACACGTCCCTTCATCAGCCCTTTGATGAGGATCTTAAGATTGGCGATGTTTTCCGCGATCGAGCTGTTGAAGACGAAATGCGAGGAGATCTCGAGCAGTTGGGCCTTTTGCTGGGCCGTGTCGGAGAGGCGCAGTTTTGGGCTGTATTTGAGCCCGTCGACGAAGGCGTTGTCGAACAGATCGGCAAAGCGCTTGCGGTCGGTGAGCTTGACCGATCCGGCGTAGCAGTCGACGTGGTCGATGAAGCCGCGACCGATCCAGGGGTTCGTGGCCCAGGGCGCGGGGGCGCCGTCGGCGGTCGGCAGCTGCAGGAGCCGTGCGATCTCGATGGTGCCGTTCGCGAGCACGACCTTGGCGCCGCGCAGGATCTCGCGGCGTAGCCCTGATTTCTCCGCGATCCGGATCTCGACGCCGGTGACCGCGTCGCCCTCGGTGACGAGCGCGCCGACCTGCGCGTCGAGCAGCACGGTGAGGGCAGGATTGTCCATGATGTCCTGGCGGAAATGGATGGCGAGGTTGCTCTCGGGGGTCCAGCGGGTGAAAATCGGTTCGATCCGGTCGGTCCGAGGCGGGGCGTTCACGCCGATACGTTCCCAGACCGCGGCGTCGTCGCGCATCACCTGCTCCATCCCGAGAATCGCGAAGCCGCGATCGTAGAAGGGAGCGATATCCGCGGCGGTGATCGGCCAGCGGGCATCGCTCACCCAGGAACGGTCGCTAAACACCATGGGGGCGAAGGGCACGAGCTGCCCGCCCCAGAAATTGGTGGTCCCGCCAAGGCAGCGGAAGCGGCCGACATGCAGGCCCGGCAGGTGGTGGCCGGTTGCGCGCGCGGCCTCGAAGTGCTTTTGGGAATTTTGCAATGGTTTTTCTGGTCCGGCTTCCAGAAGGGCAATTTTCGCTCCGCTTTTTGCCAAATCTATAGCGCAAGTTAATCCAACAGCGCCGGATCCCACCACGATTGCGTCAAAAAGATTTTCCGGGTCGAAATTGAAGTTTTCTGCATATTCGAGCATTTATTTTCGTCCATTTAGTAGACCTGCGCAAAAACTTCTACACAGTGTGCTCAAACACCCGTCCCTCGTATCACCACCCGGAATGTCTTCAAGACGATCCCAGTATCATGCGGGAACGACATGGCTTGCAGATACCGCGTGTCATAGACTGCTCGTTCGGCAAATTCGGTCTCGTTTCTGGCCGAAACCTGCCAAGGGCCAGTGATTCCGGGCCGAAGCAAGTAGTAGGCCGTTCCCGGATATAGAGATGACTGATTAACCATCATTGGTCTAGGCCCAACAAGGGACATATCGCCGGTAAGCACGTTCCAAAGCTGCGGCAGTTCGTCCAGTGATGTTTTTCTAAGCACCCTGCCCGATCGCGTAACCCGTGGATCATATCGCAGCTTCTGGGTTTTATCCCATTCTTCCTTCGCATCAGGGTTTTGCTCAAGGTAACTTTGCAAGGCGCTGTCTGCGTCTCGGACCATCGTTCGCAGTTTCAACATGCGAAAATGACGGCCGTGCTTGCCGATGCGCGTTTGCCAATAGAATGGTTTTCCGCCGTCGAGGCTGACCATCAAAACCAAAAACAACATGATCACTGCCACAGGCGGCAAAACGAGTAAAACAAAGACAACGTCGAGCATCCTTTTGATGCGCGAACGATAGAGTGAACGATATCTTCTTGGCGTGACCAAAGGACCGCCGACAAAGGTCGTGTTGATTTGCGGCCCAATTTTGGGCTGACGAACATTCATACTGTTAGGCCCCACACCCAGTACTTACCAACGTCCGGCAAATGCCGGAGCGCCTGCAAAAATCACTTTCTATTCACTATGCCCGATGCGGCGCATTATCCGCTGCGCACCGCGTGTCCAAATCCATTTGGGGCTGCGGTCTGGCGCGGTCATCGCACCGATCTCCGCTTCAAATTCTCCCAAAATGTTATTCATGTCCCAGCGCTGTATGGCTTTTGTCCGCGCCGTTTCGCCAAGCGTTTTGCGCAACTCCGCGTCGTCCAACAGTGTCTCAATCGCACCTGCAAAGGCAGACGGATCGCCCGTTGGACACACAAGGCCACAACCCTCCACTTCCTCTGCCAGCGCTGTGCCCTCATCAGCTGTTGCAACGACAGGTCGCCCAGATGCCAAAATGTTTGTCAGCTTTGACGGTAAAACCAGCTCGGCCACTTCCGGCCGTTGTGGCAGCAAATGAACATCCGCCATTCCCAGCGCATCACTTAATTTTTCAAGTGGTTGTAGCGGCAAGAAGCGAATGTTGGGCAAGCCTTCAGCCTGGGACTTCAGACTGTCCAGATAGGCACCGTCACCGCAAATCACGAACGTCAGATCGCTACGATCTGCCAACAAGCGCGCGGCCTTCGGAATAATGTCCAACCCCTGTTTTGCGCCAATATTTCCGGAATAATACGCCACATAGTCAGTCGTAATTTCCAATTCGTCCCGCAGCGGAGAGACACCTTCCACCACACTCACCTTCTTCAGGTTCGCCCAGTTGCGAAGCTCACGAATTTTCAGCGCGTTCACACCCTTTTCGCGCAACTTGTCGATCATGGGGCGCGAAATTGTGCTGACTCGGTCGGCCTTGCAAAACATCCACCGTTCGAAATTTTTGGCGATCCGGCCCAATTTGCTCTGTTCAGGAATAACACCTGTGGCAAAGGCCGCCTCGACTTCAAAATCCTGCACATGGACCCAAAACTTTGATCCGGTCAGTTTGGCAAACACCCACGCCGGAAGTGCAGCAATCAACGATGGCGCCACAACAAACACAACATCCGGGCGCTCTTTCACAGACCGCCAGAAAAGTTGTGGGGAAACCGACGCTGCAAAACTTAGATAATGCATAAGGCGTTTCTTGCCCGTCGGCTTTTCCGGAACATAAATTGGGCAGCGAACAAGGCACAGGTTCTCTTCTTCCTGCTGCACATTATAACCGCGACTTTTCCAGCCTTCGGCGATTTGCCACTCTGGATAGTGCGGATAAGACGTGAAGACCGTCACATCATACCCATGTCGCGCCATGTACTCAGCCAGCCCAGCAGAATACACAGCGATACCGATCTTCTCCGGCGCGTAATTTATACTGACTAGATGAAACTTCTTCTGAGTCATGTCTTCGCCTCCATAACGGAAAATCGGCGTACTATCCGTGTTAAAATGCCTCTGCCACCCCGACTGGAAGCAGCAGCGGCGTGGCGCCTCACGCGCGTAACTTTTCCTGATTGTCCAGGAACCAATCGTAAGTGCCTTTCAGACCCTCATCCAAGTTCACAGATGCCTTCCACCCCATCGAGCTCAGCCGTGATACATCCATCAGCTTGCGCATCGTGCCATCAGGCTTGCTACGGTCAGTTGAAATAGCGCCTTGGAATCCGGTGACCTTGGCCATTAGTTCCGCAACTTCCAAAATGGAAATGTCAGTTCCGCTTCCCACATTAATGTGGCTCAGCATTGGCTCTGTATTGGCTTCATATTCATCTTTTGGCAGATATAGTACAAATAAGGCCGCTTCGGCCATATCATCCACATGCAGGAATTCGCGGCGCGGCAAACCCGATCCCCAAATGACAACTTCATTTACATTATTCTTCGCCGCTTCATGAAAACGTCGCATAAGCGCAGGCAGAACATGTGAATGGTCTGGATGAAAGTTATCGCCAGGTCCATACAGGTTCGTTGGCATAACAGAGCGATAATCGGTGCCATACTGCCGGTTAAAGCTTTCACACAGTTTGATACCGGCAATCTTTGCAACGGCATAGGGTTCATTCGTTGGCTCCAAAATCCCCGTCAGCAACGCGTCTTCCCGCATAGGTTGACGAACAGCGCGCGGGTAAATGCAGGACGACCCAAGCTGTAGTAGCTTCTGTACACCAACCGAATAAGCCTCATTGATCACATTGCTGACGATCATCAGGTTTTCGTAGATGAACTGCGCAGGCAAGGTGTTGTTTGCATGAATACCACCAACGCGAGAGGCACAAAGGATCACCTCATCTGGCTTTTCTTCCTGCATAAACGCACGAACGGCCGCCTGATCAACCAAGTCCAACTCAGCGTGTGTGCGCCCGACCAGTTCGATCTCTTCACCAGCGTCAATCCGTTCTTGTAGCTTTCGCATGATGGCGCTTCCGACCATACCGCGATGCCCTGCGACATAAATCTTTTTCACCAATCTATCCCCACTAATTCGCTAATTCATAAAAGTTCTGTCAAATTTCCTTTTAGTCCCACGAATAGGATTCGAACAACCAGAAAGCGACTTTATGTTGAGGATTCCGCGCAATTCCGCCTGCGCCCGCCTTAATCTCGCACTTTGCTTAAGTTTTGTGCGAAATATGTATTGCTAATTAAGTTTTATTAATAAACTTTCAATCCGCCCTAAATCCACGTCCACACCTTTGACGCGTATTGCGAACCCCTGCCCGTCTTCTACGGCTTGCAGCACCGTGCCGTCTTCCAGCGTTACAGATTGGCCCAATCGCACGCCCGTTGTCTTCTTTGGGCGGCCGCCGCGTGCGGGGTTGGCGGTGACGTCCAGCCGCGCCAATACATCGGCCAGAATGGCGGCCTCTTCCTCAACCGTGCCCGGTGCGCCAATGTCCAAGGCGTCGCGCAGTTTGGTTTCGGCGCCGTCGCGCAGGGCGGCGGCCAGTTTCAATCCGTCTTTCTCTTTGATCAGATCGGGAAAGCGCAGCAAGTCGCCCAGCTCTTCAAAGATCAGCGCGAAAGACCGGATCTTGGAACGTTTCGCCTTGGACGCCATCGGAAACAGAACATCCACCGCCGACTCCACAGAGTCAAACGTGCCTTGCTGGCTGGCGATCACCGCAATGCGCCCGCGTTCGAAATGCGAAAGCGAGGCGCGGATTTCATTCTCTTCGATCATCGCGGCAAAGGCACCGCCCATCGCCTCTGGGTCGCGCACCACGGCTTTGATCGTGGCAAAGGCTGGCGCTTGGGTCATGGCGTGCAGATCACGCACCGCTTTCAAACGACGATAGCCGGACAGCAGGCCATAGCCCTCCCCTGCCCGCGTGAAAACTTCAATCGGCAGACGCAGCCCGTTTTGCGAGATCGAGCGT
>JAXMOG010000012.1:0-59636 GCA_034670065.1 Pseudoprimorskyibacter sp. | reverse complement strand
CAAGGCAAAGCGGTTGATCTGGGCGGCTATTACCACGGCGACGCGGCCAAGACCGCCGCTGTGATGCGCGCCTCAGCCACGTTCAATGCCATTATCGGCTGATCGGGACGGTTGATACGGGCGGGGGAGGGGGCGCTGCCCCCTCTTGGGCCGATGGCCCAATTCACCCCCGGCGGTATTTGTAAAGAAAAGAAGCTGAATGCGAGGCGCCTGAGGGTGCCTCGTTTTTTTGTTTTTGGCTGGGCCGAACGGATTTATCTGGGTGTTTTAGGAACAATCGCGGAACATTAAGATCAGCGGCCCTTCGCCGGACGGCGATGGGGGTGCCAAATTCGGATTGTAGCTGGAATTGTGCCATCGGTTCTTTGCGATTTTCCTATGTTCATACACCGGCGCGATGGCAGATACTGCAAAGCAAATGGCAAGCAGGGAGGCATTTCCAATGCCTGGAATCGTCTTTTACACAAACCCAATGTCCCGTGGGCGCATCGTGCGTTGGATGCTTGAGGAAGTGGGCCAGCCTTATGAGACGCGGGTTCTGGATTTTGGGCCGTCTATGAAATCGCGGGATTATCTGGAGATCAATCCTATGGGGAAGGTTCCGACTGTGCAGCATGGGCGCGCGGTCGTGACCGAAGCCGCAGCCTGCTGTGCCTATCTGGCCGGCGCCTTCCCGGAGGCAGGACTCGCTCCGGCACCGGGCACCCCTGAAAGCGCGGCCTACCTGCGTTGGATGTTCTTCGCTGCGGGACCCTGTGAGGCGGCGATCACCAACGTTCACTTCAATTTTGAATTGCCCGACGACCCACAGGCGCGAGGGCGCTCGGGGTATGGTTCGCTGGAGGCGGTCGCTGACGCACTTGCAGCGATGCTGTCGGATGGGCGGGACTATGTCACCGGAGAGGGGTTCAGTGCCGCTGATGTCTATGTTGGGTCACAAATTATCTGGGGAAAGATGCTGGGCACATTGCCTGATAGACCAGGATTTGCGGAATACGCCAAACGCCTGACGGCACGCCCTGCGGCGCTGCGCGCACGTGAAATCGACGAGGGGCTGATGGCGGCTTCATGATCTTTCGGGACAGCATGAAAGCCAATTTGGGCTATTTATTAAGGGGTTACTTGGCGGCGGACACACGAACCGCGGCGTATTTGAACTCTGGTATTTTGCCAAAAGGATCCAGCGCCGGATTGGTCAGGATATTGGCGGCCGCTTCGACATAGGCGAAGGGCAGGAACACCATGTCTGGTGCCACGGCACGATCCGCCCGTGCCATGACGGTGATGGCGCCGCGCCGGGTTTCGAGCTTGACCATGCCGCCGGGTTCAACCCCCATTTGGCGCAGGGTGGCGGGATGAAGCGAGCAGTTGGCGCCGGGTTCGACCGCGTCCAGAACACGGCTGCGGCGCGTCATAGAGCCTGTATGCCAGTGTTCCAGCTGCCGCCCGGTGGTCAGCACCATTGGATAGTCGGTGTCTGGTTGTTCGTCGGGTGGGATCACTGCGGCGGGCGTGAACCGGGCCCGGCCCCCGGTGCGGGGGAAGCCATCGGCAAAGACAATGGGTTGGCCGGGGTCTTGGGGGGACAAGCTGGGATAGGTCACGGCGTTTTCCTGTTCCAGCCTGTTCCAGGTGATATTGTCGAGCGAGGGCATGCCCTGGGCCATTTCGGCAAAAACCTGTGAAGGATGGGTGTAGGACCAATCAAGCCCAAGACGCTGTGCCAGATCCACGGTGATGGCCCAATCTTCGCGTGCGTCCCCTGGCGGGGTGACAGCGGCGCGACCGATTTGAACTTGGCGGTTGGTATTGGTGACCGTGCCGTTCTTTTCATAGAACGCGGCGGCGGGCAGGATCACATCGGCATAATTGGCGGTTTCGGTCAGGAAGATATCCTGCACAACCAGATGTTCCAATTTGGCCAGTGCCTGACGGGCGTGGGTGACATCGGGGTCTGACATGGCGGGGTTTTCGCCCAACACATACATTCCCTTGATCGCCCCGGCATGGACCGCATCCAGAATTTCGGTGACGGTCAGGCCTTTTTCGGCGCTGAAGTCACCGGACTGCCAAATCTCAGAAAAGGCAGAGCGGACGCCATCATCTGTAACATCTTGATAATCTGGCAAAAACATGGGGATCAAGCCAGCATCTGACGCGCCTTGCACATTGTTCTGGCCGCGCAGCGGGTGCAGGCCAGCACCGGGTTTGCCGACGTTGCCAGTCATCAGAGCAAGGCTGATCAGGCAGCGGGAATTGTCGGTGCCATGGATGTGCTGCGAGATGCCCATGCCCCAAAAGATCATCCCGGCCGAGCCAGCGGCGAAATCACGCGCGACGGCGCGGATGGTGGCGGCGTCAATGCCGGTGAGGTCTTCGACGGTTTCGGGCGCGAACCCGGCCAGATGCTGTTGTTCGGCGGCCCAATTTTCGGTGTATTGGTCGATATAGGCCTGGTCATACAGGCCTTCTTCGGCGATCACCGACATGATCGCATTCAGAAGGGCAACATCCGTACCGGGACGGAATTGCACCATATGGGCCGCGTGCCGCTTTAGCGCCTGACCGCGCGGGTCCATCACGATCAGCTTGCCGCCGCGTTTGGCGAATTGTTTGAAATAGGTCGCCGCGACCGGATGGTTTTCAATCGGGTTGGAGCCGATGACAATCGCAACATCGGCGTTTTCAATCTCGTTGAATGTTGCTGTCACCGCGCCGGAACCGACGTTTTCCATCAGGGCTGCAACCGAAGAGGCATGGCACAGCCGGGTGCAGTGATCGACGTTGTTATGGCCAAAGCCTTGCCGGATCAGCTTTTGAAACAGGTAGGCTTCTTCGTTGGTGCATTTTGCGCTGCCGAACCCGGCAACCGTTTGGCCGCCCTGATCGCGCAGGCGGGCCAAACCACCGGCGGCGGCTGTCATCGCCTCTTCCCATGTGGCTTCGCGGAAATGGGTAAATGGATTGGCGGGGTCCACGTTCAAACCCTTTTGCGCGCCCTCTAGCCGGATCAACGGTTTGGTCAGGCGGTGCGGGTGGTGGATATAGTCATAGCCAAACCGCCCTTTGACGCACAGGCGCCCTTCGTTTGCCGGGCCATTGATGCCTTCGACGTATTTGACCTTGTTGTCCTTGATCTTGAGCGAGACCTGACAACCGACACCGCAGAAGGGGCAAATGCTTTCGACCTCTTCATCAAAGTCGGTGCTGTCACCCTGTTGGGCTGTGTCCAGTACTGTGGCGGGCATCAACGCGCCGGTGGGGCAGGCCTGAACGCATTCACCGCAGGCGACACAGGTTGAGTCACCCATCGGGTCATCAAAATCGAACACCGGAAAGGCATCATGCCCGCGATCGGCCATGCCGATCACATCATTCACCTGCACCTCGCGGCAGGCGCGGACACAAAGGTTGCACTGAATGCAGGCGTCCAGGTTCACACGCATGGCCAGATGGCTGTCATCCAGCAGGGGGATGTGGTCGGCTTCCATCGTTGGAAACCGGCTTTCGCTGACGCCCGTCTGCGCAGCCATATCCCAGAAATGAGACCCGGCATCATGCGCGGCGTCCTGTTCTGGTTGATCGGCCAGCAGCAGTTCCATCACCAGCGCACGTGATTTCTGTGCGCGGTCTGATTGGGTGGACACCTGCATCCCTTGGGTTGGATTACGGCAGCAGGACGCGGCCAGTGTGCGTTCGCCCTCGACCTCCACCATACAGGCGCGGCAATTGCCATCGGGGCGATAGCCCGAGGCGTCCTTGTGGCACAGATGCGGAATGGTGGTGCCTTGGCGCTTGGCCACCTGCCAGATGGTTTCATCGGGGTGCGCGGTGACGTCCTGGCCATCCAGGGTAAAGGTGATGGGTGCAGTATTGGTGCCGTCAGCCATTGTCACACCTCCTCGGGAAAATGTTTCATCACCAGCCGGATCGGGTTGGGCGCAGCTTGGCCCAGACCGCAGATCGAGGCATCGGTCATGACGGTGCACAGATCCTCTAGCAGGTTGCTGTCCCAGCTATCGGCCTGCATCAGTTTCACCGCTTTTTCGCATCCAACACGGCAGGGGGTGCATTGCCCGCAGCTTTCCGCCTCAAAGAAGCGCAGCATGTTCAGCGCGGCCTGTTTGGCGCTGTCTTTGTCAGACAGGACCACCACCGCAGCAGAGCCGATGAAAGTGCCATGTGGCTGCAGCGTATCGAAATCCAGCGGCACATCATCCAGCGTTGCCGGCAACAAACCAGAAGAGGGACCGCCGGGTTGATAGGCTTTGAAGCTGTGGCCCTGCGCCATGCCACCTGCGGCGGCGATGACATCGCGGATATCTGAACCGGCGGGCAGCAGGTACACACCGGGTTTGGCGACGCGGCCCGATACCGAATAGCTGCGCAATCCTTTGCGATTGTTATGGGTCACATCGTTGATCGCTGGGCCTTCGCGGCAAATGCGGGCAACCCAATGCAGCGTTTCAACATTGTGCACCAGGGTCGGGCGGCCAAACAGGCCGACCTGTGCAACGTAAGGCGGACGCAGGCGGGGCAGGCCGCGCTTGCCCTCGATCGATTCAATCATGGCGGATTCTTCGCCACAGATATAGGCACCCGCGCCGCGCCGCAGATCAATATATCCAGCGGGAACGATGCCAGCAGACTCTAATGCAGCGATTTCGGTGCGCAGGATGTGCAGAACGGCGGGATATTCATCACGCATGTAGATGTAGCAGGTCTCGGCCTCAACCGCCCAAGCCGCGATCAGCATTCCCTCCAGCATCAAGTGCGGGGTGCGTTCCAAATAGTAGCGGTCTTTGAACGTGCCCGGTTCGCCCTCGTCCCCGTTTACGGCCAGAAAGCGCGGGCCGGGATTGGCGCGCACAAAGCCCCATTTCTGACCAGAGGGAAAGCCAGCGCCGCCCAAACCGCGCAGACCGGCGGTGGTCAGCTCTGCTTGCACCGTTTGCCAATCACCGCTGTCGCGCAGGGAGATCAGGGTGTCATAGCCCCCAGCGGCGCGGTAGTCAGCCAAGGTTTCATAGGCGGGCACGGACGCATGAAAATCACCGCTGTCCAAAACCGCGTTGATTGCTTCGGGCGTGGCGTGATCGACGTGACGATGGCCAATCTCTACCACGGGCGCGGTATCACACCGGCCCATGCACGGCGCACGCAGCACACGGATTTTCGCAGGGTCATGTCCACCCTCCAGAGCGGCCAGCAAGGCTTCGGATCCGGCCAATTCGCATGAGAGTGAGTCACAAACGCGGATCGTCAGATCCGGGGGCGGGGCCTCATCCTCTTTCACCGGGTCGAAATGGGCATAGAAGGTGGCAACCTCCCAAACCTCGGCCATGGACAGGCGCAGTTCTTCGGCCAAGGCACGCAGATGGGGCGCAGACAGGTGGCCATATGCGTCTTGGATCAGGTGCAGATATTCGATCAGCAGGTCACGGCGGCGGGGGCGATCCCCCAGCAACGTACGGACCTGATCCCAAGCGGTATCTTCCAACTGCCGCCCCTTTGGGGTGGCGCGGCCTTTGCCGCCACGACGGCCAGAGGTCCAGATGCCTTTTTCCTGATCAAGTGCCATGGCGACGTTCCATTTTGGCTAGAGTAGTTCGCCTTTGTCGGTCCAGTTGCATTGCGGGTCAATATCAAAGTTACTTCATATGATAGTGTTTCGCTATTAAAAATTCCGACGATGGACAGGCCACGCACCTTTGCCTATCTGTGCGATATGGAATGGGATCATGAATTGGATGCGCGGGGCTTGTTGTGCCCTTTGCCGGTACTGAAGGCGCGAAAGCGGCTGCAAGCCTTGCCCAGTGGCGGCGTGCTGCGCATTCTTGCCACCGACCCGGCCGCCGTGATTGACGTGCCGCATTTCTGCTTTGAGGCGGGCCATACGCTGATCGGAACAGACGAAGAGGGCGATGCGCAGGTTTACCTTATTCGCAAAGGGTAGCGTGCAGGCGGGCTACACCAGCCCGAAAGACGCATAAGGCAAATATCGCACCATTGTACCGGGCTGCACATCCAGCGCTGTATCAGGCAATTCAACCAACCCATCTGCCCAGGACAGGCCGCTGATCCGGCCGGATCCTTCGGACTGAAACACCTCGGCCGTGCCATCCGATGTCAGGCGTGCGCGCAGGTATTCCTGGCGGCCCGGTTTCTTGCGCTTGGCAAAGGCGGCGGGAACCCAAAAGCCTTGGGGCGCCTGCCATCCGGCCCCCGCCATCAAAGACAGGGCAGGGCGGGCAAATATCAACGTGCACACCAAGGCTGCTACTGGGTTTCCCGGCAACCCAAAGACCGGCGCGCCTTGCCACATCGCCAGCGCCAAGGGCCGCCCCGGTTTCAGCGCAATACGCCAATTTGACAGGGTGCCGCGCGTGCGCAACAGAGCGGAAACATGGTCTTCATCCCCGGCCGAGGCCCCGCCTGATGTCAGGATTACATCTGCGCGGGCAGCGCCGTCATCCAAGCGCTGCGCGATTTGGTCGGCATCATCCTGCACATGGCCCAGATCAACAGGGACATAGCCCCAGGTTTCGGCCAGTGACAGCAACATGGGGCGGTTGGCATCCCAGATCTGATGGGGCAGGGCGGGTTGATCGGGGCTGGCGATAATCTCATCCCCGGTGGACACCACACCCACACGTAACGGGCGGTTTACCGGCACTTCGGCTATTCCCAACGCGGACAACAGCGCCAGATCGGGCGCGCGCAACCGATGGCCTGCGGGCAGGGCGGTGGCCCCGGCGTCTACGTCTTCGCCGGCCTTGCGCGTGTTCGCACCCGGTTTCACAGGCCCGTCAAACACCACGGCGGCACCGTCGTTGGCGGTGTCTTCCTCTAACACAACGGTATCCACGCCTTGGGGCAGGATCGCGCCGGTCAAAATGCGGATCGCCTGCCCAAATGGCACCGGTTGGTCATAGGGCTGGCCCGCTGCTGCGCGCGCATCCACCAAGGGCAGGCGTTGCGGCCCGGTGCCAGTGGCGGCATGGGCAAAGCCAAACCCATCCACCGCAGAATTGGGTCGCGGCGGGTTGGCGCGTTGGGCGATACAGTCTTGCGACAGAATGCGCCCGGCGGCCTGTGCCGTGGGCAACAGTTGTGACCCGGTTACAGGGTGCAGGGCGGCACGCAATGTGGACAGGGCAGTATCAACCGGCACCCAATCCACGCCCTGCGGCATGGCGAAACAGTCATCCCGCAGACGCGGCGGATCCTGCGTGGCGGGTAGGGCGCGCCGCAAAGCGGTTTGATGCCCGGCGCCCAAAATCTGCCCTTCGGCCCTAAAATCCGCGGCATCAAACAACGGGGTCAGCGCATCGTTGACCGCAAGGCCAAACAGGGCTTGAGCCAACAGCCGCACCTGTGCGTCATCCACCACCACGCCGGGGTTTGCCGCGACATAGGCTTTGACCTCGGCCGACAACATCGACGGATAAACCTCGGCCAGAACCACCGGCGCATCTGCGGGCTGAAAGGGCCATACCGCCAGATCTGTTGCCAGCTCTTGCCGCAACCGGTGTAAAACGGGCAGGCCAACCAATGTTTGCGCGCCAACCGCCCCAGCACCGGCCAATTGCCAAACGGATTTTGGCCGCGCACCGGCGCCTGTTGCCAGCGCATCTGTCTGCCGCGCCGGGTGCAACCCGTCAGGCAAATCCGGACGGGTGCGGGGCAGGCCGGGCATATCGGCGGCGGCACCATTGCCCCAGAACGGCCCATCGCCGGGAAACAGCGCATTCGCTTCGGCGGCAACATTACGCAGATTGTGTTGGTTTGTGTCTGTATCGGTGATCCGTTGGGCCAGCCAGTTCCAGACGGCAAACGGGTCTTCCGGCTCTGACTCGGGCGCTTGCCCCGTCAGGGCGTGGGCAAAACCGGCGGGATAGCCAAGGGCAAAATCCACCCCCACCAACACCCTTTCCGAGGCAGCCAATGCGGCGCGGATCAATTCACTCAGGCGCGCTGCGGCCTGTTGGCGGGTGGGGATGTTTTCAGCCGTTACACCGCTGTGATCGGCAATGCCCAGCCAGATGGAATCTTTGCCACGTTTGGGAATACTGCTGGAGGACCAGTCGACAACAATAACGCGGTCTCGTTTCACGACTGTGCCTCTTGCAGCCCGACCTGTTGCAGGATGAAATCGGCGATCGCGGCGGCATTGTTCAGATCAAGCAGCGGCAGGGCGGTTTCCATCGGTTGATCCGTGGCCAGCGCGCGGATTGTGGTATTGCGAGTGGCCAGCGGCGGTTTTTCGACCGCGCTGCGCCACGCTTCGACCTTTGGATGCGGAGCGCGTTTGTACCCTTCGATCAACACCAGATCGACAGGGGACAGACGTGCCAACAAATCGTCCAGTTGCGGTTCGTCCTGATCGCGCAATTCATGCATCAGGGCCCATCGCCGTGGCGAGGCCAGCATCACCTCTTGCGCGCCAGCGGTGCGATGGCGGTAACTGTCACGGCCGGGCTGATCAACATCGGTGTCGTGATGGGCATGTTTGATTGTGGAAACGGTGAAACCGCGCGCCGTAATTTCGGCGACCAACCGTTCCATCAAGCCGGTTTTGCCAGCATTTTTCCACCCAGTAACGCCGTATACTTTCACAAAAGACTCTCTGCGTGGTGCAAATCGCTGGGTGTGTTGATGTTGAAAAACGGGTCGATCTTGTCTTTGGCAAACACCGCATCGCGCCCGTCGTGCTGATCTGTCCACATCACCACTTTGGACAGCCCGCCGGTGATGGCGGTGCGCAAATCTTCGCGCAGCGCAACTGGCCACAGACCAAAGGTGGGATGACGTGTGTGACCCGACGCGGATTGGCTCTTGGTTTGCCCCGCAATGCCTGTGGCAGCCAGAACCAAGGGGTTGGCCTGACCTTCGCTGGCCAGTTGCAGACGCGGCACCAGATCATCGGGAAAAAACGGCGTATCGGCCGCAACGGTGACAATGCTGGTTGCGCCTTGGGCCGCGGCCCAATCCAACCCGGCCAAAACGCCGGCCAATGGGCCGGGATACCCCCGAATGCTGTCTGGTAATACTGGCAATCCATATGCAGAGAAACGGCCCGGATCCCCGTTAGCGTTCAGGGCGATGTTGCCAACTTGTGGCGACAGCCGGTCAATCACGCGGGACAACAGGGTTTGTCCGCCCAACATCAGCAGGGTTTTATCCCCACCGCCCATACGTGTGGCCAATCCACCGGCCAGGATAACGCCCAAGGGGGCTTGAATCTTAGTCATTGCGCGCTCCTTTGCGACCCGATTTTGGGGCATCTTCCGCGATTGTAGACAGGTCTGCATCGCGGACCAAGCGATCATCGCCCGATAAGCAAACAAAGCGCTGACCACGCATTCTTCCGATCAGAGTTAGCCCAACTTGTTGTGCAATCTCTACCCCCCAGGCCGTAAAACCAGAGCGGGAGGCCAGGGCGGGTATGCCCATCAACGCGGTTTTGATCACCATTTCCGAGGTCAGACGCCCGGTTGTATATAGAATTTTGTCTTCAGCCGGAACGTTATGCCGAAACATGAAGCCTGCGATCTTGTCCACTGCGTTGTGGCGACCGACATCTTCCATATACACCAGTGGGCGGTCTTTCTGGCACAAGACGGTGCCGTGAATGGCACCCGCCTCCAGATACAATGACGGCGTGGTATTGATCTGTTTGGCCAGCGCATACAGCCACGAGGCGTGGATAGGCGCGCGCGGCAGGGTCAGCCCCTCCAGCCCTTCCATCATATCGCCAAACACCGTGCCAACGGCGCACCCGCTGGTCCGCGTCTTTTTCTGCACCTTTTCCTCATAAGAGGTTTCGCGCTGAGTGCGCACGACAACGGTTTCAATTTCCTCGTCGTAATCAACACCTGTCACCACATCATCGGATCGCAGCATGCCCTGATTGCGCAGAAAGCCAAGGGCCAGGTATTCGGGGTGGTCGCCAATTGTCATGGCGGTCACGATTTCCTGCCGGTTCAGATAAATGGTCAGCGGACGCTCTTCGACAACAGAAATGCGGGTCTGGGCCCCGGTCTGATCTGTTCCAGTGATCTGCCGGGTCAAACGTGGGTCAGATGGGTCCGGCATCAACGGCAGGTTTGGCATGGTCAAAGCGGGGTGGCTCCTCTGGCGTGCGCGTCCGGCATCTTGTATGTCGATTGAGAGACTTGCAAGGGGTGGCGCATGCTGGGGTACGTTGTGGCCGAAGGACAAGGCGCTGCGGATCGGTTGATCCGTGACGTGGCCGACAGGCTGCGCCAAGAGGGCGTTCCCCTGGCCGGAGCGGTTCAGGTCAACATCGAAAACGACCCGGCGCTGAAGTGCCATATGGATTTGCACATCCTGAATGGGCATCAAGTGGTGCGCATCAGCCAGAACCTTGGCGCCCTGTCACAAGGGTGCCGGCTGGACCCTGACGGCCTAGAGCGCGCGGTTGGCCTGTCAGAAGCTGGGCTGGCCAGTGGCGCAAAGCTGATGATCGTCAACAAGTTCGGCAAGCAAGAAGCGGACGGCCGCGGGTTTCGCCCGGTGATCGGGCAAGCCTTGTCCAGTGACATCCCGGTTCTGACCGCCGTTGGCCCTGGCAACCTGCCCGCCTTTCTGGACTATGCGGATGGCCTGGCCGAACAATTGCCCAACAACACTGACGAGGTTGTGCAGTGGTGCAAAGATCAGATCGCCGCGCAGGCGTAGTGCGGGGCGGTGATTGTGCCCGTTGAGATCAAACAGGCAGAGCGTTTCAGTGCTCTGACCTGCGAAACCAATGATATAAACTGGGCGCCGATGCGGTGAACTCGAAAGGGTGCATCAGACCCTTATGATACGTTCTAGAGTTGTAATTTTGAGTGAGAATTGATTTGATCTTTGGACGAAAGAAAGAGTGGATCGTGGCGATAATCACGGCCTTTTTGGCTTCGCCTGCGACAAGCCAAGAAATTCTCTATAATCTTGTCGACACTGGTGTTCTAAATCACTCGGCGCATGGCCAAGGCATTGAAATGCGGATTAAGCCAAGCTCGATGCCGCAAGGAGGTTTGTCAGGAAGTGTCATCGAAGAAGCAATGGTTCACATTTGCAGGCACTATGCGCCTTCCGTAATTCCTTTTGTGACCAAGCAGGCAGACATTGCCGACCCTAATTTTGTTGCGGTCAGAATTATTTCCGGGAATGGAATATTCGGAAGCTACGTCTTACAGGCATTTACAATTGAAAACGGCACGTGCGGTAGCGAGCTATAGTTTCCCTTTTGGATTGGACAAGTCTGCCCCTTGGGGGCGGATCTGGGCTTGGCATGGTAGGTCAGTTCTACCGACATATGACCAGTATTAGGGAAAGTCAGGGTGAACCTAGGCTGGACGGACGAAGTTGCCGTTGGTTGAAAGTAAGTGAACGTCCGCGTTTCGGCGCGTAGACCGGTGCCGGGGATGCAAAACTTCGCGTTACCCCTTCTTTAAGCCAATCAACCTTGAAACGGGCACTTTCCGACGATCTCGCCGGGTGTGTTGCCGTAGATATGCGCAACCCGCGTGTTGCTGTGCGCTGCATGCGCGTGTTTGCGCAGGCGAAACAATTGTCCGAGCGGTCGCATTATCGGCAAGGTATTCCACGCATTAAATTGCAGCTTCCCCCACATTTCAGGAGTGTTGAGTAACGCATCCGCCTTCAAGGTCAGCGTTCCGACGTCGATGTAGGGTGAAACTGTCTCGTCCCACTGGATGTCGCAATATTCGGCAGCCATGACCGACTTTGGCGGATCATCCGCCGCGGGGTCTGGAATGCAGTCACGTGTCGCAAGCTGAACACCCAGCCGGAATTTGGCGTCTTCTCCCGCCTTCATCCACGCATCCATATTGTCTTTGTAGACCGAAGTGACATCCGGCTTCATCGGATCATGCTCCGCCACTTCGTGCTGCGTTTCGGGAACGAGGCGAAACTTCATGGCGCCCTCACCCAATGCGAATGGCCCAAGCGAATAATAGGGTTTGCCTGCCCAACCCTTTGAGCTTTCGGGCTGCCTGCGATAGGGGGCTATGAGCTTTTTCACTCGGCCACGGACATCCAGTAAAAGCGCGATATTGCGCCAGTTGGCAATCGTTTTAAGCGTTTCCAATGATGCTGGTTTGAGACCCGCGGCAACATTCATCTGGCGTGCGTCACGCACGAAAAACGTATGGTCCAGCGCGTTGGTTTTGGACGTGCCTGCCACAAAAAGTAAATCAAGTTCGTTCGCCGTCCCGTCCGATGCATAGACATTGGGGACCGGGTCGGGGTACTTCAGTTTCAGAGCCAACCGGTTAATCGCAAACCCGATATCTCGGTCTACGGCCATTCCGCTGCGCCCCACCACCGGATATGCCCGATCTTGCGCAAAAAGCCCCACACGAAACGCCTCCGGCAGTTTTTCGATCCCGTCAATGCTAAGCGAACCATATACGATGCCGTTGGTATGACCCCAATGAGGCTCGTGAAAATCCGGTTTGTCCCGCCCCGCGTTCTGCCTGTGCTGCTTCGTCTGCGCCGAAAATGCTGCGCTCACTCTTTCCGCAATGTCATCCTCGTCCGGATCGATAACCTCGCGCGGGGACAGGTATCCACCAACGACCTCATCTTCAGGCAAACCCGCGGCAAACACGCGGCGATGCGGGTGTGGAGCTATGAATCCATAGAGAAAGTAGGCGGCTACAAGTGCAAAAAAGATCCAAACAAACGACATGTGCTGCCCCGCCCCAAGACAAATTTCCCAAACCCACTATCGTAAAGCGTTGCGCATTTGGCAAATCTTTAGGGCATTGGCATTACAAAGCGGACAGTCGGACGACATGCAGCATCAGTCATTTGGGCTCAAACCAGACCATTGCAAGCCGCAGGAAACGCATGACAAACTAGGTCGGATTTACCGACATATAATTGTACTTATGGGACACACATAGTTTCTCGGTTTCGAGTGTTCGGGGGCGGTACAACTGGCAACGCGTGTCGGTGGATCGGCGTGGACGGTCCAGAAGCCGATCCTACATCCGCGTGGAACTCTTTGATGACGAAAGCTTCTGCTCCGCATCACGACGGGAAGGGATTAGCCGACCTGGTTGCCCAAACACCAGACACCGCGCAACAGAGGTGTTTGGCTGACATTTCTGATCCGCAAGATATCACCGCGCAACCCTTTGCGCAGGGCTCCACGATCTGACAGCCTTGCTGCTTTGGCGGGGTTGCTGGTGACAGTGGCAATGGCGCGGGGCAAGTCGTTCCATATCTCTGCCAAGCGGAAGGCAGATAAGAGCAGCGCCGAGGGTACGTAGTCAGAGGACACAATGTCCAGAAGATCGGCACGAGCAAGCTCTTGGGCCGCGACATTGCCTGAATGTGATCCACCGCGGATCAGGTTGGGAGCGCCCATCATAACTGCGATACCAAGGTCACGGCAGGCTTCGGCGGCTTCTGCCGTTGTTGGAAACTCTGCAAAACCAACGCCATTCGCCGCAGAGGTTGCTACATGTTCTGCGGTCGTATCATCATGGCTTGCCAGCACGGCACCCAAACGCTTGGCTTCGGTAACCGCGCCTGCTTGGTGCTTGGCTCCGAACTGCTTTTGCAAGCCCAACAATGTCTGGACGTGATCGGCAAATTCGGCGTCGTTCATGCCACGTTTCTTGGCGACGTAGGTTTTCAGTGCCGTTAAATCACGAAACTGACGCTGACCGGGTGTGTGATCCATAAGGCTGACAATACCAACCCTGTCGTCAGCGCCGAAAGCGGCCAGCTCATCCAACAGTGTTTCTGAACATATCTCGGCGCGCAGATGCAGGAAGTGACTGATCTTGAAAAGCCCAGCAGCGCGAGCGTTGAGGAATTCATCCGCCAGTTTGCGGGCATAATCTATGTAGCGCCCTTTGCCGCTGTGAATGGACCCTACGCGCATGGCGTCAAACACGGTTGTGATACCGGTTGAGGCCAGCTCGGCATCATGGGCAATCAACGCGGGCAGGTGGGGCCAGTCTACTTCCGGTCTGGGCTCGATATGGCGTTCCAGATTGTCTGTGTGCAATTCCACCAATCCCGGAATGACCAAATCGCCGGCGCAATCCAAGGCGCCTGTCGGAACGTGATCGCCCTCTGTGATCTCTGAGATCATGCCCTGTTCAATTGTCACCGTACCGATCAAGGTTTGATCAGCCAGTACGAGCTGGGCATTGGCCAGACACAGATCGCCTGACACGGCTTTGCCGCTGGCCGCTGTCACAGAGGAAACGTGGAAAGGGGAATTCATGACATACTCTCGATTTGCGATCTGTTTTTTGGCGGCGGGCTTCGGCGGGGCAGGGGCTTGGCCACAAGCGGTGCGATGCACCTGCCTGATCTGCCTGGTTTGAATGACGTTTCGATGACAGAGATTGCGAGCTGACCCATCGCTACACGCTCGCTGGCAGAAGCAGCGCAACTGCGCGTGTCACGGTTTCAGGCAATGCGCCGTCATTGGACAGATGGATGACGTCCAAACCATTCGGCAGAGGTTTGATCGCCTGTGCCAAGCGTTTTGCAACTTCGTTTTCCGTTTCCCGTCCGCGCGCTGTCAACCGTTTTGCAACTGTTTCGGGGTGGGCGGTTATGTTCAAGACAAGAAGCCGAGGGAAGACTTTGGCAGCCTCGGCAAGGGCAGAGCGGGAAAAATTGGCAAGACAATCCGTGCCGCTGTTCAGCTGGTTTTTGACAGTGTTCGGGATGCCATAAAACAGTCCATGCGCCCCCCAATGCACTGCAAAAGCGCCGTTTGCGATCATGTTTTCAAACTGCGCGACCGAAACGGAGGTATACTCTTCACCGCCCAGTTTGGGCGCGCGGGTGATCACACGGCGCACCACATGTATATTGGGCATGGCAGCATGAATGCCGTCCAGCACGCTGTCCTTACCCACGCCAGAGGGCCCTACAACCGCGATGAGCCGCCCTTGTTTCATGCGGCTACTCCCGGTGTGAAGCGGCTGACGTCGATTTCCCGATCACAAACGCGGGCGCGGGCGGCTTCGTCGTGGAAGATACCAATGATCGCTGCTCCCCGCGTCTTGGCTTCTTCGATCAAAGACAGAACCACCTCACGGTTGGCCGCATCAAGGCTTGCTGTAGGTTCATCAAGCAACATTGCCGGATAGGAATGGGCAAACCCACGTGCAATATTCACACGCTGCTGTTCCCCGCCAGAAAAGGTTGTGGGCGAGAGGGACCAAAGGCGCACAGGGATATTGAGTTGCTCTAGCAATGCTTTGGCACGTGCTTCGGCCTCTTCAGCAGAAACGCCGACCGCACGCAGGGGTTCGGCAACCACATCCAAAGTGGGTACTCGTGGCACGACTCGCAGGAATTGGCTGACATAGCCAAGAACCTCTCGTCTAAGTTGAATCACATCACGCGGTTTTGCCTGCACAAGATCCACGTCTCCGATGCGAATTTCACCCTTTTGGGTCAGGTAATTGCCATAGATCATCCGCATGAGGGTCGATTTCCCTGCGCCGGATGATCCGGTCAGAGCAACGCATTCGCCGGGAGCGACACGCAGCGAGACACCGCTGAGCACTTCGATGACGGCGCTGCCTTGATTGTGCAGCGTGAAGGTCTTGGAAACATCCTTGAGATCAATCATGGCTCATACCTGCAAAACGGAACTGACAAGAAGCTGGCTATAGGCGTGCTGCGGATCGTCCAGCACTTGGTCGGTCAAACCTGCTTCGACCACTTGGCCGGATTTCATCACCATCAACCGATCCGCCAGTAAGCGTACGACGGCCAGGTCATGCGTGACAATGATGGCGGAAAGCCCCATGTCCCGCACCAATCCCCGCAACAGGTCTAACAAACGCGCCTGTACTGACACGTCAAGCCCGCCTGTTGGTTCATCCATGAACACAAGGCGCGGACCGGTAACCAGATTTCGCGCGATTTGCAGGCGCTGCTGCATCCCACCGGAAAACGTTGTCGGGCGGTCATCAACTCGGGCGGCGTCGATTTCGACGCGCTCCAGCCAATCAGTGGCCTTGTTGCGGATGTTGCCGTAGTGACGCTCGCCGACGGCCATCAATCGTTCGCCCACGTTGCCACCAGCACTGACCCCCATGCGCAGCCCGTCGCGGGCGTGCTGATGCACAAAGGCCCAGTCTGTGCGCGAAAGCATCCGGCGTTCTGGTTCGGACATGGTCACCGTATCACGCGGCCCATCGGCGCGGGTATCAAAGACAACTTCACCCTCATCCGGTGTCAGATGTCCGGCCATGCAGTTCAATAGAGTCGATTTTCCAGAACCGCTTTCGCCGACGATCCCCATAACTTCACCAGGGTAGAGGTCAAACGATACATCTGCACAACCGATATGGCTGCCGTATCGTTTTGTTATCCCATTGACCGACAATAATGGTGTCATGCCGCGTCCTTTCCGCGAAAACCTGCGGCTTGCCGGCCTTCGCAATAATCGGTGTCAGAACATACGAACATCCGTCCGCCAGCGTCATCAACGATCAACTCGTCCAGGTAGCTATCTTCCGCCCCGCACATGCCGCAGGGATAATCGGCCTTGGTGGCCTCAAAAGGATGATCTTCGAAATCGAGACTGACAACCTGGGTATAGGGTGGCAGCGCGTAAATTCGTTGTTCACGGCCTGCGCCGAACAATTGGATTGCAGCCATTTCACCCAGTTTTGGGTTGTCGAATTTCGGGATAGGGGAAGGGTCCATGACATAGCGCCCTTCGACTTTCACCGGATAGGCGTAAGAGGTCGCGATATGCCCATGACGCGAGATATCTTCGTATAGCTTCACATGCATCAGCCCGTATTCCTCAAGACTGTGCATTTTGCGTGTTTCGCTTTCGCGTGGTTCCAAAAAGCGCAGGGGCTCCGGAATTGGCACTTGATAGACAAGGATCTGGCCTTCGGTCAGCGGCTCTTCAGGGATGCGGTGGCGTGTCTGGATCACGCTCGCGTCTGCTGTCGCGGTGGTGGTTGCAACCCCGGCCGTGCGTTCAAAGAAGCTTCGGATCGAGACTGCGTTTGTTGTATCGTCGGCGCCCTGGTCGATTACCTTGAATGTGTCGTCCGGCGTCAGAACTGCGGCTGAAACCTGTACACCGCCTGTGCCCCAGCCATACGGCATTGGCATTTCTCGGCTGGCGAAGGGCACTTGATAGCCCGGAATGGCCAGCCCTTTGAGGATCGCGCGGCGGATCATCCGTTTTGTTTGTTCGTCGAGATAGGCGAAATTGTATTCGGTCATTGGAACATCCTGACCCGTGTTGGGAAAGAGGCATACAAAACGATCCGATCCTGATCGCCGTATTGATTATTTGCAGCCGCCAGCAGCTTAAACGGCGCAAGACGCTGCGCGACAGCCTGCACAAAAGTGACAACGTAAGCTGGCGTTGGGTTGAACTTGACGGAACACCACGCAATTCCCGGACCCATCGGGAGCGCAAAGGTGGGGCATGGAATGCCCTGTTGCGCCGCGCTCACTCTGCCGCCTCCTTCACTTCATCCGCTCCCGCCTCGTGGCGTAGCTTGCGGACAAGTTCCAACTCAGACTGAAAGTCTACGTAATGGGGCAATTTGATATGCTCCAGAAAGCCCGTCGCCTGAATGTTATCAGCGTGGTACAGTACGAATTCGGCGTCTTGCGCTGGAGCGCCGACATTGTCTTCGCCCAGCTCTTCCCATCGCAGCGCACGGTCGACCAGCGCCATTGAGATTGCTTTGCGTTCGGTTTGCCCAAAGACAAGCCCATAGCCACGCGTGAATTGCGGCGGTTCGGTTTTTGAGCCTTTGAATTGGTTGACTGTTTCGCATTCGGTCAGCGTCACTTCGCCAATCTCGACGGCGAACCCCAGTTCGGGAATTTCCATCTCTACCGGAACAGACCCAATTCGCAACTCGCCCACAAAGGCATGGTTGCGCGCGTATCCTCGTTGCGTGGAATAGGCGAGACCAAGGGTAAAGCCCTCATCCGACCGTGTTAAAGCCTGCAACCTCAGCGCCCGGTCTGCGGGCATTTCCAGCGGTTCGCGCGTCAGATCGGGCGGTGGTGTGTCGTCAAACGGGGCCTCTTCGATCAGCCCTTCCCGGTTCAGAAAGTCTGTGACATGCGGTACGTCGCCAGCTTCTGCCTCTCGCGATGGCGCTGGGGCAGTCTCTCCATCGGCGGCCAGTTTGAAGTCCAGCAAGCGGTGGGTATAGTCGAAAGTCGGCCCAAGGATTTGCCCACCCGGCAGGTCTTTGAAGGTGGCCGAGATACGTCGGTCACAGGCCATCGTGCCTGTATCAACAGGTTCAGAAGCTCCGAAGCGGGGCAGGGTGGTGCGATAGGCGCGGATCAGAAAGATGGCTTCGATCAGATCGCCCCGCGCCTGCTTGATCGCCAATGCGGCCAAATCGGGATCATAAAGCGATCCTTCGGCCATCACACGATTGACGGCAAGGCTTAGCTGTTCGCGGATTTGGGCAACGCTCAGTTCGGAAATGTCGGTGTTGCCCCGACGCTCTTCTGCAAGCCAGGCATGAGCGTTTTCAATCGCCCGCTCGCCCCCTTTGACAGCAACATACATCAGAAGACCTCGGTTGATCTGGGCAGGGCCGCTAGGCGGTCGCCACTGGTGAAGATGAAATCCAATCCCAAGGGAAACAGCGCGTGGTTGGCCTGAAACGATGAGGTTTCGGGCAAGGAGAGGCTAGTGCTTCCATTGATGCCGGGGCCTGTAAGACGCGCGCCATTGGCGCCCAGGTCTGGGCATTCTACGATCAGAGTTGCGGAACGATCGGGGTATTCGGATGTGCCGATAGGGTATGCCGACAAGGGGGCAAGGGCGTCCCAGGTTCCGATTGCGAACATGGCGTGCGAGGGGCCCACCAGCGGTGCGCCGGTATGAAAGGCAAGCCAGGCGCGCACGGCTTCGCAATCTGTGTGCCCTGCCAGATAGACAGGTGTTTCGGTATCACAGAGCGTTAGCAAGACGGCGCCGGCTGCGGTCGACAATGGCGCGGGCGGTTCTGCGCCCGTGATTGTTTGCAGCGTTCCCGGACGCCCCATGGCTTCCATAACGCCGCGAAAGGCGTGGGCAGCCCCGATGGCCGGATCTGCAAAACCTCCGGCAAGAGTTTCGGCCAGCATCAATCCTCTCCTCTTACCATGGTGAAAAAATCAACCTTTGTGGCGGCTGCCTTGTTGGCGCGCGTGGATTTCGCTGCCGCCGTTTCAGTGCTCAGTGGGCCCAGGACGCCAGTGCGCAGCTGATCTGCGGCGTCTGTCTGCATCAACGCATCCACCAATGCGGCCGCTTCGGCGTCACGTTTGCGTCGACCCTGAATATAAGCGTGCCCTACCTCGCCGGTGCTCAGCGTGAGTGCACAGCGTGTCAGCGTCATTTCACCCAAGTTAAAAGGGGTGCCTGTACCACCTGCGCGGGCGCGGACCATGGTGCTGCCAATTTCAGGCGCGCGCAGCCATGTGAAGGCCGGACGCGCAAGCGTTGCGTCCAGAAGCTCTGCCACTCGTCCCTCTGGCGCTTTGGCCATCAGTCCCATCCAGGCTTTTCGGTCTGTGATTTCGTCGAAAGTGTCTTTCATCTCGACAACTTTTCCATATACTATACAACTATACATATATTAGCATAATTGCCGTATGTGGACAGAGGAGATTTGTGAAACTTGCGTGACACTTCTGGCAAAACACCCATCTGGAAGGCCATTGCAGATGCCCTGCGCAGCGATCTGGCCGAAGGGCGCTATAGCCCAGGAGACAAACTGCCAACCGAGGCCGCATTGGCAGAGCGCTTTGGCGTGAACCGACACACAGTGCGACATGGGGTGTCTGCGTTGGTAGACGAAGGGCTGATCCGCACGCGGCGCGGGGCAGGGGCCTTTGTCGCCGCCACGCCCACCGATTACCCCATCGGCAAGCGTGTTCGGTTTCACGACAACCTGATCGCCGCAGGCCGCACACCCGAGAAGCGTGTTTTGCAGATAGAAGACCGCGCCGCCACAGAAGGTGAAGCCAAAGCGCTCGCCATCGCCACAGGCGATCCGGTCTGCGCCTATCATGGTCTGTCGCTGGCAGATGGGCAGGCCATTGCTGTGTTTGAGAGCCTGTTCCCGCTGAATCGCCTTCCCGGCATTACTGCGGCTCTTCAGGATACCAGCAGCGTCACGCAGGCGCTAAGGGCGACGGGTGTGTCGGACTACACCCGCGCCTCAACCCGGCTGACCGCCGTCCGAGCCTCGGCAACTCAAGCGCTGCATTTGCAGGTCACGGAAGGCGACCCATTGTTGCGCTCAACAAGCGTAAATGTGGATGGGGAGGGCCATCCTGTGGAATACGGCCGCACCTGGTTTGCCGGAGACCGCGTGACCCTGACGTTGGAGAGCTAGTTGGGGGTCTGTTCCGGCTGGGGGCAGAATGACACCTTAAGGTCGGATGTCATCGATTTTTCCACCTGTATTCACCAGTGAGCAGGATGTAAGCCCAGCCCCAACTGAGCCGCGATGAAGCGCAAAACCCTCTCGGGGATAACTTCGTCAGAGGTTAATAGCCGTCCAGGATATCGCAAAGCACAAAGCTGCAACGCAAAGCCGATCCTATTTTCTGATCGCCTTCGGTCGTTGATATGCTCAAGGTCATCATCGGCGAGGGTGTAGCGGTGCAGCATCGACGCGTCGTCAGTGGGCAAATCGAAAAGCGCCGAACGCTGGCGCTCGGTTAGGATGGATCGTCTTGGCATGAGATTGTCTCAAAATGGTGTTGATCATTTTGAGACAACGCATAATATAAAGACGAATAATGAGACAGGTTTGGTTGGCAAAACACGAGTTGTCCAGATTGCCCGGACACCTGCCTCAAAAACGAACGGTTAAAAGACATGAGAAGACTCGCAGGGTTTGTTTTAGCGGCACTCCTTTTCAGTAGCGGCACCAGCCACGCGTCTTCTTTGCATGATGATTTCTCCAAGCTCTTTGAGCGCTGCCGTGTCGCGATTGAACAATCGCTCCCACTTGACGAAGCTGAGCTACAGCCAATGCAGGTCCATGAAGAGCACAGCCGATCATGGGGAACCGACACAACCCAGACAGGCTGGGCCTTTGAAAATTCCGAACTCTACATAGTCTTCACTGCCTGGACGTCCCGAGACGGCACCACGCGCAACCTGTGTGACATCCACCTGCAAAACCCGGACCGGATATTGACAGAAAGCGAGCAAGGAAAATTGCTCCGGCATTTTCTGCTGGGCCAGACCCAACTGATCGCGCAAGGCACGCACGAAATAGACCGCCGATTGAGCCCTATACCCCCAATTATAAATTTGGGCTTTTTACGATCGGCGCAAAATCCAAAAGGCTGTACCGTCACAAACAATATCGCGCTGTTGCCTGACGGGACTTACTTCTCGGCGGGTAGTGGCGAACAAGCCATCAAACCCTGTGATCAAAATTGACCAGAAAAGGCGATACCCTCGGATACGCGAGCGTCTCAACCGCTGATCAGGACCTCAGTGGCCAAGTCATTCGTCTAAAAGATGCCGGAGCTATTCGCGTTTTCGAAGATGTGGTTTCAGGCAAACAGTTCGACCGTCCCGGCCTCTCCGCACTAATGGATCACGCCCGTCCCGGCGACAGCCTGGCCATCACCCGCTTAGATCGGCTTGGGCGCTCGCTCAAGGACCTGCTGGAAACCGTCGAAAACCTGAAAAACCAAAACATCGGGCTGATCAGCCTCGAAGAGCAGATCGACACGACATCCGCCGCCGGTGAACTGATCTTCCATGTCTTTGGAGCCATCGCTCATTTTGAGCGTCGCCTCATTTCCGAGCGCACAAAAGACGGCATCGAAGCCGCCCGAGCGCAGGGCCGAAAACCCGGCAGACCACCCCTCGACGCAGAAACCGTTTTGGCCCTGCAAAATCTTGTTCATGCCGGAATGACCGCCGGGCAAGCCGCAAAGCAACTCGGGATAGCAAGATCAACAGCTTACAGATTGATCAAGGAAACAGCGTAGCCCTAGCAAAGCGTCCTTACGGTGTCATCCTGCCCCCAGCCGGAACAGACCCCTACTACGCTGTGGCTACCCTTCGTAGCGTTCCAGAAATGCTTTGGCGGGAAGGGTCCGAAAGTCTTTCAACGCCTCGCGCAGCGCATCATGCGACCAGTCCCACCAGGCCAGCGCGATGATCCGATCCGCGATCTCGCGGGGTTGGCGCAGACGCAAGGGTTTGGCGGGTGTGCCAGCCACTATCGTGTAGGGGGCCACGTCCTTGGTGACGACAGCACCGGCGGCCACAACCGCGCCGTGGCCCAGAGTGACGTCAGGTTTGATCATCGCACCGGCGCCGATCCATGTGTCATGTCCAATCGTTGCGATCCGCGATTTGCGTTGGGCAAAGAACTCGGCGTCGCGATCGGCATCGTCCCAGTAGTCATCTGAGCGGTACAGAAAATGATGACAGGCCACAGTGTGCAGCGGGTGGTCGGTTGCGCCGATCCGACTGAAGGCAGCGATATTCGCGAACTTACCTATCTGAGCATTGGCAATGTCTGCGTAGCGGTCACAATAGGAATAATCGTCAAAGCGTGAATGGGCCACGCGGCTGCCACGGCCGATTTCGACATAGGCGCCAAATTGGCTGTCTGAAATTTCGCAATCAGGATGGAGAAACGGTTTATTGGGGGAAAGGCGTGTCATCAGTCTTTGCGTCCAATCAGTTTTCCGCGCAGCCAACCTGAGAACCAGTCCATGAACATCACCATGACAATCACCAGAATGATGTAATAGGCAACCTCCTCCCAGTCTTTTTGGGTCTGGATGGCTTGGGTCAGCAACAGGCCGATGCCACCCCCTGTGATTGCCCCGATAATCGTGGCAGATCTGGTATTGGATTCCAGAAAGTAGAGAATTTGCGCCAACAACACCGGCACCACCTGTGGAATGACGCCAAAGCGGTACCGTTGCAGCGGCTTGGCACCGGTCGAGGTTACGCCTTCAATCTGCCGTTGGTCGACGTTTTCCAAAGCTTCCGAGAAGATCTTGCCGAAGGTGCCTGTGTCAGTGATCAAGATCGCCAATGCGCCGGTCAGCGGACCGGGGCCAAAGGCACGGGCCAGAACCACCGTCCAGATCAGCGCATCAACTCCGCGCAGGAAGTCAAAAAGACGGCGGGTTGAGGCGCGGACAAGCATGATGGGTGAAAACTTTTTGGCGGCCAGAAAGGCCAGTGGCAGCGCGATGATCGCAGCGCCCATCGTGCCCAGGAAAGCCATCAGGATCGTTTCGCCAATCGCCCAGGCCACATCCTTGTGCCGCCACATTGCGTTATTCCACCAGTCTGAAACGGCACCCGAGATGTTTGAACGGGTGGGGTCCAAACGTTCGCCAAACAGGATCTTACCCAAACTATGCCCGTAATAGGGACTGTCCAACGTGAACCAGAACAGTTCCCATCCGGGGAAGTAGTTGAACACTTCAGTGCGTGCGCCAGTGAGAGTGATACGTCCCTCGGGCGTCGTGATACCCACACGACGATTGGAGGCTGAAATCCAGTCAGGCAGGTCAACGGGCAGATTGGTGCTGACCGTACGGCCTTCGGCCTGTGCCTCGATCAGCGGAAAACCCGGAACCTCAATTTCTGTGCGGTTCTCTGGCAGGTAACGCACGATATACCCTTGGCCGAGGTCGATAGTGACGATGTCGTCACCGCTTACCCAATCGGGACGGGTGCCTTCGGGATAGCGTCCCTTTCGTTCGCCCTCGACGGTATAGTCGATCACCCCAGAGCGGTTGTCACGGGTAACGTGCACTTTGTGGGACCAACTGTCCGAAGCCAAAGTCACCGCGTTTTCCAGATTGGTGCGCTGTGCCAGGCCCGGCAGATCGAATGCAAAGAAAATGTAGACGAAGTACAGCGCAATCACAGCAGGAACGCCAAAGCCAAAAAGACGTTTGCGGTGAAACTGCGTGTCGGCCTGCAGTTTGACGAGATTCAGATCTGTAGCAGTCATTGGCCTTGCCCCTCGGTCAGCCGGTTTCGGTAATGGCTGGATACCTGATCAAAGAAGACGATGGTGCTGAAGAGCAGGATAAAGATTGCGGCAGCCTCATCAAAACGGCCCGGTCCCCAGGCCATGGCATTGCGCAGCTCGTATCCCAAACCACCTGCGCCAACGAAGCCAAGGATGGCAGAGGCGCGAATGTTGATTTCAAAGCGCAACAAGGTGTAGCTCACATAGTTTGGCGCGACCTGTGGCAATACACCCAACAGCATGCGTTGGGACCATGTTGCGCCGGTGGAAGCCAGACCCTCCAAAGGCTTCAGGTCAGTGTTTTCGGCCACTTCCGAGAACATTTTCCCAAGTGCGCCCGCCGTATGAATGGCGATCGCGATCATGGCCGGCACCGGACCGCCCCCAAGGACAAAGATCAGAACCAGAGCGATCACGATCTCAGGCACCGCGCGCATGATATCTGAGGTGCGGCGAAAGACGAAAATCAGGCGCGGCCAACGGGCCAGCCCGCGCGTGCCCAGCAAAGATAGAAACAGCCCGCCTATCGCCCCGATCAACGTGGAGACGCCAGCGATGTTAACGGTTTCCACAAGCGCCGGGAAATACTTGGCAACCAAGGCGGGCAGATCTGCGCGTTTTTCCCATGCCTCGGACAGTACGTCTGCCGGATAGTCGCCGATTTGATGCAGGCCGCTCCAGAAGCCACCGGCGTTTCGGTCATCGGCGATGTTGAACCCAGAAACCATCAAGAGCACAAACACCAGCAATGTCAGCCCGCCATAGAGTCTGCGGCGTTGTACCTGCGCCATATAGCTGGACTGAATGGTGTCCACATTTTGAGCCAAGGCCCTGATGGTTGCGTCAGACATTTCCGACCCCCGAACATGAAAAACCGGCGGCCCATTCATGAGCCGCCGGTCGATGGATTGTGTGAATTAGCCGCCGATTTTGGCTTTGCGCGCTTCCACGATCGAAATGTAAGTGTCATGCGTGACCGGGCGGAAGCCAAGCGTATCGCCCGCTGCGACACCGTAAGCGCATTCCGGATCAGCTTCGAAAAGACCGTCTACCAGTGCGGTCATTGTGGCGCGCACATCATCAGGCAGAGCTTTGCGCAGAACAATCGGGCCTTCTGGGATCACGTTGGATTTCCAGATTTGAACCAGGTTATTCATGTCGACCAAACCGGCATCTACGGCTTTGCGCAACGCGCCAGAGTTATAGCCGTCTTCCCAGTTGCCTTGGCCGTCAGCCCAGGTCACACCGCCGTCGATATCACCGTTGTTTACCGCAACGATTGTTTGTTCGTGACCGCCGGTAAACTTGACCTCAGCAAAGTATTCACCGGATTCCATGGTGATACCGTCTTTGTACTGCGGGATCTCGATGGAAGGGATCAGGTAACCAGAGGTGGAGTTCGGATCGCCAAAGCCAAATACTTTGCCTTCCATGTCATCCAGCGAGGTGATGCCGCTGTCAACGCGTGCAAATCCGATGGAATGATAGCCGATAGAACCGTCTACGTTTACCTTGATGAGAACAGGCTCAACCGCTTCGGGATCCTGCAGGTAAGTGGCGGCGTACGAAGATGCGCCCAACCATGCCATGTCGATGGTGCCGCCCAGCAGGCCTTGGATAACGCCGTTATAATCTGCAGGGGCAAAGAGCTTTGTTTCAACGCCAAGCGCTTCGGTCGTGTAGTCGGCCAAACACTGGTACGAATTCATGCGGTCCTGAGCGTTTTCGCCACCCAAAATGCCGATGCGAAACTGGGTGATCTCTTCGGCAAAGGCTGCCGAGCTCAGAGCTGTAGAGGCGGCAAGCGCCAGAGCGATGGTCGTTTTCATTAGTCTCTCCATGAGGTGATTGGCCCCGCAGGATTGCAGGAAAGGAAACTGGCTCAGGCAGGGATTGCTTGCCTGTCCAGTGTTTCGATTTCGGTAGATGTGGCGGCTTCGGAAAAATCCGCGCCAGCGCCGTAGATGTCGCGTGCGACACCGGTTGTCAGTTGCGCAGGTGTACCGTCAAAGACGATCCGTCCATCTCGCATCCCGATAACGCGATCACAGTAGCGGCGCGCCGTATCCAGCGTATGTAAGTTGGCAATGACCATGCGGCCGTCTTCTTCGTGAATGGTGCGCAGCGATTGCATCACCACTTGCGCATTCATCGGATCAAGGCTGGCAATGGGTTCATCGGCCAGAATAATCTTGGGGTCCTGCATCAGGGCGCGGGCAATCGCCACGCGCTGTTGTTGGCCACCAGACAATGCTTCGGCCCGTTTCGGGGCCTGTTCGGCAATGCCCAGACGATCCAGAATATCGATCGCCCTGTGAATGTCTGCCTGCGGATACAGGTTGAACATTGTCGCAAAGGTCGAGCGTTTGTTCAGGGTGCCGTGCAAGACGTTGGAAACAACATCCATGCGTGGGACAAGGTTGAACTGTTGAAAGATCATCGCACAGCGAGACTGCCAGTCACGCTTTCCGGCCCCGCGCAGGCTGGTGATGTCTTCGCCTTGGAAGGTGATCGTGCCTTCGGTCGCATCGTTGAGGAGGTTGACCATGCGCAGCAAGGTGGATTTGCCCGCTCCAGAGCGACCAATGATCCCAATCATCGTTGGTTTGTCGACAGAGATATTGGCCGCGTCGACAGCCGTCTTATCTCCGAACCGTTTGGTCAGCTTTTCAATCTTTAGCATGTCGCCCCCGTGTTTAAGGGGCGGATAGAGGGCGAAAGATACAGCTCCGTGACGGTTTTGAGTCAGTTTGAAAACAGTCCGACGAAGGAAATATGACAGCGCAAGAGCGCACATTACGCAAAACTCAATAACGACAGGCGCTTTTGGGGTATTTCGCGAAGTTATCCACTGCTCTTCATAAAAGTGTTACATTTTGAAAATGGAGCGATTAGACTTTTGCTATGATCCTTCGTTCCGCAATTGCCTTGTCGATTTTCATCTCTCTGCCAGTGCTTGCAAGTGCGCGGATGGCAGATGTCAGTTGCGATGACAGCGCGCGAATGACGCAAAGGCTGACAACGGTTCTGGGCGCAGAGCGTCAGGGAATGGGGCTGCGCGATCCAGAAACGATGCTGGAAATCTGGGTTACCCGCGGAAATGGTGACTGGGTGATCGTGCAAAACTACACAAATGGCACTTCGTGCATCGTTGCGATGGGCGAACACTGGGAAGGTGTTGTTCCGGGGCCCGCATAAACATCGGTTGCCGAACGATAGGTGCAGGCTGCTTGGTCTTCGTGGTCCGATAAATTATCCCTATGCTGTCTTTGATAGACCTGCATCGATAAGACCAATCAAAGCCTGCCCAAGCCCTGTGATTTCATCAATACGGGTGGCGTTGCGATAGTATGGGCTGACGTCATGCTTGATGCCGATTGCGGATAGTTCGATTGGCGATGCGCTTTCGATACGGGTCACAACGCCGCGCAGGTGTCGGTCCAATAGATCACTGTCGGCATTGCGCTCGACTGTTGCTTGATCGACCGGCGCACCATCAGATCAGATATCACGATCAACAATTTGCGCTCTTCCCGGCGGGCCAAGAGACGGGACTCTGTCCAAAGCAACGTCTCGCCGTCGATGTTCTCCTTCAGAAGTGAGGCGTGCAGCATGGCGCAAATTGTATCGCAGGCGCGGCGCAGAGCTGGAGGGCCGTTACCCTGCCGGCCCGCCAAAAGGTACGCACTGATCCCAAGTCATTTCCTGGGTTCTGATGCTGTTTGTTCCGTTAGCCATGATCGAAATGCAGAAAGCGGCCGAAGTTCTGTTTTTTCGTCCGGCCAGACAAGCCAATACGACCCTCGAACGCGGACAGCTTGCTTTAGGACGGGGACAAGCCGTCCTTCTGCAATCTCAATCTGGGCAAGATAATCGGGAAGCAGGGCAACCCCAATGCCAGAGATTGCGGCTTGGATCATCATTGAAAATTGATCCATCATCATGCCGCGTCCGCTTTGAGTTTCGACAGATTGGGCTTCAAACCAGTCAGTCCAGGCATTTAGACGCGACTCCAAATAGAGCATTGGGAAGTCGGCCAAACCTTCGGGGTTTGTTAAGTCATGCGTGGCAACGAATTCGGGCGATGCGCAAGCAGTCACACGTTCGTCGATCAGCTTTAAGTGGTTGACGCCGGCCCAACTGGGCTCGCCGAAATAGATCGCCGCATCGAATACCTCTCCGGAAAACTCGAACCGCTGGATCCGCGTGGACAGGTTAACAGAGACGCCTGGATGCTGTTTCAGAAAATCACCCAAACGTGGTGCAAGCCAGCGTGTTGCAAATGTTGGAAGAACAGCCAGCGAAATTGTTCCGCCTTCCGGGTTTGTCACCACGCTCGTACTGGCCTTTTGGATCAAATCGAGTGCTCGTGCGACATCAATTTGATAGGTCAAAGCAGCGGCGTTTGGCACCAGCCGTTTATTCTGTCTGGTGAACAGCTCTTTGCCCAGTTGTTCTTCGAGCGCCAGAACCAAACGGCTTACGGTGCTCTGCGTCAGGTCCAGTTCCTTGGCTGCGGCCGTTACAGACCGGTTCCGGACTACAGCGTCGAACGCAAGAAGATGTCTTATCGAAGGAAGAAAGCGTCTGGGTCGCATATTCATTCCATTTTTGAATGTTTTGATGAGAAAATAGCGATTTTCTTTCGAAAATCTATCACTAAACAAGTGGAAACCGAATGTATTCCAACACACAGCGCAGGGGATTTGCATGACTTCGACGGCCCACAAAGGAACTTCGTTCAGCTGGGAAGACCCGTTCTTTCTGAACGATCAGCTTAGCGATGACGAGCGGATGATCAGCGAGGCCGCAAAGGCCTTTGCTGCGGATCGCCTCGCGCCCCGTGTTGAAAATGCGTATTTGAACGAAGAAACTGATCCGGAAATCTTTCGCGAAATGGGCGAACAGGGTCTGTTGGGTGTGACCATTCCCGAAGAGTACGGGGGTGTTGGAGCATCGTATGTGTCTTACGGTCTTGTGGCCCGTGAGGTAGAGCGCGTGGACAGCGGGTATCGTTCTATGATGTCTGTTCAGTCGTCCTTGGTGATGTTCCCGATCTATGCCTACGGGTCCGAAGAGCAGAAGAAAAAATACCTGCCCAAGCTGACGAGCGGTGAATTTATCGGGTGTTTTGGCCTGACCGAGCCGGATGCAGGGTCCGATCCAGGTGGCATGAAAACCCGCGCCATCAAGACCGATAGTGGGTATCGCCTGATCGGTTCAAAGATGTGGATTTCCAACAGCCCCATCGCAGATGTCTTCGTTGTTTGGGCCAAATCCGAAGCCCACGGCGGCAAAGTTCGAGGCTTCATTCTTGAAAAGGGGATGAAGGGTCTGTCTGCTCCAAAGATCGGCGGCAAGCTTTCGCTGCGTGCGTCGACCACCGGCGAAATTGTGATGGACAACGTGGAGGTGGGCGAAGAAGCATTGCTGCCAAATACCCAAGGGATGAGCGGCCCGTTCGGATGTTTGAACCGCGCCCGCTTTGGCATTGCGTGGGGCGTTATGGGCGCTGCCGAAGATTGCTTCTTCCGCGCGCGTCAATACGGCCTGGATAGGCATCAGTTTAATCGCCCGCTCGCCGCGACACAGCTGTTCCAGAAAAAGCTTGCTGATATGCAGACTGAAATCACCATGGGCCTTCAATCCGCTCTGCGCGTTGGTCGGCTTTTTGACGAAAACCGTTTCGCACCCGAAATGATTTCGATCATCAAACGCAACAACTGTGGCAAGGCGCTCGACATTGCACGTCAGGCCCGTGACATGCACGGCGGCAATGGCATCCAGATCGAATACCAAGTGATGCGCCACGCACAGAACCTTGAAACGGTGAACACCTACGAAGGCACCCATGATGTGCATGCCCTGATCCTTGGTCGGGCAATTACCGGCATTCAAGCCTTCGGATAAAGGAACAAGCCATGCAATCTGAGGCCCCATTGACCGGCTTAAAAGTCGTTGATCTCTCTCGTATTCTGGCCGGTCCCTGGATCGGTCAGACCCTCGCTGACCTTGGCGCAGATGTGATCAAGGTAGAAGCACCAGAGGGAGACGACACCCGTCGATGGGGCCCTCCATTCGTTGAACGCCCTCTGCCGGATGGCGGAACTGAAACCGTTGCCGCATATTTTCACACCGCAAACCGCGGCAAGTCTTCGGTTGTCTTTGACTTTTCAAGTGAAACGGAACTCAACGCCCTTAAAGCGCTGATATCCGAAGCAGACGTTGTCATCGAAAACTTCAAGGTCGGTGGGCTAAAGAAATTCGGCCTCGACTATGACTCTGTTTCAGGCCTGAACCCCGGCATTGTCTATGCGTCGGTGACGGGATTTGGCCAAACGGGCCCACGTGCAACACAACCCGGTTATGACTTTCTGATCCAGGGCATGTGCGGGATCATGGATCTGACGGGTGACCCAGACGGGGAACCACAGAAAATTGGGGTTGCCTGGATCGATATTATCACTGGTCTTTATGGGGTTATCGGTATTCAGGCCGCCCTGTCAGAGCGTGCACGGTCGGGTCGCGGTCAGCATGTTGATCTTTCGCTATTGGATTGCGGGGTTGGGGTGCTGGCAAACCAGGCGACAAGCTATTTGCTGGGCGGCAAGACACCAAAGCGGCTGGGAAACGCACACCCCAGCATTGTTCCGTATCAGGTATTTCCGACCGGTGATGGCAACGTCATCATTGCCTGTGGCAATGATCGGCAGTTTGCAGGCCTGTGTTCAACAATCGGGCTGTCGGAACTGTCATCAGACCCCTTGTATGCCACCAATTCCGCACGCGTCGAAAACCGGGTTTTGCTGTGTGAAATGCTGGCCGCAAAAACCAGTCAATTCGCAAAAGATGATCTGGTGCGTGATCTGACCGCCGCCGGTGTACCAGCGGGACCAATCAACAACGTTGCCGAAGCCTTGAATGATCCACAGATCATTGCGCGACAGATGCGGATCGAGCCGGAAGGCATGCACGCCTTGCGCACACCAATCGTCTTTTCGCGCAGTCAACTCAACCTGAACAAGGCGGCCCCGGCCTTTGCCACTGGGCGTTCACAGTTTGCGGCAGACGGATCAGAGGACAGCGAAGCGTCTTAGTCTAGGTCGTTTCGCCGACCAGCTTCAGAAGCTTTAGGGAAGATTCTCCTTTGTCTGAGACCCTGCTGAGACTTTCAACATAATTCTCATTATATGTCGGCGGCGTTGGCCCAAAAAGCTAAGCTTTGTGAAACACCTAAATGTCGGCTTGGAGCCCAAACGCACCTATGCTGCGCCGTGCGCCAATGACCACTCTTTGCGGAGGGAAATCGGATTTGGGTTGAAATTCTGGGTGCACATGGAATCTTTCATTGTTTTTTAGGCTAGAAAGTTCTTCGACACCGACCCCACATTGCACCAATCTGTCATCCAGAACGTTCATCGGGAAAGCCACTTAGTACTAACTTACCCTTCGTGCCTTCGCTCTCGAGACATTGATGCGCAAAATGCAAGTTGCCTGCCGATATCAATCCAACACATTCTGAAGCCGTCGTCCTGATTTTTCCGCTGTCTACCAAAGCTGCGACTTCGTTTAATATGTCGCGCTGCCTTGCAACATCGTTGGTTTGATGCAGCGATCTTGTGAACATTAATTCCCAATGGATCGAAATGCTTTTTCCTTTGAACGGCATGATGTTGAACTCAGCCGGATCGTCGATCAGACCATAGCTCCCTTGCGGTGCCATGAGTTCAACCACATCCTCGATATAGGTTTCGGAATGAGTGGTTGAAAATACATATAACGGAGATCCAAGCCCAAGATCGCTTACCTGATCGGCCAAAGGTTCTGAGTGGTCGATCACGTAATGTGCGCCGAGTTCTTTGACCCAAGACTTCGTCTCATTCCGAGATGCCGTGGCGATGATGGTGATATCTGTCAAAGCGCGCAGCAATTGAATCGCGATGGATCCAACGCCTCCGGCGCCACCGATGATCAGAATGACATTTGCACCACCCGGCACGGCGTCGCGCACCTTTAGCCGATCGAACAACATCTCATAGGCGGTAAGCGAGGTTAATGGCAGTGCTGCTGCATCTGAAAAGTCAAGCGTCCGAGGCATCCGACCTACAATCCGTTCGTCTACCAAGTGATACTGGCTATTGGTTCCGGGTCGGGAAATATCCCCTGCGTACCAAACCCGATCACCCGGCTCATAGGCTGTCACCTCTGATCCCACGGCGGTCACAACACCCGCGGCATCCCACCCCAAAATGACCGGTTGGTCCGACGGTGCTTTGCGATTGCGGCGTACTTTTGTGTCCACCGGATTGACCGAGATCGCTCTGACTTCGACCAAGATGTCTTTGCCCGATGCTGTCGGGGTAGGTAGTTCCAAGTCGATGAGTGTCTTGTCATCGTCGTGTGGCTGGCAATGCAAATATCCAACGGCTTTCACAGTTCATTCCTTTTCGTGTCGCGTTTCACGGGGCATCAGCCCGCTTGATCGCCACGTTGAAATGCATATGCTTCATACGCAAGTACGCAACATTTCGGCATATAGGTTCCAAATGGATACTGTGAAACTACCCAAGCGGTTCCAAGACAGCGGTTGCAACTTAGGGTGCCCGGTGGAAGCTGCGCTCGAGCAAATCGCCGGAAAATGGAAAGGATTGGTGATTTACCACCTGATGTCAGGGACCCTGAGATTTAACGAACTATCGCGGCGCGTTGGTTCCGTCACGCAACGCAGTCTCACCAAACAACTCAGAGAGTTGGAAGCCGACGAAATCGTGTCGCGGGAAGTCTTTGCGGTGGTCCCGCCGCGCGTTGAATACAGCCTAACCCCAAAAGGAAAGGCGCTTGCGCCGGTGGTTCAGGCGTTGCACCGTTGGGGGAGTTGTTTCCCCAGAGCATGAAACTGGATTCTCCCAATAGACAGCTTGGCTGTAGACGTGAAACAAAGCCACAGTTGAGGTTTCGAAAAAACAGGCTGAACGACACTAGCGACAACCTATGTGTTTTCGAAATCAGCAATAGCGACGGTTCTTTTGACGGGATTTTCTGGAAGCGGCCATTGGAGCATCTGCAGCCAAAGGGGGCTTCGTCCCGCACTGCCGACACCGAAGCCGCAAAATAGTTTTCAGCGAAGATAAGTTATTAACGATTTTGTAAGTGGTTAGATGTGCGGCCAATCAGCAATTTAGTCCACGATACGGAACACGTCGCCCGTGGTTGTATCGCGGATCAGATCGACGCGTGTTCTGTCCCAATGGTAATCCAGGTGACGGCCCTGGGTCGGGTTGTGGGCCAAATCTGGATAAAACAGCCCAACGCAATCTCCCTCACCACGCACACTGGGATAGGCAATGCCTTCTGAACCACCAGCGCGCAGAGCGGCCGCCGTTTTTTGTGATTGGCTATATTCGTCGGGGGTCAGCAGCGGCGAATAGTCTGAGGCTTCGCCACGAATATCGTGCAGGTTCGCATCCACATCCATCAACACTTCCCGAAACTGAGAAATCCAGCCTGGCGCCTCATTTGTCGCGGCCATGAAACGTGCGTGATGATGGGCTGTTTCGTGAACAGCGGTTTCAAAATCGCTGGCGATGTACAAAACACCCAAGCCTCCGTCTGAAAAGCGACTTGGGCGATCCTTACTGGTGTGTGTAAACGGCGCCATCAGGTAACTGGCCCCCTGCCCGCCCACGCGTCTTTCAGCCGGAACAAGGTCGATATTGCCGATCGTTTCCATAAGCCTAGGGTTGGTTTTTTGCTCGGCCGAAATAAGCAACGGCCAGTCTTCAGGCTCTGCGATATCCTCGAACAGATCAATTGGCGGGTACACGCTTCGGATAATCCTGACCGCGCGATCCCATTTGACATGTGATGTTGGAATTTCAGAGGTTTGCTTTACCAAGCCCCGCGCTCCGCGTCGACATAGCGGCGCACGCGCATAAGGTCGGTCAATTCACCGCCTAGCATGACATCCAGGGCCGAACGGCCGCCAAATGCAGCATTCTGCGCCTTGATCCAGGCATAGGTTCTGCTTGGCTCAGCAAATATCACGCGAAGCGCTTTGTGGATGCCCAGCAAGTTTGAAAGTCTTGCCTTTAAATCCCGGTTCAAGCGTCCTGGCTGACCCGCTTTCCAACGACGATAGGTGCGTACAGGCAAATCAAGCAGGACTGCGGCTTCGTCATCTGTAATTGACCATTTTCCGAACAGGTTCAGTACGGCACGCAGCATCGCCCCGCCCTCTGCATCGGTGATTTGCTCCGGGACAAAATCCTGCTCGTGACTATTTACCAATTGAAGTGCCATCGGACTCTCCTTTTGGCATCATATATAGTAAATAATGCCATTTGGCAATATAGCTGCCAAAATGCCTTTTCGTCGGGTTCAACCGGATTACACAGAAACATGAAAACACATCCGGTCCTTGGTAGAACACAAAGGGGCGAACGGAAAAATCCGACGCTGCATCCTCTGACATGCGGCGCCGGATCAGAAACGTCTTGTTTGACTGCCTATTCTGCAGATGGCGCCAGACGTGCCAAAAGCGAACTTTGAGTCACCTGGCCAACCGTTTCCCCGTCTTCGATCACTTGAAGCGCCGAGGTTTCGATCTGTTCGATAATGTCCAGAACGGGCGTATCAACATCGATAACCGGGCCGGTGCCAGTGCCCGTCGTCATGACATCACGCGCAGTTAATACACCAAGCGGATTCATATGGGCCACGAATTCTGCCACATAGTCGTTCACTGGATTGCTGAAAATATCGCGCGGCACACCGCATTGAACGATCCGCCCGCCTTCCATAATGGCGATGCGATTGCCAATCTTGAAGGCTTCGTCCAAATCATGGCTGACAAAGATAATGGTGCGGTTGCGTTGCTTTTGCAGGTCCAGCAATTCGTCCTGCAACTTGGCCCGGATCAGTGGATCAAGCGCCGAAAACGGCTCATCCATCAACAGGATCGGCGCATCCGTCGCGAATGCCCGTGCAAGCCCAACGCGCTGTTGCATACCACCGGATAGTTCGCCAACCAAGGCATCAGCCCTGTCAGCCAGCCCGACCAGTTCCAATTCCTCATCGACCCGTTTGACACGTGCGGCTTTGTCCATGCCGCCAAGTTCCAGCCCCAGCCCGACGTTATCTCGTACTGTGCGCCATGGAAGCAATCCGAACTGTTGAAACACCATCGCAACGTCCCGCAGACGCAAGTCGCGCAGGGTTTTGTCGTCTGCTTGCGTAACAGATGTCATGCCGTCGGATGTCTTGATCCGCACTTCCCCTCGCACGACGGGGTTCAACCCGTTCACCGCGCGCAACAGGGTCGATTTCCCGGACCCAGACAACCCCATTAGAACAAGGATTTCACCCTCTTCCACGGTCAAAGAGCAGTTGTGAACTCCAAGAACCTGGCCCGTCGCTTCGCGAATTTCGCCGCGCTCTTGGCCGGCGTCCATCAGCGGCAGCGCACTTTCCGGATCTGGTCCGAAAACGATAGAAACATTGTCGAATTCCGCAGCAATCATTTGTTCACCCTCAGCATCCGATCAAGCATGATGGCCACGACAACGATGATAAACCCGCTTTCGAAACCCAGGGCCGTGTTCACCTGGCCCAAGGCGCGCAATACGGGCACACCCAGACCATTCGCCCCAACAAGAGCTGCGATCACGACCATAGACAGTGACAACATGATCGTTTGGTTCAAACCAGACATGATCTGCGGCAATGCAGAAGGCAGCTCCACTTTCCAAAGCACTTGGCGTTTGGTGGCGCCAAAGGCCTGTGCTGCCTCAAGCAATGCTGTTGGAGTTGACGTAATACCCAATTGTGTTTGCCGGATGGGCGCAGGAAGCACAAAGACCACTGTTGCTATCAAACCCGGCACGGTACCGATGCCAAAGAAAACAATCGCCGGGATCAAATACACAAACGTCGGCAGGGTCTGCATCAGGTCCAGAATGGGCAAAACCGCCTTATAAAGCCGCGGCCGGTGCGCCATGGCGATCCCAAGTGGAACACCGATCCCCATACAGACGATACACGCCGAAAGAACCAGCGTCAGGCTCTGCATGGTTTCTTTCCAGTAGTCCTGATTGAGGATGAACAGAAATCCCGCCAGAACCAGCAAGCAGGTCTTCCAATTTCGCTGCATCAGAAACGTCGCGCCGACAAAGAATGCAATGATCACAAATTCATTCGGCGTCAGTAAGAGCCATTCGACGGAATCAATGACCCATTCCATCGCCTCGGCCAGACCGTCAAAAAACCACCCAAGGTGATCTTGCATCCAGTCAAAAACAGCTTCTGCTGCCTTTCCTACGGGTATTTTCTGATCGCTAAGCCAACTCATATCGTTCCTTCGGTCTGGCCCGTGACGGTATGCAGGCACTTTGGGTGATGTCCTTCCTCACCAGACGTGAGGAAGGATTTTGTATTTGGATCAGTATCCGAATGCTTCGGAAACCGCCGCAGCACCATCGCCGCCATCCTTGGTGGTTACGCCGTCAACCCATGCCAGCACATCCGACGAATTGGCTTTGATCCACTCCATCGTCGCTTCATCAGGGTCCGCGCCATCGTCCAGGATTTTGCCCATGATCCCATTTTCCATTGGCAGGGAAAACTTCAGATTGGTCAACAGTTTACCAACATTGGGGCATTCAGCCGAATAACCGGCACGTGTAACGGTGTTTACGATGCCTTCTTCGCCAAAGAAGTCTTCACCGCCAGGTAGATACTTCAATTCGAAGTTGGCATTCATCGGATGCGGTTCCCAGCCAAGGAAGACAACGTCTTCACCCTTTTTGTAGGCACGGCGCACTTGCGCCAACATGCCTTGCTCAGAGGATTCGACAACTTCCATACCCGTTAGGCCAGTGCCTTCTTTTTCCGCAAGTGAAACAAGGTAACCGTTGCCTTCGTTACCGGGTTCAATGCCGTAGATCTTTCCGTCCAATGAATCCGAAAAAGTATTGATGTCTGCGTAAGACTTCAGGCCCTTTTCAAAGGTATATGCAGGAACGGCCAGCGTATACTTGGTGCCAACAAGGTTGGTAGCGACCGTTTCGATCTCACCGCTTTCCAGATAAGAGCCAATTGCGCCAGTCTGCGCTGGCATCCAGTTGCCAAGGAACACGTCTACATCGTCAGATTCCAGCGAAGCGAAGGTTACTGGGACAGACAGGATTTTTGTGTCCGTCTCGTACCCCAGTGCTTCAAGCACATGTTTGGTGGCAGACGTGGTTGTTGTGATATCGGTCCATCCAACGTCTGAAATTGTGACTGTATCGCAATTAGCAAACGCAGGTGCGGCGGCAACAATGGCCAGCGCCGAAATGGTTGTCTTAAGTTTCATTGGTGATCTCCCAGTTAGATCGGCTTTATTAATTGACGAGTCAATAAAGAAACATCTAGGTTACGAAAGCAAGTCTTGTGTGAGGAAAAATGCCCAAACTCGGGATGGAACCAATCCGCCGCTCTGCATTGATCAATGCCACGATCGCCGAAGTCGGCGAAGCCGGGTCATTGGATGTAACAGTCAGCCAAATCGCCAAACGCGCGGGTATGTCATCGGCCTTAGCACATCACTATTTTGGCGGAAAAGATCAAATCTTTCTAGCGGCCATGCGCCATACACTGACGTTATATGGCACGCAGGTTCAGCAGGAGCTGGCAAAGGCCAATGGCCCCAAGGAGCGCCTTCAAGCAATTGTACACGCAGGCTTTTCCGGCGCAAATTTTCAGAAAGATGTGATCGCAGCCTGGCTGAACTTCTATGTGTTGGCACAGTCCTCACCCGACGCTCAAAGGTTGTTGAATCTTTACCAAAATCGGTTGCGCAGCAATCTGGTTTATAATCTTCGGCCATTGATCGGCGAAAAGGCGGCGCCTGCTGCTGAACGAATAGCTGGCATGATCGACGGATTGTATCTGCGATTGGCACTGTCAAAAGACCCACAAGCCAGCCAGAAAGCAACGGATCATGTGCTGGTTCTGATAGACTTCGAGCTGAAGGGACACGCGCAGTGACCCAACCCAACATCCTGATACTTATGGTGGACCAACTGACCGGAACACTGTTTCCTGACGGACCTGTTGACTGGCTTCATGCACCGAACCTCAAGAAGCTAGCGGCGCGATCTACCCGCTTTGCCAATGCATATACTGCGTCCCCGCTTTGCGCGCCCGGACGCGCGGCTTTCATGTCTGGGCAACTGCCATCGCGCAACGGTGTCTATGACAATGCGGCCGAATTCGCCTCCTCAATACCAACTTATGCACACCATCTGCGCCGCGCCGGGTATCAAACCTGCTTGTCAGGCAAGATGCATTTTGTCGGGCCCGATCAGTTGCACGGGTTCGAAGAGCGTCTGACCACGGATATCTACCCAGCAGATTTTGGCTGGACGCCCGATTATCGCAAACCGGGAGAGCGCATTGACTGGTGGTACCATAACATGGGCTCCGTCACCGGGGCCGGGGTGGCAGAGATCACCAACCAGATGGAATACGATGACGAGGTTGCCTATCACGCCAACCGGAAAATCTATGATCTGGCCCGCGGAAATGATGCACGGCCTTGGTGCCTGACGGTCAGTTTCACGCATCCCCATGATCCCTACGTGGCACGCAAGAAGTTTTGGGATCTCTACGATGAGTGCGACCATCTGATGCCAACAGTGCCCCCGATCCCTTACAAGGATCAGGACAACCACAGTAAACGTATCCTGGATGCCAACGACCGCGAAAACTTCGATATCACCGACAATGATATCCAGCGCGCGCGCCAGGCCTATTTCGCCAACATCTCGTATCTGGATGAAAAGATCGGTGATCTACTACAAACACTGGAAGACACTCAGCAGGAAGCGATCATCCTCTTCGTCTCAGACCATGGTGACCTTCTGGGTGAACGCGGGCTTTGGTTTAAAATGTCCTTCTATGAGGGCTCCTCTCGCGTTCCGTTGATGATCGCCGCGCCGGGCATGGAACCAGGACTTGTCGAAAGCCCGGTCAGTACCATCGATGTCACGCCATCGCTGTGCGAATTGGCTGGGGTCGATATGTCCGAAGTCATGCCATGGACCAGCGGTGAAAGTCTTGTTTCCCTTGGCCAAGGGGGCGTCAGAACAACACCGGTTGCGATGGAATACGCCGCAGAGGCAAGTTATGCGCCACTGGTTTGTTTGCGACAGGGCAAATGGAAGTACACGCGCTGCTCTCTGGATCCAGACCAACTCTTTGACCTTGACGTGGATCCACACGAGCTGACGAACCTCGCCGAAGACCCAAATCATCGGGAAATCGTGGCTCAATTCCGCGCAGATACCCAAGCGCGTTGGGATCTTGATCAATTCGATGCCCAGGTGCGGCAATCTCAAGCCTGTCGTTGGGTTGTATACGAAGCGCTGCGCAACGGTGATTACTACCCGTGGGACCACCAGCCGCTTCAGAAAGCATCAGAGCGCTACATGCGCAATCATATGGACTTGAATGTCTTAGAAGAAAGCCAACGCTTCCCGCGTGGTGATTAATCTCGGGTATTGCGCATAGTGCCCCCCTCGCCTCTCTAGTCGCCCAGCCAGAGAGTGTTGCGCCACGGCTCAGTTTCACCAGCCGAATGGATATGGCCGCTTGTGTGATTTCCTGGCCTGCCCCAGGGCTTATGGCTCATCGGCTATGTGCCTGCTTTGGGAGAACAGCCGATAAGGGGTACGTCCGACGCAATGCTGCAATGCAACATTAGCATAGCTCAGCTATTGTGCAGTTGCAGCGTTAGCCCTATCTTAGGTTCATAGATTGGTTCTACCTCCTCCCAGAACCAATCAGACTTAATAGGCGGCATCCACCTCCTCCCGGATGCCGCCTTTTATTTTTCCTGACAGAAATTCTGCAAAGTTGCTGTCGGTATCCATTCCCGATCATACGTCCCAACTGTCTTGTCTGACCGCGCGCCCGCAAGGATGCGCCCAGACAGCCTACATGGTCTCGCGTCCGGCTGGGGGCGGAACTGGGCTTGGCATGGTAGGTCAGTTTTACCGACATATGACCCGTAATACGGAAAGTCAGGGTGAACCTCGGCTGTGCGGACAAAGCAGACATTTCAATCCCCTGAAGTTCACTTAGAGACATGACCATTGCGAGGACGCTTTGACGTGTTCGATTTGATCTGTTCGTGCGATCCAAAAGATTAACAGTTTTCGCTCACAGATGCCGACAAGGTACGTGATCATATCGGCATGCGCCAAGGTGGCGTGGTGTTCTGGATCATATCCGATTTCATCGATGAATGCTTCGTATCGGCTGTCCTGGCAATCGCTGTAAGAGCGAAGATCGGACTCAGAAAAGTCGCAATCAGTGAAGGCTCCTTTCAAAGCTGACTGGCCCCAAAAGGTGTCAGAAACCCTTTCGACTTCAAATCCTTGGCGCTCAAGCAACCAAGTTAACCGAGCTTCAGACCCTACGCTTTGCGACAGCGATTCCAAGGCGCTGGAAAATGCATTATGGGGAAAAAAATGGTACGCTAGCTTGGTTTCAAAGACCAATACCCCAACGCAAATTGTGCTCGCGATAGAAAGCAACAATTTTCTTTTCCTGCAAAACGCGATCAACCTTGTTCCTATCATAACGGCGAGCCCAAAATCCCAATGCCAAGGCTATATCGAGCGAAAAGACCACACAAGTTCCTTTGGCAAGTGCAGCATCAGTCACGTTCGGCTCGCCGCAGCCATTTTCCGCACCGCAGAAAGGGGGGCAGCCTTAGCGCAGGATTTCGCCCCTATCCGCAACTGACCCCATCTTCTGAAGGGCTGAAACCTGCCGTCAAAAGCGGGCCCATCACCGCGCTACATCTTTTGCTCGTATCGGGGCTCTGACTCCAAGATTTTTCAGACTGATATAGTTCCGATAAGTGGACAGGATCGTATCACAAACCGATGTGACGGCCCTCATTGAGGCGGTTGCCGCCAATCGTTGCCGCCTGATACCCATGCCTCGAATTGGGCACGCCATTCTTGGATATCCGTCCGAGGCAAAGGATTTCTTGGGTCTTGGCTCAAGGAATAGGCCATACCTTCGATGAACCATCGAGGAAGGCCCGATGCTGTTGGGCGCACGCCAAAATTTTCGACCTGCCAATGATGGATCAGTTCGTGACGAAGGATGTAATCCTTCCAGCCCTTATCGTTGATGAGCAAGGTATCGAGACCCCAGAAATACAATGCCGCAACGGCTGGGTTTCCGAAACGGGCAAAGCACTCTTCTGAGCTGCAGAACAGAAGACGCGGTGGCTTCTTTAGCGGACCAACATTTTCTGCAACGAAACTCAAAGCATCGTTCCGAAGCACGACAGCATCGGGAATGGTGGCGGGATCTTCTACGCAAATGTCCGCGGACGCGCAGGTCAGGCCAAATGTTGAGGGAGTCAACACGCGCAACGGCTTGTAAAGAGCACAGGCTGAAAGGAGCAGCCCCAAGGCGGCCAGTGCCGAAATCGTCAAAACCTTCTTGGGACGCGTCAATCGTTTCGGCCTTTCATGTGGCTTGCCGGTGCCTTTTGATCATTACTCATTACTGTGTTTCTTGAGATGCCAAGATGCGAGCGGTCCATCGGTTGGAACGGTCTTCCGCAAACAGCGCGTCTGAAGCACAAACGACCATTCGAATGGCCTGACGTTATCCCTTAAGTGGTGAACTCTATCTCAGGCTGTTCCTTGACCACCTCCATCACCGCGAAAGAGTTGGTTTGCCGGATAAAGGGCAGCTTGCTGACCCGATCCCCCAAAACCGCACGAAAATGCGCCATGTCACGGCACCGGATGATCAGCAGGTAATCAAACGACCCTGCGATCATCATACAGGTCTCAACCTCGGGTATCCTGTTCACGGCCGCGTTGAACTTGTCCAAAGAGTCATCAGACGTGGATGACATAGACACTTGCACCACCGACAAATGCGTCAGCCCCAATTGCTCTGGGTCGACGACCGCTTTGTATTTCTTGATCAGACCAGTTTTTTCCAACCTCCGCACGCGCTCTGCGCATGGTGTGTTGGTCAGGTGCACGCGCGACGCAAGCTCAACAATCGGCAACCGCCCGTTGGCCTGAAGCTCCCGAAGAATGCTCTGGTCGATTCGATCTAATTCTCTGCTCATCCAGTCATTTTCCCTAAGAATCACTGATTTTTTGGGGATATTATTAGGAATTTACCAAATTAAATGCCCAATCACTAGTGAAAATGCCTGAAAATATCCAAACAGGCGGCCTCTGCGCGATGTGCATGCAAGCCCTGATTTATTGAGCGTCCAGAGCGTTGGTACTCGGACGTCAACCAACAAAAGGAGACGTTGAAGTGAGTTCAAAATTGATCGTCGGATTGGATGGCGAAGCGTCGGGAAACCGCGCACTGTCCTACGGCAAGAAATTAGCGAAACTGATAGGGGACTGCGAAATTGTCGTTGTCTACGTGATCGAATGGTCCCCGTTCACCTTTCAAACACCGGAAGAAAACGCGATGCGCCACAAGCGGCGCGAAGAAGAGCTGAAAATTGCCCATGATCGCATCATCGATCCGGCCGTACAGCAATTGCAGGATGAGGGCCTAGAAGCCTCTGGCGTCGTGCGTCACGGGGATGTGGCAGACACGTTGAACGCAATTGCAATCGAACAGGGCGCGGAACAGATCGTTGTCGCACGCTCTTCTCACGGCGGGTTCACATCCCGCATCTTTGGCAGCTCCACCGGCAGCCTGGTGATGCACGCCAGCGTGCCCGTGACCGTGGTCGGATAGAAAGCCCAGAGGGACATCATGAAAAATCCAATGAAACTTGGGCTGGCCGCGTCGCTGGCCTCGATAAGTGCGTCTGCTGTCTATGCCCAAGAGGCGGCCAGCCTAGACGCAAAAGTGAACGCAGCCTTCGCCTCTTCCACCGGCTGGTTCGTCAATTTGATCTTTGCACCATTTCCGGGAACCAGTTTTCCCTGGATCGTTCTGTGGCTGGTTGTGGCCGCAACGGTCTTTACGTTTTACTTTGGTTTCGTTCAGTTTCGTTTCTTCAAACATGCCATTCAACTGGTAAAGGGTGATTATTCAGACCCGAATGATGCCGGTGAAGTCAGCCACTTTCAGGCGCTTGCCACCGCGTTGTCAGGCACCGTTGGCTTGGGGAACATCGCCGGTGTGGCTGTGGCTGTCGGGATCGGCGGGCCAGGCGCAACCTTCTGGATGATCCTTGCGGGTCTGATGGGCATGGCGTCAAAATTCACCGAATGTACGCTGGGTGTTAAATACCGCAACGAATATGACGACGGCTCCGTTTCTGGTGGTCCGATGTATTACATCACCAAAGGCTTCAAGGAACTTGGCCTGCCGGGCGGCAAAATTCTTGCCGTGTTGTTTGCCGTGTTCTGTATTCTTGGGGCCCTTGGCGGCGGAAACATGTTCCAGGCCAATCAGGCGCATGCACAGATTTCTGGCATCGTCGGGGATTATCCGGGCTGGATTACAGGCGTGATCTTTGCGCTTGTTGTGTTTTCCGTGATTGTCGGTGGCATCAAATCCATCGCCAATGTCACCGAAAAAGTCGTGCCGTTTATGGGCATCTTGTATGTTGGTGCGGCGTTGATCGTCCTGATTGTGAACTACGACAAAATCGGCTGGGCCTTTGGCCAAATCTTTGAAGGTGCCTTCACTGGGTTGGGCATTGCTGGCGGGTTCGTTGGGGCACTGATCCAGGGCTTCAAACGCGCCGCCTTCTCGAACGAGGCGGGTGTTGGTTCTGCGGCGATTGCACACTCTGCCGTGCGCACCAAAGAACCAATCACCGAAGGTTTCGTGTCTTTGCTGGAGCCTTTGATCGACACGGTTGTCATCTGCACGATGACCGCGCTTGTGATCACTATCTCACAGCAATTGATCATCGATCCGGAAACCGGACTGTATGTTCTGAACGATGCAGGCTCTGCCATTGCAACCGTAGGCGATGTCAGCGGTGTGGCTTTGACATCGGCGGCCTTTGGTTCCAGCATCAGCTGGTTCCCATATGTGCTGGCGATTGCCGTGATCTTGTTCGCCTTCTCGACAATGATCTCGTGGTCCTACTACGGCCTGAAAAGCTGGACCTTCCTGTTTGGCGAAGGCAAGACATCAGAGTTGATCTTCAAACTGATTTTCTGTGTCTTCATCGTGATCGGTGCCGCCGCCAGCCTTGGACCGGTTATCGACTTCTCGGATGCTGCGATCTTTGCGATGGCGGTCGTGAACATCTTTGCGCTGTATTTCCTGATGCGCTTGGTCAAGCAAGAGCTTGTGTCTTACTCGGGCCGCTTGAAGACCGGCGATATCCGCAGGTTCAAAGCATAATACAAAGTCCGGGGCGGCGTGTTCTGCCCCGGACCATTTATCCCAAGTCGTTTTGTCTTGTTTCACATCGCAAGACTTGGTGTCTGAACAGGTGCATTTGGCACCGCAATCGCAACCGGTCGTTACTCTGCAGCTTTGCGCAAGTTCGTCATCAGGTAGTGGAATTTCTCGCCCTGGATCGCCACGTGACCACGCAGTGCAGTTGCCGCGGCCTCCGAATCCCCTTGGTCCAATGCCGCAACCACCGCTTTATGCTCTGCCATAGATTGCTGCATTCGGCCCCGTAGCTTCAACTGCTGACGCCGAAAGGGTTTCAGACGGCGGTGCAGCGCCCCGGCTTCTGACGCCAGAAAGCTGTTACCTGACTGCTGATAGATGATCTTATGAAACCGCTCGTTTTCAATATAGTACGTATCGGGATCCTGACTATCGACAGCGGCTTGGCATTTTTCATTGGCCTCGCGCAAATCTGCCAGCGCCTGATCTGATATCCGCATGGCGGCCAAGCGACCGCACACAGCTTCCAGCTCTGCCATAACCTCAAACATTTCAATCAACTCTACCGGCCCCGGCTGACGCACAAACGCGCCCCGCCGTGGGATAAGTTCTACCAAACCGGATAAGGCAAGCCGCTGCAATGCTTCGCGCAGCGGTGTACGCGAGACACCAAACTGTTCGGCCAGACGGACTTCATCCAACCGATCACCATCGGAATAAGTGCCGAAAAATATCCGCTCTTCCAGTTCTTCAGCAATGCTATCCGCGCGACGTGTATTCATAGCAACAAACCCTACCTGCCAAATTTTACAAATTCAACGACTCGCCCGAATTTGTAAATTCGGGCGCCCAACTGTTGTATACAAAAAAGTTGACCTAAAAAACATAATATGTCTATCGTGCTTCATACCCGGGTCAACCGGATTGAATTTTTTGGGAGGAAAACATGAATTCAATTATGAAATCGGCCGTTGCGGCCATCGCACTCGTGGCGACAGGCACGCTGGCGCAAGCAACAGAACTACGCTTGTCGCACCAGTGGTCCAACAAAGACATTCGTCACCAGGTCGCCCAGATCGTCGCTGATGAAGTGGCTGGCGCCGACGTGGATCTGTCGATCAAGATTTTCGGCTCGAAATCGCTGTTTAAACCGCGTGAGCAGTACAAACCCCTAAGCCGCGGACAGCTGGATATGACGGTTCTGCCGCTTAGCTATGCCGGCGGTCAGCAACCTGCCTACAACCTGACTCTGATGCCGGGCTTGGTCAAAAACCATGACCACGCCGCGCGCCTGTCAAACTCGGCGTTCATGGACGCGCTCGAGGCCAAGATGGCCGATGACGATGTAATGGTTCTGGTGCACGGCTATTTGGCCGGTGGCTTTGCCGGTACAGAAAAATGCATCACCAGCCCAGAAGACGTGAAAGGCCTGCAAACCCGTGCGGCGGGCAAGTCGTTTGAACAAATGCTGGCTGGTGCCGGTGCGTCCATCGCATCGATGGCGTCGTCTGAAATCTACAACGCCATGCAAACCGGCGTGCTTCAGGCCGCCAACACCTCGTCTTCGTCCTTTGTGTCTTACCGGATCTATGAGCAGGTCAAATGCTACACCCCGGCAGGCGATGTGGCTCTGTGGTTCATGTATCAGCCGCTGCTGATGAACAAATCCGCGTTTGAAGACCTGAACGAAGCGCAACAAACCGCCCTGTTGGCCGCCGCTGAAAAAGCCGAAGCCTACTACCTTGAAGAAGCCAAGAAACAGGATGCTGCCTCTGCCAAAGTGTTTAGCGACGCAGGTGTTGAGATTGCAGAAATGAGTGCCGAGGATTTCGCCGCGTGGCGCGCCCTTGCACAAGAAACTTCCTACAAAGCCTTTGTTGAAGATGTGCCCGATGGGCAAATGCTTCTCGATCTGGCTTTGGCCGTCGAATGATACTCATCGGGGCAGCCCTGTGCTGCCCCGACACCATATTCAAAGACGAATAGGAGACGATAATGGCGGGACAAAGCTCAGCCAGAATTGCAAACACAGGGGACAATAAGTTCCTAAAGGCCGTAGCTGGACTCTCGACATTGGCCGGTTGGTGCTCGGCAGCCATGATTGTTGCCGCAGTGATCATCACCTGCCAAATGATTGTCATTCGTTTCGTGCTGAATGGCTCTACCGTTTGGCAAACCGAAGCCGTTGTTTATCTGGCCATCTCTGCCACATTGATCGGCTTGCCCTATGTCCAGCGTTTGCGCGGACATGTGAACGTAGACCTTATCCCGCTGTCACTACCGCCGCGCCTGCGGTTCATCTTGGCAATGGTGACATCTGTCCTGTCCATCGGGCTTGTGTCGATCATGTTGTTTTACGGTTTCGAATTCTGGCATTTCGCATGGGATCGCGGATGGCGCTCAGACACGGTCTGGGGTGTCAGACTGTGGATTCCCTACCTTGCTATGCCCATCGGTTTTGGCCTGTTTCTGCTGCAACTGATCGCTGATTTCGCCGCCGTTTTGCTTGGCATCGAAAAACCCTTTGGCTTGGAGTAACCCAGATGGATCCTCTTTTGTTGGGTGCGATCGTTGCGATCTCCACCATTGTTGTACTTTTTTCGGGTGTATCTGTTGCCATTGGTCTGCTGATCGTATCGGCCGGATTCCTGATTATCTTTGACGGTCCCCGCTCGCTAGAGCTGATGCCCGAAATCTTCTTTGGCAAGCTGGACAACTTCGCTCTGCTTTCCATCCCCATGTTCATCATCATGGGCTCTTCCATTGCCTCAACCCGCGCCGGGGCCGATTTGTACGAAGCCCTGGAACGTTGGTTAACCCGCATTCCGGGTGGTTTGGTCATCTCTAACCTGGGGGCTTGCGCACTGTTTGCCGCCATGTCCGGGTCATCGCCTGCCACCTGCGCCGCCATCGGCAAAATGGGCATCCCCGAGATGCGCAAACGTGGCTACCCGGATGGGGTCGCCGCAGGGTCGATCGCCGCAGGCGGCACGTTGGGCATTCTGATCCCACCATCGGTGACCATGATCGTCTATGGCATCGCCACTGAAACCTCGATCGGCCGTCTGTTTCTGGCCGGGGTCATTCCTGGGTTCATGCTTGTCGGTCTGTTCATGGCGTGGTCGCTGTATGCCACTTGGCGCTCTGGCGATGCTGGGCGTCTCAGCTCAGGCACCTACACATGGACCCAACGGTTTGAGATTCTGCCGCGCGTCCTGCCATTTTTGCTGATCATCTTTGGTGTTCTGTACGCCATGTACGGCGGTATCGCGACTCCGTCCGAAACAGCCGCCGTGGGCGCCCTGTTGTGCCTGGTCATCGCCATGGTGATCTACAAGCTGTGGAACCCGCGCGACCTGTGGGTGGTTCTGCGCGACAGCACCAAAGAATCCGTGATGATCCTGTTCATCATCGCGGCGGCGGGCGTCTTTTCCTATATGCTCAGCTCTCTTTTCATCACGCAGGCAATTGCTGAATGGATCGGAACGCTGGACGTAAATCGCTGGGTGCTGATGGGGGCGGTCAATGTCTTCTTGTTGATCGCGGGCTTCTTCCTGCCGCCGGTCGCGGTCATCCTGATGGCTGCACCAATCCTGCTGCCCATCATCACCACCGCCGGTTTTGACCCGATCTGGTTTGCCGTTGTGCTGACCATCAACATGGAAATCGGACTGATCTCACCGCCTGTTGGCCTGAACCTATATGTCATCAACGGCATCGCACCTGATATTTCGCTGAAAACTATCCTGACCGGGTCCCTGCCCTATGTGGCTTGTATGGTCTTGGCGATAATTCTGCTGTGCCTGTTTCCGGGTCTGGCCACCTGGCTTCCTAATGCTGCAATGGGAACCGCTCTATGACATTACTTGCTGATCTACTGTCCACCGTATTTGAACGGCGCTATCGACTGCCGTCCCGCAAGGGCAAGGACAGTCGCCCAATTGAGGAACTGGCCAGTGATCTGGCCGGTTCCGCGGGCGAAACCTCTGGTCTGGCTTTGGCCGAAGATATCCTGACCGGGTTTGAACAGCTGGATGATGACAAGAAGCTAGAGTTCTTCCGCTATATCGCCACCGGAATGAACATCGACCCTGAAACGGTGCGTTCCACCTTGGATGAGTATGAGCGTAACCCTTCCAAACAATCGTATCGTGCTTTCATGCACGCCGCGGAACCGCGCCGGCAGGAACTGATACGAAGCTTGAATCAGGTGCGCGGGGCAACCGGCGCTTTGGTCAGAATGCGCGCTGATTTGTTGCGATTGGGCAGATCAGACCCTGAATTGCAGGCGCTTGATCTCGATTTCCGGCACCTGTTCGCCTCATGGTTCAACCGCGGATTTTTGGTTTTGCGACCGATCAGTTGGGAAACCCCGGCGCATATTCTGGATAAGGTCATCGCCTACGAAGCGGTGCATGCCATCGACAGCTGGGACAATCTGCGCCGTCGACTGGAACCAACAGATCGGCGCTGTTTTGCGTTCTTTCACCCCTCTATGCCCGATGAACCCCTGATCTTTGTCGAAGTGGCACTGACCAAGGGCATCCCCAATTCAATTCAGGACTTGTTGGCCGAAGACCGCGCCGCGATCCCGGCAGAGGATGCCGATACAGCGGTTTTCTATTCTATCTCCAACTGTCAGGCCGGGCTGGCCAGCATCTCTTTCGGGAATTCGCTGATCAAGCAGGTGGCTTCAGATCTGGCAACAGAAATCACCGGGCTGAAAACATTCGTCACCCTGTCTCCAATCCCCGGATTAGTCGGCTGGCTGGAAAAAAACGACTACACTTGGGACACAAGCAATCCGGCGGAAATGCAGGCAATTGCGGCGCATTACCTGTTGAACGCCAAGGGCGGCGCCGGACAGCCCTACGACCCTGTCGCGCGTTTCCATCTGGGCAATGGTGCAATTGTCCACGCCGTACACGCGGATGCAGACCTATCGGAAAAAGGCATCGCCCAATCGGGCAGCACGATGGTCAACTATCTTTACGATCTGAACAAAGTTGCGATAAACCACGAAAAATTCGCAACGAATAAAGAAATCGTGGCGACAAGCGACGTCCAGTCGCTGTCCGATGCGGCCACACTCGCAAAGCCACAGGAAAGGTAAGCTGATGGCAAACCCATTATATGACGGTCTTTTTGGTGTTCATGCTGGCAAGGCAACGCCCTTTCTGCATCTTCCCGATGGCGAAACACTCACCCATCGTGACTTCCTGTCCATGGCAGCGCAGATTGCAAATTTGACTGTGCAAATCGGGTTGAAGCCCGGCGACCGCGTGGCCGCACAGATTGAAAAATCGCCCCAGGCCTTGGCGCTTTATGCGGCGTGTGCACAAACCGGGTTGGTCTTTTTGCCGCTCAACACCGCCTACACTGTGGATGAACTGTCGTATTTCATCGAAAACAGCGGCGCGGCCCTGATCGTTTGCGACGAAAAAAGCCAATCCAAGCTGACCCCCATCGCAACAGAGCTAAACGCCAAGATCGAAACGCTTAACGCAGATGGATCCGGCTCTTTGATGGCGCAGGCCAGCGCATTGCCCGACACGTTTGCGACTGTAGATCGCACAGGCGATGACCTTGCCGCCTTTCTGTACACATCCGGCACCACGGGCCGTTCAAAAGGCGCAATGCTGACCCAGAACAACCTGTTGTCCAACTCAAAGACGCTGGTCGAAGAATGGCGCTTCACCGATAGTGATGTTCTGCTGCACGCGCTGCCAATCTTTCACACCCACGGGCTGTTCGTGGCCACCAACGTGATCCTGGCCTCTGGCGGCAGCATGATTTTCATGCCCAAATTCGATCTGGACCAGGTGATTGCCCTGCTGCCCAAAGCCACAACATTGATGGGCGTTCCAACTTTCTACACCCGTCTGCTGGGCGACGCGCGTTTCACTAAAGAGCTGACATCGCATATGCGCTTGTTTGTGTCTGGTTCCGCGCCCTTGTTGGCCGAAACCCATGTTCAGTTTGAACAGCGGACAAACCACCGCATTCTTGAACGCTACGGCATGACCGAAACCAATATGAACACCTCTAACCCGTATGATGGCGAACGGCGGGCAGGCACAGTGGGTTTCCCCTTGCCCGGTGTAGAGCTGAAGATCACCAACCCTGACAATGGCGAAACGCTGCCTGATGGCGAGATTGGCCAAATTGAGGTGCGCGGCCCGAACGTGTTTAAAGGTTATTGGCAAATGCCCGAGAAAACCGCCGCCGAACTGCGCGCGGATGGGTTCTTTATCACCGGCGATCTGGGCACAATTGACGCTGATGGCTACGTGCAAATCGTTGGGCGCAACAAAGACCTGATCATTTCGGGTGGATACAACATCTATCCCAAAGAGATTGAGCTGGTCCTTGATGATCAACCCGGCGTCATGGAAAGCGCGGTGGTGGGTGTGCCCCACCCAGATTTCGGCGAAACCGTTTTGGGCGTTCTGATTGCCGAAGATGGGGCGTCACCCGATCTGGACGCGATCATGGGTGCGGTCAAACAGTCTCTCGCTCGGTTCAAACACCCCAAGAAACTGGTTGTTCTGGATCAGCTGCCACGCAACACCATGGGCAAAGTGCAAAAGAACATCCTGCGCGATCAATACCAATCCATGTTTGAAAACGCCTGATCTGTCATAGAATATAACCGTCCAGGCCTGATCCCTGGGCGGTTAACCCCTACCCCGCCATGTGTTGACCGGGCTGTATCAGCCCAGAGGCGCAAATTTCTCGACAAACGCATCAATCGCCAGATCGCGCATGTCGGCCAAACGCTCTTTCAACACATCATGGCTCCAGTCCCACCAGGCCATCTCTAGCAGCGACAAGGAATGATCCGGCGAAAACCGGCGGTTCAACCGTGTTGCGGGCGTTCCGGCGACAACGGTGTAAGGCTCAACCTCTCCCGCGACAACGGCCCCTGCCACCACAACAGCCCCTGTTCCCACATTGCTGCCCGGCATAATCACCGCCCCTGCGCCTATGTGAACATCATGGCCAATCGTCACCTGTTCTTGGGCGTTTTCCGCCAAATACGCGGCATCATTTGCGCCCAGGTCAAATTTCTCGGCCAAATACGTGATCGGGTGTTGGCTCGCGCGCCAGCTGGGATGCACGGTTGGATGAATGCGCACCCCTTCGCCAACGGTACAGAATTTGCCAATTTTGCACGATGCGATCCGCGCGCTCTGCCCAACCTGCGAATATGCGCCCAGTTCAACATCGCGAAGCGACACGTTGGATTCAACTTCGGTCCAACTGCCCAAAGTACTGTTTTGCAAGAGCGCCGTTTCGTGAACCGTCGGAGTTTCAGAAAGCTGCATCACGTTTTTTTCTCTCATCAAAAATAGCCAATAAAAATGACCACGCCATGCGCGGACAGGGCAATTCGGCACACGACGCTTGGAAGAATACCGCCAGCGGGCAAGAAAATATCTGCCCACGGTAAACCTAGATTTGATTTGTCTGCTCGCCTGCACGCCGAATTCAAAATGTCGACTTAGCGTCACGTGAATCATACTCCCAGAATTTTTCAAGGAAAAATGGTCGGGAATGGGCCTTGGTGATTCATTTTTTGGTAACTTGCGGCACCTCTGCACAGCAATAGGCCGATGATACCACCGCAAGTCACCCGCCCTGCCCCGCTGTTAGTGTTTCATCACTCCCTTATCGGGGTTGGGTTACGGCTGGGCGCAAAATGGCACCCTAAGCCTTTTGCATCTCTGAGAAATCACCGTGCAGCTTGGTTGTCTGACCGGTTTCGTGGTTCCAACGGGGGATGGCTGGTTCGCATGTGTTGGCGTTTATCAAAACGACCAACGCATCACCTGTTCCATTCCCAGCGATGCATATGGCAGAGGTTGGCCATCCCTCCCAATCCTTCATGGCTTTCGTTTCACGAACAACATCATTTGCTGTCCTCTGCAGGCGCTTCTTTTCGGATTTGTCCCTAATCGGATGCAATTGCCAAGCATCGTTGTCACAGATGACTGCCCCGCCATTCTCAGCAATCATTGAAGATCAGTATGATGATCGGAACTGGATATCCAATTTGGTTTCGCACTCAGCAAAATATTAGTCATCAACCGGCCAAGGCATACAGTCTTCTCCAGCTTCAAGACATGTTTTCCGGGACGGCGAAAGCTTGCGTCCGGGCGCAACATATCGGCAGCGTTTCAGCCGGTTAAACCATAGCGATGGATCAATTCGAAACACCCATCCTCGCGTTCACCCAGCAAGCAAATGTCACGTACCTCAAACGGTACGGGCAATGCGGGAAGCAGGCTTTGCAACAGCTCTTGCGCCTCAGCCACCTGCGCCTTTGGCAATTTCCCCGTCAACGTCAGATGAAAGCGAAACTGATCCAACACATAGGGGTAGCCCCAGTCCTCCAGCAGCGTGTTTTGACGTTCCGACAGATACGCGGCACGGCGGCGGGCCAGCTCTGCCTGTGATGGTTGCGCGCGAAAGCCATCCAGCTGCGTGACACAGGCCGCTGCAACGGCGCCCAGGGCGGTTGTATCGCCTGTTGGGGTCAAAGCCAGGAACCTGCCCAGCCGCGTCAATGCCAGCCCCTCACAGGTCGCCGGAGCGGTGGTGGCAGCCAAATCGGCCACGGCGTCTTGCAAGGTGGCCTGTGTGCAGCCATCTGCCAACCGGAACGGCGGTTTCAGCGTACCGTGAAACCCGTATTTCCGGGGCGTGGCTGTCATGTCTACTACGCCGGGCACATCCGGGTGTGGACAGGGCAGGCCTGTCTGCGCGTCCCATCCCAACCAAGCCGCACCAAAGTCGGCCAATGGCCCGGAAGGCGGAAGATAGTAAATCGCATAGCGAGAGTAGTCAGTCATGAACGCGCCTCATATTTCGCAACTGATCGCAAATTCGGATGACATCCCTGTGTCACATGTTCGGTTTCTGGCCAATGCCCGGCATGTGTTCTGTTTTGGCGTGCTGTCGCTTTCACCCGCAATCAGCCCCGGTCTGCCTGAGAAAATGTAGCCGCGCCGTTACACAGCCGTCACGCAACTTAGACCTTAGCGGGTTATCGGAGGATCATGATCCGGCAAAACCACATCATGGGGCCTGAAAATGATCGAACTTGATCCATTCCGCTTTGTTCTGCGTTGCTTGTTTCAACCGTCACCCACCAGCATGTTCCGCCAGTTTGGCCGCTGGCTGAAACACGCGGCTAGCTGATGATCTGAACCGCATGGATAGATGGGTCTGTCATCCGTACTGCGGCGGTTAACATGCCCAGCAAATGGGTCGTCACATAGGTGGCGTGAAACTTTGTAGGCGCGGCCAAGATCAAACGCCCCTGCCCCACCTCAACTTCGGTCAGCCCATGAAACCATGCGCCGTATAAATCTGCCCGTTCCGCATGCAGCGCGGCTTGCGCCCCTGCCCAGGCCCCCTGTCCGCCTTCCGGCGTGGGCCCGGTTTGTTTGCGAAATGGAATGACATTGGGTTCAGGAAGATCGGTCTTAGGCACATAGCGTTCCTGGACGCGGGCAACAAAGTCTGTGCCGATGTTGGGCCATACCGGGCGCGTGTCTTCCAGCACACGGGTCAAATCCAAGGAATAGACACTGTTATGCCCGCGCGACCCTTTGCGTTTCACGATCAGCCATTCCAGCGCGCGCAACTTGGCCAGCTCACGTTTCACTGTCCGCTCATCAACACACCACAAAGTGGCGATGTCTTTCTGACCCATGCATAATTCGTTGCGCTGCCAGTTATAGCGTGTGGTGATCAATGACATCAGCCGCAAGATCAACCGCTGGCGATTCTTGTCTTGAGACAAGGCGAACGCCATAAGCGCCGAAAGGATATCGTATTTCTGTGCACCGGACTGCCGCCCGGCGATCTGCTCCACCTGCATGGATGCCTCCTGCAATCAGGGCATTGCACCGCCCTGGAATGTCTGAGCCTTTGGCTTCGTTATCTTGCAGGCCAACGTTAATCGTCAGCTTGGCACCATTTGCGTCCGGTTCGCCGATTCTGTCAAGGGTCCGGGTGTTTTGGTGCCTGTTCTAATCCAAAATCTAAATAGAATATTGGTATTAATGGTATAGGGGGACATCCAGTGTGTCACCTTATATTGCCAAGATGTCCCCTTAATCTGGTATAAGGGAAAATGATGTCCCCCTATATTCGGGTCTGATCCCTAGCAACGCGCCCTGCCCTGCACTGATTTGGGCGCAAACCGATTCGGCGTGAAATCGGCCATATGTGCTTGGTTTACCGGCATTCCTGTTTTTTCTGTCATTTATAAAAAACCATTTTGCGAATAATGCAAGTTCAGCGTATTTGAGAGGATGAGCAGAATTTACGTCCGGTGGAGAACGACAGATGTACGACCACGCTGATCTGGCCCGGTTACAGGCCCAGTCTTTGAAGATGCAGACATGGATACGGCAACAGACATTTAGCCCCCAAATGGAAAAGACGTTGCGGCGGTTCTCGTCTTGGGAAGTGTCAGAACTGATCCTGAATGTGAACCAGTCCACCTTTCGCGGACGGTTGGCCGATGATCCAAATCTTCCCCGCGGGGAAGTAGAGGAAGACGGACGCCAGCGCTGGTTCTCGTTGGAAGAGGTGAACGTGCTGCGCCGCAAGATGAAGGTGAACCGGCGGTCACTGATGCCGCCCCGCCCTGCGGGCAAACGGGCGTGCCGGGTTGCGATTGCCAACTTCAAAGGTGGCGCGGGCAAATCCACGGTGGCGCTGCATTTCGCCCATGCGGCGGCTTTGGATGGGTATCGGGTGCTGGTCGTTGACTTTGATCCGCAAGCCACGCTGAGCCACGCCATGGGTCTGACGGATGTGACCGAAGAATACACCGTCTGGGGGATCATGGCGCGCGATCTTGAAAAAGAAACCGCGCGGATGAACGCAACCCAATCCGGCGCGGCCTCTGGCACCTCCCTGCCCCAACGGCGCGTGCCGCAATCGATTCAGGAAATGGGTCTGGGCGGTTTGCGGGTGTCTGACTTCATCAAACCCACCTCTTGGCCAACGATTGATATCGTTCCCTCTTGTGCGAACGCGGCTTTTGTCGAATTCGCCTCGGCCCAGTATCGCCACCTGAATCCAGAGTGGTCATTCTTTGCCGCAGTCAGCCGGTTTCTGGATCAGATTCCGAATGAAGATTACGATCTGGTGCTGTTCGATTGCCCGCCTGCGATTGGCTATCAATCCATGAACGCGGTGTTTGCTGCGGATATGCTGTATGTGCCTTCGGGCCCCGGCTATTGGGAATATGACAGCACCACTTCGTTCATCGGGCAGCTTTCCGAAGCATTGGAAGATTTGGGCCAGTTTGGTGGCACCTTCCCCGCGGGGAAGATTGGTTTGCCCAAGGCCTTTGTCGATATCCGGTTTTTGATGACCCGGTTTGAGCCGGGGAACGAGTTGCACCGCGCGATGTATACAGCCTTTGGCAAGGTTTTTGGCGATCACTTGGCCGTGCATCCGGTCGAAATGACCCGCGCAGTGGAACAGTCTGGCCGGTTCCTTAGTTCGGTTTATGAGATCGATTATCGCCAGATGACACGCGAAACCTGGCGTCGTGCTCGGGCCACGTTTGATCAAGCCTATGAAGAATTCCGGTCGTCCTTTGTGGCGGCGTGGGACAAGCTGGAGGACTGATAGATGACTCGCAAACGCCGCACATTCGATATCGAGATGCCGCAAGATCTGGATGCCCCGCTGGAAACCAAATCCATGGTACCGCCGCAGCGGCGCGGGCCCATGGCCTCGGCCATCAACGAAACGGCTGAAAACCTGCGCTCTCGGCAACAAACAGAAGCGGCCATCCGCGCAGAGAATGACACCCTGGCGCACGAGTTTGTGCGCCTGCGCAAAGCGGGGCTGATTGTTGAAGAGATCGGCGTTCAGGCGATCGACACAACCAAGCTGACGCGGGATCGTGCCGAAACCGAAGATGCCGAACTGGCAGAGCTGAAAACCTCGATTGCCGATATTGGCTTGTCAAACCCGATCCGGGTGGAAACATCCGCTGCTGGGCGGTTTGAGTTGATACAAGGGTTTCGGCGTTTGTCGGCGTACCGTCAGCTTTTGGCGGAAACCGGTCAGGAACAATATCGCACCATTCCGGCGGTCGTCACATTGCCGGGCGAAGGGTTGGAACGGTTGTACCGCCAGATGGTTGACGAAAACCTGGTGCGCAAAGACATCTCGTTCGCGGAAATGGCACAGCTTGCGCTGCGGTATGCACGTGATCCGCAAACCGAAGAGGTCGACCCGGATCGCGCGGTGGCCCAGCTGTTCAATTCGGCGGGCTATCAGAAACGCAGCTATATCCGCGCTTTCATTCCCTTGGTCGAACATCTGGGGGATGCGCTGTCCCACGCACATGACATTCCGCGCGCGTTAGGGTTGGCGGTGGCCAAACAGTTGTCGGACGATGCCGTTGTTCAAGGGATCATCCGTGATCTGGGCCAGCTGGAGTCGGTGACGTCAGAACAAGAGCTGGAGATCCTGCGCCGGTATGCAGGGCAGGGTGCAGAGACCCCGACGGCCAGGAAAGCCAAACCATCGCGCCGGGCGGCCAAAACAGTGGTGCAGTTTCCGCGCCCACAGGGGCAGGCGAAATGTGTGGCCACCAACGGCAAACTGGAAGTGCAGCTGGACCGCGATTTTTCGTCAATTGATCGGCGCCGGATTGAAGCCGCAGTGCAGGCGCTTTTGGACAGCCTGGATTGAAACCTTGGTTACCTTCCCCGCGGGGAAGGTGCCGTTCTTGGGTCTGATGGGGCAGGGGCGCGCTTGGTGGTTTGAAAAACAGGCGCGCCAAAACGGCCTGCAAAACACCATTTTGTCCAAAACACAGGCCACATTGCACCTAAACTGACCACAACAGCCCGTACTTAGGTAAAATAGCGACGATATGCGTCAATGAATACCATGGTATACTGTAGACGCCGGGCCCGTGTTGACGTAATTCAGGCGCAAATCATGAAAGGCTTGGACATATGGCTGACTCGAACACTCCCGATATCATCTACACCAAGGTTGACGAAGCGCCCGAACTGGCCTCGGCATCGCTGCTGCCGGTCATTCAAAGCTTCGCCGCTGCGGCTGGCGTTACCGTTGGTACCAAAGACATTTCACTGGCCGGGCGTCTGCTGGCAACCTTCCCCGAAGCGCTGACAGATGCGCAGCGCCAAAGCGACGATCTGGCTGAACTGGGTGAGCTGGTGAAGCAGCCCAATGCGAACGTGATCAAACTGCCAAATATCTCGGCGTCGGTGCCACAGCTGGTGGCCGCAGTCAAAGAACTGCAAAGCCAAGGTTACGCGCTGCCCGACTACCCCGAAGCGCCCGCAACCGATGCGGAAAAGGCGGTTCGTGCCAAGTATGACGGGATCAAAGGTTCGGCCGTGAACCCGGTTCTGCGCGAAGGCAACTCTGACCGTCGCGCCGCTGTCGCCGTTAAGAAATATGCGCAAGCCAACCCGCACCGCATGGGTGAATGGACTGCCGACAGCAAGACACGCGTTGCCTCGATGGATGGCGGCGACTTCTTCTCGAACGAAACCTCGGCCACGCTGACCGATGCCGCAACCGCCAAAATCGTTCTGGTTGCTGCAGACGGGTCCGAAACCGTGCTAAAAGAGGGTGTATCTTACCCTGCGGGCACCGTGGTGGATGCCACCTTCATGAGCGCCAAGGCACTGGATGCCTTCCTGGCGGATGAGATTGCCAAGACCAAAGACGAAGGCACACTGTTTTCGCTGCACATGAAAGCCACGATGATGAAGGTTTCTGACCCGATCATCTTTGGTCACGCGGTCAAAGCCTTCTTGGCACCCGTATTTGACAAGTTTGGTGATGAGCTGGCCGCTGCCGGCGTCAACCCGAACTCTGGTCTGGGTGATCTGCTGGCCCGTGTCGCAGATATGCCGGACATCAAGGCGGAGATTGATGCGGTCATGGCCGCACGTCCGCCGATGTATATGGTCAACTCGGACAAGGGCATCACCAACCTGCACGTGCCCAGCGATGTGATCATCGATGCCTCCATGCCTGCGCTGATCCGTGCCGGCGGCAAGGGCTGGGGCCCGGATGGCAACGAAGGTGACACCAACTGTGTGATCCCCGACAATTCTTATGCGCCGGTCTATGACGAAACGATCAAGTATTTCAAAGAGACAGGAAAGCTGGACCCGGCCACCGCCGGCACCGTGCAAAACATTGGCCTGATGGCGCAAAAAGCCGAGGAATACGGCAGCCACCCCACCACCTTTGAAATTCCGGTAGCGGGTACGGTCAAGATGATCCTGGACGATGGCACCGTGCTGCATGAGCACGCTGTTGAAGTCGGCGATATCTGGCGTTCCGCCTCGGCGCGTAAAGCCCCGATCGAAGACTGGGTGAACCTGGCGATTGATCGTCAAAAAGCCGAAGGCTGCGAAGCGATCTTCTGGCTGGATGCCAATCGTGCCCATGATGCAGAGCTGATCAAATACGTTACGCCGATTCTGGAAGCCAAAGGCGTTGCTGACAAGTTTCAGATCATGGCGCCTCGTGAAGCAACCCGCGCATCCTTCGAAACCATCCGCGCTGGCAAAACCTCGATCGCGATCACCGGCAACGTGCTGCGTGATTACCTGACAGACCTGTTCCCGATTCTGGAGCTGGCGACCTCGGCCAAGATGTTGTCGATTGTGAAGCTGATGAACGGTGGTGGCTTGTTCGAAACCGGTGCTGGCGGCTCTGCCCCCAAGCACGTGCAACAGCTGATGGAAGAAAACCACCTGCGCTGGGATTCACTGGGTGAATTCTGTGCCCTTGGCGAAAGCCTGAAGTTCCTGGCGGATGCCCGCGGCAACGAAAAGGCGCGGATTCTGGGCAAGGCGGTGGATGACGCCACGCAGGGTATTCTGGATGACAACCGGTCGCCATCGCGCAAAGTGGGTGAGCCGGACAACCGGGACAGCCATTACTGGTTTGCACGTTACTGGGCGGATGCCCTGGCCGCACAAACCGATGACGCGGATCTGGCGGCGCATTTTGCCCCTATCGCAACCGCGTTGGCCGAAGGCGAAGCGGCAATTGTCGGGGAGCTGGAGGCCGCGCAAGGCAAAGCGGTTGATCTGGGCGGCTATTACCACGGCGACGCGGCCAAGACCGCCGCTGTGATGCGCGCCTCAGCCACGTTCAATGCCATTATCGGCTGATCGGGACGGTTGATACGGGCGGGGG
>JAXMOG010000011.1:0-62526 GCA_034670065.1 Pseudoprimorskyibacter sp. | reverse complement strand
GTACATCAACGGCTTCTACAATCCACGAAGACGCCACTCAGCATTGGGCTGGAAAAGCCCAGTCGCCTTCGAACGAAAGGTGGCTTAAACGAGCTCTTGGGGCGGCACAAAAGCGGGACAGGTCCAAAGCGCCTGACGATTTCGATTGGGCCAGTGAGGGGCGCGGGACTGAATTGGTGAGGTCTATCGAAGCCCTTCTGGAGGAGCTGCCGGACGCAAAACAGGACGCTGTAAAGGCCGAGCTGGAATTCTTGAGTGCCCTTGCCAGCGAGAATGGGATGAACGGTGCTGAGCAGGTTTGCGCTGGGCAATTGATAGACCTTGAAGGCTTGGAAGGCGTCGAAGACATTCTCTTGATGCTGGCCACGGAGCATCCCCGAATGGTTGACCGGGTTCAGGTGCAAGCGTCGCTATTGCACCGAAACGGCGGCAAGCAATGGTCGCGGTTTCAATTCCCTGACGACGGAAAGCCGTGGACGCTGGACGAACAAAGCGCGCGCGATGGCTTTCTTGCCGAAACCGTGGATATTCTCAAACTGCCTGTGCATCGCAAGCGCGAGGCGGATTGGTTTCATTCTGTTCGGGTCGACCCGGCGACTGGAGCGCAATCCCGGCTGACTCAGGCCACCATTTACGTCGAAGACCGCGCCGAAAGCGAATTGGCATTTGGCGCAACGAGCCTTGAACGGCAAACCGTGCAGAAAGTCCTTGAGGTCGGTATCGCCTGTGATCCCGAAGAACGCATCGTCGAGATTTGCGCAAAGGGCGGTCACAAGGTCCGCGACCAATATCTGCAATCCTTCTCAAAGCACTTCGCGCCGCAATCTGAGCCGCCCGTCGAGGTTCCCCGCCGCAATGTTCAATTGGAAATCCTGCGCCAAACGCCGGAATTGACGACGGTTCCAGCGGATGGGATCGAAAATGTCGAAGTGTCCTCTCTGTCGTTTCGGTCTTCTGACGGAGTCTTCTTGCTGGTCGAAAAACGCGGAGATGACGAAACACTCTATGAGTTTCTCACGCGCAGGTTCGGCGGCAATTCCCCGTTGCGAGCGCGGGGCTGGCAGATCGTGGCGGCGACCCTGCGGATTTATCTGGAACCACGAGAGGGAAAGAAAGGTCGTGCCCTGACCGTTACCTTGAAGACGCCCAACTCGACCAGCGTGCCGAACAAAACCGAAGCGGAGCGCCAATTCGTTTACGGTCTTCTCGAACGCTGGAACCTACTCGCACCTCCGCCCAGCGTGGCCGACTTGTTCGAGGTGGTTGTGTGAGCGAGGTTTTGCTGCTTTGCAAGGTCATCGCGCATGGCGGCAAAGTCACCTCTGGTTTCCACAAATGCGAGCGGGGTTTCGCAGCTCTGGTTCGGCACGGTTTTCTGCGCGAGGCAGGCGTTGTGTCTTCGGTGGTTTGTGATCAATGCGACGATCCGCATTCGGCACGTATTATCTTTGAAGGCGGCTCAAACGGCTATTATTGCCCCGAGTTGGGTTTCGTCCCACTCACCCCTAAGCTTTCAACCGCATTCCTGCCCGACCTGCCGAAATTGGTCGAGCGGTTGGCAGACGCGTTTGAGTGCCGTCAGCGCAGGTCCTCAAGCCTCCACGGTCAAACTTGGCGGGTAGGCTCGGTGGCGACCGTCTCCGAGACTGTCATGCTCTATTTCCACCCGTCCTTGGGCAGTGACGATGACGCCCGCGACGTGCAAAGCGCGTTGGGGGGCGAGGCCCGGTCAGACTGGCGTCTGGTGGTCACGTCTTGGGGGAGCTTTCCAGTGGCGGGATGTAGCACTGCGCAACTTGATGATCTGGTCGAGATAGACGCCGAAACGGGCGTTCTCACCCTTATCGCTGATCCTGGCACTTTGGCGGGCGTTCCTCGCAAGAACACCGGAGGGCGGCCAAGTGAACACGGGCTATTGATTAAGCCTCTGATCGAACAGCGCATTCGTGCAGGCGAGACGCTTGACGCCGTCAATGCCGAAGCGCGCGCGATCCTCAGCGCCTTTCATGATGCCTATCCAGACAAACCGATCCCGTCAGACTCTGCGATCAAGCGCTACATCCGAGAGGCGCGTGGGGGTTCATAAGGGGTTCAAAACTTCGGGTCTGTTTTGAACTGCCCAGCGTCCGGCACCGTCCGCTCATACCCAAACAAAGGAGTATGGGCAATGACGGACGTAACCGAGTTTTTGAACCACATCCCGCAAGTGCTTGCCGTGTCCCCGAACGAGGCCGCGCGGCTTTGCAGCATCGGGCGCACGACGCTTTACGCTGCCCTGTCCTCGGGCGAGTTGAAGAGCATCAAGATCGGCACGCGCCGCCTGATCACGCTGGACGCCCTGCGCGATTGGTTGAAGCGTAACGAAACCCCGGCGGGCGAGTGAGACGCAGATGCCGAAGCAAGCGCGCCTGAGCGGGATCAAGCGCTTCCGCTGCTACACCATCGAAGAGGCGTCGGAGGTTTCCGGCGTCTCCCCTCGCACCATCCGCAATTGGGCATCGGACGGACTGCGCGTCATGGACGGTACGCGGCCCGCTCTGATCCGGGGCGACGACCTATGCGACCACATCAAATCGCAACGCGCCAAGCGGGCGGTCAAAACCCGGATCGACACGTTCTATTGCGTGTGTTGTCGGCGGGAGCGACGGGCGGCAGAAGATATGGCCGATTGCGACGTTATCGGGGGGCGGGCCAAGCTGACGGCCCTGTGCGAGGCCTGCGGAACGGTACTGTCCAAGCCGATCCCTGTGGCCGCTATCCCCGAGATATCCCGAACCCTCGACCTCAAAATCACGCGGCATTAGCGAACATTAAGGTGGTGGACAGTGCCCCCCGTGTTTTTCCACTTCAAGGCGAACTGAAAGACCCGTCGAAATTGTTCCTCTTCGAGCCGCTGCACCAGAAGCACCGGCAATCGTCGCGAACCCGCCCCAAGGGCAAGGGGGGAGGCCGAAACTTGGAGGCTTTCGCATCGGAAACCCGTCGCGCACGTGCGTGCGAAATACCCTCACTCGGAAACAGGGGTACGGCTCTTTTATCTGCGCAAAGCTTGAACCGACCCTTCCAAACGACAGCCTGAAAGGAAGCCGAAATGTCGAAGCAACCGAACGAGAAGAACGAGCGTCTGAAACGCCGATTCGTGGACTACCGCAAATATGCGCGCCAATTGTCCGACAAGACGCTGGACCGCGAACTGTCCGCGCTGGAGCGCTTCGACTTCTGGAATGGGCGTCAGGATTTCCAGAAATTCCATATCCAATGGGCGATGGACTTCCGTGCGCATCTGGAAAAGGCCAAGGGGACTACCGGCAAGCCTCTGAGCAAGTCCACCGCCCGCGCGATCATGGCGACTATGCGCGAGTTCACGCTGTGGCTGTCGCAGCAAGACGGGTTCCGCAGCCGAATCAGGACGTCGGATGCAGAATACTTCAACCTGTCGCGCCGGGACGAGGCCGAAGCCCGCGCCGCCTCGCCGCGCCCAGCGCCCAGCATCAAACAGGCGAAGCGTGCCTTCGAGATGATGCCTGCGACCTCCCCGCGCGAGATGCGCGACAAAGCGGTCTTTGCCTTGCTCTGTCTCACCGGTATTCGCGTGGGGGCCTTGATCTCGCTGCGCATCCGGCACGTCGATTTGATTGAGAAATCCGTGGCGCAAAACCCGCGCGAGGTAGCGACGAAGTTCGGCAAGCGCATCGACACCTTTTTTGCCAAAGGCTTCCCCGAAGCCGAAGCGGCGTTGCGAGCGTGGATCACGTATCTGGACGAAGAGGCATTGTATGGGCCCGACGATCCGCTCTTCCCCGCAACCGCCATCGCGCCGCAATCCAACACCGGCTTTGCAGTCGAGGGGTTTGACCGGCGACCATGGAAAAGCACCGAACCTGTGCGCAAGATCGTGAACGGCGCATTCCAAGCCGCGAAACTCGACAGCTTCGGTCCGCATGCCTTCCGTCACATGCTCGCCCGCCGCGCAACAAAAGACTGCACTGTGCCCGAACTTGTCGCCATGGCCCAGAACCTCGGACATACCGATGTGCTGACGACCTTGCGAAGCTACGGCCAACTCAGCCGCGAACGCCAGCGCGCGCTGATTACCGGCGAGTCAGGCGATGATGTACAGGACGACTGATCCTGATGGATCAAAGAAGCGGCGAGCGTGGGAATGGATGTGGGAGCTCAAAGCGGAAACCTTCGAATTTCCCAGCAAAATCAAAGCACTAAGGCGATGAAATGGCGGAGAGGAAGGGATTCGAACCCTCGAGACGGTCTCCCGCCTACACACTTTCCAGGCGTGCGCCTTCGACCACTCGGCCACCTCTCCGCCGCCGGTCTTATCGGAAAGCGCTGGGCAGATGCAAGGGGGGTTTTCGCATCGTTTTACGGGATCAACTCGAACCGTGTAACATCTACCATACCTCGGTCCGTAATCTTGAGGGCAGGGATGACAGGCAGGGCCAAAAAGGCCAGTTGCAGGAAGGGTTCTTCCAACACCACACCTAATGATTTGGCGGCTTTTCGCAGATCAATCAGACGATCACGCACCTCTTCGAAACTGCCCAGGCTCATCAGCCCCGCGACTGGTAAGGCCAATTCTGCCAAAACGCGCCCATTTTGGGCGACAACGAATCCGCCTTCGATCTCGCTCAGGCGATTTGCGGCCAATGCCATGTCTGCGTAGTCCACCCCCACGCAGGCGATATTGTGATGGTCATGACACACGGTGCTGGCAATTGCGCCTGACGTCATGGCAAATCCGCGCACAAAACCAGTGGCGATGTTGCCATTCTTGCCATGACGTTCGGCCACCGCAATTCGGATCAGATCACGGTCTGTGTCAGGGCGTTTGTCCCCGTCGGCGATGACAATGTTTTCATGCAGGTGTTCGGTCAGGATTTTGCCTTCGATAATACCAATCACGTCCGTTTCCTGACGATTGCCGGTATGGCGAAAATCCTGCGGTTGAAGTTTTGGTGCGATCACCGAATGGCGCCCGACCGGGGCAATGGCCTGTCGCGCGGCAAAAGCGCTGTCATCGGCCAAGTGACCGGCGCAGAATACCATTTGGGCATCACAGGCTTCCAGCGTGTTCAACACAACGATGTCGGCGCGTTTTCCTGGTGCAATCAAACCGCGGTCTTTCAGCCCGAAAGCCTCGGCTGCGGATAGGGATGCGGCGCGATAGGCTGCCAATACTGGCGTGCCCAGAGCGATCATTGTACGGATCATGTAGTCCAGATGGCCCTGCTCGGCGATATCAAGCGGGTTCCGATCATCGGTGCACAGGCACATATACGGGGCCGTCCGCTCTGTCAGAAGCGGTTGAAGCGCGTGCAAGTCTTTTGAAACAGACCCTTCTCGGATCAGGACGCGCATGCCCTTTTGCAGCTTTTCGCGGGCTTCTTCTGCGGTTGTTGCTTCATGTTCGGTTCGAATGCCGGCAGCGATATAGGCATTCAGATCACGACCTGACAGCTGCGGGCAGTGGCCATCAATGTGCCCCCCTTCGAACAGGGCAAGCTTTTTCATAGCTTCCGGGTCGCGATGGATCACGCCTGGGTAGTTCATGAACTCTGCCAGACCAATGGCAGAGGGGTGATGCATCAATGCTTCCAAATCCTCGGCCAATAATTCCGCCCCGGCCGTTTCCATGTGCGTGGATGGCACGCAAGAGGACAGCTGAACACGGATATCCATCAGCGTATGTTGGCTGGCAGTTTGGAAATAGCGGATACCTTCGGCACCGATAACATTGGCGATTTCATGTGGGTCACAGATTGCGGTGGTGATCCCACAGGGTGTCACGCAGCGGTCAAATTCATAGGGCGTGATACAAGAGCTTTCGATGTGCAGATGCGTGTCGATAAAGCCGGGCACCAGGATTTTTCCAGTGACGTCAATGACACGGGTGCCTTCGTAACTGTCGCCGATCCCAACGATTGTATCGTCGCAAATGGCCACATCGCCTTGGATCATGTCGCCGGTAATCAGATCAAAGACTGTTCCGCCACGAAGGACCAGATCGGCGGGTTCGTCACCACGTCCTTGTGCAATGCGCTGTTCAAGGTTTGCCATGCTGTCCCTTTGCCTTTCATTGATGTGCCCAGTCCAACTTGGCACAGCGTTCCGGCAGAGGCATCAGGGATTTTTCAGCTCAAGGCAATTGCATAGCGGAATTACGCTAGGCGAATGATTGTACCGCCTGCCGCTTGCGCATCTTCGGGGTCATGGGTGACCATCAAGACGGGCAAGCCGCTTTGGCGCGCATGTTGAAAAACAAGATCGCGGATTTGCCCGCGCAACTCTGTGTCTAGCTTTGAAAAAGGTTCATCCAGTAGCAGCGCGCATGGTTCTGACAGCAGCATACGCATCAACGCAACGCGTGCGCGTTGGCCCCCTGACAGTGTGGATGGGTCACGATCTTCAAAACCTTCCATCCCGACGTCACGAAGTGCATTTGATACGGCGGCTTGGCGTTTGGCGCGGTTGCGTACCGCAGAGGGCAGGCCAAAGGCCAGATTGCTGCCTACGGACAGATGCGGGAAAAGCAAATCGTCCTGAAACAAAATGCCAATTTTGCGCTTTTCTGGCGCCAGCGTCGTGACGTCAGTTCCGTTCAGAATGATCTGCCCGGTCATTTTGAAACTGCGATCCAGTGTTCCGATAATGGCCGCCAGCAAGGTGGATTTTCCAGACCCGGAAGGGCCCATCACTGTCAGAATTTCTCCGGGTGCGACTTGGTTGGTCAAAGAGACCAACAAACGATCGCCATGCGAAATGCGCAGATTTTCGATCTGAAGTCCGGTGCTATCCATGGCGCAGTTCTTTCCGGTTCCGGTAGACAACAGCGGGAATGATCAGTGCTGCAGCAAACGGCAGAAAAGCAGCCATGGTTTGGATCAACGCGTATATTCCGACAATACGGCGATCCCCCCCTGACGCCAATGAAACGGCCTCTGTCGTAATGGTTTGCACCCGCCCGGCCCCGATCAGTTGAGTGGGCAGATATTGCCCAACAGACACAGCAAAACCAACCGCCGCAGCGGTTAGAACTGGCCGCAACAGCATTGGCAAACGCACGCGCCACATTACTCGATTTTGCCCTGCTCCCAAGGCGCAAGCAATGGTGCCATATCGTTTGTCCCAGGCGCGATAGGGATCAGATAGGGAAAGCATGATGTAAGGCAACACAAATACAATATGAACTGCGATCACCGCACCACGCCCACCGTCGATACCAGACAACACGGCCAGTGTTTGAAGCCCCGTCAAAAAGGCGATCTGGGGCAGGATCAGTGGCAAATAGATCAGCCATAGCGCGCGGTTACTGGGCACAAGCCCGTGTCGTTGCTCGGCCTCTTGGCACCAAACGGTCAGTCCCAGGCCAATGGCAACAGCGCTGGCTGCGATCACAAGCGTGTCTACCAGCGGTTGCCAAAGAACCGGACCGTGCCGAAGCCAACTGCGCAGAGTCAAAACATCTGGCATCACTTCGGGAAAGCGCCACAGCCCGGCAAAAGACCACACCGCCAGCCCTGCAAGGCCAAGCACCGTTGTGGCGGCTGTCAGGATCACGGCAACCATTGCCATGGCGCGAAGCTCGGTTTCACATCGCCCGCGACCGCCTTTTTCGATCCAGCGCAGCCCAAACCACGTAACCACCCGTTCTGCCGTCCACCACGCAGTTAATGCGCCAACCACTAGGGCCAATTGTACCAAGGCAGCGGCTGCGGCCCGAAAGCGCAAGGTAAGGTCCGGGTCATTCATCCACTTCAGAACTTGAACAGACAATGGGGGCGGCGTGGTTGGGCCCAGAATCATGGCCACATCCACAACCGACATCGAAAAGGCCAGAACCGCGTAAATCGGCAAGCGAATTTGCGGATATACGCGCGGAAATACGGTTTTCATCCATCCAGAAATGCGCCCATAGCCTAGGGCTCGGGCGATCTGTCGGCTTTGTGCCGGCTGCGCTTGTCCCAATGCGGCCAAGGTCATCAGAAGCAGGAATGGCACCTCTTTCACAACCAAACCGGCAACCAACGAAAAACCCCAAGGGTCTTGCAGGATCAACACATCTGGTGGCCTGTCCCATCCGGCTATCGGGGCAATCGCACGGGCGACCCAACCGGACGGCGCAATCAGAAACGCAAGCCCAAAGGCCGCGGCCGCATGTGGAACTGCCAGGATAGGAGACAATCCCCGCTCGATGATCTGGAACGGGCGCGTGCCGTGCCAACCGGCGAATATCAGCACCACACAGCCCAGCGAAAGGACGGTTGCGAAAACGCCGGTAAACAGGCTGAGCCACACCGCTGCGCCAAAGCCTGGCCATTGAAATAGATCGCTAAACGCCTGCGCCTGAAATTCGGCGCGGCCCAAGGCAGGTAAATAGCCAAAGGCAGGCAAGACTGTTCCGGCAATACCTGCAAGGATCGGGCCGGTCAGGACCGCAATCGTTACTGCAGGCGCAAGCCAGTTCAGTCTTGTCTGTGCCACAGGTTACTGTGCAGTGCCAAAGCGACTGGTCCAGTCTTGCTCTAGACGCACCATCCAACTGGGGTGTGGCTCTGGCAGGGTGGCGCCCAGTTCTTCGGGTGTAAGCGTGGCAACGCCCAGCTCAATAGACTCGAATGCAGCGCGTTCCGCATCGGGCAGTTTTTCAAGTGCTAAAACAGTGCCCAAACCCCAGACTGCCGGGTCATGCATGCGCGCCTGTGCTTCTGGCGACATCAGGAAGTTGGCCAGCACCATCGCGCCGGCCTGCGCATTGGCATTGAAGGGGATGGCAACAAAGCTGGCGTTCCCGATAGTTCCGCTGTCATGCACATAGCTGCGCACCGTATCTGGCAGCAGTGCATTGGAAATCGCGTTGCTGGCCTCGTTTGGGTTGAAATTGAAGCCAATGTCGATCTCGCTGTCGGCCATCAATTGAATTAATCGGGACCCGTTTTGTGGATAGGCTTGGCCCTTGCGCCACAGGTTGGGTGTCAGCGCGTCCAGAAAGGTCCACAGCGGTTCGGTGACTTTGGTGTAGGTTTCATCGTCGGCGATCGGTTGATCCAGTAATGTTGGGAAGGCCGTCAGCTCAATCAGTGCCTGCTTAAGGAACGTTGACCCGTGAAAGTCCGGCGGTTGCGGGTAGGTGAAACGCCCCGGATTTGCAGCGGCCCATTCGCCCAATTCGACCATGGACTTGGGTGGGTTTTCCACCTGAGCTGAATCATGGAAGAACACCAGTTTTGCCATGCCCCAAGGCGCTTCCATACCGTCTGTCGGTACGGTGAAATCGGCGGTCAAAGCAGTGTTTGCAACCGGGTCCACCAATGACCAATTCGGCAATGCTTCGGCCCAGGGCCCGAACAGCAAACCCTGTTCCTTCATCGAGGCAAAGTTTTCACCATTAATCCAGATCAGATCAATCGCGCCGCCTTCGGTTTTCCCGGCTGATTTCTCGGCCAGAACCCGGCTAACTGCCTCGGCCGTATCAGAAAGTTTCACGTGATTTAGGGTGACGCCGTATTCTTCGGACACACGGGTGCCTGCCCAGGCAAGGAAACCGTTAACAATGTCTGAACCGCCCCAGGCATTCCAATACACAGTTTGCCCTTTAGCCTCTTTCAAAACGGCATCCCAATCAGCGGGGTTTGGTTGTGCCCATGCGGGCATAGCGGCGCAAGCCGCAAGAGCAAATGTGAAGTGGCGGCGGGAAAGCTGCATGACGGTTCCTGATATTGATGCACAATGGCGGTGACGTCTTATCGCCAATGCGGATGGGGCAGGTCAAATGACAAGACAGTGCGAAAGATTGCAGTCACATCAATTGCATGAGAGCCGCGTGTGACATGGCTTGCGCCAAGGTGGCAGGCCGATGATGGTAGCAGCTTGTGACCTGGAGAGGCCAAAATGATTGACGCTGCATTGATTCCGCTACAACGCCGGGTTTTGAATCCGGTTGCGCGGTTGTTGCATGGTGCGGGCGTGTCTGCAGACATGGTCACGTTGGGTGGGTTTGCCATTGGCGTTCTGGGCTGCCTTGCGGCGGCGTTGGGCTGGTTTGGTTTGGCATTGTTGGGGCTGGTCTTGAACCGGGTCGCGGATGGTCTGGATGGCGAGATTGCGAGACTGTCGACCCCCACTGATAGGGGCGCGTTTTTAGACATCGCGTTGGATTTTGTCTTTTACGCGCTTTTCCCCGTGGGATTTGCGGTGGCCGATCCGGTACAAAACGCATTGCCTGCCGCTGTTTTGTTGGCAGCCTTCGTTGGAACCGGGTCATCCTTTTTGGCGTTTTCAGTTATTGCAGAACGGCGCGGAATTCAGGCCGATGCCTACCCCACGAAAGGGATATATTATCTGGGCGGTTTGACAGAAGGCGCGGAAACGATCGCTCTGTTTGCAGCGTTTTGCCTATTTCCATCTGCCTTTCCAGCTCTGGCGTATCTGTTCGCTGTCGCTTGTGCCGTCACTACCGTGACACGTTGGATGGCCGGATGGCGGGCCTTTGGTTAAAGCCGCCCGGTTTGGTACAGTTTGACGGTCAATCCACCATGCGCAACCGGCGCGCCTGTCGGGCGGAATGGCAAGCCTGTCGCTTTGGCCAATCCACCGTCAGATGTGATGATGCCCACTCGCCATCCCTTGAACTGGCTTTTCAGCACCTGTCCCATGGACCCGTATAGCCCGAACAACAGCTTTCGGTTCCCGATACGGGCTCCGTATGGTGGGTTGACGATGACCAACCCTTTGGGGCCTTCAGGGGCGGACAGTTCGCTGATCGCTTGTCGGGTAAAGACGGTGGACTCGGCCACGCCTGCCTTTTGCGCGTTTGCAGTGGCGTTCTGTACGGCCCCTTGGTCACGGTCTGACCCGTAAAACCGAATATTCTGATCCACGGTATGAGCCACCGGCATTGGTGCTTCGCGCAACTCTTGCCACGCCTTTGCGTCAAAGCTTGCCAGTTGTTCAAAGCCAAAGCTGCGGGATCGACCGGGGGCCAAGCCAGCTGCAATTTCAGCCGCCTCGATCACAAATGTGCCGGACCCACACATCGGATCAACCACCGGTTCGCGGCCATCGAATTCACATGCCCGCAAGAAAAGCGCTGCAAAAGTTTCGCGCATCGGGGCCTTGCCGACAGCGGCCTTGTGCCCGCGTTTGTGCAAAGCCTCGCCAGAGGTGTCGATGCTGAAAGTGCACAGGTCATCTTCGATACGAACCCGCAGTGTCAACGCCGCCTCTGCAGAAACTGTCAGGCCTGAGGACTCGGACAGGGCCGTTTCTACCCGTTGTTTGGCTGCATTGGCATGGTAAATGCGGGACTTTCGACAGGTTGCTTCGACACGGATTGGCACATCTTGCCGCAAAACGTCTGACCAAGGAAATTTGCGCGCGCGTTTATCCAGCTGTGCCAGATGCATGGCTCGGAATGATCCGATGCGCGCCAAGACGCGGCCAGCCCCGCGCACCTGAAGATTTGCGCGCCAGACATCGGGCCATGTTCCCTGAATCGTTACGCCGCCGGGTACTACCTGGGGATCGTGAAACCCCAGCGCTGCGGTTTCGTCTTGCAACAAGGGTTCCAGGCCCGGTGCGGCCATCAGGAATATTTCAAAGGGTTCAGTTTGCGACATGCAGGCGAAGTAACTGCATTTTGATCAGTGGAACAGGCCCAATACTGATTTGCTATTGCCAATAGGGGCATTGGCATCAAGTTTGAGCCATAGTCAAAGAAGGATTTTTGCATGTTGCGCACCGTGATCACTGTTCTGGCAATTTCGTTGGCGGGCGGCGCGTTTGCCCATGGGGGCGTGCAGAACCCGGCCGTCAAAGAACGAATGGCCCTGATGGAAGAGATAAAAGATGCCACCGGTGTGCTGATCGGCATGGCGCGCGGCAAAATTGGGTTTGATGCGGCACAGGCAGAAAAAGCGCGCGTTGCATTGCATTCGGCCGCTAAACGGACGCCCGCCCTGTTCAAGGCAGAAGAGACAGATCCAAAGTCAGAAGCTTTGCCAGCGATCTGGACGGATTGGGAAGACTTTGCTGCCAAGGCGGCATTGTTGACAGCCGCCTCTGCCGCATTGGACACATCATCGCTGGACACTGTGCGCAGCGGAGTTGGGGCTGTGGGGCAGGCATGTCAGGCCTGTCACGAAGGCTATCGCATCAAGAAGTAGGCTTGCCCCAGTCAACGCCCTGCATCTCGCGTAAACGGCTGGCGGTTCTTTCAAACTCGAAAGTGCCTTCGCCTTCAACATACAGGTATTCGGGCTCTGCCGCGGCTGACGCAATCAATTTGACCTGCGCCTCGTACAGGGCGTCAATCAGCGTGACAAAGCGTTTGGCTTCATTGAAGTTTTGACGGCTCAGGCGCGGGATGTTTTCCAACACCAGCACGCGCACATTTTCAGCCAGCTTCAGATAGTCTGCTGGGCCCAGCATTTTGCCGCAAAGGTCGTAGAACGAAGCGCGGGCCACCCCATTGTTGAAGCGGGGCAATTCAACAACCCGGCCTTGGACATGCAGCGCCAACGGTTCTTCTTGCCCACCTGTCAGGTCACGCCAGATTGTGTCCATTGCTTCGACAGCTTGCCCATTGAGCGGCGAAAAGAAAACCGGAGCGCCCTCCAACCGACCTTGGCGATAGTCATTGGGCGAAGCCAGCTCTAGCACTGTCATCTTTTCTTTGAGCATACCGATAAACGGCATAAAGATCTGACGGTTCAAACCGTTTTTATACAGGTCATCCGGCACGCGGTTCGAGGTTGTCACCACCACAACCCCCGCCTTGAATAGGGCTTCGAACAGTCGCCCCACAATCATGGCATCCGTGATGTCTGTGATCTGCATTTCGTCAAAGGCCAGCAAACGCAGATTGTCGCTTACTTCCTTGGCAACGGGGGCCAGAGCATCTTGAACACCTGCTTGGCGTGCGGCGTGCATGCCTGAATGGATTTCCTGCATGAACGCGTGAAAATGAACGCGGCGTGCAGGTACAGACAGGCTTTCGACAAACAGATCCATCAACATGGATTTTCCGCGTCCGACACCACCCCAAAGGTACAACCCCTTTGGCGGTTCGGGCGGTTTGCGGAAAAGCCCACGTTTAACCGGCTGGGCCAATTCCGCGCGGATACGCTCAAATTCCGGCAGCACCGCCTGTTGCGCAGCGTCGGCGTGAAACTCTCCGCTGGCAATTTTGCGGGCGTATATCTGGGGCAAGTTTTCCATGCCGCCGCATACCGCGCTTCGTCACATTTGTGTAGATGCCTCTTGCGCAAACAGGCCTGCGCAAATCTGATTTGCTTGTGGTTGCCTGATTTCACACCACGTTATGTTTCAAATCACCAAATGCTGTTTGACCGTGTCTGTTTTTGGCCTCTACGGTGCTGTTCCAGCAATAAGGCACCGAAAAATGAACTCACGTACGTCGCTGTTTACACCGATTTTGATTGCCGGGTGCCTGATTGTATTGGTTTCGTTTGCTATTCGGGCCAGCTTTGGTGTGTTCCAAATACCTATCGCACAAGAGTTCAACTGGCCGCGCGCAGAGTTCAGCATGGCACTTGCCATTCAGAATTTGGCGTGGGGGTTTGGTCAGCCGATCTTTGCCGCGATTGCCGAGAAAATCGGTGATCGCAAGGCGATAATTCTGGGCGCGCTGTTTTATGCGGGCGGGCTTGTTTTATCCTCTTATGCAGTGACGCCAGCTGCGCATAAAATCTATGAAATCTTTGTTGGGTTCGGAATTGCCGGAACCGGTTTTGGGATCATCCTTGCGGTGATCGGGCGTGCCTCCAGCGACAAGAACAGATCGATGTCTTTGGCGATTGCCACGGCGGCAGGCAGCGCGGGGCAGGTTGTTGGCGCGCCGACAGCCGAATGGTTGATGGGGTTCATGAGCTGGCAGAGCGTCTTTGTGGTCTTTGCTGCGGCCATACTGGCGACATTGTTGCTGTTGCCCTTCCTGCGCGCACCGGTGCCCAGCTCCAAAGCGCAACTGGAAGAAAGCCTAAGCCAAATCCTGGGTAAGGCCTTTCGTGATCCGTCTTACACGTTGATATTTATTGGTTTTTTCAGTTGTGGCTTTCAACTGTCCTTCGTCACGTCGCATTTTCCGGCCTTCATAACCGAAATGTGTGGCCCGATTTCGCCAGGCGGAGCGTTGCATAGCCTTGGGATTACCACCACCTCGGCCCTTGGGGCCTATGCCATTTCGATAATCGGGCTGGCCAATATTTTTGGGACCTTGGCGGCGGGTTGGGCCGGGAACCGATGGTCCAAGAAGTATCTGTTGGCGGGCATCTACACTGTACGCACCATCATTGGCGCGGTGTTTATCATGACGCCGATGACGCCGACGACAGTTGTTGTTTTCTCGGTGGTGATGGGTTCCACGTGGCTGGCCACTGTGCCGCTGACAGCCGGTTTGGTCGCCCATATCTACGGTCTGCGTTACATGGGCACGTTGTATGGGATCGTATTCTTTAGCCACCAATTGGGCAGCTTTCTGGGCGTTTGGCTGGGTGGCCGAATGTATGACATCTATGGAGACTACACCGTGGTTTGGTGGGTCGGTGTTGGCATCGGAGCTTTCAGCGCGATTGTGCATTTGCCCATTCGCGAGAGGAAAGCAAACGCGGCGGTTATGACCTAAACTGTCAGCGCAATCCGGCGGATTCAGCGATGGCATCCGCAACGTCTTTGGCATGGGTAAAGCCCACGCCATGGCCAGCCCCCTTTATCACATGTTGGCTGGCGCGCCGGTGCCATTGTGCCAACTTACCAAGGCTCGAGATTGGAATGGTGGTGTCTTCTTGTCCCCAGATGGCCACCAGCGGCACGCCAGAGTTCGACACTTGCTTGTGCACCGCTGGAATTGGACGGCGCAGGGTATGGCGCAGGCTGGACAGAACCGATCTGAAATATCCGCGATACGTCAGTTCCCGGTTCATCATTTGCGCCAACTGTATTTCGCTGCTTGTATTGCCAGCCATGGCGCGCGTGCGCTTTTTCAGTACTGACGGATATCCCATGTAGAACAACCAGTCGCCTACCAAGGGCCATTCCATCCCAAAGCGCGCAATTCGATCCGGGTTGTGGTCCATGCCTGCGGGGGCCAGCAGAATGGTGCGGCGCAATTGATGGGGGTAATGCGCAGTGTAGGCCGAAGCAATCACACCACCCATCGAGTATCCGATGAGCGTGATATCTTCGGTTACGTTCAGATGATTCAGCAATTCATGCAGCTGTTGCATGAAAAACGCCGGGGATTGCGCCACTTTGGGCCTGTCAGAAAATCCACGTCCATACAGGTCATAGACCAAAACGCGAAAGCCCAGTTCGGCCAATTCATCTGCCAGTGGACGCCACATGAAAGAGGGCATTGTTAACCCATGAACACACACGGCGACCGGGCCACTTGCACTGCCCATCCAGCAATAATGTGTACGCCCGTGGGTCAGATCAACAAAGTCGCCGGGGGCTGATTGTCGTGCTGTGTCGTCCATGGGTTTGCGCAGCCGTTCGCGTAGGGCTGGCACAACCCCCAAGGCGGCAGCCGCAATTGCGATGGGCAGAGCATTCGACATTAAACCTTACCTCCGTCCCATTGTGACAGAATGTAATGGGCGGTCATCAAGTCCAGATGTGCCCCGCCGCCATTCTTGCACAAGGTTATATCATCAGGGCTACGTGTGAACGCAGGCAAATCATAATAGTCGGCGATGACGTCTTGCCGTGTAATGACGCCGTGCTCCAATGGGATTTTCAGTTCGCCAATGTGGTCCAGTGTTGTGGCGTAGCTGTCTACAAACACGCGCGCTCGGGTCAGGGCGGTGTCATCTGCCTCTCTCATATCGGGGCGAAAGGCCCCGATCAGGTCAATATGCTGACCCGGACGCAGCCATTCACCGCGCAACACCGGTTCGCGGGACATGGTGGCACAGGCGATGATATCGGCCTGTTCAACAGCGGCAGCCAAGTCACTGACCGCTGTGGCATTGGGCCGACTGTGCGCCAATTCCTGCGCTTTTTCAGCGGTTCGGTTCCACAGCAAAAATCGCACATTCCCAAAGCCGGCGGAATAGGCGTCATACAAGGTGCTGGCCACATGGCCTGCTCCGATGATCAGGATCGTTTCAACCTTTGGCGGTGCCAAAGTCAGCGCGGCAAGCAGACTGTCACCTGCTGTTTTCCACTTGGTAACCAGATGGAAGTCGAGCAATGCCTGCAACAACCCGGATTGATTGTCGTAAAGACACATGCCGCCATTGACCTGTGGCAGTGACAAAGATGCATTGCCCGGAAATATCGTTGCGGTCTTCACTGCCAGCCCCAAGCCATCAATCCAGGCCGCGCGGTTCAACAGCGTGTCATCGCCGCGGTACAGGAAACTGTCGGTGATTTCGGCGCGTGGCAGGGCGTGACCGGCCTTCATCGCATCGACCAAACCCATCCAGTTCAGGTTTTTCTGGCCTGCCTCGAATGGGATGATGGTTGGATCACTCATGCGACCCGGTCCAGCACTGCCAGGTCTTGCAGGCACGCGGCCAGGCCAGCGGGTGTTTCAAATAAATGCGTTTGCCAGCCGCGCGCTTGGGCAGCCTGAATGTTTTCCAATCGATCATCGGTGAAAAACAGGCTCTCGGGTGGCAATCCGCAGTCTGCTTCGACTTGCTGATAGATTTCATCAAAGGGTTTGACCACGCCCATGTGGCCGGAAATGTAGCGCCGGTCGAATTCCTTCAGGAACGGGTATTCCGGTTCAGCCATGGCAAATGTTTCGACGCCAAAATTGCTAAGGGCAAAGACCGGAACCGCCGCGCGCCGCAGGCTACGCAAGATGGCAACAGAGTCCGGGATGGCAGGTGCGGCCATCTGCAACCAGTTGGCGTGCCACATCTCCAGCTCGTCGCGCCATTGCGGGTATTTGGCGATGGTGTCATCGATCACTTGGCGAAAGTTTTGGCCTTGATCCACGCGGTCGTTCATAGCGTGCAGGTCGATTGCGCTGAACATCTCTTTGCAGCGTTCCGAACCGATGATGCGATCAAAATACCGTTCGGGTTGCCATTCAATCAGCACATTGCCGATATCGAAAATCACTGCCTGTATCGTCATGCTGCGCCTCTTGTTTTTTGCGGAGTCTAGCCGGATCGATGGCCCCCGCAAAGAGCGGATCAGCGAACAAGCACAGCCTTTCGTAACGCTGTTTCCAAAACGTTCAAAAAATTGGACCTGTCGGATTTTGAAAAGGCACGCCCGCCACCCTGGCGAAACGGATCAGCGGCGCGCAGATCTGTCATCAAATCGCGCATGGCAAGTTGCGCACCGATATTGGCCTGGGTCAGCGCAGACCCATCCGGGCGCAGCACTTGTGCGCCTGCTTCAACGCATTTGGCGGCCAGCGGAATGTCATTTGTCACAACCACATCCGCTGGGCCAGCCTGATCGGCGATCCATTTATCGGCCTCATCCGGGCCATCCGGCACGACAACGATATCCACATAGGGATTGGGCGAAGGGCGAAGTCCACCATTTGACACAAGCAGCATCTGTACCTTGTGCCGGGTTGCGACCCGCTCTGCTTCGCCCTTTACCGGGCAGGCATCGGCGTCGATGAAAAGCCGGGTCACGCGGTCAATGCCTCGGCGTGAAAGGCGATGTGATCTTCCATAAAGGTAGAGATGAAGAAGTAGCTGTGATCATAGCCCTTCTGCATCCGAAATGCGCCTTCTTGCCGACGAGCGGCCATGGCATGGGCCAGCGCTTCGGGTTTCAGCAGGTCAAGAAACTGATCGTCGCCGCCTTGGTCAATCAGCACGGGGCCATCGAATCCGCGTTCAGTCATCTGAACCGAAGCATCATGCGCGGCCCAAGTGCTCTCATCGTCACCCAAATACGCGGTCAGTTGCTTGCGGCCCCAATCGCTTTGCGTTGGGTTTGCGATGGGGGCAAAGGCCGAAACAGAGGCGAAACGGCCCGGCAGTGCCATGGCCAATGTCAGCGCGCCGTGGCCGCCCATGGAGTGGCCTGTGATGGCTTGGCGGCTCATATCCAGGGCAAATTTCTCGCCCAGAAGCGCGGGCAGTTCTGTGGCGATGTAATCCCACATTTGAAAGTTCGGCGCCCAGGGATCCTGCGTTGCGTTTACGTAAAACCCTGCGCCCTGTCCCAGATCGTAGGCGTCGTCGTTCGCGATGGCTTCGCCGCGCGGAGACGTGTCTGGAAAAACGACCGCCAAACCATGTTTGGCGGCAAAGCCTTGAGCGGCTGCTTTGGTCATGGCGTTTTCATGGGTGCAGGTCAAACCAGACAGAAACCACAGCAGCGGAACAGGTGCTTTGGCGGCTTGCGGGGGCAAGTACAGGCCAAATGTCATATCGCAGTTGCATACGTCAGAGGCATGCTTGTGCACGCCCTGAATACCGCCGAAGCTTGTGTTTTCCGAAATCGTTTCCATGATCGCCTCTTACCGAATTTGATGATTGGGTAGCGCAATCGTCCGACGTGGCCAAGGCCGGGATTGATGTTCAGCTACACTTTCCGTCAGCCAACTGACACCCAAGCGATGACAAAGCTAACAGTAAGAATGCTGAGGGTGGTGGAAATAAGGATCGAAGCAGAGACCCGTTGCGGTGCAATGCCGTAGTGCTGGGCCAGAATAAACACGTTGCCCGCAACAGGAAGGGCAGCGGCTGAGACGACGACGCTGGCTTGAAACGGGTCGGCTGGAAACAGGAAATAGACCCCGATGGCCACAAACAGCGGATGCAGTATCAACTTGCAAAAGCTTAGCCAGCCAGCGATTTCCAGCCGTTCAGCGGATTTATACGCCAGAGATGCCCCAATCGCGAACAGCGCGCCGGGGGTGGCTGCATTGCCCAGAATCGTTACAAATTCATTGATCGGTGTTGGTATGGGCAGTTGGGACGCCGATACCAACAACCCCAGCGCCATTGCTGCAATCATCGGGTTCTTGATCAAACCCGTGGCTACGGTTCGAAAGATCGCCAGGTCCATTTTTCCCTGCCGGGAACCGACAACAATAATCACCAGCAGTGATGAAAAAACGATCAGATCAATGGTCAAAACCAGAATGATGGGGCCAACGGCTGCCTGACCCATCAGCAGGGCCAGCATGGGAACGCCCAGAAATCCGGTATTTCCGATGGCAGCGCATTGCGCTTCGATCGCTGCGGTTGGGGCGTCGACACCACGCAGAAACGCAACCGCCATGGCCAGCCCGTAGACAAAGGCTGTGCCCCACAGATACCCAATCGCCAGGCGCGCATCGAAGATTTCAGGAATGCTCAAGTTTGCAGTGAAACTGAACAACATTGCCGACAGAGCAAAGTAAAAAACAAACTTTGTCAGATAGGCCGTGGCTTCCCGCGTGAAAAACTGGGTTCTTCCGGCGACATATCCAACCCCAATCAGGGCAAAGAACGGCAGTGTTTTCAGGAAGATTTCCAGCATGGTCAAATTGGTAGCATGAACGCGGGTGGCGTCAATCTGCCATGGACAGGTGCGGCGTAAAGGCCGTCAAAACTTTGGCGTAAACCTCTCGTTTGAATGGCACGATATTGGCAACCAAATCCTTGGGCGGCAGCCAGCGCCATTCACTGAATTCGGGATGTTCGGTTTTGATATCAACCTGCGAATCCGCGCCGTGAAATTGGAACAGGAACCACTTCTGTTCCTGACCACGATATTTGCCCTTCCAGATGCGTGGTACGATGTCATAGGGCAGGTCATAGGGCAGCCAGTTTTCTGTCTGCGCGGTCAGTGACACCAGATCTGCGGTCACCCCGGTTTCTTCCCACAGTTCACGTAGCGCTGCGTCTTCGGGGGCTTCCCCTTTGTCCACGCCGCCTTGAGGCATCTGCCAGGCAGCAGTTTCATTGTCGATGCGTTGCCCGACAAAGACATGGCCATCGGCATTCATCAACATCACGCCAACACATTTGCGGTACGGTAATTTGGCGATGTCTTCGGGAGTCATGGTTTTTGTCATATCAGCAATCCTTCTGCCGGACGGATCGTTCCTGTTTCAAGTCCGCGCCGATTGATGATCGGGGCGTTCATACGTTTTCGGGTCGCGGGGTGATCCGCATCCAATACACCTAACGAGACCAAGATCGCGGCAAGCGCGCATTCTGCGGCCCTTGTGGCGCCATCTACGGTCTTTAGGGCCAGGCCCATTTTTCTGTTTGGCATGATCGCAACAAAATATCCCTCTGCCCCCGTTTTTAACGCTACGGGCTCTTTCGCGGCGAGCATCAATTCGGTGCAAGCACGGCCTTGGCCTGCGACATGTTCAGGAAAGCTGTGCATTGCTGCAACCAAACGGGCGGCAGATTTGGATAAAAGATCTGGCCGATCTTGGGCGCTGGCAAACCACGCCATAGCACGCGCCATCGCGTGCATGGTGTATCCCGGATTTGGGGCAGAGCAGCCATCGAAGCCGAAACCGGGGCTGGTTTCCTGGGTCACGGTTTCAAATGCCTCAAACACAGCGCGTTGCACCGGGTGGTCTGGCGCAACATAGTCCGGCCCGGCTTTCAGGTATTGGCTGAGGGTTAGGAAACCCGCGTGTTTGCCAGAGCAATTGTTGTGCACTTGGCAGGCGTTTTCACCGCGTTTGGTCATTTCGGTGCGCAGGGCTTTGTCGCGCGTTGGTTCTGCGCCGCAAAGCAGGTCATCGTCAGACAAACCAAGGTCAGACAACCAGGCATTAACAGCGGAGACATGCAGCGGTGCACCTTGGTGAGAGGCGCAGGCCAATGCCAATTGTGATTGAGACAATCTGTAGGAATCGGCGGCACCGGACGCGACCAGCGGCAAGGCCTGGATCATTTTGGCAGAGCTGCGTGGCAAGGCGATAGTGGTCGGATCTCCCCATGCGCGCACAATTTGCCCACTGTCGTCACACAGTACGGCGTGACCGAAGTGCAGGCTTTCAGCGAACGGGCCGCGCCAGATTTCGCAAAATGGGGCAGGAGTGTTTGTCATGGGCTGCTCACGAACAGGCGATTTGTTGCCAAGAGGGCTTTCGCGTTGCAGCTATTTCAGTCTATTGTCCCGCCGTCGAGCGAAAATCGGTTGCAGCGCATCTCAGACCGGAACACAACTCCGGCAAATGCTCTGCGGAGAGTATAGAGGCAAAGACAGCTGGAGGCTGGAAAGATGGCACATTTCTTGGCGCGTATTCTGGCCGCTGTGGCACTTAGCGCAGCGGCAATGGCGACGCAGGCGCAGGAAGGCAGCGACAACAAGGTGAAGGCCGTAACCGATTGGGCGGTCTTTGAGGAAACAGATCCCAAAGAATGTTGGGCTGTTTCGACCTATAAGAAAAGCGTTAACACTGATGCTCAGGGCCGCGAAAAGGCCGTGACGCGTGGCGACATACTGTTGATGGTCTTTTTCCGTCCCAGCGCTGAAGCTGTCGGAAACGTGGCTTTCACAGGTGGCTATCCGTTTGCGGGCGGGTCGACTGTGAACATGAAGGTCGGCAACTCTGAGTATGAGCTATACACCGAGGGTGAATGGGCGTGGCCTGCATCGCCGCAGGATGACGCCAAGATCGTGACAGCAATGAAACGTGGTTCAGACGCCGTTCTGACGGCGCGGTCTTCTCGTGGAACGATCACCACGGATACCTTCTCGTTGCTGGGATTCACGGCGGCATTCGAAGAAGCCGAGGCGCGCTGCGCCCAATAAATTGGGTTTGGCGCGACGGATTGCTTGCTTGGCAATCGGGATATGATTGGAAAAGGGTCCGCTGGGGCCCTTTTTTGTTTAGGGCTTTGGCAAAGCCCGGCGAATCTTGTATGTACAGCGCTTGATTTTCTGAGGATCCCGTAAATGGACGCGACCGCACCTATCACACAAGACGTTATGACCATTCCGCGCAAATTGCCGGAGGGGCCTGTGAATATTGTTGGTCTGACACGCGATGCATTGCGGGACGCATTGATTCAGGCGGGCACCCCGGAAAAACAGGCCAAGATGCGGGTCAATCAGATCTGGCAGTGGGTGTATCATTGGGGCGTCCGCGACTTTGCGCAGATGACCAATTTGGCCAAAGGTTACCGCGCGCTATTGGCCGAACATTTCGTTGTTCAGGTGCCTGAGATGGTGTCGCGTCAGGTATCAAACGATGGCACGCGCAAATACCTGGTTCGCATTGCAGGCGGTCATGAGGTTGAAGTTGTCTATATCCCGGAAACGGATCGTGGCACGCTGTGTATCTCATCGCAGGTTGGGTGCACGCTGACTTGTTCGTTCTGTCATACGGGTACGCAGAAACTGGTGCGTAACCTAACCGCCGGTGAAATCGTGGGACAGGTCATGATGGCGCGGGATGATTTGGATGAATGGCCCAAACCAGGTGTCAGTACAGAAAACGCGGGCCCGCGGTTGCTGTCCAATATCGTTCTGATGGGAATGGGCGAGCCGCTGTATAATTTTGACAATGTGCGCGATGCAATGAAGATCGCGATGGATGGCGAAGGCATTGCCCTGTCGCGCCGTCGTATCACCTTGTCGACCAGTGGCGTGGTGCCGGAAATCGCGAAATGTGCGCAGGAAATTGGCTGCCTGTTGGCGGTATCGTTCCATGCCACGACAGACGAGGTGCGTGACAAACTGGTGCCGATCAACAAGCGCTGGAATATCGAGACATTGCTGGACACCCTGCGCGCGTATCCGCACCTGTCAAATTCCGAACGGATCACGTTTGAGTATGTCATGTTGAAAGACGTGAATGACAGCGATGCAGACGCCCGGCGTCTGGTGCGTTTGATTTCGGGTATACCGGCCAAAATCAACTTGATTCCATTCAACGAATGGCCCGGTGCACCGTATAAGCGCAGCGACTGGAAGCGTATCGAAGCGTTCTCGGACATCATTCATAACGCTGGTTATGCCAGCCCAATTCGCAGGCCGCGTGGCGAAGATATCATGGCGGCTTGTGGTCAGTTGAAGTCAGCCACAGAACGCGCCCGGAAGAGCCGCGCGCAGATCGAAGCAGAAACGCGCGCCGGTTAATTGCCGGGCGCGATCTTGATCTTTGTCACCTGCCTGTACGGCGTGCTTGGGGTGCAAATGATGGATGGGAACCCATGCGTCATGGCATCTGGATAGTCTTGCGCCTCCAGGCAGATCGCGTGAAACGCTGCGTGTTCCGGCCCTACGGCTGGGCTGCCGTGTTTGCCCAGCCAGGGCGAGGTGTATAGCTGAAGCGCGGGCCGGTTTGTCCATAGCTGTAAGCGCATTTCATTTGGCGCGGTCAATGTAGCGGCAGGGCCTTCACCATCTGACAAGATTAGGCTGGCGTCACATCCTTCTCGCGTTGGATCAGCATCCCCCAAGCGGCGCGGCGTGCGGTAATCAAACCGGGTCTCATCAACAGGCACAATCCGACCGTCTGGCGCATTGTTCGAACACGTCGGCAAATAAGTTGCTGCGCGAGTGTGTAAAACGTGGTCCATCACATCACCGGTGCCCATCAAATTGAAATACTGATGTTGCGCCAGGTTGATCGGCGTAGGCGCATCTACATTGGCGCGCATGTCATAGGTTAGGCAGTTGTCATCCAGTGTCAGCGTTACATCGAATTGCACATTCCCCGGAAACCCCTGATCGCCATGAGGTGAAAACAGCGAAAGCCGCACTTCGGTGTCGCTGATTGGGGCGATGGTCCAGTTTTGATGGGCAAGCCCGTTTGGCCCCCCATGCAGGCAATTGACCCCGTCATTTTGCGGCAAGTCCCAGGTTTCGCCATTCAGCGTAAACTCTGCGCCGCCAATCCGGTTGGCCACACGCCCCACAATGGCGCCCATAAAGTTGGGGTTGGTAATGTAGTCCGCCGGATCAGAATAGCCCAGCACAACGGGCACCCCGCCGACCATCCAATTTTGCACGCAACAGCCCAGCGACAGGACGGTGATCTGTGTTTCGCCTTGCTGCAATGTATGGTGTGTGATCTGCTCGAGGGGCAATGGGGCGGTCATCAATGGCTCTTATGTTGTGTCTGCGCAGCTTTGGCCCGGTTGCAGAGATTGTCAAACATTGCCTCCTGATTTTAGACAGCGGCGCCGTAGACTTCATTTGTTAGGACACAAATGCCACCCGAAACTCCATTCGACAGCCGGTATTCCTGGATCAGGCTTGCCATTACCTTGGTCATTGCGGTGGTGGGCAATGCCGGGATGTGGTCGATTATTGTGATCATGCCGCATGTGCAGGCAGAGTTTGCCACAACGCGGGCGGACGCTTCGCTGCCCTATGTGGCGACGATGATTGGTTTTGCCCTTGGTAATTTGCTGATTGGTCGGGCAGTAGACAGGTATGGTGTAACCCGTTCGCTGATAGCCGCCGGAATACTGATTGCCGTCTCCTACGGGCTTGCTGCGCTGTCACCCTCGATTGCGGTTCTCAGTGTGGTGCAATTTGCCATTGGGTTTGGCACGGCATCTTGCTTTGGGCCTTTGATTGCTGACCTTTCTCAGTGGTTTGTGCGTCAGCGGGGAATTGCAGTAGGGATTGCTGCGTCTGGCAACTATTTTGCCGGTGCGGTTTGGCCGTTTTTGTTAAGCCGTTTGACCCAAGAAGCTGATTGGCGTGGAAACTACATGCTTCTGGGGCTGGTGACTTTGGTTGTGATGACGACGGTTCCTATGCTGCTTCGCCGTCGTGTACCTGCCGAAGATGTGCGGCAGGTCGAGATCGCAACCGCGCAAAGAGCTAAAAAGACCGGGTTCAGCCCGGTTCAGTTGCAGTGGATGCTTGGTTTGGCCGGTGTCGGATGCTGTGTGGCGATGTCGATGCCACAGGTTCATATCGTTTCACTTTGCGTGGATCGTGGGTTTGGTGCGGCGGTCGGCTCTGAGATGTTGTCGATGATGCTTTTGGCGGGTGTTATTTCGCGCATTGCGTCGGGTCTGATGGCCGACCGATTGGGGGGCATTGCAACGCTGCTGATCGGATCGACGCTGCAGTGCATAGCGTTGTTTTTGTACCTACCTGCAGGTGGGTTGGTCTCTCTTTATGCGGTCAGTGTGATTTTCGGGCTAAGTCAGGGTGGTATCGTGCCCAGCTACGCCGTGATTGTCAGAGAGTATATGCCAGCCAAAGAGGCGGGCGAACGTGTTGGGTTTGTCATCATGATGACGGTAGGCGGCATGGCTTTGGGCGGATGGATGTCTGGTGCAATCTACGACTGGACGGGAAATTATCAGTGGGCATTCCTTAACGGGATCGCTTGGAATGTGCTGAATATTGCGATTGTGTCGACGATCGTCTTGCGTGGATACCGCAAGGGTGGCGGCGGCACCGCTGTACCTGCTTAACCGGTTGGCGGGCTATTCGCTTAGCCCGTCTTCATCCAGCAAATGACGACCATCACGGTCTTCGACTTCAATCACCCAAAGATCGGTGTCAAACTTTCGCTGTGCTGCGATAGAGCTATCCACGTCGGCCTCTATACCGTCGGCCAGTACATCCCAAACACGGTTCCCCGTCATCAGATCGTACCGCCGAACAAAAGCGCGGGCTTTGCCGTCCAACGTGTTCAGCTTGATGATCACCGCGCCGGCCGTGTCGTCGCCATGGGCGACAACAAAGGCCGGAATGTCGTGAAGCGCCAGCCGACGGCGGTACGCCTGAATCCAAAATCCAGATGCGAGCCGTGGTTCAGGCATTGCCGTCTTTGAAGTTCAGACCCATCTCGGAGTAGCGCTCGGCTTCTTCCAGCCATTTTTCGCGGACTTTGACCTGAAGAAAAAGGTGCACTCGGCGGCCCAGAAACTCTTCCAGTTCTTCACGGGCGGCTTTGGAAATAGCCTTGATCGATTCGCCCTTGTTGCCAAGAATGATGCCCTTGTGCCCATCACGGGCGACATACACGATCTGATCAATACGCGCGCTGCCGTCCTTGCGCTCTTCCCATTGTTCGGTCTCAACGGTCAGCTGATAAGGCAGCTCTTGGTGCATACGAAGGGTCAGCTTTTCGCGCGTAATTTCAGCCGCGATCATGCGCATTGGCAAATCTGCGATCTGGTCTTCCGGGTACAACCATGGGCCTTCGGGCAAGTTCTGTGCCAACCATTGACGCAAGTCTTCGACGCCAAAGCCCTTCTCGGCAGAAATCATAAAGGTTTGCGCGAAGGCATAGCGTTCGTTCAGTTTTTCGGACAGCGCCAGCAGAACTTCGGATTTCACGCGATCAATCTTGTTGATTGCCAAGGCGATAGTGCGGCCCTTGGGCAATTCTGCCAGACCGTCCAGAATACGCTCGACCCCTTCGGTTACGCCACGGTGGGCCTCAACCAGAAGCACGGTTATGTCGGCATCTGCGGCTCCGCCCCACGCTGCGGCCACCATCGCCCTGTCCAATCGCCGGCGGGGCATGAACAGGCCTGGGGTATCAACCAGCACAATTTGCGCGTCGCCTTCCATGGCGACACCACGAATGCGGGCGCGTGTGGTTTGCACCTTATGGGTGACGATCGACACTTTTGCTCCGACCATTCGATTGGTCAGGGTCGACTTACCCGCGTTGGGTTCTCCGATCAGTGCAACAAATCCGGCGCGTGTGCTCATTTTATTTTCCGCTGTAACAATGAAGCGGCTTTAACGCACTTCATCGGTCGCGGCCAGTCATGTTGCGCAATGCCGTATTCACAGACTGAAACAGCTATGCGCAACATAAGGTTTTGGCGGGTCTGAAAAACATCCGCATGTATACGGGTCAGATCACTGAAATAATAAACGCAAGTATCGCCGCGACGGTTAAACCGACCACTGCGCGCCAAGGTGTTTGAACACCTGTGCCCGCCTCAGCCCGATTGGCTGCCATGGCGACTGGGCCGCCGACGGCCAAGGCCATGACCAACATAATCACTTTCGCCCACAACAAGTCTGTCACAGCGGCGCCCACGGCCAAAGCCAGATAGCCCAAGCAGGCCGCAAATAGGGCGAAACCGGCGGTTCGATACAGGCTGGTCATGACAAGCAGCAGCCCGCCGTCCAGCACGGTGGTTTCTTTTTGCAAGATTTCGCCTTGGTAAGCATTTGGCACAGGTCCAAAGGCATAGATCACTGCGAAATAACAAATTCCTGCAACGATGAGCAGGTGGAATAGGAACACAAAATCAAACATTTTCTCTCCTCCTGCAGGGGAGGCTAGATCTGAATTGCGGCAAAAGTCAGTATACTATTTTGCCGTGAGTTCGGAAGCGATTCTGCTGCTTAAAAGTGTTCAGCTCGTCAGTATTTGCATCAGCGCTTTTGCAGCGGCCTGTTCAGCTTGGCGCTTATTCCCGGCAGAGGCTTCTGCAGATTTTCCGTTTTCCAAAACAGCCGCAATTTTAAAGACCGGGGCGTGGTCTGGGCCGCTTCGGGCAAGCTCTTCGTAGCGGGGCGGGGGCATGCCACGGGCTTGTGCCCATTCCTGAAGCGAGGTTTTGGCGTCTCGGGCGTCTTCATCGACCGAATGAATACGATCACCCCACAACCGCAGGACCAGTGCCTTGGCGGCGGGGAACTCGCCATCCAGATAGACAGCCGCAATCACCGCTTCCATTGCGTCGCCCAACAAAGCCAACTTGCGCCGCCCGCCCGTCATCATTTCGGACCGCCCTAGTTTCAGGGCGGCACCCAAATCGATCTGGCGGGCCACGTCTGCGCAGGTTTCTTTGCGAACCAAGGCGTTGAAGCGGGGGGCCAACTGGCCTTCGGTGGCCTTGGGGTCTTCTGCCAACAAGGCTTCGGCCATCACCAGGCCAAGAACGCGATCACCAAGAAATTCCAACCGTTGATTGTCGCCGCGACTGACGGAAGACATCGACGAATGGGTCACCGCTTGGACAAGGAATTCCGGCTTGGAAAATTCGTATCCAAGCCGGCCTTGCAGGTCTATCAGATCGCGCGACAGTTTCACTCGACAGCCTTAAAGAAACGATCGCTGCGCCAGGTCCAGAAATACAGCATGGACCGACCGGCGGACGAGAACATCACACGATCTGCACGTCCGACCAAGTTTTCGAATGGAACAAATCCAACACCACCGGCGGTTTGTGGAACCCGGCTGTCGGTAGAATTGTCTCGGTTGTCGCCCATCATGAAGTAGTAACCTTCTGGAACAGTATAAACGGCAGTGTTGTCGGATTGCTGCACACCGATGTTCAGGATCGAATGGCTGACACCACCCGGCAAGGTTTCGATTTGACGAGTCTTTTCACAGACGGCACCCGTGCCGACCGGCCCGTTTTCACACCGTGGCCGCAAGCGTTGGGGGCCCTGCGGCTCAGCGATTTCAGAAAAGACGCCGTCAGGAACCAATTCAACCGGTGTTTCATTGATGTACAGGATGCTTTGTTTGACCTGAACTTTGTCGCCTGGCAGGCCAATAACCCGTTTGATGAAGTCACGCCCGGTTACAGGGTGGCGGAACACGGCTACGTCACCACGTTCAGGTTCTGACCCGAAAATCCGTTTGTTCTTGCCCTTCATGAAACCGCAGATGTCATCAGCCGCGATATCGATCCCGAAATTGGGAATGTAGACCGAGGGGCAGGATGCATAGGAATAGCCGTAGGACATCTTGTTGACGAACAAGAAGTCACCGATCAGCAAAGTGTCTTTCATCGAACCGGAGGGAATCCAAAACGGTTGAAAAAACAATGTCCGAAAGACGCCTGCGATCAGCAATGCGTAGACGACCGTTTTAACTGTTTCCCAAACCGCGCCGCCGGTCGAACTTGTTTCGGATGACATGCGCCATATTCCCTATTTCTGGACGTTTTGCGCTACATGCGGATGGCAGGGCTTGGAGTCAAGGGAAGGTGGCACAGCTTAGAGCGTTGCAGCCAGTCTTGTGCCCTGATCGATAGCCCGTTTTGCATCCAATTCACCGGCGACATCAGCGCCGCCAATCACGTGATTGGCTATGCCTGCCTCTGTCAGAGCGTCTGCCAGAGCCTTGTCGGAAACCTGTCCGGCGCAAAGGACAATGGTATCACAGGCGATGACTTCGGGGTTTTTGCGCGCCTCGCCATAAGAAATATGAAGCCCGTCTTCGTCGATCTGTTCATAGTTGACGCCTGCAACGGATTTAACACCCTTCATGATCATGGTGGCACGGTGGATCCAGCCTGTGGTTTTGCCCAAACGCTTGCCTGGCTTTTCAGATTTGCGCTGCAACAGGGTGATCTGTCGCTCAGCTCGATCTGGTTGCGGACCATCTGGAGCCAGTCCGCCTCGGTGGAGTTCTGGGTCAGAGACACCCCATTCTCGCAGCCATTCGGGCAGGTTTTCTGTGGGGCTGTCGCCGTCATGCGCAAGGTATTCTGCCACATCAAAACCGATCCCGCCGGCACCTACAATGGCCACGCGTTTGCCGGCTGTGACCTTGCCGCTCAGCAAATCTGCATAGCTGATCACGTTTTCGCGCGCTTGACCGGGAATCTGGGGATCGCGGGGCAATACACCGGTTGCGATGATCACTTCATCGAAATTCTGCAGTTTTTCTACCGTTGCTTCCGTTTGCAGCTGCGTTGTCACGCCGCTGGTTTTTAACATGGTTGAAAACCAATCGACCAAACCATGGAATTCTTCTTTGCCGGGCACCTGTCGCGCATAGTTCAGCTGACCACCAATGGCGTTTGATTTTTCGAACAGTGTCACGCTGTGCCCACGTTGCGCCGCCGTGATGGCGGTGGACATACCAGCAGGCCCCGCACCAACAACGGCAATGCGTTTGGCCTTGGTGGCGGGTTCGATCTGCAGCTCGGTTTCATAGCACGCACGGGGATTGACCAAACAGGTGCTGATCTTGCCGCTGAAGGTGTGGTCCAGACAGGCTTGGTTGCAGGCAATACAGGGCGCGATTTCGGCGTCGCGGCCCGAACTGGCTTTGGCCAGAAAATCAGCATCGGCCAGGAACGGACGTGCCATCGATACCATGTCTGCACAGCCATCTGTCAGGACGGCTTCGGCCACTTCGGGCCGGTTGATCCGGTTCGAGGTGATGATGGGAATGCTGACTTGGCCCATCAACTTCTTTGTCACCCAAGAAAAAGCCCGGCGCGGAACACTGGTGGCGATTGTGGGAATACGCGCTTCGTGCCAACCGATCCCGGTATTCAGGATCGTTGCACCTGCGGCTTCGACAGCCTGTGCCAGTTGAACAACTTCTGCTTGGGTGGAGCCGTTTGGCACAAGGTCGATCATGGACAAACGGAAAATGATGATGAAGTCCGTGCCAACGGCAGCACGCACCCTCCGAACCACGTCAACGGGTAGACGCATCCGGTTTTCATAGCTGCCGCCCCAGCGGTCTGTGCGCTTGTTGGTGTGCGTGACCAAGAACTGGTTCAGAAAGTACCCTTCTGAGCCCATGATCTCGACACCGTCGTACCCTGCCTGCTTCGCCCGAACGGCGGCAGTTACAAAATCTTGAATCTGCTTTTCAATACCGTCTTCGTCCAAGGCCTTGGGCGGAAACGGCGAGATCATGGATTTAATAGGAGAGGGCGCCACGCAATCCGGGCCATAAGCATACCGCCCGGCGTGCAAAATCTGCATGGCGATCTTGCCGCCTGCCGCATGGACACGATCCGTAACAATACGGTGGTTCGCGATATCGTCTTCTGAGTAGAGTCCGGCCGCGCCGGGGAAAACCCCGCCTTCTTTGTTGGGCGCCATGCCGCCGGTCACCATCAAGGCCACGCCGCCACGGGCACGGGCGGCATAAAACTCTGCGACGCGGTTCCAGTCTTTTGTTTCTTCTAGGCCCGTGTGCATTGACCCCATCAGCACGCGGTTTTTCAACGTTGTGAAACCAAGATCAAGCGGTGTGAAAAGATGCGGAAAATCAGACATGGCGGGCCTCCCTTGTGTGTTCGAAACTTCATATCAGCAGAACGTGAAAGTCACCCTGAAACGCTGCGTCATGACCAGTTTGGTTGATGGGAACCCAATATTAATGGCCTTGAAACACAACACTCTTATCCAGGTTTCAAAGGAGAGTTCGTTTTGATTGAAGTATTGCTAACTGATGACCCCCATATTTTCCAAAAGCTAGAAAAGATGTTTAAGGGAGAGGAAATTTTTCTTCCTGTCCAAAAATGTTGGAAGCTCGAAAAATGTCTTTCAGAGAAAAATTTATCTGTGCATCTGTTTCGTTTTGACCTTCGCGTCACAGAGGTTGCTTCGCGGGTTATTGGTGGTCAGAAGAAAATCTGGTCAGTCGCACACATCGGAAATGTTGCCGATTACCCAGATAGCCGGTCTTCGAAAGCATCCAACGTCAATTCTTCATAGCAATCGGTAAATACACGGTCTTGATTTCTGACGACCTCGTTGCGTACCGTTTGGATGAAATACTCTACCAACTTCGATGTAACGCGCATACGAGCCCTAAGTCGAATTTCCGGGTCAATCACTCCACCTCCGACCGTTCTTGATTGGGTTACCCGAGTCAAGCGAGGCGAATTTTCGAGAGATCCTACGGTGCGCGGATAATCGTACACTACCCCGTCAATATACATAGCTGAGACCTTCCGTTCTCTGCCTGCAAAATTGAATTTCCACACAGTTTCTTGCAATTCTGCGCCCTTGTTCCATTTGGAAGTAATTTGTCCGACCCTTTTGAGATCGTCGTTTACGGAAATCAGTGGGCTGGGTGTGAGCATGCAGAATTTACTAATTTCGCCTTTGTCTGGATGCGACATCAGACCGGTCGCATCAATCACAGGAGACACCATATTGCGAAAGTAACCGCGCGCGATGGTGGCTGCGCCGGCCGCTTCGACCAAAGGTGCGGAATAGAAACCAGTAAGTGGGTTCAGGGCGAAATCCTGATCGTCTTCCCGATTGAAATAGGTTTTCAGAGCAGCACGAAGACGTTGTGCTAATTCCCCCAATCTATCATCATCGTCAGGTTCTTCAAAGCTTGAAACTCTGATGATTTGAGCGCCTTGTAGATAAAACGGAGTCCCCCTTTGTTGGGCCATTTCCTCGTCGTCGATAATGATTACTGGCGTGCCCAGCGCATGTGCGTAAGCGAGTTCATACATAACACTTGGACTAAGAGTTGAAATGTCGGCCACTATCATTTCGGCGCCATCAATTTTGTTAAAAACAAAATCTACAATATCTACTCGCCCGTCCTGAGGAATTCTTACATCGGATTTGGTTCCAACCGGTACTACATCTGGAAGTATTTTCAGCAAAGCGCGTCTAATGTGACGGATATGCTCTGAAATTGGCGTGTCTTGTTCTCCTCCTAAGTCTTTGTTTTTCCCCATTGGACCTATCACGAAGACGTCAAACTCACCAATCATTCAAAATAGCCTCCAATATTGAATCCAATTTCGGCCGCTGTAATTAAAATGGCAATTGGCGCAATCAACTCCAACCGAGTTAGGCCGATCATCTTAGCAAATGGTGGGAAAACTTCCCATTCCCTTTGGAAAGGCTGCGATGGCAGATCGGCTTCCAACTCGAAAAGGACCTTGTATTTTGCTTTGGCCAAAACTCTGTACCAGAGGATCGTTGCGAGCCAAGTAAAGCAAACAAGTCCCAAAACCAAAGCAGCGAGTTGAGGAGCGAAGCCGGGTAAAGTTGAATAAGCGGTCAGTATTGCCAAGGCAATTGTCATGTACACTTGGTTTGCAGACTGACGTTTAGATTCAGTCTGCATTAGTGCATTGACGTAAGTGGTGTAGATATCGGCCATTTTCAGTTCTGCCAGAGTGCTTTCTAGAACAGTAGGACCACGTTGGGCCGTGGCGCAACCTACAATATGATCTGACGGCCTGTGCTACATACTATTTTGGGAACCTAATTTGTCTTATCTTGGTACTCATTCCGCTGCGTCGCGCTTTGGCAAAACCCAATCTGGGCGTGGGAAGTGGCATGTATAGCCGTTTGGAAACCGGTCCAGATAGTCTTGGTGTTCGGGTTCGGCTTCCCAGAAATCCCCGGCTGGTTCTACCTCGCTAACCACTTTGCCGGGCCATAATCCACTGGCGTTCACATCTGCTATTGTGTCCTCGGCCACCTGTTTTTGGGCATCATCAACATAGTAGATGGCGGATCGATAACTCATTCCCACATCATTGCCTTGGCGATTCATCGTTGTGGGGTCGTGGATCTGGAAGAAGAACTCCAGCAGCTGACGATAGCTGGTCAACGCAGGATCAAACCAGATCTCGATCCCTTCGGCGTGCGTTCCGTGATTGCGGTAGGTTGCGTTTGCCACGTCACCGCCGGTGTAGCCGACGCGGGTTTTGCTGACACCTGGCAACCGTCGGATCAGATCCTGCATCCCCCAAAAGCAACCGCCTGCCAGTACTGCGCGTTCCAGGCTCATACAATCTCCTCCACTTGATCTATGTAGATTCCGTACCCTTCGGCTTCCATGTCATCACGGTGGATGAACCGAAGAGCTGCCGAGTTAATGCAATACCGCAATCCACCCCGTTCGGATGGGCCATCCGGGAAAACATGCCCCAGGTGACTGTCTCCGTGGCGCGAACGCACTTCTGTGCGCACCATGCCGAGGCTCAAATCGCGAATTTCGACGATGTTGTCGGATTCAATCGGTTTCACAAAACTGGGCCAGCCACAGCCAGATTCGTATTTCGAGGCGGAGGCGAACAGTGGTTCACCGCTCACCACGTCCACGTAAATACCGGGCTCCTTGTTTGAAAGGTATACGCCAGTGCCTGGTCGTTCGGTGCCCGATTCCTGTGTAATGCGATATTGTTCGGGGGTCAGCGCATCAATCACTTCTGGGCGTCGTTCGTATTTGGCCATCTCTACCTCCGTCAATTGGTTAGCCCTATATTTGGTGTGTCGCGTGAAAAAGCAAAGCCTGTTGATGCAATCCTCACGATTTCGCGCGTGCTATTGCGGCAGGGCGTGGTGGCACCCACATGTGAAAGAGGACAACACTTCCCTCTGTTTCCTGAAAACTTACCTCGGGGCGTTGATCGCAAGATCGGCGCCCTTTTCTATTTGGTCGGTTGCGAAAGTTGCGCAACGGCCCAGCGGGCAGCGTCTGCAACGGTTGCGTCAGGGTCATCGCATAGCGATTGGGCCACTGGCAGAAGCGTTCCGTCAGCCGAGTTTCCGATGGCGTACAGCACGTTGCGGACAAACCTGTTGCGCTTGATCCGCTTGATTGGGCTACCGGAAAACATTTGCCGGAAGGCCGCATCGTCCAGTTTCGCCAGCTCCGCAAGCGGTGGTGCCATCAGATCCGGGCGGGCGTGATATTTCACTTCCTGCGCCGTCTGAGCAAATTTGTTCCACGGGCAAGCGGCAAGGCAATCGTCACAACCGTAGATGCGGTTGCCCATCTTTTGGCGTAGGTCTTCGGCAATGGGGCCGTCATGCTCAATTGTCAGATAGGAAATGCATCGCCGTGCATCCAGCTGGTACGGCGCGGGAAAAGCCTCGGTTGGGCAAATATCCAAACAGGCCCGGCAAGAGCCGCAGTGGTCTTTCTCTGGCGGGTCACATGGAAAATCCAGCGTTGTGAACACTGACCCGATAAAGAACCAGCTACCCATTTCGCGACTAACCAGATTGGTGTGCTTGCCTTGCCAGCCTAATCCAGCGGCCTGTCCCAGCGGTTTTTCAGGGACAGGAGCGGTATCTACAAACACCTTCACCTCGCCGCCGGCTTGGGCAATCAACCAGCGGGCAAGCCGTTTTAGGCGTTTCTTTAAAACATCGTGGTAATCGCGGTTTTGCGCGTAGACTGAGATTGCGGCACGGTCGCGTTGATCCAGAACTTCCAGCGGGTCGTGCGATGGGCCGTAGTTTTCTGCCAGAACAATGACAGATCGTGCTTCTGGCCACAGGGCCGAAGGGTCGCTGCGCCAGTGGCTGCGGTCAGCCATCCAGGTCATTTGTCCGTGATATCCGGCCTCAAGGAAGGTGGCCAAGCGCTCTGGGACTTGCGGCACGTCCCAAGGGCGGCAGATATGGCAGGCGGAAAAACCTTCGGCTTGGGCCGCCTCTGACAGTGCTTGGCGGCTGGGCAAGCTCATGATTGGGCCCAATCATCGTTGCGATGTACGACGCGGAGGTGGGCTGTGCGCTCCGGAGTTTCGATGGGATCAGAAATCGAGGTCAGCATAATGTGCGGGCGGTGGAAAGCCGGAAACCTGATCCGCCAAGATTGACCGGAATGCGGGCCGCGATTTGATTTTGGCGTACCAGTCTTTCACAGTTTGCGACCGGTTCCAGTCCACATCAGAAATGTAGTCGAGCGATGACAAATGCGCGGCCGCGGTGAAATCGGCCAGTGTCATGCTGTCCCCAGCCAACCAGCGACGGTGTTCCAAAAGCCATGACATATAGTCCAAGTGAAACTTGATGGCCTTGGAACCCGCTTTGACATTGCTGCTATCGGGAAAGCCCATTTTCATGATCTTCTTGTTCACCCGTTCGTACAGCAGCTTTGAGGTGACCTCAGAATGAAACTTGTCATCGAACCAACCGACCAACCGACGCACTTCGTACCGCGCTTCCGGGCTTTTGGGCATTAAGGCAGGTTCGGGAAAGCGTTCTTCGATGAATTCGCAGATTGCGGTACTTTCTGACAGGGTCAGCCCTTCAATCTTTAGGACCGGGACCTTGGCCGCCGGGTTGCGACGCAAAAAATCAGCCCCCTGTTCCCAGTATTTCTCTTCCGCCAGTTCGCAATCGATCTTCTTCTCAGCCAAGCTGAGGCGAACCTTCCGACAGAAGGGTGAAAGCGGTACGTGAAATAACTTTGCGGTGGGCATTGGGGCTCGACCATTGCAGAAACCGGGATCGCGCTTTCTTGCCGTGAATACGAAGGCGTTTCAACCATTGTAGTACATTCGCTTGTCGTGGTGTGACACCGCGTCCCCAAAATGGCACTTCTTTTATTCATGTATTTGAATATAAGTCGGTCAACATTTTCTAGAGGAGGACGCCCGCCATGGAATATAAATCCGTCACGGAAGACATTTCCGTCTCGATACAGATCACGCCCGAAGACGTTGCCGAAATCGCAGCACAGGGCTATCGCGCGATTATCTGCAACCGCCCGGACGGCGAAGGCGCGGATCAACCATCCTTTGCCGAAATTGCCGCTGCAGCCAAGGCTGCCGGGATCGAGGCGCGGTATCAGCCTGTTGTATCGGGCAAAGTCCGTGACGAGGATGCAGATGAATTTGGTGCGTTGCTGCGTGAACTTCCGGGTCCGGTTCTGGCATATTGCCGTACGGGAACCCGATCAGCCACGCTTTGGTCGTTGAGTCAGGCCGACAAGTTGGAAACGTCGACGATTTTGCAAGCTACGAAGGCCGCAGGATATGACATGGCTGGCGTCGTGCGGCGCATTTTGAATGGCGGCAAAACACCAACCGACACCGGTGATGCGGAATTTAACGTGGTTATTGTAGGTGGTGGCGCTGCGGGCATCTCGGTCGCGGCCAGCCTGAAATCGCGCAGTCCAAACCTGGAAATCGCCCTGCTGGATCCGGCGGATATCCACTACTATCAGCCGGGTTGGACGATGGTTGGTGGTGGTATCTTTGAAGCCAGCACCACGGCCCGCACGATGGGCAGCTTGATCCCCAAAGGTGTGCATTGGATCAAAGCCGCCGTTGCGGCGTTCGAACCTCAGAACAACGCTGTGGTTTTGGATGGTTGCCGGGTCGTAAAATATGATCGTCTTGTTGTGTGTCCGGGGCTGAAGCTGGACTGGGCCAAGGTCGACGGTCTGGTGCAGACCTTGGGCAAAAACGGTGTGACGTCAAACTACCGGTATGATCTGGCGCCCTATACGTGGGAGCTGGTCAAAGGTTTGCGTGGTGGTCGTGCATTGTTCACACAGCCGCCGATGCCGATCAAATGTGCTGGCGCGCCGCAGAAGGCCATGTACCTTTCGGGCGATCATTGGTTCCGCGAAAACCGCCTGAACGACATCGACATTCAGTTCATGAATGCAGGCGGGGTCTTGTTCGGGGTGAAAGACTACGTTCCTGCGTTGGAGGAATACGTCAAGAAATACGACGCGACGCTGAACTTCTTCCACAACCTTGTGGCGGTAGATGGTCCGAATAAAACCGCGACCTTCGAAGTGAAAAAGCCGGAAACCGACCCAACAACCGTGACGGTAGAATTTGACATGATGCATGTCTGTCCTCCGCAAACGGCACCTGATTTCATCAGGGTTTCGCCATTGGCTGATGCGGCCGGGTGGATCGATGTTGATCAAAGCACACTGCGTCACAAGACCTATGACAATATATGGTCGTTGGGCGATGTGATGAATGCACCTAACGCGAAAACGGCTGCCGCTGCGCGCATGCAAGCGCCGATCGTGGCTGAGAATGTTGTAGATGACATTCAGGGCAAGTCACCGACAGCAATCTACAATGGGTATGGGTCCTGCCCGTTGACGGTTGAGCGCGGTAAGATTGTCCTGGCAGAGTTTGGCTATGGCGGAACACTTCTGCCGTCCTTCCCGAAATGGATTCTGGATGGCACGCGCCCGACACGGGCTGCGTGGATATTGAAGGAACAGATTTTGCCCCCAGTCTACTGGAAGGCGATGTTGCGCGGCAAAGAATGGCTGGCCAAACCAGAGAAAGTCAGCGCATCGTAATTTCGAAAAAGGGGTGCCCGAAATGTCGGGTGCCCTGAACCACGCCTTGTCTCAACTGAAATTAGTACTTTTAAAATTCAAGTTTTAGAATATATACACGCAACAACTCGTTCTGGCTGACCGTTCACACCAGCCAATAAACAGGATGACCCATGCGACTGCCCAAAATACCTCAGCCCAAATTGTCATACATCACTCAGTCGATGCCGATTTTGCAGTGGGGCCGTGAATACAACCGCGAGACGCTGACAAGCGATCTTGTCGCCGCGGTCATTGTTACGATCATGCTGATCCCGCAGTCCTTGGCATATGCGTTGCTGGCTGGGTTGCCTGCAGAGATGGGTCTGTACGCATCGATCCTGCCTTTGGTTGCCTACGCCATCTTTGGTACGTCGCGGGCTTTGGCGGTTGGACCGGTGGCGGTTGTGTCGCTGATGACGGCCGCGGCGATAGGAAACTTGGGTCTGATTGACCCGGCGCAGATTGCGTTGGCGGCTGTTACCTTGGCGTTTATTTCTGGCATTATACTGTTGGCGCTGGGCTTTTTACGCCTTGGGTTCCTGGCGAATTTCCTTAGTCACCCAGTGATTGCCGGTTTCATCACCGCGTCGGGAATTCTGATTGCGACGTCCCAGCTAAAGCATATTTTTGGCATTGATGCGCACGGCCACAATCTGTGGACGTTGGGCTCTTCCCTGTTGGAAAACCAGCACCTGACAAACCCGATTACTCTGGCGCTTGGACTGGGTGCAGTGGCGTTTCTGTTTTGGGTGCGCAAGGGGTTGAAGCCGTTGTTGTTGTCCATGGGGCTGAAACCGCGCAGCGCCGACATCTTGGCAAAAGCCGGCCCTGTTGGTGCTGTCGCGGTTACCACGATACTCGCTTGGGCCTTCAATCTTGGTGAAAAGGGCGTGGCCTTGGTCGGGCAGGTACCTATGGGGTTGCCACCGTTGACGGCACCCAGCTTTGACCCTGCACTGTGGTCACAACTGTTTGTATCTGCGCTGCTGATTTCGATTATCGGCTTCGTGGAGTCCGTGTCAGTTGCACAGACGCTGGCTGCCAAGAAACGCCAACGCATCACCCCGGATCAGGAATTGATCGGCCTTGGGGCGTCGAACGTCGCGGCAGCGATCTCCGGTGGATATCCGGTTACCGGTGGTTTTGCCCGCTCAGTGGTTAACTTTGATGCTGGGGCGGAAACACCTGCGGCCGGTGCCTTTACCGCTGTCGGCATCGCCTTGGCGGCATTGCTTTTGACACCCCTGTTGTTCTTTTTGCCCAAGGCAACGCTTGCAGCAACCATCATCGTGGCGGTTCTGTCGTTGGTTGATCTGACGATTCTGTCCCGCGCCTGGAGCTACAACAGAGTGGATTTTGCCGCTGTGGCCGCCACTGTATTTCTGACGTTGGGGTTTGGTGTCGAGGTGGGCGTGAGCGCAGGTGTTATGATCTCGATCGGTCTGCATTTGTACAAAACTTCACGTCCCCATGTGGCCGAAGTTGGGCTGGTGCCCAACACTCAGCATTTCCGCAATATCCTGCGCCATGATGTTGAAACATTGCCTAACGTGGTGACGCTGCGTGTGGATGAAAGCCTGTATTTCGCCAACGCCAGTTTCTTGGAAAACTACGTTACCAACCGTGTACTGGGTGATCAGGCATTGGAACATGTGATCCTGATGTTCCCAGCCGTGAATGAGGTGGATATGAGCGCGCTGGAAAGCCTTGAGGCCGTCAATCATCGGTTGAAGGATCTGAACATCCAGCTGCACCTGAGTGAGGTCAAAGGCCCGGTGATGGACCGCTTAAAGCGCAGCCATTTTCTGGACGAAATGACCGGCCAGGTGTTTCTGTCACAATGGGATGCTTGGTGTAAATTGGGTGGGCTTGATTGCTCAGAGTTGGGCTCGGCCCGTCTCGCCAAGGGTCCAGACCTTGCGGCCCAATAACAGAGCAGGCACCAAGGGGCGGCCATGCCCCGCCCCGCCATCCAGGTTGACGCGGTTGCCGTGATGGATTGGCATATCCAGCGCGGTATGCCCGTGGACGATCAGGCGGCCATAATCTCGCGTATCGAACAGAAATTCGCGCCGTATCCATAGCAGATCATCTTCTTTCTGCTGTTCCAGCGGGACACCGGGGCGAATGCCGGCGTGAACAAAAATTTGTTCCTGCGTCTGATACTTCAGTTTCAGTGACTTCAGAAAGTTCAGGTGTTTTTGCGGGATCGCTTCGACAGCATCTGCGTGGATATCGCGTACCTTGCGGCGCTTATTTACGTCTACACCATAAGACGCGAGCGTTTCACGCCCTCCGATCTTGGGGTCAAGATAGGTCAGTTTGCCTTTGGTGTTCGGGTCGAAATATTTTGGGTTTTCCAAAAAGCGCAGCAGAAAACGTTCATGGTTGCCCATCAACATGATCCAGTGTTCGCCGTCTTCCAGACCTTCGGTCAGAATGTCGATAACGCCACGCGAGTCTGGGCCACGGTCAATGTAGTCACCCAGAAACACCACCGTCGCGCCTGCCAGCGGATCATCATGAATCAAAGCCAGCGCGTCATCCAGCATGTCAGCTTGGCCGTGAATATCGCCAATCGCAAATATAGGAACCATTTTTTTACCCCTTAAGACTAAGCGATTAGCGGAAAATTAACCTTCACGCAAAGAGGGGGGATGAAATGGTGAATCCGGGCAAGTCGTGATGCACATTTTTGAGTGGTTGAAAGCCACTGCCGGGTTGGCGATTTAGGGTCATGTGGTTTGTTCTTTTTGGATCAGGATTTCCGCAACCCAAATTGACTGTAAGAAACTTTCTGATTGCATACGCATTGGTTTGTTTGTGTTGTAACTTTCTGTAAATAAACAGATATTTTTTATATGAGCGTTTTCGAAACGCCAAACTAAAACTGCTTGAAGGCAATTTTGGTGCCAAGAGTGAGTATTCTAAATAGCGTGCCAGAGAATTGCCCGTTGCTGGCATCATTTGGGGCTATGCGGCTGAAAATGTATTCAAGACGGTGATAGCCGCCATCTGGCGCCCGTGGGTGTGGGACCGCTCTCAATGGCTGAAATGCCAATTCTGTAAGAGAATCACTTGCTAAGTTGCGGAAAGCAGAGCGAACTCTGCAATTTTGGCCGTTAAACGTGTGGACCAGCGGTCACAGAATGGGCGTCGCTCGCAAAAAAATGGCCGTCCAGAATACTGGACGGCCATTCCGTTTTCGTAAGAAGTGTTGGGTCAGACGACTTCGAAAGCCAGCGGACGCACTTGGTTGAACAAGCCGGTGTCTTTCAGTTGTCCGACGACATCTGCAGAAATCGGTTCGTCCAAATACAGAAGCGCGATGGCTTCGGAGGTGGACTCTTTGCGACCCAATGTGAAGTTGGCGATGTTCACACCGTTTGTTCCCAGGATGCCGCCCAATGTTCCGATGATGCCGGGGACGTCTTTGTTGGTTGTGTAGATCATGTTCGTACCGATCTCGGCGTCGATGTTGATGCCTTTGATCTGGATGAAACGTGGCTTGCCATCGCTGAACACGGTGCCAGCAATCGAACGTTCGCGCGTTTCGGTGACAATCATAACCTTCATGTAACCTTCAAAGGCGCCCGATTTGCCCTGATTGGTGGTGCTGATCTTGATACCGCGTTCTTTGGCGATAACAGGCGCAGATACCATGTTCACGTCAGGGTTTACCGACTTCATGATCCCAGCAATGGCCGAGCAGTTCAGTGCCTCAAGGTTCATCTCTGCAACGATACCGTCATAGAGAATGTTGATTGCCTTGATCGGCTCGTCGGTCATTTGACCGATGAAGCTGCCCAGGTGATCGGCCAGTTTGATCCATGGGCCCATAACCTTTGCTTCTTCGGCAGTGACCGAAGGCATGTTCAGCGCGTTGGTAACGGCACCGGTCAGCAGGTAGTCCGACATCTGGTCAGCAACCTGCAACGCCACGTTTTCTTGTGCTTCGGTTGTCGAAGCGCCCAGGTGAGGCGTGCAGACAACATTTGGCATTCCGAACAGAACGTTTTCTTTGGCCGGTTCCTGTGCAAACACATCCAGCGCCGCGCCAGCAACGTGGCCCGAATTCAGCATGTCTGCCAGGGCCTCTTCGTCGATCAGCCCACCACGCGCACAGTTGATGATACGCACGCCTTTTTTGGTCTTGGCCAAATTCTCACGGGACAGGATGTTCCGGGTGCCATCGGTCAGCGGAACGTGCAGGGTAATGAAATCTGCGCGTGTCAGCAGGTCGTCCAGGTCTTCAACCTTTTCAATCTGCATTTGGTCGGCTTTTTCTTCGGACAAGAAGGGGTCAAAGGCCACAACCTTCATTTTCAGGCCACGTGCGCGGTCACAGACGATGCCACCAATGTTGCCTGCGCCGATAACGCCCAGTGTCTTGCCGGTCAGCTCTACGCCCATAAACTTGGACTTTTCCCATTTGCCTGCGTGGGTCGAGGCCGACGCTTCTGGGATTTGACGTGCAACGGCGAACATCATGGCGATAGCATGCTCGGCTGTTGTGATCATGTTGCCAAAAGGTGTGTTCATGACGATCACACCGTGCTGCGAAGCCGCTTCCTTGTCGACGTTGTCTGTTCCGATCCCGGCGCGTCCAACAACTTTCAGGTTGGTGGCATGCTCCAGAATGGTTGGTGTAACCTTGGTGGCCGAGCGGATCGCCAGACCGTCATACTGACCGATGATCTCAGCCAGTTTTTCTTTGTCTTTGCCGACGTCAGGCAGGAAATCTACGTCGATGCCGCGATCGCGAAAGATCTGAACAGCGGTTTCGGACAGTTTGTCGGATACGAGTACTTTGGGAGCCATTGGTGTGGTCCTTTAGAAAAAATTTGGGGAGTGGCGGGCCTGGGCCCGCCCTACGATGTTGGGTTCGGGCGGGGGTTAGCCCGCCTCACCTATCAAGCAGCGACTGATTGTGTGTCGATCTCGGCGTTAAAGGCCCATTCAAGCCACGGCAGCATCGCCTCAATGTCAGAGGTCTCAACCGTTCCGCCGCACCAGATGCGCAAACCAGCAGGAGCATCGCGATAAGCGCCAACGTCCAGGGCCACACCTTCGGCTTCCAAACGTTTGGCCACAGCCTTTGCAAAAGCTGCCCCATCCTGAATGCGCGTGTCGGTGAACTTTACGCAAACGCTTGTGTTAGACCGTGTCGCAGGGTCAACCGCCAGATTTTCAATCCAATCGCGGGTTTCGCAGAAATCCCAGATTGTTTTGGCATTGGCTGTCGAACGGGCCATCATGCCCTCAAGCCCACCAATCGAACGCGCCCATTCCAAGGCCACAAGGTAATCTTCTACGGCCAACATCGATGGGGTGTTGATGGTTTCACCGCGGAAAATGCCTTCGATCAACTTGCCGCCCTTGGTCAGGCGGAAGATTTTTGGCAGGGGCCAAGCAGGGGTGTAGTTTTCAAGCCGCTCAACTGCCCGCGGGCTCAGGATCAGCATGCCGTGTGCAGCTTCGCCGCCCAGAACCTTCTGCCAAGAGAAGGTGGTGACATCCAGCTTGTCCCAAGGCAGGTCCATCGCAAATGCTGCCGAGGTTGCATCACAAATTGTCAGGCCTTCGCGGTCTGCCGGAATTGTATCGCCGTTGGGCATGCAAACGCCGGATGTGGTGCCATTCCAGGTGAAGACAACATCGTTGTTGAAGTCCACAGTGGCAAAATCGACAATCTCGCCGTACCCGGCGGTTTTGACCTCTGCCTCGATCTTCAGCTGTTTGACGACGTCGGTCACCCAGCCAGCGCCAAAGGATTCCCAGGCGATCATCTCGGCCTTGCGTTCGCCCAGCAGCGACCACAGCGCCATTTCAACTGCGCCGGTATCTGATGCGGGTACGATGCCGATTTTGTAATCGGCTGGTACGCCCAACAACTCGCGCGTTTCTTCGATGGCAGCTTTCAATTTAGCTTTGCCAACGGCTGCGCGGTGCGACCGTCCCAATGCGGCGTCGGACAGCTTGTTCAGCTCAAATGTGGGGATTTTGGCACAAGGGCCAGAGGAAAAACGCGGATTTGCCGGCCGCGTTGCCGGAATAGTATTTGCCATTTTTAGCTAACCTTACAGATAGTCGCCCTTCGTTGGGGAAGGGTGTCCCACCGCCGGACATATGGGGCAAGCACCCGCCACGCAAGTCGGAAAATGCAGCCAATGTGACGCATACGAGAGCCGCTTGTTGGCATTTTGGAGCCGATCGGAAACTCTGATCAGGCAAGTTTCGCGACTGGAAATACAAAGGTTTCTGTCGACGTTGAGCCATTAATCTATTGAACCAAAAGAGAATAATTTAACGCGATTAGGCCTTAGTCACCCATGTTTTAACTGCAACCGTCGTTTCATGCGTCAAGCTGGGCAGGTCTGGCGCTTTTGGGTTGGTCGTGGTTTAGGGACGGCGCAATCAACAGGGAGAATCGCCGTGCATGTTGCCGTACTGATCGCGAAACCGGGAAAACTGGATGTGGCGCTGGTGGAGTCGCTGCGCAATGCTTGGGGTGGAAACGATGCATTGTGGCTTAGCCCGGATGAAGCGGCAGAGTTTGGCCTGAACAGCGTTCCGACAAACCTGGACACCGTTCGCGCCGATCTGGATGCGATGGGCGTGGACGTGAACATTGTTCCGGCACAGGGGCGGCGCAAGGCCATGTTGTTGGCGGATATGGATTCGACCATGATCCAGCAAGAATGCATTGATGAACTGGCGGAAGAGGCGGGCGTTGGGGAGCGGGTGAAAGAGATTACCGCCCGTGCCATGAACGGCGAACTGGATTTCGAAGGTGCGCTTATTGAACGGGTCGGCCTGCTGAAGGGACTGCCGGAATCCATCATCAACCACGTTCTGAACACGCGCATTACCCATATGCCGGGCGGCAAAGCTCTGGTTGCAACGATGCGAGCCAATGGGGCGTTTGCCGCGCTTGTGTCTGGTGGGTTCACGGCCTTTACCGCGCATGTGGCCTCTGCACTGGGGTTTGATGAAAACCGCGCGAATACGCTGTTGACCGAAGATGGCGCGCTAAGTGGCGATGTGGGGCGGCCGATTTTGGGCCGTGCAGCAAAAGTACAGGCTCTGGAGGAAATCAGCGCCAGACTTGGTATCGGCGCAGGCGATGTGCTGGCAGTTGGCGATGGTGCCAATGATTTGGGGATGCTGAACCTTGCCGGAATGGGCGTTGCGTTGCATGCAAAACCATCAGTGCAAGCCCAATGTGACCTGCGCGTCAATCATTCAGACCTGACAGCGCTGCTTTACCTGCAAGGGTATGCCAAAGACGAGTTTGCCGCCTAGTTCAGACGCTTCAACACAAACAGCTGCGCAGCGATCCGGCAGTTTTGCGGACCCGAAGTGGATTTCTTTTCTGGGCGTGCCAGCCATTCAGCGCAGTTTTTTAACTCTGTGCATCCGCGGCAACTGGATACCAAGCCGCTGTAGTCATCGGCTGTCAGGCGGCCCGTGGCCAATTCGTCGGACAGGTTTAAACCCATGGCGCGTGCGACACTGCGTGTTCGCCAGAAATGAAGTGCAGGATCGCCGGGTGTGTCTTTCATTCTTGGTCTCGTTGGTGAGTGGCATGCAGAGCTTCGAAACGCTTGTGATTCACACAGGTCACGGGCGGTGCGCGTTCGCCTTCGGCAGACAGGTCTTCCAGCCAGGACTGGCAGCCGTTTGTCCATTGGCATCCGCGGCAACGCAAAACCATCTCTGACCATTCTTCCTGTGTCAGTTTGCCGTCAGCGGTGGCGCCGACCAAATCGGTTCCGGTTGCGCGGGCCATTCGTTGAGCCAGCCAATAATGCGCAACTTCATCACCAAGCGGCGCAGGTCTGCGGGCGGTTTTAGGCATGTTGTTTACTCCCGTTGGAGAGAGGTGAACAATTCAGCGTTGCGGCAATAATCTGGTGTCGATGCTTCGACACCTTGGCGTGTTTCCAGCCAATGAGCGCATGTTTCAGGCTGCGTGCAGCCAGTGCACCGCAGAACGGCATCATCAATCTCAGAAATTGAGACGTTCCCACGCAACGCTTGCTCTTCTAGATCAACACCAAGAGTTTGGGCCATGTGATCTACCAAGGCCGCGTGTTTTCGCAAATTTTTTTCCGATTGCATCTTTGATCCCCGCTGGTTTGCAGCTGTTTATCGGGTCAAAGGTAGCAGCAGCGCCGTTTGCCGCCATTGATGCAGGTCAAAGTCACAGTTTGGCGGCGGTATCCCGCACAGCGTCAAGTCTTTCTGCGTTCGGTGGGTGCGATCCCAAGAAACGGTCGCCGGGGTCAGGGATGCGGGAAAAGAAGGCCGCGCCGCGGACCGGGTTGTAGCCCGCCTTTTTGGCGATGACTGTGCCCAACCTGTCTGCTTCCAGTTCGTACTTGCGCGAAAAACTACGTGCGCCAACAGTACCGCCCAAATCTTGGGCCAAGCGCACGCCACTTTGAGAGGCGCCTGCCGCAATCGCCAATCCGGCCATCGCTAAAGACGCCACAATCGAGGTGTTGCGCGTTTTGGGAATGTGCCGTTCGATGTGGTGCGAGGCTTCATGCCCCAGAACAAAGGCAATTTCATCGTCGTTTTTGGCGGACGCAATCATGGCTGTGGTGAATGCGATGATCGGGCGGCCTTGTTTGTCCAGTGTTTGATAGGCGTTCGCGGGCTGCCCGGCGCGCGTGTCGATGGTGATCTTGAAATCGCATGGTGATTTCAGGCGCGCACGGCATTCTGCTTCTGCCACTGGCTCTACCCGCTGCACAACGCGTTCAAACTGCCGGACCGCGCTGGCTGAGGCTTGGGTCTGAGATTGTGTTACGGCGTCGGGTTTGGGCTTTGAGCCTGAGTTGCTGCCCGAGCCAGAGTTTGTCGTCGGGCTGACGGTGCAGGCCGATAAAGCCAGAAACGAGACAAAAACAATACGACGCATGGGCACTCCTGATCCAGTGCGGTGACTTTAGTGATACAACCACAGTTTGTCAGCCAAGAGTGTGGTGAAATTCAGACGAATTCTGCTGGGCAATTGGTTTTTGACACGTTACTTCTGAAGAATGTTTAGCATCGAGCACGAATTTGACGCGACAGTAGTCACCTTGGTGGATGAAGGCGAAAGCTATCTCCGCGAGGATGTTATCGTACACAGTTTTGAAGACTGTATCACCGTCGAGCAATACGACCCGCGTCTTGATTCTGTGCAGAAAGTCACGCTTTCCATATCGCAGATGCGCGATCTGGCCGCTGCGCTGGAATTGCCCGAAGGTGTGTATAAACGCAGCAAGGGCTGATCAGTTTACCAAAAACACCTTATCGCGTGATGTGGCACCACGGATCAGTTCTAACCGCGACTTCGCAATGCCCATCCGTTTGGCCAGCAGCTTTTGAACTGCGGCATTGGCTTTGCCGTTTTCTGCGGGGGCAGTAACATAGACGCGCAGCGCGGTGCCGTCTGTTGTGACCCGATTTTTACCAGCTCTTGGCGTGGCGCGAAGGGCAATTTGCGTGCCAGGAATTGCCAGGTGAGAGAGGTCCGGATCGTCCATAAGAGCCGGTTATCACAGGTGACATTCGGAAAATAGACAGGTTTGCGCTTGAAACCAGTGGATTGGTCCATGACATAGAGGCCACAGGTCAAGGAGACGACACGCACATGCCCACCCCAAATCCCAGCGCGCTAGACTTTTTTCTGACACGGCGCTCGCGTCCTGCCAAAACTCTGACCGCCCCGGCGCCGGATCATGCAGCCCTGGAAACCTTGCTGACGGCGGCGGCGCGTACGCCAGATCACGGCAAGCTGGAGCCTTGGCGCTTTGTTGTCCTGGAAGGGGCAGCGTTGCAGCGCGTGTCCGGGCAGGTGGCTGATCGGGCCGCGACCATTGGGCTGGATATCGATCAGGTTGAAAAGGCGCGTTTGCAATTTGCCAATTCGCCGCTTTGTGTTGCGGTGATTGAATCACCCAAAGAGTCGCCGAAAGTGCCGCAGATCGAACAGACCTATTCCACAGGCGCAGTCTGCTTGGCGTTGGTCAATGCGGCGTTGGCTGCCGGTTGGGGGGCCAATTGGCTGTCTGGCTGGGCGTCGCACGATTCTGAATTGATGCAACAGGCTTTGACGATCCAGCCGCATGAGCGTGTCGCGGGTTTCATCCATATCGGAACTGAAACAAGCGCGCCGCCGGAACGTCCGCGCCCAGACCTTTCTGTGATCACCACATGGATTTCTGAATGATTTTTACGTCGTTTTTCAAAGCGGTGTCGCAAATTGGCGATCCGCGTTTTCGCAGGGTGTTGCTTTGGGGCGTGGGGTTAACCTTTGCGCTGCTGGTAGGTTTTTATGCCGGGTTCCTGTGGCTTCTGGATGCGGTCCTGCCCGAGGACGCAACGTTCCCGATTATTGGCAAAGTGACCTGGCTTGATGATCTGGTGACTTGGGGATCGTTCTTTTTGATGACGATCTTGTCGGTGTTTCTAATGGTGCCCGTTGCATCTGCAATCACGTCGATGTTTCTGGATGAGGTCGCACAAGCGGTCGAAGATCGTCACTACAGCGATCTGCCAAAGGCCACGCCCGTTCCATTTGGGGATGCGTTGCGGGACACGCTGAATTTTCTGGGTGTGCTGATCGCTGCGAATATCGTGGCGCTGTTTTTGTATTTTATTTTCCCGCCGTTCGCGCCCTTCTTGTTTTGGGGATTGAACGGCTTCTTGCTTGGCCGAGAATATTACACCTTGGCGGCGATGCGCCGTGTCGGGCGCGAAGCGGCCAAGCAAGGGCGAAGTCGGCACATGGTCACTATATGGATTGCGGGAATCCTGATGGCGGTTCCGTTGTCATTCCCATTGGTGAACCTGTTGGTGCCGATTTTGGGCGCGGCAACCTTCACTCATCTTTTCCACAGTTTGGAAAAACGGTCCTAAGGAAACGCGCGCCATGTGGCGCGCGTGTTCGTTTTACTGCGGGGTGCGCATAGATGGCGGGCCCATCCGGTTAAACCAATCCAGATCACGTACGCTGATCCAGCCCGAAATAATGATGCCGGCAATGATCATCCACAGCACAATCGCTATTGCAGTGGTGATCCAGGCCTTTTTCTTAAGGTGATGGTTTTCGGGGGCACCGGCTTGGGTGCCCTCCGTTATCTTGCCCAAGTCGCCCTGCGTTTCCAACCGGATTGGGATGGCTATCAGGAAGACCATGAACCAGATTACGGCAAATAGAACGAAAGCTGACGTAATTGCCATGGGATCAGACCTGTTCCAGCTCTACCAGACACCCGTTGAAGTCTTTCGGATGCAGGAAAAGTACGGGTTTGCCGTGGGCGCCAATTTTGGGTTCGCCGGTGCCCAGAACACGGGCGCCTTTGTCTTTCAGCTGATCACGAGCGGCTAGGATGTCATCAACCTCATAGCAAATGTGATGGATGCCGCCGGACGGGTTTTTGGCCAAAAACCCGTTGATCGGGCTGTCATCGCCCAGCGGGTACAGCAGTTCGATCTTGGTGTTTGGCAGTTCAATAAACACCACGGTCACACCGTGATCAGGCTCGTCTTGGGGGGCACCAACTTTGGCACCCAGCGTCGAGCGGTATTGTTCAGCGGCCGCTTCCAAATCAGGAACGGCAATTGCAACGTGGTTCAGGCGGCCAATCATTTCGGGTCTCCTAGCAATAATGTTGTGCACTATGTGCCGCTGCCAATGATGTCGCGCAAGACCCTGCGGCCATTAACCGCCCGTTAGGGCAGAGGCGAGAACATGCCCCTGTTCCAGACAGGAGGACCAAATGGACAGCACCGATATGCTCCCGAAATCTCGCCCAACGCCCACCCGCCCACTGCTTGGCATGACGGTGCTGGCGGTTGAAGACAGCCGTTTCGCATGTGAAGCACTGCGTCTGATGTGCCTGCGCAGCGGCGCCCGTATTCGCCGAGCAGACAGTTTGAGCGCGGCGCGACGGCATCTGAAGGTTTACCGGCCCTCTATCGCCATTGTGGATATTGGCCTGCCGGACGGTAGCGGCGCAGAACTGATTTCAGATTTGTCCAGGGGATCACCACGTGTTGGAACATTGCTGGCAACCAGCGGGGATCCGTTTGGCGAAGAAATGGCCATCGCTGCGGGGGCAGATGGTTTTCTGGCCAAACCCTATACCAGCCTGGCCGCGTTTCAGGCGACAGTGGTGGGGCATTTACCGCCAGCACAGCGGGCAATGGGCCCACATGTGGTGGTGGATGAGGTGATCCGCCCGGACGTTGTGGCTTATCGGGATGATATCGCGCATGCGGCCGATTTGCTGGAGGATCGGGATGATCCGCTAACGTTGGATTATCTGACGCAATTTTTGTCGGGTATCGCAACCGCAGCTGGCGATGATGCATTGTTGTCGGTGGTTTCCGCGTTAAGCGCGGCGCGCCAGGGTGGTGCCAGTTGCGAGGGGCCAGTGGCACGGTTGTCAGCTATTGTTCAGTCCCGGTTATCATCAGATCGTAGTATCGCGATCTGACTCACCGTTCGGCCACCAGCGCTGGATCAGAACTGACCCGGACCAAGCGGGTCAGATCACTCAACCGTTCCCGCTGCTGTCCATCGGTATCGAAATTTTCCGCGTCCAGCCACAGGGTAAATGCCTGTCGAAGTCCGGGCCAATCGCCATCTGTGCAGGCAAACCAAGCCGTATCGCGGTTGCGCCCTTTGACGATCAAGGCTTGCCTGAACACGCCCTCATAGCTGAAGCCTAACCGTTGTGCCGCACTGCGCGATGGCAGGTTTAGCGCGTTACATTTCCATTCATAACGGCGATACCCGGCTTGAAACGCCCAACGCATCATCAAGAACATGGCTTCGGTAAAGGCGCGGCTGCGCTGCCCGGATGGGGCAATGCAGATATTGCCGATTTCTATAGAACCGGCATTGGGCGCAATCCTTAGATAGCTGACAATGCCAAATACCTTGCCAGTGGACAGATCGCGCAGAGCATAGAATTTATGCCCAGATGCAGAAACCGTTTCGTTAACCCAACGATGGTATGCCGCTGCCGAATGGAACGGGCCGTACGGCAAATAGTCCCAAAGCCAGTCATGGCCGCTGGCCACACTGTAGAACGCCGCCGCGTGCCGGTCTGCGTCCAGCGGTTCAACCTGACAGTGTTCCCCTGTCAGTGTCATATCGCCGGGGGCTGATGGTGGGGTCCAGTCGGGGACGGGGCGGCCCAAAGGGCGATTTTCGTCAGGGGCGTTTTTCATACGGCCAATAGCGCCCCAAACTGATAAACTGTCAATCGCACTTTCCAAGAGCGTTTTTGATCAGCCCTTAGGCAATGTGGCGCGGATCACTGCCCATCTCGACACCCGGAAAAACACTGCGTTCCAGAACAGCGCGATCCAGCCCAAACAATCCTTGCATCACCCAGGCCGCATGCGCGCGGACGTCACGCGTGGGCATCAAATCTCGGCGGTCGTACAGCGCGGCTTCGCTGAGGCCCGGCCATTCGCTGACCACCTTCGCGCCGCTCAATGCGCCACCAGCCAGGATCATCGCGCCGCCAGTGCCGTGATCTGTTCCGCCAGTGCCATTTGCGCGGGCCGTCCGCCCGAACTCCGTCATGGTGACAACGGTTGTTTTGTCCCACACGGGCCCCAATCGGGTTTTCAGTGTTGTGATTGTCTGGGCCAGGCTGTTCAACGCGCGGGCAATGCCGGTTGATTGATTGTCATGCGTGTCCCAACCATTGATAGAGAAGGAAGCAATCCGCGTTTCCTCAAGCAGGCGATCGGCTGTGAATTCTGCGATGCGCTGCCCGGCCGCGCCTTTGCGGCTGGCCTGCATGTCGTTTTGCATTGCGGCCATCATTTCACTGCGACCGCCCTGAATCATCAGGCTGTCGCCATCGCTATCGGCCAGAAAAAAGGCTTGTGACAGCGACGATGCAAAGCGCGGGTCTGTCTGCATCACCAGTTCGGCCAAGCGCAGCGCCTGGGGTGACAAGGCCAGATCACTGTCCGGCGACCACCGTGCGATTGGGGCATCCCCATCCAAGATCGCACCGGTATCCATGCCGATTGCATAGGCTGTTTGGGCCGTTATGCCGGGCATTTGTTGCAATAACCTGTTTAACCAACCATCGCGCCCTGCAGTTGATCCAAGGGCTGGTGTGCCTGCTTCTAACAGGTCTTGCCCGTCAAAATGGCTGCGCTTGTCACGATATGGCGTTGAGACGGCGTGGACCAATTGAAGCTGACCTGCAGTCCACAAAGGCATCAATGGTGCTAGTGCAGGGTGCAGGGCGAATTGACTATTCAATGGCAGTGGGTCCGTTGCACGGGCAATTCCTCGCAACGCCGCAAAATCCGGGTCGCCCACGGGCTGCACCGCATCCAGACCGTCCATCGCGCCGCGCAGTATGATGACGACCAGACGAGAGTCCCAAGGTGCCGCCGCCAGGCTGACCGGGGTGATCAACGGGCTGGCGGCCAGGCTGCATCCCAAAACGGCGGATCGGGTCAGAAATGCACGGCGGTTCAAAGGCGACTGCGTCATCAAAAGCTCACATCTTCTGAAATTCGGGGCAGGCTAGGACAAGCCCAATACCTTCCCAACGGGTTTCTGCCGCCTTGGCCGCAAATTGCACCTGTGGCGAGGCAAGTGGGCCCAGCGCCGTTTCGACAAAGGTTCGTGGGTCAGGCAGTTCTCGCATCAAAGCGGCAGGTGCAGACATGGCCCATTGCAACCTTGCGGCAATGCTCTGCGGGCCAATCCATGTCTCGTCAGCCTCGGGCAAACCGTTTGGGCCCAGCGGGCGTCCCCATTCGTGCCCCATCTGCGCCATCGGGTTCAGTATTAAGGACCGCAGCTTGCCGGGAGCTAAGCTTTGAATTGACTTGGGCGGGATGGCCAGTGCGCGAAGGGCAGAACCGATCAGGTCCAGCGGTTGTTTGATGTTTGGCGCACTGTGATCCCAGGAGGATGGGTGTGTCAGAAGCGTTTCGTAAACGGCCAGCATATCTCCGCCAGTCGCCGTAAACGTATCCGTCAACGCATAGATCAGGCTAGGTTGAGGTGTGTCAGATACGAAATGCTTTGCCAGTTTCGTGGCAACATTGCGGGCGGTGGAATGGTGGCGTGCCAGATCGCGCAAGGCGGCGATGGCGTGGTCAATTGCTGGTTCTTGGGCACCATAGGTTTTGCCCAGCACTGTTTTGGCACCGGGTTCGGCCATTCCTATTCGGAAGGTCCGCCCCTTTTTGACATCTATGGAAATCCCGGCCAGCAGCTTGGCCAGTTCTGTCACGTCCGATTGCGTATAGGGGCCATCAACTCCCAAACTGTGCAGCTCCATCACCTCGCGTGCCAAATTTTCGTTCAGGCCGGATTTTCCGCCGTTGCGCTGGGCACGGGGGCTGTTTGGTCCAACGGAATTGTCCTGATCCAGATAGTGAAGCATCAGCGGATGCGTCGCGGCGGCGATCAGCAAATCCTCAAACTTTCCAGTCAGGTTTGGTCGAATGGCGGCTTCGATATAGGGAACAATACCGCTTATCAGGATGCCGTTCTTGCCAGCCGCTGTGAAATGATCGGCCCAGAACCAGGTCAGCCTTTCGATCATCGGGTTTTGGCTGTGGGCGCGGCGCAGCAAGTACTGGGCAAACCATCCGCCGGCTTCTTTTGCGGTCTCGCGGCGCATAGTTCGGACGGCTTCGCGCTGTGCTTCTAACTGTTTTGCCGAGGCGCTTTTATCCAGTTTTTTGTTTAATACGCGATAGGCCGATATTCGGGCCAGAAACCCGTCTGTTTGTTCGACGGGAAACTCAGTTGCCATTTTGTCTGGTTGCGACAGTCCACGAAAAATGGCGCGGGCAGATTCATGTGGTGCAATTTCTGGCGACAGGCCGCACCCAAAGCGAATGGCGCCAAGTTCCTGGGAAAATGCCACGTCGGTATCCTGTACTGTCCAGATTAGTCAGTTGGGATTTACTGTGAAATCGTGGCAATTTCTGGGCAGTGTCTACAGGTGGGTCTGGGCGTGCCGACGGTCGATCGTATCCAGATGCGGTGTCGCATTGTACTGGGTTAAGGCCAACCCGGTGGGAAGGGTGATCCAGCGATGCAGGGATGTATTCTGGATACCCAAAACCACATGGGCCAAGGCTTGCATGTCCAAGCGCATGGTGGCGCGCATTGCAAAGCCAATAACGCCACCTGAAGTCACAACCAAAGTGGAGCCATCATCTTGGGCGATGTCGCGCAGGGCATCATGCACACGGGTGGCAAAATGGTCGAAGCTTTCTGGCGCTCCTTCCAGTTTGCCGTCACGCCAATGGCCGAACAATGTGGGCAGGTGAAACACGAACTCCTCGCGCCCGGTTGGCATTTCGATGCCATGCTGTTCATGGAGCAATTGCGCCATGGTGAAATATTCCAGCTCGTTCAGCCGTTCGTCGCGGTGCACATCGCCCGTGTGCCCAATGCCGTTTGCGGTTTCGACATGCCGTCTGAGTGTACCGGTATAGACGCGGGTAAAGACCTCTCCGGCGCTATGGAAATACTTGCCCAGCCATTCGGATTGCTGGTGCCCCAGCGGGCTTAGCTTGTCATACTCAATCTCATCCCGCGCCGTTGTGTTGGCTTGCCCGTGACGGACCAGAGTGACTTGTGACATGGCATGTTTCCTTCGAAATCGGCGCAACCGCGACGATGGCCTACCGGGCGCAGCCCAGAAAGAAAAGGGGCATGCCCCACGGGCCAAATCACGCAAAAACAAATTTTGAATGACGAGTGATCCAATTTGTGTGGGTGGCCGTAGAATAGATATGTACGGAACAAACCAAATAGCTGCTGATTATGATGCCGGGGCGGTTGCCTTTGCCGTGAACATGCCAGAACCTAAGCGGCGTATGAGGTCAAAGGCGGGAAAAGTGTCACCTTCGGACAGCCAAGCATCAGTGCAGTGGATTGCCTGCGTTCAGCGGATCAGAGATGCGCAGGATGAAGCGGCTTTTTCGAAGTTGTTTCAACATTTTGCGCCACGTGTAAAAGGCTATTTGCTGAAATCCGGCGCTGACAATTCACTGGCCGAAGAATGTGTGCAGGATGTCATGGCCACGGTGTGGCGCAAGGCGGGGCAATATGATCCGTCGCGTGCCAGTGTATCGACCTGGATCTTCACAATTGCACGGAACAGACAAATCGATGTGCTGCGCAAACAGGCCCGCCCACAGCCCGAAGATCTGCCTTGGGGGCCAGAGGCCGAACCGGACCAAGTGGATGTTCTTGCGATCCAACAAGACAGCGCCCGGTTGGTCGATGCGTTGTCTGCCCTACCCAATAACCAACGCGAGATGATTGAAAAGGCCTACTTCGGAGATCTGTCACATAGCGAAATAGCAGAAGTGACGGGCTTGCCTTTGGGCACAATCAAATCACGTATTCGGATGGCGCTGGACCGCCTGCGTCAAGCCTTGAAGGACCCGACATGACAATCAAACATCATCTGACAGATGCGCTGTTGATGGGCTATTCCGCCGGAAACCTGCCGGAAGCGTTTAACCTTGCTGTGGCCAGTCACATTTCGCTTTGTGACGAGTGCCGCGCCCGAGAGTTTGAGTTTGACGCCGTTGGCGGTGCTGTTCTTGAGACAGAACAAGCGGCGGTATCACAGGATTGTTTTGCGAATGTGCTGAACATGATTCAGGGGTCAGCGCCTGATCCGGTTCAGCAAAAGCCTTCGGTTTCTGACCCGGTGTTTCCGGTCCCATTGGCCGAGTATGTTCAAGGCGGACTGGATGCCGTGAAGTGGCGGCGCATTGGCATGGGAGCCAAACAGGCCATTCTGAAGACATCTGATCAGGCCACGGCGCGGCTGCTTTGCATTCCGGCGGGGACCGCCGTGCCGGATCATGGTCATAACGGGATCGAGTTAACGTTGGTTCTACAAGGCGCGTTTGAGGATGAAGAGGGTGTGTTTGCCCGAGGCGACATTGAAGTGGCGACCGAGGAGGTGGATCACACCCCGATCGCCGATATGTCCGGTGATTGCATATGTCTTGCCGTCACTGACGCGCCTTTGCGGTTTCACAGCTGGCTGCCCCGGTTGGCGCAGCCGTTCTTGCGTATCTAACCCTGCGATCAGGATGAAACCTGTTCGCGCAGGATTGATGCCGTAAGCGAGATCATTAGGTAAATTCCCGAGAATATCAGGAAAGCCAGAATGGTATTTTCAAACTTACGGGGGTAGCTGGGATCTTCGGAGGCGACGGGTAGAACAGACGTTGTCAAATACCGCGCCTGACTGTCCGCATCACGACGCGCCGTTTCCAGCCGTTCCAAGGCTGACTTCAACAAAAGGTCACGTGTCGACAAATCCGCCTGAGCCAATTGAATCTGCACAGCCAACTCCGCAAGGGAATCTTCGCCAGAAGACGCCGTTGTCATCTGTCCGTTCAACTGGGCCAATAGCGCCTCCAGACGCCTGATGTCGCCCTGAGCCCCTTCCACTTTGGCGGGGTTCGGACGGCGGTTATCCAACTGTGCCTGCAACTCCAGCCTTTTTTCCTGAATTTGTACTTCGATATTGTTGATCTGCCCGCGCAAGGTGGTGATCCGGCCTTCGGGGTCAACGATGGACCCTTCTTGTTGTAGACGAACCAGCTTTTCCTGGGCATCTTGCCGGGCCATTTGGGCGTCTTCCAAACCTTGTTCGGCATCATCCAGCGCGTTGTTCCGTTTGCGCAGCGAAAGGTTATCCACCCGTGCTTCGGCGTAGCTGATCAATTTGTTGCTGAATTCCGCTGCGATTTGGGGATCGGCGGCTGTGACTTCCATTTTGACCACACCTTCGGTCGGGTCATAGGCGATTTCCACGTTGCGGCTGTAGACGCGATACGCTTCTTCGTTGGATGGGCTTTCGCCCAAGCGTTGCAACGGGTCGATATAATCTTGCGTGAAGTGGGACTTGAACCCGACATCCTGATCCAAGCGCAGCATAGCGTCTTTGGATTGCAGATAGGATTGAACGGCAATCGCATCTTGGTTCGTGGCGAACTGGGTGCCGGACAGCAAACCGCCCATGCCGCCACCGCCGCCATCATTCTTGAGGATCAGAAATTCCGACTTCGTCGAATACATCGGGGTCGCGAAGGCGTAAAAATAAAGCCCGGTCAACAAGGTCGGCAAGAACACAAAGAACGCCAGCCGTGTCAGAAGCATCAGGGATTTCTTGCGTCGGCGCCGGCCAATGTCACGCTGGATTTGGCTGATCTCTTCGGCGCGACGCTCTGATGGGCTGGCCATTTCGGTCGAGGGAAGTTGCGTTGTTCCCAACTCAGCGGATTCTGCCGGATGCGCCGGGCTGCTTTCATCGGGCACAACCAGTTGCAGCATCGTGGTGCGCTGGAACGGGTCAATGCCACGGGATCGCAACAGCCGGACGGCATCATGGTCACTGGTCGGGGCCAGACCGTGTTTTTGTGCCACGCGGCGTGCCATGCGCAATTGCCTTCCGGTCAAACCTTCGCGGCGGATAGCATCCAATTCAGATTCTGCTGTGTTGGCGGGCGGCGTTTGCGCAACGGGGGTTTCTGGCGGGGCAGAAGGCGCGGCCGGTTGCGGCGCGCGTGCCTGTGTCGTGGGTTTAGTAGATTGAGCTTTGGCTTCCGGCGCTGGGCGCTTGGCCTCTGGCGCGGTGGATTTGGGGGCGGGACGTCGGCGCACGGGGTTGCCCTCGGTCTGCGCTGCAGATGGTTTTTCTGCGCGAACCGGGCGTTCTGTTGGCGCGGGCCGTTCGGTTTGAGCAGGGCGCTCTGATCGTTCGGGCCGTTCCGGGCGTGCCGAAACAGTTCCATCGGGCGTGGCCGCGGGGTCACCGGGTTTGGCACGACGCGGGGTTTCAGACGCGCGAATGCGAAACTTCTTAGCTTTGGGTTTCGTAGTCATAGAGCTGTTTCGCTTCTTCAAGTGAGTTGAACATATGCAGCTGCCCATTCAATAAAACAGCAGCTCGGCTGGCGAATTTCTGCAGGATCTCGGGTTGGTGAGAGACGATGACCATTGTCGTCCTACGCAACCGTTCGGCCAGAATTTCACCTGCCTTCTTGTTGAATTCCACGTCTGTGGAATTGGGCATGCCTTCGTCGACAAGGTAGATATCGAAATCCAGCGCCAGCATCAGGGAAAAGGTAAAGCGCGCGCGCATTCCAGTAGAATAAGTACCAACAGGCTGATCGAAATATTCCTTCAAACCACACATCCAGCGGCAGAAGGCCTCGACGTAATCCGGGTCCAGCCCGTAAAGGCGGGCGATGAAACGGGCGTTTTCGCGGGCCGAAATCCGGTTGATGACGCCCCCCATGAAACCCAGTGGAAAGGACACTTTGCTGGAACGGCGGATTTCGCCTTCGTCAGGTTTTTCCAGCCCAGCCATCATGCGGATCAGCGTTGTTTTACCGGTGCCGTTTGGCGCCAGAATACCCAAGGATTCACCTAGAGTTACGCGAAATGAAACGCGATCAAGTATCACCTTGCGCTGTACGCCTGTCCAAAAAGACTTGCTGACGTTTTCAAACTCGATCATGCGCGATGGCCTGGATTCAGAAGACTCCCTCGGGCGAAGCCAATATTGCGGGTCTATGCAGGAAATTTGTCTTCATTATGGCTCTGTCTGGAAACAAAAGACAGGTTTTGATGAAGCTTGTCCACAAAAGTGAACCCCTCTGCCCTGTGGTGCAGCTGCGGCATACTTAAAATATCCTGAGGGGCCCCGGAGATCGGCCTTGTGATGCGTGAAATGATCACCAGCTGGCGAAGCGCGGCGCAAAACCTTAGGTATGGTCGGGAATGACACGTTTGATCAAAGAAATCTCTGACTGCCGTCTTTGTGCGGACCGTTTCGCCACCACCCGAACGGCGCATCGACCACGACCTGTGGTTTGGTTCCGGCCTTCAGCTCGGCTGTTGATTGCAGGGCAAGCGCCCGGTGCGCGGGTGCATCAGTCTGGCAAGCCTTTTGACGATGCTTCTGGTGATCGTCTACGGGATTGGCTGGGCATAGATCGCGATACGTTTTACGATCTTGATCGGATTGCCTGTGTTCCGATGGCGTTTTGTTTTCCGGGTTACAACGCAGCCGGCAGTGATCTGCCGCCACCGGCCCAGTGTCGCAATACGTGGCACGATCAGGTGATGCAGGGAATGCCGGATTTGCGATTTCGGGTGGTGATTGGTGCCTATGCACAGCGGTATCATCTGGGACGTCGTGACAGCGTAACCGAGACAGTACAAAACTGGCGCGACCATCTGCCCAAGGCTATCCCCTTGCCGCACCCGTCTTGGCGCAATACCGCATGGCTGCGCCGCAATCCTTGGTTCGAGACTGATTTGATCCCTGTGTTGCGCCAACGTGTAGAGGAGGCACTATCGTGACTGAACTGGATAAAGCACATGCCGCGATGGAGGCCGCGCCCGAAGACGATGCTGCGCGTTTGCGGTTCTATGATCGGCTGGCCGCCAGTGAGCTGTTTCTGATGCTGGAAAAAGAGCCGGACGCAGATGCGCTGGATCCAGAGTTGTTTGAGCTGGGCGACGCGCGGTTCGTTCTGGTTTTTGATTCCGAAGGCCGCATGTCTGAGTTTACCGGGCGTATCGTGCCCTATGCCGCGCTTTCTGGGCGCGCTTTGGTGCAGATGTTGGCAGGCCAAGGCATTGGGTTGGGCGTGAATTTGGAAGTCGCGCCGTCGTCCATTTTGATACCTTCTGAAGCGGTTGATTGGCTGGCAGGAACGTTGGATCACGCGCCGCAGCAGGAAGAGGCCAAGTTGGAGGAGGTGCGCGCCCCAAGCGCCTTGCCCGATGCGCTGTTGTCGGCGTTGGATACGCGGTTGGCGTCAGCCGCAGGGTTGGCACGCAAAGCTTATCTGGCCGAAGTCACCTACCAGGGTGGCGGGCGCGGCCATGTCATTGGTTTGACAGGTGTTGTTCCCGGTGCCGAAGGGGCCTTGGCACAGGCGATCAATGAAGCATTGATCTTTTCCGGTGTGGAAGCTGGCGCGCTGGATGTGCTGTTTCTGGCGGATACAGACACTGTTGCCGGGCAATTGGCCCGTGTGGCATTGCGGTTTGATCTGCCAGAGCCCCCGGCGGTGCAGGAAAACGAACGTCCAGCACCCGGATCAGACCCAGACAAACCACCCATCCTGCGATAACGGCGGGTGAACCAGCTGTTGCCGACCGATAGGTGCAAAGACCGTCTCAGTGGAACGAACCACTAACCCAGCGTGTCACGCAGTGTGGGCAGAGTGTCGCCATCGGCGGGTGTCGCTTCCCACACCGAACGGGCAATGGCGCGGGACAGGCAGACCGAAGCCGCATGGCAAATCTGGGACAGTTGCATTGGCGGTGCGACCAATGGTTCTGCGCCGGTCGACAGGCCAAATACCAAATCGCCGTCATGCGGTGTGTGTGCAGGCACGATCGCGCGCGCGATCCCGTCTTGCGCGGCGGTGGCCATCCGTTTGCATTCAGATTTGCTGAGGGCAGCGTTGGTGGCCACTATGGCGATGGTCGTGTTGCCTTGCATCGCCATCGCGGCACCTTTCAGGCTGTCTGGCAAAGGTTGAAGCCCGGCCGCTGTATCGGGGCCCAGCGCTCCGAACTCACCATCTACTTCAAACGGCTGCGCCCAGAAATGGCGGCCCGATGGTGTGGTGACACTGCCCATCGGGTTGGCGGCAACCAAGGCGCCTACGATGATGCCATCGTCCAATTGCAAAGAGGCAGACCCCAACCCGCCCTTGTGCATCGCGGTTTGTGCGCCAGTGCCTGCGCCCACTGACCCCAGGACGAACGCCGCATCGGCAGCAGACAGCGCATCACGGCCCAGTTGTGGATAAGGGTTGGACGGCCAAGCCTTGTTTCCGCCGTTGAGCAAGTCAAACAGGATGGCCGAAGGCACGATGGGCACGCGCACGGACAAAACCTGCAAACCGCGCCCAGATTCATGAAGTGCGTCCATCACCCCCTGGGCCGCCGCCAAACCAAAAGCGCTGCCGCCAGACAGTACCAGCGCATCAATTTCCCCAACGCTTTTGTCCGGTTCCAACAGATCGGTTTCACGGGTTCCCGGCGCGCCGCCCATGACCGAATAACTGGCCATGAACGGAGTTTCGGCTGTCAAAACCGTGACGCCGGATTTGATGGTGTCGTCCTGTGCATTGCCAACGAGCAGGCCAGGAATGTCGGTGATCAAGTTGCGGGGGGCCGGGGTCATGTCAGAAACCTAAACAAGGGGCAGGGGAGGGTGAGGAGAACGGGCGATTTAGATACAGCGCCCGCCGTCTACTTCCATGGCGACGCCGGTGATCATGCTGGCCTCGTCCGAACACAGGAAGCAGGCCGCGTTGCCCATATCCTCAGGCGTGGAAAACCGGCCCAACGGGATGGTGGACAGGAACTTGGCGCGGATTTCCGGCGTGTCTTGCCCCATAAAGCTGGTCAGCAGCGGCGTGTCACCTGCCACCGGGTTCAGCGCGTTGACGCGAATGCCCGCGGGGGCCAGTTCCACCGCCATTGTGCGTGTGGCGGTGATCACCCAGCCTTTGGAGGCATTGTACCAGTTCAGCCGGGGCCGCGGCGACACTCCGGCGGTCGAGGCGATGTTCAGAATAGTGCCGCTGCCCTGCGCCTTGAAAAGCGGCACGATCTTGCGCGCGGTCAGATAGATGGATTTCATATTCACCGCAAAGACGCGGTCAAAATCCTCTTCGCTGACCTCTTCCAATGCATTGGGCAAATGGGTGACGCCCGCGTTATTGACCAGAATATCGACCTTGCCGGTTTCAACAATCGCCATGTCCACCATCGCTGAAACATCGCATTGATCGGCAACATTGGCCGTACAGGCAAAACCCCCAATCTCTGCGGCAACCTGCGCGGCGGCGTCAGAGTTGATATCGGCCACGATGACCTTTGCGCCCTCGGCGGCAAATTTGCGTGCGATACCCGTGCCAAAGCCGGAACCAGCCCCGGTAACAATTGCGGTTTTGCCTTCTAGTCTCATGCGACCCTCCGTCGTTTTGGCGACTGTCGGACAGGCCGGGGGAAATGGCAATGGTCAGGGTGGGGTGATGACGCGCAAGGCCACCAAAATGCCCGCCTAAGGCACGCGGCGGGTGGTGATTTCGGCGAGTTGTGTGTCTGCCATGCTAATAAACTGGGTGGCTTGCGCCTCCTCAAAAACCTCTTTTGCGGCCAATACATAGCTTTCTGCGGCATCAAGATGGGTGGGGTCGCCGGTTTTGTCGAAAAAAACGATTTCTGTTTGTCCGAGGTTCCCTTGGGTGGAGGCCCAATCCATCGGCGCTCGGTCACGGGTGCGTTCCTGCAGGGCGTTTTGATAAGCGTTTACAGCCCGCTCCAACGTTTCCGTGCCGGTTTCGCGCTTCCCCATGGCCAGCAGTGCGTTGCCCAGATTGTTCTGTGTTGCGGCCCAGCCCAGCGGTACGTCGTCACGGGTGCGTACCTGCAGGGCGTTTTGATAGGCGTTTACGGCTTGTTTCAGCGTTTCCGTGCCGGTTTCGCGCAGCCCCATGGCCCTGAGTGCGTTGCCCAGATTGTTCTGTGTCATGGCCCAGTTCAGTGGCACGCGGTCATGGGTGCGTTCCAGCAGAGCGTTTTGATAGGCGTTTACGGCCCGTTCCAGCGCTTCTGTCCCGGTTTGGCGCTGCCCCAGGGTCTCTAGTGCGAAGCCCAGATTGTTCTGTGTTGCGGCCCAGTCCAGCGGTACGTCGTCACGGGTGCGTTCTTGCAGGGCGTTTTGATAGGCTTTGACGGCCCGTTCCAGCGTTTCTGTGCCGGTTTCGCG
>JAXMOG010000010.1:0-72103 GCA_034670065.1 Pseudoprimorskyibacter sp. | reverse complement strand
AATACATCAACGGCTTCTACAACTCGCGTCGAAGGCATTCAGCACTGGGCTGGAAAAGCCCGGTCACTTTCGAACGGAAGGTGGCTTAAACGAGCACTCGGGGCGGCACAAAAGCGGGACAGGTCCAGTCGCCAGCAGGAGTCAAGATTGAGCACATGCCGCCTCGCGTCCATTGGCTGCTTTGAGCTCAAATTTCCGAATGCTGTGGCTGTTCCTGCGACCTCTCCAAAAGGGTAGTTGCTGGCAAATTCTGTAGCCAAGGAACGACCATGATTTCGTCCGCTCGACCTCGGTAGGCGCATATCTATGGACGACGCCAAGACACACTCTGGATGGGCGTGCACCGAGTGGGACGATTAAGTGCCACCATTGCAGAATAAGAAACTGCGGGGCCTCTCTGGTGGCCACCCCAAAGCTGAAGTCCTTACGACAGCTGGGTGACACAGAGCCTTCCTTTCTCCTCAATCTTGGGGGGTTTGGGGGGCATCTGTGGACCCAGCTGAAGCCCCTATAAGCAATAGCTTAAGGTGAAGCTTAAGATGTAACCTTAGATGAAGCTTAAGATGGAGCTACAGCTACTGATTGCTTACTTAGGCGGTAATAATCCTCCACCACCAAGAGAGGATAAATACCTAAGCTGATAACACTAGCAGCCTCCTATGTGGGGCTTTGGTTTTCCTAGCCTAAGCCTCCCCCATCGAAGGGAGCAGTGAAGTATCATTTGAAAGTGCATAGGTCTCCCCGGATGGCATTCTCATGTAGTCAACAAAAGAAGCTTACCCCCTCGCATCCTCTTTGGGTCAAGAGATGGCAGGGGCCAACTACTGGTGAGGCCTTTCATGATGATTGCCACACGGTTGCCCAGTACCCGCCTGCGGTTTCAGTGACATTCACGTCCGGTTCTAGCGCTGATCGGGGCATGGTGCTGCCAGCTATTGTGGCAATTGCAATCGCTAGTGCGGGCAACCCAACAGTCACGCAGGTCCACCCTGCCAAGTCGGTCGACGGCACCCTCCAATCTCTTCCTCGTGTGGTCAACGTAGGAGAGGTCTGGCGTCTTGTGGTCGACTGCAGCAACCGAACGTATGCTCGATGGGTCACCAGTAAACCTTACAGCGGCTGAAGGTGTCGGCATTGGCTCTTCCGTTACCTGCAACACTATCGATTGGACCACAGCTAACCCCACAGCAATCGTACGATGGAAGAGCTTGGCCGCTTCTGTGGCTTTTGCTGATGTGGCAGGACCTGTAGCCATCACTCAGATCACAACGGCTCTGACTGAGGTGAAGACCCCACGACCGGTACAGGCTGTGTCTCTGGGCGCTGTTGTTGAACGGCGTTCGGGGGCACGACCGAAGTGCAAGCTTGGACCTCAGGCACGGGAACAGCCAACGGCGGGCAGTGGGTCCAGATACGCGACACGTCCGCGACTGGTGGTAACTCCATCAACCCGACGAACACGATCAACGGCTTCGCAGTGACACTCGCTGCAGCTTCGGCACAAGCTATCCCCTCGGTCTACCTGACCAACAACGGCGGTGCCTTTGTGGAACCTAACAACCCCGGCACTGGGATTGCTCGTACGGCGGTCACAGCCAGGCGGACTCTTCCTAAGGACCCTGCGCTGTCGAAAAAGTTCCTGTCGCAGTCGAGCCTCGGCAGTCACTTTGAGTTTCTCTCTGGCCGTGAGATGCGCCTCTGCAATGAGGATGGCAGAGGCAGGGGCGCAGTCCGTTGATCCAGAAGGATAGGGTCGACACAGTGCTTCCGGCCAGCCAGTGGTTCGAGCTACAGTTCGACGGCAGCAGGCCAGACAGGCACATACACGGTCTAGGTTGATGGCGTGGCTCAGGGCGTGATCAAAGACAGCTCTGGGGGCAACCTACAGTCCAGCCGTGCGGTCGCCATGTTCAGCAACTCTGGAGCCGCTCAGACGCTGCCTACAGGGACGCTGATCGCCGATGCCTCGCTGGACCACTACGATGCTTCAGGCAACGTCCTGCAGTGCAAGAGCGTCCCCAACGATGCAGCCTCAGCCAACGCTGACGCATGGTTCGCAGGGAACGCTATCACCTGATCCGCACAAGAAAACTTCAGTCCTGCTTCGGTGGGGCTGGGGAGACCCTCGCCTATTTAGGGGTCAAATATCTGAGGCGCTTACCGATAGGGAGCGGGCGGCGGTTTCCCCCCCATCTATAAACAGGGGCTAGTGGCCTCCCAAAGACACGCGCTAGCAACCTCGTTGCCCATGCCGTGCCATTCCGCAATAGCGACGCGACAGCAGTGCAAAAGATGGGCTTAGGGGGCGGTGGGGCTCGCATGGAGTAAAGTCTCATGTTTACAGCGTCTTATGGATTTTCTTCATTTATGGTTTTCGCGTTGAGCAATGCGAGGATGCAGCTTCATCAGCCCTTTAGGGTCGGCTGCTTTGATCGACCCACTTGAGAAGGCGCGGTCTCTAAGACCTTGACCGCTATCGAGCTCAAGATCAGCTATAGCGCCCATTCGACCTCATCACTTGGAGGGGCACCAGCTAAGTCCAGCAGTCCCATCCATCACCAGCTTGAGGTCGGAGTTGGCAATCGGAGGGAGCAGCGGCGCAGAGGCCCGTCAGGAGGGCAGCGGGGGCGAGGCGGCTTCCCCCTGTGGAGCGCCTTAACGCCTCTCAGCGACTCTCTCCGCGACTCTCAGCGCCACTTGTGACTCGGGCCGAGCGCAGCCGTCCTTTTAAGGGGGTGACCGACGCAGCAGGAGTGAAGTCACCTGGCCACCGGCCAATGCCGAACGTGTACTCAACGCCATGCCCATAGCGATCAGCAAGCACGAAGCTGGGGTGACTTGCGGGAGAGGGGGTGAGACGGGAGATGTGGAGAGAACCGACAAGGGGGAGGGAGGCAAGCATGCAGTGTCCTTTCATTGCTGCGTGGGAGCAACGGGGACGCCATCTAAGCAGGGCTGCATTGCCTCTGGTGATTTCATCTCTGGGGGTTGTACCGGGTGAGGTCAACTCGACCACCAACACTGCCACAGGGCTTGGTCTAATGGCAGGCTTTGGTAAGCCGCCTGAAGCATGCCACACAAGTGGGGTTGATGTTTTGGCAGTATGTATGCCACAAGGTTTAAGAATCAATTGGCATAAGGACCCGACAGAATGAAGGTAGGATACGCGCGAACCTCTACGCTGGACCAGAAGGCAGGACTAGACGCCCAGCGCCACGAGTTAGACGGGGCAGGGTGTGAGAAGGTGTTTGTTGAACAGGTGTCCTCAGTTGACACCACGAAGCGACTAGAGCTGGCCTCTGCACTCGACTACGTGCGGGATGGGGACACACTGGTCGTTGCTAAGCTGGACAGACTGGCGAGGTCCACAGCCCACTTGCTGGAGATCGTGGAGACGCTGGAGGGAAAAGGGGCGGCGTTACACGTGCTGAACCTGAACCTTGATACAGGGACCCCCACAGGGCGGCTCATGCTGACTGTCCTCGGCGGCATTGCACAGTTTGAGCGAGAGATCATGCTGGAACGGCAGCGCGAAGGGATCGCTAAGGCGAAGGCTGAGGGGAAGTACAAGGGGCGACAGCCAACTGCGAGAGCCAAAGCTGACGATATGCGCCGCTTGAGCAACGAAGGGCGGACCCGGAAGGAGATTGCCGCAACTCTGGGTGTTTCAGAGCGGAGTGTTTACAGAGTGCTGAGCGCCGGGTGAAGCTGCCTTTATAGCAAATTAGACCGATGCATTTCATATCTATTTGTTTACAGCATGAAGCGACAACACAATACTCCACAAGGGCATTCCGATATGAACGGTGACTGGAACTGGGGCTGGTTGGTTACTGCAACTGCTTAAGTCGCGGTGGGGGCCCATGGTGGCATATAGTTTGCCCAAGTCGACCCTTTGCCTGAGTTTGTTCCCAATTTTGGAAACGGGAAACGCGAAAGCCACCAGTGCTACGTTGTAGCGGAGTGGCAGCAAGGGCGGGTCGTGTATTCGTGGTGCTACTCCATGGCGCTGTAGCACGAGATGCAGGCGAATTGGCGGAGCCTTGGCCAACCGTGGACTTACCAGATCATAGCATAATACGACAGGGAACTTGACCCTCTTGACCTAAATGCCCGCTACTAGAACACGTTGGCAAATGCGCAGCCCGTTTGGGAAGAGACCGGCGGCAAAGTCAGAACCCTTCAAGATAACCGCCCCGATCCAGCTCGTCCCAAATCGCTTCCTGAGCTTCCCGCAACTGTTCCTCTAACAGCCCGTGGTCATAAACAGCGTCGGAAGATCGTTGACCTGCCCAGCCTCCGAGGTCGCGGACGTCAGCATCAGCAACCCGTGCACGGCGGGCAACCGTCCTCCACGTGTGCCGCAGCGAGTGCATGGCAAGTGTTCCGTCTGTCTCTTTTCCAAGTGTTTTCCGCCGGTAACGAGTGAACCATTGGTTGACCGCCGCAGACTTGCCAGAGGAGGCTCTGACGGGCCATTCGGGGAAGAAACGCTTCTGCCCAGCCAAAGCAGCTAGACGCGCCTGAGCAAGCTCCTGTGCGCCTTTGGGAATGGGCACCAAGCGGGCGGCATTCCGGGTCTTCCCGTCAAAGAGGCGGAACGATGATCCATCCGGTGCGAACTGCTCAAGGTCCAATGAGGCGAGTTCCTCAGCCCTACAACCAGTTACAAGCGCCAAACGGATTATGTCGCCTTCCCTTGACCCGAGAGGCGCACCAGCTAACAGCTTTGCCACCTGAGCCGCTTCAAATTCACCACGCGTTGGCGCATCAGTTCGTTTCACGCGGGCGACTGACTTTGGGAAGACCCAAGGCGACCGGTAACGGTGGGAAGTAACTCGACGTTCAATCGCCCACTCCCAAAGCTTGGTCAGAAGTGTGAGGTTCTTCGAAACCGTCTTGTGAGACATCCCATCTGGACTGCGAGGGGAGGTCACACTGGGAAGGTAATCATCGCGGAAGCGCTGTGCTTGCGCTGGCGTGACGTCTTCTAGGCAGGCAATACCTGTTGCGTCCTTGAGGAAGCCGCGCAGGTGTTTCACCGCCGTCTCCAAGTCACGGACCGTCGCACTTTTCAAGGGCTTGTAGCCGCGTGCGTTGTTTGGCTTGCGCTCTTCCACATAGCGTGGAACGGCCTTGGAGATTGGATAGCCTTTTCCAAGCGCTACTCGGTTGAATGCGCGAAGCTGTTCGTCAGGCACGCCTCGCTTGGATGCCGCCTCCAGCTTGTCTTCGAGGATGAACGACAAACCGGCCTCCGAACTTTGATCTTCGGCAATCAGCTGTCGCCACTCTAGCGCACTCTTAAAATCAAACTTGCCTGCATCGGTTTCTTCCAATGCCATCGTAAGCACTTGGCCACGCAAGATGTCTCGACGCTTCCGAGCTTCTGCGAGGTTGCGAGTGCCCAAACCTTTCTTGATCTCTTTGCCGAAGGGCCGCCCGGTCCAAGGGTTCGGCTTCCCGATTAGCTCGACTGGGGTCACCATTCGGAATACCCAGCCTTTGCTGCGCGGTTGTATCAAGTACTGCATGTCATCCGTCTTCTTTTTGTGGTCCATTATGGACAACGGCTTGATGGACATCGCAGCAATTTCTCCTGCCTTATCAATGGCTTGGAGTAAGTGGCGGAGAGACAGGGATTCGAACCCTGGGTGGGCTTGCACCCACAACGGTTTTCGAGACCGCCCCGTTCGACCACTCCGGCACCTCTCCGCGGGGGTCTGGAGCTGCCGTTTATCGGGTTCCGTATCGGGGCGCAACTGTAAATTCGCAGCCATTGTTTTCGCGTATTTGACGGGCATTTTGCGGCTTGCGGGTTGGAAAATGCGCAAGGCGTCCATAGGATCTATTACGCACAGTTTTGGAGTTGCCCGCTATGTCGATCCGTTTTGCCTCTTTCTTTTGCGCGGCCTCTTTGGCAAGCGCGGTGTCTGCCGCGCCGGTGGATGACCTGTATGAGGCGATCGGGGCGCCGCAAATCATAGCGGTGATGCATCTGGAAGGGCTGGCTTATGGCGATGATCTGGCTTCTGGGATGATGTCGATGACGCCAGATGCCGGCTGGCGCGATCTGATCGAGCGTATCTATGACACAGAACGGATGGAGGACACCGTTCGCGCGGGTTTGGTGGCCGAGCTGGAAGGAACGGATTTGACCCCGTTGCTGGACTTCTTTGGGTCCGAAGGCGGGCGGCAGGTGGTTCAGATGGAGATCAGCGCGCGCGAAGCATTGCTGGAGTCCGATGTCGAAGAGGCGGCGCGGGCTGCTTTTCGCGATACGCTGGAGGAAAGCCCCGAGGACTTGGGGTTGTTGGATGACTTTGAAGCGGCCAATGATCTGATCGAGGCCAATGTCACCGGCGCGATGAATGCCAATTCCCTGTTCTATACCGGGCTTGCGGATGGTGGCGCGCTGGATATGTCAGAGCAGGATATTTTGAAGGATGTCTGGTCGCAGGAAGAAGAAACGCGCGAGGACACACGCGAATGGCTGTATGCGTTCATGTTGCTGGCCTATGGCCCGCTGGACGATGATCTGATGGCCGAGTATGTGGCGCTGAATGCCTCTGATGCGGGCAGGGCGCTGAACCGGGCTTTGTTTGTTGGGTTCAACAAGATGTATGATGATATTTCCTATGCCTTGGGATTGGCCGCTGCTCAACGTATGTCGGCCCAGGAATTATAAAGCTTTCGCTTGACAGATATGGTGCGCCACGACATAAGCGCGCCACCGGAAAGGACGGGGCTTTGGCCCCGCCTTTTTCGTTATATGAATGAGCGCAGTTCGAGGCGGCTTTGCCACAACACCGGGAAACCGGGGCCACAGAACGCGGAACCAGACAAGGAAGACGCAAATGTTTGCGGTTATGAAAACCGGTGGCAAGCAGTACAAAGTACAGTCCGGCGATACGCTGCGAGTGGAAAAGCTGGCCGCTGATGCGGGTGAAACCGTACAGTTCAATGAAATTCTGATGTTGGGCGGCGACAGCGTTGTTGTTGGCGCACCAACGGTTGATGGCGCGGCTGTTCAAGCTGAAGTGATCGACCAGGTGAAGGGTGACAAGGTCATCAACTTCGTCAAGCGTCGCCGGAAGCACAGCTCCAAGCGCACCAAGGGCCACCGTCAGCAGCTGACATTGCTGCGCGTGACAGATATCCTGTCCGCTGGTGGTGACAAAACTGGTGTGAAAGCGGCGATTGGCGCAGGGTCTGTTTCGGCTGTTGCCGTTGCAGCGGCTGCACCTAAGGCCGAGAAGAAAGCCGCAGCGCCGAAAGCGAAAGCTGCAGCGCCTAAGGCCGAAGCTGTTGCAGAAAGCGCCGGCACCAAGCCTGCCAACCTGCTGAGCGAAGCCCGCGGTGGCAAAGCTGACGATCTGAAAAAGATCTCTGGCGTTGGCCCCAAGCTGGAAGGCCTGCTGCACGAAAACGGTGTTTTCCACTTCGACCAAGTCGCAGCATGGAATGCGGACGAGATTGCCTATATGGATGACCAACTGTCGTTCAAAGGCCGTATCGAACGTGACAACTGGATTGAGCAAGCTTCCAAGTTTGCCGCTGAACAGGAGTAAGACCCCATGGCACACAAAAAAGCTGGTGGTTCATCCCGCAACGGTCGCGACTCTGCTGGTCGCCGTCTTGGCGTAAAGCTGTATGGCGGTCAGGCCGCGATCCCAGGCAACATCATCGTGCGTCAGCGCGGCACCAAGTGGTGGCCGGGTGAAGGCGTTGGCATGGGCAAAGATCACACAATCTTTGCAACCGTTCCTGGCGCTGTGACGTTCCATAAAGGCCTGAAAGGCCGCACCTTTATTTCGGTTCTCCCAGCGGTGGAGGCCGCCGAGTAAACCGACCTTAAGGTTTGAGATGACAAATCGGGGGATCGGTGCAAACCGGTCCCCCGATTCTTTTTTCGTGGAACTGCCCGGTTTTCGTCACGCGACGGTCACGTCGATCCATTAGCGGTAAAGACTTGGTGTTAAAATCTTGATTTCCCGCAAAGAAATACCAGGTCGGTTCTGAATAATGCGAAAATCGTTTTCAGCAAGCGATGTGCAACGGAGGAAACGCACATGAGCCTTGATACAAGTGTTGTCACGTTACCAACACAGCCTGTCATAGAGACGGAACGGTTTGATCTGCGCCCTTTGCGTCAGTCCGACATGGGCATGATCGAACATTACGGCTCTGACGAACGGTTGGCGCGTATGACCGTGTCAATTCCCCATCCCCTGCCGCCAGGCATGGTGGAAGCGTTTGTTGCACGCGTTCTTTCGCCGGATTCGGCCGAAAAAGTGTGGGTAATGGACAGCACCAAAATGGGCGGCCCTGAATTGATGGGGGCGATTTCGCTGGAATGCATGGATCGCAATCAATGCGAGGTGTCGTATTGGGTGGCTCCGCCGTTCAGCAACACCGGTGTTGCATCTGATGCAGTACGGGCCTTGGTTGACGCCAACCCATTGGGCAGCGCCACGATGTTTGCCAGTGTGTTTCAGGATAACCCGGCGTCGGCTCGTGTGTTGACCAACTGTGGGTTTGAATACATTGGCGATGCCGAAGCGTTCTGCGTTGCGCGTGATAGCAAGGTCCAAACTTGGACATACGTAAACAAGCTGTAACCAGCTTTTGGGTTTGACGACCCGTCGAGCATAGAGAATTCACCAAACTCACGGGGCAGGCGACGCGCCTGTCCCTTGTCGTGCGTGGTCAAACGGGCTAGACCGCGCATCATTTGAAACGGGCGGCACTGACATGAAATTCCTCGATCTTTGTAAGGTCCATCTCCGCTCTGGCAGCGGCGGGAACGGGTGCATCAGCTTCCGCCGCGAAAAGTATATCGAATACGGTGGCCCGGATGGCGGCGATGGCGGTCATGGTGGCAATGTGTGGGTCGAGGCCGTTGATGGGCTGAACACGCTGATTGATTTCCGCTATCAGCAGCACTGGTTCGCAGACAATGGCCGCCCCGGCATGGGCCGACAGCGCACCGGCGCTGATGGTGTCGACATTGTACTGCGCGTGCCCGTGGGCACAGAGATTCTGGAAGAAGATCAAGAAACAGTTGTGGCCGACCTGGCAGAGCTGGGGCAACGCATATTGCTGGCCAAGGGCGGCAACGGCGGTTTTGGCAACCTGCACTTCAAATCGTCGACCAACCAAGCCCCACGACGGGCCAATCCCGGTCAGGCCGGAGTAGAGCGCAGCTTGTGGCTGCGGTTGAAGCTGATCGCTGATGTCGGGCTGCTGGGTCTGCCCAATGCGGGTAAGTCCACCTTTTTGGCGGCCACATCGAATGCCCGGCCTAAGATTGCCGATTATCCGTTCACCACTTTGCGCCCCAACCTGGGGGTTGTTGGTGTCGATGGCAAAGAATTCGTTGTTGCTGATATTCCGGGCCTGATCGAAGGCGCGCATGAAGGGCGTGGACTGGGCGATCTGTTTTTGGGCCACGTTGAACGGTGTTCTGTGCTGTTGCATTTGGTGGATGGCACCTCGGGCAGCTTGCTGGAAGATTATCAAACAATTGTCGAAGAAATCTCGGCCTATGGCGCGGGTTTGGCGGGCAAGCCCCGTATCGTTGTTCTGAACAAGATCGACGCATTGGATGAGGAAGAACGTATCTTTCTGCGCGACGAGCTGCAAAAAGCCGCAGATTGCCGTGTGTTTCTAATGTCCGGTGCTTCTGGCGAAGGGGTGCAACACGTATTGCGCGCCATTCGAAGCGAGATTGAAGATCAGCGGGCCGCCGCAGCCACATCAGAGGATGACGGGCCATGGCAACCCTGACCTCGGCAAAACGGCTGGTTGTCAAAATCGGCTCGGCGCTTTTGGTTGACCGGGACAGCGGCGCGTTGCGGGCTGATTGGCTGCAATCACTGGCCGACGATGTGGCCCGGTTGCACAATGCTGGCACGAACGTGATCCTGGTGTCCTCTGGGTCTATTGCGTTGGGGCGCGGTGTTCTGAAACTGCCCCCCACGACATTGCCGTTGGAGCAAAGCCAAGCCGCTGCGGCCGTTGGACAAATCCGTTTGGCACGCGCCTATGAAGAGGCGCTGGCCAAGCACGCGATCACCACAGCGCAGGTGTTGGTCACGCTGGAAGACAGCGCGGACCGCCGCCGCTATCTGAACACCCGTGCCACGTTGGAAGCGCTGGTTGGGTTTGGTGCCGTTCCGATTGTGAACGAGAATGACACCGTGGCCACTGATGAAATCCGCTATGGCGACAATGACAGGCTGGCCGCACAGGTTGCTGTGACGGTTGGCGCTGATCAGCTGATCTTGTTGTCGGATGTTGATGGCTTCTACAGCGGCAATCCGACAACGGATTCCGAGGCACGCCGCTATGACGTGATCCACAAAATCACGCCCGAGATTGAGGCCATGGCAGGTGATGCCGGTTCGGGGCTGTCCAAGGGCGGAATGAAAACCAAACTGCTGGCGGCCCGCATGGCCACTGCGGCAGGTTGCGCTATGGCGATCACGCAGGGCGCGGTCATGAACCCGCTCAGCGCTTTGGACGACGGAGCCAATGTCACGTGGTTCACCCCTGATATTGAGCCACATGTTGCCCGCAAACGTTGGATCGCCAGCATGAAGCCACGCGGTACGATCACCGTGGATGTTGGCGCAGCGCGGGCCTTGGGGCAGGGCAAATCCTTGCTGCCGGCTGGGATCACCGATGTTGCCGGAGATTTCGGGCGTGGCGATCCGGTGATGATCCGTTCAATCGATGGTCGCGATATGGGCCATGGTTTGACGCGCTATACCGCGCAAGAAGCCCGTATCATCCGTGGCCACCGTTCGGGTGATATTGAGGAACTTCTGGGCTATCCGGGGCGTGCTGTGTTAATACATCGCGACGATATGGCCTTGTAACCGCAACTTCTGCGTCCTTACTTCAATTCAACCACTCAACGACTGTCAAAGGCGACACCGATGAAAGACCTGACTGATATTCCCGCCCTCATGACCGATATTGGCGCCCGTGCAAAAGCGGCAGCGGCAGAGCTGGCCTTTGCCCCAGCTCCGGTTAAGCAGGCCGCGTTGGAAGCAGCGGCGGATGCGGTTTGGGCAGAACGCGCAGAAATCATCAAAGCCAACGAAAAAGACATGGTCTTTGGTCGTGACAAGGGACTGTCCCCCGCGATGATGGACCGGCTGAAGCTGGACGAAGCGCGCATTCAGGGCATTGTCGATGGCCTGCGCGCCGTTGCAGGGCAAGAGGATCCTGTTGGTCAGGTGATGGAAGAATGGGATCGTCCTACCGGCCTGCACATCAAACGTGTGCGCACGCCACTTGGGGTGATCGGTGTTATCTATGAAAGCCGTCCAAATGTCACCGCCGATGCCGGGGCGCTGTGCCTGAAAGCGGGCAATGCGGTGATCTTGCGTGGCGGGTCGGAAAGCTTCCATTCCTCAAGTGCGATTCACGCCTGTCTGGTGCAGGGGTTGCGCGCAGCGGGGCTGCCTGAAGACGCAATTCAACTGGTTCCAACCCGCGATCGTGCGGCCGTGTCGGAAATGCTGACGATGACAGATTACATTGATGTCATCGTGCCCCGTGGCGGCAAAGGTTTGGTCGGGCTGGTACAGCGTGAGGCACGCGTGCCGGTTTTTGCCCATCTGGAAGGTATTGTGCATATCTATGTCGACAAGGATGCCGACCCGGTAAAGGCGCTGAAGGTTGTGATGAACGCCAAGACCCGCCGGACCGGTATTTGTGGGGCGGCGGAATGTCTGCTGATCCACCGCGACGTTGTGGACACCATTGGTCAGGGGCTGGTCAAAGCGCTGCTGGATGCTGGGGTAGAAGTGCGCACGGATGCAACCCTATCGGCCATTGATGGCACGTCAGAGGCGACCGAAGACGATTGGGGCAAGGAATATCTGGATAGTATCATCGCCGCACGTGTGGTGGATGATATCGATGCCGCGATTGCCCATATCCGCAAATTCAGCTCCAGCCACACGGACTGCATTCTGACAGAGGATGATGCGGCCGCGGCCTTGTTCTTCCAACGTTTGGACAGCGCGATCCTGATGCGAAACGCCAGCACCCAGTTTGCGGATGGCGGCGAATTTGGCATGGGGGCCGAGATTGGTATCGCCACCGGCAAGATGCATGCGCGTGGCCCGGTGGGCGCGGCTCAGCTGACCAGCTTCAAATATATCGTCGAAGGTGACGGAACCGTGCGCGCCTGATCACTCTGGCCGCAGGGTGATGCGCCCGGTGATCGGGTCGGACAAAATACTGCGAGACTGACGATCAGCGACATTGCACAACATGGCCGCCTGCGCTGCAGGCGGCGTTTCTTCGCTGTCGGCTTCATGTGACAACGCCGCCCAGATTTCGTGATCACGGGCGATTTCCGTCGCGCCGTCACAGGTCGCATGCACTTCGCCTCTGTTGTCGGACAGGGTGATGGTGCCGCCCCGAGGCATGACGGCTTCCAGGCACATCGCCGCCAGAAAGGCCATTTGTACGTCGCAACGGTCAGGCGACTCGCTGCCGGACCATTTGAACTGCACCCGAGAGCTTTTGGCCAATTCGCCCAAAACATCATGAATTTCACGAGCGGGTTGCGAAAATCCCGGCCGCGCTTGGCCAAACGCGATCCGAAAAAACCGAATGCGTGCATTGGCAAAGGCACAGCTGTCACGGATCAATTCCATTTCCGGCGACAATGGGCCAGAGTCAGACATGCTGAGCAGTTCAATCCCATTGCTGATTGCGCCAATCGGGCTAATGAGGTCATGACAAATGCGCGAACTGATCACAGCTGGCAAATCAAAGCTGGTTTTGCTCATCCGATTGCTCCTTGAAAGGGAACCGACATGAACGATCTGAACAGTGTGCTGGAGCCGGGAATGCTGGTCCAACATCCTGACGAACCCGAATGGGGCGTCGGGCAGGTGCAATCCAATATTGGTGGGAAAATCACAGTGAATTTCCGCGAACAGGGTAAGGTTGTCATTGACGGTAGCCGTATTGTCTTAGTTCCGGTTTTCCACAACTAATGGTGGAACGGTTCGTATTTATGATTAGTTAACGTCGAAATCGCGGCGTTGGCTGCGGGTTGCCACGGCACTTTGCCTTGCCTAGAAGTCCATCAAAATGCGCAGGAAGCTCAAGTCCCATGCAGGCAATCGCACCGAAGTTTTCAGTCCGGCTGGCCCAAAGCCCAAAGGATGTGCAGGCCGCCCAGCGGTTGCGGTATGATGTGTTTGTCGAAGAACTGGGCGGCAGTGGCGCGGATGTAGATCATGATGCGCGCTTGGAAATTGACCGCTTTGATGCATTTGTCGATCATCTGCTGTTGCAAGATCACGCACGCGAGGGTGCACCGGTGGTTGGTGTTTACCGATTGCTGCGCGAAGACGCGGCGCAATCGGCGGGGCAGTTTTATTCCGAAGATGAATATGATCTGACCTTGCTGCGTCAGTCTGGCCTTAAGCTTTTGGAACTGGGCCGGTCTTGTGTGCATCCCGATTATCGCGGTGGAACAGCCCTGTTCCAGATGTGGCAGGGGCTGGCTGACTACGTTGCAGACCATGAGATTCAGGTGCTGTTCGGGGTGGCCAGTTTTCATGGCACCGATCCACAGGAACTGGCGCATCCTTTGTCACAACTGCATGAACGGTATCTGGCCCCCGAAGCCCTGCGCGTGCGGGCACGGCAGTATCAGCCGATGAACCTTGTGCCCTCCGAACTGATTGACCGTAAACGTGCGGCGCGTGAAATGCCGTCGCTGATCAAATCCTACCTGCGTTTGGGCGGGTGCGTTGGGGATGGCGCTTTTGTCGATCAGGCTTTCAATACCACGGATGTTTGTCTGGTGCTGGACACCGCCAGATTGAATGAACGGCAACGGGCCATGTATTCCGGTGCCAGATCATGACCACATGGAATGACGCCGCGCCGCCAGAACCGGTGTGTTTCACCGTGGGGGATTGGATGCGCATCGTCTGGCGTGGTGGCATCTTGATTTCCGTGTTGGTGATTGGCTTGCTGGTGCATTTCCTGATCCGGATGATCGAGCGTCCGGTGTTTGGTCTGAACCGCCCGGTGACGCCGTTTATCACGCGGGCTGTTTGCCGATCCGCTTTTGTCATCATGCGTTTGCCGTTGACAACCAGTGGCCCGCGTATCAAGGGGCCCGGTGCGATTGTGGCCAACCATTCGTCTTGGTTGGATATTTTTGCGCTGAACGCCCGCAAGAACGTGTATTTCGTCTCTAAATCCGAAGTCGCAGATTGGCCCGGTATTGGCCTGTTGGCACGCGCCACGGGGACGGTGTTTATCAAGCGCGACCGGCGCGAGGCGCAGGCGCAGACACAGCTGTTCGAAACGCGGCTGCTGGCGGGGCACCGGTTGTTGTTCTTTCCCGAAGGGACATCAACCGATGGGTTGCGGGTGCTGGGGTTCAAATCAACGCTGTTTGCCGCGTTCTTTTCGGACAAGCTGCACCATGATCTGCAAGTTCAAGCGGTCAGCGTTGTGTATCACGCGCCCAAAGGCGCGGACCGGCGGTATTACGGCTGGTGGGGGGATATGGATTTCGGTCCGCATCTATTGCAGGTGTTGGCGCCACGGCGCCAGGGGCGTGTGGAATTGATCTATCATCCGCCGGTCCGGGTGGATGACTTTGCCAACCGAAAATCTTTGGCGCGCCATGTCGAAGACCAGGTCCGCCGCGGGCATGACCTGGCCATTGTGCAAGAGTGAGTGACGGATCAAAAGCGCGCGGGCCAAAGTGATTGGCCGACGCAGTGCCAATTGATGGCTTAGGACATTGCCGCCATCAGCTGTTTCAACGTGGCCAATGGATCATCCGTGTTCCAAATTTCTTCACCAATGGCAAAGAAATCGGTCACAGGGGCGAAATCACTGATCAAATCTTCGGTCACAGCACCCTCTGCCACGATGGGCAGCTCAATCACTTGCGACCACCATTCAAAGAGGTTCCGTTCCACGATGGCGCCATCGCCCAGCGTGGTTTGCCCGATGGGACCAAAGCTGACGTAATCAGCGCCCGCTTCACCGGCGTTCATACCGTCGTGCCGGGATTGGCCACAATACGCGCCAACAATGGCGTCTTCGCCCAGCTCTTTGCGGGCGTAGCGGACAGAACGTGCGCCATCAATCAGGTGGACGCCATCAAGCCCCAGCCGTTGGGCCAGCACCACATGGGTGTCGATCACCAAGGCCACATCATGACGGTGTGCCACTTCGCGCAAAGTATCCGCCGCGCGCGACAAGGAATCTTCGTCGCGGGTGGCCAAGCTGAGACGTAGGCATGCGATATCGACCGCGTCCAAAACTTTGGAAAGCTGGTCGGGATATGTCGCCAAGTCGAAACTGGGCGGGGTGATCAGGTAAATCTGCGGCTGCTCGGTTTCGGCCATGATTAAGGCTCCGGGTCTGTTTCGCGCCGTATTACAAGTATCTGACCGGTTTTACCATTGAAATTACGTATCTTTCGGCGGCAGGCTGGATACGTTTTGCAGCGCCAGTGCCAACCATTGCGCTCTTAGGTCGTCATCAGCCACGGCATCTGGCGCAATATCGACGATTGCTGGCATCTGGCGCCCGGTCATATCCATGATCTTGGCACCGGGTAAGGCCAATGCCGCGGCAGATCGTTCTTTGCCCACACGGTACATCGCGCCGCCTTTGTGGACGCCGCACAGCATATGGCCGTCTTTCATAAAGCACAGACCACCGAACATTTTGACTTCGCGAATGTTTGGATAACCGGCCAAATCTTCGCGCATCATCTGCACCAAACCTTCGTCATAGGCCATTCGGACCCCCTCAAAATTGGTTCCTTCCCATGATACGCGGGTTAGGACTGGGGCAAAGCCCCTATCGGGGCATCTTGCGCCGGGCACCGGCCTTGCGTAGTCAGTCCGGCGACAGGTGACAGGAGTATTCATGCCCAGCCCCAATCCGCAGCCCGCTTTCGTCTTGGTGCGCCCGCAAATGGGCGAAAATATCGGCGCGGCCTCGCGTGCGATGTGGAATTTCGGATTGGACCGTATGCGGCTGGTCGCGCCGCGTGACGGCTGGCCCAATCCGCGCGCCGTGGCTATGTCCAGTGGGGCGGGCCGGTTGCTGGATGAAGCCGTGGTTTCCCAGACAACAGTCGACGCCGTGGCCGATTGCAGTTTTGTTCTGGCCACCACCGCCCGTCAGCGCGGCCTGACCAAGCCGATCTATACGCCCGAACGTGCGATGCAGGTTGCACGTGAAAAGATTGCCGCTGGTGAAAAGGTGGCGGTGTTGTTCGGGCCAGAACGTGCCGGGCTGGAAAACGATGATATTGCTGTGGCCAATGCCATTATTTCGGTTCCGGTGAACCCAGAGTTCGCGTCACTTAACCTAGCGCAATGCGTGTTGCTGACAGCCTATGAATGGCAACGCGTGGCGCTGGAGGGACCGGGCGAAGAGATGGAACTGGCCGGAACCGAATGGGCCAGCACCATCGAAATGGAAAAGCTGTACGAACAATATGAACAGCGGTTGGAGACAGCCGGGTTCTTCTTCCCGCCCGCAAAGGGGCCGGGGATGAAAATGAACTTGCGAAATCTGTTTAGCCGCCTACGTCTGACACGGGCCGATGTCCAAATGATGCATGGGATCATGCGTCAGATGGTCCGTTGGAAGGAACGGGGCGACTGACTGGACGCCAGTTAGAAGCGGGCCTAGGGTCCGCCAAACAAGTCAAGGTGCACAAGATGAGCGCAAAGCGCAGCATTTTTGAGGAAGTGGGCAGCGATACCAAGCCCAAGGATACGCCAAAGGGCGGTATGATCGATCAGGGCCGCCGCGGCGCGCGGGGGGCTATTCGCATTTGGCTGATGGTGCTGTTCGCACTGGTCATGGCGATGATCGTTGTCGGCGGGTTGACCCGATTGACCGACAGCGGGTTGTCGATCACCGAATGGAAGCCCGTCACCGGCGCGATTCCTCCGCTGAACGCGGCGGACTGGCAATCCGAGTTTGAGAAATATCAGACCATTCCGGAATACCAGCTGCAAAACAAAGGCATGAGTCTGGCCGAATTCCAAACCATCTATTGGTGGGAATGGGGCCATCGTTTGCTTGGTCGCGTGGTTGGATTGGTCTGGGCTGTTGGCTTCTTCGGCTTTTTGGCTCTGCGCAAGATTCCGGTTGGCTGGACGGGCCGGCTGCTTTCCTTGGGCGCGCTTGGCGGCTTGCAGGGCGCTGTAGGCTGGTGGATGGTATCCTCTGGTCTTGGTGGGCAGGCGCTGGATGTGGCCTCGTACAGGCTTGCCACGCATCTTGGTCTGGCCTTTGTCATCTTGGGCTTTATCGCTTGGTACGTGTTCCATCTGGGGCGTGAAGAGCGTGCATTGATGCAGGCCCGCCGTGACCGCGAGGCCAAACTGTTCAGCATGAGCACCGGTTTGCTGCATTTTGCGTTTCTGCAAATCCTGCTGGGGGCGCTTGTTGCCGGTATCGACGCTGGGCGCACCTATAACGATTGGCCGCTGATGGCCGGTGGCTTCTTGCCGCCGTATCCGTTTGATATCACGCCAGTTTGGCGGAATTTCTTTGAAAACGCCGGGTTGGTGCAGTTCATTCACCGCATGGCGGGTTACTTGCTGATGATCTTTGGCGTGGTGGTCTGGCTGCGTGCACGCAAGTCGGCCAATGTGGATACGCGGTTCCGGTTCAACGCTGTTCTGGCCATGCTGGTTTTGCAGATGGTTCTGGGGATCGTCACCGTTTTGTATATGGCGCAGATGCATATTGCGATCACACACCAGATCGGTGCGGTTGTGCTGTGGGTTCTGATCCTGCGAGCACGGTTTGGCGCGGGCTATCCAAAACCGCAATCTATCCGAGGGAATTGAGCCATGACGGCGTTTGAAGAACTGATGAGCTTCGCGCGTGAAACCGCGGCGCTGGGGCAAATTGCGGGCCGTCTTGGCTGGGATCAGGAAACCATGATGCCGCGCGGTGCCTCGGCACAACGCGGCGAAGAGATGGGCGCGATGGAGGGTGTTCTGCACGCACGTCGCACTGACCCACGCATTGGTGACTGGCTGTCCAAGATTGATGAAACCGCGCTGGACGCTGCGGGGCAGGCGCAGGTGCGTCTGATCCGGCGCAGCACGCAGCGGGCGCAAAAAGTACCGGCCGAACTGGCGGCAGAGATTGCCCGTGTGACCAGCGGGGCGCAGATGGCGTGGGCCGATGCGCGCGGAGCGGATGATTTTGCCGCGTTTGCACCAGTCTTGTCGCGCGTGCTGTCCTTGCGCCAGCAAGAGGCGCAAGCTTTGGCAGATGGCGGGCCGCTGTATGATGCCTTGCTGGATGACTATGAGCCCGGCGCAACCCAAGATGATCTGTCCCAGATGTTTGATGCCATGCGTCCGCGTCTTGTTGCGTTGCGGGCCGCGATTTTGGATCAACCTGATCCGGGCGGCGTTTCAGGCGTGTTTGATGATGCGATGCAATTGGCGCTTAGTCGCGAAGTGGCCCAGGCATTCGGCTATGATCTGACACGTGGTCGGATTGACAAGGCCGTGCACCCCTTCAGCTCTGGCAGTGGCAATGATGTGCGTATCACCACACGGACCAGCGCCGAAGACCCGTTCAATTGCCTGTATTCAACGGTTCATGAGGTTGGCCACGCCGCCTATGAGCAGGGGATTGATCAAGCCTATCTGCTGACGCCAATCGGGCAGGGCGTGTCGATGGGCGTTCATGAAAGCCAAAGCCGGATTTACGAAAACCAGCTGGGACGGTCGCGCGCGTTCACGGGATGGCTATATGCACGGATGCGCGATCTGTTTGGCGATTTTGGGATTGCTGATGAAGATGCGTTTTTTGCCGCCGTGAACCGGGTTCAAAATGGCTTTATCCGTACCGAAGCGGATGAGGTGCAATATAACCTGCACATTATGCTGCGGTTTGATCTGGAACGGGCGCTGATTTCGGGCGATCTGGCGGTCAACGATCTGGAAGCGGCTTGGAATGATCGGTTCAAGGCCGATTTCGGCTATGCGGTCGACAAGCCGTCGAACGGGGTCTTGCAGGATGTGCATTGGTCCGTTGGGCTGTTTGGTTATTTTCCCACCTATACGTTGGGCAATGTGTACGCCGGATGTCTGTATGACGCGCTGCGTGGCGATGTTCCTGACCTGGATGCCCAGCTGGCCAAAGGCGAAACCGGCAAAGCCACCGAATGGTTGCGCGGAAACCTGCAACAGCATGGCGGATTGCGCACGCCGCGCGACACGATCGCCTTTGCCTGCGGCGCGCAGCCCAGCGAGGCACCGTTGCTCGGGTATCTGGAAGCCAAATTCGGCGCGCTCTACAGCCTGTAGAAACCCAGGCCGGTGCCTCTGATTGCAGGCCAAGCACGACTTTCGGATGGGGCGACAGAGCCATCGCCGGTGCTAGACTATGCGTCAGGCGATGTGCCAAGGTTTTCGGATCATCCTGAGCGGGTGTTCAGGGGGGCGAAAGTTTCGGCGGACCTGAGTGTTATGCCGTGGCTTTGGCACGGTGTGGGAGAGAGGCGACCATGGAACGTTTTGATAATATTCCTGAAACGGCACTTGCTTGGCATAAAGCCGGGGTTGGGGCCGCGCTGGCCACGGTGATCCAAACATGGGGCTCGGCCCCGCGTCGGGTTGGATCACAACTGGCGATTTCCGGCAATGGTCAGATTGCAGGTTCCGTGTCTGGTGGCTGTGTCGAAGGCGCGGTTGTGGTTGAGGCCATGGAGGCGCTGGAAGAAGGCACAGCGCGCGAGTTGGAATTTGGGGTATCCGATCAGGATGCCTTTGCCGTTGGGCTGGCGTGCGGTGGTACAATCCGTGTTCTGGTAGAGCCCGTCGGCCCGGTTTTGTCAGCTGACATGTTGGCGGATCTGGTGGCTGCGCGGCACGCTCGTCGGCCTGTGGCCTATGTGGCAGACTTGGACACTGGGGCGCGGCGGTTGGACTTTGACGGTCACAGCACCCGGTTTCGCATGGATCGATCCGGTTTTGAGGATGACAGCCGGTCCTTTGTGACGATCCACAACCCGCCTTTGCGTCTGATTGTTGTGGGCGCGGTACATATTGCGCAAGCGCTGGTGCCCATGGCGCGGATCGCGGGCTATGACCCGGTGATTGTGGACCCGCGAGAGGCTTTTGCCTCTGCCGCACGTTTTCCCGACGAAACATTGGTGCATGACTGGCCGGATGAGGCCGTGGCCGCGTTGGGGCTGGATGGGCGCACGGCGCTGTGCCTTCTGACCCATGATCCCAAGCTGGATGATCCAGCACTTGAAAAGGCGCTGGAAGCCGGGTGTTTCTATATCGGTGCATTGGGGTCAACGCGCACCCATGCCAAACGTGTGGCCCGGTTGAAAGACAAAGGCTTCTCGGACGCCCAGATTGAACGCATTCACGGGCCGATTGGGCTGAACATTGGGGCGGCGGGTCCGGCAGAAATTGCCGTGTCGGTCTTGGCGCAGATGACCCAAGTGCTGAGGCAGGGCGGATGATCTTTGGCGCCGTTCCTATTGCCGATGCGGAGGGTGCGATTCTGGCCCATTCGCTGATGCAGTCGGGGTTACGTTTGAAGAAAGGCCGTGTTCTGGGGGCCGAAGATATCGCCGCCATGCACGCCGCTGGTCTGCGTGACGTAACAGTGGCGCGGCTGGAAGACGGTGACGTGGCCGAGGATGAGGCCGCAGCGCAGCTGGCAGCGGCTTTGGTGCCAGACCCAGCATCGGTACATTTGCGCTTGGGCCGGGCGGCGACCGGGCGGGTCAATGTCTATGCCGAAGCGGCAGGGGTTGCCGGAATAAAAGCACAGGCCATTCACGCAGTGAACGCCGTTCATCCAGCGATTACAGTGGCGACCGTACCGGAATGGCAGCGGATGGGCCTGCGCGGCATGGTGGCAACGGTCAAGATCATCGCCTATGCGGTGCCGCGCGCGGCGCTCGACGCCGCCTGTGAAGTTGGGCGCGCCGCGCTGTCGCTACAACCGACCGTATTGAAACGGGCGCTGTTGATCCAAACCACCGTGTCCGAGAAAGACAATGGCGACAAAGGTCAGGCAGTCACGGCCGAACGGCTGGACCGGCTTGGTGTTGCCTTAGGGCCTAAAACGCTGGTGGCACATCAGGAAGCACCGCTGGCAGCCGCGCTGTCTGCCGCGCAGGGGGCTGCGGATATTGTGTTTATTTTAACCGGGTCAGCTACCTCGGACGTGGCCGATGTTGCACCGGCTGCATTGCGCCGAGCGGGGGGCGTTGTGCATCATTTCGGTATGCCGGTCGATCCGGGAAACTTGTTGTTTTTCGGTGACTTGAACGGCACTCCTGTCATAGGATTGCCGGGCTGTGCCCGTGCGCCTGCGATGAACGGTGCCGATTGGGTGATGGAGCGTATTCTGTGCGGCGTCCCGATCAGCCCGGCGGATATTGCCGGGATGGGCGTTGGTGGTTTGCTGAAGGAAATTCCACAGCGCGGGCGTTTACGCGACAGTTAGCGTAAATCAACCGGGCTTTCGCGCGATGAAGTCGATCAGGGCAGAGCGCCCAGCATGGGCTGCGCCCTCAGTCAGTTCGGCGTCATATGTCTCACACAGTTCAACCGTCAAACCGGGCAATTCGCTGCGCAGCACGTCTTCGGTATACAGGTTTTCCAGCTTGCCCGGACCGCCAGTGCGATAATCCAGTTGTTTGGGCGTGTAGCCATGAAGAACGATCAGCCCGCCCGGTTTCACAGCGCGAACCATCAGGTCGAATAATTCTTGGCGCTCATCCGGTCCGACGAACTGAATGAAAATCCCCATGACAATATCAAACGCCGCTTCGGGCCAATCCCAGGCGAACACGTCGCTTTGAACGAATTCCGGGGATACATCCCGCGCCTTGGCCAGTTTGCTGGCCTTTTCCACGGCAGAGGGGGCGTATTCCAGCCCGGTCACTGTCAGGCCCTGTTCTGCCAACCAGACGGCGTTGCGGCCTTCACCTTCGGCCACAGACAATACGCTGGTGCCGGGTACAAACCAATCGGCCCGCTGCGTAAGAAACGCGGCGGGTTCAGTGCCGAATAGGTAGCTGTCGGTTTTGTAGCGGTCTTCCCACATCGGTTTGACCTCTCTTGGGTTCGAAACTTATGCGAAAGAGAAAACCGGCCCAAATGGGCCGACTTCGTTTTTTGCGCCAGGCAAAGCGCCTATTTTTGCGGAAGTGGCCCGATCATCATGATCATCTGACGGCCTTCCATCTTCGGCATGTTTTCGATCTTGCCGATTTCCTTGATCTCTTCAGCCACGCGCTCCAGCAGTTCACGGCCCAGATTCTGGTGAGCCATTTCACGGCCACGGAAACGCAGGGTGACTTTCACCTTGTCGCCGTTTTCCAGGAAACGGACAGCATCCCGGACCTTGCGCTGAAAGTCATGATCATCGGTGCCGGGTCTAAGCTTGACCTCTTTAACCTCGATGACCTTCTGTTTTTTGCGGGCCTCGGATTCACGTTTTTGCTGTTCGTATTTGAACTTGCCAAAATCCATGATCTTGCACACCGGAGGTGTGGCGTTTGGCGAAATTTCCACCAGGTCAAGGCCGACTTCGGCGGCCATGGCCATAGCGCGCGTCGGAGTAACGACTCCAACGTTTTCGCCTTCGGCACCGATCAATCGGATTTCCGGTGCGCGGATACGGTCGTTTACGCGGGGGCCTGTGTCGCGCGTCGGGGGCGCGTTGTGCGGTCTGCGGGCTATGGTATTGGTCCTTCGTCCAGATTTGTCAGGTCCGCAAGGTAAACTTGGGACGGTTGTGTTTCAAGCTGATTGTCACCTGTTAGGCGCACAGATGATGCAGAATAGCAAAGGTTCCCACTTGCTGCAGGTGCAACAAGGGCGCAAGTAGGGTGCAGAGGCCGGTTTGTTTAACGCCGGCGGTGAATCAGGGGTAAATTGATGAAAAACCTTTTGTGGGTTATCGTAGCTGTGGTTGTTGCTGTTGGCGGGTATGTTTTTTATTCGCAGAATCAAGCCGCAAAAGATGCTGCAGTTGCAGCAGAACAAGCCGCCGCAGCCGCGGCTGAGAAGGCCGAAGCGGCCACAAAGGCGGCGGCTGAAGCCACCGAAACTGTTGCAGAAACAGCAGCAGAGACAATGAAAGACACTGCTGAAGATGCTGTAGACGCTGCCAAAGGCGCCGTAGATGAAGCGGTTGGCGCCGTGGAAGAAGCTGCAGACAAGGCGATGGACGCGGCGAACGATGCTGTTGAAGAGGCCAAAGAGGCCGTTGCAACCGCGGCTGACACAGCCAAAGACGCTGCCAATGATGCGGTGAATTCCGCTGCCGATGCTGCCAAGGACGCGGCGAGTGATGCGATGACATCCGCCACCGATGCGGCCAAAGACGCTGCCGGCGACGCAATGAAAGCGGTTACTGACACTGCAGGTACAGCTGCCGACGCAGCCAGCGACGCTGCAACCGGTGCTGTAGAGGCCGCAGCCGATACCGCTGAAGCCGTTGCAGACACGGCGACGGATGCCGCTGCAGCAGCCACAGACACGGCAACAGACGCTGCCGCAACAGCCGCAGACACGGCCACTGATGCCGCCGCAGCAGCTGCAGATACAGCGACTGACGCCGCAGCCGACGTTGCGACCGACGCTGCCGCCGATGCAAGCACCGGTATTGTGGACAACATCGCCGATCTGATGACCGTTGATGGGTTCAACTTCGACAAAGTGGCCGAGTATATCGACGGTTCCGAAATGGGCGCAGTGGCAAAAACAGCCGCCAAAGCCAGCTTGGAAGCGGCGAAAGACAATCCTGACATGCTGAAAGAAGTCTTGTCGGGCCTGCGTGAGCAGCTGGGCCTGTAAGGTAAGCGAACGGAGGCCAGAAAAAGGGCCGCAGCGATGCGGCCCTTTTTTGTTGTTCCAGATTGGTGTGCGACAGCAGGTCAATGGGTCGGAACGTCACTTGAAGTGCCGCCCGTTAGGTGCAAAAAAGGCCCGGTTTCCCGAGCCTTAATGCAGTGTTCTAATTTGTTATCTTAATCAAGAAACGCTTTTTCGACCACGTAGTGTTTCGGGTCTGAATTGGCGCCTTCTTCCAACCCGTAGCTTTCCATCATTTCCTTGATCTCAAGGTTGAAGGCCAGGTTGCCGCAAACCATTGCGCGGTCCGTTTCCGGGTTCAGCTCTGGCACACCCAAATCCTTGAATGCCTCGCCAGAGCGCATCAGATCAGTGATGCGGCCCATTTTGGGGCTCTCTTCGCGGGTGGTGGTGGGATAGTAGCGCAGCTTTTCGTGAAAGCCTTCGCCCATCAACTCGGCCAGCAATTCGTCTTTGCGGATGCTGTCGATCAATTGTTTGCCATACTCCAGCTCACCCACTTCGCGGCAGGTGTGGGTGATGATGACTTCGTCGTAATCCTCATAGGTCTGCGGATCGCGCAGCAAGGATGCAAACGGCGCGAAACCGGTGCCGGTGGCAAAGAACCAGATGCGTTTTCCGGGCAACAGCGCGTCATGCACCAATGTGCCCACGGGCTTGGGGCGCAGGATGATCTGATCGCCGGGCTGAATATGTTGCAACCGGCTGGTCAGCGGGCCGTCTTGGACCTTGATTGAGTAAAACTCCAGCTCTTCATCCCATGAGGGCGAGGCAATGGAATAGGCACGCAACAGCGGTTTGCCATCGTCCTTCAGCAGGCCGATCATCACAAACTCACCCGAGCGGAACCGCAAGGATGCCGGGCGCGTCACGCGGAAGGAAAACAGCCGGTCAGTCCAATGCGTGACCTCGGTCACGGTTTGCGCGTCGGGTACAACGCGGACTTTGGGCTTGGCATCTGTGGCGGGTTGGGTCACGGCGATTGTCTCTGTCATGGTTTTTTGCTGCCAGTTGTCTTAACCGACACCTTAGATTTAGCTTTGATTTAGGTCAGATGAAATGGGCTTTAGCCGCGCAGGCGTGCCTGATAATCGTTGTTGCGCCAATCCGCGCGGAACGCCCACTGGTCTTCGGGCTGACGCGCGGCCAGATCATCGCTGATTTCCACTTCGTCGAATCCTGAACGCCGGGCCATGGCATATTGATCGGCAATCACATGGCCCTGTGCACGCAAACGTCCACGATAGCCACGTAAACGCAACAACCGGGCCAGCGTAAAGCCGCGCCCGTCGGCAAAACTGGGAAAGTCGATCCGAATCATCTGGATGTTGGCGAACCCGTCCAATGTGGCCGGATCGGTGTCCGACGGCAGGTCCAGAACTTCGGCGCCGTCAAAGCCGGCGGCCCAATCATCTGCGGCAAAGCCGCTGTCATTTACGATAACGCTCATGTGTCTTCTCCTTGGCGCACCACTTGTCCGTTGACGATGTGGATGCCGCATTCTTCTTTGTCTTGTCCGCGCCACCGGCCGGCACGAGGGTCTTCGCCGGGGGCCACTTTGCTGGTGCAGGGCGCGCAACCGATTGACGGATAGCCCTGTGCCACCAGCGGGTGCCGGGGCAGACGGTTTTCATCCATATAGTCGCGCACATCTTCCGGGCCCCAGTGGGCCAGGGGATTGACCTTGATCAGACCTGTCTCTGGGTCCAGCTCAAAGAAATCCAGCGTTGCACGCGTTCCGGCCTGATAGCGTTTGCGTCCCGTGATCCAACCATCAAACCTCTTCAGTGCGGCGTTCAACGGTACGGTTTTGCGCAATGCACAGCAGGCGTCGGTATCGCTGAGACGCAGTGCACCGTAAGGGTCTTGGGCGGCTAGCGTCGCCGGGTCGGTCTGCAGAACGCGCACATCGGAAAGATGCAGGCGTTCCGCGATTTCTTGTTGATAGGCCAGTGTTTCGGCAAACAGCAGACGGGTGTCGATGAACAGAACCGGCACCGAACGGTCCACCATGGCCACAAGGTGCAGCAATGCGACCGATTCCGCACCAAAACTGGACACCATCGCGATGCGCCCGGCCTGAGGGTCACGCAACGCGCCCTCAAGAACAGCCGTGGCCCCGTGATGGCGGTAGCGCGCATTCAGCGCATCTACCCGAGAGGTCAGCTCATCCAGATCAATGGACGGCGCTAGGTCACTGTCATCATTGGCCGGGACAAGCGGACCTTCATCCGCCGTCTTGGGGTTATGCAGCATCCGCACGCACCTGTTTTTCAGGGTATAGCGCCGCTTTGAACGGGGCCGCACCCAAACGCCGGTAGGTTTGGAGGAAGGGCTCCTCGGCACCGTTTCGAACCTCCAGATAGGCCAGAACAAGCCGCTCAATGGCGGGCACAATATCTTCGGCCGAGAAGCCAGGACCGGCACGTTCGCCAACGGCGGCCGTGTCGGTGGCATCTCCACCCAACGTGATCTGGTAGTTTTCCACACCTGCGCGGTCCAGACCCAGAATCCCGATATGGCCTACGTGGTGGTGCCCACAGGCGTTGATGCAGCCAGAAATCTTGATCTGCAGATGGCCGATATCATGCTCCAGCTTCAGCTCATCAAACCGTGTCGCGATTTCCTGCGCGATCGGGATGGAGCGGGCCGTTGCCAGCGCACAATAATCCATGCCGGGGCAGGCGATGATGTCAGACACCAAGCCGATATTGGCCGTGGCCAGCCCAACCTTTTTCAGCTCTGCGTGAATGGCGGGCAGGTCTGATTTGTGCACATGGGGCAGCACGATGTTTTGCTCATGGCTGACACGCAGCTCATCATGGCTATACCGTTCCGCCAAATCGGCCATCACGCGCATCTGTTCTGCACTGGCATCGCCGGGCGTTTCGCCATGGGCTTTCAGGCTGATCTGTGCAATCGCGTAACCGGGTGCACGGTGGTCTGACAAATTGGTGTCGGCCCATGCGCGGAACACCGGATCAGCGTTGTAGGCAGCATGATAAGCGTCTTCGCTGGTGTTGCGGAACGCGGGCGAAACGAAATCTGCTTCAATCCCCTTCAGCAGCTCTTGATCAACCCCGGTAAAGGCTGTGCGGGTTTCGGCAAAACGCGCTTCAACCAGACGGGAAATCTCTTCGATTCCATGCTCATGGACGGTAATCTTGATCCGGGCTTTGTACTTGTTGTCACGACGTCCCAGCACGTTCCAAACTGATACCACGGCCTCTAGGTAAGGCAACAGGTCAGCTTTGGGTAGGAAGTCTTTGATAACTTTGCCAATCATGGGGGTTCGGCCCAGACCGCCGCCAACGATTACCTGGCATCCGATTTCGCCATCGCGTTCGACCATGCGCAGGCCAATATCATGTGCACGGGTGACAGCACGGTCCAACGTACCGCCCGCAACAGCCACTTTGAACTTGCGCGGCAGGAATTGGAATTCCGGGTGGTCGGTTGACCATTGACGGATCAGTTCTGCCACAGGGCGCGGATCGGCCAGCTCATCCGCTGCGGCACCGGCGAAATGGTCTGCCGTCACGTTGCGGATGGTGTTGCCGCTGGTTTGGATGGCGTGCATCTGCACTTTGGCCAGCGCATCCAGCATATCCGGCACATCTGGCAGTTTAGGCCAATTGTACTGAATGTTCTGGCGCGTGGTGAAGTGGCCATAGCCCTTGTCCCACCGCTCGGCGATATAAGCCAGCTGACGCATCTGCGCGCTGTTCATCGTGCCGTAAGGCACAGCCACACGCAGCATATAGGCGTGCAATTGCAGATACAGGCCGTTCATCAGGCGCAGAGGGCGGAATTCGTCTTCCGTCAAGCTGCCATCAATGCGGCGGTCCACCTGGGCGCGGAACTGACGATTGCGTTCGGCCACATAGGCCGCATCAAATTCGGAGTAGCGATACATCAGACGGTCTCCGCTTGTTTGCCGTGGAAATAGTTGGATGGGCCAGTACGGCGAAATTCTTCACGAAAATGCGTGGGTTGCGGGCCGTCGTTCGACGGCTGTGCATCGGCCAGATATGGCCCCACGATTTCAGACTGGCGTTGAGACGCTTCGATCAGGCGCAGGTCCGCATGGGCGGCATCTGTCAGCAATTCGGCTTCTGCCAGATTACGGGTCCAGGTGTCATTGGCGCTAAGGTACACCACATCGCCTTCCAGCAAGGCGTTGGCGGTGACAACTTTCGGGGAAAAACGGGACGGCATCAGAAGGCTCCTTCTGCGACAAGCGATTGGGCTGTGACCTGCGCCGCACGGGGAGCAAGACCAAGCAAGATAACGGCGGGTCCGGACAGATCGGCCTGCGCCAGCGCGGCGGGCAGGGTGCCCAACGTGGCCTCGACAATCCGTTCATTGGGGCGGGAGGCGTGTTCGATGGCGGTCACTGGCGTGGCGGGATCAGCGCCAAACATCAACAGGCGTCCTTGAACAAAACGCGCTGCGCGTTTGCCCATGTAGATGGCGGCCACTTCACCGGGGCTGGCCAAGGCGCGCCAGTCCTGATCGGCAAAGCCTTTCATGTCATGACCGGTCAGAAAGCGCACCGCAGCGTTGCGGCCACGTTTGGTCAGGCTTTGACCCAGGCTGGCGACGGCCGCCGATGCAGCCGTAATGCCCGGCACGATCTGATAGGCCAAGCCCGCCTCTGTCACGGCGTCCAGTTCTTCGTCCAGACGGCCGAACACGGTGGGGTCGCCCGCCTTCAGACGCACAACACGCTGGCCGGTTTGCGCGTAAGAGGTGATCAACGCGTTGATGTCTTCTTGTGGAACAGAGGGACCGAACCCTTCCTTGCCGACCGAGACCAAACGCGTTTCTGGCCCGACAAGCGCCAAAATCTCTGCGCTGGCCAAGCGGTCATGCAACACAACGTCGGCGCATTGCAGCGCGCGCAGGGCCTTGACGGTCAGAAGATCAGGGTCGCCGGGGCCGGCGCCGACAAATAATACAGGGTGCAGGGGCATTGGATTTCTCGCGTTTGCTTGTGCAGAATATAGAACATTGTTCCGTGTTCCTGCGAGGTCCTTGCGGAAATAAGGAAAAATGTTCTATGCATTCGACCGAGGCGAACAGTGGTTCGCATTTTCGGGAAAGGGCAGAACCATGGTCCGGCTGGATGAGATGGATCGGAAAATCCTTGGGGAGATGCAACGCGACGCGGGGCAATCTTTGGACGAAATTGCCAAAACTGTGGGCAGTTCCAAGACCCCGGTGTGGAATCGTATCCGCAAAATGCGCGAAGCAGGGATCATCGGGGCACAGACCGTTGTGCTGGATGCCGAAGCTTTGGGATTTGAGGCGTGTTTCTTCGTATTGATCCGAACGTCAGAGCATGAGGCGGATTGGCAGCGCAAGTTCCTGAAGGCGTTGCAGGATCGTCCGGAAGTGCAGGAAGCGCATCGTTTGGCTGGTGATATCGACTACATCCTGAAAGTTCGGGTGAAAAACGCGCGGGCCTATGATGCGTTTTACCAAGCGTTGATTTCCGAAGTGAAGGTGCACAACGTGACCGCGCTTTTGTCGATGGAAGAGATCAAATCAACCAGCGCTTTGCCACTATAGGTGGCGTGATCCAAATGGGTGCTTCCGCACGCTTTTATTCCGCATGAGGGCCGCGCAACGCCAGTGCCGCAGCGGTGGCGTTTTGGTGGGGGCGTGCCAAGGCTGCTGAGAAGCCGTTTGCGGGGCGGTCTGCCCGCAAACAGGCCTGTTCCAGCATGGTGCGAGTCGTGCCCGCGTCAAGGCCGCGGCTGCGCCGGACCTGGACCCGGTCCCGACTCACGGGGTGGTGGCGACCATCAACTGGGTCAGGCCATGGAAGTGGTAGGTATTGGCAAAACGCGGCGTTTGCGTCAGGCGCATGTTTGGACAGCGGTCAAACAGGATCGGGAGAGCGATCTGCATTTCCAGCCGGGCCAAGGGCGCGCCCACGCAGAAGTGCAACCCGCCGCCAAAGCTGGCCTGGGGCCCCGGTTGTTTAGTGATGTCAAAGGTATTTGGGTCTGCAAAGACTGCGGGGTCACGATTGGCAGCAGCCAAGAGCAGGGCCACCTGATCGCCGCGCTGGAACGTATGGCCAAAGACGGTGATCTCTTCATAAGCATACCGGGTGAACATATGCAGCGGCGGGTCGTAGCGCAGGATTTCCTCGGTAGAATGTTCAACGTTTTCCGGCGTGACGCGGGCGCCATGTGACAGCAGCGCCGCCACACCGTTGCCGATGGAGTGCACCGTTGCCTCGTGCCCGGCATTCAGAAGCAGGATGCAGGTGGTGATCAGCTCTGCGCCAGACAGTTTTTCGCCCGCCTCTTCGGCGGCGATCAGGTGGGTGATCAGGTCATCACGGGGCTGGGCGCGCCTTTGCTGGATGTAACCGGTCAGGAATTCGGTGAACTCTGCCGCGGCGCGGGCAGCGGCGTCTTCGACGGTTCGGTCACGGCGGGCCTGATAGATGGCGACCATATCATGGGACCATGCAAGCAGTTGATCTGACATATCTTCCGGCACGCCCAGCAGCCGCGCGATGGTGATCACAGGAATGCGTTCTGCGAAGGTTGGCAGTAGGTCAAAGGGCGTGTCTGGGAAACTGTCGATCAGGTCATGGGTCAGTTGCGTGATGCCGGGGGCCAGTTCGCGGATGCGCCGGGATGTGAAGGCGCGCAGCACCAAACCACGCAGGCGTGTGTGGCGCGGGGGCTCCAGCTCGAGCATGGAATGGGCTTCGACGGCGTAGAACGGGGCCAGATGGGCGGGGATATCCGGGGCGTTTTCCGGTGGCACCTCACGCCCGAAACGGCGGTCACGCAACAGGGCATGCACGGCTGCATGAGATACGGCGCAGGGCATAGCGTACTCTTCCCACCACACCAGATCGCCGCCCGGGCGCATCCGGTCGTAAAACGGATAGGGATTTTGCACGAAATCGGGTTCGGTCGGTGATTGAGATAGACAAAGCATGGCGCGACGCTGTCCTTTGCGGCTGGTCTTTGCAAGGGGGCAATTGCTATGGATGGGGGATGAGATTGCCGCATTTGTCACGATATCTGTTGGTTGCTGTTTATTTGGCGGCGGTTGGCGCATTGACCGCTGGCGTATGGTCCTATGGCTACAGGCAAGCGTTGCGTCAGGTTGCGGCGCGTGGACAGGGTGATCTGGCGCTGGCCTCTGACAGTTTGGTGACGCAATTCATCCGATACCGGGAAGCCGCGGTGTTATTGGCAGAGCATCCGCATCTGGTGGCATTGTTTGAGGGCGGCACACCAGAGACCGCCAACCAGCTGTTGCTGGAAGCGGCTGACAGAACAACGGCTTTGACGGCGTTCTTTGCAGATGATCAAGGGCGTGTTCTGGCAAAGGCCAGATCACCAATCCCGCCCGATCTGGCGCAAACGGCTTATTTCAAACGCGCTATGCAGGGGGCGCTTGGCGCGGGGCTGGGCATCATGCCCACGACAGGTCAGCGCGCGTTCTTTTTTGCCGCGCCCAGTTTTGGCCCGTCGGGCCGTGTGCGCGGGACCATGATTGTGGTCGTGGATATTGATCACGTTGAATCGGACTGGCGCGGTGCGCGTTCAGCGGTTTATTTTTCGGATCCGTCGGAACAGGTGTTTGTGACCAACCGCTCGGAACTCTTGTTTTTTCAGCGTTTGCCGGGCGGGATGCAGGCACCTGACGGAACGGACTATAACATTGATCTGAAAACGGTCGCGGGGTTTTCGATTTGGGAACAGGCCTTGTCTTCCTATGTGCCGCAACCCGCGTTGCATTTGCAGATCGCGCTGCCGGTGATTGGCATGCGCGCCGAAGCTTTGGTGGATGTTGAGCCGGCACGGCGGCTTGCATGGTTGCAAGCGGCAGCGGTGGCCGGTTTGAGCCTGATGTTTGTGGCCGCGTTGCTGATCGCGACGGAACGACGGCGCGTGTTGTCAGAGGCCAATACTGTTCTGGAGAGCCGGGTTGCCACACGTACACGGGATTTGGTGGATGCCAACACCGCTCTGCGTCGGGAAGTTGTGGAGCGCCAGGAGGCGGAGGCCGCGTTGAAACGGGCACAGGCTGATTTGGTCCAAGCGGGCAAATTGTCAGCGCTGGGGCAGATGTCAGCGGGGATCAGTCATGAGTTGAACCAGCCGTTGATGGCGATCCGCTCCTTTGCTGACAATGGTGTGGCGTTTCTGGATCGGGACAAGCCAGAACGGGTCGCCGATAATCTGTCGCGCATTTCGGATATGGCGCGGCGCATGGGGCGGATCATTTCCAACTTACGTGCCTTTGCCCGGCAAGAGACGGCCGAAGTCACCCGCGTTGATTTGCGCACTGTCTTGGACAGCGTGGTTGAGATGACCGAAACGCGGTTGCGTGAAGGCGATACTGTGCTGGATTACCAGCGCCCTGAGGGGCCGATATATGTTCGCGGCGGTGAGGTACGGCTGGGGCAGGTATTTGTGAACCTGATCACAAATGCTGTTGATGCGATGAGCCGCTCAGAGACGCGCCGCTTGACCGTTGCTGTCGGGGCCGGTGATCCGTTGCTGGTGACGGTGCGCGATACTGGGCCGGGGATATCTGCACCAGAGAAGATCTTTGATCCGTTCTATTCGACAAAAAGCGTGGGCGCGGATGAGGGTATGGGACTGGGGTTGTCCATTAGCTATGGTCTGGTTCAAAGTTTCGGCGGCACTATTCGCGGGGCCAATGTGCCCGGAGGCGGCGCAGAGTTCACCGTGGAACTGGAGCGTTGGAGTGACAGCGAGAAGGGCGACGGCAGTGCAAATGACGTTTGACGATCACGCGGTTTCGATGGCCTGTTTGGCATTTGAGACGAAACGACAACGGCGAAAGGCAGTGCAATCATGACACGGCGTGTTTTGTTGGTGGATGACGATGCAGCCGTGCGCGAGGCATTGGGGCAGTCGCTGGAACTGGCAGAGTATGATGCGGTGACAGCCGGGTCTTTTGTGGAGGCCAAGGATCTGATCGGGCCAGGTTTTGATGGTGTGATCGTTTCTGACATTCGCATGCCGGGGCGCGACGGGTTTTATTTGTTGGATTACGCCCATACCCAAGACCCCGAATTGCCGGTCATCTTGCTGACAGGCGAAGGTGATATCCCCATGGCTGTTCGGGCCATGGCGGCGGGCGCGTTTGATTTTTTAGAAAAGCCTTGCGCGCCAGCAGACCTGACGGCGGTGATCGAACGGGCGCTGCGCACACGGGCGTTGATCTTGGAAAACCGCCGTTTGAAGGCGGCGTTGGAAACCGGGGATTTGGCGGCGCGGTTGTTGTTTGGCACGTCGCGTTTGGCAGAAGCCTTGCGGACGCGGGTGCGCGCCGCAGCACGTGCTGGCACTGAAGTGTTGGTATTTGGTGCGCCGGGAACGGGTATCTCGAAGGTGGCAGAGGTGATCCACCTGTCTTCTGCCGGTGCCAAGGGACCGTTCGAGAAACGCGCAGCGCGGGGTTTGACGCGGGATCAGTTGGACGAGTTGGCCGAAACGGCACAGAACGGCACTTTGTTCTTGGATGAGATCGCGCATTTGGACAGTGATGTGCAGGTTGCACTGGTTGATATTTTGGAGCGCGGCGGTCTGCGCGTTTACGCAGGTACAACGCAGGATTTGAACGATGCTGTGCAAAAGGGGCAGTTTCTGGATGAGCTGTACTACCGCCTCGAGGTGATGCAGGTGCGCATCCCGTCCATTGCCGAACGACCCGAGGATATTCCGGTGATGTTTCGCCAATACGTGGCGCAGGCGGCCGAACAATCAGGTCTGGTCGCCCCAGAGGTGACGCCAGAGATCGTGGCAAGTTTGATGGCGCGGGAATGGCCGGGCAACGCGCGAGCGTTGATGTCAGCGGCGATGCGGTTTGTGTTGCAGCTGGGCGATGTGGAAACCACCAATGACGAGAATCTGGGCCTGGTGGAGCGTATGGCGCAGGTTGAACGATCGCTCTTGGCAGAGGCGTTGCGCAAATCCGGCGGGCAGGCCAGTGCGGCGGCGCAGGCGCTGAAGCTGCCGCGCAAGACATTCTATGACAAATTGACCAAATACGGCCTGAAACCGGATAGCTTTCGCGAATAGTTCACCGCTGTCGCACAAGTGTTACGCAGCTTGGGTAGCCAAAGCCAACACATCATATTGCGGGGGTTGCCAGGTCCTATCCCCGATATATAGTGACTTGGGCTGATGCAGGGTTTCTTGCGCCAGCGACTAGCGTTAGGCTTACAGGGCGGAGAGAGTCCCGAATGGATGGAGACTTCAGAACGAATTTTGTGCGTGATCCAGCGGCGCTCAAACAGTATCCGGCGCTGGTGTTAAACGCAGACTATCGGCCGTTGTCGTATTACCCGCTGTCGCTTTGGCCTTGGCAAGAAGCGATCAAGGCAGCTTGGCTGGACCGGGTGAATATCATTGCCGAATATGACGAGGTGGTTCGCAGCCCGTCTATGACACTGAAGATACCCAGTGTGGTGGTGTTGAAAGATTTCGTAAAACCTCAAAAGCGCGTGGCCTTCACGCGCTTTAATCTTTTTCTGAGGGATGAATTTTGCTGCCAGTACTGCGGTGCGCGCGGAGATCTGACCTTTGACCATGTTGTGCCACGTGCCCGTGGCGGGATCACCAGCTGGGAAAATGTGGTGGCGGCTTGTGGTCCGTGCAACCTGAAGAAAGGGTCGCGCACCTTGCGCCAAACCGGCATGAGCCTGCGCAAGACACCGCGTCAGCCGGGGGCAGAGGAATTGCGCAACACCGGGCGTAAGTTTCCGCCAAACTATCTGCATGATAGCTGGATGGATTATCTGTATTGGGATGCCGTCCTAGACGCATAGGGGCGGGAAAAACAAAAAAGCACCGCAAATTGCGGTGCTTTTTCAAATGACTGAAGGTCGATCTTACGACGCTGGCTTAACAGGTGCCGCTTTGGCTTTGCCGTTGTTGATCGGGTCGTCCTGACGCTGCACGGAGCCTTCGAAATGGGCACCGGATTCAATAGCGATTGTCTTGTGGATGATATCGCCCTCGACGCGCGCAGTTGCGGTCAAGCGGACTTTCAAGCCACGGACGCGGCCAACGATACGGCCATTGATGACAACATCATCCGCAATCACTTCACCTTTGATCGTGGCGCTTTCGCCAACAGTCAGAAGATGGGCGCGGATATCGCCTTCGACGGTGCCCTCAACCTGGATATCACCAGAGGTCTTGAGGTTGCCCGTTACGTGCAAATCCGAAGATAGCGTGGAGGGGGCCGGTTTTGCCTTGGGCGGTGTCGACTTTGAGTAGTCAGCGCTGGGTCGCGGAGCTGTGGTTTCAGCCGCCGCAGGACGTGCTGTTTCATCAGTCTTAGGGCCCGGTTCGTTGATTTTGCTTTTAGAAAACATCGTTTGCAGCCTTGATGTAGATCATTGGGTTTACGGGCTCGCCACCAACCCGCACTTCGTAGTGCAGATGGGTACCGGTAGACCGTCCTGTATTGCCCATATCACCGATACGGTCCCCGCGCGAGACCCTTTGGCCCACCTTAACGCGAATTTTAGAAAGATGAGCATACCGGGTTTCAATCCCGAATTCATGTTTTATCTTGATAAGTTGTCCGTAACCGCTGCTCCAGCCAGCATGAATCACTGTTCCGTTGGCTGTGGAATAGACCGGTGTGCCATGCGCCGCGGCAAAGTCAGTGCCCGCGTGTAAACGGCCCCAACGGGTGCCAAATCCAGATGTGTAGCGGAAGGCGTTTTTCAGCGGCAGGGCAAATGGCGCTTTTTCGGCGGCAATGCGATAGATGTTCAAGCGGTCCATCTGATCCAGAATACGGTTGGCGCGTTCTGCATCTTCGGAGGGCGCGCTGCCGCGCGTAGAAAAGCTAAGCGGGGTCAGTGGGCCACCACGGCCAGAATAGCCCTTGCGCACCTGATTGATGATCCGGTCCGGGTCCATTCCTGCAGCTGAGAACATCTTGTCCAGCGGTTTGACAGAGACCGTCATGGCCTCTTCCAATTGGCGGAAAATGCGGTCGTTGCGATCTTCCATCAACCGTAGCTCCAGCGCCATTTCGTCTGCTTGCAGCAGGGCATCTTGGGCATCGGCGACAACTTGATCGCGTTCCTTGGCGGTGTCTGACAAGGCGCCTGCCATCAATAGAATAGAGGCTTCGGCTTCTGAGCCGGCATCGCCTGCAACGGCGGTGCCTTCATCAATCTGACTTTTCAGCGTGGCCAGCTCGGTACGGGCGGCTTCACGCTGTTTCATCACATCGCGCAGTGTGGCCTGGATCACTTCGATCCCGGTTTCCATTTCGCTGCGGCGAATTTCGGATTCCAGAAGCTCGGTTTGCATGGCCGAAATTTGTTTGAGCGCCGAATTGAAGCGATCTTGTGCAGCCAGCGCTTCGGCTGCGCGGGTGTCCCGCTCATGTGCCAGTTCGTTCAGCCGTAGCTGAAAGGTCTGCTGGTCGCGTTTGGCTTGTTCGCGAAAGTTCCCGGAGCCAATTGAGTCCATCACCAAAATTGCGGTGGCGACAATGGCCCAAGAAACGACCAGTGCACAGCCAGTGGCCGCGATAAACTGGGTTTCGGAGCGAAGCCTAATAAAACGAGTGTCAGTGTCCGATCGTAGAAACAGGCGCCGTTCTGGAAAGAACTTTTCCATAAGCGCATGAACTTTGATGGCGAGCCGCGTTCGCACGTGACTATCCCCTTGTCCCAACCCAGATTACGACGCCCTCTGTTCCCCCGTGGGGCGTTCTGAGGCAATTGCTTAACAAAGCATCGCTAAATCGCAATACTTTTACGCACAGCCCGACAATTTTGCCGCGATTTCTGTGGGTAAATGGCAAAAAACCGCCCATTCCAAAGGCTTCGCGGCTGGGAACGGGCGGTTGGTGCCTAAGTTAGCGGCCAATAAAAATCGGGTGGCAGTCCGGCTTCAGCGCGTTTTTCTTCGTTAAAGGGTGGTTTCAGCGGGCCGTGGAAATAGCGTTTGACCAGATCATGAAACGCATCTTTGGGGTCGTTGTCATGGCGCCCGCACAGAAAGTGGAACCATTTGGAGCCATAGGCAACGTGGCTGACCTCTTCGCTGTAGATCACTTCCAAGGCCTCGACGGCCTGTTTTGCACCGGCTTTGCGAAATATTTCGATCATTCCGGGCGTTACGTCCAGACCGCGCGCTTCCAAAACCATGGGAACAACCGCCAGACGACCCATGAAATCTGACACGGTGTCTTCGGCTGCGCGCCACATACCCGCGTGGGCAGGCAATGCACCATAATGGCTGCCGAGAGCTTCAAGACAATCGCACATCAGATTGAAATGCTTTGCCTCTTCCGCGCCCGCCTTCACCCAATCGTCGTAAAACCCGATGGGCATTTTGATATGAGCAAACCGTGGGATGATGTCCCAATGCAGATCAACGGCATTTAGCTCGATATGGGCAACTGCATGCAGCAAGGCGATGCGGCCGGTTGGGCTACCCGGTTTTCGTTTTGGCACATCCCGCGGGTCCAGCAGTTCGGGCTGGTCCGGGCGGGATGGGCGCAACGGCGGTTCAGCGCGACCGATGTCCAACGGGGCACCGGCGTCGCGCGCATCAAACCAGGTTTTGGCATGGGCGCGGGCTTTGGCGGTTTTTTCCCGGCCATCGGCGGTGGTCAGAACATCAACCGCCATCTCACATAAGGTTAAACTCACAGTGCTTTCGCCGCCTCCAGCACTTCTTGGGCGTGACCGGGGACTTTCACCTTGCGCCAGGCTCGTGCGATGTCGCCATTGCCATCAATCAGGAACGTGGCGCGTTCGATGCCCATGAAGGTCTTGCCGTACATCTTTTTTTCTTTCCAAACGTCAAAGCGTTCGCAGACATCGCTGTTTTCATCAGACAGCAACGGAATGGTGATGGATTTCTTGGCCATGAACTTGTCGTGGCTGGCGATGCTGTCTTTGGAAATGCCAAAGACTTTGACACCGATGGCATCAAATTCTGATTGTAGGGCGGTGAAATCCTCGTTCTCTTTGGTGCAGCCTGTGGTGTCATCCCGCGGATAAAAGAACAGAACAACAGGCGCGGGGCGCAACTTTGATAAAGTCACCTCTTCGCCGTTGGTGACAGGCAGTGTAAAGTCGGGGGCAGTGTTTGTTTCATCGGTCATGGTGGGCGATCCTGCGTCAGGTGTGTTATGTGGCGTCAAGAATACAATAGAGTAATGAGGCACGGCTTCCAGTGAGCGAAGTCCAAGATAGTCCACGACCGCGCAGACGCAAGCTGCGTCGCACCGGCATTATGGCATTGCTGGCGCTCGTTTTCGGCTGGCTGATCGCCATGGTGGTTTTGGTTGCTCTGTTCGAAAGCCCGGTCGCGGCCCCCAATTGGCTGCGCAGCCAGGTGACAGAGCGTTTGAACGGCGTGCTGCCCGGTGTGCGTGTCACCTTTCAGGATATGACCTTTCGTATGCAGCGCAATGGTGTGGCGGTGGTCGATCTGCGGGATGTGGTGGTGACCGGGGCAGACGGTGCATCGGTTGGGGCGGTGTCGGACATGACGCTGTCTGCCAATCCGTTTGCCGCATTGAAAGGCGCCGGCGGGCTGCGGGATGTTCAGGTGACAGGCGTGTTCCTGAGCTTGCGGCGCGATTCCGAAGGGCGGATTGCGCTGGCGATTGGGGATATGTTTGCCTCGGACGAGCCGATGCCGACCATTCCAGAGATGGTGGCGCTGGTGGATCAGGCGCTGCAAACACCACGCCTGTCGCATTTGCGCAAAGTTACCGCAGAATCTGTGACCCTACGCTATGAAGATGCGCGCGCCCGACGGGGTTGGACGGTGGATGGCGGTCGGTTGTCCTTGATCCGAGAGCGGGATGTGCTGTCTTTGAACGGTGACTTCGCTGTGCTGAGCGGCGGGGCGGGTGTGGCCAGCATGGCGCTGAACGCCAGCAGTGAAATTGGCCATAACGATTTGAACTTTGGTCTGCAAATTCAGGATGTTCCGTCAAATGAATTTGCCACCCAAGGCCCGGCATTGGCGTGGCTTGAGGCGTTGCGCGCCCCGATATCGGGCGCGTTGCAGGCGCGAATGTTCGCGGATGGCTCTTTGGGCCCATTGAACGGTACTTTGCGAATTGGCGCCGGTGTTTTGCAGCCGATCGACGAAACCCGGCCAATCCCGTTTTCGTCAGCACGGACTTATTTCACTTATGTGCCCGACACGACCACCATTCGTTTTGACGAGATTTCGGTGGCCAGCGCATGGGGCAGCGCAACCGCAAGCGGGCGGGCCAATCTGCTGGATATGCAAAGCGGCTTGCCGGGGCAGATGGTTGGTCAGTTTGAACTGAGCAATATTCGCGCAAACCCCAAAGACTTCTTTGTGGAACCGATCACGCTGAACCACGCCGAGATGGATTTTCGGCTGCGGCTTGATACGTTCGAAGCCACGCTGGGCCGGTTGCGCATCGATGATCCGGAACTGCCGTTGCGTGCACGGGGAAACTTGCAAGCGCTGGAAGATGGCTGGCACCTGTCATTGGATGCCGAGATTGAACAGGTTCTGCCTGCGAAACTGGTGGCGTTGTGGCCCGAGGGGGTAAAGCCCAAGACGCGCAAATGGGTCACTGAAAACGTCAGCCGTGGCACCATTCGGGATATGCAATTGGCCCTTAGGGTAGTGCCCGGCGCGCGGCCCACATTGTATTCCAGCTTTGCGTTGGAAGATGCCGATATTCGATATTCACGCCGTTTGCCGATTGCCCTTGGGGTGTCGGGGCAGGTGACGTTGCACCAAAACAGATTGGTGGCCATGGCGCACAAAGGCCGGATAGAGCCCGAAATGGGCGGGCCGGTGGATATTGCGGGTACCAGTTTGATCATTCCAGACACGCGGATCAAACAACCGCCATCGCGCGTGAACCTAGAGGCGACGTCCAGCGTGACAGGGCTGCTTTCGTTTTTGAACAACGAACCAATCAGCCTAATGACCAAAGCCGGCAAACCAGTTGATCTGGTCGATGGGCAGATCAGCTTGAACGGTCCGTTGGAGCTGCGGTTGAAAAAAGGGCTGAAGCCGAATGAGGTCCAATATGATCTGACCGGTACAGCGCAGAACTTCTTTTCGGATAAACTGGTGCCGGGGCGGCAGCTGACGGCGCAGTCCCTGAATGTGGCTGCTACACAGACAGGCATAAAGGTTTGGGGGCCGGGTGCGCTGGACGGCGTGCCCTTTGATGGTGTGTGGCAACAACCTTTGGGTCAACCCGGCGCACCGGGGTCGGTGACGGCGCAGGTCACATTGTCGGATGCCAATGCGCGCGCGCTTGGAGTGGCCTTGCCCAAGGGCATGCTGCGTGGTGCGGCCCCGGCTGATTTGGCCCTGACATTGCGCAAAGGCGAACCACCGGAATTTGCGTTGATCTCTGGCCTGGTCGGGCTGGGCGCGTCGATCCCGGCGATCGGGTGGCGGTTTGATCCGCGACAGGCGGGGCGTTTTGCGATTGCAGGTCGGCTCAGCAAGCCCGCGCGCATTGACCAATTTGAAATTGATGCCGGGGCTTTGTCTGGCACGGGTCAGATCGTTTTGAGCGAAGCAGGCAAGCTGCGGTCGCTCAGCTTTCCCAAGCTGTCAATTGGTGGATGGCTGGCGGCGCCGGTGCGGCTGACCGGGTTTGGCGCGGCATTGGATATTGCGGTAACGGGCGGGCGCATCGATTTGCGCCGTGCACCGTTTGGCAGCGGGCAAAGTGGCGGTGGCGCATCCTCGGCCGCTGGAGGCCCCATCAACGTGGCGCTGGACGTTTTGCAGGTATCAGACAAGCTGGCGCTGCAAGGGTTTCGCGGGGCGTTTGACACTCGTGGTGGGTTCAGAGGCGATTTTTCTGGCCGGTTGAACAATCAGGTGCCCATCACCGGCAGGGTGACCCCATCAAATGGGCGAAGCGCAATTCAGATCAGTTCTGAGAATGCAGGCAAGGTGGCCCAGGCAGCGGGCATTTTGAAAACAGCGGAAAGCGGGAAGATGACGCTGACCCTGACCCCGGCCAACGCGCCGGGCACGTTTGATGGCGAGATGCTGGCCACCGACGTTCGGTTGCGCAACGCCCCTGCCATTGGCGCGCTGTTGGATGCGGTGTCGATTGTGGGCTTGCTGGATCAGATGAGCGGGCCGGGGATTTTCTTTGCCAATGTGGATGCAGAGTTTCGTTTGACCCCGGATCAGCTGATCTTGCGCCGCGCGGCGGCCACTGGCCCGTCGATGGGGATTTCATTGGATGGGTATTACACGCTGGCCAATGGCGCGCTGGATTTGCAGGGGGTTCTGTCCCCGATTTATATGTTGAATGGGATCGGCAGTATTTTGACCCGCCGCGGCGAAGGATTGGTGGGTTTCAACTTCAACATCACCGGCGTTTCCGATAGCCCGCGCGTGTCGGTGAACCCGTTGTCTGTTTTTACACCAGGTATGTTCCGGGAAATCTTCCGCCGCCGCCCGCCCGAGGTGACACAGTAGGACCAAGATGCAGCTTTCCGATTTTGACTTTGATTTGCCAGAACGGCTGATCGCGACCCGTCCGGCCAAGCCACGGTCCGCGGCCCGGATGCTGGTTGCGCAGGGCGACCAGATCATTGATGCCAATGTCCGAGATTTGCTGCGGTATCTGCGCAAGGGCGATTTGCTGGTGCTGAATGACACCAAGGTCATACCGGCCCGGCTTTTTGGCACCCGGCGTCGTGAAAGCGCACAGGGGCTGACCGAGGCGCGGATTGATGTCACCTTGCTGGACCCGCAGGGGGACGGAGCGTGGAAAGCCTTGGTCAAACCGTTGAAAAAGGTCCGGGACGGTGAAGAGATTACCTTTACCGATGATTTGTCTGCCACGGTTGTTTCGCGGGCTGATGGGCAGGCGGTTTTGCGGTTTGATGTGACCGGCGCAGATTTTGACGCTGCCTTGGCCCGTGCAGGGGCCATGCCATTGCCGCCCTATATTGCTGCCAAACGTCCGGCGGATGAGCAGGACAAACAAGATTATCAAACCGTCTGGGCGCGCAAACCGGGGGCCGTGGCCGCCCCGACGGCATCGCTGCATTTTGACGACGCGCTGTTGTCGGATTTGCGAGATATGGGCGTACAGTTTACCCACGTTACGTTGCATGTCGGGGCAGGGACATTCCTGCCGGTTAAGGTAGACGACATCACCACCCACAAGATGCATGCCGAATGGGGCCAGGTTTCAGAAGCGGCCGCCGAAGCGATTGCGCAGACCAAAGCCGCAGGCGGCCGGGTGATCCCGGTTGGCACAACGGCGCTGCGCCTGGTCGAAACAGCGGCGCGTGGCGGAACGATTGAAGCGTGGGAAGGGGATACGGATATCTTCATTTACCCCGGCTTTACCTTTCATGTCGCAGATGCGCTGATGACCAATTTCCATTTGCCCAAATCCACGTTGATGATGTTGGTTTCGGCGCTGATGGGGGCTGACCGTGTGCGCGCGATCTACGATCACGCCGTGGCTTCAGAGTACCGGTTCTTCTCTTACGGTGATGCGTCGCTGCTATTTCCGGCATCGCGGACAAAGCTGTAAAACGGGGCTGCTTCAAACTCTGTCTTAAACCGACAGGGCGGTGTCGCATTCAGGCCTGACCGTCACAGCGGCAACCTGTAGCCAGCGATTCGTAACGTCTCCGTTTAGAATTTGGATCGCGCCATGATGCAGGTATTGCAAAGCTCTTGGGCCCTATTGCTGGGTATGGGCATGATGATGTTGGGAAACGGGCTTCAGGGCTCGCTTCTTGGTGTGCGCGGCGGAGAGCTGGGATTTTCGACCTTTTCCATGTCGATTATCATGTCGGCCTATTTTGTTGGATTCCTGTTGGCCAGCCGGGTGACGCCCGATCTGATCCGCCGTGTCGGGCATGTGCGGGTCTTTGCGGCGCTTGGCTCTTTCGTTTCGGCAGTTCTGATCATGTATCCCGCGTTCCCGAATCCGATTGCCTGGACGATTGGCCGGGTTCTGATCGGGTTTTGCTACTGCGGCGTCTATGTCACCGCCGAAAGCTGGCTGAATAATTCGGCCAACAATGCCAACCGTGGTCAGGCGCTGTCACTTTATATGATCGTGCAAATGGTCGGGATCATCTTGGCACAAGTGGTTTTGCTGATGCCCGATGACACCGGATTCTTGCTGTTTGTTGTGCCATCCGTGCTGGTTTCTATCGCTTTCGCGCCGATTTTGTTGAGTGTGTCACCGACACCAGCATTTGAGACGACCAAGCGTATGACGCTGACAGAGCTGTTCCACGCCTCGCCACTGGCCTGTGTCGGTATGTTCTTGATGGGCGGCGTGTTTGCTGCGCAGTTCAGTATGGCTGCCGTTTACGGCACGGTTGCCGGGATGACGCTGCAACAAATCTCGGCCTTCATCGCGGCTTTCTACGTCGGGGCATTGGTTTGCCAGTATCCGCTGGGCTGGCTGTCAGATCGGATGGACCGTCGCCAGTTGGTGACCATCGTTGCGGGCGTTGCGGGGGTGTCGGCCTTGGCTGCAACCTTTGTGACCAGCAATTTCAGCTTGCTGCTGGGGCTGACCTTTGCCGTGGGCGGTATGACCAACCCTTTGTATTCGCTGCTGATTGCCTATGCCAATGACTATCTGGAGCATGAACAAATGGCCGCGTCTTCTGCGGGTCTGCTGTTCATCAATGGGTTGGGGGCGGTGATTGGGCCGCTGGTTATTGGCTGGGCGATGCAGGTTGCCGGGGCAAATGCGTATTTCGCGTTGATCGCGGTCTTGCTGATTTTTGTCACGCTTTATGGCCTGTACCGTATGACCCAGCGTCCTGCGACATCCGTCAAAGACAGCGCCGCATATCCAAACGTCTTCCCGACGGCGACGCCGGTGGTGGTGGAAGTGGCACAGGAGTTTGCCATCGACACAGCCATCGACGAGGCCGAAGCAGAGGCTGAGGCAGAAGCGCAATAAAACCACATCGTCTTATTTCTCACATGGTTATGTCTAACTGTCGTAAAAATTTACTGGCCAGATGGACCGATGTGACCGTTAATTACCCGGTGCGCCGGGGAGAGTGAGACGGAGATTGGTTGGAAGATGATAACCCCAGAAGAAATACTGGCCTATTGGCTGGATGAAGTTGGACCGAAAGGTTGGTATGACGGCGGCGAAGAACTGGATGCCGAAGTGCGCCAGAAATTCGAAGCTGGCTGGAACGCCGCGATGGACGGGCGATATGGCCTTTGGCTGACCTATCCCAGTGGGGCGCTGGCCTATATCATTCTGATGGACCAGTTCCCGCGCAATATGTTCCGCGGCTCGCCCAAGGCGTTTTCGTCTGATCCAATGGCTTTGGCCGCTGCCAAACAGGCGGTCTATCGCGGTTGGGATATGAAGATCGACGAACCCGCACGACAATTCTTTTATATGCCACTGATGCATTCGGAAAACCTGTGCGATCAAGATCGGTGCGTGCGCTTGATGTTGGAGCGGATGCCAAACAGCGGCGACAGCAATTTGCTACACGCCAAAGTGCATCGCGCGATCATCCGATTGTTCGGTCGGTTCCCGTACCGGAACGAAGTCTTGGCACGCAACAGCTCTGAGCCTGAAGCGAAATTCGTGGCCGAGGGTGGTTATCGCCAGATTCTGCAGGAATTAGAATCGGCCTGATCGGCTGAAAACGAACTTAAAAAAGGGATCCCGTCTGTCAGAACAGGCGGGATTCTTTGCGTTTTTGCGCTATCATTTGGGTGCGGCTTTGTGTTCGCAACTGCAGCGTTGATGCGTTTGAAAAAATAGTTTAGTGCTAAACCAAATATTTCTGGAGGGCGGAGAATGGCCAAATCGTTTGACATGATCGTGATCGGCGCGGGACCTGGAGGCTATGTGGCCGCCATCCGCGGTGCGCAACTGGGGCTGAGTGTCGCCGTTGTCGAGCGCGAGCACATAGGTGGCATCTGCCTGAACTGGGGATGTATCCCGACCAAAGCGTTGCTGCGGTCGTCCGAAATCTTTCACTATATGCACCGTGCCAAGGAATATGGTCTGAGTGCAGAAAAGATCGGCTTTGATCTGGATGCGGTTGTCAAACGGTCGCGCGGCGTGGCCAAGCAGCTGAACTCTGGCGTGGGTCATCTTCTGAAGAAGAACAAAGTGACCACGATCATGGGGGACGCCACGATCGTTGCCAAAGGCAAGGTCAGCGTAAAAACCGACAAAGGCAGCGAAGAGCTGACAGCAAAGTCTATCGTTCTGGCAACCGGGGCGCGGGCACGTGAACTGCCTGGACTGGAAGCGGATGGTGATCTGGTCTGGACGTACAAGGCTGCGTTGACCCCACCACGTATGCCCAAGAAGCTGCTGGTTATTGGGTCGGGCGCGATCGGTATCGAATTTGCCAGCTTCTACAATACATTGGGTGCCGACACGACGGTGGTCGAGGTTATGGACCGTGTGCTGCCGGTGGAAGATGCCGAAATCTCAAAATTTGCCAAGAAACAGTTTGAGAAGCAGGGCATGACCATTCGCGAAAAGACAATGGTCAAACAGCTGGATCGCGGCAAAGGCATTGTTACCGCGCATATCGAACAGAACGGCAAAGTCACCAAGGAAGACTTTGATACCGTGATTTCGGCCGTTGGTATTGTTGGCAACGTCGAAGGTCTGGGCCTGGAAGCTGTTGGTGTCAAAGTGGACCGGACCCATGTTGTGGTCGACAAGCATTGCTTCACCGGGGTTGAGGGCATCTATGCCATTGGCGATATCGCCGGGGCCCCATGGTTGGCGCACAAAGCCAGCCACGAAGGTGTGATGGTTGCAGAGCTGATTGCTGGGGGCAAACCCCATGCGGTTGACCCAGATAGCATTGCAGGGTGCACCTATTGTCACCCGCAGGTCGCCAGTGTCGGTATGACCGAAGCACAGGCCAAAGAGGCGGGTTATGACATCAAGGTTGGCCGCTTCCCGTTCATCGGAAACGGCAAGGCAATTGCCCTGGGAGAACCAGAAGGTTTGATCAAGACCGTGTTTGACGCAAAAACTGGTGCCTTGCTGGGCGCGCATATGGTTGGCGCTGAAGTGACAGAGCTGATTCAGGGGTACGTGGTTGGTCGCCAGTTGGAAACCACCGAAGAAGACCTGATGAATACCGTCTTCCCGCATCCGACCTTGTCGGAAATGATGCACGAATCCGTGTTGGATGCCTTTGATCGGGCTATTCACTTCTGATCCAAACGCATTTTGGGTGGTGCATCCCGTCCAACGGGCTTTTCACCGAAAACACCCCGTGCTATCGGGGCGCCAGTTCAATTTACGGTCGGGCAGTTTGCCCGGCCATTCATTATGGAGCAGCTCTCATGGCTATCGAACGCACCCTGTCGATCATCAAGCCCGACGCAACCCGCCGCAACCTGACCGGCAAGATCAACGCCAAGTTTGAAGATGCCGGCCTGCGCATCGTCGCACAGAAGCGTATTCACTTGACCACGGCGCAAGCTGGCAAGTTCTATGAAGTGCACGCCGAGCGTCCCTTCTACGGCGAACTGTGTGACTTCATGGCGTCCGAGCCAGTTGTTGTTCAGGTTCTGGAAGGCGAAGGCGCCATTGCCAAAAACCGCGAAGTGATGGGCGCAACCAACCCAGCCGACGCAGCCGAAGGCACCGTTCGCGCCGAATTCGCAGAATCGGTTGGCGAAAACTCCGTTCACGGTTCCGATGCACCGGACACCGCAGCGCAAGAGATCGCTTACTTCTTCTCGGGCCTCGAACTGGTTGGCTAATCGCCATTATTTGGCCAAGTGCCATGGTTAACACGATGCTGTCCCGTACCGGGGCAGCATTTTTTTTGCAGCAAAGAGGCAGGTCATGGAGCCGTGGAAAACCCTGAAGACGGATGTGATCTTCGAAGTCCAACCCTATTTTGAGATTCAGAAACAAATGGTCGAGCTGCCAGGCGGCAAGATCGTTGATGATTTCTATCAGGTGCATCTGCGCACATTCGCCAGCATTGTACCGGTGATGGAAGATGGCCGCGTCCTGCTGTTGCGGCATTATAAGCATGGTCCGGGCAGGGTGGTTCTGGGTGTTCCTGCGGGGTTCGTTGATCCGGGTGAAACCGCCCTGGAAGGGGCGCAGCGCGAATTGCTGGAAGAAACCGGACTGGTTTCAGACAATTGGACATCGCTGGGCAGCTATGTGGACAACGGCAATCAGCGTGGGTGTCAGGGGCATTACTTCTTGGCGACAGGCTGCCGGATTCAGCAAGCCGCAGATGCGGGCGATCTGGAAGAAATGGAACCGGTCTATATGACGCCAGCCGAAGTGGATGCCGCCATCAAAGCAGGCGAATTCGGTGTGGTACATCAGGCCGCAAACTGGGCCTTTGCCCGGATGCATCTGGATATGTAAACGGGTTAATCGCGCCGCACGGTTCGGGGAATAACGCCGATGGCATTCAGCGCTTTTTCAAGCGCGCTGTCGGCGGATTTACCACTGGATTTCACTTCGGATTTCAGCGCATCGAACTGGCGGCGCAGTTCTTCTTTTTCTTTGCCTTTACAATCATTCCATGGGCGCCCTTGCAGCGCCATGTGAAGCACATAATAGCCAATAAAATGCGCTTGAGAGCCGGTTTCCAGCATTTTGCGATAGGCTTCATGGGCACCGATCTGCCGAAGGGTTTCCGCATCTGGAATGCCCGCGCGATGGCAGGCACTTTCCACCGCAGGGCCCAGATTTCGGATCGACGAGATCGGCGTTTTGCCCATTACCTAAGTTCCGGCAACCGGGCCAGTGCATCGGCGGTTTCGGCCAAGGTCGTATAGTGGCCGCGACCTTCCATCCAAGACACTTCGGCGTAGCGCAGTTTCTGTGCCAAGGCGGTGGCCATTTTGGGCGGCGACCAAGTGTCTTCGGTCCCGTGAAAGATGGCCACTTGGCAGCGCACCTGGCCTAAAACACTGGCCCAGGGCTGAACATAACGGGTGATTTCGGTCAGATACGCGTCGCGGTTGGTTGTTAAACCATCGCGGACCGATTGGGTCAGGCATTTGCGATTGGATTTGTCCTGAAAGAATGCCTTTTCACGGGCCGAGACACCGGCAAGCATTCGATTGATCGCTAGGCTAGGTAGGGTTTTGATCAACGTGGTTTGCACGTTGGCGGTCTTGGCCAATTTGCCCGGCGTTTGTGCGGCGCGAAACACTGAAGCACCGGCCATTTGCGGTAAGAAATCGCCAAGCTCCAACGGGGCCACTGGCGACGCCAGCGTTACGCGCACCACCCGATCCGGCAGGCGCGCGGCCATCTGTAACGCGGTAGCCGCGCCAAGCGAAAAACCGAACAGGTGCAACTCACCTGCGGGCAGGCTGCGGGCCAGTGCGTCAAAGTCTGGAAGGTTGCGATCGGGGGTTGTCAGACCGGACAATCGGGTCAGGCCAAGTTCGGCCGCGGACCCCGGAAGGCCGTGAAAATAAAGCGTTTTCATTGGATGTAGAGTGCCGCCTGTGATGTGTTCAAAAGGCCGGTCCGGATCGTTCGCTCTGCGCTTTGATGCCTGTCGCGCAGGGCGTCCTGTTCCGCCAGCCCCTTTGGTTTTTCCACTGAACTTCGGTGGAAATAGGGCGCGTCTTCGGCACCTCTGCGATCAATCTTTGATTGAGTGCAATCAACCATAAGCTTCGTGACCGGCGCGTCATGGCGCGGCGCAATTTTTGCGGTTCCAAGATGACTTGATGCTGCCAACGCAAGACGGGCTGCGCCCCAAGGGGACGGGTGCTTTCTGCCTGCATCAGGTTGGCAAATATTGCGCGTCATCCGCCCAAGGTGGCCTCTCAGGCCGCGTCATTCAAGCGGTTTGTCACCCTTTAGGTAGCGTGGACCAATACCGCGCCGCGCCGCGCGATCCTCTGGGTTGTACAGGGTGCAGTCGGTCAGCGATAGGCAACCGCATCCGATGCAATTGTCCAGTTTGTTCCGCAGTTGCTGCATTTGAGCGATGCGCGCATCCAGCACTTTGCCAAAACGGGTGCCAATACGTGTCCAGTCGGATTTGCCCGGCGCACGGTGGCTGGGCAGATGGGTGATTTGGGCGCGAATGTCGGCCAGTGAAAACCCCAGTTCTTGCGCGATCATAATGAAAGACAGGCGCCTGATATCCGCCCGTTGATAGCGCCGCTGCCCCGAAACTGCGCGATCAGGCGCGATCAGGCCTTCGTCTTCGTAGTATCGGATCGCGGATGGGGCCAGCCCGGTTCGGTCTGCGATTTCCCCAATTGTCAGGCCGGTTTTGCGTAAGGCTTTGGGCGGCATGGAAACTTTTCCCTTGAGTTAAAGTCTACTTGAGAAAGTAACCTGAAAGCATCTGAAACGAAAGAAAAAGGAAAACGACAATGTCGGGTACATTGGAACACATAAATATCACCGTGCCGGATCCGCACGCTGTGGCAGGAGTTTTGAGCGACTTGTTTGACTGGCACATTCGCTGGGAAGGGTCAGCGATTAATGAGGGGTATTCTGTGCATGTTGGCAACGGATCCAGCTATCTGGCGCTGTATGAGCCGCCCCGTGGGTTGCAAGCCGCCACGCCACGTTATGTGCATGCCGGGTCCTTGGCGCATGTCGGGATCGTGGTGGATGATCTGGACGCCGCCGAAGCACGTGTGAAAGCGGCGGGGTTCAAGACCTTTAACCATGCGGATTATGAACCGGGGCGGCGGTTCTACTTCAATGGTCCGGGCAGCGTGGAGTATGAAGTGATCCACTACGACTGATCTGGGCGACCAACATGCAGGGCGATCTGCGCTTGGCGCGCGGATAGCCCTGTGTTATCCCCTTTCCCATGACAAAGACCGGCACCCTTATTATTTGCTGCATTAACCGCTGACATCGTCAGGCGGGCCGGTCCTCTATTCCCTATCAGAGAACAAGTTGATAAGCCCGCCGCGACCCACGCGAGGACAGGCCTATGGACATCACGCTGCACAACACCAAGACTCGCAAGAAAGAGCGGTTTACCCCGCTCGATGCGGAAAACGTGCGCATGTATGTCTGTGGACCCACGGTGTATGACCGAGCACATCTGGGCAATGCCCGGCCCGCGATTGTATTTGATGTGCTGTTTCGGTTGCTGCGTCAGGTCTATGGCGAAAATCACGTGACCTATGTGCGCAATTTCACTGACGTTGATGACAAGATCAACGCGCGGGCGGCACAGAGCGGGCGGTCGATTTCTGACATCACCGCCGAAACCACGCAATGGTATCTGGATGATATGGCTGCCGTCGGTGTGATGGAGCCGACAGAGATGCCGCGTGCCACGGCCTATATCGCTGAGATGATCGCGATGATCGAGGATTTGATCGTCAAGGGCCACGCCTATGCGGCTGAAGGTCATGTACTTTTCGCCGTGGACAGTTGGAAAGCCGGGTATGGCCGCCTGTCGGGGCGGTCTGTTGATGATATGATCGCCGGTGCGCGTGTCGAGGTGGCCCCGTACAAGCGCGATCCGATGGATTTTGTGCTGTGGAAGCCGTCTGATGCGGATGTGCCGGGTTGGGAAAGCCCTTGGGGGCGCGGCCGTCCGGGCTGGCACATCGAATGCTCCGCCATGTCCAAGGCCTTGCTGGGGGATGTGTTTGATATCCACGGCGGCGGCAATGACCTGATGTTCCCGCATCATGAAAACGAAATTGCGCAAAGCTGCTGTGCCAACGGCACGGATCAGATGGCGCAGGTCTGGCTGCACAACGAGATGTTGCAGGTCGAAGGGAAGAAAATGTCCAAATCTTTGGGCAACTTCTTCACCGTTCATGACCTGTTGGATCAAGGTATTCCGGGCGAGGTGATCCGCTTTGTGATGCTGTCAACGCATTACCGAAAGCCCATGGATTGGACCGAGAAGAAGCGCGAGGAAGCGCAGGCGACGCTGAAAAACTGGCGCAAGTTGGTTGCCGGTGCCGAAGAAACCGGGCCAGATGCAGACGTCGTTGCGGCGCTGGCAGATGACCTGAATACCGCAGGTGCGCTGACGCGATTGCATGCGATGGCCAAAGAGATCGCCGCCAATCCACAGAAGGATTGCTTCTACGAAAAGGGCACCTTCTTGGCGTCATCGCGGCTTCTTGGGTTGCTGGGGGATGACCTGGGGGATTGGGCCGCGACGCCGTCGATGGACTTGACCAGGCTGGCGGATGCGCTGCATGCGACCCGGTTGGAGGCGTTGAAAAACAAGGATTTTTCAGGCGTGGATGCGATGAAAGCCGCGCTGGGAGAGGCGGGCGTTCAGGTGCGCATGTCAAAAGAAGGGGTTGAGTTGGAACCCGGCCCTAACTTTGACGCCTCGAAGCTGGAGGGCTTGCTATGACCACCAAAGAACGCTTGTACCTATATGACACCACGTTGCGTGATGGTCAGCAGACCCAAGGCGTGCAGTTTTCCACGGGTGAAAAGCTGCGGATCAGCGCGGCTCTGGATGAATTGGGCATCGACTATATCGAAGGGGGGTGGCCGGGGGCCAACCCGACCGACAGCGCCTTTTTTGACGAGGTTGGCCAGACCAAGGCCACGATGACCGCCTTTGGCATGACCAAGCGCGCCGGGCGATCGGCTGAAAACGATGAAGTCTTGGCCGGGGTTTTGAACGCGCGGACAGCGGCTGTGTGTCTGGTGGGCAAAACGCATGATTTCCACGTCACCACCGCGCTTGGCTTCACGCTGGAAGAAAACGTCGAAAATATCCGCGCGTCGGTTGCGCATCTGGTTGCGCAAGGACGCGAAGCGCTGTTTGACGCGGAACATTTCTTTGATGGCTACAAGGCCAACGCGCCTTATGCGCTGGAATGTCTGCACGCGGCCTTCAAAGCCGGGGCGCGCTGGATTGTGCTGTGTGACACCAATGGCGGCACGCTTCCAGGCGAGATCGGAGATATCGTGCGCGAAGTGATTGCCAGCGGCATTCCGGGCGATCATCTGGGCATCCACACCCATAATGATACCGAGAACGCAGTGGGCGGGTCTTTGGCGGCCATTGATGCAGGCGCACGGCAGGTTCAAGGCACGCTGAACGGGCTGGGGGAACGGTGCGGCAATGCCAACTTAACAACACTGATCCCGACCTTGTTGCTGAAAGAGCCTTATGCCAGCAAATATGACACCGGGGTTGCCCAGTCGTCGTTGCAAAGCATGACGAAAATCAGCCGCATGCTGGATGATATTCTGAACCGCGTGCCCACCAAACAGGCGCCTTTTGTCGGGTCTTCTGCCTTTGCCCATAAGGCCGGGTTGCATGCCAGTGCGATTTTGAAAGACCCCACAACCTACGAACATATCGTGCCGGAAATCGTTGGAAATGAACGGTTTATTCCAATGTCCAATCAGGCCGGTCAATCCAACCTGCGTAAGCGCTTGTTGGAGGCGGGCCTGTCTGTGCCCAAGGGCGATCCGGCGTTGGCGCGCATTCTTGACCGGATCAAACAGCGCGAGTCCGAGGGCTATTCTTATGATGTAGCGCAGGGGTCGTTTGAGCTGTTGGCGCGGGATGAGCTGGGCCTGTTGCCCGAGTTCTTTGAGGTGAAACGGTACCGCGTCACGGTAGAACGGCGCAAAAACAAGTATGATCAGATGGTGTCGCTGTCAGAGGCGGTGGTCGTGGTCAAAGTGGATGGCGTCAAGAAACTGTCGGTCAGCGAGTCGATGGATGAGATGGGCTGTGACCGGGGACCGGTGAACGCTTTGTCAAAAGCGCTGGCCAAGGATTTGGGCCAGTACCAAAGCGCGATCGACGATGTGAAGCTGGTCGATTTCAAGGTTCGGATAACCCAGGGCGGGACCGAAGCTGTCACCCGTGTGATCATCGACAGCGAAGACGCGCAGGGGCGGCGTTGGTCCACGGTTGGTGTCAGCGCCAATATAGTGGATGCCTCGTTCGAAGCCTTGTTGGATTCTGTGCGTTGGAAGCTGGTGCGCGATTGGACTGACCCCGCGCGATTGGCTGGGGAATAACGGTTTGTCGGCTTGGTCCAGAAGCCCCATGGCCTTTGGACAGGAATATAGGGCAAAGCGCGGCGTGATGGCCGCGTTTTGTGCGAATGGGAAAGGGCGGCGCGATGCATTTTGATGCCGATGTAACAGCATGTGCCGGGTTGGTGGAGCGTGGCGATCCGGATCGTTTTGCGGCCACAATGGCGGCGGCCCCGGCCGCGCGGGCCGTGTTGTTTCCGATCTATGCGTTCAATCTGGAAGTGGCGCGTGCGCCCTGGGTGACAGCCGAGACAATGATTGCAGAGATGCGTCTGCAATGGTGGCGCGATGCCTTGGAAGAAATCGGCGCCGGTGGAACCGTGCGGCGGCATGAGGTTGTTACACCACTGGCGCAAGTTCTGGATGGCGAAGGCGCGCAGCTGTTGGATGCTTTGGTCGAGGCTCGGCGCTGGGACGTGTACCGTGACCCGTTTGAGGATCAGGCCGGTCTGGAGCGGTATTTAGAGGTGACAGGCGGGCATTTGATGCTGGCTGCAGCACGTGCCTTGGGCGAGGTGGACCGGGCTGCTGCACTGGATGCGGGCTACGCGTTGGGCTTGGCGAATTTCCTGCGCGCGGTGCCAGATCTGGAAGCCAAGGGCAGGGTGCCGATGGTCGATGGTCGGCCTGAGGCGGTTGCAGCATTGGCGGCCGAAGGCGTTAAGCGCTTAAAGCGTGCCCGCGCTGCACGGATCAGCAAAACCGTTCGGGCGGCGTTCTTGCCGGCGTGGCAAGCGGGCCCGTTGTTAACCTTGGCCGCTCGCACGCCTGAGCGTGTGAAGGATGGTGCTTTGCAGCTTAGTGAATTTTCCCGCCGGGCCCGTTTGCTGCGCGCGGCAATGACCGGGCGGTTTTAGGTCGGGACGTTTTGATCAGGCAAACAGCTAGATCCACTGGCACGGGTTTTGGGCCAGCAGAATAGGTGTCGATACCGCTTGCTCCTTTAGTTTTCTGCCATGTCCTGCGGGCGCAATGTCAGCCAAAGCAGCGCACCACCAGCCAGCATCAGGAATGGCGCCATGGCCATGTTGACGGCGGTCCATCCCTCTTGGGCAGAGCCACCAGAGCAGTTCATCAATCCACCAGATGCCAAGGACGCCGCTGTGACCCCGCCAAAGACGATCAGGTCATTCATCCCCTGCATACGTCCACGCTCATGCGGTTCGTGTGCGCCGGACAGCATTGTTGTCGCGCCGATAAAGCCAAAGTTCCATCCAACGCCCAACAGAACAAGCGCGACAAAGAACTGTTCCAGCTCAACACCCGAAAGCGCCACCGCCCCAGCACCGGCCAGAATAGCCAAACCGGCGGCCATAATTTTCTCTACCCCAAAGCGAGCGATCAGGTGGCCGGTGAAAAAGCTGGGCACATACATGGCTAACACGTGGGCCGAAACCACATCGGCGGCATCCGCAGTTTCATATCCGCAGCCCACCACTGCCAGTGGCGTGGACGTCATCACCAAATTCATCAGCGCATAAGACACCATGGCGCAGATCACGGCGACAGCAATCCGTGGGGTCTTCAGCAGTTCCATTCGGGTGCGACCGCGCGGTGCATCTTGAGATGGAACCGGTGGTTTTGGGATGTCGAGAAACAAAAACAATATAGAGCCGATCAGGTTAATCCCGATCACTGCGGCGTAGGTACCAAGAAACGGCACAACAAAGGCATCGGCCGAAAATTTTACGATTTGGGGGCCAATAACAGCAGCGGCCAGTCCACCTGCCATCACATAAGAAATGGCTTTAGGGCGGAATTCATCCGATGCAGTGTCGGTGGCGGCAAAGCGATAAAAGCCTTGCGCGCTCATATAGATGCCGGTCAGAAATGACCCAAGCAAGAATATCGGGAAAGAGGCTGTATACAGGCCAAAGGCCCCAACAGCGCCGCCAATTGTTCCGCTGAACGTGCCGACGAAAAAACCGGCTTTACGTCCATATCGCTGCATGAATGCTGACAGCGGTGTGGCGGCCAACATCGACCCAATCACGATCATGGAAATTGGCAAGGTGGCAAAGCAGGGGTTGGAAGCAAGCGACTGACCCGCCAGCCCGCCGATGGTAAAGATCATCGGCATCTGCGCGCCCAAGATGGCCTGCGCAAGTACCAGAATGAACACGTTTTTTGCGGCGGGGGATGTGTCGGAATTCGTCATGCCGACTGCCTACGCCTTCAAACATTGTTGGGCAAGGCCACAGGATGTGACGTCGCGTAGCAGCTCGCAAAGGCCAAGTTTGCGAAATAGCCCGAGTTTCGGATTGACGGTGCCTTAGCCAAGTCAGAGGGTGTCGCCATGAGCGATATTGGACGGATCATCGAAACAGAGGCCTGCGTGGCCGAAGGGGCGGCATGGCTGGCGCAGGCCGAACCGCGCTTTGCCTATGCGCTAAGGCAAACCGGCCCCTTGCCGTTGCGGCGGCGGGCAGGTGGGTTTTCTCAGCTGTTGTCGGCGATTGTCAGTCAGCAGGTTTCTGTGGCTTCGGCCAACGCGATTTGGAGCCGTTTGGAAGCAGCGGGGATGATCAGCCCAGAACCGATTGCAGCGGCCTGTGACGAAGATTTGCGGGCCTTGGGGCTCAGCCGTCAAAAGGCCAGCTATGCCTGCGCTTTGGCAGAAGCCCAGATTGATTTTGACGCTTTGCATACGGCCCCGACCCAAGAGGTTGTGAAGACCTTGACGGCGGTGAAAGGGATCGGCGTTTGGACGGCGGAAATTTATGCAATGTTCAGCCTGGGGCGCGCTGATGTGTTTGCTTCGGGTGATTTGGCGTTGCAAGAAGCCGCGCGGCTGCTGTTTGAGTTGCCAGAGCGGCCAAAAGAAAAAGAGATGCGGCAAATGGCACTGGCGTGGTCGCCTTGGCGGTCGGTTGCGGCGCGGGCGCTGTGGGCCTACTACCATGTGGCTAAGGACAAAGAGGGTATTCGATGACACGGGTGTTGAAAGCGGGCCGCAAAGAGCCCCAATCAGGTGAACTGCGATCGGCGGTCGTGTTTTTGCACGGCTATGGCGCAAATGGTGCGGATCTGTTGGGTCTTGCGGATGTGCTGGGTGAACATTTGCCAGACACGTTGTTTGTGGCACCTGATGCGCCAGAAAGCTGCGCCGGCGCGCCTTTCGGGTTTCAGTGGTTTCCGATCCCTTGGATCGATGGATCCTCCGAAGAAGAAGCCATGCAGGGCATGGGCCACGCGGTGAACGATCTGGATGCCTTTCTGGACGCGCTGATGGTGGACGAAGATTTGCTGCCTGAACAGGTTGCGCTGTTTGGGTTCTCGCAAGGATCGATGATGAGCTTGCATGTCGCCCCGCGTCGCGATGACGCCGTGGCGGGGATCGTCGCATTTTCAGGCCGGTTGGTGCAGCCAGAGCTGTTGGTGGATGAGGTGAAAGTACGTCCTCCGGTCTTGCTGGTGCATGGCGATCAGGATGACGTGGTGCCAGTTCAATCCATGCCCGAAGCGGCCGAGACCTTGCAAGGCGCTGGTTGGGAAGACGTATTTGCCCATGTCATGAAGGGCACAGCGCATGGTATTGCGCCAGACGGATTGTCCGTTGCACTGGCATTCTTGCGCGACAAATGCGGGTTCTAAGACCTCAATTATAATACATTGCATTGCCGCCCGGACCGTTAGATCGGTTCGGGCGGTTTTGTTTTGGAGAGATTGGCGACTCTTTGTCCAAATCCAAATTTGTTTCTGAAGCAGGGTGTGCGGATTTTCGCACATAGTGCAGGAGAGCCTGTGCGGATTTTCGCATCGACCGGCCGTCGTGTTGCCCAAGGCTGTTGAGGGGCGGCGTGTAAGGTGCTGCCAATAAACAAATAAAACCACCTTCCAGTGTTTGGCATACAGGAGGCTTGCACAGATTTTTGTGCTTGCCATTGTCTTGCACCAGACGGTGGTTTTGGAGAACCCCGTGTTTCTTCAGTTAATGGTCCAGGGAGGACAATATGAAAAAGTTTCTGATGGCGGTAAGCGCAGCTGCAGTCGTGGCAGGTGGTGCAACCGGTGCAATGGCCGCATGTGATGATGGCGAAATCGTCATCAAGCTGAGCCACGTGACAAACACCGACCGTCACCCCAAGGGAATTGCAGCCAGCTTGTTGCAACAGCGCGTGAACGACGAGATGAACGGCAAAGCCTGTCTCGAAGTTTATCCGAACTCCACCCTGTACAATGATGACCAGGTTCTGGAAGCGATGCTGCAAGGCGACGTTCAGATGGCTGCCCCGTCGCTGTCCAAGTTCGAACAGTTCACCAAGCAGTTCCGCATCTTCGATCTGCCGTTCATGTTCAAAGACATCAACGCTGTTGACGGCTTCCAGACTTCGGAAACCGGTCAAGCGATGAAAGAATCCATGACACGTCGCGGCCTTCTGGGACTGGCGTTCTGGCACAATGGCATGAAGCAGATGTCGGCCAACAAGCCGTTGGAAATGCCCAGCGATGCAACCGGCCTGAAATTCCGCGTTCAGAACTCTGACGTGCTGAAGGCGCAAATGGCTGCCTTGGGCGGTTCGCCCCAGCCGATGGCCTTCTCCGAAGTATATGGCGCGCTGCAAACCGGCGTTGTGGACGGTCAGGAAAACACCTGGTCCAACATCTACGGCCAGAAGTTCTTTGAAGTGCAGGACGGTGTGACCGAAACCAACCACGGCATCATCGACTACATGCTGGTGACCAATGTTGACTGGTGGGAAAGCCTGGACGCGGATGTTCGCGACCAACTGGGCACGATCATCGAAGAAGTCACGGTTGCACGTAACGCCGAGTCTTACAAAGTGAACCAAGAGGCAAAGCAGGCCGTTATCGATGCTGGTGGCGTTGTGCGCACGCTGACACCTGAACAGCGTGACGCTTGGGTTGCGGTGATGAAGCCCGTCTGGGCCGAATTTGTTGGCGATGTTGGCCAAGAAAACATCGACGCCGCTCAGGCATTTAACAAGTAATCGATTTCGCCACTCTGTCCGGCCCCTGAAAATGGGGCCGGACTTTTATTTGAGGGAGAGCGACACATGTCTGCGCAAGACGAGACACTGTCGGTGGCCGGCCGGTTCATCAATGAACTAGAGGAAACCGCCATCGCGATCATTCTGGGGGCGATGACGATCATCACCTTCATCAATGTGGTACTGCGGTATGGGTTCAACACTGGTTTGATCTGGGGTCTGGAAGCGACCTCAATTCTGTTTGCATGGTTGGTTTTGTTCGGCATTTCCTACGCTGTCAAAAAGACAGCGCATTTGGGGGTCGATGCCGTCATCAATGTTGTTCCACCCAGCGCCCGCCGCGCGTTGGGGATCATCGCCGCGCTGGTCTGTGTGATCTACGCGTTTTTGCTGCTGAAGGGCGCTTGGGATTACTGGGCGAACTTTGCTAATCTTCCCCAAACCACGGGGCGCTGGTTTCCAACCGGTCTGGAAGAGATGAAACGCACCAGTTTCCGCTCCTGGTATGAAGTCGTGGACATCCCCATGCCTGAATGGCTGCGCTGGATCGAACCGCTGATGAACGAAGGCGAAGAATATGAAAAAATTCCGCGCTTTATCCCCTATTTCATTCTGCCACTTGGAATGCTGCTTTTGTTGGTTCGCTTCGTGCAGGCCACAACGCGCCTGATCCGCGGTCAACAAGACTCGTTGATTGTCAGCCATGAAGCCGAAGACGCCGTCGAAGACGTGGCGCACTTGAACCGCGAGGACTGATCGACATGGAAGTTGCAATTCTTTTCGGCATGGTCATTGGCCTGATGCTGATCGGTGTCCCGATCGCAGTGTCCCTTGGCTTCTCCTCCATCCTGTTCCTGCTGGTCCTCAGCGACACCTCGCTGGCGTCGGTTGCCCAATCGCTGTTTCAGGCGATGGCGGGTCACTATACGCTTCTGGCGATCCCGTTTTTCATCCTCGCCTCATCCTTTATGTCAACAGGCGGGGTCGCCCGCCGCATTATTCGCTTCTCAATTGCGCTGGTGGGCCACCTGCATGGTGGTCTGGCGATTGCGGGCGTCTTTGCATGTATGTTGTTTGCGGCGCTGTCAGGGTCTTCTCCGGCAACGGTTGTGGCGATTGGCTCAATCGTTATCGCCGGGATGCGGGAGGTCGGCTACACCAAGGATTTCGCCGCTGGTGTTATCGCCAATGCTGGCACCTTGGGCATCCTGATCCCCCCGTCCATCGTGATGGTTGTTTATGCTTCGGCCACCGATGTTTCTGTTGGTCGGATGTTCCTGGCCGGGGTTATTCCGGGCCTGATGGCCGGCACGATGCTGATGGTAACAATCTACACGATTGCCCGGATCAAAAACATGCCCAAGGGCGAATGGAAAGGCTGGGGCGAGGTGATGTCCGCCGGTCGCGATGCAGGTTGGGGCCTATTCCTGATCATCATCATCCTTGGTGGCATCTATGGTGGGATTTTCACACCGACCGAAGCTGCTGCCGTGGCCGCTGTCTACGCCTTCTTTATCGCCAACTTCGTCTATCGGGATATGGGCCCGCTGGCGCGTGGCGGGGAGGCGCAAAACCTCTCCATCCTGCGCAAACCCATTGCCCTGGTCACGGCGTTTTTCCACAAGGATACCAAGGACACGCTGTTTGAAGCTGGCAAACTGACCATCACATTGATGTTCATCATCGCCAACGCGTTGATCCTGAAACACGTGCTGACAGATGAACAGGTGCCGCAGACCGTTGCTGCAGCCATGTTGGACGCAGGTTTTGGCGCTGTGATGTTCCTGGTGATCGTCAATGTGATCCTTCTGATCGGTGGTCAGTTCATGGAACCTTCCGGCTTGATCGTGATTGTCGCGCCGCTTGTGTTTCCTATTGCCATCGAACTGGGCATTGATCCGATCCACCTGGGCATCATCATGGTTGTGAACATGGAAATCGGAATGATCACACCTCCGGTCGGGTTGAATCTGTTCGTCACATCAGGCGTTGCAGGCATGTCGATGATGCGCGTCGCAAAAGCATCGCTGCCGTTTCTGGCCGTGCTGTTCGTCTTCCTGATTATGGTGACCTATATTCCCATCCTCTCGACTTGGTTGCCGACCACGTTCATGGGGCCGGAAATCATCACCAAGTGAGTTGATCAAAATTAAGCGAAAACGGCGCCTCTTGGGGCGCCGTTTGTCGTTGAAACCTGCCGCAATAGATCTCCCAGTTTCCGCAGCTTTGGTGCGAACGAATGGGTAAGGGGTGCGTATTTTTGAAGAAAAGAAGCGCACACTCTTTTGGCTTCTTTTCTTTCTAAATACGCAAATTCCGCCAGATCAGTTGGCGCTGTCGTTCAAGGCTTTGATGATCGGAGTGAAATCACTGGCTTTCAGGCTTGCCCCTCCGACCAGTGCGCCGTCTACATTTGATACGGCAAAGATTTCGGCGGCATTGCCGGGTTTGACAGAGCCACCATACAGAAGTCTGGTAGAGCGGCCTACACCTGCGCCGAAGCGACGTTCCAGACGGGCGCGGATGAAGTCATGCACTTCACCGATTTGATCCGTGGTCGGCACTTTGCCGGTGCCGATGGCCCAGATGGGCTCATAGGCGACCACCAGGCTGTGACCGGTTGCGCCATCCGGGATCGAGCCCGCCAATTGGCCGCCGATGATGTCCAACGTGTTTTGGGCTTCGCGTTCGGTCAGTGTTTCGCCAACGCACAGGACAACAACCAGGCCAGCATCCCAAGCGGCGCGGCATTTGGCGCGAACGTCTTCGTCATGTTCGTCATGGTCTTCGCGCCGTTCGGAGTGGCCCAGGATCACGTGGGTCGCACCAGCATCTTTGAGCATTGTGGCGGAGATGTCCCCGGTGTGCGCACCTGAGGTTTGGGAATGACAATCCTGCCCACCGATCATGACACCATTCGGGGCCTTGTTGGCAGCGGCACTGATCAAAGTGGTCGGCGGGCAGATCAGGACCTCTGCGTCGCCTTCGGCGGCTTCGGCCAAACCTTCGATCTGGTCCAGGGCCTCGATCATTCCATTCATCTTCCAGTTGCCTGCGGCGAGTTTTGTGCGCATGTGCCATCCTCTTTCTTGTTTGAGGCATCATCGCGGGGGTTCGCGCCACGTCAAGCCCTTGCGCGTCTTCGTGTCGGTGCGTATCTGGCAAGCAACGTACGGAGGCTGTGATGATCCCCAGATTGGATGCGCGCAAAATCGCATTGCGAGACCCAGAGACCTTGCGCCAATTGCGGGCGGCGGCTGAGGGTATTGGCTTTGTTACAGTGGACAACACAGCGTTGTCTGCGGCGCGTGTCAAGTTTGTGCTGGCGGCCTATGCGGCGTTCTTTGATTTACCGGAGGGCGAAAAGCGTGCCGTTGATATGGCTGCAACCGGGGCCAACCGGGGGTGGGGCGCGCCGAAGTCAGAGCGGGTCGATCCGGCAGCAAACCCGGATTACAAGCAGGTGTTCGATTGTGGGTTTGAATTGCCCAACAACGACCCGCGCGCGACGTTGCCGGTGTATGCGCCCAATCGCTGGCCCAATTTGCCGGGGTTTCGGGACGTCATTCAGGCGTATTACGCGGATGCCCTGGGCGTGGCGATGACATTGCTGCGGGGCATTGCCGTGGCGATTGGAGAGGACGCGGGCTATTTTGACGACAAGTTTGACACACCGATGGCCCTGTTGCGCGGCAACTATTATCCGGAGCGGCCCGATTGGGCAGGTGCGAAGGATTTCGGCATTGCGGCGCATACCGACTACGGGTGTCTGACCCTGTTGGCGTCAGATGGTGTGCCGGGGTTGGAAGTTTGGTCACGCGGCGGTGAGTGGGTGCCAGTGGTGGCCGAACCGGGTGTTTTCGTGATCAATTTCGGCGAGATGTTGGAGATGTGGACCGGCGGGCGGGTGAAAGCCACGTTGCATCGGGTGATCGGGAGCCAGGACGCGCGCATTTCTGTGCCGATGTTTTTCAATCCAAACTATGATGCCAATGTCGCACCGATCGGGTCAAACGAGACGATATTGGCAGGGGCGCATCTGACGCGCCGGTTTGAGCAGACCTATTTGCACATGAAAGGCGAGTAGGCCGCCGGGTATCGGATTGCCTGAATCAAAAAGCCCCGCAATGACATGCAGGGCCTTATATCTGAAAAGGTGATGCTTAGCCGACGAATTTGGCGCGTTCGGCTTCCAGCTCTTCTACATCTTTGAATTTGATCGATTCACCGCACCCGCATGCATCGGTGACATTCGGGTTGTTGAACTGAAACCCAGATTCCAACAGCGATGTTTGATAGTCGACCTGTGTTCCAAACAGGAACATCTGGGCCAAGGGGGCGATCAGGATGCGCGCGCCGTCTTGTTCGACAACTTCGTCATTGCTTTCCGGGGTATCCACGAATTCCATCGTGTATTCCATGCCGGCACAGCCGCCCTTTTTGATACCAATGCGCAGACCGTGACGGTTATCACGTTCCATCAGTTTGGTGATCTGGTTCACAGCGGCCTGGGTCATGGTGACCGCCTGTTTGCCGGGAATTCCGAACATGCGCGTTTCTCCTTTGACCTTAATCTAGGTATTGGGCCTGCACGGGGCAAGCGGGCGGGGGTAAGTTAGCCAAGAAGCGCGTCGGCAATATGGCATCGTGCTTAAAACCCCAACAGCCCGGAAAACCCGTTTATAGTTTGATGACTGGCCTGCAAAACCCCCGAAAGGGTTTGATCGACTTGTCCGACGGCCAGAAAAATGGCGCCTTGGCCCAGCAAAAACCCAAACAGGGTTCCAAAAACGGTACGGGCCAGAACGCTTTTCATCATTTTACATAAAGCCCAGTTCCAGTCGCGCCTCGTCCGACATCATCTCCATGCCCCAAGGCGGTTCGAAGACCATTTCAACATCAACCTGCTTTACGCCGGGCAATGGTTCAATCGCATCCGCGACCCATCCGGGCATTTCACCCGCAACGGGGCAGCCGGGCGCGGTGAGGGTCATGATGACTTTCACGGCATTCTCAGCGTCGATTTCGATCGTATAGATCAGGCCCAGATCGTAAATATTTACAGGGATTTCCGGGTCATACACCGACCTGCACGCTTCGACCGCCTGATCGTAAAGCGGATGATCTGTGCTGGAAGGGGCGATCAGGGGCGTACCTTCCAATTGCGGGCTGGCGTTTGTCATATCCGTTCCTTTGTCTTTCCTGAGGAAATATATAGGAAATTATCCCCCATGGTAAAGGGTGTGTCGAATGTACGTTTCGATTCCGAATACCAATTGTTTCTAAACGGCTTGCAACTAAAACGCGAAACCCCGGTTGAGCCATCCCATCGCCCCGTTTCAGCCCGATTTCGCGCCATTCTGTTAAGGGAGAATTAACGGCGCAGAGGGTCCGACGATGCATTCCAACAAAATTTCGACTTTGACACAACACCACGTGCGCAGCTTGATCGAGCCGGACCTGAAATGTGCGACAGACGATAATGATCTGCGACAGCGCCTTGCCATGAACGGATATGGTTTCCGCGATCATGCTGATCGTCGTGTGCTGGTGACTTTGCCGCACGGTGTCGAGGTTCTGGACCTACCGAAAACCCCGACACTGCACTGATCGCTTTTAGGCTCTACAAAGCATTATCAGCGACATAGTTTACATGTCGTTGATATCTTCCCGGATGATTTTGCGTTGGTTTTTCGCACCGGGAAACAGACGCTTCAGCACAACCCACGCCACCAGCGACAAGGCCGCCCAGATGGCGATCAACACTGATGCGCTGGCGCTTAGGAACAGAAAAACCAAGATCGACACCAACAGTGCGCCTATCGCAAAGCCCAGAAACACGAAGCCGGGCGCGATGACTTCCAAAATTGCCAGCCCCAGCGCGGCGCATAGCCAAACCCACCATTGCAACAACAGATCTGCGGTCATCAGCTGCCCCCTTTGCGTTTGAACATGTCGAAGGCATTTCCAAATGCTTCCAGCGCCGAGGCGGGCAGGATCACGGTTTGATTGCCCGTACCTGCGGCCATTCCGTTCAGCGCTTCGACCTGTTTCAACGCCACGTTATACTGCACAGCATCCAGCCCGTTTTCGGCGATGGCCTTTGCGACAACTTCAGTTGCATAGGCTTCGGCTTCCGCGGAAATCCGGCGGGCTTTGGCGGTTTGCTCGGCGGCATATAACCCGGCGTCCGCATCCAGTTCGACCGCGCGTTTGCGCCCTTCGGCCTCTGTCACGGTTGCCCGGCGCGCGCGTTCTGCATTCAACTGCTGCATCATCGCTTCGCGGGTGGCGTCATCCAGATTGACGTCCAACAGTTCTGCACGGGTCACTTCGATGCCCCAGTCATCGACAACGGCAAACACCTGTTCCTTGATCGTGGAGGTCAGTGTGGAGCGGTTGGACTGTACTTGGTCCAGTTCCATCTTACCGATTTCAGAGCGGACGATCCCGGCAACAGTTGTGGAAATGGCCGCATCTACATCACGGATACGATAAACGGTCTTTTCGGGTTCGATGATGCGATAAAATACCGACGTGTCCACCTGTACCAAAACGTTGTCTACGGTGATGGCGTCTTGGGTCATGGTGGGCAATTGCCGTTCCAGCACAGAAATTCGGTGTTTCACCACATCCAGAAACGGGATGATGATGTTGATTCCTGGTCCCAGAACCGAATGCAGGCGGCCGAACCGTTCAACCACATGTTTTTCGGATTGCGAGACAATGCGAACTGCCTTTAGGACCACAATAATGATCAGCAGGGCTAAAAGTAGATACCCGAGGTTGGCGGCAAGTAATTTTTCAATATTTGTTGGCAAATCAGCACCTTTTTCAATCGTGACTTGAGAATATAGATATAAGATGCTCGGTCGATTGCAACCATTGGCGCCAGCGAGTATCGCTCTGGGCCGTAAGTATTCTTCGTCGTAAAAGGCACCACATGGTACAGACAGGATTTCGCAAAATCGCCCAAGATGGCCAGGCGCGCACCGGCGTGTTGAGTACCCCGAGGGGCGATATCCGTACCCCTGCATTTATGCCGGTGGGCACTGCGGCGACGGTGAAGGCGATGTTGCCGGAAAGCGTGCGCGCCACCGGGGCCGATATCTTGCTGGGCAACACCTATCACTTGATGCTGCGCCCCACGGCGGAACGGATTGATCGCTTGGGCGGGTTGCACAAGTTCATGAACTGGGATCGCCCGATCCTAACGGATTCTGGCGGGTTTCAGGTGATGAGCTTGGCTGGCCTGCGCAAGATGACGGAACAGGGTGTGACGTTCAAATCCCATATTGATGGGTCTCGCCACGAGTTGAGCCCGGAACGGTCGATGGAAATTCAGCGCTTGCTTGGGTCTGACATCGTGATGGCCTTTGATGAATGTCCCGCTTTGCCGGCGGATCGTGACCGGATCGCCCAATCGATGCGTCTGTCCATGCGGTGGGCGCAACGTTCCCGCGATGCCTTTGGCGACCGACCCGGCCATATGCTGTTTGGCATTCAACAAGGTGGTCTGGACGAAGAATTGCGCGGCGAAAGTGCAGAGGCGCTGCGCGCTATTGGGTTTGATGGCTACGCGATTGGTGGTTTGGCCGTCGGCGAAGGGCAGGAGGCCATGTTTGCCACGCTTGATTTTGCCCCACAAATGCTGCCAGAGGACAAACCCCGTTACCTGATGGGCGTGGGCAAGCCGGATGATATTGTTGGTGCCGTGAAGCGCGGTGTGGACATGATGGATTGTGTGCTGCCGTCGCGTTCAGGCCGCACGGGGCAGGTGTTCACCCATCGTGGTGTGCTAAACATTAAAAATGCGCGCCATCAGGATGATCCACGCCCGTTGGATGAAACCTGCACCTGTCCGGCCTGCACCGGTTATTCGCGGGCCTATCTGCACCATGTCTTCCGGGCACATGAAATGATCAGTGGCATGCTTTTGACCTGGCACAACTTGCATTACTTCCAGCAGATCATGCAGGAAATGCGCAGTGCCATCGCAGCCGGTACGTTTGACGATTGGGAAGTTGGTTTCCACGCGGCGCGCGCTCAGGGTGATCTGCCCCCGGTGTGATTGGCCTGTTTGGGGACTGGAAAGCGAACCAGCACGACCGCGCGAAGGTGTATACAGCCCCGCGCGGGCGCCTGCGCCTGGATTAGAACAAGCGCTTTTCGTATTTCCATTCATCAGCGTCTGGTGTCACGCTATCCAGATCGTAATCATTTTCGATCAGGTGTTGGGCCGATGCATCGCCCATGGCCGCAGCTTGCCGGATGATGGCGCGACCTGCTTTGGCGTCATATTTCACACCGCGCCCGCGCAGTAGGTCTAAGCCATAGTTAAAGGCCCCAACGGCGCTGCCCAGTGACATTGCCTGCCGGTCCAGCTCTGCCGCGCGTTCCGGGTTTTCTGGCGCGCCTAGCCCATTGTCTTCCATCCAGGACAGCCAGGTGATGGCTTGCACATTTCCGATTTCGGCTTGCTGGGTGAAAATCTCGCGGGCCTCGTCGTGCATACCGGCTTTGGCCGCGCCATAGCCGATGACTCCGATCAACGGGTGCTCATTCTTATGGCGCAATTGCATCAGGGCACCGCGCATCGACAGTTCTTCGATGTTGCTGGTTCCGAACTCATCATCGACCATTTCGGGCCGGTCTTGGGCTGTGGCCATTCCGGCGCTGAGGCAGGCGATCAGGCTTAGTTTGCGAAACATTTTGGGTCCTCCTTCGAAATGCTGAGGGCAAAACAGCATATCAGGGGGCGGACTGTGCGAAATGGGTGCAAGGAAACTGCAAGAACTTTGCAAAATCGCTCAGTCCTTCAGGCGATACCCTGCACCGCGCACGGTTTCGATCAGATCAGTGGCAATGTTGCTGGTTTTCAATTTGCGCCGCAGCGTGATCATGTGTTGGTCCAAAGCCCGGCTGTTTGGCATGAACTGCCGCCCCCACCCGGCATCATACAGCGCGTCCCGCGAACAGACCTGCCCGCGATGTCGGTGAAGGTGATCCAACAACGCCACATCACGCGGGCTGAGATCAACTCTATTGCCGCCCTTACTGGCCATCAGTCGCCGTGGGCTGACGGTAATGTCAGAGATGTCAAAGGTGTCAGGATCGGGCACGCCGGTTTGAGCTGTGGGTTTGGGCGTTGATTGGCGGGGAAACCCAGCCAGGCGGGGCAGGGTGGCCAGTGCGGCAACAAAGGCAATGGCGGCGAACACGGATAAGATCGGCCAGAAGCTTAGATCAGGTGTTATGGGTGTATGCAAAGCTGCATACAGTGCATCCGCCTGTGCTGGCAGCTCTTCGGCAAGGGCCGCCACATCCAACACCAAGCAGGTGAGAAGCGCATAGTTGCAATAATAGGCGACTTCTGGATTTGCGGTGTTCAACGCCCATGGGGAGTCTTGCGTACCGGAATACAGCAAGGCAAGCGCGGTCAGATGTGTTTCAGCGGCATCCTCTGCGGGGGTCAGCACAGCAGCAGTTGGCGGGAAAATGCGCTCTCCGCTGTCGTCCCAATGTGCGGCGGCGCGCAGCGCCGGGTCAGATATGATGAACAGCCGGGTTTCCATGACGTTATCGCTGGAAAATGTCGCAATTGTTTTTGCGCGTGCGTCTGCCAAACCGCTGGCGGAACGGCGCAAATCCTCAACATTTGCGCAGGCTAAAGCTGCCCAAAAGACCGCCACCGCCCATATGCCCACCCCAATTCGTGTCATTGATTCAGGATAGTTAGGTGGAATGCATAGGCCTAGTTGGCCATTGGTCTGAGAAAAAATAAGCGTCAGGAGGGTAGATCGTTTCCGAATAAGGGCAGAAGCGGGAAACCAGAAAAAGGTATCTTGCACGTCCGGTCAGGGGCCGTCATTCTGTGCGCCAATGGCTGAGGCGCTTGAAAAGGTAACTGCTCAGGCCCACTTTAAGTCGACACGAAGGAGACGGATAGCGTTGCCGCCAAGCGGGACCAGTGCCGTCTTGCCAATAACTAAGGAACCGAGCATGCAAGAGCCCCTCAATTCCTCTTACCCTGTTCTGCCGTTGCGGGACATCGTTGTGTTTCCGCACATGATTGTGCCGCTTTTTGTCGGTCGTGATCGGTCGGTACGTGCGCTGGAAGAGGTGATGGCTGACGACAAGCAAATTTTGCTGGCCAGTCAAATAGATCCCGCAGAGGATGATCCTGATACAAACGGTATTTACGATACCGGTGTTCTGGCCAATGTGCTGCAACTTCTGAAACTGCCTGATGGTACAGTTAAGGTTCTGGTCGAAGGTCAGGCCCGTGTCACCATCACCGAATACCTTGAAAATGAGTCCTTCTTTGAAGCGCGTTCAGAGTATCTGAACGAATTTCCTGGCGATGCGTCAGCGAATGAAGCGCTGGTGCGCACCGTTGCCGAAGAATTCGAACGCTATGCGAAGATTCGCAAGAATATTCCCGAAGAAGCGCTGAGCGCCGTAGGCGAAACCACCGAGCCGGCCAAACTGGCTGATCTGGTGGCGGGCCATTTGGGGATCAATGTGGATCAGAAGCAAGAGCTTCTGGAGACACTGTCGATTTCCGAACGTCTGGAAAAGGTCTATGGCCTGATGCAGGGCGAGATGAGCGTTCTGCAGGTCGAGAAGAAGATCAAGACGCGCGTGAAATCGCAGATGGAACGCACCCAGCGTGAATATTATCTGAATGAGCAAATGAAGGCTATTCAGAAGGAGCTTGGCGACGGCGAAGAAACCAACGAGCTTGCCGAGTTGGAAGAGAAGATCGCTGCGACCAAGCTGTCCAAGGAAGCCAAGGAAAAAGCCGAGGCGGAGCTGAAGAAGCTCAAGAATATGAGCCCGATGAGCGCCGAGGCGACTGTGGTGCGCAACTATCTGGATTGGATGCTGTCCATTCCATGGGGTGTGCGCAGCCGTGTGAAAAAGAACCTTGGCAATGCGCAGGATGTGCTGGACGCGGATCACTATGGTCTGGAGAAGGTCAAGGAACGCATCGTCGAATATCTGGCGGTTCAGCAACGTTCCAAAAAGCTGAAAGGCCCGATCATGTGCCTTGTTGGCCCTCCGGGTGTTGGTAAAACCTCGCTGGGTAAATCGGTGGCCAGAGCTACGGGACGCGAGTTTATCCGTATCTCGTTGGGTGGCGTGCGCGATGAGTCTGAAATTCGCGGGCACCGTCGGACCTATATCGGTTCGATGCCTGGTAAGATCATTCAGGCGCTGAGGAAGGCAAAAACCACCAATCCGCTTATCCTGCTCGATGAGATCGACAAGATGGGCCAGGATTTCCGTGGCGATCCTGCCTCGGCCATGTTGGAAGTGCTCGACCCGGAACAGAACTCTACGTTCATGGACCACTATCTTGAGGTGGAATATGACCTGTCGAACGTCATGTTCCTGACCACGTCGAACAGCTATAACATGCCGGGTCCGCTTTTGGACCGGATGGAGATCATTCCGCTGGCCGGGTACACCGAAGACGAAAAGGCCGAGATTGCCAAACGGCACCTGATTTCAAAGCAGATCAAGAACCATGGTTTGAAAAAGGGCGAGTTTGAAATCACTGATGAGGCTTTGTCTGATGTGATCCGCTATTACACCCGCGAAGCAGGTGTGCGGAACCTTGAGCGAGAGCTGGCGAAGTTGTCGCGTAAGTCGGTGACTAAGATCGTCAAAGGTGAAGCCAAGTCGGTTGTTGTGTCGTCTGAAAACCTGGATGATTTTCTGGGGGTCCGTAAGTTCAAGTATGGGCTGGCGGAAGATGAGCATCAGGTTGGTGTTGTAACGGGTCTGGCCTATACCTCGGTTGGTGGCGATCTGTTGCAGATCGAGGCGCTGAAACTGCCGGGCAAGGGTCGTATGAAGACCACCGGTAAGCTGGGCGACGTGATGAAGGAGTCGATTGAGGCCGCGGCAAGCTATGTCCGGTCGATCGCACCTCAGATCGGCGTTAAGCCTCCGCGCTTTGACAAGTGGGATATCCACGTGCACGTGCCAGAAGGCGCAACGCCCAAGGACGGCCCATCTGCTGGTCTGGCAATGGTCACGTCTATCGTGTCGGTTCTGACAGGCATTCCAGTGCGCAAGGATATTGCCATGACGGGTGAAGTCACCCTGCGTGGCAATGCGTTGCCAATCGGTGGCCTGAAAGAGAAGCTGCTTGCGGCGCTGCGCGGTGGGATCAAAACCGTTCTTATTCCTCAAGAGAATGAGAAGGATTTGGTTGAGCTGCCTGACAACGTGAAAGAAGGGCTGGAAATCATCCCTGTCACACACGTGTCCGAGGTGCTGAAGCACGCGCTGATCGCTGAACCGGAATCCATTGAATGGGATGAGGCCGCCGAAGAAGCCGCCGCACAGGCGCTGCAAAGCGGAAAGCCCGTGCAAGAAGGCGGCGCTGTCGCGCACTGATCCAGTTCACTCAGTATATCTGAATAAGAAAAGCCGCCCTCTGGGGCGGCTTTTTGTTTGTCCGGGTGGTATCGGCGGTGTTTCCACCATGACTTGTTTTACCACGCTGCCTGCTTGGCAGGTGGCGTTGCCGTCAATCCGCGATAGCGGCCGTCAGCACAACAATTGACATGAGCAGCACAAAGGTTTGCGCACCGACGGAGCTTTCAACGGCATCTTCGATGATCACTTGAGGTGCAACGATTGGATCTGACAGGGAACCGGCGGTCGCAGGGGCGGCCAGGGCAGCGATGGCCATAGCGAAGACAGCGTGGCGAATTTTCATTAGGTACCTCTTTATATATGTGCGGCCGCAGAAAGCCGTTTGTGTAATCTGTGCAAAAAACGCGCGCTCACATTGCCGAATTTACGCAGGCTGAGCAAGTGGGCAGATTTGAGGGCTAGAAACCGGGGGGCTGCAATTGCCTTTTGGGGGTCTTGCACAGCCCGAAACCAAAGGCTAAGACGCCGGCCAACGGGTGATTAGCTCAGTGGTAGAGCGCTTCGTTCACATCGAAGATGTCGGGGGTTCAAATCCCTCATCACCCACCATCCCCCATTGTTGTGCCAAATACCGCCACAAGGCCACTGAGCGCCCTGCGTGTTGCGGCTACAGCTTTCACAACAGGTGCTCAGCGGCTTGTTCGGGATGCGCAGATTACATCTGCAGATCACCCTTTTCCTGAACCAAGTCGCCGTTTAGCTCATAAAGGGCCCAGTACTTTACAGTACCAGGGGCCACACGTTCAAAGTTCGCGCCGGAGCCGCGACCGAAACGTGGGCCTGACTGACATGTCGCGTCGAAGACTATTTGACCGTCAATACTACTTTCCGAGAAGGTGGCCAATCCGGCGCCTGGGCGGCACACCACATCAGTGATCATCTTTTTGACTTGGGCCTGAGAAAATCCTGATTGCGCATAACGCCCTTTGATCAGCCCGTCGTCGAGCATGTCCGACACCACAAAGTTCTGTTCAACGGGGCGGGAGGCGGACGGTGCAAAGCATCCCACGCAGGCGAGCAGGGATGCGAATACCACAAAACTTGTCTTCATCTGTCTTCTTTCAATATGAGTTTCGTTCCAGGGTCCGACGGCTTCGTACTGTATTGCGGCGCTGTGATCCGATCAGGGAAGGCCCCGCGCAGTTGTTTCTATTGATTGGCTCGTTTTGCATGGCAGTGGCACACCCAAGGGAAGCTACGCGAATGGCGGTCCGCCACGCGTCTGGTTTTCGTACAATGTATCTCCGGGTGCTTGTTGAGGCGGTGCCTCCGCAGAATGGGAAACGACTGTCGGGCAGGGGCGCTTGCAGGTGACGCCCTGACCAGCGGTCGTCAAACCGACCATTCCAGCCTGGTTCGCAGTTTGGACACCGGATTTGGTCGATTCTGAACGAATCCAAAGCTGGGGGCAGGGTGGCTCGACCGCCGCGGGCCGATTCATTTGCTGATTCATGTGGCAAAACCCAGATTTTAAGCGGTTTTTGGGGGTAATCCTGTGGATAACGTTTTGGCTGTTACAATTGTCGGGATATGAGTCGGGTACAAAGAGCAGTGTCCAGCGACCCAGTGCCTAAAAAGGCAAAAATTTTGGTCAGCTAAGGCTTTGAACTCAAAGGCAAAATCAAGCCTTTGAGCAAAAACTTTGTATTTCTGGAAAAAAGGGGTTGCGGAGTTTCTGGGTTGGCCGTAGATACCCCCTCACCGGCGGCGCTGAGGGCGCGGTTGGGACGCCAGACGGGGCAGCGAGAGTTGCAAACGAGG
>JAXMOG010000009.1:0-152827 GCA_034670065.1 Pseudoprimorskyibacter sp. | reverse complement strand
CGGGAAGAAGGGCTCCAGACGCGCCATCTGCGCATCTGTCAGCCAGAAGAGATCAGACATGTTTACCGCTCGGTTTTCGAACCGTGAATCACGACGCTAAGCGGAAATCAATGGGTCCTGACCCTAGGGACAAGTTTCACCGCTTCACTATAGTTCGACCTAAAAAGCACGATGTCAGTTTCGCCAATCGGAATGCGCGATGTCTTGGCATCTGTCATTTTCGGCAAAATACATGTTTTCACGCCGAAGGTGAATCGGGCAGATATGTGGATTAAGATATTGTTTTAAAACATCTTTCTCAGACATCAATTCTCGTCAGAACAAGCTTCGGTTTGTTCTCGGAACATGTTCAAATTTCCGCATAAATTCTGCCGAAATCGTTTGTACACGCACACCTTAGAATTGTGGATAACTAGGTGGATGCAATCGCCTTTGCCGGCCCGCGCGCCACGTTCTTAACTGTTTTCACTGAATCTTTCGGCCAAGTGACAATCAAGGTCGCACAACCAGAAACTTCTGCCTGCTTCAAATCTTCTGCCAAGCAATCCAGCCGCACGTGCAGTGATCGGTCTGTTGGTTTGGATACATCCACCGCAACGGTGACAGGGGCATCCCCTGGCATTCCCAATGCCATCAAACCGGCACTGATCCGACGCGCCTGACGTACAGACATATAAAACGCCAAGGTTGTGCCGGGCTGCGCATGTCGCGAACTATCAGGCAGCGGATCCCCGTCTTTGCACATGCCGGTCGTCAGAACCAAAGTGTCAGACACCCCACGTTCGGTCAGAGACATTCCGGCGCCTGCAGCAGCGGCGCAAGCAGCGGTCACGCCCGGAACGATCTCAATTTCGATACCGGCGTTACGGGCGGCTGTCAGCTCTTCTGTGGCACGGCCAAAAACACCCGGATCACCAGACTTCAGGCGCACCACTTTGCGGCCCTTCAAAGCCTCAACAACGATCACCTGATTGATTTTCTCTTGTGGCCAGGCGCAGGCACCCACAACTTTGCCAACAAACACCAGCTCTGCCGAACAGGACGCCAAGTCCAAGACATCATCGTCCACCAAACGATCATAGAAAACGACATCGGCCTCTGACAGCCGTTGAACAGCCCGCAAGGTCAGCAAATCTTTGGCACCGGGGCCAGCACCGACCAAAGCGATTGAGCCATGACCGCGCGGCGATACAGGCTCAAACACATGCGTTTCATGGCGGCTTAGATCGGGATCATGTTTCATTTCGGTTTCCTTTACGCAGCCAGCGCAGTCAGGCGGTTGTTCCATAAATCGGTTGCCAGGGCTTCGGGACGGGCCTCGCCAAGCGTTTCCAAAGCCAAGGCGGCAGTACCAACCACAACCTTCTCGGCATAAGGCGCACGCTGCTGCCCTCGCCACACTGCGGTCAATTGTTTGGGGTCAGATTGGCCATCGTTCATTTGGCGATGGTCTTCGATCAAATTGGCATAGGGTGCTTCGAAAGACTGGCCATTCCGCAATCCAAAGCCAGCAATTTCCTTGGCCGGGTTCCGCTCAAACTCGCCACCACCGCCCTTGATGACTGTCAGAGATTTCAGGCCAAGCAGCTTTGCCGCATCAGCCTGCAACAATCGATAAGATGGATGAAACACGCCTTGCACACTGGCCGCGGCCTGACCGGGGTTCAACATCCGTGCAACGGTATTCATGCACGAGCGCAGCCCAAATACATCACGAAGACATAGCAGGTCATGCAATTGGGGATGCAGCGCCTCCAACGGCATATAGGCCACACGTTTCGTTTCAAACACCGCGCGCAATCCAGAAACGTCGCGGACACGCCCGATCTTCAGCTCGGCAATACCATCGCGAACCGCTGTGTCCTGTCCGTTCCAGCCGTGCAGCAAAACGGTATAACCCGCCCGCGCAACCAACTTGGCCGACAATAAAAACCACGGCAAACCACGTGTGCGCCCCGCTGCATAGCTGGGCCAATCCAAATCCGGCTTCGGCAACCTGTTTGTGTACTCAGCCGCAGCCGCAGCGAACCCGGCAATTTCTGCCGCTGTTTCGCCCTTCATCCGCATCAACATCAGCATGGCCCCTACCGCCTCTGGCGCGGCACGGCCTGACTGAATTAGCCTCATCGCTTCAAACGCTTCGTCCTGCGTCAAAGACCGAGAGCGCCCCGGCCCACGGCCAAGCGCCGCGACAAAGGGCGCAAGGCTCATTCTGCGGCCTCTGCTGTCTGCGTACGGGCCAACAATCCTGCGATTTCGGGTCGGCACGATCCACAGTTTGTACCCGCTTCCAATGCCGCGCCAATGGCGTCGACTGTCATCAGCCCCTGTGTTTCGATTCCGTTCAGGATGGTGTTGATACCCACACCGAAACAAGAACACACAATCGGGCCCGGGTCTGGCCGGTCTGCCGGGGTTAACCCTGTCAAAACTTCGGGGGCATCGGTTCCCGGCAAAGTCGCCAGATAGTCGCGCATAACGGCAACAGGCTCTGGTGCGATAAACAGCGCCGCCAAAAGGCGCCCGTTTTCGTGGAACGCGATCCGCCGGTGCCCACGTCGGGAATCTACAAATGTCTGTGCTGCGGCGTCTGGCACATCAAATAACTCTCGTGCTGACGCTTCCCAGTCCTCGCTATCAGTCAGGCCCGCCAATTCTGCACGCATACCCGTCTTTGTTCGCGCAACAGCCCAGTACTCTGAAGACGGCGCAAATTCCTTGGAAGAAATCGCAAACCCGTACCAAGCGGCCGTCAGTTTTTCCAATTTGGCAACGCTGGCCTTACTTTCGGGCTGACCCGACACTGCGTCTGTCACCGGCGCCACCAAGGCATCAATCCGGGCTGACGGCGCGGTTTCTCCGGTCCAGTGCATTGGTGCAAATACATCGCCGCGCTGAACATCCGTTGTCAGACGCGCCCTTAGAATACCTGTTCCATGCGGGCTGGTTACACGCACCAGATCAGCACGTGTGATATCCAACTCTGCCGCATCGGCGGGGTGAATTTCCAAAAAGGGCTCCGCCAAATGCGCTGACAACCGCGGCGACAATGCTGTTCGCGTCATCGTATGCCACTGGTCGCGAATGCGTCCCGTGTTCAGGCGGAATGGATATTTCCGCCCGGTTTTCGAAGCGGGTGCTTTGTATTGCACGGCCAACATCTTGGCCTTGCCATCGGCATGGAAAAATTTCCCATCCGCAAAGAAACGACCACCTTGGCGCGTTGGCGAAACGGGCCAACGTGTTGGCTCCAGCAGGGCGTAGTCACTGTCTGACACATCCGAAAGACCCGAGATATCAAAGTCACGGCCAAACCCACCCGCGATTCCGGACAGCGCCGCGTATTCCCGGAAGACTTCGGCCGGGCTTTGGTAGTCAAACGCATCGTTCCAGCCCATTCGTTGCCCGACCTCGGCCAGAATAGCCCAATCAGGGCGTGTCTGGCCGGGGGCTGACAATACTGCACGCTGGCGGCTGATCGTGCGGTCAGAGTTCGTGACAGTTCCGTCCTTTTCCGACCACGCGGTTGCTGGCAGCAAAACATCTGCCAAACGGGCCGTATCTGTCGCGCCAGTAATATCGCTGACGACCACAAAATCGCACCCGGAAATCGCGGCACGCACAGCATCTGCATCAGGCATGGAAACAGCAGGATTGGTGTGAATGATCCACAGCGCCTTGATCTTGCCTTCGCCCACGGCGCGGAACATATCAACAGCTTTCAAGCCCGCTTGATCCGGCAAAACCGGCGCACCCCAAAACTGACGAACGGCATTTCGGTGATCCGCGTTTTCAATATCGAGGTGGCAAGCCAGCATATTGGCCAATCCACCAACCTCTCGCCCGCCCATCGCATTGGGCTGTCCGGTCACGGAAAACGGGCCACAGCCTGGCGTTCCAATACGTCCCGCCGCCAAGTGGCAATTCAGGATCGAATTAACCTTGTCTGAACCAGACGAAGATTGATTAACGCCCTGACTGAAGACGGTGACAACGCGTTCGGTTCCGATCCACATGTCGTAGAACGCCTGAACTTGCGCCATGTCCAAACCGGTGACTTCGATCTGATCTGTAGATGCGGCATCCAACGCGGCGTCAAACCCGTTCACATGCCCAAGATATTCTGCGTCAACAGCACCCTGTTCATGAATTTGGGCCAATAGGCCGTTGAAAAGGGCAACATCCGTTCCGCTTTTCAGCGGCAAATGCATGTCGGCACCATCGCAGCTGGCCGTGCGGCGCGGGTCGATAACCACCAGTTTCGTGCCACGTTCTTTGCGGGCTGCCAATATCCGCTGATACAAAACAGGGTGGCACCACGCCAGATTGGACCCAACCAGTACGATCAGGTCGGCCTGCTCCAAATCCTCATAGGTGCCGGGCACGGTATCCGTGCCGAACGCGCGCTTTTGCCCTGCCACGGTGGAGGCCATGCAAAGGCGTGAATTGGTATCAATATTGGCCGAGCCGATGTAGCCCTTCATCAGCTTGTTGGCGATATAATAGTCTTCGGTCAGAAGCTGGCCTGACACATAGAATGCAGCGCTGTCGGGGCCATGTTCTGCGATCGTTTCGCGAAACCGGGTTGCCACCAATTCCAGAGCATCATCCCAACTCGTGCTTTTTCCATCCACGATTGGCGACAAAACGCGACCACCCAAACCCACGGTTTCCCCAAGGGCAGACCCTTTTGAGCATAAGCGGCCATAGTTGGCCGGATGCTCTGGGTCTCCCTTTACATCCATCCCCCCTATCCCGTCAGGCCGCAGCAGAACACCGCAGCCCACGCCGCAATATGGACAGGTGGATTTTGTAAAGGGGCGGGCGCTTTGATCCATTAGGCGGCGCTCCGCTTTCCGACTGCGTTCCCGTCAATCAGGATACGCACCCCATCAATGCGCACAGGGAAAGTGTCGATCTGACCCTCGTCCGCGCCCAGCGCCTGTCCCGTGTTCAGATCAAACACCCAGTTGTGCAGCGGGCAGGTGATCTTTTGTCCGTGAACGATCCCTTCTGCCAAGGGGCCATTCTTGTGGGGACATGTGTTGGATGCAGCAAAGACCTCTGCTTCATCCGTCCGAAAGATTGCAACACAGCCAACAGGCGTTTTCACCATGCGGGCACCGCGCAGGGGGATGTCTTCCAATGCACCGATATCGATCCAGCTCATTCCGCGGCCTCCAGCGTCAAATCCGCAAGCGGCGCATATGCGCGTGGTTCCGCAGCATGTTCTGCCCACGGGTCTTTGCGGTAAATCGATTGAGAAATTTCAAAGCGCTCGATCAAAGCCTGACGGTTTTCCAGATCATCAACGACCTGTTCTTTGACCCAGTCCAGACCCACTTTCGCGACCCATTTGTAGGCCCGATCCAGGTACTTTGCGTTTTCGCGGTACAGCTGAACAAACGCGATGGTCAGATCGATCGCCTCTTGTTCGGTTTCCGCTTCGGCCAGACGTTCGGTCTCTTTCAGATCCATACCGGCTGCACCGCCAACACTTACCTGATACCCGCTATCAACGCAGACAACGCCAACGTCTTTACAAGTTGCTTCAGCGCAGTTGCGCGGACAGCCAGACACCGCCAGCTTCACTTTGTGCGGCGTCCACGATCCCCACAAAGCCTGTTCCAGCTTGATACCCAAGCCGGTTGAATCCTGTGTTCCGAAGCGACAATGATCTGTGCCAACACAGGTTTTCACCGTGCGCAGACCCTTGGAGTAAGCATGGCCAGAAACTAGCCCGGCGCGGTTCAAATCAGCCCAAATGTAAGGAAGATCTTCGCCTTTCACACCCAGCAGATCGATACGCTGACCACCAGTAACCTTGACGGTTGGAACATCATATTTTTCGGCTGCATCCGCAATTGCGCGCAATTCGTTCGGGTTGGTTATCCCGCCCCACATCCGCGGCACCACGCTGAATGTTCCGTCTTTCTGAATATTGGCGTGCTTGCGCTCGTTGATGAACCGGCTTTGCGGATCGTCTTGATATTCCAGCGGCCAGTCCGCAAGCAGATAGAAGTTGATAGCAGGCCGGCACACATGGCAGCCATTCGGTGTCTGCCACCCCAGCTCTTGCCAAACCGCAGCTTGTGACTTCAGCTCCTGAGACTTGATCAGACGGCGCACATCTTCATGCGTTAAATCCGTGCAGCCACACACCGGTTGCGCAGCCGGAGCAGCGTAAGAATCCCCCAGGGTGACTTCCAACAATTGTTCCACAAGGCTGGTGCATGTCCCGCAAGACGCACTGGCCTTTGTCGTAGACCGCACCGATCCCAGATCTTCGGCCCCGCCATTGATCGCTGTGACAATCTGGCTTTTACAAACGCCGTTACAACCGCAGATTTCTGTATCATCCGGCAAGGCTGCAACGGCTGAGAGAGGGTCCACAGCGGCACCTCCCTGGTAGGCGGGACCAAAGATCAGCGTATCGCGCATCTCGGATACGTCTGTACCGTCCTTGATCATGCCGAAGAACCAATTGCCATCAGCAGTGTCGCCATACATCACGGCGCCGATCAGCTTGTCATCTTGCAGAACAAGGCGTTTGTAAACGCCGCGCGCGGGATCGCGGAAAACGATGTCTTCGCGGTCTTCACCTTCGGCAAAATCGCCCGCGCTGAACAGATCACAACCCGTGACTTTCAGCTTTGTAGACACGTCTTTTTGGACAAATCGTGCATCCGATCCAAGCAACGTAGCCGCAGCCACTTTGGCTTGGTCATACAGCGGGGCAACCAGTCCAAAGATCGCTCCGTCATGTTCAACACATTCGCCCAGCGCCAGGATGTTTTCATCAGAGGTGATCATTTGATCATCCACATGAATCCCGCGCCCGGTTGCCAGGCCCGCTTCTTTGGCAAGCGCGGTGTTCGGCCGGATACCAACCGCCATGACCAACAGGTCACAGGGCAGCTCTGTGCCATTGTCTAAGCGCAAGGCCTTGACTTTGCCGTTTTCGCCCACGATCTCTTTTGAGTTCGATGCGACCAACACGTTGATCCCGCGGCTGACCAGCTCTTTGCGCAGCAAATAACCCGCTGCTTCGTCCAGCTGACGTTCCATAAGGTGGCCCATGATATGCACCACGGTCACATCAACGCCGCGTGCCTGCATGCCTGCAGCGGCTTCCAAACCAAGCAACCCGCCACCGATCACAACAGCGCGGTGGCCTTCGCCAAGACCCATCATGCGCTCTGTATCTTCCAGATCACGATAGGCGATCACGCCTTCCAGATCATGGCCGGGCAGCGGAATGATGAACGGGTTGGAACCAGACGCAATGATCAGTTTGTCATAGGACAACACATCGCCGTTTTCCGCCGTTACCGTTTTTGCGGCGCGGTCGATTTTGGCAACTTTCTCGCCAAAGCGGCAGGTGACGCCATTGGCTTCGTACCAAGCTTGGTCATGCGTGACGATTTCTTGGTACGTCTTTTCGCCAGACAAAACGGGCGACAACATAATCCTGTTGTAGCAGCCCCGTGGCTCGGCATTGAAAAGCGTGACCTCATATGCGTCTGGAGCCATCTCGAAAAGATGCTCCAGAGCGCGACCAGAGGCCATGCCTGCGCCGATGATGACAAGTTTTTGGCTCATGCCCAGAATTTCCACCATTTCTTCGGCTCTGAAGGTGTGTTTGCGGGCTCACCCTTGTCGATTTCACCGGAATAGGCCGCGTCGATCATGACACCCGACAATGTGGTGTAGGCCGCGACCCAAGCATCCTTCAGTTCTGGGGTAAATTCGTCGCCCAACCCTTTTTCCAGCGTATAGATCAGGGCCGCACCAACCGGCTCATAGTGCTCTGCTTTGACGCCGTAATCGATGTGCTTCACCGCCAGCTGCTGGGCCACTGGTACAATTTTGTCCAAGCTCTTCAGACCATTCACAACCACGCCCAAGGTGGTCATCAGCTTTTTGCCTTGATCCTTCAGATCGCCTTTGAACATTGGCTTCACTTCGGGGGCAATTTCGAAAAGACGTGTGTAGAAAATATCAGCTGCCACATCGGCGATCGGCACAACTTTTTTGAAGCTTGCCTGGATCATGTCAATCTGGGATTCGTTCATAGGGTTTACTCCGCTGCTATGGGTTTTGGCGCTGGTTTTGATTTTGGCTTGGCGCCGTGTTCATACTCTTCAAGAAAATCAAGTACTTCCTGCCGGTATTCATAGTAATCCGGATGCTCCAAGAGAGCTTTCCGTGTCCGAGGGCGCGGCAGATTCACCTCGGTAATTTTGCCAATCGTCGCCTGAGGGCCGTTGGTCATCATCACAACCCGATCAGCCAACAAGATCGCTTCGTCCACGTCATGCGTGACACAGATCGCCGTGACCTTGGTGCGTGACCAGACTTCCATCAGCACTTCCTGAAGCTCCCAGCGTGTCAGGCTGTCCAGCATGCCAAAGGGTTCATCCAGCAGCAGAAGCTTGGGCGACAAGGCAAAGGCACGCGCAATACCAACCCGCTGTTTCATGCCGTTCGACATGTCCACTGCGGCCTTGTCCATCGAGTCTGCAAGACCCACACGTTCAAGGTAGTATTCCACCACATCCTGACGCTCTTCTCTGGACGCTTTGGGATAAACCTTGTCCACGCCAATCGCGACGTTCTCCTTGGCTGTCAGCCATGGGAAAAGGTTGGGCGACTGAAACACAACGGCACGCTCTGGGTCGGCACCTTCAACATGGCGGCCGTCCAGTTTGATCGCGCCTTTGGAAATACCGTTCAGCCCTGCGGCCATGGTTAAAACCGTGGATTTGCCACAACCAGAGTGACCGATCAGCGAAATGAACTCACCCCGGTCGATCTTCAGATCAAAGTCTTCGACCACTGTCAGTGGTCCCTTTGGCGTTGGATAGGTTTTGTGCAGTTGGCTGAAATCCAAAAACCGCTCTTCGATCAGACCCTTTTGCGCGTCGGCAACAACAGCTGGCACCCCGTGGATCGGCGTAACATCGGGCAACAACTTGCTGCCTTCGACCTTGGCTTGGATCCCGACATCCATCAGATACCGCGTTACTTTCGCCCGCAGTGCCTTGAAAGTTTCGTTGTTATTCATCGCCGTCCGTTCGCGGGGGCGTGGAATAGACACAGAAAACTCTTCGCCCAATGTCCCGTCGGGATTAAGCGCGATAATGCGGTCTGCCAAAACTATGGCCTCATCCACATCGTTTGTGATCAGAATGCAGGTTTTCTTGTCTGCATCCCAGATAGACTCGATTTCATCCGCCAGATTGGCACGTGTCAGTGCATCCAGCGCTGACAGTGGCTCATCCAGCAGCAACACTTCGGGGTTCATCGCCAGCGCACGGGCCACGTTCACCCGCTGGCGCATACCGCCTGACAATTCTGCCGGACGGCGTGTCGTCGCGTGGGATAGGCCCACCATATTGACGTAATGCGCGACCTTCTGGGCCTTTTGAGCACGAGACGCGTTTGGGAAGATTGTATCAACCGCCAGCCCAACATTGCCGTTCACCGTCAGCCACGGCATCAGCGAATAGTTCTGAAAGATCACGCCGCGTTCTGGGCCCGGTCCGGTGATCTTCTTGCCTTTGAACGTCACCTCACCCGAGGTTGGAAAATCCAAACCAGCCATCAGATTGATCAGCGTGGTTTTACCGGTGCCGGAGAAGCCGAGGAGAACAAGAAACTCGCCCTCCTCCACCTGCAGGTCGATGTTCTTTAGAACATTCGCCCGCTCGGTGCCTTCGCCAAAGCTTTTTGATACGTTTTTGAACTCGATGACAGCCATATCACTCACCGGTTATTCGAGAAGGTGAAGAGCGATTGCAGTGCGTACATCACCCGGTCGAGCAGGAACCCAATGATGCCAATCGTGAAGACAGCCACCATGATCTTTGCCAGCGAACTGGACGATCCGTTCTGAAACTCATCCCAGACGAATTTTCCCAAACCGGGGTTCTGCGCCAGCATTTCCGCGGCAATCAGAACCATCCAGCCCACACCAAGTGACAAGCGCAGTCCGGTAAAGATCAGTGGCAGCGCAGATGGAAGCACCAACTTGGTGATCTTGGTCCAGGTGTTCATCTTCAGAACTTTGGACACATTGACCAAGTCCTTGTCGATCGAGGCCACACCCAAGGCAGTATTGATCAGTGTGGGCCACAAGGAACACAGCGTGACCGTGATCGCAGAAATCAAAAACGACTTTGAGAACATGCCGTCATTGGTGGCGTAAACCGCCGAAACGATCATGGTTACAATTGGCAGCCACGCCAGCGGAGACACAGGTTTGAAAATTTGCACCAACGGATTGATGGCTGCGTTGGCTGTGGGCGACAGACCGGCAAAGATGCCCAATGGCACAGCGAAAATCGTTGCCACCAAGAATCCGAAGAACACGGTTTTGATCGATGTCCAGATTTGTTCGTAGTAGCTGGGAGACCCGGTGTAAGCGACAGACTTAACTTGATCGGCCTTTCCGGCAGCAATCAGTTTTTCATTGCGCTTTTCGACCATCGCTTCGAATTTGGCTCTCTTGACCGCCTTCGCTTCTGCATCTGCTGCCAGATTAACGACTTCGTTCCAAACCTGAGCAGGCCCCGGAACAGCGCCAAGCGACGTTTGCACTTTGGGTGCCAAAGTGCCCCAAAGCAAAAGGAAGCCTACTATGGCCAACAAAGGAACGATTGCCAGACGCCAGATTTCCTTCATCTGTGAACGCGGGTTGTCCCCGGCGGCAGCCTTCAGAATTGGCGTGATCCAAGCCAGGCCAATAACCTGAAACCATTTATCCGCGGTATTGATGCGGGAAAAGAGACGGGCACGGCGTGCTTCACGGTCCGCTGTCTCGGTGAAGTTCGGATCGACTGTGGTCATTGAAAAACCGCTCCCGGTTTGATGAGTGAATTCCCCTCACCCGTTACTGCCCCCCATTGGGAGACAGTGATCGGATGAGGGGGAGGAGGCGTTAGCCCTCGATTTCAGTACCTACGACCACCTGAGAGCCCTTCAGGCCGATTGGCAGGCTGTCCAGGTAAGCATTCGGGGTACGGCCATCGTAAGGAATGCCGTCGATGATATCGGAGGCAGGTGTGGGCGCTTTGTAACCGTCGCTCTCCCAGGGGAAGTCCGCTTCGATTGCCAAATCTTCGTCCACCAGCAAGCGCGCCGCTTCCAGATAGATATCCGGGCGATAAACCGACTTGGCCACTTCGTCGTACCAGCTGTCAGACTTAGGCTCTGCAATCTGGCCCCAACGGCGCATCTGGGTCAGGTACCAAACAGCGTCAGAGTAGAAGGGATAAGTCGCGTTGTAGCGGAAGAACACGTTAAAGTCGGGGACTTCACGTTTGTCGCCCTTCTCGTATTCGAAGGTGCCTGTCATGGAGTTTGCGATCACTTCGTAGTCAGCACCCACGTACTCAGGACGCGACAAGATTTCCACGGCGGCGGGGCGGTTGGCGTTGTCGTTTTCGTCCAACCACATTGCGGCACGGATCAGCGCTTTGGTCACAGCCAATGTTGTGTTCGGGTACTGCTCGGCAAACTCAGCGTTGATGCCAAACACTTTCTCTGGGTTGTTCTTCCACAGTTCGTAATCTGTGATAACCGGAACACCGATGCCTTTGAAAACGGCCTGCTGGTTCCATGGCTCGCCCACGCAGTAGCCATAGATAGTACCGGCTTCCAATGTGGCGGGCATCTGGGGTGGAGGCGTTACAGAAAGAAAGACATCTGCATTGATCTGACCAGAGATGTTTTCCGGGCTGTAATATCCGGGGTGCAAACCACCGGCCGCCAGCCAGTAACGCAATTCGTAGTTATGCGTCGAAACCGGGAAAACCATACCCATGTTGAAGGGCTTGCCTTCGGAATTGAACTTTTCGACGACAGGCGCCAAAGCTTCAGCCGAAATCGGGTGTTGTGGACGACCATCATCCATTTTCGGAACGTTTGGAAGCATCAGGTCCCAAACTTCGTTCGAAACAGTGATACCGTTACCGTTCAAATCCATCGAGAATGGGGTGATGATGTGGGCTTCGGTCCCGTAGCCAATGGTTGCGGCCAGAGGCTGACCAGCCAGCATGTGCGCGCCGTCCAATTGACCGCCGATCACACCGTCCAAAAGGACTTTCCAGTTGGCTTGCGCTTCCAATGTCACAAACAGGCCTTCGTCCAGGAAGTAGCCTTGCTCATAAGCCACGGCCAGCGGTGCCATGTCTGTCAGTTTGATGAAACCAAAGGTCAGTTCGTCCTTTTCCAGTTCAAGCTCGGCAAATGCCGGGCTGACCAGAGCGGTTGTTGCAACCAACCCAATAAGCAGTTTCTTCATCATTTGTTCCCTTCTGCGATGCCCGTCGGAGGAAATGGGCAAAAAAACACAAAAAAAGCCGCTGACTCGGCCACGAAGAGACGTGGTCGGTCGAGCGGCTTTGCTCAATCAATCCCAAACTTTGGGGTAATTTCGGCGGCTGGCTTCATTGCCTGCCGGTGCGTTGATTAAGGCCAAAATCAGGTGCGGGCGACAAGTCTAAATCTCAGTTTTGCCCGATTTATTCTGCATTGCAGCATTCTCCATTCCGCAACTGCACAATAAATATGCGCTATTCGGCGGTCGGCTCAAAAATGCGCCCGTCAAAGAACCGATCACGCTGTAGAACGATTCGACCAGACTCGGCTGCAGCTTCACTATTTTCGGACAGACTGCCTTCCACCTTAGCGGAAGCGCCCGGCAAATCTGCATTCGTTCCGGCCAGTGCTGCGCGATAAATATCGCTGCGGTAAACATTGCGCGAAGCTTTTGCCGCAGCGGGCCGATCAAGGCCAATACGTGCCGCCATTTGTGTACCAATCCATTCCGCCTGACTGCGCCACGGAAAGGTTGCAGCACCGTGATGAAACTCCACAAACTGCGGCACGCTTCGCTCTTCACCGCTTGCCGAAATCACCAACCGTCCTGACAAGGATCGATCCAGAATATCCGGTTGCAGATTCAAATACGCGGGGCGGCTCAACAATTCCGTTGCCAATGTGCGCGATGTTGGCTCCGCGACCCACTTTCCCGCACGCCAAACCGCCCGGATCAAACGCGCCACAACCTCTGGCTCGCTATCTGCCCAATCACTGCGTGTCGCCAACACTTTTTCGGGCGCGAAAGACCAAATGGCAGAACCCGGCAGCAAAAGTGAACCCATTCCGGTTTCAACAGCCTGGCTGCCCCATGGCTCCCCGACACAGAATGCGTCAATCTCTCCGGCCTTAACGGCATCAGCCATCAACGGTGGCGGCACCGTGCGGATGACGACGTTCTGCGGCGCGGGCAAGCCCAAGGCGGAAAGCCAATAATATACCAGCTCGGCATGCATCGAGAATGGAAACGGTACGCCGACCCGCAATTGGCCTTGTGACACCTTGATCAACGCTTCGCCGGCTGAACGTGCATCATTGAATGCAAAATCATGACCGATATCGTGCAGTTTCTTTGTCAGCTCATTGCTGACACCAATGACATTGCCATTGATAGACAGCACCGAAACAGCAGAAAACGTTGTGCCCGCGCCCCCTAACCCCAATGCAGAGGCCACAGGCACCGGGCTAAGCATGTGGGCGGCATCAACGCGGCCAAAGCTGAGCATGTCGCGCAACGCAGACCAAGATGGCGCGCGCACCAAATCCAGTGCGATGCCTTCCTCTTGGGCAAATCCCATTTCTTGGGCAACTATTAACGGTGCGGCGTCAACCAGCGGGATGAACCCAACAGAAAGTGAGACTGCCTTCATGAAAGTAATCCTGCCGCCGTCACAAGTGCCTGAGCAACATCAGCAACACGCTTGCCCTGATCCATGGCCGTCTTTCGCAACAGGGCATATGCCGCGTCTTCATCAATATTGCGCGCCCGCATCAACATACCCTTGGCGCGGTCAATTACTTTTCGTTCTTCCAATGCACGTTTGGTCTCTGCCAGCTCTGTTCGCATACGCTTGAACAGGCGAAACCGGGCGATGGCCGCTTCCAATACCGGCTTCAGGCGCTGAGGCTGCAATCCATCTACAACATAGGCAGAAACGCCGGCTTCGATCGCCGCTTCTGACAAACCGGCAGCGGAGCGTTCAACAAACATGGCAACCGGACGGTCCAGCGGCCCAGAGGCCAGCGCCAGTTCTTCCATCATGTCACGAGATGGGTTTTCGATGTCGATCAGCACGATGTCCGGGTTACGCGCCTGAATTTCCCGCGCCAATCCCGTGGATTGCGCAATGACATGAATCTCGAAATCGCCCGCTTCACGCAGGCTGTCCACGATCAACAATGCCCGCTCGCGATCTGCTTCGACAACAATGATCGACATGGTTTTCATACCCGGAGGAAGGGGGGCGAAAACAAAAGTTGTAAAGAGCGGATAGCCAAATTTAGCGGCACAATTTTCATTTTGCCCAAAAAACCGGCAAACTTTGCGCGGCGGCCATCAGGCTTCAAAGCTCGCGTGAACCAATCAGATTAAAGACCGCAAAAGAAAACGCCCGGCGCAGCTGCGTGCTACGCCGGGCGTTAAAATGCCAAACCCAAAATGTTAGGACTTCAGACGACGGTTCCGTGCGGCCAGCAGCTTCAGGCGCAGCGCGTTCAGCTGAATGAAGCCTTGCGCATCTGTCTGATCATAGGCACCTGCGTCTTCTTCGAAGGTCACGTGTGCTTCGGAATACAGGGAATGGTCGGACCAGCGGCCCACACAATGAACCGAACCCTTGTACAGTTTCAGCCGTACGGTGCCGGTGACGTGCTCTTGGCTCTTGTCGATGGCGGCCTGTAGCATTTCGCGCTCGGGGCTGAACCAGAAACCGTTGTAGATCAGCTCTGCGTAACGCGGCATCAGGCTGTCTTTCAGGTGGCCCGCGCCACTGTCCAACGTGATCTGTTCAATGCCGCGGTGGGCTTCCAACAGGATTGTACCGCCCGGTGTTTCGTAGATACCGCGGGACTTCATTCCGACAAAACGGTTTTCAACAAAATCCAAACGGCCGATGCCATGCTTGCGGCCATATTCGTTCAGCGCAGTCAGGATCGTTGCAGGTGAAAGTGGCTCACCGTTGATGCTGACCGCATCACCCTTTTCGAAGCCAACTTCGATAAACTCGGGCGTATCTGGCGCATCTTCGGGCTTCACAGTCCGCTGAAATACATAGTCCGGCGCCATTTCGGCCGGATCTTCCAGAACCTTACCTTCAGAAGACGTGTGCAGAAGGTTCGCATCAACAGAGAACGGCGCTTCGCCGCGCTTGTCTTTGGCGATTGGAATCTGGTTCTTTTCTGCAAAATCCAGCAGCTTGGTACGGCTGGACAAATCCCATTCACGCCAAGGTGCAATCACTTTGATATCGGGGTTCAAGGCATAGGCCGACAGTTCAAACCGAACCTGATCGTTCCCTTTACCTGTCGCACCATGCGAAACTGCATCCGCGCCGGTTTCCGCCGCAATCTCAACCAGACGTTTGGAAATCAACGGCCGGGCAATGGACGTGCCCAACAAGTAGAGCCCTTCGTACAAAGCGTTTGCACGGAACATCGGGAAGACGAAATCGCGCACAAACTCTTCGCGAACATCCTCGATAAAGATGTTCTCGGGTTTGATCCCCATCATCAACGCTTTTTCGCGCGCGGGTTCCAACTCTTCCCCCTGGCCCAAATCAGCGGTGAAGGTAACCACCTCACAACCGTATTCGGTTTGCAGCCATTTCAGGATGATCGAGGTGTCGAGACCACCAGAATATGCAAGAACAACTTTTTTGGGCGCGGACATGGCGGACTCCTTGTCTGGGAACTGGCGGGGAACTACCGGTTTTTCGGCGTAACCTCAAGGCGGTGTGATTGACCCCACAAAATCGCCGTATCATACTCGTAAGAATTGTTTTTTTCAGGAGTTCGCAATGCGCGGCTGGCAAATTTTTTTTCATTCTGTTCGTTTGGTTCTAAATAACCTTGGTGCCGCGTTACGCATTTCATTGGTGCTGTACCTTGCTCAGGTGGCGTTTCAGGTCAGTCTGATGATGCAAGCCAAAGGCGATGGATCACTACAGATTCCCGATTTCGGCTTTGCGCTGAATATCTTCCTTTTCGCCATTGCTTGGTTGATTGCCAGCCTATGGATCGCAGTCTCTTGGCACCGGTTTGTGCTGGTGAATGAACAACCCACTGGATGGATTCCCCATTGGCACGGTCGTTTGATCCTTGGATATCTGGGCCGATCATTGTTGTTGGGCGTGATCGTTCTGATTGTTTCGGTGATTCTGGGTATAATCGCTGCGATGTTGACGGCAGTCTCAAATAGTTCTGTTTTCGCGCTGACTTACATGGCCATTTGGGTCGGTTTTGGCAGTTATGTATTCCTGCGTCTCAGCCTCATTCTGCCTGCTGGCACAATTGAGAAGAAGATGACGATCCAGGACGCTTGGGTTGAAACCGCTGGCGCAAGCGGCACGTTCATTGTTCTCGCTTTGGTGGCCGCTGCGGCGTCTATCGTCGTGCAGATACCAACAATGATCAGCGGAAACCCCAATTCATTGATCAGTGTTCTCTACAATTCCGTGGTCGGCTGGTTTGTCATGATGATCAGTGTTTCTGTCTTCACCACACTTTACGGGCATTTTGTTGAAGACCGACCCATAGACTGACTTGCACGATCCGGCTGGTTGGGTCACCTATCAAGGATGACCACATTTACTGACAAGGCCTCCGAGGCCGCAAAACAAATGCGCGGCGTGTTTGATCCCACGCCGCTGCAACGCAATGATCACCTGTCGTTGTTGTACGGTGCCGATATCTGGCTAAAGCGCGAAGATCTAAGTCCTGTGCGCAGCTACAAGATTCGCGGCGCCATGAACGCCATGCGCAAGAAACAAGACGCCGATCTGTTCGTTTGCGCCAGTGCTGGCAATCACGCGCAAGGCGTGGCCTATATGTGCCGCCATTTTGGCAAACGCGGCGTTATCTTTATGCCCGTCACCACTCCGGCACAGAAAATTCAAAAGACCCGGATCTTTGGCGGCGACAATGTCGATATTCGGCTGGTTGGGGACTATTTTGACGAATGCCTCGCCGCCGCTCAGGACTTCTGCACCAACGAAGGTGGGTATTTTCTGTCTCCATTTGATGACGAGGATGTCATCGAAGGCCAAGCCAGCATAGCCGTAGAAATTTGCGAACAGCTTGGCAAAACCCCGGAACATCTGGTGGTTCCTGTTGGCGGTGGTGGATTGTCAGCGGGCCTGATCCGGTATTTCGGCACCCAATGTCAGTATACTTTTGTAGAACCTACGGGTGGTGCCTGCCTGCGCGCGGCCTTGATTGCCGGTCGACCGGTGACATTGGAGAAAGTGAACACGTTCGCCGATGGGGCCGCTGTCGCACGAATCGGTCAAAAACCATTTGACGCGTTGAAGGACGTAGGTCTCGCCAATGCGTTGACGGTGCCCGAAGACCGGCTGTGCACCACAATGCTGGACATGCTGAACGTCGAAGGCATCGTGTTGGAACCAGCCGGGGCATTGGCGATAGACGCGCTGAAGGACCTCGGTCAATCCATCCGTGGCAAAACAGTGGTGTGTATCTCTTCTGGAGGGAACTTTGATTTTGAGCGTTTGCCAGAGGTCAAAGAACGCGCACAGCGGTTCTCCGGGGTAAAGAAATACTTCATCCTACGTTTGCCCCAGCGCCCCGGTGCGCTGAAAGATTTCCTGAACCTTTTGGGCCCCGATGACGATATCGCTCGTTTTGAGTATCTCAAGAAGTCTGCCCGAAACTTCGGGTCTGTTCTGATCGGTATCGAAACAACCGCGCCCGAGCATTTTGAAATTCTCTTCGCCAAGATCGACGCCGAAGGTCTGACCTATCAAGACATTACTGACGACGAAACACTGGCCCAATTCGTGATCTGATGCAGGTCGCCGGCCAGATCACTGTGGCAACCGGAGCCGGGCAAGGGATTGGCCGGGCCTTGGCAATCGCGATGGCGCAGGCCGGTGCAACCGTTGTTGTCACTGATTCAGATATGGCAAAAGCACAAGCTGTCGCCACAGAAATTGGGGCCCTGGCAATAAGATGCGACGTATCCAAACTGGATGAAATCGAGCGTCTGGTCAGCGATGTGCAGCACCGTTTCGGCCGAATAGACATCTGGGTTTCAAATGCCGGTTTTGCCAATGGAGAGCCTGACGGTCCCACATCCGCCAGCGATGAACATTGGGAGCGCAGCTGGAACATTCATGTCATGGCGCATTTACGTGCCACCCGATTGGTTCTGCCCGATATGATAGCGCGCAGATCGGGGGCGTTAATCAACGTTGCGTCTGCGGCTGGTTTGCTGTCTCAGATCGGAGATGCAGCGTATTCCGCAACCAAACATGCGGCCGTCAGTTTGGCACAGTCATTGGCCATCGCGCATTCTGATCAAGGCATTCACGTTTCTGTCGTTTGCCCACTGTTCGTTGCAACCCCCTTGCTAGGCTACGATGACAAAAAACCTGTCGACCGACCCAATGACAGGGTTTTGCTGCCCCAGGATGTGGCCATGGCCATTTTGGAAGGCTTGAAGAACGAGCAATTCCTGATCTTACCCCACCCCGAGGCTGGCACTTATTTTTTGCGGCGCGCACAGGATATGGACAGGTGGATTGCTGGGATGACTCAGTTGCGACAGACAATGGACGAGACATTGACCGAAGCTGCGCTGAAGGATCTGCACCGAAGATTCTGAGTTACTTAGACGCCATCGCCGCCAGAAATGCCCCCCTGGACGCTTGAAAACAGCCGTCAAGCGCATCCAACTCTGGCGCTTTCTGACCATTTCTTAGTTGATCCTCATACCGCGCGCACAGCTCTGCAAAGGTTGAAAAACCAAGGTTTAGCGCGCTGCCCTTCAGATAGTGCAAGTCCTCTGCCAATTGTTCCAAATGCAGACTGGCGATTTTTTCTTCCATCTCCTCTAAAAAAAGACCTGCTATTTCAGCAAAGTCCTCTTTGCCGATCTCTTGCTCCAATTCCTGAACACGGTCCCATGCGATCATTCGTGCCTCCAGAATGGAGACACTGGCAGTGTAAGTATAAATATCCACTTAATAATTTCGGTTTTATATAGTCAAAACTTCAAGTTTAGATCGCGTTAAGCCATCCACCTACAGTCTGCTGACTTGACGGAAATTGGGTGACTTGGGTGCAGGCACAAACAGAAAATCAGGTTACTGCGGTAACCGCACACGGCGCTGTGCGCAAAGTCTTGGTTGTTGACGATAGCAGGGTTCAGCTGCGTATCATCTCTGCCATACTCAGGAAAATGGGCTACGATGTAAAAGAAGCCGAAAGCGGTGAAGACGCGCTGGACATTTGCTTGGTGGAAAAGCCTGATCTGGTCATTTCCGATTGGATGATGCCCGGTATGACCGGCGTGGAATTGTGCAAGAAGCTGCGCCAGACGGATTTTTCGCACTACAATTATTTCATCCTGCTAACAGCAAAAAGCGCCAAAGATGAAATCGCTCATGGGCTGGACGCCGGAGCGGACGACTTTCTTAGCAAACCCGTCGATGCGGGTGAACTGCGCGCACGCATCAACGCCGGGGCCCGTGTCCTTTCCATGCAGCAAGAACTGAGTCAGAAGAATCGCGTAATCTCTGACACTTTGGCGCAGCTAGAGGCAGTGCATGCCGGAATCGACCAAGACCTGCGGCAGGCACGCACCATACAACAATCGCTGGTTCCAACGCGACGCGCAGAATGGGGCCGCGCACGAATAGGGTTGTTGCTAAAACCCTGCGGTCACGTGGGCGGTGACTTGGTGGGCATGTTTCGCGCGGATGAAGATAACATTGGTTTCTATAGTCTGGATGTTTCCGGGCATGGCATTACCTCCGCCCTGATCACGGCCCGCGTCGCCGGATATCTAAGCGATGAATTCCCAGATCATAACATCGCCCTGAACCACAATTCGGATGACGGACCGGTTATCCGGCCACCCGATGAAGTTGCGTTGCAATTGAGCCGTCGCATGTCGATGGACAAAGGAATCATCGAATATTTGACAATGAATTTCGCCACTGCCGACCTGAGGTCCGGTCTGATCAGATTTGTGCAGGCCGGGCACCCGCCGCCACTGGTGCTTCGCGCCAACGGCAAGGCCAGTTTCGTTGGTTCCGGTGGCACCCCGATTGGGTTGGTCAGCGACCCCAAATTTCATCAAAACTGTGTGACGCTTGAACCGGGAGACAAGTTTCTGTTGTATTCAGACGGCATTACCGAGCTGGAAAAAGCCGATGGCAGTGTGCTGGACGAAGAAGGCTTGTTGAGGCTGGTCAAAGACATTCCGCCCACCTTCACTTCGACCGAATTTCTGGATGATCTTTACTGGCGGCTACAGAGCCTAAAATCAGACAATCCAAAAGGTGAGGACGATATTTCCGCCTTGTTATTTGAAATGACGGAGTGAACCGAAAATCATATGTTGAACAAATGCGCGATCACCTGGGTTTCCAAGGGCCCGAGAAGCCCATTCCGGGTCGGCCCACACGGCTTCGTGTCCTGGCTCAGACGGCGCACCAAGCTGAATAACGGGTCTGGCAACGTAGACGATACACAGCTTTTCAGCCCACAAATCGTATTCCGGCATAAAGGTGAAACGCCTGAAAGCGCCCAGCCGCCGCGGGGCCGCGATTTTCCAACCAGTTTCTTCCTGTGCTTCCCGAAAAAGCGCGGCAACAGGCGTTTCACCTGGATCAATACCGCCGCCGGGCAACTGAAGATCGGGCTCGGGCTCTGACTGATGTGTCAAAAGAAGCTGACCATCACGCGGTAGGATCGCATAGGCCCCCAAGCGCAGTTTATACTGACAATCCGGCCGGGGTGACGTGCCATACCGTCTGATCATATCAGGCCCCCTTGGTCCTTGCTTGCGTTGTAGCTATATGGGGACGATATGCCATGCACGCGACGGCAAAGGAAACCCCATGACACTTGGTGCTAAAATCGCGTGGGACGATACAGTCCTGCCATTTCAACTTGATCAATCCGACATGCGCGGAAGGGTTGCCCGTTTGGACGGAGCCTTGAGCGGAATTCTGAAGCAGCACAACTACCCTCATCAGGTTGAAACGCTGGTGGCCGAAATGGCCTTGCTGACCGCCATGATCGGCCAGACCATCAAGCTTCGCTGGAAACTGTCGCTTCAGGTTCAATCCAAAGGGCCGGTGCGGATGATCGCAACTGACTATTACGCGCCCGAGAATGAGGGAGAACCAGCACGTATCCGTGCCTATGCCAGCTATGACAGCGACCGTATTGTTTCGCCCAAAGCCTATGACCAAATCGGCGACGGCTATTTCGCCATTTTGATCGATCAAGGCGAGGGGACAACCCCTTATCAGGGCATTACGCCACTGGCAGGAGAGACTCTATCCAGCTGTGCAGAGACTTATTTCGCCCAGTCTGAACAGCTGCCCACGCGCTTTGCCATCAGCCTTGGAAAATCGACCGAACCGGGTGTTGCCGAACATTGGCGCGCTGGGGGTGTCATGGTGCAATTGATGCCCAAAGCATCCCCCTTTGCCAAGGAAGGCGGATCAGGCGAAGGTGGTCTGCTTCAGGCAGAAGACATTCTGGAAGGCGAAAAAAGCGACAACTGGAACCGGATCAACATGCACCTGGACACCGTCGAAGACATAGAGCTGATTGGTCCGAACGTGGCACCCACAGAGCTGTTGGTACGCCTGTTTCACGAAGACGCTCCCAGAATTTTTGATGCACAATCGGTTCGGTTTGGGTGCACATGCTCTCAAGAACGCGTGCGTCAAAGTCTGTCGATCTATTCAGCGCGTGACATCGAAAAGATGACCACTGAAGAAAACACAGTGACCGCGGATTGCCAGTTCTGCGGAGCGCATTACGTGTTGGATCCCGCAACAGTTGGATTTGATGCAAAGGATGCCTGATACGCTCTCCCAGGTTCGGCAAGCGGTGCAGCTTGAAACTGCTCCGTCATCTGACTTTGACCTGAATCCGGGTATCGTTTTGCCTGCGGGACGCAAACTTCGCCCCGCTGGTGTATTGGTTGCGCTTATCGACGGCCAAGACGGTCTGGATGTGGTCCTGACCAAACGTTCATCCGCGCTAAAGCACCACCCCGGACAGATCGCCTTTGCTGGCGGCAAGCAAGACGAGGGTGACAAAACAGTCATCGACACTGCCTTGCGTGAAGCCAAAGAAGAGATCGGTCTGCCCACCGATTTGGTTGAGGTGATCGGCACCCTGCCCACCCATGAAACCGTCACCAGTTTTCTGGTAACTCCCGTCGTGGCGCATATCTCTGCTCCGTTTCAGGGCATTGCAGAGCCGGGTGAAGTGGCCGAGATCTTCCGCGCCCCATTGGCACATGTTGGCGATGTTGCACGCTATCAAATTCAAGGGCGTCGATGGCGCGGACAAATGCGGTTTTACAACGCAGTCCCATACGGCCCGTATTATATATGGGGCGCAACAGCACGCATTCTGCGCGTTCTGGCTGAACGTCTGGCGGTCGTATGAAACTGAAGGGGGCATGGCTGGAACGAAAGGCCACACAGGCTGTAATGACCATGCTCAGCAACGCCGGATATCAAGCCTACTTGGTAGGCGGCTGCGTTAGAAACGCCCTGTTGGACGCCCCAGTGGATGACATTGATATCACGACCGATGCGTTGCCCGATGTAGTGACTAAATTGGCCAAAAAGGCAGGTTTTAAGCCAGTACCAACGGGGATAGATCACGGGACCATTACCGTTGTAGCTGATGGTACAGGGTATGAAATCACCACGTATCGCGCAGATGTCACAACCGATGGTCGGCGGGCAACTGTACGCTTTTCCAAAGACATTCATGAAGATGCGCGGCGGCGCGATTTTACTATGAATGCCCTGTATGCGGACAACACTGGCGAAATTGTTGATCCGTTGAACGGCTTGCCTGATCTGCAAGCGCGCAAAGTGCGATTTATCGAAGATCCGACCCAGCGCATTCAAGAAGACTATCTGCGTATCCTGCGCTACTTCCGTTTTTGCGCGTGGTACGGCGACCCAAATGCAGGGTTTGACCCGGACGCATTGAACGCCATCGCGCGCAATCTTGATGGGCTCGACACGCTATCGCGTGAACGAGTAGGTCAAGAGCTGAAAAAGCTAATGTCCGCGCCTGATCCGGCACCTGCGACAGCTGCGATGCAACACACTGGCGCGCTTAACAAAGTTTTGCCGGGTAGCGACGGAAAAGCGCTGGCCATACTGGTGATGCTGGAACAGCAAGCAAACACGAAACCCGACGCCTTGCGCCGTCTGGCCGGTTTGGGGGTTTCGGATGGCACAGACCTGCGTTTCAGCAAGGCACAACAAAGACGCTTGGCGTTGCTGCATGCGGAAATCGGATCCATGTCCTCTCCTGGGGAAATGGGGTTCCGCCACGGCTTTGAAACAGCGCGGGATATTTTGATGTTGCGCAGCGCACTGATAGAAAGCCCCTTTGATGCCGAGAAATTGCGCAGTGCCCAAAGGGGCGCAGACGCCAAATTTCCCGTCACAGCGGCTGATCTGATGCCGGCTTTTCAAGGCCCTGAACTGGGAAAAGAACTGCGCAGGCTGGAGCAAATCTGGATCGAATCCAACTTCATGCTAAGCCGGAATGATCTGCTGAAATGACCAAAATGTTGCTGGCCCCCAATTGTTGGACATCAAGCAGCGGATCATCAGCTGGCAGGTTTGAATAATGACAATTGATCCGATTTATCTATTTGTATTTTTGGGTTTATTTTCCCCGGGTCCAAACGTCGTGATGCTAACCGCATCAGGCGCCCGGTTTGGGTTTCGCTCAACACTTCCGCATCTGTTTGGTGTTGTGTGTGGCGTTGGAATTACCTCCGCATTGGCGGGTCTGGGCATTGGTGCAGCCTTGATTGCCGTTCCGACCTTGGCGCTGATCCTGAAATTGGCTTCTGCTCTTTGGATACTGTACATGGCCTACGGGCTGTGGCGCGCTAAACCGGGTGATGGCGATGAAACTGGTCGCCCCATGACCTTTGTTGAAGCGGTTCTGTTTCAATGGGTCAATCCCAAGGTCTGGGCCGTCGCCTTTGCAGCGGCCTCGGCCTACCCAACAGACTATGGCCCGGTATGGGAAGCGTTTCGCCTTGGCACTGCCTTTAGCGGAATCAACTTTGGTGTGTGCTTGTTTTGGACCTCGACAGGCGCCCTACTGACCTATCTATTGTCGACACCGCTGGCTTGGCGCATTTTCACCCGGATAATGGCCACCGCCTTGGCCTGTTTTTCCATTCTGATATTTTTCTGATTTACAGTCTAACTATACCTTCAGTCGCGATCTTTCACATGGTGCTCACGGTATCAAACCATTCAAAAACAGGGTCTAAATTGACCAATTGCAGCTTCAATCCATGACAGTGGACAAAACAGCCATAGGACCGATGAGGAAAATCCTGCACCGCTTCATCAATATGTTTGACCCATTCGCACGCGCTGATGGGCCGCCGCCTGATACGTTGTGGGCTTTCTTCCGTTGGGCGCTACAGGGATCAGAGCGTGCGATTTGTCTGGCCGTCGCCATCACATTTGTCGCGGGTGCGGCAGAACTGGTGGCAGCCAACTTCACCGGTTGGATTATCGACAACACTGCTGTTGCCGAAACCGGCAACTTTTGGGGCACGTTTTGGCCAGTTGTGGTGGTGGGTGTCGCGTTTTTCCTGATTATCCGGCCCCTGATCTTTGCCGCCGACGCGGGTGTAACCGGCATGCTGTTATCACCCAGCCTGTTGCCGCTTGTTCTAAGCCGGATCAACCGGCACACGCTGGGTCATTCGATGCAATATTTCGAAAATGATTTTGCCGGGCGCATCAGCCAAAAGGCCCTGCAAACGGCCCGGGCCCTGACCGATACCGTGGTCGAAGTTGCCGATGTTGTCGTCTATTCAATTGCAGTCTTTGGCGGGGCGCTGTTCTTGATGGCGGGGATCGACGCCCGACTACTGGTCATCTTTATTATCTGGGGTGTGCTTTACGCGATAACGCTGCGCTTCTTTATTCCGCGGGTTCAAAAGCGTTCTGCCGCACGGGCCGGTGCTCGCACACAGGTCACCGGGCAGATCGTCGATACCTTGTCCAATATCACCACTGTCAAACTATTCGCTCATGATGAAGCCGAAGATCAGGCCACAATTGACGCGCTGGGCCAATTGCGGAAACGTTCGATCGAGTTTGGCATCATGTCCTCATCCTTTCGGTTGGCGCTAATGACTTTGGGCGGGATGTTGCCCTTGCTGTCGATCTTGGGTGCGCTTTACCTTTGGTCCAATAATGCAGCCAGCGCGGGCGATATCGCCATGACAGCTATGGTCGCAACACGCCTCAGTCAGTTGACCAATCGCCTTGGTCGCGTGGCCATCACGATTTTCACCAATATAGGCGAGATTCAGGACGGCATCGAAACACTGGCCAAACCTCACCAAATTACAGACAGCCCCGTTGCAAAAACTGCACCTGATCTGCCCGGAAAAATTACATTTGAGGGCGTAGATTTTGCCTACGGCGGTAGAACTGCGGCCCTGACGAACTTGGATCTCACCATTCATCCGGGTGAGAAAGTGGCCCTTGTCGGGGCGTCAGGCGCCGGGAAATCCACCATCGTTTCGTTGTTTTTGCGCCTGTATGATGTGGAGTCAGGCCGCGTATTGATCAACAACGTGGATGTACGCGACGTTACGCAAGCGTCACTGCGTGGACAGATCGCCGTGGTTCGGCAGGAAACAGCCATGTTCAACCGCTCTGCAATGGAAAACATCCGCTACGGTCGGCATGACGCCACTGACGACGAAGTCTACAACGCCGCCCGCCAATCCGCCGCGCATGAATTCATTCAAACACTTGAAGACAATCGCGGACGCAGCGGATACGACGCACAACTGGGCGAACGAGGCGTGAAGCTATCTGGTGGGCAACGTCAGCGAATTGCACTGGCACGCGCCATTCTAAAAGACGCACCAATTTTGGTGTTGGATGAGGCCACCAGCGCACTGGACTCCGAGGTTGAAGCCCAGATTCAGGCCGCGCTGACAGATGTGATGGCCAACAAAACTGTGCTGGCAATTGCCCACCGCCTGTCGACCATCGCCCAAATGGACAGGATTGTTGTCATCGACAACGGCCGCATAGTTGAAAGTGGACCACACGATGCGCTGTTGGCCAAGGGCGGGCTGTACGCGAAGTATTGGAATCGACAATCTGGCGGCTTTATCGGCTCAGACGCCGCAGAATAACGCGGTTTTCTTTTGAAAGGGCTGGACCTGATGCCGCGATAGCGGCAAGTCCCGAGCATGACCAATTATATTATCGAAAGATTGGGCCACCAAGGCGATGGCATTGCCGAAGGCCCCGTGTACGCGGTTGGGACTCTGCCGGGTGAAGTTGTCACCGGTGTCCTGTCAGGCACCCGGCTGACAGATGTGCGGATCGAAACGCCATCCGACCAACGCGTGCGCCCGCCTTGTTCTCATGCCAAGGCCTGTGGCGGATGCCAGTTACAACATGCCAGCGACGCGTTCGTTGCCGCGTGGAAGGCAGAGGTGGTGAAAGCCGCTTTGACGCACCAAGGGTTAGAATGTGACGTGCTTGGTCCAGTGACATCCCTGGCGCAATCAAGACGGCGGGCGACATTCTCGATCAAGCGCACGAAAAAGGGCGCTTTGGTCGGGTTTCACGCCAAAGCTTCAGATGTGATCGTAGAGATCCCCAATTGCCAATTGTTGCATCCCGATCTGGTCGCCGCCCGACCGATGCTGGAAAAGCTGGGCGTCTTGGCCGCTACCCGCAAAGCGGAACTGTCTGTTCTGGCCACAGTTACCAAAAGTGGCTTGGATCTGGATGTCCACAACGGAAAGCCAATCGACACCGAGCTAAACCAAAGCCTGGCAGCGTTGGCCAACCAGCACAAGATTGCGCGCATCAGTTGGAATGGGGAGGTTGTTTTAACCCTATCCGCACCGATACAGTTTTTTGATAGCATTGCCGTTACCCCGCCTCCGGGCGCATTTCTACAGGCAACACCGCATGGTGAAACCGCACTCAGAAAGGCGGTTCAACAGATTGTAGATGACGCAAAGAACGTTGTTGATCTGTTTGCAGGCTGCGGAACCTTTGGCCTGCCTCTGACAAAGTCGGCCGCGGTTCACGCCATTGAAGGCAGTTCAGCCATGATGAAGGCGATGGACCATGCATGGCGGCAAGCCGGCGGTTTACACAGTCTGACTGTTCAGACACGAGACTTGTTCCGCAATCCATTGCTACCGGAAGAATTGAACCGCTTTGACGCCGCCGTCATCGACCCACCCCGCGCCGGAGCGGAGGCACAAATTGAACAGTTGGCACAGTCCTCGATACCCAGAATCGCATATGTGTCTTGTAGTCCCGTCACCTTTGCGCGGGATTGTGCGACGCAGGCCAAGGCGGGCTATCGCTTGTCACGAGTTTTGGTTGTTGATCAGTTTCGATGGTCCACGCATATCGAAGTCGTCGGTGCGCTGGTAAAGGTCTAGAAACATCTGTGCCCCACATTGTGAATCAAACACTTCATCTGGCCGAAGCGCGACTTTTCGTTTATTATTCGGGTGAGGCAGTCTGACAAACAAAGCAAAAAACAATGCAGCTTGTACGAAACATGATTCTTCTGGCGTTCCTGGTAGGGGCAGCCGGGTGTTCGCCAAAGTACCTGTCTTATGACGGTCCGGAGGTCACTCATATCGTTGTTCAAAAGGCAGATCGGCGCATGTATCTGCTGAGCGGTAAGGAAATCCTGCGCACTTATCGCATCGATTTGGGCTTCGCCCCAGATGGCGACAAGAAAGTGCAAGGTGACGGTAAAACGCCCGAGGGCCGATACATGATCAACCGTCGAAATCCCAACAGTGAATTCTATTTGTCCTTGGGAATTTCATATCCGAACGTCCATGATATTGCAGAGGCCAGGAGGCTGGGCAAACATCCGGGCGGAGATATCTTTATCCACGGTGAACCACGCAAATACAGCGTCGACAGCCCAGATTGGACGTGGGGATGCATCGCTGTGAAAGACGGCGAAATCCGCGATATCTACAGGATGGTCAAAGACGGCACGCCAATCACGATCAATCCGTGATCGGCATACCAATCTCTATCAGGTTCTGGTCTGGGTCTCTTATATAGATTGACAGGATTGGCGCTGTTGCACCTGTGCGTCGTATCGGCCCATCAACAATTGGTACTTTGGCAGCCGCCAGATGCTGCTGCCAGTGTTCAACCCTGGCAGAGCTGAGAAAGCACAAATCAGCGCTGCCTGATGTGGGCCTATCTGCCTTTGGATCAAATTCAGCACCTGCGCGATGCAGGTTGATTTTTTGATTTCCAAATTTCAGGGCCCAGCGTGTTGTCCCATCTGTGGCGGCAAACTGCTCTGATCGCATACCCAACACTGACGTGTAAAACTGAACCGACAAATCGATGTCACGCACCGTCAAAACCAGATGATCAAGTGACTGGACGCTAAGTGGCATTTCGCAGATCATCCCATGAACTGTTGAGGGGCAAAAACATGGGTGATGCCAATCAAGCTTGTGGTCAAGCTGACATTCTGGACCCCGCCAGAATCAACGCGCTTTTTGCCAGTCTGGGCATGGAATGCAGATTATCAAAAGACGATCCTCTCCCCCCGTTCACACATCATATCTATTTCTGGAACGTGCACCCGCCCGAAAGCTTGGGCCGCGATGGTCATCCGCAACGCGGAATTGGCCTAATACCTGACCTTGGTCTGCCACGTCGCATGTGGGCCGGCGGCGATCTGGAGTTTGTTCAGCCCCTGTTAACAGGTCACCCGGCCGAAAAGCGAAGTACCGTCAGCACCGTCGCACACAAAAAGGGGCGCAGTGGGCCACTGGCCTTTGTGACCTTGGAACATGAAATCTGGCAAAATCAGCAATTGTGCGTTCGTGAAAAGCAGGATCTTGTGTACCGCGAGGACCACACGGCAACCGCATCCAAGCCGCAGCCGCCCTTGGCACCGCCATTCTTCAAAGCACAGAAATCCATCTCTTTTGATACGACGTTGCTGTTTCGCTATTCGGCTCTGACATTCAACGGACATCGTATTCACTATGACATCGACTACGCCCGCCATGTCGAAGGCTATGATGGGCTTGTTGTGCATGGCCCATTGCTGGCGCAAATGCTGATGATCTGGATAGAAGAGACCGTTGGGCCGCTTTCTACCTTTGCCTTTCGCACCACTGCGCCACTGCTACACTTCGAGCACGCGATGCTATGTATCGACGGGCAAGAAGCATGGGTACAAGGACCAGATGGCAGACTGTGCCTGAAAGCTTCTTTTGTCCCAAAATGAAAAACCCCGCGCTTTTCAGCACGGGGTTCTCAAAAATCTCTTGTTGTGGTGATCAGCAGCCGGTGCCGTTCAGAACAACTTTGAAAGTGCGCATGATAACTTTCAGGTCAGTGGTCAGCGACAGCTGGCGAAGATAGTCAGCGTCGTAGCCAGCGCGGTCAGCAAAGCTGCTTTCGTTGCGAACGGAGGTCTGCCAAAAGCCGGTGATGCCAGGACGCAGAGCGTAGTATGCGGTGCCAGGGTACAGGTCTTGCTGGTTAACCATCATTGGGCGAGGACCAACGATCGACATGTCACCGGTCAGAACGTTCCACAGCTGAGGCAGCTCATCGATGGAAGTTTTGCGGATAACGCGGCCAACACGAGTGATGCGAGGGTCGTGACGCAGCTTCTGGTTACGGTCCCACTCAGCGCGTGCTTCAGGGTTCTTCGCCAGGTGACGCTGCAGCTGCTCGTCAGCATTCGAAACCATGCTGCGAAGCTTCAGCATGCCGAAGATGCGGCCGTTCTTGCCAACGCGCTTCTGCATGTAGAAAGGCGACTTGCCGTCCAGAGCAATCATCGGAGCCAAGATCAACAGAACCGCCAGAACCGGAAGAGCCGCCGCCAGAACGATCAGAACATCTACGATGCGCTTGATACCGCCGCGATAAGCGTGGTTGGCCGGCGCCGAGAAGATTGCATCTTCAATCAAAGCGTCGAACCGGGCGGTCGTTGCAGGCTGGTGAATGTCCATTTTCATCACGGACCTCTCCTTGAGGCGGTTGGTTATGCGAAAGTTCGGATCAGATCGTCAGGCAAGAAAAAGCTGTTCGCCCAAAAGGCGTTTTTCCTTTTCGTTCCTTCGGAACCCGTGCGGACCGTTAGGTCCTTCCTTACTCCCGCTTGGTTAGCACCAGCCCCCAGTGCCATCTTGCGGTTATCAGCTACGCTCTTATGTGCGTTTCGATGTTCTTGTTATGCTGCACCGCCACATTTTAGTCAACATCGCGACACTTCCACGGCCACAATTCGAACGTCCGCGCCTTAGTCTTGCCCCAGTTTTCGCCAGCAAACCTCAATTCGTGCAACCGATTGATTGAATTGGGAAACTCTCCCCTAGGATGTGCAAATGACCAAATTCGTAAGTCGAGATATAACAGGGATTAAACGTCGCAGCGAAACATTCGTTCTCAATATGGAAACAGCGTGATCTAAATTCGTGAACAATGGAGGCCAAATTATCTTTATCCTGCGTGCCGCGTAACCCGAAGCCCAACATTTTGCTCGAAGAGTGGGCTTTTCCGAGAAACAAAAAAGTTGCGCTGTTCACGCCGAAACGGACCTTTTTGGCCCAAATTTGGCGTATGACCCACCCCTATGATCGCGTTTTACGGGCCAAAAAGGGGGTATTTATTGAGGAAAAACAACCCTTCCAGAGCGATAACGGAATATTTCGATTGTTACAAAAATCATGCCGTCCGTGAGGCGACGCTGCCTCATTTGGGGCCAAGTTTGCCCCATTTGGGCACCAAACACCCCAAAAGTGATTCTAAATTTGGGCAAATATGGCGAAATTGGGCAGCCGACAGGCGGTTGAAACCCTCTGACCTTTGAGTCTATGTCCGTTTTGTCCGAAATGTGGCAGAGGCGAGGCATGGCAAATCATCTTTATAAAGGCGACCTTCCAGATGATCTGGTCTTGGGGCCTGTGGTCGCGATCGATTGTGAGACGATGGGTCTAAACCCGCACCGCGACCGTCTATGTGTTGTGCAGCTGTCGGATGGCGACGGAAACGCGCATCTGGTTCAGATTGAAAAAGGTCAGACATCCGCACCGAACCTGTGCAAGATGCTTGCCGACCCCGAAACGCTGAAGCTGTTCCATTTTGGCCGTTTCGACATTGCGGCCATGTACAATGCATTCGGGACTCTGACCGCACCGGTCTACTGTACAAAGATCGCGTCCAAACTTGTCCGTACGTACACAGATCGCCACGGGCTAAAAAACCTGCTGCAAGAACTTGTCGGCATCGACATTTCCAAACAACAGCAAAGCAGCGATTGGGGCGCGCCCAATTTGACAGCAGCTCAATTGGAATACGCGGCGTCTGACGTGTTGTACCTGCACCAACTGCGTGACGAGCTGAACGTACGGCTGAAGCGGGAAGGCCGGATGGAAACGGCGAACGCGTGTTTCGCATTCTTGCCCCAGCGCGCCTTGCTGGATCTTGAAGGCTGGCCCGACATCGACATCTTCGCGCACTGATAAACAATGCGGGATCACGTCCACTCCCGTATCGTTTCGTGGCTTAAGGTTCTCTTACCCTTGGCCGCGCTTGCATTGCTTTCGACAATATTTCTACTGTCACGCCCGACGGACCCGGTTTCAGATTTACCTTTTGCAGTTCCCGGTTTGAATGACCCCAACATTCGCCAACAACTGACAGAGCCGCACTTCTCGGCGGCGACCACAGCGGGCGACAGCATTACAATGACAGCACAAACCGCGCGGCCAGACCCAGAACGTGACGGCGTGGCCCGCGCCCTTGGTCTAAGGGCCACCCTGGATCTCTCCGACGGCGGCAAAATTGAAATGCAGGCCGACAGCGCCTTGCTGGATGGTCCGAATGATGTTGCTGTACTGACAGGCGATGTTCTGGTTGAAAGCTCCACCGGGTACACGCTGCGCACCGATGAATTGACCAGCGCATTGTCCAAGGTACAGATCGAATCCACAGGACCAATCATTGGTGACGGGCCAACCGGTGCGTTTGAGGCCGGCAAGCTACTGGTCCGGGCCGATGACGACGGCAACAACATCCGAATGCTATTCACCGAAGGCGTAAAGATGCTATATGATCCGCAAAGATAGAAAGCGCATTAATGATCACGCACCGCATCTTACCTATCCTGTTGGGCTTAACCCTTTGTTTTCCGGCTTTCGCGCAAGGAACGGATGTAACGTTTGGCGGCATGCGGCAAGACATCTCGCTTCCCATAGAAGTGTCCGCAGACAGCTTATCTGTCGACCAAAGCGATGGCAGTGCCCTGTATTCCGGTGACGTTATAATAGGCCAAGGCGAAATGCGGTTGTCAGCACCCCGCGTTCTGGTGGTGTACAGCAGCAACAACAGCCGCATAGAGCGACTGGAAGCAACAGGCGGCGTTACACTGGTTAACGGTGATGAGGCGGCCGAGGCAAAACGCGCAGACTATAATGTACAGACTGGCGAAATTGTTATGACTGGCAGCGTCTTGTTAACTCAGGGCCAGAATGCACTGACATCGGAACGCATGGTTGTGAACCTACAGGATGGCACCGCCAACATGTCTGGCCGCGTGCGCACAGTTTTGCAGACCGGGGAAAAGTAATGACTGCCCCAGATCTTCGCGTGACCGAAGGAACCAGCGGCCTTCGCATCAAGCATTTGCGCAAAAGCTATAAAAAGCGTGTCGTGATCCGCGATGTCAGCATGGATTTATTCCGTGGTGAGGTTGTTGGGCTGCTTGGTCCAAACGGTAGCGGGAAGACAACCACATTCTATGCGATCGCAGGTCTGGTGAACCCGGAAGGCGGCGAAGTCATTATTGATGGCAACAACGCGACAACATTGCCAATGTACCGGCGCGCCCGGCTGGGTATCGGATATTTGCCTCAGGAAATGTCAATTTTTCGCGGGCTTTCCGTAGAAGACAATATTCTAGCCGTTCTGGAAATAGCTGTGCGTGATCGGCACAAGCGCCGCGAACGTTTAGAAGAGTTACTGTCGGAATTTTCCATTGAACATCTGCGCCGTGCGCCAGCGCTGGCTTTGTCCGGTGGTGAGCGGCGCCGCGTTGAAATTGCCCGTTGCCTTGCAGCAAATCCGAAATACCTTTTGCTGGATGAACCGTTTGCAGGCGTGGACCCAATCAGCGTCGGCGATATTCGTCACCTTGTGGCAGATCTGAAAAAACGCGGAATCGGTGTTTTGATCACCGACCACAACGTACGCGAAACGCTCGAGATCGTTGATCGCGCCTACATTCTGCACGACGGTACAGTCTTGATGTCAGGCACGCCTGATGAAGTGGTGCAAAATGAAAACGTGCGCAGAGTGTACCTTGGGGACAACTTCCGCATCTCTTGATGTGTTGCAACGCACTGTTCACGGAAATTGAACCGGTTTTGGGCGAGAGTCCATTGACAGCAACCCCGCTCATCCTCTCAAATGAGGTCATGACATTCTTGTGGCAGTCATGTTCAGCCTCCGACAGAACCGGTTTTCCGGACGGTCAAGTTGGACCTGCAACAAAGATGTCTCACCCCTTCAGCACAGTTTCGTTCGGCAGCGGTAAGTCCGCTGCCTGTTGTGCTGACCATAACTAGAAGGATAAGCCATGCGCTACCAAATCACGGGAAAACAAATTGACATCGGAGCCGCCCTACAAACCCATGTCAAAACCGAGCTAGGGGACGCCGTTCAAAAATACGCAGCGCGCCCAACCGATGCGAATGTCATTTTCTCGAAAAGCGCGCATGAATATGCTTGTGAGGCGACCGTTCACCTGTCTACTGGTTTAACGGTTTCAGCCAAAGGCCATGCTACAGAAATCTATGCGGCTTTTGAATCCTGCCGCGAAAAAATGGAGAAACAGCTGCGTCGCTATAAGCGTCGCCTGAAGGATCACCACAAGGACCGGACGGAACCCGTTGAACTTTCCGGTGCGTCCTCGTATATCCTCGCCGGCGAAAACAACGAGTCGCAGGACGAACCAGAGACCCTACTGCCGATTATTGTCGCTGAGATGGAAACCCAAATTCCTTCTTTAAGCGTTGGTGAAGCAGTAATGCAGATGGAACTTGCAGGAGCCCCTGTTCTTGTGTTTCGAAATGAAAAGAAGGACGGAGTAAACGTCGTCTACCGCCGTGACGACGGCAACATTGGTTGGATCGATCCGTGATCTAGCAGTCTCCAAACCAGCGGGCGGCCACATGGCGCGGCCGCCCGAATGATAGGGAAATCATGCATTTTTCCGAACTACTAAAACCAACGTCCGTCAAAGTAATTGCCGGCGTCTCTAGCAAGAAACGCTTGATGCATGACATCGCGGAACTGGCCAGTTCCGCTTTCGGTGTCGATGCCGGTATGGCTGTTGAAGCCCTGATGGAACGCGAAAGCCTTGGGCCAACTGGCGTTGGCAATGGCGTTGCCTTGCCGCATGCCCGCGTCACGGACCTTTCGGAAGTGTCCGGTGCGTTTATCCTTTTGGAAAAACCAATCGAATTTGAAGCGGTTGATCGGCAACCTGTCGATCTTGTCTTCTCATTGTTCGCGCCAGAACATGCCGGCGTGGAACATTTGAAAGCCCTGGCATTGGTGTCACGCACATTGCGCGATCAGAATGTCTGCAAGAAGCTGCGGGCCAACCCTGATCCTGTCACGCTTTATACGATTCTGACCGAAGCACAGTCAGTTCAAGCAGCCTAAACCGGGCTCCAATCCGAATAACCGAAATGAATGTAGTCGCGATGGTAAGCCTGTCGCGACAACTCTTCGATTTTCGGGTCATATATATCTATCAATTTGAACGGACCTTCAGGATTGTCTGTTGAAACATCCGCATGTCCGGATCCAACTTCCGAACTTAGCTGCACCAACTGATTGTCCAGGTCCGTTTCTCGGATCACACGGTCAGGGCACAAGAAGCCTGATAATCCTTGCAAGCATTGGGTCTGCGTCGCAAAGGAAGGCAACACCTTTAATACAGACTGCCCCGCCAAATTGGCCTTCAGAAACTCCAAAAATCCGGAAAACGCCGCTTTGTGTGCAGCCAGATCGTAATTCGCATCAGGTGCTGAGTTCGGAAGTTCAATCTGGTGCTGCCGCATCAATATTCTGCGGGCCTTTGGCAAGCCCTGTGGGCCAAGAGGCAAAATTTGAGTGCAAAATACATGGTGTGCCCGTTCCAATGGGTGGCGGATAACCGTGAAACTACGATGTCCGGGGTGGGTCAACATCCACTCCCTAAGAAGCTTTTGATTGAAGCCTGTCAACAGGTCAGACGCAGCAACCTCATCCAGATCGGAAAGCCAACGCAAAACTGTTTTGTCCGGTCCGCCGGGTATTGGCATGTACAACAAATTGGATTTCGCAGCGGCCACATAGCTGGGCACAACCGGTCCTCGGCGTGGTTCGAAATTCGGAGTTCGAGATAAGTTCGCCCAATCAAACGTGGAAAGCGCAGCCTGTAGATCGGCATAGTTTTCCACTTTCTCTGACAAAGGTTCGGGGTTTTGCCGCTTCAGGTTTTTTCGCAACCCATCCAACCGGCTCTCCACACCCAGCCACGCTGCCAAACCATTCAAAACCTCCACATCGTGCAAATCTTCGTAAGAGATGTAAAAAGCCGTTTGCCCGGATTTTTGCAGAGCGTTCTGAAGCTGCAATTGAAACTCTTGGGTTCGCGCAACAAAATCTTCGAACTCAACGCTATCAAACCGGGCTTTGACATTGCGCCTGTTGGACACATTCGTCAGCTTCCATTGATCCGTGGCTTGGGCGATTTTCAGGCTGACATAGCTTTCAACAGGATTGCGGGTCAGAACAATCTTGGCACAGCCGCGATCATCCAAAACCGAATCCAAGACGCGCGGATCATGATCGTGAAAGTACCTAAAACCACCCAAACCCTCCGTCCGATTACGTATCCGGCGTAGCAATTGCTTTGGATTGGAATCGCGTTCCTCTCTGGTCATACCCAACAGATCGTCACGGTTTGGATAGCCAACAAAGTGAGGGTTGAACGCTTCGCCATGGCACGTCACACCATCCAGCGCATTCAAATTGGATTCCAAAAAGTTTGATCCGGTCCGCATGTCAGCAAAGACAACAAAAGACGTAAATCCGTGTTCTACTGTCATGACTTTGGCACCAGATAGGGTTTTCTTGCGCCAAGTTCACGATCCGGCACCAAAGGTTCCTGTGGCAAATCCCCGGCCAGATGAACCGGAACCCCTTGGTTTTTCAAATTCCGCAGCAGTCGCGGCACACCTGACACATCAGCCAATTCAGGTACTTCGGTCAAAGCCATATCTTCCTGAGACTTGCCAGAAACCATGTGCAGAACTGTCATTGGCGCCGCGACAAATTCCGCAAGCGTCCAGATATGAACCGTGGCGTTGCATGATGCGCGTCGCAGCATAGCCAATTGAGCGTCTTCGATACGTTGCAGACGCGCTGCCTGATCTCTGACAGCAGAAAAGTTCTTGTTGCCCCGCGCCAAGGGCACAAGCCAAGCGCCGGAAACCAAATAAATGGTCGCATTCGGATCACGTGCCAATTCAGGCACGATAGCTTGCCGATCTTTTGGTCCAAACAAGAAGCTTTGCGGCGTTCCTCGCGTATTCCACAGCAAATTTCCCAGAAACGCTTTGGGATTTGCATCGCGTATGGCCCCACAATTTGACAACCCACCAGGACCAACGTCACCCCCGCCCGAATAATGCACTCGATCAGGGGCAAACAATCGACCATGAATCGGTGTGCTCATATGGCGGCCGATCCATTCTTCGAAGTCCGGTATCAGAATTGGCAGGCCCTGAAACACGTTATACGTATTTGCGGTTGGCGTTCTGTCCCATCCCCGATCCGGAAAACGGCTTTGCATCGACAATCCGGGGCGCCCACGGGTTCGTCGAACTTTCGCTTCATCAAACAGTTCATTCAACGACCGATGCGCAGGCTTCGTTACCGTGGATACGGCCGCTGCCTTGTCCAGAAAACGGTTGTACAGCATGTCCGCACCGGGCCAAACCTTGCGCGCAACAAAGCACGGGTTGTTCGCCAAGTATGGTAGATGATCATCATACAAAACGTGCGGTTTGCCCTGAAAATCGAACTTTGAGTAGGTCAAAGACCGGCTTTCAATGTTGCCAGACCAAAGCCGGGCCAGCGTTTGAAAATAGGCTTCGTCTGGTATCCAAACGCGCTTAAAGAATGAATCGAATGTCCGCCGCTTTGGATCTTCCAAGATCGCCGAAAGAGTGCGGCGCGTCAGGCACCACCATTGGCTGCCCAAATGCGGCTGAATCTTCGCTGGCAATGCACGCTGTACTTTCAGTTTTCGCTGCACCTTTACACTGGCATCAAACAGACGCCTGTTTTGACGCCACGATAGCGGGAACCAAAGCGTGAACCGTTCATCATTCAAACCACCAACGGTCCAAGGCATGTCTTTTGTTGAAACGCTTTCGATAAAATCCGTTTCCGGGCGCTCTGCCAAATACGCTGCCAGCTGTGAAACAGGCTTGATCGGCAGACAGGATCCTGATGTCAGGTATACGTGTCGAACCTCAGGATAATTTCGCAGCAGGTGCATGGACGCATCTTGTGTCGCCGCAACAAGGTTCCACGTCCCCCATTCACAGGTGTGATTGCTCAGCACGTTTACATTTGGAAGATCATCCAGTGACTTTTCAAAACTCTGTCGCTCTGCGTCCTTTACTGACCTGTCGACATGAATAACCACCGGGCATCCGCCGTCTGCCCAAAATCGCGCGACCTGCGCGCTTCGATGCAACGCGGTGTGCACCAGCATGACAATACCAAGCGCGCTCATGCCCAATTTCCCGAAGACATCAGGCCAAGCGATTCAAGTTGTCGCCAGCCGGAAAAACGTTCTGATTTCTCGCACCAAATGTCGGCGCTGGCTGCCAGCCCTTGGGCGTAAGCCCGGTATTCCTTGGAACCGCCGAAATGCTGTTTGCGTGTCAGCTCCTCGGTCGCTTTGCCAGACAATCCGCCCACGAATTTGGGATGCAACAGGATGCCTGATGTCTTTTCACCACCAAAGGCATCGAACACATGGTTCAGCCCGCGCGGCAATAAGTTGTGTGTTGAACTGACATAGGCATAGCGACGGTCCCAACGTACCAGCGGAATCTTGTTCAACGCCGGCGCACGATGCGGTTGTTCCTGAAAAAAGATACGTTCCCGTGGACCGCCCTGAATCCACAAGTTTCCATGCAGCTTGTTCAAACTGATGCGGTAATTTCCGGGGTCAAACCAACGCGCCACCTTGATCGGATCCTGTCCTGGCGCCAACACATGCCTGTCGACTGGGCCCTTGGGATACATGTCCAACAACATAGCGCTGAATGTTCGGATCGAAGACGCATCAAGCCAATCGGTCAAAGCCCGCAAAGGGCGGGTGTCACAAAACGGGAAAACCAACAATTCATCTGGATCTACGGTCAGGCACCAATGGCCGTGCCCATATGACCGCAGCAACCAGTTCATCCAATCCATCCCAAACCGGGCGCGCTTGTAGCTTTCGCCACTGGACCAGACAGATACATCAGGTTGCGAAGTCAGATAGTCCAGCGACCCGTCTGTGCTGCCATTGTCCACAAACAGAAAATGCGCCACGCCCAGATCACGGTAATGCGCCAGAAAGTGCGGCAGTCGCGTCATCTCGTTGCGTTGAGTACAGAACAGCAGAATATCCTGGCCCTGAATCTGATGCGTGCGATCTACGTTCTTCGCCAACTCACGGCGTTTCCGAAAAGCACGGATCAACCAGCGTTTTCGCTGAAGCCGCAGCCGATATGATTGCCAAACGCCCATTGGTCACTCTGCCCACTGACCAGTTTTCTGGCCAGGCGATATCAGATCAGGCTCAACACAATGTTGAAATGCGCCGTCCAGGTCGGAAGGTTCAGCGACGGATCAACTGCCCTTGCCCCGTCATTTGCCCGAAATGCTGTCGCCATTTCATTTATTTTTCTGACCCAAAGATAGCGATCGGTGACCTTTGCGTAAATGGGAATGTTCCCCAGCCCTTCCTTGAGAACAGCTAAGTCGTTGCAAAGAACCGGCACGCCCAACGCGGCGGCCTCGTAAGGCGGAAAACCAAACCCTTCTGACAGACTGGGAAACAGCAAGCCTGCGCTACCATTCATCAAGGCCGCTACTTCGCTATCCGAAAGATCAGCGCGTTCGTGCACGTTGGCCGGGCGCGTATCCAAACGCGCAAATACTTCTGAATTCTTCCAACCACGTCCCCCGCAAATAACCAAATGCGGGGCATCCGGCTGGTCGCAAATATCCGCCCAAATATCGAGAAGAAACTGATGGTTTTTACGCGGCTCTATCGTTCCCAAAGCAACAAAATACGGCGATACCCAAGCCCCGCTTGGACGTTGCCCCGCAACCGGGACCGATACGCCCAAATGGGCGACAACAACATGTCCTGTGGCACGCGGTGCATGCCTGCGAAAATCTACTGCCGTTTGAGCCGAGCTACACAGCACCACATCAGCAGTGTTTGCGACACGGTTCAGAAATTTGGCGAAGCGCGCAACACTCCCGTCACGCTGCAAATTGGGAAAATCCAAAGGAATGGTATCGTGCACCATCACCGCGATTTTTCCCACACCTGCGAATTTCAGACCCCGGACCAGACGGGATGAAAAACTGCTATGACCCACATTAATATAGTGGCTGCCTTGTGGCACATGCCGCCGCAACATAATGCCCAGTAAATACGGTCGGCACCGTGCAACAGCCGCGCCGCGCAAAGCGGATAGCAGCTCAGCTTGGGTAGTGTTGCTTTCAATAGACGCTTTCAACAGGCCCAGACCATCGCGGCCCAACAGAATAAAACCAAGCGTCGTCCGAACCAGCCCATAAGCAGGCACGTCCATTGCAAGAAATTGTTGAAGGTAGGCAAGTTCAACACGGTCAACGCCAGTAAGTTGCTTACCAGCGCGACTGGTCAGCCGCGAAAGATCCAGTATCCGCCCCGCAGGCTTACCGATCATAATGTCCGTTCTGGTGCCAGCGCCATGCATCACCGATCATTTGCCGAAGCGTTGATCGTGACGGCACCCAACCAAGTTCTTGTTCCGCTTTCGTAGAGCCCGACACCAGCTTGGTGCAATCACCTGACCGGCGCTCTCCCTCATTCATCGGAACAGGCCGGTTCGTGACTTCACGGGAAGCGGCAACAACCTCGCGCACAGAAAATCCGCGCCCGGTGCCCAAGTTAAAGATTTGACTGCCACGTTCATCCTGAAGCCATTTCAGACCCAAAACATGGGCATCCACCAAATCGCAAACATGGACATAGTCCCGAATGCATGTGCCGTCAGGTGTATCGTAATCCGTGCCAAAAATCGTCAACGCGTCACGCTTTCCATCGATCGCATCCAGCATTAATGGGATCAAATGCGTTTCAGGTTGGTGGAATTCACCAACCTCTGCATCCGGGTCAGCACCGGCTACATTGAAATAGCGAAAAATGACGTGCCGCAGACCTGTCGCAACTTCGAAGTCTTTCAGAATATCCTCAACAGCACGTTTTGAAGCGCCGTATGCGTTTAGCGGATGCTGCGCTGACTGTTCGTTCAGAACCACATTGTCTTGATCGCCATAGGTAGCGCAGGTGGACGAGAAAACGAAATCCATACAACCAGCCGCTGCTGCAGCTTCAATCAACGTCAAAGACCCAAGCACGTTGTTGCGCCAATAGCGACCGGGTTGAGATACGGCTTCGCCCACTTGGCTAAGCGCCGCGAAATGCATCACCGCGACGGGCTGATGCTTTGCGAACACTTCGTCCAATCGCTGTCTGTCCAGCAAGTCACCTTGTTCGAATGGGCCGAATTTAACAGCATCGGCCCAACCAGTACATAAATTGTCGAATGTTACAGGCGTGAAACCGGCCTGCGCCAGCGCCTTACAAGCGTGCGAGCCTATGTAGCCCGCTCCGCCAGTTACCAGAACATTCGCCATTCTTTATCCTACTGCGCCGCGTTCTTGGCGCCGATGACTTCCTGAAGGTAGCCCATCAGCTCATCTTTCAGTTCGTCACGTGCCAGACCAAACGAAACGGTAGCCTGAAGGAATCCGGCTTTGGATCCGCAGTCAAAGCGTTCACCACGGAACCGATAGCCATAAACGCCTTCGCCATTAATTTGCTCGGCAATCGCATCGGTCAGTTGTACTTCGCCGCCAGCGCCAGCTTTCAGCTTGTTGATCGAACGCAAAACATTGGGTGTCAGAATATAGCGTCCAATAACGGCCAGGTTAGACGGTGCTTCGCCAGCGGGCGGTTTTTCGACCATACCCTTTACCTGAACCATGGAACCCATGTCTTCTTTGACATCCAAAATGCCATAGGACGAAGCTTTGTCACCCGGCACTTCCATGGCAGCGACCATGTTTCCGCCAGTTTCTTCGTAGGCTTCTACCATCTGTTGCAGACAAGGTTTGTCACCCGCAATCACATCATCCGGCAACATAACCGCAAAAGGCTCATTCCCGATCAAACGACGGGCACACCAAACGGCATGGCCTAGGCCCAGCGCTTTGTGTTGACGAATATAAGCGATTTCGCCCGAATCCATGTTGGTTGCGCGCAACGTGTTCAGCAGCTCATCTTTGCCCTTGCGGCGCAATTCCTGCTCCAGCTGCGGAGAATGATCAAAATAATCCTCCAACGCCCCTTTGCCGCGAGACGTCACAAAAATGAATTCCTTGATGCCAGCCGCGCGGGCCTCGTCAATTGCGTATTGCACCAACGGGCGATCGACCAAAGTCATAATCTCTTTTGGCACAGATTTCGTGGCTGGAAGGAACCGTGTCCCAAGCCCAGCTACAGGAAAAATCGCCTTGGTAACTTTTCTCTTCATCTCAGTATACAGCTCCTAATTATACGCTAGAGCAACCCAGCACCCTCGAACATTGAAAACGGCTTAAACAATCTGTTGGCCTGAAACGTATCCACAGTATGAAAATCTTGTGGCATCTCAAAATTGCCACAGCAAGCCTACCAGTGTCCTATCGGCGGTTAACCACGCACCGGCGAGACGCGCATTGTTTCCGCAACAACCCGGTTTTCGAGACGCCAAGGCTGAAATAACCGACCATTTCGCGTGCTTCTGCCATAAACGCCCCCTGATTGTATCCAATAGCCGGATGATGTGAAGGAAACACTGTGATAATACCCGTTAAGCGAGAAATTGAACAGCGTCGTCACGTAACCGCTTTCGGCTAATTTTTGTGCGCACTGGTGACTTTTTGCACATTTGAAAGACAGCTGCGACAGGTATTTTCGCGGCGCGTCTACCTGAGTCGGATATCGGCGAAAATCCGCATTCCGGCTTTCAAAAGGTTGCGGCGGAACAACTGGTTGCGCCTCACCCTGTGACCAACCATGCGACAATCCGCCCAACAAACGGTGCACATCATCGGGCATCAATGCCCCTGTTTGCATATGGCGCAGAAGGCGATTCCGTTGCTCCGCAACGAAGCTGGACCGAGCAGAGATTCTGCGTTCCTTTGGGCAATGCCGCGCAACAAAGGCCGCTTGCGACCTTCCCAATAGCGCCAAATCCCGCGGCACACGGTCATCGCGACGGACAGAATTTGCAACAAATGAGTGGTGGACCTGTGCCAATGGAACAAACGCTGATTGCTCCCCTAACCGACCCAGTCGGTAATTAAGATCGCTTTCGTCCAGGTAGTAAGCAAAGGCTTCGTCAAACCCGCCCTCACGCAACAAAACAGACCGACGAAAGGCCATGTTTGTGCCTTCGGTCTTTGCTCCTCGGCCCGCCTTGGGTGCCCACACAATTGGGTCGTCACCGTCAACAGTCAGCGCAACTCTGGCTCCGGTTTCATCAATCTCTGATCGACCCCACTGCCAGGAAATTCCGTTTCGACCAAGAACAACACCACTGGCAGACGTTACATTTGGATTATCAAAAGCCCGCACCAAATGGCGCAGCCAAAGTGGCTCGGGCACGGCGTCATCATCGATAAAGGCGACAATATCGCCGCTCGCCAGAGCAATCCCGCTATTTCGTGCTTTTGCGATGTTGGGAACGGGCGCCTCTTCCAGCTTAACATGTGGAAAAAAACGCGATGCCTGCACCGCCTCAACCCCGGCGGTGCAGGCGACAACAATCACTTCCATCGGCGCATAGTCCAATTGCGCAACTCCGGTCAGACATCGGATCAACGCAGCTGGTCTGTTCCAACTGACGATGACAACGCTGACCGGTGGAAAGTTCATTGATTATCCTTGCTTTAACGCAACTCCCGGCGCGTGGGCGATAAAGAACGGGTTCGCGAATTCCGGCTTTCCATAGGCCAACGGCGTCAAGTCATCAAAACGCACAACCTGACCTCCGGCCCCCAGTAGCACCGCGTGTCCGGCGGCAGTGTCCCATTCCATGGTGCGGCCCAAACGCGGATATAGATCGGCTTCACCCGTCGCGACCAAGCAGAACTTCAAAGATGACCCGGCGCTTTTAGCGTCAGCCACAGAATATTTGCTGATATATGCGTCCGTCGCTTCGTCGCGATGCGATTTTGACGCCACAACCATCAGCTTGGAATTGTCGCTTTCGGCAACCTTGATTGGGTGCGTTTCACCAATGCTGTCTGACGAAAACGGACCAACTTCTTCAACTGCAGTTTCATCGGCCAAGGTAAAGAACATCCGACCACGCGCTGGCGCGTAAACCACACCGTGGGTGGGCACTCCGTCCTGGACAAGGGCAATATTGACCGTGAAGTCGCCCCGGCGCTTCACAAATTCTTTTGTTCCATCCAAGGGATCAACGATCAGAAATGTGCTGACAGTTTGAGTATGGCTGTCGGCCTGTTCTTCGGTAACCAACGGCATTTCCGGGAACGATTTGCGCAAACCAGCCGAAATAATGGCATCTGCCGCTTCATCGGCTTCCGTTACCGGGCTTTGATCCGATTTTGTTTTGACTTCAAAATCATCGGCTTCGTATATTTCCATGATCTTTGCGCCCGCCTCCAGCGCAAGGCGACGCATGGTTTCCACAAGATGCTCGTAATTCAAATCAATTCTCCTTCCGCCAACGATTTGCCGGATTCTTAAAGTAGACATGTCCAGCGCGTTATGGCCACCTATGGTCAAAACAACAAGAATGCCGCGAAAATCCAAGGAGCTGAGCAGGTCACAATGTTTCAAACTGCCCGTCCACGATCCAAATTTGGCTCTGCTCTCTACATTTCAGAGCTGATCTACCACAACACCGTTCGATCGGTGCGGCGCGTTCATGGCAACGCAATCGTGGCGATTCTGATGAATATGCTTCAAACGGCCACCTTCGTTCTTGCCTTCTATTTCATGTTCATCATCATTGGAGTCCGTGGCACAGCCCTGCGCGGCGACTTTATGGTCTACATCATGACCGGGGTATTTCTTTACATGACCCACGTCAAAACCATGGGCGCGGTCATGAACTCCGAAGGGCCGGCAAGCCCGATGATGCAACATGCGCCAATGACCACTGCAATCGCGATCGCTTCTGGCATGATGTCTTCGCTTTATGTTCAGGTTTTGTCATTGTTTGCGGTGCTGTTTATCTACGACGTCGCTTTCAATCCGGGGGTCATATCCGAAATCCACGACCCGATCGGATGCATGGCCATGGTCATATTGGCGTGGTTTTCAGGCGCAGCAGTTGGCATGGTTCTCTTGGCAGCAAAACCTTGGGCGCCAACGCCCGTCAGTATCATTGGCACAATATACCAGCGGGCCAATATGATCGCGTCAGGCAAAATGTTTGTCGCAAACACGCTGTCCAGTTCGATGTTGGTCATGTTTGATTGGAACCCCTTGTTCCACGCTATTGACCAATCCAGAGGCTTTGCCTTTCTGGACTACGCACCCCGAAACAGCAGTATTGAGTACCCAGTCTACCTTAGCATCGGCTTGCTGATGATCGGATTGATGGGAGAGTTCTACACCCGAAAACACGCCTCTGCATCGTGGAACGCACGCCGATAGTCACAAGCCCCCATTATTGAACAATAAACTCCGCATGCAGTGCGCCTGCGGCTTTGATGCTTTTCAAAATGTCGATCATGTCCCTTGGTGCAACGCCCAGCGCATTTAGCCCTGCGATTACCTCCGACAAAGAGGTGCCTTCGGGAACCTCTGCCAAAGCCAAACCCTCTCCTTCTTCCAGCGCAGCTTCGGTTCGCGGCACCACAATGGACTGACCCTCCGAAAAAGGATTGGGTTGAACGACGATCGGCTGTTCCTGAATGCGAAGTGTCAGATTGCCCTGAGAGACAGCAACGCGCGAAATGCGAACATCCTCCCCCATTACAATGGTCCCAGATCTTTGATCCACCACAACGGCAGCGCGACGTTGCGGTTGCACTGGCAGATTTTCGATTTTGACCAAGAAATGCGCTGGTGACGCTTCCCCTGATGCACGCAGATCAATTTCTACTGTGCCGGCATCAGCCATCAGTGCAACCTGCCGTCGGAACGTCCGATTTATCGTCTCTTCAATTCGCGATGCCGTCGTGAAATCCGGTTCTCGCAATGCCAAACGCAACGCAGAAAGTTCTGAAAACTCAAAGGCAACTTCGCGCTCCACTCGCGCACCGGACGGTATCGCCCCAGACGTCGGAACGCCCTGTACCGTTTTTGCGCCATCTCCTTCTGCTGCCGCTCCGCCCGCAATGATTGTACCCTGCGCCACCGCATAGATCTGACCGTCAGCCGCATTCAATGGTGTCATGACCAGCGTACCGCCCAATAAGCTTTTTGCATCTCCAATTGCAGAAACGGTGACATCCACAGTGCCACCCGCCCGAGCAAACGGCGGTAGAGTCGCTGTAACAATTACTGACGCCACATTCTTTGGACGAAATTGTTCTCCAGAAACGTTCACACCAAGTCGTTCAAGGATGTTTTCCATCAATTCTTCAGTAAACGGGGCGTTTCGCAGCCCATCACCCGTGCCATTCAACCCAACGACCAAACCATATCCGACCAAGTCGTTACCTCGAACACCGCTGAACTCGACCAAGTCTTTTATCCGGATTGCCTGCGCCCCGACCGCGTTGGGCAGATGGCTAAAAAGGCAAAAAACCAGGGTCAGAAAAACTGTATTTCGTTGGATTTTGATCATCGCAAGAAATCCACTAGGCGCAAATTCCTGCTTCTGGCGCTGACTGCAAAAAGCGCCTCCATTTGAGCTTGCGACTGCTCAAGCCGCGTCGCAATCTCATACGGATCGACCGCCAAAATATCGCTAAGTGTAACAGCGACCTCAGACATCCTTGCCGCGTTGCGGGCATTCACATTGGAAATCTTCTCTTGAGTTGCTCCGACCTCAGCCCGAATTGACGATAGGTTGCTTTGCAATTGCAATAATTGATCACGGGAAGATTGCAGCAAAGCAGCTTGCGTTGACGCGTCTAAACTCAACGTATCATCCATTGCCAGCTTAGCCGCCAAGGTAGATTTCATCGCATCACGGAACACTGCGTCATCCGCACGAATCGCCATCGAAACACTTTCTGCATCGTTAAGTGCGACGCGCCGCACAGAAGTCTGTGCGCCCAAAAATGCGGTGGTCTCAAATCCGCCAGCTGGCGTGTCGAACCATGTGTCCAGGGCATTCAGGATATCAGTTGCCGTCACCGCGCCAGATACCGCTGATCTTGCGGTTGCGTAAATCGTTTCTGAGTTGGCCAATGCAGGCTGATCAGTCGCGGTACCCGCAAAGATCGAAGTTTCGGCGTGTCTTGTGTTCAGGCGATCCACAATCATCTCAAAAACATGGCCAGATGAGTTGGAGATCGCCTGACGAGCATCAGAAGACTGCTGAATGTCGGATCGCAAAAACAGGGACGACAAATCTGATGTCGCATCCTGAATGTCGCCTAGAACGAATTGAATTGTTTCAGCCTTGACTGCAACTTCGGTTCCAATTTGGCGAAACGCCGACAATCTTTGCGTCTCACTTTGAAGGCTGGCAACCTCACGCATCGAAACACCAAGATGACTGGCCGGGTCCGAAGTTAACCCGGTGGTCAGCTGTTGGCTGAGAGCTGACACACTGCGTTTCAGTTGCGCTTGTCTGGTTTGTAGTCCAAATAACTGAGCCAAATCACCAATAGATTGCATTCACCTTCCCCCAAAACTATCGCAGCAAAATATCCAAAAGTTCGTCCACAACCTGGATGACACGTGCATTGGCTGCATAGGCCTGCTCAATACGCATCAGATTTTGAAGTTCGAAATCTGTGTCGACGCCTTGCGCCATTTCTTCTTCTGAAATCGCGACCACGGCCGCCTGCGCACTGACCTGATGTTTTTCCAGAGAAACGCGCGTTTCTGCGCTGTTGCTGGTCATTCGTGATACATGGTCAAGCAAAGAAGAGGCATGCGACGGCAACGTTGCGGACGAAGGTGAAACGCGCGCGTTCAGCGCGTCTTTCAAGCCATTGATCAGAATGCTGTCCCCAACATTGCCGGGGACCACGCTATTAAGACCATCTCGAAGCTTCCACGTGTTTGGGCCGTTTGGAACAACGGAAGCATTCAGTTGGAGTCTATTGGCGATACCAACTTCGTCCGTGCTGAGAAACGTGAAACCTTGATCGGTAAACAACCCTGGATCGCCAGCCGTCAAAGTCGTGTCTGGGCCACCAAATTGAAACCGTTCTATCAAATCACGGGCAATTCCATCCAACTCACTCTGCATAGACGTCGCCAACTGGTCACGCACATCAAAATGCGCAGCAAGTGACCCGCCAGACATCATCCCCGATCCACTGGGATCGACCTGCCGTCCATCGATCGTCAAACCATTCAACAGACCGTTGCTTAGGGTCATGTGAGGTTCGATCAAGTTAACCGGCGAAAATTCAAGTTTCCGCGCGCTATCTTCAATCAGGATCTCGCCCCCATTGGAAAATATCGCAACCATTTCACGCTCACGCTCAACAACACGAACAGGAACAATGGAAGAAATCTCATCGATGGCTTGTTGTCTCTGATCGATCAATGCAGAGGGATCGCGATCCTGCCCGACAATACCGGAAATCCGGGCGTTTAAGCCCTCAACACGCGCCAAGGCTGCATTAAGAATGCCGATTTCTTCCTCGATCTTGGCCTCAGCCAACATTCTGACAGTCTGAACACCCTCGGATATTGTGTTGAACTTCGTCGCGACGTCAGACGCTGATCGCGCGATTTCTTTCAATCGCGCTTCAGAGGACGGATCAGCCGCGGCTGTTATTAAACTGGCTTCGAATTTATTGATGATCGCCAACAGGGAGTCGTCCTCAATCCCCGATCCAACAAGTTGCTCTATTCGACGTGCTGCTGTTGTTTGTGCACCCAAGGCACTGGCTTCAGCATCTGCTTGTCTGCGATCCTGCGTCAGAACATGATTGCTGTGTCGCAGAACCGTTTGAATACGGACTCCGCCGTGCGTGCTGTTTGCATTTGTGACAACAATCAATTCGCGGCGGCCGTATCCTTCTGTGAGTGCGTTGGAAATATTGGATGACACCAAGCTTGCCGACCGGGCATTCACTGCCAGCCCGCTTGCTGCATTTGACAAAGCTCCTGTCAGACTCATGGATCAATCTCCTGAATGACTACGATCAGCGCTTAATGTTTGTGGTTTCCTGAAGCATTTCATCCACCGTTTGGATGACTTTCGCGTTGGAGGAATACGCCCGCTGGGTTTGGATCATGTCGGTCAATTCGCTGGCGACATCTGTGGACGACTCTTCCAAAGCAAAAGAGACAATGTCACCCGTCGGCCCGTCACCGGCATTCCATAGAAAATAGCTGCCGCTTTCTGGCGAAGGCACATATGTCTGCTTATCCAGAGCAATCATACCGTTGGGGTTGGGCAAATCGATCAAGGGCACTTGGTAGATCGGACGGGAAATACCAGTGTCAAAATAGGCAAAAACCACCCCTTGCTCGTCAACCTCCACACTTGTCATGTTCCCGACTGGTGAGCCGTCCTTGGAAATATTCAGCGGTGCAAAACTGTCCGAAAGCTGGGTAAGCCCATCGCTATCACCGGGCTTACCGATATTCAGCTCTATCGGCCCGCCAGCAACAGTCACAGTCAACGCACCTGTCAAAGGATCATACGCACCACCTGAAACGGTCGCCACCGACTGCAAAGTTCCGCCTGAAGTTCGTGAATCTTCGAATGTCAGCGTATACTCTCCGATAACCGTTCCTGGAGTGGCGGTATCGGTGACGACCATCGTCCATTCATTGGAAGTCCCGGTTGCGGGCACCGTGGGCGTGTAGGCGACGTGAATATTCTCTGATCGACCCAAGTTGTCATAGTATTCAACGGACAATTCCAAAGTGTCGCCCGTGGCACCGGCCGTTGTCTCTGTTGCCGGCAGGTTGACCCCTAGCGACATCCTGGTCGTAGGCTCCCCAGAAAATTGGTTTACGTTGATTTGGACCGGTTCCAGCCCATCTGACGTGTCACGTGGATACGTGGGAACCGAACCATCGGGCAATGCGGGCCATCCCAACAATGTTAACCCGGAATCGGTTCGCAGTATCCCATTGGCATCTGTTCGAAATGAACCCGTGGTTGTTAGCAAGAGTTTTGGTTCGCCGTTGCCTGCCTCTACTTCCGTAGACCGCGCAACTGGCAAAAAACCACGCCCGCGCACAGCCAGATCGGTAGCATTTGTCGTGGCCACCAAAGACCCGCTTTGGTCAATCAACCGGCGCGTTTCCACACGCACACCACCGGCAGAATATTCCCCCCCACGAGAAGACATCACCATCGATTGAAACGATGTTTCGACACGCCGATATCCGTGAGTGGCAGAATTGGCGATATTGTCCGAAATGGCCGCAAGCCGCGTTGCGTTAGATGCAAGGCCGGCTACCCCTGCATTCAAAGAAGACGAAATGGTCATGTCGAACCCTTTTGAGTTGTGCTGTCCCTTCTGCATACGGACGCCCGATTAACACGCCGCTAATAGGTCAAATTGTTCCCAGCTCACCTGCGGAGAAACACGATTTCGATCCTGTTGTTCCGAACAGACATGGGGTTGGAATGAGCGAGATCCTTATCCCCCAGTGCTGTCACTTTCTTGATCCGTCCGTCGACTTTATGCGTGCCCGCCAATAACTTCCGGACAGTGTTTGCGCGATCTGAAGACAGCTCCCACGTTTGGCGGTCTTTCAAAACCAATGCGGGTGTCGCGACATGCGCTTTGATCGCAAGGGAATTGTTCACCGCCTGCGCCGTCCGTGCGACGGCCCGAACTAGGGACTGCATGATTTGATTTGGCGTCCCGTCTGATGCGAACAAGGGACTGTCCGGAATGTCGAAGAATTCAATAACTAGTCCTTCGTCCGTCAGGCGCAGCTCAACATGTTTTTGTTCATTCACCTCAAGGATGGATTCCCCACCGCTTCCCAATAGCCCTGCAACTGCGTCCTGGGCCTTTTCACCACCATCGCCGGCACTGGCATTAATGGCGCCCCGCGCCGCATCGCTGGACGTCGGATTCAAGCTGGTCGCCCCCGTACCCATGCGAGGCAACGTGTTTTCCGAAAACACCGACTGTCCACCTAAACTGCCATCGCCACCGCCAGACACGCGATTGACCGCAATTGTCGGGTTAAAATAGTCTGCAATACCCTTTCGCTGCTTTTCCGTCGTCGCGTTAAGCAGCCACATCAAAAGAAAAAAAGCCATCATGGCGGTTACGAAATCCGCATACGCCACTTTCCAGGCACCACCATGATGCCCATCGCCCCCAACAACCTTTTTCTTCTTGATGATGATCGGCGCAACGTTGCCGCCATTCATCTTCAACCACCACTTTCTAACCCCCATCGAAGCGATAGCAGTTCAGATGTTAAGGGGCTATTAACACTTAAAATTGTCGCTCAGTGGCAAGGTTTCGTCACTTATTGACAGTCATTTTGCGGACCAATGGACAAGGCCGCGTTGCTGGCGTAACACGTAATAAAGTCGTCCGACTTCGGGGAGCAGTCCGGTGCCACGAAATGCCTATGTCAATTTGCGCTACGGTTTTTCCGCGACCGCACTTGGAACGCTGTTACTGGCATCTCCGCTGGCCAACGCCCAAGACGCGGGCGTTTCTTACGGCACCTATGGCACTCCCAGCTTGATAGACATGCCAACCGCATTCGCGGATGAAGACGCCACAATTGCCACGACTTTTTCCAAGGTTGGTGACACCACCCGAACCACTTTGACGTTCCAGATTGCGCCACGTCTGTCCGGGAGTTTCCGGTACACAGCACTTGGCAATTTCAATCACCCGCATAGCGTAGACGGCACCTACTACGACCGCAGCTTCGACTTGCGTTACCAACTGCTGGATGAAGGCGATATCCGCCCGGCTGTCGCGATTGGATTTCAAGATTTCATCGGCACGGGGCTTTATGGCGGCGAATACATCGTTGCGTCGAAAACTCTGAAGCCGGGCCTTCAGGTGACTGGCGGTCTTGGATGGGGCCGACTGGCGGGCCACGGGTCCTTCGCATCATTCGGTAACCGTTCAACCACCATTCTGGCCACGGGCGGCATCCCTGCCTACGACCGTTGGTTCCGCGGCGACATATCGGCATTTGGCGGCATCGCTTTTCAGCCAAGCGACAAGCTGACGTTCAAAATCGAATATTCGTCTGACGCCTATAGCGAAGAAACCGCCAATGGCGGTTTTGACCGCAGCAGCTCTTTGAACTACGGCATCGACTATCGGCTGAACCGTGGCACACAGCTTTCGCTTTACCATACATATGGCAGCACCTTTGGCGCTCAGCTTACCTTCTTGGCAAACCCGCGCCACTCTGCGGCGCCGGGCGGTTCAGAAGGCGCACCATTACCGGTGGCTGTTCGCGCGCCAGGGCAAGCAAGCGATCTTGGCTGGGCCGTGGACCCATCAGCCAAAGCCAAAACTGAAAAACGGCTGCGTTCGACGCTGAAACTGGAAGGTATTTCCCTAGGTGCTTTGGACCTGACCGAAGACAGCGCCATCGTGCGGATTCACAATTCTCGCTACGGTGTTGGCGCCCAAGCGATTGGCCGCACCGCCCGCGCCATGACACGCTCGCTTCCGGGATCGGTTGAGAACTTCATCATCGTGCCAATCGTTGACGGCATTCCAATGTCGGCGGTCGAACTGAAACGTTCTGACATTGAACGCTTTGAACACAGCGACAGTGCATTGATGTTGGAACGGGCTGTGGTTTCGGATGCTTTTGGCTTGGCCAAAGGAACGATGGACCCAACCAGAAAACGGTTCGAGTGGTCATTCCGCCCCATTTTGAATTTCAGCATGTTTGACCCACAAAATCCGGTACGGGCTGATCTGCGCGCAAGAGCAGAGGCAAGCTACACCATTGCTCCAAATATTGTGCTGGCAGGGTCAATCTCAAAAACCTTGGTTGGCTCAATCGGGGATGGCCAAATCAAGAACAGCACCAATTTGCCACCCGTACGCACAAACAGTGCGCTGTACGCCAAACAAGGTGACCCGTCGTTGGATTATCTGACGTTGTCTCACTACGCTCGGCCTGCGGAAAACATCTACAGCCGTCTGACCCTTGGGTATTTGGAATCGATGTACGCAGGTGTGTCGGGCGAAGTTCTGTGGAAGCCTGTCGACAGCCGTTTGGCACTTGGCGCAGAGTTGAACTATGTCCAACAGCGCGACTTTGACCAACAGCTTGGTCTGCGCGATTACGATATCCTTATGGGACATGCGTCTGCCTATTATGACATCGGCAAGGGGTATCATGGTCAACTGGATGTGGGCCGCTATCTGGCGGGCGACATCGGCGCGACAATCTCAGTTGATAGAGAATTCGCAAATGGATGGCGGCTTGGCGCTTATGCCACCTTCACCGACGCATCAGCAGATGATTTTGGTGAAGGATCATTTGACAAAGGTCTGCGCTTCACGATCCCGCTTTCCTGGGCAACCAGCAAACCGTCCAGATTTGACGCAAAGGTTAACCTTCAATCGCTTACACGTGATGGCGGCGCGCGCCTGAATGTTCGCGGGCGTCTCTATGAAAAAACGCGCGAATATCACAAGCCTGAATTGGCGGAATCCTGGGGCAAGTTCTGGCGATGAAAATTGCGATGAAGGCCATTTTGGCAGGGGCATTGGCAGCCAGCTTTTTGTCCGGTTGCGGCAACAAGAATACCTCTGAGATTGATGGTTTTTCGATCGCAGCAAACATCGTCAAAGACCTGACTCGTCGAAAGAAAGACACTGCCCCAACAGCGGTTTCATCTGAAATGATTTCGGCAGAGCTGGCACGCAGCGACGCACCGCTCGTTTTGGTGGTTTTGGACAAATCGAAAAATCAGGGCTTGATGGCTCAGATCGCAACCAACGGTCGACAAGCCACCTTTGCCAATTCCCAGCGTGAATCCATTGTGATGCGGGACGGTGTAATTGTAGCAACCCGCGGTTTCGGCGGTGATCTGATGTCATCGACAGTTGCACCGCTGGAACGGTTGGTACGCAGCAAAAGCGCAGGATCCGCACAAATCACAATGAATTTCCTGAACGCTGCAAATACGCAAGAACGGCAAAGCTGGTCATGCTCTGTTGTTCCGGGCGGAAATGCGCCCGTTGCCTTGGGAACAATCGATACCGTCGCGCAGATCGTTGTGGCCCAATGTGCAAATGGGTCAGCAACTTTCTCAAACGCTTATCTGGTTGCCAGTGACGGGTACGTCTTAAGCGGGCACCAATGGGCCGGCGATATTATTGGCTATATCGACACACAGTATCTGCGCCGCTAACCCCGGTTCAGTGCAGCGATAGGCTGCGAAAAACTGTAGCCAGCATTATCCGAAAATCTCCGCAAACACTTTGATTGCGGGCGTAGATCACATCCAACTTCGCCTTGGCTGGAACACAGCGACGGCTATAGACCTCTTCGGTTTCTTCTGACGTATGGCATTTGGCCAGCAAACGCTCTTCTGTTTGATGATAGACCAAGGTCGCCAACCCCGTCAGCCCCGGCCGCGCGATCAACACCTTGCTATAAATGTCCGGAAACTTTTCAACATAATGGCGCAATGGCGGTCGCGGACCAACAAAGCTGATATCACCGCGCAAAATGTTCCAAAGCTGCGGAATTTCATCCAGTCTGTATTTCCGCAAAAACCGGCCTGTTTGTGTGATGCGGCTGTCTTTGTTGCCACCTGAAACGCCAGCGTCTGTCTGCACAACACTCATGGTGCGGAACTTCCACAGCGGGAAACCATGTTCCGCTGTCTTCATTCGCTCAGACACATAGAAAACCGGACGGCCGTCGAACAGCATGATCACCAAAGCAATGACCAATGCGACGGGCGCCAAGACCACTGCCAGCAGCACGGCAAAAAAAACATCAAAAGCGCGTTTGCTTGGCGTCATCGCTGCCATCCTCCAAATTTGACATCGCGCGCAATCCACTCTGCACTAGCGCTGTCTGTTGGCAATCGGACGACCTTGGATAGTCGAGCGGTAGAAACCTCAACAAGCCGTCTGGCCGTATCCGGCGCATCGCGCCATGACACAGCCCAATCCATTTCAGCCGCCAAATCCTGCATGCGCGTTGCACCCGGCGCCGCCACGTTCAAAACGGAAGGCAAATCCTCTGGTTGCGACTTGATGAGCGCCGCAAACACACGGGTCAGATCGACCGGAGCAATGTAACTGCGCGCCGGTCCAATCTGCGGCTCAAACTGGTCCAGAACGATATGGCCATCGCGCGCGCCTGCTGCAAACAAGCTGTCAGCTCCAGCAACGTTGCCAATCCGCAGACATATGGACCGCAATTGCCCCGCATCATTTGCGGCAAGGGCAGCATGTTCCATTTCCAGCTTGGATTGACCGTATGCATTTTGCGGACGTGTTGGCCAATCTTCGTCTACGGCACCATCGCTAGGCGCATAAACAGCGACAGAGGAACAATGGATTACATGGCTTGCGCCAACGTGTTGAGCCAGTGCATTTGCGGCCTTGGCCAACGAAACATTTGCGGAAAGCTGCTTATCATCCGCGCCAACCACACCCCAAAGAGCCAAAACGACGTCCGCCTGGCAATCTGGTTTATCTACATCTTCCGGACACCATTTTACGGCTCTGGGGTCATCCGAATGGCCTCGAAAAAATGGAATAATTTCAAGATCTTCTGCAAAATCCCTGGCGCCATAGTGACAAAAAATGCGGCCAATTTTGCCGCTGGCGCCCAACACAGCAACGCGGGTCAGTTGCGGATTTGCGGACACGGTATGAATTCCTTCGAGTTTTTCGACTTGTGCCATTGTCTAGCACTGTGACAAGACTGAACAAAAGCCTTAGCCGATCGTGAAGATCGCTTGGTAGAACAGGGATGGGAAAATATCGTGCAGAAATTCGGTCGCACAGTTGTTTGGCTGATACTCGCACTCGCGCTTGCGGCGTGTACGCTGCCGCGCGGTTCCGCGCTTCAATCTGAAATCGTCAAGAACGAAGAAGCGTTGGACTCTTCTTATCAAGTTGTACGGATCAGCCGGTCAAACGTGAACAACATCGCGCAATGGCCTGTCACCGGCTGGGCCGGAAACTACAATTGGATCGATACACACGCTGCCCCGTCCAGCTCTGTTATTCAAACTGGCGACTTTGTCACCGTTACCATTTGGGACAGCCAGGAAAATTCGCTGCTGACCAATGTTGGGCAAAAGTTCGTAACTTTGGGAAAACTGGAAGTTGCGCAAAACGGAACGATTTTTGTTCCCTATATTTCTGAAATCCAAGTTCGCGGCCTGACGCCCGATATCGCGCGGTCACGTATTCAGTCGCGGTTGGCACCAATCGTTCCATCGGCCCAAGTTCAAATTGATGTACAGCAAGGCGCGTCGAACTCATTTGACTTAGTCAGTGGCGTCTCTCGTCCCGGCTCCTATCCGCTGATTTCGCGCAACTATACTATTCTCAGCGCGCTGTCGGCGGGCGGTGGTATTTCGCCTAACCTGCGAAATCCGTTGATCCGTCTGATCCGTGGCGGCAAAACTTTTGAGATCACGGCTGAGAAGCTATTCTCAACCGCCAGCAAGAATACGATTTTGCGCCGAAATGACCGTATTATCGTAGAACCGGACAAACGCGCCTACACAGCATTGGGCGCATCCGGCATCGAGAATTTGATCTACTTTCCGAAGGATGCTCTGACAGCTTTGGAAGCCCTGTCGCTGATGGGCGGCTTGTCAGAAACCCGTGCGGATCCCAAAGGGTTGCTAGTGCTTCGAGAATATGAAGCCAAAGATGTCTCTTACACCGGGACTGGGCCCAAAAAGCAGCAAGTCGTATTTGCCATCGATCTGACCACCGCAGACGGATTGTTCGCGGCACGTCACTTCATGATTCATCCTGAAGACACCGTGTTGGCGACCGAGTCTCCGGTGGGCAGCGCACGCCTCATCTTCGGTCTGATCAGCACTGTTCTGGGTGTCAGCGCACAGGCTGCGGCCCTCTGACACCGAACTGACAGGGATTACGAGTATTTTTATCGCTCTTGCTATCGCAATTGCATAGACTCAGCCCTAGTTTTTCACCTAGTGCCCCACATACGGAAGCGTCACATGCTATTGATTTCACACGTGGCGACCGCAATTCGGTCAGTCGCAATTACATCTTGGGCAATTGGTTTTCTGGGATTTACCGCCCCCGCGCACGCAGAGGAACGTCAATCTGTCGGGGCATATTTTTTCGGCAACAGTCTGGTCAACCACCTGTCTGACGTAGGAACAACAAACGTTCCTCAATGGTTAAACACTTTGGCCAAAGCGGACGACCGAAGCTTTGCCATGGATGGGCAATGGGGCTTTATCCGCGATTTTGCGCGGTCTTTGCCGCCTCGTCCAAACTGGTCATTCCCAGGTGTTTCAAACGTCTGGAACACGCGGATCCAACGTTTTGCCAATGCCAAGTTCAATGCCATCGTCGTAAACCCTGCAAACTTCGTCCAGTATCAATCGCCTGAAGCCCCATATGATGGCGACAATCCCACGAATGAAAGCCCGGCCGAAGCAACCGCCCGACTGTTGGCATGGGTGAACCGCGAAAAGCCTGAATCGGTTCTGTATATTTATGAAGGTTGGGCCGAAATGGCAGGGATCGCCCGCAGCTTTCCGCCAACGGCCAAAGAATTGGCGAAGTATCAGGATTTCAACGCAGGCGACTACCATGACTGGTTTGTGGATTACCGAGATGCCGTCGCCAAGCGATTGCCAGACGCCGACGTAAGGCTGATCCCTGTTGCCAGCGTTATTGCAAAGGTTCTTTCAAGCGATGCGCTGTCCGACCTATCCGGTTCCGATCTCTATTTGGATGACGCACCACATGGTCAGCCGACACTGTATTTCCTTGCGTCGTTGGTGACCTATGCCTCGCTCTACGGTGTTGCTCCTCCGGTGGACATTGACCTGCAGGATGAAATTCATCCGACTGTCCGCGATAACTATGCGAAAATCGCGCAAGACATTTGGGAATTGGCGCAACCCGGCGAAGATCAAGCCGCGGCCGAAACTTCTGCCCCAGACCCCGTGCCTGCACCTGTGCAAAAGCCGATCATGTCAGAACCGCAAACCTCTGTTGAAATCGCGCAGATCGCGGAAACAGACACTCCTTCTGGGGTGCCTGCATTGGCAATGGGTCTGAACGGAATCGCAGATTGGTCAACCCAGCATCCGTTTATCGACGTGATGAAGACTGCCCGCCCATGGGTTGGGCATTTGCCAGGCCAATGGGGCGGCGTTGATATGGAAGACCTGCGCGCCGGGGGGCACCTGAATGAAAATGGTTGGCCAATCAGCATTCCGCAAAATGTTGAAAAGCTGGAAACTTTCATTTTTACGGACCAACCCGAAGCCGACTTGTACCTGCACACCAATTGGGAAGTTCGGTTTAAGGGCAAGGGATCGCTTCAAATCGGTGGCCGCGCAGAGCGTATCAAAATCGACGATGGCACCGGACAGTTCTTTTACAAACCAGGCGATGGGTTGGTTTCAATCGCCATCACTGAAACTGATCCCAACGATCCAATCCGTGACATCGTGATCGTAAGAGCCGACCAAATGGAAATGTATGAAGCCGGTGCTTTGTTTAACCCGGTTTGGCTCTCTAGGATCGAGAACCTGCGCTCTATTCGGTACATGGACTGGATGCAGACAAACGGGTCTAACATTCAAAAATGGGAAGATCGGCCAAGTATGTCTGATTTTTCTTGGGTCAAAAAAGGCGTGCCTTTGGAAGTGATGGTCGCATTGGCCAACCAGATTGGTGCAGACCCTTGGTTTAACATGCCCCACATGGCCGACGATGAGTATGTTCGCAATTTCGCGACCTATGTGCGCGAGTCCCTTGATCCAAGACTGATGGCTTATGTCGAATATTCGAATGAAGTCTGGAACTTCATTTTTTCTCAAGCTCACTATTCTGCCCAAGAAGGCGAAAAGCTGTGGGGGAAAACGCAGACGGGCTGGATGGAATACTATGGCCTCCGCTCTGCTCAGGTGATGGATATCTGGACGGATGTTTTTGGCGATGACACTGAAAAGCGCTTGGTTCGAACGGCGGCCACTCACAGTGGCTGGCAAGGGTTAGAAGAATACGTCCTGACCAGTGATCGCGCCAAAGACGCATTGGGCAAAATGCCGTACGAAAGCTTCGATGCATATGCTGTTACGGGGTATTTTGGGTACGAGATGGGCGGAGAAGAATTCGCCAGCCGTATGACTGCCTGGCTGGACGACAGCGAAGCCGTTGCCAAGGAAGAAGCCGAAGCCAAAGGGCTGCAACGCGTTTCCCTGCGAGAGTATGTTGACCTCCACCGGTTTGAACGCGCCAATGCGCCGGTTGCAAAAGCTCTAAAAGACGGCTCTTTGAAAGAGCTGATCGAGGTTATTTTTCCATACCACGCCCAAGCGGCAAGCAACGCCGGGTTGGACTTGGTGATGTATGAGGGTGGCACCCATGTCGCCGGCCATGGTGATGCTGTTTCCGACGAACGGCTGACGGATTTCTTCAAGCAATTCAACTACACCCCCGAAATGGCAGAAATCTATCAAAGCTTGCTGGATGGATGGACTTCTGCGGGCGGTAAACTGTTCAACGCCTTTGTTGATGTGGCACCCGCTTCGCAGTGGGGCAGCTGGGGCAGCTTGCGCTATCTATCTGACAGCAACCCCCGCTGGGACGCCCTGATGGCCTTTAACGCAGCCGGAGACGGCGGCTGGCAATCACGAGACGTGGCCGCATTTGCCAACGGGCTAAACCTGAATGGCAGCGACCGGGCTGACGTTTTGGAAGGCAGTGTTGAAGAAGACGTCATTCTTGGCGGCGGTGGTGATGACACCCTCAAATCAAACGGCGGAAACGACTACATTCATGGCGGGCCAGGAGAAGACATGGCCATCTTGCCCGGCGCCCTGCAGGACTACAGCTTCGCTATGCGTCCGGGCGGCATAATTGCGTCGGCTGGGTTTGCGAAAGTTCACTTGGCCTCGGTAGAGTATCTGGAATTTGCCGACGACGGCATCCAGATACCCACAGTGATGTTACAGTGACTTGAGGCGATAAATTTCGTCGACCAAGGTTTCGGCACCAAGTTTGGATCGGAAATTGGCAACCACATGCTCTCGTCCGGCCTCGGCCAGACGACTGGCAAGTTCGGGATCTCCGGCGATACGCTTGATTGCCTGAGCCAAGGCAGCAGGATCCTTGGGCGGCACCAACAATCCGTTCACGCCATCGTCAATAAGCTCTGGCGCACCACCGGCATCTGTTCCAATCACCGGCACTTCGCAACTCATCGCTTCCATATAGGCAACGCCCAAAGGTTCATGCCAACTGGCCAGAACAAAGACATGCGCGTTCAACAGCTTATCTTTGACCGCAGTGCCATCGATAGCCCCGAGCAGCTTAACGTGATCTTGCAGGTGCAGCGCCTTCTGGTGTGCCTCCAGCTCTTTACGATACCCATTGCCGCCATCGTCATCTTCGCCGGCAATCTCTAGCCGGACATCAACCCCGTTGTCCAAAAGCTGTCGTACGGCGGTCATCAAGTCTTGATGCCCTTTGACGCGGTTCAACCGGCCACAGGCAAAGACGCGCATCGGCGTTCCATGGCGCACCGGTTCATAGCTGCCTTCTGTGCGTTGCAAAGCGTCTGTATCCACACCCATTGGGCGCACGACCATACGTTCAGGCAAATACCCCGGCAAATCCGCATGCATTTCAGCCAGCAGCTTCTGGGTGATGATCGTGGCAAAACTAGTGTGACTCCACTTAAACTTCTGACCGGCACCGTAGTCCTGCAAAGGGCCATGCAAAGTCATCGACCATGTTGGCCCGCCCAGCATATGGGCAAAGGCTGCGATCAACGCTGCCCGCCCACAAGAATGGGCATGGACATGGTCAATATTTCGCTCTTTGCAATGCTGAACCAATTGATGGGCTGCCGAAACGGTGATGGCCGTGTCTTTGGCAAAGGTCTTCCCTTCTCGCAACAGCCAGCGACCCAACCCTTTGGACAACAATTTTGGTAATGCCGCGGCCGCAGCCATCGCATCAACTTTGCCAAGATACGTTGTTCGATCTATCGCCTCTTGCGACCAATCGTGTGCGATCAATCCAGCAGGTGGGTGGCGGGTCGAGAATACATGAACGTCATGTCCCATGTCTTCCAACACGCGAATTTCACGCCAGAAGAAAATATGGGTCTGACCTGGAAACTGGGGAACAAGATAGCCCAATTTCAAGGGAGAAAACACTTGATGATCGGTAATGGCAGTCATGCCTTGTTTTTCACCGTGATTTCCTTTCTTTGGCCATAGTAGGCTGCAATTAACCCTTGCAGATTGTTACCTATTTTTTGGATGTGTGGCCGCTTTGGTACGCAATACACCGACACCCAGTGAAAATGCTGACCTTAGCATCGTTTTACCTGCCTCAAACGAAGCCGGTGAAATCGGTGAATGTTTGGATTCGATCTTGCGTTCCGACTGGTCCGCGAAGGCCAGCGTAGATTGTATCGTCGTCGCAAATGGCTGTTCGGACGCAACGGCCGATATCGCACGACAACGCGTTGATGCGTTCCAGGCACGAGGGTGGAACTTGACGGTTCTGGACATCGCCGAGGGCGGCAAACTGAACGCCCTTAATCTTGGTGACAGGACTGCCACCTCAGGCAACCGAATTTACATTGATGCTGATGTACGGCTTAGCCCACTGCTGTTGCAGCAGATACACGACGTGCTTCAAACCGAAGAAGCGCGATACACCTCTGGCACATGCGAGATTTCGTTGCCCAATTCTTGGGTCAGCCGCGCATACCGCCGTATTTATAGTCGCGTCCCCTTCATGACCCATGGCGTTCCGGGCTGCGGTATCTTCGCAGTCAATGAACCGGGTCGTGCCCGCTGGAAAGAATTTCCGAATATTATATCGGATGACACTTTCGTTCGCCTAAGCTTCACGCCCGAAGAAAGAGTTGGCGTGACAGCAACCTACGAATGGCCGGTCGTTGAAGGATGGGGAAACCTGGTGAAAGTGCGCCGCCGCCAAGAACGCGGTGTCGATGAAATAAAAGAGAAGTTCCCGAATTTGTTAAGCAACGATGACAAACTGCCTTTTCCGGTTTCCGATAAATTACGTATGGCGCTTGGCGATCCCATTGGGTTTGCCGTGTACACCGGTGTCCGCATCGCCGCTCGACTGACTCAGTCACAGAAAACCAATTGGAGTCGTGGTCGATGAGCTCGCTATTGGCAAAACTCCGCGGCAGCTCTTTGACGGCACGCATCTGGCGCAGTTCATTCTTGACCATCGGTGGCTTTGGATTCAGCCAAATTCTGCGGCTGGGGTCCAACCTGCTGCTCACCCGTCTGCTTTACCCAGAAGCCTTCGGTATGATGGCCTTGATTTCTGTATTCATGATGGCGCTGGTCATGTTCTCAGATGTCGGGGTTACGCCTGCGATCTTGCAAAGCAAACGCGGTGATGACCCTGACTTCCTGAACACCGCTTGGACACTTCAGGTGCTTCGGGGCTTCGGTCTGTGGATCACGGCCTGCGTTTTGGCATGGCCTATTTCGCTGATCTACCATGAACCACAATTGATGTATTTCTTACCCGTGGCTGCCTTTTCGCTGGTGATCATGGGATTTGACCCAACCAAGATGGACACCGCAAACAGGCACCTGATGCTGGGGCGTGTGACCTTATTGGATATGGTCACGCAATTGTCCGGTGTTTTGTTTGCGGTCATCGCATCTTGGCTGACAGGCTCACTTTGGGCGCTGGTTTTGTCCGGCCTGGTTAGCGCCTCGGTTCAGTTATTCATCAATAACAAATACTTACCCGGACCATCAAATCGTTTCCACTGGGACAAATCCGCCAAAGATGAACTGATCAACTTTGGTAAATGGATCTTCATTTCCACCATCGCAGGGTTCTTATTTCAACAGGGCGACAAACTGCTGATCGGCAAATACCTGCGTCTGGACGACTTCGGCGTTTACAACATCGGGTTCTTTCTTGCGTCTTTCCCGCTGATGCTGGGCGTCATGGTGACATCCAAGATTTTGATCCCGATTTACCGCGAAACACCCCCGAAAGACTCACCTCAGAATTTCGCCAAACTGCATAAAATGCGGATGTTGGTGACTGGTGCATTGCTGTTCATGATTGGCGTCTTTGCAATGCTGGGCAGCTGGCTGATCGACTTTTTATATGACCCCCGCTACGCCGCAGCAGGTCCTATGGTGGTCTTGATCGCAGTAATGCAAATTCCGCAAATCATCGTTTTAACATACGACCAGGCAGCTCTTGCTGTGGGTGACTCCAAACGGTTCTTCGTTTTGGCCGGGTCACGCGCTGTTTTGACCCTAGCCACATTGTACATTGGATTGGAAATTGCCGGACTACTGGGTGGTATTCTGGCCAGAGGTGTTTCCATCGCCTTGGTTTATCCTGTGGTGGTGTGGCTATCGCGTTCAACAGGGGCTTGGGACAAATCGCATGACGCATTTTACGCAGTCATTGGCGCGTTGATTGGTGCCTTCGCAATTTGGGTCCACTGGGAAGATATCTACAAGCTGGCGCATATGGGTATGTAACCCGTTCCAATCCGGGACAATTTTACCTCTGTGCGGGCACCAGCATATCCGATTGACGCCGTAATTTTTACAGAATTGGCCGATATCTCCACAAAGGTGTAAAGTACTAGGGTGCTACGAATGAGTTCTGACGAAATTGCGGCGAACGTAACCGGCAATGAAATCGCCATTGTCGGGATGGCAGCACGTCTGCCAGGTGCCGAGTCAATCGATGCGTACTGGAAGAACCTGCGCGACGGTGTCTCTTCCATTCGCAAGATGTCTGAAGAAGAGTTGCTGGACGCAGGCGAAGATCGCTCCCTGATCCGACACAAAGATTATGTACCCTTCGCTGCGCCGCTGGACGGTTTCAAGAATTTTGATGCAGAGTTCTTTGGGCTGGCGCCCAAAGACGCTGCCGTGATGGACCCGCAGCATCGTCAGTTCCTGGAAACGTCGTGGGAAGCCCTGGAAACAGCAGGTCACGTACCTGAAAACTTTGACGGTACAGTTGGTGTTTTTGCAGGCTGCGGCATGGGCAGCTATTTCTATTTCAACGTTTGCTCCAACCCTGACTTGGTTGAACAAACAGGCATGTTCCTGTTGCGCCATACCGGCAATGACAAAGACTTCATGACAACGCGCCTTAGTCATGTTCTGAATCTGCAAGGTCCGTCGGTGAACCTGCAAACTGCGTGCTCTACGTCACTTGTCGCCACGCATTTCGCCACACAGGCCTTGTTGAACGGCGAATGCGATATGGCCTTGGCTGGCGGCGTCACGATCGAACTGCCCCACAGCCGCGGCTATCTTTACAAAGAAAACGAAATTCTGTCGCCTGACGGGGAATGCCACGCCTTTGATCACCGCGCCAAAGGCACCGTCTTTGGCTCTGGCTCCGGTGTGGTTGTATTGCGCCGTCTGGAAGACGCCATTGCGGATGGCGACCATATCTGGGCCGTTATCAAAGGCACCGCCGTTAACAATGACGGCGCACAAAAGGCCGGATATCTGGCACCTTCTGTTGATGGGCAGGCCCGCGCCATTGCCGAAGCCTTGGAAGTGGCTGATGTGCCTGCCGATAGCATCGACTATGTCGAGTGCCACGGAACCGGCACCTATTTGGGTGATCCGATTGAGGTTGCCGCGTTGACGCAAGCGTTCCGCGAGACGACCGAAGAAACAGATTTCTGCCGTATTGGCTCTGTTAAAACCAACATTGGGCACCTCGATACAGCCGCTGGCGTCGCCAGCCTGATCAAAGCATCGCTTTCGTTGAAGAACGCGCAATTGCCACCGTCACTGGGCTTCGAAGCCCCGAATCCGGCAATTGATTTTGAACACTCGCCCTTCTCGGTCAACAGTCGCCTATCTGATTGGCCCAGCAGTGATCACCCGCGCCGCGCTGGGGTCAACTCCCTTGGCGTTGGTGGAACCAATGCGCATGTCGTATTGGAACAAGCCCCCAAAAGGGCCGCGTCCGAAGAGAGCGACTGGCCGTTCCAAATACTTTCCGTGTCGGCACGCAACAAATCTGCACTGGATAAAAACAGCGCCAATTTGGCTGAGTATCTGCAAGCCAATCCTGACGTTCCGTTGGCTGATGTTGCCTGGACCCTTAAGGAAGGGCGCCGGAGCTTCGAAAAGCGTCGCGTCGTTGTGGCTGGAACACATGAAGAAGCGTCCGACTTGTTGGCCAATCAAACCGCGCGTCGTGTGCGGACGCACAGCGCGCTGAACAATCCTGACACGGTATTCATGTTCCCGGGTGGCGGCGCACAATACGCCGGGATGGCCCGCGATCTGTATGAGACCGAACCTGTCTTTGCAGAATGGATGGACCGTGGTCTGGAAATTCTGGACCAAAAAATCGACTACGATATCAGAACGCTTTGGCTGCCCAATGCCGAAGACACGCGCGAAGCTGACGAACGGTTAAAACAACCTTCCATTCAGTTGCCGTTGATTATGATCGTCGAATACGCGCTGGCCCAACTATGGATCAGCTGGGGAATTCAACCAGCAGCGCTGACCGGCCATTCAATGGGTGAAAACACCGCCGCTTGCGTTGCCGGCGTGATGTCATTTGAAGACTGTATCGGTCTGGTCTACCTGCGCGGTAAGTTGTTTGACTCTGTTTCGCCCGGCGGAATGCTGTCTGTGTCGCTTTCGGCAGAACAATTGAAAACCCATCTAAGCGAGGATTTGGATCTTGGCGCCGTAAACGCGCCCGAACTGTCGATCGCCTCAGGCCCAATCGACGCTTTGGCCCGCCTTGAAACATCCTTGGTCGCTAAAGGCATCGAGTGTCAGCGCGTTTCCATCAACGTGGCCGCGCATAGTCACATGCTAGACGGAATCCTGGAAGATTTCCGTGCCTATCTTCGCTCAATCCAGCTTCACCCGCCCCGGATTCCACTTACGTCCAACCGCACAGGTCAGATGATGACTGACGCGCAGGCAACCAGCCCTGATTACTGGGTGGATCACCTGCGTGGCACGGTTTTGTTTTCTGACTGTCTGGGCTCTTTGGCGCGTGACAATCGGATCTTCCTGGAGGTCGGTCCAGGTAAGGCCATGTCATCTCTGGCACGTCAAAATGGCGGCATTCCCGGACAGCAGGTGCTGTCTTCGCTGCGTCATCCTGAAGAAGACGTTTCGGACGACCGCTATTTCCTTGAAAATCTGGGCAGCCTTTGGGCGCTGGGCGCTACGTTTGACTGGGGTCAAATCTGGGGTGACGCCGCCCGTCACCGCGTTCCCCTACCTACTTACGCGTTTCAGCACGAAGAGTATTTCATCGAACCGGGCAAGCGCCTTGCAGATGCCGCACCCAGCCATCTGATACGGACCGACGATATCTCGGAATGGGGTTTCAAGCCCGCTTGGCGGCCAAAGTCAGCCGAAATCGAACTTGATGTCGTTGCAGCGCTGTCCGATGCGGAACCATCTACATGGCTCATGTTTATGGATGAAGCGGGTATCGCAGCGCGTTGCACAGAGCGACTGCGTGATGCGGGGCATATCGTTGTAGAGGTGCGCACTGGCGATACGTTCTCTCGTGTAAACGACAATAATTACATCCTGTCGCCTGAACGTGGGCGCGAAGGCTACGACCTTTTGCTGCAAGATATGCTGGCGCGTGGTCTTATCCCTAACAAAGTTGGTCATTTTTGGTTGGTCACCACCGATGAATCCCATCGGCCTGGTTCCAGCTTCTTTCACCGGCAGCAAGAGCAGGGTTTCTATTCACTGATGTTCCTGGCGCAAGCCGTGGCCGATGAGAATCTGACAAAATCGCTTCATATGACCGTTGTTACCAACGGTGCGGTGCAGGTGCGCGATGAAGCATTGCCCTATCCAGCCAAAGCTACAATCGCAGGCCCGGCACGGGTTATTCCGCGCGAATTGCCAGACGTAACAGTCTCTACATTGGATATTTTACTGCCACCGTCGCCTGAAGCAGGGTTCTTTGGTCGCGCAAGGGCCGAACAGACAGTTGCAACCGCACTAGACGGTCTGGCTGATCGCGTTCTGGAAGATTTGATGGCAGAGCCGAACACAGCAAATGCTGCGCTGCGTTTCGACCGACGGTTCGAACAAACTTTCCGCCCAGTTGCACTGTCAGGTCAAAAAGTGCCTGACTTGAAGACAGGCACGTATCTTATCACCGGTGGTTTTGGTGGTATTGGTCAGACCCTTGCCCTGGAACTGGCGCAACTGAAATCCAACATCATTTTGGTGTCTCGTAGCGATCTCCCTCCTCGGGAAGATTGGGAAGATCACCTGCGCCGCCATGCACCCATTGATCCGATTTCAAAGCGGATTTCGGCTGTTCAGACGTTGGAAGACGCGGGCGGCATTGTGATGGTCGCCGCAGCGGATAGCTGCAACCACTCGCAAATGCAGCGCGTAGTGGACGAAGCAAAAGAACGTTTTGGCCCGATTACCGGTGTTATTCATGGCGCAGGCGTCATCAACGATGGTCCACTGCAAACCAAATCGCCGGCAGCCGTCGAAGATGTGTTTACGCCCAAAATTCACGGCACCCAGGTTCTGGACCAGTTGTTCCCTGATGGCAGTGTTGAGTGGATTGTCCTGTTTTCATCTTCTTCAACTGTCACGGCACCGATCGGTCAGATCGACTATGTTGCCGCCAATGAATTTCTGAATGCCTTTGCGCATGCACGCAGTGGTGGGAAAACACGTGTTGTTGCCCTGAACTGGGGTATTTGGTCCGAAGTTGGTATGGCTGCGGATTCCTTTGCAACACGCAATGGCGAAACGCCGGACATGCCGCAAAAGCCGGTCGACCTGCCAATGCTTGATACGGCGACCTTCGACAATTCTGGCAATCGCCTGTTCACGGCGACCTACGGAAGCACAGATTGGTTTATCGACGAACACCGAACAGCTTTGGGCGACGCATTGTTGCCGGGGACCGGATATTTGACCTTGGCCGCGCATGCGATGAAAGCCCAAGGCGAAAACAGCGCTTTTGAAATCAAAGACCTGAATTTCCTGCGCCCGTTGCGCATCGCAGACGGCGGTTCGCGTGATGTCCGTGTTCGTTTGACCCGTCAATCCACCGGGTATGATTTTGAGGTGTTGGCGGACTGCACGTTGAACGGAAAACACGGTTTTGCGCTGAATGCGCAAGGTTCGGTTTCACTCATGCCGTTGCAACGGCCCGCCCGTTTGGACCTGAATGGCATTCGCTCACGCTGTGGATCAGCCCAGCGCGCAGGTGGCGGCAAGCTGACAGCAGCTCAGGAAGTTCAGCTGAAATTCGGCCCCAGATGGAAAACGCTGGATACCCGTGCATGCGGTACAAACGAAGGCATTGCCGATCTGTCGCTTCCCAAGGAAGCCACCGCAGATATTGGGTACGTCATTCACCCAGCGCTGATGGATATTGCCACTGGTTGGGCGATGGAGTTGATCCAAGGCTATCAACCGGACCATTTGTGGGTGCCCGTGTCCTATGCGCGTGTTCGCGTGCATGCGCCGTTGCCAACAAAGGTTGTCAGCTGGGTCAGAAACGCCGAAGACAACCGCGCGTCCAACGAAACCGCAAGCTTCAACGTAACGCTTTGTGGAACAGATGGCGAAGTTTGCATCGAGATTGAAGGCTTCACTATCCGTCGACTGGACAGCCTGGATGTGCTGACAGCTGCGCCGCGTTTGACGCCAGCCGAAGTAGAGTTTGACGGGGCGGATGACACGATGTCCCAACCGCTTTCTCCTGCCGAAGAGCGTTTGCAGCACAACCTGACGCAAGGCATTCGGCCAGATGAAGGCACCGAAGCATTCCGTCGGGCGTTGGCCTTGGGGATTCCTCAGGTTGTCGTTAGTTCAATGGATTTGAACGCTCTGACAGCTCAGGCAGCAACCGTTGTCAGACAAGACTCGGCTGGTCAAAAATTCAACCGTCCTCAGCTGGAGGGCGACTACGTAGAGCCAGAAAACGAAATCGAACGCACCCTGGCAGGCTTCTGGGAAGAACTTCTGGGTGTTCAGAACGTTGGCGTCGAAGACTCGTTCTTCGATCTTGGCGGGCACTCATTGATCGCCGTGCGATTGTTCGCCATGGTCAAGAAGGCCTACCGGATTGAATTCCCGATCTCTGTACTGTTCGAAGCGCCGACCATTCGCAAATGTGCCAATCTGATTGCAGAACGCACCGGCGCATCGACAGAAGCCACAGACGTCGACCAACCGGTCGAGCCTCAACGGCGGTACAAGCATCTGGTTGCGATGCATGATGCCGAAGGCGGTTCGAAAACGCCATTCTTCCTGGTTGCAGGTATGTTTGGCAATGTTTTGAACCTGCGCCACTTGGCTCATTTGTTGGGTGCTGACCGGCCATTCTACGGCTTGCAGGCACGCGGCCTTTATGGTGGCGAGGCCCCGCACACCACCTTGCAAGAGGCTGCCGCTGACTACATCGCTGAATTGAAACTGGTACAGCCAGAAGGCCCCTACATGATAGGTGGATTCTCGGGCGGTGGAATTACGGCCTATGAAATGGCGCATCAGCTGCAGGCCGCCGGTGATGAAGTATCCTTGGTTGTTCTGTTGGATACGCCTCTGCCGCAGCGACGCCCATTGTCGCGTACCGACCGAATGCTAATCCAGCTGCAAGAGATTAAAAAGAAGGGTGTTACGTATCCCTTCACTTGGGCCAAGAACCGGATTGCCTGGGAATTTGAAAAGCGCCGTATGACCGTTGATGCGACCGAAACGGAACATCAATTCCACAACGCCGAGATCGAGGCTGCGTTCCTGAATGCCGTCGCACAATATCAAATGAAACCTTGGAACGGCCAGTTGGTTCTGTTCCGCCCACCTCTGGTTGGGAACTGGAATGTTTCCGGCGGGCGCAAGGTCAACAGCGAACGGGCATATCTGATGAACGACAACGATTGGGGCCAGTTTGTCCCCGGCGTGGCGGTGCATGAGGTTCCGGGTGACCACGACAGCATGGTGCTGGAGCCGAACGTGCGTGTTCTGGCCGGTTTGATGAAGGAAGCCATTGTAGATGCCGAGGCCGCATCGGGCGGCAAGGGGCAGATTCTGTCTTTCCCAACAAAACGGGCGGCTGAATGATGGATAGGCTTCTGACAGTTGTTCTGAACTACAAGACGGCAGACATGACACTGCGCGCCGCGGAAGCGGCCGCAATTGCGATGCGTGGTATGGATGGTGAAATCACAATCGTCGACAATGATTCACAGGATGGATCGTTTGAAACGATGTCCGAGCAGGTTGCGCAAGCCGATTGGGCGCAGGAACGCACCGTCCGGGTTTTGCAGGCCGGACACAACGGTGGTTTCGGCGCAGGCAACAACGTTGGCATTCGTAGCGGATTTTCTGATGGGTCCAAACCCGATTTCGTCTTCATCCTGAATTCCGACGCTTTCCCAGAATCCGACGCGCTGCAGAAACTAAAGACCTATTTAGACACTCATCCAAAAGCGGGTTTTGCGGGCAGCTTTATTAGTGGTGACGATGGCCACCCGCATGTATCGGCCTTTCGCTTTCCAAATGCACTGGGAGAGATGGAAGACGCCGCACGCACCGGGCCTATCACCCGTTTGTTCCGCAACCGAACAATTCCGATGCCGGTTCCCGAAAAATCTGGCCGGGTAGATTGGTTGGCAGGCGCCGCAATGATGATGCGGCAAAGCGTACTTGATGAAATCGGGCTCTTTGACGAAACGTTCTTTTTGTATTTCGAAGAAACGGATCTGTCGCTGCGGGCCGCCCGCGCTGGCTACGAAACCCACTACGTAGTGGAAAGCCGTGTGATGCATATTGGTGGTGTTTCGACCGGCATGAAAAAGTGGGATCGGCTACCAACCTATTGGCTGGACAGCCGCTGGCACTACTACACAAAAAACCACGGTCGCGCCTATGCGTTGATTGCCACAACATCCCGCATGATCGGTTGGAGCATTTGGCAATTGCGTCGCCTGTTACAACGCCGACCTGACGTGGATCCAAAACATTTTATGCGTGATCTTCTTGCGCATCATACAAAAGCTTTGTTCCAGCCCCTGCCCCCAAAACGGCAAACACACGCCGGGCTAACGAACATTGTCGAAGTGGAGTAACCGAGATGACTGTTTTTTCTTGCGTCGTTATGGGCAACGAAAGCCTGGCTGTAGAATGTAGCAAAAAGCTATTGGCACGCGACCACCGCATCGCGGCGGTTGTCACGGAAAACAAGGCTATTTCTGACTGGGCGGCGGAAAACAATCTGCAAGTGATCGACCCCAGCTCTGATTTGGCAGATGCTCTTTCCGGCATTCAGTTTGACTGGCTGTTTAGTATCGCAAACCTGCAAATTATCCCCGAAGCCGTACTGTCTAAACCAGCCAAGGGGGCAATCAACTTCCACGACGGCCCGCTGCCACGGCACGCCGGTCTAAACGCACCGGTGTGGGCACTGATCGAAGGCGAGCAAGAACACGGAATCGCTTGGCACATCATTGAACCCAAAGTTGACACCGGCGCTATCGTCGCGCGTGGCAGTTTTGCGATTGAGGTCAACGACACCGCACTGACACTGAACACCAAAGCCTATGAAGCTGGTCTTTCAAGCTTCTCAGACGTTATCGCGCGGCTGGAAACAGGCACTCCGAACGCAGAGCAACAAGACCCCGCCCAGCGCAGCTATCACGCCCGCGCGGATCGCCCCTTTGCCGCAGGTTTGCTGGATATCTCCAAACCGGCAATGGAACTGTCTCGCCTCTGTCGGGCGATGGATCACGGCCCTTATTGGAACCCGCTTTCGACGCCAAAACTATGGGTGCAGGATCAGCTGGTCACATTTACCTCGGCCAAATTGATTGAAACGCATGCAACCGCTGGAACAGTGATCGAAGTATCACCAACCCATCTGGCAGTGGCATGTGGTGATGGCGGTCTGGAACTGCACGGCTTGGAAAGCTTGGACGGCGCTGCTTTTGCACCCAACAACGTCCTGTCTGTTGGCGACACTTTGACCCTTCCCAACACAGACGGCATTGCTGCAATGGAAGCGGCAAGCAAGGCCACAGCCAAGCATGATCAATGGTGGCGTCGCCGTCTGGCCAAAATGAATGCTGCGAAGCTGGAATTAACCACGTCTTCGGCCGGTGAAGTGGATACGATCGCCGTGTCCAACGCCAATACAGCCCATGTTTTGGCTTGGGCCATGCAATTGGCGCAAACAACGTCGCTGGACGTTGCATATACAAACGCAGACTTGGCGACGTTGGCACAATCACATGTGACGATGCCTTGGGTTCCGTTGCACGCGGACAGCTCAGGCACGGTGTCCGACCTGAAAAGCCGCGCGACCAGCGCGCTTGTTGAGGCTGAAAAGAAGGTCGGCTTTGCCCGTGACCTGTTTTTGCGTGATCCGTCCCTGAAGCAAACACTGCCTGACATCGCGATTTCAGACAAAGTTGGTGCCCTTCCCGGTGCCGCCTTGACTGTTGAGCTGTCTGACACAGGCGCTGTTATCCACTACGACACTGGTCGTATCCACCCGATGCAGGCCAAAATACTGGTGGCACGGCTTGATAGTTTGGCCAAGGTTCCAGAAACAACGCCGTTGGCAGAATTGCCAACAATGTCGGACATGGAACGCCAAATGGTTTTGTTTGACTGGAACGAAACCACTGTCGCTGCGACGGGTCCGCAAACGATGCAGGCCATGTTTGAGGCGCAAGTTGCCAAAACACCAAATGAGCCAGCTTTGGTCTTTGAGGCTGAGACGATCAGCTATGCCGATCTGAACGCGCGGACAAACCGCGTGGCGCACACCTTGAAAAGTATGGCAGTTGGTCCTGATACGGTGGTTGGCCTGTTTTGTAACCGCTCAGCCGATATGCTGATTGGCGCGCTGGGCATTCTGAAAGCAGGCGGCGCTTATCTGCCGCTGGATCCCGCCTATCCGGCGGACCGGTTGGCACATTACGTGGCCGACAGTGGTACACCGGTGATCCTGACGCAAAACGCGTTGCGCGGGTCTCTACCTGAAAACAGTGCATCCATTTTGGAAATAGACACTGATCCGCGGATTTCACAGGCAAGCAGCAGCAACCCAGACCCGGCGAGTGCGCCAGAGAACCTTGCTTATGTCATCTATACTTCCGGTTCTACCGGATTGCCCAAGGGTGTGATGATCGAACACCGCAATGTTGCGAACTTCTTCCTTGGGATGGATGGCGTTATTGCCAATGAAACGGCTGGTACGTGGCTGGCCGTTACCAGCCTGTCCTTCGACATTTCTGTTTTGGAGCTGTTCTGGACAACATCACGCGGTTTCAAGGTGGTTCTCTCGTCTGATGAAAACCGCAATATGATTTCTGGTGGTCCTATCCCGTTATCAGACTCCAAGATGGACTTTTCTATCTACTACTGGGGCAACGACGATGGCGTTGGCCGAGACAAATATCGCCTTTTGTTGGAAGGCGCGCAATTTGCAGACAAAAACGGATTCTGCGCAGTTTGGACACCGGAGCGTCACTTCCACGCGTTCGGCGGACCATATCCGAACCCTTCGGTCACGGGTGCCGCTGTTGCAGCCGTCACAAGAAACATCGCTGTGCGCGCCGGCAGTGTGGTATCACCACTGCACCATCCTGCGCGAATTGCCGAAGAATGGGCCGTGATCGACAACCTGACAAACGGTCGTACAGGATTGGCGCTGGCCTCTGGATGGCAGCCAGACGATTTTGTTCTGCGGCCGGAAAACACACCACCAAACAACAAAACCGCGATGATCGAAAACGTCGAACAATTGCGCAAACTGTGGGCCGGAGAGCCTGTTGCCTTCCCGCGCAAAGACGGCACGCTGCACGAAGTTGTCACGCAACCGCGACCGATGTCAAAGGAGCTGCCGCTATGGGTGACCACAGCCGGCAACCCAGACACATGGCGCGAAGCCGGACGTTTGGGGTGCAATGTTTTGACACACCTTCTGGGCCAATCCCTGGATGAAGTCGCAGACAAGATCAAACTCTATCATGCAGAGCTTCGCAAAACCGGGCGTGATCCAAAGGACTATACCGTCACTTTGATGCTGCACACCTGTCTGGCAGACAGTCGCGAAGAAGCCCGCGAACGCGCGCGTGAGCCAATGAAAGATTATCTGCGGTCCGCCGCGGGGCTGATCAAGCAATATGCCTGGGCGTTCCCGGCCTTCAAACGCCCAACAGGCGTCAGCAACGCTTTCGAGCTTGATCTGGGTATTTTGGACGAGAGCGAGTTGGAAGAAATTCTCGATTTCGCGTTTGAACGCTATTTCAACGACTCGGGAATGTTCGGCACCATCGAAGATGCTTTGGCGCGGACCGAACAGCTGAAACGCATCGGTGTGGGTGAGGTCGCTTGTCTTATCGACTACGGCATCGCCACGGATGAGGTTCTGTCAGGGCTACATCACTTGGCCCAGGTCGTCCGCAGTGCCAATGCAGATGTCGAGTTGGCGGAAGATGACTTCTCGATCGCCGCACAAATCATCCGACACGACGTATCGCATTTGCAATGTACACCATCCATGGCGCGGATGATCTGCATGAATGACGAAGCACGCGCCGCTTTGCGTCGTGTTCAGCATATCTATCTGGGGGGTGAGGCCCTGCCCGGAACACTGGTCCGTGAAATAGAGACCTTGTCCAACGGCAGCGTCATAAACATGTACGGCCCGACAGAAACGACCATCTGGTCCTCAACAGAGCCTGCCAATGCCAGTGAAACCACCATCAATATTGGTATGCCGCTCGCCAACCAGCAGCTTTATGTTCTGGATGACAACATGCAACCCTGCCCCATCGGCATGCCTGGTGAATTGTGGATTGGCGGCGATGGCGTCACACGCGGCTATTGGAATCGTGCCGAAATGACGGCGGAAAGGTTTGTTCCAAACCCATTCCACCAAGGACGTATGTACAAAACCGGTGATCTGGTCACCCGTCGTGCAGACGGAAAAATCGATTTCATTGGCCGTGCCGACGGACAGGTCAAATTGCGGGGACACCGCATTGAACTGGGCGAAATTGACGCCGCAATGGAAGCCGAACAGCAAGTGCCACAGGCTTTGGCCATGGTGCGCGAAGATGTGCCGGGCGACAAACGTCTGATCGGGTACTTCCGGGCCGAACGGCCGATGACTGAAAACGAATGGCGCACGATCCTGGGCAAGAATTTACCTAGCCACATGATCCCATCGCGCTTTGTTCAGGTCGAGGAATTTCCCCTGACGCCCAACATGAAAATCGACCGCAAAGCCCTGCCGGTACCGGCAGCACCTGCCGCGGCACCGGTTAAGGTGGTCGCCACTGCACCAACATTGTCCCCTCAGTCGTCACCGTCTGCAGATCCTGATTTGTCGAAAGCCATTGCCGAAGTTTGGCAAGAAGTTCTTGGTGTCGCACCAACGTCCGGGCAAGATAACTTCTTTGAACTTGGTGGGCACTCTCTCTTGGCTGTGCAAGCGCACCGCACAATGCGAGAGCGGTTCGGCGCACAAAGACTGGCCATCACAGATGTTTTCCGCTTCCCAACATTGGATGCAATCTCCGCACGGGTTGCCGAATTGTCCGGCCGTCCCGCCAAGACGGAAGCGAAGCCAGTTCAACCAGAGGCAAGCAACACCAGAGGACTTTCGAGGTCCGAAGCCATGAGCCGCCGCAAAGCCATGCGCGCGCGTAGGAGTGCCTGATTTATGACGTTTGCAGCAATAAACAAATTGCTGGGTGAAGTTGCAGGCGAAGTGCCTCAAGGGGTGCATATCGCAGCAAAATCCACCGACGGTCCGACCGACGACCTTTACCCCGTCGAACAGGCCGCCGTGCTGCGTGCTATCGACAAACGTAAACGGGAATTTGCCGCCGGTCGTCGTGCTGCGCGGACTGCAATTTCAATGCTGGGTCATGATCTGCAAGCCATTCCTGTTGGCGAAGATCGTTCTCCGATTTGGCCACAGGGCATGGTGGGCAGTATCGCGCATACAGATTTTGCCGCAGTGGGCGCTGTGGGCTGCAACAAGTCGATCGAAACCATCGGCATCGATCTAGAGCCGGATTTGCCCATTGCACGCGAACTGATACCCGAAATCTGTTATCCGGACGAGCTGAACCCCGATGAAACAGACGTCACTATGATTGCGCGCCGTATCTTCAGCGCCAAGGAAGCGGCGTACAAAGCGCAATACCCCAAAAGCACCACTATTTTTGGTTTTGATGGGTTCCGCGTTCGTTTCAGTGGGCCAAACACAATCACCGCATCGTTCACGCGCGACATTCTTCCTTTCCGAAAGCGCAACACCCTGACCGTTCGGCAATGGGTACGACACGGAGTGATCCTGTCACTCTGCGTGACGGAAAAAAGCCAAGAGGCTGCGACATGACCAAGCCCAATACCCTTCGAACCACGATGAATCGGAAATGGTTTGTTTCTTGGTTATCACGCAATAAGCATCGAAAAACATGCGGTTTTCACGTAATGTACCAGCGGCCCTTTCTGTCGGCCAAGGCAATGTTTTTTAGTTTTTCAGGGCGCATTCCGTCCATTTACACACCAGTTCAGCCGGTGGGAGCAATTTCATGACCCAGTTCCAATCAATCGATGAAATTTGGGGCGCGTTCAAACGCCGGTTCTGGATCATGCTGTTGATCGTGTTGGTAGGCTGCGGCATTTCAATCTACCTCGCGCTTCAACAAGGCAAAGATTACGAAGCGACAGCGGTTATTCAGATTGAAGCGCCCGAAGTTTCCGAAACACTGGCGGGTGCGGCCGCGCGCAGCAATGATGCCGTTCAAAAAGTTAAGTTGATTGAGCAGCGGTTGATGTCGCGGGACAACCTGCTTCAAGTGATGGACAAGTACGGCATTTACAAAGACATGCCGCAAATGTCGATGAACGAACGTGTCGCCAATATGCGCAGTTCCATTACTTTGCAGCAAATTCTGACAACGGCGCAAGCCTGGATGCCCGGTGGTGTACCCTCTGGCATGATCATCACTGTGCGCAACAAAGACGCCGAAATGGCGCGCGATATTGCAAACGAGATGATGTACAGCGTCGTTGAATCTTCGCGCAAACGTAGCATCGATCGCGCACAAGGTGCGTTGGAGCTGTTTGCAACTGAAGAAGAGCGTGTTGCAGCCGAAATAGATGAGTTGGCCGCGCAAATCGCAGTGTTCAAGAAAGAGAACTCCGCCTTTCTGGACGCCGGAGTGGGTGTTTTGCAGGATGAGATTGGCGATCTGCGGCAAGCATTGTTGGACATGGACCAGCAAATTGTCGACGTGCAAACTGGCGCGGGCCGTCTTCGTGGCGAAGTCGCTGCCCAACAGATTTCTCTGTTGGATGAAAAACGGCAGGTCATTCAGAACCGCATCGACGAGATCAATTCTGTCTTCTTGCAAGCTCCAGCGGTTGAGCGGGACTTGAACGCATTGGAACGGGAACTGACGCGCAAGCAAGATCAGTATTCCGTTGTCACCCGCCGCAAAGCCGAAGCGGAAATGGGCCAGCTTTTGGAAGAACGCGAGCAGGGCAGTCGATTTGAAGTGCTGGAGACAGCGCTTTTGCCGGAATACCCCATTAGCCGTAGCCGCAAACAGATCGCTTTGATGGGGGGCGTTGCATCGGTGATGGCGGCTGTGGTCATCGCTTTCATGCTTGAACTGCTAAATCCGGCCATTCGCACACCAGCGCAAATGGAACGTACGCTGGGGATTTCGCCGGTGGTCTCAATACCACGCGTGACTGTTCGCCGAGAGCGTGCAAACAAGAAAATCGCTGTGGTCGGGGGATTGGCCGCCTTGATCCTTGCCGTACCTTTGTCGCTTCGTGTGTTTTCGGAGAAGATTACTGAAAGCGGTCTTTTCAGCCGCGGCTCGGTGAACTCTCGCTAAGCGCGGGCGCCAGCAGACATTCACACACAGTCCAAAAAAAATCGCGCCAAGCCTGGCGCGATTTTTTTTGTGCAAGGGTCGATCCGATCAATCGGATGCCCATCATCAGTAACTGTAGCGGGTAATCCCAGGACCTTCAGAGAAGTTCAGAACTGTCCCCAACAAAGGCGTTTCTTTACCAATGCGGCGTTCGACATCCTTGATCTCGCTCGCTTTGGTCGTTCCACCACCTACCACCAGCAAAACTGCGTCAAACAAATGCCGCGCAGCAATAACGTCATCATGGTAAAGCGCCGGCGGCATGTCGAACAGCATCACATCCAGATCGAAACGTTTCTGAATATCGTTCAACAGATCCCCTGTTCGGTTATCTTGCAATAGCTCAGATGCATAGGGCTCGACCTTACCGTTGAAACCGAACGCAAGGTTTTTTCCAACTGCGATACTGTTCGTGCCCATGTACCGAAGATGATCTTCCGGTTCGACTTCACCGCGCAACATATCACCCAGTGAGCCCACGTTATTGGCCCCAAATACCTTGGCCAAGCTTGGCCGACGCATGTCGAAATCAAAAACGACTGTTCGGCAGTTTTCCTGCCGCGCCAGACTCATCGCCAAATTGGCCGCTGTAAATGTCTTGCCGCAATCTTTCGAAGGAGAGGTGATCGCCACGCGGCTCCACCCGTTCTTTCGCAGCCCATGCAACAAGCGCGTCCGAAGAACATCAAATGCGGTGTGAGCAAGATCTTCTCGCGCCGCCGAAATCAGACGGTTCCGTTCCAGATGGCGTTCATCAACAGCAAAGCTGCGTATCTTGTCCCACGGTCCTTTGACCTCTTCTGAAGTCTCGGGTGAATGGATCACAGGCGCGACAACATCCTCAGAGGCCGCCAACGGAGCCGGCTCTTCCTCGGATGTTTCGGCTTCTTCTTCGATATCCCAATCTTCGTCATCGTAGTCTTCGATGTGATCGTCTTGATCCAGGATCAGCGTGTCATTCAGGGCAGGCTTTGATCCTGTTTCCCAATCAGCCTCAGGCTCAAGCGGCGTCTCTTCGGCCTGCTGCGCCAACTCTTCTGCGGCGGCGAGGTCTGCCAGCCTTTGTTCTTTTTCCAGCTCTTCGGCTTCGTGTCGCGCTTCGGCGGCCAACTCTTCTTCGATGCGCCGACGCTCGATCTCTCGCAGCTCTAACAGGCGCGCCTCTTTTTGCGCTTCTGCTTGTGCTTCGGCCTCAGCCTTGGCTTTCGCTTCGCGTTCTTCCCGCTGGGCAATCAACCGCGCCTTTTGGCGGCGCAGCTCTTCGATCTTGCGACGCTTCTCTGCAATTTCGGGATCCACTTTTAGCGGATCAACCTTAACACTAACACGACGCAACTCTTTCACTTCGGCTTGCTCCTTTGCGCGGGCAATGATGTCATCCGGATGCATATCGCCGGATGCGCCACTGGCCGCGGATGTTTTGGCTCGCGCAAAAACACGCTGAGCCCGGTCTGGCTTGGGCGCGCTGACTCCGGGCTCCAGATCGTTCAGCACGCGGTTGGGCGTTTCACCCTCATTCGCGGTGCGGCGCTTGAACTTTCGGCGGTCCATCATGCTACTTTGCCCTCGGTTGGCGGCAATTCCGACTCGGCGCCACCCAGCACCACTATTTAAGCCATTCGCACCAATCCACGAAGTACCGGCGCGATCACTTCCTTTAGAGCGTTGGAATCTGTCAGGATTATGCCGTTTCCATGGGGATTGTTGACGGTCCCGCAGCAATAAGCCCGTTAGAAACCGAACAAATTCGCCTTGTGAACTGCTTCCTCAACGAATCGCGATTTGTCTGCTTCGGGCGCCCAACCCAGAATGCGCTTTGCCTTGTCATTCGCAAAGGGTGAAAAATGCGCGCGGCTCTTCCAATCCGCCAGTGACGGTCGGGTCAAACCACGACGACGCAACGCGTGTTTTTTAAGCACGTGCTTCACAGCATCCGCCGCAAAAAGCAGATTCAGGTTGGCCGGGCTAACGCGAATACGGGCCCCCATTTCCTGATTGATCAAATCGAAATACTCACGCGCCGACGGTTGCACATCACCCACCAGATTAAAGCTCTCGCCCAGCGCTGCGTCATTGTCGATCATGCGAACAAGGCCATCGGCAATGTCGTCAATCAAAACGAAAGGCAGCTTGTTTTTGCCAGGGCCCCAAATGCGCACCGCACCTGCCCCGTGCCAACGGCCAATCCCCCAGTGCTGCAATGGCCCACCATGGCCCACAACAATTCCGGGCCGCGCAATAACCAACGGAAGGCCACGTTCCTTGTGCAGTTTCAACAGCTGGCGTTCACATTCGGCCTTGGACCGCGCGTATAGATTGCGATCTGTCATATCTTCGGCAAAGCCAGTGTCTTCGGTGATCGTCTGGTTTGGATCAGCCATGTCATAGCTGGCGATTGTGCCAGTGTAGACCAGCCGTTTCACACCGGCGGCTTCGGCCGCCATGGCGATACGAACAGCAACGCCCACGTCGTTTTGCAAGCTGGCTTCCCATGTATCATCCATGGACTTGGCAAGGTTAAACACAACGTCGATGCCCTTCATCGACTCTGTCAAAGCGTCCTTGTCGGTCAACGAAACTCCAACCGTTTCAACCTGATCAGGCAGATCAGGGAACGGGCCACTGCGACCACGGCTTAACACACGCACATCGCGGCCATCTGCCACCAAACGCCGTGTCAGCGCGCGTCCGATAAAGCCAGTGCCGCCAATCACCATGGCGGTCGGTTTCGGCTGTCGCGTTTGCACTGCCGGGGCCGCCTTGGTCAGTTTTTCAGCCGGGATCAACGCCAGCGCATCATCCAACGCCTGCATCACAGTCACAGCGGTTTCACCACTGAACCGAGCGTCAGAATGGCCCGTTTGAAGCGCGCCGTATACTGCACGGTCCATGCCACGGAAACTTTGCCCATAGGCCGATTTCTTGTTCAAAGATGCCGTTTGAATGGCCGCATTGCGCAGGCCCTCCCAAAGATGCTGCCCGCTCAAATCCAACTGGCGGCGCAATGGATTCACGATCAGATCCGAAGGGTTTTCACGATCAATCACCAGCGTATCTGCGGCAAAATCCAACCGCGCCCGTGCAGAAGAACCCCGCACTGTGACAGACCGGTCATCCACGGATTCCACTGTCTGCATGGTAAAGGTCAGTTCGACGCCACCGGCCTCGGCCAGAATGCGCCATCCTTGGTATCGCGTATCATTTCCAGGCAGGTCAATTGGCTTGGAAAGCTCGACTGACTTGATAACTGGCGTTCCGAACAGATCGACCGCAAAGGCCATCAGGTGCGGCCCCAGTTCCAACAACAGGTTCTTTGGTTCGCGCAAAAGCCACAGACCAAACGGTCCGGACCGCAGCGGAGCCAAAGGAAAACACCAGTTAATGTCGACGCCGGAAACGCGCCCCAGATCACCGGATTCAATTTTCGCCTTCAGTCGATCATACGATGGCAAACCAAGAAAATTGTGCCCAGCATTGAACTGCTTGCCGGACTTTTCGGCCGCCGCCTGAATTGCGCGGGTTTCTTCAACACTTTCCGCGACCGGCTTTTCGACCAGAACATTCAGCCCGCCTTCCAGACACTGGATCGCCAGAGGGGTGTGCAAATGCGGCGGTGTCAAAATATGAACCGCATCGCAAACGTTGGCTTCAATCAAGTCTTCAACAGACGTGAAAACCTTGGCGCCCATACCTTCTGCCAGTGCTTTTGCTGCATTGGCAGACACGTCGCAAACGGCAGTTACCTCAACACCTGGCGTGTCGCGCAACGCATCGGCGTGCCATGTTGCGATATATCCGGCCCCAATCAGGCCGACACGGGTAGTACCTTGAGACATAAGGTTCCTCACTTGTATTCAATGATGCGCATTTGCGCCTGGCGAAGCCGTCGCCAATGAAAAATGATCATCCCAATCAAGTTGGGAAATTTGGAAAGTACGATCAGCGCCGCATGGTTTCGTGCCTCGCGCTTTGGCAGGCCTTCGGCCTTCAAACCCTTTAGCGTTCGCCAGAATGACATTGGGTACATGCCCAACGGCAACAGGCCCAAAAACGGTGAAATCAAAGCCAGAATCAGTGCCAAAACAGGGACTACCAAGGCAAATATCCAAACGCGTCGACGTTCGATCACAAAGTAATCGGGGTGCAAAAAACCGACCTGGGCAAACCCATGACCCGTGCGAACCGCGCGCTGCCACCATTGCGAAAACTGCATCATAGCGGCGTCGTGCCGTGTCATTTCGGATGGGATACGCTCCAACCGCCATCCGGCTTTCCGCAGGCGTGTGCAAAACTCATCATCCTCGGCAGCGATCACGGTTGGGTCAAATCCGCCGACCTGACGAAACGCTTTTGCGCGCACCAGCATGTCTCCGCCGCACGCCAGCATCGGCCCTGCAGGGCGGCGCCACTCAAAATCACACAGCTGGTTGTAAACACTGCCATCGCGATCAATTTCGCCGCGCCAGCCAGTGACCAATGCCAAACCATCGTCCGCCAGAAGATGCTGGCGTGCTTGGTCAATATAGCCATCAACCAGCGCGCAATCCCCATCAACAAACTGAACAAGTTCCGGTGTTGGACCAGAGGAATCCAATGCCTCAAAGCCAGCGTTACGTGCGCGGGCAGCGGTAAAAGGAATGCTCAAATCCAGTTGAACAACTTCGGCCCCTGCCAATTTCGCAGCTTCGATCGATCCGTCCGTCGAACCGCTGTCTACATAGACAACACGCCGGGCCTGCCCAACGGTGGCGTTCAGCGCATTCACTAAACGTTGCCCTTCATTTCGGCCGATCAGAACGACATCTACCTGAGTCATACTGATACCTCCGGCCGTTTGGCGGGTGGGGTCCCATCCTGACCATAGGCGCAAAACAATTGCGACAACCTGGCGGCCTCCTGCTGAACATTGAAGTCGGCCGATACAATATCACGCCCAGCCGCACCCATCTTTCGCCGTAAATCCTGGCTTTGCAGAAGGCAGTCCAACGCAGCGATTAGTGCGTCTTCATCACCCGGCGGGACCAAAACGCCGCTTTCGCCGTTCCTTACCAATTCAGGCACACCAGCAATCTGGGTTGTGACAACAGGCACTTGTGCGGCCATTGCCTCCATCAACACAACGGGGACGCCTTCGGCAAAGCTGGGCAGCACGAATACATCGGTTTGAGCCAACGTTTCGGCCACCTCTGATTGCGATTTGTACCCGGTAAATTCTACCAACTGTTCAAGGTCCAGTGACGTAGACATTGCCTCTAGATCGGCACGATCCGGTCCATCACCAATCAATGTGACCCGCAGATCAGGGTGTTGATCTTTCAATTTTGCGACTGCGTTCAGCAGAACCGGAACACCTTTGACACCCGCCAAGCGGCCCACAAACAACAGGTGTTTTCCACTATGCTTCGGCGCAGCGGTATAACGACCGGGTTCAATCCCGCAGTGGATGATATGAAACTTTTCCCAGTCTTTCGCACCGGAAAAACACATCAACTGAGATCGACAAAAGTCACTGATGCAGGCCACAAAGCGCGCGCGCTTTGCCTTTTCATCAATACGCCAGTGTCCTGGCTCAAAGAAAATGTCCGGCCCATGAATGGTAAAGCTGTACGGCAGACCCGACAGGGCATTTACCAACATCGCCACTGTGCAGGATGCTTTTGCAATGTGGTTGTGCAGGTGCTGCACACCTTGGTCATCTAGATGCGCCGCTAAAACACCCGCTTCCAAAAAATAGAACAGGTTGAAAAGCCGTCCCTTGATGCCCTTGGGTGCGGTACGCCAGGCCAAAGCCAAAGCCGCCAAATAGGATTTGGGCTTTTTCATCCAGCGCAAATGGGCAGCAAGCAAACGAACCGGACTTTTTGCAGCGTTCAAAACCATGAAGGTTCGAGCGTGCTCTTCCTTTTGCTCTGGCCCAACCAAATGCTCAGGGCCGGTGCGACGGATCGAACAGGTTAGAACATCGTGACCCTCGCGCCGCAGCGCGGCCACTTCACGTTGAATAAACGTGTCGGATGCGCGTGGATACTCTCCAGTCAGGTACGCAATACGGGGGAGTTCGGAGTTGATCACGCTTGCTCCTCCCGTATGGAATTGATCAGCAACTGCTCAAAGGGATCACTTTCAGCCAAACCAAAGAACTTTCGAATTTTGGCGTTTGAATAGCGCAGCGGCATCATTCGAGCCTTAAGAACAGGCGGACGCAGCAAACCGGGCTTTTTTCCCGGAAGGATGTCCAGCACATACCCAGCCAACAGAAACAGCCACCACGGAGCAGGCAACGTGAAGGTCGGCCATCCAGATTGACGATGCGCCCGGACGAACCGTTTTCGATTCGGTCGATCATCATCCAAAACGTTGAACACGCCTTCAGACCGCTGGCGGGCCGCCGCAACGATTGCACGGGCAACGGTATCAACATGGCACAAAGGAATCTCTCCGCCACGGCCAACACGCATTAGCAACGGTCCAACCCCAACGCCCACATGTGCGTTCCATGTCCGGCTCGGGCCATAAACCGCACCCGGCCGTAATATACACAGGTCAAAACCACGGCGTTCTGCAGCCCGCTGACACAAAGCTTCTTGCATCAGCTTACCGCGCACATACCCGTCGCGTGCTTTGTTTGACTCTTCAATTGGTGTTTCTTCGGTCACCTGTGCACCCGGCCACAACCGCGATGTGTCATAAACACCAAGGCTGCTGATCAGGATCATGCTTTTGACCCCTTCTAACAACATTGCATGTAGAACAGTCTCTGTTGCGGTAACTGTATCCCTGTTTTGCGCGCTTTGATCGCTGCCCAAATGCGCAGCGGCATGCACAACGGCGTCGACGCCCATAGAATCTGCAAGAATATCTGCAGCATTGGGATCAGACAGATCACAACGCAAAACAGACAAGCCTGGCACCCCGCGCCAATCGTCTGGAACAGTGTTCCGAACAACGGCCACAACTTCCAGCCCTTGCGAAATCGCTTCCTTGACTGCGGCCTGCCCGATAAATCCAGACGCCCCAGTGATCATGATCCGGTTCAATTTGCCCAAGGCATCGGCTCCATAGGATCACACCGTGTTGTCATTTTCTGAGCACCGGAGTCTTCGCCGGCATTCTGCACGGCCAGAGTTACTTCTGTCATATGCAGGGCAAATTCTGGCGTGATTCGCGTTTGCGTACCGTTTGCCAGACAATCCAGCATTTCTGCCGGTCCCAACATGAAGTTTAACGCAGCAGCGCCCCATCGTTCGACCTTTGGATGGGTCGGTTGCTTCAGCTTGATACGACGTTTGATTGGGCTTTCCATCAATCGGCGCCGAATGGTCAGCCGTTTGGAAAACGTAACCTTGGCGGCGTTGTCCCAAGCTTCGTGACAAGCCAAAACACCCTTGTCCCCAATAATTTGAAGCGAGTGGTCGTGCGGCGCGACGATAGAGTTGGTCATCCGCACAACCGGACCGTTTTCAAAGAACAGCGTCGCAATTGACACGTCTGGCGCCATTGGCCCTTTGCCAATCTTGTCGGGCAAAACTTCTGCTGATGCGGATACAACCGTTCGAACAGACCCAAACCAGGCAATCAGCCAGCTAAGGTAGTATCCTGCATGTTCTAATGTGCAGCCGACGTTGAATTCGTCTTCATAGGGCCATGGCGCGCCCGTGTCGGACAGCCATTTTTTATACGCGGCCTGCGTAACGAAACCTTCATCAAGTTCCGCATAGATCAACCTGGGTGTGCCTGCGATTCCTTTCCGAAGCGCGTAACCCAGTGTTTGAGCCGCTTCGCCCAGCATCGAACAAGGGGCGGAACCCAGCATCAGGCCCTTCTCTTTGGCCAAATCGTACAGCTCTTTTGCTTGATCAGTCTCCAAAGCCAGCGGCTTTTCAGAATAGACGTGAAAACCCGCATCCAGACAGGCCTTGTTCAGCTCATAATGTGCTGAGGGATTCGTTAGGTTCAGAATCAAACCATCTTTGGGATGTTGCGCCAGCAATTCCTCCAGAGAGGAGACAGCGTTAACCTTGTAATGATCGCAGAACGTACGCAAACGCGCATCGTCGCGGTCATAAACCCCGGCTACGTTGATATGCGAAAACGTTTGAAGCGATCGCATATACAGGTCGGCCACAAAGCCGCACCCTATGATGGAAACCACGGACATAACGCACCCTTCATGCCGTCACCAATAAACACAACAGTCGAGGCGATGTATGCCCCGTGGACCGAAGTTTCGATATCCGAAAACACTCTTGCCTGCCGATTTACTCTTTTCCCCGTGGTTTCAACATTAATTTATGACCATAATTCGACTAGGCTTTGTTGATTCCTGAAACGGCAGGTCGGGTGCTGCCAATTCGTCTTTCCTGCGCCCCAATGCGGTCAAGGTTTTCGACTTAGTTCGCGTGAGCTTATTTGTATTTATTGTGAGGGCGAGTTCTTGGGGAACGCGCGAATGAAGTTCGAGTTTGGATCGTCTGCGATCAAGGTAAATGTTCCCGACTGGGAAACTCTTACTTGTGAAGTGGTCCATAGACTCGAAAACAACGTCGGTTTTTCGATGGCCACGATCAATCTGGATCACTTGGTAAAGTTAAGGGAACTCAAAGAGTTCCGGGACGCTTACGCCAAGCAGGATTTGGTTACGGCTGATGGAAACCCGATCGTATGGATGTCTCAGATCGCCCGCAAACCGGTGCACCTGATTCCGGGGTCGGATACAATTATTCCGTTGTCACGTATTGCTGCTGCGGTTGGCGTGCCTGTTGCCTTGTTGGGCTCAACAGACGAGACACTGAACTCGGCCGCCTTGCAGATGGAAAAAGAGATTCCGGGCCTGCAAGTGACGTGCAAAATCTCCCCGCCCATGGGCTTGGAGCCGGATGGCGAGTTAGCCGTTACCATCATCGAACAGGTACGCGATAGCGGTGCAAAGCTGTGCATTCTTGCTTTGGGGTCACCAAAACAAGAAATTTTAGCGGCTCGCGCGCGTGAAATTGCGCCGAATGTGGGCTTTATCTGTACCGGTGCCGGATTGGATTTCATTGCAGGTAGTCAGATTCGCGCCCCGCGTTGGGTGCGTCGTTTGGCGTTGGAATGGCTGTGGCGTGCTTTGTCCAGCCCACGCCGGCTTGGACCACGTTATATTAAGTGCCTTGTTGTCCTGCCTGGTCAGATGAAACGCGCGCTTGAGCAGCGTTGGTCGCGCGCCTAAGCGTCGATCATACGCGGCTTTGGCCGTTTTCCCGTAACAGCGGCTTTCAATTTCTGCTTCAACCCCACGGGCGGCAGAACCTCCATGTTGGTTTCAAAAACCGCGCCGTTGAAGGACGGATCGGTATTCAGCGCCAACGCGACGCCCCATTTTGCCGAAACCGAAGGATCCAACCCATCCGGAATCCCCATTTCCGTTTTCAGCATGCCCGGCATCCAGTCACCAATTACAATGCCTGGTAACCGATCTGAAACATCGGCAATCAACGCACGTGTTAGGATACGGGCAGCCCCTTTTGACACCGAATACGCGGCAGCCGAAGGCAACGGATTCAAATCCGCAAAAGTCGCAACATTCAGGATTCGACCCCAGCCGCGCTCGACCATGTGTGACAGCGCAGCATGGCTACAATTCACGATTCCGCCCAGATTGACGTCGACCACCTTCATGAAATCCGCCGCAGACGCCTCCAAAAAATCAACACGGGGATAGACCGCGGCATTGTTGATCAACAGTGCGATCCCCCCATGCAGAGCATCGACTCCATCAACTGCTTCTTTGACAGCTGCGGAATCGCTGACATCCAATGGCATCGGAACGAAAAGGTCAGCGGCACAGGCCTTTTGAGTGTCATCCAGCGCATTCGCCCGACGACCAAATCCAACAACTTTGAAGCCCTTTTTGGTCAGTTCAACCGCCATAGCACGGCCCAAACCGGACCCGGCGCCTGTTAGAATCACGCATCCATCCGAAGGTTTCAGCATCGTCATGGTGTGCTCCTGTTAATAACGTCGGCCACGCGCAGGGCATTTGCCGCAATGGTTAAGCTGGGGTTCACACCCATGGACGTCGGCATAAAGGACGCGTCCACAACATATAGGTTCTTGATATCGTGGCTGCGGCAATCGCGGTTCAAAACGGATGATGCCGGATCATCCCCAAACTTTGCCGTTCCGCAGGGGTGGCCAAAGTTCAGTTCCGGCTGAACACCCAAAAACATCCGGCGATGTCCGCGAAATGCCTTACGGATCGCCTTACGGAATTGTTTTCGTCTCTTCAAAAGCTCTTTGTGGAATCTGTATTCCACGCTCAGTCGGCCCGGATTCTCAGAATCCAAAACAACTCGATTTTCGGGATAGGGCAAATCCTCTAGCAGACCGACGAAAATCTTTGCCTTGCCCATCATCTTTGATGCCACAGCAGCCGGCAGGCGGGTCAATTGCCGCAGAAATTTCAACTTCTGCAAGGCAGAACGTTCCAACATCGCGTTTAGGTAAAACACGATTTCACCGTAGGACACATCAATCCCCATGGCTTGAACTGTGCCAAACCGCATACCGCCTTGATGGTACAGGTCACGCACAGAAATGGATTTGGATGGTCCGCTGTCAGGCGCAGATTTTGGCGGCCAGATCATGAACATCTCGTTCATGTGAAACATCAGGTTCCGGCCAACCAATCCGCTGGAATTGCCACATCCATTTGGCCACTGTTCATTTTTGGACGCGAGCAACAACCGTGCAGACCCCAGCGCCCCGCCCGCCAAAATCATGATGGGCGCCGATACTGTTAGCAGTTCGCCGTTTCTAACCAACTCAACCGCGGAAATCGTCTCGGAATCGCCGATCAACCGCGTGACATCTGCGCGATCCCACAGTGTGGCATTTCCAGTTGCCAATGCAGGTTCCACCCCTGCAGAGCGACCATCCATTTTACAAGGTTTGGGGCATTTATGACCCATACAACCTAGACAGCCATCAACATACCGTATTGCCGAGTGTAACCGATAGGGATGCAAACCGTTGTTGCGGAAAGAGTGCATCAATGCGGCATCGCCTACGCTGTCATCGGGCGGGTTTTCCAGTGGCATTTGTGGTTCCCGCGATAATGGGTCGGGCGTACCACACAGATGATAGGTTTCGGCTGCGCGATCATACCAAGGCAACATGTCGTCATAGCCAACAGCCCATCCGCCAGTTGGATGCGGCATGTCCGGTACATCCTCCAGATCATGCCGTTCTGGCCGTTCCAAGGTTGCCGCGTAGAAAGCCGAAGACCCGCCAAGCCCCGCACCAATCGGAGCAAAGAACGCGCTGTCGCGCCCATTGAGTTTGGCGTGAAGTGGCTCTGGCCAAAGACCCCGCGTTAGGCGCGCCTCTGGTAGAAAGACATCATCGCTCAGACCTTGCTGTTCAGAACGAAACCCCTTGGGGCCCTTTTCCAGAAAAAGAACTTTCTTTCCGGCTTCGGCCAATGCGCGGCCAACTGTTCCGCCGCCAACACCTGTGCCGATGACGATAACGTCCCAGTTGCCTTGGGGTTTGCTGCTCACAACTTATCCCCCGGCCGAAGTGCTTGCCCCCTGCGTGTTAAATACAGGCGCGAAATACTGACGCAATGCCAGCGCGGCGGAATTGGTGACGTGGTTGTTGTCAAAATAATACCCGATATCATTCACTAGAGCCTGGCATGATTGATCTGTGCAAAGCGATGGCCAAGGGTCAATCCAATTCAACCAACCCGCTTGCGACAGTGACCTAAATGGTGCTTCTGCAACCGATGCCCGCTCCAAAGCGGCAGATAGCGGAACGTCTTGTTGCGTGACTGGCGTTGCGGCAAATGGCCAGTTTTGATGCGCAGCTTCTCGCGCGGCTTTTCTGGAGTCATAGTAGGGAACTTCAGGCGCCTGACGCAGTACAAAAATTTTGTCAAAGCTCTGGAACAACGTGTCTACGGTTGACTTGATGGCGTCGGCGACCAAATCCGCCTGAGTGCGGTCAACGGCCAGTGCCCCTTCTTTCGGCAATATCTGGATCGTATTTTCCGCATCCAACCCAACGCCGTTCCCGTGTGCGTAATATGTCCAACGCCCGATCAGAAAGATCGACTCGATGCTGGGCATACGGCCGAAAGACTGTTTGATCTGAAGGTTGGCGTTTGAACAGGCCAGATCTTCTGCCGGAGTTGCGTAGCTTTCGATTTTCCGCACATCAAAAAGCGGGGCGCATCCAGCGCGCCAGATAATAATGCCGGGTGTGCCGGCCTCATGCGCCGCAAGGTCTAGGCCTTCGCGATATGCGCGCACATGGCTATCACCCCAGACCAATACTTTCGGTTCGCCTTCGGGCCCGATTGGACAAACCTCCAAACCCATTAATGGGCCTTCGTCGGGCACGTTGCAGCGGCTCCAGTCTTGCAGAAAATCGGCAGACGCTTCGATATGCGGCCGTACAGTTGGGCCAAATCGATCAATCGCCCCGTCACGTACATACAGATACCCACCTACCGCCAACAGAAGGCCGCTGGAAAGAACCGCACCGCCCAGAATGCTCCAGCCCGGTAGGCGCTGCGCCCGACGAACGGGCGCCTCGACCAATGCCCAAGACAATGTGCCAAGAACTACAGACAATCCCATCCAAGCGATGGATTCAAAGATGTTTGCGTATTCGCCACGCAGATATGTTGAAAGCGTAAAGACCGGCCAATGCCACAGATAAAGCGAATAGGAAATCAGCCCGAAGAACACCATGATGCGTGACGACAAAAGGCGGGTCACCAGGGTGTCACCCCGGCCAGTTCCAAGCAAGAAAACCGTGCCCAACACTGGCAAAATCGCGATATATCCGGGAAATCTGTCATCTGGTTTGATCATGAAGATCGCAACCAAAACCGCGATCAATCCCAGATAGGATAGCAACGACCATCCCCGCCACTGCCAACGGAAGGTCTGACCAGCGATGGCCAAAAAGACGCCTGCCAACAGCTCCCACGCGCGGAAGGGAAACAGATAGAACGTGGCCGGCTGATCCGAAGGCGTAATCAACACACTGCCCGCCAAAGACGCGGCAAAGACCAGCAACAAAACCGGAATAACCAACCAGCGCACACGCGCCAAAATCAACAAAGCGATCGGCAGGAAAATATAGAACTGCTCTTCAACAGACAAAGACCAGGTGTGTAGCAAAACCTTGTCATGCGAAGCCGTGTCAAAATATCCGGCGCTTCGATAGAACAGAACGTTCGACAGATACACAGTCGACGCGATCAGCGTTTTGCCAAATTCCCGAAATTCAAACGGAAGCAGCAAGAACCAGCCCACGATGGTAGAGCAAAGCGCCATGACAAAAAACGCCGGTAACAATCGGCGGAACCGGCGAACGTAAAAATGGCTCAACCAGATCGTTCCGGTTTCACAATACTCGCGCCACAGAATGCCGCCGATCAGAAAGCCCGAAATGACAAAGAAAATATCAACGCCAATGAACCCGCCCGAAAAGCCGGGGATACCAAAATGAAAAAACACGACAGCCAACACAGCGATGGCGCGAAGGCCGTCGATATCGCGGCGATAGGCACCGCCATGGCCCGTCATGGCCGCACCGGCATTGCCGTTCGATGAAAATAGACCGAACAGGGGACTTCTCCTAAAAAATGTATCCGCCTCAATAAAAAACGCGAATGTCTTTGCGAAGCCCCCACGACAGTCGCGAAGGCCAACCTAGCGGATCGCGTTGTACGGGTGCAAGCTTTGCGTTCATATGTCCTTAAGACTTCGGAATTTTCCCGTTTTTTATGCTAACGCTGTTGCTGAAAAAGAACTTGTCTTGCAGCATTTTTGACATTGTTTCCAAATACCAACAAGCAAACACGCCAACAATACCAAAGAAACGAACCCGTTACCCGATGACTGATGACCTAAACGTTTCAGCACAGACCCCCGACTGGAGCCGCGAAACCGTGACCCAATTCTGGGATCCGGCAGCAAAACTAATGCGCTCGATACGTCGCTATCAAGCGTGTCGAAGCAGGCGTGGAATACTTGCAAAACTAGCGCGCAAGTACTGGGTCTTGAACCATCGATTTTGGTCAACAATCACACAATCGGAAATTCACCTGAACACGCAGATCGCAGGTGGTTTACGGCTAACCCACCCAACAGGGATCATCCTGCACCCCGAGTCGATAATCGGACCGAACTGCATGATCTTTCATCAGGTCACACTGGCTGGCCAAGTGACCTTGGGCGGTCACGTCGATGTTGGAGCAGGAGCAAAGCTGATTGGGCCAATCACTATTGGTGATCACGTTACAATCGGCGCCAATGCGGTTGTAACCAAAGATGTCCCTTCCGGTGTGACTGTCGCTGGCATACCGGCCCGGATTATCCGGGAATCCTGACGCCTTAGTCAAACGGGAGCGGCTTTGCAGCTTCGCGCCCCATCACCCATTCATAGACATCGCGAACTTGTTCTGCTTTGCGCGCCCACAGAAATTTTGACTGAATCAGATCGTGACCAGACTTCGCGATCTCGGCCAAGCCAGTACGATCTTCACAAAGTGCTGTTAACTGTGCGTTGAAAGCCGTCACGATTTGATCCCGTGTACCACAGGGTACTTTGAACCCCGTTCCGGGCTTCAAAAGCTCCCCCGGCCCGGCGTAATCCACGATCAACGGTGGCACGCCCAGCGCCATCGCCTCAAGAACAACTCCGCCGCCGAACTCCCGAATAGATGGAAACCCAAATAGATGGCACTGCGCCATGACATTCTGAACCTGTTCATGCGCCAACCAACCGTGGAACGTAACCTTGTCGCCATATTCAGCGGCTTGTGCTTTCAGGTCGGCCATCACCGGACCATCACCGATGATATCCAAAACCAATCGGCCATCCGCCAACAGCGGTGCCGCGGCGCGGATCAACATGTCAGCACCTTTATACGGGACCAACCGGCCTACAAAACAAACCCGTAGCGGCCCGCCTTCTGGCGGCGCTGCAACTTGGTTAAAACGAGACGGATCAATCCCGTTTTCAGGAATGTAGATTGTCTTCTCTTGATGCCGCGCCGGTACTTCGGATTGCGTGTGTCGCGAACCAACCAAAATCGCACTGGCACTTTGAAGCGTTTTTCCGCGTCCGGGCATCAGCTTATATGCAGACCGCAGATAGCTGAGCCATTCTTTTTCCTGACGACGCTCTGCATCAAAACCGTCGGGCCACGGAACCCCGCCATTCAAAGGGCCCAGCACAAACGGAACTCCGGCCTTCGCGCATTTCGGCCCTATTGAAGACGATAAGGTCGGGCTAAGCGGCGTAATACGATGAACAACATCATAGTTGCCTGCTTTGATGCCTTCGCCGAACTGGCGCCAAACCAGTTTTTCAAAATAGGGATACATCAGCGCGTTGAAAGCCTGAAGCGTTGTCCAACCCTTGCCGCCCCCACCGCGAAGCTTCTCTGCAATGGCCCAAACAGGCTTGGCGATGGCTTCGGAATCGATCGCCGTAAAATCCCGTCCCTCGACCAAACCGGCGCGAAGCACAGCCTCCTTGTTGCGCACTTGGGTCACCAAATGGACGTCTGCAACCTCTCGCAAGGCACTGGCTAACGACCAGCCAACCAATGGCACACTAACCCATTCTGGGTTCGCCGCTTCGGCGATTGCCAGAACGCGTGGCCGCCTAAATTCTTTAGACACTGAAAGCACTCACAAAATCGATTCCCATTTCATTGGAATTTCCGGGCCTTCGGTTGATCGTTCATATCGCGATTTTTCTGAGTACCCGACCAAGGCGCCTGCCAAAATCCACGTTAGCGGCGTTAGGGTAGCATTTGGAATCATATCCACCACATTGATCGCAAGGATCAAAGCCAAAACTCCGGTATACGGTGAAAGCACTCCTCGCCTGAATGCGATTGTCTCTCGCCACACCATTATGATCGGGAAGACAAGCAGCCCAAATTCCGCCAGGAACCCTATCCACCCATACACCCCGATCGTGATGATCCATCGACCATCCGTAACCGTCAGGATGATACCTGTAAACGGGTCAAGAATATGGTTTCGACCCCAACTGCCCCAACCAAAAATCGGTTTTAGATAGGCCCGTTCCAATAGGATGTTTTCGTTGTCGAAGCGGAACTTCAGCGATGCGGCGCGGTCAGGGTCAACTTCCTCTGCCCTTTGCAACAGTTGATCTTGAGGCACCAAATCAGCGCCCTTCAAAACAGGGTACGCCACAGCCAAAAGCCCAACCACAAGCGCAACCTTCATTTGCATGGATCGGCTGAAAAACAGAACGAGCGGAATAAGAATTGCTGCAAACAGCACTGCGCCCATCGATTTTGACAAAACCAGAACCACGGTCAGATACGCGGCCATAAGAAATGTCCGGAATTTCGGCAATTTCTCATCTTTGCGCCACAGCGCCCAAGCTGCGGCAACAGCGGTCATGCAGAAGAACGACACCCAAAGCCCGTGATACAAGAAGACAACAGGACGCCAGCCGCCAAATCGGAAGGTTTGGTTAAAGAAGTGCTGGAAATATCCGTAAATCCACAGGTTCAGCTGTGGCGACAGACGGATTTCTATCAACATCAGGACAGAATAGAACATTCCCCCGATCAACAAGGCGACCAAGACATCTCTTTGAGCCTCTCGATCAGCAAGAAACTGACGCGCAATCAAGAACGGAATGATCGTCAGAAATTGTTGAATCGACAGCGCAATGGCATCTTTCACACCAAGGCCAGGAAGACCGACCTCACCAAAAAAGACTGGCTCCATATTGGTCAGCGCTGTGAACGCCGGCGAGAAGATGAACACCAACACCAATAATTTGCCGACCAGATTTTCTGGAAGCAGCGGCCCCTTGCGGCCATACATAAACATCAAACACAAGAACGCGGAAAAAGCGGGTATGTTGTGCTTGGAAAGCGGCGGCGCCAAGGGAAAGTCAAAGGTCGCAGGTGGTTCCGGCAAGATCAGATAGCCAGCAACCATTGTCGCCAGAAACGCGCGGCCCGGCGGTAACTTTTTGAAAAGCACCAGCGTGACGATGGGCCAAATCATCAACATCAGGAAGGCGAACTGATTTGGGTACACCATTGTTAACCTTGCCGACCTTCCAACTGGCCATATTCACGTTTAACCACGCTGCAACGCGCAGCCATTTGAGATGCGATACCGAGCAAAAGGGGCAATGTCATGGTCCCAATCGACAATTGCCGTGACTGGGCACAAGAACCGTCAGAAAAATTCGCGCATCCATAGAATCGCTGATACAGCGACAACATCTTGCCCCAAAATCGGGTCAAGTAGGTTCAAACTCTTGTGTCGTGGTGGGCGGTAGCATGTCGGAACAGAAACTCAGAATCGCTTATCTGTGCGATATCTCTCCACTTGATAGAAATCTGTATTCCGGCGGCAATGCCCGCATTTTCGAGTCGCTGCAAAAACATGCTGGGGATGTAACGATACTCAGCAACTCTTGGCATCTTGCTGAACCCCTACGCCGCGCAATCATGGCAAGCCCCGAGGCGATCAACCTGCGTTTGCGGTGGCGCGCGCATTTGGCATTGGGCCGCGTGATCGCAAGCGGCGTACGACGTGAGTTGAAGCGCGGTCAGTACGATGTTTTGTTCGGCGCCTACTCGTTTCAATCTATGTTCCGCATGAAAACGCCGTACCCGATGGTTACAGCCTTCACTGCCGACGCTACCCCAACCACTTATAAACAATCAGATATCGGCCAAAGCTTTGGATCTTACCTATCTGCGTCTCGGGTGTTGGACCCCTTGTTTCTAAGGGCCGAAACACAGACCTTTCGCAACATTGATCTGATGCTTTGGCCCTCTGATTGGTTAAAGACAGCCGCGGATCGTCTTTATGATCTGAGCGATCAAAATTCAGTAGTGGTGCCGTGGGGCGCAAACGTTGCCGACCCTGGCATTGGGCCCCAACAGCCCAAACTGTCGCCGAACGAACCAGTCAGGCTGTTGTTTGTTGGCCGAGATTGGTTCGCAAAGGGCGGACCATTGGTCTTTGAAACCTTAAAAGCGCTGAAAGATCGAGGAGTTCCGGTGGAGCTGACTGTCATCGGTTGCCATCCGCCCGAGTTTCATCGCGACCCGGCAATGATAATTCACGGCCCGCTGCACAAGGATCAGCCTGAAGATTTGGCCAAATTCCAATCCGCGATGCGCAACGCCCATTTCGTGATGCAGCCCAGCTTTGAATCCTACGGTTTCGCGTTTTGCGAAGCCTCGGCATTTGGTCTGCCGTCAGTTTGCTTGCGCGTTGGTGGCGTGCCTGTTCGCGATGGCATCAATGGGCATGCGCTGCCCTTGGGCAGCACCGCCGATGACTTTGCCGATATCGTGCAAGATTATATTGCTGATCCTGCGCGCTACGAAGCATTGCGAAAATCTGCGCGCAACGAATATGAAGAACGTCTGAATTGGGATGCATGGGGTCAGAAAGCGGCCGCACTTCTGCGCGACCGCGTAAATGCGTTGCGGTCTTCCTAACTCCGCCAGGATGCAAACCACCGGCTGATGCGGCCACGCCGATCCGCCAAGGAATCGCCCGCCGCCTCAAATGACTCACCAACCTCTTCCAAAACTGGGTCTATGCGGCGCGCACGAAACCGACGCCAGCGGACGTATATCGCCCAAACCGTTGCAAAAAACAGGGTTAGAATGATGATGTTCAACCACGGAATGATCGTAACGTCCGGCCCATCAACCGCCTTAACAGAGATCGCATTTGGGTAGATCGACATGAATTCATTTCGCCAGCCATAATGCTTGATCACGGCCCATTTCGGCTCGCTTGAAGCCGATTTCAGATCTGCTGCTTCGGCCTGTAGATTGGACGTGTCGAACTTGAAATACGGAGGCCAGCCCCAACCTGTGTCTTCGTTCCGGTAGACCATGACTTTGCCATTGGCCAAACGCGTCTGAATGAAGAAAACATCGCGGTTTGCAGTGTTCGGATCATTGCCCGCGTCAGCTTGGCTCCAGAACCATGAGTTTTCGCCAAAATCCACACGTTTTTCATAAGTGTCAGAGACACGAACAATATCGTGTTGCGGCAACGTGTAGTGAAAGAACGCCCCAACCAGTAGCCAGAACAAAACGATTACAGTCCATCGGATATAGGTCATCGACGAGGCACCTCAGTAAAAATTAGTCAGATAGATGATCAAGATCACCAACGTTACGGGAACGATATAAACGCCCAAGATCAGCTTACGGCGCAATGACCCGTCATAGTCTTCAAGACCCTCGCGGATAAAGGCGTCTTTGTCGCCTGTCATCCCTTCTTCATCCCATTCCTGTTCCAGCTTTCCGCGCCGGACCGCCCGAGAATACAGGGACAATGAGAAATATATAATCGTCAGGACGACGAATCCAATGAGCGAAAGGCGGGCAAGTGCAAACATCTGGTTATCTCCTTACCTTGCCCCAGGGCCCAACGCGGGCAATCATTTCTGCTTCCCGATCGTCAGGCTCTTCCATCGTGGCATCGTGCCCAAACAGCGCGGTACGCGCACCAACCTTATCAGCCTGATACTCGCGCACCAGAAAATCGACGACATAACTCTTCTTGGTGTCTGACCAGCCTGCATAAAGTTTGTAAAATAGCGTTTTGTGGCAAATAAACAGCTGTCTTACATCCTTGGGTGTCATTTCCGACAAGAGCATGTTCACCAGCTCCTTCTCGGAATGATCGGAAGATCGAAGCGTATAAAAATACGCTGGATCATCGCTTCCAATTTTTGGCCAAGGGCCGTTTCCCTCGGACCATTGAACCAGTGAGTTCAACGAATGCCACTCTGACGGTAAGGACTGCGCGTATTTTCGAGCCAAACGCCGAATATCGCGACGCGTTGCACCAGTAAGATCAATCCCAGCTTGCTGGGCTGCGTCCACAACAATGAAATCCATCTTCTGTCGCAAGATTGACGCGCCATCGATGCCGCGCGCTTTCACGATCGGCTCAACCAATCCGTTGAGCTGTAGAAACTTGGCCAGGCGGTTCGGTTCGGACGTGTGAAGCGTGTAGGCAATCGGTAGTCCAGACAGCTTTTCACCAGAGCAAATGGCCGCCGGATGTTGAACATCACGAAACAAGTACACGCCGCCAAAGTGATCCGTGTGAAAATTGGCGTTTTCGAACGACATGTGGCTCAGCCGAACCGGGTTTCGCACTACGTCGCCAGTGCGTTTGGCCAGCGCAATCATATCCGAAATCAAGACATCATCGAACCACGCATCATCATCATTCTTGAACGTGTTGACCAACTTAGCCAGTCGATCAGCGTCCTTTAATGTCTCTTGCGTAGTGTCTGCTTCAATCACGATCTTATGGATGTTGAACAGCCTTTTCGGGTCTTCGACCTCAAACACAGAGTTGTCTAATTCCCCGGCCACGGCATCCTTGGCCGTAAGCGCAAAAAGCTGGTTTTCATTCACATTGATAAATTCACGCAGAATTCTGCGCGAGGTCGAAAACTTTGCGTTCAACAAAGGGGCTGTCTTCTGCCGAGTCGTCAGCAGGATAAACTGTCGGTTACAGCCATTCTGGTTCAGATAATTCGGGTCATCCAATTCCTCGCCAACCTCGGGAGAAAACCCCGAGATATCGACGTGGAAGTCTGTCAATTCCGTCGCCTGCCCCGTCAGATGACGCAATGCGCGATTGTAACGCTCTATCAAAACTGGCGACGACACGTGAATCAGGTTGCCAAACATGAGCCCGGCTTCGATTAACCGCCTCATGACCGCACCAAATGCGTGTCTATTCCAGGCAAATTCGACATTTTAGTCCTTCGCCTCCAAATACCTGCGTTTGGCTTCTTCCTGTCTTTGGAAGTCGCGGACCATGCTCTCGATCGCCACTTCATCAGACTTGTCCGCATACCGAAATTCGCTGTCCGCGTAGCGGTTGATCTCCTGGATCACCATATTCACGGTAATGGGTTTGCGCAGCTCTTCGATCATGGCTGATTTGGTTTCATAGTCGCGAAACAGGAAGAGTTCGGGGTTTTCCATCCACTCATCCGGCAATTCAAAATCCATCGCGCGAACTTTTACAGCATCGGTAATGTTCTTGATCGCGCGGCCGGTGAACCTGTCATCCGCCGCCTGAATCGCCTTCAAATAGGTGCCCAGCTTGGCAATCGTGTCCAACTCGCCGATTTGATCATGCACCCTGTCAAACACCCGCAACAAACCGGATTCTTGCGGAGCGTTGTGTGCCTCAAAACTACGAGCGACAGCACGCTTGATCTCTTGCGCTGAAAACAGCTCATGATCGCCCATCGGGATGTCATGTTTTTTGCCCAGCAAAAGCGCCAGAATGTCGATGTAGTCATCACGTGTCTTTGGTCCATCCACCAAGAACCGCGCACCAGCACGTTGTCTCAGCGCGTCATCCACGTTTTCAGGGTAGTTTGAGAACATGCCAAAGGTGCAGTTCCCGCGCACAACAGTATTCGCCCCGGCAAACGCCTCCATAAACACTGCTGTGACTTCTTGCTGACCTGCGCTTGACTGACGGTCCCCGCGTTTTCCGGCGATTTGGTCGATATCATCAATCGTGCCAAAACCAATCACCTGCGGGTCCAGAACATTTTGAATGAACGCCATGGCGTTCTGGCCTGACTTACCCTGATAGCTGTCGATATTGTCGATACCAAAATTCTGATAGCGGAAGGCATAACCCGCAACAGAACAGTAGTCATTGATCAACCCGGCCATCATCTGAATCAACGTTGTTTTACCGGTGCCCGGCTTACCATCACCCATAAAGGTGAAGATGAAACCGCCCAGCTCGGCAAACGGATTCAGACGGCGGTCAAAATCATATGCCATCAGCATCTTTGCCAGCCGCATTGCCTGATACTTGGCGATATGGTTGCCCACCACCTGATGCGGTTTTTTGAACTGCATCGTTATCGTGCTGCCCTTGGCCTTCGTTGCGGGCGTCAAACCCCGCAATGTCAGGTCATCAGATTCAACCCTGTATGAAGTGTCTTTGAAACTGTTCAAACGCGCCACGCTGGAAGCGCGCAACGCGATCTTTTCCATCACTTGTTCGGCGTGGGCTTCGACAACTGCGGCCAGTTTTGCATCATCTTCGACATGAGAGGCGATCCGCTGGTCCAATTCCCAAAGCAAACCGTGCAACATGATCTGGTTGTTGTCGGTCAGAACTTCATCCGCCTCGCCAACTTCAACCGAAACCTCGGAAAGAAAAGGCGAGACCAGAAAAGCCAGCGCGTTGGCAAAGGTGAAACCAACCGCCAATGATTCTGCTGAAAGAAGCTCTGAGAATTCTGTTTTCTTATCGGCCCCAAGCGCCCCTTGCAGGTTGGCGCGTTTCAAATCCGCCAATCCAGTCGCGTCTGAGAATTGTTCGCCAATCGCCAGCGCAATTGCCAGCGCGCGGCGCAAGGCGCCCATAACATTGGCTTGCATCGGGCTGACCAGCGGATCGTTGTCGATGGAAGATTCAATCCGTTCCAGCAGATGAACACCCTCTGACCGTTGGGTCGACCGTGTTACAAGGCCCGGTGTAGTGGACCGGAAACGACGCGTCCTGGAAATGCCGGGTGATCTTTCTTCGGTGGGCGCCTGACTACCTTTGCCAATTCGTGGTGTGTGGTCGAAGCCATCCAACATGCTGACGGCCGCGGCATAATGCTTGCGGATGTCGGTTTCCCGAAGTTCCATCGTGTCGGTGGTCAGGGTCATTTCTTTCTTCACTCCGCATCAAATTGAGTCTGAAAAGGCTTTTTTGGACGCTTAGTCCTCAATATCTCAAAACGCGCCCCGTCGGGGACACCACAAATTTTCTCACACTGCTGAAGCCTGGTGGGTTCTTTTCAGCCAATACCTGAAAAGGTTTCTCTGGCAGAACGATGCTTCGCTCCATCCGGGTTGCGCCCGTTTCAACCCCGCGGCCAGAGAACGGATCCAGCGCAAAAACTTCACGTTCCACGGTACTGAACCAACCAGCACGTTCTTCGCGAACTCTTTCGCTTTCCAGCGTTTCCTCGGTCCACGCCAAGGCCCAGTCCTGCCCGGCAGGGGAGCGTGCTTCTTCAAGTACCTCACGAATCGGACCGTGCTGCCGTGTAAACTTGTGCGAATACATGGGCCCAATGTGAAAACGGCGCAGACGCTTTGGATGCAAGTCGTCAAAACTCTCATCAAAACCTTTTGCAATTGTCAGAAGCTTCAACGCACCCAAGCTTTGACCCATCAAATGCGCCTGCGCTTCGGGCCAGCGACGTTGATCCTTAGGCAAAGCGGTTCGGCCAGAGTCTTCCAGTTCCATCAAGTAGATGGTCGGCAGGTTGATTGTGCTGTCATAGACACCCCAATGAACCATATATTGACGGCGATCCCCAGTGCCAGACATCCAGTCGATCTGCGGATCATTTCGCGCCCAGAACAACTGGCCGAGCATCAGTTCCTGGTAATATAGCCGCTGAGACAGCGCGAACTGCAGCCGGGTCGGAATTTGCTGATCCCCAATAATTTGGGAAACCATCTGATCCTTCAATTCTTCGACCGAGGGCATGCCCGCCAGATGATGCTCTGCTTGCTGAGCATCATTTGCCATAACCATAAGCTCTGTCGCAGCCGGAAATCCACTTTCATGGTTGTCCATTGTCAGCGAACCAAAAAATTGACCCGTGTCGCGCCCAGCCAAAAGGTATTTCATCGACAAAGCACGAAATGTCAGTGAGATTCCAACAATGTGCCGTGTCAGAATATCTACTTCGACATCGCTCAACTTGCCTTCGGACCGCATAACGCCAGCCACCTGCCTAAGGTAGGTGGTGATCTTCTCGAACTTGGCAAAGTAGCGCCGACTGGCAAACGTATCGGTCAGGCCGACTTCGTCTCTCGTTTGCTCTGGAGTCTCCATTCGGTGCGCCGCCTATACAATTAGAACAGATACGATTTACAGCTTTCGGCGAGGTTATTCACCGTACAGGTTTTTGTCGTGCTTCTCGACAATCTTCTGGAAGCGACGTGCAAATCTTTCATCAGCCTTTGCTTTGGCCTCCAACACTTCACGCGCAAAAACCATATGGTCCTCGTGTGCGTCCAACATATCGGCCATCTTTTGGTTCGTTGCAGTGCCAATCGACGCCATAGCGGTTTGTGCTTCTTGGTCTGTCTTCACACCAATTTCGTTGATCCGGTGCGCGACATCCTGTTGCTGCGCCGTTTTTAACGATTTGGTAAGTGCATCATACAAAACAACGCGTTGCTTTGTGTCTGTTTGCAGCTTGTTGATCAGCACCATCTGCGTCGCAGCTTGGTTTTGCAAAGAGTCGACCCAGGTCTTCCCTTTTTCGATATAGCGCTCCAAGGTTTGAGACTTCGCAAGCTTGACCTGCTCTTGCTGCACCAATTCGTTGTAGCGGGTGTTCAGCGCCGCAAGCTCCGTTTCCAGCTTCGTGCGCGCGGCGGCATCCTGCTCAACCGAGATCTTGTTTTCCATCGTGATGATACTGGGATCCATACCCTGAATTTCGACCCGCAATGCTTCAAGTTCACCAACGGTGTATTCACGTTCGTCCAACGTTTCGGTCAAATTGGTTTCAACCTTGCCTTTCTGCTCGTTCAGCAAGTTCAGCTGACCTTCCAGAAGGTTTACAATCACGTCCGACTTGGCGATCAGATCCTGCAATTTGTCGTCAATACTGGCTGTTTTGATCCGCTCTTGGCGCATGGAATCCGATTTTCCGCGCGAGAAGATACCCACAAAGGACTCCCACCCGGTTTTTGTGCGCATTTCGTCGAAATCTTTTGAAAATGCCGACGTCACATCATCAAGTCCCATGATCAGTTCCGCGATATTGGCGTTCATGACCTCGGTATGTGCATGCACATCATCAAGCGTGGCGTTTTCGATATCGATCGAAACGTCATCACCACTCTTCATTTTTTGACGAGTCGTTTCGATGCGCGATGTCAGCTCTGAAATTTTTGCCTGTGCATCTGCAATCTGCTTTTGGCTTTCGTGAACTTGCGCGTCAAAATCGGCCATTCTCTGTCCCTCTTATCAATCACTTGCGTACTATATGGGGGATGTAAAGGGGATTTACATCCCCTCTATCCCAGAATTCACCCACACATTGCAGAAAACCCGCGCAAAAGAAAAGACGTTCAGAAATGTAGTGAAGTAATCAGGATAAGATCGTTCGCATCATTTTGGAGCCAGACTCGCGCAGGCCGTCGATGACATCGAAGTGATGGCGCCCCTCAACAATATTTGCGGGTGTTTCCCACGCTGCGCCAAGCCAATTGGCCTGGTCCAAAAAGGCAGGCCGCTCATCAGACCCGACCCAAATGCTAACCGGAATATCCGGTTTTGGTTGGAAAATTGGGCTTTCCTGTTGGGCCAGCGCATCATCGATTTTCAGATCATCATTCATACTGGTCTGCATAAGAGGTCTGAGATCCGAAACCGGGGAAATCGGCGCAATATGTGCAACGCGCTCCCGAACGTCATCTGGCAACAATCCGGGTTGCGCCATACGTGAAACAAGGTGGCCACCGGCGGAATGCCCGGTCAGCCGAACTGGACCCGCAATCTCATGTGCTGCGGCTGATACGGCATCCGCAATCTGCCGTGTGATATCGGAAATCCGAACGCGGGGGCACAGGTCGTAAGATGGCATCGCCACAGCCCAATCCTGCGCCAATGCTCCTTCAGAAAAATGCGACCAGTTAGAATTATCGAACCGCAACCAGTATCCACCGTGAACAAAGACCAACAAACCCACCGGTTCGCCTGCTGGCAAAAACAAATCGAATGTCTGCCTGGTGCCATGGCCGTACATCAATCCAAGCCGGGCACGTCGCTGCAGCGACATTGCTTGGCGAAACGCTGCGGCCTCTTCGGTCCAGCGTTGGATAAACATATCGGCGTCAGGAATATATGCGGCGTTCGCATATGCATCATCCAAGGTCATTCTGCACCCATTTTTCGGTATTTCTGCCGTCACCACGCGCGACGTTCTGTTGGCGTATTCTTAGGATTCAATGGCCAGCAGGCAATACCCAGACGTTGGTCCGGTCGGCGCAAACCAGCAATTGAACAGTCTCATGCATCTAATACAAAATGGGCGGCCTGATGGCCGCCCCAAAAACTTCATGTGAAACAAATGTGGCGTTAAGCCGGGGTCGAGGAAACACCCACCTGTGCAGGGCGCAACAGGCGATCATGAATCATGAAACCTTCTGTCGAAACATCAATGATGTCGCCGGCCTTGGTTCCCGGAACCGGAGCCTCAAACATAGCCTCATGCACCTTCGGATCAAAACGATCCCCAACTTCCGGCGAAACTGGTTTGATCCCGTGCTTCTTGAAGACATGTAGCAACTCACGCATGGTCAGCTCAACGCCCTCAATCAGCGCTTCATTGGCCGCACCTTCGTTTTCGGCAGCTGCATTAATTGCACGTCGCATGTTGTCATAGACAGGCAACAAGTCACGCGCCAAGCGCGATCCGCCATAGTTCTCTGCTTCGCGCCGATCTTTGTCTGCGCGTTTACGTGCGTTCTCGGCATCCGCCAGAGCACGCATGAATTTGTCTTTCATCTGGTCGCGTTCAGCACGCAACGAATCCAGCTCCGCTTCTTCCGTGCTAATCTCTTCCAAATCAATCTCGGACTCTTCTGCTTCTGCTGCTTCGATGTCGTCCAAGAATTCGTTTTCTTGTGGCTCTGCCATTTGTCACTACCTTTAGCTTCGGTCGGCGATCAGTTTGCCTACCAACTGCGCCGTGTAATCCACGATGGGGACGATCCGCCCGTAATTTAGCCGCGTTGGTCCAATCACGCCTACCGCACCAATAATCTTACGATCAGCGTTCATATATGGAGACACCACCAGAGAGGAACCCGAAAGTGAGAAAAGTTTGTTCTCTGAGCCGATAAATATTCTGACTCCATCGCCATCTTCGGCAAGCTCAAGGAAATCGGCAATGTCACGCTTGCGTTCAAGGTCATCAAACAGCTCACGAATACGGCCCAGCTCTTCGTCAGCGCCACCTTCCGACAGCAGATTCGACCGCCCTCTTACAATTAACCGTTCCGGCGCCTGACCCTCACCTTCCCAGATTGCCAAACCGCTATCGACCATCTGTCTTGCCAAAACGTCAATTTCGCTTTTGCGCCGAACGATTTCTGTATCCATAACAGTCTTCAGTTCGCTCAGCGTTTTGCCCTCGATCAGACTGTTCAGAAAGTTGGCGGCCTCGCGCATTGAACTGGGCGTATGGCCCGGCGGCGGGTTGAACAAACGGTTCTCAACATGACCGTCTGCAAAGACCAGAACAACCAACGCCCGATCATGGGCCAAGCTTACAAACTCAATATGTCGGATCGCAGCTTCACGTTTGGGTGTCAAAACCAGCGATGCGCTTTGTGTCACACCAGACAATGCTGTTCCCAGCCGATCAAGCAAACCGGACACATCATCATTGTTTCGGGCCAGGGTCGCATCCAGTTTGACCCGGTCATCTTGATCCAGATCGCCGACCTCAAGCAGCCCATCCACAAACATTCGCAAGCCGATGTTAGTGGGGACCCGGCCAGCGCTGACATGCGGACTATCCAAAAGACCAAGGTATTCCAGGTCTTGCATGACGTTTCGAATGGTTGCTGCCGAAACCTTTTCTGACAAACTGCGCGTCAACGTTCGAGAGCCAACGGGTTCACCGCTGGCCAAATATCCCTCAACCACCCGTCGAAATACTTCGCGGGACCGGTCGTTCAGTTCGTTGAGTATCTGTTTGCTATCCGTCATTTTCGGCACCTTGCCCGGTCGATCATTAAAACCCTATTGCCAGAAACGTCAATCAGGGTTGCGTTATGCCAACCTGTCCAGATATGCCCGACGCGTATTTCAAAGGGGCATCAGAATGAGACCGTCGGGAAGAAATTTAAACGAATTGCGTCCAGTTTCAATTGAGACCAACGTGACGAAACACGCTGAAGGGTCCTGTATGATCCGCATGGGCGACACGCACGTTCTGTGCACGGCGACCATAGAAGACCGGGTTCCTCCCTTTATCAAGGGCTCCGGATTGGGATGGGTCACGGCAGAGTACGGTATGCTCCCCCGTTCCACCACCAGCCGAATGCGCCGTGAAGCGTCAGCAGGCAAACAAAGTGGACGGACTGTAGAAATTCAACGCTTGATTGGCCGCAGCCTGCGCGCAGGTGTTGACCGCGTATCGCTAGGAGAGCGCCAGATCACCATCGACTGCGATGTTATTCAGGCCGATGGCGGAACGCGTTGCGCGTCGATCACTGGCGGATGGGTTGCATTGAAACTGGCCGTTCAGAAACTGATCAAGGCTGGCGACATCATCAGCGACCCGTTGGTTTCACCCGTTGCGGCAGTAAGCTGCGGTATCTACGCTGGTCAGGCCGTTTTGGACTTGGACTACCCCGAAGACAGCGAAGCTGGTGTTGATGGCAACTTTATCCTTCTTGGCGATGGGCGGCTCATCGAAGTCCAGTCCTCTGCCGAAGGATCAACCTATTCACGTGATCAGATGAATCAGCTTTTGGACTTGGCCGAAAAGGGCGTGGCTGAATTGGTGGTCAAGCAGCTCGAAGCAACGTCATGACTCGCAAGTTCAGTGGTGATCGCCTTCTGGTGGCCACACACAACAAGGGAAAGCTAGAAGAGATGCAGCAACTGCTGCATCCTTTCGGCATTTCAGTGTCTGGTGCGGCTGAAATGAACCTTCCCGAACCGGAAGAGACAGGAACAACGTTCGTCGAAAATGCCCGGATCAAAGCGCACGCCGCAGCGCAAGCGACAGGATTACCCGCGCTTTCAGACGACAGTGGCATCGAGATTGATGCGCTGAACAACGCACCGGGTGTCTACACAGCAGACTGGGCAGAAACACCGAATGGCCGCGATTTTATTATGGCCATGACAACGACACACGACAAGTTACTGGCCTCTGGCGCAGCTGAACCATGGACCGCCCGGTTTTGTTGTACCTTGGTTCTGGCCTGGCCCGACGGGCATGATGAAGTTTTTCCGGGCGTTATGGCTGGCAAGGTCGTTTGGCCGATGCGGGGCGACCAAGGTCATGGTTACGATCCGATTTTCGTGCCAAGCGGTTACGACATAACATTCGGCGAGATGGATCGCTGGGAAAAGAACAAAATCAGCCATCGGGCAGATGCGTTCCGAAAATTCGTGGCTGGGTGCTTTGATTGAAGATTGGCAAAATGGCGGGTTTGGACTCTATGTTCACTGGCCATTTTGTGAGTCTAAATGCCCTTATTGTGACTTCAACAGCCATGTTACGGCACATATTGACCATGATGAATGGGCCCAATCATATCTAAAAGAAATTGATCGCGTTGCGGCCTTGACCCCCAACCGAGTTCTTCGGAGCATCTATTTTGGCGGCGGAACACCCAGCCTGATGGAACCCGCAACTGTCGCATCGATCTTAGATCGCGCGATGGAAAAATGGTCTGCCGCCAATGACATAGAGATCACACTTGAAGCAAACCCATCATCCGTCGAATCTCATCGATTTTCGGGATATGCGAAGGCTGGAGTCAATCGCGTGTCATTGGGGGTTCAGGCTCTAAACAACGACGATTTGAAACGCCTCGGGCGACTTCACGACGTCTCTACCGCTCTACAAGCCATAGAAACCGCCAAAAGACATTTTGACCGCGTGAGCTTTGATTTGATCTACGCTCGTCAGGGACAAAGCCTAACCGCGTGGGAAGCTGAGCTGGAACGTGCCATACAGTTGGCGCACGGCCACCTCTCCTTATACCAACTGACGATCGAGCAAGGCACAGCGTTTGGCGACCGCTATAACGCCGGTAAACTGGCAGGTCTTCCAAACGATGATCTATCCGCTGACATGTTTGAAATCACCCAGCAAATATGTGCGGCCCACAACTTACCCGCCTACGAAGTATCAAACCATGCTGCAGTCGGCCAGGAATCTCGGCACAATATAGTCTATTGGCAATATGGCGACTACGCTGGAATTGGGCCGGGCGCCCATGGAAGGATAACTGTAAACGGCCAAAAACGCGCAACCGAAGCTTGGTCAAATCCAAAGCGCTGGCTCTCGGCAGTCCAGAGCGGCAGCGGCGACAAGACTACAAATGAACTTGTTCCACAAGATTTAGGTTCGGAATACCTTATGATGGGTCTTCGACTATCTGATGGTGTAGATGTAGACAGGTATCAAAGGTTGTCTGGGCGAACCATTGATCCAGAAACGATCAACGAATTGAGCGGTTTCGGTTTGGTGGAGATGACAGGTACGGAACTCAAGACCACCGCGACTGGTCGAATGGTCTTGAATCAAGTGATTTCCAAGTTCTTGCCAGACTAATGTTGTGCTGCCAGACGCGCACAAATGTCATCAAGTTGGTCCAAATTCAAATAGCGAAGTGTGATCTCTCCACCCTCCCCCGCAGGTTGGTGATTGATCGACACCCTCATACCCAAAGCTGCGGAAAGATCGGCCTCTAGCGCGCGTGTATCTGCGTCTTTCTCAATCCGTGGTGTCGCCTTGGGAGCAGCATTTGGCTTTGGATCTTGTCCGGCTTTGGCAAGCTTTTCAGTTTCCCGTACGGACAAACCACGATCTGCGACTTGTTTTGCCAGCAAACTCGGGTTTTCGGAAGTGATCAACGCACGCGCATGGCCCGCAGAAATCAAACCGCTGTTGACCATTGCCTGAACATCATCTGGCAAATTCAGAAGGCGCAACAGGTTTGCAATGTAGCTGCGGCTTTTACCCAGTGCTTCAGCCAACTTTTCTTGGGTGTGGCCGAATTTGTCCATCAGCTGCTTGAATCCCGCCGCTTCTTCAATTGCGGTCAAATCGGCGCGCTGAATGTTCTCGATAATCGCGACTTCAAGAACTTCGGTGTCCGAGAATTCCCGCACAACTACCGGTACCTCATGAAGCTGCGCCATTTGAGATGCGCGCCAACGTCTCTCACCAGCGACAATCTCATATACATCCCCCTTGGGGCGAACGATCAACGGCTGAATTACACCCTTGGCGCGGATTGAATTCGCCAGTTCATCCAACTGCTCCGTCGTAAACTCTCGACGCGGCTGATCAGGATTTGGAACGATCTTCTCAATCGGAAGGCTTCTGTCAGGTCGGCGTTGATCGGAAACATCTTCGCGGGAGTTCACGATATCGACATCAGCCATCAATGCAGACAGTCCGCGACCCAATCCACGACGCGATTCTCTCTTCTCAGACATCTTTTTCTCCCTCGTTAGGCCGCTTGCTGCGCGTGTTTTGCTATTATTTCCTGAGCCAACTGTCGATACGCCGAGGCCCCTTTGGACGAACCATCATATTCCAGTACGGGCATTGCGTAAGATGGCGCTTCGCTCAGCCTAACGTTTCGCGGGATGACCGTTTGGAACACCAAGTCCCCCAAGGTCGACCGGGCATCATTTTCAACCTGTTGCGAGAGATTGTTCCTGGAATCGTACATCGTCAGAACAACGCCCTCGATCCGTAGCTTAGGGTTAGCTGTCTGGCGCACTTCCCGAATGGTTAACATCAGCTGCGAAAGACCCTCTAACGCAAAAAATTCACTTTGGAGCGGAACCAAGATTGCGTCGCTCGCTACCAACGCATTCACAGTCAGCAAATTGAGAGATGGCGGACAATCAATCAAAATGAAATCATAGGCATAGCGATCCATTTCGATTTGCCGAAGCGCATCATGCAGCAAAAAGCTGCGTCGTTCATTGGCGATTAACTCAATGTCAGCGGAGCTCAAATCGACTGTTGCTGGGATAATGTCGACCTTTGGGGTATCCGTTGCTTGGATGACAGTTTCCAGGTCAACGCCCTCAAGCAAAAGTTCGTAAGTTGTCATATCCCGATCATCAGGCTCAATTCCGAGGCCTGTTGACGCATTTCCTTGGGGATCAAGGTCGACAATCAACACCCGTGATCCAGCTTCGGCCAAAGCCGCGCCTAAGTTTATCGTTGTCGTAGTTTTTCCAACGCCACCTTTTTGGTTTGCGATGGCGATGATCTTGGCACCATAGGAACGCGAAATATCAGACACGGCGGATCTTCTCCACTATAAGAATACGCGATTGCGGTTGTGTAATGCTGGGCCGGGACTCTAGCTCGAAAGACCAATGCTCTTTGGCATCTGCCACTTCTTTTTCCCACGAAGCGCCCTTCATGAAAAGAGCTGTTCCCGAGTTATCCAGATGTTTTTCTGCGTAGCCAAGTAGATGGTTAAAACTGCTTAAGGCTCGCGCGCTTAATGTGCTGGCGTGTAAATCAGGGATAGCCTCAATTCTCTTTGAAATAACATTGATTCCGAGATCGAACTCTCGATTCGCGGTACGCAAAAACGTAGCCTTCCGAACGTCGCTCTCGACAAGTGTGATTTCCGTATCTTTTTGAGCCTCGCGTAGAAGGATTGATACGACGATACCTGGGAAGCCTCCCCCGCTGCCGATGTCGACGTAGTGGTTTCCGAAGTCTTGTTTCACGTGAAACAATTGAGCTGAATCCAAAACGTGACGATCCCAAGCCAACTCAACGGACGGAGCGGAAATCAAATTTATGCGCTTCGTCCAGTGTAAAACCAACTCACAAAACTCTTCTAGAGTCTCACGGGATCTCTCCAATTCAGAAGTTGCAGCCATCATGCCGACTTCGCTTGATGGAATTTCTTAATCTTTGCGAGTAAAAGCACCAACGCAGCGGGTGTCATCCCTTCAATTCGCGCTGCCTGAGCGATATTATCAGGCCGAACCAAAGTAAGTTTCTTTCGAAGTTCCGACGACAACCCATCAATGTCATCATAAACAAACGTTTCTGGGAAAATCGTTTTCTCGTCGCGCTTTAACACTTCCATTTCGCGCTTTTGCCGTTCGGCGTAAGTGGCATAGGTTGCGTCATTCTTCAACTGAACTGCAATCCGGTCGCTAATTCCCAAACCTTCAGGATACAACTGATTGATTGTACCAAGGTCCGTTCCCGGAAACGACAAAACTTGGAAGAGAGAGCGCTTTTGACCGTCCTTCTTGGATGTGATTCCGATTTTCTCAAGATCGCTTGGAGTCACTTTGAGATTGTCCAAGATAGCTCTACCAGCCTGAAGTTCTTCCATCTTTACTTCAAATCCAGAAACACGATCAGGACCAAGAATTCCCAGATCCTGAGCTAACGGAGAAAGACGCTGATCGGCATTGTCAGCCCTGAGTGTTAACCGGTATTCCGCTCGAGACGTAAACATCCGGTAAGGTTCAGTGACGCCCAGAGTAGTCAAATCATCAACCATGACGCCAATATAACTGTCGGCCCGAGAAAACGTGATCGGATCGCGGTCGAGTGCGACGGCCGCGGCATTCAGACCAGCAACCAATCCTTGAGCCGCCGCCTCTTCATAGCCTGTCGTTCCATTTATCTGACCGGCTAAAAACAAGCCGTGATATCCGCCCAGCTCAAGTGTGGAGCTCAACGCCCTCGGGTCGACGAAATCATACTCAATAGCGTACCCCGGTTGAAGAATTTCAACACTTTCCAGTCCTTTCATCGAGCGAACGTAGTTTACCTGGACTTCGTAAGGTAGCGATGTTGAGATTCCGTTGGGATATACCGTTTTATCGCTCAGCCCTTCCGGTTCCAGAAACACCTGATGCGATGTCTTATCCGCAAAGCGAACTACTTTATCTTCGATCGACGGGCAGTAACGAGGGCCAACGCCTTCGATGTAACCGCCGTACATTGAAGAATGTTCCAAGTTTTTACGGATTACGTCATGTGTCGCTTCGTTTGTGAAAGTTATTCCACATGATATCTGATTAGCAAATGGACGATCATGTAGGAATGAGAACATCGTAGGGCTTTCATCGCCGGGCTGGCTGTCTAGGACAGACCAATCGATTGTCTCTCCATTCAAACGCGGTGGTGTTCCTGTTTTGAGTCGCCCCATTTTTAGGTCTAGGCTCAATAGTTGATTTGCCAAAGGAACAGAGGGCTTGTCACCCATCCTCCCGCCGGATTTTCGTTCATTCCCGATGTGAATTACGCCATTTAAAAAAGTTCCTGACGTAAGAATAGTCGTTTTTGTCTTGATCTGTGCTCCGTCGATCAAGTTCACCCCAACAACCGTGTCTCCTTCGAATTCGAAAGACGCCACTTCACCTTCGATAATTTGCAGGCTCGGAGTAGCTCCAAGTGCCCTTTGCATGTGTTCTTGATAGAGTTTTCGATCTGCTTGTGCTCTGGGGCCCTGCACTGCAGGTCCTTTACGGCGATTCAGGAGTCTAAACTGAATACCAGCCTTATCTGCCACCACACCCATGACACCACCTAGTGCGTCGATCTCTCGAACCAGATGGCCCTTCCCCAGACCGCCGATCGCAGGGTTGCATGACATCACGCCAATGTCGGATTGTTTCAATGTAACAAGAGCGGTGTTTGCGCCCATTCGTGCCGCTGCATAAGCTGCTTCACAGCCGGCGTGACCGCCTCCAACAACGACAACATCAAAACTACATTGTTTCACGTGAAACACTCCTTACTTTCCCAAGCAGAAACTAGAGAAAATCTCATCGAGGAAATCTTCAACACCGACACGGCCCAACAACGCTTCTAGGCTTCTAAGTCCGTAACGCGCCTCTTCGGCCGCCAAATCATACTGCTCAGAGCCAATTTCTGTGAGGTCATGAGCGGATTGTAAAAATTGAAGCGCAGTCAACATCGCACTATTCTGACGCTCACGGACAACCAAACCCGCACCAGACGCCATTTCAGATAAACGAGAGGAAATATCTTCCATCAATCGATCAACACCCATGCCAGTTTCGCCGGACACAGGGTAAATTGCATTTGGCCAAAGATCGCCTTTACCGTCAACCAATATGTCATTCACTCCAGTCTCGATATCCAATTGATCATCTGGAAGCGAAATCATAACACGAAGGTCCGCATCTTTTGCTCTTGCCAAAGCTCTTTCAACGCCAATCTTCTCTATCTTATCGTCTGTATCTCGAATGCCTGCTGTATCAAGCAAAGTTACTGCTAAGCCATTCAAATCCATACGAACTTCAATAACATCCCGCGTTGTTCCAGCAATCTCAGACGTAATAGCCGCGTCACGTCCTGCGATCATATTCAAAAGAGTCGACTTTCCAACATTTGGCGCACCAATAATTGCAACTTCATAACCAAGACGAACCCTTTCAGCCGCGGAAAACCCACGTGTCTGCTGTTCGATTCCGTCTATAACCTCTGCAAATAAGGTTAACACCTCACTTGAAACGTCTTCAGGAACATCCTCATCCGCAAAATCGATTGTAACTTCTAGCAGAGCAATTCCACGTATGAGGTTGTTTCTCCATACCTCAACCTGTGCGCCAAGCTCCCCGGATAGAACCCTATTAGCCTGCCGACGCTGCACTTGCGTTTCTGCTTCAATAAGATCGCTCAAGCCTTCGACTTGAACCAAGTCCAGGCACCCATTTTCAAGTGCCCGGCGAGTGAACTCTCCAGGCTCTGCAAGACGAGTTTCAGGTTGCTTTGCCAGTTCAGACATCACTGCCTGAATAACCGCAATACTTCCATGAAGTTGAAACTCTACGACACGTTCGCCTGTAAAACTCGCACCGGCTTCAAAAACCAAAACCAGCGCTTCGTCCAGAAACTCACCCTGCGGAGAAACGAGCTTGCGCAAACCATTGCGCTTTAGGGATGGCAGCTTGCACAGTTTACCGGCGACGCTCCACGCGTCCGGACCAGAAATCCGAACAACAGCAACTCCCGCCTTCCCGTGAGCGGTGGCCAATGCATAGATCGTGTCCATTCACCGACCTCCACAACCCTTCGTCAACTATTCATAGAATCGAAGAACTCTGTATTTGTCTTTGTTTGCTTGAGCTTAGACAGCAAGAATTCAACGGCATCCGTGGTTCCCATTGGGTTCAGGATGCGACGCAACACAAAGGTCTTCTGAAGATCAACTTTATCAGTAAGAAGGTCTTCTTTCCGGGTTCCGGATTTCAAGATGTCGATCGCCGGGAAGACCCGTTTGTCAGCAACTTTCCGATCCAACACAATTTCAGAGTTACCAGTACCTTTGAATTCTTCAAAGATAACTTCATCCATACGGCTGCCAGTATCGATCAGTGCAGTCGCAATGATCGTCAGTGAGCCACCCTCTTCAATATTTCGCGCAGCACCAAAGAACCGCTTAGGACGTTGCAACGCATTCGCATCTACACCACCGGTCAAAACTTTACCGGATGACGGCACAACAGTGTTAAACGCCCTACCAAGTCTTGTTATTGAGTCGAGAAGAATAACAACATCTCGTTTATGTTCGACCAAACGTTTGGCCTTTTCGATAACCATTTCCGACACGGCAACGTGTCTGGTCGCAGGTTCATCAAAAGTGGATGATATCACTTCACCCTGAACGGAACGCTGCATGTCGGTTACTTCTTCAGGACGTTCGTCAATCAGCAAAACGATCAAGTAACACTCAGGATGATTTTTACCGATCGAGTTTGCAATATTCTGAAGGAGAACTGTCTTACCTGTTCTGGGCGGAGCCACGATCAACGACCGCTGCCCTTTCCCGATCGGCGCGACCAGATCAATAATACGTGCTGATCTGTCTTTGATTGTCGGGTCCTCGATCTCCATCTTCAACCGTTCATCAGGATAGAGCGGTGTCAGGTTATCAAATGCAATCTTGTGACGCGCCTTCTCAGGGTCTTCAAAATTGATAAATGTCACATCGACCAGCGCAAAATATCGCTCGTTTTCTTCAGGTGCTTTGATCGGCCCGTCAATCGTATCGCCAGTTCTCAGCGAGAACTTTCGGATCATTTCGGGTGAAACATAAATGTCATCAGGCCCAGCCAGGTAGTTTGCTTCTGGTGAACGAAGAAAACCAAACCCGTCTTGAAGTACCTCAAGAACACCATCGCCGTAGATGTCCCAACCTTCATCTGCACGTTCGCGCAGAATCTGGAACATCATCTCACCTTTGCGCATCGTCGATGCGTTTTCGATCTCCAGCTCTTCTGCCATAGACAGAAGGTCTTTCGGACTTTTAGCTTTAAGATCAGCAAGGTTCAGGCGATCGGTCGTCATATCAAAGCCTCAATCATGCCAAAGAAGCATGAACAGTATTCGTTGTGGGAAATTTAGCTCCGGACGGAACGTGCTTGGTACATAGGCAACAGTCTGGGACGAGTCAATTCTCATTGCTTTGATGTTCGGTACCGGCAGGGACGCTGGGTTCCCGTTCTGGACTCTTTAATAATAAAGAAATTTTAAAGGATTGTATTTTTAAGTAGGACAGGTGGGATCCTGTGGATTACGTATTTTTCACGTTGATACCCACAGGCCAAGTCTCCGTGGACTAATTTGTGGATAGAGTTCTATAGAAATCTGTGAGAGAAGAAAATATTCATTATTATTAATATCTTAATGTCCATTTTTCGGAAAATCATCGATGTGGAGTTATACCTGTACAAGTGACAGACAGCTGACTTCTTCCGTACTTCGGACTTATCCCGTTCACATCTTGGCATCTTCCCTGAGCAAACCCTGAAATCCAGCCTGTGGTGCAGGTCTTGCATTGAGACCTCTATTTGCTCAAAAACACTCTGGTCACAGTCCCACTGGTTTGCCTGGAGTTATCCACATGACAAAAAAGTTTGTCCTGGCCTCTGGGTCACAAATTCGAGCAGACCTGCTTCGCAACGCAGGCCTAGATTTCACCACAATAGTGGCGCGCGTTGATGAAGAAACCGTAAAAGATTCGCTGGCCGCTGAGTCCGCTTCGCCCCGTGATGTTGCTGATGTTTTAGCAGAACTCAAAGCCAGAAAGATCAGTGAAAAGCATCCTGACGCCTTGGTCTTGGGTTGCGATCAGGTTTTGGATTTTGACAATGTGGTCTTCTCAAAGCCAGAAACGCAAGATGACGCGCTGGCACAACTGAAAACCTTGCGCGGAAAAACACATCGTTTGTTGTCTGCTGCGGTTCTGTATCATCAAGCTCGGCCAGTTTGGCGTCATGTTGGAACAGTTCGACTGCACATGAGAGACGCATCGGATGAATATTTGCAGACATATGTCGCGCGAAACTGGGAAAGTGTTCGGTTTTCTGTGGGGTCATACAAACTGGAAGAAGAAGGTGTGCGACTCTTCCATCGGATCGAAGGCGACTATTTCAACGTCCTTGGCCTTCCGTTACTAGAGCTTTTGGCACATCTAACTTTGACAGGAGAGATCGAGGGATGAGTGAGCAAAAAATACCGTTGGCCGGTGTGATTGGTTCGCCCATCGCCCATTCAAAATCTCCCCTTGTTCACGGACATTGGCTTCGGACGCTGGGGTTACCCGGTCATTATGTTCCAATGGATGTTTCGCCAGAGAAATTGGAAAGCGCCCTACGGATGCTTCCGGAACTTGGGTTTGTCGGTGTGAACATCACGATTCCGTACAAAGAAAAAGTATTGGAAATTGCAGATTTAGTGTCAGATCGCGCTACACTGATTGGGGCGGCCAACACCTTGATATTTCGCCGTGATGGAAAAATTCATGCTGATAATACAGACGGTTACGGATTTGTCGAAAACGTAAAGCAATCAGTACCAAACTGGGACGCGTCTCTTGGTCCGGCTGTTGTACTGGGCGCAGGCGGTGCCGCGCGGGCGATAATCGCATCGCTTATCGATGTTGGAGCACCAGAAATTTTTCTGACCAACCGCACCCGTTTGCGCGCAGAACGTTTGAAAGAAGATTTTGGGCGTCGCGTGACCGTGGTTGATTGGGTTCAGGCCGGTAATCTGCTGGAAGACGCGAAAACAGTGGTGAACACAACGTCGCTTGGCATGGTTGGGCAGCCAGAAATGCGCGTACCACTGGACGGATTTCAACCCGGGACCGTCGTGAGTGATCTGGTCTACACTCCTCTTGAAACGCGGTTTCTGGCGGCAGCGCGTGCTGCGGGCTGTAAAACCGTCGATGGTCTTGGGATGTTGCTACATCAGGCTGTACCGGGATTTGAACGTTGGTTCGGGCAGCGTCCGGTTGTCGATGACGCTTTACGCCAGGCGGTTCTTGCATGAGCTTTCACCTAGGCTTGACCGGCTCAATTGGAATGGGAAAGTCGACAACAGCAAAGATGTTTGCCGATGAAGGCTGTGCTGTATGGGATGCTGATGCAGCCGTCCATCGTCTCTATCAGCAAAACGGCGCTGCAGTAGAACCAATGAAGAGGGTCTTTCCTGAGGCGATCGTCGACAACGAAGTTTCACGTGAAAGACTGAAGAAAATCATTATGCAGGATCCGTCCGCCCTGCCCCGCATCGAAGCCCTGGTTCACCCGCTTGTCGTGAAAGATAGGCAGAATTTCATTGATCTTCAAAAGGCCGACATTCTGGTTTTTGACATTCCACTCCTCTTTGAAACTGGCGGTCAGGCGCAAATGGATGCTGTTGCCTGCGTTTTTGTGGATGCGGACACACAGCGGGACCGGGTTTTGGAACGCGGAACCATGACTGCTCAGCAATTCGAGACTATTCTTGCCAAACAGATGCCGATTTCCGAAAAACTGGCACTGTCAGATTTCAAAATCGTAACGAATTCGATGGACGAAGCGCGCCAGCAGGTCCAAAAAATCGTGGCAGAGATCAGGAGCAAGTTGAATGCGTGAAATCGTTTTGGATACGGAGACGACCGGGTTTAATCCAAACCAAGGTGATCGCATCGTAGAAATTGGCGCGGTAGAGCTGTTCAATCACGTTCCGACCGGGCGAACTTACCACCAATACATCAATCCAAAGCGCGCGATGCCGCAGGAAGCGTTCGAAGTACATGGTTTGGGCGACGATTTTCTGCGCGATAAACCGGTTTTCGAAACCATTGCTGATGACTTCCTGAATTTCGTCACAGACGCAAAACTGGTCATTCACAATGCGGCCTTTGACATCAAATTTTTGAACGCAGAGCTTGGCTGGGTCCAAAAACCTTTGATCCCTTGGGAACAAGCGATCGATACTTTGGCGATCGCCAAACAGAAGTTTCCCGGCGCGCCTGCGTCGCTGGACGCACTGTGCCGCCGGTTTGGAATCGACAACTCGTCCCGCACGTTCCACGGCGCGCTTTTGGACAGTGAAATCCTGGCCGAGGTTTATCTGGAGCTGATTGGCGGAAAACAGCCGGATTTCGCCTTAGCTCCGGTAAAAGCAAAGACAAAGTCTCAACAAACGACGGATAAGAACTGGCGCCCTACCCGACGTGAGACCCCGTTGGCTGACCGGATCACCGAAAAAGAAAAGGCGGCACATGCCGCCTTTGTCGAAAAACTTGGTTCAGATGCGGTCTGGCTGAAAACCTGACCGCCTGAAGACTTTAAGCGTCTGCCTTGGTGGCCTGACGGCGCATCAATTCGTTGCGGTACAAAGCAACAAAATCGATGGTTTCCAGGTTCAGTGGTGGGAATCCACCATCACGGGTGACGTCCGAAACGATTCGACGCACAAATGGGAACAGCATCCGCGGACACTCGATCAGCAAGAAGGGGTGCAGCTGCTCTTCTGGAACGTTTTCAATGTGGAAAACGCCGGCATACTCCAGCTCCAGCAGGAAAAGCTGTTCCGCGCCCTCTTTCGATTTTGAATCAACCTTCAGTTTCATCACAATTTCAAACTGATGGTCTTGCGGACGCTTCTTCGCATCCAAGTTTACCTGAACCTGAACGTCCGGTTGAACTTGGCCGTTGCTGCCTTTTTGCGCCAGAATGTTCTCGAAAGACATATCGCGCACATATTGTGCCAGCACGTTCATTTTAACTTGTGGCGCTTGCGCTTGCCCGCCATTTGCGGGTGCTGCACCGGTTTCGTTTTCAGCCATTGGGTCTCACTCCCGTAAAAAAAGTTGCGCTCGACTTATCAGCTACGCCAACGGGCCTCAATGCTTAGTCCACCCTGACGGTGGATGGGTTGGTTTCTTTTCAGGTGTGATCTCTTGAAAATCGCCATCGATCACTTCGTCGGCCGAAAAATTTCCGGGCTTGTTGGTGTTTGAGTGATGCCCAGTCCCCATTTCAAACCGTTGCATCGTGACGCGTTTTTTCAGGTAAGAGTAAAAAATTGATCGAATTGGCGGCGCCAAAAGCGCAAATCCAAAGGCGTCTGTGAAAAAACCTGGGGTCAACAGCAGGGCACCGGCAATTAAAATCATGGCTCCATGGGCCAGTGGTTCAGTCGGATCGTCCAATTGCGAAAATGAACCGCGTAAATTTCTGAGTGCCATCGAACCTTGATTGCGAACAAGCCAAGTACCTAAAACTGCAGTCAAAATCACGACAGCCAGTGTTGGCCAAAGCCCAATCAAGCCTCCAATTTGGATAAAAAGAGCGATCTCAATGAGCGGGACCGCCAAAAAAGCGATGAACAACCACATAATGTTGGTTCCTTTCGTGGGTGGGGCAGGTGGACTTGGGCGTACCTGTCACCTAAATAAGAAGCTGCTTAGCGAAATTCCACGTTACTGCGCATGAGGTGCCCATGAATTCGCCCATTCTACAGCTTCTGGTTCTGGCCGGTATCGCTGTTTTCCTGATCCTGCGCTTAAAAAGCGTTTTGGGCACCCGTGACGGTTTTGAGAAACCGTCAAAACCTGTGACGTCGGATACAAGCCCGCGTCGCGACTTTGAGGTGATCGAAGGCGGCCCAGACCGCGATATCGTTGATCACGTCGCAGAAGACAGTCCGGCGGCCAAAGCGCTTGCACAGATGAAACGCCAAGAGGCTGATTTCAGCGTGTCCGAGTTCTTGTCGGGCGCTCGCGGTGCGTATGAGATGATTTTGATGGGTTTCGAGGGCGGCGAACTGGCCGATATCAAACCTTTCTTGTCAGACGATGTTTACGAGACCTTCGCACAAGTCGTGGAAGCACGAAAAAAAGAAGGTCTTCACATCGAGGCGGAATTTATTGGCGTACGAGAGCTTACGTTGCAGGACGCCAGCTTTGACGAACTGACCAAGACCGCTGACATCACTGTTCGATATGTTGGAGAGCTTACTTCGGTTGTCCGTGATCGGAGCGGTGAGATCATCGAAGGTAGCGAAACGGAAATCAAACGTCAGAAAGACGTTTGGACGTTTTCCCGCAAGATGGGCACCAACGATCCGAACTGGCAGTTGGCCGCAACAGGCGAATGAAACTGTGGCGGGGCTGGTTCCTTTTGGTAGGACTGTTCCTGCCCAGCTGGGCAATTTCTGCTGATATGAAACCTGTAAGGTACCAAGTTCTGGATTTTGCTGACCTATCGGGCTGGGAAGACGATGATCACGATGCTGCCTTGCGGGTTTTTCTGAACACGTGTGAAGATATTGAGGCGCCTGATTGGTCTACCCTGTGCTCCGTTGCGCAAGACCAAACGAATCCCAAAGCCTTTTTTGAGTTGTTCTTCCGCCCGGTACTGATGTCGACGGATGAAGACGCTCTGTTCACTGGTTATTTCGAGCCGGAACTAGACGGATCGCGCACGAAAACCGAGCGTTTCAAATACCCGATCTACAAAACCCCGCCCGAAGCACGCCGCGGTACATGGCTATCGCGTCGTCAGATCGAAGAGGGCGGAGCGATGGAAGGTAGGGGATTGGAAATCGCTTGGGTTGATGACCCGGTCGAAGCATTTTTCCTTCAAGTTCAAGGCTCTGGCCGGGTCCGATTGCCAGATGGTACCCATATTCGCGTTGGGTATGGCGGCGCGAACGGATATCCATACCGCTCTATCGGTCAGGAACTGATACGCCGGGGAACATACAAACCGCACCAAGTTTCAGCCCAAGTCATTAAAAATTGGGTCCGGCGCAATCCGGAAGCCGGCCGCGAACTGCTGCTTCACAACCCGTCGTTTGTGTTCTTTCGTGAAGTGACCCAAGTACCAGCCAGCCAGGGTCCGTTGGGTGCGATGAACCGGTCGGTTACAGCAAAACGCTCAATTGCCGTTGATCCGGCCTATGTTCCTTTGGGGGCACCGGTTTGGCTGGAAAAGGAAGGGCAAAATCCTCTGAACCGGCTAATGGTCGCGCAAGACACAGGCAGTGCCATCAAAGGTGCGCAACGCGCTGATATATTTTTCGGAACCGGGGATCGCGCCGGAAGAGAAGCGGGCAGAATTCGGGATCCTGGCAGAATGGTGGTGCTGATGCCGATTCAGCGTGCATATGCATTGCTGCCTGACGATAGCCAATGACCAGACGGAAAGTCCGCCCTGATGAACTGGACCTTTGGAACAAGGTGACCCAGTCGGCGACGCCGCTTGAACAGCGTGCAGCCCCCCGTTTGGATGAGTTGAAACCGTCTAACAAAGCTCCAAATCCGGCCCCGCAACCCATCCAACAATTTCGCATTGGTCAACATCACCCAAGCAAAAACGAAACCCATTTGCCGTTCACGACACTGTCTGAGTCGTTGTCTCAGTCTCCAGTTCACATGGATGCAAAGGCCTTCAAGCGGATGCGTGGTGGAAAGCTGACGCCGGAAGCCCGTTTGGATCTTCATGGCCGGACTGTGGATCAGGCTCATGGTGAGCTGATTCGATTTATCTTAACCAGTCATGCGCGTGACCTTCGCCTTGTTCTGGTGATTACCGGAAAGGGCCAAAGGCACGATCCGTTCAGTGCCGCACCGATGCGAAGGGGTGTACTAAAGCATCAGGTGCCTGCGTGGCTTCGAATGCCGCCGCTGGCCCAGTCTGTTCTGCAGGTTTCCGAATCGCACAAGCGCCACGGCGGGGCAGGGGCGTACTATGTTTATCTAAAGCGCCGTAGATAAGTTTTGAATCTTGGTGATCCGGCTAAGATATTAAGAATCTTGAAAAATCTGATCCGCATGGTCGTGTAAATAGATACGTAACCAGGGTGTAAAAACATCAGGATTCGAGCTTATTTCGCTCAAGAGCTCTGGGATCGCGACCCATTTAGTGTCCATCACTTCCGATGGGTTGGGCGCAACTTTGAAGGCCTCATTTACGTGGCCCACAAAAATATCAACAACTTCATGCTCAACCATCCCGCCGCCTACGTCAGCTTTGTATTCAACTTTTCCGCGATGCTTCAGGTCGATATTTTTAATGTTTAGTTCTTCGGTCAGCCGACGGTTCGCGCAAACCAAACTATCCTCATCCCATGCAGGGTGCGTGCAACAGGTGTTGGCCCATAAACCGGGTGTATGATATTTGTTCAGCGCACGCCGTTGGATCAGTAACGCGTTGTTAAAAAGCAGAAAAACAGACACAGCCCTGTGTCTTAACGCTCTTAGATGAACGTCCATCTTTTCAACTGGTGTAAGAACACCGTCGATCCATGCGGGAATATGATCCGCCATGTGCTGCTTTCCTGTTGTCGAGGTAAACGCGAAATTTGGCCCTTCTGCGATTGGCCGCAAGAAAGGTCAAGTCGTCCGCTCCCCAGCGCGTGATTCCCCAGATACAGCGATAAGTCGCAGGGTACGACCGGTTTGTCCTATTGTTGCGGTGTCATTGGGTGCGATACGGTCCCGCCAGAAGTGCCCTAATGGAGTAAGCTTTGATGAAATATACTGTTCTTGCCGCGTTCGCTTTGGCCAGCGTTTCAACGACGGCTTTCGCTGAAGGCGATGCCGCAGCTGGTGAAAAAGTGTTCAAGAAATGTAAATCTTGCCACATGATCGTTTCGGATGCTGGCGATACCATCGTAAAAGGCGGAAAAACTGGCCCTAACCTGTATGGCGTTGCTGGTCGAACAGCTGGCACGATTGACGGTTTTCGCTATGGCGATTCACTCGTCGCTGCCGGTGAAAAAGGACTGGTTTGGGACGAAGCATCCTTCGTTGCATACGTTCAGGACCCAAAAGGATATTTGGGAGAGTATTTGGATGATGGCGCTGCTCGCTCGAAGATGTCTTTCCGCCTGAAAAAAGGCATGGAAGACGTTTACGCCTATCTGGCGCAGGTCACTGAATAAGCGACCTTTCTCCCATGCGAAGAATACGCGCGCCACGTTTGTGGCGCGTTTTTTTTTGAGATCAGGCTATGGTATTTGATGTGCGTGTCATCATTGCCAGATGTTGGATTTCGTCATGCAGACGTTGATCCGCTTTTCTTTTGGAAGTCTCGATTTCATTTTGAACAAGCGTTTGCAATGAAGAATGCTGACTGAACGCCTTTGACAGTGTTTCGTGTCTCATCATCTGTTGCGCACGAAGACTTGCCATCGATGTCTGCAATTGAGCTTTTCTGTGTGCAAGATGGCGCAACCACAGCGTATCGGCACCTACATGCTGTCGAGCGAAGGCAGAAGACTCCGTGGGAAAAGCCAGCTTTGACTGTTCTTCGATCACGTTGATTTCATTTTGGAGAGCATCAATTTGACGGGTCAATTCGGCAGCGGCGTTCTGCTCTTGGCTCAACTGGGCGCCTACGATCTTCTTGATATCCTGAAGCTGGCTCATTTCTGTTTGTATCCCTTGGCCTTGGCGCGCATTAACTCTGCAAAGCGGATGGCCGCTGCGACGGGTTCGTAGAAATCCGTACCCACTTCTTCGCCCAATTCGGTGGTTGCATGTATTGCCCGGGCTGTTGGCGGATCTGAGTGGATCGGTACGCCTGCTTCGATGGCAAGTTCTCGTATTTTCAAGGCGATCTCGTCCACTCCCTTGGCAACGCAAACCGGAGCAGATTTTGAACCTTTGTCCCAAGATAATGCGACGGCGTAATGCGTTGGGTTAACGACGACAACATCGGCTTTCGGCACCTCGGTCAGCATGCCATTCAGCGCGATTTCCTGTGCCTTGCCGCGCCTGCGGGCCTTCATTGCAGGATCGCCTTCTGCTTCCTTCGCTTCGTCGGTCAGTTCTTTGTGTGACATCCTGTTTTTTCTAAGGAATTCAGCGCGCTGAAACATGTAATCTATTGCGGCCAAACATGTGGCGATGATGGCGATGATCAACAGCAAATTCAGGGTCAATTCGGCCAAAACACTGATCGAGATGCGTGTTGGAATCAGCATACTCGTCAGAACTTGATCCAGGTTCTGACGCAGGAAAATGAACAAACAAACGGAATAAATAAGAAGCTTCGCCAGGCTTTTCAGAAACTCAAAAAGGCCTGAACGCCCGAATTTGTTTTTTGCGTTTGATATGGGTGAGATGCGGGAAATTTTGGGCTGAATCTTGCTTGGTGCGAACACGATGGCACGCTGTGCCAAAAGGGCTGCCAGAACAGTCAAAATCGGAATTCCGAACAGGCCACCCAGGGGCGCTACAATGCCTATTAGAATGTTCCCTATCGAAATGCTTGCAGGTCCGGCCAGAACTGCGGCTGCAAGGGTGTCAGAACTGGCCAAAAAAGGGAAAATTTCTGAATATAGGCCCGAAATTATCCCCGTGCCGACGACTGTGAAACCAATCCAGAACCCGGCGTAAGCGGCAGCGGCAGTGATGTCATTGGAGCGAACAATGTCACCCTTTTTTCGTGCATCCTGAAGCTTCTTTTGACTCGGTTCGTGGGATTTTTCGCTGTCTTCTCCAGTCTGGCTCATCTGATTAAGCCGGTTGGATCAAACATAAATTGCTGCACTTTTTCCGACCAAACTATCAGCATAGAGGGTAGGGCCAGTAACAAGATTACCAGTGAGCCGCCTGTGATGACGGGGGCGCCGACGATTGCGACCATCAGTTGGGGCATCGCGCGGTTAATTGCACCCAGCGTGATGTTGTAAAGCATGGACAACAGCACGAAAGGAACAGTCAGCTGAAATGCCAGACTGAAGCTACGGGACACCATGGATGCCCCCCATTCACCCACCAGCGTTGGCGCGGGAAATTCCCCAAAAGGAAACAGCTGATAAGAATTGGCCAAAAACAGTATGGACCGTTCGGCAAATCCATTGATCATAAGAAGAGTAAGCGCTGCAAAGGACATAAGGTGACCGATGCCTGGCAGCGGGTCGGGAAAGGCACCGCCTGATAACTGTGCAAGAGAAGTGGCCTGTGCCGCCATTGAACCAGCAGTTTGGATGGCCAAGAGAAATAGGCGTATCGAAAAACCTATGAGAAAACCGCTTAAAGCTTCTGCAATTATCAACTTAATTGCTGTCGGAAATGAAACGGCAAAGCTCTGAAACTCAGGAATATAAAGTGCCACGGGCACTGAAAGCGCCATCGCTGCCGCCAGCTTGACCCGCATTGGGACGGATCGCTCCCCAAAGCCAGGTAAAATGCTTACAGCCGAACCGACTCTGACAAAGCACCAGAAAACCGACCAGAACAACGCGGTCCCGGCGTCAATGATATCTGCTAGCTCCGTCACGCGGGTACCACCCCAACAAGAGCAGGCGTTGCATCAAACCCAACTTCTTCAAACGACAAGACGGGATGTGTCAGACCTTTGACTGTCGCTAAGGAACTGAGCAACCTTCGGCGTTTGGCCGACGTAACGAAAGCGGGCCGAATACCATTTTCCGCGGCGTTGGATGATTGTTCAGCCATGCCATTCGTCAGGGCTTCGAAAGCTTCCGGAGGCAGGGCGACGTTATTGCCCTCTCTTTCTCCGTCCACCTGATGGCGCGCAAAAATGCCCTCCCACTCCGGGGCAAGTTGGATGAGTGGAATTGTTCCGTCGATACGAATGAGACCAGCTGTTATCTGGTGGCCCAGCCGCTGACGCACCAGCTCACAGATTGTTTCTGGCAACGCAGAACTGGCGCGCGCCTCTGATACGGTTTCCAAAATGACGGGCATATTCCGTATCGATACGCGTTCAGCCAACAGCAGGCGCAGAACGGTTTGTAGCAATTCGATTGGCACACGATCCGGGATCAGCTCGTCCAGCAAACGTCTGTTCGCGGCGGCTTTGTCGGAGTTGGACAGGGTCGTCATTTCGTCCAAGATCCGACGAAGCGATTTTAGTGTTAGAAGGCGAGAGAAATTGCGTTTTACAATTTCCAAAAGATGGGTGGCCAACACCTCTGTCGGGGAAACAATTGTCGCACCAGACATTGCCGCAGCCTCCTGATCCCGCGGATGTATCCATCTGGCGGGCGCCGAATAAACCGGCTCATGCACATCTTCGCCGGGGGGCAAGGAAGAGCTGTTTCCCTGAACCAGAGCCATGATCATGTCACTTCGCAAAACACCGCGGCCTGAATCGACGCCCTGAATTCGGACGACATAGGTTCCGGTATCCAGGGCAGCGTTATCCGTCAGGCGGATTTCGGGGATAATGAAGCCGAAATGTTCTGCAATATGAGTGCGCATATTGGTAATTCGAGCATCCAGGCCAACGGCCGGATCCAGCACCATGCTGACAAGGTCGGGCGCAAATTCTACGTGGATATCATCCAGATCCAATGTGTCGCCGATTGTGTGAGGTTTGGCTTGTTCCAAATCCTGCACGGTATCCGCTGTATCCTGATCGAGCTTTGTTCGCGCACTCATGGTGTAGCCAAGCCCAGCCAGAATAAACCCGCCGATGATAAAGGGTAAAAACGGCAATCCGGGAACAAGCGCAAAGAGAGCCATCAGAATGGCGACAGTATAAAGCGCTGTGGCGCTTCGGCCGAGCTGGGCGACAACGGCCAGGTCCATCGCCCCTTTGGTCCCGCCCCTCGAAAGCAGAAGCGCTGACGCAAATGAAATTATGACAGCGGGAATTTGCGAAACAAGCCCATCACCGACTGTTAAGATCGCGTAGGTTTCAAAAGCTGCCCCAACGGCCATACCGTGGGCAACAACGCCCATACCCAGACCCATTAACAAATTGAGGAGAGTAATCAGCAATCCGGCAACGGCATCACCCCTGACGAACTTAGACGCGCCATCAAGCGAACCGTAAAATGTCGTTTCTTGCTGCTCGGTTTCCCGGCGTTGCTTTGCTTCTTCGTGGGTTATTGCGCCGGAGGAGAGATCACTATCAATGGCAAGCTGCTTTCCGGGCATTCCGTCGAGCGCAAAGCGGGCACCAACCTCTGCCATACGCGTGGCACCTTTGGTGATCACCGCGAAATTTACGATCAACAAGACGCCAAAAACGACAAGGCCGAGAAATACACTGCCACCCATAACAAAACTGGCAAAGCCTTCGATTACGGTTCCCGCTGCGCCTGTTCCGGTGTGGCCCTGCCCAATGATCAACTTGGTAGACGACACGTTCAAAGACAGCCGCAGCATCAAGGACGCCAACAGAACGGTTGGAAAGGCCGAAAAATCCAATGGTTTTTCCGCAAATAGAGCGATCGTAAAAATCAAAATGGCTAGCGCAAATGACCCAGCCAAGCCCGCGTCCAGCACCCAGGCAGGCATGGGTAATATCATCATGATGATGACAGACATTAACGCCATCGCCATCAAAATGGATCCGTTTACACGGACAAATGTTGCTGAACTTTGCATCATTCAGCGGTCCAGGATCGATGCTGTTTGTCCACCTGCCAACGGAACCAAAGACCCGGTTAATTTCGGGTTTGCCCCAGGGCGCAAGAGCGCAAAATCGTTTTCTTGTAGTGGGTGATGGTCTGTTTCGTGATCAGAGTTGAGCGTGTTGCTTAGCTGCGCGAACTTTAACTTGTACCTATCCGCATGGCGTTTGGTGCGGGAATGGTATGCACCAACGGCAGATGTCCAATCACCAGTTTCCTGATACAGCTTTCTTAAGAAACGTGCCGCGTAACGTGCGTTTTCCAATGGGTCAATCATTTGTTGCAGAGACGAAAACTCTTGCCCATGCCAACGGTAGTTGATCTGAAAACAGCCCGTGTCAAAATTTCTTTGACCACCCTTTAGCTGCCTTTCCAGAAAGACTTGCAAGGCGTTCGCGTCATCAAAAAAATGGCCTGACCCAGCAACATTGGCGGTCCATGGCCAAGGATGGATTTGACCATTTCGGGTGCGTCCCGTCTCGATCCGGGTGACGGCCAACAATACATTTCTGGGGATCAGCTCTTCGCTGGCGGCTTTGATCGCAGCTTCGTCACAAACAGTAGAGGTGTCCGCGCGCGAGACAACTGAGGACGCCACGGTAAAGCTGACTGCCAGGAAAACCGCCACTTTCAGCATTGTACGCACCTTCTGTTGCCATTGCGGCTATAGGTAGGTTCGATTGATTTAGATTTGGTAAGTGGTCTCGCTCTGGCAGGCTCAACACCATTTCCAGACAAACCGAAATCGTCGGTCAGCATAAACCGTACGGGCAAAAAAAACGGGGGCCCGAAGCCCCCAGGTCTGCTCGTATTTGGCAATTTCTGCCTGTTTATATCGTTTTGATCAACAAGTGGCGCAGTGGATACCGCGCGCTAAAAAAACCTAGCAAGTCGTGTCAAAGCAAGCTGACGGATCATGTGCTGGCAGCTGTCTTCTAAAGCCCAAATCACACCAAATGTGGCAGCATGGCGCGATACAACAGCTATAGGGGAAACGAATCGAATCAGTCAACATGGCATGATTCGCATTTCAACCGATTTGCGCGGTCTATCCGTTTTCGCGTAGAACCAGCCCCGCCAAATACAGCGAGCCGCAGATCAATATGCGTGCACCCGGCGCTTTGGCGGCGATCTTTGCTACGGCGTCCGCGACAGATGTCGCGGCGGTTGCGGGCAAACCAACGTCGTTGGAGGCGCGCGCCGTTTCTTCGGCAGGTAACGTGGCAGCTTCGCCTTCAATGGAAACAGCGGTCAGGCTTTCGCTTACCTGCGCAAGCGGCGCCAAATAGCCCCGGATATCCTTGGTCTTCAGCATTCCGCACACCAAATGCGTTGGACGCTTTGGCAATGTTTGCAGATGCTTTGCAAGCGCCTGCCCAGCATCCGGATTATGCCCACCGTCCAACCAAATTTCCGCAGTCGGATCGATTTCACATACGGGGCCTTGGCGAAGCCGCTGGAAGCGGGCTGGCCAAACTGCATTGGCTACCGCACCTTCAGCAGCGTTTTCACCGTATCCCAAATGGCGGAGAGCCGCGATCGCCGCGCCTGCATTGCGCTGTTGATGTGCACCCGGCAGGGCAGGTAAAGGAAGATCCAGCAGGCCTGTTTCGTCCTGATATATCAGACGTTCGCGCTCTTCCCAGACATGCCAATGTTGTCCATAGGCCAATACCGGCGCGCCAAGCTTGGATGCCCGCGCCTCTATCACGTCCAGCGCAAGGTCATCCTGCGGGCCAACAATGCATGGAACGCCGCGTTTTAGGATGCCGGCTTTTTCACCGGCGATTTCACTCAACGTTTCACCTAGATAGTGCTGATGGTCCAAAGAAACCGGTGTGATGATTGTCAGCGCGGGCTTATCAATGACATTGGTGGCATCCAGCCGACCGCCCAAGCCAACTTCTAAAATCACCGCATCTGCAGGTTGGCGGGAAAACGCCAGGAACGCCGCGCAGGTGGTGATTTCGAAATATGTGATTTCCTGATCACCGTTGGCTTCATAACATTCATCAAGAATCGAACTGAGGTCGGCTTCATCAATCAGATTGCCAGCCAACCGAATGCGTTCGTGAAACTTTACCAAGTGGGGCGAGGTATAGGCGTGAACCCGTTTCCCATCCGCCTCAAGACCAGCGCGCAGCATGGCTTGTGTACTGCCTTTTCCATTGGTTCCGGCAATGTGGATAACAGGAGGCAGTGCGTCCTGTGGATTGCCCAACGCATCCAACAGGCGCCACATCCGGTCCAAAGTCAGATCAATGATCTTTGGGTGCAACGCCATCATCCGCTTTAGGATGGCGTCAGACTGTTGCATCGTCATTTTTTGTCGGATGCCAATTCAGAGTTTGCTTCGGCCGGGTCTGCTGAAGGTGCAGGCAAATCACCTTTTGCCGCTTGGGGCTGACCCAGCATCATCCGCAGGATTTTGACCAGCTCATCTTTGAGTTCCCGCCGATCTGTCACACGGTCCAACATGCCATGTTCCAGCAAATACTCCGCTCTTTGGAAGCCTTCGGGAAGCTTTTCGCGGATAGTTTGCTCAATCACACGCGGGCCGGCAAAACAGATCAACGCATTCGGTTCCGAGATGTGAACATCACCCAACATCGCGTAAGACGCCGTAACACCACCGGTCGTTGGGTGTGTCAACACAACTATGTAGGGCAGCTTTGCTTCTTTCAGCATTTGCACCGCAACCGTGGTGCGCGGCATTTGCATAAGGCTGAGGATACCCTCTTGCATCCGGGCCCCACCCGCAGCCGAAAACAGCACAAGTGGTCGCTTCAGTTCGACGGCGCGCTGGGCGGCGGCAACGATGGCATTGCCCACATACATGCCCATGGAGCCACCCATAAAGCTGAAATCCTGCGCGGCAACAACAACAGGTGTTCGCCAAACTTCGCCTTCGGCAACCAGCATCGCTTCTTGCTCGCCAGTGCCTTTTTGGGCGGCCTTCATACGATCAGGATATTTCTTCTGATCGCGGAATTTCAAAGGATCTTCTACTGGTTCGGGTACGCTGACTTCGGTGAAAATGCCGCCGTCAAACAGGGCGGTAAACCGGTCTCGCGGAGTGATGGCCATGTGATGCGAGCAGTGAATGCAAACATTCAAATTGTCGCTCAGCTCGCGATGGAACAGCATTGTTCCGCAACCAGAACACTTGGTCCATAGGTTTTCGGGCACTTCTCGACGCGAGAAGATCGAATTGATCCGAGGGCGGACGTAGTTGGTAATCCAGTTCATGCAGCGTTTAGCCTGACCAAGAAGTTTCAGCCCACTTAAGACGAGCACACGCCAATTGCAACGTTCACAGGTCTTCAGAGCAATTGATTCTGCCTTCTTTCTTGTGTCGCTTCGGGCGCTTGGGTATTCCAGAGAAAATTTTCATTGGGAGGAGCGTCATGCTCAAGCGTCCATTCGACAAATCCAAGCTGCCCAGTCGCCACGTAACAGAAGGCCCGGCGCGCGCGCCGCATCGGTCTTATTACTATGCGATGGGGATGAGCGAAGATGAAATCCATCAGCCGCTGATTGGTGTCGCCACCTGCTGGAACGAAGCCGCACCGTGCAACATTTCGCTAAACCGACAGGCGCAAGCAGTTAAGCTGGGTGTGAAAGAAGGTTCCGGTACGCCACGCGAATTCACGACCATTACCGTCACCGATGGCATTGCAATGGGCCACGAAGGCATGCGGTCGTCCCTCGCATCCCGAGAAGCGATTGCCGATACGGTTGAGCTGACAATGCGCGGTCACTGCTACGACGCGATTGTTGGCCTGGCTGGCTGTGACAAATCCTTGCCCGGCATGATGATGGCAATGGTGCGTTTGAACGTACCTTCCGTCTTCATTTATGGCGGATCGATCATGCCAGGCCGGTTCAAGGGTCAGGACGTGACGGTTCAAGATGTGTTTGAAGCGGTTGGCCGTCATCAGGCAGGTCAGAACTCTGAGGAAGAATTGACGGCACTTGAAAGAGTTGCATGTCCTTCGGCAGGTGCTTGTGGCGGTCAGTTCACAGCCAACACTATGGCTTGTGTGTCCGAAGCGATTGGCTTGGCGTTGATGAACTCATCGGGGGCGCCTGCGCCATATGAAAGCCGTGACCAATACGCGACGGCCTCTGGCTTGGCCGTTATGGATCTGCTGGAGAAAAACATCCGTGCGCGTGATGTTGTGACGCTGAAGTCGTTGGAAAACGCGGCACGGGTCGTGGCCTGTACGGGCGGTTCGACAAATGCTGGTCTGCACTTGCCTGCTATTGCGCATGAAGCTGGGATCGAATTCTTCCTGGATGACGTGTGCGAAATCTTCAAAGACACGCCGTATTTTGTCGACCTGAAGCCAGGCGGCAAATACGTGGCCAAGGATCTGTACGAAGCAGGCGGCGTTCCGGTTGTTATGAAGGAATTGCGCAAAGCTGGCCTGATGCACGAAGACTGCATGACAGCGACAGGCAGATCCATGGGTGAAGAACTGGATCTGATTGAGCGTGAAGCCGATGGCCAAGTGATTTACCCGGTCAGCGCACCGATCACCGAAACCGGTGGCGTTGTTGGCCTGAAGGGCAACTTGGCTCCGGAAGGTGCGATTGTGAAAGTTGCTGGCATGGAGCCAGAACAGCAGGTCTTCTCAGGCCCAGCGCGTGTATTTGAATGCGAAGAAGATGCGTTCGAAGCCGTCAAACAGCGTTCCTACAAGGAAGGCGAAGTTATCGTCATCCGCAACGAAGGTCCGGCAGGCGGCCCGGGCATGCGCGAAATGTTGGCGACCACCGCGGCATTGTCCGGTCAGGGAATGGGTAAAAAAGTTGCCTTGATCACTGATGGCCGTTTCTCTGGCGCGACACGCGGCTTCTGCGTTGGTCACGTTGGCCCTGAGGCAGCGCATTGTGGACCGATCGCGTTGCTGGAAAACGGCGATATGATCACGATTGATGCAATCAAAGGTGAAATTTCTGTTGATCTGACAGACGATGAGCTGGCCGCGCGGAAGGCCGAATGGAAAGGCCCGCGCGAAACCATCTATGCGTCTGGTGCGCTTTGGAAATACGCACAATTGGTTGGTGCGACGTACAAAGGTGCTGTGACACATCCGGGCGGTAGTGAAGAAAAACACGTCTACGCGGACTTGTAATTTGATGATCCGTTGGTCAGCGATCTTATGTTTGACCCTGGGGTTGGGCGCGTGCACACAAACCGCGTCCAACTCTAACACCGATACTACGTCCCGCGGTTTTTTGGCGGGTTTCAAAGGGCTTAGTTTCTCTGGAACGGCCCCTTTGCGTGACGCCTCCTTGGCGGGTGGTCAGGTTATGGTTTCCGGCCCCTCAGGATATTGCATCGATCCAAAAACCTTGCGCAGCAGTCGCGAAACTGGGTTTGCAGCCATCGCCAGTTGCCGGATTTTAAGCGATGGCAAGAAGGGCCCAAAGGTTGAACCAATGCTGATGACCATTTCGGTCGGGCCATTGGTGCCGGACGAGATTTTGCCATCAGGTGAAGAGATTGCCAGCTACTTTGACGCCTCTCTTTTGTCCAAACACGGTAGCGAGAAACTAACCCTGGCCCATCTAGGAGCGCGGGGAGATTCCGTATTGGAAAACGGGGATGCGCGTCATTGGCGTGGTGCGTTCTTCCACGGCGGCCACTTGGTTGGTCTGGCGCTTTATGCACCAAAGGGAAGTCGCTTGGCTGGCGATGCAGGGGCGGACTACATTATGTATGTCGTCAAACATATCCGAAGCAGCAGTCAGATAGCGCCAGTGAAAACCGCTGCGAACACCGACATACGGGAAACTGCGCCTGATGAAAGCGCGTCAAACAAGGGTAAACGTGGCTTCGGGTCTTTTTTGGCGCGCGTTCTACCAAAGCGACCCAGCAGCGAACCGGAGTAGAAATCGTAAATGGCACGGTCAGTCTCACGAATTTTCGACCGGTTGCTTGACCCTCGCGACCAGACGTATTGGGACGATCTTACCAAGAATTTCGCAACGGTTGATTTGTCAAAATTGCGAGCAGAACGCAGTGCCGCGCGCGTTCTGAAAGAGTCGATAAATAATTTTCTGGAAGAGGCAGACAATCAATTCGCGCTGCCAAAAATCGGAAACCAAGCCTTTCCAAAGCAAGCAGGCACTGATTGGTCTTGGCGTCCAGCTGTTTGGTCCGGCAAGATGGACCGACCGGGAATTTCATCTGTTGAAAACGGAACGCGGCTGAACAGCGAAGTCGCGTTGTATCATGACTGCGGCCAAAAACAGATTACCCTGCGCCAAGTTCGCAACCAGCGTGAATCGGACCTTGCGGCGTTTGGATTGAAGCTGAACGTCTTCAGCTTCGGTGGCAGCTATCTGTCGTTGGTCGTAGAATTACCAAGCTCTGCCATGCAGGATATTCAAAAGGCGCATATTTTCAAAATCGATACGATTCTTGAGATGGAGCGTCCGCTAGAGATTTTTGCCCGTTTCAACATTCAACACGGGCCGAATGTCGAACAGGTTGTGCAGGAACTTCCCGTGATGTCCGAAGATATCAACGCAGAGTTTGACTTGCACTATACAGGTATCAAGGAGAAGCGCGTCACCCGTGCTTGGCTTGACTTGATATTCGAAGGACCGGAGTTGAACGAGGTCGTTATACGCGATTTGGCATTCAGCAGACGGCTTCGATCCGTTTTTTAGGTATTCTGGATGTCTGAATATTTTGTACTCAACCACACAACGCGCTCTGGAACCTGGACCTTGCTTTTAGGGTCCGACAACCTGGATGCTCCGTCGCCCGACATACGGATTGATTGTGCTGATCAACGCTTAAGCACACCGCAGGTCACATCTGGGGACAGGGCAGGTACATGGCGTGTTTCGGTGGAACTGCCAGCCAGTTTATTGTCCGAAGGGTATCGGACAATCTTGGTTGTTGATCAGACGACAGAAGAAACCCTGACGCATTTGTCGATATGGACAGGGCAGGGATCAGACGAAAACGTGACAGCAGAAATCGACTTGCTGCGTGCCGAGTTAGACATGCTGAAGCGAGCATTTCGCAAACATTGCGTTGATACGTTGGATATTGAGCCTTAGCCGGGTAGCTCGGCAGAAGGAATCATCCCGTAAAAGATGCCCGAGGACCAGACGCCAAACCATACTTCACCATCCACTTCGTGATGCACCCCCAATTCGACCAAACGATAAAAGCTCTTTCGGTCAATCAAGGCCTCTAGGTTGGCGCGTACCAATACATAGGGTGACGGTTCTCCGGTGCTGGAATCGCGCACAAATCGTAACGGGTGGTCTGGCCCGGCAACGACAAGGTCACCGACATTGGTGGTAAACGTCAGAACTTGGGCATCGTGACGGCCACTGACCTCAAAGTCAGTGGCTACAAATGGCGCGTCATCAACTGTAATCCCAACCTTTTCGACCGGTGTTACCAGAAAATAGTCGTCGCCCTCCTTCTTGACGATGGACGAAAACAGCTTCACCAGTTCGAATCGTCCGATTGGGGTGCCCAAGTAAAACCATGTACCGTCCCGCGCGATGCGCATGTCCAGATCTCCGCAAAACGGTGGATTCCACAGATGAACGGGCGCTGGACCTTTCTTGCCGATTGCCTTTGCTGAGGCAGCAATACTGTCCGCTGTGGGCTCTACACTGTTTTGTGTGTTCATTGCTTTTGCCATTTCATCGTTGCGCGATACACTATGTAAGAAGAGTTATAGCTTATTAAGGAGTGTTGTCATGGCAGAGGCCGACGATCTGATCGCTGAAATTGAGGCGTTAGAAGAAAAACTGGCCGAAGCCAAATCTGCCATCACCAGCCGTTTTATCGGTCAAGAGCGTGTGGTGGAGCTGACATTGGCCGCACTGCTATGTGGTGGTCACGCTTTGCTTATCGGCTTGCCGGGGCTTGGTAAAACCAGATTGGTGGAAACACTGTCCACCGTCATGGGGCTGCACGGCAATCGTGTTCAGTTCACGCCTGACTTGATGCCAGCCGACATTCTGGGATCTGAGGTCCTGGAAACAGGGCAGGACGGGACGCGGGCATTCAAGTTTATTTCAGGCCCAATTTTCTGTCAGCTTCTAATGGCTGACGAAATCAACCGTGCCAGTCCGCGCACGCAATCTGCTCTGTTGCAGGCGATGCAGGAAAAGGCCGTAACTGTTGGCGGTGAAACGCGGGATCTGACAGCGCCTTTCCATGTGTTGGCCACGCAAAACCCGATCGAACAAGAAGGCACCTATCCACTGCCCGAAGCACAGCTGGACCGTTTTCTGGTGCAGATCGACGTTGAATACCCTGATCGCGATACAGAACGTGCGATTTTGTTGGCAACAACCGGCACGCATGAGGCGCAAGCCCATCAGGTATTTGACGGCCCGTCCCTAATCGCCGCGCAACATCTTTTGCGTCGGATGCCGGTTGGCGACACTGTTGTTGAGATGATCCTTGATTTGGTGCGTGCCTTCCGGCCCGACAATCCTGCTGCGTCTGACCGTGTGCGTGAAACAGTGGCATGGGGCCCAGGTCCACGTGCAGCACAGGCGTTGATGCTGACAGTTCGGGCGCGTGCCTTGTTGCAGGGTCGTTTGGCACCATCACCGGAAGATGTGTTGGATATGGCGAAGCCGGTCTTGGTACACCGCATGGCGCTGGGCTTTTCAGCACGCGCACGTGGTGAAGATTTGGGGCAGATCATCGACGAAGTGGTCGGCGACATTACAAAAACTGAGGCGGCTGCTTGAACAACGTCATCACCCTTCGACAATCGGCAGAAGAGGAAGCTGCGCGGTTACCAGCGCTTATGGCGCGCGCAGAGCATCTGGCGTCCACGGTTCTTTTGGGAACGCATGGGCGTCGTCGGTCGGGTTTGGGCGATGATTTTTGGCAGTATCGGCCATTGGGCCCCGGCGACACGTACCGCATGATCGACTGGCGGCGTTCAGGTCGCGGCGATGCGCAATATGTAAGAGAACGTGAATGGCAAATTGCCCAAAGCGTTATGATGTGGGTCGATCAGGGCGCATCCATGCGGTTTTCATCGCACAAGAATCTGCCAGAGAAGGTGGACCGTGCCAGGCTTCTGATATTGGCGATATCTATCATGTTGCTGAAAGGTGGTGAGCGCGTGGGTTTGACGGGCTGGTCTTTGCCGCCGCGGCGTGGGGATATCCAAAAGCTGCGACTGGCCGAAGCGTTCAGTAAAGACGATGCCGAAGACTATGCAGAGCCGGAAGCACGCGGGATGCTTCCGCATTCCCGAGCCGTATTCATTTCTGATTTTCTGGGTGACGTTGAACCAATCGAGGCGGCGTTGGCCAAAGCTGCAGACCGTGGTGTAAGGGGTGTTCTTTTGCAGGTTCTTGATCCGACAGAGGAAAGCTTTCCCTTTTCCGGGCGTACTATATTTGAGTCGGTCGGCCGTTCAGTTCGCCATGAATCGTTGAAAGCTGGTGACCTGAAAGAGCGCTACCTAGCGAAGCTGGCCGAAAGAAAGGCGCGAATGTCTGCAATGTGCCAAGAGACTGGCTGGCAGTTTCAGACGCACCATACCTCCGATAGCGCGCAATCAGCATTGCTGTGGCTGTATCGTGCAATTGATGGAGCGCATGGATGACATTGTTCGGTTCAATTGGCTTCTTGGCGCCGTTCTTGTTGATCGGATTGCTTGTTCTGCCGTTACTTTGGCTGATCCTGCGCGCCGTTCCGCCTTCGCCAGTTCGGCGGGTGTTTCCCGGTGTTGTGCTACTGCTTGGCTTGAAAGACGATGATCAAACCTCTGATCGAACGCCATGGTGGTTGTTGCTGATGCGATTGTTGGCTGTCGCAGCCGTCATAATTGGAATGGCTGGTCCAATTTTGAATCCGCGTGATCAGGAAACGGATGCCAGTGGGGCGAACCCACTTCTGATTGTTCTGGATGCCTCTTGGGCAAGTGCGGCAGACTGGCCGAACAGGCTGGATAATCTGGAATCGATCCTGACGCGTGCAGCGCGCGAAAATCGACGCGTCGCCGTGTTGCGGTTAAGTACACCAGAGACACCTACATTTCAGTCAGCGCAATCTATCCAAGAACGTTTGCCGGGTTTTGCACCGGAACCATGGCAGCCAAATCGCGACTCTGTCGAAGCGGCCTTGGCTCAATTGCCTGCCGAGAGGTTTGATACGTTTTGGTTTTCAGATGGGCTGAGCAGGCCAAGTCGTGAAACGCTTTTGGATGCTTTGCTCGGCAAGGGTTCCGTACGTGTTTTTGAAAGCCCGCGGAATTTGCTGACATTGGCACCGCCACAGTTTGAAGACGGTACAATCACACTGAAAGTACAGCGCCTGCGCCCTGGCCCGATGTCCGAAGTAAACGTTTCTGCGCAAGGCACCGATCCGGCTGGAAATAGAGCCGTTTTGGCCCGTTCGGCGGTTCAATTTGCGTCTGGAACCACTGAAGCAGAGGTTTCATTCACCTTACCATCCGAAATGCGGGCCCGGATCACTCGGTTCGAGATTGATGGTCAACGAAGCGCCGGTGCTGTGTCCTTGCCTGACGATGGGTTGCGCCGCCGAGAGGTCGCATTGATTGCTGGGCAGCAAGATCGGGAAGGGCTCGAGCTTTTGAAGCCGCTGCATTACCTGACCAAGGCGTTGGAGCCATCCGCAGATATTTTGAACGGCAGCTTAATAGATATTCTGCCTGCAAACCCCGATGTCGTTGCGTTTGCCGATGTGGCGACCTTGGCCGCTGGAGAAACTCAAGCTGTTTTAGATTGGGTTGAAGCGGGCGGCACGCTTGTGCGGTTTGCCGGACCCCGTCTTGCCGCCAGCGATGTCAGCCGAGAGACCGAAGATGCCCTGATGCCGGTTCGTTTGCGCGCTGGCGGTCGCACCGTTGGCGGAGCGATGAGTTGGGGTGAACCGAAAACGTTGGCGGAATTTTCCGCCGATAGCCCGTTTTTCGGCTTGGATATTCCTGCTGATGTGAACGTGACAGCCCAAGTGATGGCACAGCCTGACCCAACATTGGCAGATCGCGTTGTCGCACAACTGTCCGACGGGACGCCGTTGGTCACGCGCAAGCGGATCGGGCAGGGGCAAGTTGTCTTATTTCATGTCACGGCAAATGCCGAATGGTCCAGCCTGCCCTTATCTGGCTTGTTTGTTCAAATGCTGGAACGTTTGGCGATTTCTGCCGTGCCCTCCAAATTGAGCGCTGAAGACCTGGCCGGTACAACATGGCAAGCACAAACAATGCTGAACGGCTTCGGTCGCCTCGAAGATGCGGGTCAATTGCCCGGCGTTCCCGGTGAAGATCTGGTGGTTGCACCTTTGGGTCCAGACATGCCGCCCGGTGTTTACGAAGGCGCAGACAGGAAGTTTGCACGAAATGTCATTACCTCTGAAACACGACTGGCAGCGTCGCAATGGCCGTCTTCGGTGACGGTTGAGGGATTGGACCGACCTGAAGAAACACCGTTGGCCGGTTATTTACTGGCTTTGGCCATTGCGCTGTTACTGGCAGATGTTGTTGCGTCTTTGGCGCTATCTGGGCGGTTGCGTATGTCCGCTTCGGCGGCATCACTATTGGCGCTTGTCCTGTTGATGCCTGATCCTTCTGCAGCGCAAAGCAATGACAGCACAGCAATTGCCGCGACGTCCGAACTGCGACTAGCGCATGTTTTGACAGGGGAAGACCAAGTTGATGATTTGGCGCATGCCGGTCTGTTTGGGCTTTCTGAAACGTTGTTCTTTCGAACCTCAATTGAGCCGGGCGAACCGGTTGCTGTTGACTTGGAGAGGGATGAGCTGGCGTTTTTCCCAATTCTGTATTGGCCCATCACGACAGCTCAGCCCACGCCGTCGGACAGTGCATATGCCAAGCTGAACGTCTATTTGCGGTCTGGCGGAATGATCCTGTTTGATACGCGGGATGCTGATATTGCCCGCTTTGGAACGGGCAGTCCAAATGGGCGCAAGCTTCAGGCGCTGGCGGCACCGTTGGATATTCCCGCACTTGAACCGGTTCCGGAAGATCACGTTTTAACGCGGACCTTTTATCTGTTGCAGGATTTTCCGGGGCGGCACATCAGCCGCGATGTCTGGGTCGAAGCTGCGCCGCCGGATGCGGAACTGATCGAGGGTATGCCGTTCAGGAACCTGAACGACAACGTGACTCCGATTGTTATTGGCGGAAATGATTGGGCGGCCGCCTGGGCCACAGATGAACGAGGCAATCCTTTGGTACCAGTAGGCAGCGGGTTCGCTGGCGAACGGCAACGCGAAATTGCGCTGCGATTTGGCGTAAACCTGATCATGCATGTTTTGACCGGCAACTATAAATCCGATCAAGTACATGTACCGGCACTGTTAGATCGGTTGGGCCAATGATGGGGCAGGTTCTGTTTGATCCCCTTTTGCCATGGTGGGCCATTGGCGCGCTGGCTGGATTGGCTGCGCTGGGCGTGGCTTTGGCGACTGTTCGTGGATTGGCGGGATGGGGCCTGCGTGCGTTGGCTGCGCTGGTCTTGGTTGCAGCATTGGCGCAACCGTCTTGGCAAGTAGAAGATCGTGCACCATTGTCCGACATCGTTTTGGTGCTTGAGGATCAATCCGCCAGCCAGAACTTGTCTGATCGTGCCGAGGTGACGGTTGCGGCCGCTGACCGGTTGTCAGCAGTATTGGCGGCGCGCCCTAATACCGAAGTGCGTCGCATTCCGGTCGGTGATGGTGATGATGATTCAGGCACTCTTTTGATGGGTGCGCTAAATGCCGCCTTGGCCGAAGAACCACGTGCGCGGATTGCGGGCGTCTTCCTTCTGTCAGATGGCCGTCTGCATGACATTGCAATGGCGCCAGAGCTGCCCGCTCCGCTTCATCTGTTGCACACAGGTCGGGAAGAGGACTGGGATCGCAGGTTAGTTGTCAAAAACGCCCCAGCGTTTGCGATTCTGGACGAACCGATCACTCTGACATTGCGCGTCGAAGATGACGGCGCTGCACCTGCAAGCGTGACGACTGAATTGATTGTGTCGCTTGACGGAAATGAGCCGATCGGGCTGGCAGTACCCGTCAATCAGGACATCGAGCTTCCGCTGACCCTGACGCGCGGTGGTATGAATGTGATCGAATTCTCTGTTCCTGGACAAGAGGGCGAGCTGACCAACCGCAACAATACGGCTTTGGTTCAAATCAACGGTGTGCGGGACCGGCTGCGCGTTTTGCTGGTGTCCGGTGAACCGCATGCAGGCGGGCGCACATGGCGCAATCTTTTGAAATCTGACAGTTCGGTGGATCTGGTCCATTTCACCATTTTGCGCCCCCCCGAAAAGCAAGACGGTGTTCCTGTTACAGAGCTTTCCTTGATTGCGTTCCCGACGCGCGAATTGTTTCTGGAGAAGATCGAAGACTTCGATCTGATCATTTTTGATCGTTACAAACGACGTGGCATTCTTCCGGCGATCTATTTGGATAACGTGCGCCAGTACATCGAAAACGGCGGTGCGGTTTTGGTGGCGGCTGGCCCTGACTTTGCGAGCGCGGACAGCATCTATCGATCTCCACTGGGTGAAGTTTTGCCAGCGGAACCTACGGCACGCATTCTGGAAGAGGGTTTTCGCCCCACGATCACAGAACTGGGAGACAGGCATCCGGTGACATCGGGGCTTCAAAACCCGGATTCTTGGGGCCGTTGGATGCGCCAAATCGAAGTGGATCCGATAGGCGGTGATATCGTGATGTCGGGTCTGGACGATCGGCCATTGCTGGTTTTGGATCGAGTCGGCGAAGGCCGTGTCGCCTTGCTTGCATCAGATCACGCATGGCTTTGGTCGCGTGGGTTTGAGGGCGGAGGCCCTCAGTTGGAATTGCTGCGCCGACTGGCTCATTGGATGATGAAAGAGCCCGAGCTGGAAGAAGAGGCGCTTTGGGCCGAAGCGACGGGCCAATCTATGCGTATTATTCGTCGGACGTTGCGCGATAGTGTAGGGGCCATCACTGTCACCCGACCAGACGGTGAATCCGAAGAAGTGCTTCTGGAAGAAGTTGCGCCAGGTCGATTTGAAGCCATCTACGACGGACCTGATATTGGGCTTTACCGCTTGAAAGAAGGTGCCGAAGAAACGGTTATCGGCCTTGGCCCTTCATCCCCGCGGGAGTTTGAGGAAACCATCGCCACAGGTGATATACTCCAACCTGTGGTGCAGACACGACGCGGCGGGATAATGGCGTTGGCCGATGGTCTGCCCTCTATCCGCAATATCCGGGAAGGACGCCCTGCGTCTGGTCGTGGCTGGTTGGGTATTACACCCAGAGAGGCGTTTGAAACGGTCGACATCACCAAAACACCGCTGCTGCCCGCATGGTTGGTGCTGATACTGGCCGCAGGTTTGATCGTTGGCGCTTGGCTGCGCGAAGGGCGCAACTAAGCCGTGATCAAGGCAGGGCGACCGATGTCGTGGTTTTGTTCCAGCCGTCGATTTGACATTTGGCGCGAATGAAAACGTTTTTGATGTTCGACGGAATAACCACCCCAGACAAAGACCGGGTAAACGGCTGTTCTGTTACATGGGGATGCGCCAATTCACGCGTGCCCAAAACATTGCCCTGCGCATCTTCAATACGCCAGCCATCTGCGTAATGCTCCCAACCAGTATCGGGATGGGACAAGGTAACATCAACTCGGACCCCCGAAGCACCACCGGTGATTTGAACCGCTTCAATTATTGGCGGATCGGCAAATGCGGGCCATGGAAAGAGGGCCAGAAAGAGAAGACTGCAACGTAACATGAAGCGCTTATAGCACGCTTCACGCGGTTGCGATCTCACGTCCCTGTGGGCGGGATTTTATCCGTGTCTTCCAGCAAAACAGCGCGGGAAACGGATGCAAACTCTCGACGTCCGATAACCAGCAGTGTCATCAGAACAGCCCCGATCAGCGGCCACGCCCCCAGCAACCACGCAGATGAAGCAATGCCGAAATAGACCGAACGCAAACCACGGTTATAACCCTTGGCCGCAGTGATATTGACCTCACCCGCTTTTGCGGCGCGGGCATATGCCAGCGGATCGTTCGGATCGTTTGGTACGGCCGCCATCAGAACAGAGCAATATCCAAACAGCCGGTGTGACCAGACAAATTTCAAAAATGCGTTGGCTGCGATGGCCAGCATAACGAAAATCTTCAACTCCCAAACAACCACCGGGTCCGCACTTTGGAGGGTTAGGTCGTTGGCAACGCCACGCAGCCGATCTGCATTGCCGATCAAAGCAAAGCCACCGCCAATTGCGATCATGCTGGCGGATGCAAAAAACGCGGTCCCCTGACGAAGGCTGGCAACGATCTGGGCGTCAAATATTCTTGGCTCTCGCGTCACAAACTGGCGCATCCACTCTCGTCTGTATTCCGACATAAGCTTGGACGTTGATGGAAACCGGGCGGGCGAACGTTCGATAATCCACGTACTGCCGAGCCACGCAATGATCAGAAAAACCAGTGCTGCGATGTCTACCGCCGAAAAGTGGTTAACTAGTTCGGGTAAAATCATGGGTTAAAACGGTTTGACCACGACAACCCAAAGGATTGCGATGACACCCAGCACGCTGATTTCGTTGAAAATTCTTAGGAACATGTCCGATTCCCGAAATTCACCTCGTTTTGCACGAACCACCAGCACGCCGGTCCAAATGTAATGCAAAGCCAAAAGCCCGACCAAACCAAGTTTCAAGTGAACCCAAGGCGCGAAATCCCAGACCGACCAAGCAAGCCAAAGCCCGGTTACCAGGGCGATGACAGCCAAGCCTGCCGAAAACCGGTAAAGACGGATGGTCAGATCACCCAGAGGACCGAAGTCTCCCAGTTGTTTGAATTCTTTCTTCCAAAAGATGATCGCCCGCGGGACGGCAAAAATGGAAGTCATCCAGCCCATCACACAAAGGATGTGTATTATTTTCACCCAATCCATGGGCCGAAAGGACAGTGCCAAGGGCGAAAAGGCAAGGTGGTTTGGCGGAGGGCTGCAAAAAAGTTCTCGCCTATTCGGCATTTTGGTTATATTAATTTACCAATTCAGGAGGATTGCTCGATGGAGATGCCAGAACCCAATGGTTTTGTGTTGTCACGCAAGGATCAGATAACCGCAGCTCTGCGCCGCGTTCTGCCTGCGGAAGCTGTGATTTCCGATTCCGCGGAAACCAAAGCGTATGAGTGTGACGCACTTACAGCCTACCGGTGCCCGCCTATGGTTGCTGTGCTTCCCAGCACGACGGAAGAGGTATCTGCCGTCTTGAAAATCTGTAACGACCTTGGCGTGCCTGTTGTGCCTCGCGGGTCGGGAACATCGCTGGCGGGCGGGGCGCTACCCACTGCGGATTGTGTTGTTCTTGGCGTAAGCCGGATGAATCAGGTGCTGGAAACCGACTATGAAAACCGGTTCATTCGCGTTCAATCCGGGCGAACGAACCTGTCAGTCACTGGCGCTGTTGAGGCCAACGACTTTTTCTATGCGCCGGATCCTTCTTCGCAACTGGCCTGCGCTATTGCGGGCAACATCGCCATGAACTCTGGTGGCGCGCATTGCCTGAAATATGGGGTAACGACCAATAACCTGATGGGCGTCACCATGGTTATGATGGATGGCACCGTCGTGGAGCTGGGCGGCGCTTTTCTGGATGCACCGGGCTATGATTTGCTGGGCGTCATTTGCGGGTCCGAAGGGCAACTTGGCGTGGTTACAGAAGCCACGTTGCGGATTCTGCACAAGCCCGAAGGGGCGCGCCCGGTTTTGATTGGATTCGAAACAAACGAAGTTGCGGGCGAATGCGTATCAGATGTCATCAAGGCTGGGGTGTTGCCTGTTGCTATCGAATTTATGGATCGCCCCTGTATCGAGGCCTGCGAAGCCTTCGCAAAAGCTGGATATCCAATGTGCGAAGCATTGCTGATTGTTGAGGTTGAGGGCAGCGAATCTGAAATTGATGAGCAGTTGGGCCTGATCAAGCAGATCGCCATGCGCCACAATCCGGTCGAACTGAGAGAAGCGCGGGATGCTGATGAGGCGGGGCGAATATGGCTGGGCCGTAAATCAGCCTTTGGCGCGATGGGTCAGATAAACGATTATATGTGCTTGGATGGCACGATTCCGGTGTCTTCCTTGCCATATGTGCTGAAGCGGATCGCTGAGTTGTCCAAGGAATTTGGCTTGGGCGTTGCCAATGTCTTTCACGCAGGTGACGGCAATATGCACCCGCTTATTCTGTTTGATGCCAACAAGCCCGGTGATCTGGAGCTGTGCGAAGAGTTGGGCGCGGAAATCCTAAAACTATGCGTCGAAGTTGGCGGCTGCTTGACCGGTGAGCATGGTGTGGGAATTGAGAAACGCGATCTGATGGTTGCGCAATATGAACCCGAAGATCTGGAAGCTCAAATGAACATCAAAGACGCGTTTGACCCAGCTTGGTTGCTGAACGCGGCCAAGGTGTTCCCGCTTGCGGCTTCTGAATCCCGCCGGGCTTCGGCAATTGTATGATCCACGCGTTTTCGCACCAGAAGGCTATTTGAATGAAACCCCAATCCGAAGCTGAGCTGGCGGAACTCATCAGTACCGCGTCTACTCCTTTTGCCATCCGCGGCGGAGGAACACGGCCGATTGGCCATGACGTATCGGGCGACCTTTTGGTAACCGAGGGTCTTTCCGGCATTACGTTGTATGAGCCCGGCGCGCTGACCGTTGTTGTAAAGACCGGAACACCATTGTCAGAACTGGAAGCGGTTCTGGATGCCGAAGCACAGCGTCTTCCGTTCGAACCAATGGATCATCGCGGTTTGTTGGGCACGCAAGGCACACCAACCGTTGGAGGCATGGTTGCCGCCAACGTTTCTGGTCCGCGGCGCATTCAGGCGGGTGCATGCCGGGATTACATGTTGGGCGTCAGATACGTTGATGGGCTGGGCAACATTGTAAAAAACGGCGGTCGCGTGATGAAGAACGTCACCGGCTATGACCTCGTCAAGCTCATGGGGGGCAGTTGGGGAACTTTGGGTGTGATGACCGAAGTCTCTTTGAAAGTATTGCCCAGACCAGACGCTGCAGCCTGTATTATGGTTGATGGATTGACGGACGCGAAGGCCATTGACGCGATGTCAGCTGCGTTTGGCTCTCCGTTTGATGTGACCGGTGCAGCGCATGTACCAGTTGGGTTGGATGGCGACCCTGTCACCATGATACGCGTCGAAGGTTTTGAAAAATCTGTTGAGTATCGCGCACAACAGCTGACCGAACTGCTGGGAAAATTTGGGCCTATTCGGGTTGAAGCAGATCCAGCCAAAGTGGCCCAAGGATGGGCTTGGGTACGGGATGCTGTGCCGATGCAAAAGGCTGTAGGAGATATCTGGCGGATTTCTGTGAAACCATCAGATGCGGCAGCAACCGCAGCGGCTGTTCAGGCGAATTGTGTATTATACGATTGGGGGGGTGGGTTGATATGGGCGGCCGTATCTGCCGGTACTGATCTGCGCAAAAAGATGAGCCATATTCCAGGCCACGCAACGCTGGTGCGCGCCAGCGCTGAAACGCGCGCACATTTGCCGGTGTTCCAGCCTGAATCTGCGCCGGTTACAGCTATTTCACAGGGGCTGAAATCACGTTTTGATCCCAAAAACCTGCTGAATCCAGGGCGAATGGTTCTATGAGCGGGGCTTTGGTTTCGGCCTTTGGGCTGACATTCGTTGGCGGACCACTGCTTTTTGCCGCTTTGTTGAAGGCCAAATCGCGTCCGCCAATCATTGCACTGTTGGCGAGCGTCATAATTGTTCTGATGTTGCTGGCGATGCAACAGCTGGCGCAATTCCAACAACACTCAGCTGATCTGGGCGCTTTCCGGCCATTGGTTTTCCTTTGGTTGGCATGGATTGTCGCGATCGCGATGATGGTGATTGCGTTGCGCCCCCGAATGCCAACCGATTGGGCACAGCGCCGGCTGTTTCTCATTGGGCTGCTCTCAACAACAGTACCGTGGTTTGGATTGACCGCGGCGCAAATGGTGGTCAACTAAAATGCAGACATTTTTCACACCTGAACAACTCACCGACCCCGGAATCAAACGCGCCAACAAGATTTTACGATCTTGCGTGCATTGCGGTTTCTGCACGGCCACCTGCCCAACCTATCAAGTGCTGGGTGACGAGTTGGATTCGCCGCGAGGACGGATTTACCTGATCAAGGACATGCTTGAGAATGAGCAAGTTCCGGATGAAAAAACGGTTAAACACGTGGATCGCTGCCTGTCGTGTTTGGCATGTATGACAACCTGTCCTTCCGGCGTGCATTACATGCATCTGGTTGATCATGCCCGAGCCTACATCGAAAAGAACTATAAGCGGCCACTGTCTGATCGCGCGCTGCGTTGGGTTTTGGCGCGTATCATTCCGTATCCGTCACGTTTCCGATTGGCGTTGCTTGGTGCGAAGTTGGCCAGGCCAATCGCACCGTTTTTGCCAGACGCTCGATTGCGTGCGATGATTTCGATGGCCCCAAAACAAGTGCCGCCGGTCAGCCGCAACGATGATCCGCAAAGTTTTGAACCGAAGATTGAGAAAAAGATGCGCGTCGCGTTGATGACGGGCTGTGCACAAAAAGCGCTGAACACCGATATCAACGATGCCACGATCCGCTTATTGCGTCGTCTGGGTTGCGAGGTGGTTGTGGCGCAGGGTGCGGGCTGTTGCGGTGCGCTGACCCATCACATGGGCAAGGAAGACCTGTCGCATACCAGCGCTGCGCAAAATATTCGCGCGTGGACAAAAGAGATGGATGGCGACGGGCTGGACGCAATTGTCATCAACACCAGCGGATGTGGCACTACGGTCAAAGACTACGGTCACATGTTTGAAAACGATCCTCTTTCCAAAGACGCTGCGCGAGTGGCCGATTTGGCGATGGATGTGAGTGAAGTGTTGATGAAACTCGATCTCCCGAAAGGTGCGGATCAGGACATGAAGGTTGCCTATCACGCGGCTTGTTCGCTTCAGCACGGGCAACAAATCAAAACATTCCCAAAAGATCTGCTGAAACGCGTAGGTTTTAAGGTTGTTGAGCCTGCCGATAGCCACCTGTGCTGTGGCTCTGCTGGCACCTATAACCTGTTGCAGCCAGAGATTTCAGGGCAACTGAAAGAGCGTAAAGTGCGTACGTTGGAAGCGACAAAGCCCGATGTGATCGCAGCCGGAAACATTGGCTGCATGATGCAGATTGGGTCTGCCATTGGCGTGCCGGTTGTTCATACGGTTGAGCTGTTGGATTGGGCAACGGGCGGGCCAAAACCGCGTGGCATGGGTAACTGACTTTTCTTGAAAACCCGCATCTCGCCCAAATTTCGCCGCTTCGCATCATTAGGCAGGTCCGGGTGAGCAAAAAATAACGGCGGTGAAGAAAGAAATGAAAGTCGGTCTGCTATGTGCGGTACTGGCCCTATGGGCCAGCGTGTCAGACGCCCAAGGGTTCCGGTTGTTCTCGATGGATTCCATCGAAGATGGCCGTGCTTGGGAGGCCGTGGGTCGGCTTGAGATTGCTGGCGAAGCCTTTTGTACGGGTGCTTTGATATCGTCAGAATTGGTTTTGACGGCGGCACACTGCCTATACGACGCCAAGACAGGCGAACGGGTTCCGATCGACAAGATTCAGTTTCTTGCGGGGTGGCGCAATGGCCGTGCCGCGGCATACCGTTACGTCCGCGAAGCGGTTCATCACCCAGGCTATGAATATGCTGCGGATCCAACACCGGACCGTGTTCGCAACGATATCGCTTTACTGAAGCTTCAACACCCGATCCGAAACACCACGGTCATTCCATTCGAGACAGATGAGCGACCCGAAACCGGCGATGAAATCGGCGTAGTTTCATACGCGCATGACCGGTCTGAAGCGCCATCGCTGCAGGAATTATGCAACGTCATGGCCCGCCAGGATGGCATGTTGGTGATGTCATGTAAGGTGGATTTCGGCAGCTCAGGCTCACCAGTGTTCAGCTTTGCAAGTGGTACACCGCGCATCGTTTCGGTGGTTTCTGGCAAAGCGACCGTTCAGGAGCAGACTGTTTCATTAGGTACGGCGTTGCAAGAACCGTTGAACATGCTGCGTGACAAGATCGAGAGCAAAAGCCTGTTCCGTACTGTTGGTGATCGCAGCACCTCACTTCAGGCCGCCGGAGCAAAATTTGTGAAACCATGATCCGTTTTCTGGTCTTTCTTTCGGCGATATTCGTTACAACATCCACTGCTTTCGCGCAGCAGGGTTCTGGCCTTGATGCTTTGGACCGGCGTGGCGATTTGTTGGGTTGGGAGGCCGTAGGCCGTCTGGACAAACCCGGTGGTTTTTGTACAGGGGCGCTGATTGCCAGTGATCTGGTTTTGACAGCCGCACACTGTGTTTTTGATTCCAATGGTAAGCTGTTTGCGCCGGAGAAAATGCTGTTTCGTGCCGGGTATTCCGAAGGCAAGTCCATTGCAGAGCGGCGCGGTGAAAAGATTGCCGTTCCCAAGACGTATCACCATTCTACAACGGGTCAGCATTCGGCCAACGAAGTTGGGTCGGATGTGGCGCTCATTCGTCTGTCATCGCCCATCTTCAGTTCTGAAGCGAACCCATTCCGCGTTCATGAAAATCCGACCGAAGGCGAACGGGTTTCTGTTTTGTCATACGGTCGGGGCCGGACTGAAACGCTTTCGCGCCAAGCGGAATGCAACATCACCGGCCGTTATGACAACGGGATCATGTCATTCGACTGCGACGTGACTTTTGGTTCTTCTGGCGCACCTGTGTTTATTCGCTACGGCAACCGGGTCCGTATCCTGTCGCTGATCTCTGGTGGTCGTGACTTTGGATCGAAACAAGTAATTTCATTTGGGATGGAACTGCCCACCGTGGTCGCCGACTTGAAACGTGAGCTGCGCCAAGGCGCTGCGCGTCCTCAGGTTACAGTTGGCGCACGTCGCATAACTGTTGGGCAGCGCAGCACTGGCGGCGCTCGTTTCGTGAAGCCCTGAGGGGCTTGAAACCCGATTTTTGACACCCAAATAGAATGCATCAGGGCGCCGATTTTCGGGCCTTGAATTGCAACCCCGCCTGTCCCGTTGGGAAGGCATTTACATAACGTTGTCGCTCAATAGGAGGATAACCCATGCAACGATTTGATCGTGCACCCCTGTACCGTGCTTCTGTCGGTTTTGATCAATTGGCCGATATGATGGACCGTGTTTTCGCACAAGACGTCAGCCATCAAACCTACCCCCCATATAACATCGAAAAAACAGACGAAGACAGCTATCGCATTTCAATCGCGGTTGCCGGCTTTTCAGATGCCGATTTGTCGGTTGAAGTGAAGCAAAATGCGCTCGTCGTGTCCGGCAGAAAAACGGAAGATGAAAAAGACCGTTCTTATCTGCATCGTGGAATCGCCACCCGCGCGTTTGAGCGCCGTTTCCATCTAGCGGATCACGTGCGTGTTGTTGGCGCCAGCCATACCGACGGGATGCTTCACATCGATCTCACACGTGAAATTCCCGAGGCACTAAAGCCGCGCCGGATTGAGATTGCGAGCTCTGCCGCGATTGAGAAGGATGTCGTTGACGCCAAGGCCGTCAACTAAGCCAATTCTGAATTCGTTTGCGTTTGAAGCCGCCCGGCACGTAGCGTGTCGGGCGATTTTGTTTGTTCAACTGAAACATTTGCCAACATCAACGTGAAACTTTGTTGGTTGGTTCAAACGTCTTACCCGCCTATTTGAAAGGCTAGCAAACCGGAGAAGTTGAATGGCCCACCGTTGGAAAAATGATCTGACCCGCAATGATGTGACCCCTGAACGTATGTTCTTTAACAGACGGCAAGTGATGGCCGGACTGTCAGCGGGCGCCATTTCGGTAACCTTACCAAGTATAGGCCAAGCTCAAGATGCGCTGACGCCAAACAGCTGGGAAGACATCACCAACTACAACAACTTCTATGAATTCGGGACCGGCAAGGAAGACCCTGCACGGAATGCGCACACCCTGAAGACAGAACCATGGTCCATCATGATTGATGGCATGGTGGATAAGCCGGGGGATTATGCGCTTCCGGATATCCGCAGCCAGATGACCGAAGAAGAACGTATCTATCGATTCCGCTGTGTTGAAGCCTGGTCAATGGTTGTTCCGTGGAATGGCTTTGAGTTGGCTGATCTTCTGAACATGGTCGGCGTGCAGGAGGGTGCCAAATATGTGGCGTTTGAAACGGCCTACCGCCCTGACGAAATGCCCGGCGTGCGTTTTCCTGTGATTGAATGGCCATATGTCGAAGGCTTGCGTCTGGATGAGGCCATGCATCCCCTCACCATGATGGCGACGGGCATCTATGGCCGCGACATGCCCAACCAGAACGGCGCGCCGATACGGTTGGTCGTGCCGTGGAAATATGGGTTCAAATCCATCAAATCGATTGTGCGGATCACGCTGACAGACAAAGAGCCTCCCACCACATGGAACAAGGCGAACGCACGAGAGTACGGTTTTTATTCAAACGTGAATCCAACGGTTGATCACCCTCGCTGGAGTCAGGCGAGTGAGCGCAAGATCGGCGGTGGCCTTTTTGCCAAACGTATCCCAACCTTGATGTTCAACGGTTATGAGGAAGAGGTTGCCAGCCTTTATGAAGGTATGGATCTGAGTGTGTCGATCTGATGTGGGTAAGTAGGGTTAATCAGTTTGTGCGTTTGGTGCCGACCTGGCTCATCTACATCCTGGGCCCGCTGCCTGCCGCTTGGTTGCTTTGGCTGGGCGTCAACGGTGGCCTCGGGGTGGAGCCAATCAAAGCGCTGGAACACGAACTGGGCGAACTGGCGCTTCAGTTGTTAATCCTTGGGCTGGCGGTGACCCCGTTACGCAAATGGGCTGGGATCAACTTACTTAAGTTCCGTCGCGCCATTGGTTTGATCGCGTTCTTCTATGTCACGATGCATTTGCTGGTATGGCTTGTATTGGATGTGCAAATCCCCGCGCAAATTTGGGCTGACATCGTGAAGCGCCCTTATATCACTGTTGGCATGATCGGTTTCGCCTGTCTTGTGCCGTTGGCCCTGACGTCGAACAATTGGTCGGTGCGTACGCTGGGCGTCAAATGGCGAAAGCTGCACAAGCTAACCTATCTGGCCGTGCTCCTGGGTGCGCTGCACTTTGTGCTGCTGGCCAAGGGGCTTCAGGCAGAGCCGTTGCTGTACCTTGGGGCGGTCGTTGTCTTGCTGCTTTTGCGGCTACGCCCTGCCAAACGGCACAGGGTTCAATCAGCATAGAAAGCTTTCGGCGATTCGTAAGAACCGCCTTACAAACATGGCGACCTTGGAACGCTTGCAAAACAATGCAGCACCGCCATTCCATGGTCGCCCAAATGGACGCAAAGCAACCGCAATTATGGCATTTTCGCGTGACAAACCCTTCAGTGGGGTATTGTTCCTGCAATAAGCTATTTCCCGGTGTGGAGTATCCGAGATGTTCAAGATTGGCGCCATTCTATTATCGATTGGTATGACAGCTAGTGCAGCACAGGCTGTAACGCTGTCCAACAGTGATTTTTCGGTCCCTGGTGCAGCGGGCTGGTCGATTGGTTTGACCTCTGCCGGACAAAACACCCTACCTCAGGTAAGCCAAGTCTTTGATGTCGACTTGAACGGCCCTTCAGCGGCTGCAGCGTTTCGCCCAGGCAGTAGCGCTATGGGCTCTTACAATGGGGTAACCGGAACGCAGTCTTTCTCGATCAGCGCAGCGGGCACCTATTCCTTTGGCCTGGACGTGGCTTCGAAGTTTGGCGGGCAATTCACAGGACCTATCCCACAGTCCAATTTTGACGGTGGTCTGGTCCAACTGATTGTTGATGGCATTTTGATCGACAGTTGGGACTTTGGTCAGATCCTATATGATGCGGTGGAGCGAACCAGATTGATGGGGTCAACCACTCTGGCCGCCGGAACCTATAACTTTACGTTCCGGCTGCTGCGCAACTTCAATGCCAGCGCGACCTCCCCAACACTCTACGTCGATAACGCGTCAATCTCCGGTCCGGCAGCTGTACCATTGCCCGCATCCCTTCCATTATTGCTGGCAGGGCTAGCTGGGATCTTTGCCCTTCGGTCGCGCCGCACTGGCTGACAGGCCAAAACACAGATTTGACGAAAACAGGCGCTCGGTACCCCACCAGCGCCTGTTTTCGTTCGCGCTAACCCTTAAGGGATCACTCCTCATGTGGTGATGTGCAGCCCCAGCACAATATATGGTGTTAGGGCGAACAAATTCGGGGTCATTTGGGCTCTTCAACGAAAGTTTCGAGGATAAGTCGCTGAAAATAAATGATTTTCGAACTTTTTCACAAAAACTTTGTATTTCTGGAAAAAAGGGGTTGCGGAGTTTCTGGGTTGGCCGTAGATACCCCCTCACCGGCGGCGCTGAGGGCGCGGTTGGGACGCCAGACGGGGCAGCGAGAGTTGCAAACGAGG
>JAXMOG010000008.1:0-170307 GCA_034670065.1 Pseudoprimorskyibacter sp. | reverse complement strand
ATCATGTTCGGCAGGCTCAAGGATTGGCGGCGAGTGGCAACCCGATATGACAGATGCCCAAAGGTCTTCCTCTCGGCCATCGCCCTCGCCGCAACCGTCATTTATTGGCTATGAGTCCTGACCCTAGGTCAGCCGCAGGGGCTGGATTCCGGACAAAAGTCTTTGCACCATGCTGCAAATGGGAAATTGGGCGCGGTAAGGAAAGTGCATTAATGGGCAAATAAGAGCCTGTTCCCTTGACTTCCGGGCCATAGGGCGGTGTATCGGCGGCTGAATTTCCCGCTCATTGAAGGGACAGAGGACAATGCACGCCTATCGTAGTCACACCTGCGCCGACCTTACCAAATCAAATGTTGGCGAAAACGTTCGCCTATCCGGGTGGGTACACCGCATCCGCGACCATGGGGGCATTTTGTTCATAGATCTGCGTGACCATTATGGCATCACTCAGGTTCTTTGCGATCCGGACAGCCCGGTGTTTGCCGAAGCCGAAAAAGTGCGCAGCGAATGGTGCATCCGGATTGATGGCAACGTCAAAGCGCGTGATGAGGCACTGGTGAATTCCAAGCTGCCGACAGGCGAAGTGGAAGTCTTCGTCCGTGATTTGGAAGTGCTGGGCGCGTCTGAAGAGCTGCCGCTGATCGTCTTTGGCGATCAGGAGTATCCCGAAGAAACCCGCCTGCGTCACCGCTATCTTGACCTGCGCCGTGATGCGATGCAGTCCAACATGACCCTGCGGTCGGATGTTGTGGCCTCTATGCGTCGTCGGATGTGGGATGCGGATTTCCGCGAATACCAGACGCCCATCATTACCGCGTCGTCGCCCGAGGGCGCGCGCGACTTCTTGGTGCCATCGCGCCTGCATCCGGGCAAGTTCTATGCTTTGCCGCAGGCTCCTCAGCAGTTCAAGCAGCTGATCATGGTGTCGGGCTTTGACAAGTATTTCCAGATCGCGCCATGTTTCCGAGATGAGGATCCACGCGCAGACCGGTCGCCGACAGATTTCTACCAGTTGGACTTGGAAATGTCCTTTGTCACCCAGCAGGACGTGTTCGATACGATCAGCCCGGTGATTGCGGGTGTTTTCGAAGAGTTTGGCGGCGGGCGCAAAGTGGATGATCCGGCCAGCTGGCCGCAGATCCCTTATGCCGAGGCCGCACTGAAATACGGAACAGACAAGCCTGACCTGCGCAACCCGCTTGTGATGCAGGATGTATCCGAACATTTCCGCGGCTCTGGCTTTGCGATCTTTGCCAAGCTGTTGGAACATGAAGGCAACGAAATCCGCGCGATTCCTGCGCCAACAGGTGGCAGCCGCAAGTTCTGTGACCGTATGAACGCCTTTGCCCAGAAAGAGGGCCTGCCGGGGATGGGGTATATCTTCTGGCGCGACAAAGACGGCGAGACAGAGGCCGCAGGCCCGCTGGCCAAGAATATCGGCCCGGAACGCACCGAAGCGATCCGCCAACAGCTGGGTCTTAGCGTTGGCGATGCCGCGTTCTTCTTGGGTGGTAAGCCATCCAGCTTTGAGCGTGTGGCCGGTAAAGCGCGCGACGTGATCGGCGCTGAGCTGAAACTGACCGATGAAAACCGTTTTGCCTTTGCCTGGATCGTGGATTTCCCGATCTATGAGAAGGACGAAGAAACCGGTGCGATCGACTTTGAGCATAACCCGTTCTCTATGCCACAAGGCGGAATGGACGCGCTGAATGGTGATCCGCTGGCGGTCAAAGGTTATCAATACGATCTGGCCTGTAACGGCTATGAGCTGGTTTCTGGCGCCATCCGGAACCACAAGCCAGAAGTGATGCTGAAGGCGTTCGAAATCGCTGGTTACGATGAAGCAGAGGTCAAGAACCGCTTTGGCGCACTTTTTCAGGCGTTCCACTATGGTGCACCACCACACGGGGGCTGTGCCGCCGGGATCGACCGGATTGTGATGCTGCTGGCGGATGAACAGAACATCCGCGAAGTCATCATGTTCCCAATGAACCAACGCGCAGAAGACCTGATGATGAACGCGCCCAGCGATCCAACCAGCGATCAGCTTATGGAGCTGCGCCTGCGTGTGATCCCGGAGGATAGCTGATGCTGCATCGGTTGCAGGATCGGGGATTTGATGTCCTGACCAGCAACCATGCGGATGCGATCCTGTCGCATGACTTTGCGGCTGAACTGGAAGAGCTGGTTGCCGCGTTTTCTGGATTTACCATCGCCGTCTCTGAGCTGATCGGAGGCGGCGGCGGCGAAAGCGGGCAGACCCAGCGTTTGCGCCATGCGCTGACAGACCTACGTTGGCAAAAGCATAAGTTTCACGTTCAAACCATTGTTGACGGGATTGAGCGGGAAGGCATCAGTCACGAAGTCGATCATGTTCGATTTGGCCGCAACGGAACGTTGGCGTTAGAGATTGAGTGGAACAACAAGGATCCGTTCTTTGATCGGGACCTTGAGAATTTTCAGCGCCTACATGGCCTTTCGGCAATTTCGGTGGGCGTCATCGTGACCCGCGGCAAAACTCTTCAAGATGCGCTGTTGCCCCGCTGTGCGTCATGGCTTTCTGAAAATGGGTTGGAGTCTGAGGCCGATCTTGACCGTTTGGGCATCAGTGCCCGGACGGCCAGTCAACGCAAAGCGATCGAAGCGCAAACTGTGCGCGGGGTTCCTTACGCCGAAGCCTTTGCCAATAAATTCGTGGCCGACAAGTTCGGACAGGCAACAACGCATTGGTCCAAGTTGGAAACACGCGTCCGTCGCGGTGTGGGCAACCCGTGCCCATTGTTGCTGATTGGTCTGCCGGATACGATTTTGACAGATGTTGAACCCAGCGTGGATGACCTGTTTTCGCGCAGCTAGGCAATCAGCCGGGTTTGCGCAGGAAAACCATGCGATTTCCGAAAACGCTACTCTGCCGCGACCGAAGAATTGTAGTTGTAGGTTTTCCAGCCCGGTTTGTAGTCAGCTTCGGCCTGGTTGCCCCATACCGTCCAACCTTCGCGCACACCACGGCCAAACAATTCCAAATACGGGCCCCACGAACAGCTTTCGATCAAGTCGTACTGTTCATCGGGTTTGCGGGAATGTTCGCGCTTTCGGGTTTGCATCATGTTCACCTGGCGACGTCCGGGTGCCAGGGTACGTGCGTTCTTGCCCTTGGTTCCGAACAGCAGAATTTCCGTCACGTTGCGGAAATAAAAACCTACGCCGCGCCCGTCTGAACCGCCATCCTTGCGGATTTTGTGCCAGACGATGTTGGATTTGTATTCAAACCCCCAAGCAGACAGCACCTTTAGCCCATCGGGCAACAAGGCGTTGGGCACCCACATATAGCAATGGGCGCGGTCTTCCAGATAGTCGGCAACTGGCAGGTCGCAGATATCATCAAGCGTCATTGTGGGGTAACGAGACAGCCGCTTATGCTCTGGCGCGACCTTGCCTGTACGATTGGTGAACCGCCAAGGGGGGTCTGCCATTACCGTTCCGAAGCGATCATCGCCCAGAAACTTGCGTATATCTTGTGATGCGGAAGAAGCCATGTTCAGCATATTGCCCATTGTGCGCCAAAAGTCACTTGGAACAATATGTGAACATGATGGAGTTTATCAACGCTTAATCTCGGCAAGCGGCGAACCGGCGAAAAAAGTCAGGATTCACTTCGATCGACAGGCCGTTTTGGCAGCAGGGTTATCCATGTGATCTTGGTCGTTGGCCGGTTTTTTTTGACTACCACCGCGTCAGTGCGTCTTCGTCTTCGTCTTTGGCGGCAACCCAATCTGCACTGTCCGGTGTGACTTCTTTTTTCCAGAAGGGCGCGCGGGATTTCAAATAATCCATCAGGTATTCGGCCGCCTCGAATGCATCTTTGCGGTGTGGTGCAGCGGTCGCGACCATCATGATCTTTTCGCCGGGGCCCAATGTGCCGTAGCGATGAATGACCAAAACATCGCCAAGCGACCAGCGGGTCATGGCCTCTTGCGCGATTGAAGTAATCGCCTTTTCGGTCATGCCTGGGTAATGCTCAATCTGCATCGCGTTCAACGATGCGTCGGTCAAATCCCGTACAACGCCGGTAAAGGTGACAATCGCCCCCATGTCACGGCGCCCTGCGGCAAAGTGCGAAGCTTCTTCGCCCAGATCAAAGTCAACTTCCTGTACGGCGATCTTCACGGCCTTAGCCCCCAGTCATCGGTGGGAAGAAGGCAACTTCGCGCACACCTGCAAGCGATGCGTCAAAATCCGTCAGTTCCTGATCTACGGCCACGCGCAATGCAGACAAATCCGCAAAAGCGGCTGCATAGCGTTCTTCTCTGGCGCGCAATTCGTTCACCAAATCGCCGACAGTGGCTGCTTGGGTTTCAACTGTCTCTTTCGGCAAGCCGATCCGTTCACGAACCCAGGCGAAATACAGCACGTCCATGGTTATCCCCTTAGAAACGGTGCGGCTTTGCGGAAGTAATCCCAGCCGGTGATCAGTGTCAGCGCTGCAGCGATCCACAGCATGACGATTCCTGCGTTTCCAGACCAGATCATGCCTGTGTATTTCCAACGCAGGCCCAGCAGGTCTTCTTCTTTACCGGTCAGGATGTTGATCACCATTTCGCTGTCCATACCGAATGACGACATCCCCAGGTAATGCTCAAACACACCTTGGGCAAACAGCACCGCAATGGCGATCATTTGAAAACTTGTCTTCCACTTGGCCAACCTTGTTACCTTCAATGTGCCAGCGGTGTCGCCCAAAAATTCACGCAAACCAGAAACGAAAACTTCCCGGAACAGAATAAAGGTGGCCGGTAAAACCAGCCATGGCGACATAGAGGAGTATCCGACAATGACCATCAGGGCGATTACGACCATCGCCTTATCGGCGATCGGATCCAGCATTGCGCCAAGTTTGGATTCCTGCCCCCAAGAGCGGGCCAGATACCCGTCAAACCAATCCGTGATTGCGGCCAGAACAAACAATGTCAGGGCAAACCAATCGGCGTAGGGGCGGGTGAAATACAGGAACATCACTGCCAAGCCAGGGGCTGCCAGCAAGCGCAAGGTCGTCAGAATATTGGGTATCGTCCATCGCATGACCAATACCTACCTTGGAAATTTAGCAACCGAAAGCCTAGGAATCATTCCCTGTTGTCGCGCGTTGCGCAATTCGTTCCAGCAATTGGGCGCGGACGGCCGGAATGGATTTGCCTTGTAGGTCTTTGGCAAGATGGTGCTCAAGAAAATACCCGGTTGTGCCCAAAGCTTGCAGCACCTCTTTGTCGGTCGCGTCGCCTTGGCCCAGAAGGCAGGGTGGCAAGGGCAGCAGTCGGTCTGCCCATTCGCCGGCACCGCGCCGTGATACTGCCCGGCCGGATTTGGGCGACACATAGATCAGGTCGTCCACAGCGCCTGTCACCGCGCAATTGCTTAGGTCCAGCGCATATCCCAGCTCTTCCAGCAGCGATCGTTCCCAGTGAAGATAGGCCAATGGCCAAATGTCTGTCTGATCCAGAAGATCCAGCAGCATTTCGGTGCGCTGGTACAATGTTGGATGCGCTTCACGCTCGGGCAAGCTGAACCCCAACAAGGCGACCACGGCGTTTAGCCCGGCCAATGACAACCGATCTCGCATCGCTATGGCAGCGCGTGAGCGGATGGGTTCAACGGTAAAGCTGCCCAAATGGTCAGACAATCGTGCGCGCCAGTGCAGGTCCAACTGCGCACCGGGCTGCAAATGAGGGGCAATCTTGCGGCTGGTGCCACCCCGTACGACGCCTGCATAGCGACCCTGCGTTGGCGCAAAGACCTCTATGATGGCCGAGGTTTCCCCGTGCCGCCGCGTTGAAAGAAGGATGCCTGTGTCTCGCCAATCCATAGCGCTACCCTGCGTCTGATTGGGCATAGGGGCAAGTGGGCAGGCTTAGTCTAGGGGCAGGTCGTCATCCACATCCGTATGCAAATGCCGCTCGCCTCTGGCCTTGGCCAAGGCGATCTGTTTTTGACGTTCGCGGAAGCGCGCTTTGTCCTGCTCGGAAGTTTCGTCAATGCACTGATGGCACGACACCCCATTTTCGTATTCCGGGCGAGCTTGATCAGCGGGGAGGATGGGGCGGCGGCAAGCATGGCATAAAAGATGCGGCCCTTCCTTCAACCCATGTCCAACAGACACGCGCCCGTCAAAGACAAAGCATTCACCCTGCCAAGTGCTGTCGTCCTGCGGCACCTCTTCGAGATACTTCAGAATACCACCTTTCAGGTGAAACACTTCTGGCACGCCTTGTTGCAGCAGCCAGTTGGTGGATTTTTCGCACCGAATACCACCCGTACAGAACATTGCGATCCGCTTGTTGTGGAACCGCTCTTTGTTTTCTTCCCACCAGGTTGGGAATTCACGGAAGGTTGCGGTTTCCGGGTCCACCGCGCCTTCGAATGTCCCAATGGCCACTTCGTAGTCATTGCGTGTGTCAATCACTGCCACGTCGGGGCTGCGGATCAGATCATTCCATTCTGCGGGATCTACGTAATGCCCCACCCGCGCAAGCGGATCGACATCGGGCTGTCCCATGGTGACGATCTCTTTCTTCAGCCGAACTTTCATGCGGGCAAAGGGACGCTCTGTCGACGTGGACAGCTTGTACTCAAAGTCGGCGCAACCGGGCAGGCTGCGAATATGTGCAATCAGTCGATCAATTCCGGCCTTGGGCCCGGCAACGGTGCCGTTGATACCTTCTCTGGCCAGCAAAAGCGTACCAGTGATCCGCGCATCGCTGCACAGGTCCAGTAGCGGGCCGCGCAGGGCCGCGTGATCGTCGAAACGGGTGAAGTGGTAAAGGGCGCAGACTGTAAACATGCCAGCGCAATTACGCCTCTGGTGTCGAAACGGCAAGATGTCGGGCCGCCGCAGGTCTACAGAATGTTCTATGATCCGTCGTTGTTGTTGGCGGCCGCCAAAGCCAAACCATCAACGATGGCGGTAAACGCATCTGATCGATCCAGTTGAACCTTTGGCAGGCGAGTGCGCAGTGCGTCTTCTACCGGATTCAGAAGGCTGGAACCGCCCACCAATACCACGCGAGACAAGTCGTTGGCACCTATTCCTGCCATCCCAAGGGCGTTGCAAGCTGCATCGGCAATCTGTTCAGCGGAGTCCGCCAGAACGCGCCCCAGATCATCGGACGTCATTGACGCGGTCAATGCAGGTTCCACCGTGGCCAGAGAAATGCCGTTGCCGCCACCGGAATTGACGGCGATCTTGGCATTCTCGACGGCATGGGCAACATCATGGGCCAATTCCATATCCAGAATGGTGGAAAGCCGGGCCCATAGATCAGGATCGACCGCGTATCGCGCCATTTGTTGAACTGCGCGGCGGTTTTCGGGACTGTACTGGAATGGGATACGTTCCCATGTGGCCAGATCGTGGAATAAAGCGCGTGGTGCTTCATTGGTGCCGGGGCCGAATTCGCGGCGCAGCTGGCTGCCCAAACCAAACAGTGGCATGGCGCGATCAATGTTCAGTGCACGGTCAAAGTCTGTACCGCCCAAGCGCAGACCATGGCTTGCAACAATCTCTATCTTGGTTCCGTTTGACCGAAACACCGAAAAATCCGACGTTCCGCCACCGATATCCACCACTAACCCCAGTCCGGGCTGAGTACCGGCACAGGCCAGTGCCGCGGCCTCTGGTTCTGCCAGGAAGGTGACATCGGTGAAGCCAGCCATGTGATATGCTTCTTCCAAATCGCGGGCGGCTTGTGCGTCTTCTTCGGCATTTCGGCTGCGAAAGGTGACAGGCCGCCCCGACAGGGCTGTGTCAAAGGACATATGGCAATGCTCTTCGGCCTGCGTTTTGACATGCGCCAGAAAGCGCGAAACGACCTCTAACAAAGTTGTACGCTGCCCACCCAGCATTCGGGATTCGCGCAGCAATGGCGTGCCCAATACGGATTTCAGTGCGCGCAAAAACCGGCCTTCACGCCCTTCGATCAGCGCGCGTACGGCCTGACGTCCGTATAGAACTTTTTTCGAATGGCTGTCGTAGAACAGGGCCGTGGGCAAAGTGGTTTCCCCCGGTTCCAAGGGGATTTTCCATGCCTGATCTCCAGCCAAGATCGCAGCGGCGGTGTTCGAAGTGCCAAAATCTATTGCCAATCGGGGCATTGCGGGCTCCTTGCCAAGCCGCGTTGGGTAAGAACAAGCCGCTTTACTGTCAACCATGATTGACGCCTGATATTGCAGGGTTCAAAACGAAAGAAACCGTCAACGGAGATACAGATGACCCAGGCCTTGATCGTGATTGATGTGCAAAATGATTTTTGTCCCGGCGGTGCTTTGGCTGTGGCAGACGGAGAGAAGATTGTACCGGGCATAAATGCGTTGATGGCGGATTTCAGTGCGGTGATCCTGACGCAAGACTGGCATCCGGCAGGGCATTCGTCTTTCGCGTCATCGCATGCAGGCAAGGCGCCTTTGGAATTGATCGAGATGCCATACGGCCCGCAGGTTTTGTGGCCTGATCACTGCATTCAAGGTTCACAGGGGGCAGCTTTTCACTCGGAGTTGAATGCAGACCGTGCCGACATGATTGTTCGCAAGGGCTACAACCCTGATATTGATAGCTATTCTGCATTTTTCGAGAATGACCACACAACGGCAACAGGGCTGCAAGGCTATTTGCAGACACGTGGCATCGACAGTTTGACATTGGTCGGGTTGGCAACGGATTTCTGCGTGAACTTTTCTGCCGTGGATGCCGCCAAGTTGGGGTTTGCCGTGACTGTGCGGTCTGATCTGTGCCGTGGCATTGACCTGGACGGATCAATGGCCGCCGCAATGAACGGGATGCAGGGCGCGGGGGTTACTGTTCTCTGATGGCGACGTCGCAACAAACGGTCAATCACTTGTGCGATTTGTTGGCTGACGCAGGGGTCATGCGTGCATTGCCGATGTTTGGTGAATACGGTCTGTATTGTGATTTCAAGTTGATCGGCCTGATTTGCGATGACACGCTATTTCTGAAAATCACGAAGGCCACGGCGGGCGCTGGTTTGGAAGAAGCACCGCCATACCCCGGAGCCAAGCCGTACTTCATGATATCTCATGATATGCTTGAAGATCCCGATGTGCTGTTGCCATTGGTCAGGCAGACATATGATGCGCTGCCAGCGCCCAAGAAGGTGCCCAAACGGCTGCAACACTCTTAGGATAGGCGCTGGTGTCTGCTTGCAAAGTTCTGCCAGCGTTGCGACAACCGGGCTGAACACCGAAAAAGGCCCACCGGCATGACCGATATCCCTACGCGCGTTTGGAACCATAAGTGGAAGATTGATCCGATCGTGCGGTCGTTGATCGATACAGATTTCTACAAGCTGTTGATGTGCCAATCCGTTTTTCGCAACAAGCCGAATACGCAGGTTCGGTTCAGCCTGATCAACCGCTCTAGCCATGTGCCATTGGCCAAGCTGATAGACGAAGGTGAGCTGCGCGAACAGCTGGACTATGTGCAATCGCTGACGCTGTCGCGTGGCGAGTCCACGTGGCTGCGCGGGAACACGTTTTATGGCAAGCGTCAGATGTTCCGACCTGACTTCATGGAATGGTTCGAGAATATGCGCCTGCCGCCATATCATCTTGAACGGGTCGGGGATCAATATGAGCTGACCTTTGAAGGCTCCTGGCCCGAAGTGATGCTTTGGGAAATCCCGGCTTTGGCCATTTTGATGGAACTTCGCGGCCGGGCTGTGCTGCATGACATGGGTAAGTTCGAGCTGAAGGTGCTTTATGCCCGTGCCATGACCAAACTCTGGGAAAAGGTAGAGTTGCTGCGCGCTGAGCCGGACTTGCGGATCGCAGATTTCGGCACTCGCCGTCGGCATTCCTTTTTGTGGCAGGATTGGTGCGTACAGGCGATGACCGAAGGGTTGGGCAAAAGCTTTGTTGGCACGTCAAATTGCCTGATCGCCAAGAACCGTGATCTTGAGGCGATCGGCACAAACGCTCATGAATTGCCGATGGTCTATGCCGCGCTGGCAGAGGACGATCAGGCCCTTGCACAGGCGCCATACGATGTATTGGCGGATTGGCAGGTAGAACACGAAGGCAACCTGCGCATTATTTTGCCCGACACGTATGGTACCGAAGGTTTCTTGCGGAATGCGCCGGATTGGCTGGCGGGTTGGACAGGCATTCGTATCGACAGCGGAGACCCTGCAAAGGGCGCTGAAACCGCAATACGTTGGTGGAAAGAGCGTGGGGAAGACCCTGAAAAGAAACTGATCATCTTTTCCGACGGGTTGGATGTTGAGAAGATTTTGGCGCTGTACAGACAGTTCCAAGGTCGTGTGCGTGTTTCTTTCGGGTGGGGTACTTTGCTGACCAACGATTTCAGGGGGCTGGCACCTGATGACAAGCTGGCGCCGTTCTCATTGGTTTGTAAGGCCGTGTCGGCGAACGGGAATGCTACCGTGAAGCTTTCGGACAACCCGAACAAAGCGATGGGCCCTGAGGAACAGATTGACCGCTACAAACGTGTTTTCGAAGTGGGTGCGCAAGAGCGAATGGACGTGGTTGTCTGACCACAATGCTCAGCACAGAATGCGAAAAGGCCGGGCAATTGCCCGGCCTTTTGTTGTTAGATACCAACCTTCACGATGGCTTCTGCCAAGATGGGCACTGTTTTTTCATTAAGCCCCGCGATGTTCAGGCGGCTGTCGCTGACCATGTAAATGCCGTGTTCCGCCCGCAAGCGTTCCACCAAATCCGGAGTCGTGCCCAGACGAGAGAACATACCGCGGTGCTGAGCGATAAACCCAAACTGGTCCGAGCCCGACAAGCGTTGCAGTTCTGATGCAAGTTGGGTGCGCAGGCCCAGCATAGACAGACGTACTTCTTCCAGCTCTTGCGCCCAGTCTGCGCGCAATTCCGGGTCCGTCAGAACCATTGTCACCAATCGCGCGCCATGGTCGGGTGGGAAGCTGAAGTTTTGGCGGTTTAGGAAGTTCAGGGTGGTTTGGTTGATCTTGAGACGAGAAGGATCGTCTGAGACACACATCAAAATGCCCGTACGTTCGCGGTAAATCCCAAAGTTTTTTGAGCAGCTGGCTGCAATCAGACATTCCGGAACCGAAGAAGCCACCAGTCGGGTTGCAGCGGCGTCTTCGTCCAGACCATCGCCAAAGCCTTGGTATGCAATGTCGATCATCGGCGTTGCGCCGGTTTTCAGCAGCAGGTTCACCACCTCTTGCCACTGGGCCATGTTCAGATTGGCCCCTGTTGGGTTGTGACAGCAGCCGTGCAGCAGCACCACATCACCGGGCTTGGCATCGGCCAGATCAGCGATCATGCCTTCGAAATCAACACCGCGCGTTTCTTCGTCAAAGTAACGATACGCAACGGTTTCGATTTTCATATGATTGAGTATCGACAGGTGGTTTGGCCATGTCGGATTGGACACAAAGACACGTGCCTGCGGATTGGCCAACAGAGTCAGATCAAAGGCTTGACGCACTGCGCCTGTGCCACCTGGTGTGGACGCAGCCGCCACATTGCCGCGCGGAACGGAATCGCCCAAAACCAAGGAAACCAACGCGTCGCCATATGCGGGATCACCGGCCAAGCCGGTATAAGACTTGGTTGTTTCCTGTTCCCACAACTGCTTTTCAGCCGTTTTGATGGCACGCATAATGGGGGTGACACCCTCGGCGTTTTTGTAGACGCCAACACCCAGATCAATTTTATCTTCGCGTGGATCGTCGCGAAATGTCTGCATCAAGGCCAAGATTTTGTCGGCGGGAAGCTGTTTCAGTTTTTCGAACATCAGGTTTCTCCGGTGGCGACGGGCAGGGTCGGGAAGGCGCCCCATTCGGCCCAGGACCCGTCATAAAGGGCGTGGTCGTTTTTGCCCAAGCGCTCTAGCGCCAAGGACAGGATCGCGGCGGTGACACCCGATCCGCAGGTTGTGATAGCGGATTTGGACAGATCGACATTGGCTTGTTCAAAAACGGCCCGCAGGTCGTCTGGCGCTTTCATGGTGCCATCATCGTTCAGAAGACTGGCGTAATGCACATTGCGTGAGCCTGGAATATGTCCGGCGCGCAATCCCTCGCGTGGTTCTTCTGCTTCACCGCGAAAACGTTCAGGAGACCGGGCATCAATGATTTCCGTGTCGCGCAGCTTGCTGGCAGCAGAAACCTGGGTGACGTCCTTTACCAGATGATTCTGGCGACGCACGGTCATGTGTCGGTCCCGGATCACTGGGGGCAGGTCTTCGACAGGGTGGCCTTCGGCCTGCCACTTGGCAAAGCCGCCGTCCAGAACGGCAATATTGTCCTGACCCATCAGTTTGAACAACCACCAGACACGCGCGGCAGAAAACAGCCCTGCGCCGTCATAGACCACCAACTGATGTCCATCGCCCACACCCATGGCCCGCATCCGGCTCATGAATTTTTCGATCGGCGGTGCCATGTGGGGTAAATCTGAACGAAGGTCAGAAATTTCGTCGATGTCGAAGAACCGCGCGCCGGGAATATGGGCGGCATCGTATTCTGCCTTGGCGTCACGGCCTGCATCGGGCAGATACCACGAAGCGTCCAGAACCCGAAGGTCGGGATCCTTGAGATGTGACGCCAGCCAAGATGTCGAAACCAGCGTTTTGGGATCGTCGTGGGACATAGTGCCTCCGATGCAAAACCTGCATTGGTGCCTACATCCGGGGGCCTCGGCTGGCAAGTCCGGGTGCCCCTATGGGACACCCAGTTTGACCACTTATTTGGCCATCATGTTCTTGATAACGCCAACAACGGCCAGCAAGACGCCACCGCCAACACCGCCGCCAGCAACCTGACTAATAATTGTGCCGATATCCAAGCCTCCGGCTGCGCCTGCAGCGCCTGCCATACCGCCGGCACCCAGCATGCCCAGAATGGTGCTTCCCAAGCCACCGCCGACGATGCCGGCCAGCGAATTACCCAATGTGCCCAGGTTCAGGTTTTTCAATACGGCCCCAGCAACGTTTCCGCCCACTGCGCCAGACAACAATCCGATAATTAGTTCCATAGTATACGCTCCTATCAGCCCCCTATTTGGACTGAGAGGCACTGTAGGTGAAAAGGCGTGCAGGTTTTCAGGGGAAAACCCGTGGGTTTGTTACCGCTAGCTGCGATCCTTCATCAAACGCTGCTTTTGGCGGTTCCAGTCACGCTTGGCTTCAGTTTCGCGCTTGTCGTGATTCTTCTTACCTTTGGCGATGCCAATTTTCAGTTTCACGATGCCTTTGTGGTTAAAGTACAGCACAAGCGGAACCAAGGTCATGCCCTTGCGTTGTGTGTCATTCCACAAACGTGCCAGTTCCTTGCGGCTGGCCAGCAATTTGCGGCGTCGCCGCTCTTCGTGGCCAAACATCGCGCGTTCATACGGTGCAATGTAGCTGTTAACCAACCACAGCTCTCCGTTTTCGACGGCAGCGTAGCTTTCAGCGATATTGGATGAGCTCTCGCGTAGCGATTTCACTTCGGACCCGGTTAGGATGATGCCACATTCGATGTCATCTTCGATGGCATAGTCATGCCTTGCACGCCGATTTTCGGCGATCACTTTGTAGTTCGGGTCTGTCTTTGGTTTAGCCATCCTGAGCAGATAATCTCTCGTTGCTCATCTGTCCATGCAAGCCATGCGCTTAGCTGCCGCGATATGTAGAATACCCATAGGGCGAGAGCAGCAGTGGGACGTGATAATGCGCTTCAGGATCGGACACGCCAAACCGAAGCGGCACTTGATCCAGAAACAGCGGTTCATCGATGACTTGACCGTTGGCACGCAGATAGTCACCCACGAAGAAGATCAATTCGTACGTTCCGGTTTGGAACGCTTCCTTGGGCAAAATAGGTGTGTCGGTGCGGCCATCTGAATTTGTAACGGCTTCTGCTACTTTTTTGTGCGAATTGCCTGTCACACGATAAAGGTTTATCTTGATATTGGCTGCCGGCACACCCAGCGCTGTATCCAGTACATGTGTCGTCAGATATCCATTGGCCATTGCTTCATCCTTCGCGATTTGTCTGAGTTAGATCAGGCTCATGTCCCATTGTGAAGGTTTGTCAAAGCTTGTGAACTACAGAACGGCGAAAAACGCCGTGACTTACCGAAAGAATAGAAATGACACGCTACCCTCGCAACATGATCGGCTACGGTGCCACACCGCCAAATCCCCAGTGGCCGGGCAACGCCAAAGTCGCAGTACAATTTGTTCTGAACTATGAGGAGGGCGGCGAAAACAACGTTCTTCACGGCGATGCCGCGTCTGAGGCGTTCTTGTCTGATGTCGCAGGGGCCGCGCCGTGGCCCGGTCAGCGCCACTGGAATATGGAGTCGATCTACGAATACGGCGCCCGTGCCGGATTCTGGCGGTTGCACCGCATGTTTACGCAGGCCGACGTGCCGGTCACGATTTATGGTGTCGCCACCGCATTGGCCCGCAGCCCAGAGCAGGTTGAGGCGATGAAAGACGCAGGTTGGGAAATTGCCAGCCACGGTCTGAAATGGGTCGAACACAAAGATATGCCCGAAGCAGAAGAGCGCGCGTCTATTGACGAAGCGATCCGTCTGCATGCTGAGGTCGTGGGCGAACCGCCGCGCGGGTGGTACACGGGCCGTTGCAGCGAAAATACGGTGCGTTTGGTCGCTGAAACCGGCGCGTTGGATTACGTATCAGACACCTATGACGACGACCTGCCATATTGGCTGCGTGTTGGGGACAGGGATCAATTGATCATTCCGTACACGCTGGAAGCCAACGACATGCGTTTTGCGACCTCTCCCGGATACATAACTGGAGAGCAGTTTTTTCAGTACCTGAAGGACACGTTTGATTATCTCTACGCCGAAGGGTCCGCCGGCGCGCCGAAAATGATGAGTGTTGGTTTGCACTGCCGCTTGATCGGTCGGCCGGGCAAAGCCGCCGGATTGAAACGGTTTTTGGACTACATTGCCGGATTTGACGGTGTTTGGACCCCGCGTCGCATCGATATCGCAAATCATTGGTCAGAAACGCACCCCGTTGCGCCTTTGCCTGACGTCGGATTGCCCAGTCAAATGGACCGTGCGACCTTTGTAGACGCTTTTGGCGATGTGTATGAACATTCGCCATGGGTTGCAGAAGGGGCGTTTGATTTGGAATTGGGGCCTGCCCATGACAGCGCGGCAGGTGTGCACAATGCTTTGGCGCGGATTTTCCGCTCTGCCAGCGAAGACAAGCGCTTGGAAGTCTTGAAAGCGCACCCGGACCTTGCTGGCAAACTGGCGCTTGCCAAACGCCTGACCGACAGCAGTACATCAGAGCAGGCCAGCGCTGGGCTTGATGCCTTGACCGATGCCGAGCGGGATCAGTTTACGGCGCTAAACCAAGCCTATGTCGAAAAGCACGGCTTCCCGTTTATCATCGCTGTGCGCGACAATTCCAAGGGCAGCATCCTGGCTGCTTTTGAAGCCCGAATTGCAAATGAAACCGCGTTTGAGATGAACGAAGCCTGCCGTCAGGTCGAACGGATTGCGCGCCTGAGACTGGAGGACATGCTATGACGACAACCTATGGATTTCCGCCAGCCGGTCATGTTGATCAGTCATGTAATCCCGAAGGAACCGCCGTCTTTACAGAGGCCTATGCCGTAATTCCGGCCAACTGTCAGCGCGATATCGTTTCTTCGTTCTTACCGTCATTCAACAGTGCGAAGGTCTGGATATTGGCGCGACCGATGTCTGGTTTTGCAGAAACGTTTGCCCAATACGCCGTGGAATTGGCACCGGGTGGCGGTAGCGCAGAGCCAGAGCCGGACAGGATCGCCCAAGCGGCGATCTTTGTGGCGTTTGGCACTTTGCGTTTGTCCATCGGTGGGCACCATGAAGAGCTGCGCGCCGGGCATTTCGCTTATATCCCAGCCGGAGCCCTTTGGCAGATCTGGAACACGTCGGAGGAACCGGCCGGGTTTCATTGGATCCGCAAGCGTTATGAACCTGCGCCGGGGAACCAGATAGTCGAAGCGCATGTGATTCACGAAAGTGAAGTGAAATCGGCATCGATGCCCGATTGTGATGGCGTTTGGTCAACGAAGCGATTCTTTGATCCGTTTGATCTGCGGTATGATTTTCACATCAACATCGTCACCTTCCAGCCGGGCGGGCGCATTCCGTTTGCCGAAACTCATGTGATGGAACACGGGCTTTACGTGCTACAGGGCACCGCCCGCTATCTGCTGAACAAAGATTGGGTTGAGGTTGGTGCAGGGGACTTCATGTGGTTGCGCGCATTTTGCCCGCAGGCCTGTGTGGCAACTGGGGACGAGCCGTTCCGGTATCTGCTGTACAAAGACGTGAACCGGCACCCCAAGCTGCATCTGTAGGCGCGCATGGCCATGCAGTTGTGCGATGGGCGAAGGTGGACAGACGAAGACGTGGAGGCGTTGTGCCGGAAATAAAAATTAGACCGATCAGCCCAGGCGCTTTTGCGCCCTTTGGCGATGTGCTGGACACGGCCGGTGCGGCGGACAAAATCATTAATCAGGGTCTATGCGGCCGTTTTCACGACCGTGCCGATTTGGATTTCGGTCCGGACGGGCGGGCGGGGGTTAGTCTATTTTTGGCGGAACCGCGGACGCTGCCATATCAATTGGACTTGATAGAGCGGCATCCAGAAGGCTCTCAGTGTTTTGTCCCGATGCACCAAAACGATTGGTTGGCTATCGTGGCTGAGCCGGGTGAGGGCAACAACGATGCACCCGGACCAATCCATGCATTTCGGGTGCCCGGCGGCACGGCTGTCAACTTTCACCGTGGCACATGGCATGGAGTTTTGACCCCGTTGCATTCGCCGGGTCTGTTTGCGGTGATAGATCGGATTGGACCGGGCGCGAACTTGGAAGAATATCCGCTGCAAACGCCGATTATGATACTGGACTAATCACTTTCACCCAGCTTTGGCGATGGGCGGTTCAGCACCAATTCAGCATCCGAAAACCGGAAGGGCGCCCGAACACCCGGAATGCCCTCTGGATTGATCTGCATTCCGCGTGCTTGCACCTGCGGATCAGCCATCACTTCGGCCATGTCGTTGATGGGGCCTGCGGGCACGCCCTGATCTTCACAGGCTTGCAGCAAATCATCCTTGGTGCGCTGGCATGTTCGTTGCATCAGACGTTCGATCATAGCTTCGCGGTTTTTTACCCTGTCTGCGTTCGACAGGTAGTCCGGATCTTGCGCCATGTCTTCCAAACCCAAAATCGTACATAGCCGTCGATATTGGGCATCATTGCCCGTGGCGATGATGATATGCCCGTCAGAACAATCAAACACTTGGTACGGCGTTAAGTTGGGATGGTAATTTCCCGTTCGTCCGGGGGGCGTGCCGGTGGCCAGAAAATTCATGGCTTGGTTAGCTGTAACGGACACGGCACTGTCCATCAGCGCCATATCAATATGCTGGCCTTTGCCGGTGCTGTGACGTTGGTGAACAGCCGCCAGAATGGCTGAAACAGAATAAATTCCCGTGAACAAGTCCGTGATCGCAACGCCTGCGCGCTGTGGTTGCCCATCGGGATCGCCGGTAATGGACATAAGGCCAGACATGCCCTGAATGATATAATCATACCCCGCGCGGTGGGCGTATGGCCCGGTTTGACCAAACCCGGTGATGGAACAATAGATCAGGCGTGGATTCAGTTCTGACAGGCTATCAAAATCCAGCCCGTATTTTTTCAAGCCGCCGACTTTGAAGTTTTCGATCAGGATATCTGCATCCGCCACCAAACCGCGCATCGTTGCCTGACCCTGCGGTGTGCCAAGATCAACTACACGGGATTGTTTGCCCCTATTGCACGAATGGAAATAGGCGGCAGATCGGTCATCTTCTCGATCTATAAACGGCGGCCCCCATTGGCGCGTGTCGTCGCCAGCTGGGGACTCAACCTTGATCACTTCGGCGCCTAGATCCGAAAGCGTCTGGCCAGCCCAAGGGCCAGCCAGAATACGTGCCAGTTCAATGACCTTCAGACCGGCCAAAGGCCCCTGAGGGGCAGAAACCATTAGTTGGCCAGTTTCTCGTCCAGAATGGCCGAGAAGTCTTCGTAGTTCATATTTGAATACTTCTTGCCATCGATCACAAAGGACGGTGTCGCGGTGATATCATCGTTCTTGGCGTTTTCCTGATACCAGCCAACAAGAGCGCGCAGTTTGTCGCCATCCGCAAGACAGGCGTCCAACTGGTCTTTTTCCAAACCAGCCAACAGGCCGATTTTGCGCAATTCATCTGCGATGCTGGCGTCAGACCCAGCACGAACCCATTCGGACTGGTTCGAGTAGACCATGTTGGTGATACCAAAGAACTTCGAAGGTTCGCAGCGTGCGATCATCGATGCCCACATGCCGTATTTGTCAAAGTACACTTCGCGGTAAACGAATTTGACCTTACCGGTGTCGATGTAGTTCTTCTTCAGGTCCTTATAGGCGGTCTTGTGGAAATTTGCGCAGTGCGGACAAGTGTAAGACGCGTATTCGATCACCTCGATGGGTGCGTTTACGTCACCCTGAACCATATCCACGATTTCAACATCAGCTTCGCTGGCGGACTCTTGCGCGCTGGCGGCGCCGGGCAGGGCAAAATTGGGGCCAGACTGAACAGTATTGGAAGCTTGTCCAATCCAGAAGCCGGCACCTACGATCAGGGCGATGGTCAGTGCCAATAATGGCGCAATGCGTTTCATGTCTGTCCTCTCATGAGACCTTAGTCTGGGCGTTTGGTCTTGGATATGACGTTTGCGGCTAGACGTTCAAGCGCAGACCGCAATCCTTGGTCCGATACGCCGTCTGCAACAGCCTTTGCAGCCTGCGTAATCACAGGATCCGGCGCTGTCTTCACACGTCTTTGATGGTCGAAGGAAACCTGCCCTTCGGCAAACCCTGTGCTGGCAGTTTGGGTGATCCGAACGCGTGCAATCGCATTATAGCCGTAAACTGCATTCACTCGGGCGCGGATTTGCTCTTTTTGCATTTCGAGAATGGGGGCCTGGGCACCTGTTGTCAGCAGCGTCAGCGTTGCGCCGAAACCGCCTCGTCCAAAACTGACTTCAACAGGTCGTGAACAGGCTGCAATGTCTTCACCTGCTATCTCTGGCCAGTGGGTCAACACACGAGATTGGGCGAATCCACGGGATTCGCTGGCACGCCGGATTTGACCTTTCAAAAGGCCGGATGTTCGGGCAAACCCATAGGTTGTTGAGCGTCGGCCGGCCATGTGTGACTCCTCTCTCGCTATGCCAGTGTAGAAGGGCAAGGCGCGCTGAGCCAGCCCAGAACGAACACAGATCAAAGGACGGCCGATTGCAGACGAACCTACGCGCAGATGAGCTGTTGGAATGGTATGATAGGAACGCGCGGGATTTGCCCTGGCGGGTCAGCCCCAGTGCGCGCAAATCAGGCATTGTCCCTGATCCTTATCGGGTTTGGCTGTCCGAAATCATGTTGCAGCAAACCACGGTCGCGGCGGTCAAATCCTACTTTCAGGAGTTCACACAACGCTGGCCAAGAGTCTCAGATTTGGCGGCAGCCAAGGATAGTGACGTAATGGCTGCATGGGCGGGTCTGGGATATTACGCCAGGGCGCGGAATCTGTTGAAATGCGCGCGTGTTGTTGATCAGGAACACCAAGGTGTGTTCCCCACCGATCAGGCCGCGCTGTTGGCGCTTCCGGGTATCGGGCCGTACACAGCCGCGGCGATATCAGCGATTGCCTTCGATCAGCCAGAAACAGTTGTGGACGGCAACGTTGAACGCGTCATGGCCCGCCTGCATGACGATCATACACCCTTGCCCGCTGCCAAAGTGCCGTTTACCGAATACGCCCGCGTGTTGACGCCGGAGCTTCGGCCAGGCGACTACGCGCAGGCGGTTATGGACTTGGGCGCAACCATCTGTACACCGCGCAAACCGGCATGTGGTATTTGCCCATGGCGGGCACCCTGTACCGCTTGGGCAAACGGAACGGCGGCTGAACTGCCAAAGAAGACACCTAAAAAGCGCAAGCCAACACGGTTGGGTATTGTCTATCTGGCGCAGCGTGTCGATGGCGCATGGTTGTTGGAACGTCGGCCTGACAAGGGTCTGTTGGGCGGAATGCTTGGCTGGCCGGGAAGTACATGGGATGATGATCCGCAGGAAAACCCGCCAATACGGGCCGAATGGAAAACTGCGCCGGTCGAGGCGCGCCACACTTTCACGCACTTTCATCTGCGGTTGACGGTAAAAACTGCGCTGGTTCCGATGGACAGGCAACCAGCCAGTGGTGAGTTTGTCGTGGCAGAGGCGTTTTCTCCCTCAGATTTGCCGACGGTCATGCGCAAGGCATTTGACGTGACGCAAGGTCGCTGATCTGGCAATTGGCCATGTTTGGCGCAGGGGCCTATAGTTTTACGGGCTGACCATTTGGGATTGCACAATGTTGCCTGCACAGACTGTCTCTCGTTTATCGTCTGCTTTGCCATTCTGGCTGTCTTTTTTGCTGTTTCCAGTCGTTTGGATTGCGGCGTTTCAGGGTGGTTGGTGGCTGGTGCTGCCATTTGTCAGCACATGGCATCTGTTCATGGCTTTGGACATGGTGTTGGGCCTGAATACCGAAAACGCTGATCCGTCGATCGATGATACGCATCTGCGTTGGTATAGGGCTGTCACCATTCTTTGGGTTCCGCTGCAGACTGTCAGCCTATTTGCGCTAATCGCGTATTCGGCAAGCGCAACGCATCTGTCCGGAGGGGAAAAAGCAGCGTTGTTTGCGGGCGTCGGTGTGATGACTGGTACAATCGGGATCAACTACGCGCATGAGCTGATGCACCAATCTAGCCGGTTAGAGCGTTGGATGGCTGATGTGCTGTTGGCGATGGTGTTGTATTCGCATTTTCGCAGTGAACATCTGTTGGTGCATCATGTGTATGTTGGCACCCCGCGTGATCCGGTAACCGCAACATATAATGAAGGTTTCTATCGGTTTTACCCACGTGTCTTGCGTCAGTCTCTGGTGTCTTCGTTTCGGGCCGAGAAGGCACGGCAAGCCCGCAAGGGGCAATCGTGGCACCACCGTACCAACCCGTTTTGGCGCTATTGGGCACTGCAACTGATAATGCTGGGTATTGCCGGTCTGCTTGGTGGCGGGGCGGGGTTGTTACTGTTTGTTGTGCAGGCTGTTGTGGCCGTATTCCAACTGGAACTGGTCAATTACGTTGAGCACTATGGTTTAACGCGCAAATATCTGGGCGCGGGCAAGTATGAGCATGTCAAACCGCGTCATTCCTGGAACGCGGCCCACAAAGCGACCAACTGGCTATTGATCAACCTGCAACGCCACTCTGACCATCACTACAAGCCGGACCGCCGGTTTCCACTGCTACAGAACTACAAGGCTGACCAAGCACCGCAACTGCCGTTTGGCTATCCGCTGATGACCATGGCCGCTCTTGTGCCACCGCTTTGGCGCAGGATGATGAACCCGCGCGTTCGGGCATGGCGTCAGGCCAACTACCCAGAAATCACCGATTGGCACGCCTATAATTTGGGCGAACAACCGCGCGAATAATGGGCGATTATTTCTCAGTTCGGCGTAGTCTTTGCGTAGCATTGGGTATCGTTTCGAGGCTGGATACAATCGGCCACAATGTCGTCATAACTTCAATTGACTCCACTTTGAATCAGGTTAAGCCTCTGTTTTGTGGGGGTTTGGTGCTGCATGGATCGTCTTTTGGACGACGCCAATCCCTTAGTTAATTATTCTGTCCCTGCGGTTGTGGGGCGTGTGTAGGGGTTTGATTGGTATGCCAAGTCAGGTTGGTCTTTATATTTACGGCAATAGTCTTGTTAATTTTGCCGGAGGAAATTCCCAAACCAACGTTCCATACTGGATGGATCAGTTTGCGCAGGCAGAAGGTAATTCACTTGCTGTCAGCGGTGGTTATGGGTTTTTGCGTCAATTTGCAGATCGTGACACGCCGGGCTCTGAATGGGGGTTCGGGAATATTCAGGCGGCATGGGATTCAGAAAGCGAAAGTTTTTCTCAATCTTCTGTCGACACCGTTCTGATCACGCCAAACAACTTCATCCAAGATGTCGCTCCGGATCAGAACTATGCCTATGACACCCGGTCACCCCTGGATGTGACGCTTGAGATTGTGGCCGATACACAAGCTGCGCTGCCAGCAGCACGGCTGTTTGTCTACGAAGGTTGGTCAGACATGGCTGGCTACACGCCAGAGGTTCCCTCCACGGCCAACGCGCTGGGCAATTACCATGCGGACAACCAAGGTGACTATCACCAGTGGTACCTTGATTACGTGAACATGGTGAATACGGCTGATCCGGATGCCAATGTAACGCTGATCCCAGTGGCATCCGTCTTGTCAGAATTGCTTAGCACCACGCTGGCGGATGTGCCTGCCGATACGTTCTATGTAGACACGGCACCACATGGGACCGAGACGCTGTATTTCCTTGCCAGCATGGTGACGTATAGCTCCATCTACGGCACGCCCGTACCTGCGGGTTATGTTGTGCCAGAGTCTGTTGACCCTTCGGTCATCGCAGCGTTCCCCGAAATATCTGATCTGGTTTATACACGTGTTTTGGAAGCGTCGGATGGCACAACGCCGCCGGAAGATATCGTCGAAGAAGTTGTCGATGTTGTAGATACCGGCGAAGAGACTGTGGATGAGGAGCAGACGCCCGTTTCCCCACCCGTTGAAGATACATCATCCGAAAGTAATAACCCTGCCGTACAAGACTCTGTTTCAGCCGCTCACGGAGAGACTGTGTTGATCGATGTTTTGGCCAACGATGGCAGTGATCTGCAGCTGGTTTATGTGGATGCGCCGTCACTTGGTGTTGCTTCGGTCCAAGACGGTGCTGTGCAGTACACAGCCCCTGCATCCGGTGCCAGTGATTTGGTGCACTACACTGTTCAGAACAGCGCAGGCGACTATTTTGAAAGCTCAATCGATGTGGCGTTGACGGATGTTGTGGATACGACAGTTCCTGATGTGGTTACAGATCCGGTTGACGAGGCTGTTTGGGACGAAGGCCCGGCCGTAGAAGATGGAACGTCAAACGGATTTTACGGGACGATCGGGGTCACTCAGGGCGGGCTGTATACCTTTGATGTCTATGCCGACGAAACACCGGGTGTGTTGATTGGTGAACAGCAATTGGACATGCAACCGGATCAATACGGCGCGCTTGTGGGCCAGACCTATTTGGAAGCAGGCTCTCATAACTTCGCGGTTTACTATGAGTCTGGAAGCGCTCTGGAAGAGGTTTCGTTGGTCGTAAACGGACCCAGCGCGCCAACACTGCACGTCACTGGGGCCGATGTTACAACTGACCCGCAGGCCTTGTCTCAGGCCGAAGAATTGATGGCGTTTCTACAAATGGCCGAAGAACCGACACCAGAGCCGGAAATCGAATTGACCGAAGCAGAAATGGAATTTGCGTAACGAAACGCAGCCGCATCAAAAGTTGACGTTTACCCCTGGCAAGTTCAACGCTTTCACCAGATCGCGCATTTCCTGCCGGGCGGCCACATTCGAGATATTCAGCTGTTTTACGCCAATATCTTTGAGGTCCAGCAATGTCAGGCCGCGCGGAAACAGCTCTCTGAAAATAACCCGTTCGTTAAAGCCGGGCGCTACGCGAAAGCCGATCCGCTTGGAAAGGCGTTCCAACGCTTTTTCCATTTTCTGCTTGTTAACCATCTGCTGCGCGCCAAGGCGGTTGCGCAGTACGACCCAATCGATCGGTTTCAGACCAGCTTGTGCGCGCAGCTGACGCGCGTTCCAGACCATTTCGGAATAGACAGAAGGACCAAGGATCTTGGTTCCATCAGTGTCGATATGCGCCAACAGGTCGAAATCAATGAAACTGTCGTTTAGCGGTGTGACCAATGTATCGGCCAGTGAATGGGCCACCTGACTTAGCCGGGTGTGCGAACCGGGGCAGTCGATCAAGATGAAATCATTCTCCAACTCCAGCTGACCAACAGCGGCCGACAGGCGGTGATCAAATGCGTTTTCGCCCGGTTGCAGCGTTGATTGGTCTACCTCTGGCAGGTCGGTGTACGACGGGATCGGCAGCGACAGGCCCTTTTCCTTCAGGAAGGATTTGCGATTGGCGATGTAGCGTGCCAACGACTTTTGCCGCAAATCCAGATCAAGGGTGCCAACCTTATGTCCCATGCGGGCCAATGCTGTCGCCAAGTGCATGGACACGGTCGATTTGCCCGCGCCGCCCTTTTCGTTACCTACGACGATGATATGCGCCACTGAACGACCTCTTAATTGCTAATATGCGAAATCTCGCAAATTGAACTTAGCGAATATTGTACTCGTGGATTTCCTGCAAGAGAAGCATGCGGCGTGAAGTGCCTGTAAGCCGTGTCTATGAAGACTCATTCGCGTTAAAACGGCAAAAACCTCAGACCAAAATCATATCTTCAGTGATCTGGGCCAAGGCAATGCCCCCCAACTCTACGGTGACACCCTGATCGGCAAAGACCACCTGGTGCGCGGTTTCCCGGAAATGGGTCAGTGCTTCGGCGGCATCGGCATAGCCGAAGCTTTCGAACACCAGCGTGTCCCAAGGGTCAACCGGGCCTACGGCATCCGTTCCGGGCTCGTTCACGTTGAAGGCAAACAGGTCCGCGCCCAAAGAGCCGACGATTGTATCGTCGCCTGCACCGCCGCGCAAAATCTCTGCGGGTTGATTGCTATGATAGACGAATTGCATGTCGCGGGACGCGGCAACAAATTCCGGGCTTTCCGAAAAGCCCAGAACCACCTGCGCGCGGGTGCGAGTGTCAATGACCAGACTATTGGTCCAGTCTTCAAAGCCGGTTGCGTCTGGTTCGCGTCCCAGCACATTTCGGTATAGCAAAGTGACGAATTCGGCGTCTGACGTTTGCCCGTAGCGGACGTTGAATTCCTGCGATGCTGTGAACCCGTCTACAATTTCCGGCAATGTCGTGCCGTCGTTTAGAAGTATGCTCCAGCCTTCTAGACCGGCCTGATCCGGATCACGGCCCAATGTGGCGCGGTACAGGCGGAACACTTCGTCGCTATATGTTGCGGTGACGGCGCTTTGAGTAAAGGCCAGTGCACCGGCTGTCGTGGTGTTTACGAACTCGGGACTATCCAGAAAAATGCGCCATACGTCGTGGCGTGTCATGGGGACTCCGGTATCGGGTGATGTTGGCCAATTGCCAGCCTCTTGGGGTGTAGGGTCACGGTCCAAGACTGCCCGATAGACGCTTTGCAGAAATTCAGTGTCAGACTGTTCACCGAAGGACCGTTGATATTCCGGAAGCTGCATGACGGTCAGAATTGCCTGCGAAAAGCTTAGTCCATTGGTGTTCAGCCCAACAGGTTGGTCAGAGGTGTAGATCAGGTTGGCCCAACCTTCCAATCCAGCAATATCAGGGTCGCGGTTCAGCATGCCACGATACATCCGGTATACTTCCGCACGATAGATATCCAGGCTGTCACCGGTGCCCTGAGCCAAGATCAGATCATCGCCCGCGCCCCCATTCAAACGATCTCCGCCAGCCTCTCCAACCAGCGTATCATTGCCGTCGCCGCCTTGAACGGTATCGCTGTTCAGACCGCCGGATAGATGGTCGTTGCCTTCGCCACCGTCGATCACAGACGCGCCGTCGCCATCTGACAATGTATCGTCACCCAATCCGCCGACCAACAGGTTCTGGCCGGTCGACGCCTGCAATACGTCGTCTCCCAGCCCGCCGCGCAGCGTGTCGTTGCCTACGCCGCCATACAGCATGTCGTCTCCGTCGCCCCCAACGATGACATCGTTGCCGGTTAGACCGCGCACAGTGTCATCCAGATCGGCGCCGAAGAACACAAGATCCCCGTTCTGCCACGTCAGGCTGGGTGAGGCCGTGTTGATATACGTGGTATCTGCAACCATTTCGAACCTGGGAAGCGTAACGTCTATTCCGGTTGAGCTGCCATCGGGATTGATACGTCCAAGCGGGGCGAAATTGAGCTGAACGATTTTGTCCCCCGCCGCCACGTCATCAGAAAACACGGCATCAAGTTCATAGTACAAACTGGTGTCGGTGGCTGTGCTGACAAAGTTGCCATTGCCCTGCGGTATGATCTGGCTGTCCAGGAAGATGGAGCTGCTATACGCTGCCGTTAAGACACTGAAGACGGGCGTGCCCGCTGACATGTTCGTCAGGCTCATCATAGATAACCGCGCGGTGTCATCCGAATAATGCACTGTGACGGCGGCGCCCAATGGGCGCAACGGGTCAATCAAGGCGCTGGTTGAGGCGAATCCGGCCTGTTCCAAACTGACACCGGAGAGCGTGGTGCTGTTGCCCAGCATATCCTCCAAATACAGCGATGCGACGCGCAGGTCCCCTTCGGGCATGGCGCCGGACTGAAACTGTGTGTCGCGACTGGCGGTCGTTTCTTCGGGCGCGAATTCAAACCCCAGATAGTTTCGGCCTTCAAACGTATAGGTTTCATCAAACGTCACACGCGCGATGCGCAAACCGCTGATGTCATCCACACTCAGGCTGTAGGTGCCGGTTGTGTCCCCACTGGTCAGATCGATCACATCGGGGGTGGAGAAGCTGGTTAACGTGGGTGCGACGAGGTCTGAGGAGGCTGCAATCGTCCGGAAGGTGGGATCAATGCCGATCTGCTGTAGTTCGGTGTCAGTATACGTCACCTCTCCGCCACCGGTGTCTAAAACGCGGATGGATGTCACGTTCAAAACAGGAAGGTCTGACGGAACGACGGATTGGATGACAGAGCTGGCGTTTGCCCCCCAGCCATCGCTGCCCAAGCCATCGAGTGTGATCGTGTTTGTTGCTACGCCATTGATCGTGACCGTTTGGTCTAAGGTCAATTCAATCAATGCGACGGGTTGAACAGGGTCTGCTGCTGCCAGAATGCTGATCCCGGTCGTGTTATCAGCATCGTCGGTAATCTGAACCAGGCGCAATTCCGTAAGAGAAGGCAGAGGCATACATTCACCCGTTCACTACATTTCGTGTGTCTGTATTTCTAGGCACACAATCACTTGGTGCAAGGCGTAAACCGCTGAAATGCAAAAAGCCGCCCCAAATGGGACGGCTTTGCAAAATCGTGATGGCGTGGTGCTTAGAAGCCCAGACCTTCGTATTTCTTTTTGAACTTCGAAACACGGCCGCCAGCGTCCAGCAGGCGCGAGTTTCCGCCGGTCCATGCTGGGTGCACGGTTGGGTCAATGTCCAAAGACAGCGTATCGCCTTCTTTGCCCCAGGTTGTACGAACCTGGAAGACCGAGCCGTCGGTCATTTTGACGTCGACCAGGTGATAATCGGGGTGAATACCTTTTTTCATCTTTCTGGTCCTTACGCGTCTGCGCCCTTAAGGGGCTTATAGTTGGAGACTTCTGCGATACGGGCCGATTTGCCGCGACGCGACCGCAGGTAATACAGCTTCGAACGACGCACGCGGCCGCGGCGTACAACTTCGATGCTTTCGATGTTGGTGGAATACAGCGGGAACACACGTTCCACACCTTCACCAAACGAAATTTTGCGAACGGTGAACGAACCAGCAATGCCCTTGCCGTTTTTACGGCTGATGCATACGCCTTCGTAGTTCTGAACGCGGCTGCGGGTACCTTCGGTCACCTTGTAGCCAACGCGAATGGTGTCGCCGGCTTTGAAATCGGGGATGCTTTTCCCCAATGAAGCGATTTGTTCCGCTTCGATCTGTGCGATCAGGTTCATCTGATCAACTCCTGAATTAGCTCACGGTTGTTCCGCGAAGTTAGTGCCGTCTCAGAGCTCTGTGTCTTCACCCGGGTCCGCCGTAGCGCCCGCCAGAGGTAAGTCGCCGTTCCTTGTGTCGCCGTCCCAACTGGCGCCCAGTGCCGAAGAAAGCGGGGCAATGCCAAATGAAACATGTCCGGCGACTCAACCGAGTCCCGGACCGCCGTTGTATAGGAAGATTCGGGGGGGCGGGCAAGGGGTTCGGTGACTAGGTGTTTTTTTGGCGAGCAATATGCGCTGCCCACAGATCGGGGCGTCTTTCTTGCGTGATTTTTTCCGACATTTCCTGCCGCCAAGCTTCGATCTTGCCATGATGACCAGACTGTAAAATGTCTGGGATAGCCAACCCATTCCATTCTGCTGGCCGCGTGTATTGTGGATGCTCTAACAGACCGTCAGAGAAGCTTTCTTCTTCGGCTGAGGCGTCGTTGCCCAGAATGCCGGGAAGCAGCCGTACGGTGGCATCTATCATCGCCTGAGCCGCAATCTCGCCACCGGTCAGGACATAGTCCCCCATAGACACTTCAGTGATGCCGTAGTGATCTATTACCCGTTGGTCCAATCCTTCAAAGCGACCACACAGAATGGTGGCCCCATTTGTCTGCGCCAATTGCTTGGCCATGGCTTGATCAAACGGGCGACCGCGGGGCGACATATACAGAATTGGCGCATTCCCACGCATCTTGCCGCGGGCATGTTCGATCGCTTTGCCCATCACGTCTGGGCGCAGCACCATGCCTGCACCACCGCCGGCTGGGGTGTCGTCAACATTTCGGTGCCGGCCATCGCCAAAGTCGCGCAGATTGATGGTGGACATTTGCCAGACGCCGTCCTTCAGCCCACGGCCTGTCAGGGACAAGCCCAAGACGCCGGGAAATGCCTCTGGGAACAGTGTGATGATTTGGGCATGCCACGCGCGCGCCAAAGTCGGATTCTCCGACATCAAATCCCGTGGTTTCAGGGATGCCGTTATGGACTTTCGTCCGTGCGATTTGGGCTTTTCAGTCATGGTCTCTGCGGTCTGGAACCCGCATGGTCTATCGGGGTGCGTGGGCAGGGGCAACGACCAATTCAGGTGCTGCAGCGTCTTGACCAAAGTCCACGTAGTCCTCGATTTTCGGAGCTGTTACCATTGTTCCGGTGTCCAAGCGCCAATGATCCCTGCTTTGGGCGGGGCGGCCGGGCAGCGCAGCGTACAGGTTTTGCGGAACTTTCCAGCCGGTATCGCCAGTTTGCTTGGCGATGTCTTCGATCAGCGCGACCAGTTTATCCTGTTCGCCTTCCGGATCTTCGGCAGCGTCCAGCGCAATTTCACACCGCTTGGCACAAGGCCATTTAGCAATGGTGGATTTGACGGTTTGCAAGAATGCATTGTCGCCGGTTCGCGCGGCCTCCGTCAGGCGATTGGATGTCACGGCACGGCGCAGAAACATAGCCAACGTCGCTCGGTCACAGGACTCTTGGTTCAGGCACCAGAACGCAACTTTTTCCTGAGCAGGAAGATTCAGATCGTAATTCGAGACGATATGGTGCCAAAGTTCCGGGTCTGGGGTGGCCATACTATCCAGTACGTCGGTCATGCAGTCGATTTTTTGGGATCTGCGCAGCATCCAGATAGCTCGGGTGGCTTCGAACGTGTCGCGCTGGCGCTCATACACAATCCGTTGTTCTGCGATCTGGATCAATTCATCCCGGATCGCCAAAGCGTCAGACGGGATACGGAACGCCTGAGCCAAACGCCCGGCATCGCCTGGGCCTGCGTTCAAGACACGGTACAGCACAAAGATCTCTTGAATTTGTTGATCTGTCGCTTCCGTCAAAGTGGAGGCGCCCAGTGATTGAAGGGCCCGTGTCAAAACTCGTGCTACAGCTGAGGCGGGTGTTTCAGGCTGTTCGACTGGCAAATTGTCCAGCCCGGATTTCATAACAGAATTAAGCGTTTCGCGTTGTTCGGATACCGTCGGTAGCTCGCGAAAAATTTTCTTGGCCGCTTTTCGGCGCAACAAGCCGAGTGGTTTACGCAATACGGACGCCTCACGCGATTTTCTTGATGAAAACAGAATAGCCAAACCACCCAATGAGGCGCAGGTACTCAGCAATGTCGATTGCGATGCCATGGATACAGGAATTCCAATCGTCGCGGGTTCGACAAAGGCAATTAAAGCGCCTGGAAATAGTGCCAGGCTGGAAAGAGCAATACGCTTAAACGTCATACCAACAAGGTGACTCGGATCTAGGACATCGCTGCCAGAATAATGTTCGTCAAAATAGAAAATAGCGCTGTGATTGTGAAGTCATAGGGGAATTTTTGGGGCAAAATCCCGCCTATTGTACGGGCCCAGGAAACAATCTGCCCTGATTACCTAGAATAGTCCATCAGGCGGGTCCGATACGATCCGGCCTGCCGTAAGGTCAATTGTCGGAACAGCCGCCAATGTAAACGGTAAAAGAACGGTTGTTGATTTTCCCGGAACACGCAGCTCCAAAATATCACTCGCCCCATGGTTGTGGACTGCCATAACATTACCCAAAACGTTGCCGCCCGTGTCGACAACTTCCAAACCGATCAGATCGGCGTGGTAATACTCGTCATCCGGAAGGTTGGGCAACGTATCGCGTCCAACAAACAGTCGAACGCCTTTCAGTGCGTCGGCCTCTTCTTTGTTGGTCACGCCACTGATCTTGGCCGAAAAGCCATTCTTGATGGATCGGGTCAGTTCAACCTCGTATTGGGCTGATCCATCTTCAGTCTCCAGGGGGCCGTACTCTTCGATCGCGGCTGGGTCAGCGGTAAAGCTTTTCAGGCGCACTTCGCCGTGAACCCCAAAGGCCCCTGCGATCGCTCCGACGCACAATCGATCAACCATGTGACGCATCCTCCACGACGCATAGCCCTGAACGTAGCCATGTCCCGCCCGAGCTTTCACAAAGATCGGACTGGTGTCTACGCTCAAATAGAATGCCAGCACCAAAAGCCAGCAAGATAAAAATGCTCAAACGGATCAGACGAAACATTTCTTAGTACCTGCCTGAATCCAATAAATGGAAACCGCCGGAAGATAGGTGGGCCATCCACCGGCGGTTTTGACCGAGCCGATTAGTCGGCTACGGCTTCTTCTGCCGGAGCTTCTGCAGCTTCGGCGGCTTTTGCAGCCTTGGATTCAGCGCGTTCCTGAGCAGCTTTGCCAGGGGTACCCTTCTTGGGGTTGTTGCGCTCTTTCTTCTCGACGATGCCAGCAGCTTCCAGGAAGCGGGAAACACGGTCGGTTGTTTGGGCGCCTTGGCCGATCCAGTACTGGATGCGCTCGACGTCCATCTTTACGCGCTCTTCGCTGTCTTTTGGCAGCAGCGGGTTGTAGGTGCCCAGTTTCTCGATGAAACGGCCATCGCGTGGCATACGGCTGTCAGCCGCAACGATACGATAGAATGGGCGCTTTTTTGAGCCGCCACGGGCCAGACGAATTTTGATAGCCATTGGTTTTCTCCTTTGAATGGCGATGCTTAAGGGGCTTTTGCCCGCTTGTCACGATTGCTTTTGTTCATGGTGTTTGATGACTTCCTGAATGATGAAGTTCAGGAATTTCTTGGCGAAGTCCGGGTCCAGATCGGCGTCTTTCGCCAGGGTCTCTAGCCGGGTGATCTGGCGCGCTTCGCGGCTGGGATCAGACGGCGGGAGGTCGTGCGTAGCTTTCAGTTCACCCACGGATTGCGTGTGCTTGAACCGTTCGGCCAGCGTATAAACAAGTATGGCATCGAGCCGGTCGATGCTTTCACGGTGCTCTTTGAGCAGCTCAGAGGCGCGGGTTACGGCATCGGTCATTTTGGCCACCCCCATGCGCAGGCCGCGGCGCCAAAAAACGTTTGGCGTGCGTTTGATTGGTGAACGGCTTTGGAGCCGACATTTTGGCGCGGGGCGCCAGTCAAGACTGTGTCAGTCAATAGCCCATCCTTTCGGTTTGAAGAGAGGGTCGCAGTAATGTGCGATCTCCATGTCGATGCCGTGGGCCAATTGCGATTGATCCAGCTCGGCAGGGGTCGGGTGGCGGTAGACCGCATCGTTGCCATCGACGGTAGGCGCGGTATGATCTTTGGTTGCGCCCAGCCGCTCAGCCAAGCGGATCGAATCCAGGTTCTTTGGATCGATGTAGCTGACCGCACAGTCCCAATTCAGGACCTCATAGAAATACTGGCGCACGCGCTGGGTTGCTTCCAACGCATAGCCTTTACCGCCCTGGTCTGGCCAAATGATCCAGGCAATTTCCCGTTCAGGCCATTTGGCTGGAAACCAGCCGCCGGCCATACCAACGGTTTCTTCGCTGCCTTTCAGGTGGATCATCCACATACCATACCCGCGGATTTCCCAATGGCCGATTTCGGCGGCGTAGAGCATCCAGGTTTCATAGGCATTCAGCGGGCCGCCCATGAACCGCGCGCGGTATGAACTGAAGGTTGCTTTGAAATCAGGGTAGTCGTCTGGTTTAGGTCCACGCAGGACTAGGCGTTGAGTTTCCAGAACTGGGATATCGCGGTGTCCCATCAGGCGGCTCCCTTGCTGTGGCGGAAGACAACTGTACCGTTGTCCAGTGTCGCTTCGGCGTCTGAATCACGGCTGGCTTTCAGTTGCAGCATGGTGTTGACGCAGCGCTGGTTCAGCGGGTCGACATATGACACCAGCGTATCCCAACCCAGATCGTTCCAGGCGTGAGCCAAGACAGCTTCGGCGGCTTCTTGAGCGTATCCGTTGCCTTCGGTCTCGGCCGTCAGAAAGACCCCCAACTCAGGTTCTGGGTCGGTGTATTCAAAACCCAACATAACAAACCCGGCGCTAGGGGTTGTTTGTGCGTCGATGGTCCAAAGGCCATGGCCGTGCAGCAACCAGATCGCAATGGCTTGCGTAAAGTCGGCCCAGGCCTGTTCGCGTGTGAACGGGCCGCCCATGTATTTGGCGCGGTCGTCACACAGGATGCTGGCATAGGCATCGAAATCATAGATACGTGGTGCGCGCAGTTGCAGGCGGCGTGTGTCCAAAGTGGGAAGACGGCTGCCAATCTTGGACGCTTGTCGAGAGGCCCGGCCAGGATGATGCTTTTCTACGGGTACGTTCATATCAGCGCCTCCGGACCTGGATGGCGATAGAGCATGTCTTCGCCCATGTTGCTGTTGTGATAGGTGCGTTCGTACTTGGCGCCCAACCGTTCAGCCAGCGCAACAGAACGGCTGTTGCCCGGCACAATGTTGGAAGTCAGGGTGGTGAAGCCCAGGTCGCGATATGCCCAATGGCGTGCTGTGGTGGCGGCTTCGAATGCGATGCCTTTACCTTCAAACCCATCAAAAACGACCCAACCCAACTCGGGTTCCGGCCAGGTTTCAGGATTCCAAATTCCACAGATGCCACATGGCTGACCGGTCTCTTTCATCTCAATCGTGAAATAGCCGTAGCCGTGGATGTGCCAATGCCCAACGTTCAGAGCAAACCAGCGCCATGCATCGCCTCGATTGTCAAAAGCACCAAACTTGGCGGCACGGGTTTGATCCATCAGGAAAGCGATCAGCGGCTCCGCATCACCGGGCTGTGGGGCCCGCAAGATCAACTGATCTGTTTCCAAAACCGGCGCATTGGTTAGCGAACGATTCATCGTCTGATTAAATGGCGTTGGGTTTTGGGGTGCCGTGGCGTTGCGCTGGGTCATGCGTATGCCTCCGGGCTGCCATCGGTGTCTGCCAAATGGCGGTAGACCAACGTATCTGTCACGGTTTCACCGTCTGGTCGTGCGGCTCTATCGTCTCGCTGCGCACCCAGTTTGGTGGCCAGTTTGATCGACCGGGTGTTTTCCGGATCGATATAGCTGACAAGGGTCGACAGACCGCGGACAGTCCACGCCCAATCCAACGCTGTCAGCGCGGCCTCGGCAGCAACGCCTTGGCCTTCGGCCTGTTCCAGAACCGTCCAGCCAATTTCCGTTTCCGGGAAATGCGGTGGATGCGTGATCGCAATCTGACCTAGGAATGTGCCGTCTGCACGGTCTTCGATACCCCAGCTGCCCAAACCGTTCAAAGACCAGCTGCCAACCTCGGAAGCGATCATCAGCCAAGCATCTTTGCGAGAAACCGGCCCACCCATGAAACGTGCACGCGCACTGCCAAGCAACGCGGTCAGCGGTGCTATGTCAGCCATTACATGGCCGCGCAGTCGAAGGCGTGGGGTTTCAAGAACAGGGGCAGACATTTGCTATTTTTTCTTGCCGAAACCTGACAGGCCCGGTGGCAAGCCACCGCCGCCCAAACCAGGAAGGCCGCCGGGCATTCCGCCGCCACCGCCCAGTTGCTTGGCTGCCTGTTCCAGCGCCTTTGGGTCCATGCCCTGCATCATTTCTTCGGGCGAACCACCTTTGCCGAACATGCCTTTCATGGCCTGTTTCAACATGCCGCCTTTGCCCATTTTTCCCATCTTCTTCATCATGTCGGCCATCTGCCGCTGCATCTTCAGAAGTTTGTTCAAGTCCGAAACATCCAGACCGGCACCCTTGGCGATACGTTTCTTACGGCTGGCTTGAAGGATCTGGGGATTGGCGCGTTCCAATTTGGTCATCGAGCTGATCAGGGCAATCTGTTGTTTCAGGATCTTGTCATCGATCCCTGCGCCTTCCATCTGCTTGGCCATCTTACCGGCGCCGGGCATCATGGCCATCATGCCTTCCATGCCGCCCATCTTGATCATTTGTTCCAGCTGCATCTTCAGGTCGTTCATGTTGAAGCGACCCTTCTGGAAGCGCTTCATCATCCGTTCGGCTTGTTCAGCCTCGATCGTTTGCTGTGCCTTTTCGACCAGCGCGACAATGTCGCCCATGCCCAGAATACGGCCTGCGACCCGGTCTGGCTCAAAGGTTTCCAGCGCGTCCATCTTTTCGCCAAGACCGACAAAGCGGATGGGTTTGCCAGTGACTGCGCGCATCGAAAGGGCTGCACCGCCGCGACCGTCACCGTCCATCCGGGTCAGGACCACGCCAGAGATGCCGATTTTTTCGTCAAATTCCTGCGCGACTTCGACAGCGACCTGACCGGTCAGGCCATCGACGACCAACAGCGTTTCGCGCGGGTTGACCGCGTCGCGCACGTCTTCGACCTCTTGCATCAGCACTTGGTCAATTTGCAAACGGCCCGCGGTGTCCAGCATATAGACATCGTAGCCGCCCATCGTGGCCTGTTGCTTGGCACGCTTGGCAATGTCGACAGGCTTTTGACCTTCGACAATGGGCAACGTGTCCACGCCGATCTGCTGGCCAAGGATCCGAAGCTGTTCCATCGCGGCGGGGCGATAAACGTCGAGCGAGGCCAACAATACGCGTTTGCCCTCACGCTCTGTCAGGCGCTTGGCCAATTTACCGGTTGTGGTCGTTTTACCGCCGCCCTGTAGACCGACCATCAAGATCGGCGCGGGCGGGCTGTCAATTTTCAGAAGGCCGGGGTCTTCGGCACCTGTCAGCACATGGACAAGTTCGTCATGTACAATCTTGACGACCTGTTGGCCCGGTGTGACCGATTTGGTTACGGCTTGACCCGTGGCCTTTTCCTGCACTGCTTTTACGAAGTCCCGCGCAACAGGCAGCGAAACATCCGCTTCCAGCAGAGCCACGCGAACTTCGCGCAGTGCGGTTTTAACATCCTCGTCAGACAGCGCGCCCTGTTTGGTCAGGCGGTCAAAGACACCGGACAGGCGTTCGGATAGATTTTCAAACACGTCTAGCGGCCTCCATCGGCGGTTACCCTTTCGCCCAATATAGGCGCACAAGGGCGGGTCTTAAACGCACCAAAACTGGCGCAATGCACAAATGCCCCCGTGGGCGCAACGCGCTGACGGAGGGCGATCCCGAGACGGCGCCCAGGACCGGACGACTCGAAAGTGTCCGGGAATTGGTCTTGCGTTATGCCCTGACCGCTATTTTGTCAATATAACCGTTTGAAAGCGGGTTCTGGAAAAGCGTGGTGAAATTGCCAAATTAGCAACATTTTTCGAGCATAGAATTGCTTTGTTGCGTGCGTTCTTTCGCGACATCGTGCTACATGGGATGTGCAAGTGATGAAAAGTGTTGCGTCAAACACGCGGGACCTTGCTGGTACGTGCGTTTTTTTTCGGCAGTTATTGACGCGCCGCAGAAATCCATTATCCCTTGAGCAGAGATTTTAAGTCCTTCCCCAGGAGAATACCCAATGAAAAAGACTCTTTTGACCGCGCTGGCAGTTTCGTTTGCTGCTTCTACCGCATTTGCTGGTGGCCCTGGCCCCGCAACCATGGATGACGATGTCGAAAATCCATTCATCGCAGCACCTGCAAGCTCCCTTTCGGGTGGCGCAGGTCTGGCAGTTGCAGCACTGGTTGCTTTGGCTGTTGCAGCTGGCGCTGGCGATAGCGATGGTGGTTCGACCACAACTTCCGGCAGCTAATCGCCGCCTTGGCACTTTCTTAGAGGGTGCCAACTGAGATTTCGAAAAGCGCTCCGTCTTTGGGGCGCTTTTCTGTTTCTAGGCTTTGTGCATGCGGCCAGGCATTGCGCTTTTGTCTACAATGTTCTCAGATCACCAAGTAGCGGATCTTTGACGCCGGGCGGAACATGGAAAACTGGGACGAAATTAGAACTGCCTATCAGGTAGTGAGGTCCGGGACGGTCAGTGGCGCGGCAGAGGCGCTTGGCGTTCATCATGCCACTGTCATCCGACATATTGATGCATTGGAAACCCGGCTAGGAACGAAGCTGTTTCAGCGACACGCTCGTGGATACACACCCACCGAAGAAGGCCGGGACTTGGCGCGCATCGCGGAAACGACCGATACGCAATTCAATCAATTGCAAGCCCGGCTACGCGGCGGTGGTGCCCAGGTCAGTGGCGAACTGCGCGTTACGTCATTGGTATCGACAGCCCCGTTGATGGTGGATGTCTTGACTGGATTTCAAGAGAAGTATCCGGACGTAACAGTGATGTATCACTCTGAAGACCGTGTGCTGCGGTTGGAATACGGCGAGGCGCATGTTGCAGTGAGGGCTGGCGATATTCCTCAAGAGCCCGACAATGTGGTGCAGCCTTTCTTACAGGCCAAGGTGGGGCTTTATGCGTCTCAGGCGTATATCGATAAGTATGGAAAGCCAGGTAATATAGAGGATGCCCGAAAGCACCGGTTTGTCGGCCCCACAGAAGACATGAACCGAGCGCCTTTCTTTCGCTGGATCAATCAAGAGGTTCCAAAGGAAAACATTGTTTTCCGCAGTCGCGATACCCGTGTGCAGCAACAAGCTATTATCGCAGGCATCGGGATCGGATTTGTCGAAGATGGACAGGCGAGGAATGAAGAGTCGTTGGTGCTGGTTGTCCCGCCGCTGGAAGAATGGGTTACGCAGCTTTGGTTGGTAACCCATGTTGACCTGCACAGGACAGCCAAGGTGCAGGCGTTTTTGTCTTATCTAAAAGCACATGCCACAAAGGCAGTATCACCGTGAGTGAAGCCGCGCGCGGTCATTTGGCGATGCTTGTGTTTTCGGCATTGGTGGCGGGGTCGTTTTCGCTGGGGTCGTTGGCCGCTCCGCATATCGCACCAGAAGCCTTGAATTCCGTGCGGTTTGTGATTGCTGCGGCTGTATTGGGAATTGCCGTATATCTGAAGGGCGGAGTGCCAAGCAGCGCCTTTAAGGCGCCTTGGCGCTATTTCGTGTTGGCGTCGCTGTTGGCGACTTATTTCGTTTTGATGTTCGAAGGGCTGAAGACCGGTGCGCCAGTATCAATGTCGGCTGTCTTCACGCTGACCCCTGTCATGGCGGCAGGGTTTGGGTGGTTATTGGTGCGCCAAGTCACATCCCCGCGAATGGCGCTGGCCTTGACGGCGGGTGCGGCGGGATCACTTTGGGTGATTTTCCGTGCGGATTTGGCGGCCCTGCTACGGTTTCACGTAGGAACGGGAGAGATCACGTATTTTTGGGGATGCGTGTCTCATGCTGTATATGCGCCGATGGTCCGGCGGCTAAATCGCGGAGATGCTCCGCTGATTTTCACTTTCGGCACAGTTGTTGCCGGGGCGGTTCTGCTGGTTTTGTGGAGCTTGCCGGAACTGATCGAAACTCAGTGGCTGTCTTTGCCGTCAATCGTTTGGATCACCATTATCTATACTGCTTTGGCTGCCAGTGCGGCGACATTTGTACTGTTGCAGTATGCGGCCCTGCGATTGCCCAGTGCCAAAGTGATGGCCTACACCTACCTGACACCAAGCTGGGTGATCTTGAGCGAAGCCGCTTTGGGCCGCGGCTGGCCACCGTTCGCCGTACTTGGTGGAGTTGCGCTAACGGTCGTTGCGTTGGTTGTTTTGCTCAAAGATGAATCTGCACCAAATGGGGAAACATCTGAATAATTCCCATTTTTTCTTAACCTTCTGATGTGGTTGATAGAACTTGGGAGCCGTAATCGCCCGGCGGGGCGGTCATCCCCATCGGTGTTCCGAGTTTTCACGTGTGTGCGTACCAGTGCGAAAACGGAACGGCGGAGGCTTCTCCGCTTCCCAAGGGCCGGACCTTCGGGTTCGGCCCATCGCGCATTCTACTCGGTCGTATCGTCTGGTTGGTCTATTTCAGCGGCAAGGAACCGTTCAAAGGCATCAAGGTGAACGGGTTCGAACTGACCAAACCCCTGCATCCAAGTGCTGGCACCGCGCAGGGCATCCGGTTCTAGCTTGCACCATTTGACCCGGCCTCGCTTTTCTTGACTGATCAGGCCCGCGGTCGCGAGGATGGTCAGATGTTTGGAGATTGCTGCCAGCGACATCTGAAATGGTTCCGCCACATCCGTGACAGCCATATCATCTTCCAGCAGCATCGACAGTATCTGTCGTCGCGTTGGATCGGCAAGGGCGGCAAAGACCGTATCAAGGGTGCTGGGCTGGGTCACAGGGGTGAAGTAGCGCCGCAAACCCAATGTGGTCAAGCTTGGGCGTTCATCATCAAAAAAAGATTAACTGAATGGTTGAATATGCATATTCAACGCTAACAACAGATCTGACGGCTGCGACCGAATGTCTTTGAAGTCCAATCCGAAAATTTTTCGCTTTGAAAACAGCAGCTTAAATTATGTGACATGTGCGGCCATGCGCGCTTGACTCAGGCGGGTCAGCACCCTAGCAAAGCGACGACTGTCCAATAGGGGCGTGAACGTGTCTGAACCCGATCCAAAGTCTCGGCTAAAAGAGCTGGAAGCGCGGATTGCGGCGGCGAAAGTCGGAACCGACGCGAAACCGCACCAAGAGGAACATTACTCTCAGGCCCAGGTGGCTTGGCGGATGGTCACGGAATTAGTGGCTGGTCTTGGGATCGGCTTTGGCATCGGCTACGGACTGGACAGTCTGTTGGGAACACTCCCTTGGCTATTGGTGCTGTTTACATTTTTGGGCCTCGCCGCCGGCATCAAAGTGATGATGCGCACGGCAAAAGAGGTTCAGGCAAGCGAAACGGCCAAATTGGCTGAAGGGGACGAGAGGGAACGCAATGGCGACTGAAGCAGTTCAGCATGGTGCGGAAGCAGCGGAGCACGCAGCCGAAGGTGGCAGCCTTGTTTTCCACCCGATGGATCAGTTCATCGTCAAACCGTTGTTCGGCGACGGACCGGTTGGCATGTTCACCATCACCAACGTAACGCTGTGGCTGTTCTTGGCGGTTCTGGCAGTGATCGGTCTTATGGTCGTCGCCACGTCGCGCCGCGCAGTGATCCCATCGCGCGGTCAGTCGATTGCCGAACTGGCTTATGGCTTTGTGTATAAGATGGTCGAAGACGTGGCCGGAAAAGATGGTCTGAAGTACTTCCCCTACATCATGACCCTGTTCCTGTTCATTGTATTTGCCAACTTCCTGGGCCTGTTGCCGCTCAGCTTTACAACCACGTCGCATTTTGCCGTGACCGTTGTTCTGGCGATGGCGGTATTCCTGACAGTTACGATTTTGGGTTTTGTCAAAAACGGTGCCAGCTTCCTGGGCTTGTTCTGGGTTGCCAGCGCGCCTTTGGCGTTGCGTCCGATCTTGGCCATCATCGAACTGATCTCGTATTTCGTGCGTCCGGTTAGCCACTCCATTCGTTTGGCTGGTAACGTTATGGCTGGTCACGCTGTGATCAAAGTGTTTGCTGGATTTGCTGCGATCGCAGCGATTTCGCCGCTGTCGATTGTTGCGATCACCGCCATGTACGGTCTGGAAATCCTGGTGGCCTTCATTCAGGCCTACGTGTTCACGATCCTGACCTGCGTGTATCTGAAAGACGCGCTTCATCCGCATCACTAAGAATTTCGCGGCTGGGCCATTTGGCGCAGTCGCAACTCGAACAACCCTAGAATTAAACTTCCAATCGTAAGGAGAAATCACAATGGAAGGCGATCTCGCACACATCGGCGCAGGCCTGGCAGCAATCGGTTCCGGCGCAGCCGCAATCGGGGTGGGTAACGTTGCAGGCAACTTCTTGGCCGGCGCATTGCGCAACCCTTCGGCAGCTGCATCGCAGACTGCTACTCTGTTCATCGGTATCGCATTCGCAGAAGCACTGGGCATCTTTGCATTCCTGGTATCGCTGCTGCTGATGTTTGCTGTCTAAGCACCGGAACTGATCCTTACGCGCGGGCGGGGCCGCTTTTGTGGCCCGCCCGTTGTCTGAGACAACGTTCCGACGGAGGACAACATGGCAACCGAACACACAGGTGCCGCCAGCACATGCGTTGATTCCCACGGCTCTGCCATCGGGATGCCGCAGCTGTGCTTTGACTGGTTCCCGAACCAGATTTTCTGGCTGGTCGTCACCCTGGTGGTGATTTTTCTTGTCCTGTCGCGTGTTGCGCTGCCGCGCATCGCTGCGATCCTGGCGGAACGTCAAGGTACCATCACAAACGATCTGGCCGCTGCTGAAGACCTGAAGCGTCAGGCAGAAAACGCCGAAACTGCTTATAATCAAGCATTGGCGGATGCGCGTGTTGAAGCGCAGCGCATTTCTGGCGAAGCACGTGCCGAAATTCAGGCCGAAGTAGATTTGGCCATTCAAAAAGCCGATGCCGAGATTGCCGCGAAAGCAGCAGAATCGGAAAAGGCCATTGCAGAAATCCGGGCATCCGCCGAGGACAGCATTGAAGTCATCGCCAAAGAAACCGCCGCAGAGATTGTTGGCGCATTTGGTGGCTCGACAGATGATGCGTCTGTGGCTGACGCCGTCATCAATCGGCTGAAGGGGTAATCGACATGCGTATGCTGATAACAACCCTAGGCCTTGGCCTTGCCGCATCGCCGGCTCTTGCTGCCAGCGGACCGTTCTTTTCGCTGGGCAATACGAACTTCGTCGTTCTGTTGGGCTTCCTGCTGTTCCTTGTGGTTCTGGTGTACTTCAAAGTGCCAGGCCTGCTGGGCGGTTTGCTGGACAAGCGTGCCGAAGGTATTCGCGATGATCTGGACGAAGCCCGTGCGCTGCGCGAAGAAGCGAAAAGCCTTCTGGCCAGCTTTGAGCGCAAGCAGCGTGAAGTTCAGGAACAGGCAGACCGCATTGTTGCGCAAGCCAAGGAAGAAGCCAAGATTGCAGGCGAACAAGCCAAAGTCGAATTGGCTGACTCCATCCAGCGTCGCTTGAACGCTGCGACTGATCAGATCGCATCGGCAGAAGCCGCCGCCGTGAAGGGTGTGCGTGATCGTGCCGCAACCGTCGCGATCCAGGCCGCTAAAGACGTGATCGCAAAACAGACCAATGCGGCGTCTGCGTCTAAGTTGATTGACGAATCAATCACTGAGGTTGGTAAGAAACTTCACTGACACGCGTCAAACATTCAAGAATCGGAAGAACTCGGGCCAAGTGCCCGAGTTTTTTTATGCTCAAATTTTGGGAGCAATCTTTGAGGTCTAAAAGCGACGTCGTTTTTAGACCATAGAGGGGCGGTTTTAAGCAAGAAAATTGCCCAAATAATAAGCTCTGCAGCAATTATCAGCTTCTGGGTTGCAACGTAGGGCGTCAGCGTCTCTAATCAAGTCAATCGCGGGAAAACACCGCAGCAAACAACAGGGGAGCCAGGTTTGGCTGATACCGCTCAAAACGACGCTTTTGTCGAATTCGAACGCGTGCAAAAAAGCTATGATGGCGAAAATCTCGTCGTCAAAGACTTGAACCTTCGCCTGCCAAAGGGTGAATTTCTGACAATGCTCGGCCCGTCAGGCTCAGGTAAGACCACCTGCCTGATGATGTTGGCTGGCTTTGAAACAGCGACACACGGCGATATTCGGCTTGATGGTCGACCCATCAACAATATTCCCCCACATAAACGCGGTATTGGCATGGTTTTCCAAAACTATGCGTTGTTCCCGCATATGACCGTTGCCGAGAATTTGGCCTTCCCATTGGAAGTGCGCAAAATGGGCAAATCCGACCGTGAAGCGAAAGTGAAGCGCGCGTTGGAGATGGTTCAGATGGGTGCCTTTGGTGGGCGCCGTCCTGCACAGCTGTCTGGCGGGCAACAGCAGCGTATCGCATTGGCGCGCGCCCTGGTGTTTGAAGCAGAGCTGGTCTTGATGGACGAGCCGCTTGGCGCCTTGGATAAGCAGCTGCGCGAGCACATGCAGTTTGAGATCAAGCGCATTGCTGACAATTTGGGCATTACCGTTGTGTATGTGACCCATGACCAAACCGAAGCGCTGACCATGTCGGACCGCGTCGCGGTGTTTGATGATGGTCGTATTCAGCAGCTTGCGCCACCGGATGAGTTGTACGAGGCTCCGCAGAACAGTTTTGTTGCGCAATTCATCGGCGAGAATAACACCCTGGATGGTGTTGTTGCCGAGATGTACGAAGACTACTGCGTTGTGAAATTGACCAACGGCGAATTGATCGATGCTATGCCGGTCAATGTCAGCAAAGTGGGTGAGCCCACGCGGGTTTCCATCCGACCTGAGCGCGTCGAGTTCAACAAAGATCGCCTGCAAGAAGGCGCGCATACGCTGAAAGCCACCGTCCGCGAGTTCATCTATATGGGCGATATCTTCCGCACCCGGATGAGCGTGGCTGGCAATGATGATTTCATTATCAAGTCCCGGAATGCGCCTGATCAGGTGCGTTTGGAACCTGGCCAAGAAATCGAAATCGGGTGGCTGCCGCGGGATTGTCGCGCGTTGGATGCGACCTAAGGAACTTTCGTGCGCTGTCTTTGACGTCAGATCACTCCTGACTTGGCAGCGCATGTTGGTTCGGTTCAATCGCCCTTGCACCGAGCTTTTGTAATACTGGGCGAAACATGGAGTAAAATTATGACACTCACAAAATCACTACTGGTATCTTCGGCATTGTCTGTGGCTGCTGTGGCTGCGAACGCTGAAAGCCATGGTGGTATGTCTGACAAACTGACTTTGGTTTCTTGGGGAGGAGCCTACCAATCCAGTCAGGACAAGGCCTATCTACAGCCATACCTCGAAATGAACGACGGCGTGTCCGCGTCTTGGGACGAAGGATCTGCCGAGGCCGTAGCCAAGCTGCGCGCGATGAACGAAGCTGGAAACATCACCTGGGACATCGTTGATGTTGTGGCGTCCGACGCCATTCGTCTGTGCGACGAAGGTCTGGCGATGGAAATCGACCATGACGAAGATTTGGCAGAAGCCCCTGATGGCACTTCTGCCAGCGATGACTTCGGTGACCTGATCGTCAGCGATTGTTTCATTCCGCTGATCGTTTATTCGACCACCGTTGGCTACCGTTCAGACTTGGTTGGTGACAATCCGCCTACCGAAATCTGTGCTCTGTTCGATATGGAGACCTATCCTGGCAAACGTTCGCTGGAAAAGCGCCCGATCAACAACATGGAATGGGCACTGTACTGTGACGGCGTAGCCAAAGAAGACATCTACGATGTTCTGGAGACCGACGAAGGTCAGGAACAGGCGTTGGCAAAACTGGGCACCATCAAAGACTCTGTGGTCTGGTGGTCCGCTGGTGCAGACACACCGCAGCTTTTGGCTGATGGTGAAGTCGTAATGGGTTCCACCTATAACGGACGTCTGTTTGCGGTTGCTGAAGAGCAAAACCAGCCGGTTGAGATCCTTTGGGACATGCAAGTGTTCGATCTGGATGGATGGATCATTCCAGCCAATCTGCCCGAAGACCGTAAGGCACGGGTCTTGGATTTTGCGAAGTTCTCGTCGGACACTCAGCGTTTGGCAGATCAGGCAGCGTATATTTCGTACGGTCCTGCACGTGCATCGTCGGCACCAATGGTTGGTCAGCACTATGAGCTGGGCATCGACATGGCGCAGCACATGCCGACCGATCCCGACAATGCCGCCAACACTCTGCTCTACAACTATGAGTTCTGGGCCGACTATCGCGACGACATCGACGCGAAATTCCAGGCTTGGTTGGCGAAAAACTAATACCTGATGCAGGGCGGGATTTCCCGCCCTGCGTTCTTTCTGGGCCGATAGCGGCCAACGCGATCAATAATTTTAAGACGTTGCCGAATTTCGGTGACCTACCGCAACCAGCACAGATGTACTGGTAGAAGGGGCGGAATGACTGACGAAACCGGATCTGTAATCGCAGCCGATGGACGGCCATTAAAGCAAAGTCTGAACCGCGCGTTGCGCCGGCAAAAGTTGCGAGCACTTGGCTTGGTTGCGCCTTTGCTGATCTTTGTGCTGGTGACGTTTATCGCGCCTATCGGGGACATGCTGTTTCGATCCGTTGAAAACCAGATCGTGTCGGAAACCATGCCGCTGACCGTTGCGGCGTTGGAGACATGGGATGGCGAAGAGGTTCCGCCAGAGTCTGTTTTCGAAGCTGCCTATTACGATCTGTTTCTGGCTGCAGAAAACAAAGATCACACACGTCTTGGTACACGCCTGAACTATGAACAGACCGGCGTTTCATCGGTATTCCGAAAGGCGGGCCGTGGGCTGGATGACATCGGCGAAGTGTACCAAGACCAGTTCAAAGATTTGGACAAAAGCTGGGACAAGGCGGAGCCTTGGGCAGAGTTAATGGGCGATCCGGCCTGGATGTCTGAACAGGCAAAATGGAAAAAAGGCGAAGAGCACCCGAAATTTAAACTGCGTGACGGCATTTCTGATGTTCTGCCGAAAACTGCCGAAGCCTATGAAATTTTTGCCCAATTCCAGCAAGACAAAAAGGGTAAAAGCCTGCTGAAAGAAGAGCCTTGGACAGCTGTGCACACTGCGCTGTACCAAGATTTGGTGGCAGGATCGGTAGAGGGCTACACCGGACCAGGCGCAGATATGTTGAAGGCTGCCGATGCGCTGGTTGATACCCCAGAATTTGAAACGATCAGCTTCAAACAGGGTTTTGAAGACATCGAAGAAGACTGGTTGAAGCCTGAAATATGGCAGACGATCAAACTGTACGGGCCAGACTATACCTCTGGTTACTTTCTGAACGCGATAGATTTGAAGAAAACACCAGATGGCGTTGAACTTCGGGATGAGCGTGAGCGCATCTATGGGCTGCTGTTCAAGCGGACGTTGTTCATGTCGATGGTGATCACGATCAGCTGTATCTTGTTGGCCTACCCAGTGTCTTATCTGCTTTCCAACCTGCCAGCCCGAACAGCCAACCTGTTGATGATCTTGGTTTTGCTGCCATTCTGGACGTCGCTTCTGGTGCGCACCTCCGCATGGAAAGTGATGCTGCAGCAGCAGGGTGTCATCAACGATGTTCTGGTTTGGCTGGGTCTGGTCGCGGATGATGCCCGATTGGTGATGATCAACAACCAGCTGGGTACCATCATTGCAATGACGCACATCTTGCTGCCCTTCATGATCTTGCCGATGTATTCGGTTATGTCGACCATTCCGGTCACGTATGTCCGGGCGGCAAAATCTTTGGGTGCCACGAACTGGACCGCTTTCTGGCGCGTCTACTTCCCACAATCGATTCCGGGCATCGGGGCGGGTTCGATCTTGGTGTTCATTCTGTCCATTGGCTACTACATCACGCCAGAAATCGTGGGCGGCACCACCGGGACATTCATTTCAAACCGTATCGCATTCCACATCTCTAGTTCGCTGAACTGGGGTCTGGCTGCGGCGTTGGGCGCCATCCTGTTGGCGGTCGTTCTGATACTCTACTGGGCCTATGACAAGATCGTCGGCATCGACAACGTAAAGCTTGGGGGCTGAGACATGAGCGAATTGGTATTAACCCCGACGAAAAAGCAGGCACTGTCGTTTTCCATTCCTGTACTGGCCGCTGCAGGGGCCATAGCTGGCGTCTTCATCGGCACAGCGCAGGGATCGTTGCTGATTGGCGTGGTGGTTGGCGCAGCCCTGTTGGCCGGGCTGACGTATTTGGCAATGGCCGTGCTTGGGCCAGAGATGGAAAAGCCACTGCGCTGGGGCATTCTAGCGCTGTTCCTTGTGGCAGGGTACATGTTTGGCGGCGTAGCAGGCGCGGTTGTTGGTGCGCTGTTCGGTTGGTTCTTTGGCTGGTTCATTTATTGGATTGGGCTAACCCGATATCGCAGAAACTTGGTGCCCTATCTGACGGATAAGCAGGTTCTGTGGCACTATACGTTCCGCGTGCTTTGTGGTGCGATCTTCATCTTCCTGATCACGCCAATCCTTGTGGTTATGCCACTTTCGTTTAATGCGCAGAACTTCTTTACCTTCACTCCTGAAATGCTGCGGTTTGATCCGGCCGGATATTCGTTGAAACACTACCGGGACTTCCTGACCAATTCCGAATGGACCAGCGCCGTTTGGAACAGTTTGCGGATTGCGCCGGTGGCCACCATTATTTCAGTCAGCTTGGGCACGCTTGCCGCGATCGGGCTCAGCCAAAGCCATGTACCGGGCAAACGGTTGATCATGGCGATCTTGATCTCACCGATGATTGTTCCGCTGATCATTTCGGCAACGGGTATGTATTTCTTCTACTCCAAGATTGGGTTGGTTGGAACGTACTGGGGTGTTGTGTTGGCGCATGCTGTGTTGGGCATTCCTTTCGTTATCATTACCGTTACCGCGACACTGGTTGGCTTTGACCGATCATTGACGCGAGCAGCGGCGAATATGGGGGCGAACCCTGTCACCACATTCTTCCGTGTGCAGATGCCTTTGATCCTGCCGGGTGTGATCTCTGGTGGCCTGTTTGCCTTCATCACCTCGTTTGATGAGGTTGTTGTTGTGCTGTTCATTGGCTCTGCTGAATTGCAGACATTGCCGTGGCAAATGTTTACGGGTTTGCGGGAACAAATTTCTCCGACAATTTTGGCCGCCGCGACGATTCTGGTGGGGATTTCTATCTTGCTGCTGGCGTTTGTAGAAATGCTGCGGCGGCGCTCGGAAAGGTTGAGAGGCATGAGCCCAGGTTAACCGTTACGGGCAAAATGCTTCAATTCCTGCCGACAATGCCGCTAGACACTTTTCAAATGAAAAAGTTGTGGTAGAAGCGGAAAAAATCTGAGTGCTTCAATGGGTTACGTCAATATGACTTGTTGGAGCACTTTGGTTTTCGCGAATTGTGATTGGAAGTTTAGCGCTTAGATTCCACGACATTTACGTGGGTCTGAAAGTGTGCAGTTTAAAATCGGCTTATCGATTGATTAGGTGTTTCGTTCCCAATGGTAGGTGCGACGGAACAACGTAGAAGTTCGATACGGACGAACAAGGATACGACAGATCTGGACGAGGTGGAGACACAGCCTTGGCTGGCCAAAGACCGGTTTGTCGTGACCAACGGTGCACGGGTGTCATGAGTGGTGATGCTTTATTGAGTAGAGTGCCTGTGCATCGTTGGTCGATCAAATAGCACGCCAGTCACCTTAGTCACGCCAATGTCGAAATCCAATTTTTGAAGTGGCGCTTACTTGCGTATTTCGTCGTCTTCAACGCCCCAAAGACCAGATTTTTTTGTCCAACCGTCATAGCCACCGGTATCAAGGTGGCACCATTCGATATCACATTTCCCCAATCGGCCAATGACGCCCAATTGAAGATGCGCCGCCACAGGCGACGATGTGTCAGGCCGGTCATAGAGGGGTAGTAGGTCTTGCTCCACCAAGGCTGTACGTGCGCCTGTCAGCAACGTGTAGTGGACCCAACCGCCGGCACCATCTTGGTCTCTTACGCGACGCCAGTTTTCGAATTCCGCCGTCACCTGCAACGGCATGCTGCGCCGCTTGTAGACCCAATCAACCTTATGAGACAGCGATGGCCCACGCCGAACATTTGCTTCTGCCGCCTTCAGCGACACAAACCGCGGAATAGGTAATTTGGTGACTGGCCCTTGCTTTTTTTCAGCCGCCCATACCGAAGCGGAAAGAAGGCCTGTAACGGCCAGCGATGCCAGCAATAAACGAATGAGTTTCATTCTATCCTGCTCGAGAATCTGTGGCAGGGTTCTTGTGCCCCGTCCTGACTTCATACACTCTGCCAAAGAGAATGTTGCAGAAAAAGTCTTCGGAGGGGTTTCATGGCTTCAAAACATCTGAGTGTTGTTGTGACGCGACGCTTACCGGAGGCTGTCGAAACACGGCTGTCTGAATTGTTTAATGTTTCGCTTCGGGCCAGTGACACGCCAATGACGCGGGCCGAATTGGTTGCGGCGATGGCTGACACAGATGTGTTGATTCCCACCATCACGGATCGGTTGGATTCCGGGTTGATCGGACAGGCAGGAGAGCGGTTGAAGCTGATCGCGAACTATGGCGCGGGCGTTGATCACATAGATGTGGAAACCGCGCGGGCGCGGGGTATCTTGGTTTCAAATACGCCTGGTGTGGTGACAGATGATACTGCAGACATGGTTATGGCGCTGATGCTGGGCGTTACCCGCCGCATTCAGGAAGGCCTAACAGTCATGCAGCAAGGCAACTGGGAAGGCTGGGCGCCGAATGCGTTCCTTGGTGGCCGTCTTGGTGGCCGTCGGCTTGGAATTCTGGGGATGGGGCGTATTGGGCAGGCTGTGGCCCGCCGTGCGCAAGCCTTTGGCATGCAAATCCACTATCACAATCGTCGTCGGCTGCGCCCTGAGATCGAAGAGTCATTGGACGCAACATATTGGGACAGTTTGGACCAGATGGTCGCGCGGATGGATGTGGTGTCGATCAACTGCCCGCACACGCCTTCGACGTTTCACTTGCTGAATGCGCGTCGCTTGAAATTGTTGAAGCCCTCAGCCGTGATCATCAATACGTCACGCGGTGAAGTTTTGGACGAAAACGCACTGACGCGTATGCTGAAAGCAGGCGAATTGGCTGGTGCCGGACTGGATGTGTATGAGCACGGCATTCAAGGCAGTGCCGAATTGCGCAATATGCCGAACGTTGTGATGTTGCCGCAGATGGGGTCCGCCACCCAAGAGGGTCGGATCGAGATGGGCGAAAAGGTGATCATCAACGTCAAAACCTTTGCCGACGGGCATCGCCCGCCGGACATGGTTGTTCCGTCAATGCTGTAAAACCGGCACTACTGAAACGGGTTTCGCGCTGATCTGTCGGTTGAGAGCGATTGTTGTGTGCGTTCCACCAACAATTCGATCGCATCCGCCAAATGCACTTGGTCTATATGGGTGTCTCCGCGCGCCACGCGAATGCGGTGCGCTTCGATCATGACATCGGCATGGCGGCAGCCTTCTGGTGGTTCAAAGCGATAGCACGCCAGTTCAATCAACAGACCCAGCGGATCGCGGAAATAAAGAGAGTCCATGAATCCACGGTCCTTTGGTCCGGTATATCTGATTCCCCGTGCTTTAAGCCTGTCTTCCGCCTGTGAAAAACTGGCGCGGCTTACGTTGAACGCCAGGTGATGCACGGCACCGGGTTCACTGGATGTACGGCGGCGGTCTGGTGTTCGGGCTTCATCCGTGAAAACGGTGATCAACCGCCCATCTCCGGGGTCAAAGTACAGATGACCTTCGGCGCCGTTGTCCAAATTGGGTTGATCAAAGATGAACGGCATCCCCAATACACCTTCCCAAAAGTCGATGGACGTTTGGCGATCTGCGCCGATCAACGTGATGTGGTGCACGCCTTGCGTTTGAATTTTACGAAGAGGAGCGGAGTCTGACATGGTTAATACCTCCTTCAGGATAGCAATCAACGTAGTGACAAAACGGTCTGCGTCAAAGCACACCTGAGTTAGCAATCGACTCTTTGATTGGCTGCGCCTATTGCGGCTGGGAGATTTGCCAAGGAGTTTTCAATATGTCCGCATGCGCGCTGTGCAAAGCCGAGGAAACAAGCAGCTACACGGTTGCCCCAAAGACCGAGACGTTAGAGCTGTGCAAAACCTGCATCGCTGGTTTGGACGATGGGCCAACAGATGGGCCGCACTGGCAGTGCCTAAACGAAGCGATCTGGAGCACGACTCCGGCAGAGCAGGTTGTGGCGTATCGCTTGTTGAAACAGCTTCCAGAAGCACCCTGGGCGCGTGATGTATTGGATATCGCGTATCTGGAGCCTGATACCATGGAGTGGGCCGAAGCAGGCCTGGCCGACCCAGATGCGCCGCAGCACCGTGACAGCAACGGCGTGCTTTTGGCCAATGGCGATACAGTGGTGTTGATAAAGGATCTGCCGGTCAAGGGTGCAGGCTTCACGGCCAAACGCGGAACGGCCGTTCGGAATATCCATGTTGAACCGGATAACGCAGAACACATCTCTGGCCGGGTGGATGGTCAGCGGATCGTTATTCTGACGAAGTTTGTGAAGAAGTCATAAAGTTTTGGGTGGGCATATTTGCCCACCCAATATTTGTGTTGGACTCAGCCCAGATCTTTGTAGCTGATCTCGCGCGTGTCGGCGCCGGGGCCCATCTTGTCACGCCGAACGATCAGACGGTTCAGCGCCTGAATATATGCCAAGGCTGAAGCGACAACTGTATCGGTGTTGGCCGATTGACCGGTGGCGATGATGCCATCCTCGTCCAACCGCACAGATACGGTGGCCTGAGCGTCGGTTCCCTCTGTCACAGCGTGCACTTGATACAATTGCAGACGTGCCGAGTTTGGATGCAATTTGCGGACTGCCTTGAACGTGGCATCAACCGGACCATCCCCTTGGCTGACGGCGGTTTTTTCTTCGCCGTCGATTTCCATTTCCAAGGTCGCTTCGGCTGGACCGCCAGTTCCACAGATAACCTGCAGATTCACCAATTGCAGATGGTCCGCTTCGCCAGAGGTCGCGGTAACCAGCGCCAGAATGTCATCGTCAAAGACTTCTTTTTTCCGATCCGCCAGTTCTTTGAAACGAACAAACACGTCTTTCAACTGGTTGTCGCCCACGTCGATACCAAGGTCTTTCAGCTTGGCACGCAATGCGGCACGACCAGAGTGTTTGCCCAATGGCAAAGACGTTCCGGCAATGCCCACATCTTCGGGGCGCATGATCTCAAACGTCTCGGCGTTTTTCAGCATCCCATCTTGGTGAATACCGGATTCATGGGCGAAGGCGTTTTTGCCAACAATGGCTTTGTTGAACTGTACCGGAAAGCCCGAAACCGTGCTGACCCGACGCGAGATGTGCATGATCTTTTTCGTGTCGATCTTGGTTTGGAAGGGCATGATGTCGCCACGCACTTTCAGCGCCATAACGACTTCTTCCAACGCGGTGTTACCTGCGCGTTCACCCAAGCCGTTGATCGTACATTCGATCTGACGTGCGCCGCCCTCGACAGCGGCCAGGGCATTGGCTGTGGCCATGCCCAGGTCGTTGTGGCAGTGCGTTGCAAACACAACCTCATCGGCGCCGGGCACTGTTTCGATCAGTCGGCGGATCAGATCAGCGCTTTCAACCGGTGCTGTGTAGCCAACTGTGTCGGGGATGTTGATGGTGCTGGCACCTGCCTTGATGGCAATTTCCACGACGCGGCACAGATAGTCCCACTCTGTCCGGGTGGCATCCATCGGCGACCACTGGATATTGTCACACAGATTTCGCGCATGGGTCACTGTCTGTTCGATCCGTTCTGCCATTTCGTCCATGGTCAGATTGGGAATCGCCCGGTGCAGCGGGGAGGTTCCGATAAAGGTGTGAATACGCGGCTGTCCGGCCTTTTTCACAGCTTCCCAGCAACGATCAATATCCGGCAATTGCGCGCGTGCCAAACCACAGATCACGGACTGCTTGGAGCGTTCTGCAATCTCGGACACGGCCCGAAAATCACCTTCCGAGGCGATGGGAAAGCCGGCTTCGATGATGTCGACGCCCATGTCATCCAAAAGCTCGGCGATTTCCAGCTTTTCGTCATGGGTCATGGTTGCGCCCGGAGATTGTTCGCCGTCGCGCAGGGTCGTGTCGAAGATCAACACGTGTTCTTTTTCTACAGTCATCTCTGAATCTCTCTCGTTCTTCGTCCTAATGCGTTGGCGCGATAGTAAGCCTCCTCTGAGCGGACGCGCCGTTACGGCACGCTCAGAGGCGGATTAGGAGAAGAATTAGGCCAAGCGTCATCGCTGCGTGAATACGCACAACAGAAAGGATATGGCCACAAATCGTCATGAGGCCGGACTATACGCAATTTGCGGATCGGTGAAAGAGCTTTTGCAAAAAATCCGCTCTGCGTGTCGGGGTTTGACCAAAGCGCCGGGCGCTTTATGTCCAACGTCATGAAAACAGCGTTGATAATTGGGGCGTCGGGCGGCATTGGCGCAGCTATGGTTCAGGCCTTGGAGGCAGAAGGCGTAACAGTCACTTGTCTATCGCGTCGTGATCATGGGTTCGACGTGACCAGCGAATCTTCGGTTGCGCGTCATATGGGACACCTTGTTGGTCCGTTCGATCTGATATTCGTGGCAACCGGCGCGTTAGAGATTGAGGGCGCAATGCCCGAGAAGACCATCCGCGCGCTTAACCCTGACGCGATGATGGAGCAGTTCCGCCTAAATACAGTTGGTCCCGCGCTGGTATTGAAGCACGCGATTGGGTTGCTGAACAGGAATGCCCCTGCGGTGATCGCGGTTTTGTCGGCGCGTGTTGGGTCCATTGGGGACAACCGGCTTGGCGGCTGGATCAGTTACCGCAGCGCGAAGGCGGCGGTGAATCAAGTTGTGCACACTGCCGCTATTGAATTTTCGCGTACCCATCCGCAGCTTGCCTGCGTCGCCTTGCATCCCGGAACCGTTCAAACCGGGTTCACAGAGAAGTATCAGGCCCGCCATCCCACAGTTTCCCCCAATCAGGCCGCGCAGAACCTTTTGGCGGTCATTCGGTCTTTGTCGGCACAAGACACAGGGAAATTCTATGATTGGGCTGGGAAAGAGGTGCCTTGGTGAATGCCGGGTTGACCGTATTAGCCAACCCATCCCTTCAGGTTTGTCGAGATGACGTTGCTTAACGCTTGAACATGCGCGGGATCGTCATTCAGGCAGGGAATATAGGTGAAGTCTTCGCCGCCAGCCTCTTCAAAGCTTTCACGAATTTCTTCGTTGATCTCTTCCAGCGTTTCAATGCAATCGGCAGAGAAGGCCGGGGCAATGACGGCAATGCTTTTTTTGCCCTGTTTGGCCAGTTCGGCCACATGTTCCACGGTATAGGGCTTTAGCCATTCTTCTGGCCCGAAAACGGATTGGAACGTTGTGGTCAGCTCTGTGTCGGACCAGCCCAACCGTTCCTTCAGCAGGCGCGTCGTTTTCTGGCATTGGCAATGATACGGATCGCCCTGCATCAGATACCGTTTGGGCATGCCGTGGTAGGACACCACAAGGATATCTGGCTTTTTATCCAGCGCATCATAGGCGCGTTCAACAGATTGCGCCAAGGCGTCGATATATTCTGGCTGGTCAAAATACGGATCAATGGTTCGTGCCGTTGGCTGCCATGTTTCCTCCATCAAAGCGCGGAAGAATTGGTCATTCGCGGTGCCGGATGTGGCGCCTGCGTATTGGGGATACAAGGGGACAAACAAGATGCGGCGGCAGCCCGCTTTGACCATGGCGGCGACTTTGTCTTTGGTTGATGGGTTGCCGTACCGCATACAGAAATCAACCATCACCTGCCCACCATAGCGGTTTTGCATTTCCGTTTTGATCGCGGCTGTCTGTTCTTTGGTAATCGTCATCAAAGGGCTTTCGCCCTGTTCGTGATTCCAGATGGATTTGTAAGCCGCGCCGCTGGAAAACGGCCGCTTGGTCAGAATGATGGTTTGCAAAAGCGGCTGCCATTTCCATGGCGCATAGTCGATGACGCGGCGGTCAGACAGAAATTCGTTCAAGTACCTACGCATCGGCCAGTAACTATAATCATCAGGCGTACCAAGATTGGCCAGCAAGACACCGATTTTTTCCTGCGGCAAAGCTGGATGATCAGATTGAGCGTGGGGCGGGCGAGCCGCCGGTTCGGATGCGTTTGACATGGTCTGTCCCTAAATCTCTTTAATGATCGACATATCGCGCCGGTCGAATTGGTCAATCATTCAGCGGTGTTTCTTTGGTATTCAATGCGTCTGCCAAACGCATGGCGGCTGATCCGGGGCGCAAAGGCTTTGGCTGGCTTTCATCCGGGGCCCAACCGTGCAGAAAAATCAATTCGAAAGTCGCGGTAATGCGGCCGTTTTCCTCGGCAAAGTTCTGCGAATAGATCTCGGTCGCGCGCTTCAAAACAGAGGATCGCGTGGGATGCCGCAAGCGCGCATCCAGTGCGTTGTTTTCGCCCATGGCACGTAGTTCATGCATCAAGGCAAGCGGCGTTGCATAGCTGGTGGTCAGCGGCAACGCATCTGCGACTGGCAATGCCAGACCGCTGCGCTGTAGCAGCGCCCCCAGATCGCGGATTTCACCCATTGGTGCAATCCTGGGTGACATGCCGCCGGTCACTTCGGCCTCAGCCTGCCCCAGTGCTGCGCGCAACTCCTGCAGCGTTTGGCCACCCAGACAGGCGGCCATAAACAATCCGTCAGGCCGCAATGCCCGGCGCGCCTGAATGATCTGGCCAACCGGGTCGTTGGCCCAGTGCAGCGCCATCGCATGGATCACCAGATCAAATGTTTCAGTCGGCAGGTCGAGCACATCATCATCTGCCACGATCCGCGCGTCCATGCCTGAGCCGTGCCAGATCTGGGGAAACGGTGTGACGATGGCGACATCTTTAAACGTCCTGTTAACCATCGGAAGCCGATCCTGAATTTCGTCGCGCGCGGTTTCATGCAGGAACAGCGCGTCTTCCGTGGCACGGGCGCGATGCATGTTCAGGGCGGTTCTGTCGGTTAGTCGATTAGGCTGTGTCATAGCGAGGGTTTAGAATGCTGGGCGGTCTGTTGCAAACCACACTGCATGTCTTGTACCCGCCACAATGTCTGACCTGTGATGCAGCTGTCGAGGCGGATTATGGATTGTGTGGGCGGTGCTGGCGGGACGCTTCATTTGTTGCGGGCGCGATATGCGACACTTGTGGCACACCATTGCTGGGCGAGGCGGACGATACGCCGTTGCAATGCGATGATTGTCTAAAGATTGCACGGCCGTGGTCGCGTGGGCGGGCGGCGTTGGTCTATCGTGGAACCGGCAAGAAACTGGTTCTTGCCCTGAAGCATGGCGATCGCCACGACATTGTCAGGCCGGCGGCACAGTGGATGGCTCGGATAGCCGCGCCATTGATGAAACCGGATACCGTGTTTGTGCCAGTGCCATCTCATTTGTTGCGGTTGGCCAAGCGGCGTTACAATCAGTCTGCGTTATTGGCCAAGGCACTGGGGCAAGAGCTAAACACCGAATGGGCGCCCGAAGCGCTGATTCGGGCAAAGCGGACACCATCACTTGATGGCCAAAGCCGTGATGCCCGGTTTGAAACACTGTCGAACGCTATTCGACCCCATCCTCGCTTTGGGTCTTTGTTAGCGGGACGTCCGGTTGTCATTGTGGATGATGTCATGACCTCTGGTGCAACGCTGGCAGCGACTACAGAAGCAGCATTTTCTGCGGGCGCAAAAGAAGTTTGCGCTGTCGTTCTAGCGCGCGTTGCCAAGGATGCTTAAGTTACCCTCAACAACGCGATGAGGAACTCTATGCAACCAGTCGAAATCTACAGCTCGCCCCTGTGCGGGTTTTGCCATGCGGCCAAACGATTATTGACCCAGAAGGGCGTCAGCTTCTCTGAAATCAACGTTTTAACGGATCCGGGTCGCAAGTCTGAGATGATTCAGCGGGCCAACGGTGGGCGAACCGTTCCGCAGATCTTTATTGGTGAAACCCACGTCGGTGGGTGTGACGAGCTGTATGCGCTGGAACGCGCGGGCAAGCTGGACCCGTTGCTGGCCATTTGATGCGGACAGCGCTGCTACAACTGACGTCTTCAGACGATCCGGCTGACAATTTGCGCGTTGTACTTCGCGGTCTTGAACAGGCCGTGGAGGGCGGCGCGCAATTTGTACTGACGCCCGAGGTGACAAACTGCGTTTCGGCCAGTCGCACGCATCAATCACAGGTTTTGCGCCGACAGGATGAAGATGAAACCCTGCCTGCCTTGCAAGAGGCAGCGGCATTATATGGTGTGTGGCTGCTTATTGGGTCTTTGGCCCTGAAGTCTGATCCTCCGGAAGAGCGGTTTGTGAACAGGTCCTTCCTGATATCGCCTGATGGCGTGATTCACGCGCAATACGACAAAATGCATATGTTCGATGTGCAGGTGTCAGAGACAGAGACCTATCGCGAATCTGCGGGTTATGCGCCGGGCGATCAGGCGGTTTTGGCCGAAACACCGTTTGGCAAAATCGGCATGACGATTTGCTATGATGTGCGGTTTCCGTACTTGTTTCGTGGGTTGGCCCAAGCGGGGGCCGAAATCCTGACAGTTCCGTCTGCTTTCAGCCCGGGTACAGGGCCAATGCATTGGGAGCCGTTGTTGCGGGCGCGGGCCATTGAAAACGGTGCTTGGGTTTTGGCACCGGCGCAGTGCGGGGCTCATGTTGCAACGCGGGGCCGGGCGCGAACAACCTATGGGCATTCTATGGTCGTCTCGCCCTGGGGAGAGGTGATTTTGGACATGAAAACTGACCAAAACATCGGTTTTGTTGACCTTTCGATGGATGCTGTGCAACAAGCGAGACAGAAAATTCCGTCTTTACAGCACGATAGAAAATACAGCGGCCCGCATGAGTGATAACAGCGCCCTTGCCATTTCGCTTTTCAGCGAACTTCTGACAGCGGACCAGCTGGTTCGGAACCGGTTGACGCGTGTGATGCCCAACCGAATGGAAATTTCTCATTTTTCGGTGTTGAACCACCTGGCACGGTTTTCCGGAGAGCGGACCCCAGCACAATTGGCCAAAAGCTTTCACGTCACGCGGGGCGCAATGACCAATACCCTGCACAAGCTGGAAGATGCTGGATATATCCATATCCGGCCAGATTGGGATGATGCGCGCCGCAAGATGGTTGCGATCAGCCCAGCAGGTGTGCGTGCGCGGGATGCTGCGCTGGATGTGATTGCGCCATTGATCAACGAACTTGTTGTCGAACTTGGAGAAGAAAAAGTGCGCGCGGCGCTTCCGGTTCTGCGCGAACTTCGGGTCAAGTTGGAAGTGGACGGCTGATATTCAGCCGTCTGATCCATTTGGAATGGCCGTATGGATCAGTGCGCTTCTGCCCAATTGGCCCCTTTTCCAGCATCGACAATCAATGGCACATCCAGTTTCACAATCGGTTCTGCGGCCCCTTCCATCACGCGGCGCGCAACGGTGATCAGATCGTCCACGGCGCTGTCTTCCACTTCGAACAGTAGTTCGTCGTGAACCTGCAACAGCATTTTGGCCGGTAGATCCGCGATGGCATCTGGCATTTGGATCATGGCGCGGCGGATGATGTCGGCTGCGGTGCCCTGAATAGGGGCGTTGATGGCGGCACGTTTGGCAAACCCGGCGCGCGGGCCTTTGGCCGCAATTTCCGGCGTGTGGATGACCCGCCCAAACAGGGTTTCAACACGCTGGTTCTGTTTGGCGAATTCGACCGTTGCATCCATGTAGGTTTTGATGCCGGGGAACCGTTCAAAATACCGGTCGATGAAGCCTTGCGCTTCGGCTCTTGGAATTCGCAGATTTCGGGCCAAACCAAAGCCACTGATGCCATAAATCACGCCGAAATTGATCGCCTTGGCTTGGCGGCGCACGTCTGGCGTCATCTCATCCAAGGGAACACCAAACATTTCTGATGCGGTAGCGGCATGAATGTCTTGCCCATCGCGGAAAGCAAGTTTCAGCGCTTCGATATCCGCAATATGTGCCAGAATGCGCAACTCGATCTGGGAGTAATCAAGTGAAACCAGTGTTTTTCCTTCCTCAGCAACAAAGGCTTCGCGGATGCGGCGGCCTTCTTCTGAGCGAACAGGAATGTTCTGAAGGTTTGGATCAGTAGAAGCCAAGCGGCCAGTGTTTGCCCCGGAAATCACATAGGAGGTGTGCACCCGCCCGGTTTCGGGGTTGATGTGATCTTGCAAGGCATCGGTGTAGGTCGATTTCAGTTTTTGCAACTGTCGCCAATCCAAAACGCGGGCGGGCAAATCGTGTTCTGTGGCCAAATCCTCTAGAACGTCGGCAGGGGTGGAATACTTGCCAGTCTTGCCCTTGGTGCCACCGGGCAATGACATTTTTTCAAACAGGATTTCGCCCACCTGAGCGGGCGAACCCACATTGAAGGTTTCGCCGGCCAGTTCGTGAATTTCGGCTTCGAGCCCGGCCATTTTTTGAGCGAACGTGTTGGACATACGGGACAGCGTGTCACGATCAACCTTGATGCCAGACATCTCCATGTCGGTCAGCACCGAAACCAAGGGCCGTTCCAAACCTTCGTAAACGCGGGTTACTTTGCTGCGGTGAAGCTGCGGTTTGAAAACATGCCATAGACGCAGGGTAACGTCGGCATCCTCGGCCGCGTATTTTACGGCGTCGTCAATTGGAACACGATCAAAGGTGATCTGGCTTTTGCCGGTTCCCAAAAGTTCTTTGATCGGGATGGGTTTGTGGCCCAGATATTTTTCGCTGATCAAATCCATGCCGTGGTTATGTTCACCACCGTGCAAAGCGTACGACATCAGCATCGTATCATCGATCGGGGCGATACGAACGCCGTACCGCGCCAGCAGCTTGGCATCATATTTCATGTTCTGGCCGATTTTCAGAACAGCCGGGTCTTCCAACATTGGCTTCAAAGCGGCCAGTGCATCGTTTAGCGGGATTTGCCCTTCGGCCAAATCATCCGTGCCGAACAGGTCATCCGCGTTGCCGGTTTTATGGGTAAGCGGGATATAGCACGCTTCGCCGGGTTCGATGGACAGGCAAACACCAACAAGGTCCGCGCGCATTTCGTTCAGACCTGTGGTTTCGGTATCAACAGCGACCCACCCTATGTCATTGGCCTTGGCGATCCATTCCCGCAAACGATCCATGTCGCGCACGCATTCATATTTGGACGCATCAATCGCGGGCCATTCTGGTGCGGGCGCACTGTCACCGGTTGGTGCGGTTTGTACGTTGTCTTCGATTACGGGGGCTTCGGCGCCCAAGGCGTTCGCCACCCGATTGGTCAATGTACGGAATTCCATCTGGGCTAAGAAACCCAACAGTGTTTCCGGGTCTGGATCGACGACTTCAAGATCATCCAACGTGAAATCCAGTGGCGTTTCACAATCCAGCTGAACCAACCTTTTGGACAGTTCGATCTGATCGCGTTTTTCTATCAGCGTTTGGCGTCGTTTGGGCTGTTTGATCTCTTCAGCCCGGTCCAGCAGATCTTCCAGATTGCCGAATTCGTTGATCAGCAATGCAGCGGTCTTGATTCCGATTCCGGGCGCACCGGGCACGTTATCAACGCTATCGCCAGCCAGCGCCTGCACATCAACCACGCGCTCTGGCCCGACGCCGAACTTTTCAATGACACCGTCTCTGTCGATCCGGCGATTTTTCATGGCGTCCAGCATTTCAACACCGTCGCCCACCAACTGCATCAGATCTTTGTCTGAACTGATGATCGTCACGCGGCCTCCGGCATCGCGCGCTTGGCAAGACAGGGTTGCGATGATGTCATCGGCTTCAAAGCCTTCCAGCTCTTTGCAAGCGATGTTGAAGGCTTTGGTCGCTTCACGTGTCAGCGGCATCTGGGGCCGCAGATCTTCGGGCATCGCTTCGCGGTTGGCTTTGTACAGATCGTACATATCGTTGCGGAACGTGTGGCTGCCCTTGTCAAAGATCACGGCCACGTGCGTGGGGGCATCCGGGCCTGTGTTTCCTTCAACATAGCGCTGCAGCATATTGCAGAACCCGGCCACTGCCCCAATTGGCAAGCCATCGGATTTGCGCGTCAGGGGAGGCAAGGCATGGTACGCGCGGAAAATAAATGCGGACCCGTCAATCAGGTGCAGATGACAGCCCTTGCCGAAATTCATAGACATATGCGCGCCCCTAGTTCGTTGTGCACCCATTGTGTGCCATGTTCCGATACTTGCTGCCAGTCGCTCTTTTCATCGCAGCACAGCATAAGGCCAAAGAATCGCAGGCTTCCGAAAAAGCCTGGTGCGTTGGCGAATGGGAATTTCGTATGGGTATGGGTGTTACCCGAACGCAAAGATCAATGCGCTATACGCATATCTCAACGGTCTGGCACCGTTTTACGTCCAGTCTCAGCGGCTTCAGCGAAACAGCGGTGTTACGCTTCTGTCGCTTTGTCTTTGTGCACGTAGCAGGCATCGCAATACGGGCAAACGACCTGGCCGCTGTCATGGGGTATCTGTAACCAGACACGGGGATGCCCCAAAGCACCATCGCCGCCGTCGCACGCAATACGATAGCTGTCTACTATTTTGGTTTCCGGCGCTTGTGTGGTCATGCGCTCCGTTCCCTTTTGGCTGGCTTTGCACTACCTGCGTTATGACCAAACCAAACGCCGGGGGCAAGTCGGGCATGACACAGGACGCGATCCGCATTGAATCACTGCGTAAGACCTATGCAGGCGGGAAGGAAGCGCTGAAAGGCGTGGACCTGACTGTTCCGCAAGGCAGTGTTTTTGGATTGCTGGGGCCAAACGGCGCGGGCAAATCCACTATGATCAATATTCTGGCCGGTCTCGTCGTAAAGTCATCTGGCCGGGTCACGATTTGGGGCTGGGATCAGGATGTTAATCCACGACAGTCGCGGGCCTCTATCGGGGTGATGCCACAAGAATTGAATATCGACCCGTTTCTCTCTCCGCGCGCGGCATTGGATGTTCAGGCTGGCCTGTATGGCGTGCCGAAAGCAAAGCGCCAGACAGATGAGATTCTTGAGTTGATCGATCTGTCCGACAAGGCCGAGGCATACGCCCGAACCTTGTCTGGCGGGATGCGCCGCCGGTTGTTGCTGGGCAAGGCGCTGGTGCACAATCCGCAAGTTTTGGTGTTGGATGAACCCACTGCCGGGGTTGATATCTCTTTGCGGCAAATGCTGTGGGAAAACGTTCGACGTCTGAACAAAGAGCGCGGCACGACAATCATTCTAACAACGCATTACCTCGAAGAGGCCGAGGAGATGTGCGATGAAATCGCCATTATCGACAAGGGCAGTGTGGTTGCGCGTGACAGTACATCCAATTTGCTGGGCCAGTTGGATGGCAAGACCATGATCATCACGCCGGGCGCGCCGCTACAGCAGCTTCCAGACATTGCCGGGGTCACGGCACAACAGCGCAATGATGGGTCGTTGGAGCTGTACTATCGTGCTCGTCAAACCTCTGCCGAGCAAGTGCTTCAGGGTGTGCAAACCGCAGGGATCAGCATTCGCGATGTCAAAACAGAACAAGCGGATCTGGAGGATGTATTTCTGTCACTGACGGCTAAAACGGCCTGAATTCAGGCCGTCCCAAAACTGAGCGTGACGAGCGCGCGAGGCTTAACCTAGCGCTTCTCAGGATTCTTAGATCAGACAGCTTTTTGTAACATGCGGCCCAATGGACGGCCCGCCAGAATATGAATGTGCAGATGCGGTACTTCCTGCACACCAGTTTCGCCAGCATTCGAGATGATGCGAAAACCGTCTTGTTCCAGACCTTCCATTTCGCAAACCTTGCCAACCGTCCGATTGAAATCCAGGATTTCAGCATCGCTGGCGGTTTGGGCGAAATGGTCAAAGCAGACATATGGCCCTTTGGGAATGACCAAGATGTGGACCGGCGCCTGTGGGTAGATATCGCGAAATGCCAGCGAGTATTCGGTTTCCAGAACAGTGGAGTTTGGGATCTCGCCACGTAGAATTTTGGCAAAAATATTCTGATCGTCGTAGGTATAAGCCATGTCCGGAGTCCTTAGTCGGAAAACAGGTTTGGAAGTGTTGCCAGTTTTTGCCCGGCTTGCGCAGGTATAGCCAGAAACTCGCACAGCGCGCGTGCATTGACCATTTTTTCAGAGGTTTCATCAACCCGTGAAAGGGCATCGGGTGCGATTTGCCGTATCTGTTTGAATTCCAGCGCGATGTCGTCTCGGATGTCGTGTTTCAGCTCTGCCATACGTTGGTGCGGTGTCGTTTGCGATATCAACCCTAGCCGCTGCGCATGACCTGCCAGATAGGCATCGTCGTAGTGGCACGCGACTTCCAGAATGCGCAGCCCCGAAGACTGCTTTGCAAGGTCTTTCAGCGTGGCTGCATCATTTGGGTCCAGACATATCACCAGCCTATTTGAATCGTAGTGATCAAACAGCAATGACAAAAGCGAGGCTTTGTGGCGCCTGCGTTTGGCCAGTGTCGATTCGATACCGCCCAAGGGGGGCAAATGGGATGTCTTTTCGTTAAACAAGTACAATGCGTTGGGAATACCGGTTGCCTGGGTGATGGCGTTGGCCAGACGTTTGCCGACATGCCATTTCTTGCAGACGATAATCGACAGCTCTCTTTCTGGGCCAAGATCTGCGGCTGTTTCCCAGAAACGAGGGGCCACGCGGCGCCCGACCCGCCCTTTGCCGGTAACATAGGTGTAAAGGGCGCGCCCTTCGTCAGACGTTTCCTGGGCGGAAGGACCGCTTTGAAACAAGGTGGTCAGCTTGATCTTTAGGTCGTTGGCATCTTGGCTGATCTTGCGCGCGAAGAAGTAGTTTTGCGCTGCCAACAGTTCATAATGGTCATTGTAAAATGTCACCGGCAGTCCGTAGTCAGAAAACATCAGGAAAGTCGGAGACCGGCTATCAATCTCGTTGCTTGGAACCAAATGCCGGACGATGGTTTGAAAGAACGTCTCATCCGGAATCCAGGTCGTCTTGAAGAAGCGCACAATATCAGGGCGGCCTTCGATGAAGTCACAAATTGCTTCCAAGGTTCGGCGTCTTAGGCACCACCATTGGCTGCCAATCATCATATCCAGACCTTGTGGAATTTTGCGCGACAGCCCCAGTGTTTTTTGCACTTTCAGAAGTGTGTAAAACAGCTTCTTGTGCCGACGTTCGTTCACGAAGTGTCGGTAGATCAGACGTTCAGAACGCATACCTGTTTTGATCCAATTGGACTCGAAGTAGTCGACGCTTTCGATGAAATCCTTGTCCTGTTCATCAAGTGTTCGATGCAGGTATTCGGCGGATTTTACCGGGGCGCAATCACCCGAGACCAAGTAGAAGTGCGAGGCTTTTGCAAAAGCCTCCAAGGCGGCGCTGGCGGTTTGCAATGATGCATCAACAAGGCTCCATTCCCCCCAACCACATCGAATGCGCCGTTTTGTGAAGGTGACGTTGGGATTGTTTGACAAAGCGGCCCGAATTTCTTGGTATTCAGCTGCTGGCGCGCTGGCGTCATAGTGAATGGCCACATAGTCACCGACGGAGGTTAAAACCTCTGCCTGTCTGATCACATCCTTTGGGGCCTTGTGGGCCAGCAAGAGGAAAGCGATTTTAGCCATGCAAGAAACAATCCGCCCTAATTATGCCCTATTGATCCCGAAGATAGGCGGACAACTAACGAAACTAACCGGGATTTTACCGCATCTGGGTGATGTGGGATAGGCCGCTTTGGCTATTGTTACCGGAAAAGAGGCACGAAATGGGGTTTCCCGGCACTTGGATGACGGAAAGCGAAAGCGTGGTGTACCGCGTTGTGCCAAAGTGCGCGTGTTCGACGATTGGTCAGATCCTTTACTATTCTGATCACGGCCGGTTTTTCGATGGCGATATCCACGATGCGCAAGAAGGCATCCACAAATGGGGCCTGGAAGACAGTCAGAAGCCAATCCGCGTCGCGGTGAAAAAACACCGTGCCTATACGTTCACCTGTGTACGCAACCCGTACACACGAATTCTGTCATCGTTCTTTGACAAAATCTGCGGCATTCAGCGAAACGGACGCCGGTATCGTGGCAACCTGGTTCCGCTTTTGATCGAAAAATACGGTGTTGATGTGGGTGGGCCAGACGGCACAGAAGAGTTCGACCAAATCGAAAGCTTCCGTCGCTTTTTGCTGTTTGCGCGCGACACAATCAGATGGCGCCGCCCCATGGACCCGGATATTCACTGGTCCGCTGTTTCCAGCCATGTTGGCACGTTTGTCACCAACGGCGGAACTTACGACAAAATTATTTGGACTGAACGGTTTAACGACGGCATGAGCGATGTCCTGAATGCAATCAGCACACCGGTGGAGGTGGATCTGAAACGCGTTCCGAAGTTTAATGAGAGCGAAGGTCACGGCCCAAAGCGTGCGCATCCGGTTGAGGATTACTTCGACGATCTATCGATGCATTTGATGTATGAGATCTACAATCGCGATTTCGAACTGTTCAAATACGATTTTGAAAATCCGGGCAACAAGATGCCCATCGGCGAGATCGATTTGAAGGAAGTACACGCCATTTTGGGTGGGTAACGCGATTGCCGGCTTTCCGACCAACACCTGGCCAATAGGCAAAAACGCGCCGCCCATAAAGACGACGCGTTCTGAGTATTCGTTTGACGTTTAGATCAGACCTTCGCTGCGGAACATCGCCGAAACATTGGCCTCTGGCCGCGGACCCATGTGAGAAATCACCTCTGCGGCGGCGATGGCACCCATGCGGCCACATGTTTCCATATCGCGACCGGTCGCCAAACCGTACAGGAAGCCTGCGGCAAACTGATCGCCAGCGCCGGTAGCATCTACGGGCACGATCTTGGTGACTGAAATGTCGGTGCGAACGCCGTCTTTCATAATGCTGATCCCATCACCGGAGCGCGTGCAGACCACCAACGGGCAGATCGCGGCAACCGCCTTCAGATCGGCTTCCAGATCATCGTTTTGGTAAAGCGAGCGGATTTCGGCTTCGTTGCCGATCACAAAGTCCATTTCGTTTTCGATCAATGTCAGAAAATCATCGCGATGACGTTCAACGCAGAACGGATCAGAAATTGCGATCCCGGCCTTTCCCCCCGCAGCGCGGCAGGTGCGGGCGGTGTGAATGAAGGCTTCCTTGCCTTTGTCTTTGTCAAACAAATAGCCTTCAAGGAAAACGATCTCTGCCTCAGCGGCTACGTTGTCAGCCACGTCTTCGGGGCCAAGCTCTGCCGAAATGCCTAGGTAGGTATTCATTGAACGTTCGCCATCGGGAGAAACGAAAATCATCGAACGCGATGTGGGCAGTTCACCGCCCGGTGCGGGTGGATTGACGAAACTTGTGCCGTCTTTTTCCATGGCATCCGCGTAAAACCGGCCTAACGCATCGTCATGCACACGGCCAATAAATCCTGTGCGCAGGCCCAATGACCCGATTCCGGCCAGTGTGTTGGCCACAGAACCGCCAGGTGCTTGAACCCGGTTTTCCATAGCGCCGTACAAGACTTCGGCCCGCTCGCGTTCAACCAGCTGCATGATGCCTTTCTCAATTCCCATCAAATCGAGAAACGAGTCGTCGGAACGGGACAGCACATCAACAATGGCGTTGCCGATGCCGACAACCTGGAACTTTTTCATGGGGTCTTTTCCTCGAATTGACAAAGATCGCGTATCAGACACGCGTTGCATTTTGGTTTGCGGGCGACACAGGTATATCGGCCGTGCAAGATCAGCCAATGGTGCGCGTGTCGTTGGTATGGGGCGGGTATGTTGTCTTCGACGGCGCGTTCCACGACATCCACGTTTTTTCCAGGCGCGATGCCGGTGCGGTTGCCAACGCGGAAAATATGCGTGTCTACGGCTTGGGCAGGAAGGCCCCACCACATGTTCAGCACCACATTTGCCGTCTTGCGTCCAACGCCCGGCAAGGCCTGCAATGCAGCCCGGCTGGACGGTACTTCGCCGCCGTATTCATCAACCAATATCCGGCTGAGCTTAATAACGTTCTTGGCCTTGTTGCGATACAAGCCAATTGTTTTGATGTGTTCGATTACTTTCTCTTCGCCCAAATCCAGCATCTTTTGCGGGGTATCGGCGATTTGAAAAAGCTCGCGCGTTGCGCGGTTGACGCCAGCATCGGTGGCTTGTGCAGACAGGGCGACGGCAACCACCAATGTGTAGACATTAACATGGTCTAACTCACCCTTCGGTTCCGGTTCGGATTCCTGAAAGCGGGCAAAAATTTCGTCAATTGTCTTATAATCTAACTGTTTGACCATGGCCCTGATTTCGCATGGAAACGCCCCCCTTTCAACATCGAAAGGGGGGCATCGGCCGCGAGTGGTTCAGGTATTTTTGGTCGGCTTACACCGCTTTACGTCGCCGACGGGCGGCGCCAAGCAGGAAAATGCCACCAGCAAGCAGCGATGCTGTTGCAGGCAGCGGAACCGGAGCTACGGCTGGAATGCCGTTTGTGTTCACGCGTAAGGTGAAGTTGTCACCAGAAAAACCGGCACCCAGGTTAACAGCGTAATTCAGGTTCAGGTTTGCCAAGTCTTCGATGACGCCCAAATCCAGCGGAATTCCCCCAAGGGCATTCTGCAAGCTGGCAATCTGGGTGTAGTCGAAAGTCATCCAATCATTCGGGTCTTCAATGCCAAACACGTCGGCGACATCAATGATGCCATTGTTGTTGCCCAAAAGATCACTGATTCCACGGCGGACTTCCCATTGGCTGCCGTTGTCCCATGCCATGACCAAGGGGTCAGACGCCCCGTTGGCAAAATCCCACAGCAATGCACCGGGTGCCATTTCGCGTGACAGCCAAGCGCCAAACAGATCGCCATAGTTTCCGTAGAAGTTTCCACTGGATAGTGTGTCTTCGGAAACGGCCAGGTCGAATCCTGCGCGCGAGGTGCCATCGAAGAAGCCATCAAGCGTATAAAGCGGATTAGGGTTGGGTTGCGTATCTGCGTCGCCGAACAGACCAAATGGAAACTGGCTGAACGCCGGAACATTGTTTGGCCCCAAGGCGGAAGTCAGCGAGAAGCCCAGCCCATCACCAGCTGTTGATGATACAAAGGAAGCACCGGTGCCGAAACCGAGTTCGACGGTGAAATCTGTGATCAATTGGCCTGTCAGGTTCACGACACGATGAAAGACTTGATACAGATTGTCCTGTCCATCGGCGTCATCCACGTCGAAGACCAAATCAATGCTACCGGTTGATGTTGCCTGCTGTTTGAAGCGCTTTCCGCTTTGAAATGCACTGTCGCAAGTAGCCAAGCTGGAGGCCATGATACAGCCGCTGTAAGACCCCTGACCCGTGGAGTAAGGCGTGTTGACGACTTTCAGTCCGGGCGCGTTCGCCTCTGGCGCTTCGTAGTATATCTGGCCGTTTGATTGTGCGCCGGCATCTGGCAGAATGCGGTCATATACAACACTTGCATCGCCGTCTGTTCCTGTAACAGGACTGCCGGGAATGACATTGCCAAAATTCCAGCCGGTGATTGTGCTGGCTGTTGCGGATATTGGCGCCAAAGCTGTTGTGCAAAGTACCGCAGTCGCCATCGATAGTATTCGTGTCTTGTTCAAGATAATTCCCCCTTATTTCTATGTGTTTTCCTCACCCTTAAGGCGAACAACCTTTCGGCTTCATCGGCCTTGAGTGGAAACGTAACTTTGAAAAACACATATTAATGTTAGCATATGATTCACGAGAGCGCAGCAAAATTGCGCCAGTTTGGGCTCTTGAAAAAGATTGTTTCCGGAAGTGGGACAATGCGGGTAAGCGATTTTCGCAAGAACCGGGTCGCATCATGCGGCTGTATTGCGCTAACTGCTGTTGCGTAACAGTTGAGGCGGGGACATGTCAGACACTGCAGAAAACAGCTATCACTATGGTGTCATGCGCAGGGCCTTGGAGGTAATAGACAGCGCAACAGATGACCTGTCGCTTGATGATTTGTCTGCGCAAATGGGTATGAGCCCGGCGCATTTTCAGCGGCTGTTTTCACGCTGGGTTGGTGTTTCGCCTAAGCGGTATCAACAGTATCTTACATTGGGCCACGCCAAGTCACTGTTGCGGGAACGGTTTACCACCCTTGATACGGCGCATTCGGTGGGCATGTCCGGCTCGGGTCGGCTGCATGATCTGTTCCTTCGCTGGGAGGCCATGAGCCCCGGTGAGTTTGCCCAACATGGTGCCGGGCTGACTATCTATTGGGGGTGGTTTGAAAGCCCGTTCGGCCTTGCGCTGGTGATGGGCACGGACAAAGGGCTATGCGGTATCGGTTTTGCTGCAGAAACCGGACAGGCCGCTGCGATGGCAGACCTGAGCGGGCGCTGGCCAAATGCACAATACGTTGAAGACCCGGCGCGGCTTGAGCCTTGGGTAGTGTCTGCGTTCGGTGCGCAACAAGGGCAAGAGGCAACGCCATTGTACCTGATCGGAGCGCCGTTTCAGATCAAAGTATGGGAAGCGTTGCTGCGCATTCCGTCAGGGCATGTGACGACCTATTCCGAAATTGCGCAAACAATCGGCAACCCCAAAGCTGTTCGGGCCGTTGGCACGGCAGTTGGCCGAAATCCTATCAGCTTCTTAATTCCGTGCCATAGAGCACTTCGGAAGTCCGGTGGATTGGGGGGATACCACTGGGGTTTGCCCGTTAAGCGGGCGTTGTTGGCGTGGGAATCTGCCCGTTTAGACGCATAAGTCCGGGTTCTTGGGCGGAAGACTGCCGATCGTTTTTGGTATGTGGGTTGGGGAGCGTTACATAATCGGTGTAAACTATGCCCAACCCAAATGCGGGAAAATCAAGAGGCCAACATGACCCGAGCAAAAATGATAACCATGGTTGCCAGCGCATCGATTCTTACGCTGACAGCTTGTACCACCGGACAATTCAATGATCCGAACGATCCGAACCGTCAGGCCAAACAGGGCGCCTTGATCGGCGCTGGCGTTGGCGCGCTTGCGGGTATTCTGAAGGGTGGTGACCGTGGCGAAAAACGCCGTGGGGCCATTTATGGTGCTGCATTGGGCGCCGGTGCAGGTGCTTTGATCGGCAACCAGCTGGACAAACAAGAAGCTGAACTGCGTGCCCAATTGGGGAATGACGTTGCCATCAACAACACGGGTGATCGGCTGATCCTAACCTTGCCTCAGGATATTCTGTTCGCCACGGACAGCGCTGTTGTTCGTCCGGGATTGCAGGCGGATATCCGCGCTGTCGCCGCCAATCTTGAGGCCTATCCGGACACCACGGTTCAAGTGTTGGGCCATACCGACAACTCAGGTGGCGCGGATTACAATTTGAACCTGTCTCGTCAGCGTGCTGAGTCTGTTTCGGGTATTATGATCGCCGAAGGTGTTTCCGCGTCGCGTATCGTTGCGCTGGGCCGGGGTGAGGATCAGCCTGTGGCTTCCAACCTGACGCCTGAGGGGCGTCAACAGAACCGTCGTGTGGAAATTGTGATTCTGCCAAACGCATAGCATCAAACATTTCTACACAATTTCTAGGGAACGCCGCGACATGTCGCGGCGTTTTTCGTTGGCATTGCACCCATGTTTGAAAGGGAAATGCCCTATAAACGTAGAATATTACCGGCGTTTTGCGCAGGTTGCTTCACAACAGGCAAGAGATGGGCGCTGAACACAAAAAACCCGCCAAGAAGGCGGGCTTTGTTGCGTTCCTGTGTGGGTCGACCTTAGCCGCCCATGATCACTGTCCACCAAATCTTGCCGTTTGATTCCTGATGCCAAGCAAAGCCCATTTCCGTGGCCGTGGCATCCATCAAAACGTTGCGCGTTGCAGGGTCTTCCATCCAAGCGCCAAGCGTTTCAACTTCGGTCTCATAGGTTTCAGAGATCACTTCGCCTTTCATAGACTTGTCGTAACCAACGCGCGCAACGCGGTCGATCGGCGATGATCCGTCAGAGCCAAAGTGCCATGGGCGGTTCTGAGCTGCCATGTCACGCGAGTGCGTTGCGGCAGCGGCATTCAGTTTGGAGTCGAAGGCAACCGGCTCGTGCCCAGCGGCGGCCCTAAGGGCATTCACCGAGTCAAGCATCCGGAACTGGATCTTCGACGAGTCGCCAACGCCGATACGATAAACCCGTGGCAGCGGTTTGCCTTCAGGGCCAATCGTGCTGGACGTGGTGCCAGTCGTGGGTTCGCACGCGGCAAGTGCAAAAGAAGCCGCGATGAGCAGGGAAATCAGACGAGTCATGGCCACCAACATGTTTGTTATTCTTGTTCACTTAGCGCGCTGACCGTTGCGGCGCAAACCCACATCCGCGTGTTCACTCTTGATTACGGGTGTTTGATTTGAACCTGCGGCATTCTCGCCATATGGTGCGCGGGCAGAATTGAACACATTCATACGGAGTCTGGTCGATGACCAAATCGGACCAAAAAGCTGTCAGCCGACGTGGGTTTCTGGCAGGAACAGCCGCCATTCTGGCGTCGCCAGCCGTGGCGCAAAACGTGAACGGCGCCGAAACGGTCGAGATTGAGCGTGATTTGTCGAAGGTTGTACGGCGCAATATTTCCAGTTTCCGTTCACTGGACTGGCGCCCTTATTTCAGCTCATTGCGCAGTGGTGCCGTGCTGGTGGATATCACCTCGCGGGCGCTACACTATTGGGATAGCAGCGAAACCTACTATTTGTTTCCATGCTCGGTTCCTTTGACCGAAGACCTGACGCGCCGTGGGCGCACCAGTGTTGTGCGCAAAGTGGAAGGCCCAGAGTGGCGGCCCACTCCATCAATGAAAATCCGCAACCCGGAATGGCCTGATTATGTAGGCCCCGGCCCGGACAACCCCCTTGGCACGCATGCGCTGTACCTTGGTTGGCAGTATTACCGAATCCACGGCACGCACGACACACGCAAAATCGGCCGCCGGTCGTCCAACGGGTGCATCGGGCTCTATAATGAGCATATCGAAAAATTGTTTGGGATGGCCAATGTAGGCACCCAAGTGTTGCTTATTTGACGACAAATCTCGGATAGCCAAAGCTGCGCTCGCAAGATGGATTTGCAATCGCGGGTAATTGCTGTTTAGACATGGTTACGAGGTAAGTCTTGGGTGCCCGACGTGCTGTTCTATTGATCAGGGCTTTGGGCAAGTATCTGGAGGTTGACATGAAAAAACTCGCACTGGCAGTCGCACTGACTGCAGCAGCTTCGACCGCAATGGCCGGTTCGTATGCAAAAGACGACGTAATGATGGAGCCCGTAGTTGTCGTGGAAGAAGCAGCAGCTTCGTCCTCGTCCGCTGGCATCCTGATCCCACTGGTTCTGATCGCGGTTATCGCGGCAGCTGTGGCTGACTAATATCCGATTTATTCGGATGACAGAAAGGCGGTGCTTTGGCACCGCCTTTTTGGTTTTCAGGGCCTAACGTTTCAGGCGCCTGATCAACAGGATGACTGGCAGCAGGCCAATAGCCACGATAACCAAGCTGGGAACAGCCGCGCCTTCAAGGCGTTCGTCTGCCGCCAATCGGTGCGCTTGAACGGCCAGCGTGTCAAAGTTGAAGGGCCGCATGATCAGCGTGGCTGGCAACTCTTTCATCACATCAACAAAGACGATCAATAGCGCGGTCAGCAGGCTGGGGCGCAGCAATGGCAAATAGACCTGACGGAAGGTCTTGTAAGAGTTTTTGCCCAAAACCCGTGCGGCCATATCCAAATTGGGATTGATCGCTGATTGCCCGCCTTCATAGGCGCCCAAGGCAGCGGCCAGAAACCGAATGACGTAGGCCATCACCAGCACCCAAATGGATCCGCTAAACAAAAGGCCAGTAGAGATGTCGAAAGTGTTCCGCATCCAGGCATCCAGCGCGTTGTCGAATAGCGCGAATGGCACCAGCAATCCCACTGCGATGACACCACCAGGAACCGCGTATCCCAAACGTCCGGTGTGCATGAGAAGAGCAGACGTTCGTGTTCCGCGCACCCGGTTGAAATAGCCAACAGCCAGCGCCGCTAACAACGTTGCGACAGCGGCAATCCCTGCCAGCGTGACAGAGTTTTGAGTGAAATCCAGATACCGCGCGCTAAGCAGGTTTTGACCTGATCCAATTCCCATAATGGTCAACGCCAAGACGGGTATCGCGAAACCTAACAAAATGGGAATGGCGCAAATGCCGGCCGCCAGCCAACGCAAGCCACCGGTTAGGTTGGCCCGTGGCAGATGCTCTTGTCGGCGTCCGGAATGGTATTTTTGCTGACTGCGGGAAAATCGTTCTAGACCTGCCAGCAACAACGCAAAAGCCAACAGGGCCAAAGACAACTGTGCCGCCGCGATGCGGTCGAACATGGAAAACCAGCTGGTGTAGATGCCGGTGGCAAAGGTCTGAACGCCAAAATAGGACACTGTGCCAAAGTCAGCGATGGTTTCCATGGTGGCCAGCAATACGCCGGCAGCGATAGCGGGGCGTGCCATTGGCAAGACCACCGAAACAAACGCCCCGATTGGAGTACGTCCCAAGGCGCGGGCCGCATGATAGGTTGTTGCGCTTTGTCCCAGTAGGGATGCGCGGGTCAGCAAATAGACATATGGGTATAGGACCAACGTCAACATTGCAGCCGCCCCGCCGAGGGAGCGTATCTCTGGAAACCAATAGTCGCGTGGCCCCCAGCCAGTAACCGCACGTAGGGTGGTTTGGACTATGCCAGGATGGTCCAATAAATGTGTATAGGCATAGGCCTGAACATAGGCCGGAAACGCCAAAGGAAGCACCAAAAGCACTTCTATTATTCGGCGGCCGGGGAATTCGGTTAGTGTTACAAGCCCGGCTGTTACGGTGCCCAAAATCAGCGTGCCAATAGCCACCGTCGCGACCAGTGCCAGCGTCGACAGGATGTAGCGGGGTAGGACCGTATCCCAAAGCTGCAACACCGTGTCGAACCCGCCTGACAAAGAGGTCACGATCACGGCCACCATGGGCAACACGCAAAGGAATGCCACAAAACCTGCCGCCCCGCCTAAGAGGCGGGCTTCTTTTCGCAGTGACTTTGCGGTGATCTTCATCTCTGTCTCCGAGGGTCGATCTGGGTAAACCGGTTTTCAGGTTCAGAGTAAAGTCCGTGACGAAATTTGTCGGAAATAGCGATGTGGTTAGAACGCTTCGCGCACTTCTGCCAAGTCCGGGATGACATCTGCAGTACCCAAGCGCGTTACCATCAATGCACCTGCCTTTGCCGCAAGACCCAGCGCTTGAGCCATGGGCATGCCCTGATCCAGACCTGCCACCAGATAGCCGGTGAAGGTGTCTCCGGCGCCGGTTGTGTCAATTGGCGTGACTGGAAGGGCAGGGATGTGATGTGATTGTCCGGTATCGGTATTGAACCAACGGCAGCCGTCACCACCAAGCGTAACAACAACATCGCGCACAGGCAGGCTGTCAGCAGCCATGCCCGTTGCATCTTGCAGTTGCTGGGCTTCAACCTCGTTCAGAATAAGAAGGTCCAGCAGTGGCAAAACTTCTTCTACTGCGGTGGCATCAAACGGTGCGGCTGCATAGGCCACACGCATACCAGCGGCAGACGCGCATTCTGCGGCAAGCCGTTGTGCATTGGTTTCATTTTGGAACAGGAACGTGTCTGTTTCTACCGCACCGGCCAGCGCGGTTTCGATTTGGGCGCTTGATATCTGTTGGTTGGCGCCGGGGAAAATCAGGATGCTGTTTTCGCCATCATCATCTACAGCGATAATGGCGTGGCCGGTCGGCTCTGACACTTGGGTGATTGCCCGCGTGTCCACGCCATACTCCATCAACCTTTCGACAGCCCATACCCCGTCAGCGCCAACAGCTCCAATATGCGCAATATGAGAGCCAGCGCGTGCGCAGGCGACGGACATATTCGCCCCTTTGCCGCCCAGACCACGTGACATTTCAGAGCAAGCCAGGGTTTCGCCGGGTGTTGGCAGGTGGGGAACACGGTAGACCAGATCTGCGTTGATCGAGCCGAGATTGAAAATGGTCATTGGTCCCTCCCAAGGTGCTGATGCAGACTGATCAACTGGACGAAACATTGCAAGTGCAGTTGGCGCATCTCAAAAAAAACGCCCACCGAATGGCGGGCGTCTTTCTTTAGCGAAAAGCGGTGTCTTTAGCCAACTTTGGTAGCTGCCAAAACGGCCATATTCAGAATGTCGTTCGCAGTAGAGTTGCTGGAACAAATCTGAATCGACTGGTCGATGCCAGACAGAATCGGGCCAATAACGGTTGCGCCAGCCATTTCCTGCATCAGCTTAACCGAAATAGATGACGAGTGGCGCGCCGGGACGACCAGAATATTGGCCGGGCCAGTCAGGCGCTGGAACGGGTAAGCTTCCTGGCTGGTTGCATTCAGGGCAACGTCTACGGCCATTTCGCCTTCGTATTCAAAGTCTACGCCACGACGATCCAGAACGCGGGGAGCCAAATGCATTTTTTCAGCGCGTTCAGAAACCGGATAGCCAAAGGTGGAGAACGAAACGAAAGCCACGCGCGGTTCCAGGCCAAGGTGGCGTGCAACACCGGCGGCGCGTTCCGCAATTGTCGCCAGGTCTTCTTCGTCGGGCCATTCGTGGACCAATGTGTCAGAGATCAGAACGATCCGGCCTTTGTGGAGCAAGGCGGTAACGCCAACTGCACCGGCTTGGGCATCCACGTCGAAAACGTGGTTGATCAGTTCCATCACATGTGCAGATTTTCGCGTTGCGCCAGTGATCAACCCGTCACCATGGCCATGTGCCAGCAACAGCGATGCAAAGACGTGACGGTCACGTGCGGCAAGGCGGTGGACATCTTGGCGATCGTACCCTTTGCGTTGCAAGCGATCGTACAGGAATGCTTTGTATGTATCCAAGTGGCGTGTGTTGGCAGCGTTGATCACTTCCAGTTCACGCACAGCATCGCCCAGTCCAGCTGCTTCCAGCTTTTCTTTGACGTCGCTTTCGCGGCCAACAACCAGTGCTCTGCCCAAGCCGGAGCGTTGATACATCACAGCGGCGCGCAGCACGCGTGGATCATCGCCTTCGGCGAAAATCATGCGAGCTTGTGCAGCGCGTGCGCGGACGTTGATGCCCCGAAGAATGCTTGCGGTTGGGTCCATCCGTGTCTGCAGACCAACGGTGTACGCATCCATATCCAAGATGGGGCGTCGCGCTGCGCCTGTGTCCATTCCGGCTTTCGCGACAGCGGGTGGAATGCGGTAGATCAGGCGCGGGTCAAACGGGGTGGGGATGATGTAGTCCCGACCAAAGGTCAGGTTTTTACCATAGGCCAATGCAACTTCGTCGGGCACATCTTCACGCGCCAATTCTGCCAGTGCTTCGGCGCAAGCGATCTTCATCTGATCGTTGATGGCGCGGGCGTTGATGTCCAGCGCGCCGCGGAACAGATAGGGAAAGCCAAGAACGTTGTTTACCTGGTTGGGATAGTCAGACCGACCAGTTGCCACGATTGCATCTGCGCGCACTTCATGGGCTTCTTCGGGGGTGATTTCCGGATCCGGGTTGGCCATCGCAAAAATGACCGGATTGTCATTCATCGAGGCCACCATTTCCGGCGTAACGGCGCCTTTAACAGAAACGCCAAGGAAGACATCGGCACCAACCATGGCCTCTTCCAAGGTACGCAGATCAGTTTTGACCGCGTGCGCAGACTTCCACTGGTTCATCCCGTCGGTACGGCCTTGGTAGATTACGCCCTTCGTGTCACAGGCGATGCAATTCTCGTGCTTGGCCCCCATCGACTTGATCAGTTCAATACACGCGATACCGGCGGCACCAGCACCGTTCAGAACGATCTTAACGTCTTCGATTTTTTTACCGGAAATATACAGCGCGTTGATCAACCCTGCGGCACAAATCACGGCAGTGCCGTGCTGGTCATCATGGAAGACGGGGATATCCATCTCTTCTTTCAAGCGCTGCTCGATGATGAAGCATTCCGGAGCCTTGATGTCTTCTAGGTTGATGCCACCAAACGTGGGGCCCATCAGGCGCACTGCATTGCAAAATGCGTCCGCGTCTTCGGTATCAAGTTCGATGTCGATTGAGTTCACATCCGCGAACCGTTTGAACAGGACCGACTTGCCTTCCATAACCGGCTTTGAGCCAAGCGCGCCCAAATTGCCCAACCCAAGAACCGCAGTGCCGTTGGAAATGACGGCAACCAGATTCCCTTTGTTGGTGTAGTCGTAAGCCGTTTCAGGGTGCGCAGCGATCTCTTCGCACGGAACCGCAACACCGGGGGAATAGGCCAAGGACAGGTCCCGTTGCGTTGTCATTGGAACCGTGGGCGTGACTTCCCATTTGCCTGGCGTCGGTTCCAGATGGTAGGCCAAAGCCTCTTCGCGGGTCATCTTGTTCTTGGACATTTCGGCGTCTTTCGGTCAAACGGTTGGTCGGTTTTGCCCAGTCTCTAGCCTATTGTTTAATATTAAACAATAGTTGTGACGGGCATGGCATGGCACGTTTACGCTAACACGTAGCTCAATAAATACGCGAAAAAAACATCAGAGGAAATCAATATCCTGCCTTTCGATGCCGACGCGGCATCGATATGTTGTTTCCGTTGAAACAAGCCCGGCAGGAGACCCGCGATGACGCCCATGATGGCGCAATATCTGGAGCTAAAGGCGCAGTATTCTGATGCGCTGCTTTTTTACCGGATGGGTGACTTCTATGAGATGTTTTTCGATGACGCAGTCGCGGCTAGCGAAGCGCTGGACATCTCTTTGACCAAACGCGGCAAGCATGACGGGAATGATATTCCGATGTGCGGCGTGCCCTATCACGCCGCCGAAGGATACCTGCTGACACTCATCCGCAAAGGGTTTCGGGTAGCGGTGTGCGAGCAGATGGAAAGCCCGGCCGAAGCCAAAAAGCGCGGATCAAAATCCGTGGTTAAACGCGATGTCGTGCGATTGGTCACGCCGGGCACGCTGACCGAAGATTCTCTGCTAGAGGCGCGGCGGCACAATTACTTGGCGTCGGTAGCACAGGTTCGGGATGAATTTGCCTTGGCTTGGGCCGATATATCTACCGGGGCTTTTCAGGTCATGCCCGTTGATCACGCACGTGTTGGGCCCGAATTGGCCCGCCTTGCGCCCGCTGAAATTCTGGTGACGGATACGGCAGAAACCTCTCTGCGAGAGGTGCTGTCAGATCTGGGGATCACGCCAACCATTTTGGGACAGGCCAGTTTTGACAGCACCAATGGTTCGGCGCGTCTGTGTGAATTATTTGCCGTTCAAACACTGGATGCGTTTGGACAATTTGAGCGGCCAGAGCTTTCGGCAATGGGCGCCCTGGTGGACTATCTGGATATTACGCAGAAGGGGAAACTGCCCCTGTTGCGCCCGCCTCGCCAAGAAAAGGTCACCCGATTGCTCCAGATCGATGCCGCAACCCGGCGCAATCTGGAACTGACCCAATCTTTGCAAGGCGGGCGGGCCGGATCGTTATTGTCGGTCATGGATCGAACGGTCACAGCGGGCGGGGCCCGTCTACTGGAACGGCGCTTGTCCGCCCCATCTCGGGATCTGGATGTGATCCAAAACCGGCTGGATGCGGTAACTTGGGGCCAAACCGACAATGCCAACCTGCGTGAAGGTTTGCGGCGGGTTCCGGACTTGGACCGCGCCTTGTCGCGCCTTGGCCTTGATCGGGGCGGGCCGCGAGACTTGGCCGCCATTCGAAACGGATTGGCGCAGGCAATGACATTGGCCGATACGTTGACCGGGGCGGAATTGCCGGAACTGCTGAATGTGGCCCGGCGCAATCTCGCGGGGCATGACGCCTTGTTGGATTTGCTAGAAGAGTCCTTGGTTGCCGAACCACCGCTTTTGGCGCGTGATGGCGGATTCATCGCGCCTGGGTATGATGAAGAATTGGATGAGGCCCGCACATTGCGCGATGAAGGTCGCGGCGTTGTGGCCCGGATGCAGCAGGAATACTCTGCCGAAACCGGCATCCCCAGCATGAAAATCAAGCATAACAATGTGCTGGGCTATTTTATCGAGGTCACAACGACCCATGCTGAAAAAATGCTGGCGCTGTCTGACCGGTTTATTCATCGCCAAACCACGGCCAATCAGGTGCGTTTCACCACCGTTGACTTGTCAGAGCTTGAAACCCGGATTTTAAACGCCGGTGGACGCGCCTTGGAAATCGAAAAGCGCCTTTACGAAGAGCTGCGCCAATCCATATTGGCGAATGCGCCCGCGTTGTCGCAAACTGCGTTGGCTCTGGCTGAATTTGATGTTGCGCTGGCACTGGCCGATCTGGCCAAGGCACAGAACTGGTGCCGCCCGCGTGTCGACATGTCTCGTACCTTTGATATTACCAGCGGGCGCCATCCGGTGGTCGAAGCCGCGTTGACGAAATCGGGCGATCCTTTTGTGGCCAATGACTGCGCGCTAAACGCTGGCGACGGTGCTGCGGTTCAGTTGCTTACCGGCCCGAACATGGCGGGTAAATCGACCTTTCTGCGCCAGAATGCACTGATTGCGCTGCTGGCTCAGATGGGATCTTTTGTGCCAGCCGACCAAGCACATATCGGATTGGTCAGCCAGATATTCAGCCGGGTCGGCGCGTCGGATGATTTGGCGCGCGGTCGGTCGACCTTCATGGTTGAAATGGTCGAAACCGCCGCCATTCTGAACCAGGCCGATGACAGAGCTTTGGTCATACTAGACGAAATCGGTCGGGGGACTGCCACATGGGACGGCATGTCCATTGCTTGGGCGACATTGGAACATTTGCACGACGTCAATCAGGTCCGCGGGTTGTTTGCGACGCATTATCACGAACTCACACAATTGGCGGGAAAGCTGCCTGGGGTGGTGAATGCGACTGTCGCTGTCAAAGAATGGGAAGGAGAGGTAATCTTCCTGCACGAAGTGCGCGCAGGTGCAGCAGATCGTTCATACGGGGTGCAGGTTGCCCAACTTGCGGGCCTTCCCGCCGCTGTCATCGCCCGCGCACGTACTGTTCTTGAAGCCTTGGAAGAGGGGGATCGGGAACGTCCTGCCCAACGAGCCTTGATCGATGATCTGCCGTTGTTTGCGGCCGCACCACCACCGCCCCCGCCGACAACGAAAGGCCAATCAGAGGTCGAGGAGAAGTTGGCGGAAATACATCCAGACAGTCTGACGCCGCGCGAAGCTTTGCAAATCCTTTACGAACTCAAAGACTTGACGCAGGTCTGATCTTCTTTTGTTCAAAAATACCTTCGGGGGAGTGCGAGGGGGCAGACAGCCCCCTCGTTAAAACCAGCGCCAGTGGCATCAACCTCCGGCAAATGGCGCGGCATTTCCCCACAATTCCTTCACCCGTTGGTCGCGCCCACAGGCATTGCGGTATTTTTTGTACGCCTCTTTTTGGCGGATGGGCCCAAACCGGGTCAGAACCCGATTGCTGCCCTTGTAGTAGTTCTGATGATAGTCTTCCGCGTCATAGAATGGCCCTGCGTTCAAAATCGGCGTTACGATTTTGCGTCCCAGCTGGGCCTGAGCCTCTTTTTTTGCCTGCTCGGCGGCACCACGTTCAGCGCCGCCGTCTGCAAATATGGCAGTGCGATAGCTTTTGCCACGATCACAGAATTGTCCACCTGAATCTGTCGGGTCAACTGACCGGAAGAACATGTTGTACAACTGGTTGCGGTTCACTTTCGCGCTGTCATAGACAATGCGCACGGCCTCATAGTGGCCAGAGCCGCCGCGGGTCACCTGTTTATATGTCGGGTTGGCGACTGATCCGCCTGTGTAGCCCGAGATCACATCGATCACACCAGGGACCTTTTCGAAATCTGCTTCGACACACCAGAAGCACCCGCCGGCAACGATAATGTCGCGCCTTTCGCCCGCATCCACAGGGGCTGGAGTGAAAAGCAGGGTGGCCGCCATCGCCAAAGACAATAGGGAAAGTGAAAGTCGTCGCATATGCGCCTCCATTTTCCTCAGTAGTAGACAGACTTTGACGTCAGGCAACTGGGCGCAACAACACTCACCGCTTGGTGAGATGGCGTGACCTGTCAGAGGCCAACCATCGCAGCATGTGACTGTGCCCGGATCAGACCGCGTTCGGTGGCCCATTTGGCACGGTTGCGAATACGATCCGCCTCGGCATGGTGGTCCGCCTCTGTTGCCATTCGGGCCCACAGGCAAAGCACCAATGCTTCGGCCGTCAGGGCCATGAAGTCATGCGCTTTCGGTGTTGGGTCATCTGCTTGCAACATCAGGGCGCGGGCTTCGCGCCACAGCTCCATGGCTTGGGTTGCAACATCATGGCCCGAAGCGTTTTCGGCCAACCAAGCGTCAAACGCTTCACCAGGTGCTGCCCCTAACAATCGGGTGGCCAGCACGCGTTCATGAATGGCATTCGCCCCTTCATAGATCGCCGCAATCCGGGCGTCACGGTAGGTTTGTTCCAGCCGGTATTCGCTTAGATATCCGTATCCGCCCAGAACCTGCACACCCATTTCGGCGGCACGCATTCCGGCTTCGGTGCAGTAGACCTTTGCGATGGGGGTCAGAAACTCAACGATGTCCGGGGCGTCGCCTTTTTCCATCATAACAAAAGACAAATGCGCAATGGCACGACCACCAAGTGCGAGCGTATCAATCTCGGTTAGAAGGCGCGCAACATCGGCATGTTGATCCAAAGTGGCCGGTGTGCCATCGGCGTTGCGGCCCTGAACCCGTTCGGCGGCATAGGCGCTTGCGACGTCATAGGCGCGCGCTGCATGGGCCACCCCTTGTAACGCCACATCCGCACGGGCGTGATTCATCATTGTGAACATAGCCTTCAGGCCTTGTCCTTCTTTGCCGATCAATTCGGCCTCGGCCCCGTCAAATGCCAATTGGCACGTGGGTGAGGCGTGAAGCCCCATCTTTTCTTCGATCCGCGTAACGGTCACGTGGTTGCGTGTGTCGTCAGATTTTTCGGACGGGCACAGGAATAGCGACAAACCCTTGATGCCATCGTCAGAGGTCCGCGCCAAAACCAGATGCAAAATCTTGGCCGACATGTCCTGATCACCGCCGGAAATAAAGATCTTCTCGCCTTCAATCTTCCAGCTGTCACCATTCTTGGTCGCTCTGCAGCGCACGCGTGACAGGTCAGAGCCTGCTCCGGGTTCGGTCAGGCACATCGTTGCCAGCGTTTCCCCTGATGCAAGCGAACCAACGTATCGGTCTTTCTGGTCGTCCGTTCCAAAGCGCAGCAACGTGCGTACTGCGCCCGGCACCAATCCTGTGATCATTTGTAGGCTGTGGTTAGCACCCGAGAAAATCTCGGATGTAATGGCCAGTACCAGTGCGCTTTGTTCTTGTCCGTCATACTGTTCCGGCACGGTCAGGCTGGGCCATCCCTGTTCGGCGTAGCTGTTATACACTGCGCCGAAACCATCTGGCATACGAACACGGCCGTTTTCCAACCGGCACCCTTGTTGATCGCCCGGCTCATCCAATGGCGCGATTTCACCTTCGGCAAAAGCGGCGAAATGCCCGCCAATCTCTCCGGCGAATTCTGCGTCCCAATCGGGCAATGCATTGGCCCCGGCAACGTGAGACATGGTGAATACAATATCGCTCAAAGGCGCCGAAAACGGTTTCATTTACAAGGCTCCGGTATCTGAATTAGGTCAGTGCGTAGAGGTCAATCTGCACCGCACTGGCAAGGCGGGCACCGGTGCCAACAAACACCGTTTTATTGACCCAACCGTACCGTTCATCCCCTGTTTCCAGACGGGCGTAGGTACGAAAGTAATATTCGGCGGGATCAACCTGTTCCCCTTTGGCCAGCCGTTCGATGACATCTGGGGGACCGTGGCGCACACCTTTGTTGATGATCTCGATCAACGCGCCATCATCGGTTTCCATGGCGTATCGCGTATCCAGATCGGCGCTGCCGTCGGCCAGAATGGTTTGCCAGTCAGCGCCAAGGTTTAGAACACGTCCCTTGATCTGGCCGCTGACCGACCCACCAACGATGGGGATGATCCGCCGATGACCATTACGACCCTGCCCCATCTCGTGAATCGAAGATAATTCGACCGAGATGGAACAGAAATGATCAAGCTTCGGCTTGGGAAGCATTATTCGAGGCCCAGCAACCGTGCTGCATTGCCTTTGATGATGTCGGGGCGCAATTCATCCCTGATATTGATCTTTTCGAAATCGCTCAGCCAGCGTTCCGGCGTGATCATTGGCCAGTCAGATCCAAACAGAACCTTCTTGCGAAGGATCGAGTTGCAGTAGCGCACCAAGATTTCGGGGAAGTATTTTGGCGACCAACCCGACAAGTCGATATAAACATTTGGTTTGTGCTGAGCGACCGACAAGGCTTCTTCCTGCCACGGGAAAGAGGGGTGGGCCAAAATGATTTTCATATCCGGAAAATCAACAGCAACATCGTCCATATACATCGGGTTTGAGTATTTCAGGCGCATTCCGTTGCCGCCCTTCATACCAGAGCCAACACCGGTTTGCCCGGTATGGAACAGGGCGATACCGCCCTCTGCCTCGATCGCCTCGTACAGCTCATAGGCAATGCGATCGTTGGGGTAAAAACCCTGCATGGTCGGGTGAAACTTGAACCCCTTGATGCCGAATTCACTCATCAGGCGTTTTGCTTCGCGCACCCCCATTTTACCCTTCCAGGGGTCGATGGATGCAAATGGGATCAAGACATCGCTGTTTTCGGCGGCCAGTTCAGCCACTTCTTCGTTCTTGTAGCGGCGATAGCCTGTCTCACGCTCTGCATCGACCGGGAAGATGACCGCAGCAATGTTCTGTTCGCGATAGTGCGCAGCGGTTTCTTGGATTGTGGGCGGATGGCTCCAGGGAGCCCGGAAGTATTTGGCCATCGAGGCCTGCAAATCATCATACCCGTCATCCGAATGGCAGCCGCAGGGCTCTTCGGCGTGGGTGTGAATGTCGATGGCGCGGACTTTGGAAAGATCGACCATGTGTGTCGCTCCTATTAAATCGTTACGATGGACGGATCGGAATCGTCATACAGACGCTTCAACAAATCGGCCCGGCGGGTCAGGATTTTGCGGAAGTTCAAGTTGCCTTTGGCGGTCAATTCACCTTCGGGCAAAGAGGCGGGTTCGGACAGCACAATGGCGCGTGCAACGCGGGTGGAACTGCCGGAAATTTCGCCCGCGCGTTCAACCAAGCGACGGTGAATCTCGCCCTGCAGTAGCTTGCAGCGATAGGCGCCGTTGTCATCTGTCAGATCGTAACCGCCTTCTTTCAGAACAGACATGTTCGGGAAAATCATGACACCGATCTGATTGCGGTCTGCGCCGGTAATTACCAGATCAGATGCCAGCGGGCCAAGACAGGCCAACATGTCCAGCCGCAGCTGCGCGGCACGAACCCATGTGCCGGTCAACAATTTGAAGTCTTCAGAGATACGGCCATCAAAGCGCATACCTTTGTTGAAGTCTTCCAAGTCATTGAACGCCATGGCATCGCCTGTGATGAAGTACCCTTCTTCATCAAAGGCTTCAGCAGTTTTTTCGGGCGCTTCGAAATAGCCGGGCATCAGATTGGGGCCCTTGACGCGCACTTCGCAGCGCATGTCACTGTCAGGCAGCAATTTCAGTGTAACGCCGGTAACAGGCACGCCAACGACGCCAGAGCGACCAATTGGTTCTTGTTGCAGCATCGTCGCCGGGGCGGTTTCGGTTAACCCCCAAGAAGACGTCATCAAAGGAACTTCGCCTTTGACCTCCATTGCCATCTCTTCCAGTGCTGTCCACACGTCTTGGGGCAAAGAGGCACCGGCATAGAAGATCATGTCCAGATTTTCGAAGAAACGCTGGCGCAATTCTGCATCGGCTTTCAGTGCTTCTACCAGCATGGCGTAGCCAACCGGGACGTTGAAGCTGACTGTGCCGGTGACCATCGACAGGTTTTCCAACGTCCGGTCAAACAAGCCCGCAACAGGTTTACCGTCATCAACATACAGGCTGCCACCGTTGGACAGCACCATGTTGAAATTGTGTGAGCCGCCAAAAACGTGGTTCCAGGGCAGCCAATCAACAATAACAGGCGGCTTCTCGGTCAAGAAGGGCAGCGATTGCGCCAATTGCGTTTGGTTGGTGCACATCATCCGATGCGTTGTCAGCACGCCCTTCGGGCTGGACGTCGAACCGCTGGTCATCAAGATTTTGACCACACTGTCCGGTGTGACCTTTGCAAAAGCAGCATCAACATCTATCGACGCATCGCCTTCCAAAAGCTTGGCAATAGGCGTGACACTGGTGTTTTGGCCGGGGCGCGTTGCAATAACTTCGATCCCGTCCATTGCATCCATACGCAACGCTTCGGCGTATTGATCTGCATCGACGACATAGGCCATTTTCGGAGAGACCAGTTCGATCGCATGTCGCAGACGCCCGTGCGCGCCGTGGATCAGCGAGTATTGCTCTGCCACTGGCACAGTAGGCACGCCAACGTAGTGCGCAGCAAGCGACAGCAAACCATGGTCGACGCCGTTGCCGGACATAATAAGAATTGGGGTATCCGGACCCATGCCGCGCGCCAAAAGCGCCGCCGCAATGGCGCGAACTTGCTCCAATGCCTGAGCGTAGGTGACTTCTCGCCAACCTGCGCCGCTACGTTCGGCTAGAAAGACACGGTCAGGTGCTTCGACGGCCCATTTGTGCAGCCAATCACCCGTGCGGTCTACGACAGGGCCCAATTCCTTGGCAGAGCGCAGCAGAATTGTACCGTCTGCCCGTTTTTCGTGAATGACGTTGTGTGGTTCGAAATTTGCTGTCCTAAGCATCATTCTTCCCTCTTCCTAAATTTTGTACGCGGTCTGGATCATTTCCATCGCGCCTAGAATTTGTTGCCGCTGATCGTCGTTTAACCCGGCCAGCAGCCTGTTTTCGTGATCGGCGACGGCCTTGTGCGCCGCTTCGTAAAGGCGCTTTCCGGCTTCGGTTCCGCAGACCGCATAGGCCCGTCGATCCGATGTTGAACGTTCGCGAGTGATCAAGTTCCGGGCCTCAAGATCGTCAATCAGGCTGACCATATTTGGATGTTCGACATCCATAGCGTCTGCCAATTGGCTTTGGCGTAGTCCCGGATTATTGATGATCAACGACAATGCGCTGAAGGTCAGCATTCGCAAGTCAAACGGCTTTAGTGTTTGTGCCAGATCAGCTTGAATGATCGAGGATGTACGCCGAAGCGTATATCCAACGAATTCTCGCAAACGGACATCTAACTGCACTGTCTTTTTACTCGAGCGATGATCAGCTGACCGGCCCACACTTATCCTCCAAAATCCGGCTCGCGCTTTTCGAGAAACGCGGCAAGCCCTTCGACGGCGTCTGGGCTGGTCTGCGTCAGCGCAGCACACAAGCTTTCGGTGAACAGACCATCGGCTTTGGCCATGTCTTCGACACGCGACAATGCCTGGATCATGATGTAGTTGGACAGCGGCGCGTTGTCGGCAATCTTGCGAGCAAGTTTCATGGCCAACGGCAAGGCTTCGCCTTCACCAACGCTGTAATGTGTCAGCCCAAGGGCCAAACCTTCGTTCGCCGAATACTTGCGGCCTGTCAGCATCATTTCGGTCATCCGATCTGCGCCAAGAATACGGCCAACACGTACGCTGGCGCCGCCGCCCACAAAAATCCCGCGCCGACCTTCGGGGAGTTGGAAGATCGTCGAAGGTTCTGCGATACGCACCTGCGTGGCCGTGGCCAATTCCAAACCACCGCCGATCACCGCGCCGAACATTGCCGAAACAACTGGCAGGCCGCCGTACTGAATACGGTCCATCACGCCATGCCAGTTGCGAGAGTGGCGCATTGTGCCTTCGGCATTACGGGCGACGTGTTCGCTCAGGTCCAGACCCGAGCAGTAGTGACCAGCGGTGCCAGTCAATACCACGACCTTCACGTCTTTAGGCGGTTTGGTGAAAAACTCATCCAGCGCTTCCAGAAGCTCGTCGCACATAGCATTGCGCTTGTTCGGGCGGTTCATTGTCAACGTGGCAATGCCGTCGGCCACATCGATTTTCAGGATTGGTTCGCTCATAGAAGTGTCTTTCCGTTTCGTAGAAATGCGACAGATCGCTTTAGTTTGGTAGCAAGAACAAGGTGATTGCTGGGAACAGCACAAGCAGGATGACGCGGACGATGTCAGAGGTGACAAACCACATCACGGCCTTGTAGGTGTGTGTCATTGGCGTTTCCTTATCCATCGAGTTGATGATGAACAGGTTCATCCCGACAGGCGGTGTAATCAGCCCAACTTCGACCACGATCAGCACCAGAATACCGAACCAGATCGCGACGTGTTCAGGCGACATTCCGAAGTCCAATGCACTGATCACCGGGAAGAAAATCGGGATGGTCAGCAGGATCATGGACAGACTGTCCATCAGGCATCCGAAAATGACGTAGAAGACCAGAACCAGTGTCAGCACAGTCCATGGGCTGTAGCCTTGGCCAACCACCCAGCCCGAAAGCTCTTGTGGAACTTGCGACAAGGCAAGGAAGCCATTGTAGAACCCCGCACCAAGGATGATGAAGAAGATCATGGCTGACGATGTTGCTGTAGCGATGATGCTATCGCGAAACTGTTCCCAAGACAGGTTGCCCGAAACCAGTGCGATCAGACCGGTGCCGGCAGCACCAACGGCGGCGCCTTCGGTCGGTGTGAACCAACCCAAATAGATCCCGCCGACAACCAAGCCGAACACCAACAGAACGGGCCAGACATCGATCAGGGCTTTGATACGTTCTGGCATCGGAACAGGTTCGCGCGTTCCAGCCGCGTCTGGGTAGACACGTACGTAAATAGAGATTGTGATGATGTAACCGATTGCCGCCAGGATGCCCGGTATGAAGGCGGCCAGGAACAGTTTGGCGATGTTTTGTTCGGTCAGGATGGCGTAAATAACCAGAATAACAGATGGTGGGATCAAGATGCCCAAGGTGCCACCTGCGGCCAGTGTTGCGGTGGAGAAACCACCAGAGTAGCCGTAACGGCGTAGTTCCGGGAGGGCGACGCGGCTCATCGTTGCCGCAGTCGCTAGCGAGCTTCCGCAGATAGAACCAAAGCCTGCACAGGCACCAACAGCCGCCATAGCCACACCGCCTCTGCGGTGGCCCAGGAAACTTTCAGCTGCTTTGAACAGCGCTTTAGACATGCCAGAGACGGTGGCGAACTGCCCCATCAGCAGGAACATGGGGATGATGGTCAGTGAATAGCTGGAGAACGTTGAATACGTTTCTGACTTCAGCTTGGACATGAACATGTTGGTGCCGTCCATAGCAAAGTACAGACCGCCAATACCGCACAGCATCATTGCCAGGCCAATCGGGGCCCGCAGAAAGATCATGACCAACAGAATAGGGAAGGACAAATAGCCCAGTTCAAGCATACTCAATGGTCTGCTCCTTCGGAATACGGTAGAACAGGGCGCCCGGTCAGCGCCTCTATCACCCGCGCGCCAGCGCAGTAGACGGCAACAACAGCGGCAACGACGGCAGCGGCGAAACTGGCGGCATAAGCCCACCAAATCGGAAATTGCAGCAGGAAGGTCGTTTCACCGTAGCGAATTTTGTCTTCCAGCCCTGCGAACAGTCGGATCGTGATCAGGACGATGATCGCCGACAGGATGACTTCCCAGAACCCCATTATGACCTTGTTGATTTTGGTCGGCAGGCTTGAGGTGAAAATGTCGACGGTGGCGTGGGCGCCGTACAATTGACAGATCGGAAAGAACGAAAAGATTGCAAAGGCAACGCCGGCTTCAACCAGCTCAAAGTCGCCGTTGATCGGGCCCACGCCCAAGCCCAGCAACCAGGCACCCAATGCATCGGGCAACAAGCCGGAATGGCTCAATGTATTTAGTCCGCGTCCTAAGACACTTGTGCATGTCAAAACGACAAGTACCGTCAGAACCAACCCACCAGCAATCGCCATTGCTCGGGCCAACCGCTCTACCATGTTGAGCATTCGGTCTTCTCCCAAAAAAGAAAAAGCCCCCCACGTACAAAGACAGTAAGTAGGGGGCTAACAGGCGTTACTTCGACGCTTCGTATTCGCCCATCAGAGCTTTGGCTTCGTCGATCAGTCCTTGACCGTCCAGCCCGCGGCTGTCCATGTCAGCGATCCAGCTATCATAGATAGGCTGCACCAGAGCTTGCCACTCTGCGGTGTCACCTTCGGCGATGGTGATGATGTTGTTGCCGCGATCTACGGCGATCTGACGTGCGGGACCGTCAGCATCTGACTGAGTGCCGCCAGCGAAGATCGAAAATTCCAGACCGGAATTGTCGTCGATCACTTTCTGCAGGTCAGCTGGCAGAGATTCAAACCGAGGTTTGTTCATGGCCAGAACGAAAGTCAGGTTATACAGCGCCGGACCTTCGAATTCGGTGTGGTTGGACACCAATTCTGGAACTTTCAACGCGGTGGTGACTTCCCATGGAATGGTGGTTCCGTCGATCACACCCTTGGCCAAACCTTCGGACACGGCAGGAACTGGCATGCCGATTGGGGTTGCGCCCACAAGCTCCAGCAGTTGGTTGACCAGGCGCGAGCCGCCGCGGATTTTCATCCCGTTCAGGTCGCCAGGAACCGATACCGGGTCCTTGGTGTGGAACATGCCTGGGCCGTGAACCCAAGTGCCCAGGATTTTAAGGTCCTTGAACTGGGTGTCTTTCATGCCGGATTCGAACATTTTCCAATAGGCATAAGATGCGGCGCGCGCGTCAGATACCATGAATGGCAGTTCAAAAACTTCGGTCGATGGGAAGCGGCCTGGTGTGTAACCGACCACGGTCCAAACGATGTCGGCAACGCCGTCAATGGCTTGGTCCATCAGCTGTGGCGGGGTGCCGCCCAATTGCATGGAAGGGAAACGCTGGATTTTGATGCGGCCGTCTGAATCGGCTTCAACCTTGTCTGCCCACACGTCCAGAATTTGAACTGGAACGTTTGCTTGAGCCGGCAAAAACTGGTGCATGCGAAGCGTGACTTCTTGCGCCATAGCTGCGGTGCTTGCTGCTGCCAATGCAACGGCTGCGACGGCGCCCTTAAGAAGTGTTCTGCGTGCTTTGATCATAGTTTCCTCCATTGATGATCAAACATTCTTTTTGCTGGCGGGCGGGCTTGGAAGGCTCGCTAGTCAGCGGTTTTTTGGGCCAGCCTGCGGTGGTTGTCACAGGCCGACTCAGAATCTCTAGACGCTCTCCCTACGTCAATCGACGTCTAATACTTATGAGATATAACTATTTCGATCAATACCTTTTTTAGACCGAAATTGCCGTGGCTTCATTGGAGACAGAACCTTCAAGTCCTGTGCTGCCATAGAGCCAAGAAACTGTATCATACCATTCACTTGGCGACTTTGCGCTCATAATGGCGTTGCGCAATTCTGCGTGGGCACCGCTGGCGTGATAGATGTGTTGTCCGATCTCGCGGCTTTGAAGTTGGATTCGCGCAGTCCGCAAACGACGCATCGATTGATAGGCTTGGAGCGCGCGTTCAACGTCTCCGCTGCATGCTTCCATCTGATGAGACAGGGCAACGGCATCTTCCATCGCCATGCAAGCGCCTTGTGCAAAGTATTGCAGCTGTGGATGTGCAGCGTCGCCCAGCAAGGCGACACGCCCGTCGACCCAATTCATCACCGGATCGCGGTCACACAAGACCCACAATTTCCAATCTTTGCCTTTGTCGATGACCTGCTGCGCGACCGGAGCAACATGCTCGAATCCACGGCGCACTTCGTCATGAGTGACCGGCAGGCCGGCAACGGGTTTTGCCGCGTCGTTGTGATAGGTCACAACCAGGTTAAAGGCTTTCCAGCCGGATAGCGGATAGTGAACGATATGGCATTTGGGCCCCGCCCAAAGTGTGGCGGCGTTCCAACGCAGGTCTTCCGGCATGTCCTCGGTGGGGATCACACTGCGATAGGTGGTGTGGCCTGAGACGCGGGGTGCCCCGTCGCCAACAAGGCGCTTTCGGATGTTGGACCATAGGCCATCGGCGCCGATCACGGCTGACCCGGTAATGCGTTCGCCATTGGCCAGAATCGCGGTTGCGCTGACGTCATCCTGTTCATAATCGACCACTTCGGAATTCGTGCGCAGTTCGATCAGTTCATGGTCTTGGCAAGCGCGCAAGAATACGCCGTACAGTTCCCCCCGGTGAACCACGGCATAGGGGTTACCGAACCGGGTGCGGAACTCATCGTCCAACGGAATGCGCGTGATTTCGTTGCCCGACATCGCATCCATCAGACGCAAATTGTCGATATAGACAGCCATTCCGCGTGCAGCATCGCCAACGCCAAGATAGTCAAATGCATGAAAGGCGTTTGGACCCAGCTGGATACCCGCGCCGATTTCGCCAAGAGTGCCGGATTTTTCCAGAACAATGGACGGGATGCCTTTTTGCGCCAATCCGATGGCACTGGCCAATCCGCCGATTCCACCGCCTGCGATCACAATTCTTGATTTGCTCATTTTAGGCTCCAATTTTGCACAAAAGGGTTTGCCCCATCCAGAAATCTGGATGGGATGACAGCGCTAGCCAGTTGACGTTTTTGTCAGGCTTCGGCGTCTGGTTGATTCGCAGGCGCGGCATCCGCAAACGCGGAAGTGGCCATGCAGGTATCAAAGATGCGCCGTACGTTGGGCATCAATGACAAGTCGACTTTAAAGCGATTGGCCGAGAAGACTTGGGGGACAAGGCAAATGTCGGCCAGCCCCGGTGTGTCGCCAAAACAGTAGTCAGATTTGGTGTTTGCCGCGAGCAGCGTTTCGCAGGCGGAAAGGCCGTCGCCGATCCAACGTTGGCACCATGCTTCTTTTACGGCTTGGTCTGCGCCAAACTCGCTGGCCAAATATTGCAACACGCGCAAGTTTTGCAGCGGATGGATATCGCATGCGATGATTTGGGAAAACCCGCGCACTTGGGCGCGCAGGTTTGCATCTTTCGGTAGCAACGGTGGCTGCGGATGTGTTTCGTCCAGCCACTCAAGAATAGCCATCGACTGAATGAGGGTCAGATCGCCATCTTGCAACGTGGGAACCAACGATTGCGGGTTTACCGCAGCGTAGGCCGGTTTTTTCTGCTCCCCACCGTCGCGCGTCAGGTGCACCGGCTGAAAGTCATACTCAAGACCTTTCAGATTGAATGCAATCCTGCAGCGATGGGCGCTGGAGCTGCGGAAATATCCGTGGAACGTGATCATTCGGCTGGACCAATGTTCAGGCTGATGGGATCAAGCCCATCAATACCACCTTCGATTTTGTCGCCAGCTACAACTGCTCCAACGCCTGCTGGGGTGCCTGTCAAAATGATGTCGCCGGGGGCAAGGTGATAGTATTTCGACAGATCGGCGACGATCTCAGAAACATTGTGGATCAAGTCACTTAAATGCGCGTCCTGCTTGGTTTCACCATTCACGGTCAGGTAAATCCGCTGCGGGCCCGGTTCGCCGAAATCTGCGGCTTTGGTCATGGGGGACAAAACGGCAGATTGCTCTACGTCTTTACCCAAATCCCAAGGGCGTTGTTTGGAACGTGCAACCAGCTGTAGGTCGCGCCGTGTCATATCCAGACCGCATCCATAAGCGTAGATCGCGGCTTTGCCTTCTTCTGGGGTACAACGAAATACCGGGGCGCCGATGGCGATCACCAGTTCCATTTCGTAGTGATAGTTTTCAGTGCCCGGAGGGTAGGGAATTTCGGTTCCCGTTTCTTGGACCGTTTGAGGGTTTTTGGTGAAGTAAAATGGTGCCTCGCGATCTACAGCAACACCCATTTCCGCGGCATGCGCCGCATAGTTGCGGCCAACACAAAAGATGCGTGCCACCGGGTAAGCGGCATCTTCCCCTTTAATAGGGACAGAATTCACCTTGGGAGTTTCAAAAAGATAGGATGTCATCGCGCGCGTTCCTCGTAGTATCCAAGTTTTTCTTGCAGCGGCCGGTCGTGGACGCGGATTAGATACGCATCTTCGGTCGCTTCATGGTCAATTTCGGCGAAAACCGGTGCCGAGAACGTGTCCTTCGGACCCCACTCGATTTTCTTGCCGTTGATGGTTGTCGTGCCAGTGCCTGCAATCACATGATACGCTCCAGACGCAGAGCGTAAAGGCGGGGTGTGTTTTTGCCCGGCGCCAATGCGCATTGCTGTGAAACCCATGGTCGGCAACACATCTGCGCCGGTTTCGGGGTTTACATAGTCCAGCTCGGCAATGCCTTGGTCGGAATAGGCCGCCATTTCAATCAGCGCCGCTTTGGTGCGTTCCCACGGGTAGCGCATCATTGGATAGCGACGTGTTCCCGCACCGTGCTTGCGCGAAGGTGCCAGACCGGAAGACAGGTATTCAACCTGACTTGCGTCGGGGCGGTTGCGTTGGGCCTGAAGCGGGCCTTCGGTGGCATATGACCCTTCGAGGTAGTAAAACAAGGGCAGGTCCAAGGCATCCAGCCAGATGACTGGTTCGGTTCCCTCGTGGCCGTGGTCGTGCCACTCGCCCCCAGGTGTCAGGACCAAATCGCCTTCTTCCATGGGTAGCTTTTCGCCATCCACAACGGTGTAACCGCCTTTGCCTTCCACAACTATGCGTACCGCGCTGGGGGTGTGCACGTGGGCCGGGGCCGTTTCACCGGGCAACAGCAACTGCATACCCAGATAGATAGAGGCTGTCGCCTGCATCGCGCCAGCGCCACGGCCAGGATCGGATAGAACCAAAACGCGGCGCTCTGCCTTTTCAACTGGTGTCAATTCACCCGCTCGCATCAGCAACGGACGCAATGCGCCATAATTCCAGTATCCTGGCTGCGATACGGGGTTGGGCTGCCCATGTGGCAGCACGTTGCGCATCATCGGCCAAAGTGGTGCGACACCTGCTTTGGTCATATCGTCGCGATAGTCCTGCGGCAGCTCTTCGAGTGTACCCAATTGTTCTGACATAGCGTCCTCCCTTAATTGGTATGTATCCTTACTATTAGTGTACCTGTCAAATTGATTTTTTGAAAATGCTTCATTAAAGTCGCCCTCGGCGCTGGGTCAAAGGTGAAAATATGGTGGAAATATATAATATGGCCGGGCACTTGGTCCGCCGACTGCACCAAATCTCGGTGGCTGTTTTTGCCGAGAAGTTGGCAGAGGCCAAAGTGGATTTAACCCCTGTTCAGTTCGCAGCCCTGTCAGCGATTCATGCCAGACCGGGAATCGATCAGGCGTCTCTGGCCGGTGCTATCGCCTATGACAAGGCCACTTTGGGCGGCGTGATTGACCGGCTTGAAAGCAAAGGTCTGGTCCAGCGCACTGTCAGCCCCACAGATCGGCGCGCGCGTGTTTTGGGACTGTCCGAGGACGGTTTGGCCCTCTTTCACCGAATTATCCCGGTTGTTCGCGAATTGCAGAACGAGATTTTGTCGGGGCTGGACGACGCAGAGAAAAGCCAGCTGCTGGGGCTTTTGAAGAAAACGACGGATGCCGGGAATGACAAGAGCCGTGCGCCATTGCGTGAGTTCGTTCCCGAAGCGGGACAAAAGAAATCATAGCTTGGTGCAGTAGTGGCAGAGTACGGGTTTAGCGCGGGTTGTTGGTCAACAACAGCTGAACATCCTGCAGCCGCTCTGCGATAAGATTGAACTGGTCGTTCAACGGGCTGGATTTACGCCAAACCATCCCAATCGTTCGTTTTGGACGGGGGTGCCGCAATGGTATAACGGAAACTGGCGCGTTGCCGGTTTCGATGGGTACCGCCATTTCCGGGATCAATGTAACCCCGATGCCCGCGCCAACCATCTGAACAAGCGTTGAAAGAGAGCTGCCCTCCATCAAATCGCGTGGCGTCTTGGACGATACGTTGCAAAACGACAGGGCCTGATCGCGAAAACAGTGCCCTTCCTCCAACAGCAATAATCGCATCTCCTTCAGAGTGTCAGAGTTTGGGACGGGTTTGTCTGCGTCTGCCTTGGGCCGCACCAACACGAACTCTTCCGAGAACAGGGGCTTTTCGACAAGGGTTGGTTCGGAAACAGGCAGGGCTAAAATGGCGAAGTCCAGTTGCCCGTCCAGCAAATTAGAGATCAGTTTTTGCGTCACGGTCTCTCGAGGGCGAAGGTCCAGGTTAGGGTACATCGCGGTCAATTCGCGGATCAAACCCGGCAGGATATAAGGTGCCATCGTTGGGATAACGCCAAAGCGCAAGCGACCAGCCAAGGCCCCTTGGGCCGTTCGTGCCAAATCCTCAAGCTCGTTCACCGCACGCAGAATACTGCGCGACCTTTCGGCCAGAGCTTCGCCCAGATTGCTGAGCCGGATTTGCCTTGCGTTCCGCTCAATCAGGGGGGCGCCCAGCAGGGTTTCCAGCTCTTTCATTTGTACGGAAAGCGCCGGTTGAGAGATTGAACATGCTTCAGCGGCGCGGCCGAAATGTTTGTGACGCGCCAGAGACTCGAAATAACGCAGGTGTTTCATCGTAAGGTTAATCATAACTCTGGGTTATCACTTTGATTAGAAAATACAAATAATAATTATAAATATGGGTGCTATAATACTCAGGCAACTGGGTGCGCAGATTCGAATTCCTGTCTTAGAAACAGGGCGAACAGAACTGATTTGCACAACGTTTTTCACGTCACCACGGTGGCGAAGTATAGCAGAGGAGAGCTATCATGGACGGAAGCGACAACGGAAAATCGGGGAAATGCCCTGTAATGCATGGCGGCAACACCGCGACCAGCGCCACGGTTATGTCGTGGTGGCCGAATGCGTTGAATCTGGACATTCTGCATCAGCATGACACCAAGACCAATCCAATGGGGCCGGATTTCAACTATCGCGATGAGTTGGAAAAACTGGACGTCGATGCGCTGAAAAAAGATATGCACGCGCTGATGACCGATAGTCAGGATTGGTGGCCTGCGGACTGGGGGCACTATGGCGGGCTGATGATCCGAATGGCTTGGCATGCGGCCGGATCTTACCGTTTGGCAGATGGTCGCGGCGGGGCAGGCACGGGGAATCAGCGGTTCGCGCCCCTGAATTCATGGCCCGACAATGCTAGTCTTGATAAGGCGCGCCGTCTGATGTGGCCGATCAAGAAGAAGTACGGCAACAAAGTCAGTTGGGCCGATCTGATGATCTTGGCTGGCAATATTGCTTATGAATCAATGGGTCTGAAAACCTTTGGCTTCTCCTTTGGGCGCGACGATATCTGGCATCCGGAAAAGGATGTGTATTGGGGTGCTGAAAAAGAATGGCTGGCCCCATCCGATGAACGTTACGAAAGCGTCGAAAACCCAGCGACAATGGAAAATCCGCTGGCGGCCGTTCAGATGGGGTTGATCTATGTGAACCCTGAAGGTGTGAACGGTACACCTGATCCGCTGAAAACCGCCGAGCAAGTGCGTGAAACCTTTGCGCGGATGGCCATGGACGACGAAGAGACCGCTGCGCTGGCCGCGGGTGGGCACACGGTCGGTAAAACGCACGGCAATGGCGACGCTGATCTGCTGGGCCCGGAACCCGAAGCGGCAGATGTTGATGCCCAGGGTCTGGGTTGGGACAATCCAAACAAGTCTGGCAAGGGCCGTTACACCGTCACCAGTGGTATCGAAGGCGCTTGGACAACCAATCCTACAAAATGGGATATGGGCTACTTCAAGCTGCTGTTTGGCTACGAGTGGGAGTTGAAGAAAAGTCCGGCAGGCGCGTGGCAGTGGGAACCGATCGACATCAAGGAAGAAGACATGCCTGTTGATGTCGAAGATCCCTCGATCCGCTGCAAGCCGATCATGACAGACGCAGATATGGCAATGAAGATGGACCCGGCCTATCGCGCCATCTGCGAGAAGTTCATGGCTGATCCGGACTACTTCTCAGATACATTTGCACGGGCTTGGTTCAAGCTGACTCATCGCGATATGGGCCCTAAATCTCGCTACATTGGCCCTGATGTTCCGCAAGAAGACCTGATCTGGCAAGATCCGATCCCTGCTGGCAGCACGTCGTATGACGTAGACTCTGTAAAGGCTAAAATCGCGCAATCTGGATTGTCTGTTGCGGATATGGTGTCCACCGCGTGGGACAGCGCCCGGACCTATCGTGGGTCTGACATGCGGGGCGGCGCAAACGGTGCTCGCATTCGTTTGGCCCCACAGAAAGATTGGGCCGGGAACGAACCTGCACGTTTGGCAAATGTCTTGTCCGTTCTAGAGCCGATCGCTGCCGAAAGCGGTGCCTCGATCGCAGATGTGATCGTACTGGCTGGGAATCTGGGCGTTGAACAGGCAGCCAAGGCTGCTGGGTTTGATGTTGATGTCCCTTTTGCGCCCGGTCGTGGGGATGCGTCAGACGATATGACAGATGCTGCATCATTTGACGTGTTGGAGCCGCTGGCAGATGGTTTCCGGAATTGGTTGAAGCAGGACTATGTTGTCAGCCCAGAAGAGCTGTTGTTGGATCGGACGCAGCTGTTGGGTCTGACCGCAGCGGAAATGACTGTGCTGGTTGGCGGTATGCGCGCCATGGGCACAAACCATTCTGGCACCAAGCATGGCGTTTTCACTGACCGTGAAGGTGCGCTGACGCCTGACTTCTTTGTCGGTCTGACTGATATGGCTTACGCTTGGAAACCGGCTGCGGATGGCACCTATGAAATCCGTGATCGTGCTACTGACGCGGTAAAGTGGACAGCCACTCGTATTGATTTGGTGTTTGGATCCAACTCTGTTCTGCGTGCCTATGCAGAAGTCTATGCGCAGGATGACAACGCAGAGAAGTTCGTCAAAGACTTCGTCGCGGCCTGGTCAAAAGTGATGAACGCCGACCGTTTCGATTTGGCGTAAAGAATGCACCCCTGCTGCGCGTTTCACCGCGGCAGGGGTGATTTTATCCAACCAATTTTTTCGCTGTTGTTAATTTCGCGATGTGGTGTTGGCCGCCCGTTGACGCGCAGCATCCAATGTCAGTGCTGTCAGGCGATAAAAGCCATGCGCCATCTTGGTGAACGGCGTCAGTAGGAAAAACGCCAGGACAGCGCCCAGATGCAAGGCAAGCAATAACGGCATCAACCCCGTTGAGCCCAAGGCATAGAGCACCAATCCGCTGAGCCCGACAAAGCCAAGTAGACCGACAAATCCAATCTCTCCACTCCATGCCTTTTGCGCACCAAGGTGTTTGTCAGAGCGAAGCTTGAGGCGAAGCATTTCGAAACAGCCCACAACCAGCAGTATTCCGCCACTGATCCCCAACAGTTTTGGCAGGGACAGCAAGCGATATGGCGCATGTAGCCCAAGGACATAATGCATGATCGTAGCCACACTGGTTGCAGCGAAGCACAGTACAAAGCCATACATCACGGCCTGATGTGCAATACGGCGCGCATTGGAAAAGCAGTCTTCTTCCTCAAAATTGCAGCCATCGCCGTGACCGCCATTCAGGTTGCGCATATTCGCGGCCGCTTTGAGGGCGGCAATGATGTCAGACAATCGTAGGGAGCCGCCATTGGTTGCATGCCAATAGCGGCGCAGGCTGATGGCGATGCTAACCAGTGGGAACAGAAAGGCAGGTAAGAAGATGGCCACCATCATGTTGTGGGACAAAACGGAATAAAACCCATCACCGCCTGCCTGCCCAACGGCGCGCGCGATCCAGAACAGCAGTGCAAATCCTATGACAGTTATCAACGCGATCAGTCCGCCACTTTTTTGGAATGCCCGCCCTGCGACCTTAGGAAAAGCAAAAGATTCCCAGCTGTCTTGGCGCACATTTGCCAAAGCCTGCGGCAGGTTCAGATCAAATTCATGAGGGGCCGTATACTGGCACGCATAGTAGCACCCACGGCAGTTGTGACACAGGTTGGCAAGCTGGGTGATGTCACCATCCGCAAACGCACGTTCAGCATGAAGCGCCGGAAAGACGGAGCAGTATCCCTCACAGTATCGGCAGGCATTGCAAATTTCGGCCTGTCGGCGCGCTTCTTGGATGAGATCAGCTTGCATGAGCTGCGGCCTCCTTGCCTGCCATTCGTCCAAAGACAGTGCCGATGGTCATGCCGAAACCCGCCAGATACCCTTGGCCTAAAATTGAACCGGCCATGGTTTCGCCCGCTGCCCAAAGGTTAGAGACTGGTCGGTTCCCGATGGCGCATTGCGCAGTTTCATCGATCTTCAGGCCCAAATAGGTGAACGTGACGCCCGTTCGCAGTGAATAGCCATAAAATGGTGGTTCAGAGATTGGCCGTGCCCAGTTGGTTTTGGGTGGGGTCAACCCGTGAGTTGTGACGCCGTCCAGTTCTGTTGGATGAAAACCAGATGTGTCGCCGCAGGCCGCGTTGAATGCATTCACCGTGGCGCGCAGCTTGTCGGGCGGCAATTCCATTTTTACGGCCAAATCTTCAAGGGTGTCGGCTTTGATAGGTGGAAAGACAGATGGCATAAACAGGTTCAGCGATTTGGCATCGATGATGACATACCCCACCTGTTCGGGCTGGGCTGCAACAAGGCGGCCCCAAATTGCGTATCGCTTTGGCCAGACATCTTCGCCCTCGTCGTAGAAGCGCTGGGCCTCTTTGTTGACGACGATCGAGAAGGGCACACAGTCCAAACGGGTAACTATGCCACCGTCAAATTTGGGTGCGCGACCGTCAATCGCAACGGCGTGGCACTGTGTGGGGTCGCCAACCTGTTCCACGCCTTGTTTCAAAAGATCAGCCAGCACGACACCACGGTTATACGGTGTGCCACGGATCAGAAAGTTCTTGGCCGCTGGGCCCCAGGCGCGCGCCAGCCAATCTGTATCGGCCTGAAAACCGCCAGAAGCGACGACAACGGATTTGGGTTCGATCCGATGAGTCTGGCCATTGTGCGTGTAGTCGACAAAGGCGACGCGCTGGTCTTCCAATTCCAAGTGGGTGACTGCGGCCTCGTATCGGACCGCAACGCCTAGGGACTGGGCCGTGCGATAGTAGGCATTGACCAAGCCTTTCCCACCGCCAAGAAAAAACGCGTTTGTTCGTGCCAATGACAATGTGCCAGACAGTGACGGCTGAAAGCGCACGCCGTGTGTTTGCATCCACGGCAGACACTCTTCGGAAGACCTGATCGCCAGGCGCGCCAAACTTTCATCCGTCTTGCCGTCCGTGACTTTCAGTAGGTCGGCAAAGTATTCCTCTTCGGTGTAGCTGTCGACAAGCGGTCCCAGTGGGCCACGGTGCATACATCGAAAATTGCGAGTGTGGCGTGAATTGCCACCACGATACGGTTTTGGCGCAGCTTCGAGGATTATGACCTTTGCGCCCGTCTCAGCGGCAGTGATGGCCGCGCAAAGCGCTGCATTCCCTCCGCCGATTACTGCGACATCCCATTTTTCGCTCACAGCATGTCGCCGTCAAAAAGAGCTGGACTGCGGAGCGCACGAACGCGAACCCTTTGTGCCATTTGAATGTGGGCGCGCATCGCCGCCTCGGCCAACGCACCATCGCGTGCCTTTATCGCGTCCAGTACACCGAAGTGTTCACCTATGGCGTCCTCTGCCCGATTGGCATCTGTCAGCGTGGTCGGGCCAAGGATCATCAAAGTCTTTTGCAAGCTGTGCACGGATCGGACAAGAAACCGGTTTTTCGCGGCGTCCAAGATTGCGGCGTGGAACTGCCGGTTCAACAGCACCGCTTCTGGCGTGTTACCAACTTGGGCCAGCTGGTGATTGAGCGCTTCGATCTCTTCGATCTCAATCTCCGATGCTGATCTGGCCGCTAGTCTTGCTGCGGTGCCTTCCAGCACCGCGCGCATTTCGTAGAGCTCCATCACTTCGGCGTATTCAAGGCTGCGCAACGTTGCCCCTTGGCGTGGCACATGGGTGACCATTCCATCTGCTTCCAACTGACGAATGGCTTCGCGGATAGGGGTGCGGCTGACACCCAGCCTTTCGGCAAGTTCAGTTTCGCGCAGGCGGTCACCGGAATTTAGCGTGCCACATCCAATTTCGTGCAACAGCCGATGATACACGGCATTGCCCTGTGGCCCGTCTGACTGCTGCGACTCGTCCTGCATATCCATGATTCATCTCTTCAGTATTGTATCCAAGTGGATACATGCGTACACATTAAAGGTCAACGACCCTTAAGGATGCATTTTGAGCCTTTCATTGCCCGCGCTTTCATCGGCGAAAAAACGACTTCTGACATTTTGCCTTGCCGCCGTGGGCGCGCTTGGGTTCACGGCGCTCGCGCTGCCGCTGCCGTTTCTGTTTGGCCCAATGGCTTTGTGCTTGGTTGCTGCATTGCTGCACCTGCCGCTGAAAGGTTTCGGACAAGTCTCAGTTGGCGCGCGGACGATTTTGGGAGTGGCCGTAGGCGCGTCGATCACGCCGGATCTGTTTTCTCAACTGCCAAAAATGATGACGTCCATCGCGCTGATACCGGTTTTCATTCTGGTGATTGGGCTGGTTGGCGTACCGTTCTTTCGCAAGGTTTGGGGGTTTGACGCCCCAACTGCCTACTACGCAGCGATGCCCGGTGGACTGCAGGATATGGTGATCTTTGGCGCCGAAGCTGGGGGCGATCCACGCGCGCTGTCGCTGATCCATGCAACGCGCGTGCTGATCATAGTGACCCTTGCGCCCTTCTTCCTGACGCATTTCTTTGGCGCGACGCTAAGCAACCCAATAGGCATGCCCGCTGTTGAAATTCCGCTTAAGGAAATCGTGTATATGGTCGCGGCGGCCTTGATTGGTTGGAAGGGCGGTGAACGGCTGGGGCTGTTTGGCGCATCGATCCTGGGCCCATTGATCGTGACTGCGGCTCTGTCGCTAAGCGGATTTATTCATATTCGTCCGCCGCGTGAAGCGATCCTGTTTGCGCAGTTCTTTATTGGCATCGGAATTGGTGTGCATTTTGTGGGCGTCACCTGGCCAGAACTACGGCGCGTGGTGGCGGCGGGGGTCGCCTATGTCGTGTTGCTGGCTGTTTTGGCAACAGGTTTTACGCTGATCGTCACGCGGCAAGGGCTGGGCCATCCTGTTGAAGCATTCCTTGCCTTTGCGCCGGGTGGGCAGGCAGAGATGACGGTGCTGGCTATTGTGACAGGCGCTGATCTGGGTTTTGTCATCACACATCATCTTGTGCGGATTGTCCTAGTGATCGTTGGTGCGCCGTTGGTGGCCGGGCTTATCCAGCGGTCCAGACCTCGGGGTTAATCATGTTGATGGGCGTGCCTTGTTCGTAGGCCACGATCTGCTGGAAGATGTCGGTGAATTGCAGATCAAACTCATCTTCTGTGACAAATCCGATATGCGGAGTCGCGATCAGATTCGAATGCGCCAATAAGGGGTCTGCCGGATCGGTCATTGGCTCGGCATCGAATACGTCGATTGCCGCTGTGCCGGGGCGGCCGGCATTCAGGGCGGCCAGCAATGCACCGGGTACGATCAATCCGGCACGAGACGTGTTAACGAAAACCGCGCCGGGCTGCATTTGAGCGAAATCCGCTGCAGTGATGATACCGTGCGTTGTTGGTTTGAGCCGCACATGGATAGAAACAACGTCGCATTGCGCAAAGAAATCATCGCGGCTTTCCGCAATGGTTTCGCCGTCTTGCAAGGCTCGCGCCCTGCCTTCTTCAGAACTCCACCATACAATGCGCATTCCGAACGCGCGGGCATAGTCGGCAACGGCGCGCGCAATGCGACCGTATCCGTATAAGCCCAATGTGCGACCCCGCAGTGATTTGCCGACGCCCGTTTGCCAGTGTCCAGCTTTGACCGAAGCCATCTGTGCCGGTATTTGGCGCATTGCTGACAGGATCAATCCAAAGGTCAATTCTGCTGCGGCATAGGACGGCGTATCCGAATGCATATTCGAGCAGAGAAGAATGTTTTGATCTGTACAGGCTGGTACATCCACATGTGGATAGACGCTGCGCTGAGAAATCAGTTTCAGGTTGGGTAGTTTTTCCAACAAGCTGCGTGTGATCTTGGTTCGTTCACGGAACAGCACCAATGCTTCGGCATCCTGAAGCCGTTCTGACAGCGTGTCCTCATCCTTCACGTGATCGGTCCATACCGTGACATCTTGCTGGTCTAACAAATTGAAGCACGGCAAGCCGCGCAACGTATCAAACCAATCATCCAGAATATGAACCTTCATCGGCTTTCGACTCCTGTACCGGGTGACAAGCTGCGCGGCGTGGCAACAAACACATCGAGGTTCAGGGTGTTCAAGGCATCACTAACTCGGTGCCGTGTTGCCAACAGATAGGTATACTGCTGATCGCAGCCGGACACAGGTGTGGGGTATTGCGCGATCTCTCGGTTCAATGTGTCCAAAGCTGCCTGAAGTGACAATGTAGCGTTGGAAATATCAGTCTGAAAAATCATCGTCGCACTCCTTTTGTATACCATAGTATACTAAATAAGGTTGTTCGGATCAAGACAGACCGGAAAGCGCGCGCAGCGCGGCGCTGACCCTTTGGTGCAGATCGCTGAGAGTACGTTGATCACCTTCATTGGCGTCGATCTTGCGAACCAGCTCACCACGTAGGTCTTCAAGCATTTTGGATGCGGCGCGGAGTTGATCGTATTCGGGCATGGTGTTTGGCCTTAGTGAGATAGGAGTACGGGGATTTGGATGTCGCGCAAAACGGTCGCTGTAACACCGCCAAGGAAGTCCTCTCGGAATTTCGAATGCTCATAGGCACCCATCACCAAAAGAGAGGGATCGTGACGTTGGCAATAAGACAGGATCGTTTCGGCCACAGGATGACTATCGGGGAAGTGTTCGTGCACAGAGTCGACATCATGGCGTTTCAGATGGGTCAGCAGATCTTGGATCGGCCATTCGGTGCCCTTGCCAACCGTCAGAATGCTGACTTTGCCCTGATCTTCCAGCAGGCGTAGACTGTCTGAAAGCGCGCGCGCTGACGATCGGCTTCCGTCCCAGGCCAAGGCCGCATGGCTGTGGTGGGCCTGAACATCATGGGCTTCGGGAACAACGATCACGGGGCGGCCAGACAGCAAGGCAATTCTGTCGGGATGTAGCGATACGTGTTCGTCGTCCTCATCTAGATGGCGACCGACGATGATCATGTCAAAGTAACGCGCGGCTTCAGACAAGGTAACGTCAACGCGGCCTGCTTTGGATTCGAAAGTCAAAGCATCGCCAAGGTCCAGTTCTTGCCGCAGGGTCTGAAATTTCGACTCTATTTCAGCCAGTATGTCGTCATTTGCTTGATGCAACAGTGCACGGGCTTCGCGTGGAATCCAGCGTGAGCGGCTGTCGATCACCTCGTGTGTTGAGTGTGCCAGCATGGCGGTTACATGTGCGCCACGCGCGCGCGCCATCGAGGTTGCGTATCGCAGGGCCGCTTCAGAAGCGGTAGAACCGTTGAAGGCGACCAGCAGGTTCATGACGGGCATTTCAATGACCTTTCCAAATGCGGGCAGGAACATAGATATTTCCGTCTGCCAGTTTGCGGGCTGTTCGCAGCAGCCCGGCGGAATTTAGCGAGAATCCGTCTTGTAGATCAAAATCCACAAGCACTTCGATGGTCCCGGAGGGATGTTCCAAAACCACATTCGCAGGGCTGGCTGTGGGGCGGTTCAATAGCCCGTCTGCCACCGTTCCTGGGGTCAATGCGCAAGATGCCAAACACTGAGAGCCCGTCACGGCCATGCTGGGGTGGGTATTCCACGGCATGAAGTAACGGGTCGCAATTGTGCCGCCGTTTTGTGCGGACGCCAAAAGACCGAATTTGGGGGTGACAGATTTTGAGACATCTCCCATTCCCATGCGCGCGCCTGCTTCAATGCGGATCGCTTCCATTCGCGCGAAAAAGGCCTTGTTGTCTTCCAACTCTGCCAGGGTTTCATACCCGGTCAGGCCAAAGTCTGACGCACGGGCGATTGCCATCGGCATGGCCACATCCATGCATGTCACCTCGATGCCGCCAATCGTATCGCGTAAGTTCCCGGTAGGTAAAAACGCCCCCGTGGATGAGCCGACCACACCCACGAAATTCAGCGCGATCGGGGCCGAAGAACCGGGAACACCAGCAATTTCGCACGGCCCGTCGTATGACAGCACACCGCCAGGTGTTTGCACTTTGGCCAAGACCTTGGCGCCGGTATTCACAGCACGAATACGTATCTCTGTTTCGTCGCCGTTCGGATGGATCAGGCCCATCTCTATGGCTGCGGGCCCGACGCCCGACAGGATATTGCCGCAGGTTGGTTTGAAATCGACCAATCGATCTTCGACGGAAACTTGGGCAAAGAAATAGTCAACATCGGCCCAGTCATCATCAGAGGCTGACAACATCGCGACTTTTGTGGTCACGGCGGCACCGCCGCCGATCCCGTCTATGTTAAGCGGATGACCCGACCCGACGACAGAGATCAGGACGTCTGCCAGTGTCTCTCTGTCTTGGGGCAGATCGGCCAGTTTGAAGTATGGCCCACGTGACGTGCCACCGCGCATAAAGATGAATGGGATGCCTGTCTGGGTCATTTCAACGGCCATGGCAGGTCGACCGCGGCTTGCAATAAACCGGGTGGGAAATCACGATTCAGCGAACCGGCCATCATACAAATGAACGCGATTCCACAGGCCGTCAGAAGAACGGTTTTGCCCCAACCCGCCCCGGCACGGACCCGCAAAAATGCGATCAGGAAACCAACCAAGGCCAGGATGAAGCCGACAAACCAGGTGATGGCGATCAGCGCCGCAAACCATGCAAGTGTTGACCACAAACCGTAGGGGGCATCGGCGTCTTCGCCGGCCACTTCTTTGTCGGCAAAGATCGAGTCTGTTTCGGGCCGCAGGACCATTTGGGCGAACAGGATCAGACAGCACGCCAACGCGATTCCACCCACAACCAGAGGCACGATCTTGTCCGTCAGGTTGTAGTCGGGGATCATATGGGCGTTGATCAGGGCCGTGATCAGATAGGCGGAAATCACCGACAAAAAGATCAATGGCGCACGCTTTGACCCAGACTGAACGTCACCCTCAGCCATGATGCTTTTGGCCTGCCGGATACCCAGCACAACCGAAACAATGGTGATGATGATCAGAATGATCACGATTGGCGAAAAGACGTATTCCATCCCTTCTTCAAAGCTTTTGCGGAAACGGAATGAAGCGATCTGAAACGCCTGGTTCGAAAACTTTTCAACTGGATTGGAAAGAACAAAACCGATCAGGAAAGCCGGGCGCGACCAGTCAAAGCGGCGCAGAAAAATGCCAATCAAACCTATCACCAAAAGGGCTAACAGGTCTTCGAAGTTCTGACCGGACTGAAAAGCAGCAAAGCTGATCAGCATGAACAGGAATGGCGCCAAATAGGTAAAGCGGATCGTTGTCAGTTTGGCGATGCCGCCAGATACGGCGATGCACAACAGAGTGCCGACAACATTTGCCAGCGCCAGAAGCCAGACGATGGAATAGGTGATGTCCAGATTGTCGCGCAGCATTGACGGGCCAACTTCGATGTCCCCGGACCCCAACAGGGCAATTGCACCGATGAAAATAGCCATGGAACCGGAACCGGGAATGCCAAACAGCAAGGTGGGCACCAGCCCGCCGCCTTCTTTGGCGTTGTTCGAACTTTCTGGCCCGATGACGCCGCGAATTTCACCTTTGCCGAAATTGGATTTGTCTTTGGTGGTCTGCACGGCATGGCCATAGGCAATCCAGTCCACAACCGATCCGCCCAAACCGGGGATTATGCCAACCAGAACACCGATCAACGAGCAGCGAACAGACAGCCATTTATTAGCGAACCAGTCGCGTACGCCCTCCATCCAGCCGGCACCCAACTTTGCGTCTTTGGCGATAGAGCGGTCTTGCCGAAGCAAAGAGATAATTTCGGGTATCGCAAAGATACCAAGGCCCACAATCACCAGCTTCAGACCATCCGTCAGGTAGGGAATGTCATAGCTGGCCATCCGCAAGCTTCCGCCTGCATCTGCTTCGCCAATCGTGCCGATCATCAGACCAAGACCGGCAGCAGCCAGTCCCTTGAGGGCCACACGTCCGGCAAGCACGGCAACCATAGACAGGCCTAAAACCGTGATCATCAGCATCTCGGGCAGGCCAAAGGCCAAAACGATGGGGCGCGCGACAAGGATGAACAGCGTTAAAAACAGTGCGCCAACCAGACCGCCAAATAGGGATGATGTAAACGCCGCCGACAGGGCACGCGCGGCTTGGCCCTTCTTGGCCAATGGGAAGCCATCCAGAACGGTTGCTTGCGATGCCGATGAACCCGGTATCCCCATCAAAACAGAGGCGAACGTGTCGGATGTTGGCACAACGGCCACCATGCCGATCATCAAGGCCAGGCCCAAGACAGGGTCCATTCCGAACATGAAGGGAAGCAAAAGCGAAAGACCGGCGATGCCGCCAAGGCCGGGAAAGACCCCAACGGCCAGGCCCATAACAACGCCCAGAACGAGATAACCCAGAACAATTGGCTGCAGGATAAGTGCCCATGCATCGGCAAGCGCCGGCAGGGCGGTCGCGAACATTTCCATCGCACCGGCCTTTAAGTATTAGTTGAAAGTGGAAAGGCGGCCCTGACTTTCGTGCAGGGCCGCGATGCGCCCGCTTATTTCAGCGTGACGCCATAGGCTTCTTGAAGCCAGTTCTGGACATAGGATTTCGCTTCAGCTGAAACGGTGGTGCCAGCGATAGTGGCTTTTTTGGAGCCTTCTCCTACGAAGACGGGGTACTTGCCTACGCGCTTGGATGCGATTTCAGTGAAGTTATCGCGACTGCGCACGGCGTCAAAAGCTGCCGCATAGGTATCGGCTATTTCGTCAGGTGTTCCTGCGGGCAAGAAGGCGATTTTCTGCACTGGGAAACCGGCAACAAAGAAAGCTTTCCACGCTTCCCAAACTTCACCCTCGGGTTCGCAACCGTCTGTCGCCTCGCATACTTCTTTGAATGTCGCGATTTCTGGGAAGGTTGGATCACGGACGATGTTGCCATCTTCGTCCAGCGCACCCCATGTCATCATCGGAACAGCCGATCCAGCAGCTACCAGTTCAGCCGACGCACCAAGATAGCCCGAAGAGGTTTGGTAATCGATGGTTGCTTCGCCGCGCTCAAACATCAGACGGCCGTCACCGCGGCCTTTGATGCCGAATACAGGCTCGACATTCATGCCCAACATTTCCCATGCCAGTAGCGGTACCAGGTCCAGACGGGTTGCGCCTTGCGAACCGTAGATGAAGTCGACGTCTTTCAAGTTGTTGGCAGAGCCATCGAATTTGGCGCCATCTTCAGCGTTCAGATAAGCCACTCCGCCGGTGCCAGAAGCCATGACCGGAACCCAGTCGCTATATTCGTAACGCACCCGTGGATCGCCCAGCAGGTATGGAAATTGGGTAGAGCCTGATGTGCCGAACATCAAAGTCCCGTCTTTGTGCTCTTGGTCCTGGAACCAGTTTGCACCTTTGGTCGACCCAGCGCCCGGCATGAATTTTACGACCACGGTTGGGTTGCCGGGCAGTTCTTCAGACAAAAGTGGGGCAAAAAAGTTAGCCCATTTTGCAGAACCACCGGTTTCCGAAAACGGAATAACCCATTCGATGGTTTTTCCCGAAAAGTCTACTTCGGCCATCGCCGGCGCAGTCATGCCCGCAGCAAAAAGGGCGGTGGCTGCAACGGTATTTGCAAGCTTGAAAATGGTCATAGAAGTCCTCCCATGGACGATGACTATCGACCGGAACCTGGGTCCCGGCTACATGTGTATTCAAATTAAGGGATCGAATCCCTCCTCCAACACCGGCAACTTGCTGCCTGAACCTTGCGCGAAACTTGCATAGCATGAAATTTTATTACGAATGAGAATAGCAATCGTCGAAGATAACACGGCTTTGGCCAAGGCCATTGCGTACAGGTTGCGCGATCGCGGCCATTCGGCAGACGTGCTTTTTGATGGGCAAGAGGCTGATCACTTTTTGGCGCAAGAAGGCGCAGACCTTGTTGTGCTGGATATCAATTTACCGGGCATGGACGGGCTGGATGTACTGCGCGCATTGCGCAAACGTGGCGACGGGACGCCTGTCATTTTGCTTACTGCGCGGGGCGAGACGGATGAACGGGTGGCGGGCTTGGATGCCGGCGCGGATGACTATCTGACCAAGCCATTCGAAATGGATGAGTTGGAAGCGCGGTTGCGTGCTTTGGCCAGACGCAAGGATCTAGAGTACACTGCGCGTGATTCACTGGGCGCGCTGGTTTTTGACCGGAACAGCAGACAGCTGCTGAATGACGGGGAGCCGATAGATATCCCTCGTCGTGAAATTGCAACTCTGGAATGCCTGTTGGAACGTCGGGGCCGTTTGGTTTCGAAAGCGCAGCTAACGGCCCATGTCTATGGTACAGGCGCAGACGTTGAAGAAAGCGCGATAGAACCGCATGTATCCCGTCTGCGACGCAGGTTGGAAAATTATGGCGTTCGGATCAAAACGGCGCGGGGGCTTGGCTATATGTTGGATACAGACATCAAATGACCGCCCACAGCATGTCGCTTCGGCTACGGCTTTTTTTGGTGATTTTGTCGCCACTGGTTCTTGTTTCGATACTGCTGGGATATTGGCGTTTTGCGGTGGCGCAAACCACAGCCGAGGCGCTTTTTGATCGCGGGCTTTTGGCTGCCGGTATGGCCATTTCGCGGGACGTCACAAATTCAGAAGGGGATGCTCTGTCCCCCCGCACGCGCCAACTTATTTCGGATGCAGGCGGCGGCGAAGTCTTCTACCACGTCACGGGTCCCGGCGGCAGTTACGTGACCGGTTACGCCTATCCGCCGGCGCAGTTTACGCCCATTGATGGTGACATTCCGCAATACTCTGTAGCTGACTACAAGGGTGAGCAGGTGCGGGTTTTGCGCATGGCCGAAACCGCGACGACCGGCAATTTGTTGGGGCAGTCCGTGGTGACTGTGTGGCAAAGGGTAAGTGATCGCAGTGCGTTTGCATCTGATCTGGCGCGTCGTGCCGCTGCTTTGATCGTTGCGCTGTTGGTGGCGTTGGCTGTTGTGGTTTGGTTTGGTGTGCAGCTTGGTTTGCGCCCTTTACGCGATTTGCAGAATGCGATTGCCATCAGATCTCCGGATGATTTGAGCCGAATTCAGAGACCAGTGCCAACCGAAGTTTCAGGCATTGTGGCGACACTGAACCGTCTTTTTGGTCAGGTCGAAGCCAGTATATCAACGCATCAGGCGTTTATCTCGGATGCAGCACACCAGTTGCGTAACCCGGCGACAGCATTGCTGTTGCTGGCAGAGACCCTTCCGGGCGTTCGTGATCCTGACGAAAAACGCAAACGCGAGAAGGCATTGATTGATGCTGCGCGAAAGTCTGCACGGTTGGCGGTTCAGCTGCTGTCTCTTGAACGGTTGCGATATGATGGCAGTCATCTGAAAAGCGAACGTTTTGATCTGAACAAACTGGCGGCGGACATTTGCGCCGATCTTGGCCCTGAAATCCTAAGCAGAAACTTAACTTTTGAGTTCGACCCATCACCTGAAGAACTGGTTTTGCGCGGTGATCCCGTTCTTGTTGGAGAGGCGATTGGCAATCTGATCGACAATGCACTGCAACACGGTGGGCCCAAGCTTTCGACGATATCGGTCCAGACGCGCCAAGAAAACAACAGGGCTATTGTGACTGTTCAGGACGATGGCAGCGGTTTGTCACCCCAGGATGAAGTCTTGGCGTTTCGCCGATTTGGTCAGGTTCATCCGGGCGAAGGCAGCGGTTTGGGGCTGTCGATTGTTCTTGAGGTGGCAAGGGGCCATGGCGGTGACGTTGAAGTTATGAAGGCGGAAACTGGTGCTCGTTTGCAGATGCGGTTGCCGTTGTCAGAAGAAACGCCAGACGTTCAGACGAAGGCGTAGGGCGAACCACCTACGGTTTGTCATTTGATTATCAGCGTGGGCCACCCAACCAAGCGGTTGTGGCCTTGCAGTATTCGTTCGTTGAAGCTTGCGGTTCGGGGAATCTGGTCAAAGGTTTGGGCAAACTTCGCTCAAAACTTACCCGATGACGTCAAAGCCGCACAAAATAATCGCACATCGACGTTGGCGCGGATGCTTTTTCCTAAAAGAGTCTTAGCAATCAAGTTTTTTTTGGCTTTTTTGTTCGACGAGTAGAAGCGGTAGTGCCTGGCACTGACATTGCTCATCCTAACCTGAAACATAGGGCGCGTTCGCGTGGGTGAGAGACGTTATCTATCTGAAATTTTTGAAAAATCTGTCTTCCGAAACAAAAACACACACGCGGTGAAATACCTTTGTGCGTTTTTCCAATCCGGCCTGATGAAACGAGTGAAACTTTGATGTGCCAGCACGAACTCTTTGCTTTTCGCAATAGTCATTCAACACCAGTTGTTGGACCTGAGACCAGCCCTGTCTCGGTTTTGAGCTTGGCAGCGTTGAGCCTAGGGCATGCGAGCCATGACTTCGATCTCAACAAGAAACTCGGGGCGGGTGAAACCACTGACAATCATCAAGGTGGACGCGGGAAGGTGCGGAACATCGGCCAGCCAAGTATCGCGGGCCTGCATGTAACCAGCCATATAAGTGCGATCCGTAACAAAGGCATTGATCCGCAGCGTCTGCGCTTTGGAGGTGCCTGCCTCGGCCAGAATGCTGTCGATATTGGCAAAGATCAGTTCGGCTTGCGCGCGCGCGCCTTCTGGAACCGTTCCATTCAGTTTCAGCGCCAATTGTCCCGAAGTCAGCACGATACCGCTTTGTGTGTCGGCCACACCATGGGCGTAGCGGGCGAAGGGCGGGGCGATCGAGGTCGGGATCAGGCTTTTGATCATGGTGGGTCTCCTTTGAATCGTCTTTGGCAAGGACGTCGCACAAAGCCAAGGAAACCCGTTCGATTTTCGCGTGGAACCGGGGATGTTGCCGATTTTTGCGCCACAAAAATGCTCGCGCCAAGCAAGGCGCGGGTCAAATCCAACCTTGCTGCTCGGCTGCGGGTGGACCCTTCTAACCCAACTTGGAGAATGAAATGAAAAAGATTTTTGCACTGGCGCTGGGGACAACCGCGCTGACTGGCGCCCCGGCGTTTGCTGAATTGTCTGAAGTCTCTTTTGGCACAAACTGGCTGGCACAGGCAGAGCATGGTGGCTTCTATCAAGCCGCAGCAGATGGCACCTATGAGGCCTGTGGCCTGAAGGTTGAAATCTTGTCTGGTGGCCCACAGGTCAACAACCGCGCGCTTTTGATGGCCGGCAAGATTGACTACCACATGGGTGGCGATCTGCTGCAAGCCTTCAACGCTGCCAAAGAAGGTGTGCCTGTCGTTGCTGTAGCCGCAGTATTTCAGAAGCACCCGCAAGTTATTATCACCCATCCCGGCAAAGCCAGCAGTTTTGAAGATCTGAAGGATCTGACCTTGCTGATCGGCGATAACGGCTACCAATCATACTACCAGTGGATGATGGCGGCCTACGGTTTTACTGCTGAACAGCGCCAACCCTATACATTTAACCCCGCGCCGTTCTTGGCCAACGAAGATATGGCGATGCAGGGGTATTTGTCCTCGGAACCTTATCTGATTGCCAAAGAAGGCGGGTTTGAGCCAGATGTCTTTTTGATCGCGGATGCCGGGTATTCGACCTATGCGACCACGATCGAGGCAATGGCGCAAACCATTGAAACCAAGCCTGAAGAAGTCACCTGTTTTGTCGAGGGATCGATCAAAGGCTGGTACAACTATCTGTACGGTGACAATGCCGCCGCCAATGCGCAAATCATGGCAGACAACCCTGAAATGACCGAAGACAAGATTGCCTATGCCATCGGCAAGATGAAGTCTGAAGGCATTGTGATTTCTGGCGATGCAGAAACCATGGGCATTGGCGTGATCACCAAGGAAAAGATCGACGACTTCTTCAACAAGATGGTCGAAGCCGGCGTAGCAGACGCCGATCTGGACTACTCCAGCGCGTATGACACCTCATTCACTGGCAAAGGTGTTGGCATGGACTTGGTGAAATAAGCATCTCTGAGGCCGGCTTGTCCGGCCTCTACTACTTCGGAGCGGACATATGAATTTGAAGCGCGCAGACTTGGGCGAGCGACCTGCTCTTTTGCGGATGAACCATGTCGAAAAAACCTTTCGGGGCGACGTGGTTGCCCTGCGGGACATGGACCTAACAGTTAATCAGGGTGATTTCCTGTCTTTGCTTGGCCCGTCGGGCTGTGGAAAGTCCACCGCTTTGCGGATCATTTCCGGCCTGATTCATCCCACCTCTGGTTCCATCGAATGGAAGGGCGGCCAGGGCGAAGGCGATTTGGGCATCGTTTTCCAAGAGCCGACTTTGATGCCTTGGGCACGGGTGAAAGACAATGTGTGGCTGCCGTTCCGACTACGCGGTAAAAACTATGCTGAAGTCAAAGACCGCGTGCTTGAAGCACTGAAACTTGTTGGCTTGGAAAATTTTCAGAATGCTTATCCGCGTGAACTGTCAGGCGGCATGAAAATGCGGGTATCCATTGCACGCGCCTTGGTTACGAAACCCCGGTTGATCTTGATGGATGAACCTTTTGCCGCGCTCGACGAAATAACCCGACAAAAACTTAACAATGACTTGCTCGCATTGCGGGAAGCCATTGGGTGCACCGTCATTTTCGTAACCCATTCGGTGTTTGAATCCGTGTTCTTGTCTGACCGAATTGTTGTTATGGCGGCGCGTCCCGGCCGAGTGATACGTGAGTTGCAGGTCACCGCACCCTATCCGCGCGGCGAACAATTTCGCACCTCGGCGGAATATGCCGAATTTGCACGCGACGCGTCCGACGCGTTGCATCAAGCGATGGAGGAAGCGGCATGACCGTGCTGGAAACCCCATTGATAGATGTAGAGGAAGAAGCCCGCGCACGTCGCGAACGACTGACCCGTATCGCGCGCTGGTGTTTGCCCTCGCTGGTATTAATTCTGACAATTTCAGCTTGGCAGGCCTATGTCGTCATTGCGCAAGTTCCACACTACATTCTGCCGTCCCCGCTTTTGATCGTGAAAACAATGTTCGAGGATTGGGGCGTGCTGTGGCCCGCATTGATTGCCACAGGGCGGCTGACACTTATGGCATTGGCCCTAGCGGTCATCGGTGGATTGGCGTTGGCAGTTGCCTTCACTCAATCGAAATGGGTGGAAATGTCGTTCTTTCCTTATGCAGTGATCTTGCAGGTGACACCGGTGGTGGCGATTGCGCCATTGCTACAGATCTATGTCGACAGTGCATTTGTCGCTGCTTTGTTATGTGCCTGGATCGTGGCATTCTTTCCGATCTTGTCCAACACGATCATCGGTTTGAAGTCAGCGAACCATAACCTTCAAGACCTGTTCACGATCTATGGTGCAACTGGTTGGCAGCGGCTGCGGCTGTTGTCCGGCCCCTCAGCCTTGCCGTTCTTTCTGGGTGGTTTGAAAATCGCCGGTGGTTTGGCGCTGATTGGGGCGGTTGTGGCCGAGTTTGTGATTGGGCGTGCCGGAACTGGGTTGGGCCTGGCCTCGACATTGCTAGAGGCCTCGTATCGCTTCAATTTTGGTCGCCTGTACGCGGCGCTGATTTTGATCTCGCTGATGGGTGTTGTCATCTTTGGGTTGATGAGCCTGATCAGTCATCTTTGTCTTTATCGCTGGCACGAAAGTGCCCTGAAACGAGAAAACTAATGGACTTTAAAACACTTCCTGCAGGTAGGTTCACGCTTCAAAACGTGACGCTTCCTGCGGCTCTCGTCGGTCAACCGGGTGACTTGCTGCGTACTGATATTGGCATTGAAGACGGCAAGTTCGCACAGCCCGGCGGCGAAATCATCGATATGGCCGGTGCGATGGTCTTGCCGCCATTCGTGGATAGCCACACGCATTTGGACAAAGGGCATATCATGCCCCGCGCGTCCAATCCTGATGGGTCATTCATGGGCGCGCTGACAACGGTGCGTGACGATCATGCCAATTGGCATGCCCGCGATGTGTATCGCCGGGCTGATTTTTCGCTGCAATGCGCATATGCGCATGGCACGCGCGCAATCCGCACGCATTTGGACAGCCCTGAAGGGCAAGACGAAATCTCGTGGCCGGTGTTTGCTGAGTTGCGCCAAAAATGGGCGGGCAAGATTGATCTGCAAGCGTCCTGTCTTGCGGGATGCGACATGATCGATATCGATGGGCGGTTCATCCGGACCGCGGATATCGTTGCGGAAACCGGCGGCGTTTTGGGGCTGGTGACGTACCCGATGGAGGGGATGAAGCCCCTGTTGCACAAGTTTTTTGCCTTGGCGGCAGAGCGTGGTCTTGCCGTGGATTTTCACGTGGACGAAACGATGGATGGCAGCGTTGAAACGCTGCGCGACATCTGTGAAGCCAAAATGGATACCGGATTTGATGCGCCGGTTTTGGTCGGGCATTTGTGTTCGCTTTCAGCGCAAGACAGCGCCCGTGCGTTGGATACCCTAGACATGGTCGCACGTGCTGGTCTGAACGTCGTCAGCTTGCCGATGTGCAATATGTACCTGCAGGACCGGCACGCCGGATGCACCCCGCGCAGGCGTGGCGTTACCTTGGTACATGAAATGAAGGCGCGCGGTATTCCGGTTAGCTTTGCTTCAGACAACACCCGTGATCCGTTTTACGCCTATGGTGATTTGGACATGCTTGAGGTGATGCGAGAAGCGACGCGGATCGCCCATCTTGATCACTCTGACACTGATTGGGCCAAAGCATTCAATGTAACGCCGGCCGAAGTTTGCGGTTTTGCGCCAACACGTGTGGACGTTGGTGCACCTGCTGATCTGCTGATCTTCCGCGCCAGAAACTGGACTGAACTTTTCGCACGCCCGCAGGCGGACCGGATCGTCTTGCGCAATGGGGTCGCAATTGACCGAACGTTGCCTGACTACGCTGAACTTGATGACCTGTTCTAAGGACACTGCCATGACCGATGCCATTTCTGCGGCCAAAGCCGCGCTCGCCCATCTTGATATTGAACAGAACGAAGCGTCGATCCGTTCTGCGTCGCGGGATTTCTTTTGGTATTCGCCGGTGTTGAAAGACAGGTTGGATCATTTGGTCGCTGATTTTGTTGTGCGACCCCGAAACGAAGCCGAAATCATCGAAATCTTGAAAGTCTGCTACGAGCACGACATTCCGGTGACGACGCGCGGTGCGGGTACCGGAAACTATGGTCAGGCCATGCCGATGCGCGGGGGGTGCGTGATGCATCTGCGCCATATGGACAAAGTCACGTACTGTGAGCCGGGTCGGGTGATCGTAGAGCCGGGTTGTCTGCTGAAGGATCTGGACGCGCATTGCATTAAGCAGGTTGGGCATGAGTTGCGCATGGTTTCGTCTACGTGGTCAACCGCAACCATCGGCGGTTTCATCGCGGGCGGTTCCGGTGGTGTTGGCTCTGTGACGTGGGGGTCATTGCGCGATCTGGGCAACATCATTCGGCTGCGTGTTGTTACGATGGAAGCTGAACCACGCGTATTGGAATTTACCGGAGAAGAGCTGGCGCGGGTGTCGCATGCCTACGGCACCAACGGGATCATCACAGAATTGGAACTGCCATTGGCACCCGCCTATGACTGGGTTGACTTGTTTGTTTCCAGCAAGGATTTCGGTGCTGCGATGGCCTGTGCCGAGGATTTGGCCAACGAAGATGGCATCCTGTTGAAAATCGCTTCGGTCTACGAAGCACCGACCGCACATGCCTATTTTTCGCGGGTTACGCCTTATGTAGACACAGATGACCACCTGGTGGGATTGATGGTCGCACCGCAAAACCTGGACGCTTTGCTGACCTTCCTGGCCCGACGTCCGGATTTGAAGCTGGTTTACCGTTCTGATGCGTGTGACTGGCCGCGTGGTCCGGGCCGAGTGTTTGAATATGGGTGGAACCACACCACATTGCGCGCGCTCAAGGTAGACCCGTCGATCACCTATCTTCAGGTGCGCTACGGCTTTCCCGACCACAAGGAACTGGTCGAGAAAATGCGCAATACGTTCCAGGTTGAGGTCATCCAGCACCTTGAAGCACTTCGGATGGGTGGCAAGGTCGCTTTCGCCGGTCTGTCGATGGTCAAGTTCACCACGGAAGAACGGTTGGATGAGATTATTCGTTTGCACGAAGAGGCAGGCGCATTGGTGTTCAATCCTCACCGTTACACGCTTGAAGAAGGTGGCCGTCAGCATTCAGACGACCGGCAATTGGCGTTCAAGCGTGAGGCTGATCCAAAGGGTCTACTGAACCCCGGAAAGATGATCACCTTTGATGATCCTGAATGGGATTATTCCAAAATGTATGCCTATCCCCAGATGATCCAGAAGGAAGCATAACATGCGCGCGATGGTACTTTATGCGCATCCATGCCCGGAAAGTTTTAACGCAGCGGTCCATAATACAGTTGTCGAAACCTTAGAGGCACGTGGTTGGGACGTTGATGATTGCGACCTGAATGCAGAAGGGTTTTTCCCGGTTCTGACAGAGTTGGAACGTCGTGGATATCATGAAGAGCCCGCCAATATTGAGCCGGTGAAACCCTATGTTGACCGGATTCAAGCTGCCGATGCGTTGGTCATGGTTTTTCCTGTTTGGAACTTTGGCTACCCGGCGATTTTGAAGGGGTTTCTGGATCGCGTCTTTCTGCCTGGCGTCAGTTTTAAGTTGCAGGATGGCAAGGTTCGCCCCGGTTTGACGAACATCAAAAAGCTTGCGGCCTGTACGACCTATGGTGGCGCACGAAGCCGCGCTTTGATGAACGGTGATCCGCCCCGCAAATGTGTTACCCGCGCGGTGTGGTACGCCTGTGGAATGCCAAAGAAGCGTTATGTGGCGCTGTACGATATGAACCGAAACACGCAAGCAAAGCTTGATGCACATCTTGACCGGGTGAAACGAGAAATGGAGTCTTTATAGTGAACGCTCTGGTCGTTTATTGCCATCCGCGCCCTCAAAGCTTTACCCACGCGATCAAAGAGCTGGTTGTTGAAAAGCTGAACGATGCTGGCGCAGCAACACGCATCATCGATTTGTATGCAGAAGGGTTTCAACCCTGTCTGACAGCGGCCGAATGGGAAGGCTATGAGGCCGTCGAGACGAACCGTGCAGGCATTGAGACGCATTGCGCGGCGCTTGAGTGGTGCGACACGCTGATCTTTGTTTATCCCACGTGGTGGTACGGGCATCCTGCAATGCTCAAAGGGTGGCTGGATCGGGTTTTGGTGCCCGGTCTGGCGTTCAAAATGCCAGATGAAGATGGCGCCAATATCCAGCCAATGCTGACCCATATAAACCGTTTGGCTGTCTTTACGACATGCGGCGCAAGCTGGTGGCTGACACGGTTTATTGGGGCTCCGGGCCGCCGCATACTGTTGCGCGGGGTGCGGCTTTTGCTGGCGAAACGATGCAAAACGGTATTTGCCGCGCATTACCTGATGGACAGCGCAACCGCGCAAAGCCGCAATGCGCATTTGTCCAAAGTATCGCGAAAACTCTCACGCTTTTTGGGAGCTAACGGATGATCCCTATTCTAGATTGGTCTGAGATGGCCGAAAAACCGGATCAGTTTGCTGCCAAGATAGGCGCTGCTTGTCGGGATCCTGGCTTCTTTGTTATCGCCAATCATCCGGTCCCGAAGCCGTTGATAGACGATCTATTTGCGCAGGGTGATACGTTCTTCGCTTTGCCGGCTGCCGACAAAGCACCTTTGGCCATTTCGCAAAATGCGAACAACCGTGGTTGGGCGGCCTTGGGGTCAGAAAGCTTGGATGAGGGTTCGGGGCAGATCGACCAGAAACAGGCGTTTAACATCGGTTTGGATCTGGCCCCAGATGATCCCCGAGTGATTGCCAATGAGCCGTTCCGAGGGGTGAATGTTTGGCCGGATTTGCCTGGCTTCAAGGAAACCGCATTGGCCTACTTTGAGGCTGTATGGCGCTTGGGCGTCGCGCTGCATGGCGCATTTGAAACGGACCTTGGTCTGCCGCAGGGGTATTTCGCCCCGCATTTTGATGCGCCAATGGCAACTCTGCGTCTGCTTTCCTATCCGGCGGCAACCGGTCTGCAAGGCCAGATCGGCGCGGGTGCGCATACAGACTATGGTTCTGTGACCTTGTTGATGACGGATGGAGCGCCGGGTTTGCAGGTTAAACCTCGTGGTGGCGATTGGACGGATGTACCCCATATGGACGGCGCGTTCATCGTTAATATCGGCGACTGTTTGATGCGGTGGAGCAATAATATTTACGTTTCAACACCGCATCGCGTTTTGCCACCGCCAAGGCCACGACGTTCGATTGCTTTCTTCCTTGATCCCAACCCTGACAGCGTGATTTCCGCCCTGCCGGGAACTGGCGAGCCGCTTTATCCCCCCGTGACGGGGGCCGAATATCTGCGCTCCCGGCTGGATGCGACCTATAAACCAAAGGACCCACAATGAAACGTCTCGATTGGGCAGCCCGAAGAGAACCAGAGTTCAAAGACATTAACCCTGAAACTGCCATTGCTATTTTGCCGACTGCCGCAATAGAGCAGCATGGCCCCCATCTGCCTGTCGGAACCGATACGATGATCATGCAGGGCATGCTGAACCAGCTGCGCAACACATGCCCTGATGATGTGGACCCTTGGATTTTGCCCATTCAATCTGTGGGCAAGTCGAATGAACATCTTTGGGCGCAAGGAACACTTACGCTTAGTGCGGCAACCGCCCTTGCTGCATGGACTGAAATCGGGCTTTCCGTTGCCCGCGCGGGGTTTAAAAAGATTGTCATCGTCAACAGTCATGGCGGGAATCTTGACCTGATTTCCATCCTGTCTCGGGAATTGCGCGTGCAGGCGGGTATGCTGGCAGTGAAATGTCAGTGGGGCAATTTTGGACATCCAGAGGGGATGTTTACCAAACATGAAATGGCCTTCGGCATTCATGGCGGTGATGTGGAAACCTCTCTGATGCTGGCGTTCGAGCCGCAGTGCGTGGACATGAGCCAGGCGCAGAACTTTGCGTCAGCAGCGCAAACTGATCTGATTGCGCCCACCGGGCCGATAAGCCGTGGATGGATATCGGCTGACTTGAACGCGCACGGTGTTGTCGGCGATGCGTCCATTGCAACCGAAGCGAAAGGCCAAGCAACGGCAGTTCATCAGGTCAACGGGTTCGTCGATTTGCTAAGGAATGTGCGAGACATGCCGGTGCCAACTGCGGCGGCGCTTATAGGCTGAGGCGGTCTTTGACGCTGTAAGCTGCTATACTGGCGTTCATCGGTACGGCTGTGCAGTTGGTGGCAAGCCAGCTGTATTGAGATTTGAGGCAAATCAACCCGATGCTTTTACACGAGCCTTGATTGGCTGTGGCGCGATGTGAATGTCATGCGCAGTAAAATGATGACTCTCTTCATTGCTTGGGCCATCATCTTCAAGCTCAGGGTTTCGCGACCTCACTGTCATATGATTGGCAGCTGAGGTGCGACACAACCCTAGTTCGAGAAGGAGTTCGCATGACTGATTTACCCAAGATTACACCGCGTGAGGACGGCCCGTTGGTCGTTGAAAACGTTCCCAATCTGACCGGCACGGCGGCAGAAGGTAAACCCGTTATGGCCTTGTGCCGCTGTGGGGCGTCGGGGAACAAGCCGTTTTGCGACGGTTCACATAACGCGGCTGGGTTCACAAGTGCGCCGGATCAATCGAAACTACGCAATGCGGCGGTTGAATACTCAGGCGTGGCCGATGGTGTTGATGTGACCATCAGCTATACGCCGGTTCTGTGTACCCATGCGGGCGAGTGTCAGGCGCGGGCCATATCAGTTTTCAATCCTAGGGAAAAACCGTGGATTCAACCAGATGGCGGCAGTCTTGTCGAAATTCTGGATGTCATCGCCGCCTGTCCGTCTGGCGCGCTGCGTGTCTCTGTTGGCAATGTCGCCGCGCAGCACATGACCACCGGCGATGTGGGCGTACATGTTGAAAAAAACGGACCCTATCGCGTTACAAATGTAGCGCTGGATGCAGAGTTCAACGGCGTTGGCGCCAGCCGTACGAAATACGCGCTGTGTCGTTGTGGTTTGTCCAAGAACAAGCCGTTTTGCGATGGCACACATTATGACGCCAAATGGCGAGACAGCGGTTCGTCTGACTGACACGGCCGGTGGCATACGGCGCTTGGGCGCAGGGTCTCCCATTCGCAAAGAAGTGTTGCACCGCAAGTGACACAACCAGAATTTGAAGGATGACACGCAAATGCAAGATCAAAACGTTCCGATCATTGCCGCCAAATCCCCTGCCAAGACAGAATTGGAGGCAGGCAAAGACTATTTCTGGTGCCGTTGTGGCCGTTCGCAAAGCCAGCCTTTTTGTGATGGATCGCACGCGGGAAGCGATATTTCCCCTTTGAAGTTTACGGCTGAAAAGACTGGTGCAGCGGCGTTGTGCCAATGCAAGGCCAGTGCAAATGCCCCTTTCTGTGACGGGACGCATGCGTCTTTGGCGAGCTTGCAGCCCGGGGAGGCTGCGCCCAAACCCAAATCAACTGTGCCCATTGCGGCCCCAACGCCCGAAGAGCCGACTGTGGCTCGGATTCATGCTTTGGCTCGTGATGGGTTGTCCAAACTGGGGCGCCACGGCGAAATGGGTGCAATGGGCGTGCCCCGCAAGGATTTGCCGCATTGGGATGACATCCAAATTCTACCTGCGCAAATGGCGCGCAAGCCATTGCTGGACGACGTTTCGGTGTCTGCCGAGGTAACAATCGGGCCGCGGGCTGCAAAGCCCTTGCAGCTGAACATCCCACTGTTTGTTTCGGATATGAGCTTTGGCGCGCTGTCGCAGGAAGCCAAAACAGCGCTCGCGCGCGGTGCAGAGATGGCCGGAACCGGAATCTGTTCCGGCGAAGGTGGTATGCTGGCCGAGGAACAGGCTGAAAATTCACGCTATTTCTACGAGCTCGCCTCTGCCAGATTTGGGTGGAAACCAGAGTTGGTGGCGCAAGTTCAGGCGTTTCACTTCAAGGGCGGCCAAGGTGCAAAGACGGGCACGGGGGGCCATCTGCCGGGCGACAAAGTGCAGGGTAAAATTGCTCAGGTGCGGGGGTTGGAACCCGGACAAAGCGCAATATCGCCAGCAACTTTTCCTGATCTTCATACACCCAGTGACTTCCGCAAAGTGGCTGACGAGGTGCGTGAACGGTCTGGCGGTATTCCCATCGGTTTCAAGCTGTCGGCCAACCATATTGAAGACGACATTGATTTCGCCCTTGAGGCCAGTGCTGACTACATCATTCTTGATGGGCGTGGCGGTGGGACCGGGGCAGCGCCGCTGATTTTCCGAGATCATATTTCGGTTCCGACAATCCCGGCGCTGGCACGCGCCCGCGCGCATCTGGATGCCAAGGCAGGCCGTGACGTGACGCTGGTTATCACCGGAGGGCTGCGCGTGGCTGAAGATTTTGCAAAGGCCATGGCGTTGGGTGCGGATGCGGTGGCGGTGTCCAATTCTGCAATGCAGGCTGTCGGCTGTATTGCGGCCCGGATGTGTAATTCCAACAATTGCCCTGTCGGCATTGCGACCCAAAAGCCAGAGCTGCGGCAACGGCTGGATGTGGAAGTTGGCGCGCAAAAGCTGGCCCGCTATTTCAATGCTTCGGTCGAACTGATGCAGGTTTTGGCACGGGCTTGCGGACACAGCAGCCTGTCAGACTTTGCGCATCGGGATATCACAACCTGGAAGAAAGAAATGGCAGATCTGAGCGGCGTGCGCTTCGCGGGGCTGCATCGCTGACCATTGCACACTGGCAGACGTGTATTAGGACAGGCGCTGGCAGCACTGAAAATTTGGGTCAAGTTGGACGCTCGCGAAACCGGGTTCGACTGGCGCGATTATCGCCGCTTGCTTGTCCAATAATTCAGGACAATCGGCGCAATGAACGACGACCCCATAATGATGGTGCCGGGAAGATAGCTGTTGAAATACTTCGCCACGCTGGGTGCCAGAAGAGCGGCCACAATCAAAAACACAAACGCAGTGATGATGCTGAAGGCATAGGTTTTGATCAGGTCGACTAAGCCCATTCGGGTGAAGTTGTTTTTCTTTGTTACTGTGAAGTTCGATTTTCCGGCTGAAATTCCTTTTAACGCACCCTGTGCCAAAGCGGGCAAAATAGCCGAGATCACAAAAATCAGTGCGAATTGCCGTTTGATGGTGCCGATCACGCCCAGTCGGCTGGACAGAAAGGTTGGCAGTAAGGAAAACAGGATCACAATTTCCAAAAACGTCATGGCGGGCAGGGGTGCGAAAGAAAATAGCATGACCCAGATGAAAGCTTCGACAAGGATGTTGATCGAGGCGTAGAACAGGTCCAGCTTTTGAAACCAGCGCAACCGGGATGAGCGCAAAATCCCAAGCCCTTCCTTTTTTAAGAAATCAACGGTTCCATGGGCCCAACGGCGACGTTGGCGATAAAGCTCTGTAAACTGCGCGGGCAGCAGCTCTCCACTGGGAAGATCGGCAAAACGTGACCGATATCCTGCCAGAATGATCCGAACGGATGTGACCAAGTCCTCTGACACTTCTTCCGCCCAACCGCCTACGGCGTCCAAAGCTTCGCCCCGGAAAATGCCGTTGTGACCATCAAACTGTACGATGCCTTGGGTATCTCTGACCCGCATTGTCATATAGCGGGCCCGGATCGTAACAGCCGCTGCGCGGGTCACGATGTTTTCTTCTTCGTTTGTCGGATCAACCCGCAACTGAAGAAAGCCCAGCTCTGTATCTTCAAAATACGGTAGCGCCTGCAGCAAAGTGGCCGGCGGAACGGTTGAGTCCGCGTCCAGAATTAGAAAGTACTCACCCCGCGCTTGGGCACGACCCAAATTCAGATTGCCCGCTTTGAAGCCTTTCGTTCCGTCACGATGTAAGAAGCTGACAAAGGGTGCTTGCGCAATGGTGGAGATATCATCTGATTTCCTGGTCAGATACTCTTTGATTGCCTTGGTGAATTCGGGACCATCGCTATTGTCGATCACCTGAATTTCCAGTCGATCCGGCGGGTAGTCCAAATCAAACGCGGCGTCGATGGCGGTGCGGGCAACTTCAAGTGGCTCGTTTCGCACCGGAATTTGCACCGTGACCATGGGAAGCTTTGACTGGGTGCGTAGGTATGGGGCTGGCAGTGGCGTGCCGCCATACACATTTGCCCAAATCAATGCGCCAACCAGCTGGACCGCACGGAAAAGGAATATTGTTCCCAGAACGAGCGCGATAACATGGGTATAAGTTGGCAAAACCGCTTCGGCCCATGTTCCCCGGTTTTGAAAGGCCACAAAGTTGGCCGCCTGAGCGACGGCAACCATTGCCAAAACGATCACATAGAACGCGCCTGGGCGCGCACCGATCTGCGCGATTTTTCGTCTGAGCATCGCCCGCATTTATCTAGATTATTCCTTTGGGCACGGCTGAATCCTAGCTTCGGCATTTTGTCGGCAGCCAAACGAAGATTCAACTACAATGGTGTACTAGGAAACAAGAGCGAACTCGCGGAAATATGTCATTCGACTTAGGCTTTGAATCGGGTCAAAGCGAGACGAAATCTCATCTGGTTTGTGACTAATTCGCCTAAGCCAGTCAATTTTATTGAAAGAAACGGCGGCGATGCCCCAGGCAATGGCAAATGTGACGTGTTCCTATGTTTCCTCCGGGGCCGTGGCTTCGAATGTCGTAACCGGATTCCGGTTAGCCCAGACTGCTTCGTCTAATCAGAACCGGGTCGATGGTTGCATGCTCTGTGGTTGTTCGGCCGCCAATACGAGCCAGAAGCGATTGAGCCGCGATTTTGCCAAGCACATGTGCATCTTGATCAACGCTGGCCAAATCGATCAGGGGCAACTGAGCGATTGGATTGTTATCATAACCGACAATCGCCAGGTCTTCTGGCACGCGTATCCCACGCGATTTTGCCATGTTGATCAGAGGAATGGCGTGTAGGTCGCTCCAGCAAAGGACAGCGCGGGGCAGTTGAGGGAGGTCAAGAAATGCGGCCAAGTCTTCCTCTAGTGAGCCGCTGGCTTCGCGCAATCGATGAACAATGACCGGCAATCCGGCCGCCGCCATTTCAGACTGAAAGCCAGTTTCGCGTGACCGGAACACATCAAAATCGCCACCAACTTTGTCAGCGACGCTTAGCATTTCGATCGATTTGTAGCCCTTGTCCAACAATGCTCTGGTTGCCAAAGACGCGCCCATCTCATCGTCTGAATTGACGGTGTCGAACGTGTCTGCGGATGGTTCATGGTGGCCCACGACAACCATTGGTATTTGGCGGGAAAACCGCGCTAGAAAATCACCAGAAAGACGCGGCGCAACAAGGATCAGCCCATCCATACGATTGTCGATCATCGACTCGATGAGAGAGCTTTCAATTTTGCGTCGTCCCTGTCCAACCCCGATCATCGATTTGTAGTTGGACGCTTCCAAGACACCCTGAACACCCAAGATCAGTTCAGGAAGAAATGGGTTGGACATGTCACCTACAAGAATACCAATTGTGTAGGTTTTTCCGCGCATACCTCGTGCGGCTGTGCTTGGGCGATAGCCAAGACGCTCGATCGATTCCATGACATTTTCACGGAGTGAATCGCTAACTCCGTAGGCTCCGCGCAGCACTTTGGACACGGCTGCAACTGAAACACCCGCATCGGCAGCGACAGTTTTGATTGTCAGATTGGGTGCCTTGCTGGGTTTATTCATATCTAAAATCAATGCCTTATTCGCCTAGAAGGCGGTTTCTCAAGATCATATGAAAAAAAATATTGCAATGCAAAGGGAAACGTAGAACGTTAAACGTAGAACGGTACACGAAATGACCGTGATGCGAATTTGGGATGGGGAAGTCGTGATGGCAAAGCTAAAGACCGATGATGGCGCGCCATCCCGTAACAGGGTGCCCAAGTCTCGTGAATGGCAAGCCAGTATGATTTCGCCGCTGTCAGACGCGGGGCAGGGGACCCGTGCCAGCTTTGTTTCTCATGAGTTTCAGCTCGCATCGTCAAACGGACCTGCGATGCTCCATATTACCGCTCAGGGGCTTTATCGCGCGTTCATCAATGGCCAGCGCGTTGGCAATGATCAGCTTACACCGGGATGGATGTGTTACGACAATCGGTTGGCCTATCAGTCTTACGATGTAACTGACCTGCTGAAGCCCGGCCAAAACAGTGTTGTCATTTGGTTGGGTGATGGTTGGTTCCGTTCACAATTGATGTGGCGCGAAACACAGGTCACAAACTGCTGGGGTGATCGGATCGCAGCGATTGCGGAAATCGAAATCGGCGGCGAAATTCTTGAAAAAACGGATGAGAGATGGGGCAGCGGTTTGCTGCCTGTCACGCAGTCTGGGATCTATCTCGGAGAGGATTTCGACGCGCGGCTGGATTATCTTTCCGTATCAGCGAAGGTTGAGGCACTAGATTTCGACAAGTCGCTTCTGGAGCCCAAGGACTCCGATCCTGTTCAAGAACTGCCCGCGCTGAAACCTGTCGATGTCTGGCAAGTTGACGAGGCGACGATCTATGATTTTGGTCAGAATGCGGGTGGCTATGTGCGCTTTTCTGTCAAAGGGCAGGCGGGGGCTACGGTGCGCGTCGAGCATTCAGAGGTTCTTGGTCCGGGCCGTGAATTTGACAACCGCAACTACCGCGATGCACGGTGTGAAACCCGCTATACGCTGAAGGGGGACGGGGAGGAAACCTATGCGCCTTTGTTCACTTTCATGGGCTATCGCTATGCGCGGATCACGATAGAGGGGACTGCAACCCTGACGGATGTCGTGTCTGTACCGCTTTCGTCAGTTCCGGATCAGGCTGGTGGCTTCACGTGTGGCGTGCCCCAGGTTAACCGCTTGGTGCAAAATACACTTTGGTCGCAACGATCAAACTTTATCGAGATTCCAACAGATTGCCCCCAGCGTGACGAGCGTTTGGGCTGGACTGGTGATGCGCAGGTGTTCGCCGGTACGGCTTGCTGGATGGCCGACAGTGAGCGGTTCCTTCGGGACTACATCCGCGATGTTGTCCATGATCAGCGGGCCGATGGCGCAGTCCCTCATTTCTCGCCTGACCCCACGCGGCTTCACCCCGAGAAGGTGCCGGGTGACTGGGCCGGGGCAACCGGTTGGGGGGATGTAATCACCGTTTTGCCTTGGCAACTTTATCTTCACTACGGCGACGCCGCTGTTCTGCACGAATGCTTTCCAGCAATGCGCAAATGGGTGGATTACCTTTGGTCTATTGGTGATGGACCCATCGTTTTGACCCATACGACATGGGGCGAAAAGGGGTTCACTTTTGGTGATTGGCTACAGCCCACGGGTGACTCTCGTTTGCCGCGACCAACGATCGATGCTGACTGCGCGGCAACGCTTTACCACTTCATTTCCACCGATCTGGCTGCGAAAATTGCCGGTATCATTGGAAATGCCAACGCGCAGAAAGAATTGCGGGCACGCGCTGAGGAAATTCGGGAAGCTTTCGCGCATGAATTCATCAGCCCTTCGGGGCGGTTGGGCCATAATGATCAGACCTCTTATGCGTTGGCCGCTTTGTATGACCTGATCCCAGCCGCGCATTTGGACGCTGCCAAAGCTTATTTTCGAAAGGTTATCGTGGATGCCAAAGGCTTAATTGGAACAGGATTTATCGGCACACCTGCGTTGCTGCCCGCCCTGTCAAAGCTGGGCATGAACGACATGGCCGAGATGCTGTTCTTGAACAGAGACGTGCCAGGCTGGCTTTATCAGGTGGATATGGGGGCCACGACGATTTGGGAACGTTGGGATGCGATGGGCCCGGATGGCGAACTGTATGATCCGTTCATGAATAGCTACAATCACTACGCCTATGGGGCCGTGTGTCAGTGGCTTTTCGAAGATGTTGCTGGTGTTAAGCCCACGCCCGACGCACCGGGATTTGATCGTGTTGTCCTGGCGCCACAAATCTTGCCAAAGCTCTCGCCGGTCGCAGCTTGGCATGACTGCCGTCATGGTCGGATCGAAGCGGGTTGGCAGCTTGATGGTGACACAGTGACCTACGACGTTGTGCTGCCGTCCGGATGCGAGGGCTTGCTTGTCGCGGCGGCTGATCAGTCCGGCTACACCGTGAACGGCGCGGCAACGGACATCCCCGAAAATGGCCTTGTCCTTCAATCAGGAACGCATCGCATCACATTTAAACGAAATTAGGAAACACCGAATTCTCGGTACTTTGGGAGGAGTATAAGATGAATATCAGTCTGAAGATGGGAACTGCGCTGGCAGCTATTTTTGCATTGTCTGCCGGTGCATCCAGCGCGCAGGAATTGACCGTGCTGATTGATAATAACCCTGACACCGTTGCAATTACGGACGCCCTGACCGCTGCGTACAGTGCGGCAAATCCTGGCGTCACATTCGAGATTGAACTACGTCCGGGCGGCGGCGAGGGCGACAACATCGTCAAGACCCGTCTGGCCACAGAAGAGATGACGGATATCTTTTCGTACAACAGCGGCTCGTTGTTTCAGGCGTTGAAACCGACCCGTACATTGGAACCATTGGATGATCTGCCCAACCTTGGCAATATCATCGACAGTTATCTTCCTACGGTGACGGGCACCAACGGGTCTGTCTATGGCGTTCCTAACAAAACAGCGATGGGCGGCGGCATCTTCTACAATATTGCTGTGTATGAGCGGCTTGGATTGTCGGTCCCAAAAACTTGGGATGAGTTTATGGCCAACAACGCGGCCATTGCAGCTGCTGGTGATGTTGCACCCGTGGCGCAAACGTACCGTGATACTTGGACATCGCAGTTGTTTGTGCTGGCCGATTATTTCAACGTTCAGGCGGTAGAACCCAATTTTGCCGAGGAATACACCGGAAACATCGCCAAATATGCCTCGACCCCTGCTGCAATGGCGGGATTTCAGCATTTGCAAGATGTGTATGAGGCTGGCTACCTGAACGATGATTTCGGTGCGGCAACTTACCCTGACGGTTTACGCATGGTCGCAACCGGTGAAGCAGCTCACTATCCGATGCTGACTTTTGCGGTGGGTGCTATTCAACAAAATCACCCGGATCAGCTGAATGATGTTGGTTTCTTCGCGCAACCTGGCGATAGCGCAGACAGCAATGGCCTGACCATTTGGATGCCCAACAGCTATTATATTCCGCGCGGTTCTGAAAATGCGGACGTGGCAAAAGACTTCTTGAACTTTGTCGCTACAACAGAAGCTTGCGACGTTATCACAGAAGCAGTTGGCGCGACCGGTCCGTATCTGATCAACGGATGTGGGCTGCCGGGTGATGTCCCAAAAGCTGTATCTGATATGTTACCCTACTTTCAAGAAGCTGGCAGAACCGCACCGGCTTTGGAATTTTTGTCGCCGGTGAAGGGGCCCGCACTCGAACAGATTACAGTTGAAGTTGGTTCAGGCATTCGCGATGCCGCATCCGCTGCAGCGCTGTATGATCAAGATGTGGAAAAACAAGCCAAACAGCTTGGACTTCCCAACTGGTAAGACAGGCGGTCCAAGCGATATTTGCCCCATCTTTTCAGGGTGGGGCATCACAACGTGAAAGGTCTCACTATGCGCCGCAGGTCGCCCTATCCATACTGGTTTATCGCGCCGGCAGGGGTGATTTTTACAGTGTTGTTTCTGCTGCCTACAGCCGCGTCCTTCTGGTTTAGTTTGACGCGGTGGGATCTGTTTACGTCCACCTACATAGGGCTGGAAAACTTTCGTCAGTTCTTCTCGGAACCGTTTCTTTTAAAGGGTTTGCTGAACACCATTGTGTATGCGGTGGTAACCTCTGGCGCGAAAACGATCCTTGGCCTTTTGCTGGCGGTTCTGTTGACCTCAGGCATTTATGCACAGGGATTTCTGCGAACTGTGGTCTTCTTTCCGGTGTTGGTTTCCACAATTGGTGTGGGCATCGCGTTTGGCGAACTGATGCATCCGACCCGCGGGGCTATCAATGTTGCGCTGGCGGCGATCGGAATTGACGGACCGGGCTGGTTGGTAACGCCGTCATTGGCGCTTTACTCTGTGGCATTGGTGGATGTCTGGAAGGGGGTCGGGCTGGCCACGTTGATTTATATCGCTGGGCTAGCGTCCATCAGCCCTGAGTATTACGAGGCCGCCCGCATGGATGGCGCGACGCGCCGTCAGCAGTTTTGGCGGGTTACGGTGCCGCTGGTGCGGCCTGCAACTGTCACCGTCGTGATCTTGTCACTGATCGGGGGGTTACGATCTTTCGACATTATCTGGGCCATGACGCGCGGTGGGCCTGGCTTCTCGTCTGATGTTCTCGCCTCGGTTATCTACAAACAATACCAGGCTGGATTTTACGGATTATCCACCGCGGGCAACGTAATTTTGTTCCTATTAATTACGCTGATCGTTGTTCCGATTTTCATGTATTTTAACCGCCGCGAGGTAGAGGCATGAAACGTCGTCAGTATGTTATCGGCTGGATATCGTTGGCAGTTGCCTTCTTTCTGTTTGTCGTGCCGTTCATCTACATTTTCCTAATTGCCGCAAAATCGGCACCCGAGGCATCGCGCTTGGCCTTCAGCCTGCCAACGGATTGGCAATTGCTGCAGAACCTAATCGACGTGGTTCAGGCGCGGAATTACACACTGCTGTTGGCTTACTTTAATTCCACTCTGATTACCGTGGGTGGCGTTACGCTGATGGTGATTTTCGGCGCAATGGTTGGGTACGTTTTGCAGCGGCGCAACACACCGTGGAACAGGATCGTATTTGGTATGGTGATGGCCGGCTTGATCATCCCGCCTGCTGTTGTGCCAACAATCTGGGTTCTGAAAGAGATTGGCTTGTTCAAGACCATCCATGGAATGGTGCTGATCCAAGTAGCGTATGGCTTGGGGTTTTCGGTACTGCTTTATCGGTCATTTATTGGCACGATTCCGCGTGATCTTGACGAAGCTGCGCGTATCGACGGCGCTAAGCCCTGGCAAATATTCTACAAGGTGATCCTGCCGCTGTTGAAGCCAGTAACGGTGACGTTGATCGTCGTTCAGTCCATCACGATCTTCAATGATTTCACCAACCCGTTGTACTATTTACCGGGTAAGAAAAACGTCACGGTTCAGCTGACGCTCTATAATTTTCAGGGCCAGTTCACCAGCCAGATGAACTTGTTGTTCATGAACATTCTTCTCGTCACGATCCCTCCGCTGATCGTTTTCATTTTCTTCAACCGTCAAATCGTGGCGGGTATGACCTCAGGCGCGGTAAAAGGATAAACATGGCCAAAGTCGAACTAAAGAACCTGCACAAGGCCTTTGGAGCAGTTGAAGTCATCAAGGGCGTTGATCTTGTCGTTGAAGACGGTGAGTTCTGTGTCTTTGTTGGCCCCTCTGGCTGCGGCAAGTCCACCTTGCTGCGCATTATTGCAGGGTTGGAAGATGCAACATCGGGCGGCATTCTGATCGACGACAAGGATGTGACAAACCTTGAACCAGTAGACCGGGGCATCGCGATGGTGTTCCAAAGCTACGCGCTGTACCCGCATCTAAGCATTCGGGACAATATTGGTTTTGGCCTTTCGCTGACCAAATTGCCCAAGGCCGAAGTGGCCAAACAGGTCGAAGCTGCGGCCGAAACCTTACAGCTGACGGATTACCTTGATCGCAAACCAAAGGCTCTGTCAGGTGGGCAGCGCCAGCGCGTTGCGATTGGTCGAGCGATTGTTCGCGACCCCGCTGTTTTCTTGTTTGATGAACCGTTGTCAAACCTTGATGCGTCTTTGCGAGGTCAGATGCGAATAGAGCTGACGGATCTGCATGCAAAGCTTAAGACCACAATGATTTATGTGACGCATGATCAGGTCGAAGCGATGACCATGGCTGATAAGATCGTGGTTCTGAACGGGGGACAAATCGAACAAGTCGGAACCCCGATGGAGCTGTACAACAACCCTGCATCTCCCTTTGTGGCGGGGTTCATAGGCAGCCCGAAGATGAACCTCTTTTCGGGCGATATTGCAAAAGAACTGGGCTGCACGACCTACGGCATTCGGCCAGAGCATATCACGCTGGATTCAACAGGAACGTGGCAAGGTATAGTACGCCATCTTGAACGGTTAGGCGCTGATACGATTGTGCATTTGGAGGTGGCGCATTTGGGCAGCGCGCTTCTGGTACGTGCACAAGGCGATATCGAATACCATGTTGGCCAGACACTGTACGCGACCCCGCAAGCGGAAAGAGAGCATAGGTTTTAGTCTGACCCGTTTTCGGTCCAAGGGTTTGGTGCGAACAGCGGAACTAGGCACGGACGCTGGCGCAATCATACCTGTGTCACGACTACCGTGAGATCAGATATGACAACGCCAGCGTATTCAGTGATTAATCCCCATCAGCGATGCCAGCTGCTCTGGCGCGCGCACGCCGTGCCCGATAGCTGGGCAACACAATCAACAGTGCGGCGATGACCAGCAGGCCCAGTGTCATAGGGCGCTCCCAGATGAATGACACACCATCATAAAGCTGCATGGAGCGGGCAAAATTGTTCTCTAACATTCCGCCCAAAATGAACCCGATCAACAGGGGTGCCAACGGGTAGTCGGCGAATTTCAAGGCTGTCGCACACACACCGAACCCGACCAGAATCAGCAGCTCCGTTGCATTGTTCTGGCCGATATAGGCCCCCATCAGAGTGAAGAACAAAATGAACGGGATCAGGTAATTACGAGGGATCAACAACACTTTGGCGATGTAGGGAATAAGCGGCAGGTTCAGGATCAACAACACCAGGTTGCCGATGAACATCGACATGATGACAGACCAGAAAATCTGCGGCTCATCGATCATCAGCCGTGGCCCAGGGGATACGTTCAGCGCAATCAGAGCGCCCAACAGAATGGCCGTTGTTCCGGAACCAGGAATACCAAGCGTCAACAGCGGTACGAACGAACCTGTGCAGGCGGCGTTATTGGCTGTTTCTGGCGCGGCGAGGCCCTTGATCGAACCTTTGCCAAACTGTTCTTGCTCTTCCTTTGTTGCGATATTGCGCTCTACCGCATAGCCCAAGAAGCTGGCGATGGTGGCTCCTGCACCCGGAAGGACACCTATGAAAAAGCCTTGGATCGATTGGCGGCCGATGACTGGGGCGATGGCACGTGCCTCGGACCCTGTAATGCGCAAATCCTTGATCTCGTCGTCAGAATTTCCCGGTTCCTTGGGTTTCAGCACCAAGAACAAGGCTTCGGGCAATGCAAACATCGCCATCGCAAGCGTGATGAAGCCAAAGCCCGACTGCAGGTCCATAATACCACCCGTAAAGCGTGGCATGTTAAACAGTGCACCTTCGCCGACGGTTGCCATGATCAGGCCAAGAACGGTCATCAACATGGCCTTCGCAACTTGTCCGGTTCCCGCAAAGGCGGCGATTGCTGACAAGCCCACAACCATCAGCGCGAAATACTCTGCCGAGTGGAAGAGCAGGGCGACAGATGACAGCATCGGCGCGAAGACCATCAATAAGATGGCCCCGATTGTACCGCCTGCAAAGCTTGCGACGGCGGCGATGGTCAGCGCTTTGCCCGCCTTGCCTTGTTTGGCCATGGGATAGCCGTCAAAGCTTGATGCGACGGTCCCGGCCACGCCGGGCGCGTTGAGCAAGATAGAAGATGTGGAGCCACCAAAAATCGCCCCGTAGTAAACACCTGCCAGCAAAATCAGTGCCGCAGATGGATCACCCATAGAGATTGCGATGGGGATCATAATGGCGATGATCGACATTGGACCAAGACCGGGCAGCATGCCGATAAAAGTACCGATCAGGCATCCTGCGATGACCATGGCAAGGTTTTGGAATGATATGGCGGTCTGAAGACCAATGAGCAGTCCCTCTAGCATATCAACCTCCCAATATTCCGGGCAGTGGGCGCATGTAGATGCCCAAAACCTGTTGAACCAAATACCAGACGATCATCGTTGCAATCAGGGCGACGGAAATCATCAGAACCCATTTGCGTTCGCCCAGAACGAATGCGCCAAGAAACAGAAATGCAGTCGTGGAAATGATGAAGCCCACGGGGCGCAGGCATAATGCGTATGCAACCATCAGGGCCAATAGTACGATCGCTTGGCCCAGTTTGTATTCGTGCAAACGGCGGTAGTCGATTTCGGCCTCTAGCTCTTCCACAGGCTTTTCAAAGCCAGACAAGATGACCAGACACGCGCCGATAGCGAGAATGGAAAGAACTTTGGGGAAAGTGCTTGGCCAGATTGGATTGCGCTGCATAAACGGGGCAAGCCCCGCATCCATCGTAAACCAAGCTGTGTAACCGTAGACTAGACAAATACCGAGCAATATCAGTGCGATCCAGCGATCCAGCGCCATTGTGCCCCCTCCCCAAGAGTTTAATAAGTTGGCAGAGCGGAGACCGCTCTGCCAGATTGGTTTCCCTTACAGGAAGCCCAGTTTTTTCATCAGTTCGCCGATGACTTTTTCTTGGTCTTCCAGGAACGCTTTGAAGTCATCGCCAGAGTTGTGGATGTTTACCCAACCATTGCGTGCACGTACGGCTTCCCACTCTGGGGTTTCGTACATTTTAGCAATCGCATCTTGGTACATCGCTGTTTTCTCTGCCGACAGACCCGGTGCGCCAAAGAAGCCGCGCCAGTTAACAAAGCTGGTGTCGATGCCTTGTTCTTTCATCGTCATGGCATCAGGTGCCGCAGGCACGCGCTCGTCAGAGGTTACGCCGATGATCTTGACTTCGCCGGCGTTGGCCAGATCGATGGCTTCCGACAAACCGGTGGACAGGGCTGCAATTTCACCAGACAGCAGCGCTGCCATGGCTTTGCCGCCTGCATCGTAAGGAATGTACTTAACGCCAAGGGCATCTTTGCCAGCGGCTTCCATCACCATGGCTGCAACCAAGTGATCAAGACCACCCGGAACAGAACCACCACCGATTGCCGTACCCGATGGGTTTGAATCATAGGCTTCCAGCAGATCGGACATGTTGTTGATTGGGCTGTCCGTGGTAACGACCATCGCCGCGTAGTCACCGATTGTTCCTGCAACCAGTGTCAGGTCACGGAAGCTTTGCGGGAAAACACCTGTCAGCGAGCGAATGATGATTGGGGTCGAGTTGACCATCAGGGTGCCGTGGTTGCTATCAGCATTTTCGATCAAGAAACCGATCGCTTTACCGCCACCGCCACCGGACATGTTTTCGTAAGATGCAGACCCAACAAGGCCCGCGTTTGTCAGCGCTTCGCCCGTACCACGTGCTGTACCATCCCAGCCGCCGCCGGCGCCGCCGGGGATCAGAAAGTGGATGCTGTCGAGAACTTGATGGCCTCCGGCCTGGACGCTGGCACCAAAGCCAAATGCGGCCACAGCCGCTGCAATCAGGGCCCGACGTCCCAGTTTAAATGTTGTCATAATTTCCTCCCGTTTGACAACTGACCGCACTGCGGCTCAGATGCCATTACTAAAGCATGACAACCTGACACCGACCTGACACGGCCCAAAAGTGGCGATCATCGTTCATGAAATTCCTACTCGTTGAAGACAATCAAGAGCTGGCGAATGCGGTTTCCTCGCGCATGCGTTTGGATGGTCATGTTGTTGAACATGCACCGAATTTGGAAGATGCAGCGGCCTTTGTGGAAACCGGTGATTTTGATCTGATCCTTCTTGATATTTCGCTGCCTGACGGCGACGGACGCACGTTTTTGAAGAAGCACCGGGCAAGCGATCTGGACACGCCGGTAATCATTTTGACGGCGCGAAGTCAGGTTTCTGATCGAATCGGGTCGCTTGATTTGGGGGCTGATGACTACGTTACGAAACCATTTGATCATGCTGAGTTGGAGGCGCGATGCCGGGCGGTAATGCGCCGCAAAGTTGGCAGGCCCCAAACCGTCATCGACAAGGGAGGGATCGTCTTTGACCCGGTTGCCGGTCATATGGCGGTTCATGGTCGTTCTGTAACTTTACGCAACCGAGAGCTGCGCCTTTTGGAGCTGTTGATCAACGCACCGGGGCAGGTTTTCTCGAAGCAAAAATTGGCGGACCGGCTGTTTTCCTATGATGACGATGCTTCTGAAAACGCGATCGAAGTTTATATCGGGCGCTTACGTAAACATCTTGAAGACTCGGACCTGAAGATCACCACGTTGCGCGGGCTTGGCTACAGGCTAGACTATGACACGTAACTTGCGTGTCTCCGGATCGCTCAGAAACCGCTTGGTTTTCACCTTGGTCGGTGGTGCGGCGATACTTGCGCTGTTGCTGTTTTTTGCTATCCGAAATTATGCAGCCCAAGTCGCGCAGCAGGGGCAAGACAAAATTCTGAGCGCATCGGTAACATCGATGCTGGATGCGGCGGCGATACGGGAAGGAAACGTCGTTGTCGATATTCCCTACGCGTCTTTTTCGATGCTCAGCACGCCGTCGGATGACCGGGTTTTTTACGCGATTTATCAGGACGACATATTTCTATCCGGTTATCCAGAATTGCCATTACCAGCAGCATCGGGCCGTGAAAGCACCCGTCAATCTGTTGAGTACAAAGGGAAAACTGTGCGGTTGGTTACAGCAAGCCGAACCCTGATTGGAATTGATAAGCTCGTTCATATCCATGTTGGGCTGGCACAAACCCAGGATGCTCTTTCTGGAACGCTTGAACAAATTTCGCGCAACGCTGCCCTATTTGGTGCGGGCTTCTTTATGCTGACCACTTTGCTGTCGTTTTGGGCCACGTCAGCCACCATCGGTCAGCTGCAGCGTCTGACAACGTCAGTCACCAGGCGCGGACCGCAGGACCTGAGCCCATTCGAAAAGCCGGTCCCGGTTGAAATGCTGCCGTTGGTCACATCCCTGAATTCGTTGATGGGCCGTTTGGACCATTCTCTGAAGCAGTCTGAGGATTTCATTGCTGAAGCAGCGCATCGTGTCCGCACTCCGCTGGCTACTGTAAGATCTTATGCCGAAGCTACGTTGCAACGCGTGGACAAGAAAGAAAACAGGGAAGCGGTGCGGTCTATGATCCGTGCCATCGATGAAAGCTCCCGCGCTGCTGGTCAGCTATTAGACCATGCGATGATCACTTTTCGGGCGGATCATCTTGAACGAGAGGACATAGATCTTGTTGGTCTGGTGCACGAACTTGCAACGCGCCTGGCCCCGATTGCAGAAATGAAAGACTTGGAACTGCGCATTCTAAGCGACGAGCCTGTCTCTTATTCGGGAGATCCGATTTTGATCCAAAATGCCGTCCGAAATTTGATTGATAACGCGTTCAAATACTCCCCCAGCCTGGGCACTGTGGAAATTTCGATAACGGCTACGCCAAACGTTCAAATTCGAGTTTGCGACAATGGCAGTGGGTTTCCCATAGAAGAGGTCGACATGCTTGCAACCCGCTTCAAGAGAGGCGTCAATGCCGAAGGGAAAATCGGCTCTGGTCTGGGCTTAACCATTGCGTTGGATGTGGCCAAGGCACATGGCGGCGACCTGCGGTTATCAAACAGACCGGAGGGCGGCGCATGCGCATTATTGTTGCTGTAATTTTGTGGCTGTTGCCTCAAGCTCTCTTTGCACAGGAGTGGGAAGACCGGCGGCTTTTCAATGATGGGGCGTCCGACAATAAGATGCGGATCATCTCAAGCACTGATACCTCATTGTTTGCGCCGATTATTGAAAGTTTCGTGACAGATAACCCGGATGTTGCCATCGAATACCTGGTGACTGGAACAGCTGATATTGATCGGATTTTTCGGGCGAACCCGGATCGTTTTGATCTGGTGATTTCCAGTGCAATGGACCTGCAGCTTAAAATTGCGAACGATGGATTGGCGCTTGAGCTGCCAAATGTTGTTCACCCGTCTTGGGCGCAATGGCGGCAAAGTTTGTTTGCCTTCACGTCAGAACCTGCTGCCATTGTCCTCAACCGCGCCGCGTTTGGGGGGCACCCTATCCCAAAGACACGTCAGGAACTAATCGAAGCCCTTCGCGCAAGGCCCGAAGTGTTTCGCGGGCGGGTTGGCACTTATGATGTACGCCAATCCGGTCTTGGGTATTTGTTTGCAACGCAAGATGCGCGTGCCTCTGAAACCTATTGGCGCTTGATGGAGGTTATGGGCGCCTTGGACGTTCGATTATACTGCTGTTCCGGCGATATGATCGACGATGTCGCTGATGGTACCATTGCGGGCGCTTACAATGTGCTGGGCAGCTATGCGACCGCGCGTGTGGATAGAGACGATGCGCTTGCAATCGTTTTCCCATCTGATTTCAAAACGACCATGATGCGTACGGCCATGGTTTCGATTGACGCACCGCATCGTGACCCGGCGACAGCGTTTATACGGCACCTCATTGCGCTACAAACCGGAGTCAATGAAGATGCCTTTCCATTGCCACCTCTCAACTTGCAGCAAAGCGATGTTGATCGCGCGACGATTGCCCTTGAGCCAGCACTGATGACATTTCTTGATACGCTGAAACGGCGGCGATTTCTGACGGAATGGGAAGATGCCGTTATTCAGAGATGACAAGAAAGATCGTTTCAACAGGGCAATGTAGCTAAGACCATTCGGTGCCGTCTTTAGTTCGCCTTTAAGCTTGCATTCACCATCGCTGACTCGGGTTTAACGTATCAGCCGGACGGGCCGACACATATTCGCCGCCACAGTGTTGGTGCAGGCGGCATGCTTTCAGGTGGCGAAGTAATTGTGGACTGCACCAATGGTCTGTTCGATGGCTTCCGATTGGACCGTGATGGTCGCATCTGGAGTTCCGCGCAGGACGGTGTTCATTGTATGAAACCTGAGGGCCAGTTGATTTGCAAAATCAAAATCCCGGAAATTGTTGCGAACGTCTGTTTTGGTGGCCCAAAGCTAAATCGCTTGTTTATCTGCGGAACGACATCGCTCTACTCGATCTTTCTGAGCGTGAATGGTGTGCGTTGAAAGGTGTTGCAACTCAAATTGACTGTTGAGAACGATTTCACGGTTCTTGCGTTGGGAGATCAGCGGCACCGGTAATATCCCCAGCAGCCAAAACCGGGGATGCATCAAGACCATCTGCATCCAAAAGGTAGGCTATCCGTTCGGCGGCGGCCATCAGCATTGCTTGCTCCCATGCTTCCAGCTTTTCGTACCGACGTACGAATGCGCGTTGCATTGGGTCTGGGGCCGCTTCCAGCGCGTCCCGGCCCAAGCCGGTTATGTGGATGAGCTTCTGTCGACGGTCGGTTTCAGAGACGCGACGCTCTATCATTTTTTTCGCTTCAAGCTTGTCCAGCAGAACGGTGATTGTTGCTTGAGACACGTGCAGTTGCAAAGCCAGCGTTTTTGCGTTGGCGCTTTGGGACTCTTGAACAATTTTGAGCAACCGCAATTGCACTGTGGTTAAACCAACGGAGCTGGCGACTTCGCGACTGTGCAAGTCAGTTGCGCGTAAAATCCGTCTTAATGCGGTCAGTGTCGAATTTGTCCGGTGCATGAAATCTCTAACCTCTAAAGGAATTTAGGTCGCTCAAATATTTGCATAGTGTAGCTAATAATATTGGTTCTTTTCAATAGGCTTCCCCAACGTCAACCAATTGAAAATGATAGATTTTATGATGCTTGCTTGAATATATTGCAAAAATTTCATATTAGCATGGCTAAGTATTGGTGGTACCAGTAGGAAATTTACTTGGAGGTTAGGACTATGCGGAATTTGATCATCGGTGCGTTGCTTGCGGCGGCCGTTGCGCCGGGCGCAGTAAGCGCCGAGGAATGTGGCGAAGTTTCGATTACCGAAATGAACTGGGCGTCTTCTGCGGTTGTGACTCACGTCGCCAAGTTTGTGCTTGAGCAGGGCTATGGTTGCGAAGTGCAAACCGTTCCATCCAGCACCGTCCCTGCCGTGACATCTTTGTCAGAGAATGGTGAGCCGGACATCGTTACCGAAATGTGGACCAACGGCGGTGGACCAGCCTATATCAAGCTTCGCGAAGAAGGTCGTGTTAAGGAACTGGCACCTGTGTTGGATCCGGGCGGTGTTGAAGGCTGGTGGCTGCCAACCTCTCTTGTTGAGAAGCATCCTGAACTAAAGACTATTCAAGGTGTTCTGGCGAACCCAGAGTTGGTGGGCAACCGGTTCAACAACTGCCCCGAAGGTTGGGGTTGCCGCATCTTGAATGACAACTTGGCGCGTGCGCTGAATGTTGAAGCCAGCGGAATCGAGATTTTCAATCATGGGTCCGGTGAAACGCTTGCAACGTCGATTGCTTCTGCGTTCGAAGATGGTGAGCCGTGGTTCGGGTACTATTGGTCGCCGACCAAGGTTCTGGGCAAATACGAAATGACCAAGGTTGAACTGGGTCCGGTTGATCCTGAAATTCATGCCCGCAACCAAGAAAAGGATCGCGAAACGCCAGAAATCTCTGATTTCCCACCATCGCCGGTTTGGACGGTTGTCTCTGCTGAGTTTGAGAGCAGCAAACCTGAATTGGCCGCCTTCTTGTCGAATATGACATTTGGTGTGGAAGAGATGTCGGCTATCTTGGCTTGGCAGGATGAGAACAGCGCATCCGCAGAGGAAGCAGCAGTTAACTTCCTGTTAAACAATAAAGAAACTTGGGGCGCGTGGCTAAATGATGCTGCTCGCGACAAGCTGGCAAACATCCTAAAGTAGGCCATCTAAATACAAATAGGCCGCCCCAACGAAGGCGGCCTATTTTTTTGCGGGAACGAAGTACCAAAGGGGGAAGTCATGGCGAGTTACGATTTTCTGTTTGATAGCACGGGATTACGCGATTGGTGTGATCAAGCAGGCCAAGCAAAAACCACTTCCATGGCCGATCTTTTGGCGCAAACCAAAGGAGAAGAGGTTACCGTCTCTGCCTGGGATTTCCCTTTTCCATCTCTTGATGCGTTGAACGAGTCCTGCGGACAAGTGCCGGAAACGCGTGATCTGACACGTGGTTTGGAAAATGGGTTTTTGGCCATTAAGGACACGCTGCGGTTTGTGTTGGACCCAATTACAGAGCCGCTAAGCTGGCTGCTGGACGGGGCCCTGTTCATCGCGGAATCCACGCCTTGGTGGATCATTATTCCATTGTTGTTGGCGTTGACATATTGGGTGGCACGCTCTTGGGGCTTGGTTGCTGCGGTTGCCGCATCTATCTGCGGCTTGGCGTTCATCGATCACTACGAATACGCCATTCAAACCCTCTCGATCATCTTTGTCTGCGCAGCAATATGTGTGGCGTTGGGCGTGCCCATAGGCATTGCCATGTCTCGATCAGATCGGTTGCAGCGCATCTCTCTGCCGGTTTTGGATATGCTTCAGACCCTGCCAACCTTTGTTTATCTCATTCCGTTGATTTTCTTGTTCAGCGTTACGGAGTCCAAACTCTACGGTATCGCGATCATCATGTACGCGATTGTACCCGTGATCCGTTTGACCGATTTGGGCATTCGCCTGGTAGATAAGGATGTTCTGGAAGCGGCGCAGGCCTTTGGCATGACGCCTCGACAAAAGCTTTTGAAAGTTCAAATTCCATTGGCACTACCCAACATTATGGCGGGGGTGAACCAGACGATCATGATGAGCCTTGCAATGGTTGTGATTGCGTCCCTGGTCTCTGCGCCGGGTTTGGGCGTTCTGGTTCTGCGCGGCATTCGCAGCCTTGAATTGGGCGTCGGATTGGTTGCGGGGCTTGGTATCGTGATCCTGGCCGTCATCCTTGATCGGGTTACCAAATCCGCACTGGCGCGCGTAAATGCCGCCCAAACTCGTTGAGGTCGCCATGGGTGAAGCAATGATTTCGATCCGCCATCTCTACAAAGTTTTTGGCGAAAATCCGAAAGAGGCCATGGCCCTTGTCCATCAGGGAATGGGCAAGGAAGAACTGCACGCAGAGAACGGCCATGTGCTGGGTTTGTGCGATATCAATGTGGATATGCGCGAAGGTGAGATTACCGTGATTATGGGGCTGTCTGGCTCTGGCAAATCAACGCTCATTCGTCACGTTAACCGATTGATCGACCCGACAGAGGGCGAGGTGTTGGTGCAGGGCGAAAACGTTCTGGACTATGACGAAGAGCGGCTGCGCGAAATGCGTCGCCGTCAAATGTCGATGGTGTTCCAGCATTTTGCACTGCTGCCGCATCGCACCGTTTTGCAAAACACCGCAACAGCTCCAATTGTGCGCGGTGAACCGTTTTCAAGTTATGACAAAAATGCGCGCAACTGGCTCGAACGGGTTGGTTTGGGCGGCTATGAAGAAAGCTACCCGCACCACCTGTCAGGAGGGATGAAGCAACGCGTTGGGATTGCCCGTGCGCTGACCTCTGATGCGCCGACAATGTTGATGGACGAGGCGTTCTCTGCTCTGGACCCGTTAATCCGAACAGATATGCAAAACCTGCTTCTGGAACTGCAGGTCGAACTGAACAAAACGATCGTTTTCATTAGCCATGACTTGGATGAAGCGCTGAAACTTGCAGATCACCTTGTGATCTTGAAAGACGGCGTCGTGGTGCAACAAGGGGAGCCGCAGAATATCCTGTTGAACCCTGAAGACGATTACATTGTTGATTTCATTTCAGACATCAACCGTGCTCGGGTTCTTCGTGTGCGCTCGATCATGCAGCCCTTCAATTCCGATGTGACGGTGGTCGGTGCCATAGATCGTGAAGCGACGCTTGAACAAGTGATTGCACAAACGGGTGGGGAGTCGAGGGGGGTCTACTCCGTGATGCACGAAGGGGAGACGGTTGGTCAGTTGGACATGCGCGATTTGCTGCGCGCACTGGTTCCTGAGAAACGCTCTTCGGTCTGAACTTAACTTCGTCTTCAAAACCAGTGCGCAATATGAGCGCGGGACGGAAGCACGCTTTGGCATGCGGTGTTATTCATGCGTCATGATCTGGCACATATAAGTCAGCGGTTTTGCTACGACCCGCCAGCCACCAGCCGGATTGTTGGGGCCATGTTTCAAATTGGGTGTCGTGACCAAGCGTTTGGGCTGCATGAAGTGCCCACATTGGATCAACAAGAGCCTCTCGCGCGATGGCAATCAGATCCGCGCGCCCTTGTGCCAAAATTTCTTCGGCTTGCTGCGGATGGGTGATCAGCCCCACGGCCATGGTCGCCATGTTAACTTCTTTGCGAACGCGTTCGGCATAGCCAACCTGAAAGCCTGGCTGGCGTTTCATGCCACCGCTTGTTGTCGCCGCGCCTGCGATACCGCTGGACGAACAATCCATAACGTCGACGCCAATACCTTTCAGCTCTCCCGCCAACGCAACCGTATCATCCAGTGACCAGCCCTCTGGCGTGCCGTCGACAGCGGAGGTTCTGAAAAACAGTGGCAAATCATCGGGCCAGACGGCCCGCACGGCTTCGGCGATGTCCAGGGCCAGGCGCATTCGCCCTGACCGATCACCACCATATTTGTCAGTTCGTTTGTTCGATATAGGCGACAAAAAGCTGTGTACCAAATACCCATGCGCCCCATGGATTTCTGCAATTTTATATCCGGCAGACAGTGCACGACGAGCGGCAGACGCGTAGTCTTCGATCAGATCGTGGATTTCCGTCTCGGACAGCGCATGTGGGACAGGCCAGCCTTCCGCGACAGGTTCGGCCGACGGGCCGACCGGTGTCCAGGGCATGTCGCCACGTGCAATGTCCGCTTCATTCAGCGGGCCATTGCCGAACCAGGGCCTTTGCATGCCACCTTTGCGACCGGCATGGCCCAGTTGAATTGCCGGAACGACACCGTTGCGCAACGCGAATTGCGCAACGCGCGCATGGCCGGGAATCTGACTGTCCGACCATAGACCGGGGCATCCATGGGTAATTCGGCCCCGTTTTTGCACCGCAGTCGCTTCTGTAAAGACGATGCCAGCCCCGCCAATCGCGAAGCGCCCCAGTTGCACCAGATGCCAATCATCCATGTGGCCGTCATGCGCGGAATATTGGCACATGGGAGAGATCACGACACGATTGCGGATCGAAAGGTTTCGCAACGCAAGCGGCTGGAAAAGGTGAGGGACGGCAGTCATGAAATCTCCTGCGGTTGATTGCTGAGGACGCTATCCCGCCGGATGGGCTGTGGCAACGCGATGTTGTTCAAGCGATGCTTGGCATGCCTTGGGTGAACAATTGATCGCTTTACAGATGCAGAAGAGGGGCCGTGTTAAGGGAAAACCAATTGGCCTCGGGACCTACTCACAATTCGCTGCGCCAGAACGACGAAAGGTCTTGAGTTGCTTCAGAACGCGGCGCTGGTTCGGCAGTTTCTTGACGGCCTTCATGTTGTTTGTCCCATTGTACCAGGAATCGAAAAGCAAGGTTTTGATGTCTTCATCCAGAACCACATCCGCAACACGGTATTGGCACTGACATTCGCTCAAACTCCAAACATTTGCACGTCCCTCGGCGATCATTTTTTTGCACACTTGCTTTCCGGAAGGGGCGGCGTTTGATGGAGAAGGGAGGGTCAAAAGCAGTGTTCCAACCGACAACAAGAAAATTAGCGCGACTTTCACTAAAAACCCCTTCGAAACACAACTCAGGGGTGAATTCGCGCATCTTTTGGGGCAATGCACGAAAACGTCCATTGGCACGACCACCTTTGGCGACGTGTCCGGGCGAAAAGCGTTTTTCTAGGTCAAAGCCCTCGACAGAAAGAGCCGCGCGGTAGGGTGTTAGGAGTCTTCAAAGACAGGACGCGGTGCGCCGTTTTCATCCAAAGCAACAAAAACAAAATCGGCATCGGTGACCTTCTCTGCCTTTTCTGAGTATCTTGGTCGTGCCCAGGCATCGATGTGAATGCACATGGATGTGCGTCCAACGTTGCGCAAGGTCGCATACAGCGTCACCTCATCACCAACTTTGACCGGACGTAGAAATTGCATCGCTTCCACAGACACCGTTGCCCCGCGCCCCTGCGCAACGCGACCGGCCATATTGCCAGCGGCAAGGTCCATTTGAGACATGAGCCAACCACCAAAAATATCGCCCGACGGGTTTGTGTCTGCTGGCATAGCTATGGTGCGGATAACCAGCACACCTTCTTGTTGTTGCCGACCGTGCGATCCCCGTTGTTGCCCTAAGGCCAAGGTGTTTTCGGTGTCATCGCTCATTCAGGTGCTCCATTGGTAGACCGCGGCTTCTAGCGCAACATTTCAACACGATACGGGGTTGCGATCTATATGGAAACCAAACCTTTTTCGGTTTCAGAGTGACCTGTGTTGGTATCCAGCCGATGCGCTTGCAGTGCTGTTGTGTGGAAATGTCTTACCAAAAGGTGGTGACAGAACGGTTGTTTTTTGTGCAGGGGCGGATCGTTTTGATCAAACGCCTACGAATTTGTGTGGAACACCCGACAACCCTATTGTGCCGATCGCTGCAACAATCTCTGATTTCCCCAGTGATTGGGGCGCTATGGGTGGCATTAGTCGGACGCTGAGGCCCAAAATTCGCATTTTGTGGACATGATTTGTTCCGCCACTTAGGCCTGTTTGCGGAGCTTTTTCTATGTTCCGTGGCCTATTGCACAGTTTTTCCAAATTTATTTGAAAGGTTCCATACATGGACGTGGCTACAAACCTGCTGGGGATAGTGATCTACTTGGTGATCATTTTGTCGATGACCTTTCTCCTGCTGTTGTCATTTTACCAGCTGTTTCTGGTTATCAGTTACCGACGGTTGAGGGGGGAAGATCCGGCGCCGGAGTCCTCGTATGCACCCGAAAACTTGCCGTCGGTCACCATTCAGCTTCCGGTCTACAATGAAGGCCCGATGGCTGATCAGGTTTTGCGCTATGCCGCCGCGTTGGATTACCCGGCGGACAAGCTACAGATTCAATATATCGATGATAGCGACGACGGGATAACAACCGAGCTGGCAAAGCGGGTGATCGAAGAGCTTCGCAGTTCGCATCCTGGGATCGATTTTCAATACGTCCGGCGTGAGGACCGCGAGGGTTTCAAGGCCGGGGCTTTGAAACTGGGTATGGAGACAGCAACAGGAGAGTTCTTGGCGGTATTTGACGCCGACTTCCAGATTCCCACTGATTATCTGCAGCGCACGATCCACTATTTCAACGATCCGTCGGTTGGCGCTGTTCAGGCCCGCTGGGCCTATACCAATGACAATCAATCCTTGTTCACCCGCCTTCAGGCCAACAAGCTTGACGCGCACCAAATGTTTGAACAGACGGCCCGCGAACGAATGGGATTTGTTCCGATCTTTCATGGTACGGCGGGCGTGTGGCGGCGCGAAGCGCTTGATGCTGCCGACGGATGGAACTGTATCAGTGAAGTTGAAGATGTTGAGATTTCGATCCGCTCTGCGATCAAGGATTGGCGGATGGTCTACCTGGATCACTATCGCATCCTGTCCGAGCTTCCCGACAACGTGAACGCATTCTTGCGTCAACAGATGCGCTGGCGGCGCGGGTGGATGCGGATTGTGCGCCACTATTCCTCAACGATTATTCGCAGCTCTTTGCCTTGGCCGCAGCGCATTGACCTGCTTGTGCGTATTCACTTCACTTGGGGTCCGGTTTTGGGGATCATCGCTACTCTGGGTGTTTTGCCATGCTTCATGTTGGCGGCGAAGTTCGGTGTGGTTTATCCGACGATTGCGATTTATTCGCTGTCGCTCATCACGGGTTTGGTCTTGCGACACCTCGAAACGCGCACGCTGGACGAAGATCCGCAGAAGCGCGTTGATTTGGACGTGCATCCAGTGCTGAAATTCTTGCCGCTCAGCTATATGTTGTTCAGCCTTGGGATGCTTTGGCCGCTTTGCCAGGCCACACTGGAAGGCTTTGGCAAAGAGCAGGTCTGGGAAGTGACACCTAAAACGGGCACGACTCCGGGGTCTGCAGGACATGCTGCAGCCGACAGAAAGAAGCTGCCGCTATATGTATATGGAACGCTTGGTTTGGGCCTGATCAGCGCCATTCTGGCAGTCTTGAGCATGTTGTCCCTAAACATATTGCCAACGGTTTTTTACGGGCTTTTGGCGGTTGGATGCGGCTTGAACGGTGTCATGTTGTTGCAGTTCTTTGGGTATGAAACGCGTTTGGCCGCACCCGTAACCCGCGCGTTGGTTGAGTAGCCGCGCATGACCGGAGTGCTTGCTTGGCCATGGGAAAAACAGGAGTCTGGCCGATTGAATTCGGTTCAGGCCCTGCGTGGCATAGCGGTGCTTTTGGTTGTCATTTACCACGCCAAAGTCGCTATCCCCGATGCAACCTTCCTGCACCTGCCCATCGTTGATGACTTTGGCTGGATCGGTGTACGGCTGTTTTTTACCATCAGTGGTTTCATTATCGCCGATAGGATTTCATTGGCAGGATCACTGGGCGAATTCTATCTCCGCCGTTATTTGCGTGTATTCCCACTTTATGCTTTGGCCACTTTGGTGGCTGTGTATTTGGCGTATCTTTTCGGTGGGCCGATGTATTCGGCGCCGGTAACAGAAACTGGGGCAGCCTACGAACCCGGCCCGTTTTATTTGCTCAAGAGCCTGTTCATCGTACCCCAAAATGCATGGCCCTATTTGTCAGTAGGGTGGAGCTTGGAGTACGAACTCGCATTCTACGCCATTTTTGGAGCAATGCATTTTATACTGGGTCCCCGAGTGGCCATGGCGGTTTTCATCCCGTTGGGGTTTTGGATTTGGTATAGCTACGGCTTGGGCCTGTTCTACAATGCAGGTTTCGCGATTTATTTCTCATGTGGGGTCGCTGCGCGCCTTGGGCTGTCACTCAAGCTGGCGCCAATTTGGCCTGCTTTCGTGATGGTTTTGGGGCTTGGTTACACAGTCTATGAAATGGAATTCACCGGGATCGATCATTATTTTTTGCTATCAAGCGGCATTGGATGTCTGGGTCTCTTGATGCTTGTCGTGCAGTTGGAAAAGCAACACGGCTGGTTTCAGCATCGCTCCTTTCTGGTCTGGTGTGGCGACATTTCTTTCTCGCTGTACCTCGTCCACCAGCTGTTCATTATCTCGGCCTACTTTCCCTTCCGGCCGGTAGAGTTAACGCCTATTCAAGCTGATGGTCTGCGGTTCATGTTCGTTTTTGTATCGCTTGGATTGGGTTACCTGACATGGGCGTATGTGGAGCGGCCCTTGCGATTTGTTGAGCATGCGGTTGCGCGCAAGTTTGCGGATTGGCAGACCAGTCGGCAAACGTAGTGTTTTGGTCAATTGGTGCGGTATTGGGCCTCTTTTTTGATAAGAGGACCTGATAAGACGCGTACCGCGACGACCTGAGCGTCCGTTATACTACTGCCCGCCCATAGTGTCTGAATGACTGCAATGAGCCACCTAGCGTTCGAGTTACGACAGCGTATTGTGAAGGTATTTCTTTCGGTATTCCGTCGGTGTCATCCCCGTTTGAGCACGAAAGGCGCGGTTGAAAGGGCCGAGTGAAGAAAAGCCAACGTCATAGGCGATGCTAAGCACAGTGTGATCGGCAAGCTCTGGTGATTTTAGCATTTTTTGTGCTTCCTGGATGCGGAAAGCATTCACGAAGCTGGCAAAATTTCGATGCCCCATGCCTTGGTTGATGGCGGCTCTCAAGCGGTGCTCTTTTGTCTGAAGAAGCGTGGACATATGCGCAACGGTCAACCGTTCTTCGCGCCACAACCCTTCGGACATGGCGGTTTCAATGCGCTTGATCAGTGCCGATTGTGCTGGGTTGTTTGGCTTGTCTTGCTTGGAGGTATTGGGTGCCCAAATATCCGGCACCACGCGCACAGAACACAGCAAGAAGGTGCCCGCAGACAGAAAGAAGACAGCCGCCTGCAACGCGTAGGCCCATGTCGGAAGCGCACTGTCCAAATGCGTGATTTCAAGTCCGGTAATAAGAATTCCCAAACCGAGGACCCAAACCAGAAACCACCGTCGAAATCGGCGACGGGATTCGATCAGGTCATCGGCTTCGCCAAAGGTGACAATTCCCAACATGTGAAAGAAGAAGATCAGCACGCAGACGCCGCGGACAACACCGAGCTGTATCTGCCATTGAGACAGCCACGCCGGTCCGACAATCAATACCGCAACCAAGACCTGCCAACGTCGAATGACAACGTCATCTTGGAACAGTTCAATCACCGCCCAATAGAGCAAGACAGGTATGGCGCCCGAAATCATAACAAGCACAGACCAGACCAACCCCCGATCCAGTTCTATGCTTGGAGAAGACACGATAAGATAAGGACCAAGGCTTAAGCATAGCAGAACGACCGCCATGCTTTTCCGTTTCAGGGTTCCATTCGTCAGAAAGATGATGGCGCACAAATAGAGCGTGCCAGCGGCACAGCCTCGCAAGAAAATATCCAAAATGGCCAAGTCTGACATCATGGGTGCAAGCGAAGCTGGGTTTCAGTTCCTGGTCAACGTTTCAGACTCGCCAAAACTGAAAATTCTTCGCCGTTTCTGAAAAAATCGAATGGGTTTTCGGATTCGGTGCGTCCCGCTCTGCAGTCACGGTCATGGTGCATCGCATGAAAAAACCGCATTCGGAGCAAACCATGACTCAACTCGCCACCCTCATAACCATATATACGGATGTCTTCGGCGCAGACCTTCTGCGCTATGTGCTTGGCGCCGGTGGAACGTACCTGGTGATCAACGTCTTTCTGGCACAGCGCCTTGTCGCGCAGAAGATTAGGCGCACCGTTGTGCCCAAGGGCCAAATACGGCGTGAAATTCTGGTGAGCATACGTACGGTGCTTATCTTCACGGCTGCGGGAACATCCATTGCGATTGGCGCCGAGGCCGGTGTCATCACGATCTACCAAGACATTGCAACATGTGGCTGGGCCTATTTCGCAGTCAGCGTTGTAGCGCTGATCGTCCTTCATGACACGTGGTTCTATTGGACCCATCGCGCGCTTCACTACCCACCTTTATTTCGCCGGTTCCACCGCTTGCACCACAAATCTCATCAACCTACGCCTTTCACGTCCTACAGTTTTGATGTCGGAGAGGCCGTGGTGAATGCTGTCTATTTGCCCTTGGTTTTGATCATTCTACCGGCGCATCCGATAGCACTGTTCGTCTTTGTCACTCATATGATGCTGCGCAATGCGATGGGACATTGCGGGATTGAAATCTTCCCAGCGAATAGGGAAGGGAGGCCAATTCTTGGTTGGCTCACCAGTGTCACCCATCACGATCTGCACCATGCCCATGCAGGCTATAATCTCGGGCTCTATTTCTCTTGGTGGGATCGTCTGATGAAGACAGTGCATCCCAACTACTTGGCCGAATTTGCTCGTGCAGCGCCTCGAGTGCCGACCCTGACCATCAAGGCCGCGCTGTTTTCCGTTGCAGCTGTCGTTGGAATGGTGGCCAGCCGGAGTGACGCGTTTGAACTTCATGGCCAGTACGCATCGCCTGGTCTTGGAGTGATCGTTGGGTTTGAGGACTGCTCTGCGAACACAGCGGCGAAATGCGGGCGTCTTGTCTGGGTTTGGGATGTGAAAGACACGCCCCACGCGCAGGTTGGTGATCTGATTTTGATCGATTTGGTTTTTAACGGAAAGGTTTGGGAAGGTGGGCTGCGTGATCCCAAAACGGGGCGGACCTATCGCGGAACTATCCAGCGGCCCTCCAAACATCAGCTGAATCTCAAGGGCTGTGCTGGCGTGTTCTGCGCAAACCAAACCTGGCATTCGACGCGCTATCTTAGCGGTGTGCTCGCACGTCACAGCAACTAGGAAGCTTCAGGCCAAACAAGGACGGGCTGCTGCTGGAATGTTGGTGAATTTCAGCCCGTTCAGAAACCATTGCAGTTTGTTATTTTATAAAGTAACAAATTCTCAAGCTATATGGAGAAGACTCATGCGCAAGCAAGCTTCGGTGCGGCAATCTGATGTTCTGAGCGTCCTACACGAGCATGACAAACCCATGACAGCATATGCCATTCTTGATCAGATGAAGGTCAATGAACCCGACTTGGCCGCCCCAACCGTTTATCGCGCTCTAGCAGCGCTAACCGATCAGGGGCGCGCGCATCGGCTAGAGTCGATCAAGGCATTCGTACCGTGTCGTTGTAACCATGAAGCTGCGGTTCCTGTCTTGGCGATATGCGGAGAATGCGGAACCGTGGAGGAACATGACGGCACCAGCTTGCTGCCAGAGCTTTCTGCAATCTCGGCAAAATCATCCTTCGATGCGACTCGTCATATCGTTGAAATTCACGGCCGCTGTGATGGGTGCGCCGCCTAGTTTTCCAAATTTTTCGTCACAGGATCAGTCTAATGAAGCTTCTTCCATTTCTCGCGGCATCTGCTATCGCAGCAGCACCAGCAATTGCCGAAGAAACCCGGCACCTCGATGCGCACGAACACGGCGTTGGGCAGTTGGATATCGCCTTCGATGGACAGCAAATCGCGATGGAGTTGCACGCTCCTGGCGCAGACATTGTTGGTTTTGAGTACATGGCGGAAAGTAAAGAGGATCGCGCGGCCGTAGATGCCGCCGTCGCGACACTGGCGAAACCATTGGACTTGTTTGTTCTGCCCGATACGGCCGGTTGCAGTGTTGTTCAGGCGTCAGCCGCGCTTGAAAGCGAAGACGGCCATGATGACCACGATGGTGACCATGCCGAGGAAAAGCATGCGCATGACGATCACGCGGAAGACGCGGGTCATACAGAGTTTCATGCCGAGTATTTGTTGACCTGCGCCAATCCTTCCGCGGTTACAGAGATTACTTTTGCTTACTTTGACAACTTCGCCAACGCGTTGGAAGTAGAGGTGCAGATCATCTCGGATGCTGGTGCGTCTTCGTTCGAGGTGGAGCGCGACCTCCCAACCCTTGATCTGCGCGGCATGTTTTAAAGCGTTGTCTGACTCAGCTCCCATTTTGCAGTTGAACGATGTCCGATACCGCTGGCCGGGTCGGGCATCGTTTGGGTTGCATGTTCCTGATCTGACATTGGCGCGGTCCGAGACCGTATTGCTGCTGGGCGAAAGCGGTTCCGGAAAATCCACGCTGCTGTCTTTGATATGCGGCACCATCACCGCAGGGTCTGGTCGCGTTTGTGTGGCAGGGACAGATATCGCCGCCCTCTCTGCAGGGCAGCGTGACCGCTTCCGTGCTGAACAGATCGGGCTGATTTTTCAGCAGTTCAACCTGCTGCCTTTTGCAAGTGTTCAAGACAACATTTTGCTGCCTTTGAAATTTGCACCAGAGCGGCGCAAACGTTTGACTGACCCCAATGCTGAAGCAAAGCGGCTGTGCCAGGATCTGGGCCTGCCTGAGGGTGTGATGTCTGCGAAATCCGGCGCACTCAGCGTAGGTCAGCAGCAGCGTGTTGCTGCCGCACGCGCGCTGATTGGTATGCCCCCGCTGATCATTGCGGATGAGCCTACATCGTCATTGGATGCGGCCACACAGGCGACATTCCTAGAGCTGTTGTTCGCGCAATCCCGCGCGCATGGCACAACGCTTTTGATGGTCAGTCATGACGCACGTCTGTCCAGCCAGTTCGACCGGGTCATCCACATGGCAGATATCGCCAAAACAATGCGAGATGCCGCATGATTTTCCGTCTCGCTTTTGGATCGTTGATCGCACGTGGTTTGACGGTTTGTATGACCATTCTCGCAATTGCGCTGTCTGTTGCGCTTTTTCTTGGGGTGGAGAAAGTCCGCACTGGGGCCAAGTCCAGCTTTGCTGATACGATTTCCGGCACAGATCTGATTGTTGGTGCGCGGTCGGGGTCTGTCCAATTGCTGTTGTATTCGGTTTTTCGGATCGGGAATGCGACCAATAATCTGACATGGGAAAGCTATCGCGATATTGCAGAGCGCCCAGAGGTGGATTGGATCGTGCCGATTTCGCTTGGCGACAGCCACCGGCAGTTCCGTGTGATGGGCACGACGAAAGCTTTCTTTGATCGGTACAAGTACCGTTCGGGCCAATCGCTGGCTGTTCGCGACGGGCAGATTATGGACGATCTGTTCGATACAGTCATCGGGGCAGATGTGGCGGCAACGCTGGGCTACAGTGTGGGGGATCCGATCGTTGTGGCCCATGGGATTGCGTCTTTCACCGAACATGATGACCAGCCTTTCCGCGTCTCGGGCATTCTAGAGAAAACAGGCACGCCGGTTGATCGGACTGTCATCGTCAGTCTGGAGGCCATTGAGGCGATCCATGTCGACTGGCAAAGCGGCGCAAAGATTCCGGGCCAATCGACACCTGCGGATGTTCTTCGGAATATGGAGTTGGAACCGCACGCGGTCACTGCAGCCTTGTTGGGCATCAAAAGCCGCCTTCAGGTGTTCCGTTTGCAGCGGGCCATCAATGAATACCCAGAGGAACCACTGCTGGCGATCCTACCCGGTGTCGCGCTACAGGAACTCTGGCAGATCGTCGGTATCGCCGAGACGGCATTGGTTGCGGTGTCTGCGATGGTGGTTGTGACTGCATTGATTGGCATGATGGCCACGATCTTTTCCAGCCTCAACGAACGCCGTCGCGAGATGGCGATTTTCAGGGCGATGGGCGCACGTCCGCGTGTGATCTTGGGAATGTTGGTACTGGAAGCCGTTTTGATGGCTGCTGTTGGCGCGGTCCTTGGACTTGGCTTGCTGTATATCGGATTGTTAGTCGGTCAACCGCTGATCGACAGCGCCTTTGGCCTTTGGTTGCCTATCGAGCCTCCAACACTCCGCGAGTTTTGGGTCCTTTTGGGTGTTGTTGTTGCTGGCGCAATTGTGAGCTTGGTTCCAGCATTGCGTGCTTACCGAATGTCACTTGCAGATGGTATGATGGTCCGAATTTAGGATGAAAGAGTTTCGTAGATGTATGTATCTCGTCGCCAATTGATCACAACAGCTTTGGCTGGCGCGGTTCTTCCACGGGCGGCTTTGGCCCGAACGCCCACTGAAATCACGTGGGATGACCTGATCCCACCGGGCGTGCCCTATGCCGAGATTATTGCAGAAGGCGAAATGGATGAACGCAATGACACTTGGCGACCTGTTTTTGACGCGAATGCCACGAAATTAAACCCTACGTTGGACGGCGCTTATATCAAGATGCCGGGCTTTGTTATTCCAATCGACCTGACGACCGATGGTGTCACCAGCTTTGTGTTGGTGCCTTATGCCGGGGCGTGTATCCACACTCCACCACCACCGCCAAACCAGCTGGTTTTTGTTACCACCGAAACGCCGTGGCCCAGTGATGATCTGTGGGAGGCGGTTTGGGTAACGGGTTTGATGAGCCATGAACTCCAATCTACTGAAGTGGCCGATACGGGCTATGTGCTGAAGGCTGACAAAATGGAGGTCTATATATGGTGACCCCGTTTATTGGTCGTCGAAACCTTTTGGCAGGTCTGGGGGTCTTTGGATTGGCGCCGCAATTGGCTTGGGCCGAGGACTTCATTGATCTTGATTGGAAAGATCTGGTCCCTGAGGGGCAAACGGTTGTGCCCCCGATTTTGCAAAGCTTGATCGATCATGACCAGGCGCCCCTGACCAGCCAGCAGCCAGAGTCCAACGGGGTACGCACAGACTGGAACGGTAAAATCGTCCGATTGCCGGGCTTCATCGTTCCAATTGATTACTCTGGGACAGGTGTTACCGCATTCATACTGGTGCCATTTGTTGGCGCATGTGTGCATGTACCACCGCCGCCTGCGAACCAGCTTGTGTTTGTCACCACGGCCGAACCCTACGAAAGCTCGGGCATGTTTGAGCCGGTGAATGTCATTGGCATGTTTGGTGTCTCATCCGTGTCAACGCAGCTGGCTGACATTGCCTATGCGCTTTCTGCTGATCGGATCGAACCCTTCGGCTCATAACGAGTTTGCAACTGTTTGGCCTGTGGTAGCCAAAATTGATCTGCTGAAACTGGCCCAAAGTGCCATGGTTGCGAAGGTCGGTTTCAGGGAAATGGGCGCAACACTCTTGATTTGAGCGCGCTGAAGTTACGAGTTGCATCGTTCCCAGAACAATATACATTCAATATATTGAATTATTGTACAGGACGAGCACATGACTCCTCGCGTTTCTTCCCTTGCCCTCGCTGTTCTTTTGGGTTCCAGCCTTTCCGCCAGCGCTGACGTGTTGGATGTGCAGGAAGTCACTGAAGGTATTTGGTCCTTTGTAGGGCCTATGGAACAACGCAATCCCGAAAACCTAGCCAACAATGCGACGTTCGGTCTGATCGTCACATCTGATGGCGCTGTCCTTGTTGATCCCGGCGGAAGTAAACGCGGCGCGGCAATGATTGATGAGGCAATTCAGACCCTGACAGATGAGCCCGTGCGGTACGTGATAGATACCGGGGGGCAAGATCATCGTTGGCTTGGCAACGCCTACTGGCAAGCCAAGGGTGCCGAAGTAATCGCTTCTGCTGCAGCGGTCGAAGACCAAAAAGCGCGGTATTCCATTCAGACGACGATGCTATCGCAACTTATCGGGGATGCCCTAGAGGGCACAGCAGCGTCTTATGCCGATATCACGTTTGAGGATGAGTACACTCTACAGATCGGCGGAAAAACCATTGAGATTCATCATCCTGCGTCGGCGCATACCCCCGGAGACAGTTTTGTTTGGGTTCCAGAGTCCAGCACGGTGTTCACCGGTGATATTGTCTATGTCGGGCGCATTCTGGGCGTGATGGAATTTTCCAACTCCGCGGAATGGCTGGACGCATTTGAAGCGATTGAGGCGCTGAACCCAAAACACCTAGTGCCGGGACATGGAGCAGCGACAACGATCGAAGTCGCGCGCGCAGATACTTATGAATACCTCAAAAACCTCCGTTCCCAAATCGCAGAGCATATCGACTCTGGCGGCGACATCATTGAATCGGTGCACGTGGATCAGTCGGCGTTCGCCTACCTTGATCAATTCGAAGCGCTGGCAAAGCGCAACGCCCAAGCCGTCTTCGAACAGATGGAGTGGGAATAGGGTCGGGGTGACCGTGATATGTCTGTTTGGTTCTAAACGGCTCAACGCTTCGCGGCCCAGTTACCATAGGCGGTAAAGCTGCGTGCTCCTTTGGTTCCGCACTGCTGGTCCAGCCTATCCGGTTTGCTGAAACCCCTTGGTTTCAAGCAATTTAAAACTCTGTCGAAGACCGCAGTGTGGATTGATCAGATCTATTCAGAAGGCTCGGTGTATTTTTCGATGTGTGACGGTCATCTAATCCATCGAAACAAACGTTTTTCCGCTGCCCGTAGACGATCCCCCGAGTGTTCGGTGCAGCAGTCTCTGCTCAATCGATCCGCACCACGCCGACAACGTAGTTCTTACCGTAGGCTTTGGCGCATTTGGGGCAGGTGGTATAGAAAAAGTACACCTCATCCTCAGTGGCACCTTTGTCATCTGCAACGGCTTGCAGCTCTGCGTACCAATCCTTGGCTTTTCGATAGGGGCCCTCGAATACCTTTGTCAGGTAATCCCCTGTTAGCTTGACCTGTTCTTCGTTGGTGACCATCGCCGATACTGCAAAGAGATGCTCTGCTTTCCACGGCGACAGGTCTCGGCTCAACACGATATAGTTGTCCGTACGATAGGCTCCGGCTTCGGTCATGTTGTTTTGAACCCGTTCAAACACATGCCCCATATTCAACGGTATGTGCATCGCGCTTTTGGTGGTGGCGCGAATGAAGTCTTTGTTCTTAAAGTGCAGCTCTTGACCGTCCCATCCCTGCGGATTGAACTTCGGGCAGCATCCAGTTGGATTGTCAGAGTCATCAAAACTTGGAAGTGCATTGGTTTTCATGGGTGCCTCCTATTTCGAGGTAAGAACGCTAAAAAATTCTCCTGAAAACGCGTTGACGCAGGTCAATTGGTCGTCCGGCGCTACTGGGTTCATCACATGTATCCCTTTGCGCAAATGGTCGCTAACTGGGGTTAGGTTTTCGCAGTTTCGGTGTGCCAATCGGTATTAACACCTGTCTGCCGTCAGACATGGCCCATGTGCGGCGCAAGTTCGTGGATGTCTTCTCTTCACAGGGCAGTGCCATTGCGAAACAGGCCATCCCGCAGATCGCCAAGCTCTACGCGTCTCGAAAGAGATCAGGGGTATGGCGTCCGATGACCGTGCCGCCATACGTCAGAGCAGGGCAAAACCGATTTTGATGAACTGGAAAAATAGCTTCACGCGTAGTTGCCGAAAATCTCGGGAACTACACCGCTGGCGCAGGCGCTTCGCAATGCCTTCGGCCAGATACCAAAAGCGCGTGCCTATCTCAGCAACGGGCTGCTGGAATTGAACGACAACACGTCTGAACGGGCAAAGCTCAACTCGCTCCTTTAATTCCGTTGAGGAAGTTTCTGAACAGAATTATCAGGGGGGCACTCTTGGACGCCGATTGCCCTAATGTCGGGGGTATTATTACATGCCCGTTCATAAGTATGGATAACGTCAGGAAAGCGAGGCTCAGGTGAACCAGAAGCAGGTCAATGCGTTTCGCATGGTAATGCGCCACGGCTCGGTCACCGCAGCGGCGCAAGCATTGAATGTCTCGCAACCCGCTGTGAGTCGACTCATAGCCGATTTGGAGGCTTCTCTGGGTTTTGCCCTATTGTTGCGCAAAGGGGGGCGCGTTCAGCCTACTGCGGAGGCATATGAATTTTTCCCGGAAGTTGAGCGAATGTTTTATGGGCTCGACCGGCTCGCACAGGTGGCCGGCAAAATCCGCACCTTGCAGCGGGCATCCTTCCGCGTCGCGTCAATGCCGATGGTCAGCTTCGAGATCATTCCCCAGGCTGTTTCCCGGTTTTCGGAGCATCATGCGGGTGCCGGCATTATCCACGACGTGCACACTTCGCCGCGTATCCTAGACCTTCTGGCCTCACGACAGATTGACCTTGGCATTGCCCAGACGTCCCCCAATCGATCAGATGTGGATGTTTTGGCGACCTTCAATAGTGGCTGCGTCTGCGTGATGTCGCCTGATCACCCCTTGGCGGGCTATGATCGGATTTCGCCAGTTGACCTTGCCGATCAGCCGCTCGTGGCTCTGAATTATCACACATTAACATATAGTTACATGATGAAGTGCTTCGCGGAGGCCGGTTTGTCTCCAAATGTCGTGGCCGAAACCCAGCCCTCCTATTCTGCATGCGGGCTTGCCTCGCTTGGCGTGGGCATTGCTATCGTGGATGCGATCACACCGCGGATCTTTGGTCCGAGCCTGACCACAGTCCCATTCACGCCCCGTATCCCCTTCGAATTTCAGATCATGAAATCACGCGACATCCCACTCTCGCGCGCAGGCAGTGCGTTCTACGACGAATTGATCACCGTGTTGGCCGAACACAAGACGATCGTCGAGCGCACCTCATAACATTTTGGCATAGTGCGATCAAAAAACGGTATTTGATATTATCATCTTACTTGGAAACACTGCCTCCAGAAACAAAAACCAACTGCACAGGGATCGCCATGATTATTTCCAGACGCGCCTCACTCGGTTTGACCGCCGCCACGGTTGCCCTTCTCTCGACCAGCGCCGCAATGGCGGCGGATTACACGCTTCGGCTCCATACTCTGGTGAAATCGCCTCACCCCTACAACGATATGGCCGCAGCTTTCAAAGAACAGGTGGAAGCCGAAAGCAATGGCGCTATCGAGGTAGAAATCTTTGATTCCGGTCAGTTGGGTAAGGACTCTGCGGTGATCGGTGAGATCGGCTTCGGTACAATCGACGTCATGATTTCCACCACCTCTAACGCTGCTCAAATGATCCCCGAATTCGGGATCTTCACCATGCCCTATCTGTTCCAAGACATGGACCAGGCATTGGAGACGGTTGGCCCCAATTCGGCTGTCGAAGCACATTTTCAGCAAGTCTATGAAGAGCGTGCCGTTGGCATGAAGCTGCTGGCACTTGGTGCGTCGGGAACCCGCAACATGTCCACCGTTTCGGTTTCGGTCGAAGCCCCGAGCGACGTTGAAGGGCTCAAAATGCGCACACCACCGTCGCCGATGGACAGCAAGACCTGGTCGGCTTTCGGCATGTTGCCTGTGACAGTTGCCTGGGGCGAGCTTTACGCCGCCATGCAAACCGGTGTGGCCGAGGCAATGGAAAGCTCGCTTCCGGGGTATACCGGTTCCAAACTCTATGAAGTCGCGCCGAACCTCGCCCTGACTGCGCACACGATCCAGATCAACCACACCTCCATCTCGCAGCGGACCTGGGACAAACTGCCCGAAGATCTGCAAGCCGTGGTTCTATCGTCTGCACAGGCTGCGAACGCTTATGGCGTCGAAAAGGCGAAAGGCTATGACCTAGCCCTTGTAGAGGTGCTCAAGACTGAACATGGCGTTAAGGTCACGGTGCCCGACAAGGCCCCGTTTGTCGAAGTCGTCTCGCCGATGCAGGTTCAACTCGCCGAAGAACTCGACCTGGTCGAGGAATACAAGCTCCTCACCGAGTGAAACTGCCACTTGCCCGTCCTGTCTCTCTCCAGGTCGGGCGCCCCTTCCTTGCTCGGAACCAGCCATGTTGACCCACCTTTGCGATCTGGTAACGCGGATCGTTACAACACTGATGTGGATCGCCTTCGGCGCGCTCATCACCACCGTTGCTCTGCAAGTGCTGGCACGCAACGTCTTCATGACCCCGTTTATCTGGACATCCGACGTTGCGCAGCTTCTCTTTGCCTGGCTCATCTTTGTCGGGGCCGCCGTGGGGCTAAGAACCGGTGCGCATTACCGTGTCGATATGCTGCCTGAGGGCAATCGATCGCTAAACTTGCTGGCCGATGGAATCGCGCTGCTAGCCGGGATTTGTGTCGCCTGGCTTTTGCTACGATACGGCTGGGAATTGGCAATGGTGCGCAAGACGGCAACTGTGCAATCTCTTGGTATCTCTCGGTTTTGGATGCACCTTCCGCTGCCCGTCTCGGGCGCTTTGATGTTGTTTTACATTGTCGAAGCGGCGACGCTTCTGCGTGCAAGCCACAAGGGGATGGCGCAATGAACCCTCTCGTAACGCTGATCCTCTCCTTCTTTGTCCTCGTCGCGCTTCGGGTGAATATCGGTTTTTCGCTGATCCTCTCCTCTGCACTGGTGATCCTACTTGAAGACCTGCCGCTGATTTCTCTCGTCAACCAGATGTATGCAGGAATCGACAGCTTTACCTTGCTTGCAGTGCCGTTCTTCATGCTGCTGGGCCGGATCCTTAACGCCGGCTCAATCACCGAGCGCCTTCTCAACGTTGCTGACACGACCGTGGGTCATATCCGCGGCGGACTGGGGCATGTGAATGTCTTTGTGTCGATGGTCTTCGCTTCGCTTTCGGGGTCCGCGGCGGCAGACACTGCCTCGGTCGGATCAATCCTTATTCCTGCGATGAAAAAGGCCGGCTATCCGCCTGCCTTTGCCGCTGCACTGACAGCCGCCTCGTCGACACTGGGCGTTATCATTCCGCCCTCAATCATCCTCATCATCTACGGTGCCTTCGGGAACGTTTCCATCGGCGCGCTCTTTGTTGGGGGCATCGTGCCCGGCTTGTTGGCTGGGGTCTTCATGATGGGGTATACCTATGTCCTGGCCGTCCGGTATGGCTATCCGTCCAATCCCTTCCCAGGCGTCAAAAAAGCCGCATCCGTTGTTTGGCGCGGACTGCCAACACTTATGATCCCGGTTATCGTTCTGGGTGGCATTGTCGGTGGATTTTTTACTCCGACCGAGGGCGCCATAGCGGCCGTTGTCTGGGCACTGTTTTTGTCGCTGGTCGTCTATCGCGACATCCCGCTTTCGGCCTTGCCTAAAATCCTCAGCGATGGGTGCATCGATTTCGCCATCCCGATGTTCACGGTCGCTGGTGCCGGTATCTTTGGCTGGCTGATCGCCTATCTCGGCGCGTCCAAGATCGTCGTGGATTTCATCCTCGCCACAACGTCAAACGACTACTTGATCATGCTCATGCTGATCGGCTTCCTTCTGCTGGTCGGCATGGTACTGAACCCGATTTCAGCCACGCTGATCTTTCTGCCGATCATTCAGGCGCTTGGGGACATCGCCGGAATGCACCCGGTCCATATGGGGGTTCTGTCGACCGTTGTTCTGTCGGTCGGCCTTGTTACGCCGCCCTATGGCATCTGTTTGCTGATTGCGTCGCAAATTGCCGATGCCCCGCTTGGGAAGGCCATGATCGCCGCCGCGCCTATCTGTTTACTTACCCTCACCGTCGCGATCCTGTCGCTTTGGATCCCCGATCTCATTCTGGGACTGCCGAAGCTGATGGTTCCCGAACTCTTTTGACCTGGAGAAAACCCGATGCCGCATATCAAACCCAAAGGTTCCTTTGTCGCCCTTATCACACCGATGAACGAAGATGGTTCGATTGATCTCGAAGGCTTCCGCACACTGTTGAACTGGCACGCCGAGAATGGCACCGAGGCGGTTCTCATCATGGGCTCGACCGGTGAGGTGTCGATGCTTTCGCCCGAAGAGCGTAAGCTGATAATCTCTGAAACTGCCAAGATGAAGCCCGGAAATATGCTGATGTATTATGGCATTACCGGCAATAATACCGCCACGACCATCGACTATGCCCGCTACGCGAAGGCCGAAGGCGCCGATGGCGCAATCCTCGCCGCACCGGCCTATATCTGTGCCGATAATGACTCGATCACTGACTACGCGATGGAGGTGCTCGACAGCACTGACCTCGCTATGGGTTTCTACAATAACCCGCCGCGGGTTAAGACGGACCTGCACTGGGATAACCTGCTGAAGCTCGCGACACACGACAACATGGTCGTACTCAAGGAATCGACCACCCGTGTTGGGCAAGTCGCACAAGTCTGCGCGGCGAAACCCGACATGTCGATCATGTGCTGTTGCTCGCCCAATCTGGGTCTGGTGATACCGACCATGGCGCTCGGGGGTCACGGTACAGCGAATATGACCGGCAACATCATTCCGCGCGAAATGGCGGTGATCTCCAAGCCCTGGGAAACCGGTGAAGATGCCTTTGCCTGTCGCGCGGCCTGGCTGGACAACCTTGCAATGCTGCATTTCGCCTATTCCACCATCAATCCGGTCTCGATCAAGACGTTGATGCGCGTCGTAGGGCTTCCTGCTGGGCCGCTGCGCAAGCCGCTAAAGCCGGCAAACCCAGACGTCTTGCAAAAGGGCCTTGATACGGTTCGCGACCTCGGCCTCGCCGAGAAATACGGCTTCAGCCTGAAGCCCGACCTCGCCGCTGAATAGGTCGCGCGTGACCGTCACCACAAAAGTCAGCTTGTGCCATTGGGGGGCCTTCGAAGCCGATGTGGCCGATGGGCGCCTGATAGCTGCGCGTCCACTTCCAGGCAGTGGCGCCGATCCCGATATGATCGGCGCCTTGCCGGCCTGGGTGAACTCGCCGCTGCGGATCGACAGACCGCATGTCCGGCGGGCGTGGTTGGAGCGCAGTTCCACCGCAACCGGTAACACCGGGCGTGGGCACAGCGAAATGGTTCCGGTGGACTGGGACACAGCTCTGGACCTTGTCGCTTCTGAGCTCACCCGGATACAGTCCACCTATGGGCCCACGGCGATTTTTGGCGGTTCCTATGGCTGGTCCTCGGCTGGCCGTCTGCATCATGCGCGAAGTCAGATCCGTCGTTTTCTTGCTGCAGCAGGCGGTTTTACCGACCAAATCTCAAATTATTCCTGGGGCGCGGCCCACGCAATTCTGCCGCACGTGCTTGGAAATGCCGATGCAGTGTCAAGCGCCGCGACCTCTTGGCAGAGCATTGCCGAGCACGGTGATGTGGTCGTGGCATTTGGTGGGCTGAACCCGAAGAACTGGCGAATTAGCTCTGGCGGTGCCGGCGAATTCCGTTTGCCCGAAGCGGTGGCACGTGCGCAGGCGCGCGGGGTGAAATTCTTTGTCCTGTCGCCAAACGCTGAAGACGTGCCGCCCGGTCTCGACGCGGTGCTGATCCGCCCGCGCCCCGGTTCTGACACCGCCATCATGCTGGCATTGGCACATGAGGCGTTGGTGACGGGTCGTGCCGACTTGGCATTTCTCGACCGCTTCACAACCGGAGCAGAGGCCTTCCTCGATTATCTGCGCGGCACCGTTGACGGACAGCCCAAAACGCTCGCTTGGGCCGCCGAACTCGCAGATGTGCCGGTTGCCGAACTGCGCGCGCTTTGGGATGCGATCTCTACTGATCGGGTCATGCTGACCGCTGCATGGGCCTTGCAGCGCGCGGATCACGGCGAACAACCGTTCTGGGCGCTGATCGCGCTGGCAAGCATGTTGGGCCAGATCGGTTTGCCCGGAGGCGGTTTTTCCTTTGGCTACGGCTCGATGAACGCGGTGGGTGGAGATGCCCGAAAGGGATTTGTGCCCACGATGCCTGGGCTTGCGAATAAGGGAATGGCGATACCGGTCGCCCGTTTCGCAGACGCATTTCTCCATCCGGGCAAGACCATCGATTTCAACGGTCGCAAAATCACCTATCCGCATGTCCGCCTCGTCTATTGGGCTGGCGGCAATCCGTTCCACCACGCCCAAGACTTGTCCCGTGTCGAGCGCGCTTGGGCGCGCCCCGAAACTGTGATCGTTCAGGATCCCTGGTGGACGCCGACAGCGCGCCGGGCCGACATCGTCCTTCCGGCCACGACGACACTCGAACGCAATGATATCGGCGGCACATCCCGCGACCCCTATGTTTTTTTCATGCCTCGGCTGATCGCGCCGGTTGGGCAAGCCCGCAACGATTTTGATATCTTTCGCGCGCTTGCCGACCGTCTTGGTTGCCGCGAAACGCTGGATGAAGGGTTGGACGATGACGGCTGGCTTGCGCGCATGTGGGCGGGCAGTCAGGCAAAGGCTGCGCGCGAGAGCGTGGCATTGCCTGATTTCGAAGGGCTTCGAGAATGCGGATACGTTCGTCTTCCGCCACCCGAGCATCCGGAGGTTCTGCTGGAAGGCTTCCGCTCCAACCCGGATGCCAACCCACTGGCTACGCCCTCCGGCAAGATCGAGCTGACATCGCGGACAATTGCCGGTTTTGGCTATGCGGATTGTCCTGCCCATCCCACATGGATTGCGCCGCGTGAATGGTTGGGTTCCGCAGGGCAGGGGCAATTCCACCTCGTCACAAATCAGCCGCCAAAGCAGCTTCACAGCCAACTGTGGCAGGTCGGGGCGCAATCCCCCGCGACCTGCCAGATCGCCCGATCCGACGCCGCCCGCCTTGGCATTGGTGATGGCGATACGGCGGAAATTTTCAACGTTCGCGGGCGATGTCGTGTCACTGCGCGGATCGATGATGGCCTTCGTCCGGGCGTTCTGGTGGTGCCGACAGGCGCCTGGTACGCGCCCGATGAGACGTCAGGTGTGGAGCAAAACGGGAACCCGAATGTTCTGACACTGGATCAGGGGACGTCGCGCCTCGGACAGGCCTGCGCGGCGTTGAGTGCCTTGGTTCAGGTGCGGCCATTGAAAGAAGTTAAGGATATCTGATGGATCTTGGAATTTCAGGAAAACGCGCCCTCCTGACCGGGGCAAGCCGTGGAATGGGGCGTGCCTGCGCCGAAGCGCTCGCGCGCGAGGGGTGCGAGGTCACGATCTGTGCCCGCAGCACCGGTCCTCTGGAAGAGGCCGCTGAAGCAATCCGCCGGAAGACGGGCTCCAGTGTTCACACCGTTGCTGCGGATGTGACCACACAGGCTGGACGCGACAAAATACTCTCAGCCTGTTCGGACCCCGATATTCTGTTGAACAACGCAGGCGGCAAGGCACCAGGCGACTTTCGCGACTGGGACCGTGATGAGTGGGTCTCGGCGGTGGATCTGATGATGATCCCGCCGATCCTAATGATGCGCGCCACGGTCGACGGTATGATGGAGCGGGGCTGGGGGCGGATCGTCAATATTGTCTCGCGCTCGGTAAAGATCCCGCAATTGGAACTGGGCCTTTCGAATGGCGCGCGCGCGGGCCTTGTCGGGTTTACCGCCGGCCTTGCCCGACAGTCCATTCGCAGTGGCGTGACCATCAACAACCTGCTTCCCGGTATTATTGCCAGCGATGCGCAACGTGAACACATCGAGGGAATGCTGACGCCGAACGGACCCAGCTTCGATCAGGTCTGGCAGGCGCGCGCCGACGCAAATCCGGCGGGTCGCTATGGTCGGCCAGAGGAAATCGGCGCCTGGTTCGCCTTCCTGTGTAGCCAGCATTCAAGCTTTGTGACCGGACAGAATCTGCTTATCGACGGCGGCTCCTATCCGGGCACCTATTAAAGGAGATCGGTCAGGATGCGCATCGTGGTTGTGGGCGCGGGCGTCGTGGGTGTCACAAGCGCTTGGTATCTTGCGAAAGATGGCCACGACGTCACGGTTCTGGAGCGGCTCGATGGGCCGGGGATGGCCACGAGTTTTGGCAATGCCGGTGGCGTCTGCCCTGGCTTCGCCGGCCCTTGGGCCACACCCTCGATGCCACTCAAAGCGCTGCGCTGGTTGGCTGCCGAGCAAGCGCCGCTGAAGATCCGCCCACGCTGGGACCCACAGCAATGGCTTTGGCTCGGCCAGTTCCTTCGCAATTGCACCTCCGGGCGTTTCCGGACCAACAAGTCACGGATGCAACGCGTCGCGCATTTCTCTAAAGCTTGCCTGCAAGAATTGCGTGAAGAAACCGGGATCACCTATGACCATGGAACCGATGGCATTTTGCAGCTCTTCTCCACACAGGAGGAGGCAGAGGGCGGCAAACGCTCCGCAAGCGTCCTTGAGAGCCTCGACATTCCCCACCGTCTTATCGCGCCCGAAGAACTGGCCGGGATCGAACCCGCACTCGGAGCGTCTGATCTGCGTTTCTCGGGCGGGCTACATTTGACGACGGACGAGACCGGCGACTGCCACCTCTTTTGCCGCGCACTGGCGAGCCTTGCTGCAGAAAAGGGCGTGCAATTCCACTACGGTGTCAGGGTCGAAAATGTGCTTACCGCGGTTGGCAAAGTGACTGGCGTCACCACGGATGCAGGTCTTTTTGAGGCCGATGCCGTGGTGGTTGCGACAGGGCCTTGGGTGCACGATTTGCTCAGGCCGCTCGGCGTCAAACTTCCGATTTACCCGATGAAAGGTTATTCGCTGACCTGCGAGATCGAGGACCCATCACGCGCCCCGCGTTCATCGGTCATGGATGAGCATTCCAAAGTCATGGTTACGCGCCTGGGTAACCGTATCCGCGCTTCCGGCGTGGCTGAACTCGCAGGGTTCGACGCCTCTATGCCCAAACCCGTGTTCGACGCTCTCCGGTCCCGTGTCAGCGCGCTATTTCCCGGTGCAGGCAACTATTCTGAAGCCGAGACTTGGCATGGCTTCCGCCCGATGACACCGGATGGCCCCTCCATTGTCGAGCAGCGTGGCCCCGCCGGTCTGTGGCTCAATCTTGGCCACGGTTCCAACGGCTGGACCCAAGCCTGCGGCACGGGGAAACTTCTGGCCAACCGCATTTCCGACCGACCGACCCCGGCGGTCGATGGGTGACGTTTGGGTCCGAGCACAAGAAGCGGCATAACAACCTGACAAAGCCCTATGTGGACAGGCTGAAGCAAAGCCACAAGCGCAAGGCAGCCTATCGGAGCCGTGTCGACGAAGCTTCCCGACCTAAAAAAACCAATTGGCTGACGAAATCACACTTTGCGAGACAAAACGATTGTTCGCTGCGGTTGCTCAAATGACTGCTTCCAGAATACGCGAAGCGCGAAAATTTCGACTGTCAGGCTCTTTGCCTTAAGAAAAACGGTTTGAGTTAGAGACGTCAGCCCCAGCGGGCCGAGTGAGAACCGTCGCGTCGACATCCTCGAAATTTGGACACCCCATTTGCCCCAGCGTACGACTCAGCTCTAGCTGCAGAATGTCAAAAGCTTTTCGAATGCCTTCTGTACCGGAAGCCGACGCTCCATATGCAAAAGGACGTCCAACGAATGTAAAATCAGCTCCAAGCGCCTTGGCCCGCGCAACATCGGCGCCGCGCCGTACCCCACTGTCGACAAAGACCTTGGCATCCGGCCCGATGACGGAAGCATTCGGAAAAATCGCAGCCGCCGCCGACGGCGCAAAATCCGCTTGTCGGCCACCATGGTTGGAAACCTGAACCGCATCGCAACCTATCTCAACCGCCTGCTTTGAATCGTTGGGATGCATCAATCCCTTGATAACCAACTTCCCTTTCCACTTTTCGCGCAGCTTCTTCAGGTCATCCCAAGTGACCGAGCTAGAGAATATATTGCGTTGGATTTCAGCCAAGGATGTTGCTTCGAGGGAATTGCCCCCGATCTCCGTGAAATTCGCAAATTCCGGCGCGCCAGCAAACAACGAACGAAGCGACCATTCCGGGTGAAGGGCCAGATCAAGGAGAATCTGCGGGGTCATACGAAACGGCATTTGCAGGCCATTTCGAATATCCCGGTCGCGCTTTCCCGATTGTGTGACATCGACTGTGACAACGAGCACTTCGCAGCCTGCCTTTTCGGCTCGGTTAACAAGGGCATCCGTGAGATCGGCATCCGTCGCTATGTAGATCTGAAACCAAGCCATACCGTCTGCAGAGTCAGCAAGAGTTTCAAGCGGCGTAGAAGAGGCGGTGCTGATGACATAAGGAATGCGAACATCAGCGGCGAGCCGCGCAGCCATCATGTCTGCGCCGGGCCATGCCATGTTGAAAAAGCCCATCGGCGAAATTCCGATTGGGGCGGAATAGGTGGTACCCCATAGTGAAACCTCGGTTTTTGGCGATGAGGCGTCGATGAGATATCGGGGGGTGATTTCAACGTTTTGAAACCCTCGGCGGTTTTCTCTGAGGTTTCGCTCATCCTCCGCGCCACCGTCGATGAAATCAAAGGCGAACCTGGGCAGGCGCCGACGAGCAACACGACGCAAGTCGTCAATAGAGGCAACCCTGCCTAGCCCTTTTTTGGATAGCCCCACAGACACTTCCTTTTTGATCACATGGCTTCATGGTTCGCTTTCGCCCTAGATAACGCCATTCTTGGATCGGATGCCACTTCCTAGTGCAACGGCGTACCAACAATCCGAAAGTGAACAGGGAAGTGGTTTTGTCCCTGCAAAAATCGGACGTATTGCCCGTCCTTGCGTTTTTGCTGAACGCAAAAGGAACCGAAGATGACACTCAGTCTAATTCTGACATTCTAAGGCCCGCCTCGTAGAAACCGCCATTTGTTATGTCGCAAAGCATACGTGCTATGGGCAGATTGTGTTGAATAATACCAAGATCGCAGAACCACGAATTTTCGCTAGAAATCAAATTTTTTGGCGCGGTTGTCCAAAATTGGATCTGGGGCGCTGTGTGGCAAAGGTGTGGGCCGGAAGGTAAATTTGACCGACACACCGACCATAGGCTCGTGTGGGACACGGGGATCTTGGGGCGATCCGGAACCGTGATGAGTTAGTCAACGATTCTACTGAATTGTCCGCCAGAATACCCGATTTCCTACCACTTTCAGCTTTGGCACGCAGCGCCACAGATGTAAGGAAAATCCATTTATTTTAGGGGCTAGTGGCGGATAGGAAGTCCGTATAACTGCGGTTCTTTGTGGTTCAGCCGCGTTCCAGTTGGTTCAATAAAATAAAATAAAATCAATGCAATAAATTCACCCCCGGTTCTTGCGGTTCACAGGCGTTCACCTTAAATCAGTCACAAGTGTGGGAACAAACGTGGGATCGATATGCCATTGAGCGCGCGCAAGGTGGAAACGGCTGGCCCCGGACGGCATGGCGATGGGCGGGGCCTGTTTCTCTATGTCAAAGCCTCTGGCGCACGGTCTTGGGTGCTGCGCTATCAGGTGATGGGAAAGCGCCATGATCTGGGCCTTGGCGCTTATCCCGAAGTGTCGCTGGCCATGGCACGCGACCGGGCGCTGCAAGCCCGACGCATGATTGGAGAGGGCGAAGACCCGATCGCCAAGAAACGGCAAGCCCAGCCCAAGACCTTCAAGGATGCCGCGCTGGAACTGATCGAGATCAAACGCCCCGGCTGGAAGAACGCCAAGCACGCAGCGCAATGGGCATCAACTCTTGAGACCTATGTGTTCCCAAGTCTTGGGCCGTTACAGGTGGCGCGCATCCAAACGGCAGACGTGATCGGCGCTCTGAAACCGATCTGGAACGAAAAGCCCGAAACCGCAAATCGGGTGCGCCAGCGGATTGAGGCCGTTTTGTACTACGCCTCTGTACTGGGCATTCGTACCGGCGAAAATCCGGCGCGCTGGCGCGGGCATCTGGACCACCTGCTTCCCAAGCCGACGAAGTTGAAGGCGGTCAAACACCACCCCGCTTTACCCCATGCCGACATCGCGGGCTTTATAGCCGATTTGTCGGCACGGAAGGGTGTGGCGGCGCGGGCGCTGGCGTTCACCATTCTCACGGCGGCGCGCTCTGGAGAGACGCGGGGCGCAACATGGGCCGAGATTGATCTGGACGCCAAAGTCTGGACGATCCCGGCGAACAGGATGAAGGCTGGAAAGGAACACAGGGTTCCCCTGACCCAAGAGGCAATCGCCTCCCTCGGCACCAAGTGTGACGACGCGGTGCTGATCTTTGAAAGCGAAACCAAACTGGGCAAGCCTATCTCCGACATGAGCATGACGGCGGTTCTGCGGCGGATGGGTCGCAACGCGATTACCGTGCATGGCTTCCGCTCCACTTTTCGCGATTGGGCTGGCGAAACGACAAGTTTCCCGCGCGAGGTGATCGAAGCCGCACTGGCGCATGGTATCAAGGACAAGGCCGAGGCCGCCTATGCCCGGTCTGATTTGTTCGACAAGCGCCGGAAGTTGATGGAGGCTTGGGCGCAAAAGGCAATTTCAAAGCCTACCGCTGACAATGTTGTTTCACTGTAAATCCGGGATTGTTGCATTAAGTTGACCGGCTCAACCTAAGGCTATTGGTATCGCTTGATCAGACGGGACGCTGGAACAGGCCGGCAATGAACTGCACTTCACCTGCCACCCCCGTGCCCTTGCCATTTACGTATCCCCTCTTGATGCTTCGGATGATCTCTATGCCCTTGAGGGTGTCTTTTGCCGCGCTCAAGGATTTGAACCCGCGGGTTGGGGTGATAAGTTTCTTCAGGGCCGCATGATCGCTTTCTATCCGGTTGTTCTTCCATTTCCGATCGACGTGTAGAATTTCTTCGCCAGGAAACGACCATCGGTTCATTTCAGCGATGATCTTTGCGTAACTATATGCCTTGTCCGTAACGATTGTCATCGGCTGAAATAGTCTCGCGCTTTCGCAGGCTTGCCTGAAGAACGCTCGGGCGGCCTTCGCGTCCCGGCGCGCCGTCAGCCGAAAATCGACCATTTTTCCATTCTGATCCACGGCGCGCCAGAGATAGCGCCACTTGCCGCCAACGCGGACATATGTTTCATCGACATGCCACATCAGACTACGGCAGGATTTGTGTCTAAACGACCGTTTTCCAATCTCGGGTCCAAATTTGCGCACCCAACGATAAATGGTTGCCGCATCTACAGACACACCTCGTTCTTCGAGTAGATCTCGGACATCGCGATATGAAAGTGCGAAGCGGCAATACCAGCGGACAGCCTGGAGAATGACTTCCCTGGGAAAACGGTGCCATTTGAACGGGTCCTTTTGACGAGCCATGATCTACCTCTTCTGCTGACCGCCTATCCTGTGGTCGAAGCAAAAGTTAATGCAACAATCCCTTCTGACGGCACATGGATACGCGCTCGTTATGCGGAAAGACTACATCGAAACGAGGATCAAGACCGCTTCGATGTGAAAGAATTCGTTTATCTTGCCTGATATCCAGTTTGCTTGTTTAGGTATGGTCTGACACACAATGTGTGAGACTAGACGCAGTGCGTTTCTGTGCGCTGAACGGGACTGGGAACACGCCTGACTTGCACCGAATGCCTATGAACCCCATATTTGTCTCGACCAATATTGGCAGGCGCAAGATATGGCATCTTTTAGTGGGTTTATTCGTAAGTCTCCAACGGAGCGGCTCAGGGTGTTTCTTGCGGCACGCGGAGTAGAAGTGGACCTGTCGCGGTTTGATGCCGCTCCTTTGATAGCATTTACTGCAACAAAGGAGACTGACTATGGGACTGAAACGGACGGACGAATTCCGCCAGGATGCGGTGCGTATCGCATTGACCAGTGGGC
>JAXMOG010000007.1:0-174103 GCA_034670065.1 Pseudoprimorskyibacter sp. | reverse complement strand
CCAGCGGTACGTCGTCACGGGTGCGTTCTTGCAGGGCGTTTTGATAGGCTTTGACGGCCCGTTCCAGCGTTTCTGTGCCGGTTTCGCGATGCCCCAGGGTCGATAGTGCGTTGCCCATATTGTTTTGTGTCATGGCCCAGCCCATCGGCGCGCTGTCGCGGGTCCATTCCATCAAGGTGTTTTGATAGGCGTCGACGGCTTGTTCCAGCCTTTCCGTGCCGGTTTCGCGCTGTCCCAGAACCGCCAGTGCGATGCCCAGATCGTTACCAGCCGCGCCGCGCTGATCAGCGTCTTGTGCTTGGGTCAGTGACATACGGGCCAGGGCAATTGCTACCTCCAGGTCAAAGTTCAACCCCTTGTAGCGCCCGCGTTCGAACCATTCGCTTCGCACCACACGCAATGCCGCGAAGCGTTGCCTGTGGTCGGGGGTTTCCCGATCTACCTTTTCCGCCACCAGCTGGGCAGCGATGTCTACGGACCGGGTGACAATGGCCTGATCAATGGACCGGTCCAGCACCGCCAGATAGGCCGCCGCTCGCCGTTGTTCCTCGGCGCGCATGTCCTCACGCATCTTCGCCAGCGCGTTGGCCGCGGCATCGGGGTCACCTGCGTTATTCAGCCGGTCAACCTCTGCCATGATCTGCGCAACATCGGCATCCAAATTGCCGCCGGACGGATGTTTGGCGGCAACTTCCAGAGCGCGGCGCAGGCCGGTCAGGGCAGCCTCAAAACTGTCTGGGTTGCCCTCGGCGTAACGCTGCGACAACTCAGCGGCCAGATCGTCAGACACCTGCGTTTGGGCCACCGCGCCGGTGATCGTGCGAAACAGGGCATCGGCGAATTGCGCCAATTGCAATTCCTGCGGCGTGCGGCACGCGTCGATGTCGTCTTGGGCAAGGTTCAGCGCGTCGCGGTAGCGTTTTAGGGTTCGGGCGTTGGGGTTTTTAGAATGCCCCTGTTCCAGCTTCTGCACGTCAGACTTGCGGCTTTCGCCGCCTTGCCCGTCATCGCCATAGGCTGCAACGGCAAGCTGAGCAAAGGACCATCCTAAGTCTTCGCGCTTTTGGCGGATTAAATTTCCAAAGCGTTTTCCAAAGGTTGGCACAGTTTTCCCCACAAGCACCTACAAAACCCAACTTTTCCCGTCGGGCCTTTCAATCGGCAATCCAGCAAAGCTTAGGGACAACCAGCGCTGGTTCCAATCAAAAAAAGGAACCGAATGAATGACCAAGTTGAAAATCGCCGTCTTAAACACCCTGCGCCTGATTTGGTGCTTCCGCCTAGGTCTTTCCGGGATCTTGGCCGCCCTTGGTGCGGGTCATATGGGCTGGCTTGCCCCAGACACAGTGGAGCAGATCGCCATTGGGGTCTTTGTCACCGTTATGGCTCAGAAGCTGTAAGCGTGATTTCAAGTAAACGAACCTTTGGCGGGGAAGGATCCCCGCCATACTCGCTGTGGGATTTTGCGGACCTAGCCGTGATACGCCGCCACCGTTTTCAGCGTTGAAAAGCCATACAGCGCCTCAAAGCCTTTTTCGCGGCCGTGGCCCGACTTGCCGGTGCCGCCAAAGGGCAGTTCCACCCCGCCGCCCGCGCCGTAGTTGTTGATGAACACCTGACCAGAGCGCAGCTTTTTGGCCAACCGCATTTGCCGGGCGCCATCACGGGACCAGATGCTGGCCACCAGCCCATAATCGGTGCCGTTGGCGATGCGCAGGGCGTCGGCCTCGGTCTCAAATGTGATCACCACCTGCACCGGTCCAAAGATCTCATCCGTCGCCAGAACATGGCTGGCAGGAACCGGCCCAAACAGCGTCGGGCGCACGTAGTGGCCGCCTTCCGGCACGTCCTCGGCCAGCGTGGCGCGCGCCAGAACGGGCAGATCGGCGCCCTGATCCAGAAAGGCCTCAACCCGCTGTTTCTGAACGGCCGAGATCAGCGGCCCAATGTCCAGATCATCCGTCGCGGGCCCAACCATTTTGGCGGTATAGGCTTCGGCCATCCGGCGCATCACCTCATCGGCCACACCAGCCTGAACCAAGATGCGCGACGAGGCCGAACAGGTCTGCCCCGCGTTCTGCAACCCGGCATTTACCAGAAACGGCAGCGCAGCATCCAGATCAGCATCGTCAAATACGATCTGTGGGGATTTGCCACCCAGCTCCAGCGTGACAGGGATGGTGTTTTGGGCCGCCGCCGCCTGAACCGCAGCGCCGGTGCCAACAGAGCCGGTAAAGCTGACATGATGAATGCCGGGATGGGCGGACAGTGCCGCCCCCGCTTCAGCGCCCAGGCCAGGGACAACATTCAACGCGCCATCCGGCAACCCGGCCCGCATGGCCAGATCCGCAAAGGCCAGCGCGGTCAGACAGGCATCCTCAGCCGGTTTCAAAACGCAGGCATTGCCCATTGTCAGGGCGGCACCAACAGATCGGCCAATGATCTGCATCGGGTAATTCCAGGGTACGATATGGCCGGTCACACCATGGGGTTCGCGCAGTGTATAGACGGTGTAGCCATCCTGATACGGAATGGTCGTTCCATGAACCTTGTCCGCCGCACCCCCGTAAAATTCGCAATACCGGGCCAGTGCAATGGCATCAGCGCGGGCTTGGCCGAGTGGTTTGCCAACATCCAGCGCCTCCAGCTGTGCCAGCAGGTCAACATTGTCCAGCACAAGCTGCCCAATGCGCGTTAGAATACGGCCCCGTTCGACGGCCGTCTTTGCGCCCCAATCCCCCTGCAGCGCGGACTCTGCGGCACGCACAGCGCTGTCGACCTCCTCCGCTCCCGCTCTGGCAATCCGACCGATCTCAGCGCCTGTCGACGGGTTGTAGAGCGGCAGGTTTTGCGCCGTGGCGCGCCATTTCCCGCCAATCAAAACATGCGATGTGTCAAAACTCAGCTCAGGCAGCATCAGGTCGTCCTTCCTTCCGAATAACCGCGTCACAGCGGCCCTTTGGCAACTTGGTATACCAATGATATGGGCTGTCAAATAATCTGTCCCGTCGCAATTTGCATCCAGCCATTGGCGGACGACCACTTGAACAACCTGGCTCTTCTTCTGTTTGAAAATACCTCGGGGGTGAATGCCGCCAAAGGCGGCAGAGGGGGCAGCGCCCCATAATCTGCTCTTGGTCTGAAACAGGCATAGGGCTAATAATGCTGTTCCGTCCCATTTGGGCGGAACACCGTTTGGGCCGGTTATTCCGGTTGTGTCTCTTGAACCGAAGGCCGTGCAGCAAACCCTTCGTGCCAGGCTGCCAATGCATCGCGCCCCTTGCGCCAATCACGCTGGTCCAGCCGGAAATCCAGATAGCATAGCGCCACACCAACAGAGATATGCCCGGCGTCCAGCGGCCCGTGCAAATGACTCATCCAGCGGGTGTTCAAAGCATCCAGGCTGCGGTCAATCTTGGCCCATTGGGCCTCGACCCAGCTGGTGTATTGCATGTCTTCGGGGCGAAAGCGCGCCTCGTAAACCATGCTCACTGCGGCATCCATGATGCCATCCCCCGTCGCTTCCAGTGTCAAGGTTTCCCACAGGTGCGATGATGGATAAAGCCCGGCTTGCGCCCGGTCATCCAGAAAACGGCAGATGACTCGGCTGTCATACAGTGTGCATCCATCCGGGCGCATCAACGCAGGGATTTTCCCCACTGGATTGGCGACGATCAGGGTGGGATCCGGGTCCATCGGGCTGGCCACAACAGGGACCTCTTCAATATCCTCAACCTGGCCTGTTTCCCGCAACAAAATGCGCGCCTTGCGTACAAAAGGGGATGGTCCGGCTACCAGTAGTTTCATCGCTCTCTCCCTGATTTTGGCAAAGCTTATGCCGCTTGCGTGGCTGGGGAAAGGGCTCAGAGCTTGGGTGGGGCTTTCATAAACTGGGCCAGTTTGGAAATGTCTGTGCCAATGTCTGCACAACCGGCAGCATCAGCCGCGGCAAGGCGCGCTGAGTCTGGTTTGTTTTGCCCCAGTTTCCAGGTGGCGTCGATCGCGTCAACGGTCAGCCGGAAAGGTACGATCATCCGCATCATCCGATCCAGTATTTCGGGTGACATTTTTTCCGTGGTCCAGGCAGGTTTGGGGGCCAAACGGGATTCAAAAAATGCCGATTCACGGTTCAGCACATCCAAAAGCATGGATTGTGGAAGCATTTCCAGCTGCCCGGTCAGGTGGATGGCCACATAATTCCAGGTGGGCACCTGATCTTCCAACTCATACCAATCCGGTGAAATGTAACTGTCTGGTCCCGACACTGCGATTGTCGCCGGGTGGGTAGGCCCGTCCAATCGCGCAATTGGGTTGGAGCGGACTAAGTGCAGGTCTGCTGTCTTACCGTCTTCCGCCAGCAGGAACGGTACATGGGCGACAAAAGGCAAGCTTTCGCCGGGCACCATGAGCGTTCCAAAACCCCGCTCGCGGGCAAAGGTAATGTCTTTTGCATGATCGTTGGACCGAAACGTGCGGTTAGGGTGCATGTCAGCCTGCTTTTGGGTGAGAGGCTTCATACACTTTCATCAGATGCACCTGATCAACTGCTGTATAAGCCTGTGTCGTTGACAATGAGGCGTGGCCCAAAAGCTCTTGAATGGCCCGCAGGTCGCCACCTGCTGCCAGCAAGTGCGTGGCAAAGCTGTGCCGCATGGCGTGCGGGGTTGCCGTGGCCGGCAGGCCCAGCTGCATCCGGGCCTGTTCCGTCACCTTTTGTACGGTTCGCGGGTTCAACGCCCCGCCGCGCACACCGCGAAACACAGGCGACGTTGGTTCGATCTGATAAGGGCACAGTGCCAAGTATCGCGAAACGGCGGTCCGGGCGACGGGTAGTACAGGCACCAAACGCTCTTTGTTGCCCTTGCCCAGAATACGAAGTGAATCAGTAAGTGGCAGGTCGCGTCCCGTCAGGCCCAATGCCTCGGAAATGCGCAGGCCACAGCCGTATAGCAAGGTGATCACGGCGGCATCGCGCGCGCCGACCCAATCTGTTCCTGATTGCATTTCAACCGCCTCAATCATGGCGCGGGCTGAATCTTCGGACAGGGGACGGGGCAGTTTCTTTTGAAATTTCGGGGCGCGTGCCGACAACACCGCTGTTGGCTCATAACCTTGCCGTTCTGCCAGCCACCGATAAAACGATTTCACCGCAGACAGTTTGCGCGCGATAGAGCGGGAAGACAGGTCTTGGCCACGCAAGTGTGCCATCCACGACCGCATGTCGGTGACAGAAATCCGCGCCAGTGCGGCCAAACCTTGGGGCGCGGCATGGTGCATTGTCATGAAGGCAATGAAGTCGCCGACATCGGATTGGTAGGCTGTGATCGTGTTTTCAGACGCCCCGTTCAGCGCGCGCGCATTGTCCAACCATGATTGAAACGCGTCGCGCGCCGCCGGAGAAATCTCAAGTGTCACGCCAGCCAGCGCCGCATGGCGCGTTCAAAGACCCCGGTAAAGAACGCCAGCAAATCGGTGCCCTGTTGCGGAGAGAATTGATGCGGATCTTCAGCGCCCAAAATCAACAGGCCGGGCAGGCGCCCGTCGCCAAAGTTCAGCTTCAGGCAGGCCTCTGAACGGATCCAGGTTGCCTTTTCGCCATAGATCGCCTCGTCACCAGATTGGACCTGGCGCAGCGACACTTGCCGAACTTCTGTATTGCCGCCAATCTGAACGAAGCCTTCGACATAACCGGGCTCTGCCACTTTCAGCAAATCACCCAACTGTAGCAGGGCTTCGTCAGCCGATTGCGTGCTTTCCAAGACCAGACGCACAGCATCGACATGCAAGATGTCGGCCACTTCACCACCAAGGTCCTTGAGGAAGGCATCAAATTCCAGCGGGTCCAGCATGCGCAGAATTGCGCGATGGACCTGATTGGTGCCTGCCAGATTTTCGTAAGCGGCGGCGATTACGCTGCGATGCGTATCTTCCAGACGGTCCAGCCGACGCTCCAACCGTTCCATAGCAATGCCGCGCAGATCGACGATATTGCCGCCCATCGTCTTTTCGTTCGCGGCGATCAGAGCTGTCATCAGCTCCTTGTCATCCAAAATCACGTCCGGGCGCGAAAGAATCGTTTCCCGCGTGGCTTCATCCATCTTGGCCGTTTTCATGCTGCCCTCTGCCTTTGTTCGGCGGGATCATAGCAGACCCCGCTCGGCATGTTTGTTATGTAATTCTTTCCAATTCGTTTCGCTTTTTGAACCGGTGACTGTCAACAAAGAAGCACCCCAGACAGGGACAGTGGGCCGCTTCTGTGACCTATGGGCCAATACTCGGGCATTTCAACTTTGGGCAGTTCCGCGTCTTTCCGAAACGTTTCCAGACCTTTGCTGGCAAAAAACGTGTTTGGATATCACTTTGATCTATTCCGATGCGCCGCCTTTGAGGCTGTGCAGGTTTTTGCCCATTTGATGATTTGGCAGGCAGACGATGCACGCGCGAAAATCTATGCTTTTTGCGGCCGCCGTCGACCAACGTGATGGTTGGGCGGAAATTACCTACTGCGTCGACTCGGTCTTTCAGTATACGCAAATTTCCGGGATCGACGCTCAGGCTTGCTTGGCAACGGGTTGCGCATGGCTTACCTCAAACAGCATTGGGGCAAACCCCCGGAATTTTTGCGCTTATGGGAATTGAAGCAGGATGACGCCCACCTGGTATGACCAAGGCGAGCTGATCGGTGTGATGACAACGCAACCTTTGGATCGGCTGCTGGATTACCGCGCGCCAGAGGGCGGGTGTCATCTGGGTGCGTTTCTTGAGGTGCCCTTGGGCCCGCGCAAAGTGCTTGGCGTGGTTTGGGGGCCGGGACGCGGCGATTTCGACCTGTCCAAGATTCGACAGGCAAACCGTGTGTTGGATGCCGCCCCAATGCGCGAAGAGCTCCGCAGCTTTCTGGAAAAGGTGAGTGCCTATACGCTGACGCCAATGCCCGCCGTGCTGCGGTTGGCCACGCGCGCACCGGGGTTGGGTGACGCGCCGTCTATGCGCAAGGTCTATCGCAGGGGCGATGGCTGGCCCGACCGGGAAACCGACGCCCGGCGCAGGGTGATTTCTGCGCTTGATGAAATGGGCGGTTTGTCCCTGACGCTAAGAGAAGTTGCAGAGGCCGCGGCTGTTTCGACCTCTGTCGTCAAGGGGTTGGTGAAGCAAGGCGTGGTTTTGGAAGAAGAAAGCCCGCGTGACACGCCGTTTCCCCGGCTGGACCCGGCAGCATATGGCGGCAAGGAGCTGGCCCCAGATCAGGCCGAGGCTGCAGCGCAGTTGCAGGCCGGTGTGGATGCGGGGGGCTATGGCACCACATTGCTGAAGGGCGTCACCGGTTCTGGCAAGACCGAAGTTTATTTGGAAGCCGTGGCATCATGTTTGGCCAAGGGACGGCAGGCTTTGGTCCTGCTGCCTGAAATCGCCCTGACAGCAGAGTTTCTGACTCGGGTCGAGGCGCGTTTTGGAGCCCGGCCATCAGAGTGGCATTCCGGCGTCACCATGACAGAGCGTCGGCGCGTTTGGCGCATGGTGGGCGAAGGCGGTGCGCAGATGGTCGTTGGGGCCAGATCCGCGTTGTTTTTGCCGTTTCAAAACCTTGGCCTGATCGTTGTCGATGAGGAACACGACACCTCTTACAAGCAAGAAGACGGGGTTTTGTACAATGCCCGTGACATGGCGGTGTTGCGGGCGTCCATCTTGGGTGCGCAGGTGGTATTGGCCTCTGCCACGCCATCGCTGGAAAGCTGGGCCAATGCGGATGCGGGTAAGTACAAGCGGCTTGATCTGGTGTCGCGCTATGGCCCAGCGGTCATGCCTGAGATGCGTGCAATCGACATGCGCGCCGAAAAACTGCCGTCCAGTCGCTGGATATCGGACAGTTTAAAAACCGCTGTCATGCAGCGTGTCGCGCGCGGGGAGCAATCTCTGTTGTTTTTGAACCGTCGTGGCTATGCGCCAGTCACTATTTGCCGGGCATGTGGGCATCAGATTGCCTGCAAGCATTGTGACGCCCGGATGGTGGAGCATCGGTTCCAAAAACGGTTGGTTTGCCATCAATGCGGCGATACACAACCGGTTCCGCAGGCCTGTCCGTCTTGTGAGGTCGAAGACAAGATGGCCGCCGTTGGTCCGGGGGTTGAGCGGTTGACGGAAGAGGCAGAAGCGCTGTTCCCGGATGCACGGGTTGTGACGCTGTCATCAGATTTGTTTGGGTCGGCGCGGGCCCTGAAGGCGCGGATCGAAGAGATTGCTGCCGGGGACGCTGATATTGTTATCGGAACCCAGCTTGTGGCCAAGGGGCATAACTTTCCGCTGCTGACATTGGTGGGGGTAATTGATGCGGACCTAGGGCTGCAAGGGTCTGATTTGCGGGCGGCCGAGCGGACGTTTCAGTTAATGCGACAGGTGGCAGGGCGCGCTGGCCGGGCGGAAAAACCTGGTGTGGCACTGCTTCAGACCCATCAGCCAGAACATCCGGTGATACGTGCGATCCTGTCGGGTGAAGAAGAATCCTTCTGGCGGGCGGAAGCGGCGCAGCGTCAGCATGCGGGCGTGCCGCCGTATGGGCGTATGGCCGGTATCATTCTGAGTTCGAACAACGCGCAAGAGGCGTTTGAGCTGGGCAGCGCATTGGTGCGCCATGATGGTCCGCTGCGTGCCATAAACGCTCAGGTCTATGGCCCAGCACCGGCGCCTATTGCGCGTGTGCGCGGCCGCCACCGCGTCCGATTGTTGGTCAAGGCGGGCAAGGGCGTGCCGTTGCAGAAAGCGTTGTCAGACTGGGTGCGGCCGTTTCCGGTGAAGGGTCAATTGCGCCTATCAATTGATATCGACCCGCAAAGTTTTTACTGATCTGCGTGGTGAAACACTATTATTCGCCACAGTCCGCGTATTCCTTTCCGTCTGCGCCTTGTTTGTAGGCGGTCGGCATTCTACATGGCCAACATGAAGCGTTGGATCCCATTCATGAAATCGGGCCCGTATGTCGCCGTTGTGCGTCTACAGGGCAGTATCGCCAGTGGCGGGCGTGGCACCCTGTCTGACAACGGTCTTGCGCCAGTGCTTGAAAAAGCGTTTCGGCGCGGCAAGCCGGACGCCGTGGCTTTGCAAATCAATTCGCCGGGCGGCTCGCCTGCGCAATCGTCGCTGATAGGCGCGCGTATCCGGCGTTTGGCGGCTGAATGCGATGTGCCGGTTTTTGCTTTTGTTGAGGATGTGGCGGCGTCGGGTGGCTACTGGATCGCGGTTGCGGCGGATGAAATCCATGTCGATGACAGCTCTATCGTTGGATCAATCGGCGTGATTTCCGCAGGGTTCGGCGCGCCGGTGTTTCTGGCACGGCAAGGTATTGAACGGCGGGTGCATACGGCAGGGAAGTCAAAATCCATGCTGGACCCATTCAGCCCGGAAAAAGAAGAAGACGTTACCCGGTTGAACCGGTTGCTCACCCAATTGCACGAAACGTTTATCGCACATGTTCAGAGCCGTCGTGGTGACAAGCTGGCGGATGATCCAGACTTGTTCAGCGGCGAGATTTGGGTTGGCAAATCAGCGGTTGATGTTGGACTGGCGGATGGTGTGGGCCATCTGGTGCCCGTGATGAAGGAACGCTTTGGCGACAAGGTGCGTTTCCGCAAATTCGACACACGCCGTCCGGTCTGGCAACGTTTTGGCGCGCGACTGGTCAACGATGCCATTCATGGGATCGAGGAACGGGCCGACTTCGCCCGATTTGGGCTTTGATGTGATCGTCAAAATTGTCTCCATATTTCTGATTGGGATGCTTGTTCTGGCCATGTTTGGCCGGTTCCGCATCACCGGACTGACGCGCAAGAAAGCGCGGAAATGCCCCAAATGTGGTGCGCCTGTTATTGGACGTGGTCCATGCGTATGCGGCAAGGGAAAAAGCTAATATGGTGTGGTTCACCGCTGTCTTAGGATTGATCATCTTGCTGTTGGCAGGTGATGCGTTGGTCAAAGGTGCCGTGAACCTTTCGCTGCGCGTGGGTATTCCGGCGCTGATTGTCAGCCTGACGATCGTGGCCTTTGGCACATCTGCGCCTGAGCTGCTGATTTCGATCAAAGCGGCGACAGAAGGCGCGCCTGGCATTGCCTTGGGCAATGTAGTTGGGTCTAACACAGCGAACGTGCTGTTGGTGCTTGGCGTTCCTGCCTTGATGGCGGTGATGCACACCAGCCAGTGTAACACCCGCAAAAGCTATCTTCAGATGATTGCTGCGACGCTCTTGTTCATCGTCTTGGCATTCCGTGGTGTGTTTGACTGGATTTCCGCGGTGATTTTGCTGGCGGCGCTTGTCCTGATGTTGGGCAGTGCGTTGCGTGATGCAATGCGCCACCGTCGCGCCGGAGCGGCCATGGAAGAAGACTTGGAAGAGGTCGAAGGCGCCGACCCAAGCATGCCGTGGTTGAAGATTTGCGTGTTTTTGACGTTGGGTCTGATCGGCCTGCCATTGGGCGCGGATTTGCTGGTCGATAGTTCGGTGGTGATTGCCAAGATGTTTGGTGTCAGCGATTCCGTTATCGGGCTGACGCTGGTCGCGCTGGGGACTTCCTTGCCTGAATTGGCGACAACTGTGATGGCCGCATTACGCCGTCAGGCAGATGTTGCGCTGGGCAATGTGGTTGGGTCGAACATGTTCAACCTGCTGGCCATCATCGGCGTTGCTTCTGCGATTTCCCCCATCCCTGTGGAACCTTCCTTCCTCAGATTTGACCTGTGGGCGATGCTGGGCGCATCACTGCTGTTGATCCCGTTTGTATTTGGCGGTCGTGACCTGAACCGTGTTTGGGGCGTGATCCTGTCGGGGCTCTATGTCACATATATAGCGATTGTGCTGATATAGGGAGCTTGCGCATGCCCAATGCATTGGTAACAGGTGCCGGAAAACGGCTGGGCCGCGCGATGGCGTTATACCTTGCTGACCGGGGATACGATGTGGCCATACACTATGCCACGTCTCAGGATGCTGCAGACGACGTTGTTGCCCTGATCCAGTCCAAAGGTCGCCGTGCTGTGGCATTGCAGGCTGATCTGCTGGATGACGCCCAGACAGAGACATTGGTGCCCATGGCGATGGACGCCTTGGGTGGTCCGATACATTGTTTGGTCAACAACGCGTCGATTTTTGAGTACGACAATATTCAAACGGCCACCCGCGAAAGCTGGGACAGGCATTTTGGCAGCAACTTGCGGGCACCTTTCATACTGACGCAGGCCGTTGCGGCCCATGCGCCAAATCCCATGATGGATGACCAGGTCGAACCAATCGCGCAGGTTCTGATTGTGAACATCGTGGATCAGCGGGTGCGTAAACTGACGCCGGAATTCATGACCTACACCTTGGCCAAGATGGGGTTGTGGACGCTGACGCAAACCTCAGCTCAGGCTTTGGCGCCCAAGGTACGGGTTAATGCGATTGGGCCGGGGCCCACTTTGCAAGGGGATCGGCAAAGCCCCGAGCATTTCGCCACACAGCGGGCCAACACAGTTTTGAACCGAGGGTCAAACCCATCAGATATCACCGCTGCATTGGGATTTTTTCTAGAGTCTCCGGGGGTGACGGGGCAGCTGATTTGCGCGGATGGTGGGCAACACTTGAGTTGGCAAACGCCGGATATCCTTGGGGTTGAATAGACATTTGCCGGTATAGTTTTGCACCGCTGCGCGCATTGTCACAGAACTGTTAGAAATCCGTTAATGTTTTCAGTGCATTGCTGGGTTCGTGAAAAGTTTATCAACCTTTTCAGATGCTTATCAATGCGCCTAAAAATTAGGCAATGTAACGAAACGTGCCGAAACTAAGGAAAAATTCGCGTTGACGGAAAGTTCCCCCCAGAGTTATCCACAGAAACGGTGGATTTGTTAAGGGTTGCTTAACCCCCTTGTCCGTTGCAGCCAAAGACATAGAATCACAATCCATCAGACCCCTAGAAAAGTCAGGTCGTTCCGTGCCCGATTCAGAACCTAAAACAGAACCCCTGACCGGTCATGCGTGCATCCAGTCTTATCTAAAGACGCTTGATGCCAGCCCCGGTGTTTATCGAATGCTGGATGCGCAAAACCGCGTTCTGTATGTGGGCAAAGCCCGCAATCTGAAGGCCCGCGTGTCAAACTATGCGCGTCCCAGCGGACACTCTGGGCGCATTTCGCGCATGATCCGCGAAACGTCGACGATGATGTTCCTGACAACCCGCACCGAGACCGAAGCGTTGTTGTTGGAACAGAACCTGATCAAGCAGCTGAAGCCCCGCTACAACGTGCTGCTGCGTGATGACAAATCGTTCCCAAATATCGTGGTGACGGGTGATCATGCTTTCCCCATGATCAAAAAGCACCGCGGCGCGAAGAAGGAGAAGGGCAACTATTATGGCCCCTTTGCCAGTGCTGGCGCTGTCAATCGCACGTTGAACCAGTTGCAGAAGGTTTTCCTTTTGCGCAACTGTTCAGACGCCATGTTCGAAGGGCGTACGCGCCCCTGTCTGCAGTACCAGATCAAGCGATGCAGCGGCCCATGTGTTGGTAAGATTTCCGAAGCGGATTACGGCGCACTGGTGAACGATGCAGAACGCTTTTTGTCGGGTCGTTCAACCCAGGTGCAAGAAACGCTGGCCAAGCAGATGCAACAAGCGTCTGAGACGATGGAGTTTGAGCGCGCCGCCGCGTTGCGCGACCGGATCAAAGCGCTGACACAGGTTCAAACCGCCCAAGGCATCAACCCGCGTGGCGTAACCGAAGCGGATGTGATCGCACTTCATCTGGAAAACGGGCAGGCCTGTGTTCAGGTGTTTTTCATTCGGGCGAACCAGAACTGGGGCAACCGAGATTTCTATCCACGTGTGGGTGATGATGTAGAGGCCGATGAAGTGCTGGAAGCCTTCCTGGGACAATTCTACGATCAGAAAGAACCGCCACGTCTGCTGCTGCTTTCACATGAGATCGAGAACGAAGATCTGATGTGCGATGCGTTGAGCCAGAAGCTGGGCCGCAAAGTAGAACTGGCCGTGCCAAAACGGGGTGAGAAGGCTGAGCTGATTGACGGCGCGCTGCGAAATGCACGCGAAAGCCTGGCACGAAAGATGGCCGAGACTGCAACACAAGCGAAACTGCTGCGTGGGTTGGCTGAAGCATTTGGGCTTGAGCAGACACCCAAGCGGATTGAGGTATACGACAACTCTCATATTCAGGGTACGAATGCCGTCGGCGCCATGATCGTATCGGGACCAGACGGGTTTTTGAAAAGCCAGTACCGCAAGTTTAACATTCGGGGCGAAGACCTGACGCCGGGTGATGACTTTGGCATGATGAAAGAGGTTCTGACCCGCCGGTTCAAACGGTTGTTAAAGGAAGACCCGGACAGGTCCGAAGCGATGTGGCCGGACCTTTTGCTGATTGATGGTGGCGCGGGGCAGGTCAGTGCCGTGGCCGAAATCATGGCCGAGTATGGCGTTGAAGATATTCCAATGGTTGGCGTGGCCAAGGGCGTGGACCGGGACCACGGCAAGGAAGAATTCCACCGCGTCGGGGCCCGCCCATTTGCGTTGAAGCACAATGATCCGGTTTTGTATTTCGTTCAGCGAATGCGGGACGAAGCGCACCGCTTTGCCATCGGAACTCATCGTGCCAAACGGGCCAAGGCCGTTGGGGCCACGCCGCTGGATGATGTGCCCGGCGTTGGTGCATCCCGTAAGCGCGCGTTGCTGGCGCATTTCGGCTCTGCCAAAGCGGTCAGTCGGGCGAACCTGTCAGATTTGCTGGCTGTTGATGGTGTGTCAGAAGCGTTGGCCGAACGGATTTACGCGTTTTTCCACGAGTCTGGCTAAGCTGTCGGGACCAAGATGCTTTGCAGGGCGGTGCGTGCGGGCTCGGGAAACGGGGCAGAACGGCCATCGTCACCGATATGAACCTGGGTGAATGACCCTTCGGCAGCGGCTGTGTTGCTGGTTCCACGGAACAGGCCAATTTCAAATCGCACGGAACTGCGGCCCAAATGCCCAATCCGCAATCCAGCGATCACCGGATCAGGGTAGGCAAGTTCAGAGTGGTAATTGCAGTCGCTATGCGCAACCACGACCCGCAAAGCATCAGGGCCGCTTAGCGGCATGGCATTGTCGATTTGCCAGAAGCTGATCGCGGTATCGAAAAGCGCATAGTAAACCGCGTTATTCATGTGCCCATAGGCATCGTTGTCCAGCCAGCGTGTCTGAATTTCGCGGAAGGCGACATAACTGTCTTTGGTGCCGGGGGTAGGTTTTGCCATCAGGATCGGTTCAACAGTCGGGCCGCAGAGGACGCCGCCCATCCTGCCAAGGCCGCAATAGCCAGAGACAGAATGCCGTAAATGACGGGCTGCATCTGCGACAGGTTATAGAGCCAGCGTTCCAAGCCAACCTTGGACACATCGATTTCGCCCGAGATCTGAGATACAACGCGTTTGTCCCGGATCAGGAATATCCGTGTTTGGTAGGTGCCTTCGGTCAAGCTGGAAGGCAGGCTGATATTGGTGCGGAACAGAGTCTGTTCTTCGATATCAACAATTCCTTCAAGGCGCTGATACAGACCTTTTTCGCGACGGATGCGGATAACGGCTTCACGGTATTTGCTGGCGTCTACGGAGCCGCCGGGCGTTCCAACAGACCGGATGGTGCGAGGGATCGTGATATGCAGGCGCAGATCTTCTAGGCGAGAGATGATGTCGTTGAACGGTCCGCTGGTGGCAATGGCGTAAAACGATGGGGCGCGGTCAATCTCAAGCGAATCCGCATTCACCCATATTCCGGCAATGCGTTCCTTGCGGAAGACGGTCAGGTTTTCCAACGGGCCTTCAACGGTGACAATAACTTCTAATGGAGGGCCATCCGGCAACGGTTTTTCGCGTTTGATCGCGCCAAAAATCAATAACTCGGAGCCGTTGAAATCTGTGTTGATTTGCACCTCGTCTTTCGACAGGCCCATAACCAATCGTTCTGCCTGTGCCGCCAAAGGTGTCGCAAGGCACAGAAGCACGAAAAGAGCTGCGCGGATCATTGCGGCACTCCTTTCGTGATGTTGAACACTTCGGACGGTGGGATCAGCAGATCAAGCGCCAGTTTGAAGCATACAGCCAGCACCAGAAGGGCCAGAAACAATCGCAGTTGTTCAGCCTTCAACAATACCCCGATGCGTGTGCCAAACTGCGCACCTATAACGCCGCCAATGATCAGCAAAAGCGCCAACAAAACATCTACGGTCTGGTTGGTGATGGCGTGCAATAGGGTGGTGAACGCGGCCACGAAGATAATCTGGAACAGCGATGTGCCGATAACCACTTTGGTGGGCATTCCCAGCAAGTAGATCATGGCCGGAACCATGATAAATCCGCCGCCCACGCCCATGACAGCGGATAGAACGCCAACGGAAAACCCAACGATCACCGGTGGAATGGCAGAAATATACAGCCCGGATGTGCGGAAGCGCATTTTTAGCGGCCAACCGTGTACCGCATAGTGTTTTTTGCGTTTTGGTGGGATGCCCCGGCCAGACTTGCGCAAGGCGCGCCAGCCCTCAATCGCCATTAACCCGCCAATGATTCCAAGAAAGACCACGTAGCAAAGGCTGACCAGCAGGTCGACCTGACCCAATTCGCGAAGGTAGTTAAATAGCGCTACGCCAGCCGCCGCACCTATCAAACCGCCTCCCAGCAGTACCCCGCCCATTCGCAGATCAACGGACTTTCGCTTCAGATGTGCCAAAACACCAGAGATCGAAGAGGCCACAATTTGGTTCGCGCCGGTCGCAACCGCGACGGCGGGAGGGATGCCAATGAAGAAGAGCAGCGGAGTCAGAAGGAAACCGCCGCCAACACCAAACATTCCCGACAAGACACCAACAATCCCGCCTAGTCCCAGCAAGAGAAAGACGTTCACGGATACTTCGGCTATTGGCAGGTATATCTGCATGATTTCCTGTAGCTGCATATTTCAGCATCTGGCAAGGGTATCGATGCTGCAAAGCGGCAAAAGGTTCGACTTTTTCGTGACTTTCTTTCTGAGACGGGCGCGCATCACCGCTTGGAGCGCCGCGGCCTAGGCATGTGGCCACACGACCGACAGCCGTTTGACAGGAGAATTGGCGTCACCGGTACGCGGTGTCATCCCGTTAATTGACCCCTCCAAAGCTGGAAGGGTCAACGCTCGCTAACGTTCTTTGACGTAGGGTTCCCCGCCAGCGCGCGGCGGGATGGCCTTGCCGACAAAGCCTGCCAAAATGACAACGGTCAGGATATAGGGCAGCGCTTGCACAAATTGAACGGGCAAGGTGAAGCCCAAAATATCAATGTTCTGGAACCGGGTTTCAATGGCGAACAGGAACCCGAACAGCAAGCAGGCGCCAAGTGCGTACCAAGGACGCCACTTGGCAAAGATCAGTGCGGCCAGCGCAATAAATCCACGGTTTGCTGTCATTTCTCGGGTGAAGTTGGCCTGGAGCCCGGTGGCCAGATAGGCACCAGCAATGCCGCAAAGCACACCGCAAATCAAAACTGCAGAATACCGCAGCCCCCAGACAGAGACCCCCGCCGTATCGACGGCTTCTGGTGCTTCGCCCACGGCGCGTAAGCGCAGACCAAACCGTGTGCGATAAAGCACCCACCATGTCAGCGGAACCGTGAACATGGCAATATAGACCAAGATGGAGTGGCCAGAGATCAACTCTGCATAGATGGGCCCCAAGAAGGGGACATCTTGCACGGCATCGGCAAAGGGCAACGTGATTGGGTCAAACCGTGCTGCACCTTCCAAAGAGGGGGTTCGCCCGCCTTGGCCAAACCAGCTTTGCGCGATCAAGATCGTCACGCCGGACGCCAAGAAGTTGATGGCGACGCCGGAAATCAGCTGGTTACCACGGAAGTTGATCGAGGCGAGGCCGTGGACAAGGGACAGGAACAAGGAAGCGCCAATACCGGCCAAAAGGCCCACCCAGGCGTTGCCGGTGGAATAGGCGACCGCGGCCGAGAAAAAGGCGGCGGCCAGCATCTTGCCTTCCAGGCCGATGTCGAAAATGCCGGAGCGTTCACTGTAAAGCCCGGCCAGACATGCCAGCAACAGTGGCGTGGCTGAACGGATTGTGCTGTCCAAAATCTGGATAATGGTCAAGAAGTCCATGGCTCAGCTATCCTTCCGGCGAAACGACAGGAACAAACTTTCCAACGGCATGCGCACCATATTGTCGAGCGCGCCGGTGAACAGGATCACCAAAGCCTGAATGACAGTGATCAATTCGCGGGGGATATTTGTCCACAAGGCCAGTTCCGCACCGCCCTGATACAAAAAGCCAAACAACACCGCTGCCAGAAATACGCCAAAGGGATGGTTCCGGCCCATCAGTGCAACAGCGATCCCGATGAAACCTGCGTTTTCGGTTGAGTTTAACAACAATCGTTCCGCTTCGCCCTGTGTGGTGTTCACCGCCATCATGCCAGCCAATGCACCGGAAATCAGCATTGCGACAACGGTGATTTTCACCAACCGGATACCAGCATATTTGGCAGCGGTTTCAGAGTGACCCAAAGCACGAATTTCGTATCCCAAGCGTGTCCGCCAAATCAGCAGCCAAACCAACACACAGGCGATCAACGCCAGAAAGAATGTCACGTTTGCAGGCGCGCCCCGAAACATGGGGGATGCAGCTGTAGAGAACATGTCTTGGAACGATGGCAGGTGCGTGGCTTCGGGAAAGACCGCTGTGGCGGGTTCCATTGATCCACGTGGACGCAGCTGATTTACCAGCAAATAGTTCAGCAAAGACGCGGCGATAAAGTTGAACATGATCGTAGTGATCACGATATGGCTGCCGCGTTTGGCTTGTAGATAGGCCGGGATCAGTGCCCAGGCCGCGCCAAAGGTCGCCGCAGCAACGCAAGACCCCAAGATTGCCAAGGTCCAGTGCGGCCAAGGCACAAACAAGCACATCAGCGCGACGCCCAAGCCGCCCAGCATTGCCTGTCCTTCGCCGCCGATATTGAACAGGCGGGCATGAAACGCCACGGAGACCGCAAGGCCGGTAAAGATGAAGTTGGTCGCGTAATATAGGGTATAGCCCCAGCCAGAAGACCGCATCAAAGCGCCATCGACCATCAGTTTAAATGCATCAATCGGGCTTTCCCCGATTGCCAGGATCACTCCGGCGGACAGGATGGACGCCAAAATGATCGAAATCAGCGGAACAAGTGTGGCGTCGGCCCAGGCTGGCATCTTATCCATTTTTTTCTGCCTCCCGGCGGCTCTTGGCGGCCAATTGTTCTTCGACTGCTTGGGCGATGGGTTTGTCTGGCATCTCGGTGATACCGGCCATCAATAGGCCCAGCTCTGTCTCGTCCGTGTTCTCTGGTGTGCGTTCGCCCATGATTTCGCCGTCAAACATAACCGCGATGCGATCACTCAGGCTCATAATCTCATCCAGTTCCACACTGACCAGCAGCACAGCTTTGCCAGCATCGCGCAACGCGATGATTTGTTTGTGAATGAATTCGATCGCACCAATGTCCACACCACGTGTGGGTTGACCAACTAGCAGAATGTCTGGATTGCGCTCAATTTCACGGGCAACCACGATTTTCTGCTGGTTCCCCCCCGAGAAATTGCGGGCTTTTAACTTTGGAATTGGCGGGCGGACATCAAACCGTTCCATCTTGGCGGCTGTGTCTTCTTTGATGGCAGCATTGTCCATCAATATGCCGGACTGGTACTTGGCATCGTGATGGTATCCGAAGGCCACGTTTTCCCAGGCCATGAAATCCATGATCAACCCTTCGTGCTGCCGGTCCTCGGGCACATGGGCAATACCGCGCGCGCGGCGCGACTGACCGTCAGAATGGCTTCCGGTCAGGTCAATTTCTTTTCCGTTCACGCGGATGCTGCCAGTTGCGGGGATCATCCCGCCCAGCACTTCCAGCAATTCGGATTGTCCGTTGCCAGACACGCCGGCGATACCAAGGATTTCGCCTGCCCGCACTTGTAGCGATACGCTTTTCAGCCGCTCGATGCGTTTGTCATCGACCACGCGCAGGTTTTCCACATCCAGGATGATGTCGCCCAATTTGGGCGGCTCCTTGTCGACTTCCAACAGAACTTTCCGACCGACCATCAGTTCGGCAAGGTGTTCCGGGCTGGTTTCGGATGTTTTGACAGTGGCGGTCATTTCGCCCCGGCGCATAACGCTGACTGTGTCGGTGATCTCCATTATTTCGCGCAGCTTGTGCGTGATCAGGATGATGGTTTTACCTTCGCTGCGCAGCCGGTCCAAAATGCGGAACAGTTGATCCGCCTCGGCCGGAGTCAAAACTCCGGTGGGTTCGTCAAGGATCAGGATATCGGCTTGGCGGTACAGCGCTTTTAGAATTTCAACACGTTGCTGGTGCCCGACCGACAGATTTTCGATCAACGCATCCGGATCAACGTTCAATTCGTATTCGGACGCCAGTTGCTTCAGCGTACCGCGCGCCTTGTTCAAAGACTGGTGCAGCTTCCAACCGTCTTCGGCACCCAGAATAATATTTTCGAGAACCGAGAAATTTTGAACCAGTTTGAAATGCTGGAACACCATTCCGATGCCGGCAGTGATGGCCGCCTGACTATCGGGGATTTCTGTTTTCTTACCTTGGATGAATACCTCACCCGAGTCCGCCTTGTAGAAACCATACAGGATGGACATCAGGGTGGACTTGCCCGCACCGTTTTCACCGATGATCCCATGGATCGTGCCGGGCATAACGCGGATCGAAATGTCCTTGTTGGCTTGAACCGGCCCGAATGCCTTGGAGATGCCTTTGAGTTCGATGGCAGGAGCTGTCATGGGCGATCTCTGCTTTATTAATGATGGCGAGGCCGCATCAAATTCGCGGCCTCGCATTTTGTCTTTTCAGCGCTTTTAGAAGTCCAGCGCTGGGCAGGAATCGTCAGTGGTATAATCGTGGACAGCAATTTGTCCCTGGCCAATGCGCAGCGCCGCTTCGTAAGCTTTGGCAAGCATTGCATCGGATACCAGTTCAGCGTTGTTTTCATCGACGGCAAAGTCAATGCCCGCGTTCGAGATGTCCATGATCTTAACAGTACCGGTTTCCAGATCGGCACCGGCGGTCATGGCTTCTTGAACTGCAACGTCAACGCGTTTCAGCATCGAGGTCAGAACTTTGCCCGGATGCAGGTAGTTTTGGTTGCTGTCGACGCCGATGGACAGAATGCCCTTGTCAGCCGCGGTTTGCAGAACGCCCAAACCGGTGCCACCTGCGGCGGCAAACACAACGTCAGAGCCTTGGCTGATCTGCGCTTGGGTCAGCTCAGAGCCTTTTACCGGGTCGTTCCATGCCGACGGGGTGGTGCCGGTCATGTTGGCGATGACAACCGCATCCGGGTTCACGGCCTTGGCACCCTGTGCATAGCCGCAGGCGAACTTGCGGATCAGCGGGATATCCATGCCGCCGATAAAGCTGACCGTGCCGGATTCGGATGCCATGGCGGCGATCATACCCACCAGATACGAACCTTCATGCTCGGAAAACAGGATGGACAAAACGTTGGGGTGTTCCGCTGGATCAACAAAGCCGTCAATCGTGACAAACTTGGTGTCAGGGTAATCAGCCGCAATATTAGCAATCGGGGTCGAGAACGAGAAACCCGTGGTCACAACCGGGTTAAAGCCGCTTTCGGCGAAACGGCGCAGAGCCTGTTCACGCTGGGCTTCGGACTGCATTTCAATGTCGCGGTAGCTGCCGCCGGTTTCAGCGGCAAAGCGCTCGGCGCCATTGTAGGCAGCTTCGTTGAAAGATTTGTCGAACTTGCCGCCTAGATCATAGACAAGTGCGGGGTCGGCCATGGCCGCGCCGGCGGTTAACGCCAGTGTCGCAGCGGCACCGAGAAATTTGTTCATCAGGGTCATAATTTGCTCCCAGGTGTTGGATTGCGCGCAGTTCGTCTGCGTGCTTTAGGTCTGATCATCGCAGATCAAGACCAATTTAGGCCGCAGCGCACCTCTGGGGTCAACTGCTTTTTGCCAATTTCGACGGCATCTGCCGGAATGATTAGCGTTCCGTAGCGGAAGTCGCCTTGGACATAAGCAGCGCATCTGTGCGGGTGCCATCCGTTTGAAGATAGTAAGCTTTCCGCTTTCCAACGGTTTTATAACCTGCGGAAATATAGAACTCACAGGCACCTTCGTTTGATGCAGCGACTTCCAAAAATATCTGTGTAATTCCATTCTGCACAGCGGATTCGTGGAACGCAGCCAGCACTTGGGCTGCCTGTCCCTGTCGCTGAAAGCCGGGGTCCGTGGCCAAGGCCAGAATCTCTGCCTCATCCGCGATGAAGCGCGCCAGCAGAAAGGCATGTTCCGACGTGAAAAGCCGGGTGGTTTTCTGACTGAGTAGATCGTCAAAATCCTGCACACGCCAAGGGGCCATATCGCGGTAAGCGCGGGCCTGGAGCGCGGCCAATTGATCAGGCGTCACGACAGAATCACCGGCGCGGACACACGCGACGGCGCGGCATCGGCCGGTTTTATGTAAAGCGGGGCAGGTGGCGTGGTTTCAGACGATTTTTGCGCAACCTTTGCCATAGCCGTGATCAACAGCTCTGGCTCTGGTGGGAAAACCAGTGATCCGTGCTTCTGGGCATCGGCATGTGGCATGTGTTCTGCGGCCGAATCTGGCCGTTGCAGATAAACGTGATCGCGGGGCGCTGCGATGGCAGCCAACGCGTCGGGTGCAGACTGGTGGATGGCATCAAAGGTGCTGACACCGATGGCAGGAATGCCCAAAGACAGGGCTAATCCGCGGGCGCAGGCCACGGAAATACGGATGCCTGTGAAATTGCCCGGTCCGATTCCAACGCCGATCTTTGACAGGTCGGACCAGACGCAATGACCCTCTGCCAAAACCTCTTCCAGCAGGGGGACCAATCGTTCCGCTTGTCCACGGGTCATCAGTTCAACGCGTGTTGCCAAGACACGGTCGCCGCAAAGCAATGCGGCCGCGCAATGCGCGGCCGATGTGTCAAACGCCAAAACCAGTGGGTCAGACGGCAACAGGGCGCACCTCTGTCACTTCGGGGATGTAGTGGCGCAACAGGTTTTCAATGCCCATTTTCAACGTCAGGGTTGAGGATGGGCAGCCTGCGCAGGCCCCTTGCATGTGCAGGTATACGACGCCGCGGTCAAAGCCATGGAAAGTGATGTCGCCACCGTCTTGCGCAACGGCAGGGCGGACGCGACTGTCCAGCAGTTCTTTGATCTGGCCGACAATCTCGGCGTCTTCGCCATCATGGTCGGCATGGCCCGAGGATTGGAGCTCACCTTCGGCCATTACGGGTTGGCCAGAATGGAAATGTTCCATAATCGCGCCCAAGATCGCAGGCTTCAAATGGTCCCAGTCTGTTCCGTCTTGTTTGGTGACTGTCACAAAATCGGAACCAAAGAAAACGCCCGTTACACCGCTGACAGCGAACAACCGTTGGGCCAAGGGTGATTTTTCGGCGGATTCAGAAGAGGGAAAATCGGCTGTGCCAACTTCCAGCACGGACTGACCGGGCAGAAACTTCAGCGTGGCTGGGTTGGGTGTAGATTCGGTTTGAATAAACATTTGGGGTGTGCCTTTTATCGCTCCTCTCCTATATGGCGATCACACTGAATAGCGTCAAGGATTGGAATCATTCTAATCAAGCCACGATCAGGTGATCGCTTCCAGCCGTTCTTTTGACAAATCGCCCGGAACAATGGTGATAGGAATGGGCAAAGAGCCGGCATTTTTGGTCAGCTGAGTAACCAAAGGGCCGGGCCCCTTCTTGTCGACTGCAGCGCCCAGTACCAAAACCCCCACTTCCGGGTCGTCCATCACCTGCGCTACGATTTGGTCGACTGGTTCGCCCTCTCGGATCACCAGTTCCGGGTCGACACCTTGTTTGTCCCGCATCCATTTGGCGAAAACTTCAAAATGGGCATGAATCCGTTCACGCGCTTCTTCGCGCATAACTTCACCTACGCCGATCCAGTGGTTGAACTCGTCTGGGGCAATGACGGAAAGAATCTCGACTCCACCGCCGGTTTTCGCTGCACGCATCGCCGCAAAGCGCATGGCGTTCAGGCATTCGCGGCTGTCATCCAGCACTACCATGAATTTACGCATTTGGGTTCTCCTTCGGCCGGGATCATGGCGCAGGGCGCGAGGTCACGCAACATCCTTACGACTGAAGCCCATATGCAAACAGTCGTTTTCAAGATTTTGGTGGATCGCACCCGCCAGACGACGCTCGCCTGTCAGGCTTTTTCCGACAAGGCCCAGTCCCAATACATTTCGCGTACTTTGCGTGCGACTGGGCCGGATTGATATTGCGTCTCTTCAAAACCCGTCACAGGTGTCAGTTTGTTAATGTTGCCAGAGGTGAAGACCTCATCTGCGCTTTCGAAATCTTCAAAGGTCAGTACTGTTTCGTGTACGGTCATGCCTTCTTGGACCATGTTGGAAATGTGCCGCGCGCGGGTGATTCCTGATAGGAAGGTGCCGTTGGCGATGGGGGTGAACACTTCGCCATCTTTGACCATGAAGATGTTTGCCGTGGCTGTTTCGGCCACATTGCCCACCGCGTCGGCGACCAAGGCATTGCCAAACCCACGGTTGCGAACCTCAGCCAGCATGCGGGCGTTATTGGGGTACAGGCAGCCCGCCTTTGCATTGACCACCGAGTCTTCCATTACCGGGCGGCGAAAGCGGGTGCGCCCCAGTGTGGTAGAGGCGGTTTCAGGGGCCATCGGAATTTCTTCCAGCGAGATAGCAAACCCTGTGGACTCGGCTTGCGGCACAATCGCGGTCTGATCGCCATCTATGGCCCAGTACATTGGCCGGATGTAAACGGCTGAGTCTTTTGAGTATTTGCGCAGTCCATCCCAGACGATTTCCATCATATCGGCGGTAGAAACTGTTGGCGTGATCATCAGCGCTTCGGCAGAGCGGTTGAGCCGTGCACAGTGTGGCTCAAGGTCAGGTGCGATCCCTTGAACATAGCGCGCGCCGTCAAAGACGGTGCTGCCCAACCAAGCGCCGTGATCGGCTGCTCGCATGATCGGGGCATCCCCGTCGATCCAGTTGCCTTCGAAATATGTACGGATATTGGTGCCGGTAGCCATGATATGCCCTTTCTTTCGTTCGGGCACGCTATGGCGCGCAGCGGCGCGCGTCCAGAGTTCACGCGGAAAGATGCACCAAATCTGGTTGGGTAACGCTGCGTTTCGCTGGGACTGGCAAGTTGTCGATCAGGCGCACGCCATCGATCCAAGCGGCTGCAAACAACCGTGCGTCCATCAAAGGTTCCGTCAAAAGGCGCAAATCGTCAGCGGCGCGCAGTTCCAGATACTCCACCTCTTCGAAACCAGCGTCCTGCAGAGCAGATTGCGCGGCAGTCTGAATTTCCGGCCAAGACGCGTTTGCGGCCAGTTCTTTGACCATTGCAGTCATTTCTGTGTTCAGCGTGGCGGCTGCACTGCGCGCTTGCGGTGATAGCCGCAAATTGCGTGAGGACATGGCAAGCCCATCGGCCTCTCGAACGGTTGGACAGCCAATGATGTCGATTGCGATATTCAGATCGCTGGCCATGCGTCGCACGACTTGCAGCTGTTGAAAGTCTTTTTCGCCAAAAAACGCTTGATCGGCCTGAGTTTGCAAAAACAGTTTGGCCACGACAGTGGCAACGCCGTCAAAATGGCCGGGGCGGTGCGCGCCGCACAGAACATCGGTCAGCCCGGCCACAGAAACGGCAGTGGCAAAACCATCCGGGTACATCTCGTCAATGTCCGGCACCCACAGCGCGTCAACTTTCAGCGGGGCCAGTTTTTCGGCATCGGAGTCTTCGGTGCGCGGGTATTTTTCCAGGTCTGCCGGGTTGTTGAATTGTTTTGGGTTCACGAAAATTGTCACGATCACCCGATCGCAGGTCGCCTTGGCTTGATGCACCAGGCTTAGGTGCCCTTGATGCAACGCCCCCATGGTTGGCACAACGCCAATGGTTTCACCGGCGCGGCGCCAAGCGGCCGTTAACTTGCGTAGGTCAGACAGGCGGCGCAGGATGGGGGTGCTCACTTTGTGGCTCCTTTTGTTGCAGGGGCCGTTTCGGCGAAGACGTGTTCCTTGCCCGGAAATTTACGAGCACGCACATCATCCGCGTATTCTTGAATGGCCTGACGGGCGCTGACATTCAGTTCTGCATAGCGTTTCACAAACTTGGCTTTGAACGCGTCAAACAGGCCCAGCATATCGTCGACCACCAGAATTTGCCCATCGCACCCGGCGCTGGCACCAATGCCGATTGTAGGGATTGGAATCGCGGCTGTGATCTGATCTGCCAGCGTTTCGGGAATCTTTTCCAGTACCACGGCAAAGGCTCCGGCGTTTGCAACGGCCTGTGCATCGGCCAAAACAGCATCCGCCTGAGCATCGCGCCCCTGCACACGGTAACCGCCCAATGTGTTCACCGATTGCGGGGTCAGTCCGATGTGGGCCATCACCGGAATGCCGCGCGCTGTCAAAAAGGCGATGGTGTCGGCCATGTGTTGACCGCCTTCTAACTTGATCGCACCTGCACCGGTTTCACGCATCAGCCGTGCCGCGTTGCGAAACGCGTGCTCCGGGCCTTCTTCGTACGCGCCAAACGGCAGGTCCAACACCATCATCGTGCGCGTCAGGCCCCGCGCCACCGCTTGGCCATGCAGGATCATCATCTCCATCGTTACGCCAAGGGTTGATGGCAGGCCATGCAGCACCATGCCCACGCTGTCACCGACCAACGCAAAATCACAGACGCCGTCCATGTTTTGGGCCATGGGCGTGGTGTAGGCGGTAAGGCTGACAATGGGGGTTTGGCCCTTCATCGCCCGAATATCATCGGGCAGGGGCGCGGTTCGGTGGGCAGAGGCGCTCATACAAACAGTCTTGTTTTATCCAAAGTTGGGGGCGCGCCTAACATTTTTGGCCCGCTTCGGCCAGTCGCAGGGCGATCCGAAGCCGGTAACCGCGGCAATTTGTATTGCGCAACACTGAAATTCCGAACCCCGCTGCCACAGCCGATAGGTGGGATTGGGCGTCGCTGCGGATGGCATTGGACGCCCGAAATCGGCGGCGGTTCGATTGTGGTAGAAGCGCTTAGAACAAGCGCCAACGCCACCGGTTCATGAATTTGAGCCGCGCTTGTTTTTCGGAAGGTTGCGCGGCCGCAGTCCGTTCAAGGATATCGTATGCATCGCCACTGATAATGGTGTCGTTGTCAGATGTTTGCGCAAACCAACGTTCCTGACCGCCGCGAAACAGCCGATCTGGGTCAGAATCGGTTCTGAATGACGCACTGCGCCCGCGTTTTGGGACGGGTTCGTTTCCTTCCAAAGCCAGAATCAGGTCTCTTAGGACGCTACGCTTGGCAGTGTATTTTGCTGTGATCTGCATTTGTGCCCCCAGTCAGCATCATGACCGATCCGCAACGTGCCGGATGCTTGGCCATAGGGCATGAGTCTACCGGTAAACCGGTGTCAGGCCTGAATTTGGGGCAACAATGTGTCGAATGGTTTCCGGATTGCAGGGTAATGGCCTGCAATCCTCGAAACTATGCGTTTTCCGGCGACAATCAGGGGCTGATTCTCGGGCAAACGTGATCTTGCGCCAAGTCTGGTCCGAATCGGGTGCCAGAGATTTAGCGCAAGTTTGGATTAGAATTTCAGCGACAAGCCAACGTTGATCGCGTTGGTGATGATATCCGTGTTCAGCGAACCGCCGCCTTCCAGGTCGGCTTCGTTGCTGGAATAGGTGAATTGATACTCACCAAAGATCGAATAGCGATCACTCAGCTCATACGAGACACCCGCCATCACTTTGCCCGCCATACCGGTCATCTGATAGCCAAAGGTGCGGTAGCCATTGCTGCTGGTCACATCAACATGCGGCAGGGCAATACCCAAACCGGCCCCGGCATAGGGCGTTGCGGCGCCCCATTTGTTTGGCCAGCGATACATCGCGTTGGCGGTGATGATGTTGTGCCCGTCGGTGAATTCGAGCCGATCAAACCCAATCGCATTCCGCTCTGCCGCGGGCGCATAGACCTTGGTGTGCGTAAATTCTAATGCAAAACCAAGGTTTTCCGATGTCCACCACGTGCCTCGCAGACCGTAGTAAGGCGGCATCGCAAAAGATTTTCCGTCCCAACCGATCAATGCATTATATGCTGCACCTGTTCCGGGGTAGTCACCTTTGACCCGGCTGTGCGGAGCTGTTTGATAGCCGGTGTAGGCTGAAATTTCCATTTCCGCAGCGGCAGGCAGCGCGGCAAACAAGGCCAAGACAGAAGTGGCGATAGCGAGTCGGGTCAAAACATGTGCTCCTTATATGTTTTGCGCTGCGCAGCATTGGGCGATTCACGGGCCAATCCGTTTTGGGCGCGGTGCACAAACCCTGAGTACGCCACTTATCCGGCACGTCAAGACCGGTTTCCTTGCGACACATCCGCGCTAGTTAGGGTTGCGGCCGTTTTGCGCGCTGGACGCCGCACAAGCCCGTCGTTAATAACCGCCTCGGAATGCTGCACGATAACTGCGGCCTAAACCGTATTGCGGCCACATGTCGGCCCAGGAGCAATGGAGTAACCTCGTGTCAAACGAAGACGATCACGCAGGCACCCGCAGGGATTTCCTTTACTATGCCACTGCCGGTGCTGGGGCTGTCACTGCCGGCGCCGCTGTTTGGCCTCTGGTCAATCAGATGAACCCCTCGGCAGACGTTCTGGCCTTGTCGACCATCCGCGTCGATACAGACGGCATCATCGAAGGCACACAGCTGACGGTAAAATGGCTGGGCAAGCCTGTCTTTATTCGTCGTCGTACGGCGGAAGAGATCGAAATGTCCAAAGCTGTTGATATGTCAGAGCTGGTAGACCCGATCGCCCGTAACGCCAACATCGATGGCGCAGCGGAAGCAACCGATGAAAACCGCGCTTTGGATGAAACCGGCGAATGGCTGGTGATGATGGGTGTTTGTACGCACCTTGGCTGTGTCCCATTGGGCAACGGCGCTGGCGAATACAACGGTTGGTTCTGCCCATGCCATGGTTCGCACTACGATACCGCTGGTCGTATCCGTAAGGGTCCGGCTCCCGAGAACCTGCCGGTCCCACCGGCTGCGTTCGTCGACGAAACAACCATTTTGCTGGGATAAGGAGACGCGCGAATGTCCGGTATTCCACACGACCATTACGAGCCGAAAACAGGCGCTGAAAAGTGGCTTCATAAGCGCTTGCCTATCGTAGGCTTGCTGTATGACACCATCATGATCCCCACACCCAAGAACCTGAACTGGATGTGGATCTGGGGTATCATCCTGACTTTCTGTCTGGTGCTGCAAATCGTAACCGGCATTGTGCTGGTCATGCATTACACTCCGCATGTCGATTTGGCGTTTTCCAGCGTTGAACACATCATGCGTGACGTAAACGGCGGCTATATGCTGCGGTATATGCATGCGAACGGCGCATCGCTGTTCTTTGTTGCGGTCTACGCTCACATCTTCCGGGGCCTGTACTATGGCTCTTACAAAGCGCCGCGTGAGATCACGTGGATCATCGGTATGCTGATCTATCTGGCGATGATGGGCACCGCGTTTATGGGCTATGTTCTGCCTTGGGGTCAGATGTCCTTCTGGGGCGCGACCGTGATCACCGGCCTGTTTGGTGCCATTCCATTGATTGGTGAGCCGATCCAGACTTGGTTGCTGGGCGGCCCTGCCGTTGACAACGCGACACTGAACCGCTTCTTCTCGCTGCACTATTTGCTGCCATTCGTGATTGCGGCTCTGGTTGCCGTTCACATCTGGGCTTTCCACACCACGGGCAACAACAACCCAACCGGTGTTGAGGTTCGTCGTGGTTCCAAAGCCGAAGCAGAAAAAGACACTGTTCCGTTCTGGCCATACTTCGTGATCAAAGACGTCTTCGCCCTGGCGGTGATCTTGGCGGTCTTCTTTGCGATTGTCGGCTTTATGCCCAACTACCTGGGTCACCCCGACAACTATATCGAAGCGAACCCGCTGGTTACGCCGACGCACATCGTTCCTGAATGGTACTTCCTGCCGTTCTACGCGATCTTGCGTGCCTTCACTTCTGAAGTCTGGGTTGTGCAGATTGCATCCTTCGTCACCGGTGGCATCATCGACGCCAAGTTCTTTGGTGTGCTGGCCATGTTCGGTGCGATTGTTGCGATGGCTCTGGCGCCTTGGCTGGACACTTCGGCCGTTCGTTCCGGCCGCTATCGTCCGATGTTCAAGTGGTGGTTCTGGTTGCTGGTCGTCGATTTCTTTGCGCTGATGTGGCTGGGTGCCATGCCCGCAGAGGAGCCCTATGCAAGCTTCTCGTTGATCGCTTCGGCCTATTGGTTCGGCTACTTCTTCGTCATCCTGCCGCTGCTGGGTGTTATCGAGAAGCCGCTGCCGCAACCCGCTTCGATCGAAGAAGACTTCAACAACCATTACGGTAAGTCCTCGTCCGAGGGTTCCGCTACTTCGACTCCGGCCGAGTAAGAAAGGACTTTGACAATGCTCAAGAAACTTGCCCTTTCGGCCGTACTGGCCTTGTCGCTTCCAGTCTCTGCGGCGTTTGCCGCCGGGGCTGAGGGCCACACACATGACGTGGATTTCTCGTTCGAGGGGCCATTTGGCACCTATGACCAGATGCAGTTGCAGCGCGGATTGAAAGTATTCACTGAAGTCTGTTCTGCTTGCCACGGTTTGAAGTTTGTACCTCTGCGCTCGTTGTCTGATGCAGGGGGCCCACAGCTTCCTGAAGATCAGGTTCGCGCCTATGCAGAGCAGAACTTTGAAATCTTCGACGCCGAACTGGATGATTTCCGCCCGGCAAAACCGGCGGACAATTTCCCGGAAAACAATGGTGCTGGCGCACCTGACCTGTCGCTGATGGCGAAAGCCCGTGCTGGTTTCCACGGCCCTTATGGCTCTGGTATCAACCAGCTGGTTAAAGGGATTGGTGGAACCGAGTATATTTACTCGATCCTCACAGGTTACACCGGTGAAGAAAAAGAAGAAGCTGGCGTAACGCTGTACGAAAACACCGCCTTCCCCGGTGGCTGGATTTCAATGGCGCCGCCACTTTACGGTGAAGATGTCGATTTTGACGATGGTCACTCCAACGAGCTGCACCATGAAGCAGAAGACGTTTCAGCCTTCTTGATGTGGACAGCAGAGCCCAAGATGATGGCCCGCAAGCAGGCCGGTTTTGTTGGTGTGCTGTTCCTGACGTTGCTGTCGGTGCTGCTGTACCTGACCAACAAACGCATCTGGAAGTCGGTCAAATACAAAGACTGATCACCGTTACATGACTTAGGAAAAGCCCCGGCCATTGTGTCGGGGCTTTTTCGTTTCGGTAGGGTGGGCTGACTATTGGCGATGGTTTGGGGCAATCCGCAGAAGCGTGGTCGTTTTGCTGAAAGGAACCGTTTGTGGCTTTGCCCAAAGTCGTCCAGTTCCATTGGCCACTGATCCAAGCGATGGTGACGCGCTGTCGATAGAACGGCCGAGAACGACGCTGACAAAATGTTTTCCGAGGCCGCACTGTGGTGCGCCTACGCTACGCACGCCGGTACTATCTCCAACTTCCAGGCAACAACGCCTATGGCAGGCGCAGACGCGGAGCCGGTGCAATTGGCACTGGTCCAAGCAGGATCATGCCGCCGGAGAGGTTCAAAGGAATGTCCAGAGTTTTGGGATTGCCGCGCAAGGCGGCCAACATGCTGAGCCCCTGTTCAACCGTGTCGATTACCCCGGTAGGCAGGGCCTGATCTTGGCGGGCTGTTTCCAGCATTGACTGCCAATTGCGCGCCTGCACCGTTAGCTTGCCTGACGGTGTGCCGTCTGCCGCGATTTGCAGTTTGCCGGTAAGACGCAAAACGGTTTCGTCCAAGGCATATTCGGCAAGCGTTATATCCAATTCCGTTGGCTGGGGCCGGTTGTGCTGTGCTGTGACTGTCCACGCTTGGTCAAAACGGGCCGTGATATCAGCGCGAATGTTTTGTGCGCTTTCGGCCGAAGGAAGAGACATAGCGCCTGTGTCGGTGGCAACGCTTTGCGCCGTCAGCATCAAGCGATATTCAGCGCCGTCGGCATCAAGCCGTTGCAATGCTGCGGTTGGATTGGCCAATGCCAAGGCCCCATGATCCGCGGCGTGAATGTTCAGAACGACCGCTTCGAAGTTGGCGCGCAGCAATGAGGCGCCATCGCGAATGGCACTGGCGCGCAGACCTTCGCTGTCAATCTGGAACGTAGCGCCGGGAACTGCCAGGGTTTGTTGCGGTGGCCAGGCGACGATCAGGTGGTTTGGATTGTAGCTGAGCTGAAATATTTGGAAAAACGGTGCCTTCCAGGAAACACCGGCGTTGGGGTCCGCCAGTTCCAGATCGGTAAAGGTGCGGTCCAACCGGTTTGGGAACCCCTTGATCGACAAATCGGAATAGCTGGCGGTCCAGCCATCTGCGCGGCGTGCGGCGGCCCAATCTTGGGTGGCACCGTTTAGTCGGTAAGCTGCAAATGCCCACCAAGCCGCCCAGACCAGCCCTGCAAAGATTATAGCGATTGCCAGTTTTTTCATGGTCCGGCCCCTTTTCGCGCGGTTTCAGATGGTGTTTACAGCCATGGTTCGAAAGGAGCCATAGATCATGACGCTTTGGGTTTTCGGTTACGGTTCGCTTTTGTGGAATCCGGGTTTTGAGGTAGCAGAGGCAGTGCCAGCGCGCTTGCCAGGATATCATCGCAGCTTTTGCATGCGGTCTATTCACCATCGGGGAACACCAGAAGAGCCGGGGCTGGTTCTGGCTTTGGACGAAAGTGAAACGGCCGTGTGCCGGGGGTTGGCCTTGGCCACGCATCCCGATCAAAGCGAGCAGGTCCTGGACTACCTTCGGGAGCGAGAACTTGTGTCTTCGGCCTATCTGGAAAAGGTTTTGGAGATAGAGCTGGAAGACGAACGCCGCGTTCAGGCGGTCTCTTACGTGATTGATCCGGATCATGTGCAGTATTGCGGGGCGCTTCCGTTAGAGGAGCAAGCCCAGATCATCGCGCGGGCCGTTGGCGGGCGTGGGCCAAACACCGAATATCTTATGAATACGGCCGATCATCTGGCGCAATTGGGGATCGACGATGCAGAACTGCAATGGCTGCAAAATCGTGTGCGTGACTTGACTTCATAGGGGTTGGCTATTGGCAGGTAAGTCTCTACGATTCGGGCTGAATAACAGCGCCAGGATATTGTCCGAATGGACCAGCCGGACCTAGAGGCCGAACCACATTTCTCACAGCCGATACGCCAGGTCTTTTTGATGCTGGTCGTACTGGGCTGTTCTGCAGCCGGTAGCGTATTCGCGTTGCCGCGTGTGTTACCTGTTTTTCAGGCCAACCCGTACTTGAACGGATTCATTCTGTTCGTGTTTTTCATTGGGGTGTTGGCCTGTTTCTGGCAAGTCGTTCAGCTGATGTATTCAATCCGCTGGATCGAAGACTACGTGCACAAACAACAAGGCGCAGCGCAGCGCCAAGCGCCGCTGCTTCTGGCGCCACTGGCCGCGCTGATGCGTGCGCGCGGTCGGAAAACACAAATCAACACTACGTCGACCCGATCCATTTTGGATTCGGTTGCCACCCGGATTGACGAAGCTCGTGAAATCACGCGCTATATCGTTAGCCTGCTGATTTTCCTTGGCCTTCTGGGCACGTTTTACGGTCTGGCAACAACCGTTCCGGCGCTGGTTGATACCATTCGTGGCTTGGCACCGCAGGACGGGGAAACCGGCGTGGATGTCTTTTCCCGGTTGATGAACGGTTTGGAAAGTCAGCTGTCTGGTATGGGTGTGGCCTTTGCGTCTTCCTTGCTGGGCCTGACCGGGTCGTTGATTATTGGGCTGTTGGAACTGTTTGCCGGGCACGGTCAAAACCGGTTTTTCCGCGAACTGGAAGAATGGCTGTCTTCGATCACCAAGCTGGGCTTTTCATCAGGCGAAGGGGAAAGCGGGCATGATCTGGGCGCGGCGGGCGTTGCGCTGGATCACATGGCTGAACAGATTGATGCGCTGCAGATGATGTTTGCCCAATCAGACCAAAGCCGGTCTGAAGTGGATGGTCGTTTGGGGCAACTGGCCGATTCAATTGAGCGTTTGACAGAGCGGATCGAAGCAACATCACCCAGTGCAACCGCCCTGGCCCGCGTGGCCGAAGGGCAGGAGCGGCTGGTTGATGTGTTGGAAAACCGTGTTGGCGGCGAAGGTATAGACGCGGAAAGCCGTATGCGGCTGCGGTCCATTGATGTTCAGATGTTGCGTATTCTGGAAGAGATTTCAGCCGGTCGCCAAGAAAGCATGGCGGAATTGAGAACGGATATCGCGGCGTTGACCCGCGCGCTGAACCAGAACGTTCGCCCTGCACCCCAAGTGCGCAGCACACCAACGCCGCGGCCCGCCGGGCCCAGCCTGTGGAAAGACGAGAGCTAAGCCATGGCTTTGTCACGTCGCACCGGGTCTCGATTACAGGCCAATATCTGGCCCGGTTTCGTGGATGCGATGACGGGGCTTTTGTTGGTTCTGATGTTTGTTCTGACCATTTTTATGGTGGTGCAGGCGGTGCTGCGTGACACGATCAGCGGGCAGGAAAGCCGGTTGGTCCAACAAGAAGATCAGATCACCGATCAGGAAACCCAGTTGGATGCGTTGTCGGCGGAAATTGCCGCGCTGGCAGAAACGTTAGGGTTAGAGCAACAACGCGCAACGGATCTGGAATCAGAGCTTGGCGCGTTGGAAACCACGTTGGACACGCGGGATGCGGAACTGGCCCAGCAAGCAGCATTGATTGCCGCCTTAACGGAAACGCGTGATCAACAAGCCGCCGAATTAACGGCAGCCAAAGAACAGATCACAGGGTTTGAAGCGCAGGTTGCAGGGCTGCTGTCTGACCGTGAAACTGACCGGGCGCAGTTGGCTGAGGCGTCGGCGGCGCTGGCCAGTGCAAGAACAGAGATTGATGCCCAGACCGAGGCCGCGCGATTGGCCGCTGCCCGACGCGAAGCGCTAGATGCAATGGTGGCTGAGTTGCGTGCGCAAAACGCCGCCAGCGAAGCGCAATTGTCCACGTTGGAAGACGCCCTGAGCGCCGAAGAAGCCGCCAAGCTGGCCGAGGCTGAAGCCGCGCGTTTGTTGCGTGAACGGTTGGAAAATGCCGATGCAGAACTGACTGCAATGACAATGGCGCTGGAAGAAGAGCGCCGCCGCGCAGAAGAAACGCTGACATTGTTGGCCGCCGCGCGCGAAGCTGAAAGCAATCTGAACGCTCGTTTGGCAGCGGCGCTGTTGGCGGGCGAAGACACGACCGCACAGATGCAAACCCAACTGGACCAGCAGGCGGCAGAACTGGCCGAAGCACGGGCCGCACTGTCGGAAGCGCGCAACGCCAATCTTTCGGCCGAAGGCATGACAAGTCAGTTGCAGTCGGCGTTGGACGAAGAACGTGCCGCCCGCATAGCGCTGGAGAGTGAATTGGCGCGGGTGCGGGGTGACGGCCAATCCCAGATTTCAGCGCTTGGAACAGAATTGGCGCAGGCGCAGGCAGCCTTGCAAGCCTCACAAGACGCAACTCGCGACGCCGAAGAAACGCTAAACACATTGCGCGCTGAGTTGGATGATGCCCGCAGTGCTCGTGAACAGGCCGAAGCGGCGCTGGCACGTGCGCGGGATACACAAGCGAATTCGCGTAGTGAATTGACTGCGCTGCAGGCTTCTTTGGCGGCAGCATTGTTACGCGCGCAAGAGGCCGAAAGCAGAAACGACACCATCGCATCGCTGCGCAACCAAGCCGACGAATTGAGCGCCGAGCTGGACAGTGCGCGGGCGCGAGATGCTGAAAATCAAGCGATTGTTGATGAGTTGAGCCGGTCGTTGGAAGAGGCACGTGCTGCGTCCAGCGATGGGTCAGAACAAATGGCGCGATTGCAAGCCCAACTGTCTGAGCAATCAGCGCGGGTGACCGAATTGGAAGGCCGTCTTGGCGGGCAATCCGAAACGATGGCGCAAATTCAGGCCGATTTGGCAGAAGCGCAACGCGCATTGGAAATTGCCCGTGCCGATGCATTGGCCCGCGCCAACGAAAATGCCGAAGACAAGCGATCACTGGAAGAACGTTTGGCGGCCGCGTTGGCAGCCAAGTTGGAATCGGATCAAAGCGCCGAGGAAGTGCGCGACAGTCTGGCCGCGGCACTGGCGGCCAAGCGTGCTGCAGAGGCTGATCTGGACCGGGCCATGACAGAGGCGGAACAACGCGCCGCTTTGCTGTCCAGCGCACAGCAGGAATTGTCGAGCGAACAGCTTCGAACCGCGCAGGCGCAAAAGCAGACTGAATTGTTAAACCAACAAGTGGCGGCGCTGCGCCGTCAATTGTCATCGTTGCAATCGTTGATCGACGAGGCTGAAGTTCGAGATATTGAATCGCAGGTTCAATTGCAGAACTTGGGCTCACGCCTGAACAGCGCCCTGGCGCGAGTGGCCGCAGAAGAGCGTCGTCGCCGCGAGCTGGAAGAGGCAGAACGTAAACGGCTGGAAGCTGCAACAAAGGACCTGGAAAAGTACAGGTCTGAGTTCTTTGGACGTCTGCGTGATGTTCTGGGCAGCCAAGAAGGGGTTCGGATTGAAGGCGACCGGTTTGTCTTTTCTTCCGAAGTATTGTTCCCGTCAGGCGGGGCGGATCTGTCTGTTGAAGGCCAGAACGAAGTGGCAAAGGTGGCTCGTATTATCAGTGCCGTTGCAGATGAAATCCCGCCGGAAATTGACTGGGTGATCCGTGTGGATGGACATACGGATAATGTGCCGGTCATTGGTAGCGCGCGTTTTGCGGATAACTGGGAGCTGAGCCAAGCACGTGCCTTGTCGGTTGTGCGGTTCATGAACGAAGCACTTGGAATTCCGCCGGATCGGCTGGCCGCAAACGGATTTGGTGAGTTCCAACCCGTTAATCCTGCCGACACACCCGAAGCACGGGCGCAGAACCGCCGGATCGAATTGAAGTTTACCGAAAAGTAAGCCGCTTTAGCGGACCGTAGTCTTCGTATGACGGGTGCCAATGACTTGGTCGCCACGCGTAAGGCGCACAGATCCTGTGTATCGGCCGGCCCGCCAGCCGGTTGCGGGTGCTTTGCGCCCAAAAGCGCGCATCGTGTTGCGTTGGGGCGTTTTCAGTACAACGCTGTGTTCCAGAACTTGGCCATCCGGCCCGGTCGCGGAAAAGCTGATCACATCACCATTTTCGGCATCAATAACGCGCAGATACAGGATCAAGGGTTCGTCAGACTTCAACGTGTCGCGCCGCGCAGCTCCGCTTTGTGCATCTGCCATATCCGGCACGCGGTCCGAAAACCCTACGCTGGCGATGGATGTGGGATCATAGGCAATTGGCGTCTGCCACATCTGCGGTTGATCGGTCCCGCAGGCCACCGCTGTATCAGGCGCGAACGGGTCGATGGTTTGGCCGCTGCGCAAAACCGAAAAATGCAAATGGGTGAAATTGGATCGTCCGCTTAGGCCGATGTCGCCCAACGGATCCCCCGCCAAAACCGTCTGGCCTGTATTTACTCGAATGCTGCCCTGTTTCATGTGGCAGTACAGGGTTTGAAATCCGCCATCATGGGATATTCGAACCGCGTTGCCGCAATCGCGCCCCTCTAGACGGGCTGCATCTGCGGCGGCAAATGGAATATCGGGCATCTCGTCGCGAATGGCCGCAACAACACCATCGGCGGCGGCCAGAACGGCAATGGATTTGGTTTGAAAGTCCGGGTTCGTCAGGGCGATGTCGGTGCCCTTGTGCCCATCACGGCTACGATATCCGCAGGCATAATCCCGTGTTTGCGGTCCGGGGGCGTCATCAACAAAATCTTCGATGAAACATGTTTGGCCCAACGTGCAGGCGACCGGCCACTGCAATTTCAGTTTCTCAAAAGAAATGACCTCCGCCACGGTGGGCGTGGCGAAGGTCAGAAGTGCCGCGCATAGCGCGCCACGCATTACTCAGCAGTCAAAAGCGGTGGCTTTTTAGAAGACAGACGTGGGTTGTCTGGCCCTTCCATGTTCAGCACCAACTCGCCATCTTTGACCGATATCTTGACCAAGCCGCCTTTTGATAGTTTGCCAAACAGCAGTTCTTCGGCCAGCGGCTTTTTGATGTGTTCTTGGATCACGCGGCCCAGTGGGCGCGCCCCCATTTTGTCATCATAGCCTTTGTCAGCCAACCATTCTGCGGCAGGGCGCGTCAGTTCGATGGACACGCCGCGGTCCATCAGCTGTGCTTCCAGTTGAAGCACGAACTTTTCGACCACCTGCAAGATCACTTCTTTCGGCAAGGCCTGGAAGCTGATTACCGCGTCCAGACGGTTGCGGAATTCAGGCGTAAAGGTCCGTTCAATCGCGGCGGTGTCTTCCCCTTCGCGACGGTCACGGCCAAAACCAATGGCGGCCTTCGCCTGTTCGGCAGCACCTGCGTTAGAGGTCATGATCAGGATTACATTGCGGAAATCCACTGTCCGACCGTTGTGGTCGGTCAGGGTACCATGATCCATGACCTGCAACAGGATGTTGTAGACATCCGGGTGGGCCTTTTCCATTTCGTCCAGCAACAGCACGCAATGAGGATGCTGATCAACGCCATCGGTCAACTGACCACCCTGGTCAAACCCGACATAGCCCGGAGGCGCACCGATCAAACGGCTAACTGCGTGTTTCTCCATGTATTCAGACATGTCAAAGCGCAGAAGCTCCACACCCAGCGAATCGGCCAACTGCTTGGCCACTTCGGTTTTGCCGACACCGGTTGGGCCTGCGAACAGGTAGTTCCCAATGGGCTTTTCTGGCTCACGCAAACCAGCACGGGCCAGTTTGATAGCCGAAGACAGCGCAACAATTGCCGCGTCCTGACCAAAGACAACGCGCTTCAGCGATGGCTCCAGATCCTTCAGGATTTCGGCATCATCCTTAGACACGTTTTTCGGCGGGATGCGGGCAATTTTTGCGACCACATTCTCAATCTCTTTCACGCCGATCGTTTTGCGCCGCTTGGATTCCACCACCAGATGCTGGGCAGCACCGGCTTCGTCGATCACGTCGATGGCCTTGTCCGGCAATTTGCGGTCATTGATATACCGGGCCGACAGTTCGACAGCGGTTTTGATCGCATCGGCGGTGTATTTGACGCTGTGATGTTCCTCAAAATAGGGCTTCAGACCCTTGAGGATTTTCACGGTGTCATCAACCGAAGGCTCATTGACGTCAATTTTCTGGAACCGGCGAGACAACGCGCGGTCTTTTTCAAAATGCTGACGGAACTCTTTGTACGTGGTGGAACCCATCGTCCGCAGTTTGCCGCCCTGCAGTGCAGGTTTCAGCAGATTTGACGCATCCATAGCACCACCAGACGTGGCACCTGCACCGATCACGGTGTGAATTTCATCAATAAACAATACGGCGTCTGGGTGTTCTTCCAGTTCGTTCACGACGGCTTTCAAACGCTCTTCGAAATCACCGCGATACCGGGTGCCCGCCAAAAGGGCGCCCATATCCAACGAATAAATCGTAGTGTTTTTCAAGACTTCGGGCGTTTCACCAGATACGATTTTGCGCGCCAGCCCTTCGGCGATGGCGGTTTTACCAACACCGGGATCACCCACCAGCAGCGGGTTGTTCTTGCGCCGACGGCACAGCACTTGGATGCAGCGCTCAACTTCTTGTGCGCGCCCGATCAGCGGATCCACGTCACCCTTGCGCGATTTCGCGTTCAGATCGACGCAATACTTGGCCAGCGCGGATTCTTTTTCCTCTGCCGGAGGGGCATCGGTTTGCTGAATGCTTTCTTCTTCATTTTCAGTGGAACCAGACACAGTTCGTGCTTCGCCATAGGCGGGGTCTTTGGCCACACCATGCGCAATGAAGTTTACGGCGTCATACCGTGTCATATCCTGTTCTTGCAGGAAATATGTCGCGTTGGATTCGCGCTCTGCAAAGATGGCCACCAATACGTTGGCGCCGGTGACTTCGGTGCGACCAGAGCTTTGGACGTGAATCGCTGCGCGCTGAATGACGCGCTGAAACGCAGCAGTTGGTACTGCCTCGGAACCTTCGATGTCGGTGACCAAATTCGAAAGGTCATCGTCAATGAACTCAACCAGCGTGGTGCGCAATTCTTCGGTGTCGACCGAACAGGCCTTCAGCACGCGCAGTGCTTCTGGCTCGTCAATCAATGACAACAAAAGATGCTCCAGCGTCGCAAACTCGTGCGATCGTGAGTTGGCCAAGGCCAGAGCCGCATGGATGGCCTGTTCCAGGGTGTTCGAGAATGAAGGCACGGGCGTGCTCCTCTTACTGTGTCGGGCCAAAGCGGCCCAACTTTGCCTGTTACGTTAAAGTTTGGTCGATTGCGGCCGGTCTTCAAGCCTTTTCTTTTATTTTGACCATCACAATTACGGATTCTTGCGAGTGTTGCCCCTTCATGAGGCGCTTAGAAATTGTCTTTTCTGCGCCGGATCTCAGCAAAGACCTTGGCAGCAGGTTCGCCAACCATTCCCATATTTTCCTTAATGCCCGGCTCATCGGCGCGCAAAAATGGGTTGGTGGCCAGTTCCAGAGATAGCAACGCAGGGACGGTTGGTTCCCCGTGTTCGCGAGCGATGGCTATCGCGTCGCATCGTTCTTTTAGCGTCGCATTGTCAGGTTCGATTGTTAGCGCAAAGCGCGCATTCGACGCGGTATATTCGTGGCCAGAGTAGACCATTGTTTCCGGTGGCAGTGCGGCCAACGCGGACAAACTGTCCCACATCATTGGCATCGTGCCTTCAAAAACACGCCCACAACCGAGCGCCATGAGGCTGTCAGCCGTGAACACCGCGTGTCCGCGGCGCAAATAGTAGGCCACGTGACCCAAGGTATGTCCTGGTACATCGATGACAGAAAATTCTTCCTCTCCATTTCCGAAACTGTCGCCGCCTGTCACGCTGCGCGTCATAGGGGGCAGTTTGGCTTCTTCGGCCCTGGGGCCAATTACTTCGCAGCCAAAACGTTCGCGAAGCTCTGCAATGCCGCCGACATGATCATGGTGGTGGTGCGTGATCAAAATTGTGTCCAGCGACCAGCCTCTGGCGTCCAGCGCGTTAAGGATGGGTCCGGCTTCGGGAGCATCAATCAGGTAGACACTGTCTGGCCCCTTTACAAGATACGCATAATTGTCGGACAGACATGGGATAGTAACGATGTCCAAGGGCATGGTCATTTGGCTCCGGCTTTGACAAACTTACACCAGCTTGGCGGATTGGAGGCTGCGCTGCAATGCACCTAGACGTAAAGGTTTTGCGCAATTTCTATTATCGCAGTGCGATTGGTCGTACGGCGCAACGCATTGTGCGCAATCAAGTGATGCAATATTGGCCCGAAGCCCACGGACAAACCGTTCTGGGTTTTGGCTTTGCTGTTCCGTTGTTGCGCCCATATTTGAAAGACGCGCGCCGGGTGATCGGATTGATGCCCGCGCCACAGGGGGCAATGCCATGGCCCGCCGGGCAGCCGAACGTAGCTGTGTTGTGCGATGAAACACGCTGGCCGGTGGAAACAGGCCGCGTGGATAAATTGGTTTTGATGCACGGATTGGAAACCAGCGAAAATCCTTCGGCTTTACTGGATGAATGCTGGCGTGTTCTTGGGCCAGGCGGGCGGGCGTTGTTTATCGTCCCGAACCGTTCCGGGCTTTGGGCACGGTCTGACCACACACCGTTTGGCTATGGCCGGCCATATTCGTTGCGGCAATTGGAAACGCAACTGCGCCGCCACGACTTTTCTTTGGAGAGTCATTCAGCTGCATTGTATCAGCCGCCATCGTCACGCCGGTTCTGGATGAAGACAGGCCCCGTGTGGGAAACCGCCGGACGGCGGGTGTCAGCCTATATCGCCGGCGGTGTATTCTTGGTTGAAGCTTCAAAGCGTGTTCAGATTCCCGGTGGAACCGAAGTCAGGGACCGGGCCACTAATCCGCTGGGCGCTTTGGTTCCCAAACCCGCGGCAAAACCGGCGATGAACATGACGAGCAAACGCGACGTCAATCTGCGAAGAAAATAGGCAGAAAATGTTTCGCGGAACGAGATTGCGCTATCGGTTGAAAACGCAAAATTGTTCAGATTTCATGAAGGGAATCGTAAAAAAGCCCCGGATTCGCACTTTTTTGCGTGGTTTTAGATGCGCGTAAGGTCGCAGTTGTCACAAACGCCATAAAATAAGGGGTTTTACGTGTACAGCAAATCTAACCAAGTATGTTGCGGGGTGAGGATGGCTCTGCTACATCCGCGCTGATTTTACTGTCTTGATAGTGATCAAGATCACGAACCGCCTTCGGACGTCGGGAAGCCGTACGTCACGGGGGCCTTTATATCGGAAGGGTGGACGTGTCAGAATCAGCCTCGATTTCCTCCGGCATCGCTGTGCGCTATGCCACTGCGATTTTTGAAATCGCAAAAGAGAACAGCGAGCTGTCGCAGCTTGAATCCAACCTCGACGATCTGGCCGGTGCGCTGGACAGCAGTGTCGATTTTCAGGACTTGATTGCTTCGCCGCTACTAAGCCGCGACGTGCAAGGTAACGCGATCGATGCGATCGCTGCCAAAATGGGCCTGAGCGCTACGTTGAAAAACACGTTGTCGCTGATGTCTGCCAAGCGCCGCTTGTTCGTCGTGCCTCAGATGATCGCACTGTTGCGTGACATGATCGCGACTGAAAAAGGCGAAGTGACCGCAGAGGTGACTTCGGCGACCGAACTGTCCGCAGCTCAGTCCAGCAAGCTGGCTGATACGCTGAAGGCGCAGATCGGAAGTGATGTGAAGATAAATGCGACCGTCGATGAGTCACTCATTGGCGGTCTTATTGTTAAGGTGGGCTCGAAGATGATCGACACGTCGATCCGCTCCAAGCTCAATTCCCTCCAGAATGCAATGAAAGAGGTCGGATAATGGGTATCCAAGCAGCCGAGATTTCTGCGATCCTAAAGGAGCAGATCAAGAACTTCGGGCAGGACGCCGAAGTTGCCGAGGTCGGTCGTGTGCTGTCCGTTGGTGACGGTATCGCGCGTGTATACGGACTCGACAATATTCAGGCCGGTGAAATGGTCGAATTTCCAGGTGGCATCATGGGCATGGCCCTGAACCTGGAAAGCGACAACGTCGGTGTTGTTATCTTTGGTTCTGACCGTGACATCAAAGAAGGTGACACAGTTAAGCGTACCAATGCGATCGTGGACGTGCCAATCGGCGACGAACTGCTGGGTCGTGTTGTTGACGGTCTGGGTAATCCAATTGATGGCAAGGGCCCGCTGAACGCTTCCAAGCGTGGCGTTGCAGACGTCAAAGCTCCAGGCATCATCCCGCGGAAATCGGTTCACGAGCCAATGGCGACTGGTCTGAAATCTGTTGACGCGATGATCCCGATTGGCCGTGGCCAGCGTGAGCTGATCATTGGTGACCGTCAGACAGGTAAAACTGCCGTTGCTCTGGACGCGATCCTGAACCAGAAATCCTACAACGAAGCCGCTGGCGACGATGAAGGCAAAAAGCTGTACTGTGTGTACGTTGCGATTGGCCAAAAGCGTTCGACCGTTGCTCAGTTGGTTAAAAAGCTCGAAGAAACCGGCGCGATCGAATATTCGATCGTCGTGGCCGCTACCGCGTCCGACCCGGCACCAATGCAGTTCCTGGCACCTTACGCCGCAACCGCAATGGCCGAGCACTTCCGTGACAATGGCCGCCACGCGCTGATCATCTATGATGATTTGTCCAAGCAGGCCGTTTCTTATCGTCAGATGTCCTTGCTGCTGCGTCGTCCGCCCGGCCGTGAAGCGTATCCTGGTGACGTTTTCTATCTTCACTCGCGCCTGCTGGAACGTTCGGCAAAGCTGAACGAAGACAATGGTTCGGGTTCGTTGACGGCTCTGCCGATCATTGAAACCCAAGGTGGCGACGTTTCGGCGTTTATCCCGACCAACGTTATTTCGATCACAGACGGCCAGATCTTCCTGGAAACCGAACTGTTCTATCAGGGTATCCGTCCTGCTGTGAACACCGGTCTGTCGGTTTCGCGTGTTGGTTCCTCGGCACAAACCAAAGCAATGTCTTCGGTTGCTGGCCCAGTGAAACTGTCGCTGGCTCAGTATCGCGAAATGGCAGCCTTTGCGCAGTTTGGTTCTGACCTTGACGCCGCTACTCAGCAGTTGCTGAGCCGTGGTGCACGTCTGACCGAGCTGATGAAGCAGGCCCAGTATTCGCCGCTGACCAACGCAGAGATCGTTTGCATCATCTTCGCAGGCACCAATGGTTACCTGGACAACGTTGATGTGTCTGAGGTTGGTCGCTTTGAAAAAGGTCTGTTGACCCACTTGCGTGGCAACCATGCTGACCTTCTCAAGTGGATCACCGACGAAGATCCGAAAATCAAAGGCGATGCGGCTGATCGAGTAAAAGCTGCTCTGGATGAATACGTCGCTGATTTCGCATAAGGGGGAGATAAGGCAATGCCGAATCTCAAGGACCTAAAAAACCGGATCGCGTCGGTCAAATCGACTCGCAAGATCACCAAGGCCATGCAGATGGTGGCCGCCGCAAAACTGCGGCGGGCACAGGAAGCTGCCGAGCAGTCGCGCCCATACACAGAACGGTTCAATGCCGTTTTGGGTGCGCTGGCCGCTTCGGTAGGGGATAGCGGAAGCGCCCCAAAGTTGCTGTCGGGTACCGGTCAAGACAACGTGCACTTGCTGATCGTAATGACCGCAGAACGCGGTTTGTGCGGTGGCTTTAACAGCTCTATTGCCAAATTGGCCCGCTCCAAGGCGGAAGAGCTGATTGCGCAAGGTAAGACAGTTAAGATTTTGACTGTTGGTAAGAAGGGCCGCGAGGCTCTGAAACGCGACATGGAAGATAAGTTCATTGGTCATGTAGACCTGAGCGAAGTCCGTAAGCTTGGCTATGCCAATGCTCAGGACATTGCCCGTGACGTTCTCGCTCGTTTCGACGGGGGTGAATTTGATGTGGCAACGATCTTCTATAGCCGTTTCCAGTCGGTGATCAGTCAGATTCCGACGGCGCAGCAAATCATCCCGGCGTCTTTTGAGGCCGTGGAAAGCGACGAAGCGTCGACACTGTATGACTACGAGCCCAGCGAAGAAGCCATTTTGGCTGATCTGCTGCCGCGTGGTGTGGCGACGCAAATCTTTGCAGCACTCCTGGAAAATGGCGCCTCCGAGCAAGGTTCGCGGATGTCCGCAATGGACAACGCAACCCGTAACGCAGGCGAGATGATCGACAAGCTGACAATCGAGTATAACCGCTCGCGTCAGGCTGTGATCACCAACGAGTTGATTGAAATTATCTCGGGCGCGGAAGCGCTCTAAGAACCGGAGACGAAACATGGCAAATGCAATTGGCAAAATCACCCAGGTGATCGGCGCCGTTGTGGACGTTCAGTTCAGCGATGATCTTCCTGAGATTCTGAACGCTCTGACAACTGAAAACAACGGCAAGAGACTGGTTCTTGAAGTTGCACAGCACCTTGGCGAGAAGACTGTTCGCGCCATCGCAATGGACGCAACCGAAGGTCTGGTACGTGGTCAGGAAGTGACCAACACCGGCGCACAGATTTCTGTGCCCGTTGGTAACGAGACCCTGGGCCGCATCATCAACGTCACCGGCGATCCGGTTGACGAAAAGGGCGATGTGAACGCTGCAGCGACCCGCGCCATTCACGGCGAAGCCCCAGCGTTCGAAGAACAGTCGACAGAAACCGAAATCCTGGTGACAGGCATTAAGGTTATCGACCTGCTGGCCCCTTACACCAAGGGTGGTAAAATTGGTCTGTTCGGCGGTGCCGGCGTTGGCAAAACCGTTTTGATCATGGAACTGATCAACAACATCGCAAAAGTGCACTCGGGTCTGTCCGTGTTCGCTGGTGTTGGTGAACGGACCCGTGAAGGGAACGACCTTTATCACGAAATGATCGAATCCGGCGTTATCGTTCCTGATAACCTGACTGAATCGAAAATTGCGCTGGTTTACGGCCAGATGAACGAGCCTCCCGGAGCACGTATGCGTGTTGCTCTGACCGGTCTGACATTGGCCGAACAGTTCCGCGATGAATCCGGTTCCGACGTTCTGTTCTTTGTCGACAACATCTTCCGCTTTACACAAGCTGGTTCGGAAGTTTCGGCTCTGCTCGGCCGTATTCCTTCGGCTGTGGGTTACCAGCCAACACTGGCAACCGACATGGGCGCCATGCAGGAACGTATTTCGTCGACCAAATCCGGTTCGATTACTTCGGTTCAGGCCGTATATGTTCCGGCCGATGACCTTACCGACCCTGCACCGGCCACATCGTTTGCGCACCTTGATGCGACAACCGTTCTGGACCGTTCGATTTCGGAAAAAGGCATCTACCCAGCTGTGGACCCACTTGGTTCCACCTCGCGTCTGCTTGACCCGCTGATCATCGGCGACGAGCACTACAAAGTTGCCACCGACGTTCAGCAGGTTCTTCAGCGCTACAAGTCGCTGCAGGACATCATCGCCATCCTTGGCATGGACGAACTGAGCGAAGACGACAAACTGGCAGTGGCGCGTGCGCGTAAACTGGAACGCTTCTTGTCCCAGCCGTTTGACGTGGCAAAAGTGTTCACCGGCTCTGACGGTGTTCAGGTTCCGCTGGAAGACACCATCAGCTCGTTCAAAGCTGTTGTTGCTGGCGAATATGACCACCTGCCGGAAGCGGCGTTCTACATGGTTGGCGGCATTGACGAAGTGCTGGCCAAAGCCGAGAAGCTGGCCGCGGAAGCTGCCTAAGTGCAACAACGTGTTTCGGGGGACGGTTGTTCTGTCCCCCGTCTGCTAGCAGGAGGCCCCAATGGCTGAAACAATGCAATTCAATCTGGTTAGCCCAGAACGCAGCCTGATGTCGACGCAAGTCAAATCGGTTCAAATTCCGGGTGCGGAAGGCGACATGACGGCAATGCCAGATCATGCACCGCTGATTACAACCCTGCGCCCTGGTATCCTATCGGTTGAAACCGAAACGGACACCGTGGAATTTGTGGTGACGGGTGGTTTCGCCGAGATTGGCGATGGCCTTTCCGTTCTGGCTGAACGCGCACTGCCACGGGCAGATGTGGATCAGGCAACCTACGACGGCTTGATTGAGGAGGCGCAGGCCGCTCTTGATCAGGTTAAAGAAACCTTTGTGAACGAGCCTGGCCCAGTTGATGACGCGGCCAAGTTGCTGTCGGATATGGTGGCAATTGGCACGCATATCGGACTTGCGAACAAGTAACGTTCGTTTCTTCGGTTCGCCGTTCAAATATCTTAAGAAAGGCTGCGCAATGCGTGGCCTTTTTTCGTTTGGGGGAAGCGTGTAGAGTCTAGACAGATCAACGAGGGTATCATGCGGAAAATTTCGTCGTCAGTCTTCGGCGTCGCGCAAGGCGACGAAGAGGTATTCTCTGACTTTGCAGATGGCGGCGCAATGTGGACCGGCAGTGGCGGCCGGGAACGGCGTAAAGCAGTGACTTTCAAGGCCGCATTCAAAACCAAGCCCGTGGTGCATGTTGGGCTATCGCTGTTGGATGTTGATACATCGGTCAATCTGCGCACAGATTGCCGTGCAGAGAAGATCACGAATACCGGTTTTGATTTGGTTTTTCGCACTTGGTCGGACAGTCGCGTTGCGCGCATCCGCATGTCGTGGCTTGCCATCGGGGAGCTGTCGCACCCCGATGACTGGGATGTTTAAAGCCTACAGAATACCTTCGTAAATCGGGCCAAGCGTTTCTGTTTCGAACAGGGAAGAAACGGATGTGCCGTTCCAGATGTTCAAGATCGCTTGGGCAAACATTGGCGCTGTCGGAAGGATGCGAATGTTTGAAGCAGATTGCACTGCATCCGTTGCCTGAATGGAATCTGTGATCACCAGCGATTTCATCACTGACTTGGTGATCCGATCAACCGCAGGGCCGGACAAGACACCATGTGTGATATAAGCGTGCACTTCCTTGGCGCCGTGTTCCATCAGCACTTCGGCACCTTTGCACAGGGTTCCGGCTGTGTCGCAAATGTCGTCCACGATGATACATGTCTTGCCGGACACATCCCCGATCACGGTCATTTCGGCGATTTCACCGGGCTTTTCGCGGCGCTTGTCGACAATCGACAATGGCGCATTGATGCGTTTGGCCAATTCACGTGCGCGGGCCACACCGCCAACATCCGGTGACACGACCATCACGTTGTCCATCTGATCTTTGAACTGGGTTTGAACATCGATCGCAAAGACGGGGCTGGCGTACAGGTTGTCGACAGGAATATCGAAGAAGCCCTGAATCTGCGTGGCGTGCAAATCAAGCGTCAGTACGCGTTCGATACCTGCGGTAACCATCATATTGGCCACCAGCTTAGCGCTGATCGGTGTACGTGCTTTTGTGCGACGGTCCTGACGGGCGTAGCCGAAATACGGGATCACAGCTGTGATGCGTTGGGCCGAAGACCGGCGCAATGCGTCGGCCATAATCAGCAATTCCATCAGGTTGTCGTTTGCAGGACGTGATGTGGATTGCAGGATGAACATGTCTTCGCCGCGAACGTTTTCGAAGACTTCGACAAAGATTTCTTGGTCATTAAACCGCTCTACGCGGGCGTCGACCAATCCGACATTCATTCCACGATACAATGACATTCGTCGTGCAATGGCTTGGGCGAGTGGCAGGTTGGCGTTGCCCGAGATCAGTTTGGGCTCAACAACGGTAGGCATTTTGGCGGGCTCCGGTGGGTCAGGATGACAGATTCGTGACGTTGACACCGCGTAGCACACCGCTACGGTGCAGCAAAGTACGGCTGATAGCGGAGGGACCAAATGGCCCATATTGATTACTACTTTTCCACCCTGTCACCGTTTACGTATCTGGCTGGGCCTCAGCTGGAGGAAATTGCCGCCGAAACAGGCACGACGATCAGTTATAAGCCGTTTGACATTGTGGCCCTGTTTGCGCGCACCGGGGGCACACCTGCCGCTGAGCGGCATCCGAACCGGTTGGAGTATCGGGCGCAAGACCTGGTGCGGATGGCAAAGCGCACAGGAATGCCGTTTCATCTAAAACCCGCGCACTGGCCGACAAACCCTGCGCCGTCTTGCTATGCCATCATTGCGGCACAGAATTCGGGAGAGGGTGATGTTGGGGCGTTGGTTCAGACGTTGCTGCGCGCGGTTTGGGCGGATGAGCGCGATATCGCCCAGGATGACGTGGTGCGTGACTGTTTGCAGGCCACTGGCTTTGATGCATCGTTGGTCGACAGCGGGCTGTTGGTGGGCGCAGAAACCTATGCCCAAAACCTGGAAGACGCCGTGTCAGCCGGGGTTTTTGGGGCGCCGTTCTATATTGTTACTGACACTGATCAACGTTTCTGGGGGCAGGACCGGTTGGCCGATTTGCGGGCGCATCTGAAGGGCGAACTGTAAGGTTCGCCTCGACTTCACCTCAGCAGACTACTTTCCGCCACCGATACGTGGCTCGGTGCCCATGCGCAGCCGGGCGATGTTTTCCTTGTGCCGATAGAACACAATTGCGGTTAACAGGATCGCCAGCGCGATAATCTGCGTGGCCCCCAGCAGCCCCGCCCAGATTGGAGACGAAAAGGCAGCAGCCAAAGCCCCAACACTGGAGATACGCGACAGTCGCGCCGCTGCAAGCCATGTTGCGCAGCAAGCCAGGCCGACAGGCCAAGCCAAGGCGAGGATCAGGCCCAAGAATGTTGCGACACCCTTGCCGCCACGAAAACGCAGCCAAACCGGAAAACAATGGCCGATAAAGGCCATCAAACCGGCCAGTTGCGCGGCGTCTGGCCCCACCATTGTGCGGGCCAACAGTACCGCCACGGCACCCTTTGCGCCATCCAGTATCAAGGTTGCGGCCGCTGCGGCCTTGTTACCGGTGCGCAGCACGTTGGTTGCACCAATGTTGCCCGAACCGATTTCGCGCAGGTTTCCCAGACCCAGAATCCGGGTCAGCACAATGCCAAACGGGATCGAACCCAGAAGATACCCGATGACGGCCCACAGGACCAAAACCGAGATTGGAGAGTCGATTGGAGGCATCATTCGCTCCGATATACCGTGGTGCCACCAACATAGGTTGCCAATACTTTGCCCTGCAAGCGCGCCCCGTCAAATGGCGTGTTTTTGGATTTTGACTTCAGCTTGAACCGGTCCAGTATCAGCGGCTTGTCCGGGTCAAACAGAACCAGATCGGCGGGTGCACCCTTGGTCAGGCGACCGCTTGGAAGGCCAAGACGTTTTGCCGGGTTCAATGAAAGAGCCCGGAACAGAGTTGGCATGTCCAACGCGTCAGCATGATACAACCGCAACAGTACGGGCAACGCGGTTTCCAGACCCACGGCGCCAGAGGCGGCCGCCTCGAATGGCAGGCGTTTGGATTCTTCGTCCTGAGGGGTGTGCATGGTGCTGATGGTGTCAATCAGGCCGGATTTGATGGCCTCGATCACGGCTTGGCGGTCATCTTCGGACCGCAGCGGCGGCTTAACCTTGAAGAAGGTGCGATAGTCCGCCACGTCCAATTCGTTCAATGTCAGGTGATGGATCGACGTGCCCGCCGTGACATTCAGCCCATTGCCCTTGGCGCGTTCCAAGGCAGGCAGGGAACGTGATGTGGTAATTTGATCGGCGTGATAGGCGCAGCCCGTCATTTCGATAAGCGCGAAATCACGATCCAGTGCCATACGTTCTGCCATGGGGGAAACAGCTGGCAGCGCGCGCAAAGAGGCAAACTTGCCACTGGTCGCAGCCGCACCAGACGACAAGCCAGGGTCTTGTGGGTGCGCGACGATCAAAGCGTCCAGCGACCTGGCATAGGTCATGGCACGGCTCAGCACTTTTGTATCGGTGACAACGCGATCACAATCCGTGAACGCAATGGCCCCTGCGTCCATCAGAAAACCAATTTCGGTCATTTCCTGACCGTCGCGGCCTTTGGTCAGCGCTGCCATGTGCTGCACGTTGACGATGCAGTCTTCCGCAGCACGGCGTCGGATAAACTCCAACGATTCCGGAGTGTCGATGGCCGGTTGCGTATCTGGGCGCGTGACAATTGTTGTGACGCCGCCAGCCGCAGCGGCGCGACCAGCCGAGGCATAGCTTTCTTTGTGCCGTTCGCCCGGCTCGCACACTTTGGCACCGATATCCACGATTCCGGGGGCCAGGCAGCGCGCGTTTGCGTCTGTCCGCGCCGCAGTAGGTACGCGGTCAGTCGACACTTCGGGTGTCGGTGTTTCAAAGACTTCGGCGATCAGCCCGTTTTCGATCAGCAGCGCGCCAAGAAAAGTGCTGTCTCGTTCTGGGTCAACCAAACGGGCGTTGTATATCAGCTGTGCTGTCATATTCGTATCCTACCGCCGCGCTGCGTCGATTGTGGCAATGACGGCATCGGTATCCGCCACATATTTTATCAAATGCTTGTCGCCAGATCGGGTTACGACCTGAACCGCGCTGCCGATACGGCGCAGCTTTTCGATTTGGGTGATGGGCACATTTCGCCCGCCAGGGCCGCGCAATCCGGTGGCATCCAGTGTCCAGCCTTCAGCCAGCGCTTCGTCCATCAGATACCAGCCGCGAATGGCAACCGCAGCCAAGCCACCGATCGCACCGGTCCACAGATACGGATTTCCCATAACCCATAAGATTGCCATGCCTGCGGCCATGAACAGCGCCGCCATAGTGATGTGGGACTGGATATACGTCTTCTTGTCTGGCTCAAAGGATATGCTCAACGCGTATTATTCCATTTACTATTAATTGGTTAACGCCAATGCCAGCGCCGCAACGACCACGATTCCGGCGCCAATCATGATCCAGCGCAGGATCGCTGGGTTGATCCCTGACACCCCTTTGGCAGAGCCACCACCAAGGGTGCCCTTGGCCGATTTACTGCGTACAGGGGCGCCCGGTTTCCGACCCTTGATTTCCTGATAGGTGCCGATCCACCGCAAAGGTGTGCGCACGGTAAGGCTTTGTGCCGTGTGCGCAAAGGCCTGACTGGGCAAGACCAAAACCGTGTCACGCAGCTTGTTCAACCGATCCACATCGGCGCTCAGCTCGCTTGGCGGCACGGAATATGCTTGGGACAAATACGTGGTCAAAGGCATCTCACCCAGATCACGGATGCTGACCACATCAACAAATGTGCTGCTCAGCTTCTTAGCGCCCAAACCATACATCAGCGGCCATTCACCGGTTCCGGCCTGCACGGTGAACCGTTCGATCGCTTCGTCCGGCAAGTCTACGTGAAAGACCCGGACAAGCCCGGTTTCGCTTTCCTTGATATCCATTTTGTCGCTCATGCCATCACCTCTTTGGGTTGGGCGCGTAGATTGCGGGCTAGCAAATCCATCGCGGCCATACGAACGGCAACACCCATTTCCACCTGTTCCTGGATCACGCTGCGGTTGATGTCATCGGCCAGTGTTCCATCAATTTCGACCCCGCGGTTCATCGGACCGGGGTGCATCACGATCGCATCGGGTTTTGCAAAAGACAGCTTTTCGGCATCAAGCCCGAAGCGATGGAAGTATTCGCGTTCCGACGGAATGAAGCCGCCGTCCATCCGCTCTTTTTGAAGGCGCAGCATCATCACCACGTCCACGTCTTCCAGCCCTTTTCGCATGTCATCGTAAATCTCGACGCCGAATTCGCCCATTTGCGCGGGCATCAGGGTTGGCGGTCCGATCAGTCGAATACGGTTTTCCATCTTGTGCAGCAGCAAGATATTGGACCGGGCAACGCGGCTGTGGGCGATATCGCCGCAAATTGCTATGTTCAGCCGGTGCAGCCGGCCCTTTTCACGCCGGATGGTCAGCGCGTCCAACAGTGCTTGGGTGGGATGCTCATGGCGCCCGTCGCCTGCGTTGATCACAGCGCAATTGACCTTCTGTGCCAACAAATCCACCGCACCCGATTGTGGATGGCGGACAACCAGCAGGTCGGGATGCATGGCGTTCAACGTCAACGCGGTGTCGACCAGAGTCTCGCCCTTTTTGATGGAACTGGCCTGCATTGCCATGTTCATCACGTCTGCGCCCAAACGCTTGCCCGCCAACTCAAAGCTGGCTTGGGTGCGGGTTGAGTTTTCGAAGAACATGTTGATTTGGGTCAGGCCGGACAAAATGCTGGACCGCTTGTCGCGTCGCCTGTTCAGGTCGACATATTTGTCAGCCAGATCCAGTAAAGTTGTGATTTCGTCCGGACGTAACGGCTCAATTCCCAAAAGATGGCGCTGGTCGAAACGCATTCGCGGCTCCTTATAGTTGTGCGGGTTATAGAAAGCCGTCAAAGCGGCGTCCAGTGCGCATAGCGCAAGGATCACACTTCACAATGTTTCCATTTGCCGTGGCGCGGCATAGGTTCGTTAACGATGGAATCGGCACTGGACTGGCATACCGCCAAAGCGCTGCTGGAATGGCAGATAGAGCTGGGCGCGACAGAAACGATTGGCGAAGCGCCAATCGACCGTACAGTTGTGCCTGAGCCAGTTGCGCCGCAACAAAAATTGGCCTCTGGCAGTAGCGTATCAGGGTCACAACCAGTTGCCGTGGACAGTGTTGCCAAGGTTGATCCGATTGGCGAAGCCGAAGCGGCCGCGCAGGCTGCGCAGACACTTCCGGAACTGCGCGCCGCATTGGCAGAATACGCCCATTGCGACCTGAAGCGCGGCGCGCGCAATCTGGTCTTCAGCGACGGAAACCCCGCCGCGCGTGTCATGATTATTGGCGAAGCACCGGGGCGTGACGAAGACATGCAAGGTAAACCCTTTGTCGGGCGTGCCGGGCAATTGTTGGATCGAATGTTGGCGGCAGTTGATATGGCACGCGGTGCGACAGAGGCTGCTCAGGCGGTCTATATCACCAATGTGCTGCCATGGCGCCCGCCGCAGAACCGGGATCCGTCACCCGAAGAGATTGCGATGATGCTGCCGTTTTTGAAACGGCATGTTGCTTTGGCCGATCCTGATGTTGTGGTGCTTATGGGGAATGTCAGCTGTCAGGCGGTTCTGAAAAAGCGCGGCATCACCCGTTTGCGCGGTGTTTGGACCGAAGCCATGGATCGCCCTGTCTTGCCAATGTTTCATCCGGCCTATTTGTTGCGCCAACCTCATGCCAAGCGTGAGGCCTGGGCCGATTTGTTGGCGCTAAAGTCAAAGTTAAGGAATTCGACCAATGATTAAACCTCGCCGCGGTGCCGAACCGTCGATGACGCTGATCCTGATTGGGGTCTTGCTGTTTACCGCAGCTGATGCTGCCGGGCCGTTTCGTACACCCACATTGGTTTCTTCCATCGCGGGACTTTTGGTTTTCCTGACTGCGACGGCATATCGTTATGCCGTGCCAATGGGGACGGGCGGGCGCATGGCCTTTGCCATTGCGCGGGGCTGTGCGTTGTGGTTGCTGTTTGGCGGCTTGCTTTACACTGCGTTGTCCGAGGCGCCGACAAGCGACATTTTGCAACCGTTGTTCCTGCAACTGGACAGCGTTTTTGCGGAACGTTTCTGGTTTCCTGCGGCTTGGCTGGTTCTGGCCGTGATCTGCTATGTCTTTGGTCCCAAGGGGCATACTTATGGGCGACCTTAATACTGAAAAAGAATTTATCCCGGTTCGGATTGCCGTTCTGACGGTCAGCGATACCCGTACATTGGAGGAAGACCGTTCAGGCGACACTTTGGTCAAGCGTATTGAAGATGCTGGCCATCATATCGCCGCTCGCCACATATTACCCGATGAGCGCGATCAGATTGCCACGCAACTGCGCGCGTGGTGCGCCGATCCGGCGGTTGACGTCGTGATCTCGACCGGTGGAACCGGACTAACCGGGCGCGATGTGACTGTAGAGGCGCATCGGGATGTCTATGAGAAGGAAATTGATGCTTTCGGCACGGTTTTCACCATCGTTTCCATGCAGAAGATTGGCACCAGCGCAGTCCAGAGCCGGGCGACAGGCGGGGTGGCCAATGGCACCTATCTGTTTGCGCTGCCGGGCAGCCCAGGTGCGTGCAAAGACGCTTGGGATGAAATTTTGCGCAAACAATTAGACTATCGGCACCGACCTTGTAACTTTGTTGAGATTTTTCCACGTTTGGACGAACATCAGCGACGGAAATAGCGTCTGAGTGCGTTTAACGTCTGCGTGCCTTGGAAAAACCTTCGACGCATTTACATGTATACGTGAAACATATTGGATTTAGCGATCATGAGGTTTCTCAGACAAAGCTTGACTGGGCTCTTTCTGCTGTCCCTGACTTTGGGGCTGTTGATCTATGCCGGGTCGCTTGTGCGTGAAGCGGTTCAAACCCGTTTGGCCGACGAACCCCGTGCTGCGCAGGCGCGTGAACGGGTGTTTAGTGTCAATGTCGTAACTGTTGATATGAAGACCGAAACGCCCGTGATTAAGGCCTTCGGCGAAGTTCAGAGCGCACGTAGTTTGGAAATTCGGGCGGCGGTTGGCGGTGCCTTGATGGATTTGGCGCCCGATTTTCAGGAAGGCGGCCGTGTGACCGCTGGTCAGTTGTTGGCCCGCGTGAATCCGGCGGATGCCCAAGCGGCTCTGGATCGGGTGAAATCAGAGATATTGGATGCCGAAGCCGAAGTGCGCGAAGCTGAACGCGCCATCGTTCTGGCCCAAGATGAATTGACCGCGGCCCAAGAACAGGCGGCGTTGCGTGAACGGGCCTTTCAGCGGCAAAGTGATTTGAAGGAACGTGGTGTCGGCACGGCGGCGGCTGTCGAAACAGCAGAGCTTGCGGCCTCATCCGCGCGTCAGGCCGTTTTGTCACGCCGTCAATCTTTGGCGCAAGCTCAGGCGCGGATAGATCAGGCTGCCACTCAGCTGGCGCGTCAACAGATCGCTTTGGCGGAAGCACAGCGACATCTGGCCGATACAGAGATCCGTGCAGGTTTTTCAGGCGCATTGTCTGACGTCAGTGTTGTTGAGGGGCGATTGGTCTCTGGCAATGAAAAACTGGCTGAACTTGTGGATCCGGATATGCTGGAAGTCGCCTTTCGTGTCTCGACCCAGCAATATGCGCGGCTGTTGGGTGATAGCGGCCGGCTACTGAATGCCGATGTTGTGGTCACGCTGGACGTGTTCGGCAACAATCTGACGGCAGAGGGTATCCTGACTCGGGAAGGCGCTGCAGTGGGAGCAGGTCAGACCGGGCGTCTGCTATTTGCAGCATTGAAAAATGCGGTGGGCTTCAAACCCGGTGATTTTGTTGAAGTGACGATCCAGGAGAAGCCGCTGGAACGGGTTGCGCGTTTGCCTTCGACAGCGCTGAACGCAACGGGTGAGGTTTTGGTCGTGGGGCCGGAAGAGCGGCTGGAAACAGCTTCGGTTGATGTGCTGAGACGGCAGGGCGACGATGTTTTGGTACGTGCGCGCGGTTTGGCCGGGCGTGATGTGGTGGCGGAACAAACGCCATTGCTTGGCGCTGGCATCAAGGTTCGGCCGTTGCGTAATGGCGAAGATACCAAGCCGCCCGAAGAGCCGGCCATGGTAGAGTTGGATGCAGACCGCCGCGCACGGCTGATTGCCTTTGTCGAAGGCAATAAACGCATGCCCGATGCCGTGAAACAGCGTATTTTGGCACAACTGGACCAACCGCAAGTTCCGGCGGAAACGGTTGAGCGGATTGAATCTCGGATGGGGGGCTGATCCATGGCACGCGCATTGGCAAAACCGGCTGGCGGCATTTTTTCCTATTTCACCCGTCACCGGACGTTGGCCAATCTGTTGCTTGTCATTCTGCTTGTGGCGGGTTTGGGTGCTTTGCCCAATATGCGTGCTCAGTTTTTCCCTGATGTCATTGTTGATAACGTTTCGGTCAGTGTGCGCTGGGATGGCGCCGGTGCCGAAGACGTAGACACCGCTATTGTTCAGGTTCTGAACCCGGCGCTATTGGCGGTGGAGGGGGTCGAAAGCTCTCAAGCTACATCGCGTGAAGGATCTGCCAACATTCGGTTGGAATTTGAGCCGGGTTGGGACATGAGCCGTGCGGCTGATGACGTTCAATCGGCTGTTGATGCTGTCTCTACTCTGCCCGAGGAATCGGATTTGCCGTCTGTTGTGCGGGGTGCGTGGCGCGACCGTGTAACGGATTTGGTGATCACCGGGCCTGTAGGCGTTGATCAGTTGGCGCGGTTTGCCGATGAAATGGTCGTGCGTCTGTTTGCCGAAGGCGTGACGCGCACAACAATACGCGGCGTCGCAGCGCCGCAAACCGTGATCGAGGTGCCTTCCGCAAACCTGATCGCATATGATGTGACCATGGCCGAAATCGCGGCTGCCATCGCGCAAGAAGTAGACGCGGATCCGGCAGGTGATGTCAGCGGGTCTGGCGCGCGTGTGCGCACGGGTGTCGAAAAACGAAGCGCTGCTCAGATTGCGGAAATTGTCCTGCGGTCTGATCAGGACGGCAGCACGTTGCTGGTTGGTGATGTGGCCCGTGTGCTGTCTGAAGGCGTCGATCGAAACCGCAGTTATTTTGTCGGGACAAACCCGGCGATTTCCGTTCGGGTAGACCGCAGCGACCAAGGTGATGCGATTTCCATTCAGGAACAGGTTGAGGAAGTCGCCGCCGCGTTTGAGGCGACCTTGCCTGAAGGTACGACCATTGACCTGATCCGTACCCGTGCCGAAGCCATCACGGGGCGTTTGAACATCTTGATGGAAAACGGGCTGACCGGTCTGGCAATGGTTTTGGTTCTGCTGTTTTTATTCCTGAATGCGCGAACGGCCATTTGGGTTGCGGCAGGGATTCCCACGGCCATGTTGGCGGCGATTGCCTTGATGTTCCTGGCGGGTATCACGATCAATATGATCTCGCTTTTCGCATTGATCATCACGCTAGGCATTGTGGTGGATGATGCCATCGTCATTGGTGAACATGCCGATCACAGGTTCCGCCATGGCGAGGGGCCATTTGAAGCGGCGGAAAATGCGGCCAGACGTATGGCGTTGCCGGTGTTTTGTGCCACGTTGACCACGATCATTGCATTCTTTGGCCTGACTGCGATCAGCGGACGGTTTGGCGATTTGATCGCCGATATTCCGTTTACTGTGATCGCGGTGCTTGTGGCGTCTTTGGTGGAGTGTTTTCTTATTTTGCCAAATCACATGGCACATGCTTTGGCGCATTCGGATAAAGACCGCTGGTACGACTGGCCGTCGCGGGTTGTGAATATTGGGTTCCGTTGGGTGCGCGAAACGCTGTTTCGCCCGTTGATCGCTGGGGTTATAGCGGCTCGCTATGCCGTGGTTGCCGGGGCGATTGTTTTGTTGTCCAGCCAAGTTGCGTTGTTGATCAACGGTGATGTGAACTGGCGCTTCTTCAACGCGCCTGAACGGTCATCTGTCACAGGAAACTTCGCCATGGTGCCCGGTGCGGCACGCGAAGACACTTTGGCCATGATGCAAGAAATGCAGCGTGCAACCGAAGAACTGGGCCGCAAGTACGAAGCCGAGCATGGGCTTAATCCGCTGGATTATGTGATTGCTGAAATCGGTGGCAACGCGGGGCGTGGTCTATCGGGCACCGAAAACAAATCGGCTGATCAGCTAGGGTCCATTTCGATTGAGCTGATTGACGCTGATTTGCGGCCATATTCCAGTTTTCAGTTTGTGGGTGACCTGCAAAGCGCGGTTAAAAAACACCCTCTGGCAGAAACGGTTAGCTTTCGTGGCTGGCGCTCTGGACCCGGTGGCGATGCGTTGGATGTTCAGTTCTTTGGCGCCAGTGCCGAGACGCTGAAAGGTGCGTCTGAAGATTTGAAATCAGCCTTGGCGAATTATTCGGAGGTTTCCGCCGTTGAGGACGACTTGTCGTACGACAAGGATGAGTTGATCCTGGAATTGACACCGCAAGGACAAGCGCTGGGCTTTACCATTGATGGCTTGGGGCGTGTTTTGCGCAATCGGTTGGGCGGTATAGAAGCCGCAACATATCCGGATGGTCCGCGCAGTGCGTCGATCCGGGTAGAATTGCCGGAGAATGAACTGACAGCTGATTTTCTGGAACGCACCCAAATGCGCACGCCGGCTGGGGAATACGTTCAGTTGGCTGATATTGTCAGCGTGACCCAGCGCAACGGGTTTTCGACTGTCCGTCGCGAAAATGGCATCCGGCTCATTTCGGTCACCGGCGATATTTCTGAGGATGATTCAGACCGCGCAACTGAAATTCTTCAGTCATTAGAGCAAGATATTTTGCCCAAAATCGCCAGTGAGCGGCAGGTCGAATACAGGCTTGCAGGGCTGAGCGAACAGGAAGACGCTTTCATAAGCGATGCGCGTAACGGGCTGATACTGGTTCTGCTGGGGATATATTTGGTACTGTCCTGGGTCTTTGCCAGCTGGACTCGGCCGCTTGTCGTTATGGCGATCATTCCGTTTGGATTGGTTGGCACGATTTACGGCCACGCTCTGTGGAATGTTCCGTTGAGTATGTTCACGGTCGTTGGCTTGTTGGGGATGACCGGGATCATCATCAATGACTCCATCGTTTTGGTGACGCAGATTGATGAATACGCCGAAGATCGGGGGCTGAAGCCATCTGTCATTGACGGTGTCGCAGACCGATTGCGCCCGGTGTTTCTGACCACGGCAACAACCGTTTTGGGGCTGGCTCCGTTACTGTATGAACGTTCAGCAGATGCGCAATTCCTGAAACCAACTGTTATCACGCTGGTCTATGGCTTGGGCTTTGGGATGCTTCTGGTTCTGCTGGTGGTCCCATCGCTTGTCGCGATTCAGCATGACGTGGGGCGGTTGATCCAGACAGCGCTGCGCAGCTTGCGTTTCCGCAGTGCGCCGCTGCGTTGGTCCATGAATTTGATCCTGTCCGCCATTTTGATCTGGTTGGGCGCCACCATGGGCTATGTGGTTGCTACTGGGCAGGTTTGGCCGGTTTTGGCATTGCCAGTTCTGTCGGGCCTATCACCATTAATGGCGGCGTTTGCGACCTTTATCGGTGGTGTGGCTGCAGGGTTGTTTGGGCTGTATGTCGTGATGGCGTTGGCGGTCTTGATCCGGCGGCGCGGCGCTGCGTGATCCGTCAGTCACAGCCCTGGATATCGACCGCATGACGCTTGCCCAGAACGGTGATCCGTAGGTTTGATCGGTTCAGCGCAAAGGCGCGGCCGGAAACGCTTTCCAACGTGGTTTCTGTTGTCAGTTGGCGGCCCTGTCGCGTGGATGTAGGTTCTGCCACCCAGATTGTCGGATTATCCACTTCGACCACCACTGCTTCCTTGCCGCCTGCCGGTGGCATGTCGATCACCGCGCGCAGAACGACGCCGGTTTCGCTGGGCAGGAATGAACATGTCACCGTGCGCACGGCGGCTTCGTTCCTATTATACGGGACAGAGGCCAGTGAGGCGGCAATAACTGGATCAGGTTTATGGATTTCGTCGGTCAAAACGGCGTGGAACTTCAGCGTATGGGGCAGGCAGATATCGCGGCACAGGCCAATCCCCAATTCGCCTGACATGGTGATATCGCCATCTGTCTCAGGGGTGATGCGAATGGGCAGAACAAGCGCGTGTTTATAACCCACCGACCTTATCCCGTCTTGCCAGAACACATCGGGAGTGGGCCAGGTGATTTCGACGCCCTTAATGTTGGCAGAGCCAGACCAATCAAATGCAGGCGGAATTCCGGAATCGCCCGGCGCGCGCCAATAGGTTTTCCACCCGTCAGCCAATTCCAGATGAAGCGCGGCCATGTGGCTGCCATCGGCCATACGCCATCCGGTGCGGACGCTGCCCTCTATCACCTCATCCGCAAATGCGGCGCTGGCTGAAAGGCTAAGTGTGGTTAGGGCGATGGCAAGTGATTTGAACATACTTCTCAATTGGCGATTTTGTGGGGCTTTGCCAAGTCACGTTGCAGCGAACAAGAGTGATCGTGGCAAAGCAGGCTCAATCGCATAACGACCCTTGCAGCAGCTTTGTCACCTCGCCATGTTATAGAAAGAGCAACAAAGGATGCGATATGACTGAGGTGCCGGCCATTTCGGATTTGACCGGAAAGCTATTGATAGCCATGCCTGGGATGGGAGATTCCCGGTTTGAACACAGTCTTGTGTTCCTATGTGCCCATTCTGACGAGGGGGCGATGGGGTTGATTATCAACAAACCGGCGCCCGATGTCAGTTTCTCGATGTTGTTGGAGCAATTGTCGATTGAACCCAGAGTGGATGCACGCGGCAAGCCCATTCACTTTGGCGGGCCGGTTGAACAGGTTCGTGGATTTGTTCTGCATTCCCCTGATTTCACCTCTGTCGTGACCACGTTGAAGGTTGATGACACGTTCTGGATGACAGGGACCATGGATGTGCTGGAAGAGATCGCAGCCGGTGCCGGGCCAGAAAAAAAGTTGATTCTGCTGGGGTATTCCGGTTGGGGTCCTGGGCAGTTGGAAAACGAGATCACCCAGAATGGATGGCTGGTGTGCGATGCGACCGAAGAATTGGTCTTTGGCACCCCCGATGCAGAAAAATGGGAAAGCGCATTGGCATCCATTGGCGTGCCAGCAATGGCGCTGTCTGCCGAAAGTGGCCGGGCCTGATTAGGCGCGCGGTGCTGCCGCGCGTGACAGACGATCGTTGATCGCAATACCCAAGCCGACATGCGGAATTGGCGAAACGGCAATTGTTTGCGCGCCGGTCGTATCCAGCCGGTGCAAAAACTCAAACAGGTTCGCGGCGGCTTCGGTTAGATCGCCGCTCTCTGACAAGTTCAGATCACAAAGCACGTCACCGAACCCTAGCCGTGCTTCGTTGGGTAGCCAGTCGATTGCATTCAGCCGAACCGGCGACTCTGGCGCATAGTGCGAAGACAACTGGCCGGGTGCGCTGATTGCATCTGTATCGTGCCGCTGCCGAATGGGCTGGCCCAGGGTTTCTGCCAGTTGTTCGATTGTTACACCGCCGGGGCGTAGCAATGTGGGCTTACCGGCCAATCCGATGATGGTGGATTCCAACCCAACTTGGCAGGCACCGCTGTCCAATACCGCATCAATCCGACCGTCCAAACCAGCCAGAACATGCGACGCGCGTGTCGGGCTGATCTGGCCAGACCGGTTGGCAGATGGGGCCGCGACGGGACCACCAAAGGCGGTCAGGATATTTCGGGCAACCTCGTTTGCGGGCATTCGGATGGCCAAAGTTTCCATGCCAGCGCTGACCAGTTTTGAAACGTTTGCGTCTTTGCGCAGCGGCAGAACCATTGTCAGGGGGCCGGGCCAGAACGCATCAGCCAACAATTGGGCCGCATCATTCCAAACCACCAGCCGTTTTACCGCGTCCAGATCGGCCAGATGCACGATCAGTGGATTAAAGCTGGGTCTGCCTTTTGCTTCGTAAATTCGGGCCACGGCGTGGTCGTCGCAGGCATCGGCACCAAGCCCGTAGACCGTTTCCGTAGGGAACGCGACCAAACCCCCGTCTGCAAGAATTGATGCGGCGGTGGCGATATCGGCAGGTTCTGCCGTAAGATGGCGAGTGGCTTTGTTCGACATTTGGGCGATGACGCGGCGTTTCAGTTGATCAAAACAGGGGCTGGCTTAAGTCAGAGTCTAGTGTGCCGCACATACAGGTGCCTTGCGCCTATGCCAAGACAAACAAAAGAGGTGATCCATGCCCTATCGCTCTCCTGTCGAGGACTTTCAGTTTCTGTTGCAACATGTCGTTGGATACAACGAAGTTGCCGATACAGAGCTTTTTGCAGAAGCCAATAACGAAATGGTCCAGGCAATTTTGGGCGAGGCGGGCAAGCTATGCGACAATGTTCTGGCTCCGCTGCAACGCCACGGGGATACCATGCCAGCGGTACTGGAAAACGGTGTCGTGCGCACATCGCCGGGGTTTGCCGGCGGTTATCAGGCAATCGCAGAGGGCGGTTGGATCGGTGCTGCGGCCCAACCGGAAAACGGTGGAATGGGATTGCCGTCATCCGTGACGACATCAATTAACGACATGATGTCAGGGGCCTGCCTTTCCATGGAATTGGCACCACTTATGAGCATTGGCCAAATCGAAGCGCTGGAACATCATGCCAGCGATGCGATCAAGCAGCTGTATGTTCCCAAACTGATCTCAGGCGAATGGACTGGGACGATGAACCTGACCGAGCCTGCCGCAGGCAGCGATGTTGGGGCTTTAAGCTCTAAAGCAGTGCGGAATGATGATGGCACCTATTCCATTACAGGGCAAAAGGTCTTCATTTCGTGGGGCGACAATGATTTCGCCGAAAACGTCTGTCATCTTGTTCTTGCGCGCTTGCCGGATGGAAAACCCGGTACCAAAGGGATCAGCCTGTTTATCGTTCCAAAGTTTTTGCCAAATGATGAGGGCAGCGTGGGTCAGCGCAACAATTTGAGCGTGGTCAGCCTTGAGGAAAAGATGGGCCTTCACGGATCTCCGACATGCGTTATGGCCTATGAAGGCGCCAAGGGCTGGCTGATTGGGAATGAACATGACGGCATTAAATGTATGTTCACCATGATGAACAATGCCCGTCTGGGCGTTGGGGTTCAGGGTGTTGGGGTGGCCGAGGCGGCCTATCAACACGCGCTGGCCTTTGCGATGGAGCGTAAACAAGGCCGCACACCGGAAGAAGGTGTTGAGACTATCATCGGTCATGCAGATGTGCGCCGCATGGTGACAACGATGAAGGCAGATATCACCGTGGCACGCGGAATTGCGCTGTTCTGCGCCGTGGCGTTGGATATGGCGCGCGCAACCGGTGATGCCGCATGGACGGCCAGAGCCGGGCTGTTGACCCCGATCGCCAAGGCGTTTGGAACAGACACCGGTGCATCCGTGTCTGACATGGGTGTGCAGGTTCATGGCGGTATGGGCTATGTCGAAGAAAGCGGTGCAGCGCAGTTTTTCCGCGATGTGCGCGTGACCCAGATCTACGAAGGCACCAATGGCATTCAGGCGATGGATCTGGTGGGCCGCAAGATGATGGACGGAGGCGAAGCCGCCTTTGGAATGCTGGATGAGATCGAGGCCGAAGCAGAAGCCGCCCGCGCGCAGTTTCCCGATCTGGCCGAAGCGGTATGGGATGCAGCCGAATCCATGCGTGAAGCAACAGAATGGATGGTCGCACAAAAGGATATGACCGTGCGGTTCGCCGGGGCCACGGCGTATCTCAAGGCATTTGCACGGGTCTTGGGCGGGCATATTCACTTGCGGTCTGCCTTGGCAGATGTGAATGGTTCCCGCGCAAGGCTGGCCCGGTTCTATATCAACCGGATGTTGCCAGAGGCAGCGACACTACTGATTCAGGCACGTGCTGGGTCGCAAGACCTATATGCGCTGTCGCCCCAAGATTTGGTGAATTGATGGACGGAAACCGTGATGCGATCCGCTACCCGTGGACCGAACCGCCTGACTTCGGTCAGGCTGTAGAAGTTGCTGACGGGGTGCTTTGGCTGCGTTTACCGCTGCCAATGAAGCTGGACCATGTCAATGTGTACGCGTTGGACGACGGAGACGGATGGACATTGGTCGATACCGGCATGTCCACCAAGCGCAGCCGTGCGCTTTGGACGGATATGTTGAAAGGCCCGTTGAAAGGCCGACCCGTGAAGCGTGTGGTGGTGACGCACCATCATCCCGATCACATGGGGTTGGCTGGTTGGTTCCAGAAAGAACATGACGCCACTTTGGTCACAACGCGCACAGCTTGGTTGTTCTCGCGCATGCTGTCGCTGGATGAACAGGAACGGCCGACCGAGGAAACCTTGCAGCATTGGCGCCGCGCCGGGATGCGCGCTGATATCTATGAGGCCCGACTGAACGACAGGCCCATGAACTTCTCTGATGTTGTCTACCCGATGCCGTTGGGATTTGAACGTGTGTCCGAAGGGGACCAGATTACATTTGGCGGACGGAATTGGGATGTGCGTATCGGCAACGGACATTCGCCCGAACACGCCACGTTCTGGAGCCGGGATGACAATCTGGTGCTTGCTGGCGATCAGCTTTTGCCCTCCATCAGCTCAAACCTTGGTGTCTACGCGACAGAGCCAATGGCAGATCCAGTTCACGACTGGTTTGAAACCTGCCAGCGGTTTTCGGAAGTTGCGCATGATGATCACTTGGTTCTGGGTGGCCATAAGTTGCCGTTTCAAGGGCTGCCAGTGCGCCTGCGCCAACTGATCGACAACCACCACGGGGCATTGAAGCGACTGCGGGAAGAACTGAAAGAACCCAAATCCGCGGCCGAGTGTTTTGGCGTGTTGTTCAAACGTTCGATCGGCGAGGCAGAATATGGCTTGGCGCTGGTCGAGGCGATTGCCCATGTCAATCACCTGTATCTGGCAGGGCAAGTCACACGAACTCTACGTGAAAAAGACGGTGCTTGGCTGTTTCAAGTGGCCTGATCATCTCGGCTTCTGTCGCGGGTTGGTATATTACCATCCCAACAGAATATGCAGGGGGCGCGGATGGACGAGGCTATTTCCACGACGGCAGAGGCGTATGAAACCGATGCCATGCCAAGAAAGATTGACGTACATACAGGCGGCGAAGGTGAGACCGGAAAGACGGACTTGCCCGAGGCCGTCACGCGCAAATCAGTTGGTCAGAAAAGCGCTGCCGAATGGGCCTATGAGCGTTTGATCCTGTATATCCAGAAATTCGAAGAGCAATTGGACAACGAGCACGAAGTGGCGATGGGATTTGCCGGTGGCGAAGCAGGGGTCTTGCGTATCGAAGGTCTGGGATTTTTTGACCCGGATATTGTGACCTTTTACGGCACTGATGCCGAAGGTGCGCGAACCCAGCTGATTCAACATGTTTCGCAACTAAGTGTTATCCTGCGAGCCTTGCCGAATAAGGTCGAAGCCAACGGCCCGCACCGCATAGGATTTCAGCTAGTTCAAGAGCTGGACAAGGCCTGAACGGGTTGCGACAGCCTGCCCACCCGGAACGGGCTGACAGGGCGCAAGAAATAGGCTAACCAAACGCCAACACAAAACGCGAAGGACAAGATTCCCATGGCTGAACATAAGCACGGCGAAATGGATACCTCAGTTCAAGAGAAAGTCTTTGACGGGTTCATGACGTTTACCATCCGCACGTCCATCGTTGTTTTGGTTGTGCTGGTTTTGCTCGCGATTTTCAGAACCTGATCATTCAGCTGGATCAGTTCCAATGAAAAGACGCGTGTTTTTGACTGGTTGCGGCGCTTTTGCGCTAACGGGTTGCGGTGCCAGTATGTCTGGCAATGCAACATCTGATGCGGTTGCACGTGCGGGCTATGTTCATTCCGGCCCGCCTGCATTGACCTTGTTCACCATGGTCAACAACAACACCGGCGCCGGGGCGCACACCAGTTTGATGATCAATGCGTCGCAGCGGGTGATCTTTGATCCGGCTGGGTCGGTTCGGCACGAATCGATCCCCGAAATCAATGATGTGCTGTATGGCATCACGCCCTATGTGGCGAAGTTTTATGCCAGTGCGCATGCGCGCAAGACGTATCACGCCATTATTCAGCGCCGCGAAGTGTCACCGCAGGTTGCCGAAATGGCGCTGCAGATGGCGCAGTCCATCGGACCTGTGGGCCAAGCGCAATGCGCGCTGAAAACCTCTGGCCTGCTGGCTAAGTTGCCGGGCTTTGAACCACTTCGCACCACGTGGTTCCCGGTGAAGCTGGCGGAACAATTCGGCGAATTGCCCGGCACGGTTACGCGTGAGCTGTACGAAAACGATGCCGATGACAAAGCTGTGGCAATCGCAGAGTATGATCCAAACGCGGCATCTCAGGTTTCGCAGGCGGCTCAGTAAAGCATCGGCAGGCCGATCAGAACCAGCGCGCCGCCCAGCATTGCTACCAACACATTCTTTAGCCAATAAGCCGCGGCAAATGTCACGGCAGCTGCGGCCAGACGCACCGGATCTGTTTGGCCGCCGTTAGCTGCGGGCCACAGAACCATTGGTGCGATTAGCGCGGGCAAAACAGAAACGCCGGTATAGCGCAGGTGTCGCAACAGCCAGTCGGGCAAAGTTTTACTGCCGACCAAACCCAAAAACGCGTAGCGAAACACAAAGCTGCCAACACCAAGCCCGATAATCACAAACCAAAGAGCGTCACGATCAATCATTCCGGGGACCTCCGCGTTGTCATCAGTTCGACTTGCGCCCCTGTGATCATGCCGCCAAATGCCCCAACCATCAGCCCCAGATTATAGGGCAGCCAAGCAAACAGCAGCGCCAGCACTACGGCCACAAACGCGGCAAGCATATGCGCGCGCGTGCGCAGCATCGGGCCTATCATGGCCAAAAACGCGATTGGGACAGCGAAATCCAACCCATATGAACTTGGTATTGATTTGCCGATTATCGCACCAAGAACGGTGAAGATGTACCAAGGGATGCCAATCGGCACGACGATACCGAAGAAGTATGCGATCTTTTCTTCCAGCGTCAGTGTCTTGCTTTCATATTCGACATGGGCCAGCGCATAGGTTTGATCGAGCATGAAATAGGCCAAGATCACACGCGTCCACGGGGGCGCTGGGCCCAAATGCGGTGTCATAGAGGCTGAATACATGGCCATACGCAGGTTGATCGTTAACGCCGAGATCAACGCCACCCAAGCTGGCGCGCCATCCGCCAGCAATTGTACTGCGGTAAATTGCGATGCGCCGGCAATCACAACCACGCTGAAAGTCAGGGCTTCAAATACGTTCAGGCCGGCCTCGGTGGCGACAACACCGAACAACATGGCAAACGGCACAATCACCACGAAGAAGGGTAAGGCTTGGGTGACGCCGCGCCAAAAACTCGCTTTTACGTTTTGCCGTGCCATTTTCTGCCTTCGTGCTGAACAGCCAATGCGTACCCAGCCATAACAGGGGATGCAATCGGTTGTGATGTCCTGAAATGTTGGTTGAACAAAGCTGCATCACGCAGCCATTCCCGGTGAAGATATGGACAAAAGCCTGCCCTTGTGAAATGTCACCGGCCAACAGGAGACTCCCAATGACCGTTACCCGTTTTGCGCCGTCACCCACCGGATATATCCACGTTGGTAACCTGCGCACCGCCTTGTTCAACTACTTGATCGCCCGCAAATCTGGCGGGACATTCATTCTGCGTATCGATGACACTGACCCTGAGCGCAGCAAGGAAGAGTATGTTGACGGTATCAAGCAGGATCTGGAATGGCTGGGGCTGACCTGGGATCGGGTTGAGCGGCAGTCAGAACGGCTGGAACGTTATGTTGCTGCGGCAGATGAGCTGCGCAAAATGGGGCGGTTTTACGAGGCGTTCGAAACGCCGGTCGAACTGGATCTGAAGCGAAAGAAGCAGCTGAATATGGGCAAGCCGCCGGTGTATGACCGCGCGGCGCTGGCTCTTAGCGAGGCAGAACAAGCCAAGTTGCGCGAAGAGCGCGGACCGGGTGTTTGGCGCTTTAAGCTGGATCAACAGCGCACCGAATGGGCCGATGGCATCCTTGGTGATATCTCGATCGACGCAGCGTCGGTTTCTGATCCTGTTCTGATCCGTGCGGATGGCCAGTTCCTGTACACCTTGGCGTCTGTCGTGGACGACACCGAAATGGGTGTGACCTATGTCGTGCGCGGTTCGGACCACGTGACCAATACAGCCACACAAATTCAGATCATTCAGGCCTTGGGCGGTACGGTGCCTTCTTTTGCGCACCATTCGTTGCTGACCGGGCCGCAGGGTGAATCATTGTCCAAACGTTTGGGCACGCTGGCTCTGCGCGATTTGCGCGAGTCCGGGGTAGAGCCCGAAGCGCTGCTCAGCTTGCTGGCGCGGCTTGGTTCGTCTCAGCCGATGGAACTGCGTCTTTCCTTGGAAGAGATTGCCGAAGGGTTTGATCTTTCGCAGTTTGGCGCGGCCCCGACAAAGTTTGACGTACAGGACTTGTATCCGTTGACGGCCAAGAAGCTGCATGACCTGCCGTTTGAAGCCGTGCGGGAAGAGATTGCCGCTTTGGGGGTTCCGTCTGAAAAGGCCGAATTGTTCTGGAGTGTCACGCGTGAAAACATCACCACGCGCAAGGATTTGGCCGGGTGGTGGGAACTGTTCCGAGATGGGGCAGAGCCGTTGATTGCTGACGAAGACAAGGACTTCATCGCCGAGGCGATGACTTTGCTGCCGGAACCGCCTTATGACAGCGATACCTGGAAATCTTGGACAACTACAGTCAAGGAAAAGACGGGCCGCAAGGGCAAGGGGTTGTTCATGCCGCTGCGCAAAGCGGTCACGGGTCAGGAACGTGGGCCGGACATGTCGTCTGTGATGCCGCTGATGCAATCGGTTCGGGCAAAGGGCTAAGCGCCTTGCGGAGTTTGGTGCTGCTCAACAGCGGCATCATCTGATCACAGTGCAATCTTGTTGGTGAAGGGCGGTGTCGACCACCGCCCTTTCTGCATCTGTCAGCCGTTGTGCACGTGGATAGCGCGGATTGTCCCGATCATTCAGAATGGGTGAATCCCACCCGGTGGTCGTGGCAAAGAAGTGTTCGGCGCCCTGGCGGCCGTATTCGCGCAAGTACCCTTGTACAACCACATCAAGATAGCTGAGCAGCACCGGGTGTAACGTTGTGGGCAGGTGCAGCCGGTTTGGCGAAATCGCGTAAATGGCGATTTCGGCCTTTGTATCAGCGTCATGCGTCACCTCATGGGTGGCAGGCAGCCGTTCATACGCCGCTTCCCGCAAATCCAGCGCGGCCCAATCGCCTTGGGGGACCTCGGCAACCAATCCATCAATTGTGCAAGTGGTGTCGCGGACCGCTGTCAGAAACGCGACCTCTCGATCCGAAGTATAACGCCAGGCCCGGCGCCAACCCTTGGCCTGTGCTTTCTGCGCGGATTGATAGCTGTGAGTTTGGCGATTGACCAACGAGCCATATCCAAAGAAGTGGGGTATTTCCATTTTTGCGACGCTCAATTGCTGATTGACCTAAATCAATGAACTAAATCACAGGTCCTATATGTAACTTTCTATCTTATTGGTGGGAGGACAGAAAGTTGCGTGTCACGAAAAGAACCAACATCGCTATGCGAGTCTTGATGTTCTGTGCTGCCAATACGGGCCGACTGGTAACGAAGTCCGAGATTGCGGATCGTTGCAATGCGTCTGAAAACCATTTGGCGCAGATTATCAATCAACTCGCCCAGCTGGGTTACCTGCATACGCAGCGGGGTCGAAACGGCGGATTAGAGCTGGCACGACCTGCCAAAGAAATCTGCATCGGCGATATTTTCCGCGCATTAGAGGCACCTGTGCCCTTGGCTGAATGCTTTGCTGATGTCGACAATACCTGCCCGCTGACAGATGCCTGTGGTCTGCGCCATGCGCTGACAGAGGCCGCGAATGCGTTTTATGCTACACTAGACCCGATCACGCTTGATCAATTGGTGTGCGAAAACGGCCCGCTTTACACGCTTTTGGAGACTCCGGTGCGCTGTACGCCGGCTGAACGTAAAGCAGCGCTTGCTTAGCGCGAGAAGCTATCGTAATCCAATAACATCTGCGATGGGAGAACTGGCTTAGGCCAGTGCCGAAGGAGCAACCGCCCCGGAAACTCTCAGGCGACAAGGACCGTCGCGGTGTTACTAACTCTGGAGAGTGGTCAGTTTTGGCCCGCCGAAGGGATAACGATCTCAGGCCTAAGGACAGAGGGGGCATTGAAAGTGCGGGTTTTCCGCGCTTGTAATGCTCGGGTACCATTGCGGTCTCGACTGGATCGAAGGGGGCGGTATGTCTGATCTGAAACGCACAGCACTGCATGAATTGCACGTGAAGTTGGGCGCACGAATGGTGCCGTTTGCGGGCTATGAAATGCCAGTGCAATATCCTTTAGGCGTCATGAAAGAGCACCTGCACACCCGTGATCAGGCCGGTTTTTTTGATGTCAGCCATATGGGACAAGTGATTCTGCGCGGGCCAGATGCCTGCTCTGCGCTTGAAGCTTTGATCCCGCAAAACGTTTGCGGCCTGCCAGAGGGGCGGCAGCGGTACGGGTTTTTCACGAATTCAGAAGGCGGTATCGAAGACGACCTGATGTTCGCCAATCGCGGCGATCATTTGTTTGTTGTGGTCAACGCGGCCTGCAAGGATGCCGATGTGGCCCGCATGGACGCAGCACTGAGCCCAAAAGGCATTTCTGTCGAGCTGATCGAAGATCGCGCCTTGATCGCCCTGCAAGGGCCCAAGGCCGAAGCGGTTCTGGCACAGCTGAACCCGCAAATCAGCGAAATGCGGTTCATGGATGTGGGTACGTTTCAGCTGAACGGTGCCGAATGTTGGATTTCGCGGTCTGGATATACCGGTGAAGATGGGTTCGAAATTTCGGTGCCAAATGATGCGGTGATGGCCTTGTCAGAAGCCTTGCTGGCTGATCCCGCGCTGGAAGCCATTGGTTTGGGTGCACGAGATTCGCTGCGATTAGAAGCCGGGCTTTGCCTTTATGGACATGACATCGATTCTGGCACCAGTCCGGTAGAGGCAGGACTGGTTTGGGGCATTCAAAAAACCCGTCGCACAGGTGGCGCGCGGGCAGGTGGTTTCCCAGGGGCGGATCGGATTCTGGATGAAATCGAAAACGGTGCCTCCCAATCTCGCGTTGGATTGGCCCCCGAGGGACGTGCCCCAATGCGAGAAGGCACCCTGATTTTCGCAAGTGACGACGCAGAGGCGCCAATCGGCAAAGTAACCTCTGGCGGTTTCGGACCTACCGTCGGTGCACCCGTGGCAATGGGATATGTTGCGACTGCATATTCAAACGTAGACACGCCGTTGTTCGGAGAGGTTCGCGGCAAGCGACTGCCGATGCGCGTTGTTGCGTTGCCGTTCGTACCGGCGCAATTCAAAAGATAAGACAACAGGAGAAGACCGAAATGAAATACACCGAAGAACATGAATGGTTGCGCGTTGAAGGCGATGTCGTGGTTGTTGGCATCACCGCCCACGCGGCAGAGCAATTGGGCGATGTGGTGTTCGTGGAGCTGCCAGAGGTTGGCGCGACCGTGACCAAGGATGAAGAGATTGTCGTGATCGAATCCGTCAAGGCGGCATCAGATATCTTGGCGCCTTTGGATGGCGAAGTGGTCGAGGTAAACGAAGCTATTGTCCAGGACCCCGGCATGGTGAACGAAGACCCAGAAGGTGCCGCTTGGTTCTTTAAGCTCTCGATCGAAGACCTGTCCGAAATGGACGAGATGATGGAAGAAGCCGCCTACAAAGCGTTCATTGGCTGACTTTCCGAGATGACCAACACGCCTTGGGGGCGTGACTTAGATTGTCCGAGGGGCGGTGCGCTGCCCCTTCATTTCTGCTGCTGACCAAGGTGAAACCATGCCATATTCGCCCAACGACTATCTGCCTTATGATTTTGCCAACCGCCGCCATATTGGCCCATCGCCCAAAGAGATGGACGATATGTTTGATGTGCTTGGGGTATCGGATTTGGCTGATCTGATTGATCAGACGATTCCTGAAAGCATTCGGCAAAATCAGCCGCTGGATTTTGGCAAGCCTTTGTCAGAGCGCGAATTGATGCGGCACATGCGTGTGACCGCGGCCAAGAACAAGGTTCTGACCTCGTTGATTGGCATGGGCTATCACGGCACCGTCACGCCGCCAGCCATTCAACGGAATATTTTTGAAAACCCTGCATGGTACACGGCCTATACGCCGTATCAGCCCGAAATCAGTCAGGGTCGTCTGGAAGCGTTGCTGAACTATCAGACCATGGTTTCCGATCTGACAGGCCTGGAGATTGCCAACGCGTCGTTGTTGGACGAAGCGACCGCCTGTGCCGAAGCAATGACCATGGCGCAGCGCGTGTCCAAATCTAAGGTCAAAGCGTTCTTTGTGGACGAAAATTGCCACCCGCAAAACATTTCGGTGATCCGCACCCGCGCAGAGCCTTTGGGCATTGAGGTGATTGTGGGCGCTCCAGACGCATTGGACGCCAGCCAGGTTTTCGGGGCAATCTTTCAATATCCAGGCACGTTTGGACATGTGCGTGACCTGTCGGAACAGATGGAAGCCTTGCATGCCGCCAAAGCCATTGGCGTTGTCAGTGCAGACCCAATGGCATTGTGTTTGCTGAAAGAGCCGGGTGCCATGGGCGCTGATATCGCTGTAGGCTCGACCCAGCGATTTGGTGTTCCCCAAGGCTACGGTGGCCCACACGCAGCTTATATGGCGTGTCGGGATGTTTATAAACGTGCGATGCCGGGGCGGATTGTTGGTGTTTCAATCGACAGCCATGGGAACAAGGCCTATCGACTGTCACTGCAAACACGCGAACAACATATCCGTCGCGAAAAGGCGACGTCGAATGTGTGTACGGCGCAGGCGCTGTTGGCTGTTATGGCGGGCTTTTACGCTGTGTTTCACGGGCCGGAAGGGTTGCGCGCCATTGCACAGCGCATCCACCGCAAAACCGCACGTTTGGCCAGCGGACTTCGCGATGCTGGTTTTAAAGTGGAACCGGAGTCGTTTTTTGACACGATCACTGTCGAAGTGGGGTTGTTGCAACGCGGCGTGCTTCAATCTGCCGTGCGCGAAGGGTTGAATTTGCGCCGGGTCGGAAAAACCAAAGTTGGCATCACGCTGGATGAACGGACCCGCCCAGCAGATATCGAGTCGGTGTGGCGCGCCTTTGGTTTGCTGAAAAAGGATGACGATTTCACACCCACCTATCACCTTCCCGAAGCCTTGCTGCGACAGACGCCTTATCTGCAGCATGATGTGTTTCACATGAACCGGGCCGAAACGGAAATGATGCGGTATATGCGCCGTTTGGCAGACCGTGATCTGGCACTGGACCGGGCCATGATCCCGCTTGGGTCGTGTACGATGAAGCTGAATTCGGCTGCGGAAATGATGCCTGTCAGCTGGCGGGAATTTTCACAGATTCATCCGTTCGCGCCGGTAGATCAGGCTTTGGGCTATGCCGAAATGATCACCGATCTGTCGGCTAAGCTGTGTGACATCACCGGCTACGCCGCGTTTTCGATGCAACCCAATTCCGGGGCACAGGGTGAATATGCCGGATTGTTGTCTATTGCATCCTATCATCGGTCAATCGGGCAGGGGCACCGAAATGTCTGTCTGATCCCCGTCAACGCGCATGGGACCAACCCAGCCAGCGCACAAATGGTTGGGTGGAAGGTTGTTGCTGTAAGCTGCGATGACAACGGGTCCATCAATCTGGATGACTTCCGTGCCAAGGCCGAAAAATACGCGGATGATTTGGCAGGAACCATGATCACGTATCCTTCTACCCATGGCGTATTTGAAGAAACGGTGCAGGAAGTTTGTGCCATCACCCATGAGTTTGGCGGGCAAGTTTACATTGATGGTGCCAATATGAACGCGATGGTTGGTCTGTCGCGTCCCGGTGATCTGGGCGGGGATGTCAGCCACCTGAACCTGCACAAGACGTTCTGCATTCCGCATGGCGGTGGTGGTCCGGGCATGGGCCCAATCGGCGTGAAGGCGCATCTTATCCCGCATCTGCCTGGCGATCCGGTCAAAGGTGACGGTGCGGTCAGCGCTGCGGCCTTTGGCTCTCCGTCTTTGTTGCCGATTTCATGGGCCTATTGCCTGATGATGGGGGGCGAGGGGATGACGCAGGCAACGCGCGTGGCCATCCTGAATGCCAATTACATCGCTGATCGGTTGCAGGGCGCCTATGAGGTTCTGTATCGCGGCACCAAGGGGCGCGTTGCGCATGAGTGTATTTTGGATGTGCGGCCGTTTGAAAAATCTGCTGGAGTTACGGTTGAGGATATCGCCAAGCGCCTGATGGATTGTGGTTTTCACGCCCCGACGATGAGCTGGCCCGTGGCCGGCACCTTGATGGTAGAGCCGACAGAAAGTGAAACCAAAGCTGAGCTGGACCGGTTCTGCGATGCGATGTTGGCGATACGCGAAGAAATCCGCGCCATCGAAGAAGGTGCGATGGACCCAGAAAACAATCCGCTGAAGAACGCACCCCATACGATGGAGGATCTGGTCCGAGAATGGGATCGGCCCTATTCGCGTGAGCAAGGATGCTTTCCGCCCGGATCATTCCGCGTGGACAAGTACTGGCCGCCGGTCAATCGCGTGGATAACGCCTACGGCGACCGCCATCTTGTGTGCACCTGCCCACCGATGAGCGACTACGCCGACGCAGCAGAGTGATGAAATAGCAAAATGGCGGGCATTGGCCCGCCATTGATGTCTGATGTGTGTTTGGCGTTTTCAGCCTGAAACTGCGCTTGGATCAGTCTTCTTTGCTGTCCAACAAGAAGCTGTACACGTCTGCCAACCGGCCCCAAGTGGCAGCATCCGGCGCGGCCAGCAAGAAGGACTCGCGCGGGGCCGCAGCATTGTAGGGGCTGCCGTCCAGCAACGCGACATGCCCGCCTGCGCGTTGAACGGCCAGCACGCCAGCAGCGTGGTCCCATGGGGTTAATCCGGCGCACATAATGAAATCGACATGGCCTTGGGCCATCATCCGAAACTCATGGCAAGAGCAGCGCAGGGTTGTGGCACGCGCAAACTTGGGGAAGGTTGCGGCCTGTTGGGCCAGTTTGTCTTCTGGGATGTGGTGCAGGCCCACATAACCGACCAGCGACTCGATCGGTCCGCCTTTGGACACGCTCAGCGTTACAGCTGGGCGGTTGGGGCGCAGCATTTGCGCAGATGCACCGTCGGCCGCGATGACCATATCATCCAAGATGGGATCATAGAGCAGGCTGAAAACCGGCTGACCAAATCGCAGCATCGACAGGATGACCCCGAACTGCGACAACCCATGGGCAAAATTCCAAGTGCCATCAACCGGATCAATGGTGAAGGCGCGTTCTGCATCGGGAATTTTTTTTAGAACATCGCTGCCTTCAGAGACATCTTCTTCGCCGATGATCAGTGCATTTGGAAAGAGTGCAAGCAGGCCGCGCGCGATCATCTTTTCCGCTTCGCGATCCGCGTCCGTCACCAAATCTTGTGGGCCGGACTTTTGATCGATCTGATGCGAAGACAAAGACCGGAACCTGGGTAAAATCTCGGCCCGAGCAGCCCGGCGCACCAAGTTTGCTATCGTTGTGCGCTGCGCCTTGGTCAACGGCGCGGGGATGGTCATGGGCAAGGAATCGGTCATCAAACTCTCCACTAAGGCCAAACATTCTTACTACGGGTGTGCCACTCGTTTTTTGGACGTTCAAGGTGACCTTTTGCATCGCAGCATCATTATTCGCGGCTGCGAAGGATTTGTGCGGGGCGGGCGGCAAGTGGCCGCCAGGCAAAGGCCATACCAGCCACCAGCGTGGCCAGAATGCCGCCGCCGACCACGCCGAAGACTGACGGCCAGATCACGGTAAAGCCGGTTTCCATGATGAATTTCGACACGGCCCATCCGCCCAGAATACCGGCGCCAATGGCAACGATTCCGGCGGCCGCGCCCAGTAAGGCAGAACGTAAGGCGAAGCTGCGCAAAATGCGCGAACGGCTGGCACCAAGGGTTTTTAACACGGCGGCTTCATACGTGCGCGCCTGTTCGCCTGCGGCGGCAGCGCCGATCAGCACCAGAAAGCCGGTCAGCAAGGTGGCGGCCGCACCCCAACGCGTGGCAGTGCCAATGGCCGTTAACAGTTCACTCACCCGATCAATGGCATCGCGCACCCGAATAGCAGTGATGTTGGGATAGGCATTGGCCAGATCACGCAAAATCGCCGCTTCAGACGCTTCTTCTGCATAGACCGTAGAGATGAACGTGTGCGGTGCACCCTGCAAGGAGGCGGGGTTCATCGTCATTACAAAGCCAATTCCTGCGGTCGAAAAATCAACCTCGCGGAAGCTGGTGACAGTTGCAGTGATATCGCGCCCCAGCACGTTAACAGTGACTGTATCGCCCAAATTCAGGCCAATCTCTTCGGCTTCTTCGGCGGCAAAGCTCATCTGTGGATCGCCTGTGTAGTCAGCTGGCCACCATTCGCCCTTGGTGACGATTGTGCGTTCGTCAGGCTGTGCCGCATAGGTTAGCCCGCGGTCGCCACGGACAACCCAATGGTTGCCGGCAACCTCGGTTGCTGGGGTGCCGTTGATATGGGTCACAACCGCGCGCAGCATTGGGGCGCTGTCCACACGGCTGACGGCATCGTCATTGTTCAGCCGGGTCATGAACCCGTCCATCTGGTCCTTCTGGATGTCGACGAAAAAGTAGCTGGGCGCTATATCAGGAAGATCGCGCGCAATGGCATTGCGCAAGTTGCCATCAATTTGTCCGACCGCAGCCAGAACCGACAGGCCCAAACCCAACGACAAAACAACAGAAGCGGCACCTTCTTTGGTTCCGCCAATGGCGCCCAATGCCCAACGCAAAACTGGTCGGCCACGGGCGGCAGATGCGCTGAATCGCGCAATCCAGCGAACGATCATCGCAGCAACAACCAGCAACACGAGCGCGCTGAAAATGCCACCCGTTGTCCAAAGCGTCAGCCATGCGTTGCCCGAAAAGGCCACGGCGGTGCCGACCAACGCACCAAGAAGCAAAATTGTTGCAATAAGATAGCGTTTGGCGGGCAGCCAATTGGTGTTGTCCAGCGCGTCACGAAACAAAGTCGCCGCGCGCACATCCTCGGCCCGCGCCAGCGGCCACAGGGTGAACAGCAGAGCGGTCAGAATACCGTATATGGCGGCCTCTATCATTGGCGCAGGGTAGATGGTGAAAAGCGCCGGAATGGGCAGGGCGGCGGTGATCCATGGGGCGAATACAAGCGGTACACCTGCGCCCAGAACCAACCCGATCGCGATGCCCAAAATCGACAAAACGCCGATTTGAATGAAATAGGTTTGAAAGATTGTACTGCGACCAGCGCCCAGTGTCTTCAGCGTGGCAATAACCGATGTTTTCCGGCTGAGGTATGATCGAACCGCTGCCGAAATGCCCACACCACCAACGGCAAGCCCCGAAAGCCCCACCAGCACCAGGAATGACCCTAGGCGCGTGACAAAGCGTTCAACGCCGGGTGCTCCGCTGCGGGCATCGCGCCAGCGAATACCGGAATCACGATACCTGTCCAGCGCGGTTTCCTTGAGCGCATCCAAATCCGTGTCCGGAGGTAAAAGCAGCCGGTATTCGGCCTCAAACAATGTCCCTTCGCTCAACAAACCGGAGCCTTCTATTGCTTCGGTTCGAAGCAAGGTGCGCGGGCCAAGGCCAAACCCTTCGGCCATGCCATCCGGCTCTACCAACAATTTGGCTGTCAGGGTGTATTCTTTGCTGCCAAGCCGAAAGGTGTCCCCCGGCGAAAGGCCTAATCTGTCGGCCAGAATGGGGGCCATGACTGCGCCATTGCCTGCCAAGGCCTGATCCAGCGGGATGCTGGGTTCTAGCGTCAGTTGCCCGTTCAGGGGATAGGCATCATCAACTGTTTTCACCTGCGTCAGCGCACGATCTGCCTGGTCCCCCTCACCGACGGTGACCATGGAACGGAAATCCGTCACTTCCGAGATTTCCGTGCTGATACTGGCCAACCAATCGCGCTCTTCTTCGTTCGCGAAGCGATAGGTAAACCGGGCTTTGGCGTCGCCGCCTAGAAGAACAGCGCCCTGGTCGGTTAGACCGGCCTGAATGGCCGAACGGACAGAGCCGACACCGGCAATCGCCGCAACACCCAGCGCCAAACAGGCTAGGAAAATCCGAAACCCTTTCAGCCCGCCCCGCAATTCACGGCGGGCCATTCGCGCAGCAACAGACAAGCTCATTCTGCGGCCTGTGCTGTTGTGTCAATTTGGCCGTCGTTCAGGCGGATCACCCGGTCACATCGGGCTGCCAGATCGTTGGCGTGGGTGACAAGAACCAGTGTTGCTCCGTGGCGATCACGCAGGCCGAACAGCAAATCCATAATCGCTGAACCGTTGCTGCCATCCAGATTGCCGGTCGGTTCATCCGCCAGAAGGATCTGTGGCCGCGGGGCAGAGGCACGGGCCAGCGCAACGCGCTGTTGCTCACCGCCAGACATCTGGGCCGGGTAGTGATCTGCACGCGCCGCCAACCCAACGGCCTCCAACTCTGCCTGCGCGCGATCAAACGCGTCTTTATGGCCCGCCAGTTCCAGTGGTGTGGCCACATTTTCCAATGCGGTCATCGTGGGGATTAGGTGGAAGGACTGGAAGACAACGCCCATGTGATCCCGGCGAAACCGTGCCAAACCATCTTCGTTCATGGCGGTCAGATCTTGCCCCAGCGACAGAACGCGTCCGCTGCTGGCTTGCTCTAACCCGCCCATGATCATCAAAAGTGAAGATTTTCCAGACCCAGAAGGGCCAACAAGCCCCAGAGTTTCGCCCTTTTGGACATCTAAAGTGATGTCATGCAAGATTTCTACAAGTCCGGCATTGCCTCGTAGCTTTAAAGTGACATCTGTTAAAGACAATACGGGTTCGGGCATGGAAGGAGACCTTTTGTATCTACAATTCACATATGGGGCCACACGGTATCTCAACAAGGCATTGATATCCGTAAGTTTGATCATTGCTGCCCCGGCTGCTGCGGATCAGACACATATTCTGGCACTTGGTGATAGTTTGACACAAGGATATGGCCTGCTGGAGCAGGATGGCTTCGTGCCACAACTGCGCGCCTGGATGGCTGAACGCGGGCATGATGTACGCATCGTAAACGGTGGCGTGTCGGGCGATACCTCTGCCGGAGGATTGGCGCGCGCCGAATGGTCGTTAACCCCGGAAATCGAAGCGATGATTGTGACGTTGGGGGGAAATGACCTGTTGCGTGGTTTAGACCCTGCAGCAACCCGCGCCAACATCGAAGGTATTCTGGAGGTGGCTGACGCCAAAGACATCACGGTGCTGTTGGTTGGGATGCAGGCACCCGGCAATTACGGGCCAGAGTTCAAAGAAGAGTTCGATGCGTTGTATCCAGAATTGGCGCAGGCACACGGAACGCTGTTCTTTGAGAGCTTTTTTGCCGGCTTGTTGGCTGAAACTGACGGGTCTTTGGTTGGGGCAAAGGCGTTTATGCAGCCAGACGGGATTCATCCAAACAAGACTGGCGTTGAAAAGATTGTAAACGCGATGGGGCCTTCCGTTGAAGCGCTGGTTGAGCGGGCGGAAAAGTAGCCGGAAAAGCAAAAGGCCACGCAGATCGCGTGGCCCGAAGGAAATCGGAAAATTTCAGAAGGATTAGGCTGCGCCGAAGTCCTGAAACGCCATGTCGTCGTTATCGCGGATCATCATGGCCAGAATGGTCAGTGCGAACATTACAAGGCTGAAGATCATGTAGACACCGAAGGCTGCCAGCAGGCTCATGTCGTAGAAAACCCAGCCAGTGACCGCACCAAACAGACCCAGAAAACTTGCGATGATCAGTGAGATAGCAGCCATGTTCTAAACTCCGAAATCCAGCGATGGATTGTGTCACGCCCCCGTTAAGAACAGTTTATCGTGCCCAAATCGGGCGCGATTGTGGCAGGGACAGGGCCATGTTTGGCCAAATTCGCTTTTTCAGAGGGTGGCAATAGAAACCGGCCATCGGTTGGGCTGCTTGTTATTTGGCTCAAGCAGTCCAAACGTGGAGCCGGGTGCTGGCTCCACGTAATTATTTGATTTTATTACATTACAACGACTTTGGTGCCAATTGGGACGCGTTCGTAAAGATCTTGGACATGCTCGTTGATCATGCGGATACAGCCGTTTGAAACCGATCGGCCAATAGAACTGGGCGATGTGGTGCCATGAATTCGGAAATAAGTATCGCGGCCATTTTTGAACAAATACAACGCGCGTGACCCCAATGGGTTGCCCGGACCGCCGGGCTGAACGTAATCATTGTCGACGAATTTGGCGTAGGTTTTTGGCTCTCGCTCGATCATCTCGTTCGTTGGGCGCCACGTTGGCCATGTCTTCTTGACCTGAATGACGGCATCGCCTGTAAACTCCAAACCTGCCTTACCAACACCAACGCCGTACCGGCGTGCTTCGCCCGGCGCCGTGACAAGGTACAAGTAATGCGCGCGCGGCAGGATCAGGATTTGACCTGGGGCGACATCGGGCTTCATCCGCACAGTTTGTGGGGTGAATTTGGGTTCAATGGTAAAGGCACTGGCAATATGGGGCATCGCCAGCATGGCTGCAGAAGAGGCGATAAGAGTGCGACGGGTAATCATGTTGGGCCTGTCTGATAAAAAGGTGAATCGCATTCACCTTGCAGGGGATACGTAAAAAATCAACGCACAGGGTGGTGAGGTTCCATAGGCGTGACCAATCCGCGACAGGCTGGCTCATTGCCAGAAGCCAGTCAGATATGTGTGACTGTTGCTATCTTGTAGGAGGAGCAACCATGCGCATTGCCATGATACTTGCTGTCGTCTTGACGACGCCAGCAATCGCAGAGCCTGTGAATATCACCCGTAACACAGCGTCTGTCACCGTGGGTACAGCCGGTGGGCCGGTCGAGATTTCCAGAATCCAAGACAATGATCACGTGATCACCGGCGGGTTTGCCCGGACTTCACGTCCTTGTCCCAGTTTTTGTATTCAGCCGGTCAGCCCCGCCGATGGGGTAAAGACAATTGGCGAATTGGAGGTTCTGGACGCACTGCAGGATCCGACGGTCACAGTAATTGACAGCCGCGTGCGGCCCGATTGGGAAACAGGCACCATCCCCGGCGCCATTTCCATGCCCTATACCGAAATGGCTGACCGGTTGACGGAGCTGGGCTGTGAACCCGATTTCGATGGCTTTATATGTGAAGATGTTGGCGAGATCGTGCTGTTTTGTAATGGTCCGTGGTGTGGCCAATCCCCCGCGGCAATTCGGCGGATCATCAAGGCGGGGTATCCTGCCGAGCAGATCAGCTACTATCGTTGGGGCATGCAGGGGTGGCGTATGCTTGGTTTGACCGTGGCCGGAGGGCAATAGCTGTGCGCTGGCTGTTGATCACTTTGGTTTTGTCAGGATGCGGTGTGCCCTTCGTACCATTGGTATGAAGGCAAGCGTTTTGGTTTAGATGATCATGTGTTTGGCTCCGGCTCCTGGTTGGGCGTGGGCTGGGCGAATGATGAGAAAACCAGCCTTGAGTGTTCAGAATCGTGGTATGTTTGCGGATCCGGGTCGTTGGGACCCGGTGTCTGAGCATTTTTCAGATAAAAAAGGGAGTGATCAATGTTTGCTCGTATTACCCGATTTAAAATCAAACCTGGTTCGATTGACGCCGCGACAACGCAAGTTAACGCGATGAAAGACCAGATTATGGCTTTGGAAGGTTTGTCGCAGTTCATCAACGTGATGAACCCCGATGGTAGCGGTTACATTGTTTCTATCGTGTCAGACAAAGCGACTTCGGACGCCAATGCCGAAAAGGTCAAAGCAATTTGGGCCACGATGGGCGACCACTTGGAAGAGGCGCCGTCCGCCGAAGGATTTGACGTTTTGGCCGTTTGGTCGAACTAAGGATTGGCAGAATGGGTAGATGTACCCATTCTGCAGAAGTGCCTGCCGGCCACAAATGCTCGGCTACACGCTGTGATATCTAACGCTTGCGCCGCTTCACGTTTCCGCCGTGCTGCCCAGGGCGGCCCGCTGTAGACCGGCCCTTGGATTTGACGGCAGCGGCAGAGGCTGCTTCGACAGCAGATTGGCGGGCCAATGGATCATCTGACACGGCCAAATCAACAGCTTCAAGGCGTTTGACTTCATCGCGCAAGCGCGCAGCTTCTTCGAATTCCAGATTTTCGGCGGCCTTGCGCATGTCAGATCGCAGCCCTTCCAGAACTGTCTGCAAATTCGCACCCGCCATCGAATTGTCGACCTTCGCTGTGACGCGGTTCATGTCGACGTCACCTTTATACAGGCCGGCCAATACGTCATCGACGTTCTTCTTGACCGTCTCAGGTGTGATATTGTGTTCGATATTGTAGGCGATCTGCTTTTCGCGGCGACGGTTGGTTTCACCCAGCGCTCGTTCCATCGAGCCTGTTATCCGGTCGGCGTACATTATAACGCGGCCTTCTGCGTTTCGTGCAGCACGACCGATGGTCTGAATTAACGAGGTTTCAGAGCGCAAAAAGCCCTCTTTGTCGGCATCCAGAATGGCAACCAGCCCGCACTCTGGAATGTCCAACCCTTCACGCAGCAGGTTGATCCCAATCAGCACATCAAATGCACCAAGGCGCAGATCGCGCAGAATTTCGATACGTTCAAGCGTATCGATGTCAGAGTGCATGTAACGCACTTTGATGCCTTGCTCGTGCATATATTCTGTCAGGTCTTCGGCCATACGTTTGGTCAGTGTTGTGACCAGCGTCCTGAACCCGTCGGCCGTGACTTTGCGGACTTCGTCCAGCAAGTCATCCACCTGCATTTCAACCGGGCGAATTTCGACCTGCGGATCCAGTAGGCCCGTCGGGCGGATCACCTGTTCAGTGAAAACACCGCCGGTCTGCTCCATTTCCCACGATGCGGGAGTGGCCGAAACATAGATCGTCTGCGGACGCATGGCGTCCCATTCCTCAAACTTCAGTGGTCGGTTATCCATGCAAGACGGCAGCCGGAAGCCATGTTCGGCCAAGGTGAATTTGCGGCGATAGTCACCTTTGTACATCCCACCGATCTGCGGGACAGACACGTGGCTTTCATCGGCAAAAACGATGGCGTTGTCTGGGATGAATTCAAACAGGGTGGGGGGCGGCTCCCCCGGTGCGCGACCAGTCAGATAGCGCGAATAGTTTTCGATGCCGTTGCAGACGCCCGTGGCTTCCAACATTTCCAGATCAAAGTTGGTGCGCTGTTCCAGCCGCTGGGCTTCCAACAGCTTGCCGTCTCCGACCAGTTGATCCAAACGTTGGCGCAGCTCTTTCTTAATCTCAACGATGGCTTGTTTCATCGTTGGCTTCGGGGTCACGTAGTGACTGTTGGCGTAGATGCGGATGCGGTCGAACGTATCGGTTTTTTGGCCGGTCAAAGGGTCAAATTCCGTTATGCTTTCCAGCTCTTCGCCGAAAAAGGACAGTCGCCAGGCGCGGTCATCCAGGTGGGCTGGCCAAACTTCCAGACTGTCACCACGCACACGAAAACAACCACGCTGAAACGCTTGATCGTTTCGGCGATATTGCTGTGCAACCAAATCGGCGATCACATTGCGCTGCTCGTAGTCATTGCCTGTGATCAGGTCTTGCGTCATCGCGCCGTAGGTTTCGACGGACCCAATGCCATAGATACAAGATACTGAGGCAACGATGATCACATCATCCCGTTCCAGCAGCGCCCGTGTTGCAGAGTGGCGCATGCGGTCGATCTGTTCGTTGATCTGGGATTCTTTCTCGATATAGGTGTCGGACCGCGCGACATAGGCTTCGGGCTGATAGTAGTCATAGAAGCTGACGAAATATTCGACCGCATTGTCTGGAAAGAACCCCTTGAACTCTCCGTACAGCTGGGCTGCCAGGGTTTTGTTTGGGGCCAGGATAATGGCTGGGCGTTGCGTTTCTTCGATGATCTTGGCCATCGTGAAAGTCTTGCCGGTGCCGGTCGCGCCCAAAAGCACCTGATCGCGATCCCCCGACACAATACCAGATGACAGGTCTCTGATTGCGTTGGGTTGGTCCCCGGCCGGCTCAAATTCAGTGTTCAGGTGAAACTGAATGCCGCCTTCCAGCTTTTCCCGAGCGCGAACCGCAGTCGGCGGGATCTTTTCGGTCGGCATCTGGTCGGGGCGGTTGTTGTGCATCGGGGCGACTCCTTCAGTGACAAGATGGTGAGTCTGCCCGCGGACGCAAGGGCGCGTTTGACCTCTTACTGACTATTATTGGCAGTAGGCCATCACAGGCCCCCACCCAATTATGATGCGGGGGCCTGTCAGTTGCTTTTAACAGGTGTCCAGCGTTACGTTGTGCGCCGACGGCGTCGCGCAGCCACCACGCCACCCAGACCCAAAACGCCGGCCAACAATGGCAAGGTCGCAGGCAGAGGCACCGGCGAAACGCCGAAGCTGGTGGTCAGTATATTGCCGGGTGCAGGCAAGGGGCCGCAAATACCATCACAAGAGTACAAAACCGACAGGCTGGTCGTGTTCAGCCCCTTCCACAGTAATGTACCGCTGCCAAAGTCACCGGCTGATGCGTCAACGATGTATCGCCCGGTGCCGCTTTCGAACAGGTAGTTGCTCAGCACACTGGTGGCTGTACCCAATGATGAGCCAAACACCTCGCCCACTTTCATCCGGTCCAGCCCAATGGCGAATTCCGATATGGCTTTGTCAAAGCTGAATATCAGCGCCGAGTCCGTACCTTCGCGCGCGTTGTCAAAGGCCATCGCTACAACGTTTGGATTTGGGCCCAACGTTGTGATTCCCCCCATGAATGTATTGATGGAGCGGATCGAAACATTTACGCCGCCAATCAAAGCAGACCCTTCAACCGGTGACCCGGATAAAAACGAATAGTCTGTGTAAGTTATCGCCGCGGCGGGCACTGCTGTTATAGCAAGGGCCGATGCCAGCATCGCCGCTTTGACCGACTTAGAAAAAGGAATACGCATAGTCACACCTCATCTGTCGTTGATGGGCGCGTTTCCTAGAAAAAATAGTATCATGAACGTCGCGAAATTGAAATGGAATTGCGGTCAATCCTGTTTCTTGTTTGCCCGGTTATCCTGGCCCATTCAGGTGCACAGCCAGTTTTCTGGGCGATCTATGGTGATGCGACACTTCACATCCAATCGGGTGCTTGTCTGACGCTCTGGATTGGCGCATAACCACTCCCGACCAAGGAGGTGTGTTGATGCCCGCACGAATCTATCAGCCGTCCAAAACCGCTATGCAGTCTGGCACGGCGAAAACCAAATACTGGATTCTTGAACATGTCGCGGATAGCGCGCGTTCGGTTGATCCGTTGATGGGTTGGACCTCTTCTTCGGATACGCAAGCACAGGTGCGTTTGCGTTTTGAAACCAAGGAAGCCGCGCTGGAATATGCAAAGGCACATGGTATCGACGCTGTTGTCAAAGAGCCAAACAAGCGTAAGCCAAATATCCGCGCGCGTGGGTATGCCGAAAACTTCGCTGTCGACCGCAAGAGCGTTTGGACACACTAAAGAGTCTGACGGCTCCTTAGCTTGCTCCGTCCCGCGGCCATTGGGCCGCGGTCAGACAGCAACAACTTTGCGCAGCATATTCAGGGCGACAAGCACCAAGAATACCGCAAAGATCCTTTTCAGCCTTTTTTGATCTAACTTGTGCGCCAAAGCAGCGCCCAGAGGGGCTGTGATGAATGTTACTGAGATCACCAGTAGAAACGCAGGAATGTTCACGGCGCCGATCGTGTATGGTGGCCGGGACGCAGGATCGACAGATAGCATCAAAAACCCGATGGCCGAAGGCACGGCGATCAACAGGCCAAAGCCAGACGCCGTGCCAACAGCGCGGTGCACTGGTACATTGTGCAAGCTCATCAATGGAACACCGAAGCTGCCGCCGCCTATCCCCATCAACACGGATAAGAACCCGACTGCGGGCGACATGACCGCGCGTTTGATTCCACGTGGCATTTCTTGCGCCAAGCGCCAGGCTGATGAGCCCAAGAGCATATAAAGTCCGACAATCAGGGCCAGAATACCAAAGGCGGCCTGTAGCGTGCTGGATTTTAACCCCGACACGGTGAACACGCCCACTACCGCACCAAGCACGATCCCCGGCGCCCAGGTTTTTAGAATGTCGAAGTCGACAGCGTTCTTGCGGTTATGCGCCATCATGGACCGAACCGATGTCACGACAATAGTCGCCAGAGAGGTTGCAAGGCAAACCTGCATAAGGTCAGGCCCGCTGTAGGACAGTGCTGTGAAGGTATAAAAGAACGCGGGCACCAATATGATGCCGCCACCAACCCCCAGCAATCCGGCCATCACGCCTGCGAACGCACCGATTGCCGCAAGGATTGCGATCAGGAGTATTAAAGACGCCGGGTCAGCCATCGATTGGATCCTCATTATTGTTATGGCTGAGTTATCAGCCTGCCAGCGCGACAGCCAGACTTGTCGTTGAAATGGGGGGCGTTTGAAGCACCAATGATTGATTCGCCTGAGTCGCGTTCAATTTATTGGCACATGCTCTTTGCCCCATCCGCGCATTTTTCAGGAAAACGTAGAAAATTGGACCCCAGGTAAAGCAAAGGTCTTCGCCCTGGAAACGGTGGAAGGGCTATCGCTAACGCCGCATTGCAGCGTTCATCGGTTTCTGAGCGGCAAATTCTGTTTTTTTTGTTGCCGTTTTTGCGATGTTTGCGCTGTATTTTGCCTACTGTTTCGGCATTGGTCATGCTTTTGCCCGTTTCTGTGCAACCCCAATAAAGCGCCGTGTCCATATGTGGTGCGGGGAGGTGAGATATTGTCAATATATTGTGGTTTCCGGCGGAACAGAAACAGTCCGTTCGCCAAATGCATGTCAATAAGAATTAACCATGCTCATGGTCGCTTTGAAACTCATTTTGGCCACAAAACGGGATGAAAACAGGCTCACCTTTGATGTGAACCTGAGAGGCAGTAAACAAATGGCAAAGATCAGTGTCTTCGGCATTGGCTACGTTGGCGTTGTATCCGCGGCGTGTCTGGCACGCGATGGGCATGAAGTCATCGCAGTCGATGTAGACCCCGGCAAAATCAAATCCATCAACGCAGGCCTGACGCCTATCGTTGAAAATGGCCTAGACGAACTAATCGCAAAGGCTGTTAAAGACGGTAAGCTGGAAGCAACCAGCGACGTCCAGTACGCAATCGACAATACCGAAGTATCCTTCATTGCTGTTGGTACGCCTTCGGCTCCTGACGGTTCGGTTGGTCTGGTGTACGTCACCGACGTTTGCGAAAATATCGGCAAAGCGTTGGCCAACAAGGACGACTACCATTCGGTTGTTATCCGCTCCACCATCGTACCGGGTTCTTGCGAAACCGCATGTATCCCGACGCTGGAAAACTTCTCTGGCAAAAAAGCCGGTGTTGATTTCGGCATGGGCTACTATCCGGAATTCCTGCGTGAATCCACCGCGATTGAAGACTACTATGACCCAGGCCTGATCGTGTTCGGCGCAATGGATGATGGCACTGCCAAAATCCTGACCGACCTGAACAAAGACCTGCCTTGCGATGTAAACGTCGTTGATCTGCGTACAGCAGAAATGGTCAAGTACTGCTCGAACACGTGGCGCGCCGTAAAGGTGACTTACGCCAACGAGATCGGCAACATCGCCAAGGCCTGTGGCCTGGACGGTCAGAAAGTCATGGAAATCCTGACTTCGGACACCAAGGCGATTGTCTCCAAGTACTTCATGCGACCTGGTTTTGCCTTCGGCGGCTCTTGCTTGCCGAAAGACGTTCGTGCGCTGCGCCATCTGGCGCGTGACAAGGGCATCAAGGCACACCTGCTGGAAGCAACCTTGGAAGCAAACGAAGCTCAGATCGACCGTGCAGAACAAATGGTTGTGGACTCGGGTGCCAAGACAGTTGGTTTTGTGGGCGTTGCCTTCAAACCGGGCACCGATGACCTGCGTGAAAGCCCGCTGGCAACTCTTGCTGGCCGTCTGATCGAAAAAGGCATCGAAGTTTCCATCTACGACCCCTACGTCGAAGAAGCTTACTCCACCCACACACCGGGTGCGGGCCGTGGCAATGACGTGATCCCGAACTTGCCGGATCGCATCGTGACCGACCTGGACGGTATGCTGAACGACGCCGGTGCTGTTGTAGTTGGCAACGTCTACGAAAACACCGTTGATCGTATCTCGGCAGCTGCCAAGACGCGCAAGGTCGTTGACCTGACGCGCATCAACAAGGAGCTGACTTCGGACGGCACCTACGAAGGCATCTGCTGGTAAAGGATACGCGTCATGCTTCTGGCTCTGACCCATTTTGCATATTTTGCCGTTGTCATTCTGTTGGCCGCATCCGTGACTTACACGGAGCTGGGCGACTCGGATAACGTGCGCAATACGATCTTCATCTTGGGTTTTCTGGGAGCATGGCGCTATTCTTGGGCGGCAATAAACTTCACCCGCGCCATCATATTTCGTCGCCTGGTTTACCCGGTGCGAAAGGCGTGGGCGTTCAAGCGGTTTCGCGACAACGATGTGAAATCGCACGCTTTCTTCATGCTTACCACTTACGGCATGGAAGTGCCGGTGACGATCACGGTCTATAAAGCCCTGTTCGAAGCCGCGGCACGTGCCAAAGATGGGGCGACAATCGTGGCCTCCGTTGTGGAAGGTTCTGATGAACGCCTAATCCGGCATCTGTATGATAATGCGCCAGACGACATGTCGAATGTGCGTCTGATCCTTGACCGGATTAAATCCAAGGGCAAACGCGATGCGATCGCCAAAGCCTTGCGAATTCTGGCTCAGTTCAACCCGACCCACCGTGATATCTGTGTCTTTGTTGATGGCGATACGGTGGTTCCAATTGACATCGTGGCTCAGTCCGCTCCGTGGTTCACCAACCCGAAATGCGGCGCTCTTACCACCGATGAAGGCGCTCTGATCCATACCGAGAACCTCTACAAAGATTGGTTCAACCTACGTTTCAATCAGCGCCAGGTGATGATGTGCTCCATGGGCTTGTCCAAGCACGTTCTGACCCTGACCGGACGTATGTCGGTTTTCCGCGCCGATCTGGCCATGCACCCTGAATTCATTGACGGTGTTGATCATGACTATATTGATCACTGGCGTCTGGGCCGTGTGGTCTTCCTGACTGGTGACGATAAATCGACCTGGTTCTGGTTGCTGAAAAACGGCTACCAAATGAACTATCTGCCTGATGTGCGGTCCTGGTCGTTCGAAGCGCAGCCGCGTGATACTTTCCTGGCAAGTGCGCGTACGTTGATGGTGCGTTGGTTCGGAAACATGATGCGCACAAACGGCCGTGCATTGTTGCTGAGCCCCCGTGTTATTGGGCCTTTCACATGGTGGTCGATCTTTGACCAACGTGTATCTGCCTGGACAACTCTGGTGGGTCCTATCTCTGTCGCACTGGCAGCGATCTTCCAAACATCGGATATCATCCCGCTGTATATCGCCTGGGTTATGACGACCCGGTACATCTTCTGTATCATTATTAACCTGTTCCGCGGTGAGTGGTTCCCTGTGACCCATCCACCCGTTTTGTACTTCGGCCAAGTTGTAGGGGCCGCTGTCAAGACGTTCGTCCTGTTCCGCCTGAATAAGCAGAAGTGGACACGTCAAACTGCAACCGAAGCCAAAGCTGTTCCAGTATCGGAAAAGCAGAAAGCACAAGAGTCCTTCATTCACCACGTGCTCGCCATTGTTTGGCTCACGTTGGGAGTATTCTTCCTCTCGCAGGTGTAAAAAATCGTAGAGATTTGAAAGAGCGATCAAAATGACTGAGCAGACCAACATCGCAGCCGAAGCCAAAGACCCGATCCCTGTTGATTTCGTCTTTGACACCGAACACCCGGTTCTACCCATTCCGTTTACCCTGTCTATCGGTGAGCAGAAGTTTGAGGGCACGGGGCTTTCAATAACCGCCGCTTTCATCAAAGCGCCCGGCCCCTTTGACCCAGAGCTTATGGGCACAAAGTTCATGACCAAGCTAGCCTTCGATTTTGATGGCTTCTCGGTCACGATCTACCCTGAGGCACGCGTGGCAGGGGCCCGCGAGGATGGTGAAATCGCGCTTCAGTTCATGGACCCGACCGGTGCGCACCTTGCGCAGCTGCGTTATATCCTGAACAGCTATATCGCTGGTGACTTCGTCACGATGGGGTCCATGCTCAGCTACACTGGTCCGACCCAGCCGAAATCACCCAAGGAAAAGGCCGCAGAAGACCCGCGTCGCCGGCTGAAAAGCATTGGGACAGCGGTTTTGTCTTCCATCCTTATCCTGGCGGCCGCCAATGTGCTGGCCTCTCGGTATACAACCAAGTTTGAGCCGCGCCCGGTCATTGTTGAGCGCGCCGGCACCGAAATGCGGGCCACTTCTGCTGGTCAGCTAAGTTACCTGAATGCCAATGCCCGTGAGGGTGAAGTGGTGTTCACGGTGAATTCCAACAGCGGCGATGTTCTCAACTTCCAGTTGCCTTGTGACTGTGTAGTGTCTGTCGCTGATGGGATGGTAGAGGGGGCGACCGTCCTCCCTGTCGACCCAATTCTGACATTTTTCGACAGTAGCGTCGGGGTCAGAGTGAGAACTTTAATGAGCGTAGAAGGGCTGGCTAAAGCCTTGGATGGCGATCGCGTATATCTGGATATGGCTGACGGCCGATCTGTTCCGGTACGTGTCGTGGTATCGTCCGCCACCAATACTTCGGCCCTGCGCGGTGAACTTTATGTACCAGTAGACCTTGTGGCTGAAGAGGGCAGCCTGGGTTCGGCAGACGTCGGCCAAACAGCGCGTGTTCGTTTGGCTAAGCCAATTTTAGGTGGTGCACTCCTCGATTTGAAGGAAATGCTATGAGCAAGATTTATCCGCTGATCATCTGTGGGGGCAATGGTACGCGGCTGTGGCCAATTTCGCGGACGCATAGTCCAAAACAGTTTCAAAAAGTTGGTGGTCCCGAGTCAGACACCTTCTTCCAGTCGGCAGTGCTTCGCCATCAGGATGAAGGTTTCGCAGACCCAGTGATCATCACATCGGTTCGTCATCGTAAGACGGTACACGAACAACTCGAAGCGATTGGTGCCAACGCGCAGGTAATCCTGGAACCAATGGGGCGTAATACCGGCCCGGCCGTTCTGAGTGCTGCGATGATGCTGCAAGAACAAGACCCTGATGCTGTGGTGCTGGTTGTTCCAGCCGACCACGTGATCAAGGGTGATCTGAACACAACTATCCGTGGCATGCTTCCGGCTGCTGAGGATGGATATATCATCACCTACGGTATCAAGCCGCGTTTCGCAGAAACTGGGTTTGGCTACATTGTGGATGATGGTCCTATCGTATCGCACCAGGGATTGCGCCAGGTGGAACGCTTTGTTGAAAAGCCGCCCGCACGGAAAGCCCGCCAATTGGTTGAAAGTGATATCGCTTTCTGGGCCTCGGGCATCAGCATGTTCTCGGTTGGTACGATCATCGAAGAATATACCAAGTTCGATCCTGAAACCGTGGATGCAGTGCGCAAGTCTTATGATAAGGCCGAGCACCGCGATGAAGGTCTGCTGTTGAATGCGATTTGCTTCAGCCAAGCTGACAATCAGCCCACCGAGAGCGCTGTTTTCGAGAAGACAGACCGCATTTCGTTGGCGCCACTGGATGTGGATTGGTCTGACGTTGGCAGCTGGTCTGCTATGTACGGTATTTCGGAAACCGACCATCAAGGTAACGTGCTTCAAGGTGATGTCATCGCCGTGGAATCGTCAAACTCGATGGTGCGTTCACATGGGCGTCTGGTGACATTGGTTGGCATGAAGGACGTGATCGTGATCGACACGCCGGATGCGCTGCTGGTCACACAGGTTGGCCATTGTCAGAGCGTGAAGAAGGTTGCCGAATTCCTGAAGGAAGAAAAACGCCTTGAGGCCGAGCGCCACATTGGGAAGGAACAAGAAGACGGATTGCTGCGTGTTGTATCCAGCGAAAACGTCGATCTTAGCCTGACCAAACTGCTTCCTGCTCAATCGCTGGATATTACCAACACTGCGAACCGCGAAGTTATCGTTGTCCGTGGCATGGTTACTCTGGGCGAAGGGGAAGAGGCGCGCGAACTCAGAGAAGGCGAACGTTTGTCGCTGGATATGGAAGCTTCAACGCTGACCAACAAGACCGGGAAGCCAGTCGAACTTCTGTTCCTCAATGTAACCCCACCTGCGTCTCTTAAAGACGAAAAGGTTTTGACGTTGAAAAATTATGCCTAATCGCATGCACCATACTCTGAAGCGGGCCGTTTTGGCCTGCTTCGCCCTGATGCTGACGGCGGTTTCGGCCGCCGCGGCAGAGGACGCCTTGGATTTTGAATGGCGTAAAAAACTGCAAGATTTCGAATTGCAGCTGCAAGAAAACATGCCGCCTGCCTCTGTCCAAGCAAAGCAAATGATCGCGGATGCTGGTTTGGGGGCGATTGCATTGCCGGACATGTCGGGCAATCGCATGGAGATGATTGCTCCAAGTCGGCAAATCAACCGCGAAATTGAAGCAAAGACAATGGATGTCCGTCTGTCTTTGGGTCTCATTTCTCAGATATATGGCGCCAAGGATAACCTTGACGTTATGTATGCTCTTCGCGGGAATAACGAAGCGCTGGTCATCAACAGTGGTGACGTAACGCTGGCTGATATTTTTGCACAATTGAACAAATTCGGTCTTCAGACGGATGGTGGCCAAGGCCGCAATCTGCTGCGAGTTCCGGTTATTATCTGGGGCGGCGCAACGCTGCGGATGGGACCTGAGGACGATTTGATCTTCAGCCGTTCGGACGGGGCATTTTTGATCAACTTTGGTCGCCTGGAAATCACTGGTTCTACAGTGACGACCGAAGGTTCGGCTGTCCCCGAAGCACCAGATTTCATTCCGTTCTTTGCGAATGCTGGCGGTGCGTCTGTCCGCGTCCGCAACGCCAACTTTGTCGGACTTGGTTTTGGCAATGAGCCGAAGTTCTCGGGCTTCTCTGTTGTGCGTAACCCATTGCTGGTGCGCAAAGATGAAGTGGTTATCGAAGACAGCACGTTTATGGACGTGGTTTCGGTTGCGATCTCTATGGCCGACAACGCCTTGGTGCGAAACAACCGTATCCATGACTCGCGCGGGGCCTCTTTGGCCGTGACCCACTCTGTTGGTGCGCGCATTCTGGGCAACCTGATCACAGGTGATGCCCCTACGAACGCAATTCGTCTGTTCCAAGGGTCTTCACGTGGATTGGTTGCAGGCAATGTTGTTATGGGTGGTAGCCGTGCCGGTATCGCTGTGCGCAACGATAGTCACCGCACTGTGGTTCGAAACAACGTGGTCTGGAAGCGTAGAGGTGGTGGCATATCAGTCTCTAGCCTGACGTGCGGGATTGTTGAGCACAACTTGGTGATGGACAACCACCAGAAGGGCATCGAAGTACGTGCTGTCAAGAACATGCTGGTTCAAGACAATATCGTTATTGCCAACCGTTATGTCGGAATTTGGATCACAGATCAGTTGGCGGAAGAGCCAATTCTGATCGCGGACAACGTCCTGATTTCCAATGGTGCGGGGCTTGCCTCGGCCACCGGAGAGCGGATGGTTCTGACAGGCAATGACTTTTCTCGTCAGTTCCCTCGCTTTTTTGCCGGCGATCTTTCATTCCAAGGCCGCTTGATTGCCGTAAATTTGGACGGATCGACCCCCATGATACTGACAGCTGGCGGGCCTCTAGGTGGACCGCTGCCTAATGTAGCGTGTGACGAATAGGAGGGCATGATGAACATTCGTTTGACCAAGGTACTGGTATTGATGACGGCGCTTACTGCCGCGACCGCCGGTTGGGCTGGGTCAACTGTGTTGCCATTGCCATTTCCGACAGACAAAGAATCCCGCGCAATCTCGGTTGTGGTGGATCGTGGTCTGCGGCGGACAGTGGATTTGCCAAGCAAGGCGCTGCGCGATGCCCGTATTGCGATGTTGGATGGTGAAACGCTGGAGCCGGATGTGCTGCGTCAGTTGGCAGAGCGCCGCGATACTTTGGCGGCTCTGCGCTATGTCGACGTGCTGATGGAAGACGGCCTGGAAGAGAATGCCTCTGACATCGCCTATTTCGCGTCAATCGCGGTTGGCGGCGGGCGTATTTGGGCCATGCCTGAGCTGGTAACGGCTTTGGCCTTGCTGGATCCGGCGACGGAACCGAAAGCGCGTGTTAATCAATATATCAAAGTTCTTTACCCGCATGCATGGGCTGGCAACACGCTGGCATTGGATGCTGTGATTGACTTTAACGGAGAAGGACGCCTGTTCGGTGCATTGTCGGCCTCTACCAAGGCCAAGATCGAACAGCAGGTGGAGTCGTCTGATACTGGACGTGGGAACCTGAAATTGGCGATCGCCATTTTGCGAAAAGAAACCATCACCGATGAAGACCTGGGACAGGCGCTTGTTTATTTGCGCCGTGCAGAACAGGCAGATCATCTGGCGGTTGCAACGACAGCTGCAAATCTAATCGAGCAGATAACGACACGGCGCGTAACCGCTCCGGTTGTTACCAATTGAGGAAAAGGGCACTAAAACATGAAGCGTTTGGTCAAGGCATTGGCGGTTTCGACCGTTGCGTGGGGCATTGCATCCGGCGCGTCGGCCCAGTCGACTTACGGATGTGATAACCTGGATGGGTTCAACAGCCTGCCCAGTGTTGAAGGCGCCGAAGGCGTATTCTACCGCGTTAATCCAGAACTACGTAACTTCCATCCATTTTCGGATGAAACGGTGGCTGATGTTGCCCGGTTGAGCCAAGAATTGGCGCAACGTGGTACGACATTGGTGTATTTGCCGATCCCGCCCAAGGCGATGGTGATGACAGAAAACCTGCCACGTCGCGCCTATGATTACGGGTTCGAGCCAAATCTGGCCGCATCGGTTTACGATGACATGATCAAGCGTCTGCGTGACGCTGGCGTCGTGGTGGCAGATGCACGGTCTGCTTTGGCAGCGGGTGCGCAGGGCGCAAGCGAGCCATATTTCAAGACAGATTACCGCCTTTCAGCGGTTGGTGCGCGTTTGGCGGCACAGTCGGTGGCGCAAGCACTGAACGGCAACGGCTCTTTTGCCCCAACTGGTGGTGGTTTTGCCCAAGCGCCAATAGGCAAGGTTGAGGTTGATTCAGACATGCGTCAGGTTCTGCAACGGCGGTGCCTGATCGAATTGCCCAAAGTAGAAACAGATCAGTTTGCAGCGCCACAAGTACAATCGGTAAATGCGCGGCCGGGTTTTGGGGCCAATATCGCACTTGTTGGGACTGAATATTCAGCCACACCCGAAGTGAACTTTGCCGGCTTCCTGCAAACAGCGACTGGCATGCCAGTGACGCAAATTTCGCTGGATGGTGGCGGTGCATTTGGGGCGTTCTCGGCCTTTGTCACCAGCGATGCGTTTCAGCAAGGTCGGCCGAACGTGATCGTTTGGGAAAACCCGGTCTATAACAATCTTGCCCAGTTTGGAGACCAGCCGTTCCGCGAACTTATCGCCGCGGCCAGCAGCAACTGTTCCATTGAACTGCCTGTGATGGCGTCTTTGGAAGGGTCGGTCGCGACTGCGGACCTTAGCGTTCTTGATCCGGGTCAGGACTTTACGTTGTATGTCGATACTGGCGGTTCAACGGCGTCCATAGCGCAGTTTGTCTTCCAATCCATGGAGGGTTTGTCGCGCACGAAAACTGTTGTGCGGTCCCATCCTGATGCGCGCACCGGTCGTTTTTATGTACCGATGTCGGGTCTTTGGAATGAAGGCGCGCGCACTGTCGATATTCAGATCAATACATCTTTCAGCGGAACGCCTCGCGTTTCTGCATGTTACTACTGAGGGGCCTGAACCGATGAAACGTATTTTTGCTCCCGTAATTCTGGCGGTGATTGCTTCTATACCTGCGCTTGGCGGGGCACAGGCGAAAACGCTGGATCTGGCGTTTATGCCACCCAAAATCGAAACCCGAAACGTTTGCGGGCCGATCCTTGAAGTCAAAGAAAACGATCTTGATGTCGAGGGTGGTGAAACCGAACTATCGGATTTTGCCCGCATCCGCTTCTTGCGTCGGGATATCACACGTCTGCAGGCTCAAAACCCGGACAAGTGGTTTGATTTCATTGACGCACTGATCACACGACGTGCGCAGATCGATGGTGAATTCGCCGGTGTGGATGAGCTGATCGCCCGGATCACTTTGTACATCGACGCAGGCCGGGACGAAGAGCTGAAAGCTTCGGGTCTGGTTTCGCAGTTGCGTCAGCGCGATGTGGAAATGTCGTCCAACCAACGTTTGATCCTGGCACAATACTATCTGAACGGTATCGGTACTGAAAAAGACGATGCCTATGCAAAGCAGTTGATCACAGACGCGGCCTATGGCGGTAATGCCAACGCGTTGTTGTCGATTGCCCGATTTGAGTTGAACGGCAATCCGGTTGATACGTGGGATGCGCCTATCGACCTGACGGTTACCATGGCGTTTGGTGGTATGCTGGGACGTTTGAACGAAAACGTATGTAACCGGGCCGAGCGTATCGCGCAGGAATACCTGAACGGAGATGTTGTTTCGCGCAACTTCGACGTGGCCTACGCATGGTATCGGTTCGCTGCTGACATGGGCAGTGCCGAAGCAGCATGGCGTTTGGTTGAATTCCACCTGAATGCCAATGCGCCTGAGAAAGACAACAAGGTCATGCTGGAATATCTGCGCATGGCTGTTGAGCGCGGGATCACCGTGGATGATACGGAACTGGCACAGATCAAATCGTCCGGTGACGTGACCGAAGAAGAGTTGCGTGAAATCTTGGGATACAACTATTCCGAAGATACCGGCCGGACCCGCGAAGCATTGTCCAAGCACTTTGTTTTGGCGGTCAACATTGATGGTGAACGTTCAGACGAAGACAGTGTTTACTTGAAATACCTGCGTGAACTGGCGGCGATGCCAGAAGCGCCAGGCTGGATCTTTACGTCGCTTGCCAAAGAAACGCTGACCCGTAAGGGCCGGTGGGCAGGTGAGGCTGCGGCAACCGAGATGTTGGAAATCGCCGCCAGGAAACAAGACCCTGAAGGCATGCGTCTTTTGGCCAAAATCTTGGTGCGTTACCGCGATGAACCTGCCCAGATTAACCGGTCTGCGGACCTGTTGATGCAGGTTGTGGAACGGCACGGCGAAATGGAAGCCATGTCCGACTTGGAAGGTTTGTTCCGCTGCAAAGTGAATGATGCACCGCGCATGAAAGAGGCGCGTGTCTGGCAACGTAACTTCAACGCGACAGAATATGAGGCGCTGCCAATTTCAGCGACTGATCTGCTGGTGTTGGACCCATACAAAGAGCCGCGTCATGTTGCGATGATCCAATCGCAAGCGCTGGAGGGTCGCACGACCTCGATGGCGGATTTTGCTGAACGTGTTCAGGCCGACCCGATGTCGCCAGAAAGCATGATGTACCTGTGGGCACGTCGCCTTGACCGGTCTGACCAAGCACTGGAAGCCTTTGTCGAGCTGGAGTTCGAATTGGCCACCAATCCGGCAGAGCGTGATCTGGCTGTGGAATTGTTCCGCCGCATCTACCTGAACAACGGTGTCACCTCTGCGCTGGACCTGGCGATTGCCTTGACCGAGTATGAGGCGCGCGATCTGATTACAGCGAATGAGATCATCGATCTGCTGACCCGCGCAGCCAACCGTGGTGAAGGCGCTGCAATCCGGTTGATGTCGCGGTTGAAGTCTTATGACGGTGTTGATCCGGCGACAACATATGCTGAATACGCTGACGAGATTGAAAATCGCGGTGATTTCCTGGCCCTGATGTTCGCTATTCCATACCTGCCGCAAGACAAGCTGGATGACTACATTGACCGCGCAGCATCAGAGATGATTTGCGGCACGAAAGATGTGGAAGAAATGGCGGACGCCTATACGATCTGGCAAGACGCGCAGATGGCGTTCCATTGGAAAACCGTTGGTCTGACGTTCGAGCACGGTCACACTCTGTCCAAGCTGCGTATTTCGGACCCACAGATCGATATGTGGCGCAAAGGCAAAGCGGCATCGGAGCGCGAAGTGTTTGAACGTCTGCTGGCAGATGGCAACCCGAATGCGCACCGTGAACTGTATCGTCTGACGGCGAACCCGGATCTGGAAACTTATAACCCACAAGCCGCTGCAGAGCATCTGTTCGCAATGATGAGCCGCAACGGTGCCGGGGATGAACAGTGGATCCTGGCCAGCTATCGCAATGCAGATGTAGATGTGCGCGACGCGATCCAGACACGGTTTGACATCAACAATGTGTTCAAACGTGCCATCGACAACGGTAGCGTCGAAGCTCAGTACGAATACGCGATGGTCTTGCGCGAAAAAGCAAGCCAACCGCGTGATCTGCTGGAATCGGCACGCTGGCTGAAATCCGCTGCTGAAAGCGGCAACGTGTCGGCAATGTTGGAATACGGCTATGCACTGGCATACGGTATCGGTGTCCCCCGAAACATCCGAGAAGCCGCAGTTTGGCTGGATCAGGCGTCAGAGGGCGGCAATGAAAAAGCAGCCTCCCTGGCCCGCTTGATACGGATTGGAGCCGGTCAATGATCCGAAGACAACTGAGCAGCGCCATTTTGGCGCTGTCCTCCTTAGTGGCAACGACATTGGTGCCGCAAATGGCCACCGCCGAAGACTTTGAATGCAAGCCTGCGCCCCAACCTATTCTGACCCTTGCCTATGGCAGCCGGTATTCAGATGTTGGCTCTGGCAGCAAGACGCTGGATAAGAACGCATCGAGCGATGTTGATAATGCGTTGGAACCGGTTGATGAGTTTCTGCGCGAATTGACGATGATGGCCAATATGGTGCATCAGGCCGATGGCAATGCATCCGAGATTGCTGACTGCGCCATTGGTCAAATCGCAAGCTGGGCTGAAGCCAATGCATTGGCGGATCTTCAGCAAAATGCACGATTGACGATTGGGTCACGCTTGGCAGGGATCGGCTTTGCGCTGCTTCAGACAGTGCCGTATTCCAGCAGCAAGAAACACATGCCGATTATTTCGCGCTGGCTGCAAGAGCGTATGATGGACCAGATGGTCTATTGGGAAGCAGATGCGCCCGACGGCGCATCCCGTGGTAACCTGCGCGCATGGGCTGGCTTGGCCGGCGCAACCATTGGCACTGTAATCGACGATCCGGTGATCCGTGGATGGTCGGCTTGGTCTTCGACCTATGTGATGTGTACGGCCAACGAAGACGGCAGCCTGCCACAAGAGATGACTCGTGGAAAATTTGCGCTGCACTATCAATTGCACGCGGTTGCACCGCTGACGGTTTCGGCGGCCTTGTTGTCGCGCCAAGGCATGGAACTGAACGAACGCTGCGAAAATGCGTTGCAGCGGATCGTGAACTTCACAGTGGACGATCTGCGGTCACGCGGAGCGAAGACGCAAGCCATTACAGGCGAACGGCAAACCGTGTTTGAAGGGGATGCAGAGGTCAAAGGCTGGCAGTTGGCGTGGCTGGAGGCCTATCTGTCGATCCAGTTTGACGCTGGATTGATTGCCTTGGCTGATGAGTATCGCCCGTTGAGCTATTCCAAACTGGGCGGCGACCAGACCCTGATATGGAGCGAGATGCGTTGGTAACGCGTCAAGTCGATTAGAATTTGTCAATTCGGCCCGGTGGTTTCGCCGGGCCGTTTTCGTTTAGGAACGGCGCGTCAGGACCATGAATGTCATCATGTTCATTGGGGGCAACCGCCCGTCCATTTCCAATTCCAAGCGGTCGTCAGACAGCATTGCGCTACGGTCGAAATCCGAATGCCAGCCAATAAGATCCGCCAATGGAGCCAAGGCACGTTCGATCACTGCCAAGGCGCCTGTATCGCGCTTGCAATGGACAGAAATCACAGCCTGACCGCCCGGCTTCAGAACCCGTGCAATTTCAGACATCACTTTCTCTGGCTCAGGAACAACAGACAGCACATGCATGGAAACAACGAAGTCGAACGTAGCGTCTTCAAACTGTAGCTCGCGGGCGTCCATACGCATCAAAGCCTGAACTTGCGTTAAGCCTTCATTGGCAACGCGTGCTTTGGCTTTTTGCAGCATTTCGGCGCTGTAATCGATCCCGGTAACATCAAGTGCCTTGTTGTATAGTGGCAAGGCAAGGCCGGTGCCGACACCCAGTTCCAACACCTTTGCTGGGGCCTTTTGGTTGACGTATCCAACCACACGCTTGCGACCTGCCTCAGTAACTGCACCAAAAGTTTTGTCATAGATGGGGGCCCATCGTGCATAAGCACTTTCGACGGATTTGATATCCACGAGACTAGTCCTTCGTCTTTTTAAATCTGGGACGGCGCAGCCAAACCCAAGTTACTGTTGTGACATACGCAAAACAAAGCAAAACCAAGCTGACCCATGGATAGGTCAGCACGGCGGCACCAACGACAGCGAAGGCAACCAGAAAGTATTTTACGTTTACGCGCGGGATGCGGGTTTTTTTGAATGACCACGTTGGAATGCGGCTGATCATCATCAGGCCGATCACCGAGATATAAAGCGCCAGCACAAGATCAGGCAGAATAGGCGCTTCGGTGAAGGCAAAGCTGAAAAACATTGGCAACATTACCAACATCGCCCCTGCGGGTGACGGGATACCGGTGAAGAAGGCACTGTCAGTTGCGTCGTCTTCTTTGCGAGACACGTTGAAACGCGCCAGTCGCAGTACACAGCAGATGGAATAGATCAGCACGGCAATCCAGCCAGCACTGCGCATATCCGTCAATGCCCAGAAGTAAAGCAACAGACCAGGCGCGACACCGAAGTTCAGAAAATCCGCCAGGCTGTCCAGTTCTGCGCCCATCTTGCTGTCGCTGCCCAGCATCCGCGCTATGCGCCCATCAAGCCCGTCCAGGATGGCGGCCACCAAGATCAATTGGACAGCGATTTCATAGTTGCCGTGCACGCCAAATCGGATCGCCGTTAATCCGGCGCAGATGGCCGCGATGGTCAACATGTTTGGGATCAACTGGATCAGCGACAGCTTTTCAGGCTTTTCGGCGCGCGGCATGGTTTAGCCTTCCAGGTCCGCGATAATCGATTCACCGGCAACCATGGTTTGGCCGATTGCAACAAGCGGTTCCACGCCTTCAGGCAAATAGACATCCAGTCGAGAGCCAAACCGGATCAGGCCAAACCGTTCACCGCGCCCCAATGTTTTGCCGGGCTGCACCCAGCAAACGATCCGGCGCGCGACCAGTCCTGCAATTTGAACCACCGCGATATGGCGACCATCTTCCAGCCGGATGGCCAGAGAATTGCGCTCATTGTCCGAGCTTGCCTTGTCTAGCGAAGCATTGAAAAATTTGCCCGCACGATAGGCAACAGCGGTCACTTCCCCGGCAACGGGTGCGCGGTTCACGTGGCAATTGAATACAGACATAAAGACACTGACACGTGTCAGCGGTGTATCTGGCAAGCCAAGCTCTTTGGGCGGAACGGCGGGTTCGATCAGCGAAACAACGCCATCTGCCGGGCTGATGACCAGATTTCCACGCTCAGGGGTGACCCGCTCTGGATCGCGGAAGAAATAGTAACACCAAACGGTCAGCCCAAGGCCGATCCAACCCAGTGGTTCCCAGATCATGAAAAGAACCAAGGATATGACCGCAAAAATCGCAACAAACTTTCGCCCCTCGGGGTGCATCGGTTTGATGAACGTGTCGGTCATCCGCATAGCGCAGTCCTTTGTCTTGGTGCGGGATGCGTAATAGCTGATCCTTCGTTGTGCAACAGGTGTTACGCAACGGGTGCATTTATCGGCGCCCTTTCAGGGCCGATGCGCTAAAAAATGGTGCTGACTGCACGAAATATCTTAGGGCAGGGCTTTGTAGCTACCGCCAAAAAACATCAACGGGCGGCCTTTGCGTGTCGAAACGTTCGTAACCTGACCGACGACAATCGAATGATCGCCGCCGTCATGCTCTGCGACCTTGCGGCATTCAAAGCGGGACAAACAGCCGCCCAGCAATGGCACGCCTTGCCCACTGCTGACCCAATCGGTTTGGTCAAAATAGTTTCCGTCGCGGGCAAATCCATTGCACAACTCAACCTGTTCTTCGGCCAAAATGTGAATGGCATAATGATCGGCTGCGGCAAAAAACGGATACCGCGACGATGCCTTGGCCGGAGACCAAAGAACCAGCGCCGGATCCAGCGACAGGCTGGCAAAACTATTGGCGGTGATACCGATCGGCCCCGTGGGCGTTGCACATGTTATGACTGTGACACCGGTGGCAAACTGCCCCAAGGCATCGCGAAACGCGCGCGGGTCAGCATCCGCCGGGTCAAATTGAAACGGGGCGTCTGTCACGGGTGTACCTGTGGAAATGCTGTGTTCAAGGGCGTTGGTCCTCACGTGCTACCCGTCCTTTCGTGTCCAATGGTTGCCAAATCATAAAAACGTATTGATCGGCTCTGAACATAACGAAGAGATTTACCATTAACCAAGCACTTGGGGCAAATCGCGTTCGAAGCAAGGCAAATTGTTTCTCTTTTGGAAACAGAAGGGTCATGCCGTTTCGATTTGGCTAATTTTTGGTGTGGATCAGTGAAAACGCTGGTTCGGATTTGTTCGACGCCTGGTCTGCGGCGGTGGAAAGAAAAAAGCCCCCCGGCTTTCGGCCGGAGGACTTTCATTTTGCGAACTTTTGGGGCTTAGCCCGCGAATTTGGTTGTGCGCAGGTAAGGAAGTTTGATGTCGATCTCACCAAACTTTTCGCGCGCCTGATCGTCATTCAGCGACAGCGCTACGATCACGTCCTGGCCCTGTTCCCAGTTTGCCGGGGTGGCAATGGGTGCGCCATAGGTCGCCTGCAACGCATCCAGCGCACGCAGCACTTCGGCAAAGTTCCGGCCAACGGACATTGGATAGGTCATCATCAGCTGCACTTTCTTGTTCGGTGCAATGATGAAAACAGAACGAACGGTCGCGCTGTCAGCAGGGGTGCGGCCATCAGGCAGGTAAGCATCCGCGGGCAGCATGTCCAAGGCTTTGGCGACGGTCAAATCTTCGTCCGCAATGATCGGGAAACCAGCCGGTGCGCCAGCGGTTTTCTCAATATCATTTTTCCAGCTCTTGTGCTCTTCCACCCCATCGACGGAAATGCCCATCACCTTGGTGCCGCGTTTTTCCCATTCGTCGGACAATTGCGCCACGGCGCCGAACTCTGTTGTGCAGACAGGTGTAAAATCTTTTGGGTGCGAAAACAGGATGGCCCAGCTGTCGCCGATCCAGTCGTGAAGGACGATTTCGCCCTGATCGGTGGTTACGGTTAGATTAGGGAGGTCGTCGTTGATACGGAGGGCCATTGAAAGGTTCCTTTTGGTGGCGATATTGCCGGTTTCGATCTGGTTCAATTTAGATATATTCTAATGTACCTGTGTAAAGCCCCTGCTTGCATAGCTTTGTGCAGGGTGACAGAGTGCCGCAAATGCCCGACCGGTTGGTCGGAAATAGGGAGATTGTGATGTTAGAGAAACGCCAATTTTATATCAATGGCGCTTGGGTCAATCCTATAGAAGGTAATGATTATCAGGTAATTGATCCCTCCACGGAAGAGGCTTGCGCTGTCATCTCTTTGGGTGGGCAGGCGGACACTGACGCAGCGGTTGCAGCGGCCAAAGCCGCGTTGCCAGGTTGGATGGCGACGCCCCCGGAAGAACGGATCGCCTATGTTGAAAAGCTGCTGGAGCTTTACAAAGAGCGCGGCGAAGACTTGGCGCAAGCGATCAGCATAGAGATGGGCGCACCGCTTGATCTGTCGCGTACTGGGCAGGTTGGCTCTGGCATTTGGCATTTGAGTAACTTTATCCGCGCTGCCAAAGCATTTGATTTTGAGCAGCCGCTCAGTGATCGCGCGCCCGAAGACAAAATCATCTACGAGGCGGTGGGTGTAGCGGCACTGATCACTCCTTGGAACTGGCCGATGAATCAGGTCACGCTAAAGGTGGGCGCTGCTGCCATTTCGGGTTGTACGATGGTTCTGAAACCGTCTGAAGAAAGCCCCTTGGATGCGATGATCTTTGCTGAATTGATAGATGCAGCCGGTTTCCCGCCAGGTGTGTTCAACTTGGTAAACGGTGATGGTGTCGGTGTAGGCTCGCAGCTGACGGCACATCCGGATGTGGATATTGTCAGCTTCACCGGGTCCAGCCGTGCGGGACGCTTGATCTCTAAGTCTGCTGCCGACACCCTAAAACGTGTGCATTTGGAACTGGGTGGCAAGGGTGCAAACCTGATCTTTGCCGACGCGGATGAAAAAGCGGTGAAGCGCGGTGTATTGCATATGATGAACAACACTGGCCAGTCGTGCAACGCACCCAGCCGGATGATTGTGGAATCGTCTGTTTATGACGCCGCCGTAGAACAGGCCGCGGAAGTTGCATCGAAAATTTCTGTAGGGCCAGCCATGCAAGAGGGCCGACATATCGGCCCCGTTGTGAACGCAACCCAATGGGAGAAAATTCAAGGTTTGATCCAAACGGGTATCGATGAAGGTGCACGTTTGGTTGCTGGTGGCCTTGGACGTCCTGAGGGGCTGAACAAAGGGTTCTTTGTGCGCCCAACCGTGTTTGCGGATGTGACGCCGGATATGACGATCGCAAAGGAAGAAATCTTTGGTCCTGTTCTTTCGATCATGAAGTTCGAAGACGAAGAAGACGCTGTAAGCCAAGCCAATGATACACCCTATGGTCTGACAAACTATGCCCAGACAGAGGATGGCGCGCGCCGTAATCGTCTGGCGCGGCGGTTGCGTTCCGGTATGGTCGAAATGAACGGCAAAGCGCGCGCTGCAGGGTCGCCGTTCGGCGGGATGAAACAGTCTGGGAATGGTCGCGAAGGCGGCGTTTTCGGGTTGCATGATTTTCTTGAAATCAAAGCCGTCTCAGGCTGGGATTCAGAGGCCGAATAAACCAACAAGCAGGGCGGCGTGTTACAGCGCCGCCTAAGCAACCCTAGATATCAAAGATCAGGCACGTGGACGTGCCAAAGCCCAATATCCGGCCCTTGGCATCCATCAATCGCGCTTCGGAAGTGCCGATACGGTTGCCCAAAGTTATCATTTTGCCTTCGCAAGTAAGGTCTTCGCCCAAGGGTATGGGGCGTGTCATGTTGACCTTGGCCTCAACCGTTGTGTAGCCGCGTCCGGCGGGTAAGGCGGAATGCACCGAACATCCCAAAGCGCTGTCCAATATTGTCATGGCAAAGCCGCCGTGGACTTGACCCAGTGGATTGATGAACCAGTCCGGCGCGCGTGTCGTCCAGATTATGCGCCCTGTTTCGACTTGCGTGACCTGCATGGGGATGGCGCCGGTCATTGGCGGATGTGGCAAGTCACCGGCGGCAATGGCCTGAAAGAATTCGAGCCCGGAAAGACGAGCAACATCCGCAACGGGCACCAGCCCTGTGTGTTCTTGTGTGTTGACCATGTGTTCGCCGCCTCCTCGATCTGTGCTGTAACCTACCGGCCTGAACAAATTGGCGAAGCGGAACGCAGCGTCAGAACGGTGTCTTAGCGCGGAAACTCAGGCCTTCACCGCTTTCGGGGTGTTTCAGCCGCAGTTCCTCGGAATGCAACATAAGGCGTTGATGTTCGTCTACTGTTTCAGGAGCATACAACGGGTCCCCCAAGATGGGATGCCCCAACGCCAGCATATGCACACGCAATTGGTGGCTGCGCCCGGTTTTCGGGATCAACCTGACCCGGCTTTCGCGGTCAGAGGCTTTTAGCACGTGCCAATCGGTCAGCGCAGGTTTGCCATTTTCATGATCCACGTGTTGTTTCGGCCTGTTGGGCCAATCCACCAACAGCGGAAAGTCGACGGTGCCTTTGCCCGGTTCCAGCCGCCCTTGCACCCGCGCGACATAGGTTTTTCGGGTTTTGCGTAGCTCAAACTGCATAGAGAGATTGCGTTGCGCATGAGGGGTTAGCCCAAAAACCATGACGCCCGATGTGTCCCTATCCAGCCGATGAACCAACAGTACCTGTGGCCACATTTCCGCCAGTCGGGTGATCAGGCAGTCTTGCAGGTCTGGCCCGCGCCCGGGAACAGACAAGAGCCCGGCAGGCTTTTCGACCACAATGATTTCGTGGTCATCGTGCAGAACACGGATAGGTTCGGTCGGTGGGTCGTAGGGGGTTTGCATGGCGGTGATTTGGCACGGTGGGCCGGTCGCTGCAAGCGATCCCCGCAATGGCTGGATCAGTTGGGTGCTATGGCCGCCGAACTTCCGGCCAGCAACCCGCCGTAGACAATGAAACAGGCGGCCATGCCGCGACGTAAAACCAGATTTCCCAGTGCCCCCAAAGCAGCCTTTCCCAAAAACGTGCCCAGTGCGGTCCAGGTGACATAGCTGGCCGTGGTTAAAGTGAGCGCGGTTGGCACGATCACCCACATTTGTTGCCCGATTGGTATGTCGGGCTGCACAAATTGTGAAAAGGCAGCCAAATACCCGGCTACGGATTTTGGGTTGATCGTCGCAATCAGGAAGGCGCGGGTATAAATCGACGTTGCGCCGGAATGGGCGGAAATTGGTCGTCCTGCCCTGCGCCAGTTTCTAATCCCGGTCCAGATCAGAAAGACCGCACCGATCCATTTCGCAAACTGAAATGCGGTTGGGGAGGCGGCGATCAGGGCGGTTATGCCAAGGGCCGAAAGGGTCAAGAACAAAGCGGATTGCGTCAAGATTCCCAGCACGCCCCATAGGCTGTGACTAAAACCGTGGGCCATGCCGTTTTGCACACAATTTACTGCGTTCGGTCCGGGGGTTGTAACGAAGAGAAGCCAAAAAAGTGCAAAAACTGTCCAAGCTTCCCAACTCATGCACTGTCTCCGATCCGGGGGGTATGTAGTGCGCAAAGCGCGTTTATTATGCCGCGCCTTGCGCGCCTATCAGACCCGCTCTATCGCGATGGCTGTGCCTTCGCCACCACCAATGCAAATAGCCGCAATTCCGCGTTTCAGACCATGTTTTTCCAGCGCGTTCAGCAGCGTAACCATAATGCGTGCGCCACTGGCACCAATCGGATGGCCCAATGCACAGGCACCGCCGTTGATGTTGACGATATCGCGCGGCAATCCCATCTCATGCATGAACGCCATAGGAACGACGGCAAATGCTTCGTTCACTTCCCAAAGGTCTACATCCTTTGTTGTCCAGCCCAGGCGGTCCATCAATTTTTGCGCGGCAGGAACCGGGGCCGTTGGGAACAGGGCAGGGGCCTGTGCGTGGCTTGCATGCCCCAGAATGCGCGCGCGCGGAGTAGCACCATTGGCTTCAGCGGCGCTCATCGTGCTTAGAACCAACGCTGCGGCACCGTCTGAGATAGAAGAACTGTTTGCCGCGGTCACTGTACCCTCTTTGCGAAAGGCCGGTTTCAAGAGAGGGATTTTCTCTGGGCGCGCGTTGCCTGGCTGCTCGTCCTCGCCCACGAAAACACTGCCTTTGCGGCTGGTAATTTCGACAGGGGCAATCTCTTTATCAAAGGCATTGGATTTCTGGGCTTCCAGCGCGTTTGACAGCGATTTCAGCGCATATTCATCCTGGGCATCGCGGGTGAACTGGAACGCTTCGGCGCAATCTTCAGCAAAGGTGCCCATCAGCCGCCCTTTGTCATAGGCGTCTTCCAACCCATCCAAGAACATGTGGTCGATCACTTGCCCATGACCCAGCCGTGCTCCACCACGCATTTTGGGCAGCATATAGGGGGCGTTGGTCATGCTCTCCATACCGCCGGCCACGATGGTGTCTGCATCGCCAAGTGCCAGCCGGTCATAGGCCATCATCGCGGCTTTCATGCCTGACCCACACATTTTGTTCAGCGTCGTGGCGGGGACTTCTTCGCCAATACCGCCAGCGAACAGAGCTTGCCGTGCAGGAGCTTGACCTTGGCCTGCCGGCAAAACGCAGCCCATTAGAACCTCGTCAACTTGAGCGGCATTCGCTTGTTCCAAGGCCGCCCGGATCGCAGTGCCCCCCAATTCAGACGCCGACATAGGTGCAAACACACCCTGAAATCCGCCCATAGCAGTGCGGGACGCACCGGTGATCACAACTTCAGACATTTCTGACTCCTTCGGACAGGCCACGATTTTGAAAACCAATTGGTAATGAATGCTGGATAGCGTGCAACCACACTATCAGCAGAGAGCGAACAAAATGGAATTGAAAGCACGGCGCGTTGGCCGATCCTTTGTCATCACTGTCGCGGCGGAACGTATCGACGCCGCTGTTGCGATCCAATTCAAGGACCAGGTGTGCGAAATGACCAAATCGACGAAGGGTCGGGCCATTCTTGATATGCACCAAGTCATGTTTGTGGATTCCAGTGGTTTGGGGGCCATCGTTTCCTGCATGAAACAAATGCCTGATGGGCAGGCATTGGAACTGGCGACGTTGAATCCGGCGGTTGCCAAGGTCTTTGCCTTGACGCGGATGGATACGGTTTTTGCGATTCACCCTGATCTCGACTCCGCCGTGAATATGCAGGCGGGGTGACTTGCAATGACGCTTGCGCAATTGGTTCAGCCCAAGCAGCAAGATGTTGCGCCGCTTTTCTTGCGGACTGGCCTTGCCAGTAAACCGTTGAGTGTTCGCAGTGCCTTGCTGCAAGTTGAACGAACCTTGCAGCGTGCGGGCGTGCCCAATCGGGTGCAAAGCTCGATTGGGATCGCCCTGGCCGAAGTGCTGAACAATATCGTCGAACACGCCTACAATGGGTGCGGCAAAAACCGGATTTCGTTGTCTTTGTGGTTGTCGGACACCGAAGTTGGGATTGAAACGCGAGACAATGGTAAACCTTTGCCGATCGAAAATTTGCTGTTTGAACAGGATTGGCCCGAAATTGACGGGCCAATAGAATGCCTGCCGGAGGGTGGGTTTGGATGGTGCATCGTACAGGAGCTGGCCGATGGCGTGATCTACCGCCGCAGCGATGGTGAAAACCGTTTGACGTTGCGGTTTGGTTTGGGTGCGCCCATCCAATAAATGCCAGTGTTTCCTGCCCTGGTGTGTGCTGATGTGAGAGTACGGGTTTGTGACGGGCGCGTTTACTGCCAATTCACATCCCCCAGAAAAATGTACCCTGCGCCATAAATAGTTTTGATCAGGCGGGGGTTTTTGGGGTCTTCGCCCAGCTTGGTCCGCAGGCGTGAAATGCGCACATCCATTGCCCGGTCAAAACTTTCGCCAGCGCCGCCGCCAAGGTTTTCTTGCATTTGAGTTCGTGTGATGAGCCGCTTCGGCGCATTCAGGAACAATCGTAAAACTTCCCCTTCAGCGTGAGAGAAGGCCTGCTCCGTTCCGTCTGAATGCTCTAAAACATACCGATCGAAATAGGCGGTCCAGTCGCCGAACTGGGCGGTATCGCCTTGATGGGCGGGATTTTTATTGCTGCGCAACCGGGCCCGTATACGGGCGACGACCTCGGCCGGATCGAAGGGTTTGATGATGTAGTCATCTGCACCCAGTTCTAGCCCTGTCACCCTGTCCTGAACCTGTGCCCGGCCCGAAATGATGATCACGATCGCACCTTGTTCCAGCGCCAAGCGATGAACCAGCGTCAAACCATCACGGTCTGGCAAGCCCAAATCGACCAAGCAAATGTCTGGGGTTGTCCGGCGAAGCGCGGCTTCAAACTCTGTGGCCCGACCAAAGGCCATTGTCCGGTATCCCGCATCTTCCAATGCTTCGGTTAGGATTTCACGGATATCCGGTTCGTCGTCTAATATCGTGACAAGAGGTTGCGTCATGAGGATTCTTTGGGGGTTGCCAGAAATCCAGCCAGTTGGGGCGCGGAAAACGGTTTGGTCAGAACAGGGCCATGCGCAATTGCAGCCTGATGCAGCGGATGGTTGATGGGAAGGGATGTCATCAACCGCACGTCACAATCGGGTAGGCGGTGCAATAGATCAACGCCGGGCGCTTCTTGCTCTAGCACGATATCGGACAAGACAAAATTGATTTCCGGCAAGCCCTTGGCAAGTAGAGCCGCCTCTTCCACGGATGTGGCTTCGATTACGGAATGGCCCAAGTCCGTCAGCATATCGCGAACGCCCATGCGCAGGTTCGGGTCGTCCTCCACCAGAAGGATCAGATTTGATTCTGGCATTGTGTCGGCGTGACGGATTGGCAGGCGCAGGCTGACGCGCGCGCCTTTGGTTCCGTTTTCAAGCTGGATCTGACCACCGGCAACTTTTGCCATGTCATAGACCATGGCCAAGCCTAGCCCAGAACCTTCGGCGCCCTTGGTCGTGAAAAACGGATTCAGGGCGTGTGCCATCGCTTCTTCCGAAAACCCCGTTCCGGTGTCTTCGACTGTAAACTGAACCCAAGTCTCTATGATTTCGGAAACAGTTAGCGAAATTGATCCGTTTGGGGAGCAGGCGTCTCGGGCATTCAGGATCAGGTTCAGCAGACCATCTTGCAACATGCCCGGATCCAGCAGAAGCGGCTCTGCCACCGTATTGGTGATTTCCAACGTCACGCCGTGGGGTAGGGTTGATGTGGCGAGCGTTTCAAATTCAGACAGCCAAGTGGGCAAATCCACCGGTTCAGGGCGATAGGCCCTTGCGCCGGTCATATCTGCAATGCGGTTCAGCAATGTGCCGCCCCGTTTGGCGGCGTTTAGGGTGGCCTTGATCAGCGTGTCAGCCGTGTCGCCCAGTTCCATACGGCTCAACTTTGATTGGGTACCAAGAATAATCGTGAGCAGGTTCGAAAAATCATGCGCCAGACCACTGGTGAGTTGGGCCGCAATTTCACGTCGTCGGGTTTGTTGAAGGGCGACGCGGGCTTGGGTTTCTTCGGTGACATCCAGTGACAGAATATAGACGCCTTGCTCATCCTGATCGGGGGTGAAAACCACCCGAATTCGCCGCGCACTTTCAGCGTCTGTAAATTCGAACGTGCTTTGAGTGCCATCAAACGCGGTTTCCAGATGGGGACGCACCTTTGCAAACGTATCCGGCCCCAAAGCGCGCGAGATATGTTCGCCGATGATGTTTGAGGGACGTCCGGGGATGACCGAAGACAATCGCCGGTTCGAGTATGTGTAATACCCATTGGCATCGACATGGGCGATGTGGGCGGGCATCATTTCTGTCGTCAGGCGGGTGCGGGCTTCCATCTCGGTAAGTTGGCGCCTCGTTTCCTCCAGGGCCGAGATCGTGGCGGCGAGTTGTCGGTTCGTGGCTGAAAGCTCTTCGGACCGTGCAAGCACTTCTTCAGACAACAGCTCAGACCGGGTGCGCAGCAATTGTTCCTGGGCTTTTTCGTTGGTGATATCGGTGTACACCGTCACCCATCCGCCTTGGGGCAATGGGGCACCTTCAACACTGATCGTGCGGCCGTTTGCGCGCGGACGCTCCATGTAATGCGGCTCAAAAGCCAAGGCGACTTCTGTACGTTCCCGCACAAAGGCATCGATATCTTCGATTTTGCCATATTCGCCGTGTTCTGCCAGATGGCGAATGGTGTCCTGAAACGTTGCACCGGGTCTGACATAGTCATCAGGTAGGTCAAACATTTCGGCGAAACGCCGGTTGCAAACGGCCAGTTTCAGGTCGCTGTCATAGATCGTCAGCGCCTGCTGGATCAGGTTTAGGCCCGCTTGAGTCAGGGCGTCCGTTCGTTTCATCAGACTGCCTCCTGCGCATACGGCTAGCACCTCAAATCAGCCTCGCAAAGAGCTGATCTGACGTTGTTACAATTCGTAAGAATTGGGAAAACTTACGGAAAAAGTTGACCGTCAGTGTTTAGCCTGTCCAAATAAGGATCAGAATCGCTTCGAGCGGTCGGCCCGTAAAAACCGCGGGCATCTGGGAGGAAAAACTTTGGCTCAACCGACGGCGGGCGCAGGAGAACTGCGTTCCATTCCAGCGCTATTGCATCGCAATGCATCGCAATTCGGGTCTTCGCCGGCCTACCGAGAAAAAGAATTTGGGATCTGGCAAACTTGGTCCTGGGCCGAAACCGAAAAAGAAATCGAAGCTTTGGCGCTTGGGTTGCTGAATCTGGGTGTGAACAAAGGCGATTTCATCGCCATCATCGGCCGTAACCGCCCCTATCTTTATTGGTCAATGGTCGCGGCGCAATCTGTTGGGGCCATTCCTGTACCGCTCTATCAGGACGCGGTTGCCGAAGAGATGGAATACGTGTTGTCCCATTGCGGTGCGCGTTTTGTGATCGCGGCTGACCAAGAGCAGGTCGATAAAGTGATCGAGGTGCAGGAACACCTGCATCAGTTCGAACATATGATCTATCTCGATCCGCGCGGATTGCGGAAATACGATCACCGTCGGCTACACCAGTTTAGCCATGTGCAAGATCAAGGCCGTGCCGCCCGTGAAGAATTTATTGAAGAACTGAAGGCGCGCCGCGAGCCGCTGACCTTCGATGATACCTGTGTGATGCTGTATACATCGGGCACGACAGGCAAGCCCAAGGGCGTTGTACTGTCCAACCGAAACATCATCGAAACAGCACGCCATAGTTCCGATTTCGACCATCTGCGCCCCGACGATGAGGTGCTGGCCTATCTGCCAATGGCATGGGTTGGCGATTTCATCTTTTCAATCGGTCAGGCGTATTGGACAGGCTTCTGCGTGAATTGCCCTGAATCTGCAGATACGCTGGCAACAGACCTGAAAGAAATCGCCCCCAGTTACTATTTTGCGCCGCCGCGTGTTTTCGAAATGCAGCTGACGCAAATCATGATCCGAATGGAGGATGCAGGGTCGTTCAAGCGCCGCATGTTCGGGTATTTCATGGATCACGCCAAGAAAGTTGGCCCAAAGATGCTGGATGGTGAAAGCGTTGGCGCGCTGGATCGGCTTAAGTACAGCTTGGGCGAAATTCTGGTCTACGGTCCGTTGAAGAACACGCTTGGGTTTTCAAAAATTCGGGTCGGCTACACAGCCGGAGAGGCGATTGGCCCCGAAATCTTTGATTTCTACAGGTCTTTGGGCATCAATCTGAAACAGCTTTATGGACAGACCGAAGCGTCAGTATTCATTACGCAGCAACCTGATGGTCAGGTGCGGTCTGATACGGTTGGCGTTCCGTCGCCGGGTGTGGAGCTGAAGATTGCCGACAATGGCGAGGTGTTTTACCGCTCGCCCGGTGTCTTTGTGGAATACTACAAAAACCCGGAATCAACGGCAGACACCAAGGATCCAGAAGGTTGGGTTGCTACGGGTGACGCCGGTTTCATTGAAGACGGCACCGGTCATTTGCGGATCATTGATCGTGCCAAGGATGTTGGCAAAATGGCCGATGGGGCGTTGTTTGCACCCAAGTATGTTGAAAACAAACTGAAATTCTATCCAAACATTCTGGAAACGGTTGTGTTTGGAGCAGACAAAGAATGGTGCACCGCCTTTATCAACATTGATTTGTCCGCGGTGGGCAACTGGGCCGAACGCAACAACATTTCCTATGCATCGTATCAAGAACTGGCCGGGCATCCCAAGGTTCTGGACATGATCCAGAACCATGTTGAGGAAACCAACCTGAGTGTTGCCGAAGATGAGATGCTTTCAGGGTGTCAGATCCATCGGTTTCTTATTTTGCACAAGGAACTGGATGCCGATGACGGCGAACTGACACGTACCCGCAAGGTGCGGCGCAAGATTATCGCTGAGAAGTTCAATGACTTGGTCACGGCGCTCTATGACGGTTCTGACAGTGTCTACACCGAAACCGAAGTGACCTACGAAGACGGTCGCAAGGGCAAGATCACAGCAACGCTGGCGATCCGGGATGCCAAGGTGGTGCCGGTGACAGCGAAGAAAATCGCAGCGGAATAACCGCTTGGTGCGTCTTTGGGACGTGACGGAATTACGGGAAGGTGACCGGACAAAAGGTTCGGCGCGGGGAGGAAGACCAAGGTGAAGGACAGCGTAGAAGGCTACACCACCGCCGATGGCCGTAAAATCGGTGCGGTTGTGATGGAAATGAAGAACATCACGCTGCGGTTCGGAGGCGTGGTCGCGATCAAGGATATTTCCTTTGATATTCGTGAAGGCGAAATCCGGGCGATCATTGGCCCGAACGGCGCTGGCAAGTCTTCGATGCTGAACGTGATCTCGGGCTTCTATATCCCCAGCGAAGGGGAGGTTTGGTACAAGGGTTCCAAACGTCCGCAGATGAAGCCTTTTCAGGTCGCGCACCAAGGTATCGCCCGCACATTTCAGAACATTGCCCTGTTTGAAGGGATGAGCGTTCTGGACAATATCATGACCGGCCGCCTGACGCATATGAAGTCAAACTTGATGCAGCAGGCGCTTTGGTGGGGCAACGCCAGCAAGGAAGAGATGGCCAACCGCGAGAAAGTGGAAAGGGTCATCGATTTTCTGGAAATCCAATCCATTCGCAAAACGCCGGTTGGGCGTTTGCCCTACGGCCTGAAGAAGCGCGTTGAATTGGCGCGTGCTTTGGCAGCGGAACCGTCACTGTTGCTGCTGGATGAACCAATGGCCGGTATGAACGTCGAAGAAAAAGAGGACATGAGCCGCTTCATCCTTGACGTAAATGACGAATTCGGAACCACGATTGCTCTCATCGAACATGACATGGGAGTGGTTATGGATATTTCAGACCGCGTAGTCGTAATGGATTACGGCAAAAAAATCGGCGACGGCACACCGGATGAGGTGCGCAATAATCAGGCAGTAATCGACGCCTATTTGGGGGTCGCACATGATTAACGCCGTTCACAGTGCGTTTCACACAGCAGTTAAGCGGAGTGTACGGTTTACGAGCCTGCGTTATACCGCAGTGCTGGGCATGACCCTTTTTTGCGCAACACTCGTTCCTGCGAATGTCAACGCAGGGCCGAAAGATTTTGCCTTTGAAAAGGGTGTCTTGGCCATTTGTATGCCCGCCGTGATGACAGGATCGTCCTTTCTGACTCAAGGGCTGACAGAACTGACGGATGACGAAAAACGGCGCTACATTGGCGTGTCATCGGCACCGTCATACTTTCTGGGGCAACCGGACAGCGGCGCGATTTTAACGGTTGTCGCCAACAAGGGGTGCCGGGTCAGCGTTTTGGGCGCAGATCAGGCACAACTGGCCACGTTTCCAGACAAATGGCTGACCTGCGATGGTTGCCCGTTCGAAGAACTTGCCAATCCACCGGAAAACACGCGCGTCTTTGCGGGGCCTGGTGGGGTCACAGTTAAGTTCACTCAACAATCTCAATTGACCGTTTTTTCCGCCGTGCGGCCGAACTGATGGTTTTGCCCGACTGCCCATTTTGGAGACTACGTTATGCCTGATCAACTCCTCTATGCGATGGAAGTCACCCTGAATGGGCTGATGGCCGGGGTTTTGTATTCCCTTGTCGCGCTGGGCTTTGTGTTGATTTTCAAAGCCTCGGGTATCTTCAATTATGCGCAGGGTGTGATGGCGCTGTTTGCGGCCATGACATTGGTGGGTATTCAGCAGGGGCAGGTGCCGTTTTCGCATTTGATCAATGCGCTTTTCGGCACCGACCTGCATCACTTTGGCTGGCACGTTCCCGCGATTGTGGCGATCCTTCTGACGGCGGTTGTAATGGTTCTCTTCGCGTGGATCGTTGAACGCTATATTCTCAAACATCTGGTCAACCAGCCAGATATCATCCTGTTCATGGCAACCATCGGTTTGGCGTATTTCATGGAAGGTTTCGGTGATCTGATGTGGGGCGCTGATATCAAGAAATTGGATGTCGGACTGCCGCAAGGCATCAACGAAACAATCGACATGACGACGTTCAACTGGTTTGGCTATGGGTTCTTCATCGACAATCTGGATATCGTTGCAACGGTGATTGCGGTGCTGCTGGTGGTGTCGCTGACGCTGTTCAGCCAATATTCCAAACAAGGCCGCGCCCTGCGCGCCGTGGCTGATGATCACCAAGCCGCTTTGTCGGTTGGTATTTCGCTGCGCTTTATCTGGGTGCTGGTGTGGTCGATCGCCGGCTTTGTGGCCCTGGTCGCCGGCATCATGTGGGGGGCCAAATCGGGCGTTCAGTTTTCGCTTAGCCTGATCGCGTTGAAGGCATTGCCGGTTCTGATGCTGGGCGGCTTTACATCCATCCCCGGTGCCATCGTGGGCGGGTTGATCATTGGTGTTGGCGAGAAGCTGTTTGAATTCACCATCGGACCAATGGTCGGTGGTGCAACGGAAAACTGGTTCGCCTATGTGCTGGCATTGGTCTTCCTTGTGTTCCGACCGCAGGGCCTGTTCGGCGAAAAAATCATTGAACGTGTGTAAAGGAGCGGACGAATGACCAAACTGATCGCTATCGTTAATGTCATCGCCTGGGCAGGCTTCTGGGCCTTTGGCTACCTTGCACTTTCGGCAGATATTCAGAACAGCTCGCAGATGGTGATTGCTGCAGTGTTGGCGGCACTGGGCGGTGCCGTGGGAATATGGGCCTATTTTCGGCTGGTTCATCACAGTGAAACCACTGGCTATGCCAAGAAACCCAACCGCGCCGTGCCAGAGCAGCACCGCGACAGCGCCAACTGGGAGAGCGTACAATGATCTACCGCGAAGCCGGCGATTTCAAAACGTCTTACGACGCAGACAACCGGACGTTTCCCATCAAGTTTGATCGGTTCGGCTACTATGTTGTCGTTGCGATTGCCTTTCTGGTCATTCCTTTTGTGATCAATGACTATTGGGCCTCGGCTGTTTTTGTGCCCTTCCTGATCTATGTGATCGCGGCCATGGGGCTGAATATTCTGACTGGATATGCAGGACAGGTTTCGCTGGGCACGGGCGGGTTTATGGCTGTGGGGGCTTATGCCTGTTACAAGCTTATGACCTCGTTTCCTGAAGTCAGCATTTTCTTCCATGTGCTTATTGCCGGAGGAATAACAGCGTTTGTTGGCGTGCTGTTCGGATTGCCGTCACTGCGGATCAAAGGGTTCTATTTGGCCGTGGCGACATTGGCCGCCCAGTTCTTTCTGGTCTGGTTGTTCAACAAAGTCCCTTGGTTTTACAACTATTCCGCTTCTGGCCAGATCAACGCCCCTGAACGCACGGTTTTGGGCGTGGCCGTGACTGGTGCAAATACCGAGGCTTGGGCGAAATATCTGTTCTGTCTGGTCTTTGTGTTTCTGGTGGCATGGGTGGCGCGCAATTTGACCCGTGGGTCGGTTGGGCGAAAGTGGATGGCAATCCGCGATATGGATATTGCCGCCGAAATCATCGGAGTGAATCCGTTGATGTCAAAGCTGACAGCCTTTGCTGTGTCATCCTTCTTCATCGGGATAGCGGGCGCTTTGTTCTTCTCGGTCTATCTGGGCGCGGTTGAGGTTGGCGAAGCCTTTGGCATCCAGAAATCATTCTTGGTTCTGTTCATGATCATCATCGGTGGCTTGGGATCGATCTTTGGCTCCTTTGCCGGAGCGGCCTTTATGGTTTTGCTGCCTGTTCTGCTGAAGAACGTTCTGGTGGGCGGAATGGGTTGGCCAACAGATTTGGCCGCGCATTTGGAATTCATGATTGTTGGCGGTCTGATCGTCTTTTTCTTGATCGTCGAACCACACGGGCTGGCGCAGCTTTGGCGCCTTGCCAAGGAAAAACTTCGGTTGTGGCCTTTCCCGCACTAGGCCCAACCGCAATGCGACATCGGGGGAAAACCTCGGGCACTATCAACTGACAAAAAACTCAGGGAGGAGTTAATCTGATGAATCTGATATCCAAGAAAATGGCAACAATTGCCTTGGGAACGGCGCTGGCCGCCGGCCCTGCAATGGCTGATCTAACGTTCAGTTCACTAAGCTATCGGACAGGGCCCTATGCCGCGAACGGCATTCCTTTTGCCGATGGCTATGCGGATTATTTTACCCTGCTGAATGAACGCGATGGCGGCATTGGCGGTGAAATGGTCGATCTGGTTGAATGTGAGACAGGCTACAACACCGAAAAAGGTGTCGAGTGCTATGAATCCACCAAAGGGTCCGACGTTCTGGTGTATCAGCCGCTGTCCACCGGCATCACCTATCAGCTGATCCCCAAAGCCACGGCAGACGGTATTCCGGTTCACTCGATGGGTTACGGCCGGACGTCGGCCAAGAACGGCGAAGTGTTCCGCAATATCTTTAACTACCCAGCCAACTATTGGGATGGCGCCTCGATCGCGATTTCGCACCTGTCCGACATCAATGGTGGAGACCTGAAGGGCAAGAAAATCGCGCTGGTCTACCACAACTCTGCCTATGGCAAGGAGCCGATCCGCACGTTGGAAGAGTTGGCCAAGAAGCATGGTTATGAACTGGACCTTTTGGCCGTTGACCACCCTGGTCAGGAACAAAAATCCCAGTGGCTGCAAATTCGCCGGAACAAGCCAGACTACGTGATCATGTGGGGCTGGGGTGTTATGAACCAGGTCGCCATTCAGGAAGCTGTGAACATCCGTTTCCCGATGGAAAACTTCATCGGCATCTGGTGGTCCGGTTCGGAAAATGACGTGCTGCCAGCGGGCGATAAAGCCCATGGGTACAAGTCGCTGACGTTCCATAACCTTGGCTCTGACTATCCGCTGTATGCCGACATGCAGAAATACGTTGTGGATGCAGGCAAAGCAGCCGGTGCTGGCGATCAGATTGGTACAGTGCTGTATAACCGCGGCATGTACGCGGCGATGCTGGCAGCAGAAGCGGCCAAAACCGCCCAAGGCATCCACGGCACGTCAGCCATCACCCCGGCTATGATGCGTGACGGGATGGAAGCTCTGGAAATGACCGAAGCCAAGATGGAGGCTTTGGGCCTGCCAAACTTCGGACCAGAGTTCAGCGTGTCGTGTCAGAACCACGGCGGCAACGGCTTTGGTGCCGTGGCGCAGTGGGATGCGAAAGCTGGCGAGTGGAGCCTGATCACCGACTACTTCCAGTCTGATCAAGACGTTCTGATGCCGCTGGTGGAAGAAGATTCTTCGGCCTTTGCTGCAGAGAACAACATCACACCTGGCTGTAGCTAAGTCTGACTGAAACATAGCCCCGGCCCGATGCAGGGCCGGGGCCCTTTCTGAAACGCAATCAACCGACGGAACCTGCCCATGCTGGACGCCGCACCGACACAACAAGAGACCGTACTAGAGGTCAACAATATCGAGGTGATCTATAATCACGTGATCCTCGTGCTGAAGGGTGTCAGCTTGAAGGTGCCCAAAGGCGGTATCACAGCCCTTCTAGGGGGTAATGGTGCCGGTAAGACAACGACGCTGAAGGCCATTTCCAACCTTCTTCATTCTGAGCGCGGCGAAGTGACAAAGGGTAATATCCTTCATCGCGGCGAAAGCGTGCAGGGTTTGGACCCATCTGACATGGTGAAACGCGGTGTGATCCAAGTGATGGAGGGGCGGCATTGTTTTGGCCACCTGACCGTTGAAGAGAACCTGCTGACCGGCGCCTACACCAGAAAAGATGGCAAGGCCGCAATCAATACAGACCTTGAAATGGTCTACACGTATTTCCCGCGTTTGAAGGAACGCCGCACATCGCAGGCTGGATATACCTCGGGCGGGGAACAACAGATGGTGGCGATTGGTCGTGCCTTGATGAGCCGGCCCGAAACGATTTTGCTTGATGAACCCAGCATGGGCCTTGCCCCGCAGTTGGTCGAACAGATCTTTCAGATCGTGAAATCTGTGAATGAGAATGAAGGCTATACGTTCCTGTTGGCAGAACAGAACACCAATGTCGCGCTACGCTATGCGCATTATGGATACATCTTGGAATCCGGGCGCGTTGTGATGGATGGTCCGGCCAAGGATCTACGTGAAAACCCAGACGTCAAAGAATTTTATCTGGGAATGTCAGACGAAGGACGAAAGTCATTTCGCGATGTTCGCAGCTATCGCCGCCGAAAGCGTTGGCTTGCCTGACGCATAAACCTGGGTGTCATGCGATTTGTTGTAAGCCAAACCGTGTTGCCCACCAGACAGTTCAGAATTTCTACCCAATGCGCCGGTTCAAACCCGCGGCGCGTCACGAGGATGCCATGCCAGATCGTACTTTCCCACACCAAGCACCGCGCCAATCATGGCGTGCACCTTGGCGTCCTGGCAGCGTTTAGGAGCTAGACATGTTCAGCGGATTTCAATTCTTCTATCCGGGCCAGCGCTTCGGCGCGGCTGTTGCGGATATTGGGGCGGAAATCCTGACTTTGTGCGCGCATGCGGATATCTTTCTCGGTCTCCGATCCGGGGGCATATCGGACCGAACCCAAGGATGCGGCAAGGTTCAATTTCTTACCTCGCAAGGAAAACTGGACCCAAGCGGCAGGCAAAATCTGGCAGCCCTCGTAGTTGATCAGAAAATACCATTTCCGGCCGGTCGTCGTGATGCGGTCTTCGATATGGTCGTAAAAATCATTCACGTCGCCCGAATGATGAAAGATGAAGTGGCTGAAATCGACATCCATAATCTGGGTGTCATTGTCAAAGCTCAGCCTTCGGACAAAATCAGCCAAGGTATAGTTCGGGTCATATTGCACTCTGGTCCTGCGTTTGCCGGGCAATTGGGCCAACCGGGCCAAGGCATCCTCGCGATTTCGGAACAGGTTCGGATCAAACCGTTCGGTATTTGCGTCGCGCTGGATTTGCCGCGCCGTCACATCCGACGCGTCAAATCGCACCGATCCCATGGAATGCGCCAAGTTCAGCGCCTTGCCTCTGCGCGCATAGTCAAACCATGCCACAGGGTCGATCCGCGTACCGTTCAAGTTGACCAGAAAGAACCATTTCGGTTCTGCGGTTTCGGCGATCCGCTGTTCGATACGGTCGTAAAATCGGTTCACGCTGGCACTGGTGTCGAAGTGGAAGTCGGAAAAATCTACATCCATGACCTGCAACGCATCATCAAAACGGATGCGTTGGTCAAGTTGGGATTCGGTCATGGCGAGCGCTCCTCTTTCTCGCGGTTGACCAAATGTAAAGTTCGCCAAAGGCCGTGGCCTTGTTTCAGATCAAAGACCCGCACTGCAATTTTGCAGCGCAGACGGAGGATAGCATGAGCTCCTATTTCGATCAGTTAGAAACCCGTAGCCATGATGAACGCGCAGCCGCTCAGCTGGCCGCACTAAATGACCAATTGAACAAACTCGGGATGGGCACACTTTCCGATTTATCGGGATTGGCCAAGCTTCCGGTGTTTCGCAAGGCAGAGCTGAGCGCAAAGCAGAAAGCCAAGCCGCCGTTTGGCGGTATGGCCGTATCCAATGTCGCGCACGTGTTCCAATCACCCGGCCCGATTTATGAACCCGGCGGGATCAGCCATGATTGGTGGCGTGTGGGGCGTTTTCTGCATGCCTGTGGCATCGGATCAGACGATATCGTTCAGAACTGTTTTGGCTATCACCTGACACCGGCAGGCATGATCTTTGAGAGCGGCGCACGGGCTGTTGGTGCCACTGTCTTGCCTGCTGGTACAGGCCAGACAGAGTTGCAGGCACAGGCCGCGCATGACGTGGGTTGTACGGCCTATGCGGGCACGCCCGACTACCTGAAGCTGATACTCGAAAAGGCCGATGAAATGGGCCTGTCGCTGAACATTACCCGTGCTGCGGTGGGTGGCGGCGCACTATTCCCGTCGCTGCGGGATTGGTACGCGGATCGGGGGATTGCCTGTTTGCAATGTTATGCCACCGCTGATCTGGGCAATATCGCCTATGAGTCTCCTGCGATGGAGGGGATGATCCTGGATGAAGGCGTGATTGTGGAAATCGTCACACCCGGAACAGGCGATCCTGTTGCGCCCGGTGATGTGGGAGAGGTTGTGGTAACCGCGCTGAACCCGGATTATCCGCTTGTTCGTTTCGCGACCGGGGATTTGTCAGCAGTGATGGCGGGGGACAGCCCATGTGGCCGCACCAATACCCGTATCAAAGGCTGGATGGGCCGCGCCGACCAGACAACGAAGATCAAGGGCATGTTTGTGCGCCCTGAACAGGTTGCCGCATTTGTTGCCAAGCATGACGATATTGCCAAGGCCCGCGTTGTTGCCGTGCGAGATGGTGAAATGGACGTGATGAAAGTGCAGATCGAATCTGATGCGGCGGACCCTGAAAAATACCAGCATTCGGTTGTGGATACGCTGAAGCTGAAAGGTCAGATCGAGATTTTCGCAAAAGGCAGTTTGCCGAATGATGGCAAAGTGATCGATGATCAGCGGGTCTATGACTGACGCAAGGTAGTTGATTAGATACCAAGGCTGCCAGCTTTGCCCAGAGATTGGGTTTTGACGAAATGTCGGTTCAATACGAAAAAGCCCTGAGCAAATGCTCAGGGCTTATTTCATGTTTCCAATGTCCGTAGACAGTTGGCTTCGTCTCGTAGAACTTAGCCCTGGCGGGCTTTGAACCGAGGCTGTGTCTTGTTGATCACGTAAACGCGGCCTTTGCGGCGCACGATGCGGCAATCACGGTGGCGCTTCTTAAGCGAGCGCAACGAGTTTGCGACCTTCATTTTGGTCTCTCCTTTGTCGCGGCGCGCGAGCGCCTTGCAAGATACGTATGCCGGCGCAGATCGCGGCGGCGATGAATTCATGGTGGGCGGTACTGGGATCGAACCAGTGACCCCTTCGATGTCAACGAAGTGCTCTACCGCTGAGCTAACTGCCCATACTGCGCGCCACACGTTCCACCCAAAGGTTTCTACGGTATTACACAGTAGCGGCGTCTATAAAAGGAGTCGGTTCGGGGATCAAGGGCTTTTGGCAATGGAAAAAATCAGTCTATGCTGGGTATAAGGAGACCACATGCCAAAGACCGCCTTTCACCTGCACGAACCTAACGTGCTGACATCCCGCGTGGTGTTTGCATCGCCCCATAGCGGGCGCGATTACCCGTGGTCTTTTCTGCAGCACACCGTGTTGGACGAACACACGATACGATCCTCAGAAGATGCATATATCGACCGTTTGTACGATTGTGCGCCTTTATTTGGTGCGCCTTTGTTGCGGGCAGGGGCCCCAAGGGCCTTTGTGGATTTGAACCGGAGCCCCAGTGAATTGGACCCGGCCCTGATAAACGGGGTGTTGCGCCATGGGCATAATCCGCGCGTGGCCTCTGGATTGGGCGTGGTTCCGCGTGTTGTGGCCAACGGTCGCGAGATCTATCGCGGCAAATTGCCAATGACCGAAGTGCAACACCGGATCGACAATTACTGGCGCCCGTATCACAGCCAGCTTCAGGGAATGCTGGATCAAGCGCGCCAGACGTTTGGCGAATCAATCTTGATAGATTGCCATTCGATGCCGCACGAAGCGGTGGCGAATACGGCACGCAAAGGGGCTGCGTGCCCCGAGGTTGTGATTGGCGATCGGTTCGGGGCCTCTGCACATTCCGATGTTGTGGATCAGGTCGAGGCGGCGTTTGTTGATGCCGGATTGACCGTTGTGCGGAATACACCCTTTGCCGGGGCGTATGTAACCCAGCATTATGGGCGCCCAGTTCGCAAACAACATGCTGTTCAGATTGAGGTAGACCGGTCGCTATATATGGATGAGTCGCTGATCCGCCCAAATGCGAAATTTGCAGAGTTCCGCAAGATCATCCGCGCGGTCGTGGCGGATTTGGCCAGCATCGGGCGCGATGACCAAGCAATGGCGGCAGAGTAATCAGCCCAGGCCGATGCGGCGCAACGCGGCCGTCAGCGGGGACCAATCCGATACAGACAGGCGAACAGGCACTGTCAGAACTTTCATTCTGAAATCATCAGGCAGTCGAACCGCATCTTTTTCAGTGGTGACCAGTTGCGACCCCAGCAGTTTCGCTTCGGCCTCCAATCGGGTCATCAGGGCGGCGGTCAGGGGTTGATGATCATCCAGCGCCTCGCCGCGTTTTACCACAGCGCCAAGCGTGCGCAGGGTGGCAAAGAATTTCTCAGGATGTCCAATTCCCGCAAAGGCCAAAACGGGCAAGTCTTGCCAATCCATACCTGTTTGTAAGGGCTGCAGGTTTGCTTTCACGTGCGGTATTGAAAATGCGTGTGCCCATTGGGCGCTAAACCTCTGTTGCGCTGCGTCCGGGCCAATTGACAGCACCATGTCGGCGCGCGCCAATCCGGCTGTCACAGGCTCTCGCAGCGGGCCGGAGGGCATACACAGCCCATTGCCAAACCCTTTCACGGCGTCGACCACAATGATCGACAGGTCTTTGGCCACGGATGGGTTCTGAAACCCGTCATCCATGATCAACACCTGCGCATCGCTTTGAGCCGCGGCACGTGCACCAGCGGCGCGATCTTTGGCGATCCAGACAGGGCAAAAAGCGGCCATCAGTAGCGGTTCATCACCTACATCAGTTGCGCGATGCGTCTTAGGGTCGACTCTCAAAGGTCCGGTTTCCTGCCCGCCGTACCCGCGTGATAGAACCGCAACTGATAAGCCCTTTTCCTGCAAGTGCTGGATCAAGGCGATGACCGTTGGCGTTTTGCCGGTTCCCCCCGCGTTCAGATTACCCACGCAAATCACGGGAATAGGCAATCGAACGCCATCACGACTGGCCACGCGCCGCGCCGTTGCTTTGGCGGTGAGCCGCGCCAAGGGGCGCAGTAGGTTGGCTTTTAGGCCGGGTTTATCGGGGGAAGTGTACCAAAATGAAGGGGGGCGCATCAGGACTTTTCCGCCTGGTCAAGAACATTGATCACCAGCTCAGTCACCTCATCTGCTACGGCAGCCCCCTTGGAAACAAGGTCCCAAGCGGCCATTGCCATTTCCGCCTGCGCGTCAGGGGCCAGCAAAGCGGTCAGGCGTTTGGACAACGCGTCAGCATCTGTCACGACATGGGCCGCGCCCACGTCTCTGAGCCGCTCGATACTGTCCAGATGGCTGCCGACATTGGGTCCATGCAAGATCGCAGAGCCGAGCGATGCCGCCTCATATGGATCCGTGCCTCCGATGCCGGCTTCCAGTGTGCCGCCCAGAAAGCTGACAGGGGACAGCCGGTACAGCAAGCCCAGCATGTCCGGGTCGGGAATTATCATCACCTGTGTTGCCTCATCCGGCAGGGTTTCTTCATCCCATAGCAAGGTGCGCAAGCCAATCTGCCTGGCTGTGGACTGAATTGTTTCCAGCGGGCATTCGGGCCGGGGAGACAAGAAGAGCAGCAGGCGGTGGGCCAAACGGTTGGCATGGCGATGCGCGCGTAAGACAGTATCAAGCTCTGTGGCTGTTACCCGCGCGGCTAACCAGACCGGGCGACCAGCCAAGTGATTGGCGAACCACTCTTGCTCATCAATCGAGCAGGGAAGTGGACGCGGGGTTTCAGACAACCGCCCGGTTGCACGAAGTCTGCCAGACGGCAGTCCTTGTCGGATCAGGCTGCGCCCGGCTGCTTTGTCGATGGTGAATGCGTCTGAGAATTCGGGCAGCACCGCTTGGGCCGCCTTGTTCATCCAGCGCCGTTGCGTGCGCACGGTGGTTCTGTCGCTTTGCAGCAAGACCATATGGCAGCCAAGCCGGGCCGCGTTGTCGATCAGGGCTGGATGGAAGGTATTGCCGAACCACAGGCAAGCGGTCGGCTTCCAGAATGACAGAAATTCACGCGTAGCAGCGGCGGTTTCGGCGGGGAAATCGGCACAATAGACCCCTGGTTCATCAATGTCGTGAACCCCGGTTACAAGCAGGATCACATCCTCACGCTGCGCGCGTATCTTCTGAAACAGGGACAATGCTGTCCGCGTGTTCGTCTGATCGGGTAACGCGATCCAAACAATCGGCCCTTCGGGCCGTGTTTCGGGAAGTGGCGCGCCTTTGGGTTGCCCGTTAAACAGGGCATAATACGCCTTTAGAACAAGCGGTTGGCGCGCCAAAACTTAACCCAGTTCTTCAGTTGTCGACACTTCTTTTTCTTCGTCGCGCAGGCGATGCAAATGCGCAATGAAATAACGCATATGGGCATTGTCTACTGACCGCTGTGCTTCCGCTTTCCAGGCATCAAAGGCACTGGCATAATCTGGGAAGATGCCAACGACATGAATGTCATCGACATTTTTGAAAACGGTTTTGGTGGGGTCAACAAGCTCTCCGCCGAAGACCAAGTGCAAGCGTTGCATGGCGGTTCCTTTCGCCGCTGGAGAAGTTGGCGCGACCGTAGCGATCCGCTCTGGAAGGTCAAGAAACAAGGGGGCTTGGAGCCTGAATCAAAAAATGGCCCCGCACATTGTGCAGGGCCATGATGCTTTAGTTTGCAGCCAGCACTTCGTAACGGCCGGTCATGCCTGCAGCGATGTGGTCATTGACGTGGCAGTGATACATCCAAACGCCTGCCGCATCCGGGACCATGTCTGCCACCAGTGTTGTTGCTGGCAGCAATTCAACAACATCCTTGCGATTGCCATCGGCCAGAACCGTGTTGCCATGCCAATGCGGTGTATGCAGATCAACTTCTGTGCCCAACGACATCAGATACCAGCGCACTTTTTCGCCGACATGCATCTGCGGGACAGGCATGTTGCCATAGACGTAGCCATTGATGGCATGCATCAGATTGGATTCTTCAAAATCGTCAGCATCCTCTTCCGAAGGTGGGACGGCCAGTTTGGCGGTCATGTCGTCTAGGAAATGGCTTTCGTTTTCGTTCATGACTGAGAAGAAGGAAAAGACTTCTCGGTCAACGTCCTTTGGGGTGCCATCTGGGTTGGCCATGCCCGCTGCGGTTACGACGATCGCACCCACCAGACCGGAGTTGGAATCCGCAATCGAATTCACGTGACCATGATACAGCCAGACCAGTGACGACTGATCGTTTGGCCCTGGTCCGGCGCGTTCCGGCACGTTCCAAACATAGGTATGCGTGCCACCGGGCGCGATTGCGTCATCCTTTTTGTCCGCGCCGCTTGTGCCGTCATTGGTCATCGCGCCTTCGGAATCCTTTGCATAGAAGACACCGTGGGGGTGGGCAGATACTGGAATCGTGCTGTTGTTCTTCAGGATGTACTGGATCGTGTCGCCGACTTCAGCGTGAACAATCGGGCCCAAGATACCAAGGGAAGCATCTTTAACCTGTGCTTTTACAGTGTAGCTGTCATCTGTGTAGGCCGTATAGCGGACTTTGTGATAGATGCTGCCAATTCTGGAATCAGACGGTTCAACAAAAACGTTCTGATCCTCGGTGAACGGGTGGCCCATCATCAACTCTTGGCCCTCTGGCGCATAGTCCCATTCGACCTCTTCCGCAGCAACGTAATACGTACGTGTTGCGGCGTTTGCGGCTGTCCAGCCGGCGACACTTAGGCCAATTCCGATGGCGAGTGCCGCTTTGATTGTTGGCGTAATATTCAAGTTACAATGCCCCTCTAGGTTATTTTGTAGGGGGATATCGAGACTATTGAGTGTTTTTGTCAAGTATTTAGTCGACAAAAACAATCGGGAAATAGTTCGTTTCGATATTGAACGAGCGAAATTTTGCTGAAACGGCAGTTTCGGACCGAAGGTGGTGGATTTCAGCCAATTGATTTAGCGCCGAAGGAATTCGGGCAACTCGTGCATGTCTACGAATTGGACGGGTGGCTGAGCCAATCATTGCCTTGGGGTGCATCGTCCGAAATGCACTTGTCACCCCAGACGTTTATCGGATGACACCGCAGTGATGACCCCGTGCAAATTGCCTTGGCGCAAGCCAACGGACCTCAGCGCATATTACAGGCGACTGAGTATATCCGCGTGAAGGGCAGGGGCCCCGGCGACGATGCCGTTGGTTTGAGGGTGCTTGGCGTTAAACCGCAATGCCTCGCCAGCCTTGTCCGTGACAGACGCGCCTGCCTCCGAAAGGATCAACGCTCCGGCGGCGATGTCCCATTCCCAGCTTGGTCGGAAAGTGAACATGGCGTCATAGCGCCCTTCGGCCACAAGGCTAAGGCGATATGCCAGTGACGGGCGATGGCTGCGCCGTATGTCGGGCACACCGTTGGGCCAATGCTTTGGATCAAGGTTGGGTTTTGTGGTCAAAATCTTTGCGGACGTCAGATCACGGGCGTCTGTCACAGCGATCGGAGCTTGATTCAGGTAGGCCCCATGACCACGCGCGGCGGTGTATAGTTTGTCTTTCATCGGCAGATAAACCACCGCAGCAATGGGTTGCCCGTTTTCAACAATGGCCAGTGAATGCGCCCATGTGTCTTCACCTGCGATGAAGCTGCGCGTGCCGTCGATGGGATCCAGAATAAAGGTGCGAGTGCTGTCCAGGCGGGCGCTGTTATCAACGCTTTCTTCAGACAGCCAACCGTAGTCAGCACGTGCTGTGCGCAGCATGTCGCCAAGCGCGGCGTCCACGGCCAGATCAGCCGCTGTGACTGGGCTGTTGTCATGTTCCTTCAGGGTGATGTCCAGCGCGCCGCCGATATAGGTGGTGGCGATTTCAGCGGCCTGATGCGCGGCGTCGATCAGAAGCTTCAGATCATTCTCCGGCAAGGGTCAGCCCCTCAACCAGAAGGGAGGGAACGACCCGTGACAGATAGCTGCGTGCATCATTGGCAGGCACGATTGTACGCAGCATGTCGCGCAGATTGCCCGCGATGGTCACTCCAGACACCGGATAAGCGATTTGGCCGTTTTCCACCCACATTCCTGCGGCACCACGGGAATAATCGCCGGTGTTCGGGTTGATGGTGGAACCGATCATCGAGGTTACCAACAGCCCGGTGCCCATTTCATCGATCAGGTCTTGGCGGCTGGCGTTGCCTTGGGTCAGGTCCAGGTTCCAGACGCTGGGCGATGGATTGCCAGAGGTGCCACGCACTGCGTTGCCGGTACTGGTCAGCCCCAGTTTGCGGGCAGAGGCCAGATCCAGCGTCCAGCCGGTTAGGGTGCCATTATCGATGATCTTGCGCGATTGGGTCGGCAGACCCTCGGCATCGAATGGGCGGGAAGCCCCGGCGCGCGGACGGTGCGGATTTTCGGTCAGGGTCAAGCCTTGGGGCAAAACCTGTTCGCCCAAAAGGTCACGTGCCCAGCTTGCACCACGTGCGATAGAGGCACCATTGGTGGCCATGATCAGATGGCCGATCAGACTGGAGGAAATGCGTTCGTCAAACAGAACTGGGTAAGCCCCGGTTTTGGGTTTGCGCGGGTTCAGCCGTTCAACTGTCCGCTCGGCGGCGCAACGGCCGACGTCTTCGGGGCTGCGCAAATCGGATTGAAACGTGCGGCTGTCACCATCGTAGTCACGTTCCATTTCGGTGCCGCTGCCAGCGATGGCAACAATGGAATGGGACCGGGTCGTCCGTCGATAGCCGCCAGAAAACCCGTTGGTGGCTGCCAGATGAATCGTATTCTCGCCATAGCCGGCAGACGCGCCGGACACCTGCGTGATGCCTTTTACGGCCAGCGCGGCGGCTTCGGCAATTCGCGCGGTGTTTTCCAGCTCTGTCGGGGCTGGTTCTGCTGCGGGATCGGCCATTTCCAATACGTCCGCGTCCCAGTTCCGTGCCAGTTGATCGGGGTCGGCCAGACCAACAAATGGGTCTTCGGGGGCTTCGCGCGCCATGGCCACAGCGCGCTCTGCCATCATGGCCATGGTTTCAGGGCGGGTGTCGGATGCGGAAACATTTGCAACGCGCTGACCAATGAACACACGCAAGCCAATATCGGTGCTTTCTGACCGTTCGGCCTGTTCCAACGCGCCGTTGCGCACGTCGATAGACACAGAAGTCCCAGCCACGGCCATGGCGTCCGCGGCGTCAGCCCCGGCTTTTTGGGCGGCTGCCAGCAAAGCGGCGGTAAGATCAGAAAGCGGCGGATGGGTCATGCGCACCTCGGTTATTCGGTTAGCAAGGAGGTAGAGCCATGTTGCCGCCTGTGCAAGGGCGGGTCGCTTGACAATACTTGCCACGCGGGGAACTTAAGCGCGGGCGGGGGCGTTTTTCGCCGCCGATAGGAGGACGGAATGACTCAAAAAATTGCCATCGTAACTGGCGCGGCCCGAGGCATCGGCCTGGCGACCACCGATTTGCTGTGTGAGCAAGGCTGGCTTGTTGCCATGGTGGACAGAGACGCCGAAGAACTGACAAAAGTTGCTGCTGCACGCGAAGGTGTTCTGGCGATCATTGCAGATGTGTCTATCCCGGCTGAGGTGGAGGACATGGTGGCCAAAACCAAATCCTGGGGCGGCCGCATTGATGCGCTGGTAAATAACGCCGGTGTTGCGTTGTTTGGGCCAATCGAACAAACCGATTTCGATCAATGGCGAGAGGTCATGGCGACCAATCTGGATGGGGTGTTCTTATGCACCCAGGCCGCGATGGCAGCGCTGAAAGAAACCAAGGGCGCCATTGTGAACATCGCTTCGATCAGCGGGTTGCGCGCCTCGACCTTGCGGGTGGCTTATGGCACGTCCAAAGCGGCGGTCATCCAATTGACCAAGCAATATGCTGCCGAACTGGGTGAATTTGGTATCCGCGTGAACTGTGTTTGCCCCGGCCCGGTGCGCACGAAACTGGCCATGGCTGTCCATTCGCAAGAGATCATTGATGCATACCATGATGCCATTCCGCTGAATCGCTATGGATCAGAGCGTGAACTGGGTGATGTGATCAGCTTCTTGTGCAGTGACAAAGCGTCTTATGTGACAGGACAGGTGGTTGCGGTTGATGGTGGGTTTGAATCAACGGGTGTCGGACTGCCGGCGTTGCGCAAATAGATGTTGTCACCCGGTGATTTCGAACGCCGGGTGAAACCCAACGTCGCCGACGAGGGGTGTTGAACCAAAATTTAGCACCTGAACACAGGGGTTTTCCTGACCCTGCCACGTTAGCGCAGGGTCCGTGGTGAAGCCGAACCGTTTATAGTAGCCCGGATCGCCCATCAGAACGACGCCACGTGCATTCAGGTTTCGCAAACGCGCCAACCCGTCACTGATCAATGCCGTGCCGATTCCGGTTCCTTGGCGCAGCGGATCCACAGATACAGGCCCCAGACCAAAGATGCCGTCATCGGATGCACCAAGCCGGGCAGGGGAAAAGGCGATATGGCCAATGATTTGACCATCGATATCCGCCACCAGCGACAACAGCAGCGCGCCTGCTTCGCGCAAAGCGGCGATAATCTGCGCTTCGGCACCATTGGTGCGCGGCGCAGAGGCAAAAGCATGGGTTGTCAAACGCCCAATGGCATCGGCATCGTCATGGCGTTCTGGTCGGATCAGCATATCGCAGGCGTAGCCCGAGTCGGCCGGGCTGTCATCCGGAATAGACAAATTGTCCACATCAGCGGGAGAAGAACCTGCATTTGACCGAAAAAAGTGATGAAACTGACAGCGTTGGCCGAAATCAACGGTATGAATAAACGGCCAAATCTTGAAGGCTGCCCGTCGCCTGGGCGCACATCCTTGAACATTTCAGCCGTCACAAGGGGTTACGCGGCGCGTGTTTCCACCAACGAGGTGGTTTCCACCGGGCCAAGCAACGGGAACGACGCGCGTTCATGCGTTGGCAGTGCTGAGCGCCCGACAGAGGCCAGCAAGCTGTGCGCGATGATATGGCGATCACTTTGGAACGGCTCAAGATTCAGGCTTTCAAGCGCAAGACCCTGACACATTACTGGCTCTGCGTTTTCCAAAATCACCTGATAATAGGTCATCAAAGGGCCAACCTGCGCCACGGGGTCATTAACGGCCCAATCGCCGGGCAGATGCTGTGCTGCGATGCTGACAGTGTCTGTGCCAAAGGCATGTTCCACGTCGTGTCCTGATACCACCAACCGCTGTGACGGCGCGACGCGCAAATCCTGCTCTAATCCAAAGGCTGGGGCAGGCACGCGCAGCGGATGAAAGCTACCAGCAGCAGGCACGATTCGACGCAAAATTTGTTGAATTGCAACCATTTCGCCGTCACGGGTTCGGACCAGATCACCCTTGTTCAGGGCCACCATCGGACGGGGGCCGTCAGGTGTATCAATCAAGGTGTCGCCGTCGATTGTGGGCATTGGGCCAATCGGTTCTACCGCTTCAGATACAGCGATGAAACGCGTGCCACTGCCCAATTCCACCATCTCGGCACCCCGGCTGAGTGACCAGAAATCAGACAGAAAGATCGGCAACGGATTGTCGACGGTCAGAAACTGCGCAGTGTTGGTCAAAGGGTCTTCGGCTGCGATACGAGCGATGCTGTGATCCAGATCCCACGCGAATGACAGGCGCAAGCGGCTGGGAGACCCTGACAATGGCAATGTTGCGTGGAACACGTCGTCGCGCTGTGTGACCAGCAATACCAGCCCCATCGAGGGAACCCATTGCAGGGACATCATGCCTTGTGCACCACCGGCCCGATCAAGGCGCAGTAATGCTGAGCCTGAGGACAACGTCGGCGCGTCTGTTTCCATCATGATGGTGCCACGACGCATGGCGCGGTCAATACCCGTCATCCTGCGTGCGCTAAGTGACGGATCGACCCATTTTTGGCCTTCGCCGACAACTGCAATCCAACCCATTTTCATTCCTTGGCGTCGTATCCCAAAGTGGGAAAGTCTGAATTCGTTTAACAAAAATTTTACTGTACGCTGCCCGGCCACAATGGATTTTTTTATTTCTTGTTTGGAAACCCTCTAACATGGAGTGTGCCTTCCTTCCAGTCGATAAAGCCCGCAAAGATTGCACATGGCGAAAAGCCGCTGTAGCAGGTGCGAATAGCGTAAAGGAGTGCCTAAATGACAGCCATTGACCCAGCGGATTTAACGGCCCGGTTGATCTCGTGTCCGACTGTCACACCAGATGAGGGTGGCGCCCTAACACTTTTGGCGCAAGTTCTGGAAGACGCAGGGTTTTCTTGTACGCGAGTGGATCGTGGCGCTGTCAGCAACCTATATGCGCGCTGGGGGGCAAAAGCGCACGCCAAGACGTTTGGCTTCAATGGGCACACCGATGTTGTGCCCGTGGGCGACACGGCGGCTTGGACGGCAGATCCGTTTGGTGCCGAAGTGCGAGACGGGTGGATGTATGGCCGTGGTGCAACAGACATGAAATCCGGCGTCGCAGCATTTGCAGCAGCAGCGATTGATTTCGTGCAACAGACACCTCCCGATGGGGCTGTGGTTTTGGCAATTACAGGCGATGAAGAGGGCGATGCCATCGACGGCACGACCGCGCTGCTGGATTGGATGGATCAGCAAGGCGAAGCCATGTCCGTTTGCTTGGTTGGCGAACCGACCTGCCCCAATGAGATGGGCGAGATGATGAAGATTGGGCGCCGTGGGTCGATGACCTGTTGGTTCACAGTGACAGGTGTTCAGGGACACTCAGCCTATCCGCATCGCGCCGTGAACCCGGTGGCCGCCATGGCGCGATTGATGGATCGGCTGGCGTCGCACGAATTGGATCAAGGAACAGAGCATTTTGATGCCTCAACCCTGGCGGTTGTCACGATGGATACGGGCAATCCGGCAACAAATGTGATTCCCGCAGTGTGTACGGGCACGGTGAATATTCGGTTCAACGATGCCCATACGGGCGCAGAGCTTAGCGACTGGTTGCGCGATGTTGCCGCCCAGATAGATGCGGAGTTTGGCACAACAACAGACGCCCGGATCAGAATTTCCGGGGAGAGCTTTCTGACGCCACCCGGCGCGTTGTCTGATCTTGTGGCAGCCGCAGTCGCAACCGAAACCGGCGTGACTCCGGTGTTGTCCACAACCGGGGGAACGTCGGATGCGCGCTTTGTCAAAAACCACTGCCCGGTAGTGGAATTTGGCTTGGTTGGCAAAACGATGCATCAGGTGGATGAGCGCGTAGAAGTGGCGCAAATTCATCAGCTCAAGGCGATTTACACCCGGATATTGCAGAATTATTTCGCCTGACCACTGAAGCTGAGCGTATTTGCGTTTTTCCTGCCACAGGTCTGCCTTCTGTCCGGCTTTTTGTGGACGGGCTGAAATGGTTTGCGTATTCTTCCGGGCAAAGCGGGGCGGCAATGATCCCGTATTCTGAGGCAGTTATTGATGTTTCCCGAGCGGTTTTCGAACCTTCCGGCCTATGCTTTCCCGCGTTTGCGCGCTCTTTTGGATGTGCACGAACCGGGTGGTCCGGTGCGTCATATGACCATCGGCGAACCCAAGCACGCCTTTCCCGAATGGGTAGGGGATGTGCTGGCAGAGAATGTTGCGGATTTTGGTAAATACCCCCCCAATGACGGCTCTCCGGAATTGCGCGCGGCGATTGCTGGTTGGTTGAACCGTCGCTACGGCATCGAAATCGATCCAGAAACGCAGATCATGGCGCTGAACGGCACCCGAGAAGGGCTGTACAACGCGGCGATGGCGCTGTGCCCGGAAACGAAGGATGGCGCGCAGCCTGTCATCCTGATGCCGAACCCGTTTTACCAAGTTTACATGATCGGCGCGATTTCGGTTGAGGCTGAGCCAGTATTTGTGCCCGCAAGTGCGCAAACTGGCCACTTGCCAGACTATGCCAGCTTGCCCGAGGATGTTCTGAAACGTACCGCGCTGGCCTATATCTGTTCGCCAGCCAACCCGCAGGGCGCTGTGGCGGATACGGCCTATTGGCGCGAACTGATTACTTTGGCCGAGAGGTATGATTTTCAGATTTTGGCAGACGAATGCTATTCTGAAATCTATCGCGACGCACCGCCACCGGGCGCCTTACAAGTGGCGCAGCAGATGGGCGTGGGCCCTGAGCGCGTGGCCATTTTTCATTCGCTGTCAAAACGGTCGAACTTGCCAGGGCTGCGTTCTGGGTTTGTTGCGGGCGGTCCAGAAAGCATTGCACGGATCAAACAGTTGCGCGCCTATTCGGGTGCCCCTTTGCCGTTGCCGCTGCAGCGTGTGGCCGAACGGGTTTGGTCGGACGAAGCGCATGTGGTGGCCAGCCGCGCTCTCTATGTTGAAAAGTACGAACTGGCAGATCACATTTTTGGCGACATCGACGGGTATTTGTCACCGCAAGCCGGGTTCTTCCTGTGGTTGCCGGTGGACGACGGTGAAGCGGCTGCGCTGAAGCTTTGGAAAGAAACAGGCGTGCGGGTTTTACCCGGAGCCTATTTGTCACGCGAAACAGCAGACGGAATTCCGGGCAAGGGATACATCCGTGTGGCAATGGTTGCAGATAAAAAAGAGACAGAGCAGGGGCTGAGGATCATCAGATCCTGCCTATACGAATAAAAATAAGACGAGGCGAGACGGTACAATGGCATTCATGGCGCGCGGGCGTGACCCGCTTTTTGACAGCAACATGCAGGCGGCTATCGAAAAGCGAGGCAAAGAGCTGATCGGCTTGGCGATGATTGCGCTGGGCCTGATGGTTGGTGCCATGATCGCGTCTTACACGCCGTCTGATCCCAGTTTTCTGGCGGCAACGGATGCGCCTGTCCAAAACTGGCTGGGTCGCGTTGGTGCAACCATTTCTGCCCCGTTGTTTATGATTATCGGGCGTGGAAGCTGGGCTATGGCACTGGTTCTGATCGGTTGGGGGCTGCGGTTTGCCCTGCATCGCGGGCAAGAGCGGTTGATGCCAGCCTTTGTGTTTTCGCCGATCTGGATTGCGCTTGTGTCTGTCTATGCCGCTGGTCAATCCGTTAGTGCCGATTGGGCGCATAGCTTTGGCTATGGTGGCTTGTTTGGCGATATGATGATGGGCAGCCTGTTGACGTTGATGCCTTTCAGCACCGGGGTTAGCCTTGCCGTTTTGATGATCGCGCTTGGCGGCGGTATATTGGCCTTGGGCTGCTATGTTCTGGGCTTCACACGTGTCGAGCTGCGGGCGATTTTGCGGTTCCTGATTGTTGGTGTCATCATGGTTTATGCCACGTTGATGACGCTTCTGGGCCGTGGCGCAACTGGTGCAATGCAAACCGCTCAAGCGCTGCAGGCGCGTGGGGTTGAGCGTCGCGCACGCCGGGCCGAAGAAGCAGAACAGGCCGAAGCAGACTGGGAAGAAGCCCCGCAACCACGGGCCGAAAACAACGGCCCGTCCATTCTTGGCTTGATCCGCCGTCCGGAAAAAATGCCAGAGCCAGAACTGGTAGAAGCTGCCCCGCTGGAAACGCAGGTTGAGGCGCCCGATCAGGAAAAACTACGCGCGCGGATCACCGATGTCATTCGTAACCGAGTAGGCATTCCGGAAGATCCGGAAGTGGTGGCGCGTGACAAACCATTGACCAAAGGGCGCGGCCGGGGGCCGGACCCCTTGTTGATCTCTCCGCATGCCAATGGGTTGCCACCCGAGCCGCCACTGACCGCTGCCGTTGCAGCCGCAGAAGCCGCCATGGCGGCGCCGTCGATGACAGCGGCCGAGGCGATGACGAACAATATTGGGCTGACCGACGTTGATGACGCTGTGATGCTGACCCCGGATATGCCAGCGACCGATCCCGCCGCCAGCACCAGCACGCGCACAATCCTGCCGCGTCAGACGGGCCCGGCCAGCGTGCCGACACCAGAGGCGAAAAAGGTTGTTCAGCAACCCACCCGCAAAACCTCTTTGTCGCGTCGTGCGCAAGCCGAGGCACAGCCGACGCTTCGATTCGAAGACAACCACAGTGATTTCGAATTGCCAGCGCTTAGCCTTTTGGAAGACCCGGCCGGATTTGAACGGCATGTGCTGTCTGATCAGGCGCTGGAAGAAAACGCGCGTATGCTGGAAACGGTCTTGGACGACTACGGCGTCAAAGGCGAAATCGTCTCTGTGCGTCCTGGCCCCGTTGTCACCATGTATGAGCTGGAACCAGCACCGGGTTTGAAGGCTAGCCGGGTGATTGGTCTGGCAGATGACATTGCACGCAGTATGGCGGCCCTATCGGCACGTGTGTCCACAGTGCCTGGCCGCAGCGTAATTGGTATCGAACTGCCAAACGAAAAGCGTGAAACAGTCGCCTTCCGTGAAATTCTGGCCTCCCGCGATTATGGGGATGCCAAGGCCAAGCTTCCCTTGGCACTGGGTAAGGATATTGGCGGCGAAGCTGTTGTTGCGAACCTGGCCAAGATGCCTCACCTGCTGATCGCCGGGACAACCGGTTCTGGTAAGTCGGTGGCGATCAACACGATGATCCTGTCGCTGCTGTACAAGCTGACGCCAGAAGAATGCCGCTTGATTATGATCGATCCGAAAATGCTGGAACTGTCAGTGTATGATGGCATTCCGCACCTGTTGTCGCCGGTGGTGACTGATCCAAAGAAGGCCGTCGTGGCGCTGAAATGGACCGTCGCAGAGATGGAAGATCGCTATCGCAAAATGTCCAAGATGGGCGTTCGTAATATCGACGGGTACAATGGCCGGGTTGAGGACGCGCTGAGCCGTGGTGAACTGTTCAGCCGCACAGTTCAAACCGGCTTCGACGAAGAAACCGGTGATCCGATCTTTGAAACCGAAGAGTTCGAGCCCAAAAAGATCCCGTATATTGTGGTGATCGTTGACGAGATGGCCGACCTGATGATGGTTGCGGGCAAAGAGATCGAAGCCTGTATTCAACGTTTGGCTCAGATGGCGCGTGCGTCGGGTATTCACTTGATCATGGCAACACAGCGTCCTTCGGTGGATGTGATCACCGGCACGATCAAGGCCAACTTCCCAACGCGGATTTCGTTCCAAGTGACATCGAAAATCGACAGCCGGACGATTTTGGGTGAAATGGGTGCCGAGCAGCTGCTGGGGCAAGGTGACATGCTCTATATGGCAGGTGGGTCCAAGATTATTCGTTGTCACGGGCCGTTTGTTTCGGACGAAGAGGTGGAAGAAATCGTCAACCACCTGAAAGCCTATGGTCCGCCAGACTATGTGAATGGTGTGTTGGATGGCCCGGATGAGGAAAAAGAAGCGTCTATTGATGCGGTTCTGGGGCTGACGGGTGGCAATACAGATGGCGAAGACGCGCTGTATGATCAGGCCGTCGCCATCGTGATAAGAGATCGCAAATGCTCAACCTCTTACATTCAGCGGAAACTGGCGATTGGCTATAACAAGGCCGCGCGTCTGGTTGAGCAGATGGAAGACAACAGCGTGGTGTCTTCGGCCAACCATGTGGGCAAACGTGAAATTCTGGTGCCTGAGCAATAAGCCAGAACGCCGCCAAAACATTGACCCGCGTTGATTTGCGTCAGCGCGGGTTTTTCGTGCCTTGCGTTGGTGCCGCGCCGATTTTCGCCAGTGTTCCCAGGGGCAGAGACAGGGTTATTGCAATTGGCCGCCATCCCACCGATATCGAATAACACTGTGGTTTTGGTTATTCAGTAACGACCCAAGAGGCAAAGGATATTGCACAGCATGATACCTCGCACATTACTTGTTGCCGCGTTCAGTTTGGCGGTTGGTGCCAGTCAGGCGATTGCCGACCAATTGTCACTACGTGAGATTTCCAGCTATCTGAACGGTCTGAAACAGGCACAAGGCGCGTTCACGCAAATCAATGATGACGGCACGATCAGCACCGGCACTATCTTTCTGCACCGTCCGGGGCGGATGCGGTTTGAATATAATCCGCCAGACGAAGCATTGGTGTTAGCTGGTAGCGGCAGTGTAGCCGTGTTTGACACCAAGCTGCGCACGGTGGAACGGTATCCTCTGGATCGAACGCCGCTAAGCATAATCTTGGCCAAAAAGGTGGATTTGGACAGGGCCAATATGGTGACGGGGCACAGCTATGATGGCACCGCAACAACCGTTACGGCGCAAGACCCGGAACATCCAGAATACGGCAATATCCAACTGAAATTCACAGGTGATCCGGTGGAGCTGCGCCAGTGGCAAATCAATGATGACAGCGGCAGCAGCACGACGGTCGTTCTGGGTGAACTGGACAAGAAGGTGCGGTTGCCCGGCAGTCTGTTCAATATCACCAGAGCGGTGGAAGAATTGACCGATAATTAATCCGGCAACTGGCGGGTGACGGACAAGCCATCTTCGACCGTCACTTCGATGTATTGTGCCCTGTCGCCCAGATGGTCGAACAAACTGCGTTCTGTTCCTGTCATCCAGGCCTGAGCCCCGAGTTGGCACAGCTCGTCATACAGTGCAGCGCGGCGGTTTGGGTCCAGATGAGCGGCGACTTCGTCCAGCAACAAGATGGGCGGCGCGCCAAAGTCTGGGATCAATGCACGGGCGTTTGACAGGATCAGGCTGATCAGCAGCGCCTTTTGTTCGCCGGTTGAACAATCGCGCGCCAGCGTGCCGTTGTCTGCGTATTTGGCGTGAAGATCCGCCCGGTGCGGCCCAATCAGGGTGCGCCCGGCGTAAAGATCCTGTGTCCGATTGTCAGCCAAGGCTGTGCGCAGATCCTGCTCATCTGCGGGCATGTCCATATCCGGGTGGGTCAGGTCCAGAAGGGCCGAAGGGAAGGCTGTGACGGCGCTGACCTGTGCGGTTGCGAGCGCCGACAGGGTGCGAATACGGCTGGCATGAATTTCGGCCCCCGCCTTGGCCATCTGCATTTCCAGCGCTGCATACCAATGCGGATCACGGACCTGATCTTTCAACAACCGGTTACGATCTCGCATCGCTTTTTCATAGGTCAGCGAAGCCTCTGCATGGCTGGGAAAGAAAGACAGTGTCATTCTGTCAAGAAATCGGCGGCGACCCTCGGCCCCTTCGATCCACAAGCGATCCATTGACGGAACCAACCACAGAACACGAGCAATCTGCCCCAAGGCGGATTGCGTTACAGATTTATCGTTTATGCGCACTTGGCGGGCAGCACCATCTTGCGACTGAAATGAAATCTCGTTCTGTCCGGTTGGACCAGACACGTGGCCGGTGATTTTCCAGCCCAGCTCTTCTGGGCGACGGGTCATTTCCTGCGCCGAGGCACGGCGCATACCGCGACCGGGCGAAAACAGTGAAACGGCCTCTAGCAGGTTGGTTTTGCCAGCGCCATTAGGGCCAAAAATGGCCACGGGACGCCCATCTGCGTGAACTTCGGCCCGCTTATGGGACCGGAAGTGAGACAATGTCAGATGGGTTAAGGAAAGCGGCATTAAATCCGGCGCGACGCTGGCAATGGCCGATGCGTCAGACGCGCATCGGCATCACAACGTAGACGGCAGACGTATCATTGCCTTCGCGCATCAATGTCGGATCACCAGCCGTGTTAAACATGAACACGGCGTTTTCCCGGTCAACCTGATTGGCGATTTCCAGCAGGTATCGGGCGTTGAAGCCAATCTCCAAACGTTCATCGCCATAGGCGACGGCCAATTCTTCTTCGGCTGCGCCGCTATCTGGTGCATTGACCGACAGAATCAGCCGATCCTCATCCAAGGTCAATTTAACCGCACGGGACCGTTCTGAGCTGACAGTTGCCACACGATCAACAGCTTTGGCAAAGTCTGCGGCGTCCACCTCCATTCGGCGGGTGTTGCCGGCGGGGATGACGCGGGTGTAATCGGGGAATGTGCCGTCGATCACTTTGGATGTCAGAGTGATATCCGGGGTCGCAAAGCGTATTTTGGTTTCCGACACGCTGACGGCAATGTCCATATCGTCTTCGTCCAGCAGCTTTCGCAGCTCCGCCACTGTTTTACGCGGAACGATCACCCCTGGCATGGTTTCGGCATTGGCAGGCAGTTTTGCATCAATACGGGCCAGACGGTGGCCGTCTGTAGCGACACAGCGCAGCGCGCGGCCATCCTCGCCTTCTGCGACGTGCATATAAACACCGTTCAGATAGTAACGGGTTTCTTCGGTCGAGATTGCGAACTTGGATTTGTCGAACAGGCGGCGCAACACTTCGGCTTTTGACGTGAAGTTCGAACTGTATTCCGACGAGGCCATGATCGGGAAGTCTTCTTTTGGCAATGTTGCCAGAGAGAAGTTGGCGCGCCCTGCCTGAACGGTCAAACGGCCTGCGGCCTCATCACTGATCAGGGTGACCAGCGAGCCATCAGGAAGCTTGCGGACGATTTCATGCAAAGTGACGGCGCTGACAGTGGTGCCGCCTGCGCGTTCAACCTGTGCCGGTGCTTTGTCGACGACCTCGATATCAAGGTCTGTCGCACGAAAAGACACGCTGTCGCCTTCGGCCTCGATCATGACATTCGCCAAAATCGGGATCGTGTTGCGGCGTTCAACAACTGATTGCGCTTGCGAAACGGCTTTCAACAATGCGCTTCGTTCCAGACTGATCTTCATGCCCCGTCCCTCCGACTTGCCGGATGGGCACCCTAACCCCGGACGGGTGATGCGCCAACCCTCTTGTTTTGCTTTTGTTTACTGGTTTTTCGGGCGGGTCAAGCAATAGGCCGCGCATAGCGCGGCCTGATGTGCTCATATTGTGGAAAGTCGTCAGCTTTCCAGCGCTCGCCGCAGCATTTCCAGGTCTTCAGCAATTCCTGCGTCGGTCTGTTTCAGCTCTTCGATCCGTTTGACACCATGCATAACCGTCGTGTGGTCACGCCCGCCAAAGCGGCGACCGATTTCAGGCAAAGACCGGCTTGTCATTTGTTTGCAAAGATACATTGCCACTTGGCGAGGGCGCGCAAATGAGCGAACCCGCTTGGGGCCCAGCAGATCAGACAGACGGATGTTGTAGTGCTCGGCCACTTTGCGTTGGATTTCCTCAATCGAAATCTTGCGTTGCGATGCACGAAGAACGTCGGCCAGACAATCTTGTGTCAGGGCCATCGTCACCGGTTTGCCAACCAGTGAAGCAAAGGCGAACAAACGGGTCAGCGCGCCTTCCAGGACACGAACGTTTGTTGAAATGCGGTGCGCCAAAAATTCCAGAATACCTGGTTCGATTTCCAACGTCGGATAGTGGATGCGCTGCGTTTCCACCTTGGACTGCAAAATGCCAAGGCGCAGTTCGTAGTCTGTGGGGTGCAGATCAACAACCAAGCCGCTTTGGAGACGAGACCGAATCCGATTCTCCAGGCCTGCGATCTCATCCGGGGCGCGGTCGCCTGAAATGATAATCTGTTTGTTTTGTTCGACCAGTACGTTGAACGTGTGAAAGAACTCTTCCTGGGTGCTGTCCTTGCCGGCGATGAATTGAACGTCATCAACCATAAGCACGTCGACAGAACGGAAAATTTCTTTGAAATCCATCATCTTGCGGTCGCGAAGCGCTTGAACAAAACGGTACATGAACTGTTCGGCAGACAGGTATAGTACGTTCAGTTCCGGGCGGCGTTCGCGCAGCTCCCAAGAAATGGCGTGCATCAGGTGCGTTTTACCCAAGCCGACGCCACCATACAGGAACAACGGATTAAACGTGACAGGACCACCTTCGGCGACGCGACGCGCGGCGGCATGTGCCAATTCGTTGGGTTTACCAACAACGAACGTGTCGAACGTAAATTTGGAATCAAGAGGCGCGCTAATCAAATTATTCGTGGCCTCCTTGCGTGGCGTCGCAGCAGCAGCGGTCTTTGCCGCCTTTACGGCCGGTTCCTCGATAGGGCGTGCCGTGCGGCTGGCATGCACATCAAACTGCAGGCGGCGCACGTTTGCCCCGTTCTGGTTGATGAAGTGCAGAATCGTCTGCCCATAATTCTGGTCAACGTAATTGCCCAGAAACGCGGTAGGCGCTTTAAATTGAGCTACACCTTTTTCACAAGCCACGAAATTCAGTGGTTCGATCCAGTTTTTATAATTGTTCTGTCCAAGTGATTGGCAGATCTGAGCTCGAACGCTGTCCCATTGCGTGCCCGTCATATCGTCGTCGTCCCTACTCATTCCCATCCCCGGTTTCGCCTGCCTTTTCGGCAGCATTCTCAGCCTGTTGAAATCATTTGGACGAGGGACAAAGTAACACCACCCCATGTGCGTACACGGGTTTGCCCAATGGGCAGATGGACCGAAACAACAACACCCGAAGTATCCCGAAAACGGGCGTGCGTTGCGGTCCGAGATGATACAATGGACAGGCTAAGGCCAACGCCTTTTTAAATGGACTCGCAGAAGTCCAATCCTCGATTTCCCGGGCTATGTTGCCTGGGTTCTCGAGCTGCCTAACCCCAAGTGCAAAGTGACTCGCAAGGAGGAAACTAGCAATGTGTGAGGGGGCGCGACAACTGAACTTGTCGCTTGACTGAACAATAGTTGAAAACGAATCTGGTGGCGTTGCATTTTTCCACGAAAGTACAAAAACTTAAGGCACCGCCTATGGCGATGCCTTAAAAATCGATCACAATATGGTCTTGCTGGCTTAGCCCAGGGATTTAACCCGAGAAGACAGACGCGACATTTTGCGCGATGCTGTGTTCTTGTGGAAGATGCCTTTGGAAACGCCACGCATCAGCTCTGGCTGAACAGCGCGCAGGGCTGTTGCCGCGGCTTCTTTGTCACCCGATTCGATGGCTTCTTCAACTTTACGGATGAAGGTACGGATGCGCGAACGGCGTGCTTTGTTGATAGCGAAACGCTTTTCGTTCTGACGTGCGCGCTTCTTAGCTTGGGGCGAATTGGCCATGTGAGTCTGTCCTGATCAGTTATCTAATATCTTGCGCAAAAACCTGCCAAGACCGGTAATTCCGACCGGACCTACTCTTGCCTAAGCGGGCATCACACGCATTTAACGGCGGCCTATAGCGGCTTTTGCACGGATTGAAAAGCAAAATCGCCCGGACAGTGCCGGGCGACCCAAAATCATAGACCAAGCGAATCGCGTTACTTGTCGCGGAACTGGGCTTGCCGTTTTTCCATAAACGCGCCCATGCCTTCTTTTTGATCTTCTGTGCTGAACAGCGAGTGGAACACGCGGCGTTCGTACAACAGACCTTCGGTCATGGTTGTTTCGTAAGCGCGGTTCACAGCCTCTTTGACGGCCATAGACGAGAGCACAGATTTCTCTGCGATCTTGGCTGCGGCGGCATGGGCTTCTTCCATCAGGCTTTTGGCGGGGACTACCCGGCTGACCAAGCCTGCGCGCTCTGCCTCTTCGGCATCCATGAAGCGGCCGGTCAGGTGCATATCCATAGATTTGGATTTGCCAACGAACCGCGTCAGGCGTTGTGTTCCGCCCATACCGGCCATGACACCTAAATTAATCTCGGGCTGGCCGAATTTCGCGGTGTCAGACGCGATAATGAAATCGCACATCATGGCCAACTCACATCCGCCGCCCAAGGCGTAGCCAGATACGGCGGCGATGATGGGTTTGCGTACGCGCAAGAAATCATTCTGCGGCCCGCCAAAGAAGTCTGCCAAGAACATGTCGACAAAACTCTTCTCGGACATTTCCTTGATGTCGGCCCCTGCAGCAAAGGCTTTGGATGATCCGGTCAGAACGATACAGCGGACTTTGTCGCTGGCATCAGCTTCATGAAGGGCGGTGTTCAGCTCTCCCAATAGCTGGCTGTTCAGCGCGTTTAGCGCTTCTGGTCGGTTCAGCTTGATCGTCGCGACGCTGTCTTCGACTTCGACGTTGATCGTCTCGTAGGCCATGTATGTTGGCTCCGGTCGTTTCGGTATAAGAGTGGATGCTTATCACGCCGGTTGTTCGTTTCAAGCTATCTTTGGCAACTGGTACAATAGAAACTGGATCGTCCCGATTGCACGATACGGGAAATCTCCCGATCGCATCCGGGTGTGCGACATGGCTCGCCTTCGCGGCCATAGACGTCGAAACTGTGCTGAAAATATCCCAGTTCGCCATCCGCTTGCTTGAAGTCCCGCAAGGTTGAACCGCCGGCGGCAATGGCTTCGCCCAAGACATCACGAATGATTGGAACCAGCGCGGCAATGCGTGGGGCGGCGATCTGCCCGGCTTTTCGTGTCGGATGCAAGCGGGCGCGGTACAGCGCTTCGCACACGTAAATATTGCCAAGGCCAGCGACGATTTTCTGATCAAGGAGGGCTGATTTTATGGGGGTATTGCGCCCCTTCAACCGCTCAACAAGGTAGGTTTCGTTAAAATCGTTGCCCAGTGGCTCTGGCCCGATGCTGGCCAACAGGGGGTGCGCGTCGGCGCTGTCTGTCGTTAACAAATCCATCGCGCCGAACCGGCGCGGGTCATTAAACGTAATACGCGCGCCACTTTGCATGTGAAGTACAACATGGTCATGCTTTTCCGGGGCAGGGTGTTCATGCACGAACTGACCCAACGGATCGCCAGATATCAACATGCGTCCAGACATGCCCAGATGGATCAGCAATGTTTCTCCAGAGGACAGATCGGCCAAAATGTATTTGGATCGACGCCGCAGGCCCAAAACCTGTTTCCCAGTCAACCGAGTAGACATGTTGGGCGGGAATGGCCATCGCAGATCAGGCCGGTTAATGTCTGCCTGCGCGATCACTTGTCCCTCCATCACTGGGGCTAGGCCGCGGCGGACGGTCTCTACTTCGGGCAATTCTGGCATCTGCGGCGATCCGTTCTTGGGCCGTGCATTGTAACGGCGGTTTAGCGGTCTATAAGAAGGGCTGAGTTCCAAGAACGGCAAGGCCTATGACCAACGGTACAGAAAAAACGACGCATTTTGGCTTCACGGAAGTACCCGAGGGCGAAAAAGCCGGGAAGGTGCAAGGGGTATTCAACTCTGTTGCCTCCAAATACGACGTGATGAACGATGCCATGTCGATGGGGATTCACCGCGTTTGGAAAGATGCGATGATGGATTGGTTGGCGCCACGTCCGGGGCAACGGTTGCTGGATGTTGCCGGTGGCACGGGCGACATTTCGTTCCGCTTTTTGAAACGTGCCAAGCACAGTGCGCATGCCACAGTGCTGGACCTGACAGAACCCATGTTGATCGAAGGGCGCAAGCGCGCCGAAGCCGATGCCATGCAGGACAGTCTGGATTGGGTGGTCGGTGATGCGATGGCGCTGCCCTTCGCGGACAACACTTTTGACGTCTACACCATTTCCTTCGGCATTCGTAATGTCACGCGCCCGCAGGACGCTTTGAACGAGGCGTACCGCGTTTTGCGCCCCGGTGGACGTTTGATGGTGTTGGAGTTCAGCCAGATTCCAAATGACATGATGCAGAAGGCTTACGACTTGTATTCTTTCAACATCATTCCGCGTCTGGGTCAGGCTATTGCCGGGGACCGCGACAGCTATCAGTATCTGGTGGAGTCGATTCGCCGCTTTCCTGATCAGGAAACCTTTTTGGACATGGTGCGCAAAGCCGGGTTTGCGAATGCCAAATATCGGAACATGACCATGGGCGTTGCGTGCCTGCATTCGGGATGGAAGATTTGAGCGTTGCCGTCATGAATTCTGCGTCTGACCTGTGCAAAGGTATGCCTGAATGAGGGGGCCGCATAATATTTGGCGCCTCGTGCGCACTGGGGCGACATTTGAGCGAACCGGCGCGATGCGCGCCGTTTTGGATGCTTTCGATGCGCCACGGCCGTTGCGCATTGCCGCCCGCGTTCTGGGCTGGCCGTTCAAATGGCTGGGGTATGAGGGTGATCCGTCGATGCCGCCGGCAACGCGCGCGCTGTCGGCGCTTGGACCCGCTTACATCAAGTTTGGCCAAGTGCTTAGCACGCGTCCGGATTTGGTGGGGGAAGAGTTCGCCAACCAATTGCGTGTTTTGCAAGATAAACTGCCGCCGTTTTCAGTGGAAACGGCCAGGTCCGAAGTGGCCCGAGAGCTGAACCTTCCAGTCGCCACAGTGTTTTCCAGTTTTAGCGAGCCTGTGGCGGCGGCGTCTATTGCGCAGGTCCACAAAGCCACGCTGGCAGATACGGGCGAAACCGTTGCGGTAAAGGTGTTACGTCCGGGGATCGAACGCGCCTTTCGCAAAGATATTGATGCGTTCTACTTGGCGGCCACGATCATTGAGTGGTTTTCGCCTTCGTCCCGGCGTTTGCGCCCCATGGAAGTGATCCGGCATTTTGAAGGTGTGGTGAACGGCGAGCTTGATCTGCGTCTGGAAGCTGCCGCGGCCAGTGAATTCGCTGCGAATACGACGGAGGACGCCGGATTTCAGCTGCCGCAGGTGAAATGGGATTTTTCTGCACGTCGAGTGATGACCATGGGGTGGGCCGAAGGTCTACCGTTGGGTGATAACGATGCGCTTGATGCCGCCGGGATGGATCGCGTGGCGTTAAGCGAGCGGGTTCTGCAGCTCTTTCTGAATCATGCGCTCCGCGATGGTTTTTTTCATGCCGATATGCATCAGGGCAACCTGAAAGTGGCGTCCAACGGCGATATCATCGCCTATGATTTTGGCATAATGGGCCATATCGATGAGTATACACGCCGCGTCTATGCAGAGATTCTGTTTGGCTTTATCCGGCGTGACTACAAGCGTGTGGCCGAGGTGCATTTTGAGGCCGGATATGTACCGGCTGACCGCGATGTCGATGAATTTGCCCGTGCATTGCGTGCTGTCGGAGAGCCGATTTTCGGGATGGATGCCACCCATATTTCGATGGGGCGCCTGCTGACGTATCTGTTTGAAGTTACAGAGCGTTTTGGCATGGAAACGCGCACAGAACTGATCTTGCTGCAACGCACAATGGTTGTGGTGGAAGGTGTTGCGCGGTCGCTAAATCCGCAAATGAATATCTGGCATGTCGCCCGCCCCGTGGTGGAGCAATACATCAAGACATCGATCGGCCCCCGCGCTGTGTTCGAAGATTTGGCCAAGACGGCGCGCGTGTTGGCGCGTTTCGGGCCACGCCTGCCGGCGGTGATGGAGTCTGCCTTGATCCGTCAAGCCGATGTACCAGACAGCCGCGCAGCCTCGCCTTGGCGGCGACGGCTGACTTGGGGCGGCGGGGGCGTTGTTCTTGGCGCTGGGCTGACAATGCTGCTGCATTTCATCACCTGAACCTGACCGAAGTCTGTCTCGCACAGCTTTCGTTAAGGCTTTCGTGGCACTGAGTACCCATTCAGTAATGGAGGGGTGCGTTGCTTGGTTTTGTCGGCATAGGTGTTGTTGTGGTGATGGTCTTCGGCGGGTATTTGGCCGCCGGTGGCAAGATGGAAATCATCCTGAAATCGTTGCCTTTCGAATTCACCATGATTGGTGGTGCTGCCATTGGTGCCTTTATCATCAGCAACAGCGGGGCGGCTGCAAAGCATACACTGAAAGATGTTGGTAAGGTTTTCAAAGGATCGAAATGGAAACCTGATGATTTCCAATCGCTGCTTTGTTTGCTTTTTGAGCTTTTGCGCATTGCCAAGCAAAACCCGGTTGCTTTGGAAGAGCACATTGAAAACCCGCAAGAATCGCCGCTGTTTGCCAAGTATCCCCGAATCTTGGCTGACAAAGAGTCGGTTGAGATGATCTGCGATACGTTGCGGTCTGCGTCGATGAACTATGACGATCCGCATCAGGTAGAAGAGGTTCTGGAAAAGCGCCTGGAAACGAAACTGCACCATGACATGCACTCCAGCCACGCTCTACAGACCGTGGCCGATGGTCTGCCTGCGCTGGGTATTGTAGCTGCGGTTTTGGGGGTTATCAAAACCATGGCATCGATTGACCAACCGCCTGAGGTGCTGGGGAAGTTGATTGGCGGCGCATTGGTGGGCACCTTTCTGGGTGTTTTCTTGGCCTATGGTTTGGTCGGACCCTTCGCGGCAAAGCTAAAAACTGTGGTTGAGGATGAGGCGGCATTCTACCAGACAATTCGCGATGTGATCGTGGCCAGCCTTTATAACCATGGTGTGAATATCTGCATCGAAGTGGGGCGACAGGGTGCCCCCAGCCACTTTCGGCCCAGTTATGAAGTGCTGGAAGAAGCGCTGAAAGAAACCAAGGCGGCGGCATGATCCGGAATTGGGCGCCGTTTCTGTTTTGGCTAATGGGCGCTGCGGCTTCTGCGGCTGAGACTGTACGTGTTCAATCCGGGGACCATGACAATTTCACCAGGCTTGTTCTGTATCTGCCGGGGCAGATCGATTGGGAAGCGGAAAGGAAAAGCGCCAATTCAGTGCGCTTGACCCTCAGCCGCCCCGAAATCGAATTCGACATGGATGGCGTTTTCGACGTTATTTCGACAGATCGCTTGGCGCAGTTGACGTCTGACAAACGGTCGCAACTGGACATCGGTTTGGCCTGCGAATGTGCCGTGGCCGTTTACCCCTATGCAACGCGGTTTCTGGTTGTCGACATTGCCAATAGGTTGCGGGCCAGTGCGCTTTCACCCGATGCCGTGGTTCTGCAACCGGCCAAACCGGAATTGAAACCACAATTGTCGGATCAAGGGGGCGATACTTCAGAGGTTCTTCAAATTGCCGACGCTATGGTGGATTTAGAGGAGGTCTCCGAACCTTTGGGGCTCTTAGAATCCGGATCAGAGGCGGCGACCGTTCTGGCACAATCTGAGTGGAACTCTCCACCGACCATCGCGTTGCCGGACCCACTTGAAACAACAGTGGCTGCGCCGACACCCATGCCAGTGCTACCTGTTCTGCCAGATCTAACTGTCGGAAAGAACTCAACATTTCTGGCTGAACAATTGGATGCCGAAGTTCAGGCGGCAACTCAGGCTGGGCTGTTGTCGATGGCGGATCACATGACCATTTCAAGTGCGGCAGAGCCGGAGACGGCGACGATAGATCCGCAATTGGAAGAGGACACAGGGGATGCCACGGGTCAGGCTGCGACCGTGGCGTGGTGCCCGCCCAACGTTGCTTCGATGATTGCGCAGTGGGCTGGACACACCCCTTACAGTCAGGAATTGGCAAGGATGCGTGCTGAGACCGTGGATTTGACTGGTCGCGCAGTGCCCTCAGCCGAACTGGCACTTGCTCGATTCTATGTGGCGTACGGCCAAGGGTATGAAGCTCTGGCGCTTTTAGCGCCGATGGATGGGGCTGCGGCGGATACACTACGCGCAATGGCCAGCGTTATTGAGGGGCGGGTCAATGTTTCGAAAACTGTTTTTGCTGCCTGTCCCGGTTTGTCTCCGTGGGATGTAATTCGTCGGGTAAATGCAGGAGATCAATCGCCGGGCTTGGATGAGGATGCGGTGATTGCAGCCTATCAACTATTACCGCCTGTCCTGCTGGCGATGTTTGAAATGCCAACTATGCGATACCTAGAGCAAAACGGGTATGGTCATGCCCATGGGACCCTGGCAGCGTTTTTAACGCGAACCGTGGCACCGTCTGAACAAAGTCCTACAACGCAAGACGGGGCGGAGGTTTCCGCCGTCGCGGAGCCAAGCCATGATGTTCCGATAAAGCTGTTGGACCGGTTTCAATCCATAAAGGATGCACAGGCAGCCTCAGAAAATGATCGGCGTTTGATCGAAGCTTACCGCAAAGAGTATCGAGACACGCGCCTTGCCGCCGCCTTTTGGGTGTCGGAGTTGCGGGTGATGCTTGCCGAAACCCGTTTTGATGCAGCGATTGCACTGCTAGATGAGGGCGCAGGGCAGCATCCCGAAATGTTTGGAGAAGCCTATGCAGAAACAGCGGTTTTTGTAACAGAAAATGCTGACGACATTACATTTTTGAAAATGGCAATGGCGATCGAAACCGGCGGATATGATTGGCCACCGCCGCCGGCCAAAGTTGCCAAAGCGGTTGGCGCGCGTCTGGAGCTATTGGGGTTTTAACCAAACATGTCGACGTCGCGCCATCCCGCTTTGTCGCCAAAAAGATCAGCGAACAATGGCCATGAAGTCAGGCCAAGTTTCTGGGTCGGCGACTGTTTTGTCGCGGCAAAATGCGTTGCAGAACCCGTAAACCTTGCCGTCCATTTCCATCAGATGGGTCACGTCCTTGCCGCTGTAAGGGCAGGTTTCGTTGACGGAAGTGCCCGTTTCAATCGACTGCGCCCGACGCGGGGCAGGGCCTGGCCAATCGGTGCTGTCATAGGTCATCGCATAACGCTCCAGGTCTTGGCCGTGGACCAAGCCCATCGCGCGCCAACGACGAAACGCAGGATCCGCCAAATGCGCATCAACATAGGCTTGAGCGGACGGGCTGACAGGCAGTTGGTAGCCAGCAATCCGCGCGGCCACGGGTGCAAAAAAGGCGTCTGCAGCGGAATAGGTTCCGCAAAGCCATGGGCCCGTGCCCCCAGAGGTTTGACGAGCATAATCCCAAATCTGCTGTAACCGGTTCAGGTCTTCTTGCACGGCATCCGATACAGGGAAGTCGACATAACATTTGCGCATGTTCATCGGGCAAGCGTTGCGAAGGGCACTAAAACCAGAGTGCATTTCGGCCGTCAAAGACCGGGCAGTCGCCCGCGCTGCGGGATCATCGGGCCAAATGCCGGCATTTGGATGACGGCTTGCCAGCTCCTCTGCCATTGCAAGCGAATCCCAAACGATGGTTCCGCTCTCGTCTATCAAAGTGGGCACAGTTTTTGCCGGACCAACATTTTGCAAGTGTTCGGCCACGGACTTTTCGGCAAAGTCTACCAGCGTTACGTCAGCCGAAATTCCAAAGCGGCGCAAAAGCAACCAGCCCCGCAAAGACCAAGAAGAGTAAGCATAATCGCCAATGTACAATTGATAGCTCATCGCAAATCCTGTTTTGTCATATCTTCCTGCAGGTTAACCGCTGAACGGCCTGGGATGAAAATGCATTTTTCTGTAAAACCGCATCACAAAATTTGATGAATGCGGTGATGCGGTACAAAACCCGCTGCATTAGAGCAAAGAAATTCCCTGCGAAAATGATCCAAGTCGATGTCCGGTTCGTAAACTTTGCAAATCGGCATTTTTAGGCCGTGGTCACGACAGGGGATATCGCATGGCACTTGACGCAATTTCCGACCGAACGTTTTCTCGGCGCGCGATGAAGGCAGAAATGCTAGATGCCGAAACAGAGCTGAAACTGGCCTATGCGTGGCGAGATCATCGTGACGAACAAGCGCTTCATCGCCTGATTACGGCTTACATGCGCTTGGCAATTTCGATGGCTTCGAAATTCAAACGGTACGGCGCGCCGATGAATGACTTGATTCAGGAAGCCGGACTTGGGTTGATGAAGGCCGCAGATAAATTTGACCCTGACCGCGGTGTTCGGTTTTCCACCTATGCGGTCTGGTGGATCAAGGCGAGCATTCAGGATTATGTGATGCGCAACTGGTCGATGGTGCGTACCGGGTCGACGTCATCTCAGAAATCTTTGTTTTTCAATATGAAGCGCGTTCAAGCCCGGTTGGAGCGAGAAGCGATTGCGGCCGGAAAAGAGCTGAATGGATCAGAATTGCGCAGGCAAGTGGCCACCGAAATCGGTGTTCCGCTGCATGACGTGGAAATGATGGAAGGTCGACTTTCAGGATCGGATTTTTCGTTGAATGCCACTCAGGCGTCGGATGATGAAGGGCGCGAATGGATCGACACAATCGTTGATGATCGCGCGCAGGCAAAAGAGATTGTCGAACAAGATCTGGATACGGCGCAAATGCGCGAATGGCTGTTGCAAGCGCTGAATGGTCTGAACGAACGAGAACGCTTTATCGTGCGTGAGCGCAAGCTGCGTGACCGGGGGCGTACTTTGGAAAGTTTGGGCGCGGAGCTTGGTCTTTCAAAAGAGCGGGTTCGTCAACTTGAAGCGGCGGCGTTCATCAAGATGCGAAAGTCGCTTGAATCGCAGAATGAAGAGGTTCAGACTTTTCTTGTATGAAGGCGCTACTTTTTCTGTTGTTGGGGTTTGGTACAGCCGCTGCGGCGCAGCCGGTTGGCTTTGATGTCTATTTTCTGGGCGAACGGCACGACAATCCGCACCACCATTTACGACAGGCTGACATTGTATCCGCGTTAGAACCATCCGCTATCGTTTGGGAAATGTTGACGGCGCAGCAGGCCGAGAATGCGCTGCCCGAGCTGTATTCTGATGAACAAGCATTGGCCGCTGCAACTGGCTGGGAACATAGCGGATGGCCTGATTTTTCGATCTACTATCCGATTTTTGCAGCGGCACAGAATGCACGCATGTACGGAGCGGGCGTGCCTCGTGACGTGGCGAAGGCGGCTATGTCTGATCCGGTATCCGCTTTTGGCGGTGATGCCAGTGCATTCGGTTTATCTGATCCTTTGCCGGAAACTCAGCAAACAGAACGCCAAGAGATGCAGGCGCAGGCGCATTGTGGTGCCCTGCCAGAGCATTTGTTGCCCGCTATGGTCGCGGTCCAGCGGTTGCGGGACGCCGAATTGGCCCGAGTTGCCTTGTTGGCCCATCAACAGACTGGTGGGCCCGTTGTGGTGATTACGGGCAATGGGCATGCGCGGGCTGACTGGGGTGCGCCAAGTTATTTGGCCAAGGCCGCGCCAGAGCTGGCCTTGTTTTCTTTGGCGCAGGTCGAAGGCCAGGCAGATGAAACGCCGCCGCCGGTTGGTCAGTTTGATGCGGTTGAGCGCGCGCCGGCTGTCATTAGGCCAGACCCCTGTCTTGCCTTTGCGCCTGCCAGTGATTGAGTTTTGGCCGTGTGCTGCGTAACACTGCGCATGAACTAACCTGCGGGGGCCGGAATGCTGGCAGAAAAGCGCATTCTTCTGATCATTGGTGGCGGTATTGCTGCGTATAAGTGTTTGGATTTGATCCGGCGCTTGAAAGAACGCGGCGCAAGCGTAACCGCGGTTTTGACGCGCGCGGCCACGGAATTTGTAACGCCACTGTCTGTGGCGGCACTGTCCGAAGAGAAGGCATACCAAGACCTGTTCGACCTGACGGACGAAGCGGAAATGGGGCATATTCAGTTGTCACGGTCCGCCGATTTGATTGTTGTTGCGCCCGCGACTGCGGATTTGATGGCGAAAATGGCAGGTGGGCATGCGGATGACTTGGCATCGACCTTGTTGATGGCCACAGACACGCAGGTGATGATCGCACCGGCAATGAATGTCCGGATGTGGGAGCATCCAGCGACACAGCGCAACCTGGCCACGCTGAAAAGCGATGGAGTGCAGGTTGTTGGCCCCAACGAAGGTGGGATGGCGTGTGGTGAATTTGGTGCAGGCCGTATGGCCGAGCCGTTGGAAATTGTCGCTGCTGTAAAGGCCTTGCTGAGCGACGGGCCGCTGACAGGAAAGCGTATTCTGGTGACGTCTGGCCCGACGCATGAACCTATTGATCCGGTCAGATATATCGCAAATCGGTCATCCGGTACGCAGGGCACTGGAATTGCCAAGGCGCTACGTGATTTGGGGGCGGATGTGATTTTTGTTACCGGGCCCGCACGCGTTCCGCCACCAGAGGGTGTGCATGTTGTGCCCGTTGAAACAGCGCAGCAAATGTATGACGCGGTGATGGCTGCGTTGCCCGTGGATGCAGGGATATTTGCGGCCGCTGTAGCGGATTGGCGTACAACGCAGGCCGCCACACAGAAAATCAAGAAAACCCGCGAGGGCATTCCTGTTCTCGAATTTACGGAAAACACCGATATTCTGGCCAAGGTGTCCCAGCTGAAAAGCGGGCGGCCTGGGCTGGTCGTGGGTTTCGCCGCAGAAACCGAAAAAGTGGTTGAACTGGCCACAGCAAAACGTGCGCGCAAGGGCTGTGATTGGATCGTGGCCAATGATGTCAGCCCCGACACCGGCATCATGGGGGGCAGCGAAAACGCGGTGATCCTGATTGATGACGATGGCGCCGAAACTTGGCAGCGGATGAGCAAAGACGCTGTCGCGCAAAAGTTGGCACAGCGAATTGCAGATACCTTGTCCGATTCTGACAGTCGGAAATAAGGAGCAACGGGCGTGGTCACGATCAACATGATGTGGGAAGCGGAGGCGGATACCTCTTTGGGTCTGCCAGCATATGCAACGGCAGGCGCAGCCGGTGCCGATTTGCGTGCCAATTTTCCCGACAGAGGGCAGGTAGACCTGCAGCCGGGCAAGCGGACGTTGGTGCCAACTGGCCTGCGAGTGGCAATTCCTGCGGGATATGAGGTGCAATTGCGACCCCGTTCTGGCCTGGCGCTGAAGCACGGGATCACCTTGCCAAACAGTCCTGGTACTATCGACAGTGACTATCGGGGCCCGTTGGGGGTGATTGTTATGAATGCCGGGGACGCGCCGTTCACCATTGCTCATGGTGACAGGATTGCGCAGATGATTGTTGCCCCTGTTGTGTTTGCGCAGTTTGAAGCGGTTGAGACGCTGGACAATACGGCGCGCGGGGCCGGGGGGTTCGGCTCTACCGGGCGCAGTTGATGGGGCTGGTTTTTGTAATGGGCGCCGCGATTTGGTGCTTGGGCTGGGCTTTGCGTGCCCCGATACGCGCTCGATTGATGATGATCGGGATTTTGTACTTTGGCGTGGTGCTGGCGCAGTTGGTCTTGCCACAGGGCCATGCCATTCGGGCGGCCACCGGCGAAAGCGCTGCGCTGTGGCTGATACTTGGTGGCTTTGTTGCGCTGGTAATGCTGTACCGCATGGGATTGATGCAATTGAAACAACGTGCTGTTGCAAAAGATGAAATCGCGAAACCTGCGCCGAAACCCGGTGCGATGACCGATGCAGAGTTGGAACGCTACACCCGTCATATTGTGCTGCGCGAAATCGGCGGGCAGGGGCAAAAGAAACTGAAAACGGCCAAGGTCTTGGTTATTGGCGCCGGCGGCCTGGGCGCCCCTGCGTTGCAATATCTTGGGGCCGCTGGCGTTGGCACAATCGGGATTGTGGATGACGATCTGGTCGACGCTGGTAATTTGCAACGTCAGGTCATTCATACCGATGAGCGGATTGGTATGCCCAAAGTGTTTTCGGCCGAAACGGCGCTGAAGGCACTGAACCCGTATTTGGATGTCCGCCCCTATGAGCGCCGTTTGACAGAGGATGTCGCCCAAAGCTTGTTTGCGGAGTATGATGTCATTTTGGATGGGACCGACAATTTTGAAACCCGGTACTTGTCAAATCGGTTTGCTGTGGCGCTGGGCAAGCCGCTGGTGTCTGGCGCGCTAAGTCAGTGGGAAGGTCAGTTGTCGGTGTTTGATCCAGCCAGCGACGGCCCGTGCTACCAATGTGTTTTCCCAGAAGCGCCTGCGCCCGGACTGGCGCCATCTTGTGCCGAAGCGGGCGTTCTGGGGCCGCTGCCTGGGGTGATTGGTGCGATGATGGCGGTTGAGACGGTCAAGTTGATCACCGGTGCAGGGCAAGCGTTGCGCGGGGAGATGATGATTTATGACGCGCTTTGGGGCGAGACGCGAAAAATCAAACTGAAAAAGCGTGAAGACTGCCCGATTTGTGGAACTGCAAACGCAAACTGACCGGTAGACATTGCCGCGTCTCGCACCCACATCTACATTTCTGAAAAAACTAGGAGGCCCGCATGAGCAACCCGTTCTTCGAACCATGGGAGACAGCGTTTGATCTGCCGCCATTTGAACAGATCACCGATGCGCATTTTGCACCTGCAATCGAGGCCGCACTAAAGGCCGATTTGCAGGAAACGCAAAGTATCGCTGACAATAGCGCTGCGCCCAGTTTCGAAAATACCATCGAAGGGTTGATGGGCACCGGGGCTGCGCTGGATCGTGTGTTGGGCGTTTTTTACAATCTGGCGGGGGCCGATAGCACCGAGGCGCGCGAAGCCTTGATGCGGGAATATTCGCCCAAACTGGCCGCCCATAGCGCCAAGATTTACGGCAACAAAGCCCTGTTCGCACGTATTCGTGCCGTTTGGCAGCAGCGGGATAGCTTGGAATTAAGTGGTGAACAGAAGCAGGTGTTGGAGCTGACACACCGCAACTTTGTTCGGGCCGGTGCCGCGCTGGAAGGCGATGAGGCGGCGCGCATGTCCGAAATCAAGCAACGACTGGCCAAACTGGGCACGCAGTTTTCACAGAATTTGCTGTCGGACGAACGCAGCTGGTTCCGCCCGATGACTGACGAAGAAATGGCGGGGCTGCCTGACTTTTTGGTCGACGCGATGCACGCAGCAGGCCAAGAGCGCAATGAAAGCGGGCCGGTCCTGACATTATCACGCTCGGTTGTGGTGCCGTTTCTGCAATTTTCGCCACGTCGGGATTTGCGGCAGGAAGCTTGGAAAGCGTGGACATCACGCGGCGAGAACGGTGGAGAGACCGACAACCGAGACAGCGCGGCCGAGATCCTGAAGCTGCGGGAAGAACGCGCCAAACTGTTGGGCTATCAGACTTTCGCTGAATACAAGCTGGAAACGGAAATGGCCGGTCAGCCGGACCGCGTGCGCCAATTGCTGATGGATGTATGGGCGCCGGCACGGGCCAAGGCCGAAGGCGATGCAGAAGTCTTGCAAGGTATGATGCAGGCGGATGGTGTGAACGGCGAATTGGCAGCCTGGGACTGGCGGTATTATTCCGAACAGCGACGCAAGGCAGAGCATGATCTGGATGAGGCCGAGTTGAAGCCATACTTCCAGTTAGAGCGAATGATTGATGCCGCCTTTGACTGTTCCAACCGCCTGTTCGGGCTGGAATTCACCCCACTGGATGTGCCGATGTATCACCCTGATGCCCGTGCGTGGGAAGTGACGCGTGAAGGCAAGCATGTGGCTGTGTTTATCGGCGATTATTTTGCCCGGTCTTCAAAACGGTCCGGCGCGTGGTGCTCTGCGTTTCGGGCGCAGCGCAAGTTCCCTGATGTGCAAAGCCCTGTTGTGGTCAACGTGTGTAACTTTGCCAAAGGTGACCCGGCGTTGCTGTCTTACGATGATGCGCGCACGTTGTTTCACGAATTTGGGCACGCGTTGCACCAGATGTTGTCCAACGTGACCTATGAAATGGTTTCGGGCACTTCGGTCGCGCGGGATTTTGTGGAGTTGCCCAGCCAGCTGTTTGAGCATTGGTTGGAGGTTCCCGAAGTTCTGGCTGAGTTCGCGACGCATGCGGAAACCGGTGTTCCGATGCCAAAGCACTTGTTGGACAAGGTGCTGGGTGCTGCAACCTATGACATGGGGTTCCAGACAGTCGAATATGTGGCTTCGGCCTTGGTTGATCTGGAGTTTCACAATGGTCCGGCCCCCGTCGACCCAATGGCCAAACAGGCAGAGGTGTTGGCGCAGATTGGGATGCCGCCTTCTATTGTGATGCGCCACGCGACACCGCATTTCGCCCATGTGTTCAGCGGTGATGGCTACTCGAGTGGTTATTACAGCTACATGTGGTCCGAAGTGATGGATGCAGATGCATTCGCTGCCTTCGAGGAGGTAGGAAATGCCTTTGACCCCGAAATGGCGCAAAAGCTGGAAGAATTCATTTTGTCGGCAGGCGGATCGGAAAATGCCGAGACTTTGTACACGAAGTTTCGCGGCCGGATGCCCGGCGTTGACGCGCTGTTAAAGGGGCGTGGACTGGCCGCCTAACTGATCAGAAAGGCTGGCGCGTCAGGGAATACCCTTGTTGCGCCAGCAAGTTTAAAACGCCCTGATCGCCGGGCAAATGGGCTGCACCAACCGCAATCAGAATGGTGCCTTTGTCTTTGTGGGTGGCGATCACGTCGATCCACGCAACGTTTCGATCAATCAGCACGCCTTGCTCCATTTCAGCAAATACCGCATCGCGATCTGCTGGCGGAATATCTGCGAACAGCCGCGACAATTGCCAAGCTTGGGCGCTTTGTTCGTCAAAATACACGGCCCGCATCGTGGCCATCATGTCTTCTGATTGTTTGGCATCGGGCAGGTTCAGCGACAAAAACTCTATCTGGGTTTCCAGGTCTTCGCTGTTGAAGGTGTTGAAGATGGTGTCGAAGGGTTCCAGCGCGGCTGTCGGCGTGTCGCTGCGCTGAGCCATGGCCATGATCTGGTGGTCCAACCCTTGCTGCTCGGTCAGTTCTGACATCATGCAGGGTGGAATGGCCAGCATCATCGACAGATACCAAGGTTGAAATTTCGCGGCCATTACAGCGGGAATGCCACGGTCACGGGCAGCTTGTGCCAGTTTCTGCCATTCTTCCTCTGGCATCAGTTCGGGCAGGGATGTTTGCGTCAGCAACAACATCTCTGGCCGCGTTTGTACCGCGCTTTGAAGCTTTTCCTGTTCGGCTTTGTCCATTTCCAACAGAATAATATCTGCGGCTGCAACAATGGGTTCTATCCGCTTGGCGGGGCCCTGCATGCGTCTGTCATTCACGTGCATCGTGCCCAGGATGTGAATCTTCTGATTGCCTTTCTTGGCTAGCCAATGATTGCCCTCGGCAAATGGAGTCTGCTGGACCGTGTCGTGTAGTTCTGCCTGTATGTTTTCTGGCAGAGATGGCCGCAGGTCCGTACCCCCGCATTGCGCATTTATTTGCGTGGCGAAAAGCATCAGGGCAAGGGTCAGTCGCAACATGGAAACCTCATATATTCACGGTCAGAGCCTAGTGGGGGCAGGCGGGCTAGACAAGCAAGAGGGCTGCCGCAAGAATGCGCCTGCGATGGAACGGGAAAGCACTTTATATGCTCCGGTCAAAGCATTGCTTGTTCAGCAGGGCTATGACGTGAAGGGCGAAGTCGGCGCGGCTGATTTGGTGGCCGTTCGCGGAGACGAGCCGCCGGTTATCGTTGAGTTGAAGCTGCGGATCAGTTTGGCGCTGTATCATCAGGCCGTTGCGCGATTGCGGATAACAGATGCGGTCTACATTGCCGTGCCACGGCCAACCGGGCGCACCGCACGGCGGGCTGTGCGGGACAATTTGGCTTTGTGTCGGCGTTTGGGGTTGGGCTGCATTACGGTTCGCGATGGTCAGGCCGAAGTGCTGTGTGATCCGGGGCCTTTTGCCCCGCGCAAAAACAAGAATGCTCAGGTCAAATTGTTGCGGGCGTTTCAAAGGTTACAAGGCGATCCGAACGAAGGCGGCGCCACGCGCCACGGTATCGTTACGGCTTATCGGCAAGAGGCGCTGCGCTGTGCTGCGTATCTGGCCGAAGAGGGCGCGCACCGGGGACGGGATGTTGCCAGCGCGACGGGTGTCAAAACAGCCACACGAATGATGCGCGACAACCACTATGGATGGTTTGAGCGGGTTGAAACCGGGGTTTACGGATTGACAGAGGCGGGGCGCAAAGGGTTGGTGGATTGGGCCTACAGTTGGGAAGCTGCGCCACCTGTGGTTCCAGAGCAGGAGCAAGCATGAAGTCGGTTTTTCATCTGGCGATCAACGTCACTGACCTGGAGGCCACGCGCCAGTTTTACGGAACCTTGTTGGGGTGTGCTGAGGGGCGCAGTACTGACACTTGGGTGGATTTTGACTTCTTCGGGCATCAATTGTCCTTGCATCTTGGTGAGCCGTTTGCCACCCGGCGCACCGGTATTGTTGGGGCGCATCAGGTCATGATGCCCCATCTGGGTGTGGTCTTACCCTTGCAGGATTGGTTGGCTTTGGCTGAGCGTTTGGAACAGCGTGGCGTGGCGTTTGATATCCCGCCCGTTGTGCGGTTCGAGGGGCAGCCTGGTGAGCAACGAACAATGTTTTTCTTTGATCCGTCGGGTAATCCGATTGAGATCAAGGGCTTTGCTGATTTCGACCAAGTGTTCGCCAGTTAAGCCTGTCTTTTTGCGGCGATCCGTTCCCGGTTCAATGTGTACAAGCCAGATGCCACGATGATGGCGCAGCCGACCAATGTCCAAGAGTCTGGCAGCTGGCTGAAGATCACAAACCCGTAGCCTGTGCTCCATAGGATAAGCGAGTATTGCAGCGGTGCCACGACCACGGCATGGGCAATATCCAGCGCCTGAATAATCAGGAATTCCCCCAAGGCGGCCGTGCTGGCAAGCCCCAGTACCAGCATCCATTCCTGTGACGTACTTGGTGTTTTCCACACGAAGGGCAGGGCCACTGATGCCAGCAAGAAGGAGGTAATGGATGTATAGGCGACAGTGGTCATGATGCTTTCTTGTCCGCTCAGCATGCGAGACAGGATTTGGCGAAAGGCAAAGAAAGTTGCAGCCATGATGACAAGACCAATCGCCGGATGAAAAACACCCATTCCTGGCCGGACCACAATCAGCATCCCGGCAAAGCCGGTGGCCACTGCCAGCCAGCGGCGTAATCCAACCGGTTCACGCAGAATCAACGCTCCCAGAACGGTCACCAAGAACGGTGCGATGAAGGTCACAGAAGTGGCATCGGCCAGCGGCACAAACGCCAGTGCGGTGATAAAGCCGACTGCTGATCCGGTTGCCGTAATCCCGCGGCCGATTTGCAGAAACGGGTGGTGAGAGCGCAGCACATGCATGCCCTTCAACGCCACATAGATCACGACGGCAGCAAATAACCCGGATTGGCGAAACCAAACGATCTGAAGCGGATGCAGTGACTGGGTCAGCACCTTTGCCATGGCATCAGCACCGGCAAATACAAAAAAACCAAGTCCCATAAGCATTATGCCGCGAAGGTTGTCCGCCGAGCTGGGGCCGCCCGTTGGAACAATAGGCGTAGAGACTTGCGTTGCCATCAATGTGGTCCAGATTTGTGGTTCGCGGTATCACACAGTGTTTTGGGTTCCAGCGCCAGCCGGAAAGGTACATTTCGAAATTTTTTTGCGTCGGAATCCTTTTCGAAACTGTTGACTCCAATCTTTGGCATCCATAGTTATGCGCCGTTATCACTCGCTGGTGGTGAGTGATAACGGTCCTTCGGTTCGCGGAGGGTCAAGAGATTAACTTTGAGCAAGGAGACTCGAAGATGGCATTTAAACCGCTTCACGATCGCGTGTTGGTTCGTCGCGTTGAAGGCGATGAGAAGACAGCCGGTGGCTTGATCATTCCTGAAAGCGCCAAAGAAAAACCAGCTGAAGGCGTGGTTGTTTCTTGTGGCGAAGGCGCCCGCAAAGACAGCGGCGAGCTGATCGAGATGGCCGTTAAAGAAGGCGACAAGATTCTGTTCGGCAAATGGTCCGGCACAGAAGTCTCGCTGGACGGCGAAGAGCTGTTGATCATGAAGGAAAGCGACATCCTGGGCATTATCGCCTGAGGCCGCTTCCTCTAAAGATCCAAAATTTTAGTCAAAGGAGAGACACTTATGTCTGCCAAGGACGTCAAATTCGATACCGACGCACGTAACAAGATGCTGAAAGGCGTGAACATTTTGGCCGATGCGGTCAAAGTCACGCTGGGCCCTAAAGGCCGCAATGTAATTCTGGACAAGTCGTTCGGTGCACCACGCATCACCAAAGACGGCGTATCCGTTGCCAAAGAGATCGAACTGGAAGACAAGTTCGAGAACATGGGCGCACAAATGGTGAAGGAAGTTGCTTCCCGCACCAACGACGAAGCCGGTGACGGCACCACAACAGCCACCGTTCTGGCTCAGGCGATTGTCAAAGAAGGCCTGAAGTCGGTTGCTGCTGGCATGAACCCAATGGACCTGAAGCGCGGCATCGATCTGGCAACTGCCAAAGTCGTTGATGCGATCAAAAACGCATCGCGTCCGGTTGAAGACAGCGATGAAGTTGCTCAGGTTGGCACCATCTCGGCGAACGGCGAATCCGAAATCGGTCGTCAGATCGCTGATGCGATGCAAAAAGTTGGCAACGAAGGTGTAATCACCGTCGAAGAGAACAAAGGTCTGGAAACCGAGACCGACGTTGTCGAAGGCATGCAGTTCGATCGCGGCTACCTGTCGCCTTACTTCGTGACCAACGCTGACAAAATGAATGCAGAGCTGGACGACTGTCTGATCCTGCTGCACGAAAAGAAACTGTCCTCGCTGCAGCCAATGGTTCCGCTGTTGGAAGCTGTGATTCAGTCGCAGAAGCCTCTGCTGATCATTGCAGAAGACGTTGAAGGCGAAGCACTGGCAACTTTGGTTGTTAACAAGCTGCGCGGCGGTCTGAAGATCGCAGCGGTTAAAGCACCAGGCTTCGGCGATCGCCGTAAAGCCATGCTGCAGGACATCGCAATCCTGACCGGTGGTCAGGTTATCAGCGAAGATCTGGGCATGAAGCTGGAAAGCGTGACCATGGATATGCTTGGCACCGCCAAGAAAATCCAGATCACCAAAGACGAAACCACTATCGTTGATGGCGCTGGCGAGAAGGCCGAGATCGCAGCACGTGTTGCTCAGATCCGTAACCAGATCGAAGAAACCACCTCGGATTACGATCGTGAAAAACTGCAAGAGCGTGTGGCCAAACTGGCTGGCGGTGTTGCTGTTATCCGCGTTGGCGGCATGACCGAAGTCGAAGTGAAAGAGCGTAAAGACCGCGTCGACGACGCACTGAACGCAACCCGCGCTGCCGTTCAAGAAGGCATCGTTGTTGGCGGTGGTACCGCGCTGGTTCAAGCTGCCAAAGTGCTGGCAGGCTTGGAAGGCGCGAACGCTGACCAAAACGCTGGTATCACCATCGTGCGCAAAGCGCTGGAAGCTCCTCTGCGCCAGATCGCTGAAAACGCCGGTGTTGACGGTTCGGTTGTTGCTGGCAAAGTGCGCGAAAGCGAAGATGTCAAATTCGGCTACAACGCTCAGACCGATGAATATGGTGACATGTTCAAATTCGGCGTTATCGACCCAGCCAAAGTTGTGCGTACCGCGTTGGAAGACGCAGCGTCGATCGCAGGCCTGTTGGTCACGACCGAAGCTATGGTTGCTGACAAACCATCCAAAGATGGCGGCGCCGGCGGCGGCATGCCTGACATGGGCGGAATGGGTGGCATGGGCGGCATGATGTAATCATCGCCTGTCATCTGACAGAGTTAGGGGCGCCCTTTGGGGTGCCCCTTTTTCGTTGAGTAAAGCCATAAAAGGACGCGTGTTCGTTCGATTTTCGCCGGGCAAAAAGATTCGCCGCTTTTTTGAGCTGGATTGGTAAAATGTCGCTAGATTGCGCCAAGGACAGAATGCAGTTTTCCGCACTGCAGCAAAATTGGCGTAAATATCACGCGTTTTCGCCGTACACGGGTGCTAAGGACAACCGGTCACCTTGCGTTCTTGGCTATTCCAAAGGTAAAGGCGCAAAAGAAAATTTTGTTTACGCATGAAAGAAGCGGCCGATGCCTGTAACCGATCTGTCTCCAATTCCCGAACTGTATGTATCTTATGACAGCGCGCAGAAGCTGAAATCTGAAGCCGGCGATCTGGTGTCGCATGATCTGACACCGCGTCAGATTTGTGACCTTGAGTTGCTGATGAACGGCGGGTTCAATCCGCTGAAAGGCTTTCTGAGCGAAGCAGACTACAACGGCGTTGTCGAAAACATGCGCCTTGCAGACGGCAGTTTGTGGCCGATGCCAATCAATCTGGATGTCTCTGAAGAATTCGCCGCACAGGTTGAGCCGGGGCAAGACATCGCCCTGCGGGATCAGGAAGGCGTCATTCTTGGAACCATGACCGTCACCGACAAATGGGTGCCGAACAAGTCCCTGGAAGCCGAGAAAGTGTATGGCGCAGATGATCTGGCGCATCCCGCGGTCAACTACCTGCACAATTCGGCGGGCAAGGTGTATTTGGGTGGCCCTGTCATCGGAATTCAGCAACCTGTTCACTATGATTTCCGTGGTCGTCGCGACACTCCTAATGAATTACGCGCTTATTTCCGCAAGCTGGGCTGGCGCAAGGTTGTTGCGTTCCAAACCCGCAACCCTTTGCACCGTGCACACCAAGAGCTGACGTTCCGCGCCGCCAAGGAAGCTCAGGCCAACCTTCTGATCCACCCGGTGGTGGGGATGACCAAACCCGGTGATGTCGACCACTTCACACGTGTGCGCTGCTATGAGGCGGTTCTGGACAAGTACCCGGCCTCAACGACCACAATGTCGTTGCTCAACCTCGCCATGCGTATGGCGGGCCCGCGTGAGGCGGTTTGGCACGGTATCATCCGCAAGAACCACGGATGTACTCATTTCATCGTTGGTCGCGATCATGCTGGCCCGGGTAAAAACAGCGCTGGCGACGATTTCTATGGCCCCTACGATGCGCAGGAGTTGTTTCGCAAGCACCAGGAAGAAATCGGCATCGAAATGGTCGATTTCAAACACATGGTCTACGTTCAGGAACGTGCTCAGTACGAGCCAGCGGATGAAATTGAAGAGGGCGTGAATGTCCTGAATATTTCCGGCACAGAGCTGCGCCGCCGTCTGACAGAGGGTCTGGAAATTCCTGAATGGTTCAGCTTCCCTGAAGTGGTGACTGAACTGCGCAAAACCAAACCGGCGCGGGCCAAGCAGGGCTTTACCGTTTTCTTCACCGGTTTGTCTGGCTCCGGCAAATCCACCATCGCCAACGCTTTGATGGTCAAGCTGATGGAAATGGGCGGGCGTCCTGTTACGCTATTGGATGGTGACGTTGTGCGTAAGCACTTGTCCTCAGAGTTGGGGTTCTCGAAAGAACATCGCGACATCAATATTCAGCGTATTGGCTACGTGGCGTCTGAGATCACCAAGAATGGCGGGATCGCTCTTTGCGCGCCCATCGCCCCTTACACAGCGACACGTCGCGCTGTTCGGGAAATGATCGAGCAATACGGTGCTTTCGTTGAAGTCCATGTGGCTACCTCGCTGGACGAATGTGAACGCCGTGACCGTAAGGGTCTCTATAAGTTGGCCCGTGAAGGTAAGATCAAGGAGTTCACCGGAATTTCAGACCCTTATGAAGCCCCTGAAGTTCCAGAACTGCGCGTGGATACCGAAGGCGTCGAAGTGGACAATTGCGCCCATCAGGTGATCTTGAAGCTGGAATCGCTTGGTTTGATCGCAGCGCACTGACAGTTTCCCATGGTATTTTGATGTGTCAGGCCGTCCTTTTGGGGCGGCCTGATTGCATAAATCCATCACTTCGGACGACACTCTGAATTTCCGCATATTTTCAGCGTTTTTGGCACTGGACACCGCTTTCTGGCTCGTCTAGTACCACACCACCCGAACGGAAGCCCGTTCACCCGTGCCCGGGTAGCTCAGGGGTAGAGCAGTGGATTGAAAATCCTCGTGTCGGTGGTTCGATTCCGCCCCCGGGCACCATAAATTTTTGTAGAAATGTTTAATTTCAATGGATTGCGTGAATTACACCGCGTTTTCTTCCGCTATTTTCCAGCGTTTCGCTGGGTGTTGCGGGTTGGTGAGCAAAAAAGTCGATCCTCCTTTTGCACCAATTTCCTTCGTCAAGAATTCTACGGTTTCGGCATCTCTTAGCTTGCAGACGATGTTCTTGTTGGGGAAACCTCCGCAAATTCGCAAAGACCTTTCCTGCACCGCTGCAAACGCGCAAAGCCTAATCAGAAAGGCGCTCGCGCGCAGTTCAGAACTCTACTTTCTGCACCAGCAGCACGTTGTTTTCCCATAGAATTGGCGGATTGGCGACATTCGCTGCGGATGCGAGAGCAAAATTTATAATATGCCAAAGCGGACTTTAGATTTTGGTTCCGAGACACCAAAGGTCCTTCGCAAAGACTTTCATTTATAGCGGTGACGCGTGCAGCATGCTGACCTGTCCACAGCTTCGGTGGCCTCAACCAGGGGCACGCTGCTTCTATGGCACGACTGAAATGCGCCGCGATGACGAGGATTTGGTTTCTTTCAGCACGTCTTCCAGAGCTTCTATGCCTGCAGGACACCGAATTGGCGAAAATTCGGGCAATTCAAATGAGCGAGCATGGCAGACGGAGGTTTTCAGATATGCCTCTTTACGTTTTCCGATATGGTACTTTCATTTAGACGGGAGCTTAACCTAAAGCTCTCGGACTTTGTTTTTGAGGCATTCATTTGCGACCTGATGACAGCATTATCGGCGAAATCTACGACCTTGTTGCGACTCCGGACGGCTATGACGACTTCATGCTTCGCTTGGAAGAGAAGCTGGCCGAGATCCGTCGCCGCGGTCAAACAGAAGCGGTAGGCGTGTTTGCGGCACATTTGCAGCGTGCCTCAGCGCTTGTAGACATTGTCACGCCCTGGAGGCGCGAGATGGACGAGGCGCTGCATCAGGAACTCGCCAAACGCATGCAGGTCACGATCGCTCTGGATGAGACGGGCAACATTCTGGATGCGAACACTGCGGCCAAGACCGCCTATGATCTGGTGCCGGACAGCAGCGTGCGGCACTTGCCACTCAGCCCCGATGACAGCGCCGACCTGCAGCGTCGCATCAACAATGTGGCCAAGAACGTTGACCGCCAGAACAACCCGAATGACGTTTTGCGCTTCCAGAACGTGCAAACCGGTCGCCCCCTGCTGGTCCGCCTTGAGCAATATGTACAGGCCAGCACGGGCCGCCGCCTTGTGATCTTGCTTACCAGTGATGTGGGTTGGCCTGCGCATTTGGGCCCGATCCTGCAAGACCTGTTTGATCTGAGCCGGGCCGAGGTGGACGTGATCCGCCTTATGATCGAAGGCTTCAAGGTCAAGGAGATTGCCGAGCGCCGCCGCGCCGCCGTGTCTACCGTGCGCAGCCAGTTGCAAGCCATCTTTGGCAAGACCGGCACCAAGGATCAGCCCGACTGCACGCGCCTGATCTATGGTCTGTCACTGATGCACGAGGTGGACGAGGGCAACCTGGTGGCTGCCCGCCTTGAAGCGCGCAACGACACCGCTTTTTTCCCGCGCGAGGATCAGCGGCACCTATTCAAACTGCCCGATGGGCGACAGATCGAATATTCAGATTTTGGCGCGCGCGACGGCACCACTTGCATCTTGTGGTATCACGATCAGGCCTTTGGTGATGTCTGGTTCAAGGAACCGGTGGATTTGGCCAAGAAGAAGGGCATCCGCATCATTGGTCCGCTGCGCCCCGGTTTTGGCAAGACCACAGTTTATCCGGGCGAGGCCAGCGAGCCGCGCGATTTTGCGCCCGATGTGCGGGCCCTGCTGGATCACCTTGGCATCGAACGAGTGGCGCTTGTGGCCTCAAGCTCTGGCCTTGTGCACGGGTTGGCCGCTGCGGCGCTGATGCCCGAACGGATCGCCAGCATCACCGCCTGCCACCCGTTGCTTCCGGTCCTCGAAGATGCGGATCTGGAGGGTACAAACGGCTACAACTACCTGCTGCCGCACGCCCGGCTGCATTTCCCCGCCTCGGTCAAGTTTCTGTGCAAGGCAGGGTTTGCCTTTGTCATGCGCTCGGGGCCAGCCGCCTTTGGCAAGGCCGTCATGCGCGCCTCTGCCAAGGACGTGGAATGGATCACGCGGCCTGACATCCTGCCGGTCATGGTGCACGGCAGGCGCGTGCACCGCGATCAGGGCCATGTAGGCAATTTTGGCGATCTGAACTACCGCGCGGACTGGCGCCCGCTGCTCACCGAGTGCCCGGTGCCGGTGCGTCTCGTGATCGGCATCCATGACCGAAACGTGCAGTGGGCTGCCGCGCGGCGCTGGTCAGAGGCGCTGAACCACGTCTCGCTGAATGTGTTGCCCGACAGCGGGTACATGGTATTCCACCAGCAATACCAGCAGATTATCGACTGGGTGCAGTCGGATATGTCCGAGCCTTAGGACCTTGTCCGTTCAAAAGCCGTGCTTGGCCATAATGGCATTCAAAGTGCCATCTTCGGTCATGTCTGCAAGGGCTGTGTTGAAAGCATCCATCACCGCCGCGCCGTTTTCAATGGCCTTGGACACGCCTAGATACTGCACATCCACGTGTACGGGCGGCTCCATCCAGCCAAATGAGGCTGCATCCTTTTGCATCCTTGTGTTGATGATATGTTGAGCCACAATGCGGTCCGTCAGCACCAGATCAACGCGGCCACGTAGCAGCTTGGCAAGGTTTTCCACGTCATCACGCCCCTCTGACACTTTCAGGTTGGCGTCTTCAAAGCCGGGCGGGGCCGCATAGCCGCGCACGACGCCGACTGTCTTGCCCTCAAGTGCCGCAAAGCTTTCAAACGTGCTGTCATCACCCGCTCGGACCAGGAAGACCAATTCGTTCGACGGGAGCGGATCAGAGAAGATGAAATGCTCTTCCCGTTCGGGCCTGTACCACATTGTGAACAGAGCGTCATACTTGCCCTCCTGCGTCCCCTCGAATGCGCGCTTCCATGGAAGGAACGAAACCTTCGCCCCATATCCTGCGCGATCAAAGGCTTCGGTCACGATTTCTGTCATAAAACCATTGTCCGGCAGATCCGCCCCGTAGAATGGCGGGTATTCCGTCGCGGCCAAATTCAAATCCTGTGCCAGCAAAGCTTGCGTACTCAGAACCATGCCCGCCAAAACCGATAAAATGTGTTTTTTCATAGTAAAACAAACTCCCTGATGAACTGGGGGTAACAGGCCATAAAACGGGTGTCGTCCTTCAATTGAAGGATGCGCGATCAATCGCGTCGCCGATAGAAATAAAGTTACAGGCAGATTGCGCACTGTACATTGGTTAACAAGGATTTTTATGGAACGTATTGCGTCCAGGTTTGTCACTTTGCGGGCTAAATTTCTGCTGGTTGTCACACCTCTTGTGCTTTTGTCCATCGCGCTGGTGTTTGGCGTTGTTGAATGGATTTCAGCCAGCCGCGCCGAACAGGCCATGTCACAAAAGCTGGAACGTATGCTTTCGATCCAAAGCGAGGTTCTGGCCGACCCGTTGTGGAATCTCGCTCGAGACCAGATCACGCTGGTGGCGGACGCGATCATGCTGGACAAGGATGTGGTCGAGCTTGAAGTGCGCGAAGAAGACGGCGAGCTTTTTCTTTCCCAAGGCCGTGAAACCGAGGGCGGCGGGTTGTTGACTGCGCAGGCGCCTATCGCCTTTGGGGATGCAGACGACGCCGAGGTTATCGGAACGCTCAAGCTGACTTTGTCCAATGTCCGCCTGCAGGCCGAGCGCTCTGAACGCATGGTCGTGGCCGCGGCCCTTGCCGGGGTGTTGATGCTGGCGGTGATTGTCGCCGCGCTGCTTGCAAACAGCCGCACGGTTGGCCGCCCACTTGAACGGTTGCTGACCTCAATCCAGGCCATCGAAGACGGCGGCGCACGCAAGGCAGTGGATTGGGACACGCGCGACGAGATGGGCGTGGTCATTAAAGCCTTCAACAAGATGCTGGCCCGCGAGGCAGAAAACGAAAAGAACCTGCAAGACGCCCGAGATGCTCTTGAGGAACGGGTGGACCAGCGCACCGCCGAACTGGCCCGGACCAGTACGCAGCTGACCACCGCCATCGAAAGCATCACCGACGGTTTCACCTTACATGACGAAAACGACAAGATGGTCATGTTCAATTCGACCTACCTGCGCATGATGTATCCCGGATTAGAGGACGAGATCCAAAAAGGCGTCACTTTTGAGCAGGTCATCCGCCGCGCAGTCGCCAAAGGGCTGATCAAGGATGCCGAGGGACGCGAAGAGAGCTGGGTCGCCGAACGGGTGGAGGCGCATAAGTCCCCCTCTGGCGCGCATGTCCAAAAATGGACCGATGGCACTTGGCTGCGCGTCAACGAGCGCAAGACGGACGATGGCGGCACCGTTGCCACGTTCACCGACATAACCGAATTACAGCGCGCCCGCGAGCAGGCAGAGGATGCAAACGCCGCCAAAAGCTCGTTCCTCGCCACGATGAGCCACGAAATCCGCACCCCGCTGAACGGAATAATGGGGATGAGCACGCTGTTGCGCGGCACCCGCCTTGATGACGAACAGCGCGATTTCAGCGAAACCATTTCGACTGCGGCAGACACGCTTTTGATGATCATCAATGACATTCTGGACTTCTCCAAGGTCGAAGCAGGTGCGCTGGAATTGGAACGAGAACCGCTGGATGTGGCCGAACTGGTCGAAAGCGCCCTTGACCTCGTTGTGTCCAAGGCTGCGGATCAAGGGATCGAACTGGCCAGCCGCGTCAGCCCGGGCGTGCCTGCGGGTATTGTTGGCGATTCCACACGTCTGAAGCAAATTTTGATGAATTTGCTCAACAATGCCGTCAAATTCACCGAAGACGGCGAAGTGGTTCTGACAGTCGAGAGCGTGGACAACGGCCCCGAACCGGCGGTGGGCGACACCACCCGCGTGCGCGTCGCCGTGCGCGACACCGGCATTGGTATCCCGCCGGACCGCATGAACCGTCTGTTCAAATCCTTCAGCCAGGTCGATGCAAGCACCACGCGGAAATACGGGGGCACGGGCCTTGGCCTTGCAATCACCAAGCGTCTGGTCGAACTGATGGGCGGTGAAATCAAGGTGGAAAGCCAAGTGGGCGTGGGCACCGAGTTCTCGTTCGAGCTTGAGGTCGAAGCCGCCCCCGCGCCTGACCGGGAAAAGCGCGAAGCCCGTATTGCCAACCTGAAGGGCAAACGCGCGCTCATCGTTGATGACAACCGGTCCAACCGTATGATCCTGGTCGAAAAACTGCACCAATGGGGGCTTGAGGCCAGAGCTCTTCCTTTGCCTCAGGATGCGCTGGATGCGGATATCTCAGGCTATGATGTGGTCATTTTGGACTATAAAATGCCCAAGATGAACGGTGCGGAACTGGCCCGGAAGCTCAAAGAGAAACTGGCTGACGCAATGCCGCCCTTGATCCTTTTCAGCTCGATCGGCCAAGTGGAATCAACCCTGCGCGCCGAGATCGACGCCATCGGTTTTGCCGGTATGATCACCAAACCGGCCAAGTCCGGCCACCTTCTGGACCTGCTCAGCAAGGTCGTTGCGGGAGAAACGACGGCGCCAACCGACGCAGGCATACCTACCGCACCCGGCGCAACCCTCGACCTCAGCATCCTGCTGGTCGATGACAATCGGATCAACCGCAAGGTTGGCTCAAAGATCTTGCAAACCAACGGGTTCACTCCCGACGTGGTCTCGAGCGGCGCAGAGGCTATCGAACAGACCAAGACCAAAAACTACGATGTCGTGTTAATGGATATCGAAATGCCGGAAATGGACGGGATTACTGCGTCTGGCCACATCCACGAGGCGCTCGATCCGTCGACCCGCCCTTATATCGTGGCACTCACAGCCAACGCCCTTGCATCCGAGAGGGACAGCTACCTCAAATCAGGGATGGACGATTATCTGAGCAAACCCATTGATGTCGAAGCCCTTTTGGCAACGCTGCACTCGGCCAAGACCTTCCGGACTCAGCAAGTGACGGGTGTCACGGCATGAGCGACGACGTCCTGGACCATGGAGCGCTGAAAAAGCTGCTGCAGATGATCGGCGGTGAAGCCGAAGATTTTGACGAGATGAAAACCGAGTTTCTGGACTGCGTTCCCGAGATTCTTGCCGATTTGAAAACCGACGATACCGAAGCTCTGCGAGTGGCCAGCCACTCCCTGAAAGGCAACGCGCAGGACTTTGGCGCAAAGCAACTGGGCGCGCTCTGTGCCAGTTTGGAAACACAGTGCAAAGACGGCACGTTGACGGATGCGGCCCCCTTGGTCGCGGATATTACAAAGGCCGCACAGGCTGCCATGGACGCATTGCGCGATATTGAGGCTGCCGACCTTGACTGACACGACACCGGCGGTCGCTCTGGCCCATCCCGCCCGAATTCTTATCGTTGATGATAACCCGATCATGCGCCTCAAGATGAAAAAGGCGGTGCAAACGCTTGGCCACGAAGCGGAGGTTGCAAAGGATGGGGTTGCGGGGCTGCGGGCACTGGCAGAGAGCTCTTTTGACGCAGTGCTGCTTGATATCGTCATGCCGGAGGTGGACGGTTTCGAAGTCCTGCGCCGCCTCAAATCCGACAGCAAGCTGGGCCACGTGCCGGTCATCGTGGTGTCGGCTCTTGGCGACGAGATTGACAATGTGGTGCGCGCGATCGAATTGGGTGCCGAGGATTTCCTGCCCAAGGATTTCGAACAGGTCCTTCTGCGTGCGCGGCTGGATGCCTCATTGGCCAAAAAACGCTACCGCGATCAGGAACTCGAATATTTCGAACGGATCGACCGGTTGACCGCTGCCGCCGAAGAACTGGAACGCGGCAATTTCGATCCAAAAGCTATGGGTCTGGAAGATCTGGCCAGCAAGAAAGACCCGCTGGGGCGACTGGCAACCGTGTTTCGCGGCATGGCGACCGAGATTTATCAGCGCGAGTTAAAGCTGAAACAGACCATCGACACACTGCGCGGGTCACTCTGGGTGGTTGCGATTGGCATTTGCTGGGGGCTGACCCCCGCGCTCAGCCGGATCGTGATGGCCGAAGGGGCAACGCCGCTGGGGCTGATGGTTTGGCTGAACCCTTCGATCGCCGCCGTCTTTGTTTGGCTTGCGTTTCGCAAAGGCGTTTTACCGCGATTTACCCTCAGGAACATTGCCTTTTTCTTTGTCTGGGCGATGGTGTCAGCGGTTCTTCTTCGCATCGTCGTACTGAATGCCAGTATCCATGTGGAGGCTGCAATCCTTTCGCTTGTGTTGACCTTGCAAGGATTTTTGGTGTTCGGCTTTTCCGCGGTCGCGGGCATGGACAGAGCGACTCCGCGACGCCTGTTGGGCCTGCTTGTGGGCCTTGGCGGTGTTGGTCTGGTGCTATGGACGCAAGTCGACGGAAGCGCGGGTACTGAAATACCCTGGCTGCTGTTTGCCATGTTCATCCCACTTTTGCTGGCAGCTGAGGTTATGATGATGGCTGGGTTTCGACCGAAAGGACTGGATGACTACGGCGCACTTGCGATGATGCTGGTGGCGGCCAGCATTATCAGTGTGCCTTGGGCAATCAGCGAAGGTCAGACTTTTGAGGTCAATGTGACCAACCCGGGCAAGCTGGAGTTTACAATGCTCGCCATGATGGGCGTGTCAATTGGTTCCTACACAATGGGGTTTCACCTGATCAAAACGGCCGGCGCGGTATTTTATAGCCAAACGGCCTATACAATGACGATTGCGGGCGTGGTTTGGGGCGTTCTGCTGTTGAACGAAAGCTTAAGCCCGATGGCCTGGGTGGCCTTTGGGATAATCGTCGTTGGCATGTATCTGGTTGAGCCCAAGACGGACCAGAACAAGCTGAAGATCGAGCGAAAGTTTGCTGCGGAATAGTCATGGACTGTCCGGTCAATCGAACCGCCCGGTGCTGCCGTTCGCATCCGGTTTGAGTGCGCTGGCATTGTCCTCGGAGTGTAAGAATGGCCAGACTTCGGCCTCCCACTTGCCGCGAAAGTCGCAAATGGTGGCTGCGAGTGCAACATGGATCTGCACTGGCCAATGGCCGGAATGGGCCGTTCCCGTTGCTCTCCAGTCCGCAGATCTTGGCGTTGCTGCGTCGCCTCGGAGGTCCGGAAAGAGCCGATTGTGTTGAAAAACACCATAATCGTAGAACCGCGAATTTCCGCTAGAAATCAATCTATTGGCGCGGTCGTCCGAAATTGGTTTTGTGGCGCTGTGTGGCCGGGCGTGAGAGCAGGAAGGTGAATTTGGCCGACACCCTCGCTAACACAAACTGATGAGCATCTATGGGGAGCAAATTCGTCGAACGGGCGCGAAAACAGAGTTTTTCAACACAATCAGCCCAAACTGCCAAATGCTGCGGCATTCATAAATGTCCTCTTCGTGGCTGCATTTGCGGACCGGCCGATAGCGTGCGACGAGCAGCACGCCAATTGCAACCAATTGGATGGGGTCCAGATGGCCCTAGCCCAAATTCTTG
>JAXMOG010000006.1:0-306937 GCA_034670065.1 Pseudoprimorskyibacter sp. | reverse complement strand
GCATCTACTGCTATGTCACCCTGATGAACGGGGTGGAGCCCAGCGATGAGCTCTACAAAGAGCTGCGCACCTGGGTCCGCACCGAAATCGGCCCCATCGCCAGCCCCGACCTGATCCAATGGGCCCCTGGCCTGCCCAAGACCCGATCAGGCAAGATCATGCGCCGCATCCTGCGCAAGATCGCCGAAAACGACTACGGCGCCCTGGGGGACACATCCACACTCGCCGACCCTTCCGTCGTCGATGACCTCATCCAAAACCGCATGAATAAGGCGTAAAACCCTATCGTTTCAAATGAGAAGGCCAGTCCGGAAACGGGCTGGCCTTTACCATTTACACACCACGTTCCAACAATTCTGTGTTCCTACCACCCAGTTTCTGGCAATCTGTGTCCATAGGTTGGGGGCAATGCTTCAAAGAGAATGCATTGTCATGGCAGAAATTGGTTTCACACCGCGGCCCGCGCAATCCGTTGCGATTTTTGTGCCGGTCCAGTCCGAAATAGATATGAGCACCGCGCAAACGCAACGGGTTCAACCCATTCGCCCCGCCCCAACGCTACCTACATTGGCAGACCGCCGCACTGCACCACCACCCGCTGGGCGGGTGAGCGACCCGTTGCCCGAAACCCGTGTTGCGCCGCCTTCGGCCTTACAGCTGCGAATCTCATCCTGGTTAAGCCAACAAGCCGTGGAAAAAGCAGATCGGGATCAGCCCGAAAAGGCGGACGAAAAACCAGAGTTGCAAAAGCAAACCGGCCCGGCGAACCCTACCAACGAAGATAAACCAGCCATAGTTGGCACGACGGACAAACCTGTGCCGCCTGGGGACATCGAAGTGACGACAGAACAAACGTCAGAAAATCGGCAAGAAATCGATTCCGGGGATGTCATGCGCAAACATTTTGGCACGTTAAACCCTGACAAGGGTTAAAATTGCCTCATACCATCGCTTTTCACTGCTTACGCCTTGCCCTATAAGCAGGATCACCTGCATGGCAAAGCGCACAATAGGCGCTATTAATGGCTGAGGATGGCATGAGCGAGAAAAAACACGACGCAGACGTGGCCTTCATTAAGGCTTTGGCTGAACTCCTGCGAAAGAACGATCTGACAGAATTGCAAGTCAAACGCGACTATGGTCAAGATGACAGCCTAAATGTGCGTGTCAGCCGTGGCGTTCCGGCGGCCCCAAGCATCGCGGCCCCTGCCGCGGCCCCAGCGCCCGCTGCTGCGCCTGCCCCAGCCGCCGCCCCGGCAGCACCGGCCGCAGTAGCAGCCGCCGAAGATCCAGCTGCGCATCCTGGTGTCGTGACCTCGCCAATGGTTGGCACCGTCTATATGCAGCCGGAACCGGGCGCCCCTTCCTTCATCAGCATCGGCGACACCATCAACGAAGGTGACACCCTGCTGATCGTGGAAGCGATGAAGACCCTGAACCATATCCCGGCACCAAGATCTGGCACGATTAAGCGTATTCTGGTCGAAGATGGCACGCCGGTAGAATTTGGCGCCCCGCTCGTCATCCTTGAATAAGTGAGCGCGGACATGTTCGACAAAATCCTGATTGCCAACCGGGGCGAAATTGCCTTGAGAGTGGTGCGTGCCTGCCGTGAAATGGGAATTGCCTCTGTCGCAGTGCATTCCACCGCAGACGCCGATGCAATGCATGTCCGTATGGCGGATGAGACAATCTGCATTGGCCCCGCGTCATCTGCACAGAGCTATCTGTCTGTCCCTGCGATCATTTCAGCGTGCGAAGTAACCGGCGCGCAAGCGATCCACCCAGGATACGGCTTTCTGTCGGAAAATGCGCAATTCGTGCAAGTGATCGAAGACCACGGTCTGACATTCATTGGCCCAACCGCAGAACACATCCGCGTTATGGGCGACAAGATCACCGCCAAAGATACAATGAAAGAACTGGGCGTGCCGTGTGTGCCCGGTTCGGACGGCGGCGTGCCTGACTATGAAACGGCGAAGAAGATCTGCGCCGAAATCGGCTACCCCGTAATCATCAAAGCAACAGCCGGTGGCGGTGGTCGCGGCATGAAAGTTGCCCTGAACGAGGCAGAGCTGGAACGGTCCTTCCAAACAGCGCGCGCCGAAGGGAAAGCGGCTTTTGGCAATGATGAAGTCTATATTGAAAAATACCTGACGACTCCTCGCCACATCGAAATTCAGGTCTTTGGCGATGGCAAAGGCAAAGCCGTGCATCTGGGCGAACGGGATTGTTCCCTGCAACGTCGCCACCAAAAAGTATTCGAAGAAGCCCCCGGCCCCTGCATTTCGGAAGAAGAGCGTGCGCGTATCGGCAAAACCTGTGCCGAGGCTGTTGCCAAAATCAACTATGCTGGTGCTGGAACTGTCGAATTTCTGTATGAAAACGGCGATTTCTACTTCATCGAAATGAACACCCGCCTTCAGGTGGAACACCCTGTGACCGAAGCGATCTTTGGTGTTGATTTGGTACGCGAACAAATTCGGGTGGCCGCTGGTCTGCCACTTTCGTTTACGCAGGATGATTTGACGATCAACGGCCATTCTATCGAAGTGCGAATCAACGCAGAGAAACTGCCGAACTTTTCGCCCTGCCCCGGTACGATTACCCAGTATCACACCCCTGGTGGTTTGGGCGTTCGCATGGATTCAGCGCTGTATGACGGCTATACAATTCCGCCCTACTACGACAGTTTGATCGGCAAGCTGATCGTGCATGGTCGCGACCGTCCAGAAGCTTTGGCCCGTCTGAACCGCGCACTGGGTGAATTGATCGTTGATGGCGTAGATACCACCGTTCCGCTGTTTCATGCATTGCTGCAAGAACCAGACGTGCACAACGGCACCTACAATATCCACTGGCTGGAGAAATGGTTGGAAACGGCTTTGGCCGACGGCTAACCTGCCCTCATGACCGTCACCCCAGAGCTGTTGTTAAACGCCTATCGCGCTGGTGTTTTCCCCATGTCCGAAGGACGGGATGACCCAGAGTTGTTCTGGGTTGATCCACGCAAACGCGGGGTCTTTCCGCTAGAGAACTTTCGCATCTCGCGCAGCATGGCGCGCGAGTTGCGGCGGGATACCTTTGCGGTCACCATCAACACCGATTTCGCCGCTGTGCTGGATGGGTGCGCGGACCGCGAAGAAACATGGATCAACGGCGAAATCAGAGCGCTATACCAGCAACTGTTTCACCTTGGGCATGCTCATTCACTGGAAGTCTGGCAGGACAACCAATTGGCCGGCGGTGTTTATGGCGTCACGCTAGGGGCGGCGTTCTTTGGTGAATCCATGTTCTCTCGCCGCACGAATGCATCAAAGATTGCCCTGGCATGGCTGGTTGATCATCTGCGGCGGTGCGAGTTTCAATTGTTTGATACTCAGTTTCTGACCCCACACCTGGCCTCCCTTGGGGCGGTAGAGATCAGCCGTGCCGTCTATCGAGCCGCATTAAGCGATGCTATGGAATTTGATGCTGACTTCACTGCACAACCGCTGGCTAACAGTGGTTACGACGTGGTGCAGCGCAATGGCCAAACATCGTAGCGAGAGTGATCCATAGGATTAAGCGCCGGCGAAGAGCCAACCATCCAGCCACTGAAAACGGGTTCTTCTTTTCCCATTTCCTCAACGATGACAAAGGCATAGGCGTCACCGGCAGGGTTCCCTGCGGGAAAGCGGCATTCACGCAATGTCACGGCAATGCGCCCAAAGTTTTCGACCATGCCGTTTTGCATCGTCAAATCTTGCACGTCCCCGGTCAGCTTATCCAACAAGCGCAATACCGCGCCATTTCCGGGGCTGACGGCTTCTTGTGCCAAGAGAGAGCTGCCAACGCCCAGCACAGCAACACACAGACACGCAGCCCGGATCATTGGCCTTCACCGCTCACAAATTTCATCAACAATGAAATCAGGCTGACCGCGCCTTGAGTGTCCAAGATTTCATCGCCAGCAGCATAGTAAAACGGCGATCCTCCGGGCGAAATTTCAACATAATTGCCGCCAAGCAATCCTTCGGACGATATCAGAATCGAACTGTCATCCGGGATTTCAATACCGTCATTCAAAGTAACGGTCGTCTCGGCACGATAGGTTTCCGGATTCAGACGAATGTCAGAAACCGTACCTACCTTCACCCCGGCCAAACGCACGTCTGAGCCAACAGTAACACCTTCAAGCGATCGGAAACTGGCGGTCAGCGGATAGCCCTGCCCGCCGCCAATGGAGATGCCTGAGGATTGGGCCAAATAGCTGCCAAATCCGATGGCAACCGCCAAAACCGCAGCACCAACAAGAACTTCAGTCGTGTTCTTGCTCATGGCTTATTCCGGGGACCACGCCTCGTAGTCGGACCGTTCCACCGGAGTTTGGCGACGGATCGAACCGGCCGGGGCATAGGCCAATGCTGTGCCCGTCAGGTTTTCGTGGTGCGGCTTTTGCCACTCTTTTTGGGTCAACGGGCGATGGGTTGGAGGTTCTTTGAACGTGTGGTGCAGCCAACCATGCCAGTCTGGGCTGACGCGGCTTGCTTCGACCTCACCGTTGAACATGACCCAGCGGCGTTTCGCATCGCGCGACTGATAAAAGACGTTACCCTGCTCATCTTCGCCGACTTTTTCGCCTTCGCGCCAGGTGTAAATCTGGGTGTTCAGGGTGCCCCCGTCCCACCACGTCAATGCACGCAATAGAGTGTTGAGAATGCCCATGGACGACTCCTTGAATCCTTGGCTCTGTGTATGGCCCAACCTTTGCCAAAGGTCCAGTGCCACCAAGAGCCGCAGCGCTTATCGCGCCAGTGCGGTCACTTCAATTTCGATCCGGTACTTTGAATCGATTAATCCGCACTCAATCATGGTGGCGGCGGGTGGGTTTTGCCCAAAGGTTTGTGCCAAAATCGGCCAGCATGGCTCAAACTCAGCGCGGTCTGGCAAATAGTAATTCACCCGCACAACGTCGGCCATGCTGCTGCCCGCCTTTTCCAAGGCCGCGCCTATGGTTTCCAACGCTGATTGGCATTGCGCAACGACAGTATCACCCTGCCCCACGGTTCCGGCGACATGAACAAAGCCGCCCGCGACCACTGCGCGACAATAACCAATCTTGGCTTCAAATTCACCACCCGAAGAAATTCGTTTAATCACAACCCTATGCTCCAAACAAAAAAATGGCGGGGGTTACCCGCCATCTTCACTATATTTTCAACCTCAGCTGGCCGAGGCAGGCTCTTTGGATTGTTGATCAGAATAGATCATCAAAGGCGCTGCATCAGAGTTCACAGCCTCTTCGTTCACCACAACCTCATCCACATTGTCCATTCCGGGCAAGTCGAACATGGTGTTCAGCAAGATGTCTTCCAAGATTGACCGCAGACCACGCGCACCCGTCTTGCGCAAAATTGCGCGTTGGGCGATGGCACTCAGCGCTTCATCCGTGAAGGTCAGCTTGGTGTCTTCCAGCTCAAACAAACGCTGATACTGTTTGACCAACGCGTTTTTCGGTTGCGTCAAGATGGTGATCAGCGCGTCTTCATCCAGGTCTTCCAGCGTCGCCAAAACTGGCAGACGGCCTACGAATTCCGGGATCAAACCGAATTTCAACAGGTCCTCGGGCTCCAGTTCCTTGAACAGTTCGCCAACGTTGCGATCCTCTTCATCGCGCACATCGGCGCCAAAGCCCATTGCGCTGCCTTTGCCGCGCTGTGCGATGATCCGGTCCAAACCGGCGAATGCGCCGCCACAGATGAACAGGATGTTGGTCGTGTCGACCTGCAGGAATTCCTGTTGCGGATGTTTGCGCCCACCTTGAGGCGGAACACTGGCAACGGTGCCTTCCATCAGTTTCAACAATGCCTGCTGCACACCTTCGCCCGAAACATCACGGGTGATGGACGGGTTTTCCGATTTGCGCGTGATTTTATCAACTTCGTCGATATAGACGATGCCGCGCTGCGCTTTCTCAACGTTGTATTCGCTGGACTGTAGCAATTTCAGGATGATGTTTTCCACATCCTCCCCCACGTAACCGGCTTCGGTCAGTGTGGTTGCGTCAGCCATAGTGAACGGCACATCCAGAATGCGAGCCAAAGTCTGCGCCAGCAATGTCTTACCGCAGCCAGTCGGGCCAATCAGCAAGATGTTGGATTTAGCCAATTCAATATCGTTGGATTTCTGACTGTGATTCAACCGTTTGTAGTGGTTGTGAACCGCAACAGAAAGCACACGCTTTGCAGTGGACTGCCCGATGACATAGTCATCCAGAACATCGCAAATTTCGCGTGGCGACGGCACGCCTTCAGACGCCTTCAGACCACCGCTTTTGGTCTCTTCGCGGATAATGTCCATGCACAGCTCGACACATTCGTCGCAGATGAACACGGTTGGTCCGGCGATCAGCTTGCGCACCTCATGTTGGCTTTTTCCGCAAAAGCTACAATAAAGTGTGTTCTTGCTGTCTCCGCCAGAATTCGTTGCCATATCTTACCCTTTCAGGCCTTTGTTGGTACGCGCAGGAAGTCCGCACGCCCCCCGTCTGCAGGTGTATAAATGCCCATTGGGACAAGCTTAGGGCAGCTATTCCGACACCACAATCGCAAAATAGGTCGGGTGTCGGTGCTGTCCATCACGATGCTATTATTTTTCCGCATCATCTTCTGAAGCGCGCGACGTCAGAATGCTGTCAATCAGGCCCCATTCTTTTGCATCTTCGGGCGACATGAAGTTATCGCGCTCCAGCGCGGCCTCAACCTGCTCCAAAGATTGACCCGAATGACGAACGTAAATTTCGTTCAACCGGCGCTTCAGTTTCAGCGTTTCTTCGGCGTGGATCATGATGTCCGTTGCCTGACCCTGGTAGCCACCAGAAGGCTGGTGCACCATGATGCGGCTGTTGGGCAGCGAGAAACGCATTCCCTTTTCACCAGCGGTCAACAACAGCGATCCCATCGACGCTGCCTGACCAATCACCAGCGTGCTGATCTTGGGCTTGATGTACTGCATCGTGTCATAGATCGACAGGCCCGAGGTGACGACGCCGCCTGGGCTGTTGATGTACATTGAAATTTCTTTTGAAGGGTTTTCCGCCTCCAGGTGCAACAGCTGCGCCACGATCAGCGACGACATTCCATCATGCACGGGGCCATTCAAGAAAATTACGCGTTCCTTCAAAAGGCGCGAAAAAATATCGTAGGCTCGTTCCCCGCGGCTGGTCTGCTCCACCACCATCGGGACAAGGTTCATATATGTTTCGATCGGGTCTTTCATTCGGCCTGCCTCTTCCTGACTGGGCCACCTCTAGCGCCAGCATCCTAAAGGAGTCTTAGTGTCGCTGTTTCAGAGCTGCAAGGGGCGACCCGAAAATGCCTAATTTCACTCAAGCCCCAAAAGTTTGCGCTTATTTGCAGGCATGGCGGGAACTTTCCAATTCCAGTGCAGCAATCTGTGTTGCAAATTCGTTTAAAATCAAGATCTTAACGTGTTACTTGATCCCATCCGCGTCACCCCATGCGCCCTATTCGATCACAATATGTTCTTGTTACGCGTTTCGATGCTCAACAAGTTGCCATAGCTTTGCATGATGAACAGTCATTCCCTGTCGGTTCCGCGCATCACACCACTCAATTGATCAGCACGCACCTCTGGTGGTCGGCCCAGCTTCAATATGCGCACCACCTCTCTACTTTAGAGTCCGCACCCCCAGCCGAACACCAGATCCCCGACATCCGCCGGTCGATGCATAGCCTTCCAAGCTAAAAAGGTTATTTTCAATAAAGCTTTTGCTGGCAGGGTGTGCCGCGCCTCTGCAATGCCAGACATGACACCAGAGATGACCTGCGCCGCCGCCAGACCAATGTTAACCACCACGGCCATGCCATGCGTTGAAGATCACCTTCGGCGCTATGGTTGTGATAATGGTGACTGATCTGACGCCCATCTTTTCGCATCAGGCGGACCCGGCAGAACCTTCAAGGGCAGACCAAAGTGGCCCCACCCCAAAAGGGATAGGGCCATAGGTATCAATGGTTATCCGAACATGTCTGATGCAATGCCCTGATACCAGCCAACGCTTTCTTCGAACGTGGCTTTGCGCAGGGCTGCATCTTCGCCCGTTTGACTGATAAAGCCGTCAACCTTGGCGATCTTTTCATCTGTCGCCTCATAGGTCGCGCCAACCTTGATACCGTCTTCGGTGTCTATCAACGACCAGCAAGTGTTCGAGAATTTGGCCGGGAACACGCGAGAGCCCGTCAAAGCGCCACGAACAGCCATCGCCGCAACCTTGGCTTGGCTATTGGCAGAGAACCCAGATTTTGGCATGTCGCCCTGACTGGTGGCATCCCCCAAAACGTGGATATTCTCGTCCAAGCGTGATTGCATCGTGTGGCCGGAAACCGGCGCCCAGTTGCCATCGGTCACTCCGGCCATGTCGCAAATGCGCCCTGCCTTCATAGCGGGGATCACGTTGACCACATCGGCTTTGATCACCTCTCCATCGACGTCCACGGTCATTGCCGAGGCATCGACAGACACTTTGTCGCCACCAAAATCCGGTCCGATCCGTTCAATCATTCCGCCGTAGTGGTTGTTCCAACCTTCTTCGAACAACCCCTGCTTCGAAAACTTCTCTTTCGGATCAACGATAATGATCTTTGCGGTGGGGTTTTCCGCCGTCAGCTTATGCGCCACCATCGAAATCCGCTCATACGGGCCAGGAGGGCAACGATACGGGTTCGGCGGCGCAACCATGACATATGTTCCGCCTTGTGGCATCGCTTCGATCTGTGCCTTCAGCAATTCAGTCTGCGACCCCGCCTTGTAGGCGTGCGGCATGGCATTTTGCGTGCTAAGATCCCAGCCGGGAACAGCCCCTTCAACAAAATCGATGCCGGGTGAAATAATCAACCGATCATAGGAGACTGAGCCGCCACCGGCCAGCGCCACAGATTTAGCATCACGGTCCACACCAACCGCCCAGTCATGCACAACATTGACCCCATATTCGGAAGCCAATGTGCCGTAACTATGCGCGATCGAACTCAGTTCGCGGAAGCCGCCAATATACAGGTTTGAAAAGAAGCAGGTGTAATAGGTGCGCGTTGGTTCAATCAGAACAACATCAATTTCGCCCTTACTGTCTTTGGCAATATACCGGGCAGCTGTCGCTCCACCGGCCCCGCCGCCGATCACGACAACGCGGGGTTTACCCTGTGCCCTGACCATTGGCGCAGACAACGAAGCCGCCGCGGCAACTCCGGTGCCAATAAAGGCGCGTCTGTTCAATTTCATCTTAGTCTCCTCCCTAAATGCGGGTTATCCCGCTTGAATTAGTCCTCCAGCGTCTTGAAATAGGCAGCCAGTGCCGCGATTTCTTCGTCGCTTAAGCGCCCGGCCATCATCTGCATCACCGGATGCGGCCGGATCTTTCGTTTGTAGGCATGCATCGCGACAACAAAGTCTTCCTCTGGCCAGCGCGTGATCGAAGGGATCCCCTGATCAGTTCCGTCCGTTTGGTGACACGTCATGCATTCAGAGGCGAGATATTCGCCATAGGCATGGTCGCCAACAATCGCCAAAATCTCGGGCGACAGCTCCACTTCGCGCGCCTGCATTGTTGGTGCGGATTCCGGAATGTCCTGCGGACTGGCCGTGAACTGGCGCAAATAGGCCAACACGTCATGCCGATCTTGCGGATCTTTCAACCCGCGAAATGACATCCGTGTTCCCGAGACCAGCGCCTTCGGATTTTCCAGATAGGCATCCAGATGCTCTAGATCCCAGATCAGGCCATCAGCCGCGGCGCGTTGAAGGCTCTTGGAATAGAAAAACCCCTCTACAGACGCAGCTTTGCTATCGAAGATATTGTTCAGCAATGGCCCAGTTCGGTTGACCGCATCGCGCCCCACCTGATGGCATCCAGAACATTTGCGAAAAACCTTCGCACCGCGATCAGCGTCGCCGATCGCGATTGCAGTTTCTTCGGCAGAGACACCGCCGCCAACGACACAGGTCAAACCAAATGCGAGGCCTGAAATCAGGCCTCGCATCTGTTTAGTTGCCAAATGTCTTGAGATACTCCGTAACTGCGGCAATATCTTTTTCCTTCTTCAAACCGGCAAAGGACATCTTTGTCCCTTTCACAAACGTCTTCGGTGCAGCCAGGAACTGGGCCAGTGTCGCCTCATCCCAAACGCCGCCATGCTCTGACATCGCTTTGGAGTATTTGAAGCCTTCGATCTTACCGATATCGGCGTTCACAATGCCATTCAAAGCCGGGCCAGTTCGGTTCTTTGCCCCGTCACCAACCTGGTGGCATGACTTGCATTTTTTAAAGACATTCTCGCCACTTGCGGCAAGTTCCTCATCAATCGCTGCAACGGCAACAGGTGCCGCCGTTTCAACGGCTGGTGCTGGTTCTGTTGCTTTTGGCATATCGGTCGCGGCGGCCTGCTCAACGGCTGTTTCTTTCGCGGCCGTTTCTTCAGGTGTCACATCCAGAACAGTCGCGCGCATTGTGATTTCAACAGAATCCTTGCAGTCCTCCATGCACGGCTCTGCGCGCCACATGGCGTATTCTGTTTCGGCACGATCATCGATGATGAACCCGTCCGCGTTGGTCATTTCGACGTCCAGGAAGGTCTCCTTGGACAAAACAAAATCATCTTCGATCATGTCGTTGGAATACAGGATATAGGCTGTAATCGCGTATACCTCATCCGGGCTAAGCGACTGCGCATTCCCAAATGGCATCGAACGATGGACATAATCCCACACTGTCGACAAGTACGGCCAATAGCTGCCCACTGTCTTTAGCGGATCCTCATCTGCCAATGAGTCTTCACCGCCCGCCAGTTTGGGCCAGTTGTCGACACCTTCGGCAAACGATCCGTGGCAAGCTGCACAATTGTCTTCAAACAGTGCCTCACCGGTTAACGCATCGCCTGATCCTTCGGGAAGGCCAGTGCCATCAGGGCTGACATCCACATCCCAGGCGGCCACTTCTTCGGGCAGCGCTGGACGGCCAAGGCCAAATTTTCCTTCCGCCACAGTGCTGGCCTCTGCCGCCGCGATCAAACCAAAATACATATTGGCCGGTGCGGACTCCGCCGTCAAAACCGGCGCGTCAGCGGGCATCTTGGCGATGGTGCGATCCGCAAAGTTATACGCAACGGTCAAAGCCGCCACAGTGCCGACGGCTGCGCCGCCAAATAGTTTAAGAGACTTCGACATTTTCGGCCTCCCCGTTTGGTTTGACGTGCCACGTCTGAATACAGTTGTTGTGATAGATAGAGTTCAGGCCGCGTACGTCACGCAGTTGCGCCTTGGTCGGCTGGACATAACCGGTCTCATCCATGGCACGTGATTGCAGCAGCAACTCTTCACCATTCCATTCTGTGTCCAGATAGAAACGGGTCAGCGCCTTGTCTTCACCGTCTTTGGCCAAGCGCGCGGTTTCCCACGTTTTGCCACCGTCTTTAGACACATCAACGCGGGTGATCTTGCCATGACCGGACCATGCCATCCCCGTAATCACCAAGGGACCATGACCATGAGTAATCGGAGCTTGCGGGCTGGGAGAGGTGACAACCGATTTGGCGTCCATAACCCACGTCCACTTGCGCGATGTACCATCCGCCAGCGTGTCCGTGTACTTTGAGGTCTCTTCACGGCTTTCAACCGGGCCATCCATCACTTCGATGCGGCGCAACCACTTGATCCACATGTTGCCTTCCCAACCGGGAACAACCAGGCGCACAGGGTACCCATGCTCTTTTCGCAGGGCTTCACCGTTGGCCTTGAACGCAACCAAAACGTCATCCAGCGCTTTTTCCATCGGGATGGAACGGCCGTTGGAAGAGGCGTCAGCGCCCTCAACATAGACCCACTTGCCTTCCAGATCACCTGCAGTGTCCAGCCCTGCCTCTTGCAGCAATGTGCGCAACGGCACCCCGGTGTATTCCATGTTGTGGATCATACCGTGGGTAAACTGGGCACCGTTCAGCTGGGCACCGGCCCATTCCATGCCTGTATTGGCTGCGCATTCGCAGAAATACACATGGTTTTCCCGCGGAAACCGTTCCAGATCATCATAGGTAAAGACCAAGGGCGCATCGACCAAGCCGTTGATCATCAGTCGATAATCATCCTTCTTTAGCTCAATCGCCCCGGAATGGTGCCGCTCAAACGCACAGCCCTGCGGTGTGATTGTACCGTCCAGCGCGTGGATCGGTGTGAAGTTGATCGAACTGATGGTATCGGCCGTCAGCCATTCAACATTGCGGCGCACCACATCGCCTTCGAATTCGATTGGCAGACCATAGGGCACTTCATCCACGCCGTGACCAAACCCACTGGCCCATTCCTGAACCTCGGTGATCAGCGGGTCAGGGCCGTTTGCCTTGGCCACAGTGGCCGCGACAGCGCCGGCCCCAAGAGCCGCTGCGCCCGTCAGGAACTGACGACGCGACGCCCCCTTTCCGGTATTCTCTGTCATATCTGACTCCTCCTTCGGTGGCGCGGATCAGGCGCCGACAACTTCAACACTGGTGTTGGGCTGAACCGTTACAGTGCCCATCTTGCGAACGTGATTTTCAACCACATCCCAAATCTGCGGACCCTCGGTGCCTTCGTTGACACTGGCCCAACCGGCAACCACGTAGGTCTTTGACGGATCAATCGTTTCACCGGTTTTCAGCAAGGTCATATCGCTGATGCGCTCGCCCTGCGGTTTGTTGATATCGACGCGATACCCCATGCCGCCGATGCGAACCATGTCACCACCCTGCTGGTAATAGGGATCGGGATTGAAGATGTTATCTGCCACATCCTCAAGGATGACCTTGATGAATTCGCCCGTCATTTCAGAGCGATACGCTTCACCATAGGTCATTGAGGTGACGTTCCAGATGTCTTCGCGAGTGATGTTATCACCTGGCACCAAACTTGGGCCCCAACGCACACCGGGTGACATTGCGATTTCGGCGTCACGCTCGCTCAGCAGCGCATCACAGATCAAATCATCCCATGATCCGTTGAAATTGCCCCGGCGATACAACAGGCTGTCTGTCTGGCCGATCACCTCTTCCAGCTCAGCTTTATAGGGTTCGCGCTGAGTGTCGATCAGGGCCGAAACAGCCTTGTCTGGCTCAATCACATCCGAAAAGATCGGGATCAGCTTGTGACGGAAGCCCATCATCTTGCCGTTCTGAACATCCAGATCGACACGGCTGACAAATTTCCCGTTTGAACCCGACGCCACAATAATGGTTTCGCCCACCAAAACTGGTTCTGGTAACGCGTCATGCGTGTGGCCAGACAGGATAACATCGATCCCGGTCACTTTGCTGGCCATCTTCTTATCTACGTCAAACCCGTTGTGAGACAGGCAAACGACCAGCTCTGCGCCTTGGGCGCGCACCTCATCGACCATGGCCTGCATGTTTTCGTCACGAATACCAAAGGAGTATTCCGGGAACATCCAGCGCGGGTTAGCGATGGGCATATATGGGAAGGCCTGACCGATCACCGCAATCTTGGTGCCGCCACGCACGAAAAACTTGTAAGGGGGGAACAGTTCTGCCGGTTCATCCCATTCAGCGTCGAAAATATTCTGGCCCAACGCCGCAAAGGGCAAACCTTCGACGATCTCTTGAACACGTTCTGAACCCAGCGTGAATTCCCAGTGGAATGTCATCGCGTCAGGCTTCAACGCATTCATGACATTGACCATATCCTGCCCTTCGGTCTGGTAGCAGGTGTAAGAGCCGTGCCATGTATCGCCGCCATCAAGCAGCAATGCATCGGGTCGATCAGCGCGAATGGCATTCACAACGGTCGCAACCCGATCCAAACCGCCAACCCGGCCATAGGCCTGCGCCAAGGACGAAAAATCGCCAGAGGTCAGGGCGTAATGCGACGGGCTGCCATCATCCACGCCATATAACTTGCGGAAATCGGCACCGGTTACATGTGGCACCGCTCCGCGGTTTCCACCCACACCGATATTCACCGACGGTTCGCGGAAATAGATCGGTTTCATCTGCGCATGAATGTCAGTGATATGGATCAGGGAAACGTTGCCAAACGTGTCGAACTGCAACAACTGATCCTGTGTCAGGCTTTGCTGAGCGGCAAGGCGCGCCCAATTGCCAAAACCGCTGGCACCGACCATCGCGGAAGCTGCCATCGATACTTGAAGAAAATCGCGTCTTGAGATCATGGGAGGGGATCTTTCCTAACTCGCGACACACATGCGCATGTGTGAATAGGTTATTAACAAGAAACCCCGCGTCAGGCGTGCTGACGCGGGGCAAGATTGCTTAGTTTCGGACCGAAGGCCCTTCGACCGACAGGCCGTTGCCACGTGAAGTGACATACAGTTCCAGCGCAACAAACTCTGGCGAACCCGTGCCATAAGTCTCGGCGCGGGTGTCACGTACACAGCCCTTAAAGCGGCTGTGAACACCGTTGAGCTTGGCGTTTTTCAGACGGTATGTCGGGAACGCGTTGATCTGTCCCTGACTCAGGTGATCTGCGCGAATGTAGTTGCCATAGTTCTGCTCATGACAATTGGCGCAAGACAGTTCCAGCTGACCTGTACGGGTGTAATACAGCTCTTTGCCTTCTTCCCATGCCGATTGGGCCGGACCATCGATGGCAACGTTGACAGGCATGCCACGCGACACGGATGACAACAAAGCCTCCATGTTCACGGCGCTACCAGCATCGTATTTCCAAGCTTCGGCGCCCATACGGTTGGTACGACAATCGTTCATCTGCATCTGCAGCGTGCGTACTTCTTCCGCACCGTCGTTCCATTTGGGATAGGTGGGTTTAACCCCTGCCATATCTTCTGGTTCACCGTGGCAATCCGCACAGGATTTGCCTTCGCTACCTTCAGCGGCGGCCCATGCATCCCGCGCCTGATCAACAAAGATCATGCCCGGATTGTCAAAGTCATCCATCTGCAGAGCTTGGGTTTCATCCGCCCGGAAATGCCAGCCAGAAATCACCTCGTCCAGCGCCCCATCCAGGTGCGCAGGCGCGGCGGCCTTCGTGACAATATCGGTCTCACCGTTGATGACCAGCGTGTCATCATCTGCGCCACCGGCAATCAGCATCGGAGCCGATAGCATCACAGCAGCAACAGCGGTCAGTGCCTTGAATTTCATTCTATTCCCTCCCTTTAGACCACCCTGCCCCAGTGAAAGGGACAGGGTTGAGGCGATGTTTTACACGGCCACTGACTTGGTTTCTTCGTAGACGGACCCGTCATCATCATACCAAGTGAATTTGAAGTCGCCTGCTTCCGGAACGGTCGCTTCGAATTCAAAATACGGGTTGGTCGAGATCGCCGGTTCCAAGGTCACGTCGATAACGTTCTGACCGTTGAAATCACAGGTGAACCGATTGATGATCGAGCGCGGGATAACGTTGCCGCTACCGTCTTTCCGCTGACCTGATTCCATCTTGTGGCTGATCAAGGTCTTGATCGTGATCGCATCACCAGCAGTGGCTTTCTTTGGGACTTTGACGCGGGGTTTAACACCGGATGCCATGTCTGTATCTCCTATCTCTTAGACCAATCAGCCGCCGCAGCCGCCGATGGTCACCTTTACGGTCTTGGACGCGCGGGCGAAGCTGCCATCAGCCAGTTTTGCAATGGCGATAACATCCTGCGTGCCAGCCAAACGAATACGCGTGCTGGCCGACTGTGACGCGGCCAATGGGCCGAAGTTAAACGTTGCCACAGGCGGGGTCGGGTTGCCGGCAGCCAGCAGCATGATGGACGACGCGCCCTCTGCTGAAACTGAAACCGGAACCGTGTTGCCGTTTTCGGCGATTTCCGGCGCCGTCAACGTGATGCCGCTGTCACCAACAGCCGCGCCACCCGTGAATTCATTGATCAGATCGTCTACCGCAGCATTTGCGCGGAACGGCAGAACGGTCATCAGCGCTGCACCGGCACCCAGGGCCAATGTCTCGCGTCGAGTAAAGTCCATGATTGTCTCCTAAGTCTCTGGAAGTCGCGAATTACTCTTTCAAAGTAAGTAAGAACGCGACGACATCTTCGATTTCTTGCGCTGTCAGGATCGGGGGCAATTCACCTTTTGCCGCTTTGCCTGTGTAGGCATCGCCCGGCCGAATGAAGCCCGACGTTTTGTAAAAGCCTGGCATCACGGACCCTTCAAAGGTCATCTTAGCGTTGGCTACGATACCGCGAAGCTCTTCTGCTGTGCGCACATCGCCCACACCATCAAGCATCGGCCCGACTTCACCGTGGAACGGAGCATCCATAAGCGCCGTCACTTCGTGACATGCGACACAGTTGCCCTTCGAACGTGTTGTCATAATTTTGGCGCCATTGGCCGCGTCACCCGGCGCACCGGACAACGACTCTGTGATGGCTCCGTATTCGTCATACGTAACATCTGCCGGTGCGACCGGATTTGCGTGCGCGACGCCACCGGCAAGCGCGACGACTGCTGCAATTGCTGTAAGCCTCATGATCCCTCCCTAGGCTTGAACGCCCTTCGGCGTTTTCGGCTGTTGTATACCGTAGGCTACAGGTGCCTCAGTACGCAACAACAAATTCACAGAAATGAATTGTTGAACGCTTTAAACGTCAATCAGTCAAAACTTCCATTGCTTCTTTCCTGAATTCTGCGCGCATGATAACGTTGAAAATCTTCACCATTATCAAGGTCATAACGCTTCTCGTTCACCCAAGTGAACATGTCCATAGTCGTTCCTTTCCCAAAGGCGCCAGGCATCACCGCAACCGCTGCTTGGGCCGCCGATACCCCCTCGGGCACCTCCTCTGGCAGGAAAACGATGCTTGGTGTGAACATCACGTTCCACTTTCGCGCCACGTTTTTTTCCGACAACGATTCCCCGTCCAGGTCTGTTACTTCGATGTCGCCATGCAAGTTCAGCTGCACCACAAAATAGTTGTCTTCGATGTATTGGCTGACAGTCGGATCGACAAAAACTTCCTCATGCATCTTTCTGCAGTAGATGCATCCGCGCTGCTCAAAGAACAAAACCAGGCGCTTTCCTTCGGCATTGGCGTCCGCCAAATCTTCGCGCAGATCTTTGAAGGTTTCGCGCATCCACGCCTGCTTGTGCAGACCGTCATCCCCAATCTCGGATGCCCAAACCGGCACTGCCATCAGCACCGCCACAACAAAACTGAAAAACGGTTTCATATCGATCCTCCCTATCCAAAGTTGACGAAGCCCGGAAACATCCGGATCATCGCATCTGCAATCAAATTAACCGAATCCGTTGCAATCAGAATTGCGAACAGAATCAGCATTACGCCCATAATCCTTTCGACATACTGAAGTTTGCTTCGGTGGCGCGCTGTCCACTTCAGGAACGGTCCCGAAAACAGCGCGGCAACAACGAACGGCGCGGTCATCCCGATACCGTAAACCAACAATAAAAGCCCGCCGCGCGACACGTCACCCATGCCCGAAGCGATCATCAAGATAGAGCCCAAAGCCGGGCCAACGCAGGGCGTCCAGCCAAATCCAAAGGCCAACCCCATCAGATAGGCCCCAATGATGGTTGTTGGCTCTGCCTTGGATTCAATCCGCGCTTCCCGGTACAGCAGCGGAATGCGAACCACGCCCAGAAAGTGCAACCCAAACACCAGCAACAGGGCCGCAGCGATATAAGACAAGGGCTGGCGATATTCGCCAAACGCCTGTCCGATCACAGTAGCCCCCATCCCCAGAAGCACAAAAATCGTGGTGACACCCAATGCAAAAAACACTGAGGAAACGATCAGCCGTGATTGCGCACCGGGCGAGATACCTGAATCGTCGCGTAGCTCAGCCATGGAAATCCCGGCCATGTAGCACAGGTAAAACGGCACCATTGGCAGAATGCAGGGCGTAAAAAAGCTCAACAATCCGGCAAAAGCCGCGCCAGCATAGGACATTTCCAGCATAATCTGCCCAGTTCTTGATCAATTCATATATTCAGATTACGTTGTGCAACTAGAAAAATGTCAATCGGTGATCTGATGAGACCGTTCTTTTCCGCGCTGGCAGCTACAGTGTTTTTGCTTGCTGGCCCCACACACGCCGACCCCTCGCTTGTCATGGTAGAACAAGCAGGATGCATTTACTGTGCGCGGTGGAATGCTGAAATCGGCCCGATTTACCCAAAGACGCCCGAAGGCAAAATGGCCCCGCTTATCCGCGCAGACCGCAAGGACGGCCCGCCCGAAGGCATCGAATACGCGCGCAAAGCCTATATCACGCCGACGTTTATCTTGGTTGACGATGGCAAGGAACTGGCGCGTCTAGAAGGCTACCCCGGCGAAGATTTCTTCTGGGGTATGCTGGGTATGATGCTAAAGGCACATACGGATTTTGAAAAAGGCGCTTCTTAAAAAAAAGGCGCAACGAACGAGGACATTGAAGGATGGGGCTTCCCGTAATTCATGACGATCTGACAGAAACCGAATTGGACCTGATCGTTGATCGGGCGACTGTGGCATCGTCCTTCCTGAAAGCCATCAGCCATGAAGGGCGTCTGATGATCCTGTGCCACTTGGTGACCGGCGAAAAATCCGTAACCGAATTGGAAGACTTGCTGTCTGCGCGGCAGGCTGCGGTCTCACAACAACTGTCGCGTCTGCGCCTGGAGGGGCTGGTTTTGCCCCGGCGTGACGGCAAAGCGATCTATTACCGGTTGGCCGATGATCGCCCCCGCAAAATGCTGGAATGCGTTTACGAGCTGTTCTGCAAAGACGACGACTGACCGGGTAAACTTGCGCGGTTTGGAATACCGTAGCATACTCGGTTTGGGAGAATAGATGACCCGGGCAGGAGGAGGCCCGTCATCATGTTGGAAACGCTTGGCGAAACAAATACTGTTGCCTTGATCGGAATGCTGGGCGGTGTCCTTTTGGGGCTAGCCGCACGATTGGGCCGATTCTGCACTTTGGGCGCTATCGAAGACTTTTTGTATGGCGGTTCGGACATGCGGCTGCGCATGTGGGGCATCGCCATTGGCACGGCCATCATTGGCACGTTTGCACTGATCGGCAGTGGCCTTCTGAATGTCAGCGCCACCTACTATCTTTCAATCCGATGGATGCCGGTTGCCTCAGTGGTTGGCGGGCTGATGTTCGGCTATGGCATGGCGCTGTGCGGCAACTGCGGCTACGGCGCGATTGCACGATTGGGCGGCGGTGATCTGCGCAGTTTCGTGATTGTGCTGGTTATGGGGGTATCGGCCTATATGGTGCTAAACGGCCCCTTTGCACCAATCCGCGGCATGTTGTTCCCTCAATCAGAGGTGACAACCGAGGTTGCTCCGGGGATCGCTCATTATGTTGGCCAGGCCACGCATCTGCCGGTCACATGGATCGGCATCATCATCGGTGTGTTAATACTGGGGGGTTCCGCGGCGTCACGCGATATGTGGAAACAACCCAAATACCCGTTTTGGGCGGCGATCGTCGGGGTTTCCGTCATTTCCGGCTGGTACGGCACGCAATGGGTCGCGAACACCGGCTTTGAAGCTCTGCCCGTTGTTTCACACAGCTTTTCGGCTCCGGTGGGTGAAAGCATCCTGTGGTTCATGACAGGCAGCGCACGGCCCTTGTCCTTCGCCGTGGGCTCTGTTGCGGGCGTGTGGCTGGGTGCCTTCATCGGCTCATTGATCAAGGGACATTTCCGGTGGGAAGCTTGCGAGGATCCACGCGAATTGCGCCGTCAGATCGTCGGTGCCGGGATTATGGGCGCCGGCGCGGTCATTGCGCTGGGATGCACCGTGGGCCAAGGCATAACAGCCTTTTCGGTTCTGGCCATAAGCGCGCCAGTCACGATGATTTCGATCTTTGCAGGCGCAGCCCTGGGGCTACGCCAATTGATTGTAGGGTTTGAACCGGCCGAATAGGCCAGTTCAGTCCAATCTCAAGCAGCCTTACGGCGCGGACGGCGACGTTTGCTACCACCCGGTGCGGCACCAGCGGCTGTTGGCTTGCGGAACCCACGTCCGCCACCGCCGCCACCACCAGCTTTGGTGCCTCTGCGACCACCACGCCCTTGCTTGGGCGCTGCTTCAGGCTCTGGGCGCACACCACCGGCAACGGGGATGTCCATTTTCATGTTGCGTTCGATCTGGGTCAGCATATCGACCTCATCCGCCGCACAGAACGCAATGGCTTGCCCTTCCCGGCCAGCACGCGCTGTCCGTCCGATACGGTGCACATAGTTTTCTGGCACATTCGGCAGATCATAGTTGATCACGTAGCCGACACCCGGAATATCAATACCGCGGGCCGCAACGTCTGTTGCCACCAGAATGTTCACCGTACCATCACGGAATCCCTTGATGGCGCGATCACGCTGTCCTTGGCTTTTGTTGCCATGTACCGAAGTGGCGCTAAACCCATCAGCAACCAGGCTTTTCATCAGCCGCTCTGCGCCATGCTTTGTCCGTGCAAAAACCAGGGTCAATGCACCCGGATCTTTGTTCAGAAGCTCGCGCAGCTTGGCCGGTTTGCTGTTCTTGTCCAAGAAATACACCGACTGCGTGACCTTATCGGCCACCTTGCCCGGAGGCGCGACTTCAACGCGTCTTGGATTTGAAAGATAGGTGCGGCTGATCTCTTCCATCTTCTTGGGCATCGTCGCCGAAAACAGCATCGTCTGACGCGGTGTTCCCAACTTCGGTGCGATCTGACGCAATGCGTGGATAAAGCCCAGATCCAACATCTGGTCCGCTTCATCCAGAACCAGATGGCCGACTGAGCTTAGATCAACTGCGCGACGTTCCATCAGATCGATCAAACGGCCCGGCGTTGCGACCAGAATGTCAGTGCCCCGAGACAGGCGCTTGATCTGGCTGTTGATCGACTGGCCGCCAACAACGGTTGTCACACCCAGTTTGGTTTCTTTGGTCAGGTTGCGCAGGTTGTCCGCAATCTGGTTCACCAGTTCGCGCGTTGGCGCAAGGATAAGCGCCTTGGCTGTCTTTGGTGCCGGGCGGCCCGGCATTTCCAGCATGTGCGCGATCAACGGCAAACCAAACGCAAGGGTCTTGCCAGTTCCGGTTTGAGCCAGGCCCAAAATATCATGTCCGTCCATGGCCAGCGGAATCGCTTTCGCCTGGATCGGGGTCGGTTTTTCCATCCCGGCACGGGCCAGGGCGCTATTCAAAACAGGGTCGAGACCCAGCATGTCAAAATCAAACAAATGTTTTCCTCATTGTACCGTGCGCCAATGGCTGCACGGCATTCATGTCCACGCAATGCGTGAACAAATCGGGTTCACATCGCCTCAAACAATGCGGGCGAGTCCCGCAATGACCGGCAATGATCAGTGAACCCAGCGTGAAGGGAACCTAGAAATTGGTGCGTGATCTGCGCATTTGGCAGAATTCTATAGCTCACGCGGCGACGCACCATTGGTGTGGCAATTGGGGTATTTGGGGCCACCTGTCAAGTCCAGCGCGCTTTTGGCCGGCGCTTACGCGCTGAAAAACCCGATAAATCGGCACAAATGCCGCGCTTGCACACAGGCTGACAGTTCCACCGACGCAGCCAAAACCAAAACAACAGACGTAATCGCCGTGCAATGTTTTGAGCCAGGGTCCTGACGTCGCGCGATTTTGAAAGCACGTTCAATCGCTTCTAAGCCTTCACATGCTCGGCAGAATTGCCCCCCAATCCAAGGCAAGCGTGGGATTTACTGAACTGTCGCTCTGGCACACACCAATGCCGCAACGCGGCAAGCTAACCCGCGACAGGAAACAACAGTCTCCAAAACCGAAGCTACGTTTGACTGAGTAGTGTCTTTAGAACCTTAGCCACCAAGACAGCATCTTCGGGCCGTGACAGTGTGGGCGCATGACCGCAGTCGTCAAATTCCGTGATCCCCGGACGCGGCCCAATGGCCGCCATGCGCGCCGCGATTTTGTCCGTCAACAGGTCCGACGTCCGCCCGCGGATCACATGCATCGGCAAGGTTATTCTGGAATATCGGTTCCATGTTGTCAGCTCTGCCGCAGACGCCTGAAACATCACGGTGATCCGCGGATCATAGTGCAGAGTGAATTGGCCATCGTCGCGCCGACGCACCGAACTGCGCGCCATCCGGCGCCAAAACGCATCTGAGGCAGGGCCAAAGGGTTTATAGGCCGCTCGAAACCATGCCTCTGCCTGTTGCAGGGTTCCGAATTCCGGCCTGGTGTCGGCATAGTCCAAAATGCGATCAATGGCGGCCTGCGGAACCTCGGGCCCAATGTCGTTGATGATCAAGCATGACAACCGGTCCGCCAGCGGGCCAGAGGCCATCCGCAAGCCGATCATCCCGCCCATCGACGTACCAATCCACGCCGCCTTGTCGATTCCGTAGTGATCCAACAAATCAGCCGCGATGCCCGAGAAATACTCGATGGAATATTCCGATTCAGGGTTTTCTGACCAACTGGACAGGCCCCGCCCAATCGTATCCGGGCACAAAACAAAATAGTCTTCGGACAAGGCCGCCGCCAACTCATCAAAATCCCGGCCTGTTCGCGCCAAGCCATGCCACATCACCAGCGGCTTCGAAGACGGATCACCCCATTCCGTGACGTGCAGTTCGTGATCCATCACCGGCACAAAGGAAAACCGCGGCACCGTCACTTGGCAGCGCCCTTGTCAGCCAAGGTTCCGGCAATCCCTTTGGGAAAGAAATAGACCAACAGGATAAAGATAATCCCCAACCAAAAAAGCCAGCGGTCCGGTTCCAGAATGAACGGCAGAAGTGGTATATTGGCTGTCGCTTCAGCGGCCGCGCCCATCAGATCCCGCAGGTAGTATTGCGCAATCACCATCAACACCGCGCCAATCACAGCGCCCCACATCGTCCCCATGCCGCCGATCACTACCATCAACAGAATATCGATCATAATGGTGAAGCTTAAAGCCGTATCGGGCCCGGTGTATTTCAACCAGATCGCATAGATCGTTCCAGCCAATGACGCGACCAGCGCAGCAATACAGAAAACAAATGTGCGATAAGCCACAACGCGATACCCAATCGCCTCGGCACGGGCTTCGTTTTCGCGGATGGCTTTCAGCACCGTACCAATTGGCGACCCAACCAGCCGCAACATCAGTACGAACAAGATCAGCGAGGAGGTGAAGACAAAATAATACGCCGCAAGTTTGCCGTTCAATTTGACCCCGAACAAACGCGCCACCTTGCCGTCATCGCCGATCAACAGCTTGTTGGCCGTCTTGAACACATCCGGCGCGCGATAGGTCAATCCATCCTCACCGCCGGTAAATTGCGACATCTGGCTGGCCAAAACCATGGCCACGCTGGCAGCGGCCAAGGTGATCATGGCAAAGAAAATCGCCTTGACCCGCAAGGACAACAGCCCAACCGCCACCGCCACAACCAAGGATATCGCCATGCCAGACACGGCCCCGATTAAAACCGCATCCCATCCCGGCCCCATCTGTTTTAGCGCGATGGCCGCGCCATAGGCACCGAACCCGAAGAACATCGTATGGGCAAAGCTGACAATACCAGTGTAGCCGATCAGCAGGTCATAGCTGGCCACCAGAACGACAAACACGCAAATGCGCGCCGCCACTTCCAAAGACCGGACATCCTGAAAAAGGAACGGCGCAAACAGCAGCATCAGGGCAATGGCCAGAACGACCAGCTTGACCACGATAGCGCCTTTGGTGGGGGAAGTTGTCATCTGGGCCTCACTTCACTGCCGGGCGCAACCCATTGGGTCGCCAGAGCAAAATCGCCATCATCAAAATCATATTGGATGCCAGCGCCAGTTTGGGGGCAAGAAAGCCCACATAGTTGGCCACCAGCCCAACCAAAATCGCACCCAAAAGCGTGCCTTCGACCGATCCCAGGCCGCCAATAATCACCACGATGAAAACAACAATCATCATTTCAGCGCCAAGGGACGGGGTGATCAGGGTTTCGTACCCGGCCCACATTGCGCCCCCCATGGACGCAAGCGCGGAGCCGACCATAAACACGCCCACGAACAACCGGTCGATCCGAAACCCCAGCGCTTCAACCATTTCGCGGTTTTCCACCCCCGCGCGGATCAACAAGCCAATGCGCGTTCGGTTCAGCGTCAGGTACAGCGCGATATAGACCACCAAGCCCAGCAAGAAGGCAAAGGCGCGGTACACTTCGATGGTGACATCGCCAAATACAAAAGACCCTTCCAGGAAATGCGGGCGCAAAACCGTGACCGGGGTGCCGCCCCACAACGCCAGGATCATCTGCTCCGCCACAATCAACGCGCCCATGGTGATCAGGATCTGGCGCAAATGGTCTTTGTAAACCGGCTTGATGATCACCGTTTCAAAAAACCAACCTGCAACCAATCCAAACAGGATCGCTGCGGAAAACGCGGCCAACAAAGCGCCGACATTCAACAAAACGCTGTCTGATCCCAGCCAGCCCCCCATGGCCGCCAAGACCGATGCTGCAATAAATGCCCCAAAACTGACAAACGCTGAATGGCCGAAATTCAGCACATCCATCAACCCGAAGACCAAAGACAGCCCAGATGCCATCAAGAAGATCATCATCCCCATGGCCAACCCGGCAACCGTCAGCGTAACCCAGGAAGACGGCGCGCCAATCAGCACGAAGGCCACCAGCGCCACCGCGACCGGCAGCAGGTTCACGCCCCCCAAACGCCCCAGTATTGTGTTGATCTGTTCCATTCCCGCCCCCTATGCCGAAAGACTCAGCAGGCGGTTTTGCAACGCCTTGTCTGCCGCGAAATCGGCCATGGTCCCGTTATGCGCAATGCGGCCATCGTCGATCACTGCCATGTCGCGCCCCAGCGACTTGGCAAATTCGAAATTCTGTTCGACCAACAGAATAGTTGTATTCACCGATATCTCGCGAAACGCCTCTGCCATCGCATCAACAATCGACGGCGCCAGCCCCTTGGTTGGCTCATCCACCAAGATCAATTCGCGTGGTTCGATAATGGCGCGAGCAACAGACAGCATTTGCTTTTGCCCGCCCGACAAAGACCACGCTTGTTTGGTCCAGAAGGTTTCAAGCGCAGGAAACAGCCGCCAGATATGCTTTAGCCTGGGTTGATCGAATTTGCCGTTGGCCGTAGCCAGGATCAGGTTTTCCTCAACCGTCAGACCGCCGAAAATGCCCATATCTTCGGGCACAAAAGCAATACCAAGCCGTGCAATATCGGCCGTATGCATTGCCGAAATATCCCGTCCCCGAAATTGAACAGAGCCGGGCGATGGCGTCCACAGCCCCATGATGGACCGCAACGTCGTTGTTTTTCCGGCCCCGTTCCGGCCCAACAAAACAAACACACCGCCTTCCGGCACCTCTATCGAGATATCGTGCAACACGGCGTATTCACCGATATGCGTCTGCATGGATGATATCGACAAAAGGCTCATGCGACCTCCGCCGACTTGCCCAAATAAACGTCGCGCACGATCTGGCTGTTCATCACCTCTTGCGGTGCGCCATCAGCCAGCAATTCACCATTGTGCAAAACGATTATACGGTCGGCCAAAGCACGAACAACATCCATCTTGTGTTCGACCAGAAGCACGGTTTTTGATTTGTCATTCTTCAGTTCGGCGATCAAATTCAAAACATCTGGCGCATGGTCCAGCGACATGCCAGCGGTTGGTTCGTCAAACATGTAAATGTCTGGCTCCATTGCCATTAACAGCGCCACTTCCAGCTTGCGCTGATCCCCATGTGGCAACGCGGCGGCAGGCAAATGCGCAACGGCGGTCAACTTTGTCGCCTCCAAATAGCGCTCTGCTTTAGCCGTCAGTTCACTCAACGTCTCCACCCGCCGAAACACGCGCCAGCCATCACCGGACTGCGCCTGAACCGCCAAGCGGATATTCTCCAAAACGGACAGACCGGGAAACAGATTGGTCAGCTGAAACGCCCGCCCGATACCGTGATGCGCCCGCGCCGATGGGGCCATCGCCGTCAGATCTACACCGTCTTTCAGCACCTTGCCCGAACTGGCGGTCAACTGCCCCGAAATCAGGTTGAAATACGTGGTCTTCCCAGCCCCATTGGGGCCAACGATTACCGTCAATTCACCTGGGTGAAACGCGCAAGACACGTTGTTTACGGCCACATGGCCACCAAACCGGATCGTCAAATCCTGCGTAACCAGCGATGGATGTGTCATATCATGCTACCTGGGGGAATAATGTGCCCCGGCCCACGCGAGTCACGGGCGGGCCGGGGCGGGTCGCGTTAGCGACCCAGTGGGATACTCATTTCTTCAGGTTTGATTTCACGCACCAGCTCAGGGATCGCCCAATCAACATTTTCGTCGACCTTGATCTTGAAGTGATACATGGACTGCAGCGCCTGATGGTCTTCGGGGCGGAACGTCATGGTGCCCTTGGGTGTTTCCCATGACATGCCTTCCATCGTGGCAATCAGCGTCTCCGTGTCCCAGTCATCTGCTGTTTCCAGCGCCTGAACCACGGCCAGCGCAGCGGCCATACCACCGGCGGTAAAGAAGTCAGGCGGGCCATCGAAGCGTTCCTGGTGGGTTTTCACCAGCCAGTCATTGATCTCGTTCTTGGGCGCTTCGTAGTAGTAGTAGATCGCACCTTCCATGCCGGGCACCCGCTTGTAGGTCGGCAAAACAGGCAGAATATGACCTCCGGTCGAGATTTCGATATCATAGCGCTCTGGCTGCATGGACTTGATCTTGCCCATCGGATCGCCGCCACCAGCAACGTAAATCAAAATCACGCGGCGTCCGTCCTTGTCCTTCAGCGCGTTGAACATGCGTTCGGTCGGGGCGGTGAAATCGGACGTGCCTTGCGGAATGTATTCTTCGGTTACGATGGTGGCACCAGAGCCTTCCAAAGCAGCCTTGAACGCGGTGATCCCATCGCGACCAAAGGCGTAATCTTCCGCCAGTGTTGCAACAAACAAGTTTTCATCAGGCCGCAGCGCCAGCGCTTGCGCCTGCATATCCATCGAGCTGTTGCGCGAGGTTTTAAAGATATACCGATTGCCATCCGGCCCTGTCAGGCTGTCCGCCACGGCTGGCTCGACGATCAGGATTTTTTCGTATTCTTCCGCAATCGGCAGCAAGCCCTTGGTCACACCAGACGAGGTTGCGCCGACGGCCAGCAGAACTTCATCATCGCCATAAGCTTCGGCCAAAACCGCGCGGGCCACGTCTGGCTTGAACTGGGTATCCTTGTGAATAATCTCAATCGGGTGGCCCTTTACCGCATTGGTGCCGCCCGTTGCATATTCGATACCCAGTTCAAATCCCGTCTGAGCCTGCTTCGAAAACGCCTCAAACGCATGGCCAGAAATTCCGTGCACCAATGCAATCTTGACCGGGTCTTCGGCCATCGCGGGGGCTGCAAATGCCAGTCCCAGCAAGCCTGCGCCGATCAGCTTAACAACTGATTTCATGGGGTCCTCCTCCCTATTTCAATTGGATGACCAGCGTTGCGCCGGACGATCCCGTTCTCTATTTTAATTTTAGATGAACGTCACAGACTCGGGGCCTCAGCGCAATATCGTGGAAATACGTATCGACGAAATCTACCGATCAGGACGATTTGAAGAGATCGGGTTTCTGTATGCGCCTGTTGGGTTGGTCGTCACGGAAAACCGTGTCATCCGTGACTGCAATCTGGCCTTTGCCGAAATGTTTGGATACGAACGGGAAGAATTGAAAGACAAAATGTTTTCAATACTTTACCCATCAAACGAAGAGTTCGTAAATATCCGGGATCGCGGTGTCAGCAAGCTGCGCGCAACCAACACATACTGGGATGAGCGGATCATGGCCCGCAAAGACAACAGCCTGTTTTGGTGTCGTGTCCGCGGGCATTCGTTTACGCCAGACACCCCGCTTGCCCGCGCCGTCTGGAGCTTTGCAGACCTGTCCGAAGTGCGCCCATACAGCGAACTGACCCGCCGTGAGCGCGAAATCGTATCGTTTTTGGCGGATGGTCTGACCAGCAAAGAAATCGCGATGAAGCTGGATTTATCCTATCGCACGGTCGAGGTGTATCGCGCAAAACTGTTGAAAAAATTCGGCGTGGTGAACACCAGTGCCTTGTTTCAGGCCCTTGGCGACATCGACGCCGATCACATTGTCCAGCGCCAAGGCGACGAAAGCTGACAGGGCGTGAATAGTTCGTTCCAAACCCTTCTTAAGACCGGGAATCGCATCTTTTCAACTGTGGACTGGTCTTGACGCATGGCCTGAAATCTCGACACTTCTTGTATTCAAGTGGCAGGAGAGGCGAATGCGGAAACTAAAGTATTCGCCCCATCCGCCACAGCGCGCGCCCAACAATTTTCAGACTGCGCTAAGGCCACAAGCCAGACGCGGTCAGTCGCGACGGATGAATGCCGTTGCTTCAATCTCAATCAGCGCCTCATCCTCGATCAGGTCTTTGATCACCAGCATCGACATCGCCGGGAAATGCTTGCCAAAAACGCTGCGGTAAGCCTGCCCGATCTCGCGCTGTTTGCTAAGGTATTCCTGTTTGTCTTTCACAAACCACGTCAGACGACCGATATCTTCAACCTGGCCACCCGCTGCGCGAACGACCTCTGCGATATTCGTTAACGCCTGTTCCATCTGTCCGACGAAGTCCTTGGCGACAAATTTCTTGTCTTTGTTCCAGCCAATCTGGCCGCCAATATGCAACGTCCCATCCGGCATATGCATGCCATTGGAATAACCTAAGGCCGGAGCCCAGCCTTCGGGATGAATGACTTTGGGGTTCATAACGACCCTTTCTTGATTTTAGTCTCTGCCCGGCACACGATCCGAGTCAGCATATAGTCGCCCAGCGCCATTAATCGAAACGATGCCCTGATCCGCAGCATGAACGCATTTTCTGTCACACCAGATTATCTGGCTGAGATGCCATGGAAACGGCAAGGCTGGTAGGTACAGGTCATTCTTTTTCCTCCGGTCATGTGACGCGCGACAGTTTTTGGTATTTTGCGTCGCGCCATAATTCCTTGGTGATCACATCCTCGATGATCTCCGCAGATCGGATGATATCTTGGTCATCCAGATACAGTGGTGTGAAACCAAAACGCATGATGTTGGGCTGCCGAAAATCACCGATGACACCGTGATCAATCAAGGCCTGCATGGCGGCATATCCATGCTCAAACGCAAAGGACACTTGCGAGCCTCTGACATTTGCATCGCGCGGAGAGGCCAGTTTCAACTGCGGGCAACGCGCCTCGACCTGTGCAATGAACAGTTCCGACAACCTGATCGAGGCCGTACGAATGTCGGCCATATCCACACCGTCCCAGACATTCAGCGCTTCATCTAAAATCGAAAGCTGAACAATGGGTGGCGTGCCAACCCGCAAACGTTCAGTCGACATTGCCGGGCGATAGCCCAGCTCCATGGCAAACGGTGCATCATGCCCCATCCAACCAGACAGGGCCGGTTCGATATCGCGCATGATATCCGGGCGCACGTAGATGAATGCCGGCGCGCCCGGGCCGCCGTTCAGATACTTATACGTACAGCCAACCGCAAATTCAGCGTTACACCCCGCCAGATCAAGGGGTACAGCCCCAGCGCTATGCGCCAAATCCCAGATCATGACGGCGCCAGCGGCATGTGCACGGCGCGTGATTTCGGCCATATCGTGCATCCGCCCGGTCCGGTAATCCACCTGGGTGAGCATAACTACGGCAACATCTTCGGTGATTGCGTCGATCACATCTTCAGGTGCGGGCGTGCGCAATTCATACCCTTTGTCGATGGTCTTGATCAGCCCCTCGGCCATGTAAAGGTCCGTTGGAAAATTGCCGTTGTCTGACAAAACAACCCGGCGGTCTGGGCGCATTTTCAGCGCGGCCGCCAAAGCCTGATACACTTTGATCGACAACGTGTCGCCTGTTGCCACAGTGCCTTCCTGGGCGCCCAGAAAGCCGGTGATCCGATCACCCACCCGTTTAGGCAGCGAAATCCAATCCGCCGTATTCCACGCGCGAATAAGCTCCGCACCCCATTCATCGCGGATCACGCTGGTGGCTTTTTCAACTGCGCCTTTTGGAAGTGGGCCCAGGGAATTACCATCCAGATAGATCACCCCTTCCGGGATTTCGAAACGGTCCTTAAGCGGTAAACTGACATCGCTCATAATTACAGTTCTCCACGCAAGTGCCAAAGTTCCGGAAACAGCTCAACACTCAACATCTTTTGCAGATACTGAACGCCATTCGTCCCGCCTGTGCCGCGCTTAAATCCTATGATCCGCTCTACCGTGGTGACGTGATTGAAACGCCAGCGGCGGAAATAGTCTTCCAGATCCACCAGCTTTTCCGCCAGTTCGTACAGCGACCAGTACTTATCGACGTCTTCGTAAACCAGCTTCCACTTTTCCTGAACCTCAGGAATGGCCCCGTGCGGTGCCAAAAGTTGGGGCGCAGGCACAACAGCATCCGGGCCATCTATCGTGACAAACAGCAGACGGATCACTTCGTCATAGAAACTTGGCCGCGCCAGCTCTTCCGTCAGCATTTGGTGAACGTCCGGCAGATGTTCGTGTGGCTTCAACAGGTTCGGATTGCGGTTGCCCAGAACGTATTCGATCATCCGGTACTGATAGGATTGAAACCCAGAAGACGACCCAAGAAAGTCGCGAAACTGCGTATAGTCTGCTGGCGTCATTGTCCGCAGAACGTCCCAGGCATTATTCAGCTGTTCAAAGATGCGGGATACGCGGGCCAGCATTTTAAACATATGTGCCGTCTCGCCCGACAGCAGTGCCTCGCGCGCAGCTGACAATTCATGAAGCGCCAGCTTCATCCACAGCTCGCTGGTCTGGTGCTGAATGACAAACAGCATTTCGTCATGGGCCTGGCTCAGAGGCTTCTGCTGCGTCAAAACCATGTCCAGCTTCAAGTAATCGCTATAAGACATAGCGCCTTGGAAGCTCATCTTGGCCCCCTCAGTTCCTGGATTATAGGGCTGAGTGCTCATGAATTTTCCTTTAACTTGAAGCGCTGAATCTTGCCGGTTTCGGTTTTTGGCAACGCCTTGGTAAAGACGATCGAGCGTGGGTATTTGAATGGGGCAATCTTGGCTTTGACGTGGTCTTGCAGCTGTTTGACCAACAGGTCGCTGGGCACTTCATTGGCGGACAAGACAATATGTGCCTGCACGATGGAACCACGGTCGTCATTGGGCGCACCGATCACGGCACATTCGGCCACGGCATCATGCGCCAGCAGCGCCGCTTCAACTTCGGGCCCTGCGATGTTGTAGCCAGATGAGACGATGATATCGTCATTGCGCGCAGCAAAATGGAAATACCCATCCTCATCCATGAAGAACGCATCGCCGGATACGTTCCAACCATCCTGCACGTATTCTTCTTGCCGTTCGCCACGCAGATAACGGCAGCCGGTCGGCCCCCGAATGGCCAAGCGGCCGATCTCTCCGGCTGGCAGGGTTTTTCCGTCGGGCCCGATGATCCGCGCCTCATACCCTGTAACCGGCTTTCCGGTGCAGGCGGGCTTATGGTCTTCGAACCGGTTGGTGATGAAAATGTGCAGCATTTCTGTCGCGCCGATCCCATCCAGCATCGGCTTTCCGGTCTTGGCCATCCATTCATCATAGACCGGCCCCGGCAGCGTTTCCCCCGCCGAAACTGCCGCCCGAAGCGACGAAAGATCAGCCCCTTCGTCCATTGCCCGCATCATGGCCCGATAGGCGGTTGGTGCGGTAAAACACACGGTGGCTTTGTACTTCTCGATGATCTCAATCATGTTTGGTGGCGACGCGTTTTCCAGCAGCGTTGCAGCGGCCCCGAAACGCAACGGAAAGATCGCCAAACCGCCCAAACCAAAGGTGAATGCCAATGGCGGGGAACCAATGAACACATCCTCGGGCTGCACATTCAATACTTCCCGCGCATACCCATCGGCGATGATCATCAGATCGCGGTGAAAATGCATTGTGCCTTTGGGTTCGCCGGTTGATCCCGACGTGAACCCGATCAGCGCAACGTCATCCACCGCAGTATCGACAGCCGTGAATGAAACGGGTTTTTCCAGAGCCAAACGGTCCAGCTCTGCATCATGGTTGGAGGTGCCATCAAAACCGACCACGGTTGTCAGAAACGGGCTGCTCTTGGCGCAGATCGCCATTTCATCCATCAGCCGCGTGTCACACAAGGCATGTGTGATTTCTGCTTTTTCAACGTATTTGGTCAATTCACCCGCCCGCAGCATCGGCATGGTGTTGATCACAACCGCCCCGACCTTTGTTGCGGCCAGCCAGCACGCAACCATGGCCGGGTTATTGGCCGAACGGATCAAAACCCGATTGCCAGGCTTTACACCCAGATCATCCACCAGAACATGGGCCAAACGATTGGTCCAATCCGTCAACTCTTTATACGTCCGGCGGCGGCCGTTTCCGATTAACGCGGTGTGATCGCCAAACCCCTGCTCTACCAGCTTGTCGGTCAGCTCAACGGCTGCATTCAGACGATCCGGGTAATCGAACCCATCCAGCAGAAAGTCGGGCCACAGTTTAGCCGGCGGCAGATTTTCGCGCGTAAACGTATCGGTATGTGCTGTTGGTTCAAGCATGGCTTAATCGTTCGCCTCTTGCGGCAGAATGAACGCATTCTGCGTGGGGTGGACAGGGAAAGGGACAACTAGATTGCGTGGGGTATTTCCTTGGTCGACAGCGGAGGATTTACCGAGGGTTTCGGCACAGATGACCTGTTGCAGATCAATCTGAACAACACGGCCACCGGCTGTGTTGAATGCGATATCCCCCCAATCCAATTCCGTTGTCATGTTTCGTCTTTCTGTTGAAACCTATGCCGTCAGCGCGGCCATCGTTTGGCGTGCGATCACCACGCGCTGCACATCTGATGCACCTTCGTAGATGCGCAACGCCCGGATTTCGCGGTACAGCCGTTCGACAGTCTCGCCAGATTTAACGCCATCGCCGCCGTGCAATTGCACCGCCTTGTCGATAACCGCCTGCGCCTGATCGGTTGCAAAAAGCTTGGCCATTGCGGCCTCTCGTGTGACGCGTGGCGCACCGCTGTCTTTGGTCCAAGCCGCGCGATAAACCAGTAGGGCAGTCGCATCGACGTCCAGCGCCATGTCGGCGATATGCCCTTGCACCATCTGCAGCTCAAATAGCGGCGCGCCTTGCACCTGTCGGGTTGAAACCCGTCTCAGCGCTTCGTCCAATGCGCGCCGGGCGAACCCGAGAGCCGCTGCAGCGACGGTCGACCTGAAGACATCCAAAACCGACATCGAGATCTTAAACCCATCTCCGCGTGCGCCAATCAAGGAAGACGCTGGAATGCGGCAATCGGTAAAGCGCAGCGTGGCCAATGGGTGCGGTGCGATGGTTTCCAGCCGCTCCACCACATCAAATCCGGGCAAATCAGCAGGCACAATAAACGCGGACAATCCCCTTGCGCCCGGTGCTTCGCCAGTGCGTGCAATAACCGTGTAAACATCGGCAATTCCGCCGTTCGAAATCCACGTCTTTTCGCCGTTCAAGACAAAATCATCGCCGTCTTCCGTCGCGGTCATGGTTGAGTTTGCCACGTCCGATCCGGACTGAGGTTCTGTCAATGCAAACCCGGAAATCGCCTTGCCTGTGCGGGTCAATGGCAACCACTCGGACTTCTGCGCATCGGTGCCAAACAGCGACAAGGCACCCGTCCCCAATCCTTGCATGGCAAAGGCGAAGTCGGCCAGCCCGTCATGACGCGCCAGGGTTTCGCGGATTAGACACAGCGACCGCACATCCAATGTGTCATCACCCGCCGGATCAACCGCTGAATATTTCAGAAACCCCGCCTCGCCCAGCGCGGCAACAAGCGCACGGCACGCGTCATCTATGTTGCTGTGGTCGATGCTCGCCAAATGCGTTTCGGCCCATGCTTCAAGCCCTGCCGAAAGAGCCCGGTGCTTGTCCGCAAAAAATGGCCAGCCAAGGAAGGATTTATCTGCCATCAGTCGCCCTCAAATACCGGTTTTTCCTTGGCCACAAACGCATGATAGGCCCTGTGGAAATCTTGCCCCTGCATACAAATGGCCTGCGCCTGTGCTTCGGCCTCAATCGCCTGTTCAATCGACATCGACCATTCCTGCGCCAGCATGGTTTTCGTCATCATATTGGCAAAGTTCGGACCCGCCGCGATGCGCGCTGCAAGCTGTTGGGCTGTCGCCAGTAATTCGTCTGCCGCCACCACTTTGTTGAAATAGCCCCAGGCATACCCTTCGTCGGCGGTCATGGATCGCCCAAGATACAGCAGTTCTGCCGCGCGACCTTGGCCGATAATCCGGGGCAGGATCGCGCAGGCCCCCATGTCGCAACCGGCCAGCCCAACACGGTTGAACAGGAACGCGGTTTTTGTGTCTGGCGTCGCAATGCGCAGATCAGACGCCATCGAAATGATCGCCCCTGCCCCGGCGCAAACGCCATCGACTGCTGCTATGATCGGCTTGCCGCAGTTCACCATCGCCTTGACCAGATCGCCCGTCATCCGGGTAAAGGTCAGCAGCTCTTTCATGGTCATCTTGGTCAAGGGGCCGATGATGTCATGCACATCGCCGCCAGAGCTGAAGTTGCCACCGTTGGAGGCAAAAACAACCGCCTTTACCGTGTCGTCATAGTGCAGATCACGGAACCAATCGCGCAGCTCGGCATAGCTTTCGAAGGTCAGCGGATTTTTGCGTTCTGGCCGGTTCAACGAAACTGTCGCGACCCCGTCTGCGATATCACACTGAAAGTGCGAAACGTCCGTGCGCATATCAAAGATCCTCTTCGAGAGTGCTGGTCAGGTGATCAAGCCGCAAGATCATGCCTTCGACATCATCCCGTGTCAGACCTTCCAGAATTTCGTTTAACCAACTTTCATGTGCCTCAGCCTGTTGGTCGAACACCTTCTGGCCTTTCGGAGTCAGACGACACAAATTTGCACGGCGGTCGCCGGGTACGGCAACGCGCAGGGCCAAGCCCTCTTCTGTCAGCTTGTCGACGATGCCCGTAATATTGCCGTTGGACACGCGCAGCAGCTTGGAAACTTCGCTCATCTTCAGCCCATCCGGAAACCGAGACAGCGCCGACATCACGTCAAAACGAGGCAGCGTTGATCCGAATTCCTTGCGCAGTCGGCGGCGGATTTCATCTTCGACCAAGTTGCTGGCCTTTAGCAGCTTCAACCACAGACGCAGGCGCGCCTTGGAAACTGGCTCATCATGCGCGGTGCGCTCTGGCTTCGGGGTCATATCTCTCCTCCAGATAGACTTAATGCATGTCCATTCACCGAACGGGCGGCGTCAGTGCACAGCCACAGGGCCGTTCCGGCAACTTCATCTGTTTGAATGAACCGGTTTTGCGGGTTGCTGCGGGTCAGGGTTCGGCGCGCTTTTTCTTCGGACAAACCGGTTTTCTGCATGATATTTTCGATCGAACGTTCCAACAGCGGCGTTTCGGTGAAACCCGGACAGATCGCATTGGCCGTAACACCGCTTTCACCCAGCTCAATCGCCAAGGCGCGGGTCAACCCGACAACGCCATGCTTGGCTGCACAGTACCCAGTTACATAGGGATAGCCCTTCAGCCCTGCTGTCGACGCCACGGCAATCAACCGGCCCCATTCGGCGGCTTTCATATCGCTTAAGGCCGCCTGCCATACGTTCACCACGCCAGACAGATTAACAGCCAACATGCCTGACAGATGATCCGGCGTCATATCGGCAAAGGGCACGCTTTGTGCTGCACCGGCATTGGCCACAACAACACTAATCGCACCATTCAACTCACGCGCTTGATCAAAAGCGGCCTTCACCGCGTCGGGCTGTGTCACGTCGCAGGTGATCCAGCCAATAAACTTATGGCTTCCAGCAACGGCTCGCAGCGGCGCTTCGCGCCGTCCCAGGATTGTTACTTTGGCGCCCGCATGTGCCATGGCCTCGGCGATTGCGGCCCCAACACCTGTGCCCCCGCCAGTTACGACAACATGTTTGCCTTGCACACTCATACCCGGATCAACTCTGCTTCACGGTCTGCCAAGCGCCAAGCCTGATCTCGGCCTGCCAGATAAGGCAGCGGCCATTGCCCGTGGCGGTCCCCGATCCCGGCACCGGCATGCAATGTCCAATACGGATCGGCCAAATGCTGGCGCGCCAGACAAACCAGATCGGCCCGGCCTGCCATCAAGATCGAATTGGCGTGGTCAGCTTCGTAAATATTGCCGACTGCCATGGTTTTGATGCCAGCTTCATTGCGGATACGGTCAGAGAATGGCGTCTGGAACATTCGGCCATAGACGGGCTTGCCCTCGGTCGAGGTTTGCCCGGCAGACACGTCAATAATATCGGCGCCCGCTGCTTCGAACGCCTTGGCGATTTGAACTGCGTCTTCTGGTGTTACGCCATCTTCCCCAACCCAGTCATTGGCGGAAATACGAACGGCCATTGGCTTGTCAGCAGGCCAAACCGCGCGCATTGCGGCAAACACTTCCAACGGATAGCGCATGCGGTTTTCCAGACTGCCGCCGTATTCATCTGTTCGCGTGTTCGATAGCGGCGAAATGAACGACGAAATCAAATACCCATGGGCGGCGTGCAATTCGATCATGTCAAAACCGGCACGTGCAGCCATCTCGGTCGCGGATACAAATTGCGCCGTGATGGTGGCCATATCCTCTGGCGTTGCTTCACGCGGCAGGGCGTTCTGATCAGACCACGCAATGGCTGAGGCAGAAACCAATTCCCAGTTATCGGAGCTGAGCGGGCGATCCATCCCCTCCCATCCGATATTGGTAGAGCCCTTGCGGCCCGAATGGCCAATCTGGCAGCAAATTTTCGCGTCCGTTTCAGCGTGCACAAAATCCGTTAACCGCTTCCATGCCGCCTCATGCTCTGGCGCATACAGCCCCGGACACCCTGGCGTGATCCGCGCACTCGGCGAAACACAGGTCATTTCAGTATAGACCAGCCCTGCCCCGCCCTTGGCACGCTCACCATAGTGGATCAAATGCCAGTCGGTTGGGCACCCATCGACGGCCTTGTATTGCGCCATCGGCGAAACGACGATGCGGTTCGCCAACGTCATATCCCGCAGCTGGAACGGCGCGAACATCGGGGCACGCACTGGTGCCGTTTCCGGTACACCGGCCTGTTCCTGGAACCACTTTTCTGCGGAATCCAGCCACTTGGCATCGCGCTCGCGCAGGTTTTCGTGGCTGATGCGCTGCGATCTTGTCAGCAAAGAGTAGTTAAACTGAACCGGGTCCAAATCCAGATACCGCTCAACCTGCTCGAACCACTCCAAAGAGTTGCGCGCCGCAGATTGCAGACGCAAAACTTCCAAACGCCGCTCTTCCTGATAGCGTTTGAACGCGCCTTCCATATCCGGTTCGGAATGCAAAAGGGTTGCTAGGGCAATCGCGCTGTCAAACGCCAGCCGCGACCCTGATCCAATTGAAAAATGCGCCGTCGCCGAAGCATCCCCCAACAGAACCACATTCTCGTGGTGCCATTTTTCGCACAAAACGCGCGGGAAATTCATCCACACAGCCGAGCCGCGCAAATGCGCCGCGTTGGACATCAGCGCATGACCACCCAAATGGTCGGCGAAAACATCTTGGCACGTCTGGATGATTTCTTCCTTGGACATGCCTTCGAAGCCGAAATTATCCCAGGTGTCCTGAGCGCATTCGACGATGAATGTCGCAGTGTTATCATCGAATTGATAGACGTGCGCCCAGATCCAGCCGTGCTCGGTCTTCTCAAAAATAAAGGTGAAGGCGTCATCGAACTTCTGATGCGTTCCAAGCCACAGGAACTTGCAGGCACGCACGTCAATCTCTGGCTTGAAATGCTCGGCGTATTCGGTGCGAACTTGTGAATTGATCCCATCGCAAGCGACCACAAGATCGTAGTCTTGGCGCATCTTCTCTACGCTGCCAAACTCTGTCTCGAACCGCAGTTCCACACCCAATTCGCGTGCTCGTTCCTGAAGCAGGATCAGCATCTGCTTGCGCCCGATTCCGGCAAAGCCATGCCCGCCAGACACGGTGCGCACGCCATCATGAACAACCGCAATGTCATCCCAATAGGCAAAGTGATCGCGAATGGCTTGCGCACTTTTCGGATCGTTTTGCTCAAGGTTTTCCAGCGCGTCGTCTGACAGAACAACACCCCAGCCGAATGTATCATTCGCCTTGTTGCGTTCGATAACAGCCACTTCGTGGGATGGGTCGCGCAACTTCATTGAGATTGCGAAATACAGTCCAGCCGGACCCCCACCTAAACAAGCGATGCGCATTCTTGAGTTCCTTCCAAAGGCTTCAACCTTGGGTAAACGGTAGGGGATCAAGAATTTTACTTCAATCTTAAAATTTATAAATATAAAGCTTAAAATTTTGGCACACTTAGACGCTCCGCGACAGGTCCTAAAAGATGCAATCAAATCGGATTCGACCGAATAAAGGAATTTTTGAACGGTCGGATCGGCACGACCAACTCCCAACCAGACACACGCTTTTTCTCAAATCGCTGTCAGCTCAAAGCATGCCCAATAAATGATCGAAGACACCCGAACCGGTCCTGAATCGACACAACAATCACCGTCGAATCACTCATCGGGAAAAAAACAAATGCGCGGCACCAGGCTTTTCAACATTTCCCAGAATCAATTCCGCCATCACGGGGCACGGTGTCTGATTTGCAGAACTTTCCCCATGCTTCGGCGATCAATACCAACGCCCCAGCCGATACACTTCTCAACAAAATGCACCCAAAATCTGGCCCCAAACACCTGAACGACCAAACGGAATTCGGAAAATTCCACAAACAAATCAATGATTTAGGTAAAATCTGGACACAGGAAGTCCTGAGAGATTACTCTCAGTTTTCCCAAGTTTTCATGACTTCCGAAGGGAAAATGGTGCCGGCAGAGGGACTTGAACCCCCGACCCCGAGATTACAAATCACGTGCTCTACCAGCTGAGCTATACCGGCACTGGGCGCCCATGTAGCAGCGGCCAGCACGGCAGGCAAGTCACTTTGCTAAGGAGATTTGCATAAGTTGAAAGATGATCGCGAAGTTGCTTTGCCCGCGCCTCACTGGTGTCGAATTTTCCGTTATAAATTGGCAGACTGGCAAAGATCAGAACACGTAAAAAAAAGAGGCCGGCAGAAACCCATGCAGATCGCGTTGCATCTGGGCATGCATTGTACAGAAAGCGAAAGACTGGTGAAGGCGTTGCTACGCAATGCCTCAACACTGGTAAAATCCGGCACCTCGGTGCCCGGCCCCAGCCGTTATCGCAAGCTGTTATCCCAAACATTGGAAGAACTGGGCGACGCGTGCCCGGCGGCTGGCGCCCGCGAAGTCCTGCTGGATGCCATTATGCCGCAAGACTATGAGCAGATGGATCGGGTCATCCTGAGCCATGAAAACCTGATATCCAGCCCGCGTTACGTGTTTGACTACGGCCAGCCCTACTCACGCACGCAACAACGTTTGACCGCCATCCAATCGCTGTTTCCTGAAGACCAGTTTGATTTATTTGTCGGCTTGCGGAACCCTGCCAGTTTTTTACCGGCAATGGTGGCAAAAACGGAAACCCAATCTCTGTCAGAGCTGACCGGCGGCATGGATCCTGCGAACTTTCGCTGGACGCCGATGATCAAAGCCATGCGAACGGCCATGCCGCGCGCGCGCATTACCTTTTGGTGCTATGAAGATATCCCACTGATCTGGGGAGAGATTATCCGCGCCGTGGCCGGTTTGCCGTCTGGCGCCAAGATCGCAGGCGCGTTTGATATGCTGGCCTCTGTCATGGAACCCGAAGGCATGCGCCGCTTCCGCGCCTATCTCAGCGACAAAGACGGGATGAGCGAAAAGCAAAAACGCCGGATTATGATCGCATTTCTGGACAAATACGCCATGGATGAAGAACTGGAAGAAGTTCTGGATCTACCCGGATGGACTGAAAACGATGTCGAAGACATGTCGGACATTTATGACGAGGAAGTCGAAGAATTGGCGCAGTTGCCCGGCGTTCGCTGGCTGGCCCCCTAAGCGCCTTAACGCAGCTTGAACGTGCTCAACACCCGCGCACTTTCATCCAAAACTTCCAAGATCACTGGGCCATCTTCGGTTTCGGGCACAACTTCACCGGATATATCGACAGGCCCCATCTTCTTTTTACAGGGCCCCTCCTGACGTGCGACAACGCGCTGAACCAGCGTGCCGCCATCTGGCGTCGCCTTAATTTCCTGACTGTCCAAGGCCTTGTGGCACGTGTCAGGCGACAGGACTGTAACCGTGTACTCAATCGGCTCTGGGCCATCACTGCTGGCGCCAAACAAATTGCATCCAGCCAACAGAGTGACGGCAGCAATCGACAACAAAAACGTTTTCATAAAATCTGCTCGAACAACCAAAATTCGTGATCGTGCTATATCACCCTACTTGACGTTAGAGCCATGTTTTTCACGCATCACAGCTGACCTGCGTAAAACATGTTGCTCACAGACATGACGAAACATCCCTTCCCTTCTGGCCAGCGGCAGCAACATCCGCTAAACGGCCCAAGACCCCTTCCCCAAGTGATGCGACACATGACCCGGCACCTGATCACCTCCGCCATTCCCTATATCAACGGCATCAAGCACCTCGGCAATCTGGTGGGCAGCCAGCTTCCTGCGGATTTGTTTGCCCGGTATCACCGTGCACGGGGTAACGAAGTTTTGTTCCTTTGCGCAACAGATGAGCATGGAACGCCCGCGGAACTGGCCGCCGCCAAGGCTGGCAAGCCCGTTGCGGAATACTGCGCCGAAATGCATGCCGTTCAGACCGAAATTGCATCAGGGTTTCGCCTGTCATTCGATCACTTCGGACGCTCATCTTCGCCGCAAAACCACAAGTTGACCCAGCATTTCGCAGGCGCTTTGGCTGACAAGGGCCTGATCCGCGAAGTCAGTGAAACACAGATGTACTCCAAGGCCGACGGCCGCTTTTTGCCAGATCGCTATATCGAAGGCACCTGCCCCAACTGCGGATTCGACAGCGCACGTGGGGACCAATGTGACAACTGCACCAAACAGCTGGACCCGGTTGATCTGATCAATCCTCACTCCACTGTGTCCGGCTCGACCGACTTGGAGATGCGCGAAACCAAGCACCTGTATTTGCGCCAGTCGGAAATGAAAGACGAACTGGACGCATGGATCGATTCCAAAGTGGATTGGCCCGTGCTGACCACGTCTATCGCCAAGAAATGGCTTCATGATGGTGACGGCCTGCGGGATCGCGGCATCACCCGTGACCTGGATTGGGGCATTCCCGTTCGCAAGGGCGAAGAACCTTGGCCCGGAATGGAAGGCAAGGTCTTCTACGTCTGGTTTGACGCGCCAATCGAATATATTGCCTGCAGCCAAGAATGGGTCGAGGCCGGAAAAGGTGATGACTGGCAACGCTGGTGGCGCACCGACAAAGGCGCAGATGATGTGACCTACACCCAGTTTATGGGCAAGGATAACGTGCCGTTCCACACCCTTAGCTTCCCAGCCACGATACTGGGGTCTGGCGAACCTTGGAAACTGGTCAATTACATCAAGTCTTTCAACTATCTAAACTATGACGGCGGGCAATTCTCCACATCGCGCGGGCGCGGTGTGTTCATGGATCAGGCGCTAGAAATCCTGCCCGCTGATTATTGGCGCTGGTGGCTGTTGTCTCATGCTCCTGAAAGCTCGGACGCTGAATTCACCTGGGAGAACTTCCAGTCCAGCGTCAACAAGGACTTGGCAGATGTACTGGGCAACTTCGCGTCGCGCGTCACCAAGTTTTGCCGCGCCAAATTTGGCGAAGTTGTTCCCGAGGGCGGTGCCTATACAGAGCGCGAAACCGCGCTGATCGAGGCGCTGACAACCCGCATTCGCGCCTATGAAACGAATATGGAAACCATTGAAGTCCGCAAATCTGCGCAAGAATTGCGTGCCATTTGGGTTCTGGGCAACGAATACCTGCAAGAAGCAGCGCCTTGGTCAACCTTCAAGGAAGACCCTGAAACCGCCGCAATGCAAATCCGTTTGGCGCTGAATTTGATCCGTCTGTATGCCGTCCTGTCTTCACCGTTCATCCCTGATGCCTCAGCACAGCTGCTGGCTGCGTTGCAAACCGAAGGTGAGACTTGGCCCGACGATGTGACCGCAGCGCTGCAAACGCTTCCTGCCGGTCATGCCTTCACCGTGCCCGACGTGACATTCCGCAAGATCACCGACGCAGAGCGGGAAGAATGGCAAGACCGCTTCGCAGGCGCGCGCACCTGATTAAATCAGTTTATTGTTAGTGGGTTCTGTATGTCCGCCGGTTTTATCGACATTTATTGCGAACGGACAACAGCGGCCATATGGGACGAACCACTGAACGCCGTGTCAAACGTGGCTTTCCTGATCGCCGCATTTGCGGCCTTTTGGGCGGTTCAGCGCCGTGGCCGGCCTGACTGGATTGAGCTGGCGCTGATCACGCTGGCGGCGATGATTGGCGTTGGGTCATTCCTGTTTCATATCTTTCCGTTCCCTTGGGCGGAACTGTCGGATGTGATCCCAATTTGGACGTTTGTCGCGGGCTTCGTTCTGGCAACCATCTATCGCAATACCGGGCAGGATATCCCGCGCACCCTGCGGATTGCCGGGATTGCCGCCGTGATAACCGGCGCCGTATTCTGGTTAACCTCAGATGATGTAACCTCAAACGTCGACAACCACGTCGGGCCATTGAACGGCTCACTGCAATACGCGCCTGCCCTTGCCGCCTTGGTGATCTTTGCCTTGCTAACGCAGGTTCGTCGCCATCCGGCACGGCATATGGTTACGGGGGCTGCATGCGCTTTTCTGGCCGCACTCAGCTTTCGTAGTGCGGATATTGCCCTGTGCCCCGCATGGCCCACCGGCACACATTTTCTGTGGCACTCGCTAAACGGGGTGGTGGTTGGCCTGATGTTGTTTGCACTGATCCGCCACATGCCCCCCAAGCGCCGGGGCGTCTAAGTTCAGGCTTTCGCCTGAAACCGGCGGTCCGCACGGTTGCACGGTATTGGGGCACCGCCCGTTACGGCACCAACTTGCACTGCCACTTGCGCAAGGCGGTATCCGCACTGGTTTTCAACTGCTGCCCCCTATGCCGCACCAGACGTAATAACATCACCCGCAACCGCTTGAAGCGATTGCGCCTGACCATCCATAACCGGCGTGCGACAAGCGATTGATCGGCGGATAACGGGGGCTTCTCGGACATTCGGATAGGTGTCAGGATTGGCATCATATTCTCACTCTCGGAAACAACCTTTGGATAAAAACCAACCTGAACCCATAAATTCTTCCAAAACAGCCCATCATGTCGCAACATGACTCTCATGAATGAAAACACATTACCCTTGGATGACCTGGAATTGTTCCTGGCAGTTGCACGCGCCGGATCACTGGTGGCCGCCGCGCGGGACACAGGCGTCCCTCTCCCCACGCTGTCACGTCGCATGACACGGCTAGAGCGCCAAACTGGCCGCCCACTGTTCTTGCGTGGCAAGGCCGGGTACGCCCTAAACGCCCATGGCCGGTCTCTTGCGGCAGAGCTTGCCGGGCTGCCCGACATCCGCCATCGCATCGCGCGCTGGCAAATAGCTGATACAGGGCCCAGCCGCGTTCGGATCACAGCCGGTTTCTGGACCTCCCGCCACCTGGTACAACTGCTGCCGATGTCTCGAGACACTGCATCAAATTGGGTGCCCGAGTTTTTGCCATCCAACGCCAATTTGGACCTTGCGCGACGTGAAGCCGACATCGGCATCCGCAACCGTCCGCCGGAACACCCTTGGCTTGCGCGGCGCAAGCTGCGGCCAATCTACTATGCCAGCTTTGCCGTGAACACGGCCGTTCAGGGATATGTCAGCCTGCCCGCCAATGTGCCACTGACGCCATCACAGCGCTGGCTGCACGCCAATCGGACTGATGAAATCATAACAACAGCCAGCGATACACGGTTATGTCTGGATATGGCATTGGCAGGGGTTGCGCGGATCGTTTTACCAACATTTGTCGCGGCGGCAGAGCCGACGTTGGTTCAGATCGGGGATCCGATCCGTGAGCTATCGCATGATGAATGGTTGGTCAGTCATCATGAAGCGCGCCATGATCCGCCAATACGTGCCGCGCTGGATGCGGTGGCCAACGCTCTGTCCGCCACCGCATAGGAATTCTTGTTAGCCGATCTGAACTAGCTCGATCGCAAATGTCAGGTCTTTGCCAGCCAGCGGGTGGTTGGCGTCCAGCGTCACTTCGGTTTCGCTGACCTCAACAATCGTCACTGGCACAATCTGGCCGGTGGGCGATTGCATCTGCAGTTGCGTGCCCAGATCCAACGGAATTTCCGCTGGGATCTGTTCGCGCGGAACGGCCTGACGCGCATCAGGGTTCAAATCCCCGTATGCATCGCCGCAGGCCACTTCGACGACCTTCTTGTCGCCGACGGTCATGCCAGGAATGGCCGTATCCAGACCAGGAATGATCTGACCGGAGCCAACTTGGAATTCCAGCGGATCACGGCCTTCACTGCTGTCAAAAGTCGTGCCGTCAGCCAGTGTGCCGGTATAATGAATTTTTACGGTATCACCCGTTTTGACCTGGGTCATCAATGGTCCATTCTGTTGGGAAAAATTGCTTGAGGAGGCCGCCTTATTGCGGGTGCTCCGGGGTGCGGCGCAAATCTTAAGCCAGACCGCCCAAAAGTGCAAACCTGGTAAAGCGGGCATTAAAGGGAAATTGCGGTCTTTCACCTGCCCGCCCGCCATGTCAGTCTGCCACGAACCGGAGGAGCGCGATGACAATCACAACCTGCGTCTTTGACGCCTATGGCACCTTGTTCGACGTCGCCTCTGCGGCGCGACGGCTGGCCGAACGACCCGGCCAGGACCGGCTGCATGCCTGCTGGACCGATCTGGCCGAAGATTGGCGGCAAAAACAGCTGCAATACAGCTGGTTGCGCGCTGTGACCGGTGAATATTGCCCGTTTTGGCAAGTGACCCAGGACGGTCTGGATTGGGCGCTGGAACGTCACGGCCTGAATGATGATCCAGAGCTGCGCGAAACGCTGCTGGCTCTGTACTGGGAACTGGCCGCCTATCGCGAAGTTCCAAAGATGCTGGCGACTTTGAAAGCACAAGGAAAAACCTGTGCGATCCTGTCTAACGGCAGCGCAGACATGTTGGACGGTGCCGTCGACAGTGCTGGCATCGAAACCTATCTGGATGCGGTTTTGTCGGTTGAAGATGTTGGCATCTTTAAACCCGCCAGCGTGGTTTACGATATGGTCGGCGCGCGCTTTGGCTGCACCAATGACCAAGTGCTGTTTGTGTCGTCCAACGGTTGGGACGCCGCCGCCGCCAGCGGATACGGGTTTACCACCGCATGGGTAAACCGCGCGGGCCTGCCAATGGACCGCCTGCCCCACACGCCACAACATGTATTGTCCGATTTATCCACCATCCCGGAGGTTGCCACCTGATGCCCCGATTTTTTGCTGCCGACGGGCTATCACTGCACTATCTGGACGAAGGTGAAGGTCTGCCGCTGCTGTGCTTGTCGGGCTTGACGCGCGACCATCAGGATTTCGACTATGTCGCGCCACATCTTAAGGGTGTGCGCCTGATCCGAATGGACTATCGCGGACGGGGCAAATCAGACTGGGGAGACCACACGACCTATACGATTCCACAAGAAGCGCAGGATGCTCTGGCCTTGCTGAACCATCTTGGAATCGACCGCGCCGCCATTCTGGGAACCTCACGCGGTGGTCTAATAGCTATGGCACTGGCGGCCACTGTGAAAGACCGCCTGATTGGTGTTGCCTTGAACGACATCGGCCCCGAAATTGCCCCTATCGGATTGAAAGTGATTGAAAACTTTCTGGGCCGCAACCCCAGCTGGACATCGATTGAGGAAGCCGTTGCCAAGCGTGGCGGCGTGATGGCCGGGTTCGCCAATGTGCCAGAAAGCCGGTGGCGGCAAGAAGTGGCTCATCTGTACCGGGCCACACCAAACGGCTTAAAAATCCCCTATGATCCGAAATTGCGTGATGCTGTGCTTAGCTTGGGCTCCCAGCCCGTGCCAGACCTATGGCCGCTGTTTGATGCCATGAAGGGGTTGCCGCTATGCGCAATTCGCGGTGCCAATTCAGACCTGCTCAGCCCCGAAACTTTTGCGGAAATGCAGCGCCGTCGCCCGGATATGATTGCGGCTGAAGTTCCCGACAGGGGCCACATACCGTTTCTGGATGAGCCGGAATCCTTGGCCGCCCTGCAAAGCTGGCTCCCCATGCTGGCGTAAAACCAAATGCGACCGCAGGAAAAGAAACCGATACAGGCGAAAAAGCCGAACTACTTCTCGAAAACGGGGGCATCCAAATGAACATCGAAATGATCCGCGCAGCCGCCAAACGGCTGGATGGCCATGTGGTGCGCACGCCCTTATTGTCATCTCCCTTTTTGGATCAAATCGCAGGCCGGCGGGTGCTGATCAAACCGGAATGTTTGCAACGGACTGGCAGTTTCAAGTTTCGCGGCGCGTGGTCGGCAATCTCTGCTTTGGATGATGCGACGCGCCAAAAGGGCGTTCTGGCATTTTCCAGCGGCAATCACGCGCAAGGGATAGCCTATGCCGCCAAGCTGCACGAATGCCCCGCCACGATAGTAATGCCCAGTGACGCGCCGAAACTGAAAATTGACAACACTCGGGCCTATGGCGCCGAGGTTATTCTGTATGACCGCAGCTCAGAAGACCGTGACGCCATCGGCACTCAGATTTCGCAAGACCGCGGCCTGACGATGATCAAACCCTTTGACGACCCTTTGGTCATCGCCGGTCAGGGCACATGCGGTTTGGAAATAGCACAACAAGCGGCAGACATGGGCATCACGCAAGCAGACGTAATCGTCTGTTGCGGTGGCGGAGGGCTGACCAGCGGCATTGCCTTGGCGTTGGAGGCAGACGCGCCGGACATGACGGTGCGCCCGGCAGAGCCAGAAGCCTTTGACGATGTGGCCCGGTCATTGCGCAGCGGGCAGATCGAAAGAAATGCCACAACCTCTGGCGGTCTATGCGATTCCATCATCACCCCCAGCCCCGGACAGATCACATTTCCGATCTTGCACCGCTTGTGCGGGCCCGGTCTGGTTGTGTCGGATGAAGAGGTATTGCAAGCCATGGCGCTGGCGTTTCAGCGCCTGAAAATCGTATCCGAACCCGGTGGAATCGTTGCTCTGGCCGCAGCGCTGTTTCACGGCAGTGAACTGACTGCGGATACCGCAATTGTCACCGTATCTGGCGGCAACGTCGACCCAGACCTGTTTACCAAAACCCTGCAACAATATTTGGACTGACCCATGGCCGATGCCACGATTGCCAGCTTCAACGTCAAAAACCTGATCGGTTCTGATCAGGAATACTATAAATTCCAAACCTACACGCCCGAAGAATATGCGTGGAAACGTGCGTGGCTGGCCGATCAACTGGTCTCGTTAGACGCAGATATTGTCGGGTTACAGGAAATCTTTGACGAAGACGCCTTGCGCGATGTGATCACCGCAGCCGACGATATTGGCAACGCGCTGAACCATGCCAGCCAACCCACCAAAGACAAAAGCTACCGCAAAAAAGCAGTGTTCCGCCGGTTGGCCTATACGCCCTACGCGGATGCCGCCGTGGCTTTTGCCCCGAACGCGGCGGATACCGGTATTCCCGGTCAGCGCCGTCCGGGTCTGGCCATTGTCAGCCGGTTCGGGTTTGTTGGCACGCCGGAAATCATTCAGGACCTGGATGAACCTGTCGATATACCCTTCCAACCGCTGCGTGGTATGCCCGAGGATGATGCCGGGTTCTTTCGCCTGCGCCGATTGTCCCGGCCAATCCTTAAAGCACGGGTTCGCATTGGTGGCCGGGTTGTGACTGTGTTCAATTGCCACCTGAAATCCAAACTGGGTGAATACCATAGACCAGCAGGCGCAGAGTTTGCCCCTGAAGAAGACCTGACCCAATACGATCCGATCGGCCGCGCCATGGGATCGCTGCGCGCCGCGGTGCGCCGTATGGCCGAAGCATGGGTGCTGCGCCGCGAAATCGTTGCCGAAATCAACGCCGGGCACCCGGTGATGGCCATGGGGGATTTCAACGATGGCGAACATGCTGTCAGCTCTGAAATCATTTCAGGCGAAGTGCCATTCAAGAACTATTCCTGGATGCTGCGGCACGACGCAAAGGATCGTGATGACCGCTATAGCAAAGAAGAAAACCAGAAAATCACCGGAACGGTGGAACGTCTGCGTCTGCACTCGGCTGAAAAACTGTTTGTGCGCAAATCCTTGCGCGATATGGTTTACACAACCGCTTTCGGCGGCGTATTTGAATCCATCGATCAAATTTATCTAAGCCGCCACTTTCACCCGGACAACGAAGACCGCATTGGCGATATGACTTATTTCAGTGTCCTGAACGATCACCTGACCGACGGCAGCCACGCCGAAGCCCCCTATAACAAGCTGGCCTCTGACCACGGCCAGATCATGGCGCATCTGCGCTTGAACGACTGAGGTTCCTATGAAGATCGCAAACCTTGACGGCATCCGCCTGCACTACCGAATTGATGGCCCCGCCGACGGCGCACCGGTTGTCTTTGCAAACTCTTTGGGCACCGATTTACGCCTATGGGATGACATGATCCCGCATTTGCCTGCCGGGCTAAAGTTGATCCGCTATGACAAGCGCGGCCACGGTTTGTCGGAAGAAACGCCAGGCCCTTACAAAATGGGTACACTGGTACGCGACTTGGAAATGCTGCTGGACCATTTGGCGGTGAAAGACGCCATCGTCGTCGGCTTGTCGATCGGTGGGATGATTGCCCAAGGACTGGCCGCGAAACGGCTGGATCTGGTGCGTGCCATGGTGCTTTCAAACACCGGTGCCAAAATTGGCACGCGCGATATGTGGGAACAGCGTATCGAAGCGGTCAAATCCGGTGGCATCGTGTCATTGTCCGACGCGATCCTTGAACGTTGGTTTTCAGCCGAGTTCCGCAAAACGGCAGAGTTTCACGCGTGGCGCGCCATGCTGATCCGCCAACCTATCGAAGGCTATACCGGCTGCTCGGCCGCCATTGCAGGCACAGATATGATCACCCCCACCAGTGGATTGCGCCTGCCCACGCTGGGCATTGCAGGCAGTGTTGATGGGGCCACACCGCCTGATCTGGTTAAGGAAACGGTTGATCTGGTTCCGGGATCGGAATTTGCGCTGATCCGCGGCGTTGGCCATTTACCCTGTGTCGAAAAACCAAAAGAATACGCTGACTTACTGGCCGACTTTATTGCAAAACAGGGCCACTAGAAGTATCGGCATGGCACGGTTTTTATTGATCCACGGTGCGTCTCATGGCGCTTGGTGTTGGCAGCATGTCATCCCGGCGCTTCAAGCGCTGGGCCACAGCGCACATGCGCTGGACTTGCCGTCACACGGCGCAGACCAGACAGCGCCCGAAGACGTTACATTGTCAGCCTACGCGGATGCAATTGTCGACGCGCTGGACGGGCCAACCATTTTGGTGGGGCATTCCATGGCGGGCTTCCCGATCAGCGCAGCGGCGCAAAAGGCACCAAACAACATTCAACGCCTGATCTATGTTTGCGCCTTCCTGCCCCGCGTGGGTTCCGGCCAAAGCTTGGCAGACATGCGTCGCAGCGCCAAACGCCAACCACTGGCCCCGGCCTATCAGGTCAGCAAAGACCGCAAAACACTGACCTTCGATCCAACTATGATCCAGGAATTGTTTTACGCGGATTGCTCCGAAGCGGATGTCGCCCTGGCGCGGGCGAACCTGTGCCGGCAAGCCATTGCCCCAAATGAAGACGTGCCGGAATTGACCAACGTCTTTGGCGATTTGCCCAAAAGCTACATCGTCTGCCGGAACGATGCGGCCATTCCACCAGAATTTCAGGATGAAATGTCCGCCCACCTTCCTGCTAATGACGTGTATGAGATGGCAACATCCCACTCGCCGTTTTTTGCGGACCCTGTCGGGCTTGCGCAAATGTTGCACCGAATTGCGCAACCGTCTGCTGGCACTTTGGATACCGCCCCTTTATGACACCGCCAGTATTCAGGAGGATCGACAATGCCAGGAACCCCGTTTGACAGTGCGCTGCTGGCAAAGCTGTTTCCGACCGGCGATGTAGGCAAACTCTTCAGCGATTCCGCCGAAGTTCGCGCCATGATGCTGGTCGAAGGTGCGCTGGCCAAGGTGCAGGGCGCCGCAGGTTTGATCCCCGAAATCAGCGCTGCCGCCATCAACCGCGCTGCGGTAGAGTTGCAGATCGATCCGGGCGGCTTGGCCCAAGCGACAGGCGGCAACGGTGTCAGCACACCCGCGCTCGTCGCCGCCTTTCGCACGTTGATGCAAGCCCCGGAACATGCGCAATACCTGCACTGGGGAGCCACGTCGCAAGACATTCAGGACAGCGCTCTGATGTTGCGAATGCGCCAAGTGCTGGAACACTACAACACGGCGCTATCGGCAATCCTATCGGCTTTGGGCACCCTGGCTGAAACCCATGCTGATTTGCCGGTCGCTGCCCGCACATATGGCCAATACGCGACCCCAACCAGTTTTGGCGCACAAGCCGCCGCTTGGGGTTGGCCCCTTTTGGCGCTGCGCGATGAGTTGGAAGCACTGAAACCTGCGGTTTTGTGGGTGTCGCTTGCGGGTGCCGCTGGCACCGCATCAGAAATGGGTGAGAACGCCGCAGATCTGCGCGCCGCATTGGCCGCAGCCTTGGGTTTGAATGATCCGGGTCGGAACTGGCACAATGACCGCGCGCCAATCACTCGTCTGGCCGCCTGGTGCGCCCGCGTGTCTGCCGCGCTGGGCAAAATGGGCGAAGACCTGATCTTGGCCACACAATCCGGGTCGGCAGAGGTACAATTGGGCGCATCCGGTGGGTCTTCGACCATGCCGCAAAAACAAAACCCGGTTGGGCCGTCAGCACTGGTGGCATTGGGACGACATGCCCAAGGGCTGAACACCACGCTGCAGGGCGCCGCCGCACACCGCCAGAACCGCGATGGGGCGGCTTGGTTCACGGAATGGCTGACCCTGCCGCAACTGTGCCAATCTGTGGCTGTCAGCCTGCATCACGCACAGGTTCTGGCCGAAGGATTGCGCCCGATGCCACAGGCCATGGCAGAACCGCTAAGTGGCGGTCAGGGGTTGATCTATGCCGAAGCGCTAAGCTTTGCGCTGACCGATCGCATGTCGCGCCCAGACGCGCAGGCAGAGGTGAAAACAATGTGCAAGGCGGTGATTGCTGACGGCGGCACCCTGCCCGAAGCCGCACTAGCCAAATGGCCCGATCTGGCGCCATCCCTGTTTGACCCCGCCGCGCGCATGGGTCAGGCCCCGGCAGAAGCGCGTAAATTCGCCAGCCTTGTCAAAGGGTAACCCCGAACGGACATGCCGAAATACGCGGGTTAGCTGTTGTAGGTGACGTCGCCCATCGGCAGACGAATCTGAAACTTTGTGCCGCTCTGATCGCTGGACAGCAGGTCCAGCGTGCCGCCGTGGCCGCGCACCAGTTCAACCACAATGGGCAAACCCAATCCTGCACCGCCCTTGCGAACCCCGCCTTGAAACGGCTGAAACAGGTGTTCTTGCGCTTTGGGCGGCAAACCTGGCCCCGTATCGGTGACCTCGATGATCCAATCCGTATCCTCGGCACAAGCGCGGACGTTGATCTCACCGGGTTGCCCTGATCCTGTGATTGCTTGGCGGGCGTTGCGCACAAGGTTCATAATGATCCGATAGAATTGTTCGGCATCGGCACGAATAAACAGGTTGCCCGGCACATCGGACGACAAGCTGATGTCGTAACTGACCACCGCCAGCCGTTCAGCATCCAAAACGTCTTCGACCAAATCCGCCAGATTCACGCGTGTCAGCGCGGGCGCAGGTTCTTCCGCCCGCCCGAATGCCAGCGTGCTTTCACACAGGGTCACCGCACGGGTGATCGAATTCACCAGCTTGGGCGCCATACGCCGAACGGTCGGGTCTTCGGACCCTTCGATCCGATCCGTGAAAAGCTGCGCTGATGTCAGGATGTTTCGCAAATCATGGCTGACCCGCGCAACGGCGCCCCCCAACTGGGCCAACCGCTCTTTCTGCTTCAGGGCCTGTGTCAGCTGTGCCTGAAGTGACTTCAGCGTTTCTTCGGCCTCTCGCAATTCCAACACATTGGCAGACGGCGTGATGATGCGGCGGGCATCTTCGGGTGCCTCTGAATACGCGCGCATGTGTCCCACCACGCGTTTGATCGGACGCACCATCAAAGCCTGCACTGCAACGAACAGAAGCGAAGCTGTTATCGCTGAAATCACCGCCGACAGAATCAAGATGCGCACGCCGTAATCCAGCATCGCGGCGCGCAGTGGTGCGGTTTCCATCGTTACTTCTATCAGCGTGCCCGCATCCAACCGCGGCACACCCATGACCCGGATCACCCGTTCCTGCGGATCAATCAGCCGCTTCATTGCATCCCGTATCAGCACGGTTGGCGGCGCGTCTCGCAAATCAAAACTGGCGGTGACAGGGGCGGGCAATTCCGAAGACAAGACCAGTTGACGGGTTTCATCCCGGCGCAGCGCCACGTTGAACACACCGGCGTTGCGCAACAACTCGTCTTCCAGCTCTTCGCTGATCATGTCATCGGCCAGCAAAGACAAAGACGCGATCTGCGCCCGTTCCAAATGGGCGAGGAAATAGTCCTCTCGGAATCGGGCCACTGATGGCACAAAGATCATAACTTCGGCCAGCATAACGAAAACAATCGTCAGAACCAAAAAACGGCCGGAAAGCGAATGAAGCATGTTCGGCCTATCTGTCCCCTACGGCAACCATTTCTGAACCAGTGCCACCACGGTCTTAACCATTCCGTTCTCAAAAAGCTTGGGGGAAAAATAAACACCCGCCACGCGTTTGTTAACCTCTGCAATTGTCGGATACGGCGCGACCATGCTTGATACCGCGCTCATCTTCAATCCGTTGGCCATAGCCAAGGACCAGGTGGCAATCAACTCACCGGCTTGATGGCCCACGATAGACACGCCAACTGGCTTGCCGCCCACGACCATCACTTTGATCAGACCTTTGGTCTTTCGCTCTGCGATGGCGCGATCGTTGTGGCTGTATTCAAACCGCGCAACTGTCAGCTTGTCGGCGTATTTTTCCCGCGCCTGCGCTTCGCTTAACCCGATCTGTGACAATTCTGGCTGCGTATAGGTGGCCCAAGGTATATGGTCTGTCTTCGCTTTGGCCGGCAGGCCCAAAACCGCAGAACGTATAACAATTCCAGCGTGATAGCCTGCCATATGGGTGAATTGAAGACCACCAGCAACATCGCCAATAGCATAGACTTTCCGGTTGGTCGTTTTCAAAGCGTCGTCAACTTTGATGCCTGATCGGGTGGTTTCGATACCCGCCTTTTCCAAGTCCAAGGTCTGCGTATTGGCCCGCCGCCCAACAGCAACCAGAATATGCGATCCGGTGAATACCCGCCCGTCTTGTACCTCGACCTCGATCTTGTCACCGTTTTTACGGACTTGGGCGGCCTGTGCCCCCTCGATGATTTCGATCCCTTCGTCGCGCAAACTTTCCAGGACGATTTCCGCCATCTCCGGATCATCCTTGCCCAGCGCTTTTGCGCCTTCGACCACGGTTACATCCGCACCTAGGCGGCGATGCGCTTGCGCCATTTCCATGCCGATGGGCCCACCGCCGATGATCAGCATATGCTCTGGCTTGTCTCGTAGCTCCCACAGTGATTCGTTGGTCAGGTATGGCACCTGGTCCAATCCATCGATCGGCGGCACAAAGGGGGACGATCCTGTTGCGATGACAATTCGGCGGGCGGTAATCCGGTATTCGCCGGCTTCCACGGTGTCATTTGACACAAAACGCCCATACGCGCGGATCACACGCACCCCCAGACCTTCGAAACGTTCCTGACTGTCCACCGGTGCAATCTGCCCGATCACGTTTTGGACGTGATCCTTGGCTGCGGCATAATCAATCTGCGCCGTCACATCGGCCACGCCATAATCCGCGGCATGCGACATGGAATACGCCACTTTACCGCTCGCAATCAGCGCTTTGGACGGCACGCAGCCGTAATTCAGGCAGTCGCCACCCATCTCGCCGCCTTCCAGCAGAACCACCTTGGCCCCCATCTGGACAGCGCCCGCTGCAACCGACAATCCGCCGGAACCGCCGCCAATCACCAAGATATCTGTCTTGATCGTTTCCATGATCACAAACCTTTCTTTCCGCGTACGGCTTTCAGCACAATTGGCAAAGCCGCCAGCGCGCAAAGACCAAGGATGGGAAACAGGATTTGCGGCTCAAACAGCAAGCCCAGATCAGGTGCCCCGCCGCGTTCAAACACTTCGCCCAGCCCTGCTCCGACTGATGTGTAAACAATCGCACCCGGCATGATTCCAAAGAAGGTCGAAACGATAAAACGGACCAATGGAACACCAACCAGCGCCGGCACAATATTGGCCACAAAGAATGGAACCGCCGGGACAAGACGGATCAAAAACAGCATAGACCACTGGTTTTCATCGATTCCGGCCTTGATTTTACCCACGGTTCCGTCGCTGGCCTGCATCCGTGCCGCGAGCCGTTCACCAAGCCCCCATCGTGCGGCAAGAAAGATGATCGCTGCGCCAATCGTGGCACCGGTGATATTAAACAGGGCACCGGGAAACGTGCCGAACAGAAAGCCACCGGTCAGCGTGGCAATGGTTGCCCCCGGTAAGGACAGCCCGACAATGGCGATATAGATCAAGATGAAAACAACTGCGGTCGCCAGATAGTGCTGATCACGAAATCCAAGCAACACTTCGCGATTGTCTCTGAGCGTCTCAAAGCTCAACACGTCGCTCAAAGCAAAGAACCCAACACCCGCAGCTATCAGAATCAACACGATTGGAAGGTAACGCCCCAATCCGGCAGGTCTTGAATTTGTCATGTCGCTCATAGCTTTGCGTCTCCGGTATCATCGTTGATACCATCAGATGTGGGCGCACGCAGGGCGTTCCATCAGCTATCACGCCCGCTTGAACGCCAGTGACATCATATGTGAGATTTCGGGCCCGTTATCGCAATTCTGAAACATTTGTGTCAGACAGAGTCGGGAAATGTTGCAGATACGCACCCCAAGCGTTTGACAGGTGCCCCCAACCTGCCTATAGCACGGGCTTCAGATTTCCGGCCTCGCGAATCCAGTTTTTGCGGGCGCAAGACACGTAATGGAGTAGGACGCGATGAAACGCACCTTTCAGCCTTCGAACCTGGTACGCAAGCGTCGCCACGGTTTCCGCTCGCGTATGGCCACCAAGGCAGGCCGCAAGATTTTGAATGCGCGCCGCGCCCGTGGCCGCAAGAGCCTGAGCGCATAAGTCGGTTTTTCCGGCTTTTCGAGCTATGACATGAGACCGCCGGAGGCCCCCGATACCGCAACGGGGAATACGCCACCGGCGGTTTCCTCATGCGCATCAACCAGTTTGCGCAAGCTGCGTAAGCGGTCAGAATTTCTGGCCGCAGCACGTGCACGCAAGCAAGGAACGCGCAGCATGTTGGTGCAGGCGCGCAACCGGCATGATGACGACCCTGCCATCGGCGTTGGCTTCACCTGTTCCAAAAAGGTTGGCAATGCCGTGGCCCGCAACCGCGCCAAACGGCGACTGCGCGAGGCTGCGCGGCTGATTCTTCCAAACCATGGTCGCAGCGGCTTTGACTATGTGTTGATCGGCAAAGCCAAAGAAACCGCCAATCGCCCATTCGACGCTTTGCAAGCCGATTTGGCCGAAGCATTGCGCAAACTGCATGGGTCGAAATCCGGGCGGCAGCCATGACGCCGCTTGCCTGGGTCTTTTCCTTGCCCGTCCGCGCCTATCGGACGGTTTGGTCGCCGTGGGTTGGGCATGGGTGCCGGTATCAGCCCACCTGTTCCGCCTATGCGCTGGAAGCGCTGGAAAAGCACGGCGGTATCAAGGGCGGCTATCTGACAATCCGGCGGATTCTGCGCTGTCACCCGTTGGGCGGCTCCGGCATCGACAACGTTCCGGACTGACAACACCAACTTGCACCGGCGCACTTGCCGATGGTACGGACAAGCAGCCATTTTCCCGCGCGAGGCCCCATGCTGGACGACGCTGACGATATCCATCCGCTGTTTTACGGCGCGCCCAAATCAACCGAGTTCAAGAAGCTGCGCAAACGCATCGTGCAAAACGTGCGTGAAGCGATTGAACAATACGGCATGATTGAACGGAACAGTCGTTGGCTGGTCTGCCTGTCCGGGGGCAAGGATAGCTACACCCTTCTGGCCATCCTGTATGAGCTGAAATGGCGTGGGCTGTTGCCTGTTGATTTGTTGGCCTGCAACCTGGATCAGGGTCAGCCCGGTTTTCCAGCGACCGTCCTCCCTGAGTTTCTGGAAAAAATGGGTGTACCGCACCGGATTGAATACCAAGACACCTACTCAATCGTTATGGACAAAGTCCCCCAAGGGCGCACCTATTGCGCGCTGTGTTCCCGCCTGCGGCGCGGCAACCTGTACCGGATCGCACGCGAAGAAGGATGCAGCGCCGTTGTCTTGGGCCATCACCGCGACGACATTCTGGAAACCTTCTTTATGAACCTGTTTCATGGCGGTCGGCTGGCTACCATGCCGCCCAAACTGGTGAACGAAGAGGGCGATTTGTTTCTCTACCGCCCCTTGGCACATGTAGCTGAGGCAGACTGTGAAAAATTTGCCCGCGCCATGCAGTATCCGATCATCCCTTGTGATCTATGCGGCTCCCAAGATGGGCTGCAACGACAGCAGGTGAAGCAAATTCTGGATGGCTGGGAAAAGAACAGCCCAGGCCGTAGGCAGGTTATGTTTCGCGCATTGACGAACGCCCGACCATCCCATTTGCTGGACCCAAAACTGTTCGATTTCGCGGGCTTGATGCGCGAAACCAGCGAAATCGAAACGAATTCTCCAGACGTTCCGGACTTGCGTTAAACTACTGGCAACCGCACTGCGCCACCTTTTCCCGTGGATGGGTAAAAATGGGGTAATGCGATGTCATTTTCGCAATTGCAGTGGGGCGTGCGTGGCGGCCGCCTGATAAAACAACTGTTGAACGGACCACAGGCTGTAGCCTTTGTTCCAGCTTTGGCGCTGGCCGCGTTTTGGTTTGGTGGTGAAGGCCTGTTGGTGATCGTCGCCTTGGGCCTGCCAATGTTGATGTTTTTTAGCAGCCCTCCGGCGCAGACAACTGCGCCAATATCCCATGGTTTTCTGCCTGAACTGCCCATCAAAAATCTGGAACAGCACTTGGAACAGATATTGGGCGATGCCCGCAGCACCGGCGCGGTTACGGCCTGTTACCTGCTTCACCTTGATGGCCCATTTCCAACAGCTGCGGCCGGGGAAGAATTGCGCAGCGCGTATTTGCGAAATCTGCGCAGCTGTTTGCGGCAATCGGACCTTGCTGGCTGGACCAATGGCAACACCCTGGTGGTGGCAATGGCGCCGAACCGGCGGCTGGATCTGGACGCCGCTATTCAGGCCGCCCGCCGCTTTCAGACCACGCTGGAGGATCCGGTCGCGGCCGGTGGTCGGCTATGGCATGTATCGGTTTGCGTAGGGCTGGCCATAAGCACGCGACTGGCCAGCCATACCGATGGCACAGATATGCTGAACGCGGCGCAGTTGGCGCTGCAAGAGGCCCGTCAAAACGGCGCTTCGGCCATTCGGACTTATTCCGCAAAACGCCACAAGACCCAGCAAAAGTCCGCCCTGCCCCCGTCGGAAGCAGTGGCAGCATTGGAAAACGGTGGCATCCGCCCCTGGTACCAACCGCAACTGTGCACCGAAACAGGGCGGATCAGCGGTCTGGAAGCTCTGGCGCGCTGGTCTCACCCTACTCGTGGTCTAATCGCACCGGCGGAGTTCCTGCCTGCACTGCAACGCGGCGCTGCGCTGTCGCGGCTGGGGGATTGCATCCTGTATCACGCCTGCCGGGACTTGGCCCAATGGGACAAAGCTGGCCTGAATCTCCCCCAAGTCGGTGTCAATTTCAGCGAGGATGAACTGGCCGATCCGCGCTTGATCGAACGTGTCCGGACCACTTTGGACAAATTCGGCCTGTCGCCAGATCGGCTGCGCATCGAAGTTACGGAAAACGTCGCGCTGTCCGGCGCTGTTTCTGATGCGGCCCGCAGTGTGACCGCGCTAAGCAAGCTGGGCTGCAAGATCGATCTGGATGATTTTGGAACGGGGGCAACCGCGCTGACCGCCCTGCAGAATATCAATGTGGATCGTCTGAAAATCGACCGTTCCTTTGTTCGTCGGGTTGATCGTGACGAAGCACAGCGCCGCCTGCTGGCTGCGATTCTGGGCATGGCCGAACGGTTGGGCATCGAAACCTTGGCCGAAGGGGTCGAAAGCCATGGCGAGCACGCGTTGGTTGCCCAATTGGGCTGCACCCATGTTCAGGGCTTTGGAATTGCCCGCCCGATGCCCGGCGCGCAAATTCCCGATTGGGTCAACGGGCAACAGGCCAGACTGGCCAAATTGCCCCGTCTGGGCTTGGTCAGGCGCTCGTAGGGGTGGTGTCTTGGCGCAACTGGGCCAAAAATGGGGAATCCGCTTGACCTTTGCCGCCTCACTCTGTTGAACCCTGCCACACGATAAAGATGACAGGTGGCGGGTCCTACATGGGCGATCAGAACAAGAATCTTATACTAGCAACGGCGCTGAGCTTTGGCGTGATCCTGATTTGGTTTCTGCTATTCCCGCCCCCCGAGGCGCCAACAGCAGATCCGAACGCCCCGGCCGTAGCGCAAAGCACGGACTCTGGCGCAGCGTCAGACCCGGCAATTGCCGTCGCGCCAAGTGCCGCCCCAGGCAGCGCCCCGGCAGCAGCAGCGAACGAAGCGGCGAACCCGACAGAAGATGCCCCACGCGTGGCAATCGACACGGCTCGTCTGGCTGGCTCCATCTCGTTGACCGGTGGCCGGATCGACGATCTGAAACTGAAAGACTATCGCGTCACACTGGCCGAAGATTCCGACATCGTGCACATGTTGCGCCCCGTCGGCAGCTCTGAGCCGTATTACGCGCTTTTCGGTTGGGCCCCTGGTTCAGGCCTGTCGCTGGAAGATGTTCCCGGCGCCAATACCGCATGGCAGATTGAAAGCGGCGACACACTGACCGCATCAAGCCCGATCACACTGCGTTGGGACAGCCCTGCCGGACTGGTCTTCCGCCGCAAGATTTCTGTCGACGATGACTTCATGTTCACCGTTGCCCAATCGGTTTCGAATGACGGCTCCGGCACCACCTCTTTGGCGCCCTATGGAATCATCGCACGTCATGGAGAGCCCGAAGACCTGAAAAACTTCTTCGTCCTGCACGAAGGTGTGGTTGGCATGGCCGATGGCGAACTGTCCGAAATCGACTACGGCGACATGACAGATTTCGCGGTCCTGCCGTCTGAAGGTGCGCGCGCCGAAGTCACGCAAGTGACCGATAATGGCTGGATTGGCTTCACCGACCACTACTGGATGACAACGCTGGTGCCGACACCGGGTTCTGCCTTTAAGGCAGTTGCCAAATACGATGACGCCCGCGACATCTATCAAACCGAAACAGTTCAGCAGACCATGACGCTTGCCCCCGGCCAAAGCGCCGAAGTCACATCGCAGCTGTTTTCCGGTGCCAAGGAATGGGAACACATCCGCGCCTACCAAAAAGGTGGGATCGACCGCTTTGTTGATGCCATTGATTGGGGCTGGTTCTTCTTCCTGACCAAACCAATCTTTTCCGTCCTGCACTGGCTGCACGGTCTGATCGGCAACATGGGTGTGGCCATCATTGTGCTGACCCTGATGATCAAAGCCGTTCTCTTCCCGCTGGCGTATAAATCTTATGTCTCCATGGCGAAGATGAAAGAGCTTCAGCCCCAGATGGAGAAGATCAAGGAAAAGGCGGGCGATGATCGCGCCAAGCTGCAACAAGAGATGATGCAGCTGTACAAGAAGGAAAAGGTAAACCCGGCCTCCGGCTGTTTGCCGATCCTGATGCAAATCCCGATCTTCTTCTCGCTCTACAAGGTGATCTTCGTCACGCTTGAACTGCGTCACGCGCCTTTCTTTGGCCCGTTCCAGGATTTGTCTTCGCCTGATCCGACCTCGCTGTTTAACCTCTATGGATTGCTGCCTTGGGCCGCGCCCGAAAGCTCTTCCATCTTGGCGACAATCTTTATTGGTATCCTGCCATTGCTCTTGGGTATTTCGATGTGGCTGCAGCAGAAGCTGAACCCAGCCCCCACGGATCCGACCCAAAAGATGATCTTTGCCTGGATGCCATGGGTCTTCATGTTCATGCTGGGTAGTTTTGCCAGCGGTCTGGTTGTGTACTGGATTGCCAACAACACCATTACCTTTACCCAGCAGTACCTGATCATGCGCAGCCAAGGGTTTAAACCCGATGTGTTTGGCAACATCCTAGGCAGCTTTAAGCGAAAAGCTGACAACGAATGACCATCCGCGTCACGGATATCTGGCGGCATCCGATCAAAAGTCATGGCCGAGAGGCTTTGGAGGCGGTCACACTGACCGCCGGGCAGACCCTGCCCTTTGATCGCCGCTGGGCCGTGGCGCATGATCAATCCGATGTGGATGGCAGCACTTGGGCCTCATGCGGAAATTTTTCGCGCGGGTCCAAAGCACCAATGTTGGCGGCCATTTCTGCCAAGCTGGATGAAGCAACGCAGACCATCACATTGTCCCACCCGGACCGTGAAGATCTGACCATTCGCCCCGATGAAGATTCGCAGGCCTTGATCGACTGGGCCGGCGGGTTCATCCCGGAAAACCGCGCGCAATCATCTCGCATCGTGCGTGCACAAGACGCAGGGTTTACCGACAGCGATTTTCCCAGCGTGACATTGTGCAACCGGTCATCCCACCGTGCGGTGGAACAACGGGTCGGACGGCCGCTGTCTATCCTGCGCTGGCGCGGGAACATCTGGTTTGACGGTGGCGCGCCATGGGAAGAATTCGACTGGATCGACAAAGAAGTACAATTTGGCGACGCCATACTACGCGTGATAGAACGAACAGACCGGTGCCTGGCCACCCAAAACAACCCCGAAACCGGCAGACGTGATGCCGAGGTGCTGCGCGCATTGGACCACTGGGGCCACCGTGACTTTTCCGTCCGGGCAGAAGTGATCCGTGACGGACGTGTGGCCACAGGAGACAAGGTACAGCCGCTATGATGGTCCTACCCTTCCCCGAAGCCGAAGCGCCCGATCCGGCAGCGCTGGAAACCGGCCGCAAATTATTGACCAGCGAAGTTGAGTTTCTCAAAGGCGTGGTGGCGATGTCTGGCCTGCCGCCAGATGACCGGATTGAGGTGTGCTTCGCCGGCCGTTCAAACGTTGGCAAGTCCAGCCTGATCAATGCATTGACAGGTCGACGCGGCTTGGCACGGGCCTCCAACACGCCGGGGCGTACTCAGGAAATCAACTATTTCACCATCTCCGACAGCCACTTTTTGGTGGATTTGCCCGGCTATGGTTTTGCCAATGCGCCCGTGGCCGTTGTGAAAAAATGGCAAGCGCTGCTCAAACAGTACCTTTCTGGTCGCGCCAGCCTGCGCCGTGCCTTTGTACTGGTCGATCACCGTCACGGGGTGAAACCCGTGGACGAAGAGATCATGACCTTACTGGACCGCAGTGCCGTGACTTTTCAGTGCGTGCTGACCAAGGCCGACAAAGTCAAAGTCGAAGACCGCCCGAAAATTCTGACCCAAGTGCGCGAAAAACTATCCAAACACCCGGCTGCGTTTCCCGAAATTATCGTGACCAGCAGTGAAAAAGGTGACGGTATCGGCACGTTGCGCAGTGTGATTGCAAAGCTGGACTAAGCTTGCGCCGCACCGCCTGCACGTTTTGCGGTGAAAAAACCTTGCGCTATCGGGCTGGATTGCCCAGACACAAGCCCGAACTCTTATTGACGCAGACCACGCGATGAAACAGCAAGACATGAACCAAAACTGGACCTCCACCGCCCACACCCTGGCCCAAGCGCTTCCCTATATGCAGCGCTATGCCGGTGCGAATGTTGTTGTGAAATTCGGCGGCAACGCGATGGGTGATGATGCCGCCATGGCAGAATTTGCCCGTGACATCGTTTTGATGCGCCAAGTGGGGGTGAACCCCGTTGTGGTGCATGGCGGCGGACCGATGATCAACGACATGCTGAAACGGTTGGACATCAAGTCAGAATTCGTACGCGGCAAACGGGTGACCGACAAAGCCACTGTCGAAGTTGTTGAAATGGTTCTGGCCGGGCTGGTGAACAAACGTATCGTTCAGGCGATCATGGATGCCGGTGGGCGTGCTGTTGGCCTGACGGGCAAAGACGACGATTTGATGGTCTGCGAAATGGATGACCCGGACCTTGGCTTTGTGGGGCGCCCTGTCGCTATCAACCCGCAAGTGCTGCATGACCTGTTTGCCGCGGGCATCATTCCTGTTGTGGCGCCGGTTGGCACAGGCACAAACCCGAACGAGACCTTCAACGTGAATGGCGATACTGCGGCTGGTGCGCTGGCCGGTGCCTTGAAGGCCGATCGCTTGTTGCTGTTGACCGATGTGGCAGGCGTCAAGAACGGCGCAGGCGAAGTTGTCACGGAAATGACGCCCGAAGATGTGCGCGCCATGATCGAAGACGGCACAATCTCTGGCGGTATGATCCCGAAAACGGAAACCGCCCTGAACGCTATTGCTGCCGGGGTTCGGGCCGTGGTCATTCTGGATGGCCGTGTGCCCAATGCCTGTCTGCTGGAACTTCTGACAGAGCACGGCGCCGGATCGCTGATCAAACCCACAAACCTGCCACCTGTCCCAACCAAGTGACGCTGCAAGCCCTGGAAGCCCAGGCGCAGCGCTGCGCCTTGACGATCCGTGGCGTGCTGCTTCCCGCATCAGATGACCCTGTGCCGCCTGGTACGGGCTCTTTGGTGTTGCTGGGCCCTGATGAACCGCGCTTCTGGCCGGAATTTTCCAAATCACCCGAATACAACGATGGTGCGCCTGATCCGTTGGACCGTTGGTCCAAACGTCTGATTGGGCTACTGGCCAGTGACTGGGCGGGAACCCCGCTCTATCCCTCCGACGGGCCACCCTTTCCCCCCTTTATTGATTGGGCCCTGCGCAGCGGGCAGGTTTGGACCGCACCCGTTGGCTTGCTGGTGCACGACACTGCCGGTCTGTTCATCAGTTATCGTGGCGCGATTGCCTTGCCAGAGCGGCTGACATCGCCTGCCCCATCCCAGAACCCCTGCGATACCTGCCCAGACCAGCCTTGCCTTGCGGCCTGCCCCGTTGGCGCGCTGGCAGACGGGCGCCCCTATGATGTTCCTGCATGCCAAGATCACGTCGTTCAATCGCCTGATTGCCAGCAAGGCTGCCTTGTCCGTCGGGCCTGTCCCGTGTCACAAAGGTTTGGAAGAATGTTTGTACAATCGGCATTTCATATGACGGCTTTTCTTGGGAGAAATGAATGCGGCTGATCCTGATGCGACACGCCAAATCTGATTGGTCTTCCATGGATCAACCTGACAAGGCCCGGACATTGAATGCACGCGGCCAAAAAAGCGCCCGTGCGATGGGGGATTGGCTGCGTGCACATGGCTATGTGCCAGATCTGGTTCTGTGTTCGTCCGCGGCACGCACCCGGCAAACGCTGGATCTGTTGGCCCTTTCATCCAAGGTCGAATTCGCAGACGCGCTATATCTGGCAGACCAGGAAGAAATGCTGAATTGCCTGAGTGACGCGACAGGCCAATGCGTTTTGATGGTTGGTCACAATCCGGGCATCGCCGAATTCGCCATCGATCTTGCGCGCGAAACGCCAGATCACCCACAGTTCTACAACTACCCAACCTGCGCAACGACGGTCTTCGATATCGAAGCAGACAACTGGGCCGAACTGAAACAAGGGTGTGGCACCGTGCTGGATTTCACTGTCCCGCGTGACGTTCTGGATCAGCAGACAAAGCAAAGCCCGACCGTTTAAAACGGCCGGGCTCGCAATAGCAAAATGGAGGCGGGTCAGAACCCGCCGCCCGTTTAGTGACCCAAAATCTGGCTCAGGAACAGTTTGGTCCGTTCATTCTGCGGATTGTTGAAGAACTCTTCGGGTTCGTTCTGTTCCACGATCTGCCCTGCATCCATGAAGATAACGCGGTTGGCCACCTGACGGGCAAAGCCCATCTCGTGGGTGACGCACAACATGGTCATCCCCTCTTCGGCAAGCTCAACCATCGTATCCAGCACTTCTTTGATCATTTCAGGATCAAGCGCCGATGTGGGTTCATCAAACAGCATGATCCGCGGCTTCATACACAGCGACCGGGCAATCGCCACACGCTGCTGCTGACCACCTGAAAGCTGACCAGGGTATTTGTTGGCCTGGTCAGGGATCTTCACCTTCTCCAAGAAATGCATCGCCGTTGCTTCGGCTTCCTTCTTAGGGATCTTGCGAACCCAAATCGGTGCCAGCGTACAGTTTTCCAGAATGGTCAGATGCGGAAACAAGTTGAAGTGCTGAAAGCACATGCCAACTTCGGATCTGATCTTGTCGATGTTCTTCAGGTCCGAAGACAGTTCGATACCATCCACCTTGATGGAACCGGCCTGATGCTCTTCCAGCCGGTTAATACAGCGGATCATCGTCGACTTCCCAGACCCGGATGGGCCTGCGATAACGATCCGCTCGCCGCGATAAACAGTCAGGTCGATGTCACGCAGCACGTGGAACGTGCCGTACCATTTGTTCATCTTGGTGATTTCAATGGCAATCTCATCAGAGACCGACAGTTCAGAGCGGGCAGCGCCGCCGTCTGTTGCTAGTTCAGACATATTACAGTCTCCTTAACGGTGCTCTCGGCGGAGCTTTTTTTCCAGATAGAGTGAATATCGGCCCATGCTAAAACAAAACACAAAGAACATCAGACCAACAAAGATAAACGGCTCCCAGTAAACACCGTTCCATTCGGTTGCGGAACGAATGGCGTTGATGAAGCCAATGGGGTCAAGCAGGCCGATAAAGACAACCAACGTGGTGTCCTTGAACAAGCCGATGAACGTGTTCACGATCCCAGGGATCGAGATTTTCAGCGCTTGCGGCAAGATCACCAGCCGCATGGATTTCCAGTAATCCAGCCCCATCGCATCAGCGGCCTCATACTGACCTTTGGGCAATGCTGCCAAACCGCCACGCACCACCTCGGCAATGTAGGCCGACGAGAACAGTGTAACCATAATGATCACACGCAGCATCAGATCGAAATTGGTTCCCGGTGGCAGGAAGTAATTCAGCAAAAGGGATGCTGTGAACAACCAAACGATCAATGGCACACCGCGAATAACCTCGATGAAGGCAACGCTGCTTTTGTTGATGATGAACAAATCCGACTGACGCCCCAGCGCCAACAAGATGCCCAGCGGCAAGGACAGAACAATGCCGGAAACCCCGATGATAATGGCCAGCATGAAGCCACCAATATCATTTGAGACAACTTTGGTAATCGCCAGCGGCACGATTGAGGACAAGCCTTCAACCAAGGGGCCACACACGAAGTACCAATACAGAACCGGCACAACAACCGCCGCCAACGTGGCCAAGAATGTGCTGCTGACCTTTTCAACATACAGATAGACGAAGGCGCCAATCACAAAACCAGCTGCAACAGCAAGCGGGCCCCAGAGTGTGCCGCCCCAGACCAGCCAGAAAATCACAAAAGGCGCTGCAACCGAAACCAAGATCATCTTGCGCGGAACATTGGCAAACAAAATCGGCATCAAGGCAAAACCTAAAACGACAAAGGCCAGAACGGGCCGCCAGTACAGCTCGGCCGGATAGAACCCAAAGACCAACTGTTGCCAACGATCCGCGATAACGGCCCAACAGGCCACTTCAGTGCCTTCGGAATACAGCGCCGAACGGATTTCACGGCATTCGGTTAGCGATCCGGCATCCCAGATGCCACGCAATGCCCAAGGCAGAAAATGGCTCAGGATAGACCACAACAAAAAGATGGAAACCACCGTCAGCAGAATATCCATCCAGCTCGCAAACAGGTTCTCACGCACCCATTTCACGACCCCGGTTTCCGTTAACGGCGGCTCTCGCTCTGGCAACATGGCATCGCGTACAAAAGCGACATTATGTGTGTTTGGATCACTCATCTCACCGCTCCCTCAGCTTTACTGCGTTGTTGTACACGTTCATCACCGATGAAATCGCCAGCGACAGAACCAGATAGAACAGACCCAACAGCAACATGCCTTCAAGCTCTCGTCCGGTTTGGTTGATGGTAATTCCGCCCAATGTTGAGCGTGCATCCATATACCCCACGGCCAACGCCAAAGAGCTGTTCTTGGTCAAGTTCAGGTATTGCGAGATAAGCGGAGGAATGATCACGCGCAAAGCTTGCGGCAGGATCACCAGGTTCATCGTCGTCCCTGGACGCAATCCCAAAGCAAAGGCCGCTTCGGATTGCCCTTTCGAGATGGCCAGAATACCCCCACGCACGATTTCCGCGATGAAAGCGCCAGTGTACAGCGACAGGGCCAGCCACAGCGCGATCAGCGAGTTCCGCAGATGCGTGCCGTCAGTGAAGTTGAACCCCTTCAAGAAAGGGTAGTTCAGGTGCGCGCCCATCAACACGAACAAAAGCAATGTGGGAACGACCAAAATACCCAGGTTCAAATACCATGTGGTTGGACGAACGCCTGTGGCCTCTTGCTGAACGGATGCACGGTGAGACACGGCACGAATGCCAATAATCGACCCCACCAAAACAACCAAAATCAACAACCAGCTTAAGCCGGTTGAGGCAAAAAGCGGTGAATCGAATTGGATAGACGGAATGTAGACGCCACGGTTCGTGATCGCGACACTGTCAAACAACAGCATCGAAGCGTCCGGCGTTTCGCCCCGAAATGCCTTTGGTGCAGGTGTGCTTTCTGTCAGCAGTGCAAAGATCAATACGATCCATAGCAACAAGGGCACGTTGCGAAACCCTTCGACATACACCGCGGTCAGGCGCGAGATCAGCCAGTTCTTGGACAGGCGCAAAACCCCTGCGACTACGCCAACAATTGTGGCCAGTATGCATCCAAGGGCGGCAACCAAAAGCGTGTTCAAAATACCCACCAGCGCTGCGCGCCCGTGCGTACTTTGTGAATCATATTCTATCAGCCGCTGGTTGATGTCGTACCCGGCTGACTGGGACAGAAACCCAAAGCTGATGTCTTTGCCCAGGTTGCTCAGGTTTTCGAGTGTATTGCTGACCAGCCAGGAAAAGAACAAGACCATCAAGATCATCGCTACAATCTGAATGGTCAGTGAGCGGTATCTGGTATCATAGATTAATTGTCTCAGCCGAAAGCTTTCGCTCGGCGGATCGCTTAGCGCAGACATTTTAGTCTCCCCGTGGTTTTCGCATTTCCTAGCACTTGCGCCGGTTTTTCCAGCGTCTGGCCCTTCGCGAAAACTCGTTATCCGTCTGATGTTCTAGCGTGCAAAAAAGGGCGCGAAGAATTTCGCGCCCTTTTGTTCGTTTTACCGGAAGGGTGGGCTGTATTGCAGTCCGCCTTCGGTCCATTGCGCGTTGAGGCCGCGCGCCAAACCGATTGGTGTGTTTTCGCCGATGTATTTTTCAAACACCTCGCCGTAGTTGCCTACGGCCGAAATCACTTTGACCGCCCAGTCATTTTCCAGACCCAGCATCTTGCCAAGTTCATTGTCTGTGCCCAGCAAACGGTTGATTTCCGGGTTGTCGCTCTTGTTTGCGACCAGGTCCGCAACGTTTTCCGAAGTGACACCCAGCTCTTCAGCCGCAATCATGGCGTTCAGAGACCAACGGGCGATATCCGCCCAGTCATTGTCACCATGCCGCACGACAGGGCCCAGTGGCTCTTTCGAAATGATCTCAGGCAACAGGACGTGCTCTTCAGGGTTTTCAAACGTGGCGCGCGAAGCGGCCAGACCCGATGCGTCAGTCGTGTAAACGTCACAGGCACCCGCCAGATACTGTTGCTGTGCTTCAGCTACAGTTTCGATTGGAACTGGCTCATAGCTGATGCCGTTCGCCCGGAAGAAATCTGCCAGGTTCAATTCGGTCGTTGTACCGGTCTGAATACAAACCGTTGCACCGTCCAGCTCCTTGGCGGATGTAACACCCAGATCTTTGGGGATCATGAAGCCCTGGCCGTCATAGTAGTTAACGCCCACGAATTCGAATTTCAGATCGACATCACGCGAGAAGGTCCACGTGGTCACGCGCGACAGCAGGTCAATTTCACCTGACGCCAGTGCTGTGAACCGAGTTTGACCGGTGGTCGGAATGAATTCCACGGCCATTGGATCGCTCAGAACCGCCGCCGCAACAGCACGACAAACGGCAACGTCAAACCCCTCCCAAACGCCATCAGCGTTCGGCGCCGCAAATCCGGCAAGACCGGTGTTTACGCCGCACTTCAGTTTACCACGAGCTTTTACATCATCCAGCGTGGCGGCCGAAGCAGCGCCCGCCGAAAGTCCCGCCAACATGAGTGAGCCCAGAATTATGGATTTTTTCATGTAGTTTATCTAAACCTCTACCTGTTATTTCGCCCCTATTCAGGGCTGTCTTCTTGGATGCCGCTTTGACCGGCAATAAGTGTAAAAGGGCTTTGAAACCCCTCGTAAGGCAAATTTGTTAGGAAAAATGACTACTCGTCAACCGTCGGGTTTGGGGAAAAAACTCAAAATTTGCGCAATTGCCCAAACGGAAGGCGTCAAATCAGGCAAGCTAACCCGGCGTCAGCTTAGAAAAAAGAACTTATGAGCGTGCAAAAACCCGTCTTGCTTGTGCTTTGCGGACTGAGTCGCCTCTTCGTCCTCACCCCATTTTTCTTCCTGCCATAGCTCGTCGATTCGGGAGAGTTCCCAAAGCGATTTGGCAGGTTGCAGCTGGTGCGTAGCCGCCAATCCAATCACCAATGACCCAGACAGCGACACCAGGTCGTGAAACGCGGTCAGTTGAAAGGCGCTTAGGTTGTGTACGTATTGGCTGAAGCGCTGCAGCGCCTCTGGGTCTTGGCCAACATGCATAACACCTGTGCGCGGCTGCAAACGCGCACCCAAAGTTCCATCCAGCCAATCCAGCAGAGGATCCCAGGCAGCGGTCTGACGGGCCACCAGTTCAGAGGGCGATTCCGCGCGATAACACACCAGATCACTATCGCCATAGGCGGCCAGCATATCGGCCACCTCAGCGTGTTGATGTGTGACCTTGTCGATTGCAGCATTCGCCGACCGGGTCATAGGCATCGTGTTTGGGTCAATTTCTTCGACCTGCGCATTCCATTCAGCCGCGACAGCCAGCGCCATCTGCTCGGTAGGCAGAACAAGCGTTGCCTTGGCTGGCGTCTTAATTCCCCGACCGTCCAGTTTGACGGCAAAATCCGCGCCTTCCGGAACCACGTCCGCCGACGTCCAGAACCGACGCATTTTCCAATCGCTCATGGGGTGTCTCCCAAAACCTTGTCGATGGCCCCGATCAGGCCGCTTACATCAGACACCATCGCCTGCGCAGATTTCAGCTGGTCAGCCGGGTGATACCCCCAGCCCACAGCAACACTGGCCATTCCCGCGTTCTGCGCCATGTCCATGTCAAAACTTGTGTCACCGATCATGACAGAATTCTTGATCGCGACGCCGGTTTCGGACAAAGCCGCCAGTAGCATTGCCGGATTGGGTTTCGAAGGATGATCATCAGCCACCTGCGTTGTGACAAAATAAGATCGCAGATCAAGGCTATCCAACAGCGCATTCAACCCGCGCCGCGATTTGCCCGTGGCCACTCCCAAAAGCCACTCATCACGCGCCTGCAACGTTTCCAGTACATCGCGGATACCCGGATACAGTGGCGAGCTGTCAGCACCACCCTTGGCACGCAGCGTGGCATAGGTGTCTTTGTACGTTTCCACCATCTGGTCCAGCTGATCATGCGGAACCTCCGGCGCAAGCTGGGCAAGCGCCTTGGGCAAAGACAAACCCACAATCTGCAGAATGTCTTCGCGCGATGGTACGGGCTGTCCGGCGCTTTCGAACGCCACGCGCATACTGCTTAGAATATCACCCTGACTGTCCACCAATGTGCCGTCCACATCAAAGACAACCAACTTCAATGCCGTCATTCCAAATCCTCAAACGGGTCTTCGGGCACATCGCGAATATCCCATTGCACATAATCCCACGTGCGCTGCATGTGGTCAGGCAATGGCGCAGTCACTGTCAGCCGCTTGCCTGTTACCGGATGGGTGATCGCAATAGAGCGGGCGTGCAAATGCAAATTGCGGCTGATTTCACCCCCCAGCTGCGCGCCCCAGCCATCGCCCATGTTTTCCTGACCGCTGCCGCCATACTTGCCATCGCCGATAATCGGATGGCCAATTTCGGCCATATGCGCGCGCAACTGATGAGTACGCCCGGTGATCGGCACCAAGGCCACCCAAGCCGCACGGCGAGCCAGCGCAGACAGCACAGCGTAGTCCGTGGTTGCGTGCTTGGCATCGCGCACTTCGCGCATTTGGTTGGGATGCACACAGATCATCTTCTCGCCTTGGCCGTTCGGGCCATGACCCGGTGCTTTGACCAATCCAAACCGGATCGTGCCGATTTGAGGCGTTGGCACACCTGCAACGGCTGCCCAATAGATCTTGCGCGTTTCGCGCGCGCGGAACGCTGCTGTCAGCGCACCGGCAACTTGCCGCGTCCGCGCCAACAACAAAACACCCGACGTGTCTTTGTCTAATCGATGCACCAATCGGGGCTTGTCATCAAAGCCGAAACGCAGCGCCTCTGACATTCCATCCACATGGCGAAACTGCTTGCTGCCACCTTGTGTCGGCAGGCCCGGCGGCTTGTTCAGCGCAATGATGTGATCATCGCGATACAGCACCGTCGATTGGATCAACGCCGTGTCTTCTTCGTTCACGCTGGGCTTTGGACCGGCCTTAATCTCTCCGGGTGCGGGCAACGGCGGTACGCGCACTGTCTGCCCCATTTCCACCCGGCTGGCCGGCTTGCAACGCCCGCCATCGATGCGCAATTCGCCTTTGCGGCACATCTTCTCGATCCGGCCTTGAGCCAGCTGCGGAAATTTGCGTTTCAACCAACGATCTAGGCGCTGACCGCCGTCATCCTCGGAAACAGTCACAGTTTGAACTTGGCTCATGCAAAGACACTCCGCATCAATAAGACCCCAGCAAACAGCGCTGCGATGGAAAGAACAACAGATGCGCTGACATACCCGGCAGCCAATCCGATTTGGCCGCGCTCATACAAAGTAACCGCATCCAGCGAAAAGGCCGAAAAAGTGGTAAATCCGCCCAGCAGACCCGTCATCAGCAGCGGGCTTAGCCGATTGGCCGAATAGTGCCCCAGCGCCACAACGATGCAGCCCATAAGGAACGAGCCCAGAATATTTACTGTCAGGGTCCCCCAAGGAAACCCGTGCCCAACTAAACGGACCGCAGTCAAACCGGTCAGGTATCGACAAACCGCGCCGATTGCGCCGCCAAGGGCCACTTGTGTCAGGGTGTAAAACATGCCGCGTCTGTTGCCCGCACAGGGCGCAGAGTCAAGGGGCGGCCCGCGCGGGCACCAAAGCAGCGGCGGCTTGAGACAGGCTGGCAAGAAAGGCGCGCACCTCTGACGGCACTGCGCCTTGCTCAAATTGAAGCAAGCTGTCCAGTGTCCAGTCATCAGCAGGATGCAACAGCGCCAAAAGCTGCACCCGCTGTGCAGATTGCGCCGGGGTCAGCGGCAGTAACCGGGTCAGGTCAACAAGCTCGTACAATTGATGCACGCTACGCATCGCGCGAAACGCCTCAATATACTTAGGCAAGACCTTTGGCTGCGCCCGCCAATCCACCCCGGCAAACAGCGTTTGCGTCACACGTTGACCCGCACCCTGACAATCAAAGCGCAAGCAGCCCGAATACCCGTGCGACAAGCGATCATTATGAATGGCGCATCCAAAGCTTTCGGTCAGGTGATGACAGGGCTCTCCTGCGGCTTTGTCCGCCCCAAAGTCCGGTCCGTTGTCAAAATGAAGCGCCATGCAGCACAAAGCGGCACATTGGCTGCAATCGCTTTTCAAGTCTGGTTGTGCCGTCACGTTGGCCCCCGCTGGCGGCGCAGCTTGGCGAAATAGGCGACGCGCTTCGCCAAGTCGCGTTCAAATCCCCGTTCTACCGGGGCGTAATACGCTTCACGCGCCATATCATCTGGAAAATAATCCTGCCCGCTAAAGGCATCCGGCGCGTCATGATCATAGGCATAGCCAGAACCATAGCCTTGATCCTTCATCATTTGCGTTGGTGCATTCAGAATGTGTTTGGGTGGCGGGGCAGAACCAGTTTTCTTGGCCGCCGCCCGCGCCCCTTTGTAAGCGACATAAACCGCGTTCGATTTCGGGGCGAGCGCCAAATATACCACCGCCTGCGCCAATGCCAGCTCCCCTTCCGGAGAGCCAAGCCGCTCAAACGTTTCCCAACTTTGCAGGCAGATCGCTTGCGCCTGCGGATCGGCCAGCCCGATGTCTTCAACCGCCATGCGCACCAACCGTCGCCCTAAGAAACGTGGGTCTTCGCCACCTTCCAACATACGGGCAAACCAGTACAGCGCTGCATCCGGGTCTGATCCGCGTATGGATTTATGTAAGGCCGAGATCAGGTTGTAGTGCCCATCCCCGGATTTGTCGTATTGGGCAGCGCGCTTCATCAAACGGCGGGTCAAGCCGTCTGTGTCCAAGTTCTGATCGGTACGCCAGCCTGCCACCTGCTCGATCAGATTCAACAGCGTGCGCCCGTCACCGTCGGCCATCTCCAACAGCGCAGCGCGTGCAGCATCATCCAACGGCAATGGGCGCTCCAGCTCTTGCTCTGCCCGCTGCGCCAAACGTTCCAGATCATCCAGCGACAGACGTTCCAGCACCAAGACCTGCGCGCGTGACAAAACAGCGGCGTTCAGTTCAAACGATGGGTTTTCCGTTGTCGCGCCGACCAGCAAGATGGTGCCGTCCTCCATATGGGGCAGGAAGCCATCTTGCTGCGCTTTGTTGAAACGATGGATTTCATCCACGAACATCAATGTGCCCTTGCCCTGCTGACGGCGCAACCTGGCCGCTTCGAACACTTTGCGCAGCTCTGGCATCCCGGTGAAGATCGCGCTGATCTGCACAAAATGCAGATCGGTTTCGCCCGCCAGCAGCCGCGCGATGGTGGTCTTCCCCACACCGGGCGGCCCCCAAAAAATCAGCGACCCCAACGTGCCGTTGTCCAGCATCACGCCCAAGGGGGCTTCGGCGCCCAGCACCTGTTCCTGCCCGATCACCTGATCCAGCGATTTGGGCCGCAGGCGATCCGCCAATGGGCGCGGCGCGGTATCGGGAACCTCGGTGGTGCCGGTGTCAAACAGATCCGCCATGATCAGGCCCGAAACCGCAGGGTCAAGCGCCGCTCGCCCCGCAAAACATCAACTTGAAACCGACGAGAGATCAGGCGCAACGCGTCTTCACAGTCTTTCGCGGTATCCACACGGCGGCCATTGACGGCCAGAATGATGTCGCCAACCTCCAGCCCGACCCGAGGCGCCACCTGTCCGGTTTCCGAAATAACCGCGCCACTTTCCGTCAGGGCTACGCCCAACTCCTCGGCCACGGCTGGGTTCAGGTTTACCACCGTCAAACCCGGCAACACACTGCCCTGCCCCAAGGTGATTGGCGCACGCGGCGGTACATCCGGCGGTGCAACCATGGGCACGGCAACATGCAACAACTCTCCTTGCCGTGAAACTTCAACATCGGCAGACGCGCCAATCCCACGTACGGACATGCGAAACAGCATTTCTGCGGGTGTATTTACCGCCATTCCATCTACAGACAGCACGACATCCCCTGCCAAAACACCGGTTTCGGCAAAGGGGCTGGCAGGATGAATTTCGGAAATCGCAACCCCACCCGGCACCGAAAGGCCCAGTGTTTCGGACAAGGCCGCATCAACCGACTGCCCGGTGATCCCCGCCCAAGGACGAGCAAAGCGCGTGTTCCCCGCTTTGGCTTGCAGCACGAACTGCTGAACCAAAGCTGAAGGGATAGCAAAGCCGATGCCGTTCGATCCGCCAGAGCGTGTCAGGATCGATGTATTCACACCAATCAACCGACCTTGCACATCAATCAGCGCGCCCCCCGAATTGCCCGGATTGATGGGCGCATCGGTTTGAATGAAGTACCCGCGCGCGTTGCCCGTTGCCGCGCCAGAGCGCGCAAGGCCCGAAACGATGCCTGATGAAACGGTCTGTCCAACCCCGAACGGATTGCCAATGGCCAGAACCAGTTCGCCAACCTCAACAGTATCGCTATCGCGCAGCTCCAGATGCGGCATGCCGGAAACGCCATCCAGCTGCAAAATCGCCAGATCCGATTCCTCATCCGCCAAAAGAACCTGCGCCGAAAACTCGCGTCGATCATTCAAAACCACACGAATATCAGTGGCTTGCCCGACGACATGAAAGTTGGAAACCACGATTCCTTCAGCGGAAAGGATAACCCCGGACCCCAAGGAATTTTGCACACGCGGCTGGGTAGCGCCAAATTCTCGGAAGAAACCACCAAAGAAAGGATCATCTGCGAAGGGGCTGCGCCCAGGTACGACGCGGCGGGCATAGATATTGACCACGGCCGGCGTCGCCTGCTTGACCAAAGGAACAAAACTGAGCGCGATTTGCCCCTGGCTTTGCGGCACAACAGCCGTCTGCGCCCCAACGGACAACGGTGCAATCAAACAAAGCATAATCAACAGGCTGCGGAACATGAACGTCTCCCTCTGTCAAATAGCGATATGCGTGCATCACAGTACGATTGCAAGGCTTTCAACCCCCATGCGGGTGCTGAAGCCTGTTGCCCATGAATGACCACTGCAAAGCAAAAGGCCCCCATCGTAAAACGATGAGGGCCTTTGAATAACGCGTGAGCGCCAGATGGCTTATTCGCCAGCGGTTTCTTCTGCTGCCAGGCGCGCTTTGTCAGCAGCACCCTTGGCATCAACATCACGGTCAACAAATTCGATGATCGCCATAGGCGCCATATCACCATAACGGAAGCCCGCCTTCATGATACGGACGTAACCGCCCTGACGGTCTTTGTAGCGTGGGCCCAGAATCTCGAACAGTTTCGCAACATATGCATCCTGCTTCAGCTGCGACGCGGCCTGACGGCGTGCATGCAGATCGCCGCGTTTGCCCAGCGTGATCAGTTTTTCAACGATCGGACGCAGTTCTTTGGCTTTTGGCAGGGTGGTTTTGATCTGTTCGTGTTCAATCAACGAACCCGCCATGTTTGCCCACAGGGCTTTGCGGTGTTCGTGGGTCCGGTTTAGACGGCGGTAGCCTCGTGCGTGACGCATGTTTCTATACTCCTAATGCCCTCTACGGGCGGTTTTGCTTTGTCTGGCCTCCGATGCGTGTCAGAGACTCTCCTTGGGGCAATTATGCCCGGATTTGCGGCAAGGCGGGGAACCCCCGCCCTACTGCGAATTTTGATGATGGGGTCGCCCCCACCGTTGGCTTTAGAAGCTGTCTTCCAGCTTTTTGGCCAAATCTTCGATGTTGTCTGGCGGCCAATCCTCGACATCCATGCCAAGGTGCAGACCCATTCCGGACAACACTTCTTTGATCTCGTTCAGCGACTTGCGGCCAAAGTTCGGGGTGCGCAGCATCTCGGCTTCGGTTTTCTGGATCAGATCGCCAATATATACGATATTGTCGTTCTTCAGGCAGTTTGCCGAACGTACCGAAAGCTCCAGCTCGTCCACTTTCTTCAACAGCAACGGGTTGAATTCCAACCCATCGTCATCGTCCTGACGCGACGCGCTTTCCGGCTCATCGAAGTTGACGAAGATCGACAGCTGATCCTGAAGGATACGGGCCGCATATGCGATCGCATCTTCCGGGGTCACGGAACCGTCGGTTTCGACTTTCATGGTCAGCTTGTCGTAATCCAGAACCTGACCTTCACGGGTCGGCTGAACGTCATACGCAACCTTTTTGACCGGCGAATAGATCGCGTCAATCGGCATCAGGCCAATCGGCGCATCTTCCGGCTTGTTCTTGTCAGCAGCGACATAGCCCTTGCCCGTGTTAACGGTCAGTTCCATGTACACGTCTGCGCCATCATCCAAGTGGCAGATCACGTGTTCTTTGTTCAGAACTTCGATGCCTGCGGTCTCGGCGATGTCATTGGCGGTGACGATGCCCGGGCCCTTTGCATTGATCGACAGGCGCTTCGGCCCTTCGACTTCCATGCGAAGTGCCACACCTTTCAGGTTCAATACGATGTCGGTAACGTCTTCACGCACACCAGCGACCGAAGAGAACTCGTGTAGAACATTGTCGATCTGCACGCTTGTGATGGCCGCGCCCTGAAGGCTCGACAACAAAACACGACGCAGGGCGTTGCCCAGCGTCAAGCCAAAGCCGCGCTCCAGCGGTTCAGCGACAAGCGTTGCCAAACGGGTGGGATCGTTCCCAGGTTTGACTTCAAGCTGTGTCGGCTTGATCAATTCAGCCCAGTTCTTATGGATCATGCGTCCCTCCATTCTTGTTCTGTCCCCATGTCCAAAAGGCTCAGAACGCCCGAGGTAAAAATGACGAAACCAGGACCCTGCAATTCAGCAGGGTCCCGGCAAAAAAACGTAACGGATCAGACGCGGCGACGCTTAGGTGGGCGACAGCCATTGTGCGCGATCGGGGTCACATCACGGATCGAGGTGATGTTGAAACCAATAGCGGCCAAAGCGCGCAAAGCCGATTCACGACCCGAACCGGGGCCCTGAACTTCAACTTCCAGCGTCTTCATGCCATGTTCCTGCGCCTTGCGGCCGGCATCTTCTGCAGCCAGCTGTGCTGCATAAGGTGTGGATTTCCGCGAGCCTTTGAAGCCCATGGTACCAGCCGACGACCATGCGATGGCATTGCCTTGCACGTCCGAGATCAGGATTTTGGTGTTGTTAAACGAAGAGTTAACATGCGCCACGCCAGTGGCGATGTTCTTGGAGACCTTCTTTTTGCCTCCACGACGAGTATCGCGTGCCATTGTTATAAGCCTCCCTTACTTCTTCTTGCCGGCGATCGGCTTTGCCGGGCCCTTACGGGTACGAGCGTTGGTGTGCGTACGCTGACCGCGTACAGGGAGGTTGCGACGATGGCGCAGACCGCGGTAGCAGCCCAGGTCCATCAGGCGCTTGATGTTCATCTGCGTTTCACGACGCAGGTCACCTTCGACAGAGAAGTTGGCGTCGATATGCTCGCGGATAGCCAGGACTTCGGAGTCAGACAGCTCGTTCACACGGCGCGCAGCGTCGATGCCGACGGCGTCACAGATGCTCTTTGCAGAGGTGTGTCCAATTCCGGTGATATAGGTGAGGGCGATAGGAACCCGCTTTGCAGTCGGGATGTTTACGCCGGCAATACGTGCCACGTGTCAGTATCCTTTTCGTTGCGGACCCGTAACGCCAGGTCCTTTTTTCACAACATCAGGCCCGAGGCTTATCCAGCCGGCGGGCCTTTGCTGATCAGGTGATCTGCATGCTGGGTGCGACCCGGCACGCAAAGTGAATCTCTGATAAGAGATGGGGGTTCCTAGGGGGATTCGAAACACGCGTCAAGGTCGTTTTTCGCTTACTACGCGAAAGCGCTAACAGTGCCCTGTTCGCCCCCCTAAAACCACGCAATCACAAGTGCGTTCCAGGCCCCACTCAGGCGCCCAGAACCTCTGCGATTTCCGCCTTTACCGCGTCGATTTCGCCAAGCCCGTTCACGGACTTCAGCTTATCCTTGGCATAGTAGTAACCAATCAGCGGAGAGGTTTGCTTGTAATACGCCATCAGACGCGTGCGCAGGCTGTCTTCGTTGTCGTCAGCACGGCGTTTGAATTCCGTACCACCACAATTGGAACATTTCTCGTCCGCAGGGATTGGCTTGGTGATGTCATTGTAGACCTCACCGCAATTGCCACAGGTCGAGCGCGCAGTAATACGCTGCACCAAAGCCTCATCATCAACTTGCATCTCGACAACCGCATCCAGCGTTTGGCCGGTTTCGTTCAGCAAGTCGCCAAGCGCATCGGCTTGGGCCAAGGTGCGCGGAAAACCGTCAAAGATGAAGCCTTCGCCGCCACCAAGAATCTTTTCACGGATCAATCCGATCACGATTTCATCGGTCACCAGCTCACCGCGGGCCATGACATCGGCAACTTTCTTGCCCATCTCAGTTCCGCTGTCTTTGGCTTCACGCAGCATGTCACCGGTGCTTAGCTGGGTCATGCCCCGCTGGTCTACCAAAATGCGTGCTTGCGTTCCTTTGCCCGCTCCCGGCGGTCCTAGTAATATAATGTTCATCGCCGCGCCGGCCCTCCCCGTTTTTTGCGTGGTTTACTTCTACCGCGCAATTGCGATTTCTGAATCAGACCTTCGTACTGGTGTGCCAGCAGATGGCTATGGACTTGCTGGATCGTATCCATGGTCACCGACACAACAATCAGAACCGAGGTTCCGCCGAAGTAGAACGGGATGGAGAACTGGTTACGCAGAATTTCTGGCAGCAAACATACAGCGGCCAGATAGGCTGCACCCAACACCAGAACGCGGTTCACAACGTATTCCAGATAATCGGCCGTTTTCTTACCAGGGCGAATACCGGGAACAAAACCACCTTGTTGCTTCAGGTTGTCTGCCACTTCTTCTGGTTTGAACGACACGTTGAAGGTGTAGAAATAAGCAAAGAACACGATCATCGCGGTGAAGAACAACAGGTTCAGCGGCTGACCCGGACCAAAGTAGGCCAGAATAGTCGACATGATCGGCCCAGTATCCGCACCCGAAAATGTGCTGATCGTCGTTGGCAGCAACAAAAGCGAGCTGGCAAAGATCGCTGGGATCACGCCGGCTGGGTTCACTTTGACGGGCAAATGGCTGTTTTGCGCTTCGGTCATACGCATACCCACCTGACGGCGTGGGTATTGGATCGTAATTTTTCGCAAGGCGCGTTCCATGAACACCACGAACATGATCACCAAGATGACCATCAAAATCACGCCAATGATCACCGCAGGCGACAGCGCACCGGTGCGACCGGATTCAAAGAACTGAACCAAGGCAGCAGGCAGCTCTGCAACGATGCCAACGAAAATGATCAGAGAGATACCGTTACCAATGCCGCGTGAGGTGATTTGCTCACCCAACCACATCAGGAACATTGTGCCGCCCACCAGGGTGATCACACAGGCCGCGCGGAAGTACCAACCCGGATCATGTGCCAGATCGCCCGTCTCCAGGCTGACAGCCAAGCCATAGGCCTGCACGGTGGCCAGAACCACGGTGCCATAGCGCGTCCACTGGTTCAGCTTCTTGCGCCCGGCCTCGCCCTCTTTCTTCATCTGCTCCATGGCCGGAACCATGGTGCCCAGAAGCTGAACAAGGATCGATGCGGTGATATACGGCATGATGCCCAGGGCAAAAATGCCCATCCGGCCCAATGCGCCACCTGTAAACATGGTCAGGATGCCGCCGATACCAGACGAAGCTTCTTCCATGAAACGTTGAAGCGCAGCGCCGTCGATTCCGGGAACTGGAATATAGGTGCCCAGCCGGTAAACGATCAGCAAGCCCAGCGTGAACAGGATGCGGTTGCGCAGGTCGGTAGCCTTGCCAAGCGCAGCCCAGCTCGTGTTGGCCGCCATTTGTTCTGCTGCAGATGCCATTCGGGTCTCTCTTTTAAGACAAACGCCGCCAGAGCGTTTTCCAGCTCAGGCGGCGTTCAGGGAAAACTGAGGGTTATGTAAGCGGCCCACAGGTCGCTCACAACCCGTTATTCTGCCGCGCCGGCAGTCGTGACCGTCAGTGAGCCGCCAGCCTTCTCGACGGCGTCGATCGCCGACTTGGAGGCACCGGTTACTTCCAGCGTGACTTTGGTGCTGATTTCGCCCTTCGCCAGAACGCGAATACCGTCCAGCTTGCGACGTACCAGACCGCTGGCAATCAGCGCGTCTTCGGTGATGGCAGTGGAGGCGTCCAACTTGCCAGCTTCGATGAATTTCTGGATCAGGCCCAGGTTTACAACGGAAAATTCTTTGCGGTTTGGCTTGTTGAAGCCACGCTTTGGCAAGCGTTGGTACAGGGGCATCTGGCCGCCTTCGTAGCCATTGATTGCCACACCCGAACGGGATTTCTGACCTTTGATACCACGGCCACCCATTTTACCTTTGCCCGAACCAGGGCCACGGCCAATGCGCTTTTTGTTCTGTGTTGCACCGGGATTGTCGTGCAGTTCATGCAGTTTCATGTCGCTTCTCCTTTGCCGGAAGTGACCCCCGAAGCGATCGGGGCCATACACGGCTTTTCTTCATTATGTGAATCGGGTCCTAGGACCACCGGGCGCGTATAGACGCCTGCGTCGTTCCGTTCAAGCCCAGTTGCGCAAGATGCGCCCTGCCCTGCCGCCTCTTGGCGAAAAAAGTCCTCAAATAACAACGCCCCCGCACTGCAGGGGCGTTTATTACGAGTCAATGATCTGCGTTTTAGCCAAGTTCACCGGGTTTGTACCATGGCCCCATCTGCACCACAGACGCATCCCCAACCAGCTTGGCAAACTCTGCCGGATCCTGCGTGCCGCCATCACGGCCGCGATAGTGATAGGGGTAAACGTGACGCGGTCTGAATTCAGCAACAGCATCCGCCGCCGCGGCTACATCCATTGTAAACGGCAAGTTCATCGCGACAAAGGCCAGATCAATACCTGTCAGCGCGCGCATTTCCGGGATGTCTTCGGTATCGCCCGAAATGTAGACGCGAAAACCGTTGATTGTCAGCACATAGCCGTTGTCACGCCCTTGGGGATGGAACTTCAGGCGCCCTTCAGTGGTATTGTACGCCGGGATCGCATCAATGCTAACCGCATCCCACATACCGCTGTCGCCATTGGACATAACGGTCGCTTTGGCTTTCAAAGCATCGGAAAGCTTTTCATGAACGGCCGGGTTCACAATCAGCTGCGTACCGCCTTTGACCAGCGCGTTTAAAGTATCCAAGTTGAAATGGTCGCCATGCGCATGTGTGACCAAGATCAAGCCCGGCTCAGGAAATCCTGAATATTGCGCCGGGTCTCCCACCGGATCGGAATAAATCACACCAGATGGCGTCTCCATCACAAAGGACGCGTGCGCAACCGGGTGCACAGTGATGTCACCATCAGCGGTCGAGAAGACATCACCGCTGTGCCCCGCAGCACCAACCGCAAAGGGCAGTACCGTGACCGTGCTGGCAGCAGCTGTAGCGACTAAAAACGTGCGACGTGTGTAGGCCATTGTTCCCGTTCCTCCTGTTGAGTTGGTGAATAGTTAGCGCGAAAGCCGTTTCGGGCAATTCATGTTACATCGCAATCGCGTGAACCCGCCCTGCATCCCGCGAAGGTACAAACGAAAAACGCCCTGCAGTTTTCTGCAGGGCGTTCAAAATGTCATGGGCTATGCGCCGGCGCGTGCTTAGTCGCGCTCTTCGATGATTTCCACCAGATGCGGGATCTTGCGAACCATACCACGAACCGAAGGTGTATCTTCCAGCTCACGGGTTTTGTGCATCTTGTTCAGACCCAGACCAACCAGCGTCTGACGCTGAATGGCGGGACGACGGATCGGGCTACCGATCTGCTTGACGACAATAGTTTTAGCCATAGTTCTCAGGCCTCCTCAGCAACATGTGCGCTTTCCTGCGGCGCTTCTTCACGCTTGGGCAGGATGTCAGCAACTTTCTTGCCACGACGCTGAGCGACAGAGCGTGGGCTCGCCTCTTTGGTCAGGCCGTCCAGTGTGGCACGGATCATGTTGTATGGGTTCTGGGAACCGATCGACTTTGCGACCACGTCCTGAACACCCAGCATTTCGAAAACGGCACGCATTGGACCACCGGCGATGATACCAGTACCGGTTGGGGCGGTGCGCATTACAACGCGGCCAGCACCATGGCGGCCTGCCACATCGTGGTGAAGCGTCCGACCTTCGCGCAGCGGAACGCGGATCATTTTGCGCTTCGCTTGCTCGGTCGCTTTGCGGATGGCTTCAGGTACTTCTTTCGCTTTACCTTTACCAAAGCCGACGCGGCCTTTTTGATCACCGACGACAACCAGTGCGGCGAAGCCAAAGCGCTTACCACCTTTTACGGTTTTCGACACACGGTTGATCGCAACCAAGCGATCGGCGAATTCGGGAGTTTCATCGCGGTCGCGACGGTTTCCCCGACGATTATCACGTTCTGCCATTTGGCATTCCTCACTAAAAGACGCCGCAGCGCCGGTTTGTTCAATCGCAGTGACCAGAAACACTCTGGCCCTCGATCATCGAGACGGATTACGCCGTCTTCGCTTGGATAAACGGCGACGCCGAAACGTCGCCGAACCTTCACAGGAAGTAGCGGGCAAAGCCCGCCGCCGCCTTAGATCTTCAAGCCACCTTCGCGCGCGGCGTCGGCCAAAGCTTTCACCTTGCCGTGGAACAGGAAGCCACCACGGTCAAAATATGCTTCGGTCACACCAGCAGCTTTCGCACGCTCTGCAATGACCGAGCCAATTTTGGCTGCGGCTTCGACGTTGTTCTTTCCAACAACGCCCAAGTCCTTCTCCATTGAAGACGCCGAAGCCAAAGTGCGGCCCTGTACGTCGTCAATCAGCTGAACAGAAATATTCTTGTTCGAGCGGTGAACCGAAAGACGAACGCGACCTGCGTTAACCTTCCGGAGTTTGTTCCGAACGCGCAGACGGCGCTTCAGAAACAGATCACGTTTACTGTTAGCCATGTCAGCGTCCTTACTTCTTCTTGCCTTCCTTCTGGAAGATGTATTCGCCCTTATAGCGGATACCCTTCCCCTTATACGGCTCAGGCCGACGCCAGTCGCGGATGTTCGCGGCAACCTGACCCACCTGCTGGTGATCATGGCCTTCGACCACGATCTCCGTCTGCTTTGGGCAAGTCACAGAGATACCTTCGGGAATGGCGAAGTCCACATCGTGGCTGTAACCCAAGTTCAGTTTCAGGATTTTGCCCTGAACCTGCGCCCGGTAACCAACACCGTGGATTTCCAATTCCTTTTTAAAGGTATTGTGAACACCGTGGACCAAGTTGGCCACGACTGTACGCGACATGCCCCACTGCTGACGGGCGCGCTTGGATGTACCGCGCGGTGTCACAGTGATGGCATTATCTTCTACGACGATTGTGACATCGTCGGTTGCAGTGAAGCTCTGAGTGCCTTTCGGCCCCTTCACTTCAACGGTCTGACCCGACACGGATGCAGTAACACCCGACGGCAGCTCGACCGGTTTTTTCCCAATACGAGACATTCAGACCTCCTTAGAACACGGTGCACAGCACTTCGCCGCCAACATTGGCTGCGCGTGCACTGACATCGGTCATAACGCCTTTCGACGTGCTTACGATCGAAACGCCCAAGCCCTGACGGACCTGTGGGATTTCTTTAACGCCCAGGTAAACACGACGGCCCGGCTTGGAAACGCGCTTCAGTTCGCGGATCACTGGGGTGCCATCGTAGTACTTCAGGCTGATTTCATAGGACGGATGACCGTTGGCGTCCGTGGCTTCTTCGTAGCCGCGGATGTAACCTTCTTCGGTCATCACTTCCAGAACACTGCGACGCAACTTGGATGCAGGGGTCGCCACGACGGACTTGCCACGCATCTGAGCATTGCGAATTCGGGTGAGCATATCTGCGATAGGATCGTTCATCTTATGCCCTCCTTACCAGCTTGACTTTACAACGCCGGGCAACAGCCCGCTCGAACCCAGCTCGCGCAATGCGATACGGCTGATTTTCAGCTTGCGGTAATACGCATGCGGACGACCAGTCAGCTGGCAACGGTTGTGAAGGCGTGTGGCCGAGGAGTTGCGTGGCAATTTCGCCAGGTCAAGGCGTGCCTTGAAACGCTCTTCCATCGGTTTTGATTCATCGTTCGCGATTTCTTTCAGCGCGGCGCGCTTCACAGCGTACTGCTTTACCAGCCGCTGACGCTTCTTTTCGCGTTCGATCATGGATTTCTTAGCCATGTCCAGATCTCCTTAGCTAGTAAAGGGCATGTTGAAATGCTTCAACAGCGCCTTGCCTTCCGCGTCAGTATTCGCGGTGGTTGTGATGATAACGTCCAAGCCCCAAACTTCGTCAACTTTGTCGAAGTCGATTTCGGTGAAGACGATATGCTCTTTCATGCCCATGGCAAAGTTGCCACGACCGTCAAACGACGGCTTCACACCGCGGAAGTCGCGGATACGAGGCATTGCGATGGTGATCAGACGGTCCAGGAATTCGTACATCCGGTCGCCACGCAGGGTAACTTTCGCACCCAATGGCATGTCTTCACGAACACGGAAACCAGCGATGGATTTCTTGGCCAGGGTCGCCACGGCCAACTGGCCCGCGATCTTGGTCAGGTCCTCGACAGCCGACTTGGCTTTCTTGGAATCCCGTACAGCTTCGGCACCACATCCGATGTTCAGAACGATCTTATCCAACTTAGGGATCATCATGTCGCTCTTGTAACCGAACTCTTCCTTCAGTGCGGCGCGGATTTGATCCTTGTAAGCCGCCTTAAGGCGCGGGGTGTAAGTTGCAGCATCAAGCATCGATCACGTCCCCCGTGGTTTTCGCGAAGCGAACCTTCTTGTCGCCTTCCATACGGAAGCCAACGCGGCTTGCTTTGCCATTGGCATCAACGATAGCCAAGTTGCTCAGTTCAACTGGCACAGCAACGGGCAAACGACCGCCCTGGCTGTTCTGGCTTTGACGCACGTGGCGTACAGCCATGTTCACACCGCCCACAGTGGCCTTACCGGCCTTTGGGTCGAGCGATTCAATGGTGCCTGTCTTGCCTTTGTCTTTACCGGCAAGAACGATCACCTTGTCACCTTTACGGAGTTTAGCAGCCATTACAGCACCTCCGGAGCAAGCGAGATGATCTTCATGAAGTTCTTGGCGCGCAATTCGCGGACCACTGGTCCAAAGATACGCGTACCGATGGGCTCACCTGCAGTATTCAGGATCACAGCGGCATTGCGGTCAAAGCGAATGGCGGTACCGTCTTCACGGCGAACTTCTTTGGCGGTGCGTACGACAACGGCCTTACGGACGTCACCTTTCTTTACGCGACCACGCGGGATGGCTTCCTTAACCGAGACGACAATGATGTCACCTACGGATGCGTACTTACGCTTGGAACCACCCAGAACCTTGATGCACTGCACCCGGCGAGCGCCGGAGTTGTCAGCGACATCCAGATTGGTCTGCATCTGGATCATTTGGTTTCTCCCGACTTCTCAGATCGCCCCTATGGGACATTGATCTGAGGGTTTCGATCAAACCGAGATGTGACTGCCTTATTCGGCAATCACCTCCCAGCGTTTGGTTTTCGATTTCGGCGCACACTCTTGAATGCGAACGCTGTCACCGACGGCGAATGAACCCTGCTCGTCGTGAGCACGGTATTTCTTGGATTTCCGGATCGTTTTTTGCATCACCGGGTGTTTAAAACGGCGTTCAACAGAAACGGTCACGGTTTGAGCGTTGGCGGTAGAGGTCACGACACCTTGCAGAATACGCTTGGGCATATCGGTCAGTCCTTCTTATTCTGCAGCCGCTTGGGCTTTTTGGTTCAAAATTGTCTTCACACGTGCCGCATCGCGACGAACCTGGCGCATGCGCGAGGTGTCTTCGATCTGGCCAGTGGCCTGCTGAAAGCGCAGGTTGAAGGCTTCTTTTTTCAGATTGGCAAGCTCATCCCGAAGCTGATCGGGGGTCTTGTCATGTAGTTCCTTGGCGTTCATCGCCTGTTCCTTTCAACATCACTGGAAGGCCCCATGCCGATTTGCAAAGGTCACCCTGATTCCAGTGGAGTCCATGATGAGCGCGTGACTTACGACTCAAAGGTCAACAAAGCAACCCTTCTTTTCCCAATCCAAAGCCGTTGATTGCCCGAAGTGCCCAGGAAAGCCAAAAGTCGGCTTCTGGCTGGCCCTACCAAGGCCGAATGCCCTGCCGGTCCCTACTGAAAACAGACCTTTGTATGAGACGCAGGACTTCAGTTCAGTCTATGCCAGAAACTCCGCCACCAACGCATTATAGCTTTGGGGGTGTTCCACCTGTGGAAAGTGACCGCAGTTATCAATAAACTCCGCACGGAAAGTCCCCAAATTGTCTGCAAGGATCTCTGCGTGCGCAGGGGGAACGAATTTGTCTTGATTGCCCCAAATGGCCAGCGTCGGCGCAGCAATATTTCCGGCCCGAGACAACAGCTCTTTGCGGGGTGCATCAAGAAACCCTGATCCCCCAACGAATGTGCGCAACTGTTTTAAGAATGCGGTCTGCGCGCCGGGCATCTTGCCCATTGAAAGGCGCAACTGAATGTCTTCCTCAGAGATAACGCTGCTATCCGCGACAGCTAAGTTCATTAACATCCGAATGCCGAACTTGCTGGGACGCGTCAGAATTTTACCCAGAAACGGCAGTGTCGCCACTCGAAAATTAAATATCGTCTTTTGACCAATCCCCGCTGGGGCCGTCAGCACCAAACGCCGGACACGATCAGGTTCTCTGGAAGCAATATCAAACGCGATCCGCCCACCCATGCTCCACCCAATGATGTCGGCGCTTTCAATGCCCAAAGCATCCATGAAACCAAGAACATGATTTCGCATCGCCTCTGGACTGTAAGAAAAATCAGCCGGCTTGTCGCTTAACCCGCATCCCGCAAGATCGAGCGCATAGACTTTGTGAGACGCGCTTAACGCCGGTATGGTTGGTGCCCAATCTTCGACCGAGCTTCCAATGCCGTGCAGCAACACAACTGCGGACCCTGAATTTCCAGCGGTCCAATATCGGGTGCGAAGCCCATCTACGGTTACAAAGGCATCATCCATGTCGCATCCTTCATGTCCCGGTGTTCGCTATGCTTAACAGTCATTCCGCAATTCTCAACCGTTGCAGCTTTGCGGATATCTGCGACGCAGCCGGGCACACCAACCGTGAAAGCCCTACCCCCAAGAATAGTTGAAGCTGACGCTGATCCGTTCATCCTCGTCCGCCATGTTCAAAGGGACTTCGTGGCGCAGCCAACTTTCCCACAACAGAACATCGCCCACCTTCGGCTTTTCATAAATAAATGTGCGCAACTTTTGACGGGCGTCTTTGCGGCGAGGTGGTGCAGCCATCATCATCGGCAAGCGCGGGTCTTCCAGTTTCAGCGCGCTGGCCCCTTCAGGCATCGCCACATAGGTCGTGCCGGAAATCACCGAATGCGGGTGAATGTGGCTGGCATGCGTGCCACCCGGCGGCAGAATATTGATCCACAGGTCTTCTAGCTGAAGCTTTTTTTCGCCCAGATCAAACTCCAAATCCTCGGCAAACGCGGCAACGTGCGCGTCCAGGCATTTGACCAAATCCGCAAAGATCGGGAACCGCCACGGCAAGTCAGTTAGCGATGCATAAGACGTGTAGCCCGGATAGCCGTTGTCATCGCTCCACTTCTGCCCGGCCTCATCGTCTTGGGCAATGGACCAGCAAGAGGCTTCGAATTCGTCGCTGTCGATCACTGGCCGGTGTTCAGACAACGCGGCACGATACAGGCGGGTGACAAATAGGGATGAGATATTGGGCATCTTGGCTTCTACCGGTTAGTGGGACCGTCGCACAACGAATGCGCATTCTACGGTGGAAAATTCAAGGGCTGAGACGAAAAAGCCCCCATCGCCAATGGCGACAGGGGCAATTCTTTCAGAACACGCCACGAAGGCGCATCACTGCTTACCAGTCTTCGCGAACCATGATGCGCGTCTTGATTGGCAACTTCATAGCAGCCAGACGAAGCGCTTCGCGGGCGATGTCTTCATCGACGCCGTCGATTTCGAACATCACGCGACCCGGCTTGACCTTACAAGCCCAGAAATCCACGGAGCCTTTACCTTTACCCATCCGAACTTCGGTTGGCTTCGAGGTGACAGGCAGGTCCGGGAAGATCCGGATCCAGACACGGCCCTGACGCTTCATGTGGCGTGTCATCGCGCGGCGAGCCGCCTCGATTTGACGCGCTGTGATGCGCTCAGGTTCAGTGGCCTTCAGGCCATAGGTGCCGAAGTTCAGATCGCTACCGCCCTTGGCCAGACCTTTGATCCGGCCTTTGTGCTGCTTGCGGAACTTAGTGCGTTTTGGTTGAAGCATTATTCAGACCTCCTCAGCGCCGACCGCCGCCAGCACCACGGGGTGCGGGGCCATCTTGCAGCTCTTGGCTCTTGCGATCGCGGGCCTGTGGATCATGCTCCATGATCTCGCCTTTGAAGATCCAGACCTTGATGCCGATGATACCATAGGCGGTCGTTGCTTCAATGTTGGCGTAATCGATGTCAGCACGCAGGGTATGCAAAGGCACGCGGCCTTCACGGTACCACTCGGTCCGCGCGATTTCTGCACCACCCAGACGACCAGCGACGTTCACCCGGATACCCAGGGCGCCCATGCGCATAGCGTTCTGTACGGCACGCTTCATGGCGCGACGGAATGATACCCGGCGTTCCAACTGCTGCGCGATGCTCTCACCTACCAGACGTGCGTCCAGCTCCGGCTTGCGGACTTCAACGATGTTCAGGTGCAGTTCGCTGTCGGTCATGTTTGACAGTTTCTTGCGAAGAACTTCGATGTCGGCGCCTTTTTTACCGATGATCACACCCGGACGTGCTGTGTGAATGGTCACACGGCACTTTTTGTGTGGGCGTTCGATGATCACACGAGCAACACCAGCTTGCTTGCACTCGGTCTGGATGAAATCGCGGATGGCGATGTCTTCCAGCAGCAGGTCACCATAGTCTTTGGTGTCTGCATACCAGCGGCTGTCCCAAGTACGGTTCACCTGAAGGCGCATGCCGATCGGATTGGTTTTATTACCCATTAGCTTGCTCCTCAACCTGACGCACCAAGATGGTGATCTCCGAGAACGGCTTGATGATCTTGCCAAACCGGCCACGGGCCCGTGGGCGACCGCGTTTCAGTGTCAGGTTTTTACCAACATATGCCTCGGCGACGATCAGTTCATCGACGTCCAGACCGTGGTTGTTCTCGGCGTTTGCGATAGCTGACTGAAGGCATTTCTTCACGTCAACCGCGATACGCTTCTTCGAGAACGTCAGTTCGGTCAAAGCTTTGTCAACCTTCTTGCCGCGGATCAACGCTGCAACCAGGTTCAGTTTTTGCGGGCTAGTGCGAAGCATGCGCAGTTTTGCCATTGCTTCGTTGTCTGCCACGCGGCGGGGGTTCTTTTCCTTGCCCATGACTTACTTCCGCTTCGCTTTCTTGTCAGCCGCGTGACCATAGTAGGTCCGTGTCGGCGAGTACTCACCGAACTTCTGGCCGATCATATCCTCAGATATCATGACGGGAACATGCTTATGGCCGTTGTAAACCGCAAACGTCAGACCCACGAATTGGGGCAGGATCGTCGAGCGACGCGACCAAATTTTGATGACTTCGTTCTTACCCGACTCGCGTACCTTCTCTGCCTTTTTCAAGACATAGGCATCTACAAACGGGCCTTTCCATACAGAGCGCGACATATATTACCGCCCCTTTTTCTTAGCGTGCCGCGACCGGATGATCAGCTTCTGCGACGCCTTGTTTTTGTTACGAGTCCGCTTACCCTTGGTGTCTTTACCCCATGGGGTCACCGGCGTACGGCCACCCGAGGTACGACCTTCACCACCACCGTGCGGGTGATCGATTGGGTTCATAGCAACACCGCGAACCGATGGGCGTTTGCCCATGTGGCGAACACGGCCAGCTTTACCAAGGTTTTGGTTGCTCTTGTCAGGGTTCGACACGGCACCAACTGTTGCCAAGCATTCCTGACGCACCATGCGCAGTTCACCCGAAGACAGGCGAATCTGAGCGTAGCCACCATCCCGACCAACGAACTGAGCATATGTGCCGGCTGCGCGTGCAATCTGCCCGCCTTTGCCTGGCTTCAGTTCGATGTTGTGGATGATTGTACCGATTGGCATGCCCGAGAAAGGCATTGTGTTGCCCGGCTTGATGTCAGCTTTGGTGGACGAGATGACTTTGTCACCAACTGCCAAACGCTGGGGCGCCAGGATGTAAGCCTGTTCGCCATCTTCATATTTGATCAGCGCAATGAACGCGGTCCGGTTCGGATCATACTCGATCCGCTCTACGGTTGCCGATACATCGAATTTGTTGCGCTTGAAATCTACGATCCGGTAGAGGCGTTTAGCCCCACCACCGCGGCGACGTGCCGTGATACGTCCGGTGTTGTTGCGACCGCCCTTTTTGGTCAAACCCTCAGTGAGAGATTTGACCGGACGGCCCTTCCACAGCTCCGAACGGTCGATCAGCACCAGCCCGCGCTGGCCCGGCGTCGTCGGTTTATACGACTTGAGTGCCATGCTTTCTGTCTTCCGTTAGCTTATGCAGCCCATTGGGCCGCTATGTACGCCAGGCATTTGCCTAGCATTGGTATAGGCCCCCGTAGGTGCCAGGTGAAATACACACAAGGCCTCAGAACGAATCTGAAGCCTTAGAGATGACGTCTGGTATTAGAGTACATGGGGTAGGTCAAGTGGTCGCCACCCACCAACCTGCATTGACCCGCAAAAGTTGTATTGCCTACCTTGATGCGAATCTGCTCGTCACAAATCCATCAATATTTCAAAGCCATTAACGGAGACAGATCAACTTGGAAAAGTTCTGACTAGTTTCCACTATTTTTTGCGCATACGGCCTCCTGCCAGACCACGCAAACGTCCCAAACCGCAACTCCCCCACCACAGAAAACAGCCGCCGTTGAGTCCAGGGTGGAATATGCAAAACCCGAACTTGTTCCATTCGAGCGACTGCTCCACGACCCCGCCAAGATGCTTGCCGTCCAGTCCAGTACCACAGTCCAAACATACAATCCGCAGCATGGAACCCAGTTCTAATTCCTCAAAGCTGACGGTCATACTTGGCCTGTCTATCCCAGCAATATGTCTTCTGTGAGCGGCGAATGGAGAACGATGGGAACAGACGTAACATCCCGCATTTGCTATCGGTAAAGATCGAATTCATACAATCCCGTTTCAAAGACAAGCGGCAGAGTTTGGAAATGCACTTCGATCTTTAGAACTTTGTTCAACCGGGAAGCAGAAGTGGTGAATGGCGATGTCTTGAAGCTCCAGCAAGCCGGTCGATATCCAATACCGCTGCCAGCCAAGGGAATTGCCAGTATCGCAGCCGTCATGCAAGAAGTCGGACTCGGCCCCCTGAAACAGCGCAACAAGATTACCTGGTTCGACAGATCAAGCCAGCCGGCCTGTCACACTATCCCTCACCCTGTGTAAGCGACAGGCAACCTTGTCCAAAACAAATGAAAAAGGCCCCCGCATTTGCGAGGGCCTTTCTACTTTGTCGATCGGGGTTGCCCCCAACAGGTGCTTACAGCCCGGTATTCACGTCAATCGTGTTACCTTCGGCCAAAGTCACATAGGCTTTTTTGACATCACGGCGTTTGCCGGGACGGCCCTTGAACCGCTTGGTCTTACCTTTGGTGATGGTGGTGTTAACCGCCTTCACCTTCACACCAAACAGCGCCTCAACGGCCTCTTTGATCTGTGGTTTGTTGGCCGACATAGCCACTTCGAAAACAACCGCGCCGTGTTCGGACGCAATGGTTGCCTTCTCGGTGATGATCGGCTTGCGGATCACATCATACTGTTGTGCATTTGCGCTCATTTCAGGCGAGCCTCCAGTGCTTCGACACCCGCTTTGGTGAGCACAAGAGTGTCACGCTTGAGAATGTCATAAACATTTGCGCCCATGCTTGGCAGTACATCCAAACCGTCGATGTTGGCCGCGGCGCGGGCAAAGCCCTCGTTCACGTCTGCACCATCGATGATCAGGGCACGCTTCCAACCCAGATCCTTGACCTGTTTGGCCAAAGCTGAGGTCTTGCCTTCGGTCGCAGCGGAATCGATCACCACCAGGGTGCCCGACTTTGCTTTGGCCGACAGAGCCAACTTCAGACCTAACTGGCGTACCTTCTTGGGCAGATCATGCGCATGACTGCGCGGTGTCGGGCCCTTGTAGATACCACCTTTACGGAAGATCGGCGCCTTGCGGGAACCGTGGCGTGCGCCGCCGGTGCCTTTTTGACGATAGATCTTCTTGGTCGAGTAGCTGACTTCCGACCGTGTCTTGACCTTGTGCGTACCGGCTTGCGCCTTGTTACGCTGCCAGCGGACAACACGATGCAGAATGTCGGCACGTGGCTCAAGATCAAAGATCTCATCAGCCAGATCGACCGAACCAGCTGTTTCGCCGTCCAGTTTGATCACGTCCAGTTTCATGCCTCATCTCCTTCCTGAGCGGGCGCTTCAGCGGCCGAAGCCTGAGCAGAGCGCAACGCGGCGGGCAGGACAAGGTTCTCGGGCGTCGGCTTCTTCACCGCGTCCTTGATCGTGACCCAGCCACCTTTGGAACCCGGAACAGCCCCTTTGATCATGATGAGGCCACGATCGGCATCAGTTTTCACGACCTGCAGGTTCTGCGTGGTGACCTTGGCGGCCCCCATGTGACCGGCCATCTTCTTGCCTTTGAACACGCGGCCCGGGTCTTGACACTGACCGGTGGAACCGTGCGAACGGTGGCTGATCGACACACCGTGTGTGGCGCGAAGACCGCTAAAGTTGTGCCGCTTCATAGCGCCGGCAAAACCTTTACCGATCGAAGTACCCGAAACGTCTACGTACTGACCTTCGAAGTAGTGATCCGCGGTGATTTCTTCACCAACTGCGATCAGGTTCTCCGGGGCGACGCGGAATTCGGCGACCTTGCGCTTGGGCTCTACGTTCGCCGTAGCAAAATGGCCGCGCATCGCTTGCGATACACGTTTTGCTTTGATCGAACCGGTGCCCAGCTGAACGGCTGAATAGCCGTGCTTGTCTGCGGTACGTTGTGCAACGACTTGCAGCTTATCCATCTGCAAAACAGTCACTGGGATCTGTTTTCCGTCGTCCATGAACAGCCGGGTCATGCCCAGCTTCTTTGCGATGATTCCAGAGCGCATCTGTTTGAGCCCTCCTTACACCTTGATCTCGACATCCACGCCGGCGGCGAGGTCGAGCTTCATCAATGCATCCACTGTCTGCGGGGTCGGATCGACAATGTCGAGAAGACGCTTGTGCGTACGGATCTCAAACTGGTCGCGCGACTTTTTGTTCACGTGGGGGCCACGCAGAACGGTGAATTTCTCAATTTTATTCGGCAGCGGGATCGGGCCACGCACTTGCGCGCCGGTCCGTTTCGCGGTGTTCACGATTTCCTGCGTCGAGGCATCCAGGACGCGGTAATCGAACGCCTTGAGCCGGATGCGAATGTTCTGGCTTTGCATTTCTTAGGCCTATCTTGGCATTGCGGTTGAGAGGAAGACACAAGACCACCTTGCGCCTTCATCGAACCGGATAGGACGGGCAAAAGCCCGTCCCTAATTTTGATATCTTAGTATCGCGTGTCTTATGCGACGACTTTGGATACAACGCCCGAACCAACGGTGCGGCCACCTTCGCGGATAGCGAAACGCAGACCGTCTTCCATCGCGATCGGGGCGATCAGCTCAACAACGAACTTCAGGTTGTCGCCAGGCATCACCATTTCGGTGCCTTCTGGCAGTTCAACCGTGCCGGTCACGTCAGTTGTACGGAAGTAGAACTGAGGACGGTAGTTCGCAAAGAACGGCGTGTGACGGCCGCCTTCTTCCTTGGTCAGGATATAGACCTCGGCTTCGAACTTGGTGTGTGGGTTAACCGAACCTGGCTTACACAGAACCTGACCACGCTCAACCGCTTCACGGTCGATACCGCGCAGCAGTGCGCCGATGTTGTCACCCGCTTCACCGCGATCCAGCAGCTTGCGGAACATTTCAACGCCGGTACAGGTTGTTTTGGTGGTGTCTTTGATGCCAACGATTTCAATCTCGTCGCCAACATTGATCACGCCACGCTCAACACGGCCCGTCACAACAGTACCACGACCCGAGATCGAGAACACGTCTTCGATCGGCATCAGGAACGGCTGGTCAATCGCGCGCTCAGGCTGTGGGATGTACTCATCCACGGCCGTCATCAGTTCGCGGATCTTGTTCTCGCCGATTTCAGGGTCACGGCCTTCCATCGCTGCCAGAGCAGAACCTGCGATGATCGGAATATCGTCACCAGGGAAGTCATACTCGGTCAGCAGCTCGCGGATTTCCATTTCAACCAGCTCAAGCAGCTCTTCGTCGTCAACCTGGTCAACTTTGTTCATGAACACGACCATGGCAGGGATACCAACCTGGCGACCCAGCAGAATGTGCTCACGCGTTTGCGGCATAGGGCCGTCAGCTGCGTTCACAACCAGGATCGCGCCGTCCATCTGCGCCGCACCGGTGATCATGTTCTTCACATAGTCGGCGTGACCTGGGCAATCCACGTGCGCATAGTGACGTGCGTCCGTTTCGTACTCAACGTGCGCGGTCGAGATCGTGATCCCACGCGCTTTTTCTTCAGGCGCGCCATCAATCTGGTCATACGCTTTGAAGTCGCCGAAATACTTCGTGATCGCCGCAGTCAGCGTCGTCTTGCCGTGGTCAACGTGACCAATCGTGCCGATGTTGCAATGCGGTTTGCCGCGCTCAAACTTTTCCTTTGCCATGGTATTGGCTCCTTTTTCGTGACGTTCGGTGCGTGCAGGCACGCACCCTACGGTTGGGTGTAGGGTGCGTGGTTACCCACGCACCGACGGTTAGGCGTACTTCGACTGAATCTCGTCCGAGATGTTCTGCGGAACCGGATCATAATGGTCGAACTGCATGGTGAACTGCGCACGGCCCGAAGACATGGAACGCAGCGTGTTGATGTAGCCGAACATGTTGGCCAGCGGCACAAAGGCATCAATCGCAACAGCGTTGCCGCGCGGTTCCTGCCCAGAAACCTGACCCCGACGGGAGGTCAGATCGCCAATGATGCCACCAGTGTATTCTTCCGGCGTAATCACTTCGACCTTCATCATTGGTTCCAGCAGTTTCGCGCCGGCTTTGCGCATGCCTTCACGCATGCACATACGAGCAGCAATTTCAAAGGCCAGAACCGAGGAGTCCACGTCGTGGAACTTACCGTCGATCAGGGCAACTTTGAAGTCGATCACAGGGAAACCAGCCAACGGGCCGCTATCCATGACCGAGTTAATGCCTTTTTCAACACCAGGGATGTATTCCTTGGGAATCGAACCACCAACGATACGGCTTTCGAACGAATAACCTTCACCAGGCTCGGTCGGAGAAATGATCATTTTCACTTCACCGAACTGACCCGAACCACCAGACTGTTTCTTGTGGGTGTAGGTATGTTCGACTTCGTGACCAATGGTCTCACGATACGCAACCTGAGGCGCACCAATGTTCGCTTCAACCTTGAACTCACGCTTCAGACGATCGACCAGAATGTCCAGGTGCAGTTCGCCCATGCCCTTCATGATGGTCTGACCCGATTCAATATCGGTTTCGACGCGGAAGGATGGGTCTTCTGCTGCCAGACGTGCCAGACCCTGAGACATTTTCTCTTGGTCAGCTTTGGTCTTCGGCTCAACCGCGATCTCGATAACCGGATCGGGGAAGTTCATGGTTTCCAGAACAACCGGATCGCTGACAGAAGACAGCGTGTCACCAGTGGTTGTGTCTTTCAGACCTGCCAGCGCGATAATGTCGCCTGCGAACGCTTCCGTGATTTCTTCACGGTCGTTCGAGTGCATCATCATCATACGACCGATACGTTCCTTACGACCTTTGGTCGAGTTCAGAATGGTATCACCCTTGTTCATCACACCCGAGTAGACTCGCGTGAAGGTCAGCGAACCGACAAACGGGTCGTTCATGATTTTGAACGCCAAGCCAGAGAACGGCATGGTGTCGTCTGCACGGCGTGGGATGTCACGAACTTCTTCTTCGTCGCCAGGTTTGAAGCCCATGTAATCAACAACGTCCAGCGGGCTGGGCAAGAAGTCGATCACAGCGTTCAACAGCGGCTGAACACCTTTGTTCTTAAACGCGGAACCGGCCAGTACAGGAACGAAGTCCAACGCCAAAGTACCTTTACGCAGCAAAGTACGCAGGGTCGCAACGTCAGGCTCTTCGCCTTCCAGATAGGCTTCCATGGCGTCGTCGTCTTGCTCGACGGCGGCTTCGATCATCTTGCCGCGCCATTCGTCGGCCAGCTCGCTCAGATCGTCACGGATCGGACGCTTTTCCCAGGTCGCACCCAGGTCGTCGCCGATGTAAACCCACTCCTGCATGGTAACCAGATCGATCAAGCCTTCCAGCTCGGTCTCGGCACCAATCGGCAGGGCAACAGGCACAGCGCGTGCACCGGTGCGATCTTCAATCATGTGAACACAGTTGAAGAAGTCAGCACCGATCTTGTCCATCTTGTTGACGAACACAATCCGCGGAACCTTGTACCGGTCGGCCTGACGCCAAACGGTTTCTGTCTGCGGCTCAACACCAGCGTTGGCGTCCAGAACACATACAGCGCCATCCAAAACAGCCAAGGAACGCTCAACCTCAATGGTGAAGTCCACGTGGCCGGGAGTGTCGATGATGTTCAGACGGTGCTTATCGGTTTCAGGGGTTACGCCATCTTCGGTGCGTTCCCAGAAAGTGGTTGTCGCAGCCGAAGTGATGGTGATGCCGCGTTCCTGTTCCTGCTCCATCCAGTCCATGGTGGCCGCACCATCGTGCACCTCACCAATGTTGTGGGACTTGCCGGTGTAGTAAAGGATACGCTCCGAACAGGTGGTTTTACCTGCATCGATGTGCGCCATGATACCAAAGTTGCGGTACCGTTCGAGGGGAAATTCGCGTGCCATGTGGAGGGACCTCTAGGGGAATTACCAGCGGTAGTGGCTGAACGCTTTGTTAGCGTCGGCCATCTTGTGGGTGTCTTCGCGCTTCTTCACGGCGGAACCACGCGATTGAACTGCGTCGATCAGTTCGCCTGCAAGGCGCTCTTCCATCGTGTTTTCATTGCGGTTGCGTGCGGCACCGATCAGCCAACGAATGGCCAGGGCTTCGCGACGCTCTACGCGGACTTCAACCGGAACCTGGTAAGTAGCACCACCAACACGGCGGGAGCGGACTTCGACAGACGGCTTAATGTTTTCAAGCGCTTCGTGGAACACTTCCACAGGGGCGCGCTTTACTTTGCCTTCAACACGCTCCAGCGCGCTGTAGACGATACGTTCTGCGACCGATTTCTTACCATCGATCATCAGGTTGTTCATGAATTTTGTCAGAACCCGGTCACCATACTTGGCGTCGGGCAGAACTTCGCGTTTTTCAGCGGCGTGACGACGAGACATCTGTTCTTCCTCTTACTTCGGACGCTTCGCGCCATATTTCGAACGGCGCTGTTTGCGGTCTTTGACGCCCTGTGTGTCCAACACACCGCGCAGGATGTGGTAGCGAACGCCGGGAAGGTCTTTGACACGGCCGCCACGGATCAGAACCACAGAGTGCTCCTGAAGGTTGTGGCTTTCACCAGGGATATAGCTGATCACCTCGTAACCGTTGGTCAGGCGCACCTTGGCCACCTTCCGCATGGCCGAGTTCGGCTTCTTCGGCGTGGTGGTATAGACGCGCGTGCAAACGCCACGCTTCTGAGGGCAGGACTCCAGGTGTTGCGACTTGGAGCGTTTGACTTTGGGCTGCCGCGGTTTGCGGATCAGCTGCTGGATCGTTGGCATAGGGTCTCTTCCCGTATCAGCTCACATATGTGGTACACGGATCACCCGTGCGGTTCCTTGTTGGCATCTCGCGCGTCCGCGAAACGCCGCTTGTTCTCTTCCGCAACGGCCAATACCCACGCCATCAAAGACGCAAAAAACCCCGTTCGTTCCCAAAACGAGGGAACGACGCGGTGGGTGTCCAGAGGATCGGGGCGTTAAACCCGGATCATGACCGCTCCAGTCGTGATTTCAGCTATAGGGGGATGTTCCCCCGGTCGCCGAGATAGCGCGCGTATAGGGGGAGTCGCGGGCCTTGTCAACAGCGCCACACGTCCCCTCGAAAGCCAAACATGCCTCCGTCTGACGTGTGCGGCAATCCGATGCCGAAACACTCGGTTTGCAAAGCTTTGGCAACAGACCTGCCATCGCCATCGGTACCTTTGGGCGCCCTGCCCCAGGTTCGCATGCTGCCCCAGTGTAAACTGGTTGAACTTGAATGGCACGGCCTACCAAACCCGTTACAGCGATTCTTGCCAGGCCCCCCAATGGAAGCAGCGGTAAAACACAAAACCCATCGCAGTTTGGGAAAAATGGCAGTGCCACAAACGAAAACCCCGCGCAATGCGCGGGGTTTCCAAAGTCTTTCTGTCGGACCGCTTATTCGCGGCTTTCCGTCGTGTCGCTGACAACATTGTCAAACGCGTCACCACCGATCAGATCATCATCTGGTGCAGCCAGGGCAACGGCCGCTTCGGCCTCCTGACGGCGCGCATCAACAACCTTGCCATCGCGGCGCTGAGCTTCCAGACGAACGCGGCTTGTGGCACCACCGGTACCGGCCGGGATCAAACGACCCACGATCACGTTCTCTTTCAAGCCAACCAGTTTGTCCCGCTTGCCCTGTACCGAAGCTTCGGTCAGCACACGCGTTGTTTCCTGGAAGGACGCAGCCGAGATGAACGACCGAGTCTGCAACGACGCTTTGGTGATACCCAACAAGATTGGTTCGCCCGACGCCGGACGGCCATTCTTCTTGATCGCCTTTTCGTTCGCGGCTTCCAGTTCGGCTTTGTCTACATGTTCACCTTTCAGCAAGGTGGTATCGCCACTGTCCAGAATTTCCCATTTCTGCAGCATCTGGCGAACGATTACTTCGACGTGTTTGTCGTTAATCTTCACACCCTGCAGACGGTAAACATCCTGCACTTCGTCGATCATGTAGTTGGCCAGCGCTTCGACACCCATAATCGACAGAATGTCGTGTGGGGCCGGGTTACCGTCCATGATGTAGTCACCCTTCTGGACATAATCGCCTTCGACAACCGGGATGTGCTTGCCCTTGGGGATCATGTATTCCTTGGTGTCTCCGCCATCTTCGGCTGACTCGATCGAGATGCGACGCTTGTTCTTGTAGTCCTTCCCAAAGCGCACATAACCATCGATTTCCGCGATGATTGCGTGGTCTTTCGGACGACGTGCTTCGAACAATTCAGCCACACGCGGCAAACCACCGGTGATGTCCTTGGTCTTGGCGCCTTCACGCGGGATACGCGCGATAACGTCACCTGCCGCAACGTTCTGACCGTCTTCGACAGACAAGATGGCATCCACCGACATCGGATAGGTGATCGGATTGCCCTGCGAGTTACGAAGCGGTTCACCACTTTCATCCATCAGGATGACTTCTGGCTTCAGCTCGTTGCCTTTTGGTGCAGCACGCCAATCGATAACGATCTTCTGGGTCATACCAGTTGCGTCATCGGTCTCGTCACGAACAGCAACACCATTGGTCAGGTCAACGTGCTTGGCCAAACCGTCGGCTTCCGCGATGATCGGCAGAGTGTAGGGATCCCACTCAAACAGTTTATCGCCGTGGGCCACTTGTTGACCTTCTTCGATAAACAGCTTGGTACCGTAGCCCAGCTTGTGGTTCGCACGCTCTTCGCCGTTCTCGTCAAGGATCCGCATCTTCATGTTACGGCCCATAACCAAGGTTTCGCCGGCGGAGTTTTTCAACGTGTTCGCGTTGTCAAACTCAACCTTACCTTCTTGGCTGGCTTCCTGGAACGATTGCTGACCACCCTGTGCAACGCCACCAATGTGGAAGGTCCGCATTGTAAGCTGCGTACCCGGTTCCCCAATGGACTGCGCCGCGATGATGCCGACGGCCTCGCCAACGTTCACCCGTGTACCGCGCGCAAGGTCGCGGCCATAACAGGTGGCGCAAACGCCCTCTTCAGCTTCACAGGTCAGCGGGCTGCGGATGCGCATGGACGTAACGCCTGCCGCCTCGATGGCATCAGACATACGTTCGTCGATCAACGTGCCCTGTTTCAGGATCACTTCATCCGTGCCCGGACGCAGAACATCATCTGCGTTAACGCGACCCAGAATCCGCTCTGCCAAAGACGAAACAACTTCACCGTCGTTCACCGCAGGCTCGGCTGTGATCGCACGCTCGGTGCCACAGTCGATATCGCGAATGATGCAATCCTGCGCAACATCCACCAGACGACGGGTCAGATAACCCGAGTTCGCCGTTTTCAAAGCCGTGTCCGACAGACCCTTACGAGCACCGTGCGTTGAGTTGAAGTACTCAAGCACTGTCAGACCTTCTTTAAAGTTCGAGATGATCGGCGTTTCGATGATGTCGCCGTTCGGCTTCGCCATCAGACCGCGCATCCCGCCCAGCTGTTTCATCTGCGTGACAGAACCACGCGCACCAGAGTGCGCCATCATGTAGACCGAGTTCGGCTCTTTCTCGGAACCGTCATCGTCATGCTTGGTTGACGAAATGGTCGTCATCATCGCTTCGGTGACTTTGTCGTTACACTTCGACCAGGCATCGACAACTTTGTTGTACTTTTCGCCCTGAGTGATCAGGCCGTCCATATACTGTTGTTCGAAGTCTTTAACCTGACCACGCGTTTCTTCGACGATCGTCCACTTGGTATCTGGGATAACCATGTCGTCCTTGCCGAAGGAAATCCCGGCTTTGAACGCTTCGCGGAAACCCATGCCCATGATCTGGTCACAGAAGATAACAGACTCTTTCTGACCGCAATAACGGTAGACGGTGTCGATGACCTTCTGAACGTCTTTCTTACGCAGCAGCGTATTGACCAAGTCAAACGGAGCTTTGGCGTTCGTAGGCAGCAATGCCCCCAAACGCACACGGCCCGGTGTGGTGTCGAAAGCAATCAGAACTTCGTTGCCTTCTTCGTCGATCTGCTTGACGCGACATTTGATCTTGGCGTGCAAGTGCACTTCGCCAGCGTTCAACGCGTGCTCAACCTCTTCAATCGAAGAGAATGACATGCCTTCGCCCTTCATGCCGTCACGTTGGATCGTGACGTAATACAGGCCCAGAATCATATCCTGCGACGGAACAATGATCGGCGCACCGTTTGCAGGCGACAGAACGTTGTTCGTCGACATCATCAGAACGCGCGCTTCCAGCTGAGCTTCCAAGCTCAAAGGAACGTGCACGGCCATCTGGTCACCGTCAAAGTCAGCGTTAAAGGCCGAACACACCAGCGGGTGAAGCTGGATAGCTTTGCCTTCGATCAGCGTGGGTTCAAATGCCTGAATGCCAAGACGGTGCAACGTAGGCGCGCGGTTCAGCAGAACCGGGTGCTCGCGGATAACCTCGTCCAGAATATCCCAAACTTCGGGACGTTCCTTTTCCACCAATTTCTTGGCTTGCTTGACTGTCGAGGACAGACCCTTTGCCTCAAGCCGCGAATAGATAAACGGCTTGAACAGTTCCAGCGCCATCTTCTTTGGCAGCCCGCACTGGTGCAGTTTCAGTTCTGGACCCGTCACAATGACCGAACGACCAGAGAAGTCGACGCGCTTACCCAAAAGGTTTTGGCGGAAACGACCCTGCTTACCTTTCAGCATGTCGGACAGCGATTTCAGCGGACGCTTGTTGGCGCCCGTGATCACGCGACCACGACGGCCGTTGTCAAACAGCGCATCCACGGATTCTTGCAGCATCCGCTTTTCGTTACGCACGATGATGTCGGGCGCACGCAGTTCGATCAGACGCTTCAGACGATTGTTCCGGTTGATCACGCGGCGATACAGATCGTTCAAATCCGATGTCGCAAAGCGGCCACCATCCAGCGGCACCAGCGGGCGCAGCTCTGGTGGGATCACAGGAACCACGGTCAGAACCATCCATTCAGGGCGGTTGCCGGATTCCAAGAAGCTTTCAACCACTTTCAAGCGCTTGATGATCTTCTTAGGCTTCAGCTCGCCGGTCGCTTCTTTCAGCTCGGCGCGCAGATGGTCTGCTTCGGCTTCCAGATCGATGTTGGCCAGCATTTCGCGGATTGCTTCGGCACCGATATTGGCGGTGAACGCATCCATGCCAAAGGTGTCTTGCGCATCCATAAACTCGGATTCTGACATCAACTGACCGTATTGCAGGTCTGTCAGGCCGGGTTCGATAACCACGTAGTTTTCAAAATAAAGGATACGCTCCAGATCACGCAGCGTCATGTCCAGCATCAGGCCAATGCGCGACGGCAAAGACTTGAGGAACCAGATATGGGCGCAGGGCGCGGCCAGCTCGATGTGGCCCATACGCTCACGACGGACCTTTTGCAGTGTCACTTCCACACCGCATTTTTCGCAGACAACGCCGCGATATTTCATGCGCTTATATTTGCCACACAGACATTCGTAGTCTTTGATCGGGCCAAAAATACGTGCGCAGAACAGACCGTCACGTTCTGGCTTGAACGTCCGGTAGTTGATGGTTTCTGGCTTTTTGATCTCACCGTAAGACCACGACAGGATCCGCTCTGGCGATGCCAGCGAAACTTTGATCTCGTCGAAAGTCTTGATCGGTGCAACCGGGTTAAACGGATTGTTGGTCAGTTCCTGGTTCATATTAGTCTCCCCAAACGGGTAAATATCCAAAGATTGCGGCGTCTAGGGCAATCGCGATAAGCGCAACGCCCCAGACAAGGGCTTTTGGTCTTTCAGGATCGTACCAAGATGACTCTTTGCTCGGTTTCCAAAATGCCGTGACTATTAAAACCACGCCGATCGGAAAGCTCAGATACACGAGCCATATTGGCATTTCCTTTTAAGACCTACTCATCCTCCTCCGCATCCAGGAGTTCCATATTCAAGCCAAGGCCTCGGACTTCTTTGACAAGAACGTTGAACGATTCCGGTACACCGGCTTCGAAGTTGTCCTCGCCCTTCACGATGCTTTCATAGACTTTCGTCCGGCCAGCCACGTCATCCGATTTGACGGTCAGCATTTCCTGCAGGGTGTAGGCAGCGCCATAGGCTTCCAAAGCCCAGACTTCCATTTCCCCGAAACGCTGGCCACCGAACTGTGCCTTACCACCCAGCGGCTGCTGTGTGACCAAGCTGTACGGTCCAGTTGAACGCGCGTGGATTTTGTCATCCACCAAGTGGTGCAGTTTCAGCAGGTACTTCACACCCACCGTTACCTTACGGCTAAACTGCTCACCCGAGCGTCCGTCAAACAAGACCGACTGTCCCGACGTGTCAAAGCCTGCACGGCTGAGCGCATCGTTTACATCGGCTTCCTTGGCGCCATCAAAGACCGGTGTTGCAATTGGCACACCGTTGATCACGTTGCCCGCGGCTTCCAGCATCTGGCTTTCTTCCATGCCAGCAATGCCTTCTTCGTAGACATCGTCGCCATAGGCCAAACGCATCGCTTCACGCACCGGTGTCAGATCACCCGAACGGCGATATTCGCCCAGGGCATCGTCCACTTTCAGACCCAAAGACCGTGCGGCCCAACCCATGTGGGTTTCCAGAATCTGACCAACGTTCATACGCGATGGAACGCCCAGCGGGTTCAAACAGAAGTCAACCGGTGTCCCGTCAGCCAGGAACGGCATGTCTTCCATCGGAACAACGCGGGAAATCACACCTTTGTTGCCGTGACGACCAGCCATTTTGTCACCCGGCTGCAGCTTACGCTTCACCGCGATGAACACTTTGACCATCTTCATCACACCCGGCGGCAGGTCGTCGCCACGGCGGACTTTTTCCACTTTGTCTTCGAACCGCGCATCAAGGGCACGCTTTTGAACTTCGTACTGTTCGTGCAGCGCCTCAACGACCTTCGCGTCTTCTTCCTCGCCCAGAGCCAACTGCCACCACTGACCCAGGGTCAGAGTTTCCAGCAGTTCTTCTGTGATCTCAGAGTTCGACTTGATGCCTTTGGGGCCCTTCACTGCGGTCTTGCCCAAGATCATGGACTTCAAACGCGCATAGATGTTGCGATCCAGAATGGCGAGTTCGTCGTCACGGTCCCGTGCCAGACGCTCTACCTCTTCCCGCTCGATCTGCAGTGCGCGTTCGTCTTTTTCCACACCATGGCGGTTAAAGACACGCACTTCGACCACAGTACCGTAATCGCCCGGCTTCACGCGCAACGACGTGTCGCGCACATCGCTGGCTTTTTCACCGAAGATTGCGCGCAGCAGCTTTTCTTCTGGCGTCATCGGGCTTTCACCCTTGGGCGTGATTTTACCCACCAAAATGTCGCCAGGCTGCACGTCAGCACCGATATATACGATCCCGGCTTCGTCAAGGTTGCGCAGGGCTTCCTCGCCGACGTTCGGAATATCGCGGGTGATCTCTTCAGGGCCCAGTTTGGTGTCACGTGCGGCCACTTCGAATTCTTCGATGTGAACCGAGGTGAACACGTCATCACGGGCGATCCGCTCGGAAATCAGGATCGAGTCTTCGTAGTTGTAGCCATTCCACGGCATGAAGGCGACGACGACGTTCTTACCAAGCGCCAGTTCACCCATATCGGTGGACGGACCATCGGCAATCACTTCGCCCTTCTGAACCGTGTCACCCACCTTCACCAGCGGACGCTGGTTGATACAGGTGTTCTGGTTCGAACGCTGGAATTTGCGCATCCGATAGATGTCAACGCCCGCATCACCCAGTTCCAGGTCAGACGTGGCCCGAACAACGATCCGCATCGCATCAACTTGGTCGATAACACCTGCACGCTTGGCCATGATGGCCGCGCCAGAGTCACGCGCAACAATGCCTTCGATCCCGGTGCCAACCAACGGCGCTTCAGAGCGCAAGGTCGGAACCGCCTGACGTTGCATGTTCGAACCCATAAGAGCCCGGTTAGCATCGTCGTTTTCAAGGAACGGAATCAACGAGGCCGCGACAGATACCAACTGTTTTGGCGATACGTCGATCAGGTCCACGCTTTCGCGTGGTGCCAGCGTGTAGTCACCAGATTGGCGTGTCGAAACCAGATCGTTCTTGAACTTGCCATCATCGTCCAATTGCGCGTTGGCCTGTGCCACGGTGTGGCGCATTTCCTCGGTCGCGGACATGTAATGGACTTCGTCCGTCACCTTGGCATCGGTCACAACACGGTACGGCGTTTCGATAAAGCCGTACTTGTTAACGCGGGCGAAAGTGGCCAGCGAGTTGATCAGACCAATGTTTGGACCTTCCGGCGTTTCAATCGGACACATCCGACCATAGTGGGTCGGGTGAACGTCGCGCACTTCAAAGCCAGCACGTTCGCGGGTCAAACCGCCCGGTCCAAGCGCCGAAAGACGACGCTTGTGCGTCACTTCGGACAACGGGTTGGTTTGGTCCATGAACTGCGACAGCTGCGAAGAGCCGAAGAATTCACGTACAGCCGCCGCTGCCGGTTTGGCGTTGATCAAATCCTGAGGCATGACCGTGTCGATTTCCACCGACGACATACGCTCTTTGATCGCGCGTTCCATGCGCAGCAAACCAACGCGATATTGGTTTTCCATCAGTTCGCCAACGGAACGCACACGACGGTTGCCCAAGTGGTCGATATCGTCGATATCGCCGCGGCCGTCGCGCAGGTCCACCAGCGCCTTGATGCAAGACACGATATCTTCGCGGTCCAGCGTACGCTGCGTGTCTGGCTTGTCCAGCGCCAGACGCATTTTCATCTTCACACGGCCAACGGCAGACAGGTCATACCGTTCGCTGTCAAAGAACAGCGTTTCAAACAGCGCAGACGCTGCTTCAACGGTGGGTGGCTCGCCAGGGCGCATGACACGATAAATGTCCATGAGCGCGGTTTCGCGGTTCATGTTCTTATCTTGCGCTACGGTGTTGCGCATATAGGCGCCAACGTTGACGTTATCGATGTCCAGGATCGGCAGCTCAGTGATGCCCGCATCCATCAGATCTTTCAACGAACCGCCGGTGACTTCGCCGTCTTTGTCAACGGTCCAGGTCAGCTCATCGCCCGCTTCAACATAGATCGCGCCGGTTTCTTCGTTGATGATATCCTTGGCAACAAACTTACCAACAATATTGTCAAACGGTACGATCAGGTCGGTGATCGTGCCTTCGTCGATGATCTTCTTGACGGTACGCGGAGTAATCTTCTTACCCGCTTCGCAGATCACTTCGCCTGTGGCCGCATCGACCAAGTCGAACGTCGGGCGTGTGCCACGAACGCGTTCTGGGAAGAACTTGGTAACCCAACCGCGGTTCTTTTCAAGCTTGTAGTCAACAGTCTCATAGTAGGCATCCATGATGCCTTCTTGATCCAGACCCAATGCATAAAGAAGCGTCGATACCGGCAGTTTGCGGCGACGGTCGATCCGGGCAAAGACCAGGTCTTTGGCATCGAATTCGAAGTCCAGCCACGATCCGCGGTACGGAATGATCCGGCAAGCAAACAACAGCTTGCCCGAGCTGTGCGTTTTGCCCTTGTCATGGTCAAAGAAAACACCTGGCGACCGGTGCATCTGGCTAACGATCACACGCTCGGTGCCGTTCACAACGAACGTGCCGTTTGGCGTCATCAAAGGCATATCGCCCATGAACACGTCTTGTTCTTTGATGTCCTTCACCGACTTTGCGCCAGTGTCTTCATCCACATCAAACACGATCAGACGCAGCGTAACCTTCAGCGGTGCGCTGTAGGTCATGTCGCGCTGCATACATTCATCAACGTCGTACTTCGGCTTTTCCAGCTCGTAGTTTACGAATTCGAGGATCGCAGTCTCATTGAAGTCTTTAATCGGGAAAACCGATTGAAAGACACCCATGATGCCTTCGCCCTCAGTGGGCGTGGCCTGATCCCCGGATTTCAGAAATAGCTCATAAGAGGATTTCTGAACCTCGATAAGGTTTGGCATCTCCAGCACTTCGCGGATTTTGCCGTAATATTTACGTAGTCGTTTCTGGCCAAGGAAGCTTTGCGCCATGGTCAAGGTCACCCTTTCCGTTTCTCACCGGGCAGTACCACTGTCGGGCCACAGCGTCCTACCCTGCCGAGACGGCTTCGTTCCGATCTATTCTTGTCCGCGTCCCACCGCGAACATCCCGATCATTGGAACCTCGCCTTAGAAAACCCCCGTTACACACAGGGCCTCTCTGAGACGGGTTCGGCTGGGCCCGGATTGCACCGGACCCAGCCTAATTTTCTTGTTCCGGGGAACCCCCCGGACAGGATTACTTCAGTTCGACTTCGGCGCCAGCTGCTTCCAGCTTGCCCTTCAGTTCTTCTGCTTCTTCCTTGGAGCAGCCTTCTTTGACAGCTTTGCCGCCGGCTTCTACCAGGTCTTTTGCTTCTTTCAGGCCCAGGCCTGTGATCGCGCGAACTTCCTTGATCACGTTGATCTTTTTGTCGCCAGGCGACTTCAGGATCACGTCGAATTCGCTCTGCTCTTCAGCAGCCGCGCCGCCGGCATCGCCAGCTGCACCGGCAACCATAACCGCGCCACCAGCGGCGGGCTCGATGCCGTATTCGTCTTTAAGGATAGTTTTCAGTTCTTGTGCTTCCAGCAGCGTCAGGTTGACGATTTGCTCAGCAAGTGCTTTCAGATCAGCCATTTTCAGACTCTTTCCGTTTCTAAATGTGTTCCAACGTAAGGGAATTCAACCCCACGACGGTCTCATAAGTTGCCTTAGGCCGCCTCGGCCTTTTCTTCGATAGTCGACAGGATCGAGGCGATGTTTGATGCAGGTGCGCCAATGGCCCCCGCGATGTTCGAAGCAGGTGCGCCGATGCAACCAACGATCGAGGCAATAAGTTCCTCGCGCGAAGGCATTTTCGACACGGCTTCTACACCGCTGCGGTCCAGCGCCGTATCGCCCATTGCACCGCCAAGGATTTCCAGCTTGCTGTTATCCTTAGCGAAGTCCTCAACCACCTTGGCAGCTGCCACGGGGTCTTCGGAATAGGTCAATACGGTCATGCCCTGAAGAAAATCGGCAATACTTGCCGCGGGTTTCCCCTCCAGGGCGATCTTGGCGAGCCTGTTCTTGGCGACGCGCACCGACGCGCCACCCTCACGGGCACGACCACGCAGATCCGTCATCTCGGCAACTGTGAGGCCTTCGTAGCGTGCAACGACCACAACGCCAGAGCTTTCAAAGATTTGGCCGAGTTCCTCGACCACTTTTTCTTTCTGGGCTCTATCCACAGTTTCACTCCAGTTTGGGAGGGGGTGACCCCTCCGGCTCGTTTTGCCCAGGGCAAGTGCCCTAGACATCTGGTCCGATCGGGTCGTCACATCGCGCCCGGAGCACATTTAGAACCGGAACGTCATGTCTCTTCCCGTCTCAGGCAGGATTTATGGGAAACTACCCACCCACCGTCTCGGACGAAATTGAGGGCTTACGCGAATCAAGCGGATGCCCTCACGCGTTCCTTAGTGGGTTTTCACCGGGTTGCCAAGATGCCTGGAGCGTTTGCCGCAGGTCACGCCAATTCAAAGGCCCAGACAGGAATATCCGCCACATCTGTGTTCATCAAAACCACCTGCGTGTCCTGATCATTCAGAACCGCATCGGCCCCCACCTGACGGAACTGGGCCAGCACCGCATCTGCGTCAACGTAGTCAAACCCGACAAAGCGCAATTCATCAATTTCGCTGAACTCAAGGATGCGGTGCGTGCCCGCATCGGCCTGATCAAAAACAAACGTATCGGACAGCGGCCCACCCATCATCATATTGTCCCCTGGCCCACCAACCAGCGCGTCCCCCTCCTGCCCCTGCATGTGCACGACATAATCCAACCGGTGACGTGCGTTGGCCTCTGGACTGTCAAGGATCATCAGGGCGACATCAGTGTACCAAAGGAACTGTTCATTGCCGATGTCGACCCAGGCCGACACTTCATCCAGTGCGGCTGTACGTCCCAGCACTTTTTCGTACAGGTATCCGACGAATTGTTGCCCTGTCGCTTCGTCGGCCTCAACAAACCGAACGTTGGGGAACCTGGGCAGATCCGAAAGAAATGGCAAGGATGGCGCCGCAGTGCTGGCAAATTCTGCTGAATCGAACAATGTGCCGACCATCAAGTCCAACTCAAACCCGTTGGTTGCGTACCACGTCCAACGCGACACGTCGTTATAACCGGGCGGGCGTTCCAGCAGACTGACATAGGCGCGGTAGACGTCGTCGGCCAAGTCAATTTCAGCTGCGGCAAGGGTGTACTCGGCCTGTACCCCGCCGTTCTTAATGCGGAACTCAGTGCTGGTCACGATCCGATGCGCGACGCTCGCGCGGTCCTGCGCACCGCTGGCCATTAACGACACCCAACTATCGATCTCCGTTTCTGCAGCCGTGCGGCCAAAAGCACGGGAATACAATGCCTCCACATACTCCGCGTCTTCCAGACCTTCATGCCATCCCAGCGCCTCAACCGATCCAACGATGGCCCCGGCCAAATCTTCTTCGGTGATCTGATCGCGCGCAAGCATTTGGCGAAACCCTTCAAACCCGGCATCGTCGGGCCGTCGTCCCAGCACAGTCAGGTACAACCCGGCCAAGTCAAATAGGATGTTGTCGCGGACATCATAGTTTGCATATGCGGAATCGTGACTGAAGATCAGATCGTCCCCACCCATCCCATAAATTTGCTGCGTGCGCTGAATCCCGACAATCAAATCTGATGCATCAGAATAGGTCCACACAGCACCATTAATAAGGCCCATGACAAATCTCTTTCAATTAATGCGTCTAAGACGCAGTAAATCAAAAGGCGCTCCGATAAACCACCGCTCAGATCTGCCACAACGGAAAGAAAAAGGGGCGCGCATCACTGCACGCCCCGTCTAAACTTAAATCGTCCGGCAGATTACTGCGCGGTCGCCTCGGCAACGTCCAAGGTCACACCTGGGCCCATCGTGGAGCTTAGCGCGATCTTGATCATGTAAGTGCCCTTGGCACCCGACGGCTTGGCACGGGCCACGGCGTCGATGAATGCTTTGACGTTTTCAACCAGCTTGGCGTCGTCAAAGGATGCTTTGCCAACACCGGCGTGAACAACACCCGCTTTTTCGGCTTTGAACTGAACCTCACCACCTTTGGCGGCTTTAACGGCATCAGTAACATCCATGGTCACGGTGCCAACCTTGGGGTTCGGCATCAAGTTCCGTGGGCCCAGGATTTTACCCAGACGACCAACGATTGGCATCATGTCCGGTGTTGCAATGCAACGATCGAACTCAATCTTGCCGCTCTGGATGGTTTCCATCAGGTCTTCTGCGCCAACGATATCCGCGCCAGCTGCCTGAGCTTCGTCTGCCTTGGGGCCACGAGCGAACACAGCCACACGAACGGTTTTGCCGGTGCCGTTTGGCAAACCAACAACGCCGCGAACCATTTGGTCAGCGTGACGTGGATCAACACCCAGGTTCAGGGCGATTTCGATGGTCTCGTCGAATTTGGCTGTGGCGCTGGCCTTAACCAGTGCAACTGCTTCTTCCACAGAAACGTTTTCTTTGCCGGCGAAAGCTTCGCGGGCGGCGCGTGTGCGTTTTCCTAGCTTTGCCATCTTACTTCACCTCGATGCCCATGGACTTGGCGGAGCCAAGGATGATCTGCATAGCAGCTTCAACGTCGTTTGCTGTCAGATCGACCATTTTGGCCTCTGCAATCTCACGAACCTGCGCAACGGTAACGGAAGCAACAACTTCACGGCCGGGCGTTTCGGCGCCGCGTGGGCGGTTCCGCTTGCCAACTGGCTTCAGGCCAGCGGCTTTTTTCAGGTAATACGACGCCGGGGGCGTCTTGATGTCCATCGTGAAGGACTTATCCTGATAATACGTGATCACGGTCGGGCACGGCGCACCGGGCTCCATTTCCTGTGTCTTGGCGTTAAACGCCTTACAGAATTCCATGATGTTGATACCGCGCTGACCCAGGGCTGGACCCACGGGTGGCGACGGATTGGCTTTGCCTGCAGGGATCTGCAGCTTCATCTTGCCAACAAGTTTCTTGGCCATTTGGCCTCTCCTTTTTGCAACACCCCCAGGCGCGTCCTCGGGGCTTTGTCGTTGTGTGGTTCGGCTTGGACAACGCGTTGCCCGCACCTCCCACTCAGAAACGGTGTTTCCACCGCAGTGCGGGTATTAACCCGCAATCGCTCAGGTCTGTTTAGTAACCTGAGTGAATTCCAATTCGACCGGTGTTTCCCGGCCAAAGATCGAAACCGACACCTTCAGGCGCTGGTTGTCTTCGTCGACCTCTTCGATCATGCCATCGAAACCCTCGAACGGGCCTTCGTTGACCTTGACCCGCTCGCCAATGTCGTAGCGGATCAATGTACGTGGCTGCTCTTCACCCTCGGCAACGCGACCCAGGATCGCTTCGACTTCGGAATCGCGCATCGGCATTGGGCGGCCTTGCGGGCCCAGAAAACCAGTAACGCGATTGATCGAGCTGATCAGGTGGTAGCCTTGGTCCGACATTTCCATCCGCACCAGAACGTAACCCGGCATGAAACGACGCTCTGTCGTTACTTTCTTGCCGCGCCGTACTTCGATCACTTCTTCAGTCGGAACCAGAACTTCGACGATTTCGTCTTCCAGGCCCAGCTCTTCGACCGTAGTCCGGATTTGTTCAGCGATCTTTTTCTCGAAGTTCGAGAGTACGCTCACCGAATACCACCGCTTAGCCATGTGCCGTCGACCTTTGTTCTTGTCCGGACTGTGCCGGTCGTTCCAAATTCCTGTGCGCCTTTAGATGACGCCCGAAACAAAAAGCGGCGTGCAACCGAATCAATTGCACGCCCATTTCGTAAAGTGTGCCGTCACTACCCGGCGCAGGGCCTGATTTCAAGACCGCTGCGCGAATTGCGCGGCACCAAATGCGCTTAGCCGAACATTCCTAGAACGCCCTGCAATCCACTGCGAATAGCCAGATCCACCAATGCGAAGAACACAGCGGTCAAGGCGGCCATGATGAACACCATCACCGTGGTCAGCAGAACCTCGCGTCGCGTGGGCCAAGAAATCTTGGAAACTTCCGCGCGAACCTGCTGGATAAACTGAATAGGGTTGGTGCTGGCCATGCCTGATGCTTTCTTTTTCTCGCCGAGACAGCGCGCGATATACGCCCCAGGGCCACACAATACAAGAGCGCTTGCACGTTAGCAGGCGCACGAAGACTGGTTCCATCGGATTGGAAAGTGGCAGGGGCACACAGACTCGAACTGTGGACCTACGGTTTTGGAGACCGTCGCTCTACCAACTGAGCTATACCCCTAAGGCCGAGCAGTGACATACGGCAAGCCCCCTACTGAATGCAAGAGGGATTCGCGCCATTCTCTTGCTTCTTGTGAACCTTCTGCGCATTGCAGCGGTCTGCCCAGTGAATCCGCTCCACACGGTGCCAAACTATGGCACCATTTGCGGGTCGTTTTACCGCTTCGGCATGCCCAATCCTGCGTCCAACAAGCTGTCGGAAAGACCGCAACCGGGTTTTCCAAATTGAAACGCCTGAACGGCTGCATGGAGCAGTCTTTCTCTCGGCGGCAGGACCATTCATCAAAGCTGAGTTGGCGCCGCCCTCCCTACGTCAACACGCAAAGGGCCGGCTCAACTACTGATCAGTCGTCGCGTCCGATGGCAATGCTGACTGGCGCAGACCTTGGAACCAAGCAGGCCCGCAGCCTCCAAGCCCGAACCAGACCGCCCCCCAGTATCCAGACGCGAACCAATACCCACGCCCAAAAACGAGAAAGGGCGCGCCATTGGCGCGCCCGTCCCTAATTTTGATATCTTAGTATCGCGTGTCTTATGCGACGACTTTGGATACAACGCCCGAACCAACGGTGCGGCCACCTTCGCGGATAGCGAAACGCAGACCGTCTTCCATCGCGATCGGGGCGATCAGCTCAACAACGAACTTCAGGTTGTCGCCAGGCATCACCATTTCGGTGCCTTCTGGCAGTTCAACCGTGCCGGTCACGTCAGTTGTACGGAAGTAGAACTGAGGACGGTAGTTCGCAAAGAACGGCGTGTGACGGCCGCCTTCTTCCTTGGTCAGGATATAGACCTCGGCTTCGAACTTGGTGTGTGGGTTAACCGAACCTGGCTTACACAGAACCTGACCACGCTCAACCGCTTCACGGTCGATACCGCGCAGCAGTGCGCCGATGTTGTCACCCGCTTCACCGCGATCCAGCAGCTTGCGGAACATTTCAACGCCGGTACAGGTTGTTTTGGTGGTGTCTTTGATGCCAACGATTTCAATCTCGTCGCCAACATTGATCACGCCACGCTCAACACGGCCCGTCACAACAGTACCACGACCCGAGATCGAGAACACGTCTTCGATCGGCATCAGGAACGGCTGGTCAATCGCGCGCTCAGGCTGTGGGATGTACTCATCCACGGCCGTCATCAGTTCGCGGATCTTGTTCTCGCCGATTTCAGGGTCACGGCCTTCCATCGCTGCCAGAGCAGAACCTGCGATGATCGGAATATCGTCACCAGGGAAGTCATACTCGGTCAGCAGCTCGCGGATTTCCATTTCAACCAGCTCAAGCAGCTCTTCGTCGTCAACCTGGTCAACTTTGTTCATGAACACGACCATGGCAGGGATACCAACCTGGCGACCCAGCAGAATGTGCTCACGCGTTTGCGGCATAGGGCCGTCAGCTGCGTTCACAACCAGGATCGCGCCGTCCATCTGCGCCGCACCGGTGATCATGTTCTTCACATAGTCGGCGTGACCTGGGCAATCCACGTGCGCATAGTGACGTGCGTCCGTTTCGTACTCAACGTGCGCGGTCGAGATCGTGATCCCACGCGCTTTTTCTTCAGGCGCGCCATCAATCTGGTCATACGCTTTGAAGTCGCCGAAATACTTCGTGATCGCCGCAGTCAGCGTCGTCTTGCCGTGGTCAACGTGACCAATCGTGCCGATGTTGCAATGCGGTTTGCCGCGCTCAAACTTTTCCTTTGCCATCTCTACAGACGCCTCGTGATTGCGGGCCCGCTGGCCCAAGTTTACATCGCGGGCCGTTTATTGGCTTGGGAAAGGAAAATCAAGCGCAAGATATGCAGTGAAACACTTGGCAATACTTTGTCGCAATCACCGATCCGGCCCATCACGGCGGTCACACCTGAAGGCGTCATGACCATCGGGGAAAAATCTCTTTATTTTTCAATCACAAATGCCGCGAATTCCGCGAATTGCCCGCGCGATTAGAAAGTTTATCGCGTTGACGCTGCGACTTCTTCCAAAACCGCGCTCGGAACAGCAATCTGGCTTTCCACGGCAGGTGATGCCGTTGGTTCAGGCGCGGCGCTGGTTCCGCCAAACCACCCCTGTTCGCGTTGCATTTTGCGCATCCAGTTTTCGATTTGCAGTGCCGCATTGACCGACAAGTTGCGCAACTGTTCCTCTTTGGATTGGGTCAGACCCGACCCAACCATGGTCTCGGCGGAAAAGGACTCCAAAACGGTGATTTGCTCCGGCTCTTCGTTCAATTTGGCCCCGGCCGCGTCATCCCATGCGGTGACTCGCAAGATCAGCGCCGATTTCGGAGACAGCAGGATCGGCACACCGGGCTGGGCCAAAACATAGCCTTCGACGCTGACCCCCAGATGGTAATACTTGTCACCAGAGTAACGGCTGAACCGTTCTTCCAGCGCGGATTCGACACCGGCAATCCACTCTTCCTTCGTGGCATCGCGCGAAACCGGGCCCTTCACCAGATTTGGCGCTACAATGCCAAGGTGGCCAAGTTTGAAATCACCCAATGCTTCTTTCGGTTTTTCCAGCTCACGCGCTCCATTGGCACAGGCCGCCACGCTAAGCATGGCAAGGAACAAGAAAAAACGACGCAACATAGGCAGCCTCCCGCAGGTGTCTAAGCGATGGATAGCTCAGCCCCTTGCCCGGCGCAATGCACGGCGCGTTGACCCTTGTTTCTTTGCGACTATCTTACCTCCAAGCAAGGAGCCAAAAACATGCCGCATGATGCGACAACCACGCAGGCCACGCTGCCTGTTCACGTTCCCCTGCATTCCCAGCCGATGGGCATTTGGCAAAGCTTTCAGGCCGCGCGCAACAATCTGTTGGATATCCTGCCGGAAATCGCGGTCCGCCAACCGATGGTTTCAGGCAAAACAGGCGTGCGGTGGCACATGGTCATGGACCCAGAAGCGATCCGCCGGATTTTGCTGGAAAAGTTGGATGACTACCCAAAGTCCGACGTAACCAAGAACCTGTTGCGCCCAGCGATCGGGGATTCGATGTTTATCGCCGAAGGGGCCAACTGGCGCTGGCAGCGCCGGGCCGCAGCCCCCGTATTTTCGCATCGCAACGTGATGAATCTGGCGCCCATAATGACCGGTGCCGCCGAACGTGCGGCAGATCGGATTGCCGCCGCCGGACCGCGTGCTGTGGACATGATGGAAGAGATGGTCACAACCACTTTTGACGTGATTTCAGATGTCACGTTTTCCGGAGGCGATGCCTTTGACCGTGACGCAGTGCATGGTGCCATTGATGCCTATATCGGTGCCGCTGGCCGCACATCGCTGTTTGATATTCTGGGGTTTCCCGAATGGGTGCCGCGCCCCGGTCGGGTGTTTTCTGGCAAAGCCGTGCGCCAGATGAAAAGTGTGGCCGACCAAGCCATAGATGAGCGCGCCAAACGTGGACAACAAGGCGTGCCTGACCTGTTGGATTTGCTGTTGGCCGGAGAAGACCCTGAAACAAAACGACAAATGAACACCGCCGAACTGCGTGATAACCTTCTGACATTTATCGTGGCCGGGCATGAAACCACCGCCCTGACGCTGGCATGGTCGCTGTATCTTTGCGCGTTCGATCCCTCAATTCAGGACCGCGCACGCGCTGAGGCGCAATCTGTTTTGCAGGGTCGCGGTGCCAATGGCGAAGACGTGGCGAAGCTCCCTCTGATACGGCACATCATTGACGAAGCTTTGCGCCTTTACCCGCCTGCGGCCATCATCTCGCGCACGGCGCTGGCAGATGACACCCTTTGTGGGCGCGAAATTCGCCGCGGCGATACCGTCATGATTCCGATTTACGCCCTGCATCGCAACCACCTGCTGTGGGACAATCCGGATGCGTTTGAACCTGATCGATGGGAGGCGGCCAAGGCGGATCGCTTCGCCTATCTTCCGTTTGGTGATGGGCCTCGCATCTGCATCGGTGCCAGTTTTGCTGTGCAGGAAGCTGTAATCATACTGGCAACACTGTTGTCCCGCTTCCGCTTCACCCCGGTACAGGGCAAGACCCCAAAACCGGTCATGATTCTAACGTTGCGCCCCGAGGGCGGCGTTTGGCTGGAAGCGGAGCAGGTCTAAAGGCCGGCGACCCTATTCGCGGGTCGCGCCCGGCACCCACAGTACATCCGCTTTGCCATCATCATTCGCAATCCGGGCAGCCACAAAGAACCAATCGCTCAACCGATTCAGGTATTTGACGGCCGATGGGTTTAGCTCATCCACGGTTGCCAGTTCGGTCGCCAAGCGTTCGGCACGGCGCGCAACGGTTCGGCACACATGCAAATGCGCAGACAAAGCAGACCCGCCCGGCAGAATGAAACTGCGCAATGGGTCAAGCCGCAGATTCATTGCGTCAATCTCTGTTTCCAGGCGCGTCACCTGATCAGCAGTGATGCGCAGCGGCGGGTATTCGCGGGTCGCGTCAGCCCCCATATCGGGCAAGCACAGGTCTGCGCCCAGATCGAACAGATCATTCTGGATACGGGTCAACGCCTGATCGGCATCACCGGTGGCGTGCAAACGGGCCACCCCTACAAAAGAATTCAGCTCATCAGACGTGCCATAGGCCGTAACCCGCGCCGAATGTTTGGCCACGCGATCACCGTTTCCCAAGGCTGTTTCGCCCGCATCGCCGGTACGCGTGTAAATCTTGTTCAAGACGACCATGTGATCAGCTCCCGCCTCGCAGCCAGACGAACAACAAGATCAGACAAACCGCAGCGAACTGAGCGATGATCCGCCAGCGCATCGCCCGGTTGGCGTATTTCTTGTTAAATTCGCCGCCCTTGGCGAAACTGCCAATTCCAAACAGCAGAACGGCCACAACGCCGATCATGAGAACGGCAATCAGGATGAAAAGCGGGTCATTGGCCATGGGTCACAGCTTTCGTTTTCTTCGGTTGGCTCTCATGTAATCGTCATGAGGCAAAAAGCGAAGACGATTCACCCTTTTGCCAGCAGCCAATCCAGTGCCCGCGTCGGAAGGACGCGGCGTGCGCCCGCCATCAAATAGCTTGGCGTGGTGATATAATAGCGGGGTTTCGGGCGCGGGCTTTCCAGCGCATGGATCAGTTTCTTCGTCACCGCCGAAGGTGGCAGCTCAAACGTATCCTTGCCGCGTTTTTCATATAACCGCTTCAACAATGAAGACCGATATTGATCGGCACGTGGCGAATTTTCCCAATCAATCCAACGCTCAAAATGCGGAATTGAATTCACCCGGATTTTTGATGTTACCGGCCCGGTGTTCAAGGTGACCACATGAATAGGCGTGTCGCGCATTTCGATCCGCAGCGTATCCGTCATGGCCTCGGTGGCGTATTTCGTCGCATTATACGCCCCGCGCCATCGCGCTGTGACATACCCCAAAACCGAAGAATGGTTCACAATTCGGCCATGGCCTTGCTGACGCATTATCGGAATCACCTGCGTTGTCAGGTCTTGCCAACCAAACACATTCGCTTCGAAAACCATGCGCAACGCTGCGGCGGGCAGATCCTCCACCGCGCCCGGAATGGCGTAGGCCCCGTTGTTGAACAGCGCATCCAGCTTGCCATCCGTGGCCGCCAAGACCTGTTGCAAACCGGTCTTGATGCCTTCCGGATCGGCGTAGTCAATTTGCGGGCTCTCAAACCCCTCTTCCGACAAGCGCGCGCAATCACTGGCTTGCCGACATGATGCGAAAACCCGCCAACCGCGCGCTTTCAAATCATGAGCAGCGGCATAGCCAATGCCCGACGAACAGCCTGTAATCAAAATGGTGCGTTGTGTCATGCCTTTGGACATACCCTACCAAATGCGACGCACAAGATGTCAGTTGGCGGCTGTGACAAGCCAATCGGCCATCCAGCCAACACGATTGGTTTCGGACATACGGATTTTGATCCAGCCAGCCCCATCCATGTCGATCACTTCCACCTCGTCGCCTTCGAACATTTTGGCGACTACAGAATACCCAGTTCCCGGACCACTGCGCACATTCACACGAGTGCCGGTAACATATCGCACATCACGATATGGTGCATTTTCCGGGGCAACGACCGCCTCAATCCGTCTGGAAATTAAAGACACCGCTTCAACGGGGGCCTGATCCAAAACTGGCTTGGCAACAGGTTCAACCGAAGCAACCACTTTTGGCGACGCCGGGGAAGGTGCAGGCGCCTGATCAGCGGTCGCGGCTACTGCGGCAACCTCTGATGTTTGCTGAACAGTTTTGCGTACTGCGGGTGTAAACGTGCTGTTCGCGGTCAAGGTCACAGGTACAATTGCCACGTCTTCGGCCTCAAAAGAGGCAGAGGGCATCACGCGTTCAACCGGTGTCAGATCAGCGCCAGGTGCCTTGGCATCAACATCCGCTTGGGCCATTTTTGCAGATGACGCAGGCTGAAAATCGCTCCCGCCACTCAAATAGTACCAAGCGCAGGCCAGGACACCAAAAGTCAGTAAAATAAAGCGTGCCATTGAACGCCTCCCACAAAATACCCCACCAGGAAAAAACCCGAAACGCTTGGCAACAACCGGGACGAGCAAGGGCTATACGAAATTCCGATTCGACCCAAGGGCCTAACCCCCGAAATTAGCGGGGAAAAACACCAAAATTTGGGCAAAATTTTCTTGCCTTAAGGGCAAGTAAACCCAGTGAATACATCACAACACGATTTTTCCTGCATGCGCTTGCCGCCTTTTCGTGGCGGGGATACACAACACTTATGAACGACAAGCCCGACGACACCGATATGAGCCTTCGAAACGTGGCAGAGCCACTGCGCCGCGCGATCGGAGAGCGTTACCTGACCTATGCGCTGAGCACGATCATGCACCGCGCATTGCCGGATGCCCGTGACGGGCTGAAGCCTGTTCACCGCCGCATTTTGTATGCGATGCGGCGATTGCGCCTTAGCTCCACCAGCGGTTTCTTGAAGTCTGCCAAGATCAGCGGCGACACCATGGGGGATTTTCACCCGCATGGCGACGTCGCGATCTATGACGCGATGGCCCGTTTGGCGCAGGATTTCACCATTCGTTACCCGCTGGTCAACGGCCAGGGTAACTTTGGCAACATTGACGGCGATAACCCGGCCGCCAGCCGATATACCGAAGCGCGCCTGACGATCATGTCAGAAGCGCTGCTGGAAGGGTTGGATGAAAACTCTGTCGATTTTCGCCCGAACTATGACGGCCGTCTGGAAGAACCAATCGTTCTGCCGGCCTCGTACCCGAACCTTTTGGCGAACGGGTCATCTGGTATCGCTGTCGGGATGGCCACCAATATTCCACCGCACAACATTGGCGAGCTGATCGACGCCTGCCTGCATCTGATCAAAACACCTGATGCGCGCGACGACACATTGCTGAACTTTGTGCCTGGACCCGACTTTCCAACCGGTGGCATTATTGTCGAACCACAGGAAAGCATTGCGCAAGCCTATCGCACCGGGCGTGGTGCCTTCCGCCTGCGGGCAAAACACGAAGTCGAAGATTTAGGCCGCGGCCAATGGCAGATTGTGGTTACTGAAATTCCCTATCAGGTGCAGAAATCAAAGCTGGTTGAACGCATTGCCGAGCTGATCCAGTTGAAAAAAGTGCCTATCCTGGCCGACGTGCGCGACGAAAGCGCCGATGACATTCGTCTGGTTTTGGAACCCCGGTCCAAGAACGTAGACCCTGATGTTCTAATGGGAATGTTGTACAAAAATTCTGACCTTGAGATCAGATTCTCTTTGAACATGAACGTTTTGATTGATGGGCTGACACCCAAGGTCTGTTCGATGAAAGAGGTGCTGCGTGCATTTCTGGACTTCCGCCGCGAGGTTTTGCTGCGTCGGTCGCAACACCGGATGGAAAAGATCGACCATCGGCTGGAAGTTTTGGAAGGCCTGATTGTCGCGTTCCTGAACCTTGATCGCGTGATCGACATCATCCGCTACGATGAAGAGCCCAAAGCCGCTTTGATGCGTGAAGATTGGGGCCGCGAATTTACCCGCGCCATGACCGAAGCGGATTACGTCCCCCCTGCCCCGGTGATGGGTGACGAAGGGTTGGGCCTAACCGATGTTCAGGCCGAGGCGATCCTGAACATGCGCCTGCGGTCCTTGCGTAAGCTGGAAGAAATGGAACTGGTCGCAGAGCGCGACAAACTGATGGAAGAGCGCGCCGGTCTGGAAGACCTGCTGGAATCAGATGACCTGCAATGGAAAACTGTGGCGGACCAGCTGCGCGATGTGCGTAAGGCCTTTGGCAAAGCGTACAAAGGCGGCCCCCGTCGTACGGCCTTTGCCGAAGCGGGCAAGTTCGAAGAAGTGCCCATTGAAGCCATGATCGAACGCGAACCGATCACGGTCGTCTGTTCCCAGATGGGCTGGATCCGCGCGATGACGGGCCATATCGATTTGAACCGCGAATTGAAGTTCAAAGACGGTGACAGCTCTCGGTTCACCTTCCACGCGGAAACCACCGACAGGTTGCTGGTCTTTGCAACCAATGGCCGGTTCTACACCGTTTCTGCCGCCAACCTTCCGGGTGGGCGTGGCATGGGTGAGCCCCTGCGCTTGATGGTTGATCTACCCAACGAAGCCGAAATCGTTACGTTCTTCATTCATAAACCGGGCCGCAAATTGTTGGTCGCGTCGACCGCCGGTGATGGGTTTATCGTGAACGAAGACGAAATCGTTGCGCAAACACGCACTGGTAAGCAAGCGCTGAACGTGCGGGGCGATGTCAAAGCCAAGCTTTGCAAACCGGTGATGGGCGATGCGGTGGCCGTGGTAGGCGAAAACCGCAAAGTTCTGGTATTCATGGCAGATGAATTGCCAGAAATGGCGCGCGGCAAAGGCGTACGGTTGCAGAAATACAAGGACGGGGGGCTAAGCGATGCCACCACCTTCACCCTGGCAGAAGGCCTCTCCTGGCTCGACCCCGCCGGACGAACCAGAACAGAATCAGACCTTTCAGAGTGGATCGGCAAACGCGCCGGAACCGGACGTATGGCACCGCGCGGATTCCCGCGGGACAACCGTTTTACCTGAAGAACTGGGCACTGAATTTGTCGGGCAGCGTTTGCGCCTGTTCTGGCTAGCGCTCAAAACCGGGCTGTTGACGGTACTGACGTTAGGGTTTTATCGGTTCTGGATGAAAACGCGACTGCGGCGCTGGTATTGGTCTGCCATCCGGCCCGGCGGTTTGCCGTTAGAATACGTGGGCGACCCAATCGAAAAGCTGCTGGGCTTCCTGGTGGCTGTGGTCATTCTGGCGTTTTACATCGGCATTGTGAATCTTGTGCTGATGTTTCTCAGCTTTTCACTGTTTCAAGGGAATGTTGCGGGCTACGCGCTGTCCTTTATTGGCGTCATTCCCTTGTGGTTTTACGCGCAATACCGGGCCCGGCGATATGTCTTGTCACGCACACGCTGGTGCGGGCTGCGATTTGGATTGGAACCGGGGGCCTGGCCCTATGCTGGCCGCGCCCTAATGTATTGGGCCTTAACGATTCTTTCCTTGGGCCTGCTTTGGCCGCTCATGACGTTCCGGTTGGAAAAATACAAAACAGATCGCACCTCATTTGGCACAGCCCGAATGGTCCAAAACGGCAAATGGACGATGCTGTATCGCGCCATGAAGCCCCTCCTGGTTGGGGTTGCAATGGCGGTTGGCGGCAGTGTTGCCGCGTATTTCGGCAATGCAGGTTTGGCCGCCATCGGCTTTTTCCTTGGCGCGGGCGTCGGGCTTTACGGCCTGGTCTACTACAACGTTCGTTCGACAGAGCTTCTGACCGGCACCAAGGAAATGGCCGGAATGTCGATGGCGATAGACCCAAGCCCCGGCGCCATTACCGGTATCTATGCCCTTGGGTACACACTTGCCGCAGTGGTGGCCGCAATTCCGGCCACGATCATTCTAACCTTGTTGGTTTCGGTCCAATCCCCCGGCACTCTGGCCGAATTGGGGATTTCAAACGCCAAGGTTCTGATGGGTATGTCACAATGGGTGTTGGCTGGTCTCAGCGCCGCACTGTATTTCAGCATGTTTCTGATTTGGTCCGCCTTGACCCATACGTTTGTCACGATGCCGGTTATTCGCCACTACGCCAGAACCTTGACCATCCAAAACCCCAAAGCCCTGTCCGACATTCGCCAACGGCCACGTGACGAGGCTTTGCAGGCTGAAGGATTTGCCGAAGCGCTGGATGTGGGGGCATCGATATGAGCACAACTTTGCACGTTGGCCCCGCCGCTCCGGGATGGTCCACCCATGCGCTGTTTCTAAGTGGTCAACACCCCGTTCCGCAGCCGGTCACGCTGCAATTCGATCATTTGGCAGAAAAGCTGGTGATCCAGGGTGAAGGCATCGACCTACGCTGGCATTTGCGGGACATTCGGGAAATCAAAGACCAAGCTGGTAGCGATCAAATGGTGCTGCGCCATTGCAATGAAATGTTGCCCAGAGTGATCGTAAGCGGCCGAGAACTGGCGCCACATCTGCCCAAACGAAAAGCGAATGCACCAGTCACCAAAAGGGGGCCGCTATTGGCCTGGGCGGTGGCTGCGGTTGCATCGGTTGCGTTGATCATTCTGGTTCTGGTGCCAACCATGGCTGATCAAATGGCCGGCTTTTTGCCGATCAAGGGTCAACGTGCGCTTGGCGACGCAACCTTTGAACAAGTGCGCCGCGCCATGGACCAAAACCGCGCCACGCCGATCAATCGTTGCGATGCCCCGGAAGGCGTAGATGCTCTGCGTACACTGGAAGCCAAGCTGGAAGCCGCTATGCCTGAGCCGGTGGACTTGTCCGTGCATGTGCTGGACCACCCGATGGTAAACGCGTTTGCGCTGCCTGGCGGCTACGTGGTGTTTTTCCGCGGCCTGATCGACAAAGCCACAGCGCCTGAACAGGTGGCGGCTGTGTTCGCGCATGAAATAGGCCATGTGGTCAGCCGCGACCCAACACGCCATGCATTACGGTCTGCCGGGTCGATCGGTGTTCTGGGGTTGTTGTTCGGTGACTTTGCCGGCGGCGCGATGGTTCTGTTGCTGACAGAACGCCTGATCAATGCTCAATACGCTCAGGCCGCCGAAGCTGATGCTGATGTCTTTGCCTTCGACGTGCTTAAAAAGGCGGGAATCGCCCCGTCTGCGTTGGCCGATATGTTCGCGTCTTTCCGCAAGGGCGACAATGAAACAGATGCGATAATCAAGCACTTTCAAAGTCACCCGGAACTCGGGGATCGCATGGCAAAGGCCCGCGCGGCGACACCTGAAGACTTTGAATCCATCCCTGTCCTGAGCGATGAAGAGTGGCAAGCGCTAAAAAACATTTGCAAATAGGAAACGAAAACCAAACCAAAAGTTTCGGATAGCCTACCATTCATCAAAAAATGCGACGACCGTTAGCGCTAAACGGGCGCTTTTGGCCTGTTTCACCCCGATGACAATGGTTATCACTGCGGCGCAAGAATATTTCGAGGCGACGCCAGTCGCCAACCCAGAGGAAGAGGAACGCGAGAATGAAGGTCCTGGTACCTGTCAAACGCGTGATCGACTATAACGTCAAAGTTCGTGTGAAAGCGGACGGAAGCGGCGTCGATCTCGCCAACGTCAAGATGTCAATGAACCCATTCGACGAGATCGCCGTAGAAGAGGCGATCCGTTTGAAAGAAGCTGGCAAAGCTGATGAGATCGTCGCAGTGTCGATCGGCGTCAAGCAATCGCAAGAAACCTTGCGCACAGCTTTGGCAATGGGTGCAGATCGCGCGATCCTGATTGTGGCCGCAGATGACGTACATTCGGATATTGAGCCCCTGGCTGTGGCTAAAATTCTGAAAGCCGTCATTGACGAAGAGCAGCCCGGACTGGTTATTGCTGGCAAGCAAGCCATCGACAACGACATGAACGCGACGGGCCAGATGTTGGCCGCGCTGACCGGCTGGTCGCAGGCAACATTCGCCAGCGAAGTGTCCATCGAAGATGGCAGCGCCGTTGTCACCCGCGAAGTGGATGGCGGCCTGCAAACCATCAAGGTTTCGCTTCCTGCGATCATCACCGCTGACTTGCGCTTGAATGAACCACGTTATGCATCTTTGCCGAACATCATGAAGGCCAAGCGCAAACCGTTGGACGAAAAGACCGCCGCCGACTATGGCGTCGATGTCACCCCGCGCTTGACCGTTGTCAAAACCGAAGAGCCCGCCGCACGTCAGGCCGGGATCATCGTTGGCTCGGTTGATGAGCTGGTTGCGAAACTCAAAGAAGTGGGGGCTGTATAATGGCTGTTCTTCTGTTGGCCGAAGTGAACAGTGGCGAATTGGCAATGGATGCCACCGCCAAGGGCGTCACCGCCGCCAAGGCATTGGGTGACGTTACTGTATTGTGCGCCGGTGCCTCTGCCGCTGCAGCAGGCGACGCCGCTGCCAAGATTGATGGTGTTTCCAAAGTTCTGGTCGCCGAAGATCCTTCGCTGGGTCATCGTTTGGCTGAACCTACGGCGGCGCTGATCGTGTCGTTGGCAGGTGACTATGAGCACATCGTTGCCCCAGCAACCACCGACGCAAAGAACGTGATGCCACGCGTGGCTGCTTTGCTGGACGTGATGGTTATTTCGGACGTGATCGCCGTTGTCGATGGCGACACGTTTGAGCGCCCCATCTACGCAGGCAACGCCGTTCAGACCGTTAAATCAGGTGATGCCAAGAAAGTTCTGACTGTCCGCACATCAACATTTGATGCTGCCGGCGAAGGCGGTTCCGCCTCTGTCGAGACTGTTGGCGCAGCCGAAAACCCCGGTTTGAGCGAATGGGTCGAAGAAAAGCTGGCCACGTCTGATCGTCCTGAACTGACCAGCGCTGGTATCGTCGTTTCTGGCGGCCGTGGCGTTGGCTCGGAAGAAGACTTCAAAATCATTGAAGCTCTGGCCGATAAACTGGGTGGTGCGGTTGGCGCATCGCGCGCCGCTGTCGATTCTGGCTTTGCCCCCAATGACTGGCAAGTTGGTCAGACAGGCAAGGTTGTGGCACCGGATCTGTATATTGCCGCTGGTATTTCCGGCGCAATCCAGCACTTGGCCGGGATGAAAGACTCCAAAGTCATCGTCGCCATCAACAAAGACGAAGAGGCACCTATCTTCCAGGTTGCTGATTTTGGCTTGGTTGCCGACCTGTTTGATGCCGTTCCGGAACTGACCAGCAAGCTGTAAGCTGCTTTCATCAGAACGAGATATTGCACGACGGCCCGGTGAATTCCGGGCCGTTTTCGTTTTTGAGCCGTTGTCGCGAAATCAACCCAGCTTTCTGGGACAGCAGCTCTTGCGAAGCCGTCCCCCCACGGCATAATGTCGCAAAGCAAAATGGAAAGGCGTCGTATGAGCATCCGAAGCGTTGGGGTTGTAGGGGCAGGTCAAATGGGCAATGGCATTGCCCATGTTATGGCTCTTTCAGGATATGACGTTTTGCTGAACGATATCAGTGCCGAAGCCTTGGAAAAGGCTGTCGCGCTGATTGAGAAGAACATGGCGCGTCAGGTCAGCCGCAACAAGATCACCGAAGAAGCTATGCAAGCGGCGCTTGGGCATATCAAGACCACGCAATCCTTGCCGGAATTGGGACAAACCGATCTGGTTATCGAAGCCGCGACCGAACGCGAAGAAGTCAAACACAAGATTTTTGAAACACTTCTTCCGCACTTGGAACCGCATACAATTCTGACGTCTAACACCTCGTCCATTTCAATCACACGCTTGGCCAGCCGTACGGACCGGCCCGAAAAATTCATGGGGTTTCACTTCATGAATCCGGTGCCCGTGATGCAGTTGGTCGAATTGATCCGCGGCATCGCAACAGACGCGCCCACCTATGATCTGTGCCTAGAGGTTGTGAACAGCCTGGGAAAAACCGCAGCCAGCGCCGAAGATTTTCCCGCCTTCATCGTGAATCGCATTCTGATGCCGATGATCAACGAAGCCGTCTATACGCTGTATGAAGGCGTCGGAAATGTGGAATCCATAGACCAGTCGATGAAACTGGGCGCGAACCACCCAATGGGCCCGCTAGAGCTGGCTGATTTCATCGGGCTGGATACATGCCTGGCCATTATGAATGTGCTGCACGACGGTCTGGCAGACACCAAGTACCGCCCCTGCCCCTTGCTGACCAAATACGTCGAAGCAGGCTGGCTGGGCCGAAAAACCGGCCGCGGCTTTTATGACTATCGTGGTGACGTGGCAGTTCCCACCCGCTAAGCGAAGCCGCCAACGGTGTCTTAAGTTTGCTTCAGGCTGAGTGTTGTGTCGCGCAACCAAGCCACAAATTCGCGCTGCCCACCGGTAAAGGCACGAAGCTCTTCAGGTGAGATTGGCTTGCCCACAACAGGCGCCTGTGGTCGCTTGCAGGCATGCACCACTTCGTGGATCAGCAAGCCTTGGCGCAACGTGGCCGACACCTTGTTTGCAATTTGATACGCACGGCTGTTTTGGCCGGGAAAGTAGATCGGAACAACCGTTGCTCCGGAGCGCTGAATCATCTTTGCCGTAAATGGGTTCCACACGGCTTCAATCGCCGGACCGAACCAAGTTTCGCTGTTGGCAACCACACCTGACGGAAACAGCACAATTACCCCACCATCCGTCAGATGATCCATGGCGCGGCGGCGCATTTCCAGGCTTTGCAATCGTGCGTTTTCCTCATGCGGGAAAGGCACGGGGATCATGAATTGTTCAATTTCCTGAATACCCGTCAGCAAAGATCGCGTCAGGATTTTATAGTCTTCCCGCACGCGGCCAATCAGTTCGGCCAGAACCATGCCATCCACCAAACCATGCGGGTGATTGGCAACCACAACGACAGGTCCGGATTCCGGGATATGCGCGATTTGCGACGGCGGGGTTTGCAGTTGCACCCCCATGATCCCAAGCGCTTGTTTCCAGAATGCCTGCCCTTCGGCGGGGCCCATCCGCTCAAACCGGCGCACCATCCGCAGCAGCGGCACTTTGCCAGTCAGCCATTCCATTGCGCGAATGGTGTTGGCCTTCCACGGATTGGAAAACGTGTTCGAATAGCTCAACTTGCGCTTATCATACGGCACATTTTCCGGAGCAGCTGGTGGGGCATCCGTCTCTGTCACGCTATGTTGTGCTCCATCCACCATGAAACTTTACACGACGCCTCCAGAGAATTCGGTCATAGAAACCGGTCAGTTGTCTTCGCCGAAACGGTCAGCCACCAACGCTTCGATAGCATCGGCCAGAGCGACAGCATCAGCACCACGCGTCTCAACGTCAATAGTGGTTCCAATGGAAGCTGCCAACATCAAAAGTCCCATGATGCTGTCACCAGACGCGCTATGCCCGTCTCTTGCAACTTCGGCCTGAGCATCAAATTGCTCGACCACTTCAACCAATTTGGCCGAAGCGCGGGCATGAAGCCCTTTTTGATTCACGATCGTGAGTGTGCGTGTGACTGTATCAACCATAGGCCGGTTTAGTCTGCGGAAACGTTCTGGCTGTCAATATACTTACGGCCAGCTTCTGTCGCGATACGTGCGGCATCGTTGACAGACAGCCTGCGGCTTTTTGCAAGTTTCAACAACATGGGCAGATTCATGCCATAGAGAATGCGCCGTTGAGACGCACGGCACGCCATCAATGACAGGTTCGAAGGCGAAGCGCCAAACAGATCGGTCACGATCACAACGCCGTCGCCTGTATCAACGGCATCAGCGGCATTGCAGATTTCCATCTCTTTTTCAGCGCGGTCATGTCCGGCATGAATAGCAACGGCTTTGACCCCATCTTGGGCTCCGACAACATGTTCCATGGCCAGCTGATATTCGCGGGCTAATCCTCCATGTGCGACGATGACGATTCCGATCAACTTTGCCGCTCTCCAGTAAGCGATTCCAAAGAACGGGCCGTATCAATCAAACCGCGATGCGCCAGCTCTCTGTGCCTAATTGACACCTGCCAGCCTTGATCTGCAAGGGTGTGCGCAACCTTTTCCGTCACTGCGACCGATCGGTGTTGCCCTCCGGTACAACCAAAGGCGATAGAAAAGTGTGCTTTCCCTTCATCTTTGACCGCTGGCAGCAGAAAAGTCGCCAGTTCCGTTACTTTTTCGATAAACGGCGCAAATCTCTGGTCCTGTGCGATGTGATCTGAAACTTCGCTGTTCAAACCTGTCAATTTCCGCAATTCGGGCTGCCAATACGGGTTATCCAAGAATCGGCAGTCCAGCACCACGTCAGCACCGGGCGGCAAGCCGCGTTTGTAAGAAAAAGACACCAGTGTCAGCGACAGGCTGTCGGGCCGTTCATCCCCAAACATCGCCTGCACACGTGCACGCAAGTCATGTGGCGTCAGATCAGAGGTATCCAGCAGAATATCCGCACGTTCGCGCACGATTTGCAGCAGCGCGATTTCCCGCACAATGCCATCCGACGGCGACTCGGTCGGTGCCAAAGGATGGCGTCGACGCGTTTCCGAATACCGCCGCAACAGCACCTCTGGCGCGCAATCCAAATACAACAATTCTGGCTCAACACCGGGTTGCTGGCGCAGCTTCATCTGCAACTCGATCAGCCCTTCGGCCGAGAACTGCCGCCCCCGCGCATCAATTCCCAGTGCCAATGGGCGCGGCAAGGCTGCACCATCCAGCAAGCGTGGCACCAGGCTAAGTGGCAAGTTGTCGATTGCCTCAAAGCCCATATCCTCCAAAGCATTGATTGCAGTTGTCCGCCCGCCGCCGGCAGGGCCGGTGACCAGGATCACACGCTGCATGTCTTGCTTGCCGTTTGGCATGGTTATTCCTTTCGGCCTGCCGAAAGATACTGAATCAGCACTGGGGCAAAATTTGGGTAGGGAACCGCATGTATCAATGGGATCTGACACCCCATCACAACTTTTTGTCTGTAAGGCGGTAATCGCTCATGCTCAACCACATCCAGATCGACAATCGCTTTTAGCTCCGTTGGTTGCGCGACATCCGCGTGCAACAGCCCAACAAACCGCGCTTCGATCATGCCACGCAATTGGTCTGGCGCAGACAGCAGGATTTCCCCGCCGGTCAGCGTTAAAACAGTGCGATCATCCGAAATCAGCGTTGCCCCACGCGACATCAAATCCAGCGCCAAGGCAGATTTCCCGCTACCGGAACGCCCCAAAATCAGCAAGCCGCGCCCGCGTACGGACACGGCACTTGCATGTAGGATTTCCGATTGCGTGACGCTGTCACCCATTGGCGGGATCAGACTGGCAGACCCACGACAAAGCGTGCGCCCAGTGGCCGGGTCTCATCATCTTCTTCTGCGGGGCGAATATTTTCGGCCCAGATAACACCGCCATGCGCTTCGACAATTTGTTTTGAAATCGCCAGGCCCAAGCCAGAGTTGTTCCCGAAATCGCCGGTTGGCCGCGAGGTGTAGAAACGCTTGAAGATTTTTGACAGGGCCTCTTCGGGAATACCCGGACCGGTGTCTTCGACCACCACCAAAACACGGTTGTCACGTCGACGCGCCCAAATGCGAATGGCATCGCCATCTTCACAGAAACTGATGGCATTGGTGATCAGGTTTACAAACACCTGCGCCAGCCGTGCTTCCAGACCGTTAATCGGGATCGGACTATCCGGAAGGTCCGTGATGAACTCGATCCCTTTCTTGCGAGCGTCTTCTCCAAGGAACTGTGACAGGTTGTCCAGCATACCCAGAAGGTTAAAGGAAACCTCTTCTTCCTTGACCAGTTCGCTATCCAGACGCGATGCGTTCGAGATATCCGTGACCAGCCGGTCCAGACGACGCACATCATGGTCGATCACGTCCAACAGCTTTGTGCGATGTTCTGGCTTTTTGACCATCCGCAAACTGCCAACGGCAGATCGCAAAGACGCCAACGGGTTCTTGAGTTCATGCGCAACGTCAGCGGCGAACTGTTCATTGCTGTCAATTCGATCATACAGCGCGCCAACCATCCCACGCAGCGCACCGGACAATCGTCCAATTTCATCGGGCCGGGCTGTAAGGTCAGGAATACGAATTCTGCCCTTGGATGCATTGGCACGGTTTCTATCGCGGCCAATTTCCGCAGCATCGGCCAAATCGGAAATCGGGTTGGCAATGGTGGATGCCAGAACCAGAGACAGGCCAATCGAGACCAGCGTCGCGATGACAAACATTTGCAACACGCGCTCGCGCTCTGCCGAAACAGCCGCGTCGATCTCTTCTGCTGGCGCGGCAAGGCCAACAGTGCCAATGATGTTGCTGCCCTGCCGGATCGGAGAGACCGCGGTAAACAAGGTTTTACCCGCAGCGCTGGTGCCATTGGTTACGCGCGTTTCACCGGGATCGCCGGACTGAAACTGCTCACGCAGCCGCTCTTCCAGCGACACATCGGAACTGTCGTCAAAAATGCGGATCAAACCACCCAGCTTTTGCCAAACACCGTCCAGAAAATCTGTAATGACCGTGGGCTTTTCAGTATCGCCATCCTCGGTCAGGATTGTGGTAACTTGGGTGCCTTCGCCTTCGCCCACCAGAAAACCGGCGTTGTCAAAGATCAGTACTTTCTCACCGACAGGCAAATCCAACGACGCCAGCGTTGCGTCCACGTCCAGCGTTGGGTCTTGGCCCAGCTTGACCGGCACAGTCGGTTGCAATTGCGCCTCAAAAACATCGGCGATCAATTCAACTTCGGTCACCATACTATTCACGCGCTGCACAGCCAGACTGTCACGTGAAGAATTTAGATACAGAATACCCGCAACCAACACGTTCAACGCAATCAGGTTGAACGTGATGATCTTCCGCGTCAGCGGAGAGCGGTTAAGGGAAAAGAGGCCACGCCGAGCCCGGCTGGCCTGCATTTCTTTTTCAACGGTGCTGTCTGGTGCAACCCAATCGTCGCCCAGGACAACATCCGCATCGTGGTCGTTGCCACCCCTGTCGCGCATGTTAAACCTTTCGGCCAGCGCCATAGTTTATTCTTCGTTGTAACGGTAGCCGATGCCATACAGCGTTTCGATTGCCGAAAATTCCGGATCGACCGAACGCATTTTCTTGCGCAGACGCTTGATATGGCTGTCGATCGTGCGGTCATCAACATAGACCTGATCGTCGTATGCAACATCCATCAGCTGATCGCGGGATTTCACGAAACCCGGACGCTGTGCCAGTGCTTGCAGCAACAGGAATTCGGTCACGGTCAGGGAAACTTCCAAACCTTTCCACGTCACGGCGTGGCGCAGGGGATCCATCGACAGGTTACCTCGAACCATCACTTTGGTTTCTTCGGTGGTGCCAACGATGTCACCGGAAATGGCTTCCTGACGACGCAGCAAAGCGCGAATACGCTCTACCAACAAGCGCTGCGAGAAGGGTTTCTTCACGTAGTCATCCGCACCCATACGCAGGCCCAGAACTTCGTCGATCTCATCATCTTTGGATGTCAGGAAAATGACTGGCATCGCGGTTTTCTGGCGGACGCGCTGAAGCAGGTCCATTCCGTCCATGCGGGGCATCTTGATGTCGAAAACGGCCATATCCGGCAGCTTTTTATTGAACGCGTCAAGCGCGGCTTGACCGTCATTATATGTGTCGACCTCAAAACCCTCTGCCTCCAGGGTCATGGATACGGATGTCAGAATGTTTCTGTCATCGTCCACTAGGGCGATTTTGGACATGCTTATGTTCCTTATTCTGCTCGAGTTATCTATTTTTTTTGGCCTTTATGGCGACTTTGTACGTTTACAACAATCCCTAACCGCGAATCAGCCAAGCCTTCCCCCCAGATTTGGCGTAAAAAAAATCAAGGAATGACTAAATTGCCTCAGTTCAGTCATGAGCACCGAAGTTGGTTGCGCTAAAGTTAAAGTGGTATCGCTAACTGCGCGATTGCGTCCTGTTCATGCCACAAACCACCATGATAGAAACAAAGCCACCCGCTGCGCGTCGCGGACGGGGAGGCGTCGCAATGAGCGTCACCTAACGATATTACCGCTGCAAACAAGCGGCTACAGGAGCTTGGCTAATGACATTTGGACGGGTGAACCCGGAATTCCGCCTTGAAGATCAGGGGATCGAAGGGTTGGGCAATGTCTATTATAACCTCATGGAGCCAGCGCTGATTGAATCTGCGTTGAAAAATGGTGAAGGCACGTTGGGCAAGGGCGGTGCGTTCCTTGTGACTACGGGCAAGTTCACCGGTCGCTCCCCGAAGGACAAACACGTTGTCAAAACTGACACTGTGGCAGACACAATCTGGTGGGAAAATAACGCAGCAATGTCCCCCGAAGGTTTTGACAACCTTCACGCTGACATGCTGGAGCACATGAAGGGTGGCGAATATTTCGTTCAAGACCTGACAGGCGGTGCTGATCCCAGACATGCCATTGATGTTCGTTTTGTGACAGAGCTTGCTTGGCACAATCTGTTCATCCGTCACATGATGCGCCGCCCGGCGCGTGAAGATCTGGATACATTCACAGCGGACTTCACGGTTATCAACTGCCCAACGTTCCAGGCCAACCCAGAACGTCACAACTGCCGCAGTGAAACCGTCATCGCGATGAACTTCGACAAGAAGCTGATCCTGATTGGTGGCACGGAATACGCAGGTGAGAACAAGAAATCGATTTTCACACTGCTGAACTATATCCTGCCCGGCAAAGGCATCATGGCGATGCACTGCTCTGCCAACCACGCCAAGGGTAACCCTGTCGACACCGCCGTCTTCTTTGGCCTGTCCGGCACCGGTAAAACCACCCTGTCCGCTGATCCAGACCGTGTGCTGATTGGCGATGATGAACATGGCTGGTCTGATCGTGGCACCTTCAACTTCGAAGGCGGCTGCTATGCCAAAACGATCAACCTAAGCGCCGAAGCAGAGCCAGAAATCTACGCGACCACGTCGAAGTTCGGCACGGTTGTGGAAAACATGACGTTCGATCCCGAGACATTCGATCTGAACTTTGATGATGACAGCCTGACAGCCAACATGCGCTGTGCCTACCCGCTGGAATACATCTCTAATGCTTCGGAAACCGCGCTTGGTGGTCATCCCAAAAACATCATCATGCTGACATGCGACGCCTTTGGTGTTTTGCCTCCGATTGCTCGGTTGACCCCGGCACAGGCGATGTATCACTTCCTGTCTGGCTTCACCTCTAAGGTGGCAGGCACCGAGCGTGGCGTTACAGAGCCAGAGCCAACTTTCTCGACATGCTTTGGCGCACCTTTCATGCCGCGCCGTCCAGAAGCGTATGGTAACTTGCTGCGCGAAAAGATCGCCAAGCATGGTGCAACTTGCTGGCTTGTGAACACCGGCTGGACTGGTGGCGCATACGGCACCGGATCACGGATGCCTATCAAGGCCACTCGCGCCCTGCTGACTGCCGCATTGTCTGGCAAGCTGGCAGAAGTAGAGTTCCGCAAGGACCCGAACTTTGGTTTCGACGTTCCAGTCGCTGTCGAAGGTGTTCCGGATATGCTGTTGGACCCACGCAAGACTTGGGACGACAAAGCAGCCTATGATGCTCAGGCGCAGAAATTGGTTCAGATGTTCGCTGGGAACTTCGACCAATACGTGCCGTATATCGACGAAGACGTGAAAGCCGCCGCAATCGGTTGATGCGTTTCACTGTCGCCATTTTGGGCCTTTTGGCCCTGAACACTGGCTCCGCTTTTGGCGGGGCCGGTGATTTCGTTTCAGAACCGATGTATTTGCAGGAATTCGGCATCTACTGCCCCAGCAAGACAATCGGTCAGGAAGCTGCTCCAGAAACGCAGCGCGGCGCCATAAATCTGATCGAAGGTCGCCCTAGGATGATCGCCAGCACAACTGTTGTGCCGGCGGAACTGGATATCTCCTTTGGATTACGCTTCCGCTTTGATCAGCAAATGGAACCGGCCATCGCCTATGTTCTTGTAACGCACCCGCCGTTTGGCACGCCTCCGGTCTCTGCCGAACGCTATCCGGTTATGGTTCAAAGCGATGACATTTCGCTGAGCCAATTCAGCTTTGACGATGCCTATGAAATGGAACTGGGCACTTGGATCATGCAGATCGAACTGGACGGTGAAATCGTTATCCAGAAGACCTTTCAGGTTGTCCCACCAGAACAATCTCCGTTTTCGATCCAGCTTTGCGAAGGCCCGTCTTTGCTGTCTTAAAACACGCGGCGCTTAGAAAAGCGCCCGCCGGATCAGGTTCAGCCCGGCCACCAACAAAACGATCAGCGTTAAATGTCTGAACAACGCTTGGTCTATCCGGTCCTGAATGCGCCCGCCCAACCACATGCCAAGAACAGCCGGCACAACCAGAACAATGGAAAAGGGCAGTGTCAGCGTGTTTAGCACGCCTGACCCGAAATGCGCCGAGGTCAAAGCCACCGCGCCCAGGCCATAGATCACACCCTGCACCCGCATTTGTTCGCGCTTTTCCGTATCCAGCGCCGTCAGATAAGCCACGGTCGGCGGGCCCCACACCCCCGAGAAGCCCCCGATGAACCCGGCGAACGCGCCAATGGCCGCTTCGATCCGCAAGTCCTTGCCCTTTGGCAAGGTCAAATGCCGCCCCATCAATTGCGTCACTGCAAACAACGCCACAGGCACACCGATCAGCAGCAGCAGCACCTTAATTGGAACTACGGCCACCAATTGGGCGGACAGGATCATCGTAACCAGCCCACACAGCATATAGACACGAAACCGTTTCATCGATTGCCAAGCCGCCGCGGGCCCCTGGCGCAGCGCCTGAATGCCATTCGAGACCAAGGTGGGAATCAACAATGCTGCAAGCGCCACATCCGGTGGCAAAAAACCACCCAACACAGAGATCATGATCATGGGCATCGCAAAGCCCACAATTCCCTTAACCATTCCGGCGCCCCAAGTGACGGCAAACGCCAAAACAACTGTAAACAGCCCGAATTCAGAGAAAAACTGTGTCATGATCAACCGATAGACCGCCTGCCGGAAAAAAGCCAGCGCGGTCGCCGGTCAAAATTAGGACGCAATTATTGAACAAAATAACCGCAGCATTCGTATTTTTGTTGCGCTGCAACTGCGAAATGCCTATGTGGTAGTGCAGCAAAATAGGAAGTGATTCATGGCACATGATGGACAGGACCTCCCCACCGCAGACAGCATTGTTCTGCCGGATCTACTGACCCTGACCAAAGCGGCGGTCCTCCCTGCAGAGCAGATATTGGAAACCGCCATCAATCGGGTCCGCGATATTGTGACAGTCGACGGCCGTGTTTCTGGCGCAGTTCTAGAAGCCAACCAAACCGCCGCACATGGGCTGGCATGGCTGGCGACTTACGTTGAATCCCTGCGTCAGATGCAGAACTGGGCCGAACGGCTGTCTGGCAATGGCCAGTTTGGCGAAGTGGAACAATTGCTGCACCAAATCGCCTTTGGTGAGTACCTTTGGCAGATATACGGCGGCATCCAGATGAACCAAGGCGAAGTTGTTCGCCTGCAAGACATGGGTCTGTCGCAAGACGACCAGCGCGGCCTGATGACCGACGCGGTTATGACCCTGACGCAAACCGCTAATACCCAAGCGGCTCGTTTGCGGCTGGTTCAGCTGATGCAGGAACGGTCGGCCGAAATTACGGTGGGCAAATCCGGTCTCGACGAAGAGCTGGAGATGATCCGTGAGCAGTTCCGCCGCTTCGCAGTAGAGAAGGTAGAACCGCACGCCCATGACTGGCATCTGAAAGACGAACTGATCCCGATGGAAATCATCGAGGAACTGGCCGAAATGGGTGTCTTTGGTCTGACCATCCCCGAAGAATTTGGCGGCTTTGGCCTGTCCAAAGCCTCTATGGTTGTGGTTTCAGAGGAATTGTCGCGCGGCTATATCGGCGTGGGGTCTTTGGGCACCCGTTCAGAAATCGCGGCAGAGTTGATCATCTGTGGCGGGACCAACGCACAGAAAGAGCAATGGCTGCCCAAAATCGCCAGTGCCGAAATCTTGCCGACGGCTGTTTTCACCGAACCAAACACGGGGTCTGACCTTGGCTCTCTGCGCACCCGCGCCGTAAAGGATGACAACGGCGACTATAAAGTCACCGGCAACAAAACATGGATCACCCACGCGGCCCGCGCCCATGTGATGACCCTGCTGACCCGGACTGATCCAACCACATCGGATTACAAAGGCTTGTCCATGTTTCTGGCGGAAAAGACCCCCGGAACGGATGAAACCCCCTTCCCCACTGACGGCATGACAGGCGGTGAGATTGAGGTTTTGGGCTATCGCGGCATGAAAGAATACGAACTGGGCTTCGACAACTTCCATGTCAAAGGTGAAAACCTTTTGGGTGGCGTCGAAGGTCAAGGTTTCAAGCAATTGATGCAGACATTCGAAAGCGCCCGCATTCAAACCGCTGCGCGCGCCATTGGCGTTGCACAGGCCGCGCTGGATGTTGGCATGCAATATGCCGAAGATCGTAAGCAATTCGGCAAGTCGCTGATCGACTTCCCGCGCGTGGCCAACAAACTGGCCATGATGGCGGTGGAAATCATGGTATCGCGCCAGCTGACCTACTTCTCTGCGTGGGAAAAAGACCACGACCGCCGGTGCGACCTAGAAGCCGGTATGGCCAAGCTGTTGGGAGCCCGAGTGGCCTGGGCATCGGCAGACAACGCGCTACAAATCCACGGCGGCAATGGCTTTGCCTTGGAATACAAGATCAGCCGCATCCTGTGTGACGCGCGTATCCTGAATATCTTTGAAGGTGCTGCCGAAATTCAGGCGCAGGTGATCGCGCGCCGTTTGTTAAGCTAACCCTCATACCAGACCATTGAAACGCCGCGCATGACCACAGCGCGGCGTTTTTCGTTGCAGGTCATGTTTCCTAAACGACATACGCGCAGGCTGTCCCGAACTGCAGAGCCATCCCACGCCCTCCCCCAAATGAAGGGACTGTGTCCTGATGCTGGAACCGTCCCGTATTCAGGCGCAATTCGCTGGGTCGGTCTACCGAACCAATCGGGCGCGATAGCTGTCGCTTCGACTTCTGATTTCGACCGTCGCACCAAAAACAAACGCCCCCCAAATCCGCAACTTTTCTGATCCGGATCAAAGCCGGACCGCCACAGACATGGTCTTGAGATGAAAACACATCTTAGGAGTAATATATGTCTGCCCCCGAAAAACTCTCCAGAAAACGCAACCAACTGCGCAATCTGCGCAAGGCAATGCCAGACACCTTTGCCGGGTTCGTCGCTATGGAACAGGCCGCGTCGGCCAAAGGCGCCTTGGAAACCAAACAAAAAGAATTTGTGGCCCTTGGTATCGCTGTCGCGATGCGCTGCGACGCTTGTATCACGTCGCATATGAACGCTCTTATCCGTCTGGGTGCAACGCGGGAAGAAGTGACCGAAGTTTTGGGTACCGCCATTCAAATGGCTGGGGGGCCAGGCCTGATGTACGCCGCGCAGGCTCTTGAAAACTTTGATGAACTTTCAGCTTAACCCGAGTGCTTACACCGGCGCGGCCAAACGCCCGCCGGTCTTTTGTCTGCTGCGACATTCTATACCGACAGAAACTGAGTTTGCTTCCGTATAACACATGCAAGCAAAAGAATATAAAGGAAAGCAGATGCTCCGTACCCTCGCAATCGGCCTAATAGTTCTAACGCCAGCACTCGCTATGGCTCAAAACGGCAATCCCGGTGCTCATTTTGTTGAAAACTGGGATTTGGACGGTGACGGTCAAGTCACCTTGGAAGAAGCAACAGAGCGGCGCGGAGACGTGTTTTTGACCTTCGACGCCAATGACGATGGCGTTCTGGATGCCGAAGAGCACGATCTGTTTGACGAAGCTCGCGCCCAAGACATGGAAGAAAACGGCTTTGGTGGCCAAAATCAGGGCCAAGGTCAGGGTAAAGGCCAAGGCCAGGGGAAAGGTCAGGGACAGGGGAAACAAGGCGCGGGCCATGGTAACGGACAGCGCAACCCAGCCAATGGTATGCTACGAGAATTCACAGATGCCGATGGCAACGGTCAGGTTACCCGCGAAGAGTTTTTACAGGCCGTCCCAACTTGGTTCTCAAATATGGATCGCAACGGCGATGATGTTGTGACCACTGCCGATTTTGGGAATGGTGGTTAACACCTTCCAATTCACGGTCTGAAAAGGTGCGCGGGGGCTGCCCTGCGCACCTTTTTTGTTCGCGCTAGCCATTTACCCGAATGCGGGCGTTATCCGGGTCATAAGGGCAATCTTCGGCCACTTCAGCAGGCCACAATTGATTAAACATCTTAACCATCAGCTTTGTGCCCGGTTTTGCCAGCTCAGGTCGAACATAGCCCATGCCAATAGACTTGGAAAACGCCACCGAATACCCGCCAGAGGTCAAGCGCCCCACCAGTGTATCGCCATCATACAACGCTTCGCGGCCCCATGGGTCTGCATCATCAGGCCCATCAATCAACAGCGTCACACAAACACTGCGCAGTCCCGTCTTTTCCATGGCGTCCTTGCCATAAAAGTCTTTTGACAGATCGACAAAACGATTGAGGCCGCCTTCCAGCGGTGTCGCATCGCGGCCCAACTCGGTGCCAAAAGCACGATAGCTTTTCTCTTGCCGCAACCAGTTCTGTGCCCGCGCGCCCACCAGTTTCAAACCATGTTTAGCGCCTGCATCCATCAGCCGATCCCACAGATGCGTCGACATCTCGATCGGGTGGTGCAATTCCCATCCCAGTTCGCCTGTGTAGGCGACCCGTATGGCCATGGTCGGTACCATCCCCAATTCGATATCGCGCGCAGACAGCCATGGGAACCGCTTGTTTGACAGCGCGGTCTCCGGCTCTGCATCGCAAATCAAATCAGCCAGAATGGCCCGAGCGTTGGGGCCAGCCAGAGCAAAGACTCCCCATTGCGTGGTCACATCTTGAATGGCGACATAACCGCCGCCAGCCGCCATGAAGTCTTCTGCTGCCTTACGCAAATAATCCGCGTCATATGCGGCCCACGCGCCAGCAGAGACGAGGTAATAGTCATTCTCGCCTTTGCGCACGATGGTATATTCAGACCGTGTGGTCCCTTTCGATGTCAACGCATAGGTCAGGTTGATCCGGCCGACTTTGGGCAATTTGTTGGTGGTGAACCAATCCAGAAAATCAGTCGCCCCAGGCCCGTTGACGGTGTGTTTGGTAAATGCTGTCGCGTCAATCAGTCCGGCCGTCTCGCGAATGGCTTGCGCCTCTTGTTTGGCATAGCTCCACCAAGCCCCCCGGCGGAAAGACCGAGAGTCATGATCGAAACTGTCAGCTGCATCTAACGGACCATAGTAATTAGGCCGTTCCCAACCGTTCACCTGCCCAAACTGCGCGCCCAGCGCCTTCTGTCGATCATAGGCCGGTGCTGTGCGCAGCGGGCGGGCAGCCGGACGTTCCTCATCTGGGTGGTGCAGCACGTAAACGTGGTCATATGCCTCTTCATTCTTGCGGCAGGCATATTCCGTAGTCATCCAAGTTCCGAAACGCTTGGGGTCAAGCGACGCCATGTCAATCTCGGCCTCGCCCTCTACCATCAATTGCGAAAGGTAATATCCGGCACCGCCGGCTGCAGTGATCCCGAAACTGAAACCTTCGGCAAGCCACATGTTGCGCAAGCCCGGCGCAGGGCCAAGCAGCGGATTGCCGTCAGGGGTATAGCAAATCGGGCCGTTGTAATCATCTTTCAGACCCACCGTTTCCGATGACGGAATGCGATGAATCATGCTCAAGTATTCTTCTTCGATCCGGTCCAAATCCAACGGAAACAGATCAGCACGGAAACTATCCGGCACGCCGTAGGCAAAGCGCGCAGGTGCTCCTTGCTCATAAGGTCCAAGGATCCAGCCACCGCGTTCTTCGCGCACATACCATTTGGCATCTGCGTCACGCAAAACCGGGTGCTGCTCATTGGACTTGCGCCATTCCACCAGCGCCGGATCCGGCTCTGTGACAATAAACTGATGCTCAACCGGGATTGCCGGAATTTTCAGCCCCAGCAATTGCGCGGTGCGCTGTGCATGGTTGCCCGTGGCCGTAACGACATGTTCCGCCGTAATCACCAACTGCTCATCAGACGGCAATAGATTACCGCCCTTTTCAACCATCTTGGTCACGGTGACCTGCCATTCAGAACCGGTCCAATGGTATCCGTCGACCTGCCACTTACGTTCAATTGTCACGCCGCGCTGCCGGGCCCCTTTGGCCATCGCCATGGTCACATCGGCCGGGTTAATATAGCCGTCGGTCGGGTGGTAGATCGCGCCAACCAAATCTTCGGTCCGCACCAAGGGCCAGCGATCACGAATTTGCGCAGGGGTCATCCATTCAAACGGAACCCCGCAGGTTTCAGCGGTGGAAGCATAGAGCATATACTCGTCCATCCGCGCCTGACTTTGCGCCATGCGCAGGTTGCCAACCACAAAGAAGCCAGCATTCAGCCCGGTCTCTTGTTCCAGCGTTTTGTAGTATTTGATCGAATAGTCATGAATATGCGTGGTCGCGTATGACATATTGAAATACGGCAACAGACCAGCCGCGTGCCACGTGCTGCCACTTGTCAGTTCATCGCGCTCAAGCAGGACAACATCGTCCCATCCTGCTTTGGCCAAATGATATGCGACAGACGCCCCTACGGCCCCGCCACCAACAACCAGAGCTTTGACGTGGGTTTTCATTGGCACGACTCCTTACGTTTTCAGATCCTGAATAGCGCCTATCCAAAGTCCAAGAGAAACCGACCCGACCACCCATGCAAAAAATGCGACATGCCGCAAGAATTCATTCGCATCACGCCGCAGTCAAACCGCGTTCCGCACAGATGCGGTACAATCTGCCAACTCGAAACGCCGCATCTAACGCCTTGCAACAACGCAAGACAGACGACCTATCACAGCGATCTTTTCCAAATCTTCACCTCTTATCCCAAACCTGCCCCCTGTTCGGCGAAACCACACATCGGGATTTGAATTTTGAGTGCCAGCAATACGCCGCTTTATGATCTGATCGAACTGTCGGGAATTACCGGTTGGACAACCTTCACCCCCAGCGGTGTGGGCGGTGGTACGATACAGGGCTATGTCGACAACGCGACCTATACCGATTTGGATTTCAGCAACACCGCGACCCAGATAACCGAATTGAACGACTCTAATACCGGCGCAGATGGATATCTGACGATAGATGGCACCAGTTATGACATTTACATCGCCGTGCCAGACGGCGCAGGCAACAACGTCACGGTGACATTCGATGGGGGATCAACGGTATCTCTGTCAGGAAACCACTATAGCAGTGACATCGCCTTTCTGACGGCAATTCCCACGGGCGATGGCCAAACCCGGTATTTCGCCGCGGTCGACGATGCCGTTGGCGATTTGCCCAACATCACGTCCATCCAAACCAAGGCGTTGGATTACACACCTTTGGGCAGCGACGTTCTGATCAATCTGGATGAAGACAATTCCGTAACGGTTTGCTTTGTCCAAGGCGCATGCATCTTAACACCCGCAGGGGAACGCCCGGTGGAAACCCTGCAATCCGGTGATCTTGTTCTGACCTATGACAATGGCCAGATGCCGATCATGTGGCGACAAACCAGCGAGTTGCACTTTTCGCAACTTGGAACCAGCGAAAGGCGCCAGCCAATTCGTATCCAATCCGGTGCTTTAGCCCCCGGTGTTCCTGCGCGTGATCTGCTGGTCTCTCCTCAGCACCGGATCTTGATATGCTCGGACATCGTTGAAGAACTATTTGGCGTGCCCGAGATTTTGGTGCCGGCGGCAAAACTGCTAGGGATGCCGGGCATAAACCGACGACAGAACGCAACCCGCGTCACCTACCACCACCTATACCTTGGCAACCATCAGCTGATCTGGGCGAACGGAGCCCTGACTGAAAGCCTATTGCCGGATGCCTTGCCGAACAGCCAAGTGTCTCCCGATTGTCAGGACCACAACGCACAGCAGGTTACTCATCCCCGCCGCGCCCGCCCGATTATCGACAATGCGGCATTGCTCAACGTATTGTTTGACAGCCTGATCAGCACCCAATCATCTCTGTTCGCCAGCCAAGGCCCGGCAACGCCGCAACCTGCGCCCCAAAGTGGCGAACTTGGGAACGTTCGCAGTAATTTGGCGGTTTGGCGCTGATCGCCGATGCACTGCCCCTTTCGCCCCCGCGCACGCGGCCCTATAAGAACCTCGGTCCGCACTTGGCCGAGTCGCGGACCGAGAAAGATGTGAAAAGGCGCAGCTAGAATGTTTGGAATGGACAAATTGATGGGCATGTTCGCCTCGGACATGGCCATCGACCTCGGAACAGCAAATACGCTGGTCTATGTAAAAGGCCGCGGTATCATTTTGTCTGAACCTTCTGTGGTTGCCTACCACGTGAAGGATGGTCAGAAAAAAGTGCTGGCCGTAGGTGAGGATGCCAAACTGATGCTGGGCCGGACGCCGGGCAGCATCGAAGCTATTCGTCCAATGCGCGAAGGTGTGATCGCTGACTTCGACGTTGCCGAAGAGATGATCAAGCATTTCATCCGCAAAGTTCACAAACGTTCCACCTTTTCCAAGCCCAAGATTATTGTCTGCGTTCCCCACGGTGCAACACCTGTGGAAAAGCGCGCCATTCGCCAATCTGTTCTGTCTGCCGGTGCACGCCGCGCCGGCCTGATCGCCGAACCCATCGCCGCCGCAATTGGCGCGGGCATGCCAATCACCGATCCGACAGGCAATATGGTTGTGGATATTGGTGGCGGGACAACCGAAGTCGCGGTTCTGTCACTGGGTGATATTGTTTATGCCCGCTCTGTTCGCGTTGGGGGTGACCGCATGGACGAAGCGATCATCAACTATCTGCGACGTCAGCAAAACCTGCTGGTTGGCGAAAGCACCGCAGAACGCGTTAAAACCTCTATCGGCACAGCGCGTATGCCTGATGATGGACGTGGTTCTTCGATGTTGATCCGTGGCCGTGACCTGTTGAACGGCTTGCCCAAAGAGACCGAAATCAGTCAGGCGCAGGTTGCCGAAGCCTTGGCCGAACCCGTCCAGTCGATCTGCGAAGCAGTGATGACCGCGCTGGAAACCACCCCGCCGGATTTGGCTGCCGACATCGTTGACCGCGGCGTTATGCTGACCGGTGGCGGCGCATTGCTGGGCGATTTAGATCTGGCCCTGCGCGAACAGACCGGGCTGCCCGTTTCGATAGCTGACGAAAGCCTTAACTGTGTGGCTCTGGGCACCGGAAAAGCGCTGGAATACGAAAAACAGTTGCGTCACGCAATTGACTACGACAGCTAAGACCGACACCGCTCCGCAAAGGGGATCCGTTGGCCAAGGACCGCAATACCGCTGAAACCTATTCAGGACCACTGAAACGCTTGTTTCTGGGGGTTTTGGTTTTGTGCCTGGTGGCCATCTTCTTGGTTTGGCGCATCGACAGCCCACGGGTTGAACGCTTTCGTGCCCAAGTCGTTGATCAGGTGGTTCCCAACTTCGATTGGTTGATGGCGCCGGTCACTGCCACGATAAAGCTGGTCCGCGATTTTCAAAGTTATCAACACATTAACGAACAAAATCAGGAACTGCGCCGCGAATTGCGCCAGATGACGGCCTGGAAAGAAGCCGCATTACAGCTGGAACAGGAAAACGCGCGCCTCCGGGATTTGAACAACGTCCAGCTGGATCCACGCCTGACATATATCACCGGCGTGGTTTTGGCAGACAGTGGCACCTCTTTCCGGCAAAGCGTTCTGATCAATGTCGGGTCTCGGGATGGTATTGTTGACGGGTGGGCAACAATGGACGGTATCGGACTGGTCGGGCGAATTTCCGGCGTGGGTGCCAATACCAGCCGGGTCATTATGCTGACCGACACAACCAGCCGCATTCCCGTGACCATTCAACCTTCTGGTCAGTCGGGTCTGGCAGTTGGAGACAACAGCGCCGCGCCACCGCTTGATTTTCTGGAAGACGCCGAACAGGTGCGCCCCGGCGATCGTGTGATCACGTCCGGCGACGGCGATGTCTTCCCCCCCGGCTTGCTGGTTGGCCAAGTCGCACAAGATCCGGGCGGGCGGTTCCGCGTCAGGTTGGCAGCCGACTATGAGCGGTTGGAATTCCTGCGTGTGTTGCGTGACCATGGCGCCCGCCGGGTGGATCAGCCAAGCGCACTGATCCTGCCCGAAGAATTGCCGGACAGGGCGCCGCCACCACAACCAGCAGAAAGCCAGCCGGATGGCTGAACATTCCCAAACACGGCTTTGGGGTATGCGCGCCGTTTATCTGTTTTTCACCCTCTTGATCCCAATCTTTTACCTGCTGCCCTTGTCCATCGCCCCACGCCAGTGGGCCGCACCCGATGTATTGCTGGCACTCAGCTTTGCTTGGGCGGTTCGGCGGATGGAGTATGTACCGACACTGTCCATACTCGCCGCGTTTTTCATGTCTGATCTGCTGCTCCAACGCCCGCTTGGGCTGTTGACCGCACTGGCATTGATCGGATTGGAATGGGCAAAGGGGCGCGAAGGCAGGCATTCCGAAACAACTTTCATCGCCGAGTGGCTGACCTTTGGCGTCATGGTTGTTGGGATTCTTCTGGGTTATCGTGCCATTATGTTGCTGGTTGTGGCGGAACCGGGGCCACTTCACCTGGCTGTGATCCAGGCAGCAGGAACAATCGCCATCTACCCCTTGGTGGTGCTGTTCTCGCACTTTATAATTGGCGTGCGCCGGATCACTCCGGGCGAATACGACGCATTCAGCTAGGTACATGAGACGCTCACCAAAAGATACCGCGGACAGTTTCCGAAAAATCTCTCGCCGAGGGTTGATTCTGGGCGCAGCACAGCTTGGGTTTGCGGGTGTGTTGGCGCTGCGTATGCGCCATGTACAGGTTGATCAGGCCGACGCGTTTCGCCTGCTGGCCGAAGAAAACCGGATCAACATTCGCCTGATCCCACCAGCGCGTGGCAGGGTATTTGACCGAAACGGCAAGGTTTTGGCTGAAAACGAACCGTCCTACCGCATCACCATTGTGCGCGAAGATGCAGGTGATGTCGCAGATGTCATCAGCCGTCTGTCAACATTGGTGGAACTGGACGACGACGATCTGAACCGCGCCCTGACAGAGATGGAGCGCAGCCCGCCGTTTCTACCCGTCACCGTGGCCGACCGTGTGACATGGGAAGAAATCAGCCGTGTCGCGGTAAATGCCCCCGCCCTGCCCGGCGTCACGCCTGAGGTTGGCTTGTCGCGGTTTTATCCCAATGGCACGCCATTTGCGCATGCTGTTGGTTATGTTGGGCCAGTCAGTGACCGCGATCTTGCGCGTTACGAAGAGCCTGAGCCCCTGCTGCGCATCCCCCGCTTTCAGATTGGCAAAGTGGGCGTCGAATCCAAGTTAGAAGACCTGCTACGCGGGCGTGCCGGGGCCAAACGCGTTGAGGTCAACGCCGTTGGCCGAGTGATGCGTGAACTGGACAGGCGCGAAGGTGTGGCCGGCGCCGATATACAGCTGACGCTGGATGCTGATCTGCAAGACTATGTTCAGGCTCGCCTGGGCCAGGAAAGCGCCTCAGTCGTTGTCATCGACTTGGAGAGCGGGAACCTGCGCGCCATCGCATCGGCGCCTTCCTACAATCCAAATTTGTTTGTCCGTGGCATTTCAGTGAACGACTACGCGTTTCTGCGCGACAATGATCGCCGTCCTCTGGCGTCAAAAACCGTGCAGGATGCCTACCCCCCCGGCTCTACCTTCAAAATGGTCACAGCGATGGCCGCTCTGCATGCTGGCCTTATCGACTCTGAAGACACCGTCTACTGCCCCGGCCATCTGGAAGTATCCGGGCGCAAGTTTCACTGCTGGAAACGTGCCGGACATGGGCACATGACGCTGGCCCAGTCGCTGCGCGAAAGCTGCGACGTGTATTACTATGATCTGGCCCTGAAGGTGGGCATTGAAAAGATCAACGAAATGGCCAGGATTTTGGGGCTCGGCGTTGCACACGATATCCCCATGTCCGCCGTCTCCTCTGGCGTTAATCCAAGCCGCGCATGGAAACTAAAGGAAATTGGCCGCGAATGGGTGGTGGGCGATACGGTGAACGCCTCTATCGGTCAGGGCTTTGTGTTGACCTCACCCTTGCAACTGGCCGTGATGACGGCACGCATCGCGACAGGGCGCGAAATTCTGCCACGGTTGATCAAATCCATCGACGGGATGGAAACGCCCATTCGTGGCGGTGAGGGCCTTGGCCTAAACGAAAACCACTTGCGGCAAGTGCGCAAAGCGATGTTTGCCGTCAGCAATAACCGTCGTGGCACTGCCTACCGGACGCGGATTATCGAAGATGCCTTTCGAATGGCGGGCAAGACCGGCACAAGCCAAGTCCGAAACATTACCGAAGCCGAGCGGCGCCAAGGCGTGACTCGAAACGAAGACCTACCGTGGAAACGCCGGGACCACGCGCTGTTTGTCAACTTCGCCCCATACGATGCACCAACCATCGCAGTCTCGGTTGTGGTGGAACACGGTGGCGGCGGCTCAACCACGGCGGCACCAATCGCACGCGACGTTACACTTCAGGCGCTGTATGGTGGTGATCCCCCTTTGGAAGCCTATCCTTCCAAGGACCGTGATCGCATCGCGGCACAACAAGACCGCCTGCGCAAAGACCGTCAAGAACGTGCGCTGCAAGCCCGGAGCCGCGCATGAGTTATCTTGAATACGCGGTCAAAACGGTCCCTTCGGGCTGGCGTAAAATCCTTTTCCTGAATTGGCCGCTGGTTTTGCTGCTATCGTCGGTCGCGGGCGTCGGGTTCTTGATGCTGTATTCGGTGGCGGGCGGGTCCATGACCCCCTGGGCCGAACCGCAGATGAAGCGTTTTGCCTTGGGGCTGGTGGGCATGGTCTTTGTCGCCATGGTGCCAATCTGGTTCTGGCGAAATATGGCCGTACTGGCCTATCTGCTCGGTCTGGCCCTGCTGCTGTTGGTAGAGCTTTTCGGCTCTGTCGGGATGGGCGCCCAGCGTTGGATTGATCTTGGCTTCATGCGCCTGCAACCATCAGAACTGATGAAAGTTGCCTTGGTCATGATGCTGGCGGCTTATTACGACTGGCTGCCAACCACCAAAACCTCCCGCCCGTTGTGGGTGGTGGTGCCGGTGATCCTGATCTTGCTACCAACCGGGCTGGTTCTGACACAGCCTGATCTTGGAACGGCCATCCTGCTGTTGGCGGCGGGTGGGCTGACCATGTTCCTGGCGGGCGTGCACTGGGCCTATTTCGGGGCCGTTATCGCCTCTGGTGCAGGCACGCTGTATGCCGTTTTCGTCAGCCGGGGCACCAGCTGGCAAATGCTGAAGGACTACCAGTTTCGTCGGATCGACACCTTTCTTGATCCGTCATCAGACCCGCTGGGCGCTGGCTATCACATCACACAGGCCAAAATCGCGATGGGTTCCGGCGGCTGGACAGGCCGTGGGTTTATGCAAGGCACGCAGTCGCGCCTGAACTTCTTGCCGGAAAAACACACCGATTTCATCTTCAATACATTGGCCGAGGAATTCGGATTCATTGGCGGCATATCCTTGTTGTCTCTCTACGTGCTGATCGTGGTGTTCTGCATCGTTTCGGCCATTCAAAACCGCGATCGCTTTTCTTCGCTTCTGATCCTTGGGATCGCCTTGAACTTCTTTTTGTTCTTCTCGGTCAACATGGCCATGGTGATGGGCCTTGCCCCAGTTGTTGGGGTTCCCCTACCGCTGGTCAGCTATGGTGGATCAGCGATGTTGGTTCTAATGCTCGCCTTTGGTTTGGTGCAAAGCGCCCATATCCACAGGCCTAGGTGACCACGTTTCAGATGTCAGACGCTACACAAATCCTTTTTGCCGCCGGACCAAAACGTTGGCCGACATATGCGCCACTGCTACGCCAGGCGCTGGAAGACGCGGACATATTCTATGACCTGCGCCCGGATATTGATGACGAAGACGTAGAATACATCATCTATACGCCGGATTCCGACGTTACGGACTTCACAAGGTTCCCCAAACTGCGCGCGGTCCTGAACCTATGGGCTGGGGTTGAAAGCATCATTGGCAACCCAACCCTGAACGTCCCCTTGACCCGTATGGTTGACGATGCGGGATTGACCCAAGGCATGGTAGAGTGGGTCACCGGACATGTGCTGCGCCATCATCTGGGAATGGATGCACATATCGTAAACCCCGATCACATCTGGCAGCCCGTCGCGGCACCACTGTCACGTGCCAGACCAGTCACCATCCTTGGGCTTGGTGCACTGGGCCAAGCTTGCGGCAGCGCGCTTACGGCCTTGGACTTTCCCGTTACGGGCTGGAGCCGTTCAGCCAAGGACGTGCCCGGCCTGACGTGCCTCTCTGGCCCACAAGGTTTGAACGAAGCCCTGCAATCGGCCCAAATTCTGGTGTTGTTGTTGCCAAACACACCTGCCACCGAAAACATCGTAAACAGCAAAACCCTGGCCCTGTTGCCGCGCGGCGCGGTTGTCATCAATCCCGGACGGGGCCCTTTGATCAACGATGCTGATCTGATTTCAGCGCTGGACAGTGGGCAATTGTCCCATGCCACATTGGACGTGTTTAGAACCGAACCATTGCCGTCGGATCACCCGTTTTGGCAGCATCCAAAGATCACGGTGACACCGCATATAGCCAGCGAAACCCGCCCGGAAACAGCGGTGCACGTTATTGTGGACAACATCCAGCGCAGTCTGGCTGGTGCGCCGCTGCGCCATCTGGTCGACAAAACCGCCGGGTATTAGCCCGCGCTGCGCCGATACCGGAATACGCCGGTGCCCTTGGCCAACAATTCACCGGTCTCATCCTTAATCAGCCCTTCACCAAAGAAGGAGCTTTTACCGCCGCCAGTCTTGCGACCTTCGGCGATAAAAAGTTCAGCCTTAGGCCGAGAAAGGTATTGCACGTTCAACGAGAGCGTCAGGCACATTTGCGTTCTATCCGGATCACCTGTCCAACAGCCCGCATAGCCCATAACCGTATCCAGTAACGAGGCGTAAACGCCCCCGTGCGGGTTGCCGTGCCGGTTCTGGTGAAACTCTTTCAAAGGCAAATCGAACCGTGAATACCCGTCGGACCAATCGACCATTTTCATCCCAATGTGTTCTCGGAACGCATAAGGTGGTTCGTCAAATCGTTCATCCATATTGGCTGCGAGCCTCCAACCCCAATTCCGCAAACTTGGGAACAAATGTCCCTAGTTTCAGCGCTTTGTCAGGGTTAGATGCATTACCGTCAAGGGCACGTTTTTTGACGCCCTGCAAAATCGCGGCCATTCGAAAGAACGCAAAGGCGACATAGTACCCAAAGCCATCAATCTGACCGATTTCGCGGCGTTCGCAATATTGCGCGACAAATTCTGAATCCGTCGGCAGGCCCAATGCCGCTCGATCCACCCCAGCCAGCCCACGTCCTTCGGTGCCAGGCGGCAATTGCCACTGCATGATCACCCCGGCCAGATCCGCAAAGGGGTGCCCGATGGTGGAAAGCTCCCAATCCAGCACGGCGTGGCAGTCCGTTCCGCCGGGTGCAAACAGCATGTTGTCGATCCGAAAATCCCCATGCACCAAGCTGCGCTGCCCGTCGTCTGACGGCATATGACGCTGTAGCCAAGCGATCAGCGTTTCCATCGCCGCGATCTCTTCGGTGGCACTGGCGCGGTATTGCTTGGTCCAACGGCCAAACTGCCGTTCATAGTAATTGCCCGGAGGACCAAAGTCCGAAAGACCAACCGCCTCAATATCCACATCGTGAATCGCAGACAGCACCCGGCACATTTCCGCTGCGATACCCCCGCGCCGTTCGGGGGTTTCGCCGGGCATGGACGGGTCCAGCAGGTTTTCACCTTCGACCGCTTCCATCACATAAAACATCGACCCCAAGACAGTGTCGTCTTGGCACAGCGCAAACACTTTCGCGACAGGTACATCCGAACCGGCCAATGCCCGTTGCACCCGAAATTCACGGTCAACCGCATGCGCTGATTTCAGCAATTGGCCGGGCGGCTTGCTTCGCAAGACATAGGATGCATCCGGGGTATCCAGCAGAAAGGTCGGATTTGACTGTCCAACCGCAAACTTCTGCGCCCCGGTCACCTGCCCTGAGAACCCGTCTACATGATCGCGCATCCAGTCCGATACACGCTGTAAAGCGTCAGGCCCAAGATCAGACGGTGCCATTGGAATATTTACGTAGCTCTGCCCGTGCCACCTGTCGGCGATGAACGGCATCCGGACCATCCGCAAAACGCAAGGTGCGCACATGGGTCCACATATGAGCAAGGTTGAATTCCTGACTGATCCCGGCAGCCCCATGCATTTGGATAGCTTCGTCAATAACCTTGCCCGCCATCAAGGGTGCGACCACCTTGATCTTGGAAATCCATGGCTGGGCGGCACGTACCCCTGCGGTGTCCATCATCCATGCCGCTTTCAGGCACAGCAGGCGCGCCATCTCTATTTCCATACGGGCATTGGCAATGATGTCGTAGTTGGCACCCAGTTCGATGATCTTCTTGCCAAACGCTTCACGCGACAGACCACGTCGGCACATCATCTCTAGCGCGCTTTCCGCTTGCCCGATGGCGCGCATACAATGGTGAATGCGGCCGGGGCCCAAGCGGCCTTGTGCCACTTCGAAACCACGGCCTTCGCCCAAAACGATATTTCGCGCCGGAACGCGGACATTGGTGAAACGAATGTGCATATGGCCATGCGGCGCGTCATCCTGCCCAAACACTTCCATTGGGCGCAGCACTTCAATGCCGGGTGTTTTCGGGTCCATCACGAACATCGTGTGGCGACTATGCTTTGCAGCATCCGGATCAGTGCACGCCATAAGAATATACAACCCGCACCGCGGATCACCTGCACCGCTGATCCACCATTTTTCGCCGTTTAGAACAAAATCATCGCCATCTCGCTTGGCTTCAAAGACCAATTGAGCCGCATCAGATGACCCAATTCCTGGCTCTGTCATTACGTAGGAAGATCGGATTTCGCCGTTCAACAACGGCACCAACCAAGTCTGCTTCATCCAGTCTTCGCCGTACCGTTCCAGTACTTCCATATTGCCGGTGTCTGGCGCGCTGCAATTGAACACCTCGGCTGCAATCGGGATTTTTCCCATCTCCTCAGCCAGATAGGCATATTCAACTGTGGACAACCCAAAGCCATGCTCAGACCCTGTCAGCCAGAAATTCCACAGGCCCTGTTCCCGAGCTTTGCTTTTCAAACCGTCCAGAATTTCCAATTGCCGTGGCGTATGTTGGAAACGATCACCGGATGGATGGCGCCCGACCTCGGCGTGGAACTCTGGGTCCAGTGGCGCAATTTCCGTGTCAATAAATGTGCGCACACGTGTCACAAGATCGCGCACGCGATCCGTCATACCAAGATCCATCTTAGTCCTCCATCTGTAGACGTGTGATCCATTGTGCGGCCACTGCTGGCTTATCCTGCCCGTCTATTTCGACGGTAACATCCCAATGGACGGTCAGGAAACCATCGCCTTCATCGACTGACGCAACGGAAAAACGCCCCCTGATCCGGCTCCCCACGGGAACAGGCGACAAAAACCTTACCCGATCAAACCCGTAATTCAGACTGGCTTTCAGTCCAGGAAGGGCCGGTTGCACATGCGCAGACATCGGCACAAGCAATGACAACGTTAAAAAGCCATGTGCGATTGGCCCCGGCAATCCAGCGGCTTGCGCCTTTGCTTCATTCAGATGAATGGGCTGCCAGTCCTCTGTCACATCTGCAAAGGCCGTCACACGGTCTGCATCAATCACAAACCAGTCCGAATAACACGGCGGTAACGCGCGAAGAGTCTCAGCAGTCATCGGGCAAAACATGGGCGGCAAACTGATCGCGCAGCGTCAGCTTTGACACTTTGCCAGTGGCCGTCATGGGCAGCTCTTCGACAAACACCATGTCATCCGGCAATTGCCATTTCGCGACATGCTCTGACATCAATTCATGGATTTCTTCCAACTTCGGTTTGTCATCGCCTGCCGGTATCACGACCAGCAAAGGGCGCTCCCCCCATTTGGAATGTGCAACGGCAATCACGGCACAACTGGCCACTTTGGGATGCGCAATCGCGATGCTTTCCAGATCAATCGAGCTAATCCACTCACCCCCAGATTTGATAAGGTCTTTTGAACGATCCTGGATCTGTAAGAAACCATCCGCATTGATGCTGGCCACATCGCCGGTTCCAAACCAGCCTTCGCTATCAATCGCTTTCTCTGTTGCCTCGGCATTGTTGAAATATCCCGAGGTGACAAAGCTGCCACGAACGAACAACTCTCCGACCGCCTTTCCGTCATGCGGAAGGGGAGCACCGGAATCATCAACAATCTTTAGGTCCACGCCAAACACCCGCCGACCTTGGGTCGTCTTCAACTGCAATTGTGTCTCTTGGGGCAGTGTCTTGTGCACCCCCGACAATTGGCCTTGTGTTCCAACCGGGCTGGTTTCTGTCATCCCCCATGCGTGGCACACATCGATCCCCATCTCTTCGAAGAAAGAAATCAATGACAAGGGCGCAGCAGAACCACCAACCACAACCTGCGTCAAACTGGACGGTGGTTTGCCCTGAGCTTCGATCTCGGCACGCAAACCAAACCAAACCGTTGGCACACCCCAAGACGCGGTGACTTTTTCGTCTTCCATCAACTTGTACACCGACGGACCATCCAGCTTTCCGCCAGGCATGATCAACGAGGCGCCGACCAATGGCGCGGCATAGGGTAAGCCCCAACTGTTGACATGGAACATCGGAACAACCGGCAATATGCGGGCGCCTTCGTTCAAGCTTGCCGGCAGGGTGACACCAATCGTCAGTGCATGCAAAACCGTAGACCGGTGAGAGTACAACACGCCTTTGGGATGTCCCGTCGTACCTGAGGTGTAGCACAGGCTGGAGGCCGTATCTTCGGGCAGATCAGGCCAGTCAAACTGTGACGGCTGTACCGCCAACAGCTCTTCATAACACAGAAATTCTACAGCACTTTCAGGCATATGGTCCCGGTCTGTCATCAGAACCAGCTTTAGTCCGCTAGGCAGCTTTGCCTTCAACGCCTCGATGATCGGAACAAAGGTCAAGTCCACAAACATCACTTGGTCATCGGCGTGCTGTACGATGTACAAGAACTGCTCGGCCGACAAACGCGGATTGATCGTATGGCAAACGGCGCCCATCCCTGAAACGGCATAGTAGAGCTCAAAGTGGCGATAGCCATTCCAGGCCAATGTCGCCACACGATCCCCTGGCGATACCCCCAAGGCAATCAGCGCACCCGCCAGCTGGCCCGATCTGTCCAATGCTTGCTTGTACGTTTCCCGATGCACGTCGCCTTCGCACCGAACCGATACAATCTCTGCGTCTGGATGAGAGTCGGCAGCGAATTTCAACAGATCGATAATCGCCAACGGGCGATTCATCATAAGTCCTTGCATTGAGACCTCCCTAATCGTTTGGTTTTTTTATTCACCTCAACAATTTGGGACCAACAAAGCAACTGTCGATTTGAAAAACACACAAGCTGCCGAAACTCGAACGCTGACTTAGGTGTCAGGTTGTTCTTCCATTGCAAGTGTCAACGGTGCGACGGGCGCGCTGCGCAAATCATCGACACGCAGCAATCCCGAAGGGCGCGACAACCGGTTGCGCACAACCCAGATTAACCGCTCTTGTGCCCGTGTGATGGCAACATAGGCCAGGCGCTTCCACAGTGGCTGACCTGCCTCTGAACGGCCCATTCGGGCGGCAGCGTACAGATCGGGGGCGAACACCTGAACGGTATCCCACTGCGACCCTTGCGCCTTGTGGATCGTCACCGCCGCGCCGTGCAAAAACGTGGCCCCCATACGAGCCGCAAACGGGATAAACGGCTCTTCTTCATCAGGTTTTTCGATTTTGACGATGGAAGCCGCCGAAACTTGGGGGTCTTCCGCCCCGATCACATGCAGGCGTGAAAATCCGGGCTTCCGCCCTGGCCCAAGGTAGATCACCTGTGCGCCTTTGATCAGGCCACGTGCTTCCAGATCCAACCGCTTCTTACGGTGCTTTAACGGCAATTCGATACCATCACAAACCAGCGGTTCGCCTTCCAAAAGCGCGGTATCGGGCGCGCCATAGACAGAACGAAACGCTGTTATCAACCGAATGCGGGTGGCATTGCGCCAGACCAACACCGGAGATCGCGCCATCAGGTCTACCTCGACCCGCTGTCCCCAAACGATCCGATCATCCTGCTTTGCTTTTTCTTCGATCATGCGCTCGAAATCTTCGAACCCTAGCGATGGATCGGCCAGCGCATGGGCCAAATCAAGGATCGGGCTGTCGGCATCTTGGCGGTGAACGCGGCTCAGCTCTAAACGTTGCGAGGGTTTTAACCCCTCAAACACCATCTGCCCGGACTGATTGACCGGTGCAAGCTGCGCCGGGTCGCCAAACAACAGCAAAGTCGGAAAGATTTCCTTCAGATCATCGAACTGTCGATCATCCAACATGGACGCTTCATCAACGAAACCGATGTCCAGCGGATCTTCGCGCCGCTTCCAACCAGTGATAAAATCTGAACCGCGCAATCCTGCCGCGGCCAATGCGGCCGGGATGGACTTGTGAAGCTGGTACGAAGTCTTCGCACGCTCCAACCCCTCGTCTGTCAGGCCCTCGATCTCTGGTTTGTCATCATGCCCCATCAACCATTCGGCAACGCGTTCATATTCTGGATCATAGACCGGTGTGTAAAGAATACGGTGAATGGTCGTGGCTGGGACGCCGCGCATTCGCAAGACAAAGGCTGCTTTGTTCGTCGGTGCCAGAATGGCCAACGTGCGTTTGTCTTTGCGACGACGGCTTTCATAGTCGCCGGACACCACTTCAATTCCGGCTGCTTCCAACGCCTTGTACAGCTCGGCCAAAAGCATGGTTTTGCCCGACCCGGCCTTGCCGATCAACGCCATCACAGCGCTGCGGCTGTCGCGCGCCGGCAGGCTCAGCCCCTCGCCTAAATCTACGCCGGCCTCACGCAGCATTTCGGCCACGCGATCATAGGCTTCAGCCTGGTCTTCAGACAGGGTCATTACGGGAAGTGTCATGACGCGGACCCTAAAGCGCCCCGCCGCCGGGGAAAACCAGGATTGCGCGCCATTTGCAAAAAATCGTAGCAGCCTACGGCTTTTACTCGCCCGGTTCTTGCGCGGGCTCTGGCGGACGTTCTGCGACGGAACGACCAATTGGGTAAATCTCTTCCTCAGCGACACGGCGGGTATCGTCAAGTTGACGCGCCAAACCTTGCAAACCATTGGCTGACGCAAAGGTCTGAAGGTCATCTAACACGTTGATTACCCAGTCATATGACATGGTAGCCGCCTTCCGTACTCGATCCCCAAACCCTCAGCCCTCAATTCCCGACTCGGCATGTCGCAAAAGAAAACCGCGACCCCATAGGGCCGCGGTAATTGTTTCCAAAAGGTAAACGCGTCTTGGTCAACGCATTGGCTTTAGCCAGCCAGCGCGTCTTCAAAAGTGCGCAAACCCGTTCTGGGGGCCTGAACCAAAACCGACATGTTGCCCGGCTTATGCTCGTTGCGCAGCATCTTGGTGTGTGCCTGTGGAATTTCATTCCATGGGAACACTTCCGACATACACGGGTCCAAACGACGTTCCACCATCAGACGGTTGGCGCTTGCGGCCTGCTTCAGGTTGGCAAAGTGCGATCCCTGCAAACGTTTCTGGTGCATCCACATGTAGCGCACATCGAAGGTGCAGTTGAAACCAGAGGTCCCGGCGCAAATCACAACGATACCGCCTTTTTTCACAACCAGTGTCGAGACTGGGAAGGTCGCCTCACCAGGGTGTTCAAAGACCATATCAACGCTGACACCTTTTCCGGTGATTTCCCAGATCGCCTTGCCAAACTTACGGGCCTCTTTCAGCCAATCGTTATATTCAGGCGTGTTCACTGTTGGCAGTTGGCCCCAGCATTTGAAATCTTTGCGGTTGATCACGCCCTTAGCGCCCTGATCCATAACAAACTGGCGCTTGGACTCATCAGAAATCACGCCAATTGCGTTGGCACCGGCCGTATTTGCCAGCTGGATCGCGTAAGAGCCCAAACCACCGGATGCACCCCAAACCAAGACATTCTGGCCCGGCTTCAGTTCATGCGGGTGGTGGCCGAACAACATACGATACGCAGTTGCCAGCGTCAGCGTGTAGCACGCGGATTCTTCCCAAGTCAGGTGCTTGGGACGCGGCATCAACTGCTGCGCTTGCACGCGGGTGAACTGCGAGAAGGATCCATCAGGCGTCTCATATCCCCAGATGCGCTGGGTCGGAGAGAACATCGGATCGCCGCCGTTACATTCTTCGTCGTCGCCATCATCCTGGTTACAATGGATCACGACCTCGTCGCCCACTTTCCAGGTCTTTACCTTGTCGCCGACTTTCCAAACGATGCCAGACGCATCGGAACCAGCAATATGATAGGGCTGTTTATGGCCATCAAACGGGCTGATGGGCTGGCCCAGACCGGCCCAAACGCCATTATAGTTCACGCCAGCCGCCATCACCAAAACCAGAACTTCGTGGCTGTCGATCTGCCACGTGTCCACGACTTCTTGCTTGAACGACTGTTCGGGTTCGCCGTGACGGTCCTGGCGGATGGCCCATGCGTACATTTTCTTTGGGACATAGCCCAACGGGGGCATTTCCCCGATCTCATACAGGTCTTTTTCCGGCGCCTCGTATTGGGCGATTCCAGTTTCCGTATCCAGAGCCATCAGAACCTCCATAGGGTATCTAAATTACCAATAATGCCGCGACGCAGAATCACGGGCTTGACGATGAAGTAGTTATGGTCGCGTAATTTTGCAACAAGATTGTCCCAATTTTTGTAATTTTATGACCCAGCGGATGCAGAAAGTGTCTTCGCTGCCGCAGCATTTAGGTCGACCAATGGCCAATTCGGCTGCGCAAAACAGCAAAAAGCCCGCGCAACTGCTGCGCGGGCTTTCATAACTGTGGTGGTTGACGTCTGTCGTGTTGTTAGGCTGCAGCGGGTTTGGAAGCTTTCCGCTTGCGGGTAGCGGCCATGGCACCAATTGCACCAACCAGCAGCAGGCCAGGCAAAGGAAGCGGAACCGGCGCTACACCGACAACTTCGTATGCACCAACGGCACGGCGCTGAGCATCAGGCACATCGCCCAGAATGATTTGGCCAAAGGTGCCAGCACCGGGCAGCAAGTTGGTGATCGCAGACAAGTCTGCAGTCAGAATGCCGCGGAATGCACGATTCCTCGGACGCAAATTGATATCACCGCCGCCGAAATTATAAATATTCAGATCGTCCCAGCCACTGCCGCCGGGGAAAAAGATGTTGTCGAAGGCCGGCCGTGCGCCACGTGCCTGAAACGAGCTGGCAGGATCGAATGCGCCAAAGATCGACGACGGTCCGGTCAGAAAGTCCAGCAGCGTGAAACCTTCGAACGCTGTGGTACTATCCCGAACGATCGGGCGTTCGCCCGTTCCGGTAAAGGTCACGGCCGACGGATCACTGACATCGACTGTAACAAGAATTGCGGCCGTGGCGGATGTGCCAGCAAGACCCAGAGCCAACACCAACGGTGCAACGAATTTACTAAATAGAGACATATTTATACTCCCAATCATTTACCCAAATTCCCCAAACACTCGATCTCAGGAATGTGGGGTTCGTCCTGAAGTTCATGAACATAGAGAGCCATAAAAGGCGGCGATTACCAAATTTTGCCGCAATTCAGTCCAATTCGGTACCGATTCAATGAACAATCAAATCGAATCTCCAGAACCGAACCCGTAGGTGAAACATTCACCCCTCAAACGCACCCTTCGAGGTGATTCTATTTTCAGCAAGACCAGAGTAATTCAGCGACAGATTCGCCCTTGCTGCAGCGCGGCGAATTGACAAGGGTATGAAAATTTCGCATACGCAGAACAAATAGCAACATTATTGCCCAACCGATTCACGAGGCCCCGATGACCGAGATGCAAAAAGACCGCCCCTGGCTGATCCGTACCTATGCCGGACACTCCACCGCCACCGCGTCCAACGCATTATACCGGGCCAATTTGGCCAAAGGACAAACCGGCCTGTCTGTTGCTTTCGATCTGCCAACACAGACCGGATATGACAGCGACCATATTCTGGCACGCGGCGAAGTTGGCAAAGTTGGTGTTCCCGTCTGTCATCTGGGCGATATGCGCACGCTGTTTGACCAGATCCCGCTGGAACAGATGAATACATCAATGACGATCAACGCCACCGCGCCTTGGTTGTTGTCTCTATATATAGCCGCGGCTGAGGAACAAGGCGCAGACATTTCCAAGCTGCAAGGGACGGTCCAAAACGACCTGATCAAAGAGTACTTGTCACGCGGTACATATATATGTCCCCCAAAACCGTCGCTAAAGATGATCGGGGATGTGGCCGAGTATTGCTATACGCACGTGCCCAAGTGGAACCCGATGAACGTGTGTTCCTACCACTTGCAAGAAGCTGGCGCGACGCCCGAACAGGAACTGTCTTTTGCGCTGGCAACTGCCATCGCCGTATTGGACGAATTGAAACCCCGCGTACCGGCTGAGGATTTCCCAGCGTTGTGCGGGCGGATTTCCTTCTTTGTGAACGCTGGCATCCGCTTTGTGACCGAGCTGTGCAAAATGCGCGCTTTCGTCGATCTGTGGGATGAAATCCTTCAAGAACGCTACGGCGTGGAAAACCCGAAATTCCGCCGTTTCCGGTATGGCGTGCAGGTCAACAGCCTTGGCCTGACCGAACAGCAGCCCGAAAACAACGTCTACCGCATTCTGATTGAGATGCTTGCCGTAACCCTGTCGAAAAACGCGCGTGCCCGCGCGGTGCAACTGCCCGCATGGAACGAAGCTTTGGGCCTGCCCCGTCCTTGGGACCAACAGTGGTCCATGCGTATGCAGCAGATTCTGGCCTATGAGACCGACCTTCTGGAATACGGCGACCTGTTTGATGGCAACCCCGCCGTGACCGCAAAGGTCGAAGCCCTGAAAGAAGGCGCGCGCGCAGAACTGGCCCAATTGGGCAGCATGGGCGGCGCAATCGAAGCGATCGAATACATGAAAGGCCGATTGGTCGATTCAAACGCCGAACGCCTGAACCGGATTGAGCGGAACGAAACCATCGTTGTCGGTGTGAACAAATGGACCGAAGGTGAACCTTCGCCATTGGTTGGCGAAGACGGCGGTATCATGGTGGTTGATCCAGCTGTGGAAAAACAGCAAATCGACCGTCTGAACGAATGGCGTTCGGAACGCGATAACGACACGGTTCAAAACGCTCTGGCAGATTTGCGCAATGCGGCCAGCAAGGGTGAAAACATCATGCCTGCCTCCATTGCCTGCGCCAAAGCCGGGGTGACAACCGGCGAATGGGCTGCGGAAATGCGCCGCGTACACGGTGAATACCGTGGGCCAACAGGCGTTTCTGGCGCGGTTAGCAACAAAACCGAAGGGTTGGACGATATCCGCGAAGCCGTGAATGCCGTTTCCGACAAGCTGGGCCGCCGCTTGCGGTTCTTGGTCGGGAAACCGGGCCTGGACGGGCACTCAAACGGTGCCGAGCAGATTGCATTCCGTGCTCGCGACTGCGGAATGGAAATCGACTATGAAGGCATTCGTCTGACACCGGAACAAATTGTCGAGGCCGCACAAAATGGCGCTCATGTCGTTGGCCTGTCGATCCTGTCAGGTAGCCACATTCCGCTGGTTGAAGAGTTGATGCAACGCATGAACGACGCTGGCATGAGTTACATTCCAGTCATCGTTGGCGGCATTATTCCGGATGCAGATGCCATCCGGTTGAAATCGATTGGCGTGGCAAAAGTGTACACGCCAAAAGACTTCGAGTTGAATACAATTATGACTGATATCGTTACTTTGGTTGATCCAAAAGACGTCGCCGCCGAATGAATTATCCCTGACGCTAATTAGCGTTAGTTGCCAAATACACCCGCAGGCCTTGCATTTTATTGTGCAAGGTCTACTCTTTTCAGAAACAATAAGGACTAATTAGGCTTTTTGCACAAAAAAGACCCTTGTTTTTTTCCGGGCTTTACAAAACTTAGGACAAAATAATGGAGGATAAAATGCAGATCGACCTAAATACGCTGTCGAAAGACGAGCTGTTGAAGCTTCGCACTGATGTTGAAAAGGCGCTGAAATCGATTGATACACGTCGCAAGGCAGAGGCAAAGCGTGCCGCTGATGAAGTTGCAAAGAAATTCGGTTTCTCGCTGGATGATCTGATGAGTGATACCGGTAAAGGCCCCAAGGGCGTTCCACGTTTTGCAAATCCGGCTGATCCAGCGCAAACTTGGACAGGTCGCGGCCGCAAGCCCAAATGGGTAAACGAATGGCTGGACCAAGGTAACGATCTTGAAGGATTGGCACTGTAAATCATGACTATCCATATCGGAGCCAAATCCGGCGAAATCGCAGAAACCGTATTGATGCCCGGCGATCCTTATCGCGCAAAATGGGCCGCGGAAACGTTTCTGGATAACGCCGTTTGTGTGAACGAAGTACGCGGGATGCTGGGCTATACCGGCACCTGGAACGGGCATCGCGTCACAATCCAAGGCTCTGGTATGGGAATGCCGTCTCTTTCGATCTACGCCAACGAACTGATCCGCGATTATGGGGCTAAAACCTTGATACGGATCGGTTCTTGCGGCGGGATGCAGCCGCAGGTGAAGATCCGGGATGTTATTCTGGCAGCAACAGCCAGCACGCTGTCATCCCCGTCCAGCGGCATTTTCAAAGAACTCAACTTTGCGCCCTGTGCCGATTTCGGGCTATTGCACGCCGCCTTTCACGCGGCTGAAAGCAAAGACATCGCAACCCATGTCGGGGGCATTTATTCATCGGACGTTTTTTACGACGAACGCCCGGACCTGAATGAGCAAATGACGCGGCATGGTATCCTTGGCGTCGAAATGGAAGCCGCTGAACTCTACAATCTGGCTGCCCGTCACAGCATTCGCGCCTTGGCCGTTTTGACGGTCTCAGACCACTTGCAAACGCATGAAGCGCTGCCAGCAGATCAGCGAGAGCGGAGCTTTGGCGATATGGTTGATATCGCGCTTCAAGCTGCCTTTACGTAAACTTATTCGCTTCCCTTTTAATCCATCTATTCGTGCTTTGTGAAAAGGGCGATGAAAAAGTATAGGGCCTGGCTCATAAAGCCTGTGTTAACCCGCGATATAAAGCGCGCGGTTTCCAGCATAGATACACAGGTCTAGTGCAATTCGCGCCGCTTTGATCTGGTTGCCAGCCCTTCAAATAACCAACCCAGGCGGTAGCGACCTGTGGCCTACACTTGCCGTAACAAAATGCCCCGCATCCCGTCGCAGGCCACATTTAAACAAGAACAAAACGGACAAAAGGTAAGCCAGATCGTGCAAACAAGCCGATTTTCGCGCGCGATTTACGTATCGTCACCCTGCTGTGCGGACCGCAAGCACCGATTGGGTGATTTGCCAGCTGGGCCTGACGTTTCCGCACCGCAATAAGCGCAACGCCATTGGCTGGTGTCACCTTTTCGGTACTCTCGCCACCGACAAATGCGGGTTTCACGGTTGGTAAAAACCACCAGCGCAACAAAAACCACAAGCAGGCCGACAATAAATATCATTTGATGTTTACCTCAACGGCGCCTGCCTGTCGGCCCGGCGATGCATGTCGAAAATGATCTCAGAGTGCGTGAATGACTTGCGTCTGTGACCATGTATCTGCCAAAACTCGTAAGTAAGCGAACAGGTTTATTATCTCTGGAGCCAAAGATGCCACAAGCCTATTCCAAGCTACAGATCCTACTGCATTGGGTCATCGTTGTACTGGTCGCGATCCAGTACGTATTTCATGAAGCAATCGTCGACGCCTATGACGCCATTGAACGTGGCGTAACGCAAGATCCGACACTCATGGTCAGATCACACGTTATTGGTGGGTTGCTGATTCTGGTCCTGATGGCCCTGCGTATTTTCCTACGCTGGACCAAAGGCGCGCCGGACCTTCCCGAAGAAGAGCATCCATTGCTGAAACTTGCGGCCAAAGCAACGCACGGTCTTTTTTACCTGCTGTTGGTCCTGTTGCCCGTCAGCGGCGCGGTGGCTTGGTTCGGGATGGTCGAACCAGCGGCAGAGGCACATGAAATTATGCGCGCCGTATTGATGCTGTTGATTCTACTTCATATCGCGGCGGCGCTTATGCATCAGTTCTATCTCAAAACAGACCTGATGAAACGCATGTCCTTTCGCGGATAAAATCAGCGCGGGCGCGAAATATCGCCCGCGCATCTGATCTGGCTCAAGGTCATCACATTCCGACAATGATATATATTTGATGTGAGACGCGTGTATCATTGAAGGATTGCCGCCATGTTGCGCTTGGCCACGTTGTTATACACCCTGATCGGAACCACGCTTGCCGGTACCGGCATTGTTGCCGTGTTGACTGTCGGCGCGGACACGTTGCAGCCCATTTTATATGCCGCTGTTGCAGGTTTTCTGGTTGCCTTGCCTGTCAGTTGGCTGATCGCAAAAGCGCTTTACACGCCTAGATGATCCAAGAAACCCAGCGCGGCTTGTTCAATTAGGTCAAGCGCGCCTTCGAAATCTCTTGTGTAATAAGGATCCGGCACGCCTTGAGCGCCGGATTGCGGCGCGAACTGAGTAAACTTAACCAGTTTCGCGCCCTGACCTGCGGGTTGCAGGTTCCGCAAGTTGGCCATGTTATTGTCATCCATCCCGATGACCCAATCGAAACTTGTGAAATCACGTGCCGTCACCAACCGTGCGCGCAGGCTGGATAAGTCATATCCACGCGCCAATGCCGCCCGTTGCATAGGGCTGTAGGGCGGCTCTCCAAGGTGCCATTCACCGGTTCCAGCGCTATCAACGACAACATCAATACCGGCATCTTTGGCCAGTTTTCGCACCACGCCCTCGGCTGCGGGGGACCGGCAAATGTTGCCCAGACATACAAATAAGATACGATTTGTCATGTACGCCTCCTTTCAAAGCGGTGTACATGATCGCCGTGGAGGGCACCATGCAGCATGGCAAGATCGTAATTTTGACGGGCGCAGGCATTTCCGCAGAGAGCGGATTGGGCACGTTTCGCGATGAAGACGGATTGTGGGCGAAACATCGGATCGAGGATGTTGCGACACCCGAAGGGTTCAAGCGCAACCCCGAACTGGTTCACAGCTTTTACAACGCTCGCCGTGCCCAAGCGGCCACCGCGCAACCAAACCCAGCGCACAGCGCTTTGGCCCGTTTACAGAACACTTGGCAGGACGATGTGGTTATCGTTACGCAAAACGTTGACGGTTTACACCAAAAAGCGGGCGCTGCGGCCATTCACATGCACGGTGCCCTGGCCCGCGCATTCTGCACGAGCTGCGATCATCACTTTGACGCGCCGTTGGAAATGCGAATGGATGATCCCTGCCCTGCCTGCCAACAACAGACCACGCGCCCCGATATCGTCTGGTTCGGAGAGATGCCCTACCACATGGAAGACATCGCAGCGCATCTGGAAAGCTGCGATTTGTTCGTTGCCATCGGCACATCCGGGCAGGTTTACCCCGCCGCCAGTTTTGTGCACGAAGCACGGCAAAACCAAGTTCCCACTTTGGAAATCAATTTGAAAGACAGTGAGATGTCTGACGTGTTCGATGATCACATCGTCGGCCCGGCCAGCCGCACTGTTCCGCAATGGGTGGATGCATTGCTGGCCAAGGCCGTGTGATCAGTTTGTCTTCATCTTGCTGTGATCCATCGCAGCGTGGTCTGGCTTGCGCTGCAGGTCGACAGGGATCTGCACCGTAATTTCGCCGGCTTTTTCGAACACCAGCGTCACGTCCAGCATGTCACCATCGTGCATTGGCTGAGCCAAGCCCATAAACATAACATGGTCCCCGCCGCGCTTCAGCATGTAGGTTTCCCCAGCCGGGATGATAAAGCCTTCTTCTACATGTACCATCCGCATCACACCGTCACCGCTGGCGATGTGCGTGTGCAGTTCCACTTTGTGCGCCACGTCTGACACAGCCGCGACCAAGTGGTCATCTTCCTGACCGGTGTTTTGAATAGCCATAAAAGCCGCGCCGGACTTGGCGTTCTTGCCAGAGCTGCGGGCGTAGGCATCCATCACTGTGATATCTGCAAGTGCGGGCATGGCAAGAAAGGTGGCTGCAACAGCCACGGAAAGGGTTTTAAAGGACATCGTTTTCTTCCTGTATACGTTTGAATTTTGACTGAAACTTCAAACGAAAACAGGTGGTGCGCGCGCCTGTGCGCGGACACGAAATTGCGGTGCGATCCTTAGGAAATCCTGTTGGAATTTCACCTGTTCCCAACGCAGCGACACCGCCAAAGATACGGGCATTCCACCGTCGAAAGCGAAAAACGACATCGCGCAGTCGGGACAGATATGAACCGCGCCAGTCGGATTACCCTCTGCATCGACAGTAATGGTGACAATGCCCTGACCACCACAAATCACCATGGTTCCGGCGGCAGCCGGCGAACCACGTGCAATGGCCATTTGCTGACTGGTCAGCAAAACGACCAGCGCCAATGCCAGCCGTGCGTATGTGGACAGTCGTCTCAACATCGGTGTGAATGTATGGTTTTATTGACGAGACACAAAAGGACAAACCCGCGCAGTTGCTTTTGGGAATTCCTCGATCCTGTCCCAGTGCCGTCTTTGGCCCGACCTTGTGTTGCCACAATGCTGTAATTGATTGTCGTGGATCAAATTATCAAAGCGACAGGCCCGCTCATGAACATGCAGACCGCCTCGGTGATGGCGCCCCCTCAGCCACGCACACTGGACGATATGCATCTGCCACCGGTCATGATGCGTGACATCGTTCTAAAAACCCTGTTCCGGAAAAACCTGAACAGCACCCGGCTTTTGTCCAAAGCGATCTGCTTGCCGCCCCCGATCACACAAGAACTGATCGACATGGCACGCAGTCAGGCCCTGCTGGAAGCGACAGGGTCCACCGGCATTCAGAACACCTCAAACGAGATGGGGTATCAGTTAACGGACAGTGGCAAGGCCCGCGCAATGGACGCGTTAAGCCAATCAGAATACTTCGGCGCTATGCCGGTTCCGCTGGACGTCTACGCACAGCAGGTCAAACGGCAATCCATTCGAAATGTTCAAATCACGCGGGAACAGTTGACCAATGCGATGGGCCATCTGGTTTTGCCAGAGGATTTGCTGTCAAATCTGGGACCGGCCGTCAGCTCTGGTCGATCAATTCTGATGTATGGCCCACCCGGCAACGGTAAGTCATCCATCTCCAACGGCATTCGCGATGCGATGGGGGATAAAATCTACATCCCCCGCGCCATCGAATATTCTGGTCAGGTGATCACAGTCTACGATCCAATCGTGCATTCCGCCGCAGAGCATGACGAAGACGATTCCAACCAGCTACGCCGCAAATCCCGTTTTGACAGCCGATATGTGCTGTGTGAACGGCCGACAGTGATCACCGGTGGTGAACTTTCGCTATCGATGCTTGATCTTGTCTACAACCCAACGGCCAAAACCTATCAGGCGCCGCTGCAACTGAAATCAACGGGTGGCATCTTTATCGTGGACGACCTTGGACGTCAGGTTGAACCGCCGCAGTCGTTGGTCAACCGTTGGATCGTTCCTTTGGAAGAAGGCCGCGATATTCTGGCGCTGCAATCCGGTGAAAAATTCGAAGTGCCCTTTGACACGCTGGTTATCTTCTCGACCAACTTCCACCCAAATGAGATTTTTGACCAAGCGGCGTTGCGCCGGATTTTCTACAAAATCAAAATCGACGGACCAAGCCAGGAAAACTTTTTAAAAATCTTCGCCCTGGTGGCGCGGAAAAAGAAAATGCAGCTGGACGAAGCGTCTTTGGTCCATTTGTTGAAAACCAAATACCCGACAATCGACAACGTATTTTCCAACTATCAGCCGGTGTTTCTGATTGATCAGATGATCTCTGTTTGCGATTTTGAGGGCCTGCCCTATCGCATGACACCGGAACTGGTGGACCGTGCATGGGACAACATGTTCGTCAAGGACGAGCAGATCGTGAAGTAACCCGCAAAAGAGTGAATTTTCATCTTGACCTGAAACGGCCGCTGCCGTACCCAGCGCCACGTTCTGGCGGAGTAGCTCAGTTGGTTAGAGCAGCGGAATCATAATCCGCGTGTCGGGGGTTCAAGTCCCTCCTCCGCTACCAACAATCTCAAAGACTTACAGATTTGTTGGCGCCAAGTTCATCTCTTTCACCTCAGTTTCCGCAATATCGCGCCTTCAGCGCACAGCTGTCGATTCTGCCTGGCATCATCATTTCCCCCGCCACGCACCTGTCACGCGGTCTATTTGGGAAAGAACACATCGCCAATATGCGCCTATAGATCGCCCAACCCAGCCAAATCGTCGACATAGCGTGAGACGCCGGGTGTCAGCGGAAAAAGATCAGCCTGAATCGCATGGTAAATATCGGGCTTCCCTTGGAACTGCCGGGCTGTCGGCTGGTTGCTTGCATCCAATTCCGGAAACCATCCGCCCGCCTGATGGTCTACAAAGCATTCATCGGCAAAACGCCATGCTTTGCGATACCCCGCTTCGTCATCAGATGTCCCGCCCAGTTTTTGCAAACTCGCCAGCGCACCTATCGCTTCTGTCACCGGCCACCAGTAACGATCAGCGATCGAAACCTGCCCGGTCAAATCCAGCGTATAGGCCAAACCACCATCTGGCAGCCAAGCATCCTGCATCGCTGTTTCGATCAGGTGCCGTGCCCGCTGCGGCGAATCTGAGTCTGGCCGTCCCGATAAATCCCAGTGTTGAATCAACAACCGTCCCAGTTCCAGCGAATGGCCGGGGGTTGTGCCGGCAGGCCGGAACATCGGATTGCCAGAGTAGTCCGGGTCAACGGTCCAGTCGTCAGTGTAATGTTCTGGAATGCGCCATTGGTTCTGCGGCGCCATCCGTGCGGTAAAGAACGTCAGTATCCGCCCCGCGCGCGACAGCCACAGATCATCGCCCGTGGCCTCATACGCGGCCAGCATAGCCTCGACCCCATGCATATTGGCGTTCATGCCGCGATAACTGGAAAAGGGCTGCCAATCGCGGGCGAACTCATCGCGCAGCAGGCCGGCACCTTCATCCCAGTAATGTTCATCCAAGACTTGCGCCGCATCAGCCAACAACCGGTCCGCATCGGGATGCCCTGCCATCCGCGCACTGGCGGCTGCAAGTAAAACAAACACATGCCCGTACGCCAGTTTGATATCGTCTTGTATGCCCGATTCATCTACCGACCACAGGTATCCACCATGCTGGGTATCGCGATGTTTGGCCCAAAGATACGCCATACCCGCATCGATCATGGTATCGGCGCCCGCGTGACCAATCGATTTTGCCAACACATAAGAATGTATCATCCGCGTGGTTGTGTGCAGTTCCTGACCAGCACGCGGCAGCGGATTGCCTGCCCAATCCAGCACGTCAAACCCACCATACGCACGCAGGCTGCCATCAAAAAACGCAAATTGTCGGCGTGCATCCGCCATCAGCCATTTGCGATGAACCGGATCGTCCAGCCATGGGCCCGTATTTGACGGATCGGCAAGTTTTAGGCTGGCGGTCATGGCGGCTCTCCTCAGAAACGGCAATCCTTCTGCACTGGTAACGCAAGGATCGAAACAAGGTTAGCGATATCAAACAAGACAGACCAGTTCTGTATTCACACATCCGAAACACGCGATCCCCGGTTAAGCGTATTGCAAGTGCTCTTCATGCCGGCCACCCAAAGCGCAGGTCAAACAGACCATTTTGCAGCCAACCGTTGAGCAACCGCTTTGGCCCAAACAGACAATTTTTGGTCTGCAAACTGGTTTCCCAACCGCGTTCAGATTTCAGTTTGACCACCGCGGAAGAAAGGCCGCGAAACGGAATATTTTGCGGGCCGGTGCATTTCCCTTGCAGACTCAGCACGCCCGGCCTATATCCACGCCAACAGCGGCGCGACGGACACTGTCCAAAAGCTCCACCGGAAAGTTCGACGGGCCGCGAGCCCGTTTTTTTGTGCTTGGATCATACTGCTTATGTCGGACCTTATCGCCAAAGCCGCCCTAGACCGGCGTCTGGCCGAAATTGTCACCCCTGTCATCGAAGACATGGGTTTTGAGTTGGTGCGCATTCGACTGCTGAGCGGCAAGGTCGCAACATTGCAGATCATGGCCGAACGTCCCCAAGGTGGGATTGAGGTTGATGAGTGCGCCGAAATCTCGACGGCGGTCAGCGCCATCTTGGATGTCGAAGACCCCATTCTGGATACCTATGCGCTGGAAGTTTCCAGCCCCGGTATCGACCGCCCCCTGACACGTCTGAAAGACTTTGAGACGTTTGAAGGATACGAAGCCAAGCTGGAAACCACAGAACTTGTGGGCGGCCGCAAACGCTTCAAAGGCATTCTGGCCGGCGTCGAAAACGACGAAGTGCTGATAAACGTGGAAGAAGGGACGATCGGGCTGAACTTTGACTGGCTGTCCGACGCCAAGCTGGTTCTGACCGACGAACTGATCCGCGAGATGTTGAAAGCGCGCAAGGATGCGCAACCAGACGAAACCAAATTCGACGAAATCGAGGCCGAAGGGCCTGAGGAGGACTAAGAGAGATGGCAATCACCTCTGCGAACCAGCTTGAACTGCTGCAAACCGCTGAAGCAGTCGCGCGCGAAAAGATGATCGACCCGTCGTTGGTCATTGAAGCGATGGAAGAGTCGCTGGCCCGTGCCGCCAAAAGCCGCTACGGCAGCGAAATGGACATTCGCGTGTCCATTGACCGCAAGACTGGCCGCGCGACCTTTACCCGCGTCCGCACTGTCGTCGACGAAGAAGAGCTTGAGAATTATCAAGCCGAGATGACTGTCGATACCGCTAAGCAATACCTGGAAAACCCCCAGATCGGTGACACCTTTGTTGAGGAAGTCCCACCGGTAGAACTGGGCCGGATCGCTGCGCAATCGGCCAAGCAGGTGATTTTGCAGAAAGTCCGCGAAGCGGAACGTGACCGTCAGTTCGAAGAATTCAAAGATCGCGCAGGCACCATTATCAATGGCGTCGTCAAGCGTGAGGAATACGGCAATGTGATCGTAGACGTGGGCCGTGGTGAAGGCATCCTGCGCCGCAACGAAAAGATCGGCCGCGAAAGCTATCGCCCGAACGACCGTGTACGTTGCTTCATCAAAGATGTACGCCGCGAAGCCCGTGGTCCGCAGATTTTCCTTAGCCGTACCGCACCGGAATTCATGGCCGAGCTGTTCAAGATGGAAGTGCCCGAAATCTACGACGGCATCATCGAGATCAAAGCAGTTGCTCGTGACCCCGGTTCGCGCGCGAAGATCGCAGTTGTGTCTTATGACGGCAGCATAGACCCGGTTGGCGCATGCGTTGGTATGCGCGGTAGCCGTGTTCAGGCTGTTGTGAACGAACTGCAGGGCGAAAAGATCGACATCATCCCGTGGAACGAAGATGTGCCGACCTTCTTGGTGAACGCGTTGCAACCGGCCGAAGTGACCAAAGTGGTTCTGGACGAAGATGCAGAGCGCATCGAAGTTGTCGTACCGGATGAGCAGCTGTCGCTGGCGATTGGCCGTCGTGGTCAAAACGTGCGTCTGGCCAGCCAACTGACCAGCCTCGACATCGACATCATGACCGAGGAAGAAGAATCCAAGCGTCGTCAGGCCGAATTCGAACTGCGTACCAAACTGTTCATGGACACGCTGGACGTCGACGAATTCTTTGCCCAGCTTTTGGTGTCCGAAGGGTTCACCAACCTGGAAGAAGTTGCCTATGTCGAAGTTGGCGAACTGCTGGTTATCGACGGTGTGGATGACAGCACTGCGCTAGAGCTTCAGGCCCGCGCCCGCGAATTCCTGGAAGCTCAGGCTCGCAAGGCAATGGAAGCCGCCCGCGAATTGGGCGTGGAAGACAGCTTGGTTGAATTCGAAGGTCTCAGCCCCCAGATGCTGGAAGCTTTGGGCAAAGACGGCATCAAGACGTTGGAAGATTTCGCCACCTGCGCGGACTGGGAACTGGCCGGCGGCTGGACCACCGTGAACGGCGAACGGTCCAAAGACGATGGCATTCTGGAGCCCTTCGATGTGTCTCTGGAAGAGGCGCAGACAATGGTCATGACCGCCCGTGTCCTGTTGGGCTGGGTTGATCCGACCGAATTGGAACCAAACGAAGAAGAAACGCTGGAAGATATCGACGCCGAAGCCGATACCGACAGCGAAGAAACGCCTGCATAATACAGGCCAACCCTTGGGGGATGCATGACACAAGACGGATCAAATGCTGCGACACTGGCTGGGCCAGAACGGAAGTGCATCGCCACAGGTGATGTGCAACCGGTCGTGGATATGGTACGCTTTGTTGTGTCCCCCGATGGTCAGATCGTGCCGGATATTCTGGGCAAATTGCCCGGCCGCGGCATTTGGGTCACGGCCAAAAGGGCTGCTTTGGAAAAAGCTGTCGACAAAAAGCTGTTCTCGCGTGCTGCCAAAACACAGGTCACTGTGCCGGACGGTTTGGTGGATGAGGTCGAAACACAGCTGAAACGGCGGCTGATTGATCTGATCAGCCTGGCTCGAAAATCGGGTCATGCGGTAGCAGGGTACGAAAAGGTTAAAGATTGGTTGTGGCGCGACGACACACGCATCCTGATTCAGGCCGAAGACGGTTCTGAACGGGGAAAGTCCAAATTATCCACGCCACAAAATGGAATGTATATCGGATGGCTGACCGCGAATGAACTTGGTCTGGCCTTTGGACGAGAAACTGTGATACATGCTGCGCTTCGCGCTGGTGGACTCACGCAACGTGTTGTAGATGAGGCCCGACGCTTGAAGGGCGTTCGCATCAGATCCGCTGATGCAAAGAGCGGCCAGCGCGGCCGCCAGAAAGGATAAGAGAGCTTAATGAGCGATAACGACGGTAAAAAAACTTTGGGACTGCGCGGTGGACCCCGGTCGGGGAATGTGAAGCAAAGCTTCAGCCATGGGCGCACCAAAAACGTCGTGGTGGAAACCAAACGCAAACGCGTTGTGGTTCCAAAACCTGCGGCCAGCGGCTCTAAGCCGGGCGCCGGCGGTAATCACACCCATTCATCTTCGAAACGCCCCGCGGGTATCTCTGACGCGGAAATGGAGCGTCGTCTGAAGGCATTGCAGGCTGCTAAAGCCCGCGAAGCAGAGGATGCGGCCCGTCGCATTGACGAAGAAAAAGCACGTATCGAGCAGCGAGAGCGCCAGCGTGCTGAGAAAGAACAAAAAGAGCGCGAACAGCGGGAAGCCGAAGAGCGCGCACGCAAGAAGACCGAAGAAGAAGAAAAGCGTAAGCGCGAGGCGGCTGAAGCGGCCAAACGTGCTGCTGCGCCTGCTCCTAAGGCTCCTCCTGCGGCAGCCGCACCCGGTGGCGCGCCCGCTGAAAAGCGTGCTGGCCCCTCGGGCAACAAACCGGCACCACAAGAACCCCGCAAAGCAGAGCGTGAGCGCGAAGAGCGTGGCCGCAATGCCCGTGGACGTGATGACAATGCACGCCGTTCCGGCAAGCTGACACTGAATCAGGCTTTGTCTGGTGAAGGTGGTCGTCAAAAATCCATGGCTGCAATGAAGCGTAAGCAAGAGCGTGCGCGTCAAAAAGCGATGGGTCAAAACCAGCCGCGCGAAAAAATCGTGCGTGAAGTTCGGCTGCCAGAGGCGATCACTGTTGGTGAATTGGCCAACCGGATGGCCGAACGTGTTGCTGACGTTGTGAAATCCCTGATGCAAAGCGGCATTATGGCGACTCAGAACCAAGCGATTGATGCTGATACCGCGGAACTGATCATCGAAGAATTTGGCCACAAGGTTGTGCGCGTCTCTGATGCTGACGTGGAAGATGTGATCCAAGTTACCGAGGATAAGCCCGAGGAACTGGAATCGCGTCCTCCTGTGATCACCATCATGGGTCACGTTGACCACGGTAAAACGTCTTTGCTGGATGCGATCCGCGATACCAGCGTAACCTCTGGCGAAGCTGGTGGGATCACGCAGCACATCGGTGCGTATCAGGTGACAACCAAGGACGGGGCTGTACTGTCCTTCCTCGATACACCGGGCCACGCGGCCTTCACCTCCATGCGTTCGCGCGGGGCTCAGGTGACAGACGTTGTTGTTCTGGTTGTTGCAGCTGATGACAGCGTGATGCCGCAGACGATTGAGGCGATCAACCACGCGAAAGCGGCCAAGGTGCCGATGATCGTGGCGATCAACAAGATCGACAAGCCATCTGCTGACGTGAACAGAGTGCGCACTGAACTGCTGCAACACGAAGTGATCGTCGAAAAGATGTCTGGTGAAGTGCAAGACGTCGAAGTTTCGGCTGTGACTGGTCAAGGTCTGGATGAACTGCTGGAAGCCATCGCGCTTCAGGCCGAAATTCTGGAACTGAAAGCCAACCCGGATCGTTCGGCACAAGGTGCTGTGATCGAAGCGCAGCTTGACGTGGGCCGTGGCCCTGTCGCGACGGTTCTGGTTCAGAATGGTACGCTGCGTCGGGGCGATATCTTCGTTGTGGGCGAGCAGTACGGTAAGGTCCGTGCGCTGGTTAACGACAAAGGTGAACGCGTCGAAGAAGCAGGCCCCTCGGTTCCTGTAGAGGTGCTGGGTCTGAACGGCACGCCAGAAGCCGGTGATGTACTGAACGTCGTCTCAACCGAAGCGCAAGCGCGTGAGATTGCAGAGTATCGTCACAACGTTGCCAAAGAGAAGCGCGCCGCAGCCGGTGCCGCGACGACCCTGGAACAGTTGATGCAGAAGGCAAAGGATGACGAGAACGTCTCTGAGCTGCCTATTCTGGTCAAAGCAGACGTTCAGGGTTCGGCCGAAGCAATTGTTCAGGCGATGGACAAAATCGGCAACGATGAAGTACGCGTTCGCGTATTGCATTCGGGTGTTGGTGCCATCACGGAAACCGACATCGGCCTTGCCGAAGCGTCTGGTGCACCTGTGTTTGGCTTTAACGTCCGCGCAAATACCACGGCGCGGAACGTAGCCAACCAGAAGGGCGTAGAAATTCGCTACTACAGCGTGATCTATGACCTGGTGGATGACGTGATCGCTGCTGCGTCCGGCCTGCTGTCTGCGGAAATCCGCGAAAACTTCATTGGCTATGCCAATATCAAAGAGGTCTTCAAGGTTTCTGGTGTCGGCAAGGTTGCTGGGTGTCTGGTGACCGAAGGCGTTGCACGCCGTTCGGCTGGTGTACGTTTGCTGCGGGATAACGTTGTGATCCACGAGGGCACGCTGAAAACTTTGAAGCGCTTCAAAGACGAAGTGCCAGAAGTTCAGTCTGGTCAGGAATGCGGCATGGCCTTCGAGAACTACGAAGACATTCGCGCTGGAGATGTGATCGAAATCTTCGAGCGTGAAGAAGTCGAACGTAGCCTCTGACGGGATACATTGAAATAAAAGGGGCGTGCCTTCTGGGCGCGCCCCTTTTTTTGTTCTGTCAAGCTTTGTCCGGTTTTACAGGCCAAAAATCAGCAAATAAGGCAATCGGTGATGCTCTGAAACGGCCTGCCGCCTTCGCACACGGCAAGCTTTGGCATCTCTCTGTTCCTGATATGGAAACAATACAACAGCGTTCTGAAACGGCGCAATTCAGGCTTCGTAGAATGTTCAGACCGGCACAACGCTGTGTTGCAGACATAAAAAAGGAGGGCCCTGCCCCCCTTACTCCGTTGCACCACACAAACAGCGCACGAATTAACAAATAGTTAAGCGGTCACCGGGTTCCCGGTGAACAGACGGTTGCCGACGCGTACAGTCACACGGCCATCAGGCAACTTTTTTTCTAAAATACCCTGCACTGACACACAGGTACCAAGCATTATTGTCTTCAGCATAGATACAATCTCCCAACGCATCTCTAAAAACAAATATACGGGGAAACTGTTTACAGAAACAGCACAAATAAGTCGCAAATCTGACATAATTTACGCTGCGAGCGCGAAATAACCGTGCAACTGGCCGGAATCCGCCGATTTTTTCTTTGCACCTGCAGCAAAACCGTGAGATTCTTTACAGCCAATCACGCAAAATGGGAATCAGCGGCACGTCTGCTTCGGGCATAGGATAGCTGCGCAAATCACTTGGCTTCACCCATTTCAGCGCCTGACCTTCGTTTGGCTGAACGATCCCCTCCCACTTTCGACATGCGAAAAGCGGCATCAAAAGATGGAAATCGTCGTAGCTGTGGCTGGCAAACGTCAGAGGGGCCAGACAACTGGACCATGTATTAATCCCCAACTCTTCCTGTAACTCCCGGATCAGAGCCACTTCAGGAGTTTCGCCGGGCTCTACTTTGCCACCGGGAAACTCCCATAGGCCAGCCATGGCTTTGCCTTCTGGCCGTTGTGCCAAAAGAACCCGCCCATCTGGATCGATCAAGGCAACGGCGGAAACCAGAACAACCTTCATGACCGGTAATCGGCGTTGATCGAAATATAACCGTGAGTCAGATCGCAGGTCCAAACCGTTGCTTTGCCTTGGCCCAAACCCAGATCAACAGTGATATCAATCTCAGGCTGTTTCATGATCTCTGCACCGTCATCTTCACGGTAGCTGGGTGCTACCCATCCCTTTTCGGCCACCAAGACGTTTCCAAAATGGATGGTCAGCAGATCACGGTCCGCCGCAGCGCCAGACTTGCCGATCGCCATCACCACGCGGCCCCAATTTGGGTCTTCCCCCGCAATGGCCGTTTTCACCAACGGCGAGTTGGCGATGGACAGACCGTGGGTTTTCGCATCCGCATCCGACAGCGCGCCGGTCACGTTGATCGTTATAAACTTTGTCGCACCTTCACCATCACGCACCACTTGGTGCGCAAGGTCCAACATGACCTGCTCCAGCGCCGCTTCAAAGGCGCTATCCCCTTGCTCAACCGAAACGCCAGACGCCCCTGTGGCCGCCACCAGCAGCGTGTCAGAGGTAGATGTATCGCTATCAACGGTGATGCAGTTGAAACTGCGCTCGTTGATCGTTGAAACCATTGCCTGCAAATCCACAGGCGTGACTTTGGCATCCGTGAACAGATAAACCAACATGGTCGCCATATCCGGCGCAATCATACCGGAACCCTTGGCGAAACCCGCAATCTGGACAGTCTGGCCATTCACAGTGGCGGCGGCGCAGGCCCCCTTGGGAAAGGTGTCTGTCGTCATGATCGCGGCGGCAGCACGGTCCATCGCTCCCGGTGCCAATGTTGCCTTCAGTTCTTCCAGCTTGTCGGTGATCCGCTCATGTTTCAGCGGCTCACCAATCACCCCGGTCGAGGAAGAAAAGACGCGGCTTTCCGGTATATCCAGCACGGCCGCAACTGCGGATGTCACCGCATGCGTTGCGTCTGTCCCGTTGCGGCCCGTAAACGCATTTGCGTTACCCGCGTTCACGATGATCGCCGCCCCCTCTGACGAGACAGCGCCGATCTTGGACTGACAATCCAAAACAGGGGCAGACCGCGTGGACGACTTGGTGAAAACACCTGCCATCGCGGTGCCCGGTGCAAGCCGGGCCAACATCACGTCATCGCGCCCTTGGTATTTCACACCCGCTGCAACTGCCGCAAACTCGACACCTGCGATTTCAGGCATTTTCGGAAAATTGTCTGGCGCCAGCGGCGACCGAGCCAGGGATTTCGCCAACTTACTTCTCCAACAATTCCATATTGCGCAAAGCGGCCTTGGCAGTATCGTCTGCCAGGTCACGTTCGATCTGGGCAGTCTCGCGCATGCTGGTCAGATGATCCTGAATCGCTTGCTGCTGCAATTCCTGGGTCAATTGATCACGCACCTCTTCCAACTGCGGTGCAGGCTTTGTGCGTTTGTCGTTCAGTTTGATCACATGCCAACCAAACTGCGTCTGTACTGGCGCCGAGATCTCACCAACATCCAGTGTTTCGACCGCGGCTTGGAATTCGGGCACCATCATACCGGGACCAAACCAATCCAAAGCCCCACCATTCGGGCCAGATGGGCCGGTCGATTTTTCGCGTGCAACTGCTGCAAAGTCAGCACCGCCGTTCACTTCTTCGACAACAGCTTTCGCGTCTTCTTCTGTTTCGAGCAGAATATGTGAGGCGTTAAATTCCTCACCTTGCGATGTTCCCGCGTATTTTTCCGAGTACGCCGCCATCAACGCTTCGTCGGAAATCGCGGTCTGAGCAAAATTTTCAGCGGCCTCTGCAGCCAGCAAAGCACGGCGTTCATTGTCCAACGCGATCTTGACGCGCAACGTTTCGGCGGCGTCATCACTGTCTGCAAGCAGTGTTTGGTTGATCAATTGGTCCAGAATACCATCAAACAGCACCTCATCGGGCAAAGAGCGATACTGCTCAGGCAGGCCAGCCTGAACCATTACCATATGGCCCAAAGTGATGTTTGTGCCATTAACTGTTGCCACAACTGTATCCGCCGTTGGCGCGTCTTGCGCAAAGGCCGGAACGGCAATAGCCAGCGCAATCACGCTGGCAGTCAGTTTTTTCATGGCATATCGCATTGCAATGTCCTTCCAGGGGTACGTACCGCCGCTGCGGCGTTGACACGGGTCTGACCGGCCCTTACATCGCCAAAAGGCAGTTGAGGCAGGTAATTCTCCTGCTTCATATGGGTTGCGTACGGGGCGGGCAAGGAAGTTGCCGCGCAAGAAACCGTCAGACGGAAAGAACAGAGCATGCTTGGTATCGGGAAAATCGCCAATAAGGTCTTTGGGACTGCCAATGATCGAAAAGTTAAGGCGACACGCCCTCTGATCAAAAAGATCAATGATCTGGAGCCGGAGTTCGAAAAGCTGTCGGATGAACAGCTTAAGGAAAAGACGGCAGAACTGTCTGAGCGGGCCAAAGGCGGTGCATCGCTGGAAGACCTTTTGCCAGAAGCTTTTGCCAACTGCCGAGAGGCCGCCAAACGCGCGCTTGGCTTGCGGGCCTATGATGTTCAGCTGATGGGCGGGATTTTCCTGCACCAAGGCAACATCGCCGAAATGAAAACCGGTGAAGGGAAAACACTGGTCGCGACCTTCCCTGCCTATCTGAACGCACTGACCGGCAAGGGCGTGCATATCGTCACGGTGAACGACTATCTGGCCAAACGTGACTCTGAGTGGATGAGCAAGGTTTACGCCGCACTTGGTCTAACCACCGGTGTTGTCTACCCGCGCCAACCCGAAGAAGAAAAGCGTGACGCCTACGCCTGTGACATCACCTACGCCACAAACAATGAGCTGGGTTTTGACTATCTGCGCGACAACATGAAGGCAGAGTTGTCGCAGATGTTCCAGCGCGGACACAACTTTGCCGTTGTGGATGAAGTTGATTCCATTCTCGTGGATGAGGCCCGTACCCCGCTGATCATTTCCGGCCCTTCGGAAGACAAAACTGATCTGTATGTCGCGATCGACAAGATTGTTCCGCTGCTGGATGAAACCCACTTCACGCTGGACGAAAAGCAGCGCAGCACAACCTTCACCGACGAAGGCAACGAATTCCTGGAAGAAAAGCTGATAGAATTCGAACTGCTGCCAGAGGGGCAATCGTTGTACGATCCCGAAAGCACAACGGTTGTTCACCACATCAACCAAGCGCTGTCCGCCCACAAGATGTACACCCGCGACAAGGACTACATTGTTCGGGACGACGAGGTTGTCTTGATCGACGAATTCACCGGACGGATGATGCTGGGTCGGCGCCTGTCTGATGGATTGCACCAGGCAATCGAAGCCAAAGAAGGCTGCAAGATTCAGCCTGAAAACGTAACTTTGGCCAGCGTTACATTCCAGAACTACTTCCGCCTGTACAACAAGCTGTCGGGCATGACAGGGACCGCCGCCACCGAGGCCGAGGAATTTGCCCAGATCTATGGTCTTGGCGTTATCGAAGTGCCCACAAACCGCGACATCGCCCGCGAGGACGAAGACGACCGCGTGTATCGGACTGTCAAAGAAAAGTATGACGCGGTGGTTGAAGAAATCCGTGAATCACATGCCAAAGGGCAGCCGGTTCTGGTGGGTACCACCTCGATCGAGAAATCAGAATTGCTGTCACATCTGCTGACACAAGCAGACCTGCCCCATAAAGTGCTGAACGCGCGCCACCACGAGCAAGAAGCGCAGATTGTTGGCGACGCAGGCAAGTTCGGCGCAGTTACGATTGCAACCAACATGGCTGGCCGCGGCACAGACATTAAATTGGGCGGCAACGTCGAAATGCAGGTCATGGAGGCCATCGCCGCCGATCCAGAAGGCGATCCCGAAGCGATCCGTGAGCGCATCGAAAGCGCCCACAAATCCGAAGAGCAAAAAGTCAAAGAGGCCGGCGGCCTGTTTGTTCTGGGCACCGAACGGCACGAAAGCCGTCGCATCGACAACCAGTTGCGTGGTCGTTCCGGCCGTCAGGGTGACCCGGGCCGTTCGTCTTTCTTCCTGTCCTTGGAAGATGACCTGATGCGGATTTTCGGATCCGAACGTTTGGATAAGGTGCTGTCCCGTCTGGGCATGAAAGAAGGCGAAGCCATCATTCACCCATGGGTGAACAAGTCGCTGGAACGCGCGCAGGCGAAAGTTGAAGGACGCAACTTCGACATACGTAAACAGCTTCTGAAATTCGACGACGTGATGAACGACCAGCGGAAAGTCATCTTTGCGCAGCGCCGTGAAATCATGGAAGCGCAGGACGTTTCGGAAATCACGCAAGATATGCGCCATCAGGTGATCGACGATCTGGTAGAGCAATATATTCCGCCACGCAGCTATGCCGATCAGTGGGATGCCGAAGGGCTGTATGCCGCGTCGCTTGAAAAGCTTGGCGTCGACGCCCCCGTTATCGCTTGGGCACAAGAAGACGGCGTGGATGACGAAACGATCCGCGAACGTCTGGAAGAAGCCTCAGACGTTGAAATGGCCAAGAAAACCGAAGCCTTTGGTCCGGACACAATGCGCAAGATTGAAAAGCAAGTCTTGCTGCAATCAATCGATGGCAAATGGCGCGAGCATCTGCTGACGCTTGAACACCTGCGGTCTGTTGTCGGGTTCCGGGGATACGCACAGCGCGACCCGCTGAATGAATACAAGACCGAAGGCTTTACGCTGTTTGAAAACCTGCTGGAAGGCCTGCGCACGGACGTGACCGAGAAGCTGGGTCAGGTTCGCCCGATGACTGAAGAAGAGCAGCAAGCTTTGATCCAGCAAATGACCGCGCAGAACGAACAGATCCGCAAAGCGCAAGCTGCGGCAATGCAGTCAGCAGGCGCAGGTGCCGCCGAAGAACCAACAGCCGCTGCGGCCGTTTCCGCCGCCGCCGAAGGGTTTGACGAAAACGACCAGCAGACATGGGGCAACCCAGGCCGGAATGACAGCTGCCCATGTGGATCGGGTAAAAAGTTCAAGCATTGCCATGGCCGTTTGGCATAAAAACTGACACGACGGGGCCATGAATTGGCCCCGTGCCTTCCTGCCTTTGGCCTAAAGCTTGCCGCATTTCAGGGCGATATCTGACGACCTATTATCGGTCAGGATATGCCTGCTATGTCGCGAATAAAAAGTGTTCTGTTAGCCATCGTCTCTTTGTCGCTTGCCTTGGCAATCGGCTACGTGATGCAATATGAAATTGGCCCTACAGCCCCACAGCTCGCCTCTGAAGAGCTGGTATTTTCCAACGTAACAGCAACCTCCTCAGCCGCGGTTGGCCCATTGGCGGGCAAACATCGCACGCCTGAGGGCATCGCACCTGCTGCCGAAATGGCCACGGAGACCACCCCAGAAACAATTGTGCCGGATGTCCAAACCGGCACCCAAGAAGCCGAAATCGTCTTGGCTGCCGTAGACACCGAAGCAACAGGTCCGCTTGAGCCTTCGTGCATCGCGTCTATGACTGCGGACCCGACAATTGGCGCAATGGCGAACATTCACCTTGATGCACCATGCCAGGCGAATACGCCGGTGACCTTGCATCATGGCGGTATGGTTTTTACCGAAGTAACTGACACGCACGGCCAGTTGGACCTGACAATTCCGGCGCTGGTTCAGGATGCCGTGTTTGTTGCTGCCTTTGAAAACGGCGACGGCGCGGTTGCGCAACTGAACGTCCAGGGCATCTCAAACGTTGATCGTGTGGTTGTGCAATGGCAAGGCGAAACGGGCCTTCAACTGCACGCGTTGGAATTTGGCGCAAGCTACTTCAAGGTCGGTCATGTCTGGGCAGAATCGCAGGGCCTGCCGCATCGTACAGACACCGGGTTCCTGGTACGGTTGGGCGATCCCAGCCAGCCAAATGCACGGCTGGCCGAAGTCTACACTTACCCCACCGCAGATTCGACTCAGACAGGCATTGTGAACATGAGTGTCGAAGCCGAAGTCACCGACAAAAACTGTGGCCATGAAATTTCGGCCCAAACCCTGCAATTTCACAGGGGCGGTGAACTTCACACCCAAGACCTGTCGCTCGCCCTTCCGGATTGCGCTGCAATTGGGCAATTTCTAGTGTTGAAAAACATGGTAGAAGACCTGAAGATCGCATCCAACTAGTTGGGATAGAATTCAGGTACATCTATGTGGTATTTGCGTGCGGCGGTTATCGCCGCACTTTTTGTGATGATCGGCACAACCGGGCTGCGCGCGCAAGATATTGTGTTGCGTACAGCGGACGGGACTGTCGAAATTTCAGGTCAATTGCTGGGATTCAATGGCGAGCTTTACCGCCTGGACACAGCTTATGGCGAATTGACCATGGATGCGCAGGGCATCATCTGCCAAGGCGCAGCCTGCCCGAACCCAGACACGTTTATACCCGAGCTTTCGATTTCGGGGGCAGATACAATGGGCACCGTCTTGATGCCCGCATTGATCGAATCCTTTGCCCTACGCAGCGGGCTCAGCGCCATCCGCGAAACGCATGACACCTCCCGCTTCACCTACACACTGGCCGAACGCGAAGCCAAAACTCCCGTCGCCCGCATTCACGTGCACGCCACCGACACTGACGAGGGATTTGCCGATCTTTTAGCCGAAGAGGCCGATATCGTGATGGCAATGCGCCAAGTCCGCACCGACGAAGCATCGCTTGCGCGCGAAATAGGCCTTGGAGATTTGAACGACCCCAATCGTAGCTTGGTCTTGGCACTGGACGCGTTGCTGCCGGTTGTGGCCCCTGGCAATCCGGTTTCCGATGTATCGCTCAGCGATCTGCTGAACGTCTTGAATGGCAAGATCACCAACTGGTCAGCCTTTGGTGCGCCGGATTCGCCCATTACATTGCGTTTGCGCGATCATACAGCAGGCGTAACACAGGTTTTGCAGCAACGGTTTTTAACACCCGTCAACGCAACCCTGCCGCCCGGCATTCAGTTCCACGCAACAAACGCCGAACTTGATCAGGCCATTACATCCGATGTTACGGCTTTGGGCGTCGTTCAACATTCTGAAATGGCACGGGCCCGGCCACTACCCTTGATCGGATCATGTGGATTTGGCCAGACCGGAACCCGAACCAGCATCAAGGCCGAGGACTACGCCCTGACAATTCCGCTGTTTCTATATGTTCCCGCGCGTCGACTGCCCCAGATTGGACGGGAGTTTTTATCTTTCACCCGCAGCGCCCCGGCGCAAATCGTTATCCGGCGTGCGGGATTTGTGGATCAGGCCCCCGAAGAAATGACAATCGACGACCAAGGGCAACGAATGGCCAATGCCATCACAGTAGCCAAGGGGACAAAGGGGTTGGCAGAGCTGAAACGCATGGTCACAACCCTGGGCCCGATGAAACGGATAAGCACCTCTTTCCGCTTCGAAACAGGCTCCACCGGCCTGGATGCGCAGTCTCTGTCCAATGTCCGGCAATTGGCGCGTGCCTTGGCGCGCAAACAATACTCCGGGCGTCAAATCCTGTTTGCAGGGTTCAGCGATAGCGAAGGCGCGCCAGACGCCAATGCGCGAATTGCACAGCGCCGTGCCGACGCCGCACAAAAGGCGGTGTTGAACGCGCTGGCCCCAAAGGACAGGGCCGGGATCACGATCGACACAGTATCATTCGGGGCCGCGATGCCGATGGCCTGTGATGACACCGTGTGGGGCCGACAGGTCAATCGCCGGGTCGAAGTGTGGGTGCAATAGCGCATCAAATCAGACCTTCGCTGCGAAAGCTGATCTCTCGCGATTTGCCAATCACCAGATGATCATGAAGCGTGATACCCAACGCTTCGGCCGCCCGCTGTATCTGATGCGTCATATCAATGTCCGCCGCACTGGGCGTAGGATCGCCAGATGGATGATTATGCACCAAAATCATGGCACTGGCATTCACTTCCAACGCGCGTTTAACCACCTCACGCGGATATACCGGTACATGATCAACCGTGCCACGCGCCTGCGCCTCATCCGCGATCAAGACATTCTTGCGGTCCAGGTAGAGAACGCGAAATTGCTCAATCTCTTGATGTGCCAACGCCGTCTGGCAATAGTTCAGCAAAGCATCCCAACTGGACAGCACATCCCGCTGCAACACACGGGCCTGCGCCAATCTATGGGCGGCCGCTTCAACGACTTTCAGTTCTGTCGCCACCCCTTCGCCAACACCGGCCACATCGGACAATCGCGCAGCGGGGGCGGACAGCACCCCGTTGAAATCACCGAAGCGGTCCAACAAAGCCCGCGCCAGCGGCTTCACATCCCCACGCGGCAAGCTGCGAAACAGCACAAGCTCCAACAGCTCATAGTCTGGCATGGCAGGGGCCCCGCCCTCCCGAAACCGGGCGCGCAACCGTTTGCGATGATCTTTGATGTACGAGGGGAGACGGCCCGACGTCAAATCCGGCTTAACTTCGGTGCCGCAGTCCGGTTCAACGGATGCCTTGGCGCCGTCAAATAGCGCTAGTTGTTGATATGTTTTTTCCGCACGGGCCATATCCGCAGGATTACGTTCAATCCTTGCATTATGGTTAACAACGCCTTCTGGCAGCCCTGACCCTATACCATCAGGGCTGCGGCTTGGGGGATGATACCCCCCAAGCAATGATCACAGCACGTAGCGCGACAGATCCACTGATTTGGTCAATTCGCCCAAACGGTCATCCACAAATTTCGCATCTACCGTCACACTCAATCCGGCTTGGTCAGGTGCAGCAAATGAAAGCTCCTCAAACACCCGTTCCAAAACCGTATACAACCGTCGTGCACCGATGTTTTCGATGCTGTCATTCACCTGCGCCGCAATGCGTGCCAAGGCAGCAATCCCATCTTCGGTAAAGGTTACCGTCACTTCTTCGGTTGCCATCAGCGCCGTGTATTGGCGGGTCAGCGCGTTGTCGGTTTCCGTCAGAATGCGCACAAAGTCCTCTTCGGTCAGCGCCCGCAAATTCACCCGGATCGGCAAGCGCCCTTGCAGCTCCGGTAACAGATCCGACGGTTTGGCAATGTGAAACGCACCAGAAGCGATGAACAGGATATGGTCGGTCTTCACTGATCCATGTTTGGTGCTGACGGTTGTGCCTTCGATCAAGGGCAACAAATCACGTTGCACCCCTTCGCGGGACACGTCGCCGCCGCGGGCATCTTGCCGGGTTGCAACTTTGTCGATCTCATCCAGAAACACGATTCCGTTTTGCTCTACGGCTTCTAGGGCGGCGATCTTCACCGTCTCATCATCCAGCAATTTATCCGCTTCTTCAGCGATCAAAATGTCGTAGCTTTCCGACACCTTCATCTTCTTGCGTGTGGTGCGCCCGGAAAAGGCTTTGCCAAACAGATCGCCCAGATTCATCATCCCAGCCCCGCCCTGCTGACCCGGAATTTCCATCATTGGAAACGGACTTGCGGTATCAGCCATCTCCAGCTCGATCTCGGTATCGTCCAGCTCGCCGGATTTCAGCTTTTTGCGGAACAGTTCACGCGTGCCTTCGCGCGCGCCTTCACCGGCGATAGCCGCAATCACCCGATCTTCGGCACTTTGATGGGCTGCGGCTTTCACGTCTTCGCGCATCATCTCACGCGTCATCGCGATCGACGCATCAACCAAATCACGGACGATCTGTTCCACATCACGGCCCACATAACCCACTTCGGTGAATTTCGTGGCTTCCACCTTGATAAACGGCGCTTTGGCCAGTTTTGCCAAACGACGACTGATTTCTGTTTTGCCCACGCCGGTTGGGCCGATCATCAGAATGTTCTTGGGGTACACTTCTTCGCGCAGATCATCGCTCAACTGCTTGCGCCGCCAGCGGTTGCGCAAAGCAACAGCCACAGCGCGTTTGGCATCTGTCTGGCCAATAATGAAACGGTCCAGTTCCGAGACGATCTCGCGCGGGGTCAAATCGGTCATATCATTCCTTTCGCAGCCGGGATCAGCTGCCAATCTCTTCCACGGTCAAGTTGCCGTTGGTGTAAACGCAAATATCAGCTGCAATTGCCATGGCTTTTCGTGCAACGTCCTGGGCGTCCAAATCGGTTTCCATCAATCCCAGCGCCGCTGCCAAAGCAAAGTTGCCGCCAGATCCAATGGCTGCAACGTCATTTTCAGGTTCCAGAACATCCCCAGCGCCAGTCACAACCAACAGGTCTGTTCCGTCGGTAACGATCAGCATTGCTTCCAGCTTTTGCAGATACTTATCCGTCCGCCAATCTTTGGCCAATTCAACACAAGCACGTTGCAGCTGACCAGGAGTCGCCTCCAGCTTGGCTTCCAGCCGCTCCAGAAGGGTGAAAGCATCCGCCGTAGACCCGGCAAAGCCACACACCACATCTTTGCCACCTGGGCTCAACCGGCGCACCTTGCGTGCTGTGCCTTTGATGACGGTCTGGCCCAGGCTGACTTGCCCGTCTCCGGCCACCACCACTTTACCGCCGCGACGCACGCCAATGATCGTCGTGCCGTGCCAGCCGGGAAATTCATTCTCTGCCATACAACCTCTCTTCCATGCCAAGGATATGGCCCCTGTCCTACGTCGGTGCAAGCGGGGCAAATGCACAACACCTGCCAAAACCCACTTCCCGCGTCACAGGTGGCCCGACGCAAGCAAAAATCGCCCCAGCACCGATGGACCGCGTATCAAATGATCTGACAAAAAGAAAAAGCCCCGCAACACATGCGAGGCTTTTCTAAAACACTTTGGGCAATCAGATCGAATCTTCGATCCAGCTTTGCAGCGAAGCTTTCGGCGCCGCGCCCGCACGGTTGGCAACAACCTGACCATCTTTGAAGATGAACAGCGCCGGGATCCCGCGCACACCCATCGCCGCTGCGGCGCCGGGGTTCTGATCGACGTCGACCTTGGCGATTTTCACCTTGCCGCCCATCTCTGTGGCCAGCTCTTCCAACGCTGGTCCAATCTGCTTACAGGGGCCACACCATTCGGCCCAGAAATCCACCACTACGGGGACATCGGAATTCTTCACCTCTTGATCAAAGGTGGCGTCAGTTACGGCAACAGTGGCCATGATTCTCTCCTTAACGAGTGAGCTCTGGGACGAGGGACAGGTTCGGAACCTATGTTTCGTGTGCGGCAACGTCAAGATGTGCCCGTTTCAGCGCAGCAATCACGACATCGTGTGGTAAGCCCATATAAGTGGCGGTATGCGTCCACAAAAAACCGGTTTCTATCCGATGATCAGGGTAGATCTGCGACAACAAGGCCGCATAAGCCCCCATTTGCCGCAAAAGCCCATCCGGGCAACTGGCCACATTTGCGGGAACTGCGCGATTTGTTTTGAAATCTACCGCCCGGACCACATCGCCGTCGATCTCCAACCGGTCGATCACACCGCCAATCGGACCCAACCCGGAAATTTCTCCGCTGATATCCACTTCGGACAAGCCAGAGGATGAAAACAGTCCCGCCAGTTGTGGATGACGCAAACAGCGCAAAGCCTCGTCGACCAAAGCGGTTGCCTGCACTGGTTCCACATCATCGCCCCGCGCCGCCACAAGACTGTGCCCAAGCGCTTGCCGGTCCGCGTCGGGCACATCGGCCAAAAGCTCCAGCAGCATATGAATCAATGTACCGCGCGCCATGGCGGTTTGCGTGTCTTCCCCCTCTGCCCCCGGCAGTGCCTTGGCACCGCCCAACGCACTTGGTGCCAATCGCTCAGCCGGACGTTCCGGCGATGCAGCATGGGACACAGCCCAATCTGGGGTAGACAGTGTGGCCACCGCCTGTTGGGGCGCTTCAGACATAGTCAGGTCTGACCAATCCGCTTGCCCCAGCATCAAACCATCGCCAGCACCCAAATCGCCAAAATCATACCGGTTGGGTACGGCATCCACGCTCTGCATGCCGGCCAGCACCTGACTGTACCAATCTTCCCCTGATTTCCCCAAATCATCCACGGCGGCAACGGTTAGCCAACATTCGGCCCGCGTCATTGCAACGTATAGCAATCGGTCAAATTCTCGTGCTGCAACGGCTTTTTTATCCTCAACCGTTTCACGCTGACGCTCTGGTTGCGCATTTGGCGACTGGCGCCAAAACACACCTTTTTCATCGTTCAAGATACTGTCCGTCGACCGGTTTCTGGGGGCGGTACAATCCGGCAAAATGACAATCGGTGCCTCCAATCCTTTGGACCCATGCACTGTCATCACACGAATGCGTCCGCCGCCGGCCTCCATCTCGCGCTTGATTTCCAGATCGTCGGTCTGCATCCACTGCAAGAACCCCGTCAGGCTTGGCACCGAAGACCGTTCATAGGCCAGCGCCTGTTGCAGCAATGCGTCTATCCCGTCTTCCGCTTCTTCGCCCAAGCGACCCAACAATCGACGGCGACCATCATGCCGGGTCAGAATTCGTTCAATCAAATCATAGGGGCGCAGAAAATCGGTTTGCCCCATCAGATCATCCAGCACCGCCATCACATGCGGAAATTCTTCGCGGCGCTCACGCAACGCGACCCACAAGAATTTGTTCGTGCGTCGGTGGGACAAATCGAACAACGCTTGTTCATTCAGCCCAAACAACGGCGACTTCAGCGCAACGGCCAAAGACAGATTGTCTTCTGGGGTGTCCAGAAATGAAAGCAGCGCCGCGATATCGCGAACCGCCAATTCCGCCATCACTTTCAGCCGGTCTGCCCCAGCTATCGGCAGCCCTTCCTTTTTGCAGGCCCTGATGATTTCGGAAAACAGACGTGACCGGCGTCGCACAAGGATCAGGAAATCACCTGCCTGCACAGGGCGCGCCTGATACTGCCCTGAATGCCCCAGTTCCAACGGAAGGGGATGTTTGGCGTCGATCAATTGACGAATATGCCGGGCGATCCGTTGTGCCAGAATAACGGTGTGGTGTTGGGGGCTGACGTAATCCACCGGCTCAAACCAATCAGCCTTTTCCGGCGTGTCGGTTTTGGGCACCAGCGGCCACAAATCCACACGGCCCGGCATCGCATTTTTGAACGCGCGGTGTTTGTCCTCTTGCTGAAAACCTGATGCATCGCGTCCAACAAATGTGGCGTCCACCAGTTTCAGAATGGGTTCCGCTGACCGGAACGAAAACTCCAGGTTCAAAGTCTGCAACGGTTGATCCGTCGCGTCCAAACGCGCGGCAAACTCGGCCCGCATCCGATCAAATTCAGACGCATCAGCCCCTTGGAAAGAATAGATCGACTGTTTCTTGTCACCCACAACAAAAATCGTGCGCACAATATCGGCTCGTGCGCCTTCGCCTGACGTAAATTCCTGTGCCAACCGCTCAATCACCGACCATTGCGTCGGGCTGGTGTCTTGCGCCTCATCCACCAAAATATGGTCAATCCCGCCATCCAAACGGAACAGCACCCAAGCGGCGACCGTCGGATCCCGCAATAACGCATTCGCACGCTCGATCAGATCATCAAAGTCCAACCAGCCGCGCCGCAGTTTTTCGGCCTCATAGGCTGGCAAAAACACGCCAGCAAAGCGATGCAACGCCAAATCGCGCTGAACAGCCTCCAGCGCCAAACGCACTTCACGCGCCGCGATCACCCGCTCGCCCAAGCTTTCGTATCGCGCCCACATCGGCCCAAAGGCCTTGCCGATGAACCCTTTCGTGATCAACGCCTTACGGGGCGTTCCGCTCTTGGTGAAAACAGCCTCTTCCAGCGCCATTAGGGATGCCAGATCACGCCCTTGAACACGTTTCAGGATTTCACCGATTGCCGCATCGGACTTGCCACCTTGCCCAATGCACAGGGCGGCGCATTCGGCGATGAATTCCAGCGTGTCGCCAAAGAACATTTCAGCCAGCAAACTATCCAGCGTCACATCAGGCGCAATCCCATAGGCCGCGCGTAACCCGTCTTCGTCCAACGGCGGATCAAAGCGCGCGCGCTTTGACACAACTTCGGCGGCCAGACCATCAAGAGTTTGATCGGTGTCGCGTCGGGCGACTTCGGTCAGAACAATCGCGTTTGACCCTTCGGCGATATTGTCCAGCAACTCCTGCCGCAAAAGCTCTGCTGACCGGTCCTCAATTTCTGTGAATTGTGGGCTGACCCCGGCCTCCAGCGGAAACCGCCGCAACAATGACGCACAAAACGAATGGATCGTCTGAATGCGCAAGCCTCCGGGGGTTTCAATGGCGCGGGCAAACAATGTGCGGGCATCCCGCAAGGCCACGGCCCCGGAGACATCAACACCCAGCCTGCCAAGTTCCTCGTCCAGATCATCATCCGTCAGCATGGCCCACTGCCCCAAGCGGCGGAACAGGCGGTTCTGCATCTCTGTCGCGGCAGCCTTGGTGTAGGTCAGACAAAGGATGTGATCAGGCGGAACGCCATCCAGCAACAACCGCGCCACACGATCGGTCAGAACGCGCGTTTTCCCCGAACCTGCATTGGCCGATAGCCATGTCGACCGGCCCGGATGCGCGGCCTCAACCTGACGGCGGGTGGCATCATCCATCATCATTCCAATGCCTCCTTCTTTGGTTCCATGGCATTGTCCCATTCCCCAAACCGCGCCAATTGATCGTAGTCTCCGGCGTCGGTTTCCTGAAACGGTGCATTGCGCGAAACATATCCGCGCGCCGGATCCCTATATGCCTCGATCAGGGTCCAAAACTCTGCCCAAACACGATCGACCCCCACCTTTTCCAGCGGCGCAAGCTGTTCTTTGGGGGTAGCGCCCAACCCGATGTAAACTGCACGTTCAACACCGCGTGGTGCGAAATTCTCAAACCCTCCCTGCTCGATCATCACCGCTTCCAGCAACAGCTGTTTGTCGAAATAGGTTTGTTCATCTGCCGACGGGGGATTGCCGGTTTTGTAGTCATAGACATGCGCATATCCGCGCTCATCCAGATCAATCCGGTCTGCCTTCCCCGTCAGGGTGAACCCAAACTCCGCTATTTCTGCCTTACCGCGGGCTTCGAACAGGGTCGGTTTTGCCAATGTCTGGCGCGTCATTTCGGACCGTGTAAACCAATCCGAAACGCGTTCGATCCGTGCCAACCAAACATGGCGCATGGCAGGCCAGGGAATATCGGACCAAAGATGCGTTTTGGCCATTTCCAGCAAACTGGCTTTGGTCAATCGGTCTGGCGTTTCAACGGTTTCCTGAACAAAGGCTTCGAAAACCTCGTGCAGCACGATACCTCGGATCAACGCATCCGGCGCACGTTGAAGTGGCTGTAGCGGCTTAAGACGCAGAACATGTTTGGCGTAAACGGCATAAGGATCCCGGATCAGCCGTTTAACCTCTGTCACCGACAGTTGCGTCGGACGCGAAACCACAGGCGGGCACGGTGCCGGACGCGGCATCGGCGGCACGGGCACCGGTTTGTCTATCTGACGGGCCAATGCGACCCACTCTTGGCCTCTGGCCTGCATCTGCCGAACGGCCTCTGGGCCCTTCTGTCCGGGCAATCCATTCAGCAAATTCGTCAACCGGTTCAACCAACGCGACGGCACGGTTTCAGCGTCTTGCGAACGGGTCGCCCGCGACAACCAAACCTCGGGCGCACAGGCTGCCTGCTGAAAATCATGTGCAGACAAGCCGATCCGGCGTTCCGGCAACAACAGCCCCACAGCGTGGCGCATCTGGCGGTTCAACCACGGATCCGCCTTTGGCATTTCCGGCCAACTCGCCTCGTTCAACCCACCAAGAATCAGCAGATCAGCGCCCAAAACACGCGCCTCTTGCGCGCCCCAGATCAGGATGTGCGGGTGGCGCGTTTCACTGTCGCGGACTTCGCCATTGGACAGGATCGCTCCGAACAAGTCAGCATAGTCCCGCGCAACCAAATCACCGCCATACCCGGATTCAGCGATCAGTTCGTCAACGGTGGCCCGTACCGTTCGGCCCGTTTCTGTAGCCCACAACTCACGTGCATCGCCACCTGCAGAGCCAGTACAGATTTCTTCGGCCCGCTCGATATGACGCGCAACCCAATCCGACAATGGCAACATGCCATCCGGGCGATCCCCGCAAAAGCTCTGCACCAGCCAAGCCACCCAGTCTTTCCGCGCATCCTCTGGATCAAACTTCGCCAGTGTCGCTGGCGTGGGAAAGGGCACGCCTTCGGCGCGAAAATGCAGTTCCAGATCACGTGTATTGATCAGATGCTGGTTTCGCTCTGCACCGCTGTGACACAGCGGATGCTTCAAGATCGAAATCAGGGCTTCAGCCGTCAACGGCTGCACATCCAATGCCGCCACATGGCGCAAGAACCGCCCCGGCGGTGTCAGCTGCGGAGGCGTGCCTGCGCTATCATCCGGCCGAATGCCCCAACGATCCAGCGCCGCAGTTACTTGCCGGGTCAGCATCCGGTCTGGCGTGATCAATGCAGCGGTCTGCCCATCCTCGGCGGCTTTGCGCAGACGCAGAGCGATGGCCTGTGCCTCGTCCCGTGGGCTTGGTGCCTCCAACAACGTGACATCCGCCATCGCACCAGACAGATCAGGCAAACTGGGCCCTTCGGTCAGCCATTGGTGCGTGATCGGCGCAGGCCGAAGTGCCAATGACAAAACACGATTACGCGCCGGGCTTGGCGGCGGCACCCTGCTCCACGGCTGAACCTGATCGGGCGATAGCCCCAGCTGTGCCATCAAGGTGGCATAGCGAAATTGTGGGTGGTCTTCCCCCGTCAGCGCATCGGTCATGCCTGCCCAGACTTCGGCGGGCATGTCCGTATCAAACCCCGGCAGAATGATCGCGCCTTGCGGAAGCTCAGCGACAGCTGCCATCAATTGCCGCGTCGTGCCCCGAGACCCGGTGGAACCGGCCACCAAAACCGGATGATCCGGCGGTGATATCCGCCATTGTGCGATCAACCGCTCAACGCCAATACGCTGCAAACGCGCGGCATCAGGCGCGGATTCGGCGGCGCTGAAATAGGGCTCTAGAATACCCAGAAACCGCAATGTGCGTTGCCAATGGCCAGATTGATCTGACACATCAAGAGTGTGAAACACATCCGGCGCCACGCCTTCAACCTGCATCTCCTCGATCAAGCCGGCCAGTGAATCCGACAGATCATACAACGACGCACGGGGGGCCAGATCAGGCTGGGCATCCAACAGGCGCGCCACGACCTGTGACAATTCCAATCGGCGGCGCAGTCCCGGCACCGGCCGAGGCAGGTCTGCCAATACCAAGGGGGACGCCGCCTCTGTCACCAGTTTGATACGTGGGTGAAGTGCGGCAGGCCCCTCTTGCAAAACATCCTTGATGCGCCGGGCCATGCGGGCGCTGTTCACATACAAATGGGCACGTCCCCACATGTGGGGCGGCTGGCCTTCCAAACGCTGCGACAGTCCTTGCACCAACGCACGCGGAAAATCCGCGCCCACGGGCACTTGAAACACGCGCGGGATGTCTGATGGCTTAAACATTGGCCAGCATCCTTTCCGCCATGGCAATCCCCTCTGGATACCCCACATCCGCCCAGTGGCCGGGATAGGTTACACCGCGCAAACGTCCTTGATCCGCGGCAAGGTTCCAAACGCGGTTTAACGAAAAGACACGATCAGGCACCATTTCCAACAAATGCGGAGACAGGATTTGCACCCCGGTATACACCCAATCGCCCCCGCGTCTCAGCTCCCCGCCATTGTTGAGCGTGAAATCCCCTGGTGGTTTTCGACCAACAGCTTGGGCCATCGGAACACATAAGAGCAAAGCATCCATTTCCGTCGGATCCCAAGCGGCCTCTAGTACTGGTAGCGGGTTCGGCCCGCCCCAAACCATATCACTGTTCATCGTGAAAACCGGACCGGCCCCCAGCAACGGCAACGCCTGCCGCAGCCCCCCACCGGTATCCAGAACATCAGGGGTTTCCAACGATACAGACACGTCGCGCCCGTGCAAATGTGCCGTGATCTGATCTGCCAGATAATGGGCGTTCACCACTGTTTTCAGGCCGCGATGCCCCGCAACCAAATCCAACGCATGATCCAGCAAGGCTTTACCCGCCACAGGGATCAACGGCTTGGGTTGGGTTTGGGTCAACGCTCCCATACGGGTGCCAAACCCGGCCGCAAATATCATGATTCCGCTGGGGGTCATACTATTGCCCCGCCACTTTTGGCGCAGGAAGCACACGGTTTACCAATGGACCCAACGAGGACACCGCCCCCTCCTGCAAACACACTTGGATCTGCTGCCAGACACGCGGTTGCAACGCCAGATATCCCGGCTTGCCCCCCACTTTGGCCAATCGCGCAAAAATCCCCAAAATCCGTAGATTTCGTTGTAGCCCCAGCACCGCCATCGCCTTGCGAAACGCTGCTTCGGATTGCCCGGACCCTTCAAGATACGTATCGACCGCAGCCTTGGCCGCCAATGGCGACACATCGCGCCGCGCGTCATGTAACATAGAGATCATGTCATAGGCTGGATGCCCGACCAGAGCGTCTTGGAAATCCAAAAGCCCAGCGCGGGCCGGACCAACCCGATCTGGAAGCCAAAGCAGGTTTTCAGCGTGGAAATCCCGTAAAACGGTGACGGATGCCTCGGGTGCGTGACGGGCTATCGCCTGTTCCAATGCGGCGACGAGTACGGCTTGATCATCCACGGGAACATCCGGCGCATAAAATTCAAAAACCGGTGCGATCATCTGGGCCAATTGCCCCGGATCAGCAACGCCAAGGCCGGGTGCCGGCGTAGCTTTGTGCAATACCAACAAAGCTTCGGCCGCCGCAGCATACAACATCGCTTCCTTGGTCGGATCGACCGCACAAACCCGCGCGAACAGCTTGTCGCCCAGATCCTCCAACAGCATCCAACCATGCGTGTCATCTTGTGCCAAAACACCCGGCGCAGACAATCCGATATCGGTCAAGTAATTGGCAATACGGGCAAACAGCGCGACATCCCCTGACGGGTCTTCCATCAACACTGCCCCCCGCGAACCATCGTGCAACCGCGTGTAACGACGCGCTGATGCATCAGGCGTGATCGGCGTCTGTTCCGCCGCGCCCCACCCGTGCGCCTGCACGAAATCCGAAACCGCACTCACAGCACATCACCAAGGCGCGCCGACCAATGCGGTGCAGACCAACTTAACGTCCCGTGACGGACCTCTGTGTTTTCACTGTCAGGTTTCAGTGAAAGTTTCAGCGCATCTGGCGGTGCCAGTTCGGCCAAACGTTCAGGCCATTCCACAAGACAAATTGCTGTCTCAAATGCCTCCAGCAGCCCCAGTTCAATCACTTGGTCCGGGTCAGACAACCGATAAAGGTCAGTGTGCCAAATCTCGGCGTCAGGCGTGTCATAGACCTGAACCAAAGTGAACGTCGGCGAGGGAATATCCTCGGGCTCAAGCAGCAAAGATTGGATCAACGCCCGCGCCAAAAAGGATTTGCCCGCACCAATCGGGCCATCAAGAAGCACTGTGTCTCCAGCGCGTAAAACCTTGCCCAAACGCACGGCAAAATCATGCGTTTCAGTTTCGGAATGGAATGTCAGATCATAGGGCGATTGCATGGCGCGACTGTACCCGCTGCACCCATCGCCGCAAGCCGGTTTCCGGACTTAAGAGCCCGCCAGCTTCTTCAATTCGCCAATATCCGCAACCGGTGTATCCACCTCAAATCGCACCAATGTCGCCCCGCCGGGAATGGGCGCAACATAGATCATGACAGGCCCTTTCAATTTGTGGCAAATTTGGAAATGACATTCCTGCCGATCTGCGCCGCCCCGGACCTTCTGTGCAATCTCTCGCCATACAGAAGTTTCAGCAGTTTCCGCCTGCCAACGGTCGATTTCGTCGGCAAACATCACATCTTGGCCTTTCGGCGACGTCTTGGTCGTCCACAAACTGCGATAGGCGGCGTTGCACAGCTTCAGTTCGCCCACCTCCGAAAACACCGCAACGGCTTCTGGCATTGTGTCCAGAACAGATTGTGTTCTTGAAAGCTCGGCCCGAAAACGTCGTGTCAGCGTAATTTCGGAACTAATATCTTCAATCAAAAAGGCCACCGCACCATCTGGATGGGGGCGTCCGGTGATTTTGTAGGTCAGGCCAGATGGCAGTGTCCAAGTTTCAGAATACCGGTCATCTGCGGCGGCTTTCACGACATCCGCGAGCTTTTCGCGCCAAGAATTGTAGTTCTTGGGCTCAGGCATCATTCGTGCTTCGCGCAGATAGTCGAAAAACGTCATCAAGTTTGGCCCGGTCGACAAAAACTCAGGTGGCAAAGACGTCAGGTCAACCAAAGCCGGGTTGATAAGAACCAGTTGACGATTGCGGTCAAAAATCGCCAGACCAATTGGCAAATGCGCAAACGTTTTGCTGAGTGTTTGCACAAAATTCCGCTGCGCAGATTCAGCATGCACAATCATTTCTATGTTGGCCGCAAAATACAACATACCGTCAGATTGCTCTATGCGTTGGATTTCGTACCAGGGCTGATGCTCTTCATGATTCAACAGTTTCGCGCGCACGGGCTTGTCTGCAAATTCCAGCTCCCCAAAGAAGGGACATGCCACTTTTGGCGAGACATTCATCTGCAGCGACAATTCGCGGTAGGCTTGATTGCTCCAGACAACCTTCTGGTCCGGCGAAACCTTCCACACCAGTCCAGGCGCGGCCTCGGCGATCGCCTTGATCGGTCCAAATTCTGCTTGAAATACATGCGCCAAGTGCCGATCTGCCGTACCAGCCAACTCATCCTGGATACTCATGGCCAGACAATCATCTTGGCGATCCATAATCAGCCGCGCTTCACCGGCGTTTTCTTCGTATTCCGCAGATCTTTCAGGAACTTGCACCGGAACCGAGTCGAACCGATGATGCATCGCCTCATAGATATCTTCATAAGTCAGACCACGACACTCCGTGGCCTGCAGGACACGCAGCGCCCCTTCGCTGGCATCGACCACGACCCCGCCATGAAGCAGAATATGAAAGTCATTCCGGTTTGGTGGCATTGGACGTTTAACTGTCGGTACGCGCCAAAGCTGCAAGCCCCCAGATAGATAAAAAATTGTAAAGAAAGCAGCACTTAGGCTGCCGATGGTGATCACAATCCAAACAGGATAGTCCAATCATTCCCCCCGAATTCCAGATTGAAACCGGTCCTCATAGGGCAATGGAAAAGGTTAACAAAAGATTAACAAGCCATCTCGTTAAGGCCCCGACTTTAGGTCGCGATAAGACGGTTTTCCCCAAGCCCGGCATCGCTTGGCTCCGGCTCGATCCGATTTCGATCCCAGATCACTTCAACAATTGCACCGCGTTTTTCTGCATCACCAGCACTCACAGCACCAAATGGATCAGTGCCGTTTGCAAAGCTCAGCTCTGCTCCGGTCCTTTCCAGCAGTGTTTTCGCAATGAACAAACCCAGCCCCATACCCTCATACTCAGGGCGTGATTTGCGGTCTCGCTCTGTTCGCTTTCGCCGCATGAACGGATCCCCGATCCGGCCAATCAAATGCGGCGGATACCCTTTGCCATCATCAATAATGCGAACCGATATCACCTCATCCGTCCACATCGCCTCTATCCAAACCGTAGAGTCGGCGAAATCCACCGCGTTTTGCACCATGTTGCGCAGCCCGTGAAGAATTTCAGGTCGGCGTAAAATTTGGGGTTGTTGGGATTCGCCACCTGGCCCTGGCTGATCTTCGATAACAATCACTTTGCCTCGATCCTGGTGCGGTTCGGCAGCCTCACGCAACACTTCAACCAGTGGCGCCTGGCGCATTTGCAAGTCATCCTTTCCCGCACGCCCCATGGATCGCATGATGTCTCGGCAACGATCAGCCTGATCGCGGATAAGGCGGGCGTCTTCTTGCAGCTCCGGCAAATCGTCCAACTCTTCGATCAGTTCAGCGGATGTCAGCTTGATCGTGGCAAGCGGTGTGCCTAACTCATGCGCCGCCGCGGCAATGACGCCCCCCAGATCGTTCAGCTTTTGCGCGCGGGCCAGTGCCATTTGCGTAGCCGTTAACGCGTCTGACATAGAGTGCATTTCGTTCGAGATTCGCCGCGAATACAGCGACAGAAAGACCAAGGCGATTGAGATCGCAAACCATTGACCCAGAACGAAAAGATCAGGAATTCGCAGAATAAAACCCTGCTCTGTTCGCAGCGGCATGTGGTAAAACACCATTGCTGATATAAGGGCAAAAGCTGTACAGCCCAGCAAGACCGTAGAGCGTAATTTTACGACGGAAGCCGATACCGTCACTGGCCCCAAAACCAACAGGGAAAACGGATTGTGCAGACCGCCCGTTAAAAACAGCAAGAAGCACAGTTGCAGCAAATCAAACATCATCATCAGAAAGTTTTCTGATTCCGACAGCCGCTTGTTTTCCGGGAATACAAATATGGCAACCAGGTTGCCAATCACCGACACACCGACAGTCAGATAGCACAACCCCAACTCCAGCTGCAGATTGTACAGCCGTTGCGCCACGGTGATCGCAACCAGCTGCCCAACAATTGCAACCCAGCGCAACAGGATCATGGTACGCAACCGAATCCAGTTATTGCGGTTCTGTTCGTTTAGAAATCCGAATTCACTATCGCTCATCTGCGGTGTTTCGTCCCTTGCGCTAAGATGAACAATTGTTAGGTCTGCCGAAGCCACGACGCAATGCGCGACGCACAGATCGTGAAAGGATCTTCCGATGTTAAAACTGGTTGCCACATCTTCCTTGGTCGCAGCGGCGGCTTTAGTCGGTGGCCTTTGGTACGTTACGTCCTCGCAAAACGATCCATCAGATGCGTTTGCCCAATGCCGTACAGCCAAGATCGCAGGCGGCGCAGACGCCATTGGCGGACCGTTTGAGCTGATCAACGACCAAGGCCAAACCGTTACCGACAAGGATGTTATCACCGGCGCAACGCTGTTGTACTTTGGCTATACGTTCTGCCCCGATGTCTGCCCGCTGGATAATGCGCGCAATGTCGAAGCGATCGATATTCTGGCAGAACGCGGCTATGACGTCACACCGGTGTTTATCTCAATCGACCCAGACCGTGACACGCCAGAGGTTGTTGGCGATTTCGCCGCAAACCTGCACGAGCGTATGATTGGACTGACTGGCAGCCCTGAACAAGTGAAAGCTGCAAGCCAAGCCTACCGCACCTATTACAAAGCGGGCGACAAATCCGATGACTATTATTTGGTCGACCACTCCACATTCAGTTATCTGACCTTACCGGAGCACGGCTTTGTTGAATTTTTCCGGCGCGATATCACGCCTGACCAAATGGCTGATCAGATTGCGTGTTTCCTGGATGCTGACTAACTGCTAACACTGTTTGACGCCCGGTTATCGGCGGGTTAAGAAGTGTCAAATTGACGCAGTGGAAGGATATCGCATGGCAGAAAGAACCCTGCAGGACCTTGGTGAAGACAAGTCTTTGCTTCTGGTGGACGATGATGAACCGTTCCTGAGGCGATTGGCCAAAGCCATGGAGAAGCGAGGGTTCGAAGTGGAAACTGCTGGCTCTGTTGCCGCAGGAAAAGCGATTGCCACTGCACGCCCACCTGCATTTTCGGTAGTTGATCTTCGTCTAGAAGATGGAAACGGCCTGGATGTTGTCGAAGTTCTGCGAGACAAGCGCCCGGATTGCCGGATTGTTGTTCTGACCGGATATGGTGCAATTGCGACCGCAGTAGCTGCCGTCAAAATCGGCGCAACCGACTACTTGTCCAAGCCCGCAGATGCCACCGACATCACCAACGCACTGTTGGCCACGGGCGAAGAACTGCCTCCCCCCCCGGAAAACCCAATGAGCGCGGATCGCGTCCGCTGGGAGCATATTCAGCGTGTGTATGAACTGTGCGACCGCAATGTTTCGGAAACCGCGCGCCGCCTGAACATGCACCGCCGGACGCTGCAGCGTATCTTGGCCAAGCGCAGCCCACGTTAAACCCAAAACGGCGGCTGCGTTTGGGGTTGATCGGGCCTAATTGGAGTGGATAATGCGCGTTGTACAGCTGCAAGGGCGACGGTTGTTGCCCTTATGACTGGTCAAAGGTCGAAGCGTTTCAGAACCTTTTCAACCTGCGTTCCGTCATCCAATTGAACGCCCGTTTTGCGGCCATAATCCTCAAACCCGCGGCTTTGGTAATAGATCAATCCACCTTCGTTATCCGCGCGAATATCGGCGTTGATCCACTTATACCCCAGGTCGCGCGCGGCCTTCTGCGTGGCCGCAAACAGTGCAGACCCAATCCCCAATCCGGTATGCCCCAACCGCGCATAGGTCCCGATGCTGGCGGCCTCTGGCGGCAAGCTGTCGATTTGGTCAATCCACTGAAACCCCAGAACTTCTCCGGCGTCATCCTCGGCCAAGTGCCAGGCATTGCGCGGGCGCTCGGTCATCAACGCGCGAATATCATCCGCCGTCATTTCCCGCGTCATCGCGGTTGTTCCGCCCTGCAAAATGATCTGGTTCAGCAATTGAGCAATCGGTCGGGCATCCAATAGCCCAGCACGACGAACTGACATTTTGCTCATGGTAAATGCTCCAACAAGGCCAGATGACGCCTTGTGAAATCCCGCCTTACCTCCACCGGAGGGCGCAAGTGAATGTCTAACCCTTCGATCATCGCTGCGTCTGGCCGACCAAAAAGTTTATCCGCCTCTGTTTCCGAAAACCCAGCGATTTGCCGTGCCTCCATCCATGCGCTGATTTTGTCTGCTTTCTTGATACGGGTTTTCAGCGCCTTGGTCGGTGTTGCCGGCAGGCCGAACCGCACATGAATCGCGACAGCCAGACGTTTGTCCATCGCGTCATAATCCGGGCCCACTGCAGATTTGACCGGTGATATCATATCCCCAATCACATACTCCGGTGCATCGTGCAGCAAGGCTGTCAAACGATCTGCCGCGCTGGCTGTCGGGTACATCCGGGAAAACAACGCCTCAACCAGCAAGGAATGTTCAGCGACAGAATACGGAAAATCCCCAAAGGTTTGTCCGTTCCAGCGCGCAACAAAGGCCAAACCATGAGCGATGTCCTCAATTTCGATATCGACAGGCGTTGGATCCAACAGATCTAAACGCCGTCCGGACAGCATTCTTTGCCACGCGCGCGGTTGTTTGCTCATACGTCCTCTGCCTTTTTGCGACTCTGACGCTCTAATTCAGCCCAGATCCGTTTGCTTTGTCTGTGATGTAAACAAACTGTTCAAAAACCCCAAGCATTTGTCCTGTCCGTTGCTCACACCGCCTGCCCGTGCTAACTGGCCGCCCAAACGTGTTGAGATTGGAGCGCCTAAAATGGCACAAGATTACATCGTCAAAGATATTGCACTGGCCGATTTTGGCCGCAAAGAACTGGATATTGCCGAAACTGAAATGCCCGGCCTGATGGCGTGCCGCGAAGAGTTTGGTGAATCCAAACCGCTGAAAGGCGCACGGATTGTCGGTTCGTTGCACATGACCATCCAAACTGCTGTTCTGATTGAAACCCTGGTTGCTCTGGGTGCGGATGTGCGTTGGGCCTCTTGCAACATCTTCTCAACACAAGACCATGCCGCAGCAGCGATTGCCGCAGGTGGCACACCCGTGTTCGCTGTAAAGGGCCAAACCCTGACAGAACACTGGGATTACCTGGACAAGTCCTTCATGTTCCCAGAAGGCGCGAACATGATTCTGGACGATGGTGGCGACGCCACATTGTACGTTCTGCTGGGCGCCCGTGTTGAAGCCGGCGAAACCGATCTGATCGAAGTGCCAACTTCGGAAGAAGAAGAAGCAATCTTCAACCAGATCAAAAAGCGTATGGCCGAAACACCGGGCTGGTTCACCAAAACCCGTGAAGCGATCAAAGGTGTTTCCGAAGAAACCACCACCGGCGTGCACCGTTTGTATGATCTGCACAAAAAGGGCCAACTGCCCTTCCCTGCGATCAACGTAAACGACAGCGTCACCAAATCGAAATTCGACAACAAGTATGGCTGTAAAGAATCGCTGGTTGACGGCATTCGCCGCGCCACAGACACCATGATGGCCGGTAAGGTCGCTGTGGTTTGCGGTTACGGCGATGTGGGCAAAGGCTCTGCCGCGTCCCTGGCTGGTGCTGGTGCCCGTGTGAAGGTGACTGAGGTCGATCCGATCTGTGCCCTGCAAGCCGCGATGGACGGTTTCGAAGTTGTGACACTGGAAGACGTGGTATCCACCGCAGATGTCTTTATCACCACAACCGGCAACAAGGACGTGATCCGCATCGAGCATATCCGCGAGATGAAAGACATGGCCATCGTTGGTAACATCGGCCACTTCGACAACGAAATTCAGGTTGCCGCGCTGAAGAACCACAAATGGACCAACATCAAAGACCAGGTGGATATGATCGAGATGCCTTCGGGCAGCCGCATCATCCTGTTGTCCGAAGGTCGTTTGCTGAACCTTGGCAACGCTACGGGCCACCCGTCGTTCGTGATGTCAGCATCCTTCACCAACCAGGTTCTGGCTCAGATCGAACTGTGGACCCGCGGTGACAGCTATGAAAACGGTGTTTACATCCTGCCCAAGCATCTGGACGAAAAAGTCGCCCGCCTGCACTTGGCGCGGATTGGCGTTAAACTGTCTGAACTGTCTTCCGAACAAGCCGCGTATATTGGCGTAAAGCCCGAAGGCCCGTTCAAGCCAGAGCATTATCGCTACTAAGCACACTCCTGCATTCCGTTGGCCATGTTTGGCCGAAGGACATCGTGCAGCTTCATCACGGCCGCCCCATGGTTTGGGGCGGCCGTTTCGCGTTTTCGGGCTGGAATCCGCCTTTAGAACTGCTTTGCGGAAATTCCATTCTCTTTCCCCTTTACCCGACGGGCTGCCCAACCTTAGGGTGCCACGCACGAAAGCCCGCCAAAAAGGCGGCGCAATATATGGTATGAGGGGCTACCAACATGGGAAAACGGGACGACTTGATCGCCAAATACGCTGACGATCTGAAAAATAAATGCGGTATGGATGCCGATATGGCGCTGCTGACCAAGGTCACAATCGGTTGCGGCCCGGCGATTTACAATGACGATGCATCCACCGTCGCAGGCTCTCAGGCCAGCGAACTGGAAACCGTTAAAAACAATTTCCTCATCAAAAAACTGGGTCTGTCTGATGGGCCAGAGTTGATGGACGCGATCAATTCCGTCATCGAAATCTATGGCAAGTCCGAGCGCAACAAATACCGCGCCGTTGTCTACTACATGCTGACCAAGCATTTCGGCAAAGAGTCAGTGTACGGCTGATAGTCATCACATCGATGAAAGCGAGGGGCCCCATCATGGGGCCTTTTCCTTTTGGACCCTGCGGGTTCCAGACATTCGATTAGAATGCGAATTTCATTATGTTTGCGCCGGCGCCCGTCGCGCGTTAGCTTGGATTCAAGGTCAGGATGACCGGAACAAGTTCCAAGAATTCGCGTGTGGTGTTGAGGGAGCACGCGGGGTGATGGGGGTTCCGCGTTTGTCCGGAGCCCCCTATTTTTCAAGTAATATTAATGCGGTAGCACCAGTCGAATGCGCTCAGCCACTTCGGAGTCAGGTCGCGAAAGACCACGCAACGCGCCCATATTTGGTATCAAAATAAGCCTAAAACCAATCCGCTAATGCCGCATCCGAAAATGGCGTAACCGCCATCAATAATCGTCAGCTTAAAGGGTCGCATTCCATATGCGTTGTTGATCATGATCCACGGTGCAATGAAAAACGCACCAATGCCCAAACCTGTCAGCACAGATTTTCCGACAGTGTCGACCCCAGACATGATCAAGACATGTCTCATCATCCCGGCCACCAAAATCATGCACAACGCCGACAAAATATAGGGCAATGCATTGTCGCCTTCGGGCCGGCCCTTTTCGTCAACCTTGAGACCAACTGCCTCAATCCAAGGCTTTGACAACAGCATGTACCAAGCAGCACCGAACATCCAAGATGCCACGGCAGCAATCAATACAGCTAAAAAACCAATTTCCATGCGCGTATTCCTTCTGTCCGTTCGCAAGAACAGTTTTACAGTTTCAAGCAAAGGAAAACAGGAAATATTTGCGGCCGGTTAGGCCGCGCTAGGGGGCAATGCCAGCCAGCTGACAAACGACCTGCCACTCAGCTTCCGTGACCGGCTGAACAGACAAGCGCGAATTCTTGACCAGAACCATGTCTGAAAGCTCTGGATGCAGCTTGATTTGCTCCAGCGTCACTGGCGTTTTCACTGGGTACACAGCCTTAATGTCCACACACTCCCAGCGCGGATCATCGGTGGTGCTGTCTGGATGCGCAGCTGCGCATACCTCAACCACACCAACAACGGCCTTTTCCTTCTGCGAGTGATAGAAAAAGCCCCGGTCGCCCACGGCCATGTCCCGCATGAAGTTACGCGCCTGATAGTTGCGTACGCCGTCCCATTCCTCCCCCGCATCGCCCTTGGAAACTTGGTTATCCCAGCTCCAGGTCGAAGGTTCAGACTTGAACAACCAATACGCCATCAGCCGATCACCCGGTTCCAAGCGATCAGTTCCACGGAATCGAACAAGCCGGCCTTGGCATAAGGATCGCCATCAGCCCAAGTTTGCGCAGCGGCCAGATCATCGACCTCTAGGATCACCAAAGAACCGCACATCTGGCCATCAGAATCCAGAAATGGGCCAGCTTGCGAAACAACACCAGTTTCCTTGATATAGGCCAGATGCGCGTCGCGGTTGGCTTTGCGAATGTCCAGCGCACCGGATTTGTCTTTGGCGATCAATGCGATTTTCATTGTGTTTCCTCTTTCAGCGGGCGCGACAGCAATGATGTCAACGCGGTTTCAACAGTGGTGCGCCCGGTCACCAAAGCGGCAACTGTCTGGCACAAAGGCATATCCAAATTTTCAGCATCTGCAATCCGAGACATGGCTTGCGCTGTGCTGACACCCTCGACGGTCACACTGGCATCCAGCGTTTTACCAGCGCCCAATCCCAGCCCATGTCGGTAGTTGCGCGACAAATCTGACGTACAGGTCAACGCCAGATCACCCAAGCCAGACAAACCGGTCAATGTTTCAGGCTGTGCGCCGCGCAGCGTGGCAAAACGCAGTATTTCGGCAAAACCGCGGGTCATCACCGCAGCACGGGCACTGTCACCCAAACCCGCACCGATACAAACGCCACACGCAATGGCAATCACGTTCTTTAGTGCCCCGCCCAGTTCAGCCCCACGCACGTCGCGCGTGGTGTACAGCCGCAAGCTGCGCGTCGACAGCAAGGTTTGCATCGCTTGCCCCATGGCAGCATCGGTGCACGCCAGTGTCAGCGCAGTGGGCAAGCCACGTGCGATATCGGCTGCAAAACTGGGCCCTGTCAGAACCAGCGGCGGTTTGTCGGATACCGCGCATATCGTATCTGACGGGCCTTTCCCGGTTTTCAGATCAATACCCTTGCAACAGGCCACCAGTGCGGCATCCGTTGACGGTAATTGTACCAAAAGCTCTGACAAGGCCTGCGCGGGAACAGCCAGCAACAACGCATCGGCTTTTGCCGCCGCGGCCAGATCACCCGTCACCTCAACACCATCTGGCAGCGTTACGCCCGGCAACCGCGCCACCTGGCGGCTGGTACGTATCTGATCAACGGTTGCTCCATCACGGGACCATAGAGTGACAGCCCGCCCATCGTTGGCCAGTGCGATCGCCAGAGCGGTTCCAAAAGCCCCTGCTCCGATTACAGACACATTCATGCCTTCGCCCCTTTCTTACCCGCCCCAAGCATGGGCGACGCGCCACGATCAAGCGGCCACCTTGGCCGCGCAACCAGATCCATACCGTCTACGTGCCCGGCGGCAAACAATTCCGCCCCGGCATGCGCAATCATCGCGGCATTGTCAGTGCACAGGCTCAACGGTGGAGCGACAAAAGCAACACCTTGAGCATCACAAAGGGTCGTCAGCGCCGTGCGGATTGCACTGTTCGCGGCAACGCCACCCGCGATGGCAAAAGTAGGCGCAGCAGGCGCTTCGGCCAAGTATTGTTCCAGCGCCCGGCGGGTCTTTTCCACCAGCACGTCGCAAACCGCTGCCTGAAATCCTGCGCACAGATCGGCCCGGTCTTGTTCATGCAAACCGCCTTGATCGGCAATCAACGTATCGCGCTGCCGAAGCAGGGCCGTTTTCAACCCGGAAAACGACATGTCGCATCCCGGCCGGTCCAGCAAAGGACGCGGCAGCGCGAACCGCTTGGCGTTTCCTGCCTTTGCGTCACCTTCTACCGCTGGCCCGCCCGGCTGAGGCAACCCCAGCAACCGCGCAGTTTTGTCAAACGCCTCGCCCGGCGCATCGTCAATGGTGCCACCGATACGGGAAAAATCATCACATCCGCGCACAATCAGAAACTGGCAATGCCCGCCAGAAACCAACAGCATCAAATAGGGGTAGGAAACCTGATCTGTCAGTCGCGGTGTCAACGCGTGGCCCGCCAAATGGTTTACCCCGACAAGCGGTTTTCCAGATCCGGCGGCCAAGCCCTTGGCGCACATCACACCCGCCAACACCCCACCGATCAAGCCAGGGCCAGCCGTGACCGCAATCGCGTCTATCTGTGCCAGCGTCACTTCTGCTTGGCTCAAGGCTTGAGAAACGCAGGTGTCAATCTTCTCGGCGTGGGCACGTGCTGCGATCTCGGGCACAACACCACCAAAGGCGCTGTGAAGCTCTGTTTGCCCCCAAACAATGGAGGAAAGAACATCCTCTCCGCGCACAACGGCGGCAGCTGTGTCATCACAGCTGCTTTCTAGTCCCAAAATCGTCAACGGCTTGTTCATGCTCAATTCATTGCCTTTTCCCTGCCGCACGGGGTACCACCGTGCGCAATGCGTAACAATCCCGACCACACGTTGTTTGACCAGCGCCCTGTTCTGCTTCTGACCCGTCCGCGCGATCGGTCTGAGGCGTTTTGGCAAAGTCTGCCGGATGAACTGCGCAACCAGATGGATCTGGTGATATCGCCTTTGATCGGGTTTGAGCCCTGCGGCACAGCCCCTGATTTGAGCGGATTGGGCGGCGTTATTTTTACATCGTCTTTGGCCACAAGCGCCTTTCGATCCCTTGGCGGGACGGTTCCCAACGGGATGACGGCCTATTGCGTGGGCGATAACACTGCAAAAACCGCCCAAAAATTGGGGTTCCGCGCCATCTCGGCAGGCGGATCATCGCCGGACCTGATTCAGCTGATCGCCGCCGAAACGCCCAGCCTCCCCCTTTTGCATTTGCGCGGAACCCATAGCCGCGGCGAGGTTGCCAAGTCACTGACAGAGCTGGGAATGCTGACAAAAGAGGCAGTTATATACGATCAACCCGCTTTGCCGCTTTCGAATCACGCATTTCAGGCACTGTCCGGTACCGCTCCGGTAATTGCGCCGTTATTTTCCCCTCGCACTGCTGCGCTCTTTGCCGCAGGTTGCCGACAAGAGTCTGGCATATACTTAGTGTATATGAGCGCTGCGGTTGCAAAAGAGGCAATTGGGTTGAGGGTTGACGGTAGTTTGACCGCAATTGTGCCCAATGCGTCCGCCATGAGGGATGCCGTAATATCGGTGGCCGAAGACGCAAATTTAGTCGTGTCCGGTTCTGTTGGCCGGGGAAATTCTGTTTAATTGGTGCGGATACGCGCTGCCAACATTGAAAGGTAAAGTCACGTGGCAGAGACGGACAAACCCAAAGACACGCCAGAAGCGGAGTCGGGTCTGGATACGGTAAATTCTGGTGACATCGTGGATGCAGTCATCATCGAAGACGCGCCTGTTTTGGAAGACCCCACTGATGTCAGCACGGATGATGACGTGTCATCGGATGGTGTGACAGATTCTGACGAAACCATTTCGGACAGCGAACCGGACGAAAGCGACGAACCTGTTGCAACAGACGAACTGGTTGATGATGTGTTGGCAGGTGATGACGATATCGAACCGGCGGAAGAGGCCCCACAAGCGGTTGTTCCCCCCGTCATTCACGAGAAAGTCGTTGAACGCAAAGGTGGCTTTGTTCCGATGATTCTGGGCGGCGCTGTTGCTGCGGGGCTTGGTTTTGGAGCCGCGCAATACACGGCAGGCACAAGTACATTCGAAGCAGACGTGACCAAACAATTGTCTGGCCAAAGCGAACAGCTTGGTGTGCTGGACGGCCGATTGGGCGCAACGGAAACTGCGATTGGCGACATTGACCTGACGCCTGTCCAAACCGCACTGGATGAGCAAACCGCAGGGCTTGGCACGCTGCAAACTTCGCTGGCGGATGTCTCCGCATCCTTGGCCTCTTTGGAAGAGCGGATTTCCACGATGGAAAAACGCCCGGTGGTAGATGCCGTCTCCCCCGAAGCGATTGCCGCCTATGAGCGAGAGCTGGACCGTCTGCGCGAGGATGTCACGCGTCAACGCGCCGAAATTCAAGAAATGGCAAATACAGCTGTTGCAGCTCAGCAAGATGCAACACGTCAGGCACAGCTTGCCAAGGCACGTACGGCATTGGCCGATCTGATTGCCGCTGTCGACAGTGGTGCGCCTTACGCCGCCTCTCTGAACGTATTAACGCAGTCCGCAGGGATCACGGCACCTGCCGCCTTGGCCGCCGCCGCGGAAAACGGCTTGCCGGCTCAGGGCGCTTTGATCAGCGGCTTCCCTGATCAGGCGCGTGCGGCATTGGCAACGGCCCGCGCTACGGCCCCTGCAGAAGAAACATCTGGCGGTGTTGGTGCCTTCTTCAAATCACAACTCGGCGTCCGGTCTTTGACCCCGCGTGAGGGCGACGACCCCGATGCAGTGCTGTCGCGTGCCGAAGCCGCAGTGCGCAATGGCGATATTCAAACCGCATTGACAGAGCTGCAGGCATTGCCGCCAGCCGCTCAAGAAGAAATTTCAGACTGGGTTTCCCAAGCCACGACACGTCATGAGGCGCTGGCCGCCCTTGATACGTTGTCTGCTGAATTGAACGAGGAATAAGGGTACATCATGCTTTGGTCACTTGTTAAAATCGTGATTTTTGTCGCCGTGATCGCGGCAGCCTCTCTTGGGGCAATGTACCTGCTGGAAAGCGAAGGTGGCATTCAGATCTCAGCCTTTGGACAGGAAGTCGTTCTGAGCCCCCTGAAATCAGTATTGGCGCTGTTGGCCTTGCTGGTCGCGGCTTACGTGCTGTTCAAGGTTGTCTCATTCCTGATCGCTCTGCTGCGTTTCATCAACGGTGATGAAACGGCTATTTCCCGGTATTTTGACCGAAACAGAGAGCGCAAAGGCTATAAGGCCCTGAGCGAAGGCATGATGGCCTTGGCCTCGGGTGAGGGAAAACTGGCCATTGCCAAAGCGGAAAAAGCGCAGAAATACCTGCAATCACGCGAATTGACAGATTTGCTGATGGCGCAGGCTGCCGAAGAAGCGGGCGATGGCGCAAAGGCAGAGAAAGTCTACAAACGCCTGGTTCAAAACGACGCCACACGTTTTGTGGGTGTGCGTGGTTTGATGAAGCAAAAGCTGGCCAAGGGTGAAACGGACACAGCTCTGAAACTGGCCGAAAAGGCATTTGCACTGAAGCCAAAGCACGAAGAAGTGCAGGACGTATTGCTGCAACTTCAGGCAGGTTCTGCCGATTGGGCCGGTGCGCGTCAGACGTTGAACGCCAAGCTGAAACACGGCGCCCTGCCCCGCGATGTGCACAAGCGGCGCGATGCTGTTCTAGCCCTGTCAGAAGCCAAGGATATTTTGGACAAAGGCAAATCAATTGAAGCACGCGAAGCTGCCATTGCCGCTGCCAAAAAATCACCAGACTTGATTCCCGCTGTCGCCATGGCCGCGCGCGGATATATCGAAGAGCAACGCCCTCGTCTGGCTGTGCGCATTCTTAAAAAGGCTTGGGACGTTCAACCTCATCCTGAACTGGCAGCTGCCTTTGCGGCCATTGCACCAAACGAAACCCCGGCAGAGCGTCTGAAACGGTTCAAAGCCCTGACCGCTATCAAGCCGGATCACCCTGAAACACGCCTGCTTGTCAGTGAACTGAACATCGCGGCAGAAGACTTCCCCGAAGCGCGCCGCGCGATTGGCGACCTTGCAGAGACGCAACCTGATGGCCGCGTATTGGCGATGATGGCCGCGATCGAACGCGGGGAGGGAGCGCCGGATGCGGTTATTCGTGGCTGGCTGACACGCGCCTTGACGGCCCCACGCGGGCCACAGTGGGTTTGCGACAATTGTAACCACATCCACACCACCTGGGTTCCAATCTGCGGCAACTGCGGTGGGCTGGATACGCTCAGCTGGAAGACACCCCCGGAAAGCGAAGTTCAGCTGTCGGGCGGCGCGGAAATGTTGCCACTGATTGTCGGTCAACCCGAAGAACCAGAGGTCGATCTGCCCGTCGCACAAGATGACGTGGTTATTGTCGAGAGCGAAGCAATCGACGACGCACCAGCAGAAGAGGCTCAGGCGGATTCTTCCGACACGTCCTCTTCGGAGGAAGCGAAGGCCAGCTGATCATTTTCTGCCGGATTACCGACAAACCATCTTGTCGCCGCTGAAAAGAAATTGTACTGCCGTCCGGCCTGATCCAATGCCATGTGCAGCGGATCGCCGGGCGGCATCATTCCGGCATAAGTGCAGGTTGTCTCTGCTGGCAGAGCGTTTCCTTCACGGTTGCAGATCCGTTTGTTCAAGGCACTCACCGACAATCTTTTGACGGTGACACAGGTAATTGTTCGGGCCACTTTTTTGGGCTCAAAAGAAGAAGGTCCGCCGCTGTAGCTCAGCTGGTAGAGCACGTCATTCGTAATGATGGGGTCGTAGGTTCGAGTCCTATCAGCGGCACCACTTCTTCTATCTAAATTTTTGATTTTTCATCAAAAAACCGAAAGGTCGAAAATTTAACCCACCTTTTAATCCACCCATTGCTCTACCGCTTGGTGCTTTGGCCCTCGCAAATAGCCAAACTAAGGGGGAGCAATTTGTTGATGAGGGGGATGCCGCATCGGGCAAAGGGGTTATCCTGCTGAAATCAAAGCAAGCAGTCTAAAAGCAGGCTGAGCCTAAGGCGTTTAGCGGAGATCGATGGCCTCAACAAACGCACTCCCTGTTGCGCAGTAACTGTCCTCAGGGATGCGACCGGAAGCCTTCCACTTGGTCATAACTGGCTCTCGTTCATGTGGCTTTAGAGTGCCTATGCTTATGGCGACCCATCCATTTTTTGACCGGTAGCCGGTGAGAAAGCGCTTGTCGGCAATCTGTGAAGCGGCATAATTTCGAGCTTCACTGACAGTAGGTCTTGCCGCGACCACCAACGCGCAGCTATCGCCTGTTATGTGTTCTGAGACTTCTTTGGAAAAGTAGTTCGGTGCGGCAGAAGGTGGCAACGCTCGTGGCTCAACTTTCGTAATGTAAGAAACGTACTCCCCGCTGTCGTCATACCAGCGAACCTTACCGTCGACCTGGCGCGGTGTTCGACACACTTCTTGCGATGAGCCGACATATAGATAGCACACTGAGCCTCGCTCAGTAATGCGGTAGGTGCCGTGAAGGAGGTCTCCGTTCGGAGTCTGGAAAATTGTACTACCGTCTTGGAAGAGCCAAGAATACCAGCTTTTACCGTTAGACACCAATTCTCCGTGAATGGCTTTTCCCCGCCAGGTTTGCGGTTCGGTCAGGTTTTTAGATGAGACCAAGTCATTGGTTTGTTTGTCTACGCCCGGCGAAACTCCAAGGAAGCCAAAAGCGTCTTTTTCGTTCTCATCAAAAACATACATGTCATCAGGTGGAGTTCGCAGCATGATTGACAACAGTGCTGGTGGCACTTCAAATCTTGTCAAAACGTCAATTATATCCGCAATCGCGATTTGCCCAGCAGTCCAGTTGGCCTGACCATTCGATGAACTGATTTGATGGACACCCAAGGCTCCAAACGCATAGCGTTCGCGTCCTGCCAAAAAAATCATTGAACACGCAGAGAAGCACTCACCTTCTTCTAGAATAAGTGTGGCCATTTTCATACCGTGAACCCGGCTCGCGATTGTGAGGGCGCTATGCACGCTCCCACCAGGGCTGTCCAAAATTAAGACTTGCGGGTTTGGAATATTACCAACCACTATTTCAAAGGATAGCGGTGTGCGAACATCTATTTCCCCAAATATTCCGATTATGCCCTCTTCGCGGTCTAACTCGATCACCGGAAAGTGTGGAAACTCCGTGCCCTGAGCAAAAACTCTGCCCACAAACAAAAAAACGGACACCAAGACACCGAAAAATAATTTCGTTTTCATACGGAATGCCAAACAAACGCCGCGTCGGTTCAGTACGGCGAGATTACATTGAGTCGGCAAAAGTATGAACGGTTACTCTTCTCCAAGCAAGGCAGCGAAAGAGGGACATACTTTGATCTACTTCCCACTACTTAAGAGAAGCTCGTCGCCATCGCGCCGCCCGTTTGCGGCAACCTTCGCCGCAAAACTTTGCGTCGGCGCGCTTGCCCATCGGCAATTCGTCCCCACACCATCGGCAAACCCAATCATTCCGCCACATACGCCTTCCTATCGCAATCCCGCGTTTCTTTCTATTCCCACCTTTCCCAGAGAAGAAATAGGCGTGATAGGAAAACTCAAAACCGTTGTCGGTACGTTCGACCCAAATGGTGCCTGGGGTTGGTTCTGGCATAGCTAGCCTTTCTAATTTGGGTTCCACAGCCGGGTTAAGCATTTGTTTTGAAGTCACTTATTGAATTAAATAGCCATATCAAACCTTAGGGTTATCTAAGGGCTTTTGGATTTGACGGGGCTGGGACGGCTTTAACAGTTCGACGCACCGATTCACGACAGAATGAAGTCGTCAGACATCAAGTTTTCGGCGCTGTATCCAATGAGGCGGATTTGACCACCTGAGTAATCTAGCACTGCGTCAGAGCCATTCTGGATAAACGCAGACGCGGCTTCATTTCCATCAGTAAAACCAAAGCCCATTAGCTCTAGAAGGTCGTGAGGTGAAAAGTCTGCGACGGTGTTGTTTCCCGCTTCATTGGCGTTGAATAGGAAGGTGTCGCTCAGGACACCGCCAAATAGCACATCTTCACCGGGGCCGCCTTCTAACACATCATCCAAACCTGTTGATGCCATCCAAGTTCCCATTGCGACCTCCGTGTTGGCGACAAACTCAGGGCTTTGGGAAAAGCCAACAACTACATCTTCTCGTCCGCGCCCAGATTCAAGCTGAGCAGCCCAATTGGCCGCGCCCGCGCTATCCGGTGCGCGGCTCAACACGTTGTTGTAGAGAAGTGTCACGAAGGCTTCATCATCCAGCGCGCCATAAACGTTGTTAAACTCTACTGACCCTACGAAGTTTGCAGCGACGTCGAGCAGTGACTGCCCATGCGCAAGCGCAGAGGTCCACCCCTCGAAGCCGCCTATGTCAGGGGTCCGGCTGAGGGTTGCTTGGTACAGCCTGAATATATCATCCGACCAATCAGTTTGAAGGGCGGCGCGACTGAATGCCAGACCCTCGGCAATCATGGTTTGTTGGAATTCTTGGCTTTCAGAAAATCCAATAACCACGTCTTCTCTGCTACGTGCGCCACTGCCTAATTCGCCTTGCCAGAACTCAGCACCGCTGCTGTCTGATGCACGGTTCAGAACATTCTGGTACAGCAACTCGACAAATTCCGCGTTGCTTGTCGTGCCGTATACGGATTGGAATTCTGCTGAGTTCACGAAGCCAGATGCAATTTGCGTCAGTGCCGTTCCATTCAAAACGGATTGGGTCCATGCCGTATGGCCGTTGGTATCGGGAAGCCTGTCGAGTGTCGCTTTGTAAAGCCGCACAACACTGGCGCTGGCCGCATCAAATTCAGCGTCCTGTGTCTCGGCAATCAAGACGTCGTTCCCCGCCTCGCCCGCCAAAGTGTCCAGACCTTGCCCGCCAACAATTGTGTCCTGACCATCGCCGCCCAAAATGTCATCGTTGCCGGTGTTTCCATTCACGAAGTCGTTGCCTAATCCGGCAATGGCGACGTCATTGCCCGTTCCCAGGCTGACTTGGTCGTTCCCTGCCTGGGCAAATACGATGTCGTTGCCGCCACCAGAGTTGATTGTATCCTGCTGGTTGGATGTTCGGATCGTTGTCCCGGCCGAGTTTTGCGCGACGTTTTGTGATGTTGTCGGCGGGTTTAAGGCAGAGGTGTCGAGCGGCGGCAATTCCACCCCGTTAAACACTGGTGTTTGTTGCAAAATCGTAGTTATTGCGTCTAGCGCGGCCCTGTTTTCGACTTCGCGGCAGTCAAGTTGGTTGATTGCCGCTTCAAGCGCGTCTAGGCCTTGTACTACAGCCAAACGGTCCTGCTCCAGACTAGCTAGGATGGCTTCTTGTTGAGTGATAAAGTCGCGAATACTGCTCAAATCATTTAGGGCCTGCCCATAGTCACCCGAAACCAGATTATAACTTTGCTTTGCAGCGAATGCGAACGAGGTTACGGCCGTCTTCGCTCGCTCAAGGTTGGTCAACCACTTCGCATAAGCGCCCACGACCTCCTCGGAAAGTGTTAGGGCGAGATTGCCCGCAGACGTCGAGAAACCTGACTGCACGTAGTCCCTAACAGCGGTCATAACGCCAATGGCGGCTTGACCCCAAACGGGAGCGACGGTGGCAACAATGGTCGCAAACGTGTCCACAGTCCACTGATACCCCATCATCGCGCGGAATGCGTTGGTCGAGTAGTTCACCGAGTCCATTGAATCGATAAGCTGCAAGGTACCCGCAATCTCGGCATCGAGTTGGGCGAGATGGTCGGAAACGACCTGAATGGATTGCCGGTGCGTTTGGAAATTGAGGCTGTCCGCGCAAGCCGGGATTGTTATTAGTACGTCGCCGGTGTCGGTGAGACCGCTGCCATTCTCTAGGGTATACTGAAACGCAATATTTTCAGGCAAGACCGTCGCGCGTGTAATCACAACGTCCCCGTTTTGCGACACGGTCAGGTCATATTCTGCGGTTGAAACCGTTTGTTCCTGCACAAACAGCGAAGTGTCACTTTGGGGCAAGTCGTTGCCCAATATGTTCATAAGGACGGCGCCGACGTCGTACGTGACGAAGGTGCGAGGATCGTCGACGGCAGTGGGAGGAGGTTCGGCGTCTTCGAGGTAGAACCAGCGTGAACTTGGTGCCGTGTAGAAAAATGTTTGTCCTAGGTAACTCGTATCTTCAAAGACGTTCCAAGGTTCATCTGGAAGTTCACCCAGCGCCTGAAACGCCTCGTCACTAAGTGCCTCTGCAACTGAAAAGTCGTAAACAAGATGGTTATAGTAAGCCCCTCCCCAACATGTATCTATGGTGCAGAAATCGGCGTCAGGAGGCATGCCATAAGGATAGGGTGGTAACGCGGTGGCGTGCGTGACGTGCGCCCAACTTACGTCACTCATTGTGGACTGACCCCGGAATAGCCCCCAGAGATCGGGCAAAACCTCACCATTGTAAGTTAGTGGAGAATAGTCAACGTTATCGTTGCTCGTCCCCCAAGGCACTGTGTAAGTTCTGAAGTCGAGAGCAATCTTAATCCATGTGCCTGGCACGCGGCAGCCTCCCCCAAGGTCTCCATTTTGCTCTGAACAATAATGGATTGAGGTATTCAACGCAAATTTTCGTTCCTTGGTAATCTTTTCAGCCGCCAAACACTACGGCCATTTCTTACAAGAGCCTGCGAAAAAGCCCGCTGTTTTGTGCATCCAATAAACGCACAGACAAAGAATGGTTTCCAACCGCGTCAGTCGCGTTTTAGGATCTGAATAGCTACTTTTTCCGCCACTTCGCCCAGCGCTTTCGTTGTGCCTCAGCAATCCTGGCCTTGCCTTCCGGGGTTTTCGGCCCGGTGGACTTACCACCGTGGAACTTGCAACGGGTCTTGCCAGGTTCGGACAATAGCTTGCACGGATAGCCAACCCGTGTTCGTGCATTGCATCTTTGCCTGCGCCTGGCGCTCTTCAATCTGGCATTTTCTCGAAGGCGCGCCATCTCAGCCTGAAACTTTTCTTCGAGTTGCTCATTTCGCGTAAGACCCCATCCCCGCGTGCGCGCGTACTGGGTGCAAAAATCCGGCAACTTGATACCCAGAAACTCAATCAATGCCTTTGGCGCGCCGCAGCGTGTTTGATGCCTCGCGATGGTCAGTTTGGTTTCCCAATAGGATACGGCGTGCCTGCCAAAACCGATGGCCTGGCCAAGTTCTGATTGGCTGAGACGCTTTGCTTTTCTATGTTGCGCCAATTCAGCACCAGAAAGAACGCGGTCGCTATTCATTCTGCAACACCCGTTTTGCACCATGCCTTGCGAACACCGCACCAAACGCGACCGTTTGGGCCGTGCTTCTCACACGAGGTCAGGTTTTGCCAATCGTCCAGGCTGACGACCTTCCCTGTCCAAGTCTTAGGCCGCTCACCCACGCTGCGACTTTTTGGACCTTCAGGCGGTGCTTGCTCAGACCTTTCAGTTTTTTGGCCTCGGCGCGTTGCGACACTTGCGACTTCTGCGACACGAAGCGCGTCTTTTCCCTTCTGTGTCGCGAGTGTCGCAAGTGTCGCAACGGGGTCTTCCTCAAAATTGAGTTTGCGCAACGCGGCCCTGGCATCGAAAAACATGTGTTATGCCCTCACAATCCGATACGCGGCGCGACGCGACTTTCCATCGATCTCTGCGCCCTCAGGAAGCGCGACAATCCAGCCGTGCGCGGCCAGCTTATCCAAAGGTTTCTTCAGGGTTTCGAAGGTGCGCAATGCGTTTGGCCCCCTCCAAAGCACATCACGCGGGACAAACGTGTCGGGGTCTCGCCCGCTCTCCTGAGCAATGGTTGGCCAATCATTCCGCAACCATAGGCGAAGCCGTTCCGCCACCTCCGTTTCCGTTGACACTTCAGCGGCTTCGCTCAGTCGTTTTGCCTCGCAAAGATAGTAGTCGGCCAAGGTGATAGCGTTGGCCATTGTGGTGGCGTTGACGGCAGCCGCATTGAGGTCAGACCACAATGCCAGCACACCTGCAATCCGTGCGGCCTGCTCTGGGCTTTTGGAAGCGAAAGCGGTCAAGCTGTCCAGCTTTCCACCTGCGGCCTGCTGCGCTTCAACCGTTTCGTAAAACTGCCAAAGCAACTCCTTTGCCTGAACGGAAAGCAGCAATTGCCTGGGTCTCAACTCTTGGGGGTAGTTTTCGTCTGTTGGCTTTGGCGTTCTAAGGATGGATTGCAGGCGGCTGGCGAACGTTTGCACAGCACCTTTGCTGTCTTGCGCGCACTCCCGGCGCAATCTCGTTCCGATGGTGCTGGGCGGTTCAGCGACCAGAAACCGCGCCAGAAAGCCCTGCTCATTGGCAACCCGATCTGCAAGCAAGGGGCGTGCTGCGATAGGCTGCACCATCAAATGCGCCGCAAGCCTGCGCCCATAGAGTGTTGACGTACCATCGCCCGCGCGGGTGCGGTTTATGGCATCACCACCCCAAAGCGCGGAAAGCCCAGCAACAGTTTTCAGGCGGTTTTCACTGTTCATGCTGTGCCCACCCAGGAACTGCCCGCCTTCATCCGAGAAGACACCAAGAGCAGGCTGGCCGGTCACATACAGTTTTTGCAGCCCTTCCAGCGTAGGTTCGGTTGCCGTCAGGTTTGGAGCCAATGGTACTGTTGGTTCAGCGCCCAGCGCGTCAAGGTCTGCTTGGGCGGCTATCCTGTTGCCGGTCTTCTTTTTGAACTCACCCATGATTTTGTCATGGTCGGCTTTCCAGATTGCCTGAGCGTTCCGCCATGCTTGAACGTCTTCGCGATGTTCTGCGGACTGTTCACGCTCAAACTCCCGTAGACCCTGCATCAAAATTTTGTCCGTTGCGCTTTTGCGCTCACCCGACTTTGCGATTGTCAGGCAGAACAAAGAAACGGGGGAAAGCCCACCAAGTGTTTCAACATCCGCGAAAGGCTGAACAACCAGTGAGGCGACACTGAGCGCGCTTTGGGCCGCTATTGCAACCGGGGCCTGCGATATGTCATGAGCGGCTTCCACAGCCGCTCTCAGCGGCCCCAAGGCTTCGACCGGGTATCGTTCGGCGGCGGGCAGTTCTCGCAACAGTGGTTGCGGCCCTTCAGTCTTAAAGGGAATTGGCTTGGCAATGTTCATTTTGCACCCCTGTCCGCTGCCAAAACGTCATTCCAATCACGGCCCTCAAGCGCGGGCAGAAGACTGACGTCCCAACCCAGCGCTTGGGCTTGCGTCGCAAGCGCTTGGGCTGCGGCGCGCCCTGGGTCGTCACCATCCGGCGCAATAATCAGTTTTCTTGGGTTAACAGGCAACTTTAGGCCCCTGACGCCACTGGTGGACAGCGCTGCCCAGACAGTTGCAGGGCCACTAAGCAAGCCGCAGAGAAGCGACAAGCCCGTTTCGATGCCCTCTGTCACCACTAGCGGCCCATCGGATTCAGACAAGCGCACAGCGCCTCCTGCGACGGCCCCAAGCATGGCCTTGGGGGGATCGACCTCGGCCTTGCCGCTTCCGTCTAGTCGGAGGTACGTGCGATGCACTGCGAAATAGTCCGAGCCTTCCACTAGAGACACAATGGCAGGCAACCGCTTGGCCGATGGGTGCCAACACGCATGGTGAAACCGCAGTGTCTCTGAAAGCTGGCATGAGATACCGCGACCACGCAGGTACGTCTCAGCCACCGTGTCGCCAATTGAAACCGATTCACACCACAACGCCAGCGCGCGCTTTTCGCGCTGCTCGCCTTCCTTTATTGCTTCGGCCTCACGGCGCGCGATGTTCGATAAATCGGGCGGTGTGTAAGAGCCTAGGCCAACGCCTGCCGCCGAAAGTATTTCGCGAAACGCGCATTCGCTGCGTTTGCAGTGCGCAAGTAGCCGCCCGTCACGGCCATCAGACAGCGTTAAGGCATTCTGTTGCCTCCTGCTCTCAGGCTGGCAAACTGGGCAGGCGGCGGCACCATAACGCCCGTACCAGCGCCCGCTCAGATCGAGGGTTAGAGTGCGCGCATCCATCAAACGGCACCTCCGTCGCACAACGCACGGCGCAACGTAGTCACCGCTTGTTGTACTTGTTCACGGTCTGCGCATTGGATGACGTCTCCGGCATCGCAGCGATGGGATGCCCAAACCACGATTTCGTAGCTGCCAGGAAGCTGGCCAGGGTAGCAATCGACGGGCTTGCCGCCGATTTCTTCAGGGCAAATGGTGCGAAAGTCTGGGACCATCAGAACACCTCCCCGTCTACCAACGTTCTCGCGCTGGGCGGAAACTTGAGGGATTGTCGCTTCGTGCCAGGCCTCAACCAATAATGCTTGATGTTCTCTTCACCGCGATAGGCGCCTTCAATCGGCCAACCAAATTCCGACTTCAGCCTGAAAATGATGGCGGCAAGCCGCCAACCCTTCACGGCTTTGATTTCGTCCAGATGGTTGATCGATCTGCCTTGCAGCAAGGCGTTGCACACCCAGAAGATTTGACTAGGTGACGAATAAAATCTGTTACTGCTCATATTGTAAACTTTCCTTGTTTCTGGAAAGCGCAGCGGGTAAGGCATGGGTGTTCCTGCACAGAGCAATCCCAACCATTTCCCCCTTGCGCATAGCCTGGGCATGGTTGGGCGTTATTCGGTCAACAGCGCAATTGCGCTATCCACGTCAGCCTCATTCCAGTACAATCGAGAACCGATTTTCACTGGTTTTGGAATTCGACCTGCTTCAACGTCGCGATATACGGTACTTCGCCCTCGGCCACCGAGTTTGCGCCGAAGTTCACAGAAAGAGAGATATCGGGTCACTGCCAGCTCCTAATTGCTCAACATGTGACCGATGACACTTCATGACGTTCAACAGCACAACGACGGTACTTCAAGTACCGTGACGGTTTTTCAGATACCGCTACTCTGCATGGTCAAATCCTTGACGAAGAAAGTCAATTGGCAGTCCTTCGAGTGGAGCTTCACCAAAAGAGGCTAGATGAGTCGGTAGTGAGGGGGTGACGAGCCAAGGATTTCTAAATGAATTAGGTTGCCTTGCTAGAATCAGGCGCTCTATTTTGCCTGCTGTGTTCAAAACGTACGCATCTTCTCCGAAACTACGCGCAAACACCACTTTAGGCACGAAGGCATTAAAAGTTAGGATGTCTGCTGCTAACAAATGCGCAACGCTCCGGTATTTGTTATATGCTTTCTCGATATCTCTGCGACCGCTTGGCGAAGCGATACCATCAGCTACTAGTTCTTTTTGTTCGAACCGCAGGCGCTTTAGTGGCCGCACATCGTTTTTTTTTGCCTTAGCCAACGCTGCTTCGACTGTTTTGGCAGCTCTATACAAGCTCACTTCTTCTTCACTGTCTTGAAAGTGCATCAAATAAGACAACAGCGTTAAGCCCGCAACGAAGCGTTGACCTGCTGCCTTATCCGCCCAAGTGAGCAATGCCTGACTTAATTCAGACTGTTGGTATTCTTCAGGTTAGGACCAGTAGTCTCGCTCTTCAATCTCAAAAATTGCCAGAGCCTGCTCTCTGCTGCGCGTATCCTCGGGAAACACTGTGAAGGCGTAAAAGATTGACGACAATCTACCGATAGGCTCTCCACTTGGTTTGAATAGGCTTAGCGAACGGACTTCATTTGTACGATGCATTCATCTCTTCCTAGAATGAAACTCGCCCAGCGTTCCATCAAAGCGTGCCGCTGTTCCAAAAAATCGGTTCGGCGATACGCGCGCTCAACCGATCCACCAACAACGTGGCCAAGCGCTGTTTCCGCCACGTCATGAGATGTGGTAGTCGCATCTGCGACCCAATCGCGAAAGCTGGACCGAAAGCCATGGGGCCGCGCTTCTAGCCCACGCCTTTTCATGAAATTACTCATAGTCATATCTGAAATCACGCCCTTGCGTGTGCCTGGAAAAAGGAACCCGTCGCGTGAAAATGGCTTCACTTCTGATATCACCCTCAGTGCTTCCCGAGATAAGGGAACGCGAAACTCTGTTGTCGCATCTCTGCGCCCCTTCATGGCCTCCGCAGGGATTGTCCATACATTCCCGTCGATTTGGCTCAGGTTTATGTGCCTAAGCGGCGCGCTTCGAACGCAAGTTAAAACAAGAAGACGCAGAGCAAGCTCCGTTGTTGTCCCTCCGTTTATGGATTGATAAAACGCGGGAACGTTTTGCCATTTCATCGCGGGAATACTTTTGACCTTGTGGCGCTGTTTCCCTAACAGAGCCTTCGCCTTTTCGGTGACTTGAAGGTCAACGTCTAAGCCCAGTGCCGCAGCATGCCGCAAGCAGATCGACAAACGATTGAGCGCTTTGCGCGCCGTGTCCGCTTTGGAGTGCCAGATCGGAGAAAGAGTGTCGCGGATATCCCGTTGGTCGATCTCTGACACAGGTGTCTTGCCCAGCTTGGGAAGGACGTGCAGTTCGAGCGGTGAGAACCAGCGCCCAGCCTTACCGTCGCCTTTCAGATCCGCCTTACGGCTTTCAAAGGCGTCACGGGCCACGTCGCTTAGAATGCTAAGGTTACGCTCGGCTTTGCGGGTCTGTTTTTCGCGCTCTTTGATTGGATGTTTCCCGGCCTCAACAGCTTCCCGCCATTTCTTTGCTTCTTCCCGCGCGGCTTTCAGCGTTACGTCTGGATATCGCCCCAAACCCATTTCATGCCGTCGGCCAAAAATGGTGTAACGCAGAAACCATTGCGCTCCACCGTCCTTGCGCCGCTGGAACCATAGGCCGCCACCATCCGAGAACTTCCCAGGTTGAGAGTTCTTGAGTTCGGCATTTGTCAGCTTGTGTAGCGGGCGCGCCAATTTCTATCCACCCTTTCAACCACCCTCTACATATAGTATACCATGGGGCAGGATGGAACAGGGAGGAACAGAAAGGCCCTTATATTTTTGGCAATAAGGCCCATGACGGTTTAAGTTGGTACATCAAGATATAGATATTGTATGCCTATCAGCGGCACCACTTCTTCTAACAAACAATCAAAGACAGATGATGGTGTAATGTTTGAGCGTCAAGGTCGGCATCAAGCATCAAACCGGGGGGTCCGTTCTCAGGTCAACGCACCCTGATAACCGCCAAGAACAGACGTCAGGTTATCGCCCAGCTCATCACACAGATAACCGCCTTCTTGCACGAACAGGCAGGGCAGCCCTAAGCCAGCAATTGCAGCCCCTATTCTGCCAAATCCGGGAGTGCTGACCGCCAGCCCTTTGAACGGATCATCAACAAACGCATCCAGCCCCAAGGCCACAACAATCACATCGGCACCAAAGGCCCTGATCCGCTGCAATGCAACAGCAAGCGTGTCTAGATAGGCATCATCTGCGGTGCCACGTTGCAGCGGCAAGTTCAGGTTGTAGCCCAGGCCATCACCCGCGCCGCGTTCATGCGCCTGCCCCCAAAAGAATGGATAGAAACGTTCAGGGTCCGCATGAATGGAAACGGTCAAGACATCGTTGCGGTTATAGAAGATGCCTTGCGTTCCATTCCCGTGGTGCACGTCGACATCCAGAATGGCGGGGCGCAGACCCTTGGTGCGAAAACGCTCTGCTGCAATTCCGGAATTGTTCAAAAAGCAAAAACCACCCGCCAGATCACCAAAGGCATGGTGCCCCGGTGGGCGTGATAGCGCATAGGCACCTGTTTCCCCTGCAAGGATATGGTCCGCGCCTGTGACTGCACTCTGAGCAGACCAATAAGCAGCTTCCCAGGTGCCCTCGGCGATCGGGCAGGCAGTATCAGCCTGATGAAACCCCGCCTGTCCAACGGCGGATTTGGGGTAGCTATCGGTTCGGTTGGCGGGATGGATATTGGGTATAACTTCCTCGCCAGCGCCATCGATGCGCTTCCAACGCGTGTGAATGTTTTCCAGAAAGGTCAGATACTCCGGCGAATGCAGTGCAGCGATTGGGCCAAGACCTGCGTCTTTGGGGGCCTCAACGCTGCACCCGGCCGCTTTTGCGCCAGCCAACAAACGGTCGATCCGCTCAGGTTGTTCCGGGTTCGGTAGGATCGCGCCATTGGCCATGAAATGGCGCGGCTGGTGTTTCCACTGGCGGTCATCAAAGATGGCTTTCATGCGGTCTCTTTCACTATTTCAAAGGGCAGCCAGCCCAAAATATATTTGCTTGCCTGTGTTGGGGGTCGACGGGTCAGCCTCGCCGGTCTGATCCCACCGTTCTGTTGGCATATACTGGCATGGTTCAAATATCAGTTCGGTCCGCGCCCTTAAGATGCAGCATAACACGCGCTTCGTCGGGGGTCGCAACAGTGCGCCCCAACTCTTCGACGATGCGGCGTATCTTGCTGACCTGTTCGGCGTTGTTATGAGCCAGCACCCCGCGCGATATCATAAGACTGTCTTCCAACCCAACACGGACATGACCGCCCAAAATGGCAGACATGGTGATCAAAGGCATTTGATGCCTGCCCGCTGCCAAAACCGAAAACGTGTATCCATCCCCGAACAGCTTGTCGGCGATATGCTTCATATGGGTCAGGTTTTCAGGATCAGGCCCCATACCGCCCAACACGCCAAAGACAAATTGGATAAACAATGGCCCTTGCACCACCCCGCGATCAACAAAATGCTTCAACATGTACAGGTGGCTGATGTCATAACATTCAAACTCAAACCGCGCGCTTCGCTGCGTGCCAAGTTCCTCAAGGATTTGGGCCATGTCGCGCGGCGTGTTCTTGAAAACCAGATCCTCAGACCCTTCCAGAAAGGGTTTCTCCCAGTCGTACTTCCACTCTTTGATCCGCGCAGCCGCCGGATACAGCGCAAAATTCATTGTCCCCATGTTGAGCGAACACATCTCGGGCGCGGCCTGTTTCGGGGCCGCCAGCCGATCTTCCAGCGACATTGTCGCGCTGCCCCCGGTTGATAGGTTCAACACCGCGTTACAGCGCTGTTTGATGCGGGGCAGAAAGGCCATGAAATGCGCAGGATCCGCTGACGGGCGCCCATTTTCAGGATCGCGCGCATGCAGGTGCAGGATAGCAGCGCCTGCTTCGGATGCGCCAATAGCATTTTCGGTGATTTCTTCTGCGGTTACAGGAAGATGAGGCGACATCGAGGGCGTGTGGATTGACCCTGTGATGGCGCAAGTGATGATGATCTTTGACATATCTGCCCCTTAACCTGCACCAGAAAATTGCGGAATTTCAGCCATGTAACTGGCAAGAGACCGGTCCAGCCTTTCGGCGATATCGTTCAGCTGGTCTTCGTTCACGATCATCGGAGGACAGACCAGAAAATGGTCGCCCGAAGTACCGCCACGCGTACGGCGGGAATAGATGATCAGGCCGTTTTCATAAGCAATGTCGACCAGCCGCGAATGCGCATTCAGATTGGCAGGCAAAGGGGCTTTGGTTTTGCGGTCGGCCATTAATTCAAAGGCCGTCAACAGCCCCTTGCCACGCACATCACCAATCAACGGATAGCGCTGCATCAAACCATTCAGGCGAGCTGCCAGCATCTCTCCCATCACGGCGGCGTTGCCGATCAGATTATGCTCCGCGATCTGATCCAACACCGCGCAGCCGGCCGCGCAAGCCAACGGATTTCCGGCATAAGTGAAACCGTGCACAAAGCCGCCTGCCCCCATCACCGCCTCTACGATATCGTCCCGTGCAATCATCGCCCCAAGAGGGACGTACCCACCGCCAAACCCTTTGGAAATCGAGATCAAATCAGGCGCTACATCCCAATGCTCCGCCCCAAAGAAACGGCCCGTGCGCCCGCCGCCTGTCATCACTTCATCATGGATCAACAACACACCGTATTGCGTGCAAATCTCGCGGATACGCTGCATGTACCCGGCCGGAGAGACCAGTGCCCCGGTCGAAGCACCGCCAACAGGCTCAACAATGAATGCCAGCACTGTGTCCGGGCCTTCTTCCAAAATCTTGGCTTCCAGCATGTTGGCGTAGTGCAATCCTGTGGCCGGATCGTCTGCATCCAGCCCGTCCAGATAAGCGCGCGGTGCTGGGATCTTGGGCATGCGCTGCATCATCGGATCGAAAGGCGCGGTCATCGGTGCATAACCAGTGATCGCCAGGGCACCAAGTGTACAGCCATGATAACTTGGATAGCGTGAGATCACTTTGAAACGCTGCGGCTGGCCTTGGGTCAGTGCAAACTGCCGGGCCATTTTCAAAGTGCTTTCTACCGCCTCAGACCCACCTGAGACGAAGAACACCTTGTTCAAACCTTCGGGCGCCAAAGCCGCGGTTTTTGCAGCAAGCCGCTCAGAGCTTTCGGTCTGAAAGTGCAACCGATAGCCAAAGGTAGACTTGTCCATTTGGTTGCGCATCGCCTCCAACACCGCTGGGTTGGAATGACCAATATTGCTCACCATCGCACCGCTTGAACCATCGATGTAGCGTTTGCCGTCAGTGTCCCACAAATAGATCCCCTCGGCCCGGTCCAGCATCGGGCGCGGCGATTTCGTCTGGTAAAAGAGGTTGGTCATAGGTTTCACGCTTTCAACGACTAAGGTGTTTGCGCAGGAAGTTTCGGGTGCGTTCGTGCGTGGGGTTCTCAAAGATCACCGATGGCGGGCCTTCCTCGACCACCACACCCTCATCCATGAACAGCACGCGATCACAGACAGAGGCCGCAAAGTCCATTTCATGAGTGACAATGATCATGGTCATTTGCTCTTCGGCCAACTGCTTCATCACAAAGTTGACCTCTTCGACCAGCTCCGGGTCCAGCGCCGATGTCGCCTCGTCAAACAACATCACCTTGGGTTTCATTGCCAATGCCCGCGCGATCGCGACCCGCTGCTTTTGACCGCCTGATAACCGTGATGGGAATTCGTCGATCTTTTCCAGCAAACCGACTTTGGCCAGCTGCTCCTCAGCCAGCTTGTTGGCGTCAGCCTCCGACAAGCCCTTCAGCATTCTGGGCGCAAGAGTGATGTTGCCGCGAACGGTCAAATGCGGGAACAAGTTGAAGTGCTGAAACACCATGCCAATGTCTTGGCGCACTTGATTCACGTGGGCTTCATACTGGCGGTGCGGCAACTTCTTGTTGATCTGCACATCCTCCAGCCAAACCTCGCCCGAGGACAGTGGATCAAGCTCGTTAATCGCCCGCAGCAGCGTCGATTTTCCAGAACCGGATGGCCCGATAATCGCAACGATCTGACCGCGTTCAACCGTAAGATTGATGTCTTTGAGGACTTGTAGATCGCCAAAGCTTTTGGCGGCGTTCTTGATGGTGACAAAGGCCTGATCAGACATTTGAAGGTTCCTTTCTCAGCGCGAAGCGGCGATGCGGCGTTCCAGACGGCGTAGGCCCGCCTCCAGCGCGAGGTTGACGACATAATAACAAAAGGCGGCAGCAAGATAGAATTCGAACGGGCGATATGTGCGGCTGATGGCCTGCTGTGCGGCCAACGTCAGTTCCATCACCCCAATCACTGAAACAAGTGCAGAATCCTTCAGCAAAGCGATCATGTTATTGCCCATTGGCGGGATCACAGCGCGCACTGCCTGTGGGATAACGATCCGACGCAATGTCTGACCACTGGACAATCCCAATGTACGTGCACCCTCGTACTGGCCCTTGTCCACGGCCAAGATAGACGCTTGAATTAGCTCAGAATTATACACTGCAAAGTGCAGCCCTAGCCCAATCACGCCAGCCACAAAGGCAGGCAGATCAATACCGATTTGAATGAGCCCGAAATAGATCAGGAAAAGTTGCAACAGCAGTGGGGTGCCCATGAACAAAAAGGCAAAACCACGCACAGGCAGACGCAAAGACCAGTGGCCATACAAGGCGATGACCGCGAAAACGATACCACCAAAAAAGCTGAGCAAACCGGCGAAAAGCGTGATGGCGATGGTCCAGCCAGCCCCCATCAGAAGCACGCCAAAATATCCAGGCACCACAGTGAAATCAAGCCCCATTGGTGCCTCCTGTCATGTCGCTACGGTGTCTCATGCGATCCGCGCCCGCCGGTCGAGCCAATTGATGCCCTGACCGACTATGTAGATGATGATCATGTAAAGAAGGCCCGAAAGCAGGAACATTTCGAAGGGCTTGTACGTCGATCCGATAAAGCGCTGCGCTGTATACGTCAGCTCAACCACCGAGATCGGCGCGACCAGCGCAGTGCCCTTGATCAGCGCGTTGATGTTCACCCCCAGGGGACGGATCATCATGCGTGCCGCTTGGGGCAGCACCACTTTGCGCATCGTTTCCCAGCGGCTCATGCCTAAGGTACGCGCGGCTTCGGTCTGGCCCTTGTCCACAGACAGGATCGCGCCGCGGATGGTTTCCGTCATATACGCGCCGATATTGACCCCCAGCGCAATTGTACCGGCGGCAAAACTGTCAAGCTGGATGCCAATCTGAGGACCGCCAAAGTACAGGATGAAAATCTGGATCAGCGCGGGAGTTCCACGAAAAATACTGACATAGGCAGCGGCTATCCAACGCAGCGCCGCCAGCCGAGACAGGCGCGCCGCCGCCCCCAAGGCCCCGCATGTTAAACCAAGCAACGCGGTCAGGATCGACAATTGGATCGTCACCCACGCAGCTTGCAGGAAAAAGGGATAGACCCTGAGCATTAGTTCGGTATCCAAACCCCTGTCCTTTCAGTGATGGTCATGACGCGGCAAAATCGGCAACGCGCGAATTTCGTGAACCAGTGCGGTGGTTTCTTTGATCGCGGCTTCCAGAAACTGTTTTCCGGTTTCAGGGTCGGCCACGGTAGGGTCGCCCATCGTACCGTCAGCGGACACTTCGGACCACCAACGCATCAGCATTGCGCCGCCGCCACCGCCCGCTAAATCTAGATTGAAGAACTTGCTGTCGGGGTTGTGCAGGTTCTGAGTGACAGATTTCGCGATATGCACCCTCTCAGGGTGCAGGTGCATGTACATGGCAGCCTCAAACTCCCCAGCATGAGCAATTCCGCCAATGTCGGATTTTCGGATCCGGTTGATTTGCCCAGACATCAGGTTCCAGTAAGAAGCAGAAACGCAAATAATGCCCGTTTCGATCACCGTTTTGCGCGCAGCCAGATCCAGACAAGGATGGTTTGATCCGTGTGAATTCAACAGCAGAATGCGGCGAAACCCGTGGTGGGCCAACGATTTGGTAATGTCCGTGACAAAGGCGATCAACGTTTCGGGCTGAATCCAGATGACACCGGGAAAATCTTTGTGGTGTTCATTGAAACCATAAGGAATCGGCGGCATCACAAATACGGCGTCAGGAACGGCACGGGCCACACCTTCGGCCACGGCCATACCAAGCACCGTGTCGGTATCTAGCGGCATATGCGGGCCATGATCCTCGGTTGCCGAGACATTCAGAATAACGACGCGATCCTTGTCAGCATCGCGCACATCTTCCCATGTCAGATGTCCGTAAGTCGTCACCATAGACGCGGTCCTTTAAAACGGGGAATGGGCCTGCCAGCAGTACGGACAGGCCCAAAGATTTAGCGGATGTCGCCGCCAACCCATTCTTCGGCAATCGCAAGGTAGGTGCCATCGGCCATCATATCGTCCAGCGCCTGTTTCATGGCCGCGGCCAGATCAGGGTTGCCTTCACGGATCGCAATACCGGCCCCGATAGGCTCGGCCGCCGGATCAGTGACCATCGCCAGATCGTACTGTCCTGCTTTCATCGCCAGCATAACAGGGATGGAGTCATTCACGATGGCATCAACGCGACCGTTGTCCAATTCCAGCAGAAGTTCTGGCAAGCCTTTGTAGGTGTTGATGTTATAGCCTTGGTCGCGGGCCCATTGCTCGTGCGTTTCACCAAGAGTCACGCCGACTTTCACATCGCCAAGCTGTGCCACGCTGGTGATCTGCGAACCCGCTTTGGTGAAGATCGCCCGCTTGGTGTTGTAGTATGGGCCAACAAAATCAATCACCTTGTCGCGCTCTTCGGTAATCGACATGGAACCAACAACCGCATCATATTTGCTGGCAAGAAGGCCGCCAATGATGCCATCCCATGCAGTGGTGATAATTTCGGTTTCCAAGCCCATACGTTTGGCGATTTCGGTGCCAATGGCCGGGTCAAAGCCTACGACTTGGTTTTGTTCATTTACAAAATTGAACGGCGGATACTGTCCGCTCATCGCGATGCGCAGAACACCGCGCTCTTTGATTTCAGCAAGCTCGTCAGCGCTGGCAGCAAGCGGCGCCAGGCCAAGCCCCATCAGCGCAACGGTTCCCATCAAGACGCTACGGCGCAGGATATTCGAAGGATTTTTCACTTTGGACTCCATGTTGGTTTGTTGGTTTTTGGGCCACGCACTGCTGAGTCGCAGTCCAAAGCCATCATGGAAACAGGTTGCGCGGTGTTGGTTCATAGGGCAAATAGATAATAGAAATTCCAAAAATAGATTTGAACTATGGTTAAACCCTATGAACAGCGCTTTCCGTGGAATTTGGATTGGAACCTGCTGCGCACATTCATGGTCGTGGTCGATGAAGGTGGGATCACCCCCGCCGCGCATTTCCTTGGTTTGAAACAGCCAACAATCAGCGCAGCCTTGAAACGGCTTGAAGACATGACGGGTCACAAGCTGATCAATCGCTCGCCCAAACACTTCAGCGTCACACCTTGGGGGCAAGTCCTGTACAGCGAAGCCAGCGCGATCTTTGGCGCGGTTTCGCAGCTACCAGGGCTGATGGATGGGTTAGAAGAAGAGGTAACGGGCCAGATCAGCATCGCTGTCGCCAGTCACGTCGTTTCACCGCATTTTGACGCCGTTCTACAGCGCTTCAACGCGCAATTTCCACGGGTCAGCTACACGATTTCTACGATGGACAGCGCCGATGTCATTGCGCAGCTCCAACAAAACCGGGTCACGTTCGGCGTTTGCCTGTTCAATCGCAAACCCGCCAATTTGGACGCCCGAGTGCTGTACCGCGAATTCTTTGGCTTTTTCTGCGGTCCACCGCACCGGCTATATGGGCGCAAAAACATCAAAGCCGCTGAACTGATGGGCGAACAAGCGGTGTCATTCCAGACAGATGAACTTGACGGTCCTTTGTCGCGCGTAGCCTTGTTGCGCAGAAAACTCGGGATGCACCCCGACCCCAAAGGCTTGTCGTCCAATCTTCCAGAGGTGCGCCGAATGATCGTTGCCAACATCGGAATTGGCGCGTTGCCGGTGCATGTCGCACGCAAGGATATGGAGTTGGGAAATTTGTGGCAGGTACCGCCCTATAGCGACCTTCCGGTGATCGATATTCACATGCTGACAAACCCCAAACGCAGCATGAACCGAGCTGAAACAGCATTGCTCAAAATGCTTCATGCCGAGCTAGAGGCTGTTCCACTGACAGAACGCACGTATAGCGCATAACCAGCAGCGTCATGGTGGTGCAGTCCCCCAACATCTCGGTCAGCACCGGTGCAACATTGGGCACGTCACTTGGTGATGTCGGCACCAAGGTCCTCTAAGATAGGGCAATCTGGGCGATGATCCCCAGCGCACGCGTGGATCAAATGTGCCAATGTGGCCCGCATCGACTGTAGTTGCGCAATCTTGTCGTCGATCTTTGACAGATGCTCTTCGGCGATGTGCTTCACACTTGCGCTTTCCCGGCTGTCATCTTCGTACAGAGCCACCAAGGCTCGGCAATCTTCGATGGTAAAGCCAAGTGCGCGCGCACGTCCCAGAAACGCCAATTTGTGCAGGTCTGTCTCTCGAAAGGCGCGATAGCCATTTTCGCTCCGCAATGGGGTCACCAAATCGATGTCCTCGTAGTAGCGAATGGTCTTGGCAGGCAGTCCGGTCATGCGCGACACGTCACCAATATTCATAGCCGTCTCCTTCATTCAGCTGGCGCCGGAACAGGCCGATCACTCCGTTGAGTTGGCTGCGCTGCCTCATCCATCGCCGGTGCGATACGCCGCAACCGCAGGGCGTTGGTCAACACGAACACCGATGACAACGCCATCGCCCCTGCTGCCAATACCGGCGACAACAAAATACCGAAGGCCGGATAAAGCACACCGGCAGCAACAGGAATAAGCGCCGTGTTGTAGCCAAAGGCCCAGAACAAATTCTGTTTGATGTTCCTAATGGTGCGCCGCGACACCTCAAAAGCGTTCACAACGCCGCGTAAGTCGCCTGACATTAAAACCAGATCTGCGGACTCAATCGCCACATCCGTTCCCGTTCCAATGGCGATACCCACATCCGCATGGGCCAGGGCCGGTGCGTCATTGATACCGTCTCCGACAAAGGCAACGGTCTGCCCACCTGCTCTCAGCTTGTCCAACGCCGCAACCTTGCCGTCAGGCAACACCCCGGCGATCACATGATCGATCCCGATTTCTGCGGCGATCGCATCTGCGGTTTCTTGTTTGTCGCCGGTGATCATTGCAACCTTCAAACCCTGATCATGCAATGCTGTAATCGCGGCACGGCTGGATGCTTTCACCGGGTCAGCCACGCCGATCACGGCTGCAATTCGTCCATCAACGGCTGCGAACAGCGCTGTTCGGCCCCGTTGAGCCAGATCGGCCTCAACCTGCGCCAACATGCCAAGGTCGATCCCTTCGCGCAGCATCAGACGATCTGCACCAATCAACACCTCCACACCGTCGACGATTGCCCGCACGCCATACCCGGTGATTGAGATGAAATCAGTTGTGGTAAACTGTGGGGCGCCTTCTTTCTGTGCGGCCCGCCCAATGGCATCTGCAATGGGATGTTCAGATTGGCCTTCAACAGCGGCAATCCGGCCCAACACATCTGCACGGTCAAACCCGTCAGCCAGCACCAGATCGGTCAGCTCCGGCTGCCCCTCTGTTACCGTTCCGGTCTTGTCCAACGCCACAACGCCAACATGGGTAAGCGACTGAAGCGCATCACCTTTTCGGAATAAAACTCCCATTTCCGCCGCACGTCCCGTGCCCACCATGATCGACGTTGGCGTTGCCAAGCCCATGGCACAGGGGCAAGCGATAATCAGCACAGAGACTCCCGCCACCAGCGCCAACGTCAGCGCCGGATCCGGGCCGAAGATCAGCCAAACCAGCACAGTCAGGGCTGCGGCTGCCATCACTGCGGGCACGAACCACAGGGTAATTTTGTCAACCAGCCCCTGAATAGGCAGTTTGGCACCTTGCGCCTCTTCCACCATGCGAATGATTTGCGCCAAGGTCGTATCAGCGCCCACCCTGACCGCCCGAAACCGAATGGCCCCTGCCCCATTTACCGTGCCACCAGTAACGGTATCGCCGGGTGTTTTGGTTACGGGAACCGGTTCGCCAGTGATCATGCTTTCATCCAGATAGCTGGTGCCATCTGTCACAACACCATCGACGGCAACTTTTTCTCCGGGGCGAACAACAACGATGTCACCCGCTTGCAGCGTTTCAATGGCAACTTCGGTGATGGCGCCATCGCGTTCGATATGCGCTGTGTGTGCCTGAAGCCCCAACAACTTCTGAATGGCAGCGCCGGTGCGACCCTTGGCACGAGCCTCCAAGAAACGCCCAATTAGGATCAGAACAACAATCACCGCTGCTGCTTCAAAATACACCGCGCGCACCGCGTCTGGCAGCAGACCCGGCAGAAAAGTGGCGATCACAGAATACAGAAATGCCGCCCCAGTACCGACGGCAACAAGGCTGTTCATATCCGGCGTAAATTTCAGCAATGCCGGAATACCCTTGGTGTAAAAGCCGCGTCCGGGCCCAATCAACACGGCAGCCGTCAGGAAAAATTGAATCAGCCAGCTGGTTTGATGACCAATCGTGCGCCCAATCAGGCCGTGCATTCCCGGTATCAAATGACTGCCCATTTCCAGAATGAAAACGGGCAAGGCAAGCGCGGCAGCAATGGCCACTTGCCGCAACAAGGCTCGCGCCTCTTCCTCTTTTCTAGCAACGCGATCCTGTGTGGCGCGCGCTTCGGTGACTGTGGCGGGATACCCGGCATCGCTGGATATGGCGGCCAGCGCTGCGGGGTTTGTTACCCCGTCCAGATACTCAACCGTTGCTGTTTCCGCAGCCAAATTCACATTAACGCCTGTAACACCCGGAACGTTGGCCAAGGCTTTGTCCACCCGCCCAACGCAAGAGGCACAGTTCATCTTTGCGATATTCAGAGTGACACTGTCATGGCGGGCCGGATACCCCAGCGCCTCCAACGCTTCAGCGGCCTGTATCAGCTGTGAAGGGTCATCCACGGTAAGGTGGGCAGTTTCAGTTGCCAGATTGACTGACACATCGTGAACGCCTTCCAAAGCAGCCAGCGTTTTGTCTACGCGGCCCACGCAAGAGGCGCAGGACATGCCATCAATGGACAGTGTCGCAATTTGTGTCTGGGTCATTGCCGTCTCCGATTCCGGTATCGACCCTTTACATAGGGGTTCCAGTGACGGGAAGGTCAATGACTATCGCAAATTTTCTGCTGGCGAACCTATTCCGGCAACCAGACAAAAATCAGCAAAAGCTCAGCTGGACAGATAGGTTCGCAACGCGGTTTCGGTCCCATCGCGCCAGATCAACTGCAACCAATGCGCAAAGCTCTCTGAAAAGCGCACATCCTCTGCAAGATCGCCATAAAGATCACGTTGGTTTAACCAAACTTGCGGGTCTTTCCGCGCATCTTTTGCCGCTACAGTCAATTTTTCCCAGATCGGATCATTCGGTTCGATAACGGATCCGTCTTCGCGCGTACCTTCACACATGCGCGCCCAAAGTGCCTCTGTCAGAGCCAGCCCATCTATCGGGTGATTGGTCGCCAAAGCATCGCGCAAAACCGGCAGAATGAACCCTGTGTGCCTGGAGGAGCCATCAAAAGCCACACGGCGCACCGTGTCCACAATTTCCGGGTTAGAGAACCGGCGATCTATCAGATCAACATAAATTGCTGGCGTCATCCCGGGAACTGGCTCGACATGCGGGGCAATCTCTTCCTCTGCAACTTTGTGAAAAAACCGCGCGATCAAAGGATGCGCCATACAGCCCGATATGAATTCAACCGACAGTATTTCACCGGGGTTGGAAATGACCTGATGGCCCCCGTTTAAAACCCGGATCTTCATCGCTTCGTAGGAATGAACATCATCCGAAAAGGTCGCGCCGGCTTTGTCCCAGTCGGGGCGACCCGCGCAGAATTCATCTTCAATCACCCACTGGCGGAAATTTTCATGCGTGACCGGCGCATCATCTTCGATACCGAAATCGCGCACCAGTTCCAGTTCTTTGGGCCCGGTCGCGGGCACGATGCAATCAACCATTGAATTGGGGAATGTGCAGGACTCATCGATCCAATCCGCCAAAACCGGGTCGGACAACCGGGCCAAGGAAACCACTGCTTGCCGAAGTATCGCGCCATTTCCCTGCAGGTTATCGCAACTTTGGCCCGTAAAGGGACCGATCCCAGCATCGCGCCGGATTTTCAACGCGGCAACCATCGCTCCAAAGGCCGTTTTGGGCGCATCGGGATGTGCCGCGTCATGCTGGATATCCGGATGCGCGGCATCAAACCCCTTGCTGACCGGATCGATGTAATACCCACCTTCGGTCACAGTCAGGGCCACGATCCGAATGCTCGGATCAGCCATCTGGGCAATCAAAGGCGCATTGTCTGCTGCCACCGGAACGTAACCAATCATGGAACCGATAACTTCAGCGGAACGTCCTGCCGGGTCCAACTCTATCAAAGTAGACAAATAGTCTTGCGCAGCCAGTCGCTTACGCTGATCTTCATCGTTCGGACGAACCCCTGCGCCGATGATGGCCCAATCCATGGCAAGCCCCTGCTGCATCAACCGATGCAGATACCATGCCTGATGGCCACGGTGAAAATTGCCCAAGCCGATGTGGACGATCCCGGGCGTCAAAGCCGCGCGATCATATCGCGGGCGCTGAACACCGTCAGGCAAATTCCTAAGTGTGGCGTTACACAGTTTCACGTCAGCTCATCCATTGGCCGCCGTCGACGTTATACGTCTGCGACAGAATGTAATCGGAATCAGAAGAGGCCAGAAAAACCGCCATTCCGGTAAGATCAGCAGGCACAGCGAACCGCCCGGCCGGAACACCAGCGGCGACTTCTGCTTTCTTTTGTCCGGGTTTCTTGCCTTCCAGTTTTGCAAACAGGGAATCGACATGATCCCAATGGTCCCCATCAACAACGCCGGGGGCGATGGCGTTCACATTGATCCCATGTTCGATCAAGTTTAACCCCGCGGACTGCGTCAACGAGATGACCGCAGCTTTGGTGGAACAATAGACCGCCACCAGACTTTCGCCGCGACGCCCAGCCTGGGACGCCATGTTGATGATCTTGCCACCATGGCCCTGTTTGATCATTTGACGCGCAGCAGCCTGAAGAGTGAACAGCGTGCCAGCCACGTTGACGGAATACAGCTTTGCGTAGCTATCGCGCGTGATGTCGACGATGTTGTCCGCGTCAAACAGCGCCGCATTGTTGACCAAGATGTCCAACTTTCCAGCCCGCGCCACAACCGCATCAATTGCGGCGTCTATGCTGTCTTGGCGTGTCACATCCAATTCAACGGCATAGGCACCATCGCCGATTTCTGAGGCGGCCCGCTGTGCCGCTGCAAAATTGATATCACCAATCGCAACGGTGGCACCTTCGCCAAAAAAAGCTTCCGCGAACACCTTGCCAATGCCGCGTGCGGCACCGGTAATCAGCGCGGATTTTCCGCCCAACCGCTTCATGAAATACGCAGCCCCTGACTGTCAAATTTGTGAATCTGATCAGCGTTTGGCGTCAGGTAGATCGTGTCGCCGTAGTGCAGGGCAACTTCCCCCCCGGCGCGGACAGTCAGTGGTTCAGCGAACCCATCAATGTTGACGTGGAAGAACGTGTCACTGCCCAAATGTTCAGAAACGCCCACAGTGCCCTTCCAATCGCCTTCTGTCGGAGAAACAGAAATATGCTCAGGGCGAATGCCAATCGTCTGCGCATCATGCTTGGTGGCTTCGCCCCCTTCGATCAGGTTCATTTTTGGTGAGCCGATGAAGCCTGCCACGAACTTATTGCGTGGTGACTTGTACAGTTCCAGCGGGCTGCCAACTTGTTCAATCACACCGGCCTGCAACACAACGATCTTGTCGGCCATGGTCATGGCCTCCACCTGATCGTGCGTTACGTAGACCATCGTCGTGTCCAGACGCTTGTGCAATTCGCTGATCTCAAGCCGCATGCCAACACGCAATGCCGCATCCAGGTTCGACAGTGGTTCATCAAACAGAAAGGCAGATGGTTCACGCACAATCGCCCGACCAATGGCGACACGCTGGCGTTGCCCCCCGGAAAGCTGACCAGGTCGGCGGTCAAGATAGTCGGTCAGGTTTAATGCCTTGGCCGCGGATTCGATCCGCTTGTCCTGCTCTTCCTGCGACAGTCCCGCCATACGCATCGGGAACGCGATATTTTTGCGCACCGACATATGCGGGTACAAAGCATAGCTTTGAAACACCATGGCAAGTCCCCGTTTTGCAGGGGGCAAGCCTGTTGCGTCTTTACCGTCGATTTCGATTGTACCCGACGTAGTGTCTTCCAACCCTGCAATCAGGCGCAGAAGGGTCGACTTGCCACAGCCCGACGGGCCAACAAATACAACGAACTCCCCGTCTTCGATTTCCAGGTCCAGAGGCGGGATAACTGTCACATCGCCAAAAGTTTTCTTAACTTGTTTTAGCTGAATACGTCCCATTTTTCGTTCCTCACTTCACCGCGCCAAAGGTCAGGCCTCGGACGAGTTGTTTCTGGCTGAACCAGCCCATGATCAGGATAGGTGCGATCGCCATTGTAGAGGCGGCACTTAGTTTTGCATAAAACAGACCTTCGGGGCTGGAGTAACTGGCGATGAAAGCCGTTAGTGGTGCGGCCTTGGCAGCGGTCAGGTTGAGCGTCCAGAAGGCCTCGTTCCAAGCAAGAATGAAATTCAGCAACAAGGTCGAAGCAATGCCCGGAATTGCCATTGGCGTCAGGACATACAGGATTTCTTCCTTCAACGACGCACCATCCATCCGGGCGGCTTCCAGAATTTCGCCAGGGATTTCACGGAAATAGGTGTACAGCATCCAGACAATGATCGGCAGGTTGATCAGCATCACAACGATGGTCAGGCCGATCCGCGTGTCCAGAATCCCCAGTTTAATGAAGATCAGATAGATCGGATACAGAACCCCGACTGCCGGTAGCATTTTGGTCGACAGCATCCAAAGCAGGATATCCTTGGTGCGTTTCGAAGGAACAAAGGCCATCGACCAGGCGGCAGGCACCGCGATGATGATACCCAACAAAGTTGAGCCCCCTGCGATAAACACCGAATTCCACAGGAAACGCATATAGTTGGAGCGCTCCTGCACCACGAAATAGTTTTCCAAAGTCCAGTCAAAGAAGAAGAACACCGGAGGGTCGCTGATGGCTTGGGCTTCGGTTTTGAAGCTGGTTAGGATTGTCCACAGTATCGGGAAGAAGATGGTAAGCCCGACACCCCAAGCGATCGCCGTATTGAGGACCTTGCGGTTGGTTGAGACGGCACGTGCCATTTTTGTCTCTCCTTACGCGTCTAGGTTTTTGCCAACGATGCGCATCAGGAAGATGGCAACGATATTGGCAAGTATGATGGCGTAAACACCGCCGGCGGAACCAAGCCCAATGTTTTGACTTTCAAGAACACGCTGGAAGATCAGATACGTCAGCGTTTTGGTTCCGAATGAGCCCTGGGTGGTCACAAAGATTTCGGCGAAGATCGACAGCAAGAAGATCGTCTGGATCAGCACCACAACCGTGATGGCCCGCGAAAGATGCGGCATGATGATATACCAGAAGCGTTTGATAAATGGCGCTCCGTCCATCTCGGCTGCTTCCAGTTGTTCACTGTCCAGCGATTGGACCGCCGTCAGCAGGATCAACGTTGCAAATGGCAACCACTGCCAACTGACAATCAAGATAATCGATTGGATCGACGCCTGACTGAGCCATTCAACAGGCGCAGCGCCAAAGAATTTCCATAGATGTGCAAGCAGACCGTTGACCGGGTCCATGAACATGTTTTTCCACACCAGCGCCGAAACAGTGGGCATGACGAAGAACGGGGCGATCACCAGAATGCGGACAACACCTTGGCCCCACATTGGTTGATCAAGAAGCAGGCCAAGAAGAATGCCCAGTACAACAGTGATCAACAAGACGCCGCCGACGATTGTCAGCGTGGTCAGAACGCTTGGCCAGAAAGAGCTTGAGCTGATGAAGCGGACATAGTTGTCAAACCCAACCCATCCCTGATCTCCACCACTAAGCGGTAAGTATTTTCTAAATGAGAACCACAGTGTCATCGTGAGTGGTACCAACATCCATCCCAAAAGCAGGATAACTGCCGGCGCCATCATCAGTCTGGCTGCGGATCGCGATTGCTGCGTAGCCATAGCGCAATATTCCTCCATTGGCGGAAATGCCCGCCTCAGACGTCAATTCAATTTTACTGATACGCTAAAATACTCGCGGGACAGAGCTTTACTGCCCCGCGAGATGGGAGGACGCGTTAGTAGCCAGCGGCTTCCATCGCATCTGTCGTCAGTGCCTGCGCCTTAGCCAGCGCTTCGTCTACCGACTGCTGGCCAGCAAGAGCTGCCGAGAACTCCTGACCAACTTCCGAGGCAATACCCGCGAATTCTGGGATCGCCGCGAACTGGACACCCACATAGGGCACCGGATCAACTGTAGGATTGTTCGGGTCTGCCGAAAGAATGCTTTCGAGAGTCATCTTCGCGAACGGAATTTCCATGTAGTTGGCATTCTCATAAAGAGAGATACGCGCGCCCGGAGGAACGTTCGCCCAGCCTTCCTTGGAAGCGACAAGCTCGATATACCCGGTGCCTGTTGCCCATTCGATGAACTCTTTCGCAGCGGCCTCTTTCTGAGTACCGGCAGGAATTGCCAAAGCCCATGCCCACAGCCAGTTGCCGCGCTTGCCCAGCCCCGTATCAGGTGCCAAGGCGAAACCAACTTTGTCAGCAACCGTGGAATCGTTCGGATTGGTTACAAAGGATGCCGCAACCGTTGCGTCGATCCACATGCCGCACTTACCCTGTTGGAAAAGCGACAAGTTTTCGTTGAACCCGTTTGTCGATGCTCCGGGGGGGCCTGCGTCATTCATCAGGTCGATGTAGAAAGAAAGCGTTTCTTTCCATGCGGGCTGATCAAACTGCGCGGTCCAGTTTTCATCAAACCAACGGGCGCCAAAGGCGTTTGACGTTGCGGTCAAGAACGCCATGTTCTCACCCCAACCCGCTTTGCCGCGAAGGCAGATGCCGTAAACGCCGGCGTCTTTGTCCGTCATCTTACGGGCTGCGTCGGCAACAAAATCCCATGTCGGCGCTTCGGGCATGGTCAGGCCGGCGGCCTCCATCAGGTCCGTGCGATACATGATCATCGAGCTTTCACCGTAGAACGGTGCAGCATACATGGTGCCTTCATAAGACAGACCGCCGCGCATGGCTGGCAGAATGTCATCAGCGTTGTATTCAGCCGACAGATCATCCATCGACACCAACCAACCGTTTTTGGCCCAGATGGGTGTCTCGTACATGCCGATCGTCATGATATCGAAGGCACCGCCCTTGGTCGAAATATCAGTTGTGACACGCTGACGAAGTACGTTTTCCTCCAACGTCACCCACTCAACTGTGTGTCCGGTTTTTGCGGTAAAATCGTCAGTCAGGCCTTGCATGCGGATCATATCGCCGTTGTTCACGGTGGCGATGGTCAATTCCTCTGCGAATGCAGCGGTCGATGCGACCGATACAAGCGCTGAAGCCGCAAGAAATGCGTTCTTCAGTTTCATCCAAATTTCCTCCCTTGGTCCACTGGATGTACCGGATTTAGTCCGCGACCCCATGCGAGTCAATCTTTTTCTTTACTCCCGTAAAGTTTCTGCTTTCAGCGAGGTCGCAATAATTATGCCGAAGAGCGAAGAATGAGCTTCCCATCAAACAAAACTTCAGGCCGCTCCCCAGCCTTACTGCCCCCCTCAATGAGCGAAAACAGCATCTCAACGCTGCGTTCCGCAATCGCAGTATAATCTTGCGAAACAGTGGTCAGCGGCGGGCACGTGAATTGCGACCAAGGATGATCATCATGGCCCGCAACGCGCAATGCGCACCCCGGTCCGTGACCCACACGTAATCCCTTTTGATAAGCCGCAGCAATAAAGCCCACAGCAAGACGATCATTGCTGCAAAGAACCGTGTCGGAAGGCAAAGATCGATCCGAAATCAGGCGCATTCCACCCTCCAGGCCGATCCGCTCAAACTCCCAACCAGCGCCATCAACCTGAATAACCTTAGGGTCGTGCCCCAACCGCTCCATTGACTGAGTATAGGCGTCTCGGCGCTTGTTTGCGTTTGGATTCACCGGCGGCATCTCAAAGAAACAGGGCGGCTCTCCAGTACGGCACAGATAATCGACGATCAAACCTATACTTTGAAAATTGTTAGATCCAACAAAGGCTTCGCCGACTCCGACGTTGCTGTCAAAGACAATCGTCGGCACTTCCTCCGTAAACTTTTTAACGCTTTCAAAATCAGACCGACGCCCGAGCGGCGCAATCAACGCACCAGCCGGCCGCAAAGATTGAAGCGTCGCAAGGGCATTGTTTTCAAGGTCTTGCTGACCATGCGCACTAAACACCGTTGGCCAGAAACCCGCGTCGATACAAAGCCGTTCGATCTTACGCACCATTTCGCCAAAAAACGGATCCGCCAGATAAGGCACAACGATGCCGATCGTCTTGGTCAACTTTCGGTTTTGATTGATCGCAAAAATGTTTGGTCGAAAATTGTATTTCTCTAGCGCGTCTTCGATCTTGCGCCTGGTGGTCTTCCTCACGCTTTCGGGATCATTGAAGTATTTGGAAATCGTCGGCCGGGAGATACCGCTAACTTCGGCAAACTCCTCCATATTTTTTATTTTTCGCTCAGCCATTCCAGAACCCTCCTTCAGCCACGCCGCGCAACCTCGCCCCACCCAGAACCGAACCGTCAGATTGCACATTTCTTTACGCGCGCTATCTTTCATATCAGGGTAGGCGGGCGTAAAGGTGCCGGTCAAGAAGTTTTCTTAACAGCTTTCAGGCACTTGGCTGGCCACATGAGCGCAATAGCGTCCAACAAACCTCTCTGGACGCACGGCGAACTCAGGACAGTTTTCAGGCAAACCTCACCAGAAAGAATGCGGGCCGCCCATAGGTGGCATTGGGGCTGGTGCAAAAAGGCGGATGGAACCCGAGGCCGGATAAATTTCGCATTCCAGCTGAAGCTTCACCCAAAAAAATGCCCCCGCACGCAAAGCGGCGGGGGCATCAAACTTAGGGCTATTACCCTATGTATCTTGGATCAGAAGAAACCCAATTTGTTGGGGTTGTAGCTGACCAAAACGTTTTTCGTCTGCTGATAGTGATCCAACATCATTTTGTGGTTTTCACGACCGATGCCCGATTGCTTGTACCCACCAAAGGCGGCATGGGCCGGATAGGCGTGGTAGTTGTTGACCCACACACGGCCAGCCTCAATCGCGCGGCCAAAGCGATAGCAGGTGTTCATATCACGCGACCAAACACCGGCACCCAGACCGTACATTGTGTCGTTTGCAATCGCCAAGGCCTCTGCTTCGTCCTTGAAGGTGGTCACGGAAACGACCGGCCCAAAGATCTCTTCCTGGAACACACGCATCTTGTTGTGACCCTTAAGGATCGTCGGCTGAATGTAGTTACCGCCCGCCAGCTCGCCATTGAAACGTGCCGCATCACCACCGATCAGAACCTCGGCGCCCTCTTCGCGACCGATGGTCAGATAGGACAGGATTTTCTCTTGCTGCTCGGTCGAGGCTTGCGCACCAACCATCGTTTCAGGATTGCGCGGATCGCCCTGCTTGATCGCTTTGACCCGCTCAATGGCGCGGGCAATGAATTCTTCATAGATGTCTTCTTGGATCAATGCCCGCGAAGGGCACGTGCAAACTTCACCTTGGTTGAAGGCAAACAGAACGAACCCTTCGACCGCCTTGTCAAGGAAGGCATCATCTTCGCGCATCACATCGGAAAAGAAGATGTTCGGGCTTTTGCCACCCAGTTCCAGCGTCACAGGAATCAGGTTTTCTGTCGCTGCCTGCATGATCCGGCGACCGGTCGCGGTGGAGCCGGTGAAGGCGATCTTGGCAATGCGCGACGAGCTGGCCAACGGCGCGCCAACTTCGGCACCGTATCCGTTAACAATATTCAGTGCGCCCGCTGGGAGCAAATCGTTGATCAGCTCAGCCAGAACCATGATAGCGGCTGGCGTTTGTTCTGCAGGCTTCATCACAATGCAGTTGCCCGCTGCCAGCGCCGGGGCCAGTTTCCAAGCCGCCATCAGGATCGAGAAGTTCCACGGAATGATCTGACCGACCACGCCCAATGGTTCGTGATAGTGATAGGCGACTGTATCCGTGTCGATCTCGCTCATGTTGCCTTCTTGACCACGCAACACACCCGCAAAATAGCGGAAATGGTCAGCCGAAAGCGGAATGTCTGCAGCCATGGTCTCGCGGATTGGCTTACCGTTATCCCAAGTTTCGGCTTGTGCCAAAACCGCAAGGTTCTCGTCGATCCGGTCGGCGATTTTCAACAGGATGTTGGCCCGCTCAGTGGCTGATGTTTTGCCCCACGCTTCTTTGGCCGCATGGGCCGCGTCCAGCGCCAACTCAATGTCAGCAGCGTCGGAACGCGCGCATTCGTTGATCATCTCGCCGGTGATAGGGGTGACGTTCTTGAAATAGCGCCCGCTTACCGGCGCTACGAATTTACCGCCAATGAAGTTGTCATAGCGAAGTTTGAAAGGCGAGACATAGGTGCCCGCTTCGGTTTTAGTCATGTCGTTCATGCTGATCCTCCTTGGGCCCCAAGTCCTCCGCCTAGGGCTGGCCGGAAACTAACGTGGACAACAGCGGTGGCTATTGGGGGGAAATAGATGGATCAGGGAAACTGTCTCAGTTCTGAGACAACTGCGCTCAGTTTTCGTCCAGGCCCAAGCGTTTCATGCGCCGATACAGGGTTGCGCGCCCTACGCCCAGCTGGCGCGCGGCTGCCGAAACGTTGCCGTCGGCCCGCGCCAAAGCCCGAATAACGGCGGCACGCTCTGCTTTTTCGAATCCTGTTGGGCCATCTTCGCGCCCCAGAATATCTGCAGCGGGGCGGGCTGCGAGCTTGCCAATGCCGCCGATATCAAAGACTCGTCGCGCTTCGCGAGTGGCACCAACAACCAAATCATTGGCGTCGATCGCCAACAAAGTTGCAGCTTCGGCGTCATCGCTTTCAGCCACCACAATTCGCGCAGCAGGAAAGGCGGCCCGAAAATTGGCTTCTTCAATCGCACGGGCGGTTTGCGCGACCTGCGCACTGATCAGGCGGTTGAAACCTTCGGTCTGATCTGCGCGTGCCGAACTGACATCCAGCGCCGCAACGATCCGGCCATCGTAACCGTATATCGGCGCATCGATACAGCTCATCGCAGTATTGCGCGCATAGAAATGTTCATCTTGATGAATGATAACGCGCCGCTGTTCCGTCAGGCAGGTTCCAATGCCATTGGTGCCTTCACGCTCTTCGCTCCAATCCGCCCCGGTGCACAGCCCCCAGCTTTCGAACACTTTTGCATCGTTGTCCGCAAGACGCTGATCCAGAATCACACCATCCACGTCCGTCAGGAAAACCGCGCAGCCTGATTGCCCCACCAAGGAAAACAGCGCATCCAAACGCGGTGCGGCAACTATCATCAGCTTTTCAGATGCTGAACGCCGGTGGTTCAGGGCGTGGCTTTCAATCAGTTCTGGCAAACGACGCTCATCTGGGTCCAGCCCATGCTTCATGGCCGATCGATGCCAGCTGGCAGCCACCCGTGACTTCGCCGCCGCAGACGCCGATTGCGCGGCCTCCAGCACCTTGTCTACATGAGAGATTTTGTGGGTCATGGGCATGTCTACTCGACTGATAAAACAGTATTCTAAGGCGGCTTCGGCCTTTTCTCAATTATCTTAAAGTCTTAGATCGGCCCAGCCATTCAGACACTTCCAAAAAGAAATTGTCGTCCAAGGCGCCCGGCATGACACCCAAAACCATGCGCCCAACGCCATGCGTCACTCACCTCAAACGGTCAGAGGGTGCAAGCCCGTTCAGGCCAAAATCCGTGCCACGCGCATGTGCGTCAGCAAGCAGGCGCGCGGTGGTCGGTCCAAGGGTAAAGCCTTGATGCCCATGACCGAAATTGACCCACAACCCCGCATGACCCGCAACAGCCCCAACCATTGGCAACATGTCTGGCAGGCAAGGCCGCGTTCCAAACCATTGCGGTTCTTCAATACGAGGGCCAATCTCCAAAAAATCGCTGATACCCTCTCGCCCACGGTCTAATTGGCGCGAATCTGCCGGGGCGTTTTGTGGCACCAACTGGGCTCCGGTCAGTAATCTTAACCCTTGTTTCATCGAGGTCGCCACAATGCCATTGTCAACGTCCAGGAACGGACGTCGCAAACCGACCGGGCTCTGATAGTGGCCGTGATAGCCCCGCTTATAAATCATCGGGATACGATAGCCGAACCGGCGCAGCACCTTGGGTGACCATGGTCCAAGCGCGATCACAACTGTATTTGCCCCAATTTCACCGCTCTCCGTTTGCATGCACCAACCAGCACGCCGTTGCGCAAGCGTTTCAGCATCACCCACCAACACATCGCCACCTTGTCGTTGAAACAAGCTGGCATAAGCCGCCGTTAACCCACCGGGGTCTGAACAGTTCCAGCTTTGTTGCCAATGAATGGCACCGGCGGGCGCTATCCGCAAAGCGGGCTCTTCTGCCTGATAGGCCGTTCCGTCCAACGCGCGGAATGTGACGCCATAGCGTTGGCACGCTGCCTCTGCCTGCTTGGCGGCCGCGTCAAAGCTGTTGGCGTCACGAAACAACAACGCCATCCCTTCTTGGGAAATCAAATTCTGGGCCCCGGCCGCTTGGATCAGCGGCGCGTGATCATCGGTGGCGCGAGCTGTCAGCTGCGCATAGATTTGGGAAATCGCGGCATGGCGCTTTGGGGCCGAATTCCGGAAATACGTCCACAACGCCGGGGCCATAGAAAGAGCGCCCGGCAAATTCCATGTGACATCGTTGCTTTGACCAATGGCGTATTTGAACAAGGTGCCCAGATCACGCGGCAAGGCGTAGGGTTCTGCAGCCTCGGCCTGAATAACGCCTGCATTGCCGTAACTGGTTTCTTGACCCGGTGCTTTGCGGTCAACCAAAGCTACAGAATGCCCCTGTGCCTGAAAGGCCAAGGCTGTCGATGTGCCGACCATTCCCGCACCCAGGACAAGAACATCCGCCATGAAAAACTGTCACCCCCAAAAGAACTGTGATTTCTGGCGCCTGTGAAAGCCACACCGCCACAAATCATACTTGAACAAGCATGACATCCTCCGCAAGCGATGCTTCAAAAATCACTTCGGTCACTTCACGGGTGCACACGGCGGCATTGGTGAGCACAGACAGGCGGAATACTCAAATCACTCAGCCCAATTCACCGCGTCTAAGTGGGTGCCGGATGCCCATCGGACTGCGGCGCGCTGTCACAAATTTCGTACCAATCCGGTTTTTCAGAAATAAACTCATGAAACTGCACCTTCGTACCAATCGGGGTATCCAGTGTATTTACGGCGATCGGAAAGCTGTCCTCTTGCGAAAGAATTTCGCCAAGCGATGTGCCACAAATTTTGCAAAAGCATCTGCCGTATTTGTAAGGAGATTCCGGCTGGAATAGCGCGACATGTTCTTTCCCCTGAATCCACTTCAGGTCTTGGCCTTTGACAAAGGCAATGGTGCTTGCGCCAACCTTGCGACACCGAGAGCAATGACATGTTCCCATCACAGACGGCTCGGCCAGCAGCTCAAACTTCACAGCCTGACAACAACAGCTTCCTTGAATCATCTTATGAACTCTCCCAAATCAACAACACCGATACAGAACAATATGAGAACATTTGAGCCAGCGCAATGTCTGAGCGGGCCCAGCCCGATCATGCACAGCATCCCTTTGCGCGGGCGTCGATCTGTTGGTTGATATCAGTTTATGCTGCTGGTGACGGGGGATTGCCTCAACCTGCGCTGATTGGCTCACACAACCCTTTCAAGGCCTCTGCCGCGATCTCAAATGATCGAACCCGCGCGGCATGATCGTGAATCATGCCTGTCACCATCAGTTCATCGGGCTGAAAGTTCTCGATGATGGTGCCAAGCTGTTCCTTGACCGTTGCCGCTGATCCGGTGGCTGAACAGGCCAACGACTGCTGGACCTGAGCCATAACGGCCGGCGGAATCTCCCGATCCAGATCATGAGTCGGCATTGGCAACTTGCCGGGTCTACCTGTTCGAAGCCGTGCAAACGCCAGAACCTGTGAAGACCTCAAGAATGCAGCTTCATCATCGGTTTCAGCGGCACAAACCCCAGCAGCCATCATCACATATGGCTTGGCCAACCATTCCGACGGTCGGAAGGTATGGCGATACGTTTCAATCGCTTCTTCCAGCATTGCCGGGGCGAAATGCGAGGCGAATGCATACGGCAGCCCCAGATGTGCCGCCAATTGCGCGCCATACAAACTGGATCCAAGAATCCAAATTGGAACATGCGTCCCTGCGCCGGGAATAGCCCGCACAGCCGCGCCGGCTGAGGCGTCACCCAGATAGCCAAGCAGCTCATATACATCCTGCGGGAAACTGTCCTCTGGTGCCATATAGCGGCGCAATGCACGCGCGGTTGCCCCATCGGTGCCCGGCGCCCTGCCCAACCCCAGATCGATGCGATCGGGATACAGCGTGGCAAGCGTTCCGAATTGTTCGGCAATCACTAAGGGTGCATGGTTGGGCAGCATAATACCCCCAGCACCGATCCGCATGGTTTTGGTCGCGGCGGCAACATGGCCAATCACAACAGCGGTCGCGGCGCTGGCGATACCAGGCATGTTGTGATGTTCGGCCAACCAGAATCGGTGAAACCCAAACCGCTCCGCCGCACGGGCCAGATCAACTGAGTTCGCCAAGGCATCGGCTGCGGTCTTTCCCTCGGGGATAGGCGACAGATCGAGAAGTGAGAAATGATGCATGTATGTCTCCGTTGGCCAGAACCTATGCACTGCCAACGTTCAGTCCAAGGTCACGACAGGTTACATCAGCCAATTCGCGCCCTTCTGCAATGTCACCCCAAGCATTGAATTGGGTTTGCATCATTTTCAAACCCAGTTGGGCAGAGCGCATTTCCCCAAAGCGCCGCACAACAGGATGCGTTTTCAAACAACAACTCAGATACTTACGCCCGACCAACAGTATATATTTCCCCCGCCGTTCTGCCGACCGGTATGTTCGCAGGAGGAATTCCACCTTACGCTGAACCGTCCTGTACACGCTGTTGGAGTTCACAGGCAAAGGCCCCAACAGATTTGGCAAATTCTGGACGCACGAAGCCGCCAATCTTCAGTCTCCGCTGACCGGAAAACTCCCCTATAAGGCTTCTTAAATGATCAAAATTGTCGGAAATGGCAAAATATTCTATAATTTGAAAAGTATCGAAACTTGTTGACTATGCCCTCCGAAATCGGTTGACTGCGCGCAAGTCAGAACCAAACGAACACGGCCCAAAGCAAGAGGTTTGAAGTTCGATTGGAGCCATTGGAAGGTTGGAAATGTCACAGAATTACACCGCAGATACAGAGGTCATCATATGCGGGGCCGGGCCAATAGGCATGGCGCTGGCTCTGGATCTTGCGGAAAAAGGTGTGCGCAGCATCGTTTTGGAAAGCACAGATGGTCGGGTGGAAACGCCGAAGCTGGGCCTTGTCAGCATTCGTACGATGGAAATTTTCCGCCGGATGAGCCTGACTGGATTCGTAAGAGACACCACCTTCCGACCCGACTGTGACCTATCAATGGTCTACTGCACGTCTATCGCCGGGCATTTTCTGGGACGCATCCCCTACCCTTCACTGAACGACGAACCTTCCATTCCCGAAAGCCCTGAAACCAAATGGCGGTGTTCGCAGATTTTCCTGAACCCAATGCTGCAAGAACGGGTTGAGGCCAATCCGCTGGTCGATCTGCAACTTTTGTCCAAAGTGGAGTCCTTTGCCGACAAGGGCAGCCACGTCGAAGTCACCGTTACACGAAATGATGGCAGTCAGGACGTCTTGTCAGCCCCATATTTCGTTGGATGCGACGGCGCAGGCAGCCCAGTGCGGCGCGAACTTGGCATCGAAATGAAAGGCAAAGATCAGCTGGATATTTCTGTCGCTATTTTCTTTCGGTCCAAAGCTTTGGCCAAAGATCACGAGATGGGCGATGCTGAACGCTACTACTTTCTGGATGAAAAAGGATGGTGGGGGAACATTTCCGCCATGGACGGGTATGAGTTGTGGCGCTTAACCGTACCCGGCTCAAAAGAAACTGTTTCAGAGATCATCGAAAACGCAGAATCTTTGGTGCGTCAGGCACTTGGAACAGATGATATGCCATTCGAGGTGATTTCAACCTTGCCATGGCGCCGCACGCAACTGACAGCAGATCAGTTTTCATCGGGCCGCGTGTTCCTTGCAGGCGACGCAGTACATACCATGTCGCCAACCGGCGGGCTGGGCATGAACACAGGTATGGGCGATGTAAACAATCTGGCATGGAAACTGGCCGCGGTTTTAGCAGGCTGGGGTGGATCCAAACTTCTGGACACATACACACACGAAAGACGTCCGATTGCCTTGCGCAACTCGGCGTCCTCAACACACAACTACAATCAATTGAAATCCGTCAAAGACTGCGTCGGCATCTTTGATCACACGCCCGAAGGCGAAGCCGTGCGCAAACAGGTGGGTGAAACCATCATGGCGGCCATGGAAACTGAATGGGAAACGCTGGGTATTCATCTGGGCTATCGCTACGAAGGGTCAGAGATTTGTGAGCCCGACGGAACCGCGCCCGACGACGATGATTGGCGCTGGTACAAACCCTCTGCCCGGCCGGGCCATCGCGCCCCACATGCCTGGATCAGCGGCGGACCGCGCGACGGAATATCAACGCTGGATCTGTTTGGTGATGGCATGGTGCTACTGCGCTTGGGTGCGGATGCACCATCAGATGAGCCGCTGGCCAAAGTCGCCCGTGCGCGGTCTGTGCCCTATCGCACTTACAGCATCTCTGACCCCAAGATTGCAGAGCTTTACGAGAAACCTTTGGTTTTGGTTCGGCCAGACGGTCACGTAGCCTGGCGCGGCGACACGCTGCCACAGGACTGCACGGCGCTGATCGACAAAGTGGTTGGCGCTTAGCGCCTGTGGCACGGAGGAGGAAAACGGACCGTGCACGCGACCTGCATTGGGCACTGCCGCAATGCGCGAAGACAAGAAATTGGAACTTCCAGGGAGGAAAGAATGTTTAATTTCAAAAAAATGGCGCTTCCCGCGCTTATTTCCAGCTTACTTTTGGCATCGCCATCAATTGGCGCGGCAGAAATCTTTAAGGGCGAAACCGCATCGGCGGGTGATCCCGTTCACACCATGTTCGTGGCCTTTGCCAATCAGGCCGCCAAAGGCGGTGTCGAGATTCAGGTCAATGCTGGCCAAACACTGACCAAAGCCATGCTGAAGGGCGCCAAGGGCGACATTGACTTTGTCTCGTCTGTCCCTGTTCTGGTGAACCTGATGGCAGGCCAAAAGGCGATGTACAAAGACATCGGCGATGCGCCCGAACTGTCCAAAAACCTGCGCGCCATTGTTGGCTTCAAGGCCGGCGGCTTCCATCCCGTAACACTGGCAGGGTCCGGAATCGAAACCTGGGAAGACATCAAAGGTAAAACCGTCTTTACAGGCCCACCATCCGGCTCTGCCTCGTCAACCTCAGAGGCCATCATCAAAAACATCACCGGTTACGAAGCAGGCAAGGACTACACCGCCGTGCGCCTTAGCTGGGGCGAAGGCGTTTCAGCGCTGGCCGACGGAAAAATCGACATGATGGTCCGTCCGGCCGAAGTTGGTTCGGCCAACATTGAACGGTTTGGTCTGTCGGGTGAGTTCCGCATTCTGTCTATCCCAGCAGAAGCCGCCGAGAGCGAAGCCATGCAGAAGATTTTTGGCAGCCCCGGTCGTGGCGTTCTGGAATTTGACGGTGGCGTCTACAAAGGTCAGCTGACCAAAGGAAAAGTCACCGTTCTTGGCTTTACACAGTTCATCGGAACCCACGCAGGTGTATCTGAAGACGCTGTTTATAACGCGACCAAAGCATTCTGGGAAAACCTTGATGAAGTGCACGCAACGGCATTCTTCCTGAAGGATGTCACCAAAGAATCCGCGTTCACAGCAATCAATATTCCGCTGCATCCCGGCGCTTTGCGTTACTATGACGAAGCCGGGTTTGACGTTCCTGACGCGCTTCGCTGACATCTAATTGTCTTCCCCCCCTGGGTCGCCTTTCGAGGCGGCCCAAACATGTTGTAATTCGCGGTCCACACCTGTGGTTTGAATTGCTGAACTAATAAGACTGGTCCACGTTGACGGACTGCAAATTTCGGAAAATGAGTGCATCACATGACTGGCTCGACACTAAGGTCCGGCGGCGCTACGCGGCTATTTTCATTGGGTGCCGTCTTGGCTTGCACCGCATTGGGCGCCATTGCGCTTTATAGTTCCGGTATTGGGCTGATCCATCCGACCACGCACCGCGCTGTCGGCTTTGCACTTGCCCTTTTGGCGGCAGTTGCCGTTTCTCAACAACGCAGCATCGAAACCGGTTTAAAGCCGCTGAGCCTTCAGAGATTGGCGGTTGATCTGGCCTTGGTTATTCTTGGGCTCTGGTCAATTTGGTCGTTTTATTTTGTCCAAACGAAAATGGAAACGGCCCTGTACGATATCTCGATAGACGATGCCTGGCCTGCTGCGGCTGGGTTGATTGTCTTTTTGGAACTTTGCCGTCGGCTCTGGGGTTGGGGACTGTTTGGCGTTGGAATTTTCGGCGTTTTCTACCTGCTATTTGGTCAGAACCTGCCGGGATTGCTGGCGCACTCTGGTTTTTCGTTAACCGAGGTGACCGAAGCCCTTTGGTACAACACCAACAAGGGTGTTTTTGGCTCAATTTCCAACATCGTGCTTTCAACGGTGTTCATCTTCATCATTTTCGGGGTTTTGCTGGAAGGCACCGGTGCAGGCGACACGTTGTTGAAATTTGCGTTTCTCGCAACCCGGCGAACCCGTGGTGGGCCTGCCCACGCGGCGATCCTGGCCTCCTCCCTTTTCGGAACGATGTCTGGTTCTACTGTGGCAAATATCGTTGGGACCGGAACATTCACCATTCCGATGATCAAAAAACGAGGTTTTTCGCCCACTTTCGCCGCCGGGATTGAGGCAACCGCGTCTTCCGGCGGGCAGATCATGCCGCCCATCATGGGGGCAGCAGCCCTTGTCATGGCGGATTTCACCGGTGTGGGGTATTTAACGGTAATCGTTGCCGCCCTTGTGCCTGCGCTATTCTATTACTTCAGCCTGTTTGCCGCCGTCACCGTGGAGGCCCGCCGACAGGGCATTCAGGTTCAGGATCTGACAATAGACGACCGGATCACCCGCACCGATACCATCAACTCCATCCTGTTCCTGGCGCCGATTATCACAGTGGTGGGTTCACTGATCTTGGGACTTTCGACATCGGCCGCCGGGTTTTACGCGGTTGTCGTGCTTGTTGCCTTGTCCGGTATCAACCCAGCCGTGCGCGAAGACCCGATGCGGGTTTGGAGATCATTCATAAAAGGTGCTGAATCCGGGGCGACCTTGCTGATTGCCATTGCTGCGATCGGCATTCTGGTTGGGTCTCTGGATTCAACCGGCTTGGGGCTGAAACTGGCAAATGTCATCGCCACAGTACGTGGGGACAGCCTGTTTTCCGCTTTGCTGGTGGCCATGGTCGGCGCTTTGATCTTGGGCATGGGCATGCCAACGCTGCCCTCCTATCTGATCATCATTCTGGTTATGGGCCCGGCGATCCAGGCTTTGGGTGTGTCCATGCTGACGGCGCATATGTTCGTCTTCTACTACGGTGTCGCCTCTTCGTTGACGCCGCCTGTGGCTATCGCAGCCTATGCCGCTGCGCCGATTGCTGGGGCAAACCCATTGATGACGGCCTTTATGTCCTTCCGTCTGGGGATGGCCAAATTCATCATCCCGTTTGTCTTTGCCTTTTACCCGACCATCCTGATTGTCGAAGACTTCAGCTTTGTACCGTTTGTATGGATCGTGGCGCGGACCATGCTGTGTATCTGGCTGTTCTCTTCTGCCCTGTCAGGGTTTGATCGCAGAAAGCTGACCATTCCAGAGATTGCCTTGCGTCTGATTGCAGCCTTTAGCGCGCTTGCCATCAGCCCTGTGGTTCACTTGCCAGCAATCGCGATAGGCTTCGCCCTGATCCTGTTTGATATCTACAGCGCCAAATCTGCCAAACAGGTTGAAATCGGCGCGCAAACCTAAGCCCATAGTAAACGTGGTGCCGCCTTGATGGGTGGCACCTACAGGCCAAACCGCCTGACACTGCCCTAGATTGCCAACAGTCAAGATGGGCCCTTTGAACGCGTTTGGTAGTCAGGCCCAAAAGCCATCACTGCCCGCCCTCGTGACATTGGGCCTGATTGCTGCGATGTCCGTGACACACGCAATGAAGGGTGACCAATGATAGAGCGGATAGAAACCGGGCAACGCATGAGCAAAATCGTCAAGCACAACGGTGTGGCGTATCTCTGCGGACAAGTGGGTTCAGGCGAAACGGTCGCGGACCAAACGAAGGATTGCCTGTCGAGGGTCGAGAAAGCTTTGGCCGAAGCTGGCTCTTCTCCTGATCGTATTTTGCAAGCAATCATATGGCTTTCGGACATGGCCGATTTCGAAGAAATGAACTCGGTTTGGGATGCTTGGGTGCCAACTGGCAACGCACCCGCACGTGCTTGTGGCGAAGCACGGCTGGCACGCGACGACCTGAAAGTGGAAATTATCGTTACGGCGGCTTGTTCCTAACCACCCTAGCGCAAAAAGTTTTTGACGGGCAGCAGCACAAAGTTGCCCGCCAACATGTCACTGATACCTTTCTTCCAGGCGTGACCTTCTTACAAAAGGCGCGGAATTGGCGGTACGCCGCCGATCACACCTACAAAAGGTGTTCGAAAAATACCGATTTTTCATGTATTCCCGTAGACAGCCGTAAACCAATCATTCGACAAAGCAAAAAGAATTTGCTTTGCAGGTCTTTGAACGGCTGACCAAACTCTTACATTTCGCTCCGGCACCCTCCGCAAATTCAATGCAAAAGGCATTTCCATGTTCAACTTTCGTTTGCAGAACATTCGACAAGCTATCCTGACCGTCGTGCTTTGCGCTGGGGCATTTCCCGCCATCGCAGAAGAGGCGCTCCGCGCTCCGGCAGTTACGGTCGTTGCGGCGGCCAAAGCCGAAATGATCAATCAGATACCAATCTCCGGCACATTGGTTCCGCGTGATGAGGTGCTGATTTATCCGCAAGTTAGCGGATTCACGATTGATAGCATGCTGGTCGATATCGGCGACAAAGTGGCCGCTGGAGATGTTCTGGCACAGCTGAACGCCAAAACCCTTGAAGCCCAATTGGCACAGGCACAGGCCGAATTTTCCCGCGCCTCGGCAAGTGTCGGACAAGCGAAAAGTCAGATCAACTCCGCAGAAGCTTCGCTACGGCAGGCCCAGTCGGTGCTGGATCGCGCCAGACAACTGCGCACCAGCGGCTCTGGCTCACAGGCCAGCCTGGACCAAGCAATCGCCAATCAAGAAACTGCCAAGGCAAACGCGGCTTCGGTCACAGACGGGCTGGCGGTAGCAGAAGCGCAGCTACAACAAGCGCAGGCCCAAGTGGACATTGCCCAGCTAAACCTAGATCACGCAACCATTCTGGCGCCAGTCGATGGTTTGATCGTAGACCGAAAAGGTCGGCTTGGTGCCATCGCAACATCTGGCGGTGATCCAATTTTCCGGCTGATTGTCGGCGGCCATATTGAAGTTGAAGCCGAGGTCGTGGAAACCGCTATCAGCAGCCTTGAGGTGGGCAACGACGTTCTGCTGAATATTGCCGGGATTGGGCCCATTTCGGGCAAAGTTAGGCTGATTTCGCCAATCGTAGACCCGGTCACACGTTTGGGGTCAGTCCGCATTTCAACCGATCCGCACACGGGCCTGCGCGGCGGATTGTTTGCCAGCGGGTGGATCGTGACAGCCAAGCGTACCTCTTTGACTGTCCCTGCCCCAGCAGTTTTAACCGATTCAACCGGCACCTATGTTTTGCGAGTCGACGACCACACGATCACACGTCAACCCGTGACCACCGGGCTAATCTGGCAAAATCGGCGCGAAGTGATCACAGGCTTGGAAACAGATGATCTGGTCGTGGCAAAAGCGGGCGCGTTTTTTGCTGACGGTGACACGATCAACCCAATCTTGGCGGGCCAGCCGGAGACAAGCAAATGAATATGTCCACCTGGGCCATTCGCAAACCTGTCCCGTCACTTGCGCTGTTTCTGGTTCTGCTTCTTGTAGGTCTGGTCAGCTTTGGCCGCCTGCCGGTGACACAATTTCCAAACATCGACATCCCAATCATCACCGTTTCAATTGGCCAGCCTGGCGCGGCGCCATCTGAAATTACCAATCAAATCATCAAACCAATCGAGGCTGCTGTCTCCGATGTCTCTGGCGTGCGGCATGTGCTTGCAACAGCGACAGACTCCGCAGCGAATTTGACGATAGAATTTGAACTTGAAACAGATACCGACCGCGCGCTGAATGATATCAAGGATGCCGTCGCCAGCGTCAGCGGAGACATTCCAGACGCCGCGACAGAACCCGTGATCCAACGGCTTGATGTGACAGGGCAAGCTATCCTGACATACGCCGTCAGCGACCCGACCCTGTCGATAGATGCGCTGTCTTACTTTGTGGATGAGGTCGTCGCCCGCGATTTGCAGGCCGTCGATGGTGTTGGCAAAGTCACGCGAATTGGCGGTGCGGATCGCGAAATCAGAGTGGAACTTGATCCAAACAGGCTTCTGGCGCTGAGTTTGACCGCTTCAAATGTCAACGATCAACTGCGCACCTCAAACATCGATTTGGGCGGTGGCCGGGGCGATCTGGCAGGTCAGGAATATTCGATCCGTGCCTTGGGCAGCGCAGATACCGTTGAACAGTTGGCCGCAAAGCCACTCACCCTACCCTCGGGGCGAACCGTCCGTCTGGATCAGATCGGCACCGTTACCGACGGCGCAACAGAGGCGCGCGCCTTTGCCATGCTGGATGGCCAACCGGTTGTTGCCTTCGGAGTGTTCCGGTCAACCGGGGCCAGTGATCTGGTAGCCGGGGACGGCGTGAAAGACCGGATCGAAGACATCGTCAAAAGCTATCCAGACGCCACGTTCTCGCTGATTGACGATGCAACAATCTACACAGCTGGCAACTACCACAGCGCGATGGAAACCCTGTACGAGGGGGCAGCCCTGGCCATCATTGTGGTCATGCTTTTTCTGAAAAACTGGCGGGCGACGCTGATCACTGCCGTGGCGCTTCCGCTGTCGATCATCCCGACCTTTATCGTCATGGATTATCTTGGTTTCTCGCTAAACACGGTCAGTTTGCTGGGCATCACTTTGGTGACGGGCATTCTGGTGGATGACGCCATCGTCGAGATTGAAAACATCGTCAGGCACATCCAAATGGGCAAGCCCGCCTATGAAGCGTCCGAGGAAGCCGCCAGCGAAATTGGACTTACGGTCATTGCGATCAGTTTCACCATTGTGGCAGTCTTTGCCCCGGTCAGTTTCATGTCCGGAATTGCCGGTCAGTACTTCAAACAATTTGGCCTGACCGTCGCTGTTGCCGTGTTGTTTTCGCTGTTGGTGGCACGCTTGATCACACCAATGATGGCGGCATATTTCCTGCGCGACGGCATTGAGCCAGAGAAAGAAGAAGACGGCCCGTTGATGCGAGGCTATTTACGCATCCTTGACTGGACCTTGCACAATCGAACAATCACTCTTTTGATTGGCCTGTTCCTGTTTGCTGGCTCTATCTACTCGGCGACTTTGTTGCCAAGCGAGTTTGTTCCGCCCGCAGACACAGGACGCAGTAGCATTTCTGTGGAACTTCCACCGGGGTCGACCCTGGCCGAAACCCGCAGCGTTTCGAACGACATTACCGACATTCTGCTAGAGATCCCCGAAGTTGAAAACGTCTTCGTAAGTGGCGGTGGCGGCAACATCAACGAAGCAATGATCGCAGTGAATTTAGGTTCAAAGGACGACCGGGACCGATCCCTATTCGAAATTGAAGATGAGATCACACTACTGTTGAAAAGCGTGCCAGACGTTCGCCTGAACGTGCTGAATGACAACGGCTCTCGCGATATCCTGATCTCGGTTTTGGGTGATACAGAAGCCGCGGCGAACCAAGCAGCAATCGAACTTGCCAGCCAGATCAACGAGAGCCCCTTGATCGAAAACGCATCGGCGTCGGCGTCCCTGGTCCGGCCGGAAATTCAGATCACCCCGCGCCCTGAACTTGCCGCCGAATTAGGGGTAACCCCAGTTGCCGTGGCCAACACGATCCGCATCGCAACAATCGGGGACAGCGGCGAAAACGTCGCCAAATTCAACGCGGGCGAACAGCAAGTGCCGATCATCGTCCGCGTGGCCGAAGATGTGCGCCGCGACCTGTACCTGATGCAGGGGCAACGGGTTCCCAGCTCCAAAGGGGGGGCAGTGCCCTTGGGCGTTGTTGCGGATGTCGCGCTGTCCACCGGGCCAACGATGATCGAACGATATGATCGCCAATTCCGCACTTTGGTTGAGGCCGATATGGCGCCCGGTGCCTTGCTTGGCCCGGCAAATACGGCCGCGCTGAATGTCCCAATTGCCCTGGATATGCCCGAAGGGACCACAATCCAAAGCTCGGGCGACGCAGAGGTTATGGCGGATATCTTCACCAGTTTTGCGCTGGCGATGGGGGCCGGAATTCTGCTGGTCTATGTTGTGCTGGTTTTGCTTTTCTCCAGCTTCGTGACGCCGATCACGATCCTGCTGTCCTTGCCTTTGGCAATCGGCGGCGCGATCTTTGCACTGTACATCATGGATTATGCCATCGGGCTTTCGGTTGTGATCGGGTTCCTGATGTTGATGGGCATCGTCACCAAGAACGCGATTATGCTGGTCGAATTCGCCCTTGGCGAGATGGAGACGGGGTTGGAAAAAGGACCCGCCATGATCGAAGCGGGCCACAAGCGGGCAAGACCGATCATCATGACCACGATCGCAATGACGGCGGGGATGGTTCCCAGCGCGCTGGCCATTGGTGAGGGCGGCGAGTTTCGCGCGCCCATGGCTGTCGCAGTGATCGGAGGGTTGTTGCTGTCGACGATGCTGTCGTTGCTGTTTGTTCCGTCCTTGTTCAGCGTCATGAACGGGTTGAAAACGCGGATCAGAAACGGGCTGGTTACGGTTCTGGGGGCAAACCAACCCAAAGCGGTTGAGCAATAATCACCCCACATCAAAACATGGCTTTCGCCGTATCAGGCGGAAGCCGAAATCGCACAAGGTGCAATCCTTTGCCCAGTCCAAGCCGGACATGCGCCGCGTTCCAGGATTGTTCAGCCCCGCAGAAAGCCCGGCAAATTCACAGACAATCACCGCCCGTAAATCGGTTTTCCAGGCGATGCACCGTGGCGACGCTAGGAAAGCACCGTCGGCGCAACCGCTGTGCGGCGATAGACCCCAAACACCAAGATCCCACCAAACATCATGGCGCCCCCCAACATAAAGGCTGTGTTCACATCCAGGGTCACATCCGCAATCGCACCGGCAAACGGCGGCGCAATCATCATCAAAACGTAATAGATTGAATAGAAAATGCCCGTTCCAAACGCCCGCGCCTGAGGTGACAAAATGTAGGACGTCAGCCCAACAATGGGCCCCGGCGCAAGACCAACAATCAATCCGCCAAAACCCAAAACAACGCTGGAGTAGGCAACAGGTAAGTACAAAAGCGCAGGGAACATAACGACTCCCGCAACCAGACTAACTAAAATCAAACTGTGGCTACGACCAGTCCGATCCGCGATCCACCCTCCAACAGGAGTGGCCACAGTGGCCGCCAACATAAACAAGCTGGGCGCTGTACTCGCATCAGACAAACTAAGCCCACGCTCAGCCAGTATCAGCGTCCCAAACCCAAAAATCATCAGAAATGCAGTGTTGTATAGCCCCCACAGAATGGCCGCAGACGCCAGTGGCATCCATGGCAACGCCGCGACCTTAAGCGTGGCTTTCCCCTCAATAGCATCCGGTGGCGACTGATAAATCACACCAAACAAGACCAGAGCCAGCACTGTTGCGATGGTCACTACCGTCCATGCCAGATCAAGTCCGCCCGAATCCGCAAGCCTTGGCAAAACCAGCAAACCCAAAGCAATCCCCAACGGATATGAGCTGATGAAAAGAGACAGGGCAGTCGCGACGTTTCGGCCTGCAAACCAGTCAATCACCATCTTGGTCATCACAACATTGATGACGACACCGCCAACACCAGAAACGATACGGCCTGTCATCACCCATGACAGCGTGGTCCCGTAAGTGACCAGAAAGCTGCCTGCCACCATCAAGAATAGGCTGGATAGAACCGTGCGACGATCACCAAACCACGCCGCAACCGTCCCCCCCAACGTGGCCACAATGACTCCGGGTCCAAGGTAAAGCCCTATCAACAGCCCGATATCAACAAGCGTAAGCGCCAGACTGTCGATAATCAGCGGGGATAAGGACGCCACCGATTGGAACTGAAAAGCCATCGTTGTTCGGGCAAAGAACAACACAAAAAGTATTAGCCAGCGGTTCCGCATCCTATCGCTTTCTGAAAAGTGAGTTGCACGCATTCCGCAATCACGCGCGGCCGATTGGCGATGTTAGGCGCAGGCAAGGCGTTTCAGCAAGGCGTTTGCAACAGTGCAAAACTCTATCCGGAAGGGCCTGCTGTCTCCAATCAACTGAATGTTCCGTTTGGAACAATCGGCGCAGACACGGATGTGTCGCGCAAAAGCAAAGTCATTCAAATCAACAAGAAATCAGACAATTCCTGAATTGCGATGCTATACCTTGCCCAACAGTTCCAGTCAGAGACACATTGAACAATGCCATCAGATCAAACCTTGATCATCGCCATTTTCGCCGTCTTGTTCGTTCTGCTTGTCTGGGGGCGCATCCGCTACGACCTCGTTGCGTTCGGGGCGCTGATCCTGGCTGCGATTTTGGGATTGATCCCAAAAGATGACGTGTTTTCCGGGTTTGGGCACTCTGCTGTCGCGATCATCGCCTTGGTGCTGATCGTATCGCGGGGCCTTGTGGGCTCTGGTGCCATTGAAAAGCTTGCCGCACGCTTGCTGAATTCAGAGCGACCGTTGCCTCTGCACATTGCGGTCATGGCCATTGTCGGGGCTGGTTTGTCGGCTGTTATTAACAATGTAGCAGCACTGGCACTGTTGATGCCGCTCGATATTGATACGGCCGCCAAGGCGAAACGCTCTGTCAGCAAATCGCTTATGCCTCTGTCTTTTGCGACCATTCTTGGCGGTATGATCACGCTGATCGGAACGCCCCCTAACATTGTTATCGCGGCTTACCGTGAAGATGTGCTGGGGGAGCCGTTTGGAATGTTCGACTTTGCCCCTGTGGGCCTAACGGTGGCCATTGTCGGCATCGCTTTTGTCTCGCTGATCGGCTGGCGTTTTCTGCCGAAACGCGAAGGGGCCTTGGACCAAGAGGCCGCATTTGCCGAAGGCCGTTATATTGCCGAATTGCGCGTCAGCGAGAAGTCGATCGAAGAAACGTCAACAGTTGCTGATCTCTATCCGCTGGCGGACGAACATGATGTGCATATCCTGGGGCTTATCCGGCATGGCAAACGGCTACCCGGTTTCGCCGCACGACAAGAAATTCAGGCTGGCGACTTTGTCGTGGTCGAGGGGGAACCCAAAGCCATCGAAGCGTTCATGGGCCAAGGTGCCTTGGAGTTTTCGGGCTCAGAAAAACATACGGGCGGCGTCACTTCTGGCGGGTTAACATTGACCGAAGCCATCGTTCCTGAAGGCGCGCGCATTGCCGGGCGCACAGCACGCGGTTTGAAACTGTTGTATTCGCATTCTGTTACACTGTTGGGTGTGTCGCGAAACGGACGGCGCTTTACCGACAGGGTGCGCCTTTTGCTGATCAAACCCGGCGATGTACTTTTGCTGTTGGGCACCCCAGAGCGAAACGCTGCGGCCTCCTCTTACATCGGCGTTCTTCCATTACAAGGGCGCGAAACTCAGCTGGTTCAACGGTCGAAAGCAGGCCTGTCCATCGGGATCTTCCTGGCAGCTATAGCCGCCGCTGTTTTGGGCTGGATCTCGCTGACAGTTGCGCTTGCAGCGGCTGTCATCGCCTTGATCGCGGTTGGTCTGGTGTCAGGGCGCGAGGTTTATGACTCAATCGAATGGAAAGTGATCGTTTTGCTTGCCAGCCTGATCCCGCTTGCCGAAGCATTTGAAAAGTCCGGCGGAGCAGAGCTTATCGCATCGCACATTCTTTCGATTACCCAAGGGTTTCCGGCCTGGGTCTCGCTGCTGGCGCTGATGATTGTCACCATGACGCTATCGGATTTTCTGAACAATGTTGCGACCACACTGATTTCGGCCCCAATTGCCATTGGGATGGCCGCGGCGACCGGCACCAATCCAGATGCTTGGTTGATGACCGTAGCTGTTGCTGCGTCTTGTGCCTTTCTGACCCCGATAGGACACAAGAACAATACAATCATCCTTGGCCCCGGCGGGTATCATTTTGGGGATTATTGGCGCATGGGTTTGCTTCTTGAAGTACTGGTTATCGCGGTTGCTCTGCCAACAATTCTGATCGTTTGGCCGCTGTAAACTCTCCTCGATTTACGTATCGTCTCACCCCGCACATTGCGACCAGGGCCAATTCCGGCCATCACGACAGTAGAAACGAAAGCTGTGCAGCGATTTGTTCTTGGCCCATGTCCTGCCCGGATACAGAGGGAACCTGAACCGCGTCCGCCAGTGAAATCAATTTTGTCTTGTAACTATGGGTCACAACATCCCCGACAACAGACGCCGCCGCGACTTGGCTTTCCGAAAACGGGCAATCGTCGTCTGGGGTCTTGCCCAAAGTCGTTGCGTTGATCAGGATGTCACAGCCCTCTTCACCGTGGGATAAGGTGACAGCCGGCCAGTGGCGTTCAACCAAGTGCTGAACTGCATTTCGCCGCTCAGCATTCACCTCGGAAATGGTTAGCCGCTGCACGCCATTCGCACAAAGTTCGTCAACAATCGCGATTCCAGCTCCCCCACCTGCCCCCAATACATGCGCTGAACAGCCCGCAATCCGAATACCTGCGTTAATAATAGCAGTGCACATAGCCACCCCGTCTGTCGCGTCCCCGGTCAAGCGCCCCCCTTCGCACCGCACCGTGTTCACAGCACCCAAACGTTGCGCCCTTTCTGTCAGATCATCCATCGTAGCAAAGGCGGCCTGCTTATGTGGGTAAGTAACTGAACATCCAACCATATTGGCGCTGTCTCGCAGTAAAGTCCAAAACGCGTCCAACGCGGAAACAGGAATATCCAGCGGCACCATCGCCATATCCAAAGCCCTGCTGGCAAACTCATCGTTGAAGGCAGGAGGAGAGAAAACCCCCGAAACCGGAGAGCCAATAATCGGGAAAAGCAACGTTTTGCCGGTGACGTCCATCTGATGCCCCTATGAAAAGTATTGACTCACTCTGCCAAAGTGCTTCAAAAATATCCAACATTTTTAAAAATGGCGAAATTTATGCTTTTTGTTGGGCGGGATTCCGAAGACGACACAGTGGTCGAGATGCTTGCATCAGCGATCCGTCGGGACATTTCGTTTGGGGTCCTGAGACCTGACCAAAAACTGAAAATCGCGAGTTTGCGCCAATCCTATGGCGGGTCGAACCATTCCATGCGCGAAACTCTGCGGATTCTGGCCACCGAAGGCATGGTTGAAGCAACCAATCAACGCGGGTTCCGTGTGACCTCGGCCACCGAAGACGATTTGCGCGACATTCTTCTGTTACGGCTTGAAGTGGAAAAGTTGGCGCTCAAGCGCTCTATGGAACAGGGTGATGTTGCGTGGGAATCCCGCGTCGTGGCCGCGTTGCATGCTGTCAGCCGAGCCGACATGAAAGTACAAACCCAACCAGACGACGTTACGGCGTTGGAATGGGACGGCGCCTGCCGAGATTTGACACTCACCTTGGCCGCAGCCTCACATTCACCGCGACTGATCAAAATGGTCGCACAGTTTTACGGACAATCAAGACGTTTTCGCTTGGCGCTGTTGCGTGAGGGCCGCATCGATTTTGCAGCCCGAAAAGCGCGACAAGACAAGTTGCAAAACGCGATTGTTGCACGGGATGAAGCAAAAGCTTTGGCCGTGCTGGAGGACGAAATAGGAAACGACTTAGGAGCCTAAGAAAAAAGAAACGATCATTCTGGGAGGAAAACATGATCACTTTCAACAGACGACAAACACTGGGCCTTATCGGCGCAGCAGCTGCATCGGGCCTTGCGGCCCCTGCCATCTCGCAAAACAAGAAAATCGTGGTCGGTGCACTGCGCTTCACATCACACTCGGCCAGCTTTATTGCGGCCGAACGGAACTACTTTGCCGATGCCGGACTTGATGTCGAACTGCGGTTCTTCCAAGCGGCCCAGCCAATGGCGGTTGCCATTGCGTCTGGCGATGTAGACTACGCCGTCACCGCCATCTCTGGCGGCCTGATTTCGCTTGCCGACAAGGGGGCAATCAAGGTCATCGGTGGCGCCCTAAGCGAAGAACCAGGCATCGACGGACAAAAGATTTTGGCGTCAGATGCTGCATTCAAGGCCGGCCTGACATCCCCTGCGGCGCTGGGTGGCAAGAAATTCGGCATCTCAACTGCAGGTTCTTCGTTTCACTATATGGGTTCCAAGATCGCACAGGCCGAAGGCGTTGAGATGTCCTTCACGCCGCTGCAAAAAGTCGGCGCGATAGTGGGGGCACTGAAGTCTGGGCAGATCGATGCATGGTCTATCGTGCCGCATATCGCCAAGCCATTGGCAGGGTCTGGCGCCGTACATATCATCGGCAATGTCTCTGATTATTTGCCAAACTATCAGGTGACCACTGTGTTCACCTCGGCCAAAAACGCTGCCAACGAACGCGATCAAACATCTGATTTCCTAAGCGCGTTCGGCAAGGGTGCCGCGGATTACAGCGCAGCGATGATCGACAAAACCGGCGGCGATGATGGCATGAACGAAATGGTCGATCTGATCCACAAATATGTCTATGCAGATCGTCCTCGTGAAAAAGCGGCACCATCCATCATCAATGGCACAATGCGCATCAATCTGGGATCACGGCTGAATGTGGCTTCGGTTCAGGATCAGTTGAGCTGGTTCCAAGCCGAAGGTTTGGTGGACGGCGATATCACGCTCGATACCTTTGTCGACACCAGCTACGTCGAAACCTTCGAAGCCTAAGGCTTATTAAAAAAGGCTGGCGGCGCTGATGTTGTGCCGCCAGCCTTCTGTTTTCTCTTGAGGCTTGCTTGAAATGGACATTCGTCTGGATGCGATCAGCCATTCCTATGGCACAACTGAAGTGCTTCGAGATATCTCGTTGGACATTCCATCCGGGCAGATTGTCTGCCTTGTTGGGCCATCGGGCTGTGGCAAGTCTACTCTGCTGCGGCTGATCGGTGGTTTGGAACGCGCCTCAAAGGGTCGTGTCCTTCAACTTGGCACGCCACCAGAAGGGTGCCTGAATCCGCTGACCTATATCTTTCAGGATTTCGCGCTTTTGCCTTGGCGATCAGTGCGCGGCAATATCTCGTTGGTGCTGGAAGACCACGGCATTCGGGGCGCGCGCGCGGATGAGATAATTGCCGATGTACTGGCACGCACAAAGCTCAGTGATTTTGGCAATGCGCTGCCGCGCCAACTGTCCGGCGGTATGAAACAGCGCGTCGCCATCGCCCGCGCCTTGGCCGTGAAGCCTGCGGTTATGTTGCTGGATGAACCCCTGTCGGCATTGGATAGCCAGACCCGAGAACTGCTGATGGATGATCTGGTCAATCTCTGGACCCGCCAGCCATTCACCGCAGCCTATGTCACCCATAATTTGGCAGAGGCCGTCAGGCTGGGGCATCACATTGTGGTTCTGTCCCGCAGACCTGGCCAAATTCGCGAAGTTGTCCAAATCGATATGCCGTTGTCAGAACGCAGTTACGGAGACCGCACGTTGGAGCAAACCCAAAGACATTTATGGGACCTAATGCGCGAAGAAGCTCGCGCCGCAGATGAGGAGCTGCTGGATGTCTGATCTCGGCGCTGACCAAGGCCCTATAGAGGTTCGTTTTCGTGGCGGTGGCTTTGCACCAAAGCCGTATCGTTGGATTGGCGTCTTCGTCTTTGTTGCCCTGATTGGTATTATGGAATGGGGCACCCAAGCCGGTTGGATCACGTCTTTGACACTGCCCAAGCCCTCAGATGTATTGGCCACATTCAAAGAGCTTTGGGATAGCGGGATGCTGTTCAAACATCTTGTGCCATCACTTAGCAGGCTTGCTGTTGGTGCGGCCATCGGGGCCAGTTTTGGCATTGGCGTTGGCGTTCTGATTGGTTTGTTTTCCTACGTTCGCGCGGGCTTGGTGCCATTGGTCGCGGCGATCTTTCCGATCCCGAAAATCGCTTTGCTGCCACTGTTCGTAATTTGGTTTGGGATTGATGAAGCCTCTAAATACGCGCTGATCGCATTTGGCACCTTTACGCCAACTGTTGTGGCGACCTATGGCGCGGTTGATAATGTTGATCGCTCTCTTATCCGCATGGGGCAAAGCTTTGGCCTGTCCTGGTTGTCAATCGTTCGCAAAATTGTGTTGCCAGGTGCCATGCCGGGAATTCTGTCCGGGCTGCGGATTTCCCTGTCGATCGCCATCATCCTACTGGTCGCTGCCGAAATGCTGGGCGCTGAATACGGGATTGGTGCCTATATACTTGAGGCGGGCTCTCTTTATGACCTTGAACGATTGTTTGCTGGTGTCGTCATCCTGTCGCTTCTGGGGATTTTGCTCAGCACCACAATTGGATTGATCGAACGCCGCTTGCTTGGCTGGCGTTCATGAGCCGCAAGCCCGAAGCGGATTATGACGTCATCGTTGCAGGCGGTGGCGCAGGCGGTGTTGGGGCGGCATTGGGGGCCGCGCAAGAAGGCGCCAAGGTGCTATTGGTCGAAAAATACGGATTTCTCGGCGGCGCTGCGACAACATCGAATGTCTTGGCATATTGCGGGTTTTTCCAGCAAGGCGACACACCGATCAAAGCCGTTGCGGGTGTGGCTGATCTGGTTCTTGATGAAATGCGCATACTTGGTGTGAACTGTGATCCGTTCTGCTCCCCTACCACGCGAAACTGGATCATTTTGCTGGAACCTGAAGCCGTTAAACTGGCGCTGGACCGAGTTTTGGCAAAGGCCGGCGTGGGTGTATTGCTCCACACTCGTGTGGCAGCGGTATCACGAACCGCAGATCGTATTGAATCTGTAACCCTTGCAGGAATGGATGGCCGCAGACGTGTGGCAGCAGAGGCGTTTGTTGACGCCACGGGTGATGCCAACCTGTCTTTGCTTGCGGGATTGACCTGCCGCACTGGGAACGATCAGGGGCACTTACAGGCCGTCTCGGCCCCCGTGCTGGTAGGCGGGCGCGACAGATCGGTGCCAATAGATCGTGCTGCCGTTATTGCGGGTTTCCATGCCTACAATAAGTCTGGCCGTTTTCCCGCCACCCGCACGGATGGCGGTATTTTCACCGAAGTACCACGCAGCGGTGAAATGTGGTGGATGATGTTTGATCACGCTATACCTGATCTGTCATCCGAAAGCTTTACCAAGGCCGAACAGGTCGCCCGCGAAGCCGCACAGGACTATGTGCAGGTGCTGCGCGACCATGTGCCGGGATTTCAAAACGCCTACCTTGCCTCCACCGGTCCTCAAATCGGCATTCGCGAAAGCCGCCATCCGCCGGCCCGGTACGAATTGACAGCCGAAGACCTACTGACTGGGCGCCAAAGAACAGATGGAGTTGCCAAGGCTGTCTGGCCCATTGAAAACCATTCTGTCCCCGGCAACCCTGTTTACAGTCCGATTGGTGGCGCAGGCTATGCCGATATTCCGCTGGATTGCATCAGAGCGAAGGGGCTGGAAAACGTTTACTTCGCGGGTCGCCTGATCGGCGCTGATCCTATCGCCTACGGTTCGATCCGTGTGATGGGCACTGCCTTCGCAACGGGCGAAGCCGCCGGACGTGCCGCTGCCACAGCACCTTAGCCCACTGTTAAGCCCGTCCAAAAACCTGCGACCAACCATGCAATCGCTCAGTCAGATCACAACGTCGATTGTTGTTTCCACACCGTTGTTCGTAGGCGAAAACACCATTGAAACGGCATTTGCCGCGCTGTCGGACATACGAGAAAAGATACGATCTCTACCATTGGCCGGATGACCCGCGATGTAGAACTGCGTCGTCAGAACTTCTTTGCTGCCCTCAAAAACCTTGGCGTGAATATGCGGCGTTCGCCCCGGATAGGTTACGGGCTTGATCGTACGAAAAACAAACTGGCCATCTTCATTGGTGATGTCATGACCAAAGCCCTGAAACCCTGTATCAAATTCCACGTTTTGACGATCCCCGGTGTGAAGATACTTGCCGTTCATATCGCACTGCCAAATTTCAACACGCATATTCGCCAATGGCGCGCCTTGCTTGTTGAGAACGCGACCTTTCAGAGTGATGACCTCTCCCCCGGCTTCACGCACAGCGCCAATGACTTTGACAAGGTCGTTGTCTACATCCGCACCGCGCATAGCGGGTGTTGGGTAAAACGGGCCTTCGGTCGCACGCGGCGTTGCCTCTGCGGCAGAAAGCGGCTTGGCCATCGCGGCAAAGCACAAAGTGCCAATGGCGCTTCCAATCACATCCCGGCGGGTTTTCGTTGATTTCACCATATCTCAAGGGCTCCTGCTAAAACTCTGTGTTTGAGTATACGAACCTACTTGTGGTTTCCGTCGCCAAAATTACCCCCCAAATGGGGCCGGTAACCAAATTGTCATCTGACCAGCCGTGGCACTGTTTGAACCCACGAACACTCTGCGTGCCCGAATACGGAAAAACCGGAACATACCACCCCGGCGGATCAGAGCTGGCCCCAAAAGGCGGCCTCAACGGTCATTCTAAAAAGACCACTCCTTCCCCAACCGAGGACTAGCCGTCATCTTTGGTATCGGACTTACCCTTGGTCAGTGCCGTATCCAGATCGACACCAATACTATCCCCAAGCTTCTTTAGGGCAGGAAGTGAAACCGCCATGTCCATAATCGCATCTACCGTTTGGCTTATAGGCGAAGTTGATCCCTGACCGCCGCTACGATCCAAACCACTGATTTGATTGATCGAGATACCGTTGATCTTTTCAGCCGGCTTCACCATCTCCGTCAGGATTTTCGGCAATGCCTCAAGGCGAGCCATCTCCAACGCCATCGCGACCTGAGCATCAGATCGCGCATTTTCTGCATTGATTTGCGCAAGGCTGGCCTCGGTCTCTGCCAGCTTGATCGCCTTGAGCGCCTCTGCCTCTTCGCGTTTAGCGGCAGTCTTGTCTGCAGCGGTCGCCTTGTCGCTAGCGGCTGTGATCTTTGCGCGCATCGAGGCAGCCTCTGCCTGTTCCTGCGCCGAGATCAAGGCCAGAGCTTTACGTCGCTCGGCTTCGGCCATCTGGCGCGCGGTTTGAACGGCTTCTGCCGCCTTCACAGCGTCGATCCGGGCGGTGTCCGCCTCGGCGTGGGCGCGGCTTTCTTCCTGGGATTTCGCCGCAAATGAAATGGCACGATTTTGTTCCGCGGCTTCAAGGGCAAGCACTTGGTCAATCTCCGCCATGCGCAGGGCCTGTTCCTTTGCAATATCGGCCGACGCGATATCTTGTTCCATTTTGATGCGAGAGAACGCCGCAGAGCGTTCGCTATCGGCTTTATGCGCCGCAATTTCAGACAGCTGTGCCGCGATAAGTGTCTCAACCTCTTGCATCTGGGCGATTTCCGCCCGCCGCTGTTCAAGATTGATTTCCAATTTGCGCCGCTCAGACTCCATCGCAGCACGCGCTACGCTGACCTGACTGTCACCATCAATCTCGGCGCGTTCTTTTTTGGATTTGGCAATAACCTCGGCCAATTTGCGCATACCTACAGCATTGAATGCGTTGTTTTCGTCCAACGCCGTAAAGGGTGTTTGATCAAGAGCTGTCAAAGAAACGGAATCCAGCTGAAGACCGTAATTCGCCAGTGTATCTGTCAGCGCATCGCGCACCTGCGTCACAAAGACGGTGCGGTTCTCGTGCAATTCATCCATCGTCATTTGGGCGGCGACCGATCGCAAAGCGTCGATCATCATACCCTCGATAAGGCCTTTCAACTGATCAGGCTGAAACACCCGTTTGCCCAAAGTCTGCGCCGCGCGTGTCACTGAATCATCGCTTGGCGTGACGCTGGCATAGAATTCAGCGCCCACGTCAACGCGCAGGCGATCCTTGGTGATCAGAGAGCCCTCACCTGACCGGGCCACATCCATGCGCAGGGTCTGCATATTGACCCTGTTGATCTCATGAAAATACGGGATCGCCAGAGTCCCCCCGTCAATGACAACGCGTCGCCCGCCAAGTCCGGTTCGCACAAGCGCAACCTCGTTGGTCGCCCGTCTGTAAAATGCCGCGGCCAACGCGATGATGATCGCCGCACCAAGTAAGATGATGATGAACCAAGCCAGTGCTGACATGATGTGGCCTCTCTTATGATGACAGCCCGTGCATCTCGCACAGGATGTTTGATGACATGCCGCCGTCGGCGGGAATATTCGTTCCGCGGATCCATTTTGTCATGTCCGACAGCAAGAACGCGACAACCGGCGCGATGTCTTCTGGGGTTCCGGGGCGATCCATAATGCGAGCGTCTTCTTCAGCACGTGCACCAAGGGTTTCAAGAAAATCACCAAGGATCGGTGTGTCTACCGGGCCGGGGCTGATCGAGTTCATGCGAATGCCCCGGTCGCGCCATGTCCAGCGGTTTTGCATGGTCCACGCGATCAGAGCTTCCTTGGAAAAGAAGTAACTGCGCCCACCTTCATTGGTGATTTGATGATCCGCAGAAAAGCGCGCTGCGTCATCCACATGCACGTCTTCGCTGGCGCGAATGGCCGCAATGGCATCAGCCCAGCCGAACCCGGCAAGCGAGGCCAAGTTCACAATGCTGGCCCCATCATTCAATTTGGGTAACAAGCCCAATGTCAAATGCTTCAACCCAAACAAATTGACGGCCAGAACCTTGTCAGCCGGGGCAGTTGGCGGCAGGCCAGCGATATTGGCGATCCCGTCTATGCCTTTGGGCAGCACGTCTATCAAAGCGTCAATTGTGGCACCGTCGGTTAAGTCAGCGCGATAGAATTCTTCGACATGATCAAACCGCTTGGTCAGATCAACGCCCAATACCGTGGCCCCCATCGCGGTACAAATCCGCGCGGTTTCCAATCCGATGCCAGAGGCAGACCCGGTCACAACGATTGTTTTACCCTTCAACAAGGGCGCGCGTTCCCAGCTCATCAAAACACCGGCGGGAAAGGTCGCTCGCCACGATCCAACGTGATCCAGCGTGTTTCAGTAAACGTTTCCATCGACCATTTTCCTCCATGTTTGCCAACGCCAGAGGCTTTGGCACCTCCAAAGGGCACGTGCGGTTCGTCATTCACAGACGAACAGTTCACGTGGCACATCCCCGTCTCCAGCTTGCGAGATATTTCAAGCGCGCGGTTTTCATCCGCAGTTATGATGCCTGCGCTGAGACCGTATTCCGTGTCGTTATTCAGCGCGATGGCCTCTGCATCGGTTCGAAAGGGCACCACAACAGCGACCGGGCCAAAGGTTTCATCCTGCCAAACGGCCATATCCGGCGAGACATTGGTTAAAATCGTTGGTTCGACAAAGCGGTCCCAGACACGCCCGCCCAGAGCGACCTTTGCCCCCTTGGAAATCGCATCTTCGATCTGAAATTGCACCCGCGCAACCTGTCGATCATTGATCAACGGTCCGATCACATTGCCTTTGTCAGCCGTATCACCGGTTTTCAGTTTTGCCGCGCGGGCAACAAACTGATGCAGGAATTCCGGATAGATACTTTCGTGCACCAAGACCTTTTCGACGGACATGCAAATCTGCCCCTGATGCATGAAGCTGCCAAAACTTGCCGCCGAGGTGGCACGTTCCATATCCGCATCTTCCAGAATGATCAGGCTGTCTTTGCCGCCAAGTTCAACACATGCCTTCTTTAGATGTGCGCCTGCCTTGGCCGCGATCTGGCGCCCAACCGGGGTGGACCCAGTAAAGGAGACACCTTTGACCATTGGGTTTTCGACCAGTTCATCCCCCATCTCGGCCACACGGTCACGCGAACATGTGATGACATTGAATACGCCCTCGGGAACGCCCGCCTCCTCCATCACTTCGGCAAAGAAAAGACCGCCTGCATAAGGGGTGTCTTCTGAAGGCTTCAGCACGATCGTATTGCCTGCAGCCAGCGGAAAGGCAAAGCCGCGCGCAGTCAGGATACCCGGCATGTTCCATGGGCTGATCACCCCAACAACGCCCATCGGAACACGTTCAACCATCGACACCTTGCCGTGCTGTGATGGCAGCATTTCCCCAATGGCGTTGTAGCACATGGCGGCCGCGGCGCGAAAAACCTCGGGGACATATCCAGCTTCGAACATGCCCTTTCCGAACCAACCGCCACCTTCGGCCTGCGCCGCGGCAACGTAATCCATCTTGCGCCTTTCCCAGATGTCCGCTGCCTTGAGCAATATCTTGGCGCGGTCCTGAAAGTGCATGGCAGCCCAAGCAGGAAACGCCGCTTTGGCTGCAAGGATGGCAGAGCGCGTTTCAGCACGCCCACCATCCGGAATTTGCGCCCAGACAGCCCCATTGGATGGGTTGATGTCGTCAAACGACCGCTCGGCGGAAACCCAGTGTCCGCCAATAAACATGCCTTTGATCAGTGACTGTGAATCAAGCATCCTATTTCCTCTCAAAACCGGCACCGTCAGGCTGGCGGCGGTACACTTCTACGCGGGGGGCACGGTAAACCTCGATTACAGGCGGCGGCTTTTCGGCGGGCGAAGCTGCCTTGGCAGGTGCATCGGCAGGCGGGTTTGGAACTCGCTTGGAGCGCTTGCGCGCTTCCTGTGCACTGCGCTCGATCTCTGCAATCGTGGCCGCCAATCGGTCGGTGGGCACCTGCACATCCGAAGCAGGCGTAGCGCGGATTTGTCTTTTTGCTTCATTGCTTTGGCGACTGGCTGCCGCAACCAGATCATCCACAGAACGCCCCAGTATCGCATCCGCTGATTTTGTCTGTTGGCTACGCGGTTTGATCGCAAAAGCCTCGGCAACCGTTTCTGGCATGACCTCCTGTGTTTCGGGCGCATTCTTCGGCGGCTCGCTGCCTCCAGCACCCAAATACGCAGCCTGAACAGCCGGATCCTGCATCAGGTTTTCAGCACTGTCCTGATGCACAACATGCGCGTTTTCGATCAGATAACCACGGTCAGCTATCGCCAGGGATTGCTTGGCGTTCTGTTCTACCATCAGCACGCCAATCCCCAATTCACGCACCCGCGCAAGGTTATGGAACAGCTCTTTTGACAAGAGCGGCGACAAACCCAGCGAAGGTTCATCCAGCGTCAGGATGGTCGGGTTTGACATCATCGCGCGACCAATCGCGACCATTTGCTGTTCACCACCAGACATGGTGCGTACGGTCTGTTTGGCCCGCTCGCGCAATTTCGGAAACAGGTTGCAAACACGTTCCAACGTCATTTGTTCGTCGTCGCGTGCACGGGCGGAATAGGCCCCCAAGGTCAGATTTTCCCGTACCGTCAGTTCGGGGAAGACACCGCGCCCTTCCGGGACAAGCGCCAGCCCAGCATCCACGATCTTGTTTGCTGCAAGCCCTGTCAGATCGGTGCCATCCAATTGTATGTTGCCCGTCACAACGCCTTCGCAGATACCGCTGGCCGCCTTGAGCAGCGTTGATTTACCCGCTCCATTGGCGCCAAGGATGACAACAATCTCGCCCTTGGCGACATTTACCGAGGCATTCTCCAATGCGCGGTGCTGACCATATCGGACGGTGACATCTTTAAGCTCAAGCATCGTCATCCCCCAAATATGCGCGGATAACTTCGTGGTCAGACAGCACTTGCGTTGGCGTGCCCTCGGCAATCTTGGTACCTGCGGCCATAACCACGCAGCGGTCACATAAAGACCGGATCGCATCCATCACGTGTTCAACCAGAATGATCGTTCGGCCTTCATCGCGCAGGGATTTGATCAAGGTGATCCCGATCTGCAATTCGGTTGGGTTCAGCCCTGCCAGCCATTCATCCAGCAGCAAAACTTTGGGATCACTGGCCAATGTGCGGGCCAGTTCAACGCGCTTGGTGTCGATATAGGTCAACTGACCAAGCGCCATGTCCCCCTTGCCACCCAGCCCAACCTTTTCAAGCAGTGCCTCTGCGTGATCGCGCGCCTCTTGCCCCCAATGGCGGCGGTGCCCAAAAACGGCCCCAGCCACAACGTTTTCGCGCACATTCATGGATGGCAACAAACGAACCAGCTGAAAAGTACGGCTGACACCTTTGCGATTGATCGTTTGCGCGGGCAGTCCCGAAATACGGCTACCCCATAACGACACAGTGCCCTCAGTCAGCGGCAAAGCACCCGACACCAGGTTCAAGGTTGTGGATTTGCCCGACCCATTCGGCCCAAGCAGGCCAACGACCTCATGCTCTGCGACGTCAAAATCCATTGCGTTGACCGCCATAAGGCCGCCAAAGCGTTTGGTCACTCCGCGCAGGGATAAAACAGGGTTTGCCACGCTACGCACCCTCTCTTGCTTTGATAGTGTTCAGCAATTTGTCCAACAGCCCAACAAAGCCATTGGGCAGGAAATAGACGATCACCAGGAACGCGATGCCAATAACCAGCGTCGTTTGGTTGGGAAAATTGGACGACACAGTCTCCAAAAGAAACGTAAACGGGATGACCCCGACCAATGGCCCCCATAGCCGCGACGCACCGCCCAGCAGAGCCATGATCACCACCTGGAAAGACAAGATCGGCGCAAAGGCAAGCGACGGTTCAATATAGACATAGCGCGGTGCCAGAATGGCGCCCGTCATCGCGGCGACCGCCCCCGGCACCATGAACAACATCACTTTGGCAAGGGCGGTGTTGATGCCGGAATGGGCGGCGACAGTTTCATCATCGCCAATGATCCGTAGGGCAAATCCAAGGCGGGATCGCCCAATCAGCCAGCCCATCAAGAACACCGCCGCCGCAAGACCAAGCAGCCACCAATAGATGCCGGCTTCGTCCAGATCGGTAAGAACATACAGCCCCTTCTGGCCGGTATTGTTCTGCACCCATGTGATCACCTGTCGAACAAGCTCTGCCAGTCCAAGCGTGAAGATCACAAAATACACCCCGGACAGACGCAATGTGGCAAGCCCAACAAGCGCCGCCAGAACAGCACCAATGACCCCAGCCAGCCCCACCAAAGCCCAGAACGGCAACAGCTCGATCCCCAGCCCGGTCACATATGTGCCCACGCCAAAGAAAGCAGCGGTCGCCAAGCTGATGTAATGGGTCGGGCCGGAAAACAGCGCCCATGATGTGGCAAGGGTGGTGAACATTGCCACCGTAACCCCCAACCCCAGCCAATAGCCGCTGTCACCCAGCGGCAGCAGTGCGCAAATCGCGAAAGCGACCGCCGCAAGGACAAGGTTGCGAATGTCTCTTCCCGTCAATTTCATGTGGCTTTCTTCCCGAACAAGCCTTGAGGGCGGAACAGCAAGACACCCAAAAACATCACATAGGCCGCCGCAAGCGTCAGCCCCGGATCAAGTAGACTGGCAACCACCGTTTCCAGCACACCCAACAAGAGCGCCGCAACGATAGTGCCACGCACATCCCCGACACCGCCCATAATCACGATGATCAGCGCCTTCAGCGTAAAGACCACGCCAGTAGAGGCATCCAGCGTCAGGTATGTTGAAATCAGCGCGCCCCCAACGGCCGTAACCGCCCCCCCAAGGGCAAAGGCCAGTGCGGACAATTCCTTCACATCGATACCCACCAAACGCGCAGAGGCGGGGGCCGTTGCGATGGCCCGGATCGACAATCCTGAACGCGAACGATTCAACCAGACGTACAATGCACCACAGATCAGAACCGCCATGACAAACGACAGCACGCGGTTGGCGCCATATGTGTTGCCCAGCAATTCAACGGGAACAGCCATGAAGCTGTAAGAAAAATAGTCGCCACCAAAGAAGCTTAGCATCAGGCCAACGCCAATGAATGACAGGCCAAAGGTGGCAAGGATGCTATCCGTCTCCAGCTGGCCGCGGTTCTTGGCGCGGTTCACCAAGGGCTGCAGCATCAGCCGGTAGATCAGCCAGTTCAGAACAAAAGCCAGGGGCGCCACCAAGAATATCGTCAGTATCGGGCTCAGCTGTGTGGACGTGTATGCGATGAAGGCAAAATATCCGCCTGCCACCAAAATCTCACCATTGGCCAGGTTCATGATCCGCGCCACACCATATTGCAGGTTCAGGCCCATCGCGATCAGCGCGTAGGTGCCGCCTAACAAAATACCGGTGATAAGAATGTCCAAGGGGATGCTTCCTTTGTCGGTCGATGCGGGGCGGCGTTTGCCGCCGCCCCGTTCGAAGTTACTTCCAACCGTCTTTCAGAATGACAGGCACAGTGCCGTCACGGCCGCGCGACGCGACGCCTTTGAACACGCCGCCCTGCCACTGTCCGACAGTCCAGAAATCAGCATTCGAGTTGTTTTCATCAAAGCTGATAGGGCCAAGAATCGTATCGAATGTTGACGCCTTGAGATGCGCTGTGACCTCAGCCCGATCCAGGCCAACGGCCTCGATTGATTGCGCCAAAATTTGCAACGACGCATAGGTTGTTGCAGAAGCCCAATAGTCAGGCTTGGCCTCAGTTACCGCCTCATGTGCCGCGGCATATTCCTTGAAAGCTGGGCTTTCTGGGTTCACACCGCCGGCCCCCAATACGCCCTCTGCAGCGGCCCCAAAACGTGCGCCATATCCTGGGAACGGTGTCGCCACAGCCGTGTAGAACGCCTTGACGTCCAGGTCTTCGATCATGGCCTGTTCGGTCAACCCAAAGGTGTCAGGTGGATACGACCACGCAATAAACGCATCCGGCTCTGCCGCTGCGGCCCCTTTGATGACCGGCGACAAATCCTGCGTGCCAAGTGGGTAGGAGGTTTCATAGACGATATTGAAACCAGCGTCTTCAAACAGCGGCTTGGCTGCGGTTGCCAATTCGATGCCAAAGGCGTCGGCCACGTTGACCATAGCGACCTTGTCGCCCATCTGACCAGCTTCGCGCATTTCGCTCAGCACTTTCACCACATCTGCGGCCAATGCCGTTGTGGTGCCCAGAGTGAAGAACATGTTGGGGAACTTTTTGGAAAGGTCCGCCTGCTGATCTGTGATGGCAGACACCGCAATCTGTGGATAGCCGTAGCGATCAAACAGTGGGGCTGCAGCAAGGTTCAAACCGGTGCCGTAAGGCGCGATGATAAAGTGCGCGTCATCTTGCGTTGCCAGACGCTGAACCGCCTTGATGGTCTCGCCGGGGTTGGTCTGATCATCATATTCGATCAGGTCGATCATCATCTTTTCGCCGTCAACCATCAGGCCACCGGCCTCGTTGATTTGATTGACCCACAGTTTGATCGATGGCCACTGTGTAACCGCAGCGCCACCAGCCAACGGGCCGGTTTTTGGCGCAACAGCGCCGATGCGGATGTTTTCAGCGCTGGCAGCATTTGCAGCCAAGGCGCTCGCGATTGTCAAAGCACTGACAAGCTTCAAAAATGGTCTGCGATTCATTGCGTATCCTCCATTTGCAATTCGTCTTATTTGGGCGATTGCCCGTCTTGATTTAGAGCGTCGGCGTGTGCCCCTCTTGATGGGTTGCTATCCACCTCAGCTCCGTAAATTCATTGATGACGTGCTCACCTCCAAAGCGCCCATACCCGCTTTGCTTCATGCCTCCGAATGGCATGGTGGGATCGTCGTGTACTGTTGGACCGTTGATCTGAACCACGCCGTATTCCAACCGGTCAGCAGTGGCATGCGCGCGCTCGATGTCCTTGCTGAAAACCGCTGCGTTCAGACCAAATTCGGAATCGTTCGCGATCGAAATCGCCTCTTCGGCGTCATGCACGCGCATGATGCTGGCCAGTGGCCCAAACGTTTCTTCGCGGTAGATCCGCATATTTGCAGCAACGCCATCCAGCAGTGCCGGTTGCATCACGCTGCCCTCGATCTGACCACCCACCAGAAGCCGCGCGCCCTTGGATACTGCATCCTCGATCAATCCATTGACCCTTTGTGCAGCATCGCCAGAAATCATGCGTCCCAATTCGACCGCCTCAACCATCGGATCAGCCGCCCTGATCTGGCCGGTACGTTCCTGCAATTTGGAAACGAATTCATCTGCCACCGATTTGACGACGATGATCCAATCCGTGGACATGCAAATCTGGCCCTGATTGAAGAACGCACCAAAACACGCGGCCTCCACAGCGGCATCCAGATCGGCGTCTTCCAGAACGATCAACGGGGCCTTGCCAGACAATTCAAGCAATACAGGCTTCAGATGGCGTGCCGCCTCCATCGCAACGGCCTTGCCCACACGCGTGGACCCCGTGAAGTTAATTTTGCGAATACAGGGATGCGCAATCAACTGCGCCATTGTGTCGTGGGCGTTTTCGGCAGTGCTGACAACACAGGTCAGAACACCATCCGGCAATCCCGCAGTGTTCAAGGTTTCCACCAGTTTCTGATGGGTTCTCGGGCACTGATCAGACCCTTTCATCACAACGGTATTGCCGCACATCAATGCCGCAGCGACGGCACGAACGCCCAGAGTAATGGGCGCATTCCAAGGCACCATACCCAGCACCACACCAGCGGCTTGCCGTCGGACTATGGACCTTTTGCCAGTACGGCTGTCAGTCACAACCTTGTCTTCAAATGACGAGGCGAGGCTGGCGATATACACAAGTGTCTCTATACCCAGATCAATGTTGAAGTTGGTCCAAGACCGCGACGCGCCCACCTCGTCGGACGCCAGGTCACAAAGCTCTTTGCGATCATCATCAAGAGCCGCAGCCATGTTGCGCAATACCTGCCCACGCTTTTCGGCAGACCAGCTTGACCAAACGGCAAAGGCGGACGCGCCAGCGTTCACAGCTGTTTCCACAGCCAATGCCGTCTCAACCTCTCCATTCCCAGAGGTTGCAAGCAACAGGTGATCTCTCCCCCAAGTCATACGTGGGCAAACCTCCATTAGCCTCCGTAGACGGCCCTTTAATCAGACCAGACTGCCACGGTAGACGAAACAAAGGTTCAAAAAATATTGATATCTGGGTTTATAATGTCAATATTTGGGAATGCCGATTGAACTTAGCGGAATACACACCGCCTCAACACATCAAACGAACGTGCACGCCGATGTCTTTCGGAGCGGGCTTAATGATCGCTACCTCGGCGGGTTGGTGGATTTTGCCGGGCGAACATCCCAATGCATCATGGTTCTTTCAGGTAGCCTTTTGCGCCAGAGGCCAAGCAGCGAGGACAGTATTGTGGGCCCAGCTATCACTTGGGGCCCCAAAGATGCAGAGACGCGGATAAAGGCTAAGGCGGGAAGCAACGGGATGATTATGACCCTTGGCGATTCCACGTTGACCAATGCGATTGGCCACAAACCCGAGGCCGCCACATTGCGCCTGATGTCCGCTAGAGAATTCACATTAAATCTGGCTGGAAAGGAGGACATCGAACAAACCCTGACCGCCTGTTTCGCCGCAATTTTCAAGGAACTGGACGCCGCGCAAACCGGCATGGAAACTGTCATCGAGGCGCAGGTCAGGATCATGCTGGTCTCGCTTTGGCGGGCCGGCGTGAACGAAATGATCAAAGATGGCAGTTACAAGGAAGCAAACCTGACTCTTGAGAGGTTCCGCCATCTGGTCGAAGCGCATCTGCGTGAAAGATGGCCTGTTCAAAGATTTGCGGCAGAGCTGGGCGTATCGCCAGACCGCCTGCACGACATCTGCACGCGCACCCTTGGCACACCGCCACAACGCCTGATCCGCGACCGTCTGACATTTGAAGCGCAAGCGCTGTTGCAACGTTCGCATCAAACCCTTGATCAAATTGCCGATTATCTCGGCTTTCGCAGCACATCGCAATTCAGCGCGTTTTTTAAGACCGAGACCGGCCTTCCACCCGGCGCATTCCGCAAAGCCAGCAGACAGCAAGACGGCTCTAACCAACACGTGAAAGTCGGCGGCTATGCAGATTGGCCCTAAGTCTGTTCAGCAGTAGCTGGACTTAGCCGAACAGATTTTACAAGTCTTAGGTTGCCCCCTTGGTCATCTCAAAGAATAAATGGCCAAGGAATTCTGTCAAAATCTGAACACCAGCACATACAACGCCGCAAGGAGAGACGGATCATTGTTGCCGATCAATGAGAGCTTGTATTGGGAACACTTAGGCGTAGCCGCAGCGTTGGCGATCTCTTTGTTCGTCCTATTGGGGCTTGCCCTACGATTGCGAGATACCACAGGCCCTAAAATGCACATTTGGGCCATGGTGGCGTTCTTCGCTGTCAATTCCTCAGATGCTTTAAACTCCTTTGCCTACTCCAGCGTGTTTTCGGCGCCAAACGCCTTTTTCCGATGGAATGATGTTTTGATTCCGGGCTTTTTGGTGTCGCTCTATTTTTATGTTCGGGCCCTGACCAGTTCTAACCCGCATTTAAGCAAGCGCGATCTGATTCATTTACTGCCCTTCATCGCGGGGCTTCTTTGCCTGTCCCCCAATTTGATCTTGCCTGGCGATGTGCGTCGCGGAATGGTGGAAGGCGCTGTTTCGGAAACCTATCAGCGGCTCATCGACATTGGCGACAACGCATTCTGGGTTTTGTGGATTCTGATATTGTGCACCTACGGCTACCTCTGTGTCCGGCGACTGATCGCGCATAAACGCAATATCCGCGACGTCTTCTCAGACCTCGAAGGTAAGACCCTGCGATGGTTAGATGGGTTGGTCGCCACAATCTTTATCCTCGCTTTATTCGTCATCTTTGATGAGATCAGAATGCTGTTGGGCCTATCGTCCATCCGTGATGGCGTGACATCCCTACTTTATGACGTTGTGCTTGCTGGGGCCTTTGGCATTTTTGCTTTACGCGCGTCCCCGCCTTTGCCGCGCTGGTCTGAAGAAATCATCAAACATGAGCAACCAGAGCCGGATCAACCTGCGCCCCTGCCTGAGAAAGACAAGCGGTATGCCCGATCAGGTCTGCAAGCACAGGATATTGACCGGTACGCCGCACGTCTGGAACGCAAAATGGCAGATGGGCAGTTGTGGCGAAATCACGCTCTGAACTTGCGAGGCCTCGCAGCGGAAATCGCTATCCCTTCGATTCATTTGTCAGAGGTTCTGAACACCAAACTGGGGATGTCGTTTTATGACTACGTCAACCAATGTCGTATCCGCGATGCCTGCGAACTGCTGATTCAAACAGACCAAACCATCATCGAAATCAGCGAAATGGTCGGCTTCAACGCGAAATCCACGTTCAACACCAGTTTCAAAAAGATGACCGACCAAACACCAACCGAATGGCGCCGTATCCATCGACCATAATCGGTATGGGCGGTTGGTTCAGCCAAGCTGTCGGCGGGTTTTCAGCACGGCAACACCCCTAATTTAACCAACTGAAAAATATGCATTAAATTCGCAAACCGTTCGAGCCAGCTTGTTCGAACGTTCTGGCCAGCCTGTCCGGTCGCAGGACAGCCAGCCCTTGTCTTATCCATTTCACACACCGACGGACCGGCCCCGTACATGATGCGCGGCAGTCCTTTGAAACTGTAGAAATGGACCCCAAAGATGAAATACCTGATGACACTTCCCGTAGTTCTTGTCGCCGCTGCTTGTGCAAACAGCGGTGCAAACTACACGCCCATTTTGGACGGACCACAGACCCCAGCCTACCGGGCTGATCTGGCCGCTTGCCAAAACTTGGCCAGAAATCAAAAACAATTCGACCAAGAGACAATTGGCGCGGCGGCTTTGGGCGCGGGCGCTGGGGCCGTTTTGGGCGAAGTCGATGATGAAGGAAACGCGCTGGAAGGCGCCATTGTTGGTGCACTTGCTGGCGGCGCGGCTGGGGCGGTCAACGCCAATGAGCAACGCCAAGCGATTGTCATCGAATGCCTGCGCGGACGCGGCCACCGTGTTGTCGGATGAAAGCTCAGCAGATGACAAACAGAACCGGAACTCGGGCGTGCCGCCATCAGGCGCTTCGCGAGCTTCTTACGGGGGCGGCATATGCAAAGCTGCCCTCAGAACACAACTCATCGGATACTCTGAGGGCCGACATTGGCATGCGTGAACCATTTCCCGCCCGACGCAGGCGCGGCCAGATTGCCCTTTTTGCAATTGATCCCATGGCAGCTCAGGGCCCTGAAAGGACAGCAAAATGAAACGTGTTTTTGTAGCAGGTGCGACCGGTTACCTTGGTCGGTATCTATGCGCGGAATACCGGAATCGCGGCTGGCATGTCACGGCGTTGGTTCGCAGGAAAAGTACAGCGACCGACCTTCAAGCGGACGTGCTGATTGAAGCAGAGGCAACCTGGCCCGAATCGTTGACTGGCATTATGTCCGACATTGATCTGGTTGTGTCCGCACTTGGCATCACACGGCAGGCAGACGGTGTTGGCTATTGGGATGTCGACTATCAGGCCAATGTTAACCTGTTGGAAGAAGCCCAGCGCAGCAATGTTGCCCATTTCGCATTTGTGCACGTTCTGAATGCGGATCGTATGGAAAACGTACCCTTGGTCGCCGCCAAAAGTGCCTTTGTACGCAAACTGCAACTCGCGCCGGTCAAATCTACGGTTATAGCGCCCACTGGATATTTCTCGGACATGGCTGATTTCTTGACCATGGCAAAAGCTGGCCGAGTTTGGCTGTTTGGCACCGGGTTGCAAAGGATCAACCCCATCCACGGAGCAGATTTGGCCGCAGCGACGTTTGACGCGATCTCCCGCCAAGAGCCTTGGTGCGAAGTCGGCGGGCCCGATACGTTTACCCATGATGATCTGGCAAACCTGTGCTTTGACCTGTTGGACAAACCCGCGCGCATCACACATTTACCCGATCTTTTGCGGCGGATCATCATCCGGGTTCTGCCACGTATCGCCCCTCGCCGCATTGCGGGCCCAGCGCAGTTTTTCCTGAACGCCATTGCCATGAACATGACCGCGCCCCCCCACGGTACGCACCATTTGGCCGATCATCTGAAGTCGGCTGCCACCAAAGGGTAACGGCCTTTGACACTGGTCAAAAAAACGGACAACAAAATGAATCTGCATACCATCGGAGGCATTGCCAGCCTCATCTGCGCCGCCACATACCTGTTCGGCTTCGCCTTTTTGGTCACTATCTTGGCCCCTTTAGGCTATGGAACCGCTGACATTGATGCCAGTGCAGTTGTGGCCTTCATTGATGCCAACCCCAGCCTGCTGATCTTGTGGAACTCGGTCATCTACATCGTAAATGCCTTGGCCTTGGCAGTGCTGGTTGTTGCCTTGCATGACTGGCAGAAAGCTCGCGCGCCGGCATGGGCCGCCTTGGTACGTGCTCTTGGCGGGATTTGGGCCGCGCTTGTCTTGGGTGCGGGAATGATCGGCAATGTGGCTGTTGAACGCGTGGCGCATCTGTCTGCAACGGCCCCTGATCGCGCCATTCAACTTTGGGAAACCCTCCATTCAGTTGAGCTTGGTCTGGGCGGTGGCAATGAAATTGCAGGCGGTGTCTGGATAGTTTTGGTCAGCATCGCCGGATTTGCCGGACACAGCCTGAGCAAACTTACCGTGGGATTGGGTGTGATCAGCGGAGCAAGCGGCCTGATCACGCTTGTACCTGTGTTTGGCGATGTCGCAGGCGCGATGTTTGGCTTGGGTGCCATTGTCTGGTTCATTTTCGTTGGACTGGCGCTTTTGCAGAGCAACCGACAGGGGGTAAGACACCCATGACCGCCCTTGAAGACACACTCCAAAACCTGATTGATGGTGAAGCAAACAAAGCCAATACCCACGGCGTGTTGCTTGCGGTGCACTCTGGCGATGGACGCTTTTCGTTCCGCGGCGGTGCCGGTGCTGCAACGCCAGATAGAACCTTTTGCATCGCCAGCGTCACCAAACTGTTCACAGCGGCAATGGTCCTGCAACTAAAGGACGCCGGGCGCTTGCATTTGGACACGAAGGTACAAAGCATCCTGCCCGAATACGATTGGTCTGCTTTTCACAGGGTAAACGGCACGGCATTCGGCCCAATGCTAACGGTCAGCCATTTGCTGCACCAAACTTCTGGTTTAGCTGATTACTACGAAGGCGGGATGAGCGACGACATTCTACAAGGCAAAGACCGGCTGTTCGGCCTGCCAGACGTTCTGCGCATGACAAATGCGCTTTCTCCCCAAGGTGCCCCGGACAGCGGGAAAGCTTACTACTCAGACACCAACTATCAATTGCTTGGCGCGATCATAGAAACCGTATCTGACAAGCCATTCCACGAAGTTCTTCAATCCCAGATCTGTGACCTACTGGGTTTGCGGCAAACGGCAGTCTTTGATCCCCAGCAAAGCAACGTTTCCGCTCCATTGAGCCTGTATCACAAGGCAAAACAGATCGACGCGCCCTTGTCCCTGTCTTGCATGGGGCCGGATGGTGGGATTGTATCGTCCTTGGATGATGTCTTGACCTTTCTTCAAGCCTTTATGCGCTGTGAGCTTTTTGACCGCACCAACATGCCGGCCGTGCAGAGCTGGCTTCCGCTGTTCTTTCCGCTTCGATACGGGGCTGGCTTGATGCGCTTCAAACTGCCAAGTTGGATGAATCTTCTGCGCGAAACGCCAGAACTGATCGGACATTCAGGAACAAACGGCAGTTTTGCATTCTATGCCCCGCGCAACGACATCTATCTTGTCGGCACATTCAATCAACTCGACGCCCCTCAACGCCCCTTCGGTTTTATGTTGCAGGTAATCAGAACCCTCAAACGCCAAGGGGTGATCATTTGAAGACTTTGTTGAAAGCCATCGGCTCCGCCATTCTGATCATCATACTCCTTGTCGTTACACTGTTTGTTGTCACGCGTGGGGACTACCCAGTCGCACCGCTTGTTACCCAAGACCTAAGCCTGCAATCCCACGCTGTCGCCGGGGTCAGGCTCCATACACGCGTTGTCGACGGCCCACCCAATGCCGATACCATTGTTGTTCTTCACGGGGGGCCGGGCGCGGACTTTCGGTCTTTGCAGGGGTTCGACGCTTTGTCAGATGCTTATCGCCTGATTTATTATGATCAGCGCGGCGCAGGATTATCCGAACGGGTGGATTCTGCTGCGCTCACATTGTCTGACTATGTGTCGGAACTTGACGCCGTGATTAACCTGTTTTCGCCGGACAAAGCCCCCATATTGGTTGGGCATTCTTGGGGGGCGATACTGGCAACGGCGTACATTGGTCAGTACCCGGAAAATGCGAAGAAAGCTGTGCTGATCGAACCAGGCTTTCTGAACAGCGCAGGCCAAATCCGCTGGGTCGAACAAAGCAAAACCTACATGTCTGGTCTGACATACTGGACAGAAGCCATGCTGACAGGGTTTCGCGCGCAACATGTTACTGGACCTGATCCTGACGCAGGGGATGATTTCTTGATCGGGCATATGGTGGACGTATTCGCGAGCCATCCCAATAACCCATACCACTGCGGTTCTGGATACACCGCCCCGCATTGGCGGTTCGGTGCAAGATCAAGCCGTGCAATGGAGGCGCTTGCGCCAAACGAGTTGGACAGCATTGCCAGCAACGCTATGCACTTCTCCGGCCCGGTGATGCTGATGGCCGGGGCCTGCAATTCGTGGACCGGTGCACCACTACAGCGCCTGCACTTGCAGCTGTTTGAAGACGCCCTTCTGACTATTGTCGAAAACGCGGGGCACAATGTGCTGTGGGACAATCCAATGGCAACACTTGCCGCGATCCGCTCATTTCTCCTGGAAAACCGGGAATGAAGCTTGGCGACCCTCAGCCAGACCCGTTGCTGTTAAAACCCGGTTACGCCGTCACACGTACCGCGAAAGGTTTCCGACACAAGGACTTGGCCAATGGAATGGACACTTAAGACAACCTGACGGTCGTGAAAGGCCAGATAAGCCGCCTCTTTCCCGTGATCAGAATAGCCAAGCGCAAACCAATACCCCTGCTCCTCCGCTATCGGGCGAAACAATCTGCGCTCTCCCGCATCTGTCACCTGCAGGCCTTCACTATTGCGGTCGATGTGGAAAACAAAATCACCAAAATCGCAAACCACAGCATGCGCAGCGCCTGAGCACAGGCAGAACACACCGGCCTGCAAAACCAAATTCAAGCGCTGCCACATCATAAATTGCTTCCTTTTCCAATGGCATATCGGATGCAAAACCCGATGACCAAAAGGCTAAGGATCAACCATATCCCACCCCAAAGCACCGTCGGCCCACCAACGTGCTCTGCCAGCATATACGCATCAGACCGAAGGTTTGAGCGTGCGATCGTATCGCTGAAAATATCATAAGGCACGTAAATCACACTGGTCAGTCCGATGATCCGTAAAACGAAATCATTGATCGGGCGGCTTAGAAACCAGGCGATTGCCAGCATGGCCGCACCCGTAACACCACAAAACAGCAGCGGAAAAATATCACGGATGTAAAGAACCGTGACCACCAGCAAGATCACGCCAAACAGCCCTAACGCCGCCCGGTCGGCGTGTGTGTGCAGCGCAATCAGCAACAGCATCACCCCAAGGGTTAATGAGCCTAAATACCCCGCAGAAAGTATGACAAACAAATTGCCGCCGCGCGTGATGGCGTGCCCACCTTGTTGTACTGACAAGGAAATCGCGTCGATGGACCCGCCAGTAACCACTGCGGCCAGCCCATGAGACAGCTCATGCATGAACACCACCAGGATTTTCAGCGGGTACACCAAAGGCGTGCCCCAAAGTGCAAACACAACCAGTGTAAGCAAGATCAACTGCCAATGACCTTTGAGTATTTTCATGGTCTGACCACAAACCACAGAGGGAGGGTTGTCAATTCCACACGGCGCAGCCTACCGCCATGCGGCTCTGCGAAGGCACCAACCCATGTCATGAATATTGTTCATGACATGGGGTTTAGGTTCGTAAGGCGCCGCAAACGAAAAGTCGGCTTGGGGCCGATACTTCAGGCCGGGTTGGTGAAAACAACCAACTTGGTCATCGCCGGGATCAATTCGTCGACAGACGCAACTTCGAAGCCGATCTTCTCGGCTGTTTTTGTCAGCCATCCAACAGAAAGCGAACGAGCATCCGGCGTAAAGGCCATGTGCTGAAGCTGCCACAGAGCGGCAAGAGCCGGACCGCGCCGATCTTCTTCGACCATGAAATCATGCACCATCAGCTTGCCGCCGGGGGCCAGTGTCTCAAACGCCTTGCGCAGAAGCTTTTCCACGTCTTCGCCCGGCACACCGCTCATCAGATAGGACATCAGTATGGCGTCTTGGTTGCTGGGCCATTGGACATTTACGGCATTGCCCGGAATGTAACGCACACGATCAACCATTTCGGCTTCCGAGATGAACCTCCAGCCGATCTCGGCCACGTTCGGGAAATCAATAATGGTTGCGTTTAGGTTGGGGTATGCATTGCACAGGCTGATCGTCATCGCACCTGTTCCGCCGCCCACGTCCAATAGGCTGGTCGCGGTCGCCAGATCTACCTTGCGCGCCAACGTCCGCCCCGGCCCAAGCGACCCGGTGTGCTGGCTTTCGGAATAGACGGATGCCTGTTCTTCATCCGTCATCCAATGCCGGTAGGATGCAATGGCATCATCAGACAAATCACCTTTCATCACAGCGTTCAGCTGCAGCAAAAACGGGTACATCTGCTGATCGATCTGATAGCGCAGGTAATCGCCGAAATCGTATTTCGATTGCTTGGACAGAAAACTTTGCGCCGCCGGAGAGTTCTGGATTTTCATGTCATCGCCAATGACAAGCAATCCGATACTGGAAAGCGCCGTTGTCAGCATAACAATACGGTTCAGTGGAACATCCGCATCCTTGGCCAGGTCTTCTGCCGTTTTCGGGCCGTCCGCCAGCGCCGAGAAGATATCAACATGCAGCCCTGCAAACAGCGCTTTGGAAGCCATAAAGCCAAAAGCAATTGTCGAAAGATCTTCTGCCGTTTCGATGACAGTGCCAGTGGCCGGCACGGTTTCTTGGGCCTGCATACGGGTCTCACTTTTCGGATTTTGTTATTTTGCATCCAAAGCATACACAGCCCCTGTCACAGCGCAACGCGGTAGTCTGGGCCATACAAACGCGCCCAGCGCAAACTTGCGTGGCTCGGACTTCTACAAGCACAACCATTGGGTCGTAGACAGTTTCATTGTTGATACCATTCGGAAAGCTGCTGCTGAGTGGATAAATTCTTTTGGTTTTGCGACCACCAAAGCCAAAGTGAACAGCCACGCGGCTTTGATTGCTGCAGAACTGGCCACTTAACGGCCCTAGATTATCCCGCTTTCCAGCGGTCGAAACCCTTCAACCGCTGTTAAGCCCCGCCAAAAGCAAAGCCACCAAGGGTCACTTTCATTGAATTCTAGCGAGAGCCCTGCGCGCATTGTATTGTTGGCAAAGCTACACGGAATGCCGGAGATCGGGGAATGACGCGCGATTACCTATCCATTAACAAAACTGTCTGGGACGATGACGCGGAAAACTGGGTCACAACTGGTGAGCGCCTGTGGAGGGCGACAACACCAGAATGGGGCAATTGGGGCCAAACGGACGCGTCTCTTAATCTGCTGCCTTCGGATATGTCCGGCCTTGATGCCATCGAGTTGGGCTGCGGAACGGCATATGTCTCTGGCTGGATGAGGAAACGCGGCGCAAAAGTAACCGCCATTGATGTCTCTCCCGCTCAATTGGCGACGGCACAGCGCCTGGCCGATGAGCACGGTGCCGCTATCACGTTCATAGAGGGGAATGCCGAGACAACCGGCCTGCCCGATGCGTCCTTCGACTTCGCTGTCTCTGAATATGGCGCGGCGATTTGGTGCCCACCAGAAAAATGGCTGCGCGAGGCATGGCGGTTACTGCGCCCCGGTGGGCGCTTGGTCTTCCTTGGCAACCATCCCATCTCTTTGCTGTGTTCACCGATGGATGGCGCGCCCTGTGATATGACCTTGCATCGCCCCTATGTCGATATGTGGGGCGCAGACTGGACTGAGGTTGAGATCGACCCAAGTGGTGTTTGTTTTAACCTGACCATTTCTGCTTGGATGGAACTGTTTACCACCATCGGATTTACCATCGGCAAATACCAAGAGGTCTTCGCGCCTGATTGGGCCAGTGGCACAAGAGCCGGCATTCCAGCGGATTGGGCAAAGCAATATCCGGTTGAACAGGTCTGGCACTTGGAAAAAACCGTGTAACGGCCTTGTCGACCTGACCTTCACCGCCCCCACGCTTAGGATACGCAAGAGGGTGTCTAAGACATATTTACTTGTAGAGTTTGCCCGCCCCCGAAATGTCGCCGGGGGTGGGCTATTCTGTTAAGCGGGTTGTGCCGCCAACCGGCGCGCTTCGGATCCTTTGAAGAACGCGTAGTAGAAAGTCGGAGCGGCGATCAGGGTCAAAACCGTCGCAAAGGCCAAACCACCCATGATCGTTACCGCCATGGATTTGAAGAAAGCGTCCGGCAAAAGCGGTGCCATCCCCAGAATGGTTGTACCTGCCGCCAGCATTACAGGACGCAAACGCGACGTTGATGCCGAAACAATCGACTCGAACAATTCTCCGCCTTCGCGGCGAACGATGTCGATTTCCTCAACCAGAACAATACCGTTCTTGATCAGCATACCTGACAAGCTCAACAAACCCAGCAGCGCGGTAAAGCTGAACGGGAATCCTGTGGCCAACAGGCCAATTACAACGCCATTGACGGACATCGGAACCAACAACCAAATGATAAGCGGTTGGCGCAGTGACATGAACAGCAACACTGTGATCAACAACATCACCAAGAAACTAAGCGGAAGCTGCGTGGCCAATGACTTCTGCGCATCCCCCGAACTTTCGTATTCGCCGCCCCATTCCATCTTGTAGCCAATTGGCAATTCCATGGACTCGATAACGTCAACAATTTCATTGCGCGCGACCGTCGCCGTTACATCTGCGGGTAGGTTGCCCATCACTGTCAATGTCGGAACGCGGTCACGGCGGTGATACAACGTGTCCTGAACCTCGTACTCCAGCCCGTCGATTAACTGGTCCATTGGCGCAACGCCCCCGGTTGATGACGAATACAGCAACTGGTCCATGATGGTTAGACCGGCATCAGGATCAACACGCATGACAATCGGAATTTGGCGGTCTTCCTCGCGATATACACCTCCAACATACCCTTCCGTTGCAAACAACATAGACCTTGCAACATCATCCCGGCTGATCCCCGCTGTCTGCGCGCGGTTGGTCGCATAAACCGGTTTGATCACAACCTCTTGCTGATGCCAATTCGAACGAACGAACCGCAATGAAGTGGATGTTTCGTTGATGCGTTTGATAGCCTCGTCGCCCAAGCTGCGCAAAACAGCCGGATCAGCCCCCGAGAACCGCACCGCAACCGGATCACCGCCTCCCGGACCAAACACCAACCGCTGCGTTCGGAACATTCCGCCTGGCAAGGCAGTCACCGCAAACTCTTCCAGCTCCTTTGCCAGCTCTGGAATCTGGTCAAGACTTTCGGTCCGGATCAACATATGGCCGTAGCTGGGGTTCGCTTTTTCTGCCGCGTAGGTCAGGATAAACCGAGCAGCCCCCTGCCCCACAAATGTGGTCGTTGATACGACCTCGGGGCGGTCGGCCAGCCAGTTTTCGATCTGTTTCAGATCGTTGGACGTACTTTGAATTTCCGCCCCTTGTGGCAATTTGTAATGCACCAAGAAAATCGGTGTGTTCGAGTCAGGGAAAAACTGCTGCTTGATCTGCCCAAAGCCCATAAAGCACACGATGGTAATCGCAGCCAAGGCAGGAATAACCACCCAACGCCCCTTCAACGAGGCCCGCAAAATCGAGCCATAGGCGCGAAATAACGGCCCGCCGTAGGCATCAATCTCTTCACCAGAGCCCTGTTTGAACAGGAAATGCCCGAACAGCGGTGTAACGGTTAGCGCAAGTACCCAAGACAACAACAATGAGATCCCGATCACTGCAAACAACGAGAACAAAAACTCACCCGTCGCATCGGGGCTCAGGCCGATACCTGCAAACGCCATGATGCCAATAATCGTAGCACCAAGCAGGGGAATTTGAGTCTTTTGCGATGCTTCATCCGCCGCAAAACGCGATGATTTCCCGCGTTGCATTGTGATCTGCATTCCTTCGGCAACCACCAGCGCATTATCAACCAGCATCCCCATCGCAATAATCAAAGCACCCAGCGAAATACGCTCCATTTCAATCGAGAAGATCGCCATGAAAAACAACGTACCCAGAACGGTCAGCAACAGCGTACCGCCCACAACCAGCGCCGCGCGCCAGCCCATTGCCAAGGCCAGAACCGCAACAACGATAACAACAGACATACCAAGGTTGATCAGGAAACTATTGGAGGCTTCTTCAACCACCACATGCTGCTGATAGATCGGGTTCAATGATACCCCAGCTGGGATTTCCGGATCGATTTCAGCCAATTTTTGGTCAACGCGTTTGCCCACATCAACGATGTTTTCGGTCGAAAGCCCCGCAACGCCCAGGGTAAATGCCTCTACACCATTGTAACGGATCATGATCGAAGGATCATCCGTGCGCCCGCGCTTCACGTTGGCAATATCGACCAGATTGATAACTTTTCCCTGGTATCCGACAGACAAACCAGCAATCTGAGACACACTGTCGGTCCCGTCGGGCCGCTGCAATCGCACGCTTCCCAATGACCCAGCATCCGCCACAACGTTCGCATTGGCGATGGCCCCTTGAACGGCAGTGGGTGCAATATTTTGGTTGGCCATCAATGCCATAATGGGTTCGACGAAAATCCGCTCTTCTGGCAAACCCGACAGCTGCACGTCGGCAACCCCTTCGACCGCTAAAATTTCGCGCCGCAGAAATTTGCCAAGCTGGTGTTTTTCGGCGTCTGTTAACCCTTGGGCGTCCACGGCATAGTAAATACCGAACACATCACCAAAGCCGTCATTCACATAGGGTTTGCTAACCCCATCAGGAAGCGACAGCGCCGCATCCTCGATCCGGGCCCGCAAATCTGTCCAGATTGCAGGCAGTTCAGTACCATCATAGGTCGCCTGAATTTCAACTTCGATCAGAGAAAACCCCGGATAGTTGACCGAGGTGACCCTTTCAGTTCACCCATTTTCTGGATCGCGGACTCCAAAGGCTCGGTAACTTCTTCGGCCACCTGGGCCGCCGATGCTCCTGGATACTGGGTTGTGATCACGGCTTGCTTAATGGTGAATGACGGATCTTCCAGGCGGCCCAGCGACAAAAACCCCCACGCTCCGCCAAACAAAAAGATCAAAACAACCATCCAAGACAGGATTTGTTTTTCGATAGATAGACGTGCAATATTCATTGAAGTCACCTGTTACTGGCCAAAGCCAAGAAAGCGACGCACCGTGTCACCCTCGGCCAACGTCGATGCGCCCATGGCAACAATCTCGGTTCCGGCCTCTAGACCCGACAAGATCTCCATTTGCCCGGTCAGATGCGGACGCGCGGTAACCGCAACAGATTTCACGATGCCGTTCAGGTCATCCTTTGGGTCAAATATCATTGCCGAAAACGTCCCGTCTGTATGCGTCACCAGCGCTTCGGCAGGCACCAATAATGTGGGATGATCCGGCGCCAAGGTTGCTTTGACCGTCACAGAGGACCCAGGCAAAACAAGCAGGTCTTCGGGTTTATCTAAACCAAAGGTGATTTTGAACGATTGCCCAATATTTGAGGCTTCCGCCGAAAACTCGCGTATTTCAATTGGGTACACTTTATCGCTGGCGGGAAACTCGGCCGTCACTGTCATATTCGGGTCTTGGCCCGCCCGTTGAAACAACACTTCGGGCACCTCGATTTCAATGCGCAATTCGGACATGTCGTGCAATCGCACAATCGCCGTGCCAGCTGCGATAGTGGTAAAGTTCTGCACCAGACGATCAGACACCAACGCATCAAACGGGGCCGACAATGTTGCGTGCTTCAGCGAATAATCAGCGTTGCGCACATTCACTTTGGCCAGCAACGCAGCGGTTTGGGCCTCTTCCAACGCGACACCAGTTACCGCGTCACCCTTCAGCTTTTCGTAACGCGCGACCGTGCGTTCTGCTTGTTCCAAATTCAGCACGGCTTGCTGTTTGGCCAGCTCAAATTGCTCAGTATCCAAACGCGCGATCAGTTCGCCTTTTGCAATTTGCTCACCTTCGACGGCGGCAAGTTCCAAAATTTGGCCGCCAACCTGAAACGCCAGATCAACAGTGCTTTTCGCAACCACCTTACCAAAGAAATGGCGTGAGGTTCCCTCGCTGGCAGCTTCAACAGTCAGAACTTTGACCGGTTTAAAAACTTCGGTTTGCGCAGAAACCGAACTTGTCATCGCAACCGCTGTTAGCGCGGCCAAAATTACATTTCTCATATGTCCAATCCCTTGGAATAGCCCGAGGCTTTCATGTTTGTTCGAATTTTTTTGAACAGCCCATCCAACGTCTTGATGTCCTGTTCAGAAAGCTGTGTGACTTCGTGAAAGATCGTTTCTGCGTCTTCAAAGACCTGGCTCTGAATGTCGCGACCTTTTGCCGTTAGCGCCAAAATCCAAGCCCGCCGGTCGTCCTGGTCTCGAATGCGTTCGATATAGCCCTGCTGCTCCAAGCGATCCGCCGTAGCGGTCATGGATGAACGCAACACCTGCATCTCGTCGGCCAACTGGCCAATCCGCTTGGGTTTGGTCAAATGCACCAGCAAATACACATCTGAAAGCGGGATATCGTTTGGTCGCTCGCTGTCGTCGACGCACGATTTCAGTGTTTGGTCGAGAATGCGCAAATTGATCATTGTGGACAGCGCGATTGGCATATCCGAGGCAGGTTTGTTTTGGCCGGTCACAGGTTGTCCAGTCCACTCAGTTGGGAAAGCAGCATTTCGCGGATTTATTTCAGATTATGAAACTTTTGCAAGAAGAAACATATTGCCGCGACAAAAAGTGGTAAAAGAAACCTCCCCACAACAAGATAAAACATTGATTTTTATTAATTTTTCAAAAAATGGGCATGATGTTTGGGCCGCAATTTCAGCGGTCCTCAGCCTTTTCCAACACATGGTATTCGGCACCCTGATGTTCAAAATGTTCGCAGTTGCCTGCGTGTTTGGCCCCAGCGGACGTCATAAATTGACTTGCCTTGGTGATCTTCGGCCTACCGACCAGACAGCGCGCAACATCTGTCAAGCGACGCTCAAACGCGTTCAGATCCGACGCTGGTTGATGCGCACGATCGGTAAGCCCAATCACTTCCAGTACGCGGCCGATAATCCCTGATACCGGTGCCGTGAATGTTGCAGAGATCGCGTCCATTGCCGCAACGCCGCCAAACTTAACCGTAAGGTTTTTTAGCTCGATCATGTGCGTTTCCCGATTTTTAATAGCCCGGAAATGATCTGACGGCTTATTCCATCCGAGGCTGTGATCACGGCATGTAACAGCCCTGCGCCAAACAATTATCCACGCCAGACATCCCCTCACCGGGGCAGTTCTGCCGGGATTTCACTTCGAAACGCCAGGGTTGTCTCTAAACCCGGCGCAACCGCTTTCTACGAATAGCGTCAGCGCCGATGAGGCTCATCAATACCCCCTGGGAGTGAACGATGAGAAAGACAACAAAGAACCCGCGCAAGGATCACATGGGCCAGATTCCCGGCATCCATCAGCCGATGTGAGCGGCAAGAAAGGCCTCTGTGCGCTGGTGCGCCAATGCCGCGGCGTCTGGTACAAAGCTCGGGCGAACGTCGTTGGCGAAGGCGTGGCCCGCATCATAGGAAAAGACCTCGAAGGCTTCGTCGAGATAGGCTTGGGCCTCGGCCACGAGATCGGGCGGCGTATGGTCGTCTGTTTCGCCAAAATGGCCCTGCACGGGCGCTTTCAGCGGGTGGTCGAGATAGCGCTTGAGCTGGGTGCCATAAAACGACACGGCGCATGCCACATCGAGAAGCTGCGCCGCGCGTACCGCGAGCCCGCCGCCCCAGCAGAAACCGATCACGCCCACTTTGCCGCCGTTTGACGCCAGCACCGCTCGGGCCGCCTCGATGTCCATCATTGATTGGTCGAGATCGGCGGCGAGCATCAGTTCGCGGCCGTCCTGGGCCTTGTCGAACGGGATCACCGCGCCGGGCTTCTGACGGTCGAACAGCGCCGGAATTGCCACTTGGTATCCCTCGGCAGCGTAGCGCTTCGCCACGCCCTTCAACTGCTCGGTAACCCCAAAGATTTCCTGGATGATCACGATACCGCCTCTGCGAACACCCTGTGCGGGCTCAACCCAAGCCTCGAATGCGTGGCCGTCTGCGGCCGTGAGTTTGGTCATCATCCGCGTCTCTCCTTTTAGGGAGCCCGGGCCGTAAAACCGCCCGGGCGTGTCGGTTTACTCGCCGTGGGCGATGCCAGCTTCGTCAAAGTAGCGCTGCGCGCCCGCGTGGTAGGACACAACCGAGCCTGGCGCCATTGTCTCGGCGTTAAACCCTCTGAACAGGCCAAAGCTATCGGCCAGCGCCGGTTTATTCTCGGCCAGCGCCTTGGTGAGGTCGTAGACCAAGTCGTCCGAGACGTCGCCGTTGGTGATCAGCACCCAGGGGATCGAGATCAGATTGGCGCCGTATTTTTGCAGACCGTTGAGCTTCTCGTTCTGCGCGCGTGCGGTGACGTTAGCCGCCGGCAGGAAGGACTTCAGCCCGGCCACGCCTTCATCGCTATCATCAAGCGAAATGTAGCACACACCGCCCCGGTCCTTCAGCTTGACTGCCGCCTGCTGGCCAGCGCCGGCGTTGAGCGAGACCAGCGCCACGTCGACCAGCCCGTCGCCAAGAGCCTGCATCCCGGCCACAAAACTCGCCACCGGCACCTGCTGGAAATCGTCATAGGTCATACCGCCGTTGGCGAGCGCACCCATGATGTAGAACGGGATGATGGTCGACGAGGTGTATTCCGACGCGATCCGCAGATCGCCAGCTTGCGCCTTGAGCTCGGCCACCGAAGTGAGCCCGAGATCGCAGGGTGCCATGATGTTGGTGGTGAGGTTGAACATCGTTCCGACGAGCTGAATGTTCGGATGCGCCCGGTCGTAGTTCCCGGTGCCTTCAAGCGCATAACCAGCCTCGACACCGGACGAAAACCCGAAATCGACCTCACCAGAGTTGATGAGTGGCAGATACCCGACAAGCGGCTGAGTTCGGGCAGTGATGCCCGCCTCGTTGGCCACCTTGGCCACGGCCTGGCCCGTGTTGTAGGCAAGCGATCCCTGTGCACCCGAAGCGACGGTGACCACCTGGGCGTTTGCCCCGGTAGCAAGGCTCGCTGCAATGACAAGGCCGGCAAAGCTGTGTATCAGTTTAGTCATGGTGTTGTCCTCCCGATTTCCATGTTTTTGGTCGAATTGAAGCGGAGCGCCAGCGCAAGACCCACGGCGGCCAGGGCAGCGGCGATGTGCAGGTAGTCAGAACTGCCCAAGAAGCCGAGCGGAAACGCAAGGCCACCGCTGACAATAAAGGCAAGCCTAAGCGCCGGGCCAAGGTGGCGGCTCCAGAAGCCAACAATACCGGCCGTGACTGCCATCACCCCGATCGAAGAAAGGACCAGCGCCAACGCGATGGCAGGCCAAGTGCCGTCCATCAGCAGCTCCGGAGTGGCGACGAACAGGAACGGGATAATGAAGGCCGCCCAACCCACGCGCATCGCGGCGATCCCGGTTCTGAGCGGGTCGTCCTCGGTGATCGTCGCCGCAGCGAAGGCAGCAAGGGCCACCGGTGGGGTAATCATCGACATCATCCCGAAATAGAGGATGAACAGGTTGGCGGCGAGCGGCGAGATGCCCGACTGCACCAGCGAGGGTGCCACCAGAGCCGCCAGCAGAACGTAGACGCCAGAGGTTGGCATACCCATGCCAAGCACGATGCAGATGAGTGCCGAAACAACGAGCAACGCCACGGGATTGGCCCCCACGGTATCGACAAGCACAAGAGTCAGCGCAAAGCCGAGCCCAGTTATGTTGAGCACGCCGATCACAAACCCCGCCGCGGCGACAACCAGGATTAGGTTAACCATGCTCTCACCGGTAGTAACGAACACCCGGCCCAACGTGGCCAGGGTAAGGCGTTTGCCGCGATACCCGCGCAGAAAGCTGACGACAACAATACCGACTGATGCGAGCAACGCAGCTTCTTCCGGGTCCAGCCGCCACCAGAACAGCCCACCCAGCAGTAGTCCGAACGGCACGGCGAAATGCCAGCCCTGGCGCAGGACTTGCGACGGGGTGAGAATATCCGCCTCGGCCGCGGCCACCGCGTCACGCCCCGCGATGAGATCTACCTGAGTGAAGACTGACAGGTAGTAGAGCGCGGCCGGAAGCAACGCCGCACCCGCGACTGTGAAGTAGGAAATATCAAGGAACTCAGCCATCAGGAAGGCCGCCGCCCCCATGATCGGCGGGGTGAGTTGGCCGCCGGTCGAAGCCACCGCCTCGATCGCGCCAGCGTCGCGCTTGGTGTATCCGCCGCGTTGCATCAGCGGGATGGTGACGACGCCGGTGGTCACGACGTTGGAAACTGCGCTACCAGAGATAGAGCCAAACAGTGCCGAACCCACCACCGAGATTTTTGCCGCGCCACCACGGGATCGACCGGTGAGGGACATGGCGAGGTCAGTGAAGAAGTTGCCACCGCCAGCCGCGAACAGGAGCTGACCGAAAAAGACGAAGAGCAGGACAATGATCGTGCCCACGGCAAGCGGCGTCGAGAACACCGCGTTCGGATCGAAGCCCACGTATTGCACCAAGCGTTCTGGCGTCAGCGCCTTGCCGATCAGACGGCCCGGCACCTTGTCTGCGAATAGAGCGTAAACGAGGAAAAGTGCGACGATCGAGAACAGCATCCAACCGGCGCGGCGCCGGATTCCTTCCATCACCGCCAGCACCACAACCGCGCCAATCACCGTGATCTGCCAGGGACGGTAGGATTGCTCCTTGAGTAACCAGGCAAAATCCCATGCCGTGTACATCAGGGTCGCAAAGGCGACGAAGGCTATCACGCCGTCGACGATGCCGATCCCGGGTTTGTTCCCGCCACGCCAGCCGAAGCGGATGAAGGCGAGCGTGAGTGCCAGCCCGAGCTCGAAGGCCATGTACTGTTGTTTGAGTACTGCGAAACCGAGCCGGATCGGGGCATCGAGATTCCACAATATGCAGGCTACGACCATGGCGGTCGCAATTGTCGCCACCAGCGCGTCGCGAACCGGCGTCGGCGGGCTTGTCTCCGGGTGCTGCGCCAATCCACTCCCCCCAAATGGAACTGCGTTTTCTCGCATTATTACTTTGGGGGAAAAGATTGTCGACCGCCAATCCGGTAAGGGAGCCCGAGCACGAGCGATCCCGCAATGGGCCAAGCAAACCGCGCCGCAGCTGTGCGATGGCGATCACACTGCGACAACACAAGACCACCGCTTCATAACTCCCTATAAAATGCGGCTGTGGCGCAACTATCGTTGAGGCAGCGCCCGAAGGTCGGTCAAAACCACTCAACTCACCCCCCAATGCCGTCAGTTCATGGCAGTTGAGGACCAATTGAGGGAACCACACGTTGGATACGGCGCTGCCGCACTTCGGTCAGAACCGATATGACGGCTTTGTCCCGCTCCTTACCGGTTCGAACACCGTGCAGCGAAGGTTCGAGCACTTCAAACAGCAGAACCGACAAACTTGGGAGTAATTTTCACCAAGAGAATTGTTAGTGTTGATACTTGGGGGAATGTGAATGCACCGGCCGCAGGCTCATAAATGCACTGAAATGGGTTTTGTCGCACAAATTGATTGATGGGCGGGCTTCCCCTTTCCCCGGACGGACTTAGCCTACTGACTCAGTGACGGGTATGCCCAGAGCGGTGTAACGGTTCAGCACAGCGATGCGGACCTGGATTTCCGCGACCTGCCTTTCGAAGTCCCTCGCCTTTAGCGACTGGCCGAGCAGTTTTATGCAATGCATCTTCGTTTCGACGCGGCTTTGGCGGTGGTCTCCACTCCACCGTCGCCACAGAGTGCGGTCCAGGTATCGCTGCGCATTGACCGCTTCGTTTCGGGCAGTGGCTCCGGCGCTCGTCGGTTTCCAAGGTTTGGCGTTCTTGCGCGGCGGGATCATCGCATGGGCGTCTCGGGCGGCAATCGCCTCGTGGCATTTGCGCGTGTCATAGGCGCCGTCTGCCGTGTCTGACCCGAGCTTCTGTTCGGGTTGGATTTGGTCGAGTAAATCGGGCAGCATGGGAGCATCCCCTACATTGCTTGTCGTGAACTCCACAGCCCGAACTTCCAATGTTTCCTCGTCGATCCCGATGTGTATCTTGCGCCATATCCGACGTTTCGGACCGCCGTGCTTGCGAGCGTTCCATTCGCCTTCACCCTCGGCTTTGATGCCGGTGCTATCGATCAAAAGGATCAGCGGGCCAGGACCGCCCCGATATGGCAGGGTCACGTCAGTGTCTTCTGGCGGCTACACAGGGTACTGAAATCCAGCACTGCCCAGTCCAGCCCGATCAACCGAAGTAAACTTTCAACGAACCCGGTCGTCTGCCGAAGTGGCATACCAAATGGGACCTTCAGCGTCAGACAAGCCTGAAGGGCGGCGTCACTGAATTGCTGTTGCCGACCGCGCTTGCCGCTCGGCAGAGGCGTCCCTACCATTTCGGGATCAAACCAGATCGACAACGAACCGCGCCGCTTCAAGCTGTCATTGTAAGACGACCAATTCGTGGTCTTGTACTTCGTAGCGGCCCAACTGCTCATGCTCTCCAGCTATCATGCTGGATTCATACAGTGAATCCCTTCAGCCAATTTGTGCAACAAAGCCGCGCCCGGACCCAAAACCGCAGCGGAGCGGCTGGGGTCAGGCCAGGTATTTCCGGAAATGTGCAAGCGTCCGCTCCCACGACAGGTTTGCCATTGCTTCGTCGTAGCGCGGTGTACTGTCATTATGAAAGCCGTGATTGGCACCTTCATAAATGTACGCCTCGTAGTTCTTGCCATTCGCCTTCAGCGCGGCCTCGTAGTCGGGCCAGCCAGCGTTCACGCGTTCATCCAATTCACCGTAATGCAGCAGCAACGCGGCCTGGATTTTTGGGACGTCTTCGGCGGCCGCTTGACGACCGTAGTAGGGGACAGCAGCCTTGAGCTCTGGGTAGGCAACGGCCGCCGCATTCGCGACACCGCCACCGTAGCAAAACCCCGTTATCCCGACATTCCCAGTCGAACCTTCGTGCGCCATCATGAATTCCACAGCGGCGAAAAAGTCGTTCATCAGCTTTGTGCGGTCGACGGTTTTTTGCAGATCCCGCCCCTCTGCGTCATTGCCGGGATAGCCGCCAACAGACGTCAGACCATCCGGGGCGATCGCCATAAACCCAGCTTTAGCCAGGCGACGAGCCACATCTTCGATGTAAGGGTTCAGGCCGCGATTTTCGTGGACGACAACAACTGCAGGCAGTTTGCCTTCGACGCCAGTGGGGCGCACCAAATAGCCACGCACCTCGCCGTGGCCATTCGGCGACGGATACATGATATATTCAGGGACAATGTCCGGGTCATTGAACGACACCTGCTCCGCAAGAGCATAGTTGGGCGACATCATCCCCAAGACTGCAGACGCTGTCAGGCCTGCCGCGACGAATTTCCCGGCGCGATCTAGAAACTGGCGTTTGGTAATCATGCCATGGGCATAAAAGTCATAAAGTTCCAAAATTTTGGGATCGAAGTCTTTTGCCGTGAGTCGCGCCATCGTGGTTCTCCCGTGTTGCACCCAGAGGCCATGACAATCCCGCCTCTGATAGAAATTCAGTCGGCCAATTCTATCCATCCACTCTGCACGAAAACTGTTTCTCGTGTCAAAGCGGACTTTGGCTGTTTGATGAAAGGTCGTCGTTTTGGGTTCTCACCGGCCCTTTGCTGCACCCGACATGAAAGGCTGCTTCAACTGATCACTCTTCGGTCGCTCATTGAACCATATCGCCGTAACGCAGTTGGACCCACTGGAAGAGGTTCACATGGTATCAACAAGGGTTCAACAGGTTGCCCCGCAGAACGACCAATTTCGGCGTGGTGATCCAAACGTTCCGGGGACCAGAGTAATAACGGTTGGCATCAACGAACTGCCCAAACAGCTAGATATTCCAGTGGCGCAGTTGGCCCAAACAGTCGCTGAATACTCGGATTTCAATCCGGACAATGGCCCACATTCCGATCACGACTTTGGCGCGTTCGAATTTCATGGCCATAAGTGTTCCTGGAAAATTGACGCTTACAACAGGGATTATTCCTTGGGTTCGGATGATCCCTCCGACCTAAGCAAAACGCGTCGTGTGCTGACGATCATGCTGGCGGAGGAATGGCGATGGTGGAGCCGGATCAACTACCGAAGCCGCGATGCACCAGCTGTGGTTCCGCTGATAGTCTGCGGGATGCGTATGCGTGTAGGAACGCGGATACCCAGCAATGTGTCCTCCACAGCTGTTATGATTTGTTCCGCTGTGAGGAATGTTCTGCCGAAAACAAACGGGTGGGTTGGTTGGCCTGATTTTCCCGGGAAAGAAGTTCCTTGCTTTGCAATGCATATTGGGTGCGAGATGCAAATGAGTCCGGTTAGGACCTTGATAAGGAACGATTTGTGATGCAGAAATTTTTATTTGATCAAGTTTTATTGGCTGACGCGGACCTTCGCTGCACTATGCACGAACCGGTAAGATAACGGATTATGCCGCCGTTTAACTGATCGCACGAACGCCGCAACGATCCCTCAATTCTGGACAGGCAACTTATCCGCTGGGGCTGTTATATTTGGTGGCTGATACGCCTCTTCTGGGGTCAATCTTGGGTTCAAGATCATTGTTCCTCCGACAATGCCCGCAATGAGTAGGGTTGTGATGATCAGTGGGGCTAGGCCTAACAGCATCATTCGCCTGCCGTCATGTCGCCAGACAACACCTGCAACGGCAGAAACAACAGCGACACCAAAGGCGATAAGTTGATAGCGTGCCAACACATCCAAACGTTTGAATCCGGTGTCGATATTGCGGGGGCCTTCGATCCGAGTAGACATGAAATATGAAGCGACAAAAATGATTGCCCAAACCACGACCAATGCAACAAGGATTTTCCTTTTTTGCGACACGTCAATCTCCTTGCCAGTAGCTGGATACCGTCAGGTTTTGGTCCAAATAAAGAAGAACGCTGGACGACTCTTCTTTGCTCAAAAGAATTGCATCTGCGGAAAGTGTCGGCGGAGGGCCTTCTTCCGGGGAAGGATAAACCTGTCCGCGATGTATCTGCCATCCGTCGGCGCTGTTGAAATAGGCGGGGTCAAAGTGCTTACCGATGCGGCCCGTGTATCCAATTATTACAATGCTTTCATTGCCAATTAGGCAAATCGCCAAACCAGGGGTCGCGTCGTTCTTGCGCGTGACAGGTACAACCAGGTCAGGGATGTCATCACCATCCAAGTCCGGTTCCAAAAAGGGACGCTGGGCCCCTTCACGCCCTTTGGACATGCGATCTGACAGTCTGTAAACCGACGTGTCCAAACCACACCCCCGCATGGTCGCAACCACGCGCTCAAAAGCGACGCCGGGATCGGACTCAACTATAGGATCAAGTCGTTCGCCGCCCCCTTGCCAGATCAAACAGACTGAAAATGTAATCGACATAAAACCCGCTCGTTGTCCAGGTTCCGGTGGCGTCAGGGTGAAATCGTCTATAGACAGCACGCCCAGACCACCGAACCCTTCGGCGGGCAGAGCAGGAGTGAGCAATCCGGGATTGTTCGCTGCATTCGTAGCCATTGTTCCAAACTTGAACAGACGCTCGCGCTGTGGGGCGTTGACGTTTCCGACGTTAGGTCCGGAATTGTCACGGTTGCGGAAATGCCAACCCGCGAGATTCAGAGGGTTCGTCTCTACAGGCCGCACAGGAGCCGCGAACATCGGAATTTCTAGACCATAACTGTCCAGCATCCCGATGCGCCAACCGAATTCGCTGGGGTTAAAGGTGAAATAACGCGCACCCACTTGGAACTTGCCTGGGGTTGGATGCGTGATCGAGCCTGAAACCTGATGTGCCGCCCAGCCAGGTTCACCACCACAACTCGGTGTTGCCGCCGCCATTCCAGACGCCAAAAGGAGCGACGCCATAATAGGCACCATGCCTGAACGGAACGACTTAACCGCCAAGCAGAAAAGACCGATGGCTACCCTGTACATCGGACTTCAACGCGGCGATTGAGCGACCGACCGGCTTCATCGTCGTTACTGGCGATTGGGTCATCCTCCCCCCGGCCATCCGCGGATACTTCGTTGGCATCTAACCCTAGCGCCACCAGGGCCGCGACAACAGATTGCGCTCGGCGTTGTGACAAGTCTCGATTGTAGTCTGCGGACCCTTCGCTCGAAGAATGCCCCACAATTTCAATTCCTGTTCCACCGTCTTGTGTCAAACCCGCATACAAATCTGCAATAACAACGCTGGAGGACGCGCGAATAACATCACTGTCAAAGTCGAACCCAATCCCATGAACCACTGAGCCACACCCAATTTTCGGTGGGTCTGGTTGAAGACACTTGGGTGCTTTGTCGGAGTGATCTCCGTCATATTTTTTGAATGGCGCACCATTTGTCGAGCGCAAGCCCCGAATGCTGCCGTCGTTGGATGCAATCAATATGAATTGGGACGGAATACCGGCAGCGTTTTGACCCAATGCCCGCAGGACGTTCCCCTGAACAGTGCCAGTCAATTCCGCGTTGCCGTCATAACACCCAGTGACGGTCGCACCACTTTGTTCAAGTTCCAACTTCACGCCACGCCCAGCCCATACCCCAGAAAAGTTATCAGACAAGGCAGGCTCTTGTTGGGTTCCGGTGCCAACAAGTTCTGAGAATTCAAAATAGCTCTTATCCCTTTGGACATCGATACCGCCTGAAAGACGCAGCTTGACCCATCGGACCTCGGGCTGCGGATCTTGCATTAGTAAGTTGGTCACTTCTCCATCTTCGGTATGGGTCATCAACTCGACATTCGCGAGCTCCACGAAAGGGCCGTCGATACTATCTATTGAGCCCAACACATCAACATGCTTGAAGAACGTCTGCGACGGGCTTGGGGTTTCTTGGACATTCGGCACGGCAAAACTGTCGAATTTCGTTAGAGCGGGAAGAGAGTAAACGAACTCAACACTGTCATCAGCTTGTGCGGGTTTTAGGTGTGAAACATATCCATCCGGGTTGCCATCAATTGCCGCCACCGCATGTTCTGCGCCGACCCGAAGATCCGATGGGCTACTTGAAAAGCCAATGGGCAGCGTGCCTTGCGCAAAGGATAGAAGATCTGGCGACTTAGCATCTTGCGCATTTGTGCCATGAGCAAGGGCACATGCGATCAATGCTGCTGGCAAGGTTTTCTTGGCTGGCCCAAAACACCGCATGCTCATTCTCCAAATTTGATTAGACGAATGCTCGCAAAATTTGTGTCCTGTGTCGACTGTTCTCGCCCTTGTTCTATGGTGATGAGCTTGGGAAGTTACAAGAAACCCAAACGATTTGCGCGCTACGAAGCAGCATCCGGTCGGAATATGACCATCAGCATTGAACGCAAGCCAAGTGATTTATGGTTGATCTGACAAGGACCCAAGGGATCAAACCCGATGACAAATGTGCCTAGTAGTAGCCTACATCGTGATCACGACTTTGGCGCGTTCGAATTTCATGGCCATAAGTGTTTCTGGAAAATTGACGCCTACAACAGGGATTATTCCTTGGGTTCGGATGATCCCTCCGACCTAAGCAAAACGCGTCGTGTGCTGACGATCATGCTGGCGGAGGAATGGTGATGGCGGAGCCGGATCAACTACCGAAGCCGCGATGCACCAGCTGTGGTTCCGCTGATATTCTGCGGGATGCGTATGCGTGTTGGGACGTGGATACCCAGCAATGGGTGCTCCACAGCTGCTATGATTTATTCCGCTGTGAAACCTGCGATGCCCAATCCAAACGGGTGGGTTTCTCAGTCTGAGCGGTTCTTTCGTGAGGAAAGTTATTAGGAGTTCTTCCGCTGGGAAAGTAATCGTTGGTGGTCAGCTGCGTTGACCCGTTAGATCGCAACTGGATCCATATAGCATTGAAATAAGGAGATTATTTTCGCAAAGACTTGAATAAATCAACCTTTTTTGTGGCTAAGCGGCCATTGGTGACATTTGCGTCGAAGGCGTTGAAAGAGCCCACATTTTCCGATGCTGCGGAATGTTCGAATGGCAGCTTTGCGTTCAAAAAAGTAACATGGGTCAGCCCGCTCTGGACTGACCCAAATGTTTGCAGATGTGTTTCTTAGGTGGCTCATGCAGCCGCCAACAACGCCCGGCCAATTTTCTCGACATGCACATAGTCCGTGCCGCAACATCCGCCAAAGACATTCATTTTCGGATAAGCCGCCCGGATGTCAACGTATTGGCCCGCTAATTCATCGGGGTTGCCTTCTTCGAGATGGCCCAATTGGCACAACGTACCATGATCCAAAGAGGATGCGTTGGCCCGCAATCCACGGATGCGGTGTGCCCATGGTTCGCTGGCTAGTGCTGGACCGAAATCAACGGGGTGTGAGCAATTGATCATGTAATAGGCAGGCGCGTTTGCAGTCGCTGCATCGACCGTTTCAATAGCCTGTTTCAACGTCTCTCCACTGCGAAGCTTACGATCCTTTTCAATCGTAAAGGCGATAACCGACGGCAAGTCTGCTTTGGCAGCGGCCCGTGCAATGCCAATCGCCTCGTCCGTTGTGTTCAAGGTCAGCGCCGTTACGATGTCTGCACTCGCTTTTTTGAACGTCCCAATCTGCTCGGAGTGGTAGGTTTCGGCAGTTTCAGCGGTTAAGTCCTGATTTGTTTGGTAGGCGTCGCCCTTTGGTCCAATACATCCACTGATCACAGTGTTTTCCGCTCTCAACCCGGCCGCAGCGGCGCATTCACGATAAAGCTCAAAACACTTGTAATTCATCTCGGCCAGACCTTCTGTTGAGTACCCAAGCAAAGCACCCCAGTCACGACTGGCGCGGTAGGTCAGGCTGTCAAAAATGAAGGGTGTACCAAGCTTAACGGCAACTTTCGCAAAAGCGGTGTAGTATTCCCGCAAGGCCGCTGCGGACCGGTCGTCGTTCAGCAGATGAAAGGCGCTGAATTCCGGAAGATCGAAACCGCGCTTGTACATTAACCACGTTTCAGTACCGCCATCGGTTAGGAAAATATCGCTGGTTTCGTGCGGTAATCGGGGGGATGTCCGGGTCATGTTATGCTCCTGTCGCGAAAATTATTTTGTGTCCTTAGCGTAGGTTTTGTTCGCTACATCTGACAAACGATCATAAATTGGCTTATAGCTTAGGTTTTCTATGGTATATCCGATGACCAGACGCTTGCCTTCGCTTAACCAATTACGCGCCTTTGAAGCGGCGGCCCGCCATGAAAGCATCAAGATGGGGGCAGAGGAATTATGTGTGACCCCCGCAGCCGTCGGCCATCAAATCAAAGGACTGGAGCTTGAGCTGAACACGACTTTGTTTCAGCGCAAGACCCGTAAAATCGTCTTGACGGACTCAGGCCGCGCACTGTCTGAACACTTGGGCAAAGCGTTGGACACAATCGAGCAGGCCGTCGCCCAGGCTCGAACGAGTGAACTGACCGGAACGCTGAAAATCACGATTGCCCCGTTCTTTGGCAACCGCTGGTTGCTGCCGCGTCTTCCGAACTTTCACAATCAACACCCCGGTATCGAGATAAAACCATCGCTTTCGTTCGACTATGTCGACCTTGGGAAATCTGGCTTTGACGCCGCCGTGCGCTACGGTGCGGGCGATTGGGACGGGATGTCTTGTGTGCTCATCTGCAATGACGTTGTTAGTCCGGTTTGTGCTCCGCAATTGATAGCCGGGCGTCAATTGCCTTTGTCGGCCCAAGACATTCTAGACCTTCCGCTAGCCTGTGGCAGTCGGTGGCGTGAGGATTGGTTGGCCTGGGCAACCGCGTTGGGGGCAACAATTGATGACCCAGAAAAAATCACCGAATACGAAAGCCGCGCCTTCATGTTTGACGCGGCCCTTTCGGGGCAAGCGGTAATCCTTGCAGACTCTAGGATGACAGCAGCGGATGAGGCCGCCGGTAGCCTTGTTCAGTTAAGCCCGGTCAAGGTCGAGCGCCCGCAGGGACTCTATGTCGTCTCTGAAACTACTCCTAGCCTGGATCGGAAGCTTGACCTGTTTACAAACTGGATGAAACAACAGGCGGGAGGATGATCCAATTGGAACTGAATCCACCGCGCGAAAATACCCTATCTTCAAACTCAAGCAGCCGTTGATCCGCCCGCAGCGAACCACGGATCCAATCAACTTAAAAAAACTTTCCCCGCGTAAGAACCGCTGAGAACTTTTTTCACGAAACTTTTTCGAGAAACTTCCGGCAGGAAAGTTTCTTGTCGGTGCCAAAATCTCAACGTCTAACACAAGCCGCGGCTCACCTTTGTCTCGCGCGAGAACCTGAAACAAACTTGACCTTATGAGGTAGACCATCACACAATCCCCATGGGGACCATCCCATTAAGCGTCAGTTTCCAATCCATGCGGAGGCAAGAAATGCACGTTGTCATGACCAGAGTTAAGCTGAAGCCAGGGACTGACAAGATCTGCGCGGAACTATTCGAAGAAACCAACCGTGCGCTTGTGCAAGATGAACCTGATTGGTTGGGCGCGAGGATGATATATGACCAAGAGAGTGAGATCGTCACGGTCTTGGCCACATGGGAAAATGCCGAATCCTACAAACGGCTAAGCGCCAGTCCCGAATTCCAGAAAACTATGAAGCGGTTTGGTGAATTATTTGCGTCTCCGCCAGAAGTATCAATCAATAATGTGCTGGTCGAGATGAAGCCGCAGCCCAGCTAGAGCAGTTTTCTCAGATGCCCCGTACAAAGATCGGAAGATGATGCCTGAGCCAGTCAAATGCGTCCGACTCTTTTCTGATGAAGCTGGGCTTTGTTGCACAATTCCCTGTAGGGATTCACTGCATGAATCCAGCATGATAGCTGGGGGACATGAGCAGTTGGCACCCCACAAAGTACAAGACCACGAACTGGTCGGCTTACAATGATGCGCTGAAGCAGCGTGGATCGTTGACGATTTGGTTCGATCCTGGGATGACATGGCGGCCACCGCCGACCGGCAAGCGTGGTCGACAACAGCAGTTCAGCGATGCGGCGATCCAGACCTGTCTGACCATGAAAGTCCTGTTCGGCATGCCCCTGAGGCAGACGACTGGTTTCGTCGAGAGTCTCCTGCAGCTGGTCGGACTGGACTGGGCAGTGCCCGATTTCAGCACGCTGTGCCGCCGCCAGAGAATACTGAACGTGGAGCTGCCGTATCGCGGCGGCACCGGTCCGCTGAACCTCCTGATTGATAGCACGGGCATCAAAGCCGAGGATGAAGGCAAATGGAACGCACGCAAGCATGGCGGCTCCAAACGCCGCATTTGGCGCAAAATACATATAGGGATTGACGAGGAAACGTTGGAGGTTCGGGCCGTCGAGGTCACAACAAGTAATGTGGGCGACGCGCCCATGCTGCCAGAACTACTCGACCAAATTCCACTCCATCAAGACATAGGATCAGTCACTGCTGACGGGGCATACGATACACGCAAATGCCATGACGCGATTGGACCTGTCCCGCTTTTGTGCCGCCCCAAGAGCTCGTTTAAGCCACCTTTCGTTCGAAGGCGACTGGGCTTTTCCAGCCCAATGCTGAGTGGCGTCTTCGTGGATTGTAGAAGCCGTTGATGTAC
>JAXMOG010000005.1:0-307650 GCA_034670065.1 Pseudoprimorskyibacter sp. | reverse complement strand
CCAACATGGGTTCAAGGTATCGATGTCTGGCAAAGGTAACTGCTACGACAATGCGGCAGTTGAGACCTTCTTCAAAACCATAAAAGCCGAGTTGATATGGCGGCGATCATGGGAAACGCGCAGGCAAACTGAGATGGCAATCTTTGAGTACATCAACGGCTTCTACAATCCGCGACGCCGACACTCAGCATTGGGCTGGAAAAGCCCAGTCGCCTTCGAACGAAAGGTGGCTTAAACGAGCTCTTGGGGCGGCACAAAAGCGGGACAGGTCCAAATAACCTCAAGAGGAGGTTAGGGAGCCAATGGCAACCACGCAAGACATCTGAGATGTCGTGAAAGTGCCCGCCTGCAAGTTTGCCAGACCTCTTGAAACGCCACGAAATGGGACGGTACGAAAACAATCAATCGGAAAACTCACACCTGCATTTCCGACGACGGGAACGGGCGATTTGCCGACTTAGATCGCCTCGAAGTTTGCAGAAATTCACCTCGATCCATACCGCAATACTTAACCAGTTTAGCCTTCAGCGCCACTATCTCAAACGCCCTAGTTTCAAATTCTTGCGTGATCAGTCGCTGGCCGATTGGCGAAACACTTGTGTGATCTATTTTGTGCGCGGTTGGTCAATTGAGACGAGTTTGCATTCGTCTGACAGCACAGTTGGCTTTGCCGAACGAAAATCCGGTAAAGCCAACATTCGCGTAGCAAATTTCGAATTACTATTGGCCTATTAGGTGGCCGAAGCTTCGCTGAGTGCAGCGCTATCCTCATAGAAATGATAGTAAGTCAGCAGACCATCTTCGACCCTAGCAATCATTGCCCAATCACTCGGATAGGGTTTTCCAGTTGCCCGAACCTTGTGTTTGAAATGACCGTACATCGCAACATGACGGCCATCTGCGAAGGCATCAGATGTTTCGAAATCACCCGGCTCCAGAACTCCGGCAAATGCCGTGAAAAACGCCTGCGCACCGGATTTTCCACGGAATGTGCCGAGCATCGGGTTTGTGTCACTCGCAACAGGGCTAACGGAAATGAAGATCGCTTCGTCGGAAACCAGCGAAAGGGCGTTGTTCATCTCGCCGGCAAAGACATGGCCAAGGAAGGCCTGAACAGTTTCAAGGTTCGTCATTTTCGTTCTCCTGATATGCAGAATTTGCAGTAATGGCGATTTTGCCAATGGTTTGACCGCTTTCGATCAATTGGTGTGCCGTTCGGACTGTCGCGCCGGAAAGGGGTGACAATGTTCGGGTCAATGTGCTGCGCAGCCGTTCGGACTGGACCAGATCAGATGCCGCACGAAGTATTTCACCCTGCAGTGCAGGTGCTCCCCCCGACATCGCGGGCCGGGCAAACATGAACTCCCAATGGAAGCTTACGCTCTTGCGCATGATTAGATTCAGATCGGGTGGATTATCGAAGGGCACAATGCATCCAATCGCCCCGAATGGCGCGATGATCCGGGCGGCGGTCGGGAAATGCATGTCGGGCGCGGACAGTAGTATGATGTGATCGACACTTTCGAACCCTAAAGCAGCAATCTGGTCGGCCATATCTTTGCGATGGTCTAATACATGATGCGCGCCCATAGTTTCACACCACGATTTTGTCTCAGGGCGGGATGCCGTTGCTATCACTGTCAGTTCCGGCACCAGCCGCGCGATCTGGATCATCATGGACCCGGCACCGCCTGCTCCATTTACGATCAGGATGGTCTCGCTGTGACGTGGTTGATCAGGCGCAAAACCCATTTTGTCGAAAAGCAGTTCCCATGCAGCAAGCAAGGTCAGGGGCATTGACGCCGCCTCGGCGGCAGTAAGTGAAGCGGGACGTTGGGATGCAATGCGATAATCCACCAGATGCAGCTCCGCATTGGTGCCAGGTCGACTGATATCGCCAGCATACCACACGGAATCGCCAGGAGAGAATCCGGTCACAGCATTCCCGACAGCGCGCACGCGACCTGCCGCGTCATAACCAAGGATAGATGCCACGCCATTGTCGGTTTTTCGCATTCTGACGCGGGCATCTGCCGGATTGATGGAAACGGCCTCAATCTCGACCAGCAGGTCAAAATCACCGGGGATTGGATCGGGAAGATCAAGCTCGACCAAAGACTGGGGGTCATCAGCGGGGCGAGCGGAATGTTGAACAATGACTTTCATAAGGGGTGTATGAATTGGGTTGCTAAAGATCGTAATTCCCAAGATGTTCGCGTTATCTGTGCAAAAATGATCGGAGAAAGATGCATTGGGATGACATCAGATTTTTTCTTGCGCTCTATCGCTGCGGAACCTTGTCAGCCGCTGCGCGTGAAATGGGCGTTGAACATACGACCGTCTCGCGCCGCATCGGACAGCTTGAAACCTCTGTTGGGCTGAAACTGTTCAAAAGGTTGCCGCGCTCGTGGGTCGCCACACCCCAGGCCGTTGCGCTTTATGATCAGGCTTGTTCACTGGAAGAGGTGGCGCTTGGCTTTGCGCGCACTGCCGCGGGTCTGGACGATCTGACGGGCCGCGTGCGCATTTCGGTGCCACCTATCCTTGCCAGTCACATCCTTGTCCCCGGCCTTGATGATGTCATTACGCGCTATCCAAATCTGGCTTTGGAAATTCAGGCTTCAACGGAACTGAGCAATCTCAACCGAAACGAAGCGGACATTGCGGTTCGGCTGGTGCGACCGGAATCGTCAGACCTGATGACGCGAAGTCTGGGGAAGATCGGATACGGATTGTTCGGGACGCCGAACTGGCGCGAAAAGTCTGCCCTCAAGCGCATCTACATTGGTTTCGATGATCTTACTGCAAAGCAATCTCTCGCGCTGTGGCTGGAAGACATTATCGGACAAAACCGCGTCGTACTGCGCACCGGCGATTTCCTGTCTATGGCGGAGGCGGCACGGCACGGATGGGGTATCGCCCTGCTTCCACGTTTTCTGGGCAGGGCAGTGCCAGGCCTTGTGGAAATAGAAGATCAGATTTCTCGAACCTCTCGCGAAGCATCGTTGCTCGTTCATCGCGATGTTCTACTCCATCCCGGTGTCCGGGCAATCACGAGCGAGATTGTCGAAATCTTTCGGCGCAGTGACCTAAACTGATCAACAAACACTCATTTGTGGAGCACGCGAAACATTTCCATTTTTGGTCACCAAAAACCCCATTCAAAATCCAAGAAGTTGTTGAAGTTTTTTCCCTTCTCGTAAAAAACAGCCATTCGCAGCGTTGCAGAAATTCGGAAAAGAGGGCTCGTTCCAGACATTCAACGACTAATCAGAATGCTGTAGTTTCAGCCCGCATACCGGACCTTCACAGCGAGCGATAATAGGAAGGTGGCTCGATGTCTGTCGTGTCCGATGGCGGCTGTGCGGACAAAGCGCCATTTCGCTGCATCTTCGCCGATGGCCGCTTTCGGGTAGCTGTATGTGCTCGGAAGTTTATCTGAACAAGCGCGCGCAAATTAGCCCAATTTTTTGCCATCATGTTTTGGCAGCGGGTTCTCAGACTCGCGCACAGGATCACTTTGGCGGCAAAGACCATGGCATGAACAGCTTTTGCACAAGGCCTACGCTTTGAAACAAGACCAGTGACATTGCGACAAGTAACGTAAGGCCGGCCCAGGCTTCTGGCAGGCGGAACATCGATGTTGAAAACTGGATGAAGTAACCGATACCCGCGTCAGCGGCGACGAATTCAGCCACCACAGCTCCGATCACAGCGAGCGTGATGGAGATTTGCAGGCCTGAAAAAATATAGGGCGTCGCAAAAGGCAGCCGGATCTGTGTAATTTCGCGGTACGCTGGCGCACGCAGGGATCTGGAGAGTTCGATCAGTTCTGGCGGCGTCGCGCGCAGCCCAGTGGTCATTGAGACAACCAGCGGGAAGAACGCAATCAAGAAGGTGATCAGCACACGGGGTGCATCATCGGTTCCCAAGACAACGATGATGATGGGGGCGACGGCCACCACAGGCACAGATTGGATGACAACCAAAAGCGGATAGAACGCGCGCGACATAAATTCCGACTTCGCAAGGCCCACCGCGATGGGCAAAGACACAAGGATCGCGACGATATATCCAAACAAGGCCACACGCAGCGTCGCCCAGATATGTTCCAACCACCGCGCAATGGGGACCGCATCAAAGCCGCCGATAATGCGCGACGGGCCGGGCAGGATATATGTGGGGATGGTGAACACCCAAGTCGATGCCTCCCAAACGATCAACAAAATAGCGAACGTCAAAGTTGGCAACAAACCAGGTGTGCGCTTGAGGCGGTCCAAGATCGGCTCTTTCGTTTGGGTCGAGAGGGGCATCAGGTTGTCTCCTTTGCGATCAGCAAGTCGCGCAGCTCGCTGGCAAGGTCTTGGATTTCTGTCGCACGCAGGGCGCGCTCATCACGGGGACGGCCTAGCGGCACCTTGTAATCGGCGATGATCTTTCCGGGCCGCGCGCTCATCACCAGAATACGGTCCGCGAGCAAAAGAGCCTCAGGGATCGAATGGGTGATAAACAGAACGGTCTTCGGGCTGGATTGCCAAAGATCAAGCAGCTCAAATCCCATTTGATCACGAGTCAACGCGTCCAGCGCCGAGAACGGCTCGTCCATCAACAAGATATCAGGATTTCGAAACAAGGCCCGTGCGATGCCGACCCGTTGTTGCATCCCGCCCGAAAGCTCACGCGGGAGGCGTTTCTCAAAGCCCGCCAATCCAACCTTTGCAATCACATCATGGGCGACCTCGCGGTCTTGTTTGCTGATACGGCCACGCATGTGTTTGGCGGGAAAGGCCACGTTGTCCTCGACATTGGCCCACGGCAAAAGTGTCGCTTGCTGGAACACGATGCCGACGTCGTCGCGGGGCTGTGTCACCGGCATGCCAAAGACGCTTACAGTTCCAGCGGTGGGTGTCACAAGCCCCGCAGTCAGCCGCAGAAGTGTGGACTTTCCGCAGCCCGAAGGCCCAAGAACGGCAACAAACTCATGACGTTTGATGCCAACATCCACGCCGGACAGGGCCGTCAGTGGCCCTGTCCGCGTTGTAAAGGTCTGCCCAATGTTGGCAAACGTGATTGCATCCTGGGCTTGAGCCATCGGTGTCACTCGGCCGCTAAGAATGAGCGATCGATCACCGTCTCTGGGTCAAATGCGGCAGGGTCCAGCTCTTGGGCGGCGGCAACACGCACCCATGTTTTTGTGACGCGGTCCACATCAAACGTGCCAAGAGAGAAGGTCTCGGTGATTTCGTTGAAGGCCAAGATGGACGAGTCCATCCAAGCGGCTTCGACCATTGCTGCATCCAATTCGGGCACAATCGCCGCTACAGCCGCGCCTGCCGCCGCTGGGTTTTCGTTGGCGAATTCCAAGGACTGCGTGAAGGCTGCCACAAACCGACGGGCGACGTCGGGGCGTTCTGCCAAGAACGTATCATTGGCGATTAGTGCTGCTGAATAAAGCTCTAGCCCTGCATCGGACCATGGCAGAACGATCAACTCTTTGCCTGCTTCGGCGGCTTGGGCCTCAAAGATGGAAACGTTTGTCAGCCAGGCGATGATTGCATCCGTGCGCCCTGTCATCAACAGGGGGGCAAGCGCGCCCGGATCAGCCTTGGTCAGTTCAATTGCGTCTTCCGTCAGACCGTTATCGGCAAGAACCAGCGGCAGATATACGTTGGATGAAGTGAACGGAGATGTCGCAACCGATTTGCCCTCGATGTCCGTAAAGCTTTCGATGCCGTTGCCTGCCAAGGTGTAGAACGCGTGGGGACCAGTGTTAAATATCGACATGATCGCCGTGGCGGGAATGTCTTCACTTGCGGCAGCCGCCATCAGAGCACCGATATCTGCGCTGCCAACGTCGGACGTCCCTGTCGCGATCTTGGTGATGGCCTCGGTCGAACCACGACCGGGCACGATTTCCACTTCGATCCCTGCATCGGCGCAAAAGCCTTCTTCGATGCAGACATAAATCGGGGATTTGTCACCTCCGGGCAGCCAATCCAACTGATAAGTCACAACATCCTGCGCAGTTGCCATCGTGGCAGCGCCGGTTGCGAAAAGGGCAGGCAAGAGAGTGCTAAAGAAATGTTTTTTCATATTGTTTCCTTCATGTTTTGAGTGGCAAGCGGGGATCACCAAAAGTCTTTGTGTGATCGAGCAATTTCTTCTTCGAGTTCGGGGATGGGCCCTTCGACGACGACGTCGCGCTGGCCAGCGGCCAGAACCTGGCGGCATGGCAAGGACATCGTCAGATTTTCCTCGTTGTCGCCCGTCAGGACGGCCAAACGCTCTTCGGTCATACCGAAGACCAGCCTGCCGATGCCTGCCCAATAGGTCCCGCCAGCACACATGCTGCAAGGCTCAACGGATGTGTAAAGCGTACAACTTTCGAGGAAGTCTGTCGTGAATTGTGCGGCGGCGGCGCGGGCAACGTTCAGCTCGGCGTGCCCCGTGCCTCCATCTGTGCTGTGGGTGTTCCCACTCGATAGGATGATCTCACCATCCGCATCCGCAAGAAGCGCGCCAAAAGGATGGTTGCCGGATTCACGAGACTCGTCGGCCAAACGGATCGTCTCTTGCAGCAATTCTAGGTCACGTTGCTTCATCTTAGTCCCTTGGCGGTTGTTTGGTTGCAAGGATCCTAGGATGAATTAGTGTGTTTGAAAAAGTAGAATAAAACTCACACCGTGTAAGAAAAAATGGAACACTAAACTATGTCAGCGTTTTCCAAAGAACTGAAATCCTTTGTGGTAGTGGCCCATTCGGGTTCTATCCGCGCTGCCGCCGAAAAGCTGAACATCTCGGCCCCCGCCCTCAGTAGGCAGATCAAGATGTTGGAAGAGAGCTATGGCAAGAAACTATTGATCCGCAGCTCCGAAGGGGTCGTGCTCTCTGCCGAAGGAGCGGAACTTCGCACGGCTGCGACAGAATGGCTGGCCGCTGATGTCACCTTGTCCAAACACTTCCACCGCGATCAAAGGAAAGCGGATTTGCGCCTTCGGCTCGGAACAATGGCCGGTCTTGTCGACACGTGGATTCCGGCCCTCATCGAGTGTTTGGAAAAGACTTTTGAGAATGTCGAATTGGATCTGGCAATTGGGTCAACTGCTGAAATTATTAGTCGCGCCGAAGCACATGAGCTCGATATCGCAGTCGCATTCAACCTGCCAAAGCTCACCAGCATGGTTGTCGCTGACTCTCGGGAATACCATCTCGGGGTGGTGTCGGCGCTTGGATATGGACCGGAGGGTGATGGGCCGATTTCGCTGAAAGAAGCGTTGGAATTTCCATTGTGTTTACCCAGTTCGGCACTCTCGATGCACACCCGATTGATCGGTGAAATTTTGAGTGTACGTGTCAGTCCGGATGTGCATGTTACAAGCAATTCTGTTCCGGCCATTCTGCACTTTCTCAGGCGTGGTCGTGGTGTCGGCTTTCTGACTTGGCCTGATGTCGCACATGATGTCGCTGCAGGGCACCTAACATTCCGCCCCTTGGCTGCTCGGCGACTGACCGAAACACTCTCAACTGCTATTTGCCGAGGGAACGACTTAACTGAGGCTACGCCCGTGGTGATAAAGGCGATTGAATCGACTTTGACTGACCTTGGGTCGTGAGCCACTCGAACGGAACTGCGGTAGCGGACATTCGTGTTTTGCGCAGCAATCGTCACTCTGGGGCTCACAGCCGCCTTGCGGCGGCGCAGCAGCAGTGTTGCAGCGAAATCGCATGCAAGCCCTGCTGCCGGATGACGGGTGTCAGCCTCTTTTGCGGACCCTCATGCAGAGCGCGGCATATGTCGGATTATCGACGTGGACGGCGGGAAACCGGGTGCCCTTCGCCCCTCTCGGCAGCATGCTTTGCATGCGCCTGTCAGGCAATGAATGGCGCGCCGTTCACCGAGATGCCGGATGCCTTCCGTCAGCTTCAGGATCACATGCTGCGCAAGGAAGGTGGCGACCGGGAAATGGTCGACGTCCTTTGAGCGGTCGAACTGGCATTGGGCGCAGGCGTTTCCACCAAGACGCACATTCTGAACCTGCTGCACCGATTGGTCGATCGCAAGCCGACATATCTCCCCGAGGTCGATCCGCCGGACGCACTGGCATTGCAGACAACGCCGGAAGCCAACGTCGACCGCTATGACGGTCTGAGACAGGCCGGGGCGAAACGCCATGCGTCATGATCCAGCCGGTGCCTCCATCGTCATCATGCTGCGCAGCCTCAAACTCTATGGCATGGCAAATGCGGTCGAAGACTTGGTTGCCCAAGGGGCCCCAGCCTTTGAAGCGGCCACGCCAATGCTGTCCCAGCTGCTCAAGGCCGAGATCGCAGAATGAGAGGTGCGTTCAATGGCCTACCACACCAAGGTGGCGCGCTTTCCGTCCCAAAACCACCTTCATGGCCGTCGCTGCAAACGACCGGTATGAACCCATATTGACTGATGATGCACGACGCGCCAATGGCCACGTACCGCCAGAAGCTACCACTCCCGGAGTCGGGCCACGCCGCAGCTTAGCTTCGCGGAGCCGGACATTGGCTGTTCGCGGCCGATCCATCGTTTGTTTGTTGACCGCGGCGCGGAAAGAACAGCCCTACATAATTGCTGCAAAAGCATCATCGGACACCTTTACGGTCAAACCAACCAGATTTTTGAGGCGCGGCGATTTTCTCAGGCCGCCCGTTGAGCTTGGTTATATCAGCCAAAAGTTTCCGATCTTGCACAGCGGGTCATTCCAGCATTCATGGCACAAGGATCTCTCAACGTTTGCGACTGGATTCAATAGGGTGGTAGGCAACCAGTCTCAGTTGCGCTTGTGATTGATAGCAGCCAATTCTCCCAGCGATATTTCTGGCTTCAGAATGTGCAGTTTGCTCATTTTTGTCTTTGAGTGCTCCAATGTTTCTAGAATCACCCGCGCGGCTTGCTCGCCAATCTTTCTACGCGCTGTCCGAGACGTTGCAACTTTGCCCGGGAACCCTTCGATGATGCCCAAACCGTTGAAGCCCGCCAACGCGACATCGCCTGGGACATCGATGCCTGCTGCAATGCAATGACATAGGCCGCCAAAGGCAAGATCGTCGTTTGAAAAGTATATGCAATCAAGATTGGGCGTTCGCTTTAGAAGGTCGGCAGTCAAACGGCGACCACAATCAACGGCTGAGAGCGCCGCGGCATCGTCCACCAAATCTGATTCATCAATTATATCTGCGAAAGCGAGGCCATGGTCGCGCAGTGCGCTTTGGAAGCCTTGTTTGCGTTTCGCAGCCCTAAGGTCTTTGTCGAGGTTGCCACCCACATATCCAAAACGCCGCAATTCCGTTTCGAATAGTGCGGTGGCGATGTCATGCCCCGCCTCGCTATGGGAAAACCCCACACAGGAGTCGACCGGATGACCGTCGATATCCATAATTTGGACAACCGGAACTCCGGCGTCTTTCAAAAGCTGCCGGGTTTCTGGCGGTTGGTCGAGCCCCGTCACGATTAACCCCGCTGGGCGCCAAGACAGCATGTTGCGCAAGGTTTCGTATTCTGTTTCGGAGTCATAGTCGGTAACCCCGAAAACCGGCTGTAGTACTGTGCCTTTCAGTGCATCGGTCACCCCGGACATTACCTGTGGAAAAACGATGTTTGATAGGCTGGGAACAACCACGCCGATCAGGTCGGTGTGCTTACTCGAGAGGGAGGAGGCGAACTGATTCCCGTAATAGCCAATCTCTCGCGCCGCCTGTTTCACCCGTTCGATATTGGCCTGCGAAACGTCCTTGTCGCCACGAAGGGCGCGTGACGCTGTCATTTTGCTGACACCAGCCGCTGCAGCAACGTCAGCCAAAGTTTTTCTTCTTTTCATAGACTTATTTCCATCCCGCCTATCGTGACGCGGCCCTTCGCCAGCGAAGACCAAGCCCGTATTCGCGCATCAGGGCCCTAAAGTCGACGCCGAAGTGTTGACAGGACAGGGCAATTCCTGCAACTGGTATCGCAACCGGTATCGGTACCGGTAAAGCAATCCGGGACAACTGTGGTTTCCGCGGAGACCACGAACAACAGAAAATCAGCGCTATTGCAGCGCTGTGGGAGGAACCATGACACACTACACTTTTAAATCGCTCGTCCTGAGTGGCATCGTTGCCGTATCAACGCTTTCCGCGACTTCGGTGCTGGCACAAGACTACCAATGGACGTTCCAGACCTCGGCACAGGCCGGGGACAACTTCTTTCCGATCGAGGAAGCTTGGGCTGATCGCGTGAATGAGTTGTCCGACGGCCGCATTGAAATCACAGTCGTGCCGGTCGGTTCCGTGGTGGCACACAATGAAACGCTTGACGCTGTTGGTGCGGGCATTCTGCAAGGCCACATCACCGACCCGTCCTATTTCTCCGGCAAAGATCCGGCATTTGCCATGTTGGGCAACCTCGTGGGGGCATGGTCTGCACCTGAGCAGATGTTCGACTACATGGAAAACGGTGGCGGCAAGGATCTCTTTAACGAGTTGGTAAACCCCTACGGCCTGCAATTCCTCGGCGCTTCTGCCACAGGTGTCGAAGCCTTCCTGTCGACGGTTCCGATCTACGGCGTTGATGATCTCGAAGGCATCAAGATGCGCGCGCCGGAAGGTATGGTGCAGGAAGTCTTTGCCGCAGCTGGCGCATCGCCAGTGAACCTGCCCGGCTCCGAGGTCTACACGTCTCTGGAAAAAGGCGTAATCGATGCCGCGGATTACACCGTGTTCTCGACTAACCATGCGCAAGGCATGCATGAATTCGCCAAGTATCCGCTTTACCCTGGGTTCCACTCCATGCCTGTGATCGAAGTGTCGATCAACAAGGAGATCTATGACGGCTTGCCCGAGGATCTTCAGACAATTCTGACCGAGTCCGTTTCTGTTTTTGCGCGCGACATGGTCAGCCAACTGGACAAGCAAAACGAAATCGCCGTTGCCGAAGCAGTGGCCGATCCGGACATCACCGTAATCAACTGGTCTGAAGAAGAGCGTGCACGGTTTCGCGGTATCGCCAAGTCACAGTGGGCCAATTGGGCAGAGCGTTCCGAGATGGCAGGCAGAGCCTACGAGAGTGTCACGACTTACCTGACCGAGGCCGGTCTTCTGGTCGAGTAAGGCACGCCTTTCACAGCGTTTCGTGGGGGCAGGTTTCGGCCCCCACGGACAAAGAACTTAGCTCACGTTCCTGGAGGGGACCATGGCACAGCATGAGACGGCGATGACCGAAGCCGAAGTCGACGCGCAGCTCGAAGCGCTCAAACGGGCCCACGAAGAAGACAGCGCTGGCCCTCAGAACGCTCTGGATCGCGGCATTGCCTCGTTCGGGACTGTTTTTAGTTTTCTGTTTGCGATCGCAACATTGATTTCACTCTATGAAATCGTCGCCCGGTATTTCTTCAATTCCCCTACGATTTGGGCCCATGAAACCGTGATCGCGCTGATCGCCGCCTGCTACCTGTTTGGCGGGATGCAGTGTCTGGCAGCCGACAAGCACATCCGCATCGGGCTGATCTATTTCGGCACCAGTGGCGGTACGCGCAGATTGCTGGACGTGGTGAACGGCCTGCTTGCGCTATTTTTTGCGGTCGCCATTGCCTATGCGGCCTACACGATGGTCGAAAAATCGTGGTGGACACCGCAGGGCGACGTTCGTCTTGAACGCTCTGGCTCGGCGTGGAATCCCATCACACCGGCCCTCATCAAAATGATGCTTCTGATCACTGCGATCGTTTTGGCAATCCAGTCAGTTGGCCAAATTTGGACCGCCTGGAAAGGCACCGGTTTTCGCCAAAGCGCAGGCGAGCCGCCCAGCAAATGGGCCATCATTGGCATCGGTATCGTTTTCGCGATCCTTGCCATTGGCGGCTACCTTCTGTTTTCAGAAGGGCGCAACCTTGGCATACAGACCGGCTCCCTGCTGCTTGTCGGCTCAATCATGGTACTGATCCTGACGGGCATCCCGCTGGCCTTTGTCACCGGATTGATCGCGATCCTGTTCACGATTGCTTGGTTCGGACCTTCCGGCGTCCCGTTGGTGTCCAGCCGGATCTACTCCTTCGTCAACGAATACGTCCTTGTGGCCATTCCGATGTTCGTCTTGATGGCATCCCTTTTGGACCGGTCGGGCATGGCGCGCGATCTTTATGATGCGATGCGTCTGGTCGCCGGTAGAATCAAAGGCGGCGTTGCGGTGCAAACGCTTGTTGCGGCTGTCTTCCTTGCGTCCATCTCAGGCATCATTGGGGGCGAGATCGTCCTTCTGGGCCTGATCGCCCTGCCGCAGATGTTGCGGCTCGGCTATAACCGCGCGCTGGCCATTGGCACGGTCTGTGCGGGCGGCTCTCTGGGTACGATGATCCCCCCATCCATCGTGTTGATCGTCTATGGGTTGACCGCCAGCGTCTCGATTGGCGACCTATTCCTTGCCACCGTGACACCGGGGCTGATGCTGGCGACCTTCTACATTATCTACATCCTGACGCGCTGCTATATGGACCCCGAAATGGGCCCGCCGATTTCCAATGAAGAGCTGGACATCCCTCTGTCCGAGAAACTGCGCAAGGTGCGCGGCGTGATCCTGCCCGTCGGCGTCGCGGTCACCGTGTTGGGGTCGATTTACGGCGGCGTCGCATCCGTGACCGAAGCGGCGGCCATGGGTGTTGTTGGGGTGTTCCTATCGGCTGCAATTCGCGGCGAAGTCACATGGGTGCTGATCCGAGACAGCCTGAAACAAACGCTTGAAACCTGCGGCATGATTATTTGGATCGGTCTTGGTGCGGCGGCTTTGGTAGGGGTCTATAACCTGATGGGCGGCAACCGCTTCATCGAAAGCACGATCCTCGACAGTGGGGCCTCACCGATGGTCATCGTGCTGATCATGATGGGCATCCTGATCGTGTTGGGCCTGTTTATGGATTGGATCGGCATCGCCTTGCTGACCATGCCAATCTTCGTGCCGATCATCATCAAACTGGGCATGGACCCGGTCTGGTTCGGGATCCTGTTCGCGATGAACATGCAGGTCAGCTACCTCTCGCCCCCCTTCGGCCCCGCAGCCTTCTATTTGAAATCTGTCGCCCCGAAGGACATGAGCCTGTCCGAGATCTTCCGCGCGTTGATCCCCTTTATCTGCATCCAAGTCGTGGCCCTTGCCATCGTGCTGTACTTCCCAGACGTCGCCCTATGGCTGCCGAACTGGCTGAAAGGAAACTAACATGACCAAGACGACCAAAAGCTCTCAACACGTCGCCGTCATCGGTCTTGGCTCCATGGGCTATGGCATAGCCGCATCGGCCCTGCGTGGCGGGCACAAGGTTTGGGGGGTGGATATCAACCCCGACCAGATCGCCAAGTTCATCGCGGATGGCGGCGAAAACAGCCCCCTCTCTGCGGTTGCCAATACGCTGGATGCGGTTGCAGTTGTCGTGTTGAACGCGGCCCAAACCGAAAGCGTTCTGTTTGGCAAAGACGGCCTTGTCGCACAGCTCAAACCCGGCGCGGTTGTGCTGGCCTGTGCGACCGTCCCTCCCCTCTTTGCCAAAGACATGGCGGCCCGCTGTGCAGAGCACGGGGTTCACTATCTCGATGCGCCGATTTCGGGCGGATCGCTGAAAGCCGCGCAGGGGCAGTTATCGATCATGGCCTCCGGCCCGCAAGGCAGCTTTGCCGCTGCGCAGCCTTTGCTGGACAGTATTGCCGAAACGGTGTTCGAACTGGGCGACGAGGTTGGCGCCGGCAGCGCGATGAAAGCGGTGAACCAGCTGTTGGCCGGGGTTCATATTGCCACAATGGCCGAGGCTCTGACCTTTGGCATGAGCCAAGGCGTAGCACCCGATAAATTTGTTGAAGTCATTAGCAAATGTGCCGGAACCAGCTGGATGCTTGAGAACCGCGCGCCCCACATCGTGGCTGGGGACTACACGCCGCACAGCTCGGTCAATATCTGGCCCAAAGATCTTGGCATCGTGCTCGACATCGCGAAATCCGCGCAGTTTAGCGCCCCGATCACCGCAGCCGCGCTACAGCAATTCGTGGCCGCCGCCGGAATGGGCCACGGTCAAGAAGACGACGCCGCCGTCGCCAAGGTTTATGCCCGCAACGCTGGCCTTACCCTGCCCGGAGAAGACACATGACCGCCGTCCTTGGCTGCATCGCCGATGATTTCACCGGCGCGACCGATCTTGCCGGGTTGCTGGCCCGCAGTGGCGTGCGCGTTTCGCTGCGCATCGGCGTGCCCGACAGCCCGCCCCAGGACGCGGCCGCTTTCGAGGTGATCGCTCTGAAGTCGCGCACCGCCCCCGTTGCCGATGCCGTGGCCGAGACCCGCGACGCGCTGAAGTGGCTGCAGGCTGCAGGTGCGCAGCGGTTTTTCTGGAAGTATTGCTCGACATTCGACAGCACGACTGAAGGAAATATCGGCCCCGTTGCCGAAGCGCTGATGCAGGACCTGGGCATCGACCAGACGATCTATTGTCCCGCTTTCCCAGAAAACGGGCGTTCGATCTTTATGGGTAATCTGTTTGTCGGGCAGCAGCCCTTGGCCGAAAGCCCGATGAAGGATCATCCGCTCACCCCGATGCGTGACAGCAACCTGATGCGGCTTCTTGAACCGCAGGTGACCCGTGCGGTTGGTCTCGTGGATAGGTTGACCGTGGCGCAGGGCCCCGACGCCCTTCGACGTGAAATCGACCACCTAAATGCCGATGGCGTGGCGCATGTTGTGGTTGATGCGGTTGCCAATTCGGATCTAGAGATCATCGCCGAGGCTTGTCGCTACATGCCACTGATGACCGGCGGAAGCGCCGTGGCGATGCCCCTACCAGCGCTTTATTTGGCCGATGGCACTTTGTCGGTGGATGCTCCTAAGGCGCATGCGCCGCAGCTTGGGGCCGAAACGATCATCCTGTCCGGTAGTTGCTCTGCCATGACAAACAAACAAGTGGCCGACTACACCAGCCGCGGCGTTCCCGCGTTCCAGTTAGACCCTTTGTCTTTGGCCGAGAACGGCCCGCAAAAAGCGCTCGACTGGTTGTCTAAACAGGACCTAGAAAAAGCTCCAATCATCTATGCCACAGCCAATCCGCAAAGCGTTCGCGCAGCCCAAGAAAAACTTGGCGTGGCAGGCGCCGGAGAGATCGTTGAAGCGACCTTGTCAGCCTGCGCGATAGCTGCACGGGACAAAGGCGCCCGTCGGGTGATCGTCGCGGGAGGCGAAACATCCGGCGCGGTAACCAAGGCCCTTGGCGTCACACAGCTTGATATCGGCACAGAAATCGCGCCGGGCGTGCCCTGGACGTATTGCCAATCCGGCGGCCACCAGATTAGCCTTGTCGCTAAAGTCGGGTAACTTCGGCACGGAAACCTTCTTTGCCGACGCCCAAAATAGGCTGGACGCCGCATGAGCAGAGAAACACGACTTCGCGAACACATCTGCCTGTTGACCAAGTCAATGTTTGATCGCGGATTGACCGGTGGCAGCACCGGCAACATTTCGGCCCGCACCGATGACGGCGGGCTCTTGGTGTCGCCCACGGGGACAAGTTTTGGGCGACTTGACCCGGCGCGGCTCAGCCGATTTGATGCACAAGGCACGTTGATCGATGGCGATAAACCGACCAAAGAAATGCCCCTTCATACGGCGTTCTATGACACCCGCAGCACCGCGGGCGCAGTGGTGCATCTGCATTCCTGCCACTCTGTCGCCTTGTCGCTGATGCCTGACGCGGATGAGGATAATTTCCTGCCCCCGCTGACGCCATACGGTATTATGAAACTGGGTAAGGTCAAGCTGCTGCCGTTCTTCTTGCCCGGCGATCCGGCGATGGGCGAGGCTGTGCGCGGGCTGGCTGGCAAGCGTAGTGCGGTGATGTTGGCCAATCACGGGCCGGTCGTGGCCGGTAAGGATCTCGAAGCGGCCTGCAATGCCATAGAAGAACTCGAAGACACCGCGCGTCTGGCCATGATGACACGGGGCCTGAACCCTCGCATGCTGACCCAAGCGCAGCAGCAGGCGCTGATCACCAAATTTGATGTTGAGTGGGACGTATGAAATTTTCCGTAAACTTGGGGTTTCTTTGGGCGGACCGGCCCCTTCCTGCCTGACGCGATCCATGCGGCCAAGGCGGCGGGGTTCGATGCTGTGGAATGCCATTGGCCCTATACCTCGGTCGCGCCATCTGGCGATGGAGGAGCGGATGCCATCGACGAAGCCGTGTGGAAACCAAGATGCATTGTGTGAAGTTGCTGGGGCAAAGCCTCATGGCTCGGGACTTTGACCGTCAGGTCGCGGAAATCCAAATCCGTGTTGCCGTCCTTAACAAGTACACAGCTCTTGGCATACCCGTTACCGAAGTCGTAGGCTAAATCCGCCCTGGGAAAGGGGACGTATGGTCACCCCCCCCCCCCCCCGATTTGCGCAAGAATCCCCCTCGGGGGCATTATCCACATCAGTGTAGTGGGGTCATTTTGGGACGCCAATCACCCACTACGGGGTCAAAACTGCAGGCTTGTTCATAAGCTGGGTCTGGAAGAAGGTCGTGAGCTCAGATACCGCCTGATCGACGTAGATCGGAACATGATACATCTCGTAGTGACCGGCCCCCTCGACCGAGACAATGCGCTTGTCTTCAGATGGAGCGCGATCGAAAAGTGCTTGGCTGTCTCCCTGCGCTCCCGTCGAGCCGTCGCGACCGTTTGCAATCACCAGCAGAGGCTGAGTCAGGAGGTCAGGAACCACCTGCAGGGCGTCAAACCCAAGCAGTAGCCCAAAACTGCAGAAATCGAGCCGGTTGGTGGCGTTCTCGTGACGCCAGGCTGAGTGCCGGTAAAAGGCCACAGCGTCAAGGACATCGGGATCGGCGATGCCGGATGCATCAGCTTCTTCTAAAGTGTCTGGGATCCAGGGAACCATCTTCTGGTCAGCTCCTGCTGCCTGAGCGGTGCGTTGCGCCGCCACCTCTGAAAGAAGCTGCTTGCGATTCTCGGGCGGCAACATCCGTCGGAAGGCGGCTCCGATATTGGTCGCGACAACTGTGCCAAGCGCCTTGAAACGCGGATCGGTCAGCGCGGCTTGCACAGCGTAGCCACCACCCGCACAGATGCCGAGAAGACCGATGCGGGACGCATCCACGCCAGGTAATGAGGTCAGGGCGTCCGCCGCGCATTTCAGGTCCTCGATCCTGCGACCAGGATCTTCCAATCCACGGGGGACCCCTTCGCTGGCGCCCTGACAAGAGGGATCGAAAGTCAGAACGACAAACCCCTGTGACGCGAGTCTCTCGGCGTAGATTGCACTGATTTGTTCTTTTACGCTGCTTCCCGGCGCTGAAATAACAAGCGCGGGACTGTTTGCATTATCATCGAAAGCCTTAGGTAGGTGCAGATGGCTCGAGATGGTCAGCTTCCCGTTCGGGAAGGCAAAGGTTTTCAGATCGGACGGCATGCCATATACCTCGAATAGGTTAATATTGTTCCACTCTGAGGTTAGTTCCAAAAATGAACGACATCAAGTCATGATTGATGGACATACAGAGGCCGTACGGATCTGGCGTCTGAACTTCCTGCTGTCCACCGCGACGCTCAGCGCCGCAGGTGAGGAACTCAAGGCGCTTGGCCTTGTCGGAAAGGAGTTCTTCGTGCTCGACGGCATTGAGGACCATCCGTCTCCCGCAGGGCTGGCGGAGTCACTTTCGATGTCAAAGCCAAATCTGACGATGCACCTAAAAGCCTTACAGGCACGTGGCCTGATAGATCGCTCCGTGGACCAGGACGATCTGCGCCGCCATCGGCTGGTCCTTTCGGACTTGGGCCGTGAGTTGCGCGATAAGGCCAGAGGCATTGTGACAGCGAAGTATGAGGATACACTGCAAAAACTTAGTGCGCCGGAAAGACAAAACTTCATGCGCCTTTTGGAGAAGCTGGTCTTGGATTGATGCCAGCTAGGGGCGGGGGCGCAGCGCCTCAAACCGTGACAATGCCATGGCAAAGGCCGGACGGTTTGAAATGCGTGCAAGGCAGGCGGCCAGGTTTTCTGGCAGGTCGATACCGCTTTCTCGCGCCATGCGCAGAAGATAGAACAGCCCGGCATCGGCGATGCTGAAATTGCCCAGAAGATAGGGTTTGTCGCCCAACGTTTCGCTGAGGTTTTCCAACCCTATTTTGACCTGGTTTCGCCCGAATACGCGCAGCGTTTCTTGGTGCTTTTCGTCGCCGGGCAGGAATTTCATCGGCATGATCACAAAGGTGATCCCGCGCATATGGACCGACCCGACAATGTAATCCAGCAGCTCAAGCGCGCGGGTTTCTTCCTCAAGCGTGGCGCCAATCAGCACGGCCTTTGGAAATGCTTTCGCCACCCAAAACGCGATGGCTGGGAACTCTGTTAACAGGGTGCCGTCATCGCGCAGTAACGCGGGCACTTTGCCCTTTGGATTGATCGATTTGTAGCCGTCTGACAGTTGGGCGAACGACGCCAGATCGACAATCTCAATTTCATAAGACGCGCCAGATTCTTCAAGAATCGCATGGATGCCGATCGAGCAAGATCCAGGAAAATCGAATAATTTCATGCAAGTATCCTTCCAATGAAAAGTTCACAATAATTAGTTGGTCGTCCGTACAAATAAGGTTTACTTGCCGTTGGTCAATGCTTATGGTTGCGAAAGTGAAATTCATTTGAGGATTTTTGCGGCGGCATCGGTCAGTGACCGACAGCCCCCAAAACACGTCAAGAAAGGACGACCCATGACGACTGAGATGGTTGAAAATTTGCAGCGTGATCTGCTTGGGCAAACTGTAATTAACGACCCGTTCTCGGGCGAAATTTCGGCAGCTACCTTTAAGGATGGCTCGATGCTTTGGCCGGGCAATAGCTGGGCGCGCGTGGAGCATCTTAACACCACCGAGTCCGATGGCCGACATGTTGTCGAGCTTCGCTGCTACAAAGAAGCGACCGGCGATGATTTCCTGCCGATCGCCTTTGTGTTTGACCCCAGCGCAGCGGCCGGCCCAACCGCCTATGTCTATTCTGATCATCACCTGGTCGAGGATCGCGGCCCGATCCACGAGCCAGTGCCGGGCTTGCACCCATGGCGTGATGAAAACGATGTGCTCTACCCTTATTTCCAAGTGCTCGGGGAAAACAAGATCGACGAGATTCTGGCTCATTTCGCTGAAGATGGATATTTTCAGCATTCCAATGGCAGCGTCCATCTGGGTCATGACGAGTTGCGCGAGGACTTCGAAAAAATGCTCGTCGATGGCGGCATTCGGATCAAATACTGTCGCGTGACAGATGATGGCAAAACCTGCGTGGTCGAAGCCTATATGCCTTCAGGACGTCCGTCGATTTGCGTTTACGAGCGCGCAGGTGCCGTCTTGAAAGCGGCGCGTATGTATCTCTGACAGGACATCCAATGGCTAAAATTGTTTCCTTGATTTCGGCGCCTCACGATCCGACTTTCCCGATCGCGGCCCGTCTTGAACCGTTGGGCAAGGCCCATCCGGGCGCGTTGGCGGGGCTTGAACACTTCGCCGCCCTGCGTGACATGCTCACCGCCGCGCGACCGGATGTTCTGGTCTGTATCGGCAGCGATCACTTCGGCCAGTGGTTCATGAATAACATGCCGCAGTTCATGGTCGGCAAGGCCACCCGCTTGGTTGGCCCGCTGCAAGACGAACAGGACGCTTGGGGGCTTGAACCTGTGGACCTGCCGATCCAAGGGGACCTTGCACGCCATATTCTGCGGGCCGGTCTGAACGAGGGCGTCGACTTTTCCTTCTCAGATGAATTCACCGCTGATCATTCGTTCACCATTCCGCTGAACTTTCTGCGCCCCGAACATGACCTGCCGGTCGTACCGCTGTTCATCAACCTGCTGGCGCCTCCGGTGCCGCCGGGCTGGCGCTATGCCCAAGTGGGCAAGGTGGTGCGCAAGGTGGTGTCGGAGTGGGACAACGATCTGCGCGTGGCGATCATTGGCACGGGGCACATGTCCAATGCCGTTGGTAGCCCGCGCATGCTGGAAACCATGGCAGAGGCCGAGTGGGATCAAGAAATGTGGGCGCTGATCAAGGCCGGTGACATGGCTGAAATCACCAAACGCAGCACTTGGGATCAACTCTATGCCCATGGCAACGGGACGCCCGGATTTCTGGGCAACGTGATGGCGCTTGGCGCGGCTGACGGGGCAACGCCAAGTTTTGCAGAACTTTTGGCCAATGAAGCCCAGCCCGCCGTTGCGTTTCTGGGGTGGACTGAGGCGGATCTGGAAGGACGTGACACATGACGCGATATGCTGTCGATAAAGTGCTTTGGAAAGCGGCAAAAGATCCCGAGTTTGGCGCCGCTTTCTTTCAGGACCCGGCGACCAATGTTGAAGGGTTTGAACTGGACCCCGCCGAACGCACGGCTCTGGTCAGTCAAGACATCAGGGCCCTGTTTCAGTTGGGCGCACATCCGTTCTTGATCTATTCCTTCGCGGTCACCAAGAACAACGGCTGGAGCAATGAGTTCATGCACGACTATGTTGCGAAGCTGGAAGGCCTGACGCTAGGCGATATCGAAACCTGATGATCCGGTAGACACATTGGTGATCCGAACCTGGTGATCCAAATGTGTCGCCCCAATCGCGTGTGAACGCATAGAAGCCGTGCCATTTCAGACGCGGCTTTTACATATGCGCAACCCAAACTGCGAAATCCCAACAAGGCTGCGCACCGTCTTGAACGCATATGTCGCATCAATCGGTAGAAAGCGCAGTTCAGACCGGACCTTCGCTTCCAAGAGAGACGATTTCGGCTTTGCGGACCTTGCTGCCTTTTGCTTTGCCTATGCAATCGGCCGCTTCAACGATGGTTTCAATATCGGTCATGCTCGGATTGGCAATACCTTGACCGATCGACCAAGATCGGCAAAGGCCGCTGGCTGTGCAGTTTGGCCCTGTTCACGACCGATGGCGCCCCCAAGCCATATTGAATGTACGCACAAAATTGAACTTGACGGATTGGTTAGCAATCGCTAACTACACCGACATGACAACCGATCCGTTTTACATCGACCCAGACGACCCACCGGGCAAAAAGGGAATCCTGCGCGAAGGCCTTCGCTTGTTTGCTGAGAACGGTTTGTCGGCCACTTCGATCAGAGACATCGCAGCCGCGACCGGATTGACCAACCCGGCGCTCTACAAGCACTTCAAGACAAAAGACGATCTCGCGCGAACCCTGTTCGAGCGCTCGTACAGTGAACTTTTAAGGGGGCTTACGATTGCGACGCAATCAGAGGGGGAGTTCCCGGAAAGGTTCAAGGCATTTATCGAAGCCTACGCCGACTTTTTTGACGAGAATCCAGACGCCGCAATATTCACAACGGAAAACCTCGCTGCGCTCTGGCCGCAGGTATCGGAACGCCTAAAGCATCGTACTGTCATAACCATTCTTCGCGAACTTCTTGAAGAGGGAAGATCGGCAGGATTGGTGAACAAGGAAGAGGACCTTAATCTGCAGGTGAGCCTTGTCGTAGGGATGCTCGGGCAACTTTCCCGGCAGTTGTATCTTCGCTCATTCATTGGCCCCGCCGCGCGATATCTGGATGGGGTCGACCGCATTCTGAGAGCCGGACTCACGTAAGACGCCTCATTTTTTTGCCATGTAAGTTAGCGATCGCTAACCAGAATCTGAAAGGAACCGAAATGCAAGCCATCAATCATGCCGCAACAGCCCTTATCCTGAAAAAGAAGTTTCCCTCGGCGCCCTTGTTCGGTCTCATACTGGCCACTGAGGCCGTTGAGTACCTTTGGGTAGGGCTAAATGTCATTGGCATAGAGCGGACGGTCATCGATGAGGACATGCGTTCCGTCGCCGATGTCCATTTGGTGCACATGCCGTTTTCACACTCTGTCGTAACCAGCCTGATCATCGCAGTTGCCGTGGGAATGGTGGTACTGTGGCGTGGCGGACGGGCCGCGTCGGCCGTCGCATTGGCCATTGCGCTGGGTGTGTTCTCCCACGTCGTTCTTGATCTGCTTGTACACGCTCCGGACATCGCGTTTTCGCCGTTTTTCAATGGAGCAAAATACGGCACTGGGCTCTACGCCAACCTGCCTCTTCCTGCGCTCGCACTCGAAACGCTTTGGGGTGTCTTGTGCTGGTGGATTTACCGTGGAAGCTGGAAGCTCCTGGGCCTAATCGTTGTCATGGGTATCGCGGCAATCCCGCTATACTCGGTTGCCATCAATATCGGCGAGGCCGCTCTTGGCGGTCAGAGCACGGTCTTTGCTTTGATCATCCTCGTCCAGATGCTTATGACATCGGGTTTGGTTTGGTTGTTCGCTCGGAAACATGCCGAGCCCACGACCAGCGAAAATCCCATAACCGCCTGACGCACACTGCAGCGAACTGGGCGCCCGTCGGCGCCCAAACACGACACTAGTCTGAACTGAGGGAAACCATGTTCACAGATGCTCAATACTAGAGTTTTTCAACACTATCGGCTCACTCCGGACCTTCGCGGCGATATGCGCGAAGGTCAGCTATTCGTATGCCGACCAGTCTTAGAGAACTAAAGCGGCGGGGGTATTGAGACCGGGGGGGCGATCAGCGGAGAATATGCACCCAAACCATAGGCGCAATTCGACACACATGAAAAAGGGGGCCGAAGCCCCCTGCGTTGGTGCCGTTACTTTGTCGGAGCGCCGGACCAGATGTATTCGCTTGGTTCTGGGACGCGGGGCAGGAACTTGAACTTCAGCATGTCGTGGTTCTGTAGATCCCACTCGGACACGCCGAACTCTCCTACGAAGGGCGCAATGTCGCGTGTTTCGATGAAGGACGCAGGCATTCTGGTTTGCTCCGCGTCGATACGACGGATATCTTCGGGGTGGGCATTGCCGTATTCATAGGCGAGCAACATGGCCTCGTTGAATTTTGCAATGACGTCGGCGTTTTCTTCGGCCCACATTTTGTTGGCGGCGAACAACACGGCTGGGGAGCGGTGCAGGTTTTCAAACACTTCTGGGAAGACAGTCATCCCGCTTTGAACACCCAATGTGTAGAACAGGCCAGCCGGAACACCTGCATCAACAGCCCCCGATTCAATCGCTGACAGGACGCCAGGGAAGGGCAGGTTCACCAGTTCGACGTCATCGGCTGTCATGCCGAACTTTTCCAGCTCAAGCAAAAGCGCAAGACCCTGAGGGCTGGTAATCCCCGGGAGGCCGATCCGTTTGCCACGCAGGTCTTCGATGCTCTCAATGCCGCCGTCTGCGGGCGCCAGCAGGCCCATGGTTGGCAGCGTGCCTTGTTCTTGGGTGTTTAACGTGGCCACAACGGGCAAGCCATTGGCAACACCTGCAACAAGTGGCACAGCGCCGGTCATTGCCAGATCGGATGTCCCAGACATAAGTTCGGCCAGTGCGCCATCAGGCGAAGAACCAACGTGGATGTCCAGCTCAATGCCCCGCTCGGCGAAGTAGCCCTGTTCTTGCGCGAGAAATAGCCCTTGGAACGTGCCCACTGGTGAGCGGTTGATTTTGAGGGTCGTCATCTCTTCGGCTTGTGCGGCTGTAAGCAGTGTTGCCGTCATCGAGGTTGCAAGAAGCGCGGCCTTCACTCCACGGATGGTTGTCGACATAAAGCCCATTGGTTGGTTCCTCCCATTTGATGAGCAAGCTGATCAACTGATCCAGCTCTTTTCAGCGCCCTAACGCATAATTTCTTTCAGGACGCGGTTTCGATATTCCACAAAGCGTGGATCCGATTTGGTTTTGATCTGGTCGCGGTTGTTGCCCAGATCCACGTCAACAATGTCGATGACGGTGGCCGGTTTGCCCGACAAAACCACAACGCGGTCCGCAAGATAGACCGCCTCGTCAATGTCGTGGGTCACAACGATCACGCTGATGTTCAACCGCTTGCGCAGATCAAGCACCAGGTCTTCAAGGCCAAGCCGCGTCTGGGCATCCAGGGCGCCAAAGGGCTCGTCCATCAACAAAATATGTGCGTCATACGCCAGCGCGCGTGCGATCGCGACACGTTGCTGCATGCCGCCAGAGAGTTCCCACGGATAGCTGTGTGCAGCATCGCCTAGCCCGACGTCTTCCAGACATTTTTGGGCAATCGCGTTGCGTTCGGATTTGCCAATGCCCTTGCCGCGAAGCGGGAAGGCGACGTTTTCAAGCGTCCGCATCCAGGGCATCAAAGAGCCGCGATAGTCCTGAAAGACCAAACCGATATCGGGAATGGGGCCATCGAGAACATCATCGCCGACACGCACCTCGCCCGCGCTCAGATCGATCAGCCCCGACAAGGTGCGCAGCAGCGTCGTCTTGCCGACGCCCGACGGCCCGACGATGCAAAGAAATTCGCCCGGTGCAACGGTTACGTTGATATCGTCCAGCACATGCACCGTTCCGTAGCTTTTGCTGAGGCCCGTGACCGCCATGGGTCTGGGGTTGGACGGGCTGCGTGTCGTTTGCGTCATAGAATTCGTGTCCATCACTTAACTTCCAGAAGATGTCGCGTTTGGCTCGGCGCTTCGGGCTTCTTGGAAGTACCAAGAGAGCAACCAGGCCTCGATTTTCAGAAACAGTGCGGATAGCAGGTAGCCCAAGATGCCCACCAAAAGCGTGCCGGCCCATGTTTCAACCATGGCAAAATGCTGTTTGCTTTCGCTGATGAAGAACCCGATGCCCTGACTTGCTCCGAAGAACTCACTGACCACCATCAAGACCAGCGCCACCGAAACAGCCACGCGGATGCCCGCCATGATTTGCGGCAGCGCGGCCATGAACAGCACCCGCCAGAACAGGAGCGTCAGCGGAATGCTGAACGCGCGCGACGTTTCGATCATCTGCGGTGGCACACCGCGCACACCGTCAATCGTGTTCAGCAAGATCGGCCAGAAACAGGCCAACCCGATGATAAAGATCTTGGGTGAGGCGCCCGTGCCCATTGCCACGATCACGATTGGCACAATGGCAGCAATCGGGATAGAGCGGAAAAAATTCAGCAAGGGGCTAGTCGCCTGCCGCAGTGTTTTGAAGTACCCAATGAACAGTCCAAGGATGACACCAAGCACAATCGCATAGGCCAAGCCAATGGCCATGTTCGTCAAGCTGAACGCCAAATGCTTGAGCAACAGTCCCGAAGCCAGGTCACGAATAAGGGCCGCAACGATTTTGTTCAGTGGCGGGAAATAGAACGATGTCGATCCCGCGGATGCGACCCACCAGAGAATGATCAAACCGACGGGCAACCACCACTGTTCGGCTTGGGCTTTGATGGCTTTTTTGAGTGAGAAATTTTGAGACATTTTCATTCCGCCGTTGACCGGTGATGCCAGCTCAGAATCTGTCCTTCGAACAGGTCCCAGATCGCTGTCAGAAGAACCCCAAGTAGGCCCGCGTAAAGCGTGTAAGCAAAGGCGATATCGACTTCATTGTAGGTGCGCGCAAAATTCACCTGAGAGCCGAGCCCGGTGATCTGGATGATCACTTCTGTTCCGACCGTGACCAAAATCGAGATCGAGATCGCGATGCGAATACCGGTGGCGATGAACGGTGCCGCGGCAGGTAAGATGACGTGAAAGAAGCGAAGACCGAATGGGATGCGATAACTTTGAATTGTATCGACGATCGTCGGTTCAAGACGGCGTGCGCCATATATTGTTTGGAGAAGGATAGGGAAGAAACAGGCGATGGCCGTAATGGTGATCTTCATCGTCGAGTTCGCCCCAATCACCAGCACGAAAATCGGCATCAGCGCGACGACAGGAAACGAGCGACCAAAATCCAAAAGTTTGCGCGTCGCACGTTCAATAGCCGGGAACATCCCGATGAGCACACCGAGCGGGACAGCAACAAAGGTTGCCAATGTCACACCGGCTACAGCGTCAAACAGCGTCGCCCAAAGCGCGGGAAAAAACTCGGCCGGGACAACACTGTGACGAGGGCAACCGCGACGGCTTCGATGCGTGGAATGATCGCTGGATTAAGCAGCCCCGCAGACCCGCTCAACGCCCAAATGACAAAGAGCGCAGCAATAACAGATGCTTGAGCAGCATATATTGTGCCTGATGATCGCATTGTACGGCTCCCCTCCGTTATTTAGTTAATTGATCGACCGACCAAATAATAAAATGGGTATAAAGATTGAACTTCTTGCTTGTCAAGGCAGTGTGTTTGCAAATTATTTGTTGGAGAACTTGTTGGTGGACCTTGGGTCGGTTGTGAATTTTTTAAAAATCATCAAATTCCGGGACATTACCGAGCCTGACAAGGAAGCTCGGAGGTCCAACTTCACCGCTGTTTAGGTCTTCACTTATCAAATAGGCATCAGCGCCGGCGCAATCGTCGGACTGGACTTCCCGTTCGGCTCTGTTCTGGGCTTCTTCTGCCGTTGAGTATTGAAATTGCTTGCCAATTTTCAGGTTTGTTTGCCCACCACGACCGGGTTTTTGTTCCACATATGTCTGACAGACATAATGATCCTTTGTTGCGCGCTCGTCTGCGTGCGTCATGGCAAATCCTTCAGGTGCGTTCCGCCGCCGCTGACGCTTGAAAGAGACGGGCGAAGGGGATTTTTTCTCTAAGCGACGATTTTGAGTAAGCCTGTCTCAGACACTACCGCGACGGCTTCGTCTGAGTGCTCGCTTCTCGTTCAAGGCGCGCGTTGCGGAGACGGTCGTTCTTGGCTTTTCGCTGCTCGGCCTCTTCTTCGGCCATGTTGCGAACAATGCGGGTTGTCTTGTCCAACGACGTTTCGGCTTTAGGAGTTTGCGGTTTGAACACGCTTGTTTTTGTCAGCTGAGCCAATTGGTATTCTCCTCATTGGTTTTGTTAGAGCACATCAGAAAGAGGTGGTTCAAACCAATGCCAAATGTTTGCTGGGGCATCGGGAATCCTGTGCGTTTTGCACGGGCCGGTCATTGAGTAGATTTGTCTGAATGTCCGGGGCGGCCATAGCGCGCATCAAAGCGGCATAGTTCATATTAAACCGCATTTCTGCCCCAACACAGGGCGTTGCATCTTTCGTTCCAATGACAAGATGGTCGCTTGTTGCACCGATAAGGGTGGTGCCGGCAGGCGTTGTAAGCCCAGCTGCGTCCGTATCTTGATGCCCGATAGCGAGAATGATCCGGGTCGTTTCTGAAGTGTCCGTGACAAGTCGAATTTTTGCCAAGTTGGGATTCGCATACCTGAGGCATGAACGAACAGGCTTGGCGTCTGTCTCGATCACTTCGGCAACAAGCGTGAAGGCGTCCCGAAACAAACCACCGATCGGATCTCCTGTGATCGGATCGACGCCAAGCAGTATAGCTTCGCCAATTCGCAGATCGTTGATCCGGCCGGTTGCACTCTCATCAAGCGCCCAAGGCAAGTTTGCAGAGTTACCGCCAGATATTGTCTCAAGGAACGCGCCACACAGACCTTCGACGTCACTTGCGAGAACAGAAAGCGCCAACATCTTCGAAGCCGTTGGTGCAACGCCGCTCAAGCAGGCGAAGTTGGCCCCAATGCCTTTCAGCACTATACCGGGCAAATCCACAACGTGTTGTGCGATTTTGCCAAGTTCGCTTGGTTTAATCCCTTCGCGTCGATCGCCCATTTCGACAATCAGGATGATGCCGTGAACCTTGCCTTGCCGGAGTGCCGCAGCGGCGAGCGCGGTGATCACAGCTATTTCGGCGTTGTAGCTCGCCTCGCAGACTTGCACCACGTCATCAGCTTGGCTCAGCATTGGTGTTCGGATCAAGGTGATCGGACAAGTCATTCCAGCCTGGCGTAACCGCTTCACATTACTCAAACGAGCCTCAGCGAGGCCGACCGCGCCACCGTCGAGCATGGCCTGGGCAATGGCTGGATGTCCGCAAACAGCTTTGGTAACTGCGGTCACACGGACGCCACGACCCGACAGCCGATCGGTAACTGTCCGCGCATTGTAGCGTACCTTGTGCAGATCAACGTCTATGCGCGGGCACATCAAACCGCGGCCATCGGCGTTCCTTGCTGCAGGCCGGGATAAGCAGCAATAACCATCGCCAGTAGATGTGGCACAGGTCGGCTGAGCGCATCGGTCACCGGCAACCCAAGTTTATCGGTTTGCCTTGCTATAGTGCTTGTGATCTCGGCGTCGGACATACCCTCATGATTGAGCGTGACACCGATGACCTTGGTGTCGGAAAACGCCTCGATCAAGGCAATCTCACTTGCCGGAGTAGGCATCGACATCTTGGGAAAATCGCACCGATGCGCGCGTTTGGGCGCGTGTTGTAAGATGACGGCGTCCGGTTGGCTGCCGCGCAGGATAAAGGCGGATGTACAGAACGCCGGGTGGCTCAACGCGCCTTGACCTTCGATCAGAATGACATCGGGTTGTTCGCCGGCAGAAGCGGCGACAATCGCGCCTTCCAATTCGCCACAACAGAACTGTGGCGGGACCGCATCCATTGCCACGCCGTATTTCGCGCCCTGCATCAACCCTGTCTGGCCGGTACCGACAAGAACAGTCTTGATGCCCATGGCGTTCAAGCCACGTGCCAAAACAGTGGCTGTTGTGCGCTTTCCGATCGCGCAATCCGTGCCCAGAACCGCAATCCGCACGGCCTTAACCTCGGCGACGCTACCGTCGAACAGACGCATGTCTTTGCTGGCCTTGGGTTTGCGAATGTCACGGATAGTGACCTTGTGTTGGGCTGCAAAAGACGCAATCTCAGGGTCGTCGCTTAGATATTCATGCAAGCCACTGACGATGTTCATGCCAAGTGCAATCGCCTCCAGCACCACACCGCGATCGGCTGGCGAAAGCCGCCCGGTTGACGGAGCCATCCCATAGATGAAGGCATCGGGAACATCGGGCGTATGGGCGACCGCCTCATCCAGCGTTTTGAAGATCGGAATGTGGTTTTCCGTATCATCAAGTACCATACCGCTGTCTTTGCCACGGTGGTCGCCATCGATAACAGATAAAATTCTGTACGCCTGTGAATGGCGCACAAGGCCATTGGCCGTTTTGCCGTCAATCTTGGCGAAGTTCCCTTCGCAATAGACAATCGCCGTTGGGGGCGTGGGGGTCCGATTGTCAGACCTGCGTTGTGTGTGTTTTTCAGGGGTCACCGGTGGCGCTTGCGCACCTCTGACCGGACGGCGGATTGTGTTCGCCGCTTTCAGTTCGATTTTCATATTGGTTCCTTTTCGGTGCAGTCACGTAAGGCAACGCTGTCGTTTCAACAGCGTTTAAAAGCCAACGTGACCGCACCATCTAATTAGTTGCTAAGAACGCAGCGGCCTTTGGAGCTCTTAAAATTATTGTCGCATTCCCAACGGTTTCCGGACCTGTCAAGATGTGCGTTCAATGGAATCTCGATAGGTTCGCATCTGTTTTCAACGCTTTCGTACCCGCGCGCGCACTTCCACCCTTTGCCGTAAGTTGCATCGTCAAAAAACGCATTCTCTGGGATAACAACCTCCACGCACTGATCATTCCGTTCGAAATAACCACGCTCACATGTCCAAGGTCGGCCATAGTTTGAAGTGTTGAGAAATGCGTTGGCTGGCACCACAATCGCGATGCAGAGTTCTCCCGTTTTTTCAAACCCACGCTGGCAACTCCACGAAGACCCGTAGGTTGTTTCGATCAGGTAAGCGTTGGCGGGCACGACAACTTCTTGACATCCATCGCCGACTTTCAAAAACCCGCGCAGGCAATGCCAGCGTTCGCCGGACGGTCCCAGAAACCCGCCAACTGGGATGATGACTTCAACGCAAGCTTCGTTATTGCTTTTGCGAAAGCCATGTAAACATTCCCATCCGCTGCCATAAGTACGGTTGGTTTCATAAGCGTGATCGGGCACCACAACCGCAATGCAAGAAACACCGCGAAGACGATACCCGATATTGCACTCCCACCCATCGCCATAGCTTTTGGGGCTGGCGTTTTCAGGCATGGATTGGGCAAATGCGGGCATCGCAAGCAGGAACAATGCGCTGATCGAAGCGATGATCAGCGTCATCATCATTTGAATGTCTGGCGACATTCGTGGTCTGCAAACCGTTTGGCCCACCTTTAGCTCATGAGGCATCCAGGTTCAGCCCTTCAAGACAGGCTTGCGCAAGATCGCGGCTTGGCGAGTCTGAACCCGGCTGGGTTGCCCAGCCCGTGTCCATAAGTGCTTTGCGACGGCTGAACCCGGTGACTTCCTGAAGGACTGCCAGTTTTTCCGCGCGCTCTGGGTCGGCAGCTGAATTGTTCAGACAGACTGGCACCATAGCCATGGTCACTTCTTTGATCGCCAGTTTCTTTGCCATTTCTTCGGCATTTCCACTGGTTGTCCAGCCACCCAGGGAAAAGCCTAGGATCGAGACAACAGCCGCGCCGCCCAAAGCACCATAGATGCCGGGTTTCGTCCATTCTGGGAAAGTCATATTTGGTCCTCCGACGGAGAAAGCGCCGCCTCACTGTTTTTTTCGCTGACAAAACATTGTGCCAGAGCTGTTTTTTTCGTTGTTTGATCGACGGCACGCTGTCCGTGTCCGGTCGTAATTCTTGGGCTTTTCCTGTCACCAGAGAGAATGAATCTGACGTACGGGCAATGCGGTCGTGCGCGATAACATCGGCAACCTTCCCATGTGTCAGATCCCTGTTAGGATATGCGACAGTCGAATTTTGGTGATAGAAGATCGTAGTCTACTCTGGCAGGCGATGCGCCTCTGCCGAAGAAGACCACAACTTGGTACACTATACCTAGTCTCTTCGCGACTGAATTACAATGCAGGCTGTGTCCTGATATTGGTTCAAGCGCTGTCACGGTCTTAAATAGAAATACGCGATTGGGCTGTCGATTGTGTGCGTCCGCAGGTGGCCCGCCAAATGATGCGCCTTCATGCTTATCGTCGTTAGTGGAAAGACAAACGGATCGCAGCACTTTGTGATTTTTGCCGCCTACTCGACCTCAAAATTCTCAGTGGGGCCAAACCCGTCAGTTGACGCAATAGTTCCCTTTGGCGGGCTTATTCAGAGTCGTCCTTCACGCGTGCCAGTCTTTCTGGCACCATTTCGGCCAAAGCTTCGCCTACGAGGCGCGCGGCCCTTGGAAGGGCGCGGCGGGCGTCGATGGCAACGCTAATCGTTTGCGGTCGCAATCCGTCGTCCACCAATGGGACAAAGGACAAGGTGCCGTCTTCCAATTCACGAAGAGTGTCCAGCTGTGAAGTGATCGAAAGGTATGTGCCCCCGACTAGAACCTGTTTCATGAACTGTAGGGAATTTGTGACAAGCGCTGGTTCAGTCGAGTCAAAAAGCCATCCATAGCTCTTCTCCAAGTATGCGCGCACAGGAAGATCTCTGCTTTGTGCTGCCAATGGATGTTTTGCGGCCTCGCTCAATGTCGTTTGCCTTTTGCCCCAAAGCGGGTGGCCTACGCCAACGACACAGCCGAACGGCAGCGGAGCAGACCAAAGATCATGTCGCCCTCGTTTGGTCGGAAGATTGAAAGCGAGAACGAGATCGATCGTGCCGATCTCGAGTTCATCAGCGGCCTCCTTGGGCGTCATAATATTGATCGCAAATCTAATCCGTGGGTATCGCACTGCGAAATCCTTGACCAAGTCAGGTAGGATCGAGTTGGCAAGGCTATCCATTGTGCCAAGCCGCACGGTACCAAACTGCTCTCCACGGACGGCGCGTAACTCTTCTTCCAATCGATCTGCGTCGGCATTCCATCGCCGCGCCGTGAGAACCACCGCTTCACCTGCAGAGGTTAGCCGCATACCTCGCGCGTGACGTTCAAAGAGTGGCGTTTGGCACATTTCCTCCAATGCAATGATCTGTCGATCAATTGCAGAAGCTGTAATTCCCAAGGCGCGTGAGGCGCCTTGGATGGAGCCTAAACGTGCAACGGCTTCGAGGTATTTCAGCGTGCGCGGAAGAATGTGAAGTGCCATGACGATCCTTGCATTGCCTTTTGGCGAATGCAGCATGGCTTTTTTTGAAATTGTTAGCAATGGCAGGTCACCACTAGGCTTTCGTCAAGACTAGGAGGTTCGATGCGGGTCACCAAACCACATAAATTTTCGATTGATGCGATGAACCGGGCCAGCGAAAGCCAAGCCGTCGCGATCCTTGATCGGATTGTCGAGCGTTCCGTTTGGCTTGCGCAGCGCGCCGTCGCAGCACGGCCTTTCCGGGACGTTGCGCATCTGGCTGATTGGCTCGACGCTGAAGTTAGAAGTTTGCCCCGCGACGAGGCTATTCAACTTCTTTGCGCCCACCCAGAGCTCTCTCCCCCGGACCCTACCGCAGTGACACGGGCGTCCCAACTGGAACAAGGTCGCTTGCAGCTTTTGGAAGCCGACACTGATCTCTCAACGCAGCTGGCCGACCTCAACCGTCAATATCAGCGCATCCATGGGTATCCGTTTGTGATCGCTTTACACGCGCAGTCGAGCATCGGCGGGGTTATCGCCGAATTCAAAGATAGACTGGCAGCAGCCCCTGACGATGAACTCGCCAGATCATTGGGGGAAGTGATTTCGGTCATGAGGGCGCGTTTGGCCGAGTTAAGTGGGGTCAAAGCTTCTGGGACCCAGACGCAAGGCAGCAATAGTCAGCCCTGCACGGCGTCACAGGAGGCAGACGAATGAGAGAATTCCTGCTCCGTCTGCAGCAACACGCCAAAGAAAAACATGCGCCACACGCTTACTTTGGCGCCCTTGGAGGTGCAGGTTTTCTCGTCCTCAGTATCATTTTCATCGTCGGCGGCTTTGAGTTGGGCGTGGGATCCCCGCGCCGTTTGGGAACCGGGGCCTTTCCAGTCATAACGGGGTTTATCCTCGCATTGCTGTCCATGGGCGTGATAGCCGCCGACCTTCGAGACACAACTGACGCTGAAAAACCTGATTGGATTTCGTTTGTCGCCATTGGAGGCGCGCTCGCTGTATTCGCGCTGACTGTTGGCCGGATCGGGCTTGTCCCAGGTATTTTCCTGACCACGATAACCGCCAGCCTCCCTGATCCATCGCTCAGATTTCCAGGTAAGTTAGGCCTCGCCGCTCTCGTTTCATTGGCGTGCTGGGGCCTTTTCATTGGTCTGATCGGGCTGCCTTTTGACGCATTTATGAGGCTGAACTGATGGATATCCTGTACAGTTTTGGAAATGGGCTGCTCGTCGCCTTGGAACCTGCAAATTTGCTGTATTGCTTTGTGGGCGTGTTCCTTGGAACCTTTATCGGTGTTCTTCCGGGAATTGGGTCGATGGCGGCCATTTCCATGATCCTTCCACTTACGTTCTACCTGGAGCCGACATCTGCTCTGGTGATGATCGCAGGTGTTTACTACGGCGCCGAATACGGCGGATCCATCGCATCAATCTTGATGAACATCCCCGGGACACCGTCGTCCTCAATCACGTGCATTGACGGTTACCCGATGGCCCGTGACGGGCGGGCAGGTATTGCCTTGTTTGCCAGTGCGATTGCGTCTTTTGGCGGTGGTATCATGGGCATGATTGTCATGGCGATCCTCGCGCCTGCTTTGGCCCAACTCGCCCTCAATTTTGGACCGACTGAATATTTTGCGGTGATCTTGCTTGGCCTAGTCGCGGCATCCGCAGTCTCAAACGGCAGTCCGATCAAAGGTATCGCCATGGTGGCGGCAGGATTGATGTTCGGGACCGTGGGCGTTGACATCACCACCGGCGCCGAGCGCTTTACTATGGGTGTCCCTGAATTGCGCGATGGGGTGCACTTGGTCATCGTGGCGATGGGGCTTTTTGGCGTCGGCGAACTGATCGTCTCCATTCGTGCCAATGCCAAGGGCGAACATGACAATGAAATTGATTATGCGAATTTCTACCCTTCGAAAGCGGAATGGAAGGCAATGGTTGCGCCAATTTTCCGAGGATCAGGGATAGGAAGCTTTTTCGGTGCATTGCCGGGCACTGGGCAGACTGTGGCTTCTGCTGTCGCATATGCCATTGAAAAAAAGGTATCGCCGAACCGTGCCAAATTTGGCAAAGGCGCAATCGAAGGGGTTGCTGTACCTGAAGCAGCGAACAACTCCGCCACTCAGACCGCCTTTATCCCTACGCTGACGTTGGGCGTGCCGGGCAGCGCTTCAATGGCGCTCGTGATCGGGGCATTGATGATGTACGGGATCGTGCCGGGCCCGCGGTTGCTGGTAGACCATGCCGACCTCTTTTGGGGCCTCGTCGCGAGCTTCTTGATCGGGAACGTGCTTCTCTTGATCTTGAACATTCCCCTCATTGGCCTTTGGGTGAAACTGCTCAAAATCCCTTACCGCTACATGTATCCAACAATCATCGTGCTGATCTGCGTTGGCGTTTACTCCCTGAATAACAACGTTTTTGACGTCTGGCTGACACTGGTCTTTGGCTGGGCTGGCTACCTCATGCGCCTCTTCAGATTTGAACCCGCACCCTTCCTAATCGGATTTGTGCTTGGCCCAATGATGGAGGAACAACTGCGCCGCGCGATGCTTCTTTCTCGTGGTGACGCGACCGTCTTTCTGACGCGCCCCATTAGCGGAACACTGATTGTGATCACCGCCCTTCTTCTGGTCTACGCCTTCTATTCTGCCATGCGGCAACGTCGGGCTGGCCAAAACTCTCCTTCAACTCCCGAAGCATAAACCTGCTGAACTCTAAAAAGGAAACTGCCAGACCATGAAACATCTTCTCGCCCTCGGCGCCGCATCCCTCCTTTTCGCTGCACCTGCCTACGCTGACCCAGGCAAATGGACAGATGAACCTGTACGCATTGTTGTGACGTTCCCACCGGGGGGGACAAGCGATCTCATTGCCCGCGTTCTTGCTCAATACTTCGAAAGCGAATTTGGCCAAAAGGCCGTCGTCGACAACCGGCCTGGTGCTGGTGGTACGGTTTCCGCGGATTTCGTCGCCGATCAAGATCCTGACGGAACCACATTGATCCTTGGCAACAACGCACCTTTCACAATCGCACCAACACAGTTTGAAGATCTTCCCTACGATCCTATGGGTGATTTCACGCATATTGCATATCTCGGCGCATCAACACCTGCGTTGTTTGTGCAGCCGTCCTCAGGCATCACGTCGCTCGAAGGCTACATAGAGCGTGCTAACACAGATGGTATTACTTATGGCTCATCTGGGGTCGGGTCGATCACCCACATCCTCGGACAGGCCGTTGATGTATCGTTAGGCATCGAGCAAATCCACGTCCCTTACCAAGGCAGTGCACCCGCTATTCAGGATTTCCGTGCAGGGGTTCTAGAGGCCTATTACGACATGGTCGCTTTGAATGGCGATTTGATCACAGAAGGCGAGACACAGCCAATTGCGCTTGCGTCTCCAGAGCGTTCACCTCTCTTCCCGGAAATTCCTACTTTTAGGGAATTGGGCCACGACATCGTTATCGAGAACTGGACAGGCGTGTCCGGCCCAGCAGGTATGGACCCGGAAATGGTGCAAACAATTCACGACACCATTGAAGCTATTATGCAAATGGAGCCAGTGATCGAACAACTTGCGAAATTCGGAATTGCGCATACAGAAATGTCGTCCGAAGAGTTCACGTCTTTTGTTGACGGAACAATCACGACTTGGGCCCCGTTGATCAAAGCTGCAAACGTCAACGGCGGATAATGCAAACGCGATGCGCTTCGGCGCATCGCGCACATTGGGAAAACGCGCATGAAGATTTCCGTATTGTTTGTGGGCGCCGTGCAGGACGGAGGCTTCAACGAACGCGCTTTAAGCGGGGTCGAACGTCTCCATGGCACGTCAAATGACCAACTCTCTGTTGTCGATGGCATTCCCTACGATCCCCCAAAAATGTCCGAAGCTTTGAGCTCAGCTGCGCAGGACAGTGACGGCATCGTTTTTATTGGCGGGCAAGGCAATCAAATCACGCCAACCGTCGCTCAAGCCTATCCGCAGTGTCCCTTCGCTGTGGTTCAAGGCAACATCAGCGCGGCCAACATCGCGAGCTATGACGTTCTGCAAGAGCAATCAGCCTTTCTGGCTGGGGTGCTCGCCGCGCGGATGTCGAAAACTGGCGTCATTGGGCATTTGTCAGGCCACAGAGTGGTGCCGGGGTTAAAGGGCCGGGCTGCATTCGTGTCAGGGGCGCGTTTTGCAGACGAAAACATCCGTGTCATTACAGGCTTCTGCGGAACCCAGGATGACAGTGCGATCGCCGATGCTTGGGCACGTGCAATGTCCGACCAGGGGGTGGATTTTCTTTTTACAATGTTGAATGCAGCGAGAACCGGAGCAACCAAAGCTTGCCGGGCAACAGGCATGCGGCAGATTGGGAACGCCACGGATTGGTGCGCGAAAGACCCTGACGTCTTCGCAGCTTCTGCACTCGCCCGCATCGATCTTGGCGTCGAACGCGCGATATCAGATATGCTTGCGGGCAAACGCCCCGCCGCCATTCAGAAATTGGGTCTTGCAGATGGTGCTGTCGGGTTGGCTTATGCATCTGATATTCCAATGGCGCTCCCAAGTGCAATTGACGTGATCGCGGAGCAAATTGTCGATCAGAAAGTAATTATTGATACGCGGTACACTGGCCCTGAATTTTGTCTGGAGACACTTGGATGACCGAGCATGAAATTCTCACTGAGACCCCCGGCGGGATCTCAATCCATGCGGTCGATGTTGCAAATGGTACGCCTGCGGTTGGCCTCAAGGTTCGATTGCGCCGTCTGGAACCCCAACCGACCGACCTTGCCCAGGGTGTGTGCGCGGGAAATGGCCAGCTGATTGATCCTGTTGCGGATGGCAGGGGGGTCATACGTGGGACATATGAAGTTCAGTTCGATGTCGGCGAATACTATCGGCGGATGGGGGTGGACCTGCCTGATCCTTCTTTTGTGGATGTCGCTGTCTTCCGTTTCGGGATCGACCGCGTCGCCGAGCATTTCCATTTGCCATTCAAATTTACACCATGGGGATTTTCACTCTTTAGGGGCGGCGCTTGATTGCAACGGTGTACGCTCGCGAAGCGATAAGGTAGGTGGCAATGTGCGCTGCAAATTGAAATTTGCCGCGACGGCTATGAAGGTGGGTTTTGGGCGGTGGTGTGAATTCGCCCATGTCGGATTTTGCGCCTGCCGCAAATGCCCCGAGTACCTACCGTTCGATCCAAATTCCGCGAACTTGCCACAACGCGTATCCCCAAAACTGCTTTCCTATCCGGGATAGCGACAATGCCATCCGGCAAAACGACAATTCGCGCTGTCGATAGCGCCCTGTCAGAGGACCTGACGATTTCGTATTGATCCGCGCACTCTCGGAAAACGCGCACCTGCATTTTAGATGACGAGAACCGGCGATGTGCCGATTTCGGTCCGCGGGAATTTTACAGAAATTCACCTCGATCCACGACGCAATATTCAACCAGTTTAGCCATCAGCGCCACTATCTCAAACGCCCTAATTTCAAATTCTGGCGTGATCAGTCGCTGGCCGATTGGCCAAACACTTGTGTGATCTAGTTTGTGCGCAGTTGGTCGTTTGAGACGAGTTCGCATTCGTCTGACCGTACAAACCCAATGTCCGCTTTACGAGGTTTCTGCGCAATCAAGCAGCGAGACAATTTCCGAACAGTTGTCGATTTGTCCGCCGCAGCAGTCAGCGATTAAGAACTGGACGAGCGCATTCACACTTGAAAGATTTGCCGCATAGTGGATTTCGCGTTGATGGCGTGTTGCAGTCAGGACACCAGCGCGTTTGAGAATGGAGAGATGGCCGGAAAGTGTCGATGGTTTTGTGCCCAACTGCCGCGAGATTTCCAACGCAGGCAATCCTTTTGGACCGACCCTGATAAGCAGACGGAACGCTTCCAAGCGTGTGTTTTGTGCAAGAGCCGCAAAAGCTTCGATGGCATTGGCCTGTTCCATAATTCGTTATTGCCCGAATTATCGAAGCTTGACAAGATGCCGTGCCTGACCTAGCCAATTGATATTTCGGTGTTTGCCGAATTGACCTGGGGAGGCGCTGGGATGTCCGGTACGTTGATAACGTCTGAAAATGATTTTGGGGCAAACGGACTGGATTCAAAATTTCTGGGCGTGCATCACTTTCTTCATCGTCTTGGGATGTTGCCGAACCATGTCCCCGAGCAAGCGCTAAACACGCGCGAGCTGCGTGTCAGAGGGCAGGTCCATGCATATACGGCAGGTCTGTTTGAACCTCCGAAATCCTTTGGTGGGCACGTCGCTTCGAGCGGGCTGGTTGGCCTGCTCCACCATCCTGATACCCCGGAGGCTGATCCAGTCAGGATCACATCTCCTTTTCATGGGATGACATTGTGCCAGCGCGCAATGGCGCAGGTCGTGCGCGGGGACGCCGACTATCAAATCGCCTCAGATGTCAAATGTCGTACGGATCAAGAATGAGCGCGCACGTCGTATCACTTGCCGACATTCGGTCCGCTCAGGCTGCACTATCTGATGTTATCGTGCGTACGCCTGTACTTGAGAACGCCGACGTCAATCAAATGCTTGGCGGACGGTTGTTGTTGAAAGCAGAGAACTTTCAGCGCACCGGTGCGTTCAAGTTACGGGGCGCGTATTATCGAATCCTGAACCTTACATCACAGGAACGCGCTTGCGGCACGGTGAGCTATTCGTCGGGAAATCATGCCCTTGGCTTGGCTCGCGCAGCGAACCTGTTGGGGACGTCCACGGTCATCGTCATGCCCTGCGATGTGCCAACCGCAAAGATGAACGCGGCCCGTGCCCTTGGCGCAGAGATTGTTACCTTTGACCGCGACACAGAAAACAGCGCTGATGTGGTGGCTCGAATAAGATCGCAGACCGGCCGCATCGAAGTTCCGCCAAGCGGCCACGGTCAGGTTCTGGCAGGAGCCGGAACTGCTGCCCTGGAATTGTTCGAAGATTCACCCATGCTGGACGCGGTCTTGGTGCCATGTGGCGGTGGCGGCCTGACAGCGGCAACAGCGGTCGTTATGGCCGAAGCATCTCCGCGAACCCAAGTCTATGCGGCAGAGCCATCATTGTTTGACGATACATGTCGGTCGCTTGCTGCAGGCGAACGCCTCGCCAATACGGTGGGCCAACGCACGATCTGCGATGCGATCATGACGCCAATTCCAAACGAGGTGACCTTTCCGATCAACTTTGACCTGCTTGCAGGCGGAGTAACCGCCAGCGATGCAGATGTCCGAGAAGCAATGCGCTTTGCCTTTGAGCACTTCAAGATCGTGACGGAACCCGGTTCGGTTGTTGGCCTTGCCGCAGTTCTGAACGGGCAAGTCGCAATTAAAAACAGGACGGTGGCGACCATTATCACCGGTGGCAATATCGACGTCGCGCGGTTTGCTGCACTTACTGGAGATATAGAATGACACTTGAACGACGCCTCATGGCCGAATGGCTGGGGACATTTTCGCTTCTTGCGACTGTCATTGGTTCTGGCATCATGGCCGAACGGTTGGCGGGTGGAAACATCGCTATCGCTCTCTTGGGCAATACGATTCCAACGGGCGCTATCCTTGTCGTGTTGATCACTATTTTCGGGCCGATCTCGGGCGCACATTTCAACCCTGCTGTCACACTCAGCTTTGCACTGCGGCGCGAAATCGAAAAGCGCGATGCCGTTCTCTATGTGGTTATCCAGATCTTTGGCGGCATTGTTGGTGTGCTGGCCGCACACGTGATGTTCGATCACCATTTGATTGATGCGTCAACAACATCGCGCAGTGGTGTTGGCCAATGGACGGGTGAGTTTGTTGCGACTTTTGGCCTGGTCGGCACGATCCTTGCTTGTATCAAGGCGCGGCCTTCTGCGGTGCCGATGGCGGTGGGGCTCTATATCACCGCCGCTTACTGGTTCACGTCCTCAACGTCATTCGCAAACCCTGCGGTCACGATTGCACGCGGCTTCTCAGACACTTTTGCAGGGATCGCCCCTGTTGATGTCGCCGCCTTTATTGGTGTGCAGTTGATCGCTGCCGCTCTTGCAACTTGGTTCTTTGGGTGGCTACTCGACGAGGCGCAAGATGGCTGAACACTTTGATTTTGATGAGGTGATTGACCGCCGCGAGGTTCCGGCCCTTAAAGTACACAGCATGGTGCTTGGAGCTGACGGAATGGATCTGTTTCCCGCCGGTGTCGCGGATATGGATTTTAGGGCTCCCAAACCGGTGTTGGACGCAATATTGCGGCGATTGGAACATGGTGTTTTTGGCTATGAAACTGTGCCCGATAGACTTTTGCCTGCGCTTATCGCTTGGGTAAAAAAGCGGCACGGATGGGGCCTTAACCCCAATCATATTTTGCGTGCGCCCAATGTGTTGAACAGCCTTTCGATGTCCGCCAATCTGTTTACAGAGCCGGGCGATGGCATAATTGTCCAACCGCCCGTATTCTTTGATTTTGCGGATATTATTGCGGAAAACGGCCGCAGCATGGTTGAAAACCCATTGGTGCTTTCGTCCGGGCGCTATGAGATGGATTTTGACGGTCTGGAAACCTGTGCCGCTGATCCGCGCACAAAGATGCTGTTCCTTTGCAATCCACATAATCCAGTGGGTCGCGTCTGGAAAAAGACCGAGCTGGCCAAATTGGGGGTGATCTGCAGAAGAAACGGGGTCGTCGTCGTGTCGGACGAAATCCACGGGGATATCACGTTTCAAGATCACACCTATACGCCGTTCGCCAGTATCTCCGAGGCCGATGCGCTCAACAGCATCACCTGCCTTTCTCCGGCAAAGAGCTTTAACATCGCGGCGTGTTGCAGTGCCTTTACAGTCGTTCCTGATGATAACCGGCGTAACGCTTTTCGAGCAGAAAACAGCCGTCTGACGGTGAATAAGAATAACGCTTTCGCCAGCGTGGCGATGGAGGCCGCTTACAACGATGGCGGGCCGTGGTTGGACGCGGCCATCGCTTATATCGAGGGGAACCTGTCTCTGGTGCGCGCACGTCTTGCCGGCATCCCTGAAGTCTCTTTGATTGAGCCCGAAGGCACATTCTTGCTGTGGTTAGACTTTCGGCATTTGGGCTTGTCGCCGGACGATCTGACACAATTCCTAAGACATGAGGCCGGATGGGCCATAACCCGAGGTGTCGCCTTCGGGGACAGCGGTGCAGGGTTCGGGCGGCTAAACATCGCGTGCCCTCGCGACCGATTGGAAAAGGCGCTGGATCGCCTTGTTCATGCTATTTCAACAACAAGAGACGCATCACAATGACCGACACACCCAATATCGACGACAACCACTTTCGTGACATAGACGAAGACCGTCTATTGTCGGGTGGACGTCTGGACCATCCACCGCGCATCTTGTTGCTCTACGGCTCGCTTCGTGACCGGTCTTTTAGCCGGTTGATGACACAAGAAGCCGCACGGGTGCTGAACCGTTTCGGGGCCGAGACGAAGACGTTTAATCCCAGCGGATTGCCCTTGCCAGATGATACGGATGCCGACCATCCAAAGGTGCAGGAATTGCGAGATCTGGTCGCATGGAGCGAAGGTATGGTTTGGTGTTCGCCCGAACGTCACGGGGCTATGACCGGCATTATGAAATCTCAAATCGACTGGATACCTTTGTCATTTGGGGCTGTTCGTCCGACACAAGGTAAAACGCTCGCGGTCATGCAGGTAAATGGCGGTTCCCAAAGCTTTAACGCTGTCAATCAATTGCGCATTCTTGGCCGCTGGATGCGACTACTGACAATTCCAAATCAATCTTCAACGCCCAAAGCGTTTTTGGAGTTCGATGACAATGACCGGATGAAGCCATCTCCCAACTACGACCGCATGGTCGATGTCATGGAAGAGTTGGTTAAATTCACGCTCCTGACACGGGGCCGTTCTGACTATTTGGTAGAGCGCTACAGTGAACGCAAGGAAACGGGCGAGGCATTGATCAAGCGCGTGAATCAGGCCGCTATCTGAGCTTTCCACAAGAAGGTCGAAGATGGTTCCAGAAATGCAAAAAACAAGGTCATTGCTGACCTTCGGTTGAAGAGCAGCCTTTGGAAGGTTGGGCACAAACCGGTCATTTGTAGCGAAAGTCATGAACGTGGGTTTTTGGGCGGAAACGTGGGTTTTTGGGCGGAAACGTGGGTTTTTGGGCGGATAGCGTGAGTTCGCCCATTTCAGATTTTGCGCCTACCGCGAATACCCCGAGTATCTACCGTTCGATCCAAAACCCACGATCTTGCTGCAGCGCTTATGCCAAAAGGCTTAGCCATCCGGGATAGCGGCAATCTGATCCGGCAAGATCACAATCTAATCCATCAATGACTTTGTGAAACAAAGCTCAGCTTGGTACAAGTTGATGCGACGGTCCCTGCAGCAGGGGTTTTCTTCAAGGGGATATGACCCACAAGAGCGCTCATTTCGGGGTATTCTCAGGCCGGATGTATCTGCATCGCGAGGATCGGGTCAGGGAAATACGGCGTTTTAAATGATGACGGGCCAGAGAGGTTTCTTCGGCGGTGCGGAACAGGGGGCTGACACAGTTCTGAAACCAGTATTGTGATTGCCCGACAGAGAGAACCGCCCATACTGCATTGCTTTTTTCCCATGTGGCGGGTACGTAAGCGGGCCGAAAAGATTTTTAGACTGGTCCGGTTATTCCAGTCCTCGTGAACACGAGATTTAGTTGCGCTTTTTTGCGTGAACCCGCGGCACCACCCTTGCAACAGGATGGTGCCCTCTTTTCGCCTTCTGCGCGTTCAGGCATCTTCCACCACGGAAAGAATAGACGATGGACAAGAAGACCCTAATCCTTACCCAAGTTATAATGACTCTTTTGATGGCGGTGGCCATGTCCGGCATAATGTCATTGATCGCACTTGGGCCAACCGCAATGTGGCTTTCAGTCTGGCCAAAAACAGCGCTTATGGCATGGCCTTTCGCTTTTGTGCTTGGCGCCATTGCTTTCCCAGTGTCGACGTGGATCGCCACTTGGATAATGAAGCGCACGACCGGCACACAAACCGGCTGAACCAATCAGGATAACAAAGCGGTGCTTGCCTCGCCTTGTTATCCTACAAAATAATCGAAAGAACCGTTTTCGCGGACTCTGTTGCCTGTTTTTTTCAGAGCGTTTCTCACTGGCTCAGAACCCGTTAACCCGATTGAGGCTGAGACGGATGCATGACGCAAAGGCCTCAAGCGGGGGGGCGTAGAGTGAGGAGGGTCGGCAATTGTACAATCATGGCAACTCAAAAAGCCGATTTGTGCGACAAAGCCAACTGGTGCAACGCAAGATGCGAACCAGACTGGTAAATGCTGACCCGACCAAGCCGCTGGGTTCACGACCCCGCAATCACACGTGATTGGCTAGCTCTTGGCAAATCGGCGACCTTGCAGATTTCAACCCCTCAAGGATGGTAAAGTGGTTGTGACCCGGTTCTATCTTCAACTCAGTATGGGCATTCAGACCGTCCCACATCATCGTCAAAAGCCGGGATTGACGGATAAATTCGGGTCTTTCGTCGCCACCAACCCAAGCGACAACCTTCGCATGTTCCCTGGGCCTCAAAAGTGCGGGGCTTTCAGCGGTGGCTTCAGCCTCGTCCAGCATAAGCGTTTTGTTCATTTCCGTTTTCAGCAAGGGACGGAGGTCGTGTAGGCCGCTTATCGAAATCGTCTTTTCGATGCGAGCGATGGTCTGATCTGCCAGTGGACTTCTCTGACAAATCATTCGCGTTACCAGATGCCCACCCGCAGAATGCCCCGCCAGACGAATTGGGCCTTCAACGAGATTTCCCGCTGTTTTGATGGCCGCCGCGATCTGGCGCGTTATCGCAGAAACCCGCGCCGCCGGAGTCAGAGTATAACTGGGGATGCAGACGGCCCAACCAAGGGCGCGTGCCCCCTCGGCCAGATCCGTCCAGTAGGATTTGTCCAACCGCATCCAAAACCCGCCATGAACAAACACCAAAAGCCCTTTGGGCACGCCGTTGGGCCAGACCAGATCAAAAGTTTCACGATCAGTTTCGCCATAGGAAATATCCAGATCAATTCGGATAGGTCCTTTTCGGTATTGTGCGGCGCGCGTTGCCCAGAAACCGGGCAGCGCATCGGAGCCTTTTACATGGCCCATATTGTTAAAGGCGTCATTCCAATCGATCATGTCAAAAGGCTCCGTTTCGCATTTGGTTAAGCACCCGCCATGTATTGCGGTGTTGAGGCAAGGAACGTGCCGTAGGCATCTGCGTCCGGAAACGAAAACTGTTCTGCCAGCGGGTTTGATCGTTTGGCTTTGGTCGCGCCCATATCTGCAAGCAGTTCATCAAAATGCTTGAAGTGAAACGGCGCAGAGCAGAGCCCGCCATAGACTTGTGCGGCCGGGCGTTCTTTCCGGCGCCAGTTCAACATCACCTCGATGTTTTCACGCATTTCAGCGTCACTTGGTTGATGCGCAAGTTGACCGTCCGCATAGCGAACCAGCCAGTTTGCAATCATCTCGGCCGACAGGATGGTGCAGAAGCTGGAATTGAAACCGATAAACCCCATGTCGGGCAGGTCGGGGTTCACAGACAAACGATAAACACGGTATTGCCCATCTTCTTCTATCAGTTTTTGACGGTATTCATCCGGCAGAACGGGCACGCCCAGTTTCCAGCCCACAGCCAGAACAGAAATGTCGCATTTGACACGCTCGCCTGTGGTCAGAACGACGCTGTCGCCTTCGTAGCGGTCAAACGATCCCTGAACCACCTTAAGCTTTCCGGATTCAAGCGTTTCGAAGAAGTTTGGCGTCACCAGTGGCAGCGAACAGCTTGCTTCCTTTTCGATAGGCGTATCAGGCACCATGTTCCATTTTTTTAGGCCCAGCTGCATTTTCAGCATGGTCTCCAGCCCGCGAAAGTTGGCCCAGACCAGCGGCTTGGTGATGGCGGCAAACAGTTTTTTCAATGGGCCACGGCCCCAACTGTTAAACTGCATTTCCTGCGCCCGCATATAGAGCAGTCTCTTGAAGTTGATGCCCCCCACAAAATACGGAATACGCCAGACGTTTTTCCGGTAGACCATGGTGACCTGCGCAGCGCCATGTTCGGCTGCATTGACCGCGATGTCGGTTGACGATTTGGACCCGCCCAGAACAACCACATGCTTGCCGCGGGCAATCTCTGGATCGGTATATTCGGACGAATGCATCACTTGCCCGCCCTGTTCGACAAACGCGTCCTGCCCAGGGTGGGTTATGATGTTCTTATAGGAAAATTGTCCTGTGCAGACTGAGACAAAGTCAAAGTCCTCTTTGCGGGTCCGGCCTGCGCTTGTCAGGGTTAATGTCCAGCCCGGTTTGCCATCTGCACGTCGCTCCATTCCGGCGACATCGGTGTTTAGCTGGAACAAACGGCCCAGCTTGTGCTTGTCCGCATATGAATGCAGGTAAGCATGGACTTGCGGCCCTTTGGGCCATTGCGGGTAATCATCGGGCATTGCCAGGTCCGTATAGCGATACAGATCCTTTGGGCTTTGCGTCTGAACGCCGGGATAGGAGCGCGACAGTTCCCAGACGCCGCCGAAATCATGGCTTCGTTCAAACCCGATGACACGGTGACCTCTTTCATCAAACGCCTTGGCAGCAGCCAAGCCGGCGACACCGCCGCCAATGACGGCGACCTTTTTTCGGTTAACCATTTGGCTGCTCCTTATGCGTCAGAGGGGGGCGGCAGGAAATCGACTTCGTGCAGCGCCGAAATACGTACCAACTCGGCGGGGTCGGTCACGCCGTCCAAGGCGCAGAACAAATCGTAAAGCTTGCGGGATGGCGCAACGCCAAAGACGCATTTTGCTTCGGCACCCGAACGGTTATAGACGCCATGCGCAACGCCCATCGGCATGCGGACAAGATCACCCGGCCCGGCCTTGTTGGCGGTGATATTGCCGTCTTCAAACCCAAAATCCACTTCCAGATAGCCCTCGGTCACGAGGATCCATTCATCCTGAGTTGGGTGGACATGAGGCGGCACCATTGTCTCGGCGGGCACCACGGCATGCCAAATCATGGCATTGTCGGAATGCAGTTTTGGTGTGTAGACATGGCCTACCACGTTCCATGAGACACCCTCTTGGCCGGCGTCAGATGTGGTTATTCCTGCTGTTTCTTTCATGGTATTTTCCCTTCATGACAGAATTATGCAGTCAGCCTAGAGCGATCGTCACAGTTGCCTTATCCAAATTGCGCAAGAAAAACCGAGCCCGCCGAAAAGCAGTTGCTTTAAGGTTAAAATATCTTAAAATTGTGCAGATGGAGCGTGCAAACCTGACAAAAACGGCTGATCTGCTCAGCGAACATTGTCTGTTTCAGACGACAGATGTGGAACATGCGCGCGCTATGGTGGCCGAGCGGTTCTGTGATCACGAACTGATTCCGGGCGCGGCCCACGGCAATTTCGATGCTTGTCATCACCATGTCAGCGGGCAAAACTTGTCTCTGAATTATATGAAGTATGGCTGTGACGTTTGCATCAATCCGGGTGAGTTGACCGATTTTTACCTTGTGCAAATCCCCTTGTGCGGCACTGCAAAGGTACGAAATGGGCGGCGAACTGTGGAAGCGACCTGCCGAACCGGATCGGTTTTGAACCCAACTCGAGAAACACACATGATCTGGCAGGGGGGGTGCGAAAAACTCTTGTGTCAGATCAGCGCCACCGCGTTGCACCAAGCGGCGGAACGACTTTTGGGGCAATCAATTTCCTGCCCAATCGTGTTTGATCCCGAAGTCCAACTGTCATCACCGGCGCTTAAGCGGTGGAAAGCGAAGTTTCGCGCCGCTGTTGCGGTTGCCGATCAGCAAGGTGCCTTTGGAAAGAACACGCACAGGCATCAGGCCCTTTTCGAAGAAGAAATGATAACCGGGTTCCTGATGGCCCAGCCCAGCACGATCAATCATATTCTGAACGAAGCAAAGGCACAGATTTCGTCGTCGCAAATCAACCGGGCCCGTACCTTCATTCTTGAAAACCTGTCTGATCCAATCACAGTCGCTCAGATTGCGAATGCCGCCGGGTGCAGCGTTCGAAGTCTTCAACTTGCCTTTCAACAAAGCTTCGGCTGCACACCGTTACATTTTCTGCAGCGCCAACGTCTTAATCAAGCGCATATGCTTTTTCAGTCTCGGACTGAGGATATCCTCGTCAGTGACATTGCATATGAAACGGGTTTTTCTCACTTGGGCCGGTTTGCGATTGCCTATCGCGAGGCCTTTGGCTGCTCACCAAGTGAAACACTGCGTCAAAACCGGTTTTGCTAGAATGCTCCAGTGGCAGATCGATTTCACGTACTTCAAGATCATCGGCTGGGTGTGGCATTAGTCACGTTTACCTCTTTAGTGATGCTCGTGGCTATGTTCCTCACCGTGATGGGGGGTTAGCGTAGCATCGATAATAGCGTCATTCCAAGCGTTGGCCGCGATGACACCAAGCAGCTCTGGCTCGTTGTTAACGACGGTGAACACAGCGGCATCGCCCTCCGCAATATGTCCACCGAAGGTCGCAGAATAGGTTCCGAGATGCGTGACCAAGGCTGTATTACCCGTCTGGCCCGCGCCTTCCAAAGCGAGCTGCGTGAATGCCGCTCTAACCTCATCATGATCTTGTCCATAGCCCCAAAGCGCGGTTTCTGCTTCGACATCGCCAAACATCAAACGACCCGTTTCGAGCGTTCGGCAGACCGGGCTTGCAAGCACCCGTTCGACTGGAATTTTCATGTGGTGTATGACGCGACCGTTTTCGATTGCATTGGCATGGCCAGCGACTGAGAGGTTTCGCTGCGTTGCACAATTTTCGACGTCAAGCTCAGGGCTGTCGGGTCGAAACGCATCGGTGCGCTCATGTCTGATGACCAGAACGTGCCCGCCTCCTTGCAATCGTTCAATCAAATCGGCGGTGGTGACGCCGAGGTGTTGGTGCGGAAGTGCCTCGTTCGTGTTTTGCGCTTCGGCAGGTGCAGTTAAGCAGTGAATGGTGAGAATTACGGCAGCCAAAAGATGCGTGTTTCGATGGCGCATTTCGAATGGTCCTTTCAGGTTGTCGTTGTGCGTTGAGGAAGACCCGTGTGGGCGATCCGACTACCGCCGTTGCAGTGCTACGACGGCATCGGTGACAAACTCAGTTTGTCCATTTGGTCCTTTCGCCATTCGGCCAAGAGGACCGGTGAAAACCTGGTCCCACTCGGAAAGATCGAGACCAATCTCTAAAAGACGCATCGGCGCTGTAATTTCGGGTTCACTTGAAGCGGTCCAAGACCATGAGGCGTATGTCTGATGCGTTGCCAGGAGCAAGAGACCAGCGGGCCGTACTGCTGATGCTGCGGCCTGCAAAACTTTCGCGCGCGGAAAGTCGAACGGGGTTTGCAGGAAAAGTGCGGAGACAAGATCGAAGGTGCCTTTCGGGAAGCTCTTGGTCAGATCGTGTTGTTCGAGCGCAACCCGATCCGTCACGCCGTTCCGCTCAGCATTGCCAGCTGCAATAGTCAGGGCGGTCTTGGAGATATCAACGCCCAACACTTGCCAACCCTGCTTTGCCAGCCACACGGCATCATCCCCTTTGGCGCAGCCTAGTTCCAGCGCACGTCCCGGTGCGAGATCGGTTGCATATTTCGCAAGGATCTTTGATGGGGTGCCCGATGTTTCGGGCGAAGCCTTGCCATAGATGTCTTCCCAGAATGCCTCGGGTGTTTTCGATTCCAGATCAGGCTGTCGCATCATTGGTCTCCTTCGGTTTGAGTCTTAATGATATGAGGCTGAGGGTCGCGAATACCGTGATGGGCACCCACAGGGCGAACTTCAGCGCTTCAACATGTGAACTGGCGGTTGAGGCATCTCCCAAAGCGACGAAGTAGACTTGCCCGACAAGCGCGATGCCCAAGGCAATGCCGATCTGCTGGAATGCCTGAAGCGCACCGGATCCTGCCCCCGCATCAGACGGCGGCACTTCTCTAAGGACCAGTTGAAACATGGCCACTGTGGCTGTACCGGCCCCTGCACCAATTAGAACCAATGGAGTCCAGATTGTGGATATGGACACACCAGGGGCAACGATGAGGTGCAGCACGATCATACCGATAAGCAATGAGACAATGCCCAGCGTGACGCGACGCTCAAGAAACCTGCTGCCCAAACGGCTCGATAGGATAGATGCGACCATGACGCTGAGCGGATGCGCCGCGAGAGCGAGGCCAGCACGATCCGGTGAGAGCTGAATCCCGAATTGTAGAACCATCGCCAGAACAACGATTGGACCTGCAATTCCGCTGAACATAAGCATGACAATGGCGACGCGCGCCAAGAAGGAGGAATTGGTCAGCAAAGAGATCGGGATGAGTTGCTGTTGACCATTGGCCGCGCGGCGATATTGGAGCCGTAACAGAGCGACCCCGCTGGCGACCGACAGTGCAAACAGTCCGGCAAGCCAGATTGGCCATCCCAAGGCCTGGCCTTCAATCATCGGGTAGAGCAGGGCAAGTGCCGCGATGGCAAAGAGAGCCGCACCAAGCCAATCGACGTTCTGCGCCTTGGGTTTCGCGCTTTGGGGAACATACACATACGCTCCGGCCAGAGCGATCAGGCCAAATGGCAGATTGATCAGGAAGATCATGCGCCATCCCAGACCCCAAAGATCGGCCGAGATCAGAAAGCCACCGACCAATGGCCCTGCCATGGCCCCCAGCGCCGTGACCATTCCGAAGATCCCGATTGCCTTGGCTTTTTCGTCTTCTGGAAAGCTCTCATGCAGGATGGCAAGCACCTGCGGCATCATCATTGCCGCCGTCAGGCCTTGAAAAAACCGCGTGGCGACCAGCGCCTTGAGCGACGGCGCGAAGCCACAAGCGGTGGACGCGACAAGGAAGCCAAGAAGCCCAACAAGGAACAACTGCCGCCTTCCGAATGCGTCTCCGAAACGACCGAATGGCAACAGGCCAGTGGCAAAGGTCAAAATGTAGATGACCAATGTCCATTGCAGGCCGCTGTCCGGCGCAGAGAATTCAGTTTGGATCGCGGGAAGCGCGAGATTGGTGATCGTCGTGTCCAGCATGTTGATGAAGGCCGCAGTGAAGAGAAACGCAGCCATATGCCAGTGTGGGGAAGGGGCGGCATCATGGGGTTGTGACCTGAACGAGTGTACCATCGGAGGTCGCTCCATTGATGAATGAAATTGATAACGTAACTTTATAAGTAACGTGATATCCGCTGTCAATATCATGTGCTTTTATTTGTCACGTGAGAGCATTTCCGATATGCTGTTGGCTATGGGAGAACCCGATGAGAAATGACAGCCGACTATCTCGCGTTCTGCACGTCCTGATGCATCTTGGTGAAACCGAGAAGCCCATGACGTCTGAGCTGATCGGACAGATGTTAAACACCAACCCCTCTCTTGTTCGACGGACGATGGGGCTCTTACGCAAGGCGGGTGTCGTCAGTTCCGCAAAGGGGCACGGCGGCGGCTGGTATCTTGAGAAACCGCTTGCCGAACTTTCTTTGGCAGAGGTCTATGCGGCTCTGGGCGAGCCAAAACTCTTTGCAATCGGCGCGTCCGACGACACACCGACATGCCTGCTGGAGCAGTCAGCCAATGCAGCGACGCAAGGAGCGCTTGATGCAGCACGAGAGAGGTTTTTGGACACCCTTGCTAATCAGAGCGTTGCCGACCTTATTGAGCAGTCCCGCGACCAAATCGCGGCCTTTCGCAACAAAGCTTCAACTGACGCGGAGTGACCGGCAGCCAGACCCCTTCTAATCAAGGCTATCGTGCGCGTCTGCCCTCATCGGCCTGTTTCAATCTACACGGATAAGGCGCTGGCTTATCAGAAGGTTATTCGCGATATAAACCAACGTTCTAATCCGCCGTTTGACGGCATCACGTAAATCGGTCGAAAGTACCGAAACTACCGAGTTGGAAGCGATCACGCTGCGCTCAAATGGCTACTTGGGTGTTGGCAAAGCTTCAGATCGCTGAGGTCAGCAAAGCCACATACACGGCCATGGCTCTGTCCGGTGCACAGGTCGATCCGAAGCTTTTGCAAGGGCTTTGTGGTGACACGGACCACGGAATGTCTGATTGCGCGTTTCTTGCCCTTTTCGATATTGATCTGCACGCCCTGGATCTCAGCGCAGCGGCTCAAGATTTGCGTGATGCGAACTTGAATTTCCGCAACCTGCCGGTCAAAGTCCCGCGTCATAACGGAATTTCCGAGCCGTTTGATGCTGGTCATCTTGGGTCACAGACGTGCTCCGCTGGACGGATTGAAGAAGTGCAAGTTCGATTTTTCGAATTTGAGGCCAATCGTTTGGCCCACGGCTAGTGGCATTTTAGAATCAAGACGCGCGGTCAATTCGTGTTCTCCGACACGGCAAATCGCCATCGTATCAGAGCCGAGAGGCTCAATGACGTCGATTTGGGCTTCGATCATTTCTTCGCCTGGCTTTGCTGGCTCCAAATGTTCCGGCCGAATACCAACGTCTACCGTGGCGCCAGCGGAAACTGGTACATCACCCAAGTGAATTTCTGCGCCAGAAATGATGAGTTTTGCCGTTTCATCTGTTCGTTCGATTTGGCCCGAGAAGACATTCATTTGGGGGGAGCCGATGAACTCGCCAACAAAACGACAATTGGGCTCATTGTAGAGCACCATTGGCGGGCCTTCTTGCACGATATGACCATCCTTAAGAACAACAACCTTGTCGGCGAGCGTCATCGCTTCGGTCTGATCGTGAGTAACATAAACCATTGTTGTGCCTAGCATGGCGTGAAGACGTTTGATTTGCGTTCTCATCTCCACACGCAATTTGGCATCAAGGTTGGACAGGGGCTCATCGAAAAGAAATACCGATGGCTCTCGCACGATAGCGCGGCCCATCGCTACCCGTTGGCGTTGGCCACCAGATAATTGCCCGGGTTTGCGTTCTAGGTAGTCGCCGATCTGAAGAATATTTGCTGAATGCTCCACCCGTGACGCAATATCTTCCGATTTCCACCCGCGCATTTTCAGGCCAAATCCAATGTTTTCGCGGATGCTCATGTGCGGGTAGAGGGCGTAGTCTTGAAACACCATCGCCACGTCACGGTCTTTTGGCTCCATATCGTTCACTTGCTGCTCACCAATCCGAAGCACACCACTGGTAATCTCTTCCAGGCCGGCGATCATGCGCAACATTGTCGACTTCCCGCAGCCGGATGGGCCCACGAAAGCGACGAATTGACCATCCTCAATCTGCAAATCAACGCCATGAATGGCTCTGTGCGCACCATAATTCTTTACAATCTCTTGTAGTTCTATACTCGCCAATTTCTTGCTCCCAGGTGGTCTGCGGCATTTTTCAGTTGCGCTATCGATATTGATAATGGTAGCATTATCGATAATGACGAGCAAGTGCAAATAGTGCTCTCGATGAACTCGACAGGAGACGGGGCCAGCTATGGCTATAGAATCATTTGAAAATTTTGGGTATTCGCACCTACTTCCTAAAGCGCCCAAACGCCGAAGCAATGCGCTCTTCGAGAAGCTGCAAAGAGAAATCGTACTGGGTACTTTAAGCCCGAAGCAGACCTTGACCGAAATGGAGCTTGCGGGGCGCTTTGATTGCAGTCAGGGGACTGTTCGGGAAGCGCTGATGCAGCTTAACGAGGTGGGTCTTGTTGAGCGACAGCCCAATAATGGGACCTTTGTTTCGCGATGCGAGCTGAGAGACGCGCAAGCCCTTTTGCACATCCGAAGTGAAATTGAGTGCCGTTTTCTAGATCGCGTTATCGCGAACGCGGATGACCTTTTGGATCGTGATCTGCACGACCTGTTGAACGCCATGCGGAATGCCGCACGGGACGATGACGAATACATGCTTTCCGTCTGTGACAGAGCCTTTCATTTGCGACTTTTTCAAGTTGCGGATTTGCCTTTGGTTTCGCCGATGTTGGCGCGTTGTCTGATCCATAATCATCGCTTCAAAATTCTGAACTCGTCATCTGGCAGTCGGGATTTAGAATCCACTGCGGAAAGACATATGCCAATTGTCCGGGCGGTGTCGGAACGTAATGCGGATCGTCTCAATGAGCTCCTATCCCATCACATCGCCACAATAGTGGACATCGGTCCAGTCATCACGAGCGGTTCGCCTTCATCATGAGTTGCCTAAGTCCCAATATGGCAGCTGTCTTGGAGCGGCTTGCGAAGGAAGATGTTGGTGTAGGCGACCCGACACTTATGGCTCCCAAGCAAGCACGTGCAGTTTCTGAGTTGACCAACATGCGTTGGAACTCGGATTTGCCTGCAATGGCGGACGCCCAAACTGTGGTGCACGCTGGCATGCCGGCGCGTTGGGTTGTCCCAAAAAACGATAGGGGCACTGATGCAATCTTACAGGTTCATGGCGGCGGCTGGTCTCTTTGCTCTCCTTCGACACACGAAGGTGCTGCTCGTCAACTTGCCAATGCCTGTGCATGCCCCGTTTTGACGGTCGACTATCGCCTCGCGCCTGAAAATCAGTTTCCTGCGGGTCTGGACGATATTCTTGCAGCTTGGCGCGCACGATCCACAGATCGTCGCTGGAGCATTGCAGGCGACAGTTCTGGGGCAAATTTGGGCCTGGCTACTATGTTCGCCTTGACTGAGGAAGATGAAGAACTTCCAGCCTGCGGGATGCTGTTCTACGGCGTTTATGGAGCGGATTTTAGCACTGAAAGCTACACCCGGAACGCAAATGGACCAGGGCTGACACGCGAAAAAATGATGCGATATTGGGATTGGTACGTGCCAAAGGAAGCGCGGAACAATCCTCTTGTGGCACCTTTGGTGGCAACCGACGACATGCTGCGCGCTTTGCCACCACTCTACTTAAATGCCGCCGAATTTGATCCATTGCTCTTCGACACCGAAGCGCTGTCACGGCGACTTCGGGCTCTCGGGCGAGAAGATGTTTTCGATCACGTTCCGGGTGTTGTGCATGGGTTCATGCAAATGAGTTCTGTCTTGCCAGAAGCGCGGGAGGCGTTTCTGCGAGCGGGAGAAGTGTTTTCAAGGGCCACCGTCAAAAGCCGGTGACCAAAACAGGAGGAAAAAATGAAAACATCTAAAATTTTGGGGATTGCTTCGGCTCTCGCCCTAATTGCCGGTACCGCATGCGCAGATTCAACGGTGCGATTCTGGTACCATTTCGACAACGCAGACAATCCAATGGATGAGCTGGTTGCGAAGTTTGAAGCTGAAAATCCGGGCATTAAAGTAGACGTGGAAAATGTTCCTTGGAACAGCTACTACGATCAGCTTTACACGTCGATTGTTGGTGGAAATGCACCAGATGCTGCGATGGTCAAACTATTCGCGCAGCCACGTTTGATTGAACTCGGTGCCTTGCACCCAATCGATGACTACATCGCAAGTTGGGACGGCGCTGTAAACATCGAAGATGGCCTGATCGATCTGGTAAAAGGTGGAGACGGTAATCAGTACTATCTTCCCGTGCAGTATGTTGCACTTTACTTATATTATCGCGCGGACATGTTGGCCGAACTTAATCTAGAAGTTCCAACAACATGCAGCGAATTCCGTGATGTTGCAAAGGCCCTTACCCGCGACACGGATGGTGATGGTCAAACTGACGTCTATGGATTTGGGTTCCGTGGCGCAAAAGGTGGTCATGACCATTGGGGAACATTCACTCTTGGCGCTACTGGAGTAAGCCTGACCGAAGGGATTACCTCTGAGGCCGGAATTGCCGGCACTCAATTCGTTGCCGACTTGTTCCTTGAGGACAAGGTGTTCCCACCTTCGGCCCCAAATGATGGGTTTCAGGAAATCATCGGCGCCTTCAAAGCCGGCCGCACTGCGATGACTATTCATCACATCGGTTCTGCAAACGGCATGGTTGAAGCTTTGGGCGACAATGTTTCTGCCGCACCGGTCCCAGTGTGCGGTGGCGGTTCCTGGACGGCTTTCGGTGATGAAAGTACAGCCGTGCTGTCCAACGCCGAGGATCCAGAAGCAGCGTTCAAATGGATTTCGTTCCTGTCTTCGGAAGGTCACAACACGACGTTCAATGAAGCAACAGGCCAATTGCCGGTAGTAAAGGCTGATGCTGCGGGCTGGACCCTGCATCCAGCGCGATTTGTTGAAGCAACACAAAACAGCGTTCCCGCTGCTCAGCTTCTGCCTTCGAGCTCTGCAACGTCTGACTTTGTTAACACTGTCTGGCCGACGAACATGCAGCGCGTTCTGATCGGGGAAATCTCTGCTGAAGAAATGAATGCAAACATCGAGGCATTGTTCTCTGAATAATGTCTTTTGAGGGCTGAATGTTGGTTCCCAGCATTCAGCTCTTCACCCCTATTTGAATTTGGGCGCTCATGACGATTGTAAAAACTGACCCCGATATTTCGGCGCGCCGCTCTGCATTTGGGCGCCGAGTACTTCCATATGCAATGCTGTCACCGGCTGTGTTGGTGACGCTGGCAATTGTGTTTTTTCCAATGGTCCAAACCGCCTGGATGAGTTTGCACGACTATGTGCTTTTTCGTCCAAATGATTTCGACTGGGTCGGCCTTGATAATTTCCGAGCCGCCTTAGCCGATGAAGTGTTCTGGATTTCTCTCAAACACACAGTCATTTGGATGTGCACAACGATCCCGGCTCAGTTGTTGCTTGGGCTTATTACAGCGCTGATTTTGAACCAGAACTTTTGGTGGCGTCCACTTGCGCGGGCGCTGATCATCATCCCATGGGCCTTGCCGTCGGTGGTGATCGCGCTGATGTGGACGTGGATTTACGACAGCAATTATGGTGTCGCGAATGAGTTTCTTCTGCGCCTAGGAGTAATTCAGCAAGCGGTACCGTGGCTTGCAAGGCCTGATACCGCTTTGGCATCCATTATTTTGACACTGACCTGGCAGGGCTTCCCATTCTTTGCGGTTATGATCTTGGCGGGTTTGCAGTCCATCCCGGCCAGTTACTACGAAGCGGCGTCGATCGACGGGGCAAGCACGTGGCGTCAGTTCTGGCACATCACCCTTCCCGGAATCTCCGGGGTAATGATGACTGCTGTTCTGCTTCGTATGATTTGGGTGGCCAACAGTTTTGACGTCATCTTTGTTATGACTGGCGGCGGACCGGGTTATTCGACGCACACGCTTCCGCTTTATGCCTTTATCAAAGCGCGGACAAACCTTGATTTCGGCTATGGCTCAGCCATAGCAGTCCTGTTCACGATAATGCTGATGGTTGTGGTTGTCTTTTACCTCCGTCGCACCGGAAAGGCGGAAGACTGATGGCCATTCGCAAAAAGTCAAAACTGAAACGGATTTTGACCGTTGAAATTCCGATGTTGGCGATACTGGTGTTCACCCTGGGGCCGTACCTATGGATGTTCATCACTTCGGTCAGTCCAGAAGAAACGCTCTTCACAACCGGACCTTCGCTGCTCAACGCCACCTTCGAAAACTATGCAAGACTGTTCAATACCGTTGGGTTCTCTGACAACCTGATCGACAGTTTCATTGTCGCGGTGGGAACTGTGATTGTTGGACTATCGCTCAGCGTAACCGCCGCATACTCATTCTCGCGGTTCAACTTCAAAGGTAAGCGGATATTGATGCTGCAATTCCTGCTAATCAATATGTTCCCGCTGGTCCTTTTGATTTTGCCATTGTTCGTTTTGATGCGGACCTTGGGTCTACTCGACACGCACGTTGCACTGATCATTGCCAACTCGACCGTCGCAATTCCCTTCTCGATTTGGATGATGGTTAGCTATATCAACGGCATTCCGCGCTCGCTTGATGAAGCCGCAATGACTGATGGTTGCACACGTTTACAGGCTCTTCGCCGCGTTGTTCTCCCGCTCTGCATGCCCGGCATCATCGCAACCGGGATCTACATCTTCATCACGTCTTGGAACGAATACCTCTACGCGTTGACGCTTGGTGGACGCGAGGTTCGAACCATTACTGTCGCTGTGCAAACGCTTATCGGCGAGTACGAAGTGCAATGGGGCTTGCTGACTTCTGGCGGCATTGTTGGGGCTTTGCCTGCCACTGTTTTGTTTCTGATCGTTCAGAAGCGATTGATCTCAGGTTTGACCCAAGGCGCGGTCAAAGGTTGACCTAAAAGGACAAGAAGAATGAAAAATCCAATCGGCATCATTTCGATGCAATTTATCAGGCCGTTTACTGGGGCGGATCTCCATTATTTTCAGGCAGCTGCAGACCTTGGCTTTGATTTTGTCGAGTTGCTGGTTCCTGAACCCGAAGACAATCTCGAAATTGACGTGGTGAAACGTGCTGCAGAAGACGCAAGCATCTCTTTGGTTCTTGCTGCACGTGTGAACCAACAGCGTTCGATCGCTTCTGACAATACGTCGGACCAGATCGGTGGGATGGATTACTTGAAAAGATGTATCGATGTTGCAGCCCAACTCGGTATCGGCATAGTAGGTGGACCGCTTTATGGGGAGCCGATGGTCTTTGCGGGACGCCCACCCGTTCCCCGAAGTGACGACGATATTGCGCAGCGTGCAGAGCGTACAATTTCCGCCTTCAGCACTGTCGCGCCTTTGGCACAGTCGGCGGGTGTGGTTCTGGCAGTGGAAGCACTTAATCGCTTTGAAACAGACATCCTGTCCACCACACGTCAGGCCTGTGAGGTTGTTGATGCGGTCGACAACCCTGCCTTCAAGCTGATGCTTGATACGTTCCATATGAATATGGAAGAGCGGTCAATTCCGGATGCGATCCGAATGGCCGGTGACCGAATTGCACATTTTCAGGCCAACGAAAATCATCGGGGCCATCCAGGTACCGGGCACATTGACTGGACGGCCGTGATGAGAGCGTTGGCGCAAGTCAACTATACCGGTCCGATTTCGCTGGAACCGTTTCGGCGCGCAGATGACCGGGTGGCTCTACCAATAGCGCATTGGCGGGCTCCTCGCGAAAATGAAGATGACAAACTACGTGCCGGTTTAGGGGTAATTCGAAACGCGCTGGCACTTGCTGAGGTGGATCAATGATTAACATTGGGTGGATAGGCTGCGGAACCCATGCGAGACAGATGCTCTTGCCACAAATGGGTCGTAACGGAATTCGGATTGCAGCACTGTGCGATCGAGATGGCGAAGCCCTTCGAAAGACCGCAACGGAGTATGGTGTCACCACCTTAACCGATGACTTTGCGGAGCTGATCAAGACGCCAGGACTTGACGCGATTGGTATGGCCGTTGGCCCAGAATTGCACCGCGTGGCAACTTTGGCAGCACTTGAGGCGGGATTGCCGGTCTTTATGGAAAAGCCGCCGGCGGCGGATGCGGCGGGCGCTCGCGAGATAGCGCAAGCGTCTCAAAAATATGGAAAACCTGTGCTGGTTGGCTTCATGAAGCGCTATTCCACCGGCAACAAGATCGCAATGAACGTACTGGAACAAGGGACATTCGGAAGCATCTTGGGCGTCACCGGCGCCTATATGACCGCTCCGACCTATTTCAAAGGAGAACCCGACTACACCGGTTTCTATCTTCATCATTGCGTTCATTACATGGACCTTATCCCTTGGTTTATGGGGGAAGACTTTGGCGACATGCAGGTAAGGAGCATTTCTCCCCAACCTGGAAAACTTCTCTTACATCTGAATTTCACTACAGAAATGGGCAAAATCGGCAATATCGTCATGGGCACGGTTCAGTCCCGTGGAACTCCCATGGAAGAAATTCGTATTATGGGCGACCACGCGCGATTGCATGTCGATAACATTATTAATGTTTCCCTGTACCGTGATCCGCCATTCAAGGCGCAGGATCCCAAGGCACTGCTATCGCCCGACTGCGACACGTTGAGCTGGACACCCAACTTCACAGCGGCAGCCAATGAAGATCACAAGGGCTATGACGCATTGTTAGGCGACGTTGCTGCAGTGTTTCGTGGGGAGTCCCGTGAAGTACCAGACATTGAGGACGGCGTTCGCGCGATGGAGCGACTGGAGCGCATGATCAAGTTGATTGATGTTTGAAAGGCGTAGGCTCGTTGAAACATTGTCTTGATACCTCAATTGGGCCTTGTTGCATCAGTTGCGACATCAGGGAATTCACCGAGTGAACCCAGAGTGGTAGCGGGTTGTGAAGAGCAACTGGAAGCCGGCAGCGTGCAAGACCCGGTACAAGGCATAGGATAACCTTTCACTCAAGCGGGGCGGGTCGTTTCGGTCTGGCTTGATTAAGATGTCGTGAAAACGAGAGGCCTTTGGACGCTTTCCATGAAGCGAACGCGGCGGGCAAGGCGCACGCCGCCAAACCCTGGCCAAGAACTCATCAAGTTGCCCAAGACATTTCCCGCACCGCCGCATCCGCGCAAAACCTTGCCAAAAAGTTGCTCGCGCTCGATTCAACGCACCACCACCAACGCTCAAGCCAGCCGGGAAAAGCGGTAATTCTCTCCCAATTAAGCCTGAGTTCGTATCTTGCTATCGCAGCAAGTGCTGGAAGTTTGTGTGACGCGGCCCCATCAACGTGACCGTTTGTGGCCGTTCGCTCGGGCCAAATGGCTTAGCGCAAACCATTACAGGGCCGAACACTGCTCTAGCTGCCCAGATGATTGAGGTGGTTTTGAAGGGAGCCCCGAAAAAGCAATGTACATTGCCTACACGGGGCTCATTAAGAAACCGTCAGACGGCGCTTGGAAGTGAGCTCAAGTTAAAATTTCTATTCAATGTCACCCATGCAGACGTACTTGATCTCCAGAAAATCTTCCGTCCCGTATTTCGAGCCTTCGCGGCCAAGGCCACTTTGTTTGATGCCGCCAAAAGGGGCTACTTCAGTCGAGATCAAGCCGGTATTCACGCCAACCATCCCCGTTTCCAAGGATTCAGCTACGCGCCAGACACGCGCCAGATCGCGGCTGAAGAAATAGGCGGCAAGTCCGAATTCCGTATCATTGGCCAAATCTACAACGGCGTCTTCGTCCTCAAACTTAATCAGTGGAGCCAAGGGGCCAAAGGTTTCTTCACGTGACACGATCATCTTTGGTGTGACGTCGGTCAGAATTGTTGGCTCAAAGAAAGTACCACCCAATTCGGAACGCTTACCGCCCTTCAAAACGGTTGCGCCCTTGGCTGTCGCATCCTTGATGTGATCTTCAACCTTGACCATGGCCGCGTCATTGATCAACGGGCCCGTGTTTACACCGTCTGTAAATCCATCGCCCAGCGTCAGATCATTCATTCGTACCGCCAGTTTTTGAGCGAAAGCGTCATAGACCCCGGCCTGTACGTAAATTCGGTTGGCACATACGCAGGTTTGGCCGTTGTTGCGGAACTTTGCGATCATGGCGCCTTCGACAGCTGAATCTATGTCGGCGTCGTCAAAAACGATAAAGGGCGCGTTGCCGCCCAGCTCAAGCGACATTTTCTTGATTGAGCTGCTGCATTGGCTCATCAGGATTTTGCCGACCCGCGTGGACCCAGTGAAGGTAATCTTTGAAACCTTGTCATCGGAACAAAGCACCTGACCGACCCCGGCACTATCGGATGATGGGATCACGTTGAAAATGCCCGCAGGGATGCCCGCACGTTCCGCAAGGACCGCCATCGCCAATGCGGAGAGTGGCGTCAATTCCGCCGGGCGCGCAACAAAAGAACAGCCAACGGCAAGCGCCGGTGCGACCTTGCGAGCGATCATTGCATTCGGGAAATTCCATGGCGTGATCGAACCTACCACGCCGACAGGCTGTTTCAAAACAACGATGCGTTTGTCACGTTGGTGGCCGGGAATAACATCGCCATAGATGCGCTTTGCTTCTTCGGCAAACCACTCGATGAAGGATGCTCCATACATGATTTCGCCGCGTGCCTCGGCCCATGGTTTGCCCATTTCGGCGGTCAAGATCGTTGCCAGATCGTCGGCGTTTGCCACCATCAGATCAAACCATTTGCGTAAGACGGCACTGCGTTCTTTGCCAGTCCACTTTGCGTAATCCTTTTGCGCGTTATAGGCCGCATCAATCGCGATAGTGGTATCGGCCGCGGACATATCCGTCACTTTGGCGATGACCTCTCCCGTCGCGGGGTTGTGGACCTTGAACGTCTTACCATTCGTGACCCATTCGCCATTCACGTAACCGCGGGTTTCCAATAGCGAAGCATCGTTCAACTTGAGTTTCATTACGTGATCACTCATGCCATCCGTCCTTTTACAGCAGCGATGGAACGTTCAAGGATACCCATCGCTTCGTCAAACACCGCGTCCTGAATCGTCAGCGGTGCAAGGAAGCGAATTACATTCGCATAGACACCACAGCTCAGCAGGATCAGCCCGTTCTTGAGCGCTTCAGCGCGGATTTCGTTCACCATTTCCGGCAATGGCGTGCCATCTGCAGCGCAGAATTCAGCCGCCACCATGAATCCGGGGCCGCGAATGTCAGCGATTTCCGGCGTGGTGGTCTGAATTTTTGCGAGATGGGTTTTCAAACGCGCGCCCAGTTCATTGGCGCGTGCACAAAGATCATCTTTTTCAATCACATCCAACACTGCGTGCGACGCCGCAATACCCAGTGGGTTGCCGCCATATGTACCACCCAAACCACCTGGCAAGGCGGCATCCATGATCTCGGCCCGGCCAGTAACAGCAGACAGCGGCAGACCGCCCGCAAGGCCCTTGGCCATTGTAATAAGGTCAGGGGCCACATCATATTGCTCCATCGCGAACAATGTACCTGTGCGGGCGAAACCGGTCTGCACCTCGTCGGCTATCAACACGATGCCGTGCTCGTCACACAGCGCGCGCAAGGCTCGCATCAGGTCCGCTGGCACCGGGTAAAAACCACCTTCGCCCTGAACGGGTTCCACAATGATTGCCGCAACACGGGCTGGATCGACGTCTGCCTTGAACAGATATTCGATGCCCTTCATTGCGTCGTCTGTGGAAACGTTGTGCACATCCATCGGGAACGGCGCGTGGAATACGTCAGGCATCATCGCGCCAAAACCCTTTTTGTACGGCACGACCTTACCTGTCAGGGACATGCCCATGAATGTCCGACCGTGGAAGCCACCAGTAAACGCGATAACGGCAGAGCGGCCTGTTGCGGCGCGTGCGATCTTAATCGCGTTTTCGACGGCTTCTGCGCCAGTGGACAAAAACGCAGTCTTTTTCGCAAAATCGCCCGGTGCCTTTTCGTTCAAACGTTCCGCCAGCGCGATGTAGTTTTCGTAAGGTACAACCTGATGGCACGTGTGCGTAAACCGTGAAGCTTGCTTGGTCACCGCATCCATCACATGAGGGTTGCAATGCCCCGTATTCACAACGGCGATGCCCGCGGCGAAGTCAATATAGCGGCTACCTTCGACATCCCAGATTTCAGAGTTCAGCGCGCGGTCAACGTAGACTTGCGTTAACATGCCCACACCTTTTGCAATGGCGTCGTTCCGGCGGGCAGCGATAGATGCGTTGGTCATGGGAATCCTTTCGAAACTCATAGCGTTGGTAGACCTTTCCTCCACTATATGAAGTTTGATATTTCAAAATAGAGTGTTTCTATTGACCCATAAGATATTGAAAAATATGCAGCGTTTGCCATACTGTTCAGTATTATGAACGGGAGCAACACAATGGACGAAATATCTGAACTTGGATTGCGGCTGCGCAGCGTGCGCGAATCTGTGGGTTTGTCCCAGCGGGCTTTGGCCAAGAAAACGAATGTGCCGAATTCGACAATTTCATTGATTGAGGCCGGAAAAACAAATCCATCCGTCGGGGCCTTGCGCAGAATCCTTGATGGTATCCCAATCAGCTTGTCAGACTTTTTTTCCTTTCAGCCGGAAGTCGACAAGACGATCTTTTTTGCCAAAGAAGAGTTGATTGAAATTGGCAAGGGCGGGGTGTCGTTGCGCAGAATAGGCAATAACAATTTCGGGCGTGCATTGGGGATGCTGTATGAAACCTACGCCCCCAAAGCTGATACAGGCCGCGTGATGTACAGCCATGAAGGAGAGGAATGCGGGGTCGTAATTTCAGGTCGAATAGAGGTGACTGTTGGCGACCAACGCAAAATCATGGGGCCGGGGGATGCTTATTATTTTGACAGCCGCTTGCCCCATAGGTTTCGTCAAATTGGCAGCGTTGAATGCACGATCGTAAGCTGTTGTACGCCACCGACATTTTAAGTGCCCAAGGCTACGCGTGCACCCTCGATTTGAAGAAGACTTCAATCGTGGCTGCATAGCCTTGGGATGTCAGGGGTTTGGTTCAGGTCTGCTCCGGACCGTTCGCGTCACTTGTCGCTATGGGTGCTAAACCGGATCTTCGTGGCAAAATACACATAGGTCAGCAATGCAGGGCAGGGCGGCCTTTTCCAAACTCAAGGCGAAGCTTTGTACAGATCGTCTAGCCTTCGGTGCAGATATCGCACAGTGTGTTTAGCGCATTTATGGCTGAGGGAAGACCACCATAAAGCGCCATTTGCCAAATTATCTCGGCAATTTCCGTTTCGCTCAACCCGCATTTGAGGCCCCCTTCGATATTGATCCGCAGTTGCGGGGCGGTCTGAGCGCCCATGGCTGAAAGTGCGGCGATTGTTGCGATGTAGCGGCTTTTCATATCCAAGCCCGGGCGTCCGTAGAAACGACCATAGGCCATTTCGATGATCGTATCCGCCATGCCGGGCAACAGATGACCGTAGCGGCTTTCCAAAACATTGCGGACATCGGGGTTTAGTTCATCGGCCAGTTGCGCTCCGTCAGTAAACTTCATCTCAGCGCCCCCCCAAGTGTAAAGCCGCCATCCACAACAACGTCTTGGCCCGTTACAAAGTGTGAGTCTTCTGACAGAAGCCACGCTGCAGTCCCCGCTACATCTTCGGGGCGCCCGTTGCGCCGAAGTGGCGTGTGGTCAGTCAAACGTTTCGAAATCTGTGGATCAAGGACCGCATCCGCCATCGGCGTAAGTATAATCCCGGGACTGATCGCATTGATCCGATTGCCGTGCGGCCCTTCTTCGACAGCCCATACACGCATCATCGCAAGAAGTGCAGCTTTGGTTGCAGCATATGCACCGGACCCAGGCATGACCGCGCCAGCTGTCCAAGATGCATTTATCAGCACAGCGCCACCGTCCATATAGGGCAAACACTGTGCTGCTGTTTGTTGCGTGCCGATCAGATTGATCTGGACCAAATCGTTGAAATCAGCGGCCCCTGTATCCCGTAGTGGTTTAAAATCTCCCAGATGTCCGGCATTGGCAAAAACTGCGTCGGGTTCCTTGAAATGTGCGACAGAGGATTTGAGGTTGGACGCAATCGCTTCTGGATCAGCGATGTCGCAGACCTGAACCAATGCCGACCCGCCGGACTGGCGAATTTCGTCAGCCACCTCCTCAAGAGGGTCAGAGCGACGCCCCCAGAGTGTCACGGACGCTCCTTCTCCCGCTAGGCGCAGCGCAACCGCGCGCCCCATACCGCTGCCTGCGCCTGTCACAAGCGCCGCGCGGTTTTCAAATCGTTTCATCATGATGTCTTCGCCTTGAAAGTTCACTCAGGCGCGATTGTGCATGAGGAAGCAATCCATGATAATTGGCAAAAAGTTTGGTTTATTCAGAAGGAATTCTTTGTAATGGATCTTTTTACTGCAATGCACACATTTGTCGAAGTCGTTCAGGCTGGATCAATGAATGCGGCAGCGCGAAAGCTCAATGTGACGAGCACGCTGGTGGGCCAACGGATCGCCGCGCTGGAGGGGCATCTTCAAGTAAAGCTCCTCAATCGGACAACGCGCCAGCACAGCCTCACGGCTTTTGGTGAAAGCTACCTTGAGCAATGCCGGGACATTCTTGAACTAGTGTCCTTGTCCGAAGGCAAGGCCAGCGATCAGCAACGCACCCCGCAAGGCCGCCTGCGCATCGCCGCGCCAGTCAGTTTTGGAACGTCGGCCTTGGTTCCGGCGCTGAAAGCCTTTTCCAGCTTGGCGCCCGATGTTGAAATCGACCTTGTCCTGTCCGACGCCAATGAAGATCTGATAGCAGGCGGGTTTGATGCCGCCTTTCGGATTGGCCAGCTTGAGGACAGCACGCTTATTCAAACGCAACTTGCGCCCTATAGAATGACAGTTTGCGCGTCGCCCGAGTATCTGCGCGAACGTGGCACACCCGAGGTACCATCCGATCTGGATCAGTTCCGAGCCGTTCTGTTCGCAAGGACCAGTCGTCGCCCGTGGCGTTTTTCCAAAGGGACGCAGAAGCAAAATTGGTCTCCGAAGGCGACGATTACAGTTAATTCCGGACAAGCGCAGCGCGCGGCCGCCAATGCAGGCATGGGCATTGCCATGTTGCCCTACGTTCTTGTGCGCGACGATATTGCAGCCGACGTTCTTACGCGAATATTGCCAGATTGGGACCTGCCAGAACAACCCATGGCGCTTGTCTACCATCGTGATCGATATCGACCGCAACGACTGACGCAGTTCATCGATTTCGCACGTAGGGCCTTTATGAGCCATTAACTGAACGGTACCAACACCCGGTTTTCGGTCAAGAGAACTGACATTGGCTGAGGTTACAGTATGGGTTGCAGTTGGCACCATAACGGTCACCGATGACGAAGCCGGCACGTCTTGTACCTGAAGTGGGGCACCAGGCGTAATCTTGACGTAAACGCCCCTTCACCTGATGCAAGGGTTTCGTGTTTCGAGGTGGGATCGCGTTGATTATTTCATCAACGCGGCCCAATTCATCGTCGTATAGCTTTCACGGAACGCGAATGTTTTCAGGTGACTGTCGATTGCGCCGCGCGACCGCTCAAGGCCTTCATCGGAATCAGCGCTCAAAATCACAATCAACTCTTTTGGGGATGCAGTAAGCGTTGCGATGCCGGACGGAAATTGTGCTTGGCCAGATGTCTCATCGAACTGAACTTCAATCTTGTGGGCAAAGTGTTTGCACAGTTGCTGGAGGTAGCGACTGGCGTGTTCAGTTGTGAACTGGCCGCGATCTGTCTTTTGGGCTTGCATGTGGTTTTATCCTGAGTATTTCTATCGGAAATCAATCCTGAGTGATTCAATCAACTTTGTCCAGCCGCCGCGAGACGCACACACACCTGAAAGGTTCATTATGAAAACGACGCTTATCGCAACTGCCTTCGCGGCGCTGCCTGCACTGGCGCTGGCGCAAACCACAGCGATCGAAACCGCCGCTGGCAAAGTGGCTGTTCCAATCGCACCGCAGTCTGTTGTCACCTTCGACCTCGCCGCGCTGGACACGCTGTCGGCATTGGACATTGCTGTGGCCGGTGTTCCGGCAATTGCCCCGCCAGCCTATCTTGCTGGAGTCATCGAAGGCACACCAACAGTCGGCACGCTGTTTGAGCCGGACTTTGAGGCTCTGGCGGTCATGGCACCGGATTTCATCATCGCCGGCGGACGGTCGCAGTCGCAGATTGAACCGTTGTCCCAAATTGCGCCGACCGTTGACATGACAATTTCTGGTGAGTCTCTGTTGGCAGATGCACAGGCGCGTGTAGAAGCCTACGGCACCATGTTCCAAAAGGAAGAGGCCGCCGAGACGCTGCTGTCCGATCTTGACGCGGCCATAAAAAGAGCCCGAACCGCAACGGACAATCAAGGCAATGCCCTTATCGTGTTGACGAATGGCGGCAAGGTGTCGGCCTATGGTGAGGACTCTCGCTTTGGCTGGCTGCACAGCTCGCTAGGCCTGGCGGAAGCCTATCCCGACCTGAACGCAGAAACCCATGGTGAAGCGGTTTCGTTCGAGTTTATTGCCGAAGTTAATCCCGATTGGATTTTTGTCGTTGACCGCAGTGCCGCCATTGGCCGGGAGGGCGAAGCAGCGGCTGTGACACTGGATAACCCGCTGGTAGCAGGCACAAACGCAGGTCAGAACGATCAAATCGTATATCTTGATTCTGCGCGTCTGTATCTCGTAGGTGGCGGTTATCAGTCTGTGATGGGCACAATTGACGAAGTCGTCGCTGCGTTTGCCGCTGACCCAAGCTAAGTCAAACGCATGCAATACAGGCTTTATGCGGCGCTGACACTCGCCCTCCTTATGGGGGCGAGTTGTTTCATTGGGGTCGCAGACATATTCGGCGGCGATCTTGATGGACAGGTGGTGATGGTCGTCAGCCGTCTGCCACGGACGTTTGCCGCGTTATTGGCCGGGGCCGGATTGGCATTGGCGGGTGTGGTCGTGCAAATGTCCGTGCAAAACCGGCTTGTGGAACCTGGTTTGGTGGGCACACCGGAATCCGCGATGCTTGGGCTTCTTGTGGTGACATTGATTGCGCCGGGCGCAACATTGATGATGAAAATGTCGGTCGCTGCGACAGCGGCATTGATCGGCACACTTGGTTTCTTGGCGCTGGCACGACATGTACCGCGCCGCGACCCCGTCTTATTGCCGTTGGTCGGGTTGATTTACGGCGGAATTATCGGCGCGGCAGTATTGTGGCTGGCGTGGACTACAGACCTCGTTCAATACATTGGCGTCTGGCAAAGCGGCGAGTTTTCGGGTGTCTTACAGGGGCGTTACGAATTGCTTTGGGTGGTCGCAGCCATTGCCGCACTGGTCTGGCTGGCGGCGGACCGAATTACCATGCTGGGCCTTGGCGAAGATGCCGCGCGCAGCCTTGGGTTAGATTTTCGGCAGACATTGCTGGCCGGGCTCATACTTGTGTCGATCATCGTTGCCGTCGTTGTGGTAAGCGTCGGGTCTATCCCATTCGTTGGGCTTGTGGTCCCCAATATTGTGTCGCGTTGGCGCGGCGATAATCTCCGCCGGAATCTGCCGCTGGTGGCGTGGCTTGGCGGAACGATGGTGCTGGGGTGTGACATCATCGGGCGTATCATCCGCTTTCCCTATGAAATCCCCGCAGGCACAGTTTTTGCAGTAATTGGGGCAGGAATTTTCTTGTGGCTGCTCCATGCCGCGCCAAGGAAATCTTATGGTTGAACGCCGTCTTTTCCTTCTTGCGGGGCTCTTGGCGTTGGCCTGCGGGCTGTTCCTATTATGGAATTTGCGCGCGCCAATGGGGTTTATCCTGTCGCTTCGGTTCACCAAACTGGCGGCGCTCTGTGTGGTCGGCGCAGCAATTGGCACGGCCACAGTTCTGTTTCAAACAATAGCCGCCAATCGCATGTTGACCCCGGGCATTGTCGGCTTTGATGCGCTATTCGTTTTCATCCAAACGGCGCTGGTGCTGACATTGGGGGGCGTTGGGTTTGCCGCGCTGCCATCGCTGGCGCAATTTGGCATGGAAACGATTGTCCTTGTCGCCGCAGCGCTTGCGCTGTTTGGCGTGCTGCTGCGCAATGGTGCAGAGGACATCTTGCGCCTTGTTCTCACTGGTGTGATCCTAGGCGTGTTGCTGCGTGGCTTGGCGGGGTTGGCGCAACGCCTGTTGGACCCGTCCGAGTTTTCCATCGTGCAGCAGGCGACTTTCGCAACCTTTGGCGCGGTCGATAAAACCCAGTTGGCCATCGCTTCTGTCATCCTCGTGGCCAGCCTGTTGGGAGCTTTACGGATCGCCCGATTTCTGGACGTGGTCGCGCTCGGACGCATGGTCGCCCTACCGCTGGGCGTGGATTACGACCGTGTGGTGTTTGTGGCGCTTGGCCTCGTGGCGCTTTTGGTGGCCACGTCAACCGCGCTTGTCGGACCGATTACATTTCTGGGATTGCTGACCTCAAGTTTGGCTCATGCTGCCCTTCCCACATGGCGACATTCGCGCCTGCTTCCAGCCGCCGCTTTGATCGGAGCGACGATCCTTGTGAGTGGGCAATTTGTATTTGAACGTCTGCTCGGTTTGCAGTCCACCCTGACCGTCGTGGTCGAATTCGCGGGCGGTGTTTTGTTTCTCTTCCTTATTCTGCGGAGGCCACGGCGATGATCCAAGTCGACAACCTGACGATCACAAAGACCGGGACCGACATCCTGAAAGATATATCACTCAAGTTCGGGCAGGGTGGGATTACCGCTCTGATCGGTCCCAATGGTGCGGGCAAATCGACCCTCTTGTCTGCGATTGCCGGATTGGCCAAGACGACAAAGGGGCGGGTTACGGTTGAAGGCTGTGACATGATCAACGCCCGGCCACCCGAACGCGCCAGCCGCGTCGCATTGCTGGCACAGAACGAACAGGTCACCGCACGATTGACTGTGCGTGAATTGGTGAGTTTCGGCCGATGGACGCACCATCACGGACGTCCAAAGGAAGATGACAACCGTAAGATCGACGCCGCAATTGAGGCCTTTGATCTGGTCGAACTGGCAAGCCGCCAGCTGGCTTCGTTGTCCGGCGGCCAACGGCAGCGGGCGTTCGTGGCTATGTCATGGGCACAGGACACGCCATGGCTTTTGTTGGATGAGCCTTTGTCCGCGCTTGACCCCCGCCATGTGCGCGACATCATGGATCGGCTCCATGCCCTCACCAGACCCGGTCAAGCCCAACGCAGTGTCGTTATCGTTCTGCACGATTTGGGTGTCGCGGCCCGCTACGCGGACCGGATTGTCGCTTTAAAAGACGGCAGGCTGGTCGTCTCCGGTCCCCGGGTTCTCACCATGACGGGCCCGATGCTGAGCGATCTATTCGGTACAGGTTTGACCATTCAACAGGTGGCCGGCCATAGCCTTGTTGTCCCATGTTAATGGTAGGGCGATTCCGGCTCGGAATTGAGATCAAGAGCCCACGTGGGCGCCCCTGACGTTTGACGGACACGGGTCCGTGGTCGCGGATTGGATGTTAGCTGCTTCGGTTTCGTCGAAGATCTTCCCCACGAGCGGCGAGAAGGGGGGGCGTGTTCCACGTTCCCGTGCGGCATTCGCCTGCAGGTCGCCACAGCGCTGTGGGATCAGGACGGGATGCTGCCCGTCATAGACTATGCCCATATGCCGGACCTTGCCCGCCTGGGTCGGGTTGCTCAGAATCCAGTCTGGCTGACTGCGATCTCACGACTGACCCTCCAATATTGTGTCGTTTGCCGTGAGGCGCCGCCTGGGCGCGATGCCCTTGGCGTTTGCACACCGCCTCACCGTCTCAATTGTCCAATGCTCCTGCCCGTTTTTTTTCCGGGAGGAGGGGCCAACAAACGTGAGCGCAAACAGGATTTGATTGCGGCAGACCCCCAATAATCTTCCCTTCGCCCTCGTCATTTTCCGGGCAAAAACCCTGACCTTGGCCATCCTCAACCCTTTTTTATCCTACTGTCGCGAGGGCTGCATAGTTTCAAATTTTTAATATTCAAAATTCCATAAGTGATTTTTTGTATACAAAAGCATTGACTCTGGATGCGGCGTCGGGAAGGTTGTCCTTAGTCTTTGAGAGCTATTTTCGTTTCAATTTCACTTTGGGAGGGGTGAGAAAACGATGATGTCAGCTGCAAAAAGTGCCTTTTTTTCTGCAAAGAACAACTCTCTGCTTTCGCTTTTAGATTTCGCGCTTGGATTGCGATCTGCCAAAGATCGTTGCTCATCCTCGAAACTCTCAACCTTGTCCCGACAGTACTTTGGCGAGGGACTGTTTGGAGCCCAGGCGAACATCAGAGAAGTGGCCACCGACGTCGATCTTCAACCGCTACATCGCGAACCATTCGCCGGCGAATTAGCGGGAACTGACACAGCATCGCCGAAAGAAATCAAGCGATGCTCGACGCTTAGGTAACGGCTGAAAGACGTGCTCCGTCAGGGGCAGTTGGCAACATCACCGCGAAGCTTTCACACGTCGAATTTTATCATGCCAAGGAGATCAAAACCCGCAGCAACAACGCCCCTTTTTAATGGAAAAATATCGGAGGAATTCCATGCTTAAAACTACAAAACTTCTTGGCACCACATGTGGGCTGGCCCTTTTGATGGCCCCCCTAACGGTGCAGGCCAAAGTGACTGATTTCACGGTCACCAATACTGTTAGCCCCATGTTTGAGGGGCAAAGCTTTGGCGATGTCGGCGCCTATGAGCGCATCGACGGTGTCGCCGAACTGGCGATCGATCCCAACTCGCCGCGCGGCAAAAAGATTGTAGACCTTGAGCATGCCGTGGTGGCGGAAGACGGGCTTGTCCATTATTCAACCAAAGTTTCCATCATGCGCCCGGTTGAGGCCGGGAATGCCAATGGAACCCTGTTTTATGAGGTCCCGAACCGTGGCAGAAACCTGTCGACCATCCTGTTGAACCGTGGTGGTGGAACCGGTGTTCCGGAAGAGGCAAAGAACGTCGGCGACGGCTTTTTGATGGAAGAGGGATACACCCGTGTCTGGAGCGGCTGGCAAACCGGTCTGTCGGAAGCCTCGATCAGCCTGAGCGCCCCTGTCATCCCCGGCATCACGGGCCTGTCACGGGAAGAGTATGTGTTTGACAAGGGCGAGCCGGTAATCACCGCCAAGCTGAGCTACCCGGCAGCTGATATGGACCCGGCCAACGCAACGTTGACCGTGCGTCAGAATGCCAACGATCCGCGGTCCACCGTACCCGGCCTGTCGTTTAAATACCTGTCCGCCACCGAGATCGAGATCACCCGTCCCGAAGGGCTGGATAGCGGCGCGATCTATGAATTCATCTACACCGCGACAGATCCAGTGGCCACTGGGCTTGGCTTTACCGCCACAGCCGATGTTGTCAGCTTCTTGCGCGGGTCTGAAGGCCATGATGTTGCATCGCCTGTGACGGGCATCGACAACGCCGTTGCACTTGGCATTTCGCAATCCGGTCGCTTTCTGCGCGACTTTATTTATCAGGGGTTCAATGCCGATGAGACCGGCGCGAAGGTCTTTGATGGTGCCATTGCGCACATCGCCGGATCCCGTAAAACCTATACCAACTATCGGTTTTCCAAGGCTGGACGGTATTCGCGTCAACACGAAGACCACGATGTACAAGGCGATCAGTTTCCGTTCACCTATCCCGAGCTGACAGATCCACTGACCGGTAGCACTGACGGCATCCTCAAGGAATGCATGTCCACGGACACCTGTCCCAAGATCATGCAAACCGACACGTCCACTGAATTCTGGCAGGCGCGGGCGGCTCTGTTGTCCACCGCACCCGATGGCACTGCAATCGAGATGCCAGAGAATGTGCGGCTGTACTTCCTGGCAGGTGCGCAGCACTTTACCGGCTGGTCGTCGGCCAGCAAGCTCACCGATAAATGCCAGTTTCCGACCAACCCTGTGAGCGAAGCCCCTGTTATGCGGGCGTTGACCACGAATATGCTGAACTGGACCACACAGGGCACCGAGCCCCCGGCCAGCCAGTTTCCAAGCGTCAGCGATGGCACCCTTGTACCACTCTCTGAACTGGCTCTGCCTGACACCGCGGATGATACTTATGTGCCGGTGTTCAACGTGCTTCAGGTCCGCGATCACAGCGCTGTTCCCCCCATTGCGGGTGGCACATACCCTGTGCTGGTGCCGCAGCTTGATGCCGACGGCATTCCAATGGGCGGCGTTCTTGATCCCCGTATCGAAGAGCCCCTGGGCACGTACTGGGGCTGGAACCTGCGCAATGACGGCTTCGCCGAGGGTAACCTCTGCGGCCTGACCGGCGCATTCCTTCCCTTCCCATTGGAGGCAAATGCCGAAGACACGCGCACACCAATCTCAGCACGTTACACCGATGCTGACGACTACGCGAAAGCCGTCACAGAGGCATCGGAAGCGCTTATTGCAAGCGGCTTGATGTTGGAAGGCGACGTTGGATATGTCGCGGAACGCGCCAAGGAAGACTTCGCAGGCCTCAAATAATCAGGAAAGCGTCAGGCCGCCACTGCGGCCTGACGCATCTGTCGTGAGTATTGCGAACCGGCGCTTCAAGTTCGAGGTATCGGCTTCGAACTCGGATAAGTGGACATCGGTTGAAGACTATTTGCACAGTAAACGGCGGAAGCTGATGTGCTGAAATCCGTTTCTTACTTACCCCTCACGTTATCGGAGATTTCCCAGTGATGGGTCATGTCGGCGACAACACACAAACGATAATTCAGCGACGCCGAGGATAATAGAAAAATCGGAGTTTCACGGCATTGGCCCAGACGCCGAGAACGGTCTGACATATTGAGCTGTCGTTACGCCTCAAGCGCAGGTGGCTATATCCAAAACGCCGCCACGGCTTTGGCTCAGGTCTCATAGCCAATAGATACGAGGGTGACTGAGGAGAAGAAGACCTTTGGGCACCTGTGGTAGCAGGTGGCGACACACCGCCAGGCCGACATCATTTGAGCGACGATGCCCTTGTCACTCCATCGCTTCCAGCGGCTGCAGAGCGTCTTGTGCGGCCCATATTTCCTCAGCGTGTCATGCCAGCGCTAACCATTGCGATTGATGAGGATAATCCTGCTCAACACGCACCTCTCAAACCGCCCTGTATTTGCTTGCGCTTTGTCTCGCTTTGAGGCCCTGCGCAGTCGCCCTGCAGATCGCGAAACCACCTAACAGGGCTTTTGGCGGGGGCGATCTGCTCGATGGCCCCCGCCCGCTGTTAACTGCCGTCAGACACCAACGTGCCGCCGTCAATGACCAATGTCTGCCCTGTCATGAATGCGCCGCCCGCCGAAGCCAAAAACAACACTGCTGCAGCAACCTCATGCGGCTGACCAACGCGGCGCAGCGGCGTTGCCTGAAGACGGCGCTCCATAAACGCTTGAGTGCTCATCAGCGCCTTTGAGAACGGCGTTTCGATCAGCCCCGGCGCAATGGCATTGGCGCGAATTCCATCAGGCCCGAGTTCAACAGCAAGGTTGCGTGCCATCTGCGCAAGCGCGGCTTTCGACATGGCATAGGGCCCGATCATCGCATTGCCGCGCATGGCCGAAAGGCTGGACATCAAGATGATTGAGCCGCCCCCTTGCGCTGCCATCGCGTTTTTGCAGGCGGACGCCAGCCAATAGGCCGAGTGCAGGTTGATGTCGAAAACACGATTATACGCGTCTGCCGCTGCCGCGCCGGTCAGGCCCACCGGGCCTTCGATGCCAGCGTTTGAGACCAGAATATCCACCGGGCCGCCCAATTCGGCTTCGGTTTTGGCAACCAGCGCTTCGGCCGCTGCACGATCGCTCAGCCTGTGGTGGATCGCCTTCGCACCGTCGCATGAAAAACCTGCCACGTCGTCACCGCGGTCAGAGCATGTCAGCACCTGCGCGCCAGCCTCGGCGAGAGCCTGGACAATCGCCAGCCCAATGCCGGATGTGCCGCCCGTCACCAGTGCACGTTTGCCGTCGAGGCCGAAGAGAGTATTGAGGCTGCCCGTTAAGCCGCTGTCTTTCATGGCATGCTTTCCTTTCGTGGTCCCTCATTCGGCCGTGGGTGGCGGGGGTTAAGCCTTGACAACCTGTTGATCGATCACGCCAAAGAGGGGACTGCCGTCAGCTGCTACACATTCCATGCGCACGCTGTCGCCAAATGACATGAACGGCGTCTTTGCCTCGCCTTCATCCAGTGCTTCGATCCCACGGCGCTCTGCGATACAGGCGGACCCGATTTCGCGGAAATTGGCATTCGATACGGTGCCCGAGCCAATCACGGTGCCAGCGACCAGATCGCGCGAATAGGCCGCGTGCGCAAGAAGATCATCAAAGCCAAAGGCCATCTGATATCCATTGGGTGCGCCAAACTTTTCAGTGTTCCAAGTAACATTCAGTGGCAGATCGACCCGCGCATCGCGCCAGGCTTCGCCCAGCTCATCAGGCGTGACAGCGACAGGCGCCATTGAACTGGCGGGCTTGGCTTGAATCCATCCAAAACCCGTTTTCATTTCGATCGGGCCAAGCTTGCGTAACGACCAGTCGTTGATCTGCACGACAAGGGCAATGTGATCTGCTGCGCTATTTTTGGTGCCCATCGGCGTGGCTTTGCAGATCACACCAAACTCGCCTTCAAAATCGATGCCGTCGTCTTCGCTGGGTAACTTGGCTGCTTCACAGGGCGCTAGAAAACGATCTGAAACGCCCTGATACATCAGTGGCCGCCCAGTCTTTTCCAATGGTTCGAGCCTGAACACGGCTTGCAACAGATCACTATGGCTTTCAAAGGCCGACCCATCCAACCACTGCCAAGCACGCGGTAGCGGCGCAAGCGCTGCGGTGCCATCAAACGGCGCACCACCACCCGCATTTAGCTGATCATACTCGCGCTGAAGTTCGGCGTTCAGATCATCCCAATCGTTCAGCGCGTCTTGCAAAGTTGCGGCTACTTGGCACGGGGTGCAACGGCTGTTGTCGCGGCTAACAAGGTGTAATTGGCCATCAGGCGTGCCATTCGGTAGCGTGGCAAATCTCATTGGGTAGTCTCCTCAAGTATGGAATTTTGAACAAGCGCGTCGGCATCCGCATCGCGGATAAACCCAAGCCTGTCGGCTGTTTCGGTGGTTAGGTGTGGGTAGCTGCCAAATAACGCCACGGTTTCTGGATCAGGCGCAAAGGTGACTTTTGACGGGCTGGTTGGAAAGCGGCGTTTGATGGCGGCCACCAGCTCTCCGAAGGTCAGGGCCAGTGCTGGCAGGGTAAAGGCCCGCGTTGGTCCGATCTGGGGCAGCAATGCCCCATGCACAAAGTTTTCAGCCACATTCCCCACCGAGGTGAGCCAAGTGCGGCTGCCTTCCGCGACGGGCAGGGTGATATCTTCGCCGCGCTGCACGCACCAGAACAAGCGTGACATGAAAGCCGACTTTAGCGCAGCATCCGCTCCGTCACGGGCCATCACACCCGAAGGGCGCAGCGATACCGCATCAAGCCAGCCCTTTGCGGCAAAATTCGACAAAGCAACTTCCATCATCAATTTTTGTGCACCGTAGACCATCGTAGGCCCTAGCGGGGTAGCGTCGGTTACTGGATCCGGCAGCGGCTTGGAATATGTTGCGATGGTCGAGGCAAACACGAAACGGGTGGTTGGGGCTGTGTTTCGTAGGTGCTCGATTAGATCCAGTGTGGCATCGACATTCACGCGCCGCGCCAAGGCGTAGTCTGCCTCGGCAGCACCGCCCAAAATGGCTGCCAAAAAAATGATCGCATCGGCCCCACCGCATGCCGCATCACGAATCGCCGGGTCGAAAAAGTCCCCGGTGTAGACTTCGACATTGCTAGCATCTTCGTGGATAGCCTGCCGCAATGGCACTCGGTCAACCAGCGCGATTTCGTTTATTTCCTCAGTTTTTCGCAAGATATTGGCCACCTGGGTTCCGACAAACCCACCAGCCCCCACAACTGTAACTTTCATTCATTTCCCTCTTGCGTCTTTATTTAGTTGATCGACCAACTAATAATGAAATATACCGCATTCGGCAAGGACTGCCCAGTCCTTGGGAAGACGGCGTTTCTGGGCTGAGTGATGTCAAAGATCAATTTGGCCGCCTTGGGCAGACTGAACATTAAGGAGAAACATGATGTGGGAACCATTTGCAGGCAATTATATCTGGAATTTGGGAACCAACCTGAACCTGATGTGCGGCGGCAATATCGGCGAGATCACCGCCGCCTGTACCCCGATCATCGAGGCAGCCAAGAACGGTGACGACGCGGGCACTGCGCTCTACTTTGACAGCTGGATCAACATGGCAGGCAAGGTTCTTAACTCTGCCGAGGCGGATTTGGCCAAGGGGCGCAAGCTGTCGGCGGGAATAAAGTTTCAGCGCGCCGCCAACTATCTTTTGACAGCTGAGCGGATGCAGGCGCGCGACTACGCGCCGCGCCGCAAAGCCTATAATGACGGGCTGGCCTACTTCAAAAAAGGCGTCGAATTGCAGGGGTTGAACGTAGAGTTTGTCAATATTCCATATGAAAACGGCTTCTACACAGCGCTGTTCGTGCCTGCGGAGGGCGTCGATGGCCCGGCGCCTTGCGTGGTGTCATGTAACGGGCTCGACAGTATGAAGGAACAGATATTCGGCGCTGGCAATCCCGAGGCCAACCGTATGCGCGGCATCTCGACCTTGGTGGTTGATCAGCCGGGTACCGGCGAAGCGCTGCGCAATCTTGGACTGGTGGGCCGCTATGACGCCGAGGCCTGGGGCTCGGCCGCATATGACTATTTGCTGACGCGCGACGACGTCGATCATAATCGGATCGGCATGTTCGGGCTGTCACTGGGCGGGTATTTTGCACCGCGCATCGCCTCTATGGATACTCGTTTCAAACTGTGTTGCGTGATGGGGGCCAACCACAATTGGGGTGAGATGCAAGAGCGTCGTCGGCATCGTGAGGGCGATAACCCTGTGCCGCACTATTGGGATCACGTGATGTGGGTATTTGGCAAAGACACGGTTGAAGACTTCATGGAATGGGCACCGAACATGGACCTCACCCCGGTGATCGCCAACATGACCTGCCCGTTCTTTATCATGCACGGCGGCGGCGATCGGCAGATTCCGGTGGAGTATGCCGAGCAGTCACGCGATCAAGCAGTGAACGCAACCAAGGTGGATTACTTCATCACAGGCCCTGAACATTTCGAAGTGGAACATTGCGGCGCCGACAATGGCACCTTTATGCGCGATATGTTGGCTGACTGGATGGCAGAAACCTTTGAGGAGATGAAAGCATGAGCAAAGCGAAGAACCCACTCATCGGATTTCAGGTGGACCCTGCCGATCTGTCCTTTATCGGCCAAGATCTGGAACGCCCCGAGTGCATTCTGGCCGAACGTGACGGCACGTTGTGGAGCGCGGATGGACGCGGCGGTGTGATGCGCATTGACCCGGATGGCACGCAAGAACTGATTTTGCAGCAAGGGTTGCAAGTGAACACCGCTGACTCGTTTCAAGACCGCCTGGTCAACACTGTGGGCAGCCTGCCCAACGGGCTGACCTTTGATGAAAACGGCGATTTTCTGATTGCCAATTTCGGCACAGATCAGGTCGAGCGGATGACACGGACGGGCGAGACTTCGGTGATCATTGACAATGTTGATGGCAAGCCTTTCGGGAAAGCCAACTTTGTCACTCGTGATACCAAGGGACGGCTTTGGTTGACGGTCACGACCACATTGAACCCCTGGACGGATCACGTGAAGACCAATTCGCGCGACGGATATATTGCGCTGATAGACGAGCGTGGCGCGCGGATTGTTGCGGACAATCTGTGCGGCACGAACGAGCTGCGGTTCGATCCTGAAGAAGAATGGCTCTATGTGGCCGAAACGACCAGCCGCAACATCACACGTTTTCGCGTCGTCGGTGACACCCTGACGGATCGCGAGATTTATGGCCCCAGCAACGTGGGTGGGTTTTGCGACGGGATCGCTTTTGATGCCTATGGCAACCTGTTGACGACGCTCATCATGGCCGACCAGCTGGTGGCGATCACGCCAGAGGGCGATCTGTTGACCATACTGGACGTTGGAGGGGATCCTAATGCGTTGGCCGAACTGGATAAAGCCTGGGAAGAGGGGCGCGTGACGCCCGAGCTGATGGGCGCATGTGGGGGCACCGCCTGCCCGTGGATGGCGTCGCTGACCTTTGGTGGGCCGGATCTGCGCACTATTTACTTGGGCAGCTTGCGTGGAACGACAATCCCCTATTTCCAAAGCCCAACAGCGGGGCTGCCATTGATCTATTGGTAACCCGCGTTCAGATATCCCAATTCACAAGGCTAGGGGCACTGTGACAGGGGGCCCTTTTGGTTTTAAGGGCCCCACCAGAGCCAGCTCACGTGTGCAAAGCGCCTCGGCTCTGCGATCTCGCTTTTCCCTTTTTTCCCATGCCTTTTATTTATACAGTCAACCGAACAAAGAAAAATTTGTTTGTTCACATGGCGCTGATCTGCCGGCCCACAAATAGACGACAAGCTGTCAGAGAGTTCTACGCATGACGGAAAAAAGTGCCAAACGCGCAAACGGAAATCGAACCAAACAAAAGATCCTTGATGCCGCAGAAGCGCTTTTCGGAGCGCGCGGCTTTGATGCGGTTTCATTGCGCGACATCACCGTAGGTGCGGGTGTGACGCTGGCACTGGCGTCCTATCATTTCGGAACAAAAGATCGACTGTTTGAAGCGGTTGTGGCGCGGCGCGCGGATGTGCTGTGCAAATTGCGCCGCGCGCGGTTGGCGGAACTGACAGTGCCCTATGCGCCGCGCGACATTCTTGACGCTTTTATGGGGCCGCTCTTTGAGCAATTTAAAACCGGTGCTGATGACGGTTGGCCCGCCTACATACGCGTTCTGGCCCGGTTGGGCGAAGATGAGCGTTGGCTTGACCTGTTGAGCCAGTATTTTGATGAAGTCGCCCGTGAATTCATTGCGGCGCTGCGCCAAAGTAGCCCCAGCACTGACCCCGAACGCTTGGAACGGGCGTTCCTGATGACCATCCAGTTGATGTTGGTGACGGTGTCACGGCAAAAGCGCCTGGACAGACTGACCGATAGTCGTGCCAGCGCGGCAGACCTTGAGACGGCCTATGACAGTTTGCTTGATTTCGTGTCCGCCGGCTTCGACAAATTACCCTCCAAGGCGTAAGGGCAGCACGGATTTTCAATCTTTGGTGTTGTCTTTTCGGGGATCGTCGCATTGATTTTGGGCTGCTGAACAGGCGTCAAACGGTTCCTCAATCAGTGGGCAACACCGAAGGGGCATCGCCGCACTGGAGCGCCTTGGCGGACAGACGGTTTCGTAACTTTGTTGAGTGCTGGGGCCGTTTCAGGGCTACGTGATCGCTCTAGATTTCCTCTGCTGTGACATCAAAGCGTTTGGCAACTGTATCGAGGGCGCGCTTGCAATGTGAAATTTCCGTGCTGGCGCTCGACTTCATCCGGATGAGGCCTGCCATGCGGCGGGGCAGCGGATACCAACGATCCAAATCAAGGCCGCATCGGTCAAGCAGCTTCATTGGCAGGGATTGAACGGCAAGCACCTGGTTCATGTAGGCTTGCAGCCAAGGTGCCAACCCAAGCATTTCGGTTCTGCCGGAACAGGGCTTCGTGGTCGAGCGCGTAAAATCCGTTTCCTCGTAACAGACCCCGGTAAAGAAGATGGGTGTCGAAGAAACCGGCGACGCTTGTCAGGAAGTGCATTAAGCTGCGTGGGTTGATCGCCATGACACAGCCGTTTGTGGACAAGGCCGGGATCGGGCCCTCCAAACGCTCACCACGGAAGAAACGACCCGAACAATTCACGACGATGCTGCCGTCCTCAACGTGCCGCATTGTAACGTGATTTGCGGACCATTGGGGCCATCCTCCACGCCTGTCAGGTCGTCGGAATAGGTTTCGCTCAGCCCGGTTTGGAGGTGAGCTTGTTCGTCTTCGGATTGCAGACCGTAGAGAAAGACACCGTCTGAAGCATCGGGAACAGTGGAATGGTTGACCCGAAAATGTTTGATCGTGTGATCTTCGATTTTACCGTCGAGGTTCAGGGCCACTTTAGTGGGGGAGGCTCCGGGATTTGGCCATCGCGTTCTTATTCAGTCAATTGCACAATCGCTTTGATCAGACCTACACGATCTTCGGCCAGAGCCGCGAATGCCGTCGTAAGGTCATCAAGGGAAAGGACGCTTGAGCAAAGCGCATCGGCGTCAATCAGATTGTCCCGAAAGGCCGACATCACCCATTCGAAATCTTCTTTGAGTGCATTGCGGCTGCCGATCAGGCGCATTTCGCGTTTGTGGAATTCAGGGTCGTTGAACGTGATGTCATCTTTGACGACACTGACCAAAACATAAGAGCCGCCATGGGCCACGGCAGGAAAGCCAGCCTCAATGGCGCCGCCATGACCCGTCGCATCAAAAAGAACGTCAAAGCCATCTCCGCCAGTGGAGGAAAGGGCCGCGTCCAAACTGGTGTAGCTCCTGTCAAAGCCAAACTTTTCCGCTGCCATCGCCAGCCGTTCTGGGCTGAGGTCAAGCAAGCTGACTTCGGCGCCCTTTAGGCCTGCGAAAAGTGCTACCCCAATGCCAATCGGGCCAACGCCGGTCACCAGAACCGTATCGCCCTCAGAGACTTCGGAACGTCGCACGGCATGTGCCCCAATGGCCAGAAACTCGACCATCGCGGCTTGCAGCGGGGTCAGCCCGTCTGCCGCATATAGGTTTTGCGCAGGCACTGCGAGTTGCGGGGTAAGGCCGCCATCGCGATGGACCCCAAGCACCTCGATATTAGAGCAGCAGTTGGGTTTACCGCGTTTACACGCTCGGCATTCGCCGCAAGACAAGTAGGGGTTCACAAGCACCAGATCACCCGCAGACCAGCCGTTGCTGTCATGAACCACGCGACCACTCAGTTCATGGCCAATCACGCGTGGGTACTCCAGATAGGGATGTTTGCCCTCAAGGATATGGTAATCTGTTCCACACAGACCAACTGCACAGATGTTGATCAAGACCCAACCTTCGGGCGTTTCGGTGATGACAGGGCGGTCTTGCACCGCAAACTTGCCCGGCTCTACGACGACACCCGCTCGCATAGTTTCTGTGCTCATGTCTTTTCTCCTCGTGGTGTCCCGCTGTCGGGCAACGTGCCCTTGGTGATCAGGCTTGGGATGTGGTCTGTCTTCACATCTTCGATCCAGAACGCACCAACGTTGCGCGTCTTGTTCAGCGCGATCACGCGGTCGCAAGGATCAAATACGTCATGTATGTCGTGGCTGATTTGTAAAATGCCGCCATCTTCGTTCTTCAGGCGGAATGTGGGGTCTGCCACCATTGCTGTTTCCGATGGGCCGGGGCGTGCGGTCGGTTTATCCAGAGGCAAGACCCGCCCAACCTTGGTCGAAACAACATAGGCATCGCGTGGTTGGGTCTGCAAATACCCATCAAGCCGTGCCTCTGACAGGCTGCGCCCGTGATGGAGGCTTATGTCGCTGTATCGAATGCCCGCAGACCACGCATTCTGTCGGACGGCCGGAGCATCTGCATTGCTGACAACACCGCTCAAGTTGCCGATGCCAGCGCAGCCAAAGGAAAAAGCGGTGACAGGAGCGTTGGTCATTTCCATAAGTCCTGTGACGATGCTCATTGGGTACGTTCCCTGTTGCGGGTGACGACCGCGGACAAAGTAGGTTTCTGGGATTGATCCCCTTTGGCCACAGCCCAATCCAGCATCGCAGCAATTCTGCGTTCCACTTTTTGGTGATGATTCTGGGCAATATCCGCGATCCGGTGATCCAAGAATGGGTTAGCAAACCGCTCCAGCGTTGTGATGACATAGGCATCGAATTGATCGGCAAGGCCAGCTGCGACGAAAGCCGGGCGAACTTCATCCTGCAGCACTTGTGTCAGATGAGCAGCCTGATCCGCGTCACCCACAAGGTGCCGGACCAGCACATCGTCGTCACCTTTATTGTCGCGCCACCGGTCCGCCAGGAAGGTGTGGCCAAGGTTCAAAACAAACAGCTTCAAAGCCTCAATATCCGCCAGCGATGGAACAATCTGCACCGAAGGATGCCGACAGGGCAGAACCAGGCCGGGTTGCGCCTCGATCGCCCAAAGCGCGTAGGGTTCGGCAACGGCACCTGCAGGCTCCAACGGCTGTGACACGATCCGGTCTACAAGTGAATTCGCCCAGGTCACGTCATTGTCCAGATAGGCGCGGAATTCAGGTGCATCCTTTTGCGCCAATTCCATAACGCGAGCCTTCAAAACCTGCCCGTTGTCCACAATCAGCTCCATCGGCATGATTTGGATAGGTGCCCCGCCTGCCGCAAATCGCAGGCGCAAAAGCTGGGTCAGCTTTGCAGGGTATGACATCGCCTGATCGAAATGCGCTTGGTCGTCACATGCCTGCGGCGTAAATCCCGCGTCCCCGGTGTTGGAAAGAACAATCTGCGCTTCTTCTACGAAAATCCGCGCGATTTCCGCCCAGTCGCTTGCGGTCGACAATGTGCGCGCGACGCTTTTCACATCCAGAGTTTCCTGAACCCTGGAACCGTCGACAAGTCCCTCGACCCGAACAGGATAAGACCCCACCAATGCGGCCAACCGCTTTGCCCTGCTTGGATCACCAGAGCTTTGCACAACGGTAATCGGGCCTACGTCTTGCCCTTCTTCCATAGCCTGGGAAACAAACAGGTCCGCATGAGCCTGTAGAAAGCGGCTCGTGCCGAATTGAAGAATGGGCGTGGTTTGCATGGGGTGTCCTTTGGGCGACGCCAGCTCTGAGTCAGCGCTCTACGTAATTATGTTTTTAATTATACAAAACATATGATGTCAACCATGTCTTCATGAGAAAGCCAGATGTCTGCTTTTCCGAAAGTTGATACGCTCCAGAGATTTTGGCAAATTACACGTGTTGACTTCGATTGGATGGCTGCGATTTCGCAGATATTCACCACGACATTTTATCACGTGATCGGTCTACCGTCTGATCTGTTACCCTTGCGTTGTTTGAGGCAAAGCAACGTCGCCAACGCCATCCGCCAAGGCTAAGGGGCTGAGAATATTGATCGACGTCAGTTGAATTGCTGATCTAGTATACTAGTTTGGTTTCTGTTAGGTAACTGTTAGTTAGCGTTGTGAAAAGGGGATTGCTGATGGCGCATGCAATGGCAGGGAACGTTCGACGTACAAGCGTCGACGATGTGTTCGACTATCTGCATGAACAGATCTCGACCCTGCAGCTCAAACCAGGTGACAGGATTTCCGAGGCTGAGATTGCAGCGCAGTTTGGGGTGTCGCGGCAACCGGTACGAGATGCGTTTAGCCGTCTGGTGAACCTCGACCTGTTATTGATCCGTCCGCAACGCGCGACAGAAGTGCGCCGATTTTCTATGCGTGAGATTGAAAAGGCCAGGTTCGTGCGGGCCGCTATCGAGACTGAAGTCTTGCGCCGTGCCTGCATCCACTGTGACGCGATTGGTTCAGCACAACTGGACGCCGAATTGATGCAGCAAGACGCAGCGGGCGAAGCCAGGGACCTCGAGCGGTTCGGCAAGCTCGACTACGCATTTCACCAGGTTCTGTGCACGATTGCGAAGGTCGATTACGCCTTTGATGTCATTCTTGAAGAAAAGGCCAAGGTCGACCGGTTGTGTATGTTGGGTATGGAGAAAGAGCAGCGACTGCCCGAACTCATCGCGGATCATCGCCAGATCGCAGAAGCGGTGAAAGCCCAAGACGAACAGGCGGCCGTAAAAGCTGGGCTGAAACACCTGTCACGATTGGATGATACCATCGCGCGGATTTCCGAAACGAATGCCAATTATTTTGAGCGTCCCGTGTAGGCATCAAACGCCTGAACCCAAACTGGCCCGGTCTTGATCCTGGGAAAGGACATCGGCCAATACATTGCGAGCGTCTTCAATGGGTGCAGCCGCAGCAAGCTTCAGCCTTGGGTGACCGGTTGTCGGACCGGATCAATATCAGCAATAGTATCGTATCGTTCTATGGAATTCCGGGGCTTCCGCCCCATGGCGCAGCACCGAATTGCCATAGTGGAGCGTCCAGCTGACGTGGGACAGGTGAATGGCCGAAGGTGCCTAGACTTCAATGACGCCCCTGCACTGAATTACCCTTCACGTTGCAGGTTTTGGGGAAGGTGCGATCGTACCCGACATCGGGTGACTTGGCCGGTTGGCATGTTGGCCCAGCCAGACAGAACCCAAAACGATTGCCGCGCCGAACAGTTGCATCGGGCTTAACGCCTCTCCCAGCCATAGCCACCCCAGCATCACAGCGGTTACAGGGCTCATCATGCCAAGCATTGAGACGGCGCCTGGTTCCAGCCGGGCGATGCCACGAAACCAGAGGGCATAAGTGGCCGCTGCTCCGATAAGCCCAAGCCAGACGAGACCAGCAAGGTTGAGGGGCGTTAACGCGGGCAGGGCCGGTTCGAAGACAACAGCGGCGGGCAGAAGTATTATGCCGCCAGCTGTCAATTGCCATGCCGTAAAGCTGAGCGCAGGGACGGGCGGTTGCCATTTCCTGCTGAGCACAGTGCCCGCTGCCATAGATGCTGCACCGCCCAACCCGGCGGCAATACCAATCGGGTCAAGGGCCGCGTCGGGGCCCAGCAGCAAAAGGGCGACCCCCATCGCGCCACCAAGCGCCGCAACGACAGCGCCAGATTTGATCGGCACACCAAGCCAACCCCGCGCCATCGCGATGACCATGATCGCCTGAAATGACCCAAGCGTGGCCGCAACACCCCCCGGCAAGCGATAGGCGGCAACGAACAGCAGCACCCAAAACACAGCGAAATTCAGCGCACCAAGCACAAACACGCGCCCAAGCCACTCACGTGTCGGAAAGCTGCGGGTAAACGCCAGAAGCATCAGACCCGCAGGCAATGCCCTCAGAACAGCCAGGGTGACGGGGTAACCCTGTGGCAAGGCCTCGGTCGTAACCAGATACGTGCTGCCCCAAATCGCGGGGGCAAGCGCCGTCAGCAATATATCGGTGGTACGGGACACGGCCGGTCTCCTCTTTTGTCAGCAAAACCGAAACGAGGGCAGGCGCGGCCGTTTCGGGCCACGGCTTGCCCCATTTCGTGCAGCGTGTGGGGGTGGGCACGGCATTGCCTGAATGGCGCGCCCAGTTTGGTTGGGCAGATGCGGATGCTATGCCGCCGCTTCAGTCAAATCCGCCTGTGCAAGGCGTGCGGCGATGCGGGCGACATAGGCACCTTGGAAGCGCGCGCCGTCCAGATCGGTTTCCGTCGGCTCGCGCGAGCCGTCAGCGCCCGCTATAGTGCCCGCGCCGTAGGGTGCACCGCCGATGATTTCGTCTGCCGTGGTCTGACCCGCAAACGTATAGGGCATGCCCGCGATCAACATGCCGAAATGCTGAAGCGGAATCTGCGAGGATAGCAACGTTGCTTCGTGGCCGCCGTGTTGTGACCCGGTAGAGGCGAAAACGGCACCGACCTTGCCGACAAGAGCATTGCGCGCCCAAAGACCACCCGCCTGATCCAAGAAGGATTTCATTTGCCCGGCCATCATTCCAAACCGCGTGGGCGTTCCGAAAATGATGGCGTCATATGCTTCCAGATCGGCAGGCGACGCGACCGGGGTGTTGTCGGCCACAAAACCGGCGCTTTGGCGTATTTCTTCGGGAACAGTTTCGGGAACACGGCGAAGATCGACATGGGTGCCAGGAATGCGCTGGGCGCCCTCTACCTCGGCCTGCGCCAAAGTGCGGACATGGCCGTAGCTGGAGTAATAAAGTACAAGAATGCGGGTCATTGGAACCTCTCAAAGTGTGATCGCGTTTATGAGAAGATCGCGGAATTCCCGGTTGGGATTAACCGGTCCGCTGTCACATCATTCTTTACGTGGGTTGAAGAATGTCAGCCCCGCAGGGCTTTGCGCAGATGTTCAATAAATGCACTGACGCGCGCATCCATGCCCAGCCTGGACGCTGTGACGGCAAATATTTCCGGCGCGGGCAATTCCCACTCTGGCAGCACGCGCACAAGTTCACCGCGTGAAACGGGCCCATCGGCAACAAAATCCGGCAGGGTGCCGATGCCGTGACCCGCAATCAGCAAATCGCGCAAAACCAAGCTGTTGCCGACCCGGACCGAAGGATCAATGTCAACGGTTTGACTACCGCCAGGGCCAGACAGGGTCCAAGTTGTCAAATGATCTGCCAGCAAAAAGCCGACAACCCTGTGCTGCGGAATACAAGCGGGTGAATGCGGGGTTCCGGCACGTTCAAGATAGGTGCGGGAAGCAAATATCCGTTGTCGGGCCGTGCCAATCCGCCGGGCGATCAGCGCTGAATCCGGCATTGCGGAGCGGATGCGAATAGACAGGTCAAAGCCACCCTCGACCATATCCACAACCCGGTCATCTAGCGACAGGGTCAGCTTCAAGTCCGGGTATTTGTCCAAAAACTCAGGCAGGAACGGCGCGATGACCACTTGCCCGAAAGAGCTTGATACATTGACCTTCAAGTGTCCTCGAACCGCGCCGACACCGTCACGAATGCGGTCTTCGACCTGAGCGACGGCTTTCAGGATACCTTGCGCCTCTTCGTAGTATAAGCGCCCCTGATCCGTCACCGACATTGACCGTGTTGTGCGGGTGATCAGGGTACAGCCCAGACTATCCTCCAACAGCTTAACCTCTCGGCTTAGCAGGGCCGGGGACACCCCCAAATCTTCTGCCGCGCGGGCAAAGCTGCCGCGCTCCACGATGCGGCAATAGGCATTCATGACAGAAAGCTTGTCCATCCCGGTCCCGGTCCAATTGGGGGTCACGTGGTCCAGTATAGACCGATGGTCGCATCACACGCCATACGGTGCCGAAACGGGGGCTGGGCGAATTGGAACGAGATTGGCCGCATGTTGCACATACTTTAAGGACCAAACGAAACAAGTCGACCGAAGGGTCGCTGCTGGACTTCCGGCGACAGAAGAGATTCATTGGTTTTCGACATGACGGATGATCGGGCTTCGCGCCACTGGCCGATTAACCATTCAAAGACCTGCCGACGGAAAGTCATACCAATTGCTGAAGTTTATTCACTCCTCTGATTTGCATCTTGGAAAACCGTTTGGCCGCTTTCCAGAAGACGTACGGGTACGTTTGCGGCAGGCGCGTGCGGATGCACCACTTCGGCTGGCCACTTTGGCCAAGCAGCATGATGCAAGCCATATTTTGCTGGCCGGGGACACGTTTGACCAGACAACGCCTGCGCCTTCGGTCATCCGGCAGGCCCTTAATGTTATGCGTGCGGCTGACCATGTGACTTGGGTGTTGATGCCGGGCAACCATGATCATGCCAATGCAACCGAGCTTTGGCGCCAAGTCGCACAAGACGCCCCGCCAAATGTGGTTTTGGTTTTGGACCCGGCGCCGCTTGTATTGAACCCGGACACCGCGTTGTTGCCTGCGCCACCTACTGAGCGGAACCCAGGGCGCGATTTGACGGACTGGTTTGATGGCGCGGAAACGGGTCAGATGCTGCGTATTGGCTTGGCGCATGGGTCTGTAACCGATTTCGATAGCAGCGAAGAGGGCGGTTCGTCTGTCATTGCGCCTGATCGGGCCGCGCGGGCTGGTTTACACTATTTGGGGTTGGGTGATTGGCACGGGCAAATGCAGATTGGGCCGGTGACATGGTATTCCGGCGCGCCCGAAGCGGACGGTTTCAAACACACACAGACACCTTCGGCCCTGCTTGTCGAAATCGCCGGGCAGAACGCGCCGGCGCAGGTTACGTCAGTGCGAACCGGTACCATCCATTGGCGGCGAGAGTTGCTGGACCTGACCGATGTTGAAGATTGCGTGGCAGCCCATGCCAAGGTCTTGCCAGAGTTGCAGGACCGCGCCTTAACCTTGTTTGACGTGGTGATCACAGGCCGGGCAAGTCCTACAAACCGCGCCGCGGTTGAGGCAGCCTGCACCAAAGTGGCCCCGGATTTCTTGTGGCATCGCGCTGACTTCGGGGCGTTGGGGTTGACCTATGATACCTCGGATCTGGATTTGATTGACCGACAAGGCGCACTGCGGGCCGCCGCAGAGGTTTTGGCCAAAGAAGCCGCTGACGAGGGGCTAACGCCAGACGCGCGCGCGACGGCCCAAGCCGCGCTGTCACACCTGTTCTCTTTAGCAATGGAGGCGTGAATGAAACTACTGGCCCTCCATCTGACCAATGTGCGCAGGTTTACCGGAAAACGCGCCTCTATCACCGGGATAGGGGGCGGGATCACCGTTGTTTCAGAGGCGAATGAGTTCGGGAAGTCGACCTTTTTCGATGCGGTTCATGCGTTGTTTTTCGAAAAATACAGCTCCTCTGCAAAAACGGTAAAATCGCTGCAACCCTATGCGGGTGGGGCTGTTCAGGTCGCGGCAGATGTGGAAACGGAGCAGGGATTGTTCCGTGTGGAAAAACGCTTTTTGTCAAAGAAGTCCGCCAAAATCACACGTCTGCCGGATGGCGTGGCGGTGGCGCAGGATGATGAAGCGGAACGTTGGATTTCCACCATTTTGGGCACGGCCAATGATGGGCCTGCTGGGTTGCTATGGGTTCGTCAGGGCTTGTTGGGATTAGAGCCGGACAGCGCCAAGGAAAAATCGCAACTGATGGAAACCCGCCGCGATCTTTTGTCTTCGGTCGCGGGGGAGATTGATGCCATGACCGGTGGTCGGCGGATGGATCGTGTGATGCGCAGCGTCGCCGAACGTCTGGATCAGATCACAACCAAAACAGGCCGCAAATCCGGTACGTGGAAAGCCGCGTCTGATGAGGCAGAGGTGCTTGCTGCGCAATTGTCCGCGGTGTCTGCGCAAGTCGATACGCTTCAACAGGCTTTGCACAACCGCAAACAGGCGGAGGCGGCTTTGAAACGGCTGGACAATGCTGATGCAAAAGCCCGCCGTGAGGGCGCTTTCTCTGCGGCCAAAGCCGCAATGGAAGAGGCGCGGGCGCATGTCGGCGCGGTGAAAGCTGCCCAACAAAAGCGGGATTTGGTTGTCTTGAAGGCCAAAAGCGCGCAGCAGAATTTGGACGCTTTTCTGGTAGCCCTCAGCACACTGGAAGCCACGCAAAAGCAGGCCGCCGCGACCATGATGGCAGCTGATGATGCGGCGAAAGACGCGCAGCGTTTGCAGGATGTTCGGGAAACAGCACAAGCGCACCACAAAGCTGCAACCAAGGCTGTTGGAGAGGCGCGCAAACAGCTGGAAGCGACGCGCCGCCAAGTTGCGTCACGAAAGGCAAAGGCAGAAGCGGCTCAGCTGGCCGATCAGATTTCCAACGCTGAAAAAGCGCTTGGTGACAGAGATGCAGCGCGGGCCGCGATTAAGGCGTCCTTGGCAACGTCCGAATGGTTAAGGCGTGTAGAAGACGCTGATGCAAAAGTTTCCAAACTGGTCGCGGCGGTTTCGGCACAGGCGACGACCGTTCGCATGGCTTATACCGGTACAGAACGTATCACGCGGAATGGAGATATTATAACGGAAGAGCAATCTGCCTTAATAGAAGGTGAAGCCCAGTTTGATTTGCCTGGGCTTGGCACCATGACCATTCAGGCAAAGGCTGCTGGTGAGGAGGGTAAGGCGCGTGTGGATGCGGCAGAGCGTGCGCTGAAAGTTGAATTGTCCAAGGCCGGAGCCACGACCATACACGAAGCACGGATGTTGGCAGCCACCCGAACCGATGCAGAAGCGAAGGCTGGATTGGCGCAGGCGATCCTGGATACACTTGCTCCCAAAGGGATAGAAGCGCTGCGCACTGCCAAGGCGGACGCCGATTTGGCCGCGATTGATGCGCATGAGGCCGTGTTGCCTGCAATCGCCGACTTGGAGACCCATCTGACCCAAGCTGAAGACGCCGAAAGTGAGGCGGCTCAGCGCTTGGGTGATGCCGATGCAACCCATGCCGCCGCACGGGAAAGGGCTGTGGCGCTGAGCACCACTGCGCAGGCCGCGAAAACCGCGCTGGCGCGAGCTGAAACAGACGCGGGCCCAACCGAGACACGCAACAGCCGACGTGCAGAGCATTTGAGGCATCAAGCCACAGAACATGACGCTTTGCTTGCCGCGGAAGCCGAATTGAAAGCCGTGGTCGCCGCCGCACCAGATATGGGAACCGCCGAGGCAGAATTGAAACGTGCCGAAGCGGCCATAGCGGCGGCGCGGCAAGAACGCGCTCAGCTTGGTGAACAATTGGCAGCCCTGACCTCTGAAATCCGAACTCTGGCGGGTAACGGCATCGAAGAGCGCCGGGACGAGTTGATCGGAGAGCTGGAGACTGTTCGTGCAACCGAGGCGCGCTTTGCCAAACAGGCCGCAGCGTTGCGTCGCTTGCAGACCGCATTGGAGGCCGAGCGTGACGCTGCCCGCGACACCTATTTCGGGCCCGTACAGGAGGAACTTAAGCCGCTTCTGTCGATATTGCATCGCGATGCAGCACTGAGTTTTGACAGTGATAGTATGTTGCCAACTGGGCTTATGCGGGATGATGCCGAAGAGACGCTTGAGGTTTTGTCCGGTGGCACGAAAGAGCAAATCGCCATTCTGACGCGGTTGGCCTTCGCCCGACTGTTTGCGCGCCAAGGTCGGCACATGCCAATCATTTTGGATGACGCGCTTGTCTATTCAGACGATGACCGGATTATCAAAATGTTCACCGCACTGACTCGCGTTGCGCAAGATCAACAGATCATTGTGTTTTCTTGCCGCCAATTGGCATTTCAAGACCTTGGTGGAACACGGCCCAAGGTGGAAATTACCGACGTCTGATATTAGGTTGCCGGCTGGCAAACCTGTGCCTGCTGTTAAGATTCAACAGCGGGCACAGGTTTTGGGATGAACGCCTAACCGAATTTAAGCGGATGGATTATCAGGCGTGCTGGTGCCGATGTCCCAGAACAGTCCAGCCATCACTTGCATCGATTCCAGACAAACCGGCTTCAGGACATGTTCATCAGGGGCGTGTTGATTGCAGCCAAGATAGCTGTGCGGAATCCAGATAGTCGGGATGCCCAGAACATCAGCAAAGCAATCATTGGGCAAGGACCCGGCCAGATTGGGCAGAACATGCGGATCTTTCCCGGTCGTTTCCTTAAGGGAGTCACGCACATAAGTTACCCAAGGGTGTCCAGGGTCCAGACGTGTTGCGCCGAAAATCCCCTTTTCCAATTGGCGAATTTGCACTTTTTCAAATCCGTTTGCATCCAGATGGCGGCGCAGGGCTGGCACGACAGCCTCTGGGTCTGTGCCAACGACATAGCGCAATTGGCAACGCGCCCAAGCCATTGGTGCGATGGCATTAACAGGGGCTTCTGGCACGCCTGCTTTCATCGCCTGAATGGTGAAGCTGTTCCAGCCATAGGCCCGTTCAGCGGGGGTCAGGTCTGCTTCGCCCCAATCTTCATCCACCTTCGGTTCTTCGTCTGTGCCGACGGGCAAATCACGCAAAGCGTCGCGCAAAGATGGTGTCAGGCTGGTTGGCCGCCATTCGGGGATCTGCAATTGGCCGCGCGCGTCGGTGATGCTGGCCAGTGCATGCGTCAGGATAATTGCAGGATCAGCCAACAGACCGCCCCAGTTGCCCGAGTGATGAGCGCCTTGGCGCAGGTCCACCACCAAATCGAAGCCCAAGCCGCCTCGCGCACCCATGAACATGGTCGGGCGTTCTGCACTCAGCCGGGGCCCGTCAGAGGCGATCAACACATCCGCCATCATGGTGTCGCGATGGATATCCATCATTTCCGCCAAGCCGGGAGAGCCGATTTCTTCGCTCATTTCCAAAACGATGTTGACGTTGAAGCCCAGCTTGCCGCGCACAGCCAGAACGGATTCCAGCGCAGCGATATTGACCAGGTGCTGCACTTTGTTGTCAGCGGTTCCGCGGCCATACAAACGGTCGCCGTCCTCGATCAGCTCAAATGGCGTTAGATCCTCGCGCCATTCGCCATCTTGTCCCCAAATCACATCGCCATGGCCATAGGTCAGTACAGTCGGCAGGTCCGGGTCTTCGATCCGAGTGCCAAGCAGGAACGGCCCGCCGATAGGGTTGGAGCTGGGATTGTCGTAGAGCTTGCACTCAAAACCCATGGCTTCCAAGCGCGGCTGAATGGCTTCTTTCAGGTATTGTTCAAGCACAGGGGCCTGATCGGGATTTTGGCTTTCACTGCGGTAGGTCACCATCTTGGCCAAATCAGATTGGAGTTGCCCGGTTTCAAAATATTCGGTTGCCCGTTTCAGGGCATCTTTACGGCTCATCCAAAGGCCTCGCTTTCGTTAATTGCATCGCCCCAGGGCGACATTATTTCTGTGCATCCAGAATTCAGCGTTCCGCGCCGCATGACACTTGCAGCGCCATCTTGGGCGGTCCCGCATCGTTGGGCAGCAACCACATCAAGGTCGGTCTGGATAACCGTTTTTGAGGTGGCCTGGGTTATTGACAGGTTGGGATTCATCGCAGCGCAATCAGACCTTGGTCATTTTTGATACTGTGTCCGCGTCATGCAGGTGGCATTTGATGCGCCCATAAGGTGTGAACTGTTCGCGCGGGGCCTGTTGTTTGCACAGATCGGTTGCAGCGGCACACCGCGGGTGAAAGTGACATCCCGACGGCGGGTCAATGGGGTTGGGATAAGCCATCCCCAACTGCGTGTCGGGCACTTCAAGATCAGGCTCTGGCGTCAAAACAGAGTCCAGCAACGCTTTGGAATAGGGGTGACGCGTTTCTTCAAACAGGCCATCAACGCTGTTTTCCTCAACAACTTGGCCCAGATACATCACTGCAACCTTGGTCGCCAAATGCTCGACCACCGCCAGATCATGACTGATGAAAAGATAGGTCAGATTGAATTCGCGGCGTAGATCGCCAAGCAAATTCAAGATCTGACTTTGGACCGAAACATCCAGCGCGGATGTCGGCTCATCGCAGATCACAATCTCGGGCCGCATGACAAGCGCGCGGGCAATGGCAACGCGCTGGCGTTGACCGCCTGACATTTGGCTGGGGTAGTTTGTTAACACCCGGCTAGGCAGGCCGACGACATCCAGAATTTCGCGGACTTTCTTCAGTCGCGATGCCTCGTCACCAACCTTGTGCACGCGCAGGGGCAGGGCGATGATATCTTCGATGCTTTTGCGCGGGTTCAGTGATGAATAGGGATCCTGAAAGATAGGTTGAATCCGGCGGGCCAGTTGCAGCCGGTTTTCGCCGCCAATCGGCTTGCCTTCCACCAGAACCTGCCCTGATGTGGGGGCTTCCAGTCCCAGCAGAATTTTGGCCAGCGTGGACTTGCCGCATCCGCTTTCACCGACCAGCCCAAGCACATCGCCGGCGTCCAGTTTTAGCGAGATTCCATTTAGCGCGGTCAGAGATTTGGGTTTGCCCATAAGGCCTTGCTTAACCGTATAGACCTTGGTGACGTCGCGAAGCTCCAGAACGGGCGAGTTTGAAGGGCTCATGCCTGGGCCTCCTGTGAATGTGCAAAGCCCTGCGGATCAACGCAACGAAAGGCATGACGGCCATCTGTGGTGACATGCCGTGGGATATCGCCGCGACAAGCGGCAGTGGCATGGGCGCATCGGGTACGGAAAGTACAACCCGATACGTCGCCCACTAAGGAGGGCACAATGCCTGGAATGGTGCCCAGCTCTGCGCCGCGCTCTGTCTTTCCGGGCAGCGGAATGCAATTCAGCAACCCGCGTGTATAAGGATGCGACGGTGCTGCGAAGAGATCGGCAGTGGGTCCGGTTTCGACCAATTCACCGGCATACATAACCGCAACCTTGTCAGCGACGCGGGCCACAACGCCCAGGTCATGGGTGATCAAGATCATCGCCATGCCCATCTCGGCCTGAAGATCCACCAAAAGACGCAGAATCTGGGCCTGGATCGTCACGTCCAACGCCGTGGTCGGTTCATCCGCGATGATCAGTTCCGGTTCACACATCAAAGCCATGGCGATCATGACCCGTTGACGCAACCCGCCCGACAGCTGGTGGGGGAATTGCGACAAACGGCTTTCGGCAGCGGTAATGCCGACCTTTTGCAGCAGCTCAACAGCCTTTGCACGCGCAGCTTTGCGGCTGGTGCCGCCATGGATCAGCAGAGCCTCCATCAACTGATCACCGATCGTATAAGATGGATTGAGCGAGGTCATCGGCTCTTGAAAGATCATCGATATGCGCGCCCCGCGGATGTCGCGGAGCGTGCGTTTGTTGGCATCCAGCAAGGCGGTGCCGTCAAAATCCATGACATCCGCGCGGGGTTTGATGGCGTTACCAAGCAGCCCCATGACGGCAAGCGATGTCAGCGATTTACCAGACCCGCTTTCGCCCACGATACACAGGGTTTCACCGCGCTTCAGATCGAAATCAATGCCACGAACCGCATGCAGGGTTCCGGTGTCGGTTGGTATATCAATGGTCAGGTTTTTGACCGTCAATATTGGGTTTTCTTGCGATACGGTCATGGGTTAGCTCCGACCTTCGGGGGCTGAGACATCGCGCAGGCCATCCCCAAGCAAATTGATGGACAGCACCAGCACAAACAGTACCGCCCCGGGAATTAGCACCAGCCAAGGTTCGAACAGCATCATGTTCTTGCCTTCGGAAACCATCAGCCCCCAGGATGGGGTTGGTGGCTGAACGCCAAGTCCCAGAAAGGACAGCACAGCTTCGAGCAAGATTGCATGGGCCATTTCAAGGGTGATCACGACAATCAGATTGTTCATGATGTTGGGCATGATCTCAGACAGGATTACGCGCGTGGTAGATGCGCCAATTGCCGAAGCCGCTGTCACATAATCTCGGTTTCGCACCTGCAAGGTCGATGTGCGCATCACCACTGCGAAACGGTCCCACAACAGCAGACCAAGCACAAAGATCACAACCTGCAAGGAACCGCCCAGCAAGGCGACCACCGCCAGCGCCACCAGCACCACCGGTAGCGCCAGACGCACGTTGATCAGGAAGGTTACAACCGCGTCCACACGGCCACCGAAATAGCCCGCACTGACGCCAAGGATGGTTCCGATGGTTCCCGAAATCAGCGCTGCAACCGTGCCGATCAACAGCGAAACACGTGCGCCATAGATCAGACGGGACAGGTAGTCACGACCCAGATGATCGGTGCCAAGCACATGTTCCCATGTGCCCCCCAAGAATACAGGCGGTTGCAGACGGCCCATCAAGTTCTGGGCGTAGGGATCATGCGGCGCGATCAATGGGGCAAACAAGGCCACGATCACCAGAACCACAAGGACAATGCCGCCAAGCAACAAACCCCGGTGGCCGACAACGCGGCGTCGAAGTTTCTGGCCGGGCGTTGGCCCAATGATTTCTTGCAGCAGAGGATCGGGAGAAAGCGAAGAGGTGGTCATATCAAGAGCTCCTCATGCGGGGGTCTAACCAGGCGTTCAGCACGTCCGCCGCAAAGGTGAACAGGATGTAAAACATCGAAAAGATCAGGACCAAAGCCTGCACGGTGGGCAGATCGTTACGAGAAATGCTCTCGTAAGCCAGGAACCCGGCGCCATGCAGCGCAAAAATGGATTCAACCACGATCGAGCCGCCCAGCATGAAGCCCATTTGAACCGCGGCCAAGCTGACTACGGGAATGATCGCGTTGCGCAGAGCATGTTTGAACAATACCCGTCCTTCGGATGCGCCCTTGGCACGGGCTGTCCGAATGTAATCCGAAGACAGGACCTCCAACATTCCCGCACGTGTCAGCCGCATGATCGCGGGCATGGCGTAGTAGCCCAAAACAACAGTCGGCAGAATGAAATGTGCCCAGCTAGATGCACCAGACGCGGGCAGCCATTGCAGCTTGATCGAAAAGACGACGATAAGAATGAGACCGAACCAGAATGATGGCATCGCCTGACCTGCAACCGATAGGAACAAGGCGAACCGATCAATCAACGAGTTGGGACGCATGGCCGCCAAAACCCCCAGCGGAACTGCGGTCAGCAGCGCAAAGCTGATCCCGCATACGCCCAAGAGCATGGTTACCGACAAACGGTCCGCCAAAAGCGCTGAAACCGGCATTTTGAAGTAGTAGCTTTCGCCAAAATCCCCGGTTAGCGCATTGAACAGCCAAGAACCGTATTGCACCAACAACGGGCGGTCGAACCCGTAGCGGGCATTGATGTTGGCAATATCTTCCGAGGTCGCGCCTTCACCCGCAAGGGCAGTGGCCGGGTCGCCGGAAAGATACAGCAAGAAGAAACTGATCAAAGAGACAGTCAGGGCAACTAGGAATGCAAGGCCCAACCGTTTCAAAATGAATGGAAGCACGACATATCACCTTCTTTGGCCGGCCAATGCTGGCCGTCGTTTAGAATAGCACGGTGAAAGAAAAAGCCGGGCACGCTGGGTGCCCGGCTTGGAACGATTAGTTCCAGCTCATGGTCGCGAAACGCAGAACTTCGTCTGGTGTCGGTGTGTATGAGACTTCTTGCGTAAACACGTAGTTGGTGTTGTACGAGAACATCGGCACCATATACGCTTGGTCCGCGATCAGGTTCAGCGCTTTGGAGTAATTCTCGATACGCACTTCTGGATCAGTGGAGGTGTCCGCGATTTCCAATGTGTCGCGCAGCTCAGGGTCACGGACAGTGTCGAGATCGCCGAATTTGAAGAATTGACCGGTGAATGCAGACGTATCGTTGATCGAGAAGGAACCCCATGTCTGGAAGTTTACTGGCACGCCCGATGTCGCCGACAGATCGCGCAGAGCGGCGTATTTAAGCATGTTGAAGTTGGTCTTGATGCCAACCGCGTTCATGTAGCTGGAAATGGCTTCTGCATAGTCACGATTGCGATATGCAAAGAATTCAGTCGTGAAACCATCAGGATAGCCCGCCTCGGCCAACAGTGCCTTGGCTTTTTCCGGGTCGTATTCATAGGTTGTCACATCTGTGTCGCAGCCAAACTGGCTGGGGAAGCAGGATGATTTGATAACCTGGCTGCTGCCCTTCAACAGCGCATCCACAATCGACTGGCTGTCGATGGCATGGGCAACCGCTTGGCGGACGCGAACATCTTTGAACGGGGAGTTTTCGTCACTTTTGCCAGCGGCATCCAGCAACAGGAAACCAACGCGCATTGTGCTTTCGTTTACAGCTTGGAACTGAGACATCTCGCCCAGTTTACCAGCCTGGTCAGCCGGAACCTGCCAAATCAAATCAAGCGTACCGTTGAACATTTCAGCCATTTGGGTGTTGATGTCCGGGATTGTGCGAATGTCGATCCGGCTGATCTGCGCGTCGCCCTTTGGACCATCAAAGTAGGTTTCGTTCTTTTCCAGAACAAAATGCTGACCGGGCTCGACCTCGACAACCTTATAAGGACCGGTGCCAACAGGTTTCAAAGCCATGCCGCTTGGGCCGACTTCTGCATAGTATTCGTTCGGGTAAATCGATACTGGCCCAGCCAAGAATTCGATGGCTGCCGGGAAGGCCGATTTCAGATGGATGCGCACAGTGTAGTCATCAATCTTCTCAGCGGATTTCATCCAGCTGACATTCCGCTGTGTCTTTACGCCGTTTTCAGGGTTCGCCACGAAATCGACGGTATATACAACGTCATCTGCGTTGAAGGCTTCGCCATTATGGAAAGTCACGCCTTCGCGCAGTTTGAATTCGATGGTCAGATCGTCGATCCATTCCCATGACGTGGCAAGGTTGCCGATATATTCGTTGGTGACTGGGTCGCGATACAACAGGCCGTCCCAAACGGCGCGCTGGATCACAATGCCTTCGCGGGCAGAGTTCATGTAGCTGTCAACAGACTCCAGCTCTTTGGTGAAGGCGACATGCAGCGTGTCACTTGCCTTGTCGGCAAAGGCCGCGGTGGATGCGCTAAGGGCGATTGCAGCGGCTGTCGTTCTTAGAAGGGCAGTTTTCATTTTAAACTCCGGTTGGACTTCGACATTTTTTAAAGTATTATATATTAATACTTGTTATTATTTATTACCTAAAGTACCCTATATATTAATCCATCCGTCAAGGAAAAAAGTGGTTCAAGTGCAAGGTGAGGGTGCAATGACTTCAAAAATGCCTGAAAAACAAAACACTCTCTTCGTCGGCTCCCTGGCTAAAGGGCTGAAAATTCTGCGTGCGTTTGACGAATCGGCGACTGAACTGTCGCTAAGTGATCTGGTGAAACTCACAGGTTTAGAAAAAAGCGCGGTTCAGCGGCTGGCCAATACCCTGCATATCGAGGGGATGCTGGATAAGGATCCGGGTACAAAACGTTTCCGTCCATCGCATGCCTGGCTTGAAATGGCTTATGCCTATTTTTGGTCGAACCCGCTGGTCCGACTGGCGATGCCAAAACTGATCGAACTATCGCACCAACTGGATGCCACCGTGAATCTGGCCGAGCTGTCGGGCAGCCATGTTCTATATGTCAGTCGTGTTCCGGGCCGCAGCAGCCAGTTTTCATCTACATTGGTCGGGCGGCGCTTACCGGCACTCAGCTCGGCTGCGGGGCGGGCCATTCTATCTACCATGCCACAGGACGTTCGCATGCCCTTGATAGAAACATGGTCGCTGAATCAGATGACCCCGCACACTGAAGTGGATCGCGCAGCGATTGCCCAAGCCGTCGATGAGGCGGAAACCCTCGGCTATGCAATGACGCAAAACCAGTCCATTCTGAACCAAACAGGCATTGCTGCGCCGATCAAGGGCCCAAACGGGCAAGCGTTTGCTGCCATACAGTGTTCGGTCTCGACCCGGTTGTGGAGCAATGAACGGATTGAACAGGAAATCCTGCCCTACATTATCGAAGCGGCGACCGGTATTGCCCCGCACGTCCGCGGTTGACGTGATGGCCATTCCGCCTCGGCTTTAAGAGCCGTTTCGCCTGCTGCGGCTACCCAAGCATTATCGCACCAGCCAAAATGAACACCGCAAGAAACAGGGTTTGCGCCACCAGCAAACCTATTGCCGGTCCGCCAACTTGAAGGATGCGCGGAATAGAGGTTTTCATTCCAACCGCAGCAATAGCCGTCAGCAATGCCCACCGAGATATGACAGAAGCAATCTCGCGCAGGGCGTCGGGCAGCAGATGAAAAGAATTGAACGCAGCGATCACCAGAAACGCCACAACAAACCCCGGTACAAGCGGCGGGCGCGTGCCACCTGGTTCAGCGTATTTCCGCAAGAACAGCGATGAAATCAAAATAACGGGGGCCAGCATTGTCACCCGGATCAGCTTTACAACGGTTGCCAGATCGCCGGTCTCGTCCGAAATCGAAAACCCAGCACCCACCACCTGCGCCACATCGTGAATAGTGCCGCCCAGAAAGACCCCGGTCTGAAGCGGGTTAAGGCCCAAGGCACCGGCGACGATTGGGTAAAAGATCATCGCGACGGTCGACAGAACCGTGACACTCACCACTGTAAAGACAAGGTCGCGTTCGCGGGATTCCCCTTTGGGCAGCACTGATGCAATGGCCATTGCTGCCGAAGCGCCGCAGATCGCAACTGCGCCACTGGTCAAAAATGAAAACATCATGCCGCGTCCAAAAAAGCGCCCCACAAACAGTGAAAACAAGATCGTCAATCCGACACCGGCTACAATCAGCACCACTAATACGGGCCCCAGAGCCTGCAACATCTCAACACTGACGCGCGCACCCAACAGGGCGACACCGATCCGCAATAGCCCTTTGGCGGCAAAACTGACGCCCGGTTCTGTCCGATCTTCCTCGGATAGAAATTGCAGGGAAATTCCCAGCAAAATGGCCATCAGCATCGCAGGCGCGCCGTAGTGTTCGGATAGGAACTGGGCAGACACCGCAACAAGGCCAGCGATAATGAGGCCAGGGAAGATCCGCTGGGCGTCCTGTTTCAGAGAGGTCATATGCGATCCTAGTCGAGGGGAAGTCCGCTTGGCACTGCACTGGGCACGCCAAACGGGGGATTATCAATTGAGGTTCCGGTGAGCGAATTGAGGAAGCTTACAAGATCAGCAACCTCTTGATCTGCAAGTGGAATGGGAACGGTGTCACGATGACGGGCATGTTTGATTGATTCAAGCCGATTTTGGCGCGCCGCAAAATCGACCGAGGCCAACCATTCGGCACGTGGCAGGTTGGCCATGTCGGGTGTCCAATTGGGTGTTGCGTCGACATGGTGGCGAATGATCCCTTCCAGCGTTGGGTATGCGCCATTGTGCCCATAGGGAGACGTTAACGCCACGTTGCGCAGCATGGGCGTGCGGAAACGGTATGCATCCGCCAAATCATCGGATTTGCCCATGCGGCCAACATCGCGGGGCATCGGATCAAACGGGCGTGTGCGGCCGGGGCCAAACTGGGGTAGGGCCAATGCATGAAATTTTTGGTCTGAGAGAAGCGGCCCGGAGTGGCAGGTGGAGCATTGCGCCTTTCCATAAAACAGCGCGAGACCTGCAAGTTGAGCATCGTTCAGCGCATCAGGTTGCCCTTGTAGGTAGGCGTCAAAGGGGCTGTCATAGCTCTGCCATTCTGCCCCCATAAAGGCGGCCAGTGCGTTGGCGATATCAACGATCGTCACATCCTCTGGCGCTTGGATATGGTCGAAGGCTGCGACGAATTTGGCGCCGTATTCCGGTATGATCCTGACCCGCTTGGCCAGAATGGGCCACGCTGCATCAATGCGATCATGCACCGCGCCCGCAATCTCATTTTCGCGTGGATTGCCGGCCATTTCGAACTGCGCCACCAATGGAAACAGGGCCTGTGCCGCCAAAACAGAGTTCAGCCCTGTAGGCAGCCATTCTTCGGCCGGGCTGTCAAAGCCGTTGCCGTATCTGTCGCTGACAGACAGCCTGCCATCGTGGAACAGGATTTGAACGTCATGCGCGGCCAGATTCCAAAGACCAGGCGCATTGCGTGGAATGCGTTTGCGGATGCGGTCAGCCCCTGTTCCCGCAGTTCTCTCTGGGCCCAATCCGACCCCGCCTTCACCGATCCCCAAGGAGAGACCATCAGAGGTTCCAAGCTTGGGGTGGTGGCACGTAGAACAAGCGATATTTCTGTTACCGGATAGGATCTTGTCGTAGAATAACAGCTGTCCCAGGGCGGCTTGGTCCGCGTCAAATTTGATGAAGTCCGCCGGGGTGAGAGGAGCAGGCAGTTCGGCCCAAGCCGGGGTTGCCAAACAGGAAAGGAGCACAAATTGCGCCGCTCGATTTTTGCTTGGCTGTTGTTGGCCAGTCCGGGGTTTGCAGGGGTCGAAGAAGGCCGCGATTTTATGGAGGCTGGCGAATACGCCGCCGCGATGGCCGAATTTCTGCCGGCTGCCCGCAGCGGAAATGCCGATGCTGAAGAGCTGATCGGTGTGATGTATGCGATGGGGCTTGATGTTGAACGGGATGATCAGCGCGCGTTTGAGTGGTACTTGCGCGCATCGCTCAAGGGTCACCCCGGCGCGCAATCCGGTATCGGCTGGTATTATGAGGTTGGCCGCGGCGTTGCCGAGATTGATCTGGTGCGCGCGTATATGTGGTACACGCTTTCGGCGATTGGGGGCGATCCGGATGCCGCCATTTCGCTGGAAGAGGTGGTCAAGAAGATGACGCAGGAACAGATTGATCAGGCGCATGTTTTGGTCAATGACTACAAGGGCTGGATGTACCCGTTCCGATAATACGGGAAAGGGGCGCAAAATCGATGCGCCCCTCATTGATTTAGTTCAGGTCTTTTTCGCGGGCTGCGTTGACCTCGGCTTCTGCCTCGGCGACAGCAACGTTCAACGCATCAAAGATCACCTGACCACGATCAACATTGTCGGTGAACCAGTCATAAACCGGTGCAGCGGCGGCTTTGAATTCAGCTTTCTGAGCCGGGGTCGGTACATAAAGATCGCCCCCACCTGCAACGAATGCTTCATAAGCTTCGATCGACTTGCGCTTTGGCGAGGCAAAAGTGGCCTGTTGCAGGGCATAGAACCCATCAACAACAACCCGGCGCATGTCTTCTGGCATTGATGTGAAACGCTCGTTCGACATCCACCACAACGCGCCCATGTAGGCATGGCCATCCAGGGTCACATATTGCAGGCCAGCATCCGGGAACTTCATACCCATGATATCGGTGATCCCGTTTTTGGAACCTTCAACAACACCGGTTTGGAACGACGTGAACAGCTCAGGCCATGGGATCGGAGTAGGCGAAGCACCCATGGCTTTCACCAGTTCCTGAGGCAGGTCAGCAACCACGGTCCGAATTTTCAAACCTTCCATGTCGCCAGGTGCAGCGACGCGCCGCTGAGTATTGGCAAAGTTGCGCCAGCCGCCGGTGTTCCCAATGGTCATCAGGCGCACGGCGTTGCCGGAATCCTCCAGCGCCAAATCACGCATTGTGCGAACGAAATCGCCAGACAGAACATGCTCGGCGATCCGGTCATCGGCCATCAGATAGGGCAGATCAAGCACCTGCACGTACGGGAAAATGCCAGAGGCACCGCCCGAAGTAGAGATATAGATATCAACACTGCCATCCGCGACGCCTTGCAAACACTCTGCCCCGTTTGAGCAAAGTTGCGTGCCGATAAACAGCTCCACCTCGATGGCGCCGTTTGACGCGGCTTCAACGTAGTTCTTGAAAACGACCAGACCGTCGTAGTCTTCATCATTTTCATTGGAGTTTGCGGTTGCCCGAAGCGTGTAATCCGCAGCGGACGCCGCCAAAGCAGTGCTGGCCAGCAGCGCTGAAACGGCGAGGGTCTTGAGGGTTTTTTTGAGCATATTGGTTCCTCCCTGATACTCAGTTTTAGTCGGCAAATCCTGTGAGCCGTGGAATGGTCATGGAAATTGCCGGGACATAGGTGATGAGAAAGATGACGAGCACTTCTACTGCCAGAAACGGCAAGATCGCCTTTGCAATGGCTTCAACCCGTTCACCGGCCACAGCCGAAGCCACGAATAGGACCAAACCCATTGGTGGTGTTGCCAGGCCAACGGTCAGGTTGACCGACATGATGATGGCAAAGTGGATCGGATCGACGCCAAGGCTGACAAAGATTGGCCCCAGGATCGGGCCTAAAATGATGATGGCGGGCCCTGCGTCCAGAAACATCCCGACTACGAACAACAACAGGTTGATCAGGAATAACAGCACCAATGGATTGCTGGACAGCGAAAGGATATAGGCGGCCATTTGTTCAGGCGCATGGCTGAGGCTGACCACGGTTTTAAACGCCATCGCTGCCCCCACCAGCAGCAAGACAACCGCCGATGTAGTGCCTGACCGGATCAAGATGCCCGGAATTTCGGCCACAGTGAGCGTGCGAAGAACAAAGAAACCAATGAACAGCGCATAGGCCACGGCGACGGCCGCCGCTTCCGTTGGGGTAAAGATCCCGCCAAGAATGCCGCCAAGAATGATCACGGGCGTCAAAAGCGGCCAAAGTGCTTTTAGCGAAGCGTCGCCACGCTCGGACCAAGTGTATTTGCGGCTGGCGACCGGGAAATCGTATTTGTTGGCCATCACCTTGATCATCAGCATCAGACCGACGCCAACCAAAACGCCCGGCACGATACCGGCCAGGAAAAGTGCGGCAACGCTTTCACCCATGACATAGGCATAGATGATCATGATGCCCGAGGGGGGGATGATAGGCCCAATCACCGAAGAGGCGGCGGTGATCGCGGCGGCAAACTTGCGCGTATAACCTTGCTTTTCCATCGCCGGGATCAACATTGACCCAAGCGCTGATGTATCCGCCACAGCAGAGCCCGATAGCCCGGCAAACAGCATTGAAGACAGCACATTCACATGTGCCAACCCGCCGCGCAGGTGCCCCATCAGCGCTTGAGCGAATTCAACAAGGCGCAACGTGATGCCACCCTTGTTCATCAATTCGCCGGCCAGCATAAAGAACGGGATCGCCATCAGCGGGAAGCTGTCCATGCCGTTGTAAATGTTGCGATATAGCAGTGTGATGTCGCGCTCTTGGCCATTCATCCACAGCAAAAGGCCCGGAGCTGCCACAAGGCCGAAAAACACCGGCAAGCCGATCAAAAGGAAGACCAGGAAGACGGGTAAGAACCAGATCAGCATTATTCCGCTCCTCCAATGTCAGCAGGACCAACAGGCGCCAGTTTGTCCTCGCCGCCCATAAGGCGAACCAAGGCGCGCAGGATCAGTTCGATATTTACACTGGTCAGTAACGTTACGCCCACCAGCAGCGACGCCATCATCCAAGACCGCGGAACGCGCATAAATTCGGAAAAATCCAGTGATGTCGGAATATACAGCGATGCTGTTGAGAAACGCCCGCCAAAGCCTGTGACCTCGCTCCACCCAATTTGCACGGCAACGACCAAAACAAGCAAAGACAGTAACAAAAGACAAAGGTTGATGACGCCACCAATCAAGCGCGGCAGCATAACCACCAGCATGTCGATGGCGACAAACCCACCTTGCCGAAACGCCGTTGGGGCCATCAGACCGGCCATCCACAGCATGCAGAACCGTGCGGCCTCATCCGGCCAGGGTAGGGCATTGTTCAGGATGTAACGAAAGAACACCTGTATCAAAATTGCGATGACCATCAGCGCAACAGCAATCGCACCGATGCCGCGCCCAACACGTAAAACGTGATGGTTCACAAAGCTTAATGGTGCGAGCACCGCCAATAGTCCTCCCAAAAGCGTTCTCCTCCCTTGTTGGCCCATTGGGCCGTCCTCCCTCCAGGGCTATGCGGCCTGGAAGACCCCGTACTTGCCTGCGAAAAACCCAAGCGCGTTGCCATCGTTCAATTCTGCAAACGTCACTTGCCCAACCACGATCACATGATCGCCGCCGGGATGGGTTGCCACATGCTGGCATTCCAGCCGCGCCAAACAGTTGTTGATCAATGGCACACCATGTTCGCTGATGGTCATGTCCAGCCCGTCAAAGGCATGCATATCCCGCGCGAAACCTTCGCAGACACTGGCCTGATCGTCCGCCAAGATATGGATCGCGAAAAATGGCGCTGCTTCAAAATATTGGAACCGGCGCGACCCCTTTGAGGGTGACCACAAGACCAGCGCTGGGTCCAACGATAGCGACGAAAAGCTGTTCGCAGTGATCCCAACTGGACCATCTGTTGAGGGCACGGTCACCACGGTAACACCGGTTGCGAACCGCCCAAAGGCATCACGCAGCAGGCGGGTGTTTTCGCCGGTAGGTTTGAACGCATCTGCCATTTCGCGCTTCCCTTTCCCTATGCCACTTCGCGGCCCAAGGCCGCTGTATAGAGCTTGAACCACGTCTGGCGATCCATCTTGACCTTCAAAGCATCGGAAATCGCCGCGATCCGGGTCAGATTATTTGTGCCCATGACCGGCAAGATCTTGGCCGGGTGGGCCAGCAACCACGCCACAGCCACGGCTGCCCGGTCAACGTTGTTTTCACCAGCAACCGTATCCAAAACCTGAGCAACTTCACCGCCATCAGACATCAGAGCACCGCCGCCAAGTGGTGACCAAGCCATAATGTGTTCACCGTTCTTCTGGTGGAATGCGATGTCGCCGTTGGTGAAGCCGTCATGCGCGTTCAGCGATACTTCAAGCTGGTTGGTAACCAACTTGTTCGTCATTGCGGATTGCAGCAATTCCCAGTCCCAGGGTTTGAAATTGGAAACCCCGATGTTCCCAACCTTGCCCGCCGCAACCAACTCATCCAATGCTGAGCCGGTTTCGTGATGGTCCATAAACGGGTCGGGGCGGTGCACCAGCAATAGATCAATGTGATCTATCGCCATATTGCTCAGCGACGCTTCGACAGAGGCCTGAATATGGGCGGCAGACGTGTCGTAGTATTTAACCGGAACGTCCGCATATTTTCCGCAAGGGGCCACGATATCGCATTTTGTGACGATCTGCATTTGTTGACGCAGCGCAGGGTTTGCGCGCAGCGCGCCTCCCAATACGGCTTCGGCCCCATAGTCCCCATAGATATCGGCCTGATCAAAGCTAGTGATACCTTGATCCAGACAGGCGTCGATCTTGGCGGTGACATGGGCGGGCGACGTATCGGCATCATCAGCCACGCGCCACAATCCGTATACAATCCGGCTCATCTCTAGGGTGTCGGAAAGACGAATGCGTTCCATTAGCGGCGAACTCCTGCGGCAAGTGGTGTTGGTGGGGCACTGGCCGGCACACGCCCATAGGCATGCGGCATCGAACAGGTTTTCAAGTGGGGCATAACAAGGCGGCCAAAATGCTCGGCCTCATCAATATGAGGGTAGCCAGAGAACACGAACGCACGCATTCCCATCTTTTGATAGGCTTCGATCTTGGACAGAACCTGATCGGCTGATCCCACCAAAGCGGCACCGCACCCCGAACGTGCTCGTCCAACGCCTGTCCACAGATTTGGTTCTATATAACCGTATTCATCCGCGATTTCGCGATTTGCCGACTGGTGAGAGACGCCAAGCGACGATGAATCCAAGGCGCGTTCGCGGATCATCCGGCCGTAATCATCATCCAATTTCGATGTGATGTATTCGGCGTATTCCTGCGCTTCTTTTTCCGTGTCGCGCACAATCATGTGGACGCGCAGCCCGTAGTCCAACGTCCGGTTATGTTTTTCAGCCACAGCATTCACGGCGCGCATCCGCCCGGCCAGTTCTTCCTGTTTCTCTGGCCACATCAGATAAACATCACAATGCTGACCGCACAGTTCCAGCGCCATGGGGGAATACCCGCCAAAGTACAAAAGCGGTCCGCCGGTTTGGTAAGGGATAACTGGATCGGTTGTTAAGCCTTTGAAGTTATAGATTTCGCCCTCATAGGAAATTTCCTCTTGGGTCCAGGCTTGCTTCAATATCTCCACAACTTCGCGGGAGCGTTGATAGCGATAGGCGCTCTCTTCTTTCTGACCGGGGAAGTCCGAACTGATGATGTTTATAGTCAGTCGCCCTTCCAGCATGTGATCCAGCGTTGCGATTGTGCGGGCCAACATGATGGGCTGAACCTCGCCGCAACGCACGGCAGCCAGCAGGTTGATGTCTTTGGTGATCGGTGCGCAACCGGCGACGAATGTCAGTGTATCTTGGCCCACCTGATAGGATGACGGGCACAGGATGTTTCCGAAACCCTGCGCTTCGGCGGTCTTTACGATATCTGAACAATGCGCCCAGCTGGACCGCAGATCCCCATCCGGTACCCCTAAAAACTGATAGTCATCAGAGCAAAGCGCGGCAAACCATGACACCTCCGCTGCGTCCAAGTCAGGTGATGAAATTGGTACGACAGTCATGGATTTCCTCTCTGGAATGGGCGCCATTTTTCACTTGCGTAGCATTGGCTTTGATGTAAATCAATGGTGTATCAATTTTTTCTCACCGTGATATTTCGGGAACGAAAACAATGACGCCCAGTGCCGGAAACCCAAATGCTTTGCCCGCTTATGTGCAGATTAGCGAGCTTCTGATCCGCGATATCAGTGCTGGGCGATTGATGGATGGAGAGCGCCTTCCTCCTGAGCGCGAGATGGCAAAGTCGCTGAACACTTCTGTCGGGACGTTGCGCAAGGCACTGAATATCCTTGTGAAAAAACAGATGCTTGAGCGGATTCAGGGCTCTGGCAACTATGTGCGTCACGGTGGTCAGAATGACAGCATCTACGCGATGTTCCGGCTAGAGCTTCTGGAGGGCGGCGGATTGCCCCGCGCGCATATCCTGGATGTCACGGCGATGGAAAAGCCCAGTGATCTGCCAGAGTTTGGCACATCCTCCAAGGCCACCAGAATTCGCCGTCTACGATTTCTCAACGACACGATCATTGGGGTTGAGGAGATCTGGTTGGACGCAGATGCAGGTGAGGTGTCAGAGAGCGCAATCTCAGATTCTCTATACCACTTTTATCAAGAACGGCTCGGCTTCTGGATCACCCGCGCCGAAGATCGCGTTGGTATTGGCTCAGTCCCAGAATGGGCACCAAGCGAATTCACCAAGCCCGCTGGCACAATCACCGGATATATCGAGCGCTTCAGTTGGGCAGACGGTGTGCGGGCGGTCGAATTCTCACGAACATGGTTTGACACAGAGCGCGCGCTTTACGTGCAGCGTCTTAAGTAGGAAATACAAATGACGAAGACCACGCATTATGGCGTCATCGGTTGCGGAATGATGGGGCAGGAACATCTGCGCAATATCGCCTTGCTGCCAGACACACAGGTTTCCGCAATTTACGAACCCGACGCCGAAATGGCACGTATCGCTGCAGGTTTCGCCCCAGATGCACGGTTTTGCGATAGCCTCGAAGACATGTTGGCCATTGAGCAACTGGATTGTCTGGTCATTGTCAGCCCCAATTTTTGCCATATGGACCAGCTGGAGCTGATCGCCAGGCTACGCCCATTGCCCGTGCTTGTTGAAAAGCCTCTTTTCACCGATCCGGCAGATGTCGAGCGGCTGGTCGCGCTCCGTGACAGCTACCCGGCGCCGATCTGGGTTGCGATGGAATATCGTTACATGCCACCCGTTGCGGCACTGCTGGAGTCCGTGGATACCGCGACGGGCGGGATCAAGATGTTGACCATCCGCGAACATCGCTTTCCGTTTCTGCCGAAAGTCGGTGATTGGAACCGGTTCAATCAGAAATCCGGCGGAACCTTTGTCGAAAAATGCTGCCATTTCTTTGATTTGATGAGGTTACTGACAAAGTCGGAACCCGTGCGAGTGATGGCCAGTGCAGGGCAGGATGTGAACCATCTTGATGAGGTGTATAACGGAAAAACCTCTGATATCTTAGATAATGGCTACGTTATTGTGGATTTTGCCAACGGCATGCGGGCGATGCTGGAACTGTGCATGTTTGCCGAAGGTGCGCGATATCAGGAAGAGATCAGCGCCGTCGGGCCGAATGGCAAGATCGAAGCGCTGGTGCCCGGTCCAGGCCGGTTTTGGCCTGCGCATCTGGGCGAGGCCCCAATCCCCCAGATCATCATCAGCCCGCGTGATCCCAAAGGCCCGGAACACCGCGATTTTCCGGTTGATCCCACATTGCTGGAGGCCGGGGATCATAACGGCTCTACCTATTATCAACACGAGGGGTTTCTGGCGCTGGTCCGTGGTGAAAGGGATCAGCCCGATGTCAGCTTGGAGGATGGTTGGAAAGCCGTGGAGATGGGGCAGGCGGCGCAGCAAAGCGCATTGACGGGGCAAGTTGTGCCCCTTCCCCTTAGTGGCGCTGACTAAAGCGCATTTTCCTGTCTAATCGGGTTCACGGCCGCAAAACGCACTGTGCCCGACCCAATCCGTTGGCTCTGAACTATGAGTTCGTGAAGACAACAATTGGGTCGGGCAGTTTGTTAGGGAACGCTTAGCTAGGGAAGCCGCGTTCGATTTTGTCGAGCGTTTCCATCGCGCCCAGCACATCTGCGACAGCGCCGTTTGGCGTGCGGCCTTCTTGAATGGCCGAAATAAACTCTCGGTCGATCAGTTCGATTCCGTTGTTGGACACGGCGACGTCCGATAGATCAATTTGGTTTTCATTGCCGTCAAACAGATCGTCGTAACGCGCGATGTAGGTGCCATTGTCACAGATATAGCGGAAGAATGTGCCCAATGGACCGTCGTTGTTGAAGCTGAGTGACAATGTGCAAATCGCACCGTTTTCGGCTTTCAGACCAATCGACATATCCATTGCGATTCCCAGTTCCGGATGTTTGGGCCCTTGCAGGCCAAACGCTTCAACAGCGGGGCCACCGGTTTGGTATTGGAACAGGTCAACCGTGTGACAGGCGTGGTGCCACAACAGGTGATCCGTCCATGTCCGGGGCTCTCCTTTGGCATTGGTGTTTGTGCGGCGGAAGAAATAGGTCTGAACGTCCAGCTGCTGTAGGGTCAGTTCGCCTGCTTTGATTTTGTTGTGAATCCACTGATGTGACGGGTTGAAGCGACGCACTTGGCCTGCCATGGCCACAAGCCCGGTTTCTTGCTGAACGCGGACGATTTCTTGACTGTCAGCCAATGTGTCCGCCATCGGAATCTCGACCAATACGTGCTTACCGGCCTTCATGCAGGCGATGGCCTGCTCGGCGTGCATCTGTGTGGGCGTTGACAGGATGACGGCATCCACATCGTCTCGTGCGATGCACTCTTCCAGTGTTGCGCCTGCATGTCCAATCCCACGTTCGGCGGCAAATGCTTCGATCTTTGCCTTGGTCGGCCCCATCACAGAGGTGACAGTGACCCCATCAATTTTGGCCAGGGCATCCAAGTGTTTCATCCCAAAGGCGCCATAGGCCCCGGCAACGCAAATCCGCATGATCGTTTCCTTTAATTCGTGGTTTTGGCCTGCAGTTTTCGGAGGCCACCCTAGGCTTTTGTCTGGAAGATCGGAAATCGAATGCGGCACTTGGCTATTCAATTTAGGTATAGGTGGAATTTTTCAGGGCCTGCGCTGCGTTTCGGATCAGGTCAAAAAAATGTGCCTGTGTCGGGGTTGGCGTCCATCCCAATCTATACGTCAGACCGATCGGCCGAGAGCTGTCTGGCAGTGTAATGTCCAGCGGAACCAGAAGCCCTTGTGCCTGTTCTGTGGCGGCCTGACGGGGTGAAAGAAGGGTTACGTAGTCACCCCGCGCCAAAAGACCCCGCACCAGAACCAATGAGCTGGAGACAATGCGCACGGGTGTTTCTTTGAGGTTCTCAATGTCTAACACGCGATACAGGTAATTGCCTGCGGGGGTCGTTTTTGGGGGGGCAATCCACGGATAGTCCATTGTGTCGGCCAGGGTCAGGCCTTTCTTGTTGGCCAAAGGGTGGTTGGGGGCCACAACGACGGCCAACGGATCATCTAGCAGCGCTTCTTGCACCACATCATCCGTTGGGGCGGGGAAGCGCAATGCTCCAATCAGCACATCCAGATCACCGTGCCGCAGCCCGCGCAACAGTTCACTATAGGGCCCATCCACCGTCTGGACTTGAGTGTTGCCACCTTCGCTCAACAACTGGTGTATTGCCTCGGGCAGGATAAATGTGCGTGACAACGGCATTGAACCAACCAGGATATTGGTGCTGTCCTGTCCTTTGATCCGGGCGATTTCATCATAGGCCTGGCGCAACTCTGCTGCGGCCAGTTTGACCGCACGTGCAAAAATCTCTGCCTGTGGTGTCAGTTCAATCCCTTTTCGGGTTGTAACAAAAAGGGTCATTCCCGACAGCTTTTCCAGATCTCGACCGGCTCGATGGATCGAGGGTTGCGAAATTCCGATTTCGCGCGCGGCAAGGCTGAAGCTGCCTTTTTCCCATATGGCGACCAAGGCCCTGAGCTGTGACGCGGTGAGCCCATTCTGAAATCCGGCCACTGGTGCATCATCCCGCCGCCCGGCTGATCTGATCGCCTGTTCAATACCATCGTCGATATGACTGAACATCCGCTCTACCCGTGACAACAGAACGGACCCGACTTCAGTTACGAACATCCCATCGCGACGGCGGTCAAACAATGCGGTCTGCAAACGGTCTTCCATGCCTGCAATCGCTTGGGTGACGGCAGGTTGTGACAAGTGCACACGTGCGGCCGCAGCGCTTATCCCGCCCTCTAAAGCAACTTCTCTGAATGCTTTTAAATGCCGAATGTTTGGAAAATTTACCGTCATAGCAATGGGTTCACGTTCTATTGGCAGGGCCAGAACATCATGACGTATAGCAAAAATTAATACAAGTTCACGGGAATTGAAATGGCTGGACCCGCCGCTGGTAGAGTAGGTGTCAGCCTATCAATGGGTATCACTGCCTGGTCTGGACCAACTGGAGGCTTCGAATGTCTGACAAAAAAACCGCTCTCGTTATTTCCGCGCATGCGGCAGATTTTGTCTGGCGCGCTGGCGGGGCCATCGCGTTGCACCAAAGCCTTGGATACGAAGTAACGGTGGCGTGCTTGTCCTATGGGGAGCGCGGCGAAAGCGCAAAACTGTGGAAGCAAGAGGGCATGACACTGGAGCGTGTCAAGGAAGCCCGTCAGGAAGAAGCGCAGAATGCTGCAGCCGCTTTGGGGGTAAACGATATTCGTTTCCTTGATCTGGGGGATTACCCGCTTCGTCTGGATCGGGACGCGCAGGATCAGATGGTGGATATCATCCGTGAAGTGCAACCCAAATGGATGATGAGCCATTCAAAATGGGATCCCTATAACACAGACCATATGAACACGACGCAATTCGCGCTGGAATGCCGGATGATCGCACAGGCTTGGGGGCATAATCCCGGCCAGAAGGTTCTGGGCGCCCCGCAGATGTATCTGTTTGAGCCGCATCAGACAGAGCAGATGGAATGGAAGCCCAACGTGTTTCTGGACATCACGCCGGTCTGGGACAAGAAGCGTGCCGCAATCGAATGCATGCAGGGACAAGAGCACCTGTGGAACTTCTACACCAATGTCGCCGAAAACCGGGGCAACCATTTCCGCCGAAATTCTGGCGGTATGGCAGGTGGTCGCAAAGCGGAATACGCCGAAGGCTTTCAGATGATCTTCCCACAAACCGTGGATGAATTGGCATGATCGCGGCAGGGACAACGGGTGTGGTCGTTCAAAACATTGAACGCGCGGATCAATCCATCATTGATGGTCTGGCGAAATGCGGCGTGGCCACCGTACACGAAGCGCAGGGACGCAAAGGGTTGCTGGCTGACTATATGCGCCCGATCTATTCAGGCGCTCGTCTGGCTGCCAGTGCCGTGACCATCCTTGCGCCGCCGTGCGACAACTGGATGCTGCATGTGGCCATCGAACAGCTGAAGGCGGGGGATATCCTTGTTCTGGGCACCACAACGCCCAGTAACGCGGGGTACTTCGGTGACTTGCTGGCAACCTCGGCCATGGCGCGTGGGTGCAAAGGATTGATCATTGATGCCGGGGTGCGCGATGTGCGCGACCTGACTGAAATGGGGTTCCCGGTTTGGTCCAAGGCTGTTTTCGCGCAGGGCACCATCAAGGAGACTCTGGGCAGCGTGAACATTCCCGTCGTCTGTGCGGAAGAGCTGATCAATCCCGGCGACATCATTGTTGCCGATGATGACGGTGTTTGCGTGGTGCGCCGCGAAGAGGCCGCCCAGGTTTTGGAAAGCGCGCAGGCCCGTGAAGCAAACGAAACAGCAAAGCGCGCCCGGTTCGAAGCCGGTGAACTGGGATTAGACATCTACAACATGCGAGAGCGTCTGGCGGCGAAGGGGCTGAAATATGTCTGATGGCATTCGGGCCATGTGGATGCGGGGGGGCACGTCGAAAGGCGGGTACTTTCTGGCGTCCGACCTGCCCGAAGACACCGGCGCACGCGACGCGGCTTTGCTGGCGATTATGGGCAGCCCCGACATCCGTCAGATCGATGGCATGGGCGGCGCGGACCCGCTGACATCCAAGGTGGCGGTGGTTTCAAAATCTGCGCGTCCCGGTGTGGATGTGGACTACCTGTTTCTGCAGGTTTTCGTTGACCAACCCATCGTCACCGATGCGCAAAACTGTGGGAACATTCTGGCAGGTGTCGGGCCTTTCGCAATTGAGCGCGGCCTGGTGGCTGCGCAGGCGGGCGAGACGCCGGTTACCATCTATATGGAAAACACCGGGCAAGTGGCTCAGGCCATTGTGCAGACCCCGAATGGCCGGGTGACCTACAAGGGCGCAGCCCAGATCGATGGCGCCCCTGGACGCTCTGCCCCAGTGCCGATCGAATTCAAAGACACCGCAGGCAGTTCTTGTGGCGCGCTTTTGCCAACGGGCAACGTGGTGGATCGGGTGAATGGCATCGACGTTACGATGATCGACAATGGAATGCCCTGCGTGGTGATGCGCGCTGAGGATATGGGCATTTCTGGCATTGAAGACCCAGCTGACCTAGAGGCGAACGCCCCCTTGAGGGAAAAACTGGAAGCGCTGCGCCTGGCCTGTGGTCCGATGATGAACCTTGGGGATGTGTCGGCCAAATCGGTGCCCAAAATGACGATGGTGTCCGCACCGACTGATGGCGGGGCGATCATGACCCGCACGTTTATTCCGCACCGCTGTCACAAAACGATTGGCGTTTTGGGGGCCGTCAGTGTGGCTACGGCCTGTCTGTTGGACGGATCGCCTGCCTTTGATCTGGCAAACAAGGGCAGCGGCCCGACGCGCAGCCTGAAGATCGAACACCCGACAGGTGAAATGACAGTCGTTGCAAACCTTGAGGCCGGAACAGTCACGTCGGCCGCAATTTTACGCACAGCCCGCAAGCTGATGGATGGCACTGTATTTACAGGAGACGAATAATGGACGCCGATTGGATTCCGTTTCACCCGAACCCCAAGAAGCCGGATTTCGTGCTGCCAGAAGGTGCGGTGGATGCGCATTGCCACGTCTTTGGGCCGGTTGCAGAATTTCCTTTTGCGCCTGAGCGGAAATATACGCCGTGCGACGCAGGCAAAGACAAACTGTTTGAGCTGCGAGATTTTCTTGGTTTTAGCCGCAATGTGATTGTTCAAGCGACATGCCACGGCAAGGACAATCGCGCGTTGGTGGATGCTTGTCGTGCAGCGGGTGATCTGGCCCGTGGTATCGCCAGCGTTGGCCCAGATATCACCGATGAAGAACTGGCCGACATGCATGACGCTGGTGTGCGCGGCGTGCGTTTTAACTTTGTGAAACGGTTGGTCGATGCAACGCCCAAAGAGGTGTTTCTTGGGATTGCCGAGCGTATCGCCAAGCTGGGCTGGCACATCGTTGTGTATTTCGAGGCGGCTGATTTGGAAGAATTGGTTCCCTTTCTGGAAAGTCTGCCGACCATTATCGTGGTTGACCACATGGGCCGGCCAGACGTCAGCAAAGGTGTGGATCACCCGGATTTTCAACGCTTCGCCAATCTGATGGCCCGCAACGATAACATCTGGACAAAGGTCACCTGTCCAGAACGGCTGACTATTGATGGTCCGCCCTATGATGACGTCATTCCTTATGGCCAACATATCGTGGAGGCATTTCCAGATCGGGTGATCTGGGGCACCGATTGGCCACATCCGAACATGAAATCGCACATGCCCGACGATGGCGCATTGGTCGATTACATCCCGAAAATCGCGCGAACCCCAGAGCTGCAGCGCAAGCTGCTGATCGACAATCCGATGCGCCTGTATTGGGCGTAAATAAGGGAGAGAACTGATGGACTTCGACAATTTCGACCATCACGCCCCGATCGAAGGCACGACGGTCTTTGACGGTGAACAAGCCATGAAGGGGTATGCGCTGAACAAGATGTGCTATTCGTTCAACAATGCCGCTGCGCGCGAAGAGTATTTGGCCGATCCAGAGGCGTATTATGAAAAATTCGGTCTGAACGATCAGCAGAAACAAGCGTGCCGGGACAAGATTGTTTTGGACCTGATCGCGGCAGGGGGCAACATCTACTACCTCGCCAAGTTCGCCGGAATCTTCAAGCTAGACGTTCAAGACGTCGGCGCTCAGCAAACCGGGATGACCAAGGAAGAATTCAAACAAAAACTAGTGGACGCGGGGAAATAAGATGGCACAGATCATTGGTGGGCTCACCTCCTCACATATTCCTGCCGTCGGCAACGCGGTTCACGACAAGAAGTTCGATGATCCCTATTGGAAGCCGTTCTTTGATGGCTATCCGCCCATTCAAAAGTGGCTTGATGAACACAAGCCGGATGTAGCGATCAACATCTACAACGACCACGGGTTGGGCTTTTTCCTGGACAAAATGCCAACCTTCGCGATTGGCGCCGCGCACGAATACAAAAACGAAGACGAAGGCTGGGGCATGCCCAAGCTTGATCCGTTTCCCGGTGATCCGAAGATGTCGTGGCACATCATCGAAAGCATGGTCGAAGATCATTTTGACATCACGTCCTGTCAGGAATTGGCGGTTGATCACGGATTTGTTGTGCCAATGCAGCTGTTTTGGCCCGGTGCGCCGCATAATCCGGATCTGCCAAGAACCATTCCGATTTCGGCCAATACGGTACAGCACCCGATCCCAACACTGGGCCGGGCCTTGGATTTTGGCCGATCATTGCGCAAAGCGATCTTGTCCTACCCCGAAGACATCAAGGTCGTGATTTTGGGGACTGGCGGATTGAGCCATCAGCTGGACGGTGAACGCGCCGGATTCATCAACAAGGAATTTGACCAGTACTGCATGGAGAAGATCGTCAGCGACCCGGATGCTTTAACCAACATCTCGCGACGCGAACTGGTTGAGAAAGCAGGGGCGCAGGGCACGGAGTTCTTGATGTGGATGATGATGCGTGGCGCGTTGGGTGACAAGGTTAACGCCGTGCATTCAAACTATCACATTCCGATTTCGAACACCGGCGCTGGCACCATGCTGCTGGAGCCTGCGGCCTAATCGGCTGCGACGTCTGAACAAGACAGTTTAAACCACTTTCGGGCGCACATCGGATTTTTCGATATGCGCCCGAAACGCACGTGGAGCCATGCCAGTCGCCCGGCTGAACACACGGCTGAAATAGGCGGGATCGTCAAAGCCAAGCTCATAGGCTATCTCGGAAATCGACAGGTTCGAATAAGCCAAATTTCTTCTGGCCTCGCGGATGAGCCTGTCTTCGATCGCGGCTGATGCGGGCTGCCCCGTGACCTGCCGCATCACCCGTGTCAGATGCGTGGGCGTTACGGCCAGGCGATCCGCATAATCTGAGACCTTTAAGTGCTCGTGGAAATGTTGGTCCAGCAAGGCTTCGAACCGCAGTTGCAGGTTATGGCTGGGGCGTGTTTCACTTTGGTCCAAGGCCGATAGCGAACGGGCGACCAAGCCAGCCAACAAGCCAGACAGGGCGCGTAATGTATGTGCGCGGGCAAATTCGCGCGACGCATGTTCCGCGAAGATTTTCTGTACCGTTTCCCATATTTCTGGCGTTGATTGCGTAACTTTGGCTTTTGCCAAGAGGGGGCGAAGCCCCTCGCTATCGTGCAAACTTTCATCCAATAGTTCGCTGGCCAATGTAACAACCCACCCATGCGTGCCAACTTCAAAGCGAAACCCATGCACTGTGCCGGTGGGGATATTCAACAGGGTGCCTTGCTGCAGATCATAGCTGTTGCCCTCAATTCGGGCCCAACCGGACCCGGACTCAATAACTACGAATTGGTGCAATTGTGCGTGGCGATGCGGCTTGAACTCCCAGTTGTGAATTCGTGACCGGGTTTCGATGGTTTCGCAATGCACCACGTCTGGCAGATCTGTGCGTTCGCCAAAAAGGTTGTAGTTCTCGATGTGTTTCATGTTCGAAAAGTACAAATTATCCACGTATGAATCCATTCATTTTTTCGCCTCGCTCAAGCACAGTGTCTCAAAGCGCAAGGGAGTGAGATATGAAAACCAAAGTCGGAATCATCGGCGGTGGCCCATCGGGCCTGATGTTGAGCCAATTGTTGGACCTTCAGGGTATCGACAATGTTGTTTTGGAAAAACACAGCCGGGAATATGTGCTTGGCCGTATTCGTGCCGGCGTGCTGGAACATGGGTTCGCCGAGCTGATGCGCGAGGCAAAAGCTGGCGATCGAATGGATGCCGAGGGTGAAATTCACCACGGGTTTTATATTGCCGATGGCGGCGAAAAACGCCGCGTTGATTTGGCGGGGCACACCGGTGGAAACTCTGTAGTGGTCTATGGCCAGACGGAGCTGACACGCGATCTGTATGAAGCGCGCGACAAGATGAATGGCAAAGTCATTCACAATGTCGAAGATGTGCAGCTGCACGATCTGAAGTCCGAAACCCCCTATCTGACCTATCGCGACGGCGATGAAATCATCCGGATTGATTGTGACTACATCATTGGCGCCGACGGGTTTCATGGCCCATCGCGCAAAGCGATCCCCAAGGATGTCTTGCGCGAATATGAAAAGGTCTATCCCTTTGGTTGGCTTGGTGTTTTAAGCCGGACCAAGCCGGTTTCACCAGAGCTGGTCTATGCCAAGAGCGATCGTGGGTTTGCACTGTGTTCACTGCGCAGTCAGGTTCTCAGCCGCTACTATATTCAGGTTCCATTGACCGATACGGTTGAACAATGGAGCGATGAAAAGTTTTGGGATGAACTGAAAGAACGTCTTCCTGACGATGTTGCGGACAATTTGGAAACCGGACCATCGATAGAGAAATCCATCGCCCCATTGCGGTCCTTCGTTGCTGAACCAATGCGCTACGGTAATCTGTTCTTGGCTGGTGATGCTGCTCATATCGTTCCGCCAACCGGCGCACGGGGTCTGAACTCTGCCGCCAGCGACATCTACTATCTGTACCACGCAATGGTTGATCACTACAAAAAGGGTGATGACACAGGGCTGGAACAGTACAGCGAAAAGGCGCTGGCCCGAATTTGGAAGGCGCAGCGGTTCAGCTGGTGGATGACCACTTTGCTGCACACGTTCCCTGACAGCATCGACTATGACAAGCGGCTGCAACAGACTGATTTGGAGTATCTGTTCTCGTCCGAAGCAGCGCTGACATCGTTGGCGGAAAACTACGTTGGTCTGCCGTTCTAAACGGTTTTTGTAATCCGGCCCGGTTGTTGGCTTAAAACCTTTGGCGCCCAAGAGCCATCTGTGATTGCACCGTTATGACGGTGGCAGGGCGGTCCAACACGATAGGTGGCGTCGTACGCTTTTGATTGGCCCCGTTGAACTGGGGCCAATCTGACTTTGGCAACTATTGGTGCGACGGCGGCGGAGCCGACGTTACAGCGTAATTGTACGCCCTTCGGCAGCTGACTGATACGCGGCCTCGACCAAGGCAAGTGTCTTCAGATTGTCCGCGCCAGACGTTGCCGGTTCTGTTCCTGCCTTGATGCACTCCACGAAATGCTGCTGGATCGATTGGACGCTTTCCTGAATGTTGTGCCACGGCTTTTCAGCCCAGTGCAGCAAGGGCGGAGAGACATCAGTTTTGGTTTCCGTCGTGGTTTGCACGGTCAACTGATATCCAGCATCCAAACGCAGCGTGCCCTTGGTGCCATCGATTTCCAACAGCGATTGAGGGAAAGTTTCAGGCATCCGCTTCGTCGCATATGAGCAATCCACCACGCTTGTGACGCCGTTTTCATGGGTCAACATCATGGTCGCTACATCTTCGCCCTTGATCGCAGGGTTGATGCGCCGGGTGGTTGCTGAAATCTGCGTGGCATCGCCAAAGAAAGCACGCGAAATGTCCAGGATGTGAATCCCAAGATCTTCGATGATGAAACGCTTGCCTTCGGCCAAATAGGGCTGGCCAGAATACACGTCATACCCGGAGCGAAAGCTGACCCGACCAAAAAAGGGTTCACCAATCGCACCGGACTTGACCACTGAAAGCGCTGCTTGGATGGGCGATTGCCAGCGGAAGTTTTCGTGCACCATCAAGGTTTTACCGGCGGCCTTCACCGCGTCGACCATCGCTTGAGCGTCTTCATTCGATTCCGCAAATGGCTTTTGGCAGATAACGTGGCATCCGGCTTTCGCGGCCATTTCAACCAACACCCGGTGGGAGCCTACAGTGGTTGCGATATCGACAAAGTCAAAACCGCCGTCAGCGAACATTTGCGCGGCATCTTCATAGGTACGATCGATGCCAAAAGCTTTTGCGGATTGATCCAGCCTTTCTGTATCCCGGTCGCAAATCGCTACGATTTCTGCGCCGTCGATATCGCGCCAAGCATGAAGTTGATTTTGTGCGAAAAACCCGCAGCCGATCAAAGCACCTTTCATCGTCACCTCCCTATGGTCGATGGTGGCCTGCGTTTGTTGCTTTGTGCGGGCCTATGTCAATGTTTGCGCAATCAACCATTATTGTACGGGCGATGACAAGCCCCTTGATGCCCGTCAATTGGACGGGGTGAAGCGGTAGATCAGGCTGAATTGATCATCTTTTGGACGGGCAGGGGTATTCTGCCAGAAACGCTCACTCGTCAGGGTGTTGGATTAACGTCATGTTATGCAGCGTGCTGTTTGGGTGATTGACGTTACGCCGACTATGCCTTCATGAATAAGAAAAGGCGATTGGTGGAAACCTGGTGGAAACATTGGTTCCGGGTCTTTGCGGACGGCATTCCGAACGTTGGGATGAACAGCGCCTGTGCAATTACATGTGCGAACCCTGTGATCATCCATGCGCGGCTTTGCGGCCAGTTTCATCCGTAAAGCGCGGCCATGTTATACTGCTTTGCGGGGCGAACAAAAATAGTGGCGGGTTCATTCCGATAGCCGCCAGACAAAGAGAGAGAGTAACAAAGTGAATCTGAAACTGGGTCTGATCGGGGACAATATCAGCCGCTCCAGCGCGCCGCTGCTACACCGTCTGGCGGGCACGCAGTCTGGTGTCCAGGTGCAGTATGATCGGCTTGTTCCCAAGGACATGGCGTTAGATTTTGAACAGGTTTTCGACGGATGCAAGGCCGGCGGTTTTCGTGGGATCAACGTGACATATCCCTACAAAGAGCGTGTCGTTGATCTGGTGCAGGTCGATGACCCATTGCTGAAAGCTATGGGGGCGGTCAACACGGTGATTTTCGACAAGGGTTCCGCACAGGGCCATAACACTGATTTCACCGGTTTTATGGCCGCGTATCGTTCAATCCGGGGGCAGGCCCAGCCGGGTACCGTTTTGATGATCGGGACAGGTGGCGTTGGGCGTGCGGTTGCTTTCGGACTTGCCCGATTGGGCGCGACAGCACTGCGTCTGGTGGATCGGGACCCGGCAAAAGCACAAGCGCTGGCGCACGCACTGCACCAAGTCGCCCCAGAGCTGGAAGTCACCACTTGGATCGAGCCGGAAGACGCAGCGCAAGGTGCAACAGGGCTTATCAATTGCACGCCTGTGGGGATGGTGGGGTACGAAGGCACGCCGCTGCCGCGCGCGGCTATGGCTGGGGCGGATTGGGCCTTTGACGCGGTCTATACCCCCATCGACACACAGTTTCTGACCGATGCAGCAGCACAGGGGCTGTCCGTTCTTTCAGGGTGGGAGCTGTTTTTTTACCAAGGCGTCCAAGCTTGGAAACTGTTTTCGGGCAGCACGCTGGATGAAAGTTCCTTTCGAAACGATCTACTGCAAGCCGGAGAGGCAACATGAAGACCTCCATCGCCACAGTATCCATCTCGGGAAACCTGCGTGAGAAGCTAGAGGCGATTTCCTCCGCTGGCTTTGACGGGATCGAAATTTTTGAACAAGACTTCATTGCGGATGAGGGCAGCCCGCGTGACGTTGGCCGTATGATCCGCGATATGGGGCTGGAGATAGAGCTGTTCCAACCCTTTCGTGATTTCGAAGGTCTGCCAGGAGGCCCACTGCGGACCAAAGCGTTTGACCGGGCAGAGCGCAAGTTTGATCTGATGGGCGAGTTGGGCACAGATTTGGTACTGTTCTGTTCGTCTGTGCATCCCAAGGCGTTAGGGGGCATCGACAGAGCGGCAGATGACTTTCGGGAATTGGGCGACCGTGCCGCAGCGCGTGGAATTCGCGTGGGGTATGAGGCGCTAGCCTGGGGGCAACATGTCAACGACCATCGCGATGCATGGGAAATCGTGCGCCGGGCTGACCATCCGAACATCGGTCTGATCCTTGATAGCTTTCATACACTGGGCCGGAATATTGATCCGGAAACGATCCGCCGTATTCACGGTGACAAGATCTTTTTCGTGCAGCTGGCCGATGCACCAGCCATTGAAATGGACTTGCTGTATTGGTCGCGTCATTTCCGCAATATGCCGGGAGAGGGTGATCTGCCCGTCACTGAGTTTATGCGTGCAGTGATGGCGACAGGATACAGCGGTCCGATCAGTCTGGAAATTTTCAATGACCAGTTTCGCGGTGGGTCTCCGAAGTCGGTCGCCAATGATGGCTATCGATCACTCATTGCGTTGATGGATGACGTTCGATGCGCAGAGCCTGATATGCCCACCGACCTTGCGCCAATGCCTGCGCGCGTACCGGTCAAAGGTGCAGAGTTTATCGAGTTTGCCACGCGTGGAAGCGAAGCGGATGAATTGCGCGCTCTGCTGCAAAGCCTTGGGTTTGCCTTGGCCGGGCAGCACGTTTCCAAGGCCATCACGTTCTGGCAGCAAGGCAGCATCCGTATTGTCCTGAACGAAGAGATGCAGGATTTCGCCGGAACGGCCTATAACGTGCGTGGAACATCTGTTTGCGACATTGGTTTGGGGGTTCCTTCCGCAGCAGAGGCAATTGACCGGGCAACGCGTTTAGGTGCTGAGCCGTTTTCGCAGCCGTTGGTTCCGGGGCAAATGAACGTTCCGGCAATAAAGGGGCTGGGCGGCAGTTTGCTGCATATTCTGGACGATGCCCACAAAGACATCTGGGGCGTGGAATTTGGCGCCACAGAGGCACCGCAGTCGGATGCAGGGCTGGTTGGGATCGACCATATCGCGCAAACTATGACCTACGACGAGATGTTAAGCTGGTCACTGTTCTACACGACGCTGTTTGACATGGTGAAAGCCCCGATGTTTGACGTGGTCGACCCAGATGGATTGGTCCGCAGCCGCGCGATTGAGGCATCAGACGGCGCATTTCGCATCACTTTGAACGGAGCTGAATCGCATCGCACACTGGCGGGAAGTTTTCTGGCTGACAGCTTTGGGGCGCCGGTCCAGCACATTGCCTTGTCGAGTGAGGATATATTCGCAACCGCCGCTGCGTTGCAGGCCAAAGGGTTCGCGCCACTGCCCATTCCCGGCAACTATTATGCCGATTTGTCGGCTCGGTTCGACATAAGCGAACAAGACCTGAACAAGATGCAGGCCGCGCAAATCTTCTATGATTGCGACGACCATGGCGAGTTTTTTCAACTCTATTCACGCCCCTTTGGCGGCGGCATGTTCTTTGAGATTGTCGAGCGGCGCGGCGGCTACAAAGGCTACGGCGCGCCGAATGCGCCGTTCAGGATTGCCGCGCAGAAGCGGTTGTTGCGCAGCAAGGGCATGCCCCGAGTATAGGGTGTAAGGGGGCATCATGCCCCCTTCGGGCGGGCCAAACCGCTTGCCTGCCAGAGGCATAGGACGGTTTGGCAAACCTCTTTATTTTGCGAAATTGGCCCCCAGACGCATCTGAATGTAGTCATGGGCTGTCATCGGCTCATACTTCTTTTCTGGGCCTTCCAGGACCGTGTCAGTATTGGCCTGCGCGAAATAAGCAATCGAATATCGCGGGCCAAGATATTCTTGTGGTTTGGGCATGCGAACACGGTGCAGGTTGGACAGCAATTTATCGTCCGACCAACGCATAAGCATGTCTCCGATGTTACAGGTCACAACCCCACCGATTGGGGGAACATCTGTCCAGGCGATTGCACGCCCCTTTGAATCTTTGCCTGGGCAAACTTGCAGCCCACCTTGCCCTTCTTTTTGGTGCAGCAGGGTCAGGCAGTCGAAATCCGTATGCGCCCCAGCGCGCCAGAATTTGAAGTCTTCTGGCTTGGCGTCTTCCATTCCCAGATAGTGGATAAGACGCAAGGTGGATTGATATTCTGGCTTTTCCGGGTCGTGCCCGTCGGTGAAGAATTCGGGCGGAAAATCCAACCGATCCGCAAAGCAGGACAAGACCTTCATCGCCAGCGCCCAGTTGTGCCGTTCGAATGCCAACATGGTGGTTTTGAAGCCAGCAAGTTCTTCACCCGTCGGCCACAGTTTCTTCATGCGGGGCAGGGTGATCTGATAGCTTTCCTTGCGGTCGGCCGTACCGGTCGATGGCCGAACTTGGGCCAGATATTCCCAACCTGAATTCGTGCCGGGCATCAGCGGGTATTGCGCCTTTGTCGATGCCGGCAGGTCAAAAAACGCAGCTGATATGGCGAAGGCTTCGTCAATCAAGCTTGATGGAATGCCGTGATTGACCAACTGGAAAAAACCGATGCCCGTGGCTGCCTGCCAAAGCGCGTCTGTGATTTCTTCCTTGCGGTCAAAGTAGTTGCTCATGTCGATTTGCGGAATGTCCCGCTCAACCTCAACGCCATAAGCACCAATGTGTTTTTCTTTTTCCAGTTCGGTCAGGTCATAGGTCTTTTCAGGGTTCATTGAAGTTCTCCATACAAGGTGAGTTGAGGAGCAATGACCGACGCCGAACAAGACGCTGACTGCTTATACTCCGAAGTATGCGACCAACGGTTGTTGGTCGAAAATGCGTATCTACGGTGCTCGATCAGACGAAAAAGAATGGACTTTGGGCTTTGCGTGCCCGTTTGCCGCGAAAACCGTTTTCAAGCCTGATCAACCGATTGCTGAAATCCTCCTAAGTTATTGAAAAAAAATTTAACTCTGGTTTTGTCTTCAAAAGGGGGGTGAGCTGTTTGTTCGCGCGCCTCATCATTCCGGATCAAAACCATTGGCGCAAAAGGCCAAGGTGTTCAGACAGGTGATGAGCAATGTCAGGCCCGTTGGGCCCACCGCTTCTACTCCCCTTAATTTGAGGGCAAATGCAGAAGATGTGTCAAAGTTTTTCCCGTCCGGAAATTGCGAATTTCAAAATTACTGATGAAAATGTGGTCGAACCAGATCTGGTTGAGCGAAAATCGGGCAGGTATCTGGTTGGGCGTCGCCGGACGTGGCAGCATGCGTGTTGTGCGAACCTATCTCGTAGGGTTGTCCAAAACGGAAGGTGAAGACTGTTATGACTGTAAGTGAAACTGATCTGAAGCTGCTGCGCCGTTCCATAAAGCTGGCAGAACAATCGCGTGCCCGTGGGGATCATCCGTTTGGGGCGGTTCTGGCGGGATCAGACGGCAAGGTTCTGGCTGAGGCGATGAATACCTGCGGCACAGTCGGGGATCGAACGGGCCATGCCGAACGCAATTTGATGACAGAAGCTTCGTTGAAATATGATGCGGCATTTCTTGCGACATGCACCATGTACACCAGCGCAGAACCCTGTGTGATGTGTGCCGGCTCTGTCTATTGGGCAGGGCTTGGGCGGGTTGTGTACGGGCTAAGTGAGAAGGCATTGAAAGACCTGATCGGCCCGCACCCCGAAAACCTGACAATGGATTTGCCGTGTCGAACCGTGTTTGACGCCGGGCAACGAGATGTTGAAGTTGTGGGGCCGTTGATCGAGGATGAATGCGTTGACGTTCACATAGGCTTCTGGACTGAATAGCGGCACGACCTTCATTCCAAAGCCGAAACAGGAAGATTGGCGATGCGTGACTTTGAAGAGATTTACGAAATCGCGGCAGAGCGAAAAGGCGGGCCAGAAGCGCTTGAGGCACTGTTGAGCACGCCGTTGTCATCTGCCGAACTGGCTGCGATCCCGGATGATCGGTGGCTGTCGATGGTCGCCAAAAGCATTTTTCGCGCAGGCTTTAGCTGGAAGGTCATCGAAACAAAGTGGCCCGGATTTGAGACTGCGTTTGAGGGGTTCAATGTCGCCCGCGTCGCCAGTTTTCATGACGAAGACATGGATCGGCTCTTGTCTGACAAGTCAATCGTGCGAAACGGTATGAAAATTGCCGCCGTTCTGGAAAACGCACATTACCTACACCAGCTGTCAAACGAACATGGTGGCGTCGGCGCCTTTGTCGCGGAATGGCCTGTCGAGCGGCACAATGAATTGCTGCACGCATTGGCCACCGGCGGATCACGGCTTGGTTCGGCGACCGGGCAGCGGTTTTTGCGCCACATGGGCCGGGACAGCTATGTCATGACGCAAGACGTTGTTGCGCGATTGGTCGGCGAAGGCGTGATCGACAAAGCCCCCACATCACGCCGCGCGATGGCGCAGGTGCAAACCGCGTTCAACACGTGGATGGCGCAATCTGGTCGGGGGCTGACGCAGATCAGCCAGACCCTCGCGATGAGTGTTTAAGTCGATCTGATCTGAAACCGGGGAGTGTCCCAATGTCTGCGGTAAGTGGCTGGGCACGTTTGCAAAATGATCGCGCAGCTTTTGGCGTCGCTGCGAAAAACAGATGGGCTTGGCCAATTGGTATTTACCCAAGCCCATCATTGCTGTTTTTTCTTAACCCATCAGGATCATGTCATCGGTAATCTGGGCCAGCGTCACGTCCTCAAACGTGGCTGTCACACCCTGATCCGAGAAGACGACATCAGCACCGGACTGAGACATATGCGCGGTGGCATCTGATGCCGCTGAATACCCGAAATTACCGAAATACAGCGCATCCCAAGCTTCCAGATCGCGCACCGTATGAGTGCCGCCGGATGAGGTGTCAAAGATGAACTGATCGGCCAGAATGCCCCCGGCCAGCACGTTATTGCCTGCACCACCGTCCAGTCTGTCATGCCAGCCTTGGTCACGGGCCCAAGTCTTCATCGATGCGGCCGTTCCGTTGATGAATTCCTGCGATTGCGCAAAGCCTTCAACCACATCTTCGCGGCTGGACCCGCCGGCGATATTGGCCAGCCAGGCGTTCACCTCGGCCTGTGCCGGGGCGCGGCCCAGAACGTTCTGATAGAGCAGTGACACAAAGCCACTGTCATCCTGCGCGCCATAGGTGTTCTGGAATTCCTGGCTGGCAACGAAACCAGTCACGACCTCTGAAAAAGCGCGTCCGCTGCCCAGTTGGTCTGACCAGCCCTGGAAACCAGCCAAATCTGGCGCGCGTCCCAACGTGGCTTGATAGACTCTAAAGACATCATCGGCCCATACGGATGGCGTGTTGCCTTGGGTGAAACTTGTCGCAGCTGCGTTTGTGTTGTTTTGGAATTCCTGGCTTTCCGAAAATCCCAACACCACGCTTTGTCGTGTTGCACCGCCATCCAGCTGTGCCGACCAAGCAGCAACGCCAGCCGTATCGCCCGCACGCCCCAGCACGTTTTGGTACAGCAAATTGACAAAGCCGGAATTGTTCAGCGCACCATAGGTGTTTTGAAATTCCTGACTGCCCACAAACCCAGCGGCGACGCCATCTAGCGTATTACCGCCCTCAGCCAATTGCTGCGTCCAGCCAGAGTGCCCGGCGGAATCTGGTGCGCGCCCCAATGTGGCTTGATACAGACGGTAAACTTGCCCGGCTTCCGCGCGGGATTGTCCGGGGTGGAACCCATCGCCGTACAGGAGATCATCGCCGTCGTCGCCTTGCAACCGGTCACCCTGAGCACTGCCGATCAACCGGTCATTGCCATCCTCGCCGCGCAATCGCCACGCAGTGGAGGAACCAGAGGCGTTCATCACGTCATGCATTGTCGAGCCGCGAATTTCTTCGATACCGGTCAATGTATCCGTATCGCCATGCGTATCGGTGACCGTTCCCGAAGCCAGTTGTGCATTAATGCCCAAGTTGGGGCTGCTCGAATCCCAGCCGGATTCCCAGCGATAGCTGACTTGGTCCCAACCTCCGCCGCCATTGATCGTGTCGTTGCCGCCGTGTCCTTCGAACAGTTGAAAATGGTCCTCGTCACTGCCGATCAGCAGGTCATTGTCTTGGGACCCACCAAAAGCATGGGTGTACGTGAACGTGTCGTTAACCCGGCCATCACCGCTGACCGCTGTGCCACTGCCACCATCCGCTGTTGTAATGGTTAATCCGCCAACGCCGGATACATCGCCATAGCTGATATCGCCGCCGTCACCGGTGGCCCAAAGCCCGGCATGACCCACCACGGTGTCTTGCCCCAATCCGGGGGTCACGAAATCCCCCCATTGCTCTTCGGAAGTTAGGCCAGCAGACGCATCCAGATAGTCATTCCCGTCACCGCCGCGCAATTGGTCGTTGCCACCGCCACCAATCAAGGTGTCATTGCCATCGTCGCCGCGCAGCGTGTCGTCACCGGCGCCGCCGGTCAACGAGTCATTGCCATCCTCGCCGCGCAATTCATCGTCGCCGTCACTGCCGATCAGCGTGTCGTTACCGTCGCGCGCGCGCATACGGTGATGGCCAGTGGTCCCTGCCGCAGTGATAATGTCATCGCTGTCAGAACCGCGAACGGATTCGATTCCGCTGATACTGTCTGTGAAGCCGGTACCATTCCATGTGCCTGTCGCAACGCCTGCGCCCAGATCGACATACAAATTGTCGATTTCACCGCGATCATAGCGCAGTTCATCGAAGCCTCCATTGCCCACAACCGTGTCGTTGCCATCCCGTGGGCGAAAGCGATCATCAAAATTACTGCCGATCAATGTATCGGCATTATCGGTGCCCTGAAGTTCAATCCGTCCGACCCAGTTTGAAATGCTGAGGGATTCGGCGTTTCCAAAACCGTCGTTTGAAATGGTCTGGGTCAGTAGATTGACACTTGCGCCGCTGGTCGGGTCTGAGGAAAAGCCCCAGGAAAAATCCAATCTTACATTCGAGATGTCATTGAATGTGATCGCATAGCTGTCAGCGCCTTCTCCGCCCGAAAAGCCGAACCAACTGTCGGGTAGACTATTTAGAATTAGGCTGTCGTTCTGGATCGTTCCGGCCAGTCCAAACCCGTCGCCAGTGTTATTTCCATAGTCACCGGCCCGACGAATGTCGATCAGCGTATCCACACCCTGACCAGTTTTTGAGACGGTCCCGGTATTGTTGACGGTATCGATATTGGCGGTGATCGGGCCAGTCAGATCCCGATAGCGCAATTCATAATAGGAATTGCCGTTGCTTGAGGAAAAAACGTATCGGTCGTTCCCACTGGTCGCGTCCAAACGATCATACCCATCATTGGCGCCTGGATTGATCGTGTCGTCACCAACTGTGCCGATCAAAGTGTCGTTATTCGGTGTGCCATTAATAATAGCCATTTCAGTCCCCCCAAAAAATATTGTTCGTACAAGCTGTACGGGCCGATGAAAGCTTAGGCGGGGAAGCGAGTTTTACGTAGCGTAATTTCTATTTCAAAGGGAATTTTGCTACTTTTACTTGATTTTATGGCCTTCAGTTAAGCTATTGGTTGGCAAATTTGCGCGAATCAATGTTCTTTTTCAGACATACCTTTGCGCTCTGTACGACCCTTTCAAGCCTAAGAAAACGGGTCGAAGGCGGCTTGGATTTCACCAAAATCGCATGGAATTGTCCGGCGAACCCCGGATCAGACGGGGTTTTGACGGAACGGCATTATTGACATTGAAACCCGCACTTCGTACGCAGCGGGCATTCTCAGGGCGGGGTGAAATTCCCCACCGGCGGTTATAGCCCGCGAGCGCCATTCATTGTGAATGGGTCAGCAGATCCGGTGGAATTCCGGGGCCGACGGTTAAAGTCCGGATGGTAGAGAATGGGGCGGACGGGCTTTTGGCCTGTGCGTTTCTGACGCTCTGGGATTCTGTCATGTGGAAAGGATCTAGAGCTATGACAAAATCCCCAAAATTCGCCTTCATTAAGGCGCGCTGGCACGCAGATATCGTTGATCAGGCATTGGTTGGCTTTCAGCAGCGGCTGGCGGAACTTGGTTTCGACGCGCAAGTGGACACGTTTGATGTTCCCGGTGCTTTTGAAATGCCGCTTCTGGCGCAAACTTTGGCAACGACGGGCGACTATGCCGCCATTGCGGCGGCCGCGCTTGTGGTCGACGGTGGTATTTACCGGCACGACTTTGTCGCGCAATCCGTTGTTTCCGGGCTGATGGATGTTGGCCTGAAAACCGGTGTTCCGGTTCTGTCGGTTTCGCTGACACCGCATCACTTCCAGCCGACGGAAGATCACCAGACGTTCTATACCGAACATTTCGTGAAAAAAGGGCGTGAAGCGGCTGATGCCGCAGTGGAGACAGCGCGACTGTATCAGCAGTTGTCTGCACCTGTTGCACAGGCTGTGGCCTGATCTAATATTTGCGCCGGACGGTTTTCGTCCGGCGCGGTTATTTAGTGGCTTTGGACGGGTCTGCTATGCCCACATTATTGGTGAGCGAAGTGGCCACACCAACCTCATTCCCAAAACTGCGTTACGTGTTGCAGGCAGGGAAGGGGCCGCGTCAGCGCCTCGGGTGCGATTTGACGTTTCTCAAAAGCTTTCCACGATTATCAATACGGGTCTGACTGCGCCTGACTGGAAGGATATGCACAACGCAACCTCCCGCGCGATGATCCAAACGTTCCCATTGTCCGAGGCATCCGTTTAGGCGTGCTGCATTCAATTTGCGGTTTGCGGCGGGCTTCAAACTCGGCATTCGTCTCAATGAAAACTCGGACCAATCCGTGTTGTTCGCATAGCACTGGCGCGATTGGTTCAATAACAGGCGATAGTTCGGACTTTTGCGGTGATGGGCAAAGCTTACATCAATTCGTCTTTGACGATGCGCCCTTCTTCCAGAGTGATGATCCGATCTGCGAGTTCCAGAATGCGGTTGTCATGAGTGACCATAACGGTGGTCGTATTTCGTTTTTGCCCAAGAGCTTTGAGCATCTCAACCACCGTACGCCCAGATTCACGGTCCAGCGCCGCGGTGGGTTCGTCGGCAAAAATAATGTCCGGGTTGGAGACCAAGGCGCGGGCAACTGCGACGCGTTGTTTTTGGCCACCGGACAGGCTGCCTGGAAGGTAGTTCAGCCGATCTGCCAACCCCACCAAACCCAGCATGTGTTGCGCCGCATGGACCTGTTGGCGCGGGTTGCCTTTGCCGTGAACCTGCAGCCCCATCAGAACGTTTTGCGTGGCTGTCAGGCTTTCGTGCAAGTTATGCGCTTGGAAAATGAACCCAAGGCGCCGCCGCAGGGCAACCATTTGGTCTTGGCTGGCGCCATTCAATTCGGCCCCCAACAAACCGACGCTTCCGTGTTGAACATCGCGCAGGCAGCCCATCAGTGTAAGAACAGTTGTCTTGCCAGAGCCGGATGGTCCCATCAGGATGGTCAGCTTTCCGCGCGCGATCTCTAGATCGACATTCCAGATCGCTTGTTTACGTGCTTCGCCAGTACCAAAGAAATGGTTCAGCCCGGATATTTTGATTGGCGTGTCGTTACTCATCAAAACAGGTCCGCCGGGTCTGCTGCTGCCAGACGGCGAGTTGCAATCGCGCCGGACACGGAACAAGCAATCAAGGTGCCGAAAAAGACCATAACGACCCGCTGAGCATCCATGACCAGTGGCAGGCCTGTTACGGTACTCATCCCGAAATATAACCCAAGCGCGATCAGCAATCCCGGAATGAAGCCAAAGACGGCCAGAACGATCGCCTCTTCGAACACGATGCCTAAAAAGAAACGGTGACTGTATCCCATGGCTTTGAACGTGGCGTATTCGCGCAAATGGTCGGCAACATCCGTTGAAAGAACCTGATAGACAATCACGATCCCGACAATGATGCCAATAAGCACCCCAAAGCCAAAGACAATGCCGGTGGGGCGCTGTGTGGCTTGGTAGGACAGGTCGCCATCAGCTGCGTCTTCCAGCGTTCGAATAAGGATCGCGTCTTGGGGCAGGATGGCCTGTAGCCGCTCAACCACGTCCTCAACAGCAACCCCAGGGTCCGTCTTGATCAGTATATGGTTGGGCGCGCCGCTGCTGCGGTTTGGAAAGAACCGCAGGAAGGTTTGATCAGATACAAACAGCGTACCGTCCGAAAAAAAGCCGCCACCCATTTCCAACGTGCCAACCGCCGTTAGGGTTTGCCCCTTCACTTCAAACGGGAAGGGTTTACCTGTTTTCAGGTCATCAAAAATCTCTGACGGCACACCACGGGTGGCGGTGTCGATCAGTGTCGCGTTTTCTGTCATCAGCAAGTCAAATTGCGCAGCAACTTTTGGGATCACAAAGGTGCTGTCTGCGGTGTTCAGCCCAAATGTCTGCAACGTGGCTGTATCGCCATTTGGTTGCTGAAATTCCAAGTTGCCTATGTAGAGTGGAGTGCCGCTTGCCACGCCCGCCACGCCCAGTGCCTGATACAACCGGGTTCGGGCCACGTTGCTGCCATCAGACAGGGTGCGGGTGTCTTCGGAGGAGATCATCAGATCGGCATCGAAAAACGAATAGGGTGCCACGGTCGAAAAATTCAGCGCGCCAAGAATTCCCAGCTGCATAAAGACCAACAACGTCGCAAAGGTTACGCCTGCAACTGCTGCAGCAAAACGGGTTTTGTTATGGGTCAGCTGCAGCCAGCCAATCGGCAAACGTCCAAAAAGGCGCGTCAGAACCGCTTTCATTCGCGGCCTCCGGTGTCGATGCGGACAACGGCTTCAAGATTGGTGTATCGGGCGGCTTTTTCAGAGGAGGCAGGATCAAGCCAGATGATCACATCGACAACACGCGCGTCGGTATTGGCAGCCGGGTCGTCCGATGTGATGGACTGACGCCCAATTTCCAAGCCAATGGCCTGAACCTTACCAGTCAGCGGTTCTGCCAGGGCTTCGGCGGTGATGGACACGGGATCATCGATAGCGACCCGGCCAACCAGTGTTTGATAAACTTCGGCCTCCACCGTCATTTGGCTGGTGTTGCCCATATCAAGGATGCCGTTGGCGTCCGGCCTTTCACCCACGCGGCTGTTGATGCGAAGGATCGTGCCGTCGGTCGAAGATATGACCGTGGCCTGAGACAGGTTGCGTTCTGCGCGGGTAACCTCAACCCGCGCCGCGTCCAGGTTGGCGGTAGCGACCGCAATGTCCGCAGCTGCTGTGCCTGATGTTGGGTCAAACCGCGACAGCGTCGCTTTGTTGCGTTCAACATCGCGGGCGGCTTCGGCAGCGCGCGCGACGATCTGATCGAATTCTGCCCGTGTCGTAACACCACGGTCGAACAAGGACGCTACACGCGCCAAATCAGATTGGGTTTCCTTGGCTGTTGCTTCGGACCGTTCGAGCGCAGCTTGGGCTTCTGCGCGACTGGCGTTGATGGCTTCGCGCGTTTGTAACAGGGCGGCCTGGCGTACAGATACATTGGCGCGGGCAGAGTCGACGGCGCTTTGTAATTGGTCATGGTTGTCCAAAATCGCCAACACATCGCCGGGGCTTACTTGGTCTCCGACTTTGACGCGCAATTCCGCGATCCGCGCGTCACCGGCGCCATAGGGCGTGGCAATACTGATCACATCGCCATGAGGCAGGATACGCCCCAAAGCAACGATATCGCCTTCGCTGACCACCGCGACCTCTTGCTGAGTGCGCACTTTTTCGGTGGCTACGGCAATGGGGGTATCTGTGCCTGCGCCGGGTTCCAGCCCAGTGGCGGCAAAGAACAGCCGTAAAAGAGGAGGCTGAAAATACATGCCAATAACCGCGCCGGTGAAAAGACAGCCAATGACCAGCGGCACAAAACGCCACCGGAACGCCCTGCGACGCGGTGGCGCGATAGTGTCGGGTGTCGCGTCAACCCCGTTGTCGACCAACGGAAGTTTGGAACTGTTGGGTGTCGAAGCACCGGCCATAATATACCCAATTCGAAAAATATCGTTAATGACACTTATGTCATTAACTTGTATCGTGGCAAGATGACAAACGAACAGAAGACAAAAAAACGTCAACGCCGCAAAGACGCTCGCCCCGAAGAAATCATCGCGGCGGCGCTAAAGGAGTTTTCAGAAAAAGGCTACGCAGGCGCATCTATCGGCTCTATCGCTGCACGGGCAAACATCGCCAGATCCACGGTCTACTTGTATTTCCCGGATAAAGAGGCGGTGATCCGTCAAGCCTTTGAAGAACGCATTGGCAGTATCTTTGATCAGGCCAGCAGCGGGGCAGTCCCGCTTGACGTGCCATTTGAAACCGCCTTTCGAGGTCTATTGTCGATGATCTATGGGCGGATCGCAAACTCAGAAGATATTGCCCTGCTCAAAGTGTTGGTGGTGGAAGGGGCGCAGTTTCCAGAGCTGACGCGTTTCTATCATGGGTCAATCCTGAAACGTGCAGAGCACATGCTGAAGACGGTCTTGAAAGTCGCCGTTGAACGCGGCGAAGTGCGGCCTGAGATCCTGAACTATGATCCAAAGCTCATCATCGCTCCTGCGATCATTGCGGGGTTCTGGCAGCTGACCTTCAGTGATCTGGAGCCTTTGGACATCCCAAATTTCATCGAAGGGCATATCGACATTATCACGCGCGGGTTACTTTCTCCCCCTGGGAACCACGAATTGTGAGCGTGTTTTGCGGGGAACCCACGGCGTAACTAGATCTAATTCTTGCGGGTTTATTCAAGAAATGATGACGGGTTCCGCTGACGTTCGACCGGTTGCTTAGCAAAAAGCCAAACCCGGTAGCATCGTGGGAGATGCAAAAACGCTTGGGCGGGGCAATGGTTGGGCATAGTGTCGGTTTGCAGAGCGCCCTGTAAACGGGGCGCACCACAATCAAGGAACGCCAAATGGACTACCCGGATTTTATGCAACGATTTCCTGCGATCGACGTGCCATTTTCAGAGGACGTGGTGAAGACGAACGCGATCCAATCAGAGGCTGGTTTGGTGTGTTTCTTTACCTTTTTGGAAGATTTGGTTCTGCCGCCGCATTCGCACGGGGCTCAGTGGGGGACCGTGATCAAAGGCGAAATCGAACTTACCATTGACGGCGAAACAAAGGTCTTTGGGCCCGGAGACACCTATTCGATCCCCAGTGGCATTGAGCACGGCGGAAAAATCAAGGCGGGCTCCCTCATTATCGACGTGTTCGAAGAAGCGGATCGCTACGCAATCAAAGCTTAGCCGCGCCGGGATTAGACAGTCGCGCTGTATTTAAACCACGCCTGGGTAAGACAGGCGTGATCGCAAGTCTGCGTCCACACATCGTGCTGCCAACCAACGTTGGTTTAACGACGAAGATGCAGAATTTTGAACTCTCTTTGGTGTTTGCCAAAGGTTGCTTCTGATCCAGACGAAATCTGTTCATTCTCGGCCTTGCGCATCAATCTCTCGGCCAGAATGAACGAGACAATCGCAACAAAGACCCCGCCTGCCATCTGCCCGATCAACACGCCTTGGGCCCCCCAAAGCTGCGCTGCAACATAGACAAACGGGATAATGCCCAATGTGTTGCGGCCCCAGTTCACCCAGGTCGAATAGAACGGGTGGCCGAGGTTGTTGTAAGATGCGTTTCCAACAAAGATCACGCCGTTGAAGATCCACGTCAATGACAGTGGACCGCAGAACAAGAAAATCAAATCGCGTGCCACGCCTTCGGCGTTAAACAAATCTGCGATTGGTGCGCGCAAGAAATACAAAACAATGACAACCGGGATCACATAAATCACGATCAACACCATGCTTTTGTTGAACGCTTCTCTTACCCGATCATGCCGTCCAGCCCCGAAGTTTTGACCGATGATCGGTCCGATGGACCCAGACATGGCAAAGATCAATGCAAAGGCAATAGGCGTGATGCGCCCGATCACGGCCATGCCCGCAACGGCTGCTTCGCCGAATTCAGCGGCAGCTCTGGTAACATAAGCGCCGCCAACCGGTGCCGCGATATTGGCCAACATTGCCGGGACGGCAATCGCTGCGATGGGCCACAAATCCCGCGCAATGGCAACTGGGCGCAAACCTGAAAAACCGCCGTAGCGCCGCATGATGTACCAAAGCGCGGTAAGGGCGATAGAAATACGAGATGCCACAGAGGCCCAGGCGGCCCCATCCAAGCCCATATCCAGAACGAAAATGAAAATCGGGTCCAGAACCGCGTTCACAACGCCGGCGACCACAGTCACCATCATGGACAGTTTCGCCGCCCCGTGGCTGCGCAAGGCCGCAGATGCGACAATCCCCAGCATCAGAATGGGCATCGTGGGAATCAGGATTTCAAGGTAGGACACCGCCAATTCCTGCGTTTGCCCGGTTGCGCCGATCAAACCCGTTAGTTGGTCCAGGTTCAGGAATATCAGCGCGGCAAAGGCCACAGCAAAGACAAACCCAACGATCAAAACATGGGTCAAGAATTCCACGGCACGTTCTGGTTTGTTTTCCCCCAGCGATTTGGCAACCAACGCCCCCCCGGCGATGCCGATCCCGATACTTGCCGAGGTGGTCATGAACATGATCGTGCCCGCAAAACCAACGGCAGCGGCCAGTTCTTCGATACCCAGCATCGAAATGAACAGCATATCGACCAGGTCGACCACAAACAGGGCAACAAACCCAACTGCCGAGGTCAGTGACATCGAAATGATGTGGTAAGTCAGATTGCCTGACAGAAACTTTGCTTGTTCCTGACTCATCTGGCGAATCCGTTTTTTGCCGAAACCGATCGGGAATCCTGAATAGGGGTCACGTTTTTGGCCCCGACATGATGGATTGCATCGTGGCCTTCAATTCATCCTCCCATTCTTCGCGGACTTCTCGAATATTCGCGATCAGGGCTTCGTTTTTATGAATTGGAATAGACGGGTCATAATGTTCGGCCGCCGCAAGCATCGATGTGCGGTCCTTTTCGCTAAACGCCTGCACAACACCTTCGGCCTGTTCCCGTGAATAGCCCAAAGCCTCGAACGCTGAACGCCCCATGCGCAAAGAGCTGTCGTAGGTGTCGCGGACAATATCCCGGCAGCCAACCGCCCAAAGATCATAGACATGATTCCGATCAACCGCTCGGGCAATAATATGAACGTCCGGGTAATGTTGGATAACGTATTTGGCCAGCTCTGTGATCTGTTCCCTGCCGTCAATCGCAATGACCAACAGTTTGGCGTCTGCAATTCCGGCCGCATGCAGCAGGTCAGGGCGCGTCGCGTCGCCATAATAGGCTTGAACATCGAATGCCTTCAGCATTTCCAGCTGTTTAGAGCTGAAATCCATAGCCGTTGGCGACATTCCAGCCGCCCGAAGGATACGGCTGATAATCCCACCAACACGCCCGTGTCCCGCAATAATGATATCGCCGGTTTCCTCAATCGTATCCATCTCGCGTTCGTCCTGTGCCGCAAAGCGGGGCGCGATGATCCGGTCGAAGATGATGAAAAGGGCAGGTGTCAGCAGCATCGACAAGGCAACAATCAACAACAACCTTTCCGCCAACTCACCCGGAATAACGGCATTGGCCACCGTGAAGGACAATAGCACAAATCCAAACTCACCGGCCTGCGCCAGCCCCAGGCTGAACAGCCAACGGTCCGAACCGCGCAGTTTGAACACGATGGACAGAACAAGAAGCACGCCGACTTTCAAAGCCATCAAGCCAATGGTCAGTGCAACGATCACCCATAGATTGTCAAACAGCAGGCCAAAGTTGATACCCGCACCAACGGTCATAAAGAACAGGCCCAACAGCAGGCCCTTGAAGGGGTCAATGTCGCTTTCCAGTTCATGGCGGTATTCGCTATTGGCCAGAACCACCCCGGCCAGAAATGTGCCCAAAGCTGGTGACAAGCCAACCAGTGTCATCAGCAGTGCGATGCCAACGACAATCATCAGGGCCGTGGCCACAAACAATTCGCGCAATTTCGCCGCCGCGATGAACCGAAAAATCGGACCAGTCAGGTAAGACCCCAGGCCTATGACCGCTGCAATTGAGGCGATCGTGACCAAAGCCACTCCCCATCCGGGCAAGCCGTCTACCAAACTGATCGCGGTTCCGCCATGATCGCCCTCTGCGTCATGGGCTGCGTGGGACAAGGCTTCGGTCAACTCTGGCAGGGCCAACAGGGGGACCAGTGCCAGCATCGGGATGACTGCAATGTCCTGAAACAACAGAACAGAAAAGCTGGACTGCCCACCATCGCTTTTCATCAGGCCCTTTTCCCCCAGCGTTTGCAGAACAATCGCGGTAGAGGACAAAGCCATCACCAAGCCAATGGCCAAAGCGACAGACCAAACTTGCCCCAACAGCATTGCCACGATCATCACAGCGCCCGCGGTCAATGCCACCTGACCGCCACCTAGACCCAGCAACTTGGCGCGCATGGACCACAGCATTTTGGGCTCCAGCTCTAACCCGACCAGAAACAGCATCATGACCACGCCGAATTCTGCAAAGTGCTGAATCGAGACCACATCGACATGAAGCAAGGCCAGCAACGGACTGATCGCGATACCCGCAATCAAATATCCCAAGACAGAGCCAAGCCCCAATCGCGAGGCGATGGGTACGGCCAGCACACCTGCAATCAGGAAGATGAAGGCCAACATCAGAAAATCAGTCACAAGTAGTCTCCCAGCGCGCGTGTTTGACCCCACTCAAAGGGGCGGCGGCCGAAAAGTAAAGCCGTGCTAGGATTGCCGGGCCTTGTTCAGGCGTGCCATTAACGGCGCAGCATAGAAAACGGTTCACCCAGTGACGCTGGAGGCCATTTCCGCCCCGGCCATGGTGGCCAAGGCAATGACAGGAATAATGCCAATGGCCGTTGTCCACATGAAGGTGACGCTGCGCATTGGGGTCAGGCCAGCAGAATAATTCACCAAATTGAACGGAATGAACGGCATACAGCGCACGATGATCAAGGGAAGCCATCCTTTGGGCCGTTCAAAACTGGCAAGCGCGTTGCGTTGGCGTTCGGACAGTATTCTGAAAACCACATCCCGCCCCAGTAATCGGCTGGTCCAAAACGCCAGATAGGCCGCACATAGCGCGCCGCACCAAACGGCCAACAGACCAATTACAGGCCCCAACACTGAGCCGGCGATAAAGGCAATGGCTTGGGCTGGAACCGGGAAGAAGTTGTGGGCAAGCATCAGGGCCATGACCACGAAAAAGCCCGACACCGGATGCTGATGTGCCAGCTCAATAGACACCTGCAAAAGCCCGGATGCGTCAAAGAACACAAACAAAGCAATTAGCACGCCCAATAAGATGACAGCCAACACCGATTTGACGGCAACCGGATATCGCCGCCATAGGTTTTTTGGGGTATCGCCAACCATCGTTACGATCCGCCCGCGCCGATTGATGCGAACTTTTCCAAAGCCCCTTGCATATTTTGGATCGATAGAGCGTTCGCCGGAATGCCATGCGCCAACGCCAAGGCGGCCGGTTCATCATAGGTCAGCCATGTCTGGCCTGATGCATCTTCGTAAAACAGTATTTTCAGCGGTAATGTCAAAGCCATTGTTTGGCCCAGTTGCAGTGCATCCGCCCCGATACGAGGGCTGCCAAAAATAACAATAGTGGTTGGACGCAGCTTTGCATTAACACTCGTCGATCCTTTCGCAAAATCAACCACCGCAAAAACCTTTGCACCGCCGTTTTCGACGGCTTCCGTCATGCGGGCAACAGAGACGGCGACACTGGCATTGCTAGTTACGGTGATGCGGTCGGCCTGCGCTGCAGTCGCCGCTAAGCTTGCCGCGCAGGCAAGGCTGATAAGTTTCAAAGCTATCATGGGTTTTCTCCAGTTCCTAATCCCAAAACAACAATGGCGCTTGGCCATGTTTGCTGCTTGAGTGGTTTTGGAGGATTTTTGGAGAAATCTTGGGAGCCAACGTCTGTGGAAAAACACGGTGAAGAAAGTTGGCAGTTTGGCCCATTCCAGCTGCTTTCAGCCACTCAGGAGTTGATCTGCAGCGGTGTGGTGGTGCCCGTTGAACCACAAAGCTTTCGGGTTTTGGAGTATCTGATCCGTCATCGTGATCGGGTTGTTTCGCGTGATGAGCTGATCGAACATATTTGGCAACGCGCAGCAGTGACAGATTGGGCTGTTTCGGGGGCTATAAAGTCTGTCCGAACGGCGCTGAACGACATTGGCCGCCCGAAACAATACCTGCGCACGGTGCATGGGCGGGGGTATCGGTTTGTGGCCGATGTACAGATTGCTTCAACACAAGAGCCTATGGCCAAAACCTTGACCGAAAACTCAAGTGTGCGGTGCATTCTGGTGCGGGAATTTGCATCACACATGGACGGGCAGGATGAAACCTACCTTGCCGATGGCATGACCGAGGACCTGATCACAGATCTGGCGCGTCTGACATCGCATCGCGTGTTGTCGCGCAATGCGTCGCGAATGCTATCGGACCAAGCTGACAGTGTTGGTTCACAGATCACCGATCTGATCGATGGCAGCTTGCGCCGTATCGGCCAGACAATTCGCGTCAATATTTCGCTTTCACAGGCAGGGCAGAATTTTCCGACATGGACGGAACGTTTTGACTTTGCGCCATCCAGCCTGATTGCCGCGCAGGATCAGATCAGCCTCAGGCTGGCGGGCGTTCTTGATCCGGATGGCGCTGAAAGGCAGCCGGGGCGTGTGCGCGCAACATCGGCCGCTGCCTACGATCACTATCTTCGCGGTCGATTTGCCTACTACCGCTATGATCCCAAAAGCTTTGCCGAAGCGCTGGGCCATTTCGAAGCGGCAACCGAAAGTGACCCAACGTTTGCCGATGCCTTTGCCCATCAGGCCTATTGCCGAACCGCGTTGTATGTTTTCCAGTGGCCCGGCGCCGGGGACAACCTTGATCGGGCCGAAGAATTGGCGCGAATGGCTATAGCGTTGGATGACCGGTCAGCGTTGACCTTTGCGCGTCTGGGCTGGGTTTTGGGATACCGCCACCAACCAGAAGCAACCATCGAGGCATTTGACCGGGCTCTGATGTTGGGGCACGGCAATGCAGAAGCCATGTTTGCCTATGGCGAAACGATGAACCGTTTGGCGCAACCAGACCGCGCGCTTGAACTGCTGGAACAAGCCTTTGCCAAAGACAGTTTTCATCCGCCAAGTTGGGAGTTTGCCAAAGGGCATGCGCGGGTTTTACTGGGCGAATTCGATGCGGCTATAGCGCATTTCACCGCCGTTTTATCGCGGGTCGCGCGGTTCATCCCCGCAAGGGTGCAATTGGCCCGAGCGCTTCAGGAACATGGCCAACATTCCGCTGCGCAGGATATGGTCCGACTTCTGAAGTCTTATGCCCCAAAATATTCGCTTGCGGCGGCAGAGCGGATGTTTCCGTATCCCGATGCACAGCAAAAATCACGTCTGATTAAGGCGTTGTCGGAGGCCGGATTGGAATAACAGCGCTTTGCCATCACTGCGTTGTCACAGAAAGCTGACAGGTTTGGTCCAAAACAGCAGCGCCACGCATCCGTTTTCGCTGAAAACATCATGCTGACTGCCCGGCAGATTGGCCACCATATCGCCGGCGGAATAGGTGCCGGACGCATCTGTTTGCGCGCCGTCTAATATGATGATCATTTCCACATCTTCATGCAGGTGAAGAGGGGCTTTGGCGCCGGGTTGATACTTCAATACCGCAATCGCAGGTTCGCCCTGCAAAACCCAATGTATGGCAATGCCTGGTTTGAACGGTTCAAATTCAAGCGACGCCCAACCACCGTTGGTCAGGCCACTGACAAGCAATTGATCAGGCATCAAGTGCCTCCACGATTTTTGCCACCGGTGTTGCCCAACCCACAATGCCGCCTTGGGCGGTGATCATGTCGATGGCCGCTGCCTTGAATTGGGGGAAATAGCTGTCTGTGGCGTCTGTCGCCAAAAGACAATCAAAGCCGCGGTCATTGGCTTCGCGCATGGTGGTTTGAACGCAGACTTCGGTTGTGACACCTGCAAACACCAGTTGCTGCAGCTTCTTGGCCGCAAGCATTTCGCCAAAACCAGTGTCGTAAAACGCACCCTTTCCCGGCTTGTCGATGACGGTTTCACCCTCAATCGGGTATAGCTCTGGGATAATGTCGGCGCCTGCTTGGCCAGAAATCAGGATGCGCCCCATCGGCCCGTCATCCCCAATGCGCAGCGTCGGTGCGCCGCGGTTTTGTTTGGATGGGGGCAGATCGCTCAGATCAGGCTTGTGGCATTCCCGAGTATGAAACACAGGCAGACCCAACTTGCGGAACGCGGCCAGCAACTGGGCAGCAGGCGGGATGGACGTACGTAACAAGCTAACGTCATTTCCCAACGTTTCCCCAAATCCGCCCTCTTCAACAAAGTCGCGTTGAAAATCGATCAGGACCAATCCAATGGACGACAGTTCGAAGGGAAACTCAAAGGGGTTTGCATCAATCGACGGCATCAGCCATGCCCCGCCATGTAAGAGCCGATCTCGGCGGTGTCTGCTTGGTCGGCCAGCGTTTCGAACGCGATTTTGCCGTCGCTCATAACCACGATCCGGTCTGACAGTTCCAGGATTTCATCCAGGTCTTCGCTGATCAGCAGGGTGGCAACACCCTTGTTGCGTGCAGCCAAAATGCGTTCGCGTATGGCGGCAACTGCCGCAAAGTCCAGGCCGAAACAGGGGTTCGCAACAATCAACAGCTCTACATCGCCGGTCAGCTCACGGGCCAGAACCGCGCGTTGCACGTTGCCCCCGGACAGCGATGCAATCGGGCTGTGGGCAGAGGCTGTTTTGACCTGAAATTCTGAAATGCGGGTCTGCGCAGATTCAACAATTTCGCGGCTGTTTTTCCAAATCCTGTTCGATTTGTCAGGTGCAACATCAAAATCGCGAAAGGCCAGATTTTCGGCCACGCTCATGCGTGGGGCGCAGGCGTTCTGCAACGGCTCCTCCGGCAGATAGCGAACTTTTAGCGCGCGTGATTGTGCCCGTGTTGCGCCATAGTCGGCGCCATGGACCTGAATCTTGCCGCCGTTCAATTTGCGCTGGCCTGTCAGCATTTCCATCAATTCGGTTTGTCCGTTGCCAGAAACCCCCGCAACGCCCAGAATTTCACCGGCGCGGACCTCCAGATTGTCAATTTGGATGGTCTTCAGGCCCGACCTGTCTTTTGCGGTTGCCCCATTCATCGACAGAACAACCTCGCCAGCCACATCAGCGCGTGTGACAACACTGCGTTCTGGCTGGCTGCCCATCATCATACGGGCCATTTCGTCTTCGCCCAACTGGTCGACAGCTCCATTCCCCGCCAGTTTACCGCGCCGCAGTATCGATACATCATCGGCGAACTGCATCACTTCGCGGAATTTGTGGGTGATCATCAAAACGGAAATTTGCCCGCTCTGGCATAGCTCGCGCACGTGGCCCAGAACTTCGTCAGCTTCAGCAGGGGTTAAAACGGATGTTGGTTCATCCAAGATCAAGAACCGGCTTCCCAAATACAGCTGTTTGAGAATTTCCAGCTTTTGCTTTTCACCGGCGGACAATCGGCTGACAGGGCGGTCAAGCGGCGCTTTGAACGGCATCCTGGCCAGAAACGCGTCCAGCTTTGGTTTTTCTTGCCGCCAGGAAATCACGCTGGGGGCATCCGCCCGGCTGATCAGCAAATTTTCGGCACCGGTCAGGGAGGGCACAAGCGTAAAGTGCTGATAGACCATGCCTAGCCCCAGACGTTGGGCATCAACCGGGTCGTTGACGATTGCCTCGTGCCCATCCACCAGCAACCCGCCAGAGGTTGCGTGATAAAACCCCATAATGCATTTCACCAGGGTCGATTTGCCCGCGCCATTTTCCCCCAACAATGCGTGCAGGGTGCCTGGTCTGACGTTCAGGGTGACATTGTCCAGCGCGGTGAAGTCGCCAAACCGTTTTGTCATGGCAACGGCTTCGACGCCAAGCGCGCCCTGGGGCAGGGCGGGTTCGTGACTCATGGCAATTGTCCGATCAGTTTTGTGCTGTCGGACACCGCTCCAAAGACGCCACCCTGCATCTTGACCATTTTTACCGCTGCGTCGTGGTTGCCTCTGTCTGTGGCACCACAGCAATCCTCGGCCAACAGGCATTCAAAGCCGCGATCATTGGCCTCACGCATCGTCGTGTGCACACAAACATCTGTGGTGATACCGGTCAGGATAATGTTCTCTATCCCACGCGTGCGGAGCAGAAGTTCCAGATCCGTGGCGCAAAAGCTGCCCTTGCCCGGTTTGTCGATGATGGGTTCACCTGCGATTGGATACAGCTCTGGGATAATGTCCCAGCCGGGTTCGCCACGGATCAGAATCTTTCCGCAAGGGCCCGCGTCGCCAATACCCGCGCCGATCTGTTGAGACCGCCACCGCTTGTTTGGCGGCAGATCGGTCAGATCCGGGCGGTGCCCTTCGCGCGTGTGGATGATATGATATCCTTTCTCGCGCATTGTCTTCAGCAAGGCCTTGATCGGTTCAATCGGCGCTTGCGTCAGTGACAGATCGTAGCCCATCGCATCCACGTAACCGCCTTTGCCGCAGAAATCGGTTTGCATGTCGATGATGATCAATGCCGTGTTGTCGGGGCGAAGATCACCGTTGTAGGGCCATTGGTAGGGGTCGGCGTCAATATAGCTCATTCTGCTGCCTTATGCTGATGTTGTCCAAAGGACCGGACCGGCGCGTCAAATCCGCAACTTGTGCCGTCAGTCACCTTGATTTCATCCTCCCACGGCAGGCGATATTGCCCAGCCGCAAGATCTGTCATGTAGGTATAGGGACAATCTTGTGCGCCGCCTTTGACGGCCACATAGCCGCGATGTCCGAATTGATAGATGTTATTCTCCACCCCCCAATTTGCCCGCGCTTCGCGGATCAGATCGGGGCGAATTTCGGCGGTGATGATTTCATCCGCGCGACCAGACGTGCCATGCGCGATGATGGACCCGTCGAAGTTGCAGATCATCCCTTCGCCCATACTGTCAAACGTGCCGTCTGACCCGCACATGCAAACATTTGCAGTGGCCATCAAATTGCAAAATGCGTTCGATTGGTTCGTGAAACGCCACGCATCGCGCACCGGAGCAGTGTATCCGGCTGTCCGGATCATGATCTCGGCCCCTTGGTAGGCACATTCGCGCGCCATTTCCGGGAACATTCCGTCGTGACAAATGATCAGCGCGATCTTTGACCCATTCGGACCATCGCATACCGGAATGCCCTGATCGCCCGGCTCCCATGGTTCCACTGGTACCCAAGGGTGCATTTTCCGATAGTAAAGCTGCAGTTCCCCCTGATCATCAATGATAATGCCAGAGTTGTAGGGCATTCCGTTTGGGTTCTGCTCCATGATGGAAAAACAGCCCCAGATTTTGTTGTCAGCGCAGGCTTGTTTGAAGGCGGCAACCTCTGGCCCGTCCATGCTGCACATGATGTCGGGGTTGATATCCATGCTCAGCCCATGCAACGCGTATTCCGGAAACACGACCAAATCCATGGTGGGCATATTGCGTCTGGCTTTGCCCACCAGTTGCACAACCCGTTCGGTCTGCGCCTGCAGATCCGCTTTGGTTTCCGTTACCGGCAATTGCAACTGAACCAGGCCAATGACCACACCGTGTTCAGATTTGTTCAACCCGCCAAGACCGTTCATCAGAGGCTCCTATTTCGTAATGCTCAACTCGCCCGGCGCGCCTTCCATGGCTTTGTCGGGAGAGGAAGTTAGGATCAAAAGCCCAAGCGTCAGAACGTAAGGGGCGGCGAAGAACAGGTAGTATCCGCCCGTCACCCCAACGGACTGAAGCGCTGGGCCAAGGGCGCCCGCGCCACCAAACAGCAGGGCCGCCCAAAAACAATTGATTGGGTTCCAGCGCGCAAAGATGACCAAGGCAACAGCCATCAGGCCTTGCCCAGAACTGACCCCTTCGTTCCAGCTGCCGGGATAGTACAGCGACAGATACGCCCCGCCCACGCCCGCCAATGCGCCGCCAGCCGCAGTGGCCAGCAAGCGAACGATATTGGGGTTCAGGCCAATGGCGCGTGCGGCATCTGTGCTGTCTCCGACGACGCGGATCGTCAGGCCGATGCGGGTAGATTTGAACATCCAATGCATGGCGACGGCTAAAATTGCGCCCAGAATGAACAAGGCATTCACCTGCAACGCTGCCTGGACTTGCTGTAATTCAGACCACCAACCCAGCGGAATGGCGGGCAGGTCAGGGGCGACGGGTTGGATATAGGGTTTGCCAAAGAAAAACGCCAAACCCATGCCCAACAGCATCATTGCGATGCCGATGGCGATGTCGTTGACGCCTTTGAATTTGCAGATCCAGCCATGAAACAGGCCGAAAACAGCCCCGGCCAATGCTGCGGCCAGAACGCCAAGCCATGCTGATCCGGTTTGGTAGGCCAGTGCGTAGCCCGTCATCGCGCCAAAGACCAAAGTGCCTTCAAGGCCCAGATTGATGCGGCCTGACCGCTCTGTCAGGCATTCCCCCAAAGAGACAAAAAGGAAGGGCGTTGAAACGCGGATCGCCCCACCCAAGATCGCCAGAGGGACACCCCAAAGGCCAATTTCTGCGGCAGTACTCATTCTTTGCTCTCCCAGAATTTGGGGTCAAAGACCGCCAGCCGTCCGTACAGGGTTTCGCTGAACAACAAGACAACGAAAACAATCCCCTCCATCACCAAGATCGTTGCGTCGGGCAGGTCCATGCGGCGTTGAATCAACCCGGACGAGGCTTCGAACCCGGCCAGAAGCATGGCCACTGGAATAATGGCCAGCGGATTGTGACGTGCCAAAAACGCCACCAGAATGCCGGTGTAGCCATATCCTGATATCAAAGACGCATTGGCGGCCCCCAAAATCGCCGAGGCTTCAAAGAACCCGGCCAAGCCGGCAAACGCGCCACCCAAAGCCGTAAAGCCGATAATCAGTTTGCCCACCGGCAAGCCTTGAACCTGCGCGGCACGCACATTGTCGCCCGCAATCCGGGCTGCAAAGCCGATGGTTGTTCGATCCATCAAGACCCAGCTTAAAACACAGGCCAGCACACCAAAGGCAAAGCCCCAATGCACGTCTATCCCGATGGGCATATCGCCCACGCGCAACGCAGCCGGTAACGGTGCGGTTGACGGTTTGTTCAGACTGGCCGGGTCACGAAACACACCTTCGACGAGGTGGTTCATCAGTGCGATGGCGATGTAGGCCATCAAGAGCGACGCGATGGTTTCATTGACACCGCGCTTGAACCGCATCCAGCCGACCGCGCCGATCCAGGCGCCCCCAACAGCGGCAGCTCCCAGAGCCATAACTATGAACCCCAAGGCAGCAGGCGCACCAGCCATCATCAGACCCAGAACCGCAGCGGCCAATCCGCCCAGGGCAATGGCGCCTTCGCCGCCAATCACCACAAGGCCAAGCCGTGCCGGTAAGGCTACGCAAAGCCCCGCAAACAGCAATGGCGCAACGCGCGACATTGTATTTTGCCATGAAAACGGGGTGCTGAAGCCCGCTTTGTAGATCAGGGCATAGAAATCAATTGGCGATTTCCCTTGGGTGAGAAGGAAAATCGAGAAGACCAAAAGGCCACAAAAAAGAGCGGCGAGCGGGATGACAACAGCCTCGGCCCGCGGCAGCCATTTTGCCAAGGAAGAATCCCGTTCAGGCAACGAAGCCGTTGTCATATCACTCATCAGATCAGCTCGTCGAACCGAGGACGCCTTCGACCAGATAATCCATGCTTTCCAACGCGATGTCGGTTTCCACAAAGGACTGGCCTTCTGTCGCAATAACATTGCCCGCATTGTCGTTCAGCGGCCCCTTGATTGCGGCGAAGCCACCTTTCATGATCTCAGCCTTGGTGGCTTCGAACTGGTTGCGGGCTGCATCAGAAACAGCAGGGCCCAGTGGCGACATTTTGATGAAACCATCCGCCAGACCACCGCGCACGAAGTTGTCGATGGTGCCGCCGTCAAGCATTGTCTGAACCATGCCCGAGTAAACGCCGGCCCAGTTCCATTCAGCCCCGGTCAGGTACATGTCAGGTGCCAAAGGCGCTTGGTTTGCGTGGTATCCGCACACATAAGCGCCGCGGCCTGCAGCTGTTTCCATAACAACTTTGGGTCCGTCTACGTGGCAGGTAATGACATCACAACCTTGGTCTGCCAGCGCGTTGGTGGCTTCTGCTTCTTTCACGGCCAATGACCATTCACCGGTGAAGATGACCTGACACGTGATGGTTGGGTCAACCTGACGCGCGCCCAGCAGGAATGAGTTGATGTTCAGCAGAACCTGCGGAATGGGTTTGGCGGCCACAAAGCCGATTTTCTTGGTTTTTGTGGCGTGACCGGCGGTGATCCCGTTCAAGTACTGGCCCATACCGATGTACCCGAAATAGGAGCCGACATTCATCGGGTGCTTATCTGCCGACCATAGTCCGGCCGCGTGTTGGAAGCGGACGCCTTCATGTTTGGGCGCGACTTCCAGAATGTGGGGGTCGAAATAGCCAAAGGACGTTGGGAACAACAAGGACGCACCGTCAAAGTTGATCATGGACTCCATGGTGTTTTGCACATCCACGGTTTCCGGAACGTTTTCTTCTTCTACAACTGTGACGCCTGCCATGGCCTTTACGGCGGCAGCGCCCTCGGCATGTGCCTGGTTGTAGCCAAAGTCGTCTTTTGGTCCGACGTAAATGAAGCCGACCGTCAAATCACCGGCGGCACGCGCTTGGCCAGGCAGCAAGGAAGAGGCCATCGCAGCGCCGCCAAAGGCGACCGAAGAGTTCAGAAAGTGACGCCGTGTTAGCGAGGAATTCCGTTTCAAGTTTTTCGCTCCTGTTTTCATCCGCCCAAGAATCTCCGTCAGAAGGGGATTCTTAAGATTTGGTTAACTGATGACCAGCAGCGTAGGAGGGAAAAGCGGTTCTGTCTTATGCTCGTTTTTAACAATATCGGTGCAAAAAATGCACCGGTTAGAAAGCTTGGTCCTGCAATGCTTGGGACAATTGCTGAACAAATCGGGCCGGGGCGACAGGCAGCGAGCGGCCACGAAGCTGTCCAAGTAACAGATTTCCGGGCTCAACGTCTTGCAATGACAGGGGGCGGGCGATGTACCCATGTTCGCCATTCAGGTTCAGGCCGATAGGAAATTGAAAGCTGATGGCGCTTTCATGCACGACGTAGTGGCGCATGAAGTCAAAGCTTTCGGATTCCGCAATTGGGCTTAGTTGCTGAAAATTTGTCTTCTTTGCTGCCGAATCCAGCAGTACGCGAACACCAAACTGCGGGCTGGGCGCGACATGCGGAACAGCAAGGCAGTCTCGCAAGCGCAATTCCCGATGATTGGCCAAGGGATTGTCGGCGCGCATCATCACATAAATTGGCTGCGTGATGGATAGAACAACTTCGAAATCCACCAGGTGCCGCGGCTCAAAAACCAATGCAATGTCGCTGGAAAACGTTGACAGTTCTTTTTCGGCTTCCAACCGGTCACGTGCATTCACTGTAAAGGTCACGCCGGCGTGGTCCGCCCTATACTGCGCGATCTGATCGGGAAGGAAGTAGGGCAACAGCGCCTGTGAACACGCGATGGAAACATGGCCACGGCGCACGCCCGACAGATCAGCGACCTGCGATTGCAGGCGCGTAAAGTCGGACCTCTGATTGCGGATGTGGTGCAGCATCAATTCGCCTGCGGGGTTCAGCCGAACACCTCTGGGCAGGCGTTCAAAGATTTCGAACCCGAATTCGTCTTCGAACCTATTGATTCTGCGGTTCAATGCGGACGCGGTGATGTTCATGTCTTCGGCCGCTTTGCGGATCGAACCGGCGCGGATCACGGCCTCTATGTAGGTGAAGTCCTGAAGATGTCGCATGGGGTCTCCAAATGTGTGGTGCAAAAATTGCACCGCTTTTGTGAATTCTTAGCATTTGTGGAAACGCACAGGAAGGCACAAGCTTTCTGCAATCTTCACATTCTCAGGATGCCAAATGGGGGCGCGCAACATGACAGACCTATCCAGACGAAAATTCTTATCCACCGGGGCCACGGTTCTTGGTGCTTCGATGCTGCCTTTCTTGAAGGCAATGCCGGCATCGGCGGCGACAGGCGACGTGATCGTTGCGGTCATCGGTCAAACCATCAACAGCCTTGATCTTCACCGCAGCGGGACAAACCGCCCATCCTATCAGGTGGCCGTTAACGTATATGACCGGTTGGTCAGCTTCGGCACCAAAGAAACACCCGATGGTGGCTTGTCATATGATTATTCGGTGATCGAGCCGGAAATCGCTGAAAGCTGGGAAATCACTGAAACGGAAATGATTTTCAAGCTGAAGCCCGGCGGAAAATTCCAAGATGGATCACCAATCACCGCGCATGACGTGAAATGGTCCTTTGATCGCGCCGTAACACTGGGCGGTTTTCCCGGCGTTCAGATGAAGGCGGGTTCGTTGGAAAGCCCGGATCAATTTGAAGCCGTGGATGACCTGACATTCAAGATCAAGCTGATCCGCCCGTCGAAGCTGACCTTGCCTGATTTGGCGGTTCCGGTTCCCATGGTCATCAACTCAAAGGTTGCGCTGGCGCATGCCACCACGGACGACCCTTGGGCAACTGAATATCTGCACAAAAATCCGGCAGGTTCGGGCGCGTTCAAGGTGGCTCAATGGAAGCCCGGTGAGCAGTTGGTCTATGAACGCAACGATGATTACACTTCTGGCCCGGTTCCGGCTGTGAAACGTGTGATTCTGCGCGAAGTACCAAGCCCAGCAACACGCCGCGCCTTGCTGGAGCGCGGGGACGTGAACCTAAGCTTCAACATGCCCAATAAAGACGCAAAGGAACTGACTGGTGCAGATGGCGTCACCATTCAAACCACGCCGATCGAAAACTCGATCTATTGTTTGAACCCGAACCTGTCATTCGAGCCCTTCAAAGACAAACGAGTGCGCCAAGCGATTGCATGGTCTGTGCCGTACCAAGAGGTTTTTGATACCGCTGCCTATGGTCGTGGTGCGCCAATGTGGGGTGGGAAAAGCACCACTCCCAGTGACATCAGCTGGCCACAACCTTTCCCGTATTCAACCGATTTGGAAAAGGCCAAGGCACTGCTGGAAGAAGCCGGGTATGGTGACGGTTTCGAAGTGCCTCTGTCTATCTCATTAGGGCAGGTGGACTGGATGGAGCCTGTTGCGCTTCTGGTTCAAGAAAACTTGGCCAAAATCGGGATCAAAGCGGTGATCGACAAAGTGCCCGGCGCCAACTGGCGCACGGCGTCATTGGTTGAAAAGCGCCTGCCATTGCACCTTGAGACCTTCGGCGGTTGGCTGAACTACCCATGCTACTATTTCTTCTGGGCGTATCAGGAAGGGCACCTGTTCAACTCTTCCAACTATCGCAACGAAGAGATCGAAACCCTGACCAACGAAACGTTGCACATGGAAGTCGATAACCCGGAATATGCCCCCAAAATCAAGCGTATGATCGAAATCGCCTGGGATGAAGTTCCGCGCATTGCACTGTGGCAGCCTGCTCTGAACGTCGGGATGCATGAGGTGAAGGACTTCGAATACTGGTTCCACCGCCAGTTGGATATCCGCAGCCTGAAAGGGGTCTGAATCCAATGTCGGGTCGCCTTAAATCAATCGGGATGCGTATGTTGCAAGCGCTTCCTGTCGTGGCAGGTGTTATTGTTGTCAGCTTCTTGCTGACGCGTGCCCTGCCAGGCGACCCGGCGGTTTATTTCGCTGGTGCCGCTGCCGACGAACAGTCCATTCAGGAAATTCGCGAAGTGTTGGGGCTGGATAAATCTCTGCCCCAACAGTTTCTGATCTACCTTCGTGATTTGTCCCAAGGCGACTTGGGAGAATCCATTATGACCGGGCAAGCCGTAACTAACGATTTGGCACGCAAACTGCCTGCCTCATTAGAGTTGACCTTGATCGCCCTGACGTTGTCTTGCGGATTGGCCGTTCCATTGGGCGTTATGGCTGCGCGCAAACCTGGGTCTTTGCAGGACCATCTATGCCGGATTGTCGTGACGGCAGGTGTGTCGCTGCCAACGTTCTTCACCGGCGTTTTGCTTGTCTACATTTTCTACTATCTGCTTGGCATCGCGCCCGCACCGTTGGGGCGGCTGGATTTCATCTATATCGAGCCGGACCACGTGACAGGGTTCTATACAATCGACAGTTTGATCGCCGGCGATTTGGAGACATTCGGCGGGACGTTAAAGCAGCTTGTCTTGCCCGCCTGCACATTGGCACTGTTCACGATGGCACCGATTGCCCGAATGACCCGTGCTGCCATGCTGACGGCGCTGTCTTCTGACTATATTCGAACCGCCCGCGCGGCCGGTCTGACAGAGCGGAAAGTTCTGTTTGGCTATGCGTTGCGCAACGCATTGCTTCCGGTGGTCACAACGCTGGGCATGGTCTTTTCCTTCACACTTGGCGCGAATGTCCTGGTGGAGAAGGTTTTTGCCTGGCCGGGGATTGGCTCTTACGCGGTGGAAGCGCTTGTCGCGTCTGACTACGCGGCGGTTCAGGGCTTTGTCCTATGTATGGCCATGCTCTTTGTTGCCGTGAACCTGATTGTCGACATTTCCTATTCCCTAATTGACCCCCGCATCGGATTTGAGGCGCGCTGATCATGGTAGACCTATCTGAAAACACCCCTTCACGCAGGGCCGAAACTTGGGCGCATGTCGTCTATGTTATGCGCGACAATCCGGTGACTTTGCTTGCCTTCTCAATGTTCGCGTTTTTCGTCTTATCCGCAATATTTGGCCCATATCTGGTGCCGCATGACCCGCTGGGAAGCGAAGCGTCGAACGCTTTGCAACCACCTTCGATGGAACACTGGTTTGGGACAGATAATCTGGGGCGCGATGTATTTTCCCGCGTCATTGTCGCCACTCGGCTGGATCTGACAATTTCGATTGCGGCTGTGGCCATGTCCTTTGTTATCGGCTCCGTTTTGGGCGCTGTGGCCGGGTATTGGGGTGGTTGGCTGGACGCGGTTTTGAACCGGGTGCTGGACACGATCATGGCGTTTCCGCTGTTTGTTCTGGCCATGGGCATTGTCGCGGCACTGGGCAACACGGTTGAAAACATCATCTACGCGACGGCAATCATCAACGTACCGTTCTATGCCAGACTTGTTCGGGCCGAGGTGAACATTCGGCGTGAAGCTGGTTTTGTGCTGGCGGCCAAACTGTCTGGGGACAGTGATGTCAAAATTCTATCGCGCCAGATTTTCCCGAATGCACTGCCACCTATGATGGTTCAGGTCTCGCTCAATCTGGGATGGGCCATTCTGAACGCTGCGGGGCTAAGCTTTATTGGTCTTGGCGTGCGCCCACCAACCGCCGAATGGGGGATCATGGTGGCAGAGGGCGCGAACTTCATCGTGTCGGGGGAATGGTGGTTGGCGCTGTTTCCGGGGCTATGGCTGATGCTTGCAGTGTTCACATTCAACCTGATGGGGGACGGCTTGCGCGATCTTGTTGACCCCAGAAGAAGGACCTGACCAATGCTGGATATCCGAAATCTGGGCGTTACTTTCCAGACCCGCAAAGGACCAGTGCACGCGGTTCGTGACTTGTCGCTGAAAGTTGCCAAGGGCGAAGCGCTGGGCATCGTTGGGGAAAGCGGATCCGGCAAATCCGTAACATCCTACGCATTGATGCGAATTCTGGATCGCGGCGGCAGCATCACAGCAGGCGATGTCGTCTACAGCGGAATAGACCTGCGCAATGTGGCTGAACGCGAAATGCTGGATATTCGGGGGCGGGAAATCTCGATGATTTTCCAAAACCCCCGCGCCGCCCTGAACCCGATCCGCAAAGTGGGTGAACAGATCGAAGATGTTTTGCGCCGTCATGCGCAGGCGACCCGGCAAGACTCTAAGGAAAAGGCAATCCAGGCACTGAAAACCGTGCGTATTCAGGATGCAGAGGCACGCTACGATGCCTATCCGTTCGAACTGTCGGGCGGGATGTGTCAGCGGATTGTGATTGCGATCGCGCTGGCTTGTGATCCGCGTTTGCTGATTGCGGACGAGCCGACAACAGGTTTGGATATCACCACACAGAAAACGGTCATGGATCTGATCCGGGATTTGTCGAAAGAGCGGAACATGAGCTCTATCCTGATCACGCATGATCTGGGTTTGGCCGCGGAGTACTGTGACCGGATCGTTGTTATGAAGGACGGCGTGTTGGTGGAAGAAGGCCTGTCGGACCAGATCTTTTCCAACGCGCAGCATGAATATACGAAAAAACTGATCGCAGCGACGCCACGCAAAGGCGCCACGATCCGTGAACTGCTGCCGGCCGAGGTTCGTACACCATTGCGGGAAACGGCGCAGACCGGCGAAGCGCTGGTTGAAGTGCGTGATCTGGTCAAGACCTACAGCGGCAAGTCCGGTCCGGTTCATGCGGTCAAAGGCGTCACTTTTGACATCCTAAAGGGCGCCAGCCTTGCCCTGGTTGGTGAAAGCGGATGCGGGAAATCAACAACCTCGTCGATTTTGACCCGCTTGCTGGATCCAACAAGCGGGCAGGTGATGTTTGAAGGCGAAGACATCGGGAAAATCCCGGCGCATAGCTTTGCAAAACAACCCCGGCGGCGCGACATTCAAATGGTGTTTCAGGATGCCACCGACAGCTTGAACCCACGCCATACTGCATCGCAATCCATTGCTGCCCCCCTGCAGGGAATTCTAAATCTGCGCGGTGCGACCCTGCGGGATAAGGTGGCGGAATTGGCTGACAAGGTTGGTTTGCCACATGCGTTACTGCACCGTTTTCCGCATCAATTGTCGGGCGGTCAAAAAGCGCGCGTTGGGATCGCTCGCGCGATTGCTGTGTCGCCAAAACTATTGATTCTGGATGAACCTACCGCCGCCCTGGACGTGTCTATTCAGGCGGTTGTTCTGAACCTTTTGGCAGATTTGCGCGCCGATCTGGGCATGTCTTATCTGTTTGTTTCGCATGATCTGCAGGTCGTTCGCATGCTGTGCGACCAAGTGCTTGTCATGCAAGCTGGCGAAATCGTCGAGCGCGGGAAAACGCAAGAGGTGATGGACACACCGCAGCACCCGATGACGCGCGCATTGGTCGACGCAACGCCAAAATTACCCGTTTCCGCATTTCAACCCTCGTTAGAAGGAGTTTCCTGAGTGAAAACCGTGCCCCTGACCATACCCGACCTTCATGCCGCCTATGCCAAGGGGCATTCTCCTGTTGACGTGGTCGAACAGGTGTTCGCACGGATAGATGAGGTGGGCGACCCCAACATCTTTTTGTGCCTGTTTGACAAGCAAGAGGTCATTGCCGCGGCGCAAGCCTTGGGGCCATTTGACCCCAATCTGCCCCTTTGGGGTGTGCCGTTTGCGATCAAGGACAATATTGATGCAGCCGGAAAACCAACAACCGCCGCATGTCCGGCCTTTGCCTATACGGCTGATGAAGATGCGTTTGTTGTGGCACAGCTTAAGGCAGCAGGCGCGCTGTTGATCGGGAAAACCAACCTTGACCAGTTCGCAACAGGTTTGGTTGGGGTGCGCAGCCCATTTGGCGCGCCGAAAAACTCGATTGATCCAGAAATTGTGCCCGGCGGATCGTCTGGCGGGTCTGGCGTGGCGGTGGGCCACGGCATCGTTACATTCTCGTTGGGCACAGATACCGCCGGGTCGGGCCGCGTTCCGGCAGCGTTAAACAACATCGTTGGCTTGAAGCCCAGCTTGGGCAGTTTGTCGGCCACCGGTTTGGTGCCTGCGTGCAGAACCTTGGACACGATCTCGGTCTTCGCGATGACGGTGGATGACGCCTACACCGCGTTTCAGGCCGCTGCGGTATATGATCCATCAGACAGCTATGCCCGCACATTTGACTTGCCCGCTCTCAGCAGCTGGTCCGGCTCTGCCGTGATTGGGGTGCCCAGTGCCGATACGATCAAGTTTTTGGGCGATGACGTTCAGAAACAGTCCTTTGCTGCAACGATAGAATTCCTGAAAGAGCAGGGCGCTGAAATCCGCGAAATCGATTTTGGTCCGTTCTACGCCGTGGCGGAAATGCTGTATTACGGTGCGTGGGTGGCCGAAAGATACGTGGTTGTCGGTGACCTGATCGAGAATTCGCCGGATGACGTTTTGCCTGTGATCCAAAAGATTGTCGGAGCAGCCCAAGACATGTCTGCCGCAGATGCATTTCGTGGGATTTACCGACTGAAAGACCTGATCCGAGAGGCTGAGCCGCTGTTGGCCGGGGTAGACATGCTGTGCGTGCCGACGATCCCAACCTTCTATTCAGTCGCGGATCTGGAAGCAGACCCCATCACGCCGAACAACAACTTGGGCACCTATACGAATTTTGTGAACCTGATGGATATGTGTGGAATCGCGGTTCCGGCCCCCAAGCGCAGTGATGGGCGACCCGGCAGTGTGACGTTGCTTGCCCCGGTTGGACAGGACGCCAAAATCGCATCCCTTGCCACCACAATTGAAGCAGCAGGAAAAAGGTGCTTGGGCGCGACAGAGTGGAAATTTCAAGCCTATGAATTGCCGGAAACGGCATCGGAAACGTCGACAATCGACATCGCAGTATGCGGCGCCCATATGAGTGACTTGCCGTTGAACAGCCAGCTGACAGAACGCGGAAGCGTATTTCAATACGCAACAGTCACCTCACCTGATTACGCATTTTATGCGCTGCCGGGGGCGGGTGTGGCGCGGCCGGGCATGGTGCGGGTGCCGGAGGGAACCGGCGCAAAAATTGCTGTCGAAGTGTGGCGGATGCCCATAGATCAATTTGGGTCTTTCATGGCGTCAATCCCTGCGCCCTTGGGCATCGGAACGGTTCTTTTGGAGGATCAGACGGAAGTGAAAGGGTTCGTCTGCGAAGCCATCGCGGCAGAAGGCGCCACTGATATTTCTGAGCTGGGCGATTGGCGCCGCTACGTGGCATAGACATGATGAGTCACTGATTTTGCGGGTCTTTCCCTATTTCGGGAAGCCGCATTTTCAGTGGCGGTCCGATTTTGAAATCGGAAAATTCAATCCTTGTGCGAACGAAAATCCTCGCCTAGCTTCAAGTCTGTGTGGATTTTTTTTTGGATTCTCTATTTGAGCGGGAATGCTATTCTTAAATTTTTTCAGGGGAGATCATTTGAATGTCGGGCAGGGGAAAACCAAGACGCGTCGAAAAGGGGCGCGCAGATGGCAATTCTGAAAGCGAAGACGCAGCCATCGAGCTTTCCGATATGGCAGGCGCAGGTGATCCACCGATAAATTTCAGTGACGACGACATGTCTGATTCCTCAGTCATATACGAAAACATTGACGAAAAGTTGGGGAACTCTGAAGACTATGATCAATATAGTCCGATGCCAGGCCCGCCCGCGATTATGCCGACGGCTGCCGCAGGAGCTTTGGTTGTTCCGCCACCAGTTGTCGCCCCTGCCCACGCCGGCGCCCCAGCGCAGCCGCAAGCGCCGTTGCCGGTGCCTGCTGGGGTGATACCTGTTGCCAATGCGCAGGCTGGAAACATGGGGGCCGTGGCCGCCGCACCGTTGGCACAGCCTGCAGCGCAGCAAGCCGTTCAGCAACAGGCCCAGCAGCTCGTTGCTCATCAGGGTGTTAACCCAGGCGCGGCAGAGCGCAGTTGCTTGGCCAATCATTGGAAACTGATTTCCGGCATTACATTTCTAGCACTTGGTGGTGGTGCAGCGGGGCTTTACCTTGCCCGAAATTCGATTTGGCCGCCCGAGCCGACAGGGGTTCCAGCCCCCACAAAGCCACAGCCCGCGTCACTGCAAAAAATCGATGTAAGCGCTGATTTCGTGGCGGCAGGTAAACCGGTTTCCCGCGTTGTTATTGACCTAACGGATACCGCGCTTCAAACGGCGGCGCTACACGGATTTGATGTTTCCAGTTTTGTGTTTTCCAAACCTGACGGGAACAACAATTCTGATCGACGCACGTCGATTCACGGCGTTTATAAGTTCGACAAGACAGCGAAAACGCTGACCTTCTTTCCCAGCGTCATATTCATGGGTGGCGAAGCCCGTGTAGATTTTGAAGTCAAGAATCCAGACGCAACCAGTGCCGATAAAACGCTTCTGGGTGTGGTGGTTTTGACCTATCCGCGCCGGCCCACGGTGCAGGATCAGCTGTTGGATCATAGCACGGATGTGACGGTGCCTGCGGCAGTTAATGTGATCACCGGAAAACTGGTGTCTTCGAATGTGAAGGGTAAGGCGCAGGCCGCCAAGCAGGGGACCGATGCCCTGAACCCAGCGTCAGTTACCTTTACCGGGTTTGAGATACTTGACCCGTTAGACACCACCACAAGCCCCGTCTACTCAAACATGAACCAAACCATGCAAGTGCCCAACCAAGGCACTTGGACGGCGGACAAGGCAGGTGTTGTGACCTTTACGCCGGAAACCGGATTTGCGGGTACGCCCTATCCTGCAACCTATCAAGTTGGCGATGTAAAGAGCCGCCCCTCAAACGTTGCACGGGTCATTATTGATGCGATGCTTGATACGGCGCTTCAGCAAATTGAAGCCTTTGCCAAAACACCGGATAATACGTTCTGGACTGCGTATGAAAATGTTCTGATCAAACGCACCCCGCCGGTGGATACTATGCAATGGAACGAAGCAAATGCGCTGGCCGAAGCCTATACCCGTATGCACATTGAACGAGCGGAACAAGCGGCAGCATTTGCCGCGGTCAAGAATGTGCCTGCCTTGACGACAGCCACAGTTAACAAGGCCTACACGGATTGGGAATTGGGCGAATTTGACGCCCAGGGCAATCAGACCCGCGCACCGTATGATCGCCAATACCTATGGGACACTTATATCGTTCCGATCGATGATACCTTGACCGGTTTAACACCGGGCAAGCTGGGCACGCGTTTTGTACGGCTTTCCTATCTGCGCCGAATTTTGGCGAGATATATCAAGGATATGTCCTGAATACTGCTTTGTGTGGTGGGTTGGGCACTTTTGGCCTGACCGACCGCACAACAAAATTCAAGCCACGCAGAGGCGTGTTGTCTTTGCCTGCGTTGTCTTTCAATTGAATAGGGGGGCGTCATGGATACGTTGCCGGTTGCCAACATAACCAAGAGTACATTTGATCAGCTGGACAAGGCTATTTCGTCTTCCAGCGGTAAGTTGGATCTGGGAACATCTGGCCCGCCCTGGGGGAAAACACCGGATATTTTCAAGGCTGTCATGGCCCAGTTTCCTGACAGCAATATCGCCACGTCCGGCGCAGTTGATTTTGACGCAGGAACCAATTTTGGCGCGATTGATCAAGAGGCTTTTGTCATTATTGTCCTCAACGGGCTTGATGCTCCGCTGAAGCTGAAAACGTATTATCGCGATTCAGGTGATATGACGGCCAAGCCTTACTACGATGAAATCGTGTATCCGCCCGGTGAGTTGGGGCAAAAGAAGACTTTTTCAGATCAGATTCCTGGTCGTCAAGTCATCATGAAGAACCGCCGCTATGGACTGGACCCATCTAATCAAAATGCCGACATCGAAACCTATGGATGCGGATGCTGGAAGTTTGTGCGAAGGGGCGGATTTTATGGCGTAGGATGCGCCATTTCCTTGGAGTCCGAGGATCCGGATTTCAAAAAAACAATCGCCATTGCCGGCGATGTCGATCTGAACGGGTCTGGTGGATACGGCTTCACGAGTGATCTGACAGGTTTGGGCAAAGACCTTGCGACATTTCACAGCGATACCGCGGACAAGGCCAAAGGCGTCGGGCACTCGCGTGAGCAGATTGGCACCAGTTCCGGAAGCCACAACATTACGATCACGTCTACGGCGCATCTAACGAACATCGAGCAATACAACAGCTATTCCCCGCTGCCGGGTGGGATGATGCCGACCCAGCTTTACACCCTTGCCGTCAGCATAAAGAAAACCGTCACCTAAGTGACTGCGATTTCGGATAAAGGAATACACGATGTCTACAAAAGGTGTTCTTGACGCAGCGCTTGGAACTGCCACCACATGTGCGTTTTCGATTGAAGGGATTGGGCCCGGTTTGGCGGCGGCTCTGGCAGGAGGGGAATTCCTGTTCGATCTTCTGTTTCCCAACCCAGCTATCGATCCCTGGACAAAACCGGCCAGCCGCAAAGACCTGCGTGACGCGGTGATAAATTTGAAGAAGGCGATTCCTGCGGATATTTGGCAGGAAGGCTCAAACGACTACATGGACAAAATCGCGGAAGCACGAAAAAAGCTGAACTTCGCCATCGATACGGCAGGTAAGCCAGTTGCCAGCAATCATGGGATTATGGGCGGAGACACTGCTGTTTGGATCAACGGTGTGAACGCAAAAGTCTTTGATCCAGTGTTGGACGCGTCGGATCTTTTAGGAGTTTTCACAACCCGTATCGAAAATCACAAGGGCAATGGGTTGAACGAAATCACGGCCTATGTGGATACGGTTTCGTTGTTTCTTTACTATTGCCGCGTTGGGATGGCATGGGAATATAACGAAAACTACAAGGTCTGGGTCCAACAACTGGGGGCATATGATGCAGACCAGAAAAAGATCAAACCGCTGCAAAAATCTTGGGACGCGTATGAGGCTTTGCATCCAGGGTCCAAGCATGGTCCGCGTCCGGTTTTTACGGTGTCCAAACCAGTCGAACCTGCTGACAATGATCCGGTCGAAGGGTCTCAGTTCGGCGGAACCGGCGGCGGAAATATTAGCTACCGGTCACATTTGGGAATCAAACACTCAAAATTTGCGGATCTCGTCCGAAGCTATTTGCCGGGATATATCAGCTTTGCCAAAGGTCTGATCGACAAGTGGGACAGTGATTGGGCCGATAGCATCGCAGAGATGGAACATTGGCGCGCCAGCGTTGTGGTTGAAACGGGCAAGACCCCCAACGACGTGTTGCAAGGCGGCAGTTCTGTTGTGTTTCCTGCGGGTTCAAAAGCGTATCGCTGGGTGTTGACCGAGAAGAAAATGCTAGGCCATGTGTGGAAAACTAGCGGCTATTGGACGACGAACAAAGACCTTGCAACTCTTCAGGCCGAAATGTTCCGCGGACAGTGGATGCATGTTCATTGGGTGCAACTGATGGACGCCAAGGGCTTGGCGCAGTTTTCCCGTGATGATCTGGATACGTTGTTGAAAGTGGTTGCTAAGTGGCAAGACGTTTTGGATATGTACAATGGCAAGACCAAAGGGATTGACCCGAAGACTGGCAAACCGAAAACGTAACTCGCGGGCTGGTTCGCACGATGAAGAAATGAAGGCGGGCAGGGCGTATTACATCCCGTTTCCCGGATTTACAGATTGGCTTTGCAAGCGGTCGCTTCGGCCTTGTCAGGTGTTATTCCGGGTCTTCCAGCAGTTTTGCCAACCCGGCCTCCAACTGCTGAAAGGCCTCTCCCAGCTGCGCCTCCAATGCGGCTTGATGCGCTTGGGCTATGGGAAGTAGTTCCGCCATCAAGTCGCGGCCCTTGTCTGTCAGGGTCAGCGACACCAGCCGTCTGTCATGCTCGTTCGCTTGTTTGGCGATCAATCCAACTTCTTGCAGGCGTTTCGCGGCTCGACTGACTTCGTATTTTTCCATGGCGACACGGCTGTCGATGTCGCGCACAGAGACGTTGCCGGAATGGGCAAGATGCACCAACACGCGCCATTCCGGAATCGAAATGCCAAACTGATTGCGATATTTGCGCGACAGTTCTTCGCTGGTGCGTTTCGCGGCAACAGTCAGGCGATAGGGCGTAAACCCGTCTAGGTCGAAATCTGGCAGCGGAGAGTCGGTTCGTTTGGTCATCCAGCACCTGTATTTTCGCTTATTTCACACTGGGGTACAGAGGCGCGCAAGTAGTTTCGTAGCAATTGCTACAAAAAATCTTGACTTCATCGCAATTGCTACGTTTATTGGGCCTCAAGCGATTTGCATCGTTCTTGGGGATTTTGGAGGAGACACGCGATGACCCGTCATGAGCTTCCGCTTGGTATGGTTAGAGCACCCGATGGTTCGGGTACGCTTGAAGGATATATGCCAGGTTTCGGGAATGACTTTGAAACCGAGGCGCTGCCCGGAGCTTTGCCGCAAGGGATGAATAGCCCACAAAAGTGTAACTATGGCCTGTATGGCGAACAGTTGACTGGCACGGCCTTCACTGCGCCATCGCATCAGAACGAGCGGACCTGGTGCTATCGCATTCGCCCGTCGGTCAAGCATTCGTCGCGTTACACCAAGCTTGATATGCCCAACTGGAAAAGCGCGCCTTATGTTGATCCGGATGTGATCTCTTTGGGTCAATACCGTTGGGATCCGCTGCCCCATACCGACAAGAAGCTGACATGGGTGACTGGCATGCACACCATGACAACGGCAGGGGATGTGAATACCCAGGTCGGCATGGCCAGCCACGTCTATCTGGTCAATGAATCCATGCAGGACGCCTATTTCTATTCAGCTGACAGCGAATTGTTGGTGGTTCCCCAAGAAGGTCGGCTTCGGTTCTGCACTGAGCTGGGTGTGATCGATCTGGAACCGCAAGAGATTGCTGTGATCCCCCGTGGTCTGGTGTACCGGGTTGAAGTGATAGAGGGGCCGTGCCGCGGTTTTGTCTGTGAAAACTATGGTCAGAAGTTTGAGCTGCCGGGCCGTGGCCCTATCGGTGCAAACTGCATGGCCAACCGCCGGGATTTCAAAACGCCGGTCGCCGCGTTTGAAGACAAAGAAGTGCCGTCGACACTGACAATCAAATGGTGCGGTCAGTTCCATGAATGCAAGATTGGTCATTCACCGCTGGATGTTGTCGCATGGCATGGCAACTACGCGCCGGTGAAATATGATATGAAGAACTATTGCCCCATTGGTGCAGTCTTGTTTGATCACCCGGATCCCTCAATCTTTACCGTTCTTACGGCGCCTTCGGGTGTTCCTGGGACCGCGAATATTGACTTTGTGCTGTTCCGCGAACGCTGGATGGTTGCCGAAGATACGTTCCGTCCACCGTGGTACCACAAGAACGTCATGTCAGAGATGATGGGCAACATTTACGGCCAGTATGATGCCAAGCCACAGGGGTTTGTCCCCGGCGGAGTGAGCTTGCACAACATGATGCTGCCGCATGGTCCGGATCGGGATGCGTTTGAAGGAGCTTCGAACGAGCCGATGGTGCCGCACAAGCAGGACAATACCATGTCCTTTATGTTCGAAACCCGGTTCCCACAGCATCTGACACCGTTCGCGGCGACCGAAGCGCCGCTTCAGGATGATTATATTGATTGCTGGGAAAGTCTTGAGAAGAAATTCGACGGCACACCCGGTAAGAAGTGATAGCACAGGAGGCGGGCATTTGCCCGCCGTTCCCCGCACTAAAAATATGAGACATATATGCCCCTTTTGACCTCTTGGATCGACAGCGCCAACCGGCCTGACTGTGATTTTCCGTTGAACAATCTGCCCTATGGCGTGTTCTCAGTCGGGGAGGGTGATCTACGCTGCGGCACCGCGATTGGCGACCGGATTATCGACCTGTCAGGGTTGGAGGGCGCTGGTATTCTGCGCGCCGACCCGGATGTAGATGTGCTGGATATTGCCTGTTGGAACGACTTCATGGAACTTGGCCCCGAGGCATGGGCCCAATACCGTGCAGCGTTGCAGCAGCTTTTGTCTGACGATGCTGACGAAGACTCGCGCGACAAATGCACGACCTTTTCGGTGCCTCTGGCTGAAGCAACGCTTCACATGCCCATCCGCGTGGTCGAATACACTGATTTCTACGCAGGCAAACATCACGCAACGAACGTTGGAACCATGTTCCGCGGTGCGGAAAACGCCTTGCCGCCGAACTGGTTGTCTATCCCCATCGGGTATAATGGCCGGGCATCATCTGTTGTTGTTTCCGGCACGCCGGTTGTCCGCCCTTGGGGGCAGCTGAAGGGGCCAAATGACGATCTGCCGCGCCTTGCACCTTGCGCGCGTTTCGATCTGGAACTGGAAATGGGCGCCATTGTCGGCTCACCGTCCGAAGGAATGGTATCTGTCGGTCAGGCCGATGACATGATCTTTGGCTATGTGCTTCTGAACGATTGGTCGGCACGGGATATCCAGGCTTGGGAATACCAGCCGCTTGGCCCGTTTCAGGCAAAAGCAACGGCTACAACCATCAGCCCTTGGATCGTTACCAAGGCGGCATTGGAACCATTCCGCACAAATACGCCGGAACGCGAACGCCCCTTGTTGCCATATCTTCGAGAGCCCGGTCCGCTGTTGTATGACATTGACCTTAGCGTGGCGATTGCCCCGGAAGGCGAAGAGGAAACGGTGCTTACGCGCACGAATTATAGTGAAATGTACTACTCTGCCGCACAGCAGCTGTGCCATCACACCACATCCGGCTGTTCCATGCGTGTGGGTGATTTGCTGGGGTCGGGTACGATTTCCGGCGCTGAAAAAGATCAACGCGGCTCTTTACTGGAGCTTAGCTGGGGCGGGAAAGAACCGATCACTCTTGGCACGGGCCAAACGCGTAGTTTCCTGGAAGACGGCGATACATTGACCCTTCGAGGCGCAGCGCAAGGCGATGGCTACCGCGTCGGCTTTGGCGAATGCAGCGGGCAGGTCTTGCCAGCAGTAGAAATTCCCGACTGGGCAAAAGAATAAGGACGAAACACATGGCTAAGGCATTCGCATCTGCAGGCGACATGGAAGAAAAGACCATCAGCTTCACCAAGGTGGGTGAAGGTTTGTATGCGTTCACGGCCGAAGGGGACCCGAACACGGGTGTGATCATTGGCGACGACAGCGTTATGATCGTCGAAGCGCAGGCCACACCTCGGTTGGCGCGCAAGGTGATCGAATGCGTCCGCTCTGTCACGGATAAACCGATCAGTCACTTGGTGCTGACCCATTACCACGCGGTGCGGGTGTTGGGCGCCAGCGCCTATGGCGCGCGCGAGATTATCATGTCTGACACCGCCGCCGCGATGGTCGAAGAGCGTGGACAAGAAGATTGGGATAGCGAATTTGATCGTTTCCCGCGCCTGTTTCAGGGGCATGAAGAAATTCCCGGTCTGACACGCCCGACCACAACGTTCAGCGAAGCGATGACCGTTTACTTGGGCAAGCGTCGTGTAGACATCATGCATCTGGGCCGTGCGCATACCGCCGGTGATGCCGTGGTTTGGGTGCCTGATCAGGAAGTGATGTTTACTGGTGATATCGTTGAATATCACTCTGCATGTTACTGCGGTGACGGGCATTTCAGCGACTGGGAAGATACCCTGCTAAACATCGCAGAGTTCGAGCCCAAAAGCATCGCGCCCGGGCGTGGCGACGCGCTGGTTGGCGAAGAGATGGTGGCCAAGGCGCTGGCTTCAACAGCGGATTTTGTCAAATCCACTTACAAACCAATCGCCAAGGTCGCTGCCCGTGGTGGCAGTTTGAAAGAAGCGTGGGATGCCTGCCGTGCAGAGTGTGATCCGAAGTTCAAGGATTACGCTATTTACGAGCATTGCCTGCCCTTCAATGTTGCCCGTGCTTATGACGAAGCGCGCGGGATCGACACGCCACGGGTTTGGACCGCACAGCGCGACAAAGACATGTGGGAAGCGCTGCAAGGCTAACACCTATCCAAGACTGCGCATTGCGCGTGGCACTTGCCCAGGCCGTCATCGGCCAATGTGCCACCGCAGTAACCGCGGTTTTGGCAGATAAATCGGCGTGGGAAATTCCCACTCCAGCGGCAGCACTGATTTGCCGCGCCCGGCGCGCGATCTTCGCCGCCAGGTATTCGACAAGGGCGGTGACGTTCGTACAGCCAGGACAAGGTGAGGGTTCTGGTTGAAGGAATGTCACTGTGAGACGCCGGCCTGACGCCCGCGCCTCAACGGCATAGGAGGAGCCGACATGTTAGACGACCGTTACAGTCTTGCTTTCAAACTGTATCCCTATCAACGCAGCACAGACCAAGATGCCAGCACGCCTGTGCGTCGCCCCGTCGTTGTGGTTGGTGGCGGTCCGATTGGCGTTGCCACGGCGCTGGATCTGGGGCTGCAAGGCATTCCGGTTGTGGTGTTGGATGATCACGAAGGGATCGGCCAAGGCAGCCGCGCAATCTGTTTTGCCAAGCGTTGTCTGGAAATCGCCAACCGTTATGGCGCAGGGGTGCCGATGCTGGAAAAGGGCATCGTGTGGAACGTTGGGAAAGTGTTCCACGATGATCGAAAAGTTTTTGAATTCAATTTGTTGCCAGAAGATGGCCACCAATTTCCAGCCTTCGTAAATCTGCAGCAACCCTATTTTGAAAAGTTTCTGGTGGACCGCGTTCGTGAAGCGCAGGCCGATGGCGCTCCAATCGAACTGCGTGGCAAAAACAGCGTGCAGTCTGTGGATGTGCACGATGATTACGTGTCGTTGGAAATCCTGACTCCCGATGGACCATATACCCTGGAGGCCGAGTGGCTGATTGGTTGCGACGGGGCCGGATCCCCCTTGCGGTCGATGATGGGGCTGGATTTCGACGGTCGGGTTTTTCAGGACAGTTTCCTGATCGCCGATATTCGGATGAATGCCGATTTCCCAACCGAACGGTGGTTTTGGTTTGAGCCGTGGTTCAAGTCTGGCGCTTCAACCCTTTTGCACAAACAGCCCGATGGTATCTGGCGCGTTGATTTCCAGATCGGCTGGGATGTGGATCGCAAAGAAGAGCTGAAAGAAGAAAACATTCGCGCCCGCCTGGATGCCATGCTGGGGTCAGATGTGGAGTATGAGTTGGTCTGGTCGTCAATCTATACGTTCCAGTGTCGGCGCATGGATCGTTTTCGCCATGGCCGTGTCCTGTTTGCAGGCGATGCGGCGCATCAGGTTTCACCCTTTGGCGCACGCGGGGCCAATTCCGGAATGCAGGACGTCGATAACCTGGGTTGGAAGCTTGGAATGGTGCTGCAGGGGCAGGCCCCGGACAGCCTGTTGGATACCTATTGCGAAGAGCGGCGGTACGGTGCCGATGAAAATATTCTGAATTCTACGCGGTCGACGGATTTCATTACTCCTAAGTCCCAAGTCAGCCACGTATTCCGCAACGCTGTTCTGGATTTGGCGGAAGAGCATGAATTTGCCCGCCCGCTTGTGAATTCAGGGCGTTTGTCGGTGCCATGCACATACGACAATTTGCCGTTGAACGGGGCAGATGCCTTGCCGGGTGGCCCGGACCGATCACGTGTCGGCAGCGCTTGTCCGGATGCGCCGCTGGGCGATGGGTATTTGTTGCAAAAACTGGGTGGGGACTTTGTAATCCTGACCTTGAACGCCGATGCGCCGGAACAGCTGACCGAAGATGGGGTAACGGCACGCCATGTTGCGCTGAATACCCAAGAGGATGACAGCGGATGTCTGGCAGAGCGTTATCTGGGCTCTGCGCCTGCGGCGGTCTATCTGATCCGCCCGGATCAACACGTTGCAGCCCGCTGGGATGCCTATGATGAACAGGCTGTTCGCGCCGCCTTGCGCGCTGCTTGTGGTAAGGAGTGAACCATGGCCAACCTGAACACAAAACCCAATATCGCTGATACGGATGGTTTCTATTCAGACCTGATTGCAGCGCATGATGGTCTGTCAGACGCAGACAGCGCCGCCTACAACGCGCGCCTGATTTTGCTTCTGGCCAATCACATTGGTGATCAGGCCGTTCTGACGCAGGCATTGGACGCTGCTGCCAAAACAGAAACCTAATCTGGTGTGGGAGAAAACCGTTTCCTGAGGCCGCCGTTCAAGTCTATTGATCGGCGGTCATGCTTTCTCTATCCGTCGTAGTCCACAACGATGTGATCGCTTAACGGCAAACACTGGCAGGTCAGCACGTAGCCCTGTTCAACCTCGTAATCTTCCAAAGCATGGTTCGCGATCATTTCGACCTCACCTTCCAGCACTTTGGCGCGGCAGGTCGAGCAAACCCCGGCTTTGCAGGCAAAAGGAACGTCGATGCCATGCTCGCGGGCTGCATCCAGTAGCGGAACACCAGCGGGCATCTGAAATTTCTGTGTCGCGCCATCCAACGACAGCTCTACCGACACAGTCTTGCCTTTGCCTGCCGCTTTGGCTTGCGCCATGGCTTGCTGCGCCAAACGGCCGGGTTGGGCGGCCGAGAACAATTCGAACCTGATCTGATCCTTGGGCATTCCGTGATCCTGCAGGGCTTTGGCAATGCCCAGCATCATCGGTTCAGGCCCGCACAGAAATGCCGTGTCTGTATTGGCCACGTCAATCCATGTGCGGAAAAGCGCCGCGCATTTTGCTTCATCCACCCGGCCACTGAACAGTTCGATATCCTGCGCATCTTCTTCCAGAACATGAATAACGCTGAGCCGACCCAGATAGACGTTTTTCAGGTCTTCGATTTCTTCGCGGAACATGATCGTGTTTACGGCCCGGTTTGCATAGACCAGTGTAAAGGTTGCCCCCGGTTCCGTAGCCAACACCGTTTTCATGATTGAAAGCACAGGTGTAATGCCCGAACCGCCCGCAAAACCAACGTAGTTCTTGGCGTTTTCTGGCTCTGTCACGGTGAAGAACCGCCCAGCAGGCGGCATGGCATCGATCACATCACCAATCTTCAGTTCGGTATTGGCCCAAGTTGAAAAGGCCCCACCATCCACGCGCTTGATGCCAACTTGCAGGCGGCCCTCATCGGGGCTGGTGCAGATCGAATAGTTGCGACGGACTTCCGTGCCGTCAAAGTCGTGACGCAGGGTCAGATACTGCCCCGGAACAAAGTCAAAAGTCGTTTCCGCAGAGCCCGGATCCAAAGTCACAACGACCGCATCGCGAATGGTTTTTTCGACATTGGTCACGACAAGGGGATGAAAATGAGCCATCAGCAATCCTTAGATACACTTGAAGTAGTCAAATGGTTCGGCGCAGCTTTTGCAGCGCCATTGTGCCTTGCACGGGGTGGACCCGAACTGACTGATCCGTTCAACATCCGTGGAACCGCACTGTGGGCATCTTTCCGGCCCGCCAGCAGGAGAGGGCGGGGCAATGCCATATTCCTCTAACCGTGTTCGACCTTTTTCAGACAGCCAATCGGTGGTCCAGGCCGGGGCCAATTGAATGCGGATATCAATGTCGCTGATCCCGCGGTCCCGCAGGGCGGTTTCAATATCCATGCTGATCACACCCGTGGCCGGACAGCCAGAATAGGTTGGCGTTACGGCGACAACCAATTTGTCGTCTTCCCAGCTGACGCCGCGCACAATACCCAGATCGGTGACCGAGATGACCGGAATTTCCGGGTCTGGCACTTGATCCAGCCAGTCCATGACCTGAGCAGGTGATGGCCGCTCCATGGCTACCACGTCGCGCCGGGATAGGCGCGTTGCAGCCACTGCATTTGGGTCAGGATATGGCCCAGATGTTCAGAATGCTGCCGCCCATTGCGGCCCCCGCGTTGATGGTATCCGTCGGCAGGCCGGGCCAGGGTGGCCGCATCCAAAACGGCGGTCAATCGGGCCAAAACCGGCTCTTTCAGCGATGACGGGGCGGGCATGATTCCGGCGTCGCTCAGTTCCAGGTCAACCGCGTCATCATCAAACATTTCACCGATATAGGGCCACAGATCTTCCAGATGCTGCTGCATCTTTGCATGGCTTTCTTCGGTCCCATCGCCAAGCGCCGTAACGGTCAAACCGGATCGTTCTTGGTGATAAATGGCCTCTTTCACCGATTTGGCCGCAATGGCAGCGATTTGCGGATGCGTGGACCCGGCAAGCAGGTGAAGCAGCTCGACATGGTACGTATCAAACAGAAATTGCCGCAGGATCGTACGGCCGAAATCGCCGTTTGGCTGCTCGACCAGCAGTAAATTCCGAAAATCCCATGCATCCCGCAAGAACGCCAGATCATCCGCTGAGCGGCCCGCACCTTCGACCTCTCCTGCCAGGTCAAGCCACATGCGGGTTTGCCCGATCAGATCCAAGGCCGTGTTGGCCAGTGCGATGTCTTCTTCCAGCACCGGCGCATGACCGCACCATTCCGAAACGCGATGGCCAAGGATCAGCGTGTTGTCCCCCAGCCGCAGCAAAGCTTCAAACAAGGCCGACATTACATTTTGCCCACTTCGTCAGGAATATCAAAGAACGTTGGATGGCGGTACACTTTGTCATTTGCCGGCTCAAACATCGGTCCTTTGTCAGACGGCGACGACGCGGTGATGTTTTTGGCCTCAACCACCCAGATGGACAGGCCTTCGTTGCGGCGGGTGTAAACATCACGCGCGTTTTGCATCGCGGCTTCGGCATTTGCAGCATGCAAGCTGCCGACATGACGATGCGCCAACCCGTGTTTGCCGCGCACAAATACTTCCCACAGGGGCCATTCGTTTTTCATCTTGGCTGTCCTTTTATTCTGCTGCGACTTGGGCGGCCTGATCCTTGCGGGCCTGTTCTTTCTTGGCATGAGCCAGCATCGCATCGCGCACCCAGGCACCATCATTCCACGCCTTGCGGCGGGCGTTCAGACGGTCTGTGTTGCAAGGCCCCTGACCTTTGAGCACGGCATAGAATTCGGTCCAATCCGGTTCCGAAAACTCATAATGGCCGGTTTCTTCGTTCAGGCGCAGGTGTTCATCCGGGATTGTCAGGCCCAAATATTCGGCTTGCGGCACCGTTTCGTCGACAAACTTCTGGCGCAGCTCGTCGTTGGTGTTCATTTTGATTTTCCACGCCATCGACTGTGCCGAATGCACACTGTCTTTGTCGGATGGGCCAAACATCATCAGTGCCGGATACCAAAGCCGGTTTAGCGCATCTTGTGCCATGCGCTTTTGTTCGGGCGTGCCGTTGGCCATCTTCATCATGATGTCGTAGCCCTGACGCTGATGAAAACTCTCTTCCTTGCACACACGGATCATGGCGCGGGAATAAGGCCCAAATGACGTTCGCTGCAGCGGCACTTGGTTCATAATGGCCGCGCCATCCACCAACCAGCCAACGGCGCCCATATCGGCCCAGGTCAGGGTGGGGTAATTGAAGATCGACGAATACTTCATCCGCTCAGCCAGCAGGTCTTCGGTCAACTCGTCCCGTGTGACCCCCAGCGTTTCGGCCGCACAGTACAGATACAATCCGTGTCCAGCCTCATCTTGTACCTTGGCCAGCAAGATCGCCTTGCGTTCCAGCGTAGGCGCTCGGGTGATCCAGTTGCCTTCGGGCAATTGGCCAACGATTTCAGAGTGGGCGTGCTGACCAATCTGGCGGATCAGTGTTTTGCGATAGCCGTCAGGCATCCAGTCTTTGGGTTCGATCTTGATGCCGGCATCAATCCGATCCTGAAAGGCGCGCTCTTGTGCGCTCATCTCTTCGCGTGGGGTCACGCCTGTGCCTGTGGACTTTACCATTTGCGCGTACATGGCTCTGAACCTCCTCCTGGCAGCGGGTCATAGACCAGCCGCGGCTCTGAACAATCTGTTCTGTCAAAGTACAGATGGACAAGGGATCAGGCAAGAAAAATGTTACTCAAATACACAAAATTCGAAAACACGTAACGCTTTTGGAGTCAGGTTTGTGCCGAGATCACATCAATACTTGCTGGGTCGGGGCGGGGAAAACGATCTAAAAACCACGCCACTTGATGGCGGCACAGCGCGCCGGGCCAATTAGGCCCCTTCAGTGCATCAATCTCATCACCATGTCGCAAAACCAGCCGCCGCCAACTGTGTAAAACCGAAAGCCGCAAAGTAATGGCATCCAGATCGGCGAGCTTTCCAAATTCCGAGCTTTCCCGGAACCATTTGATACGGTTGGCCAATTCAGTGTACTCGGCCGCCAGTGTTGATGGTAAAACGGCCTCCAGAACCCAATCTGGCAGCGGTTGCTCAGGGCCCAAGTTTACAATCAACGGTGCACCGGGCAATCCATCACCATTCGTGGTCAACAGCGCGCCGTCACGAAGCCATATGCCGGGCGTCTGGTCTGTGGCGGGTGCATCGGGCTTGGTCCAAACCGCCAGAGATACTGACGGGAGAGAGGCAGTTTCCCCGGTGGTGTACACTCTGGGGCTAACAGCCTGTGTCTCGCGCAGACCGCGCGTTGTCAGGGAGTGGCGGCTTTCGCGGCCAACCTTGACCGTTTCGATCCAATTGTCTTTGCGCAATCGGTGCAGTGCCACACGCACGGCTTCTGGTTTGATCCCCATACGCGCCGAAATCGCGGTAATGCTGACCCCGCTGACGGAAGCCTTACTATCCAGGGTCAGATCACCCAATAGAGTAACCAGAAAAGACCAGACCTTAAGTCGGTCATGGCCGGGCAGCGATTGCACAAATTCAGTTAACGGGTTCATGCCTCTGCCATATAGCCCTTCGCCGCTTGGTGCCAGATCTGAGAGGGCGAACCCTGTGCTACGGCATGGATGCCACAGTGGAATGTGGTCTTGGCGGTTTCAAACTTCGCCCCTAAGCTGGATGCAATTTGGTCCGTTTGCCCAATGGGTTCGGGCCAACGCGCCGCCCGGACCGGGCGCACCAAACAAAAGGGGAGAATTGTATGAAACTGATATGGTTGGGCCACAGCGGTTTCCGCCTTGAAACAGACACGGCGGTCATCCTGATAGACCCGTGGTTGACGGGTAATCCTGTTCTGCCGGAAGCATCACATGAAGAAGCAGTGCAAGGGGTGACCCATATTTTGCTGACCCATGCGCATGGTGATCACGCCGCAGATACGGTTGCCTTGGCAAAAACATTGGGTGTGCCCGTTGTTGGCCAATACGACTTGATGACCTTTTGGGCGGAAAGCCAAGGAATCGAAGTCATCGGGTTCAATAAGGGCGGCACAGTTAATCTGAATGGCGTGACCGTAACCATGCTGAACGCGGCGCATTCATCCACCCTTGCCACACCTGATGGGCCGCAGGCGGCAGGGTCCGAAGTGGGGTATATGCTTGGGGTCGAAGAGCGCACAATCTATCTAAGCGGCGACACCGACATCATGGCCGATATGGCGTGGTTTGGTGAGTATTACGCCCCGGACATTGGGATTCTGTGCGCCGGTGGTCATTTCACAATGGGCATGAAGGCCGCAGCTTGGGCGGCAAAGAAATACTTTGATTTCAAAACGGTCATTCCGTGCCACTACAAGACCTTCCCCATCCTTGAGCAATCGGCGGATACGCTGAAGGCCGGTCTGCCCGGCGTGGATGTGATTGAGCCTGAGGTGATGTCGGCGATCACCCTATAGGTGTTGACTGTTTTGGGCTGTGCGAGCGCCTGATTGAATGGGCGCTCGCGTATTCAGGCTATCATTTTTTGCAGGCGTTTAACGCATTTGCGATGCCGTTCAGCAATTCCGGGTAAAACTCTGGCCCGGCGTCCAAATTCGCACCCAGCAGATCGATCTCTGCCAGCATAGTGCCGGCATCGCCAAACACGGCCGATACACGGCGCGGGTTGAACTGAGGTTCTGTTAACACGCAAGTGACATTCTTGCTTTGCGCCAGATCGCGCATTTCAGCCAGATGGGCAGGGCCCGGATCAGCGGCATCGCCAGTAGACAAGCTGCCCACAACGTTCAGGCCAAAGTGCACCTGCAAATATTGAAAACCATCATGGTAGGTCATCACCGCCGCACCATTCAAAGCGTCGGCTGCCTCTGCAACACGTTGTGCTGCCGCGTCAATTTCCGCCTTGGCCGCAACCGCATTGGCGGAATAGGCGGCGGCGTTGTCCGGGTCAGCCTTGCCCAGCGTATCGGCAATCACCACGACCCAGGCTTTGGCCGCTTCGGGGTCAAGCCAGGCATGAGGGTCTTCGCCGTCATGGTGGTGGCCTTCTTCACTATGGCCTTCTTCGGTGTGGGCGGTAGCATCATGGTCATCATGGTCATCATGGTCATCATGGTCATCATGGTCATCATGGTCATCATGGTCATCATGGTCATCATGGTCATCATGGTCATCATGGTCATCATGGTCGTCATCCGCTTCGGCGAAGGACAGAATAACCGGCGCATGATGCAGCAATGGGATGATCTGAGCATGCGCTGCCAGCGTCGTCAGACCGGTTTCCAGCCAAGGTGTAAGCTCTGGCCCAACCCAGAAAACAAGATCGGCGTTTTCGACCATATGCGCTTCGGACGGGCGCATGGCGTATCCGTGGGGCGAAGAGCCGGCTCGCACGATTTGGCCTGGCGTTCCGAGGCCCGCCATCACACGCGCGGCCAAACCATGGACGGGTCCAATATCCGTAGCCACTTGAGGCACATCGGCCAGAGCAGGCAGGGGGAGGGCAAATGGCAAAGCAAGCAAGCAGCGGCGTAGCATCGATGATTCCTGTTATAGTATTACATTTGCGCGCTTGATAAGTGCGATAGTATAACATATCAAGCGAAAATCTGACGTAAGAGACAACCATGCCAAACCCAATCGGATTTTCCAGTCATGACCACGCCGGGTGTATCCGCGGCAGTGTAGCTGTTGTTGAGGCCGAATGCGCCGCGCGCGGGGTACGTTTGACCCCGGTGCGCCGTCGCGTTCTTGAGATTCTGTTACAAGACCACCGCGCTTTGGGCGCATATGAAGTGCTGGACCGGCTACGCGAAGAGGGCCTCGGCTCTCAGCCGCCGGTCGCATATCGCGCGCTGGATTTCCTGACGCGCAATGGTTTCGTTCACCGGATCGAGCGGTTGAACGCCTTTGTCGCTTGCACCGATCCGGGGCATGATCACGCCCCCGCATTTCTGATCTGTCGGTTGTGCGACCACGTTGCCGAAGCGCAAACAGACGCCGCCGCCGGACGTCTGGGCCAAACCGCCAGTCAAACGGGGTTTGAGATTGAACGCACCGTTTTGGAAGCCGAAGGTGTGTGCCCCAACTGCCGAGGCGAGGCATCAGTATGAACCTGATTTCCCTATCTGACGTTTCCGTCCAATTGGGCGCACACACCGTATTGCACAATATCGACCTGGCAATTGATCCGGGTGAGATTGTCACCATTGTCGGGCCGAACGGCTCTGGCAAATCCACCTTGTTGCGCACGATTATCGGTGCCGTGACCGCCCAATCGGGGCAGGTGACACGCGCGCCGGGGTTGCGCATCGGCTATGTGCCGCAGAAACTGCATATCGATCAGACCTTGCCGTTGACCGTCCGCCGGTTTCTTGACCTGCCAAACCGTGTGCGAAACGCGGATGCCGCGCAGGCGCTGACACAGGCCGGGGCAGCGGGTTTGGCAGACCGTCAAATGGGGGATCTGTCAGGCGGACAGTTTCAGCGGGTTTTGTTGGCGCGGGCTTTGCTTGGCACGCCGCAGCTTTTGATCTTGGATGAAGCCACCCAAGGGTTGGATCAAACGGGGTCGGCCGATTTTTACTTGCAAGTTGAACATGTGCGCCGCGCACTGGGATGCGCAGTGCTGATGGTCAGCCACGAATTGCACGTCGTTATGGCGGCGTCGGATCGGGTGGTCTGTCTGAATGGCCATGTATGTTGTCATGGTGCGCCCGAACACGTGGCCTCTGCACCAGAGTATCGCGCTTTGTTTGGCACGGGTACACAAGGGGCGCTGGCGCTTTACCGGCACGAACACGATCACCATCATGATTGCGACCATGATCATGGCGAGGGGCACGCGGCGTGATGATGTTGGACAATTTTCTGTTCCGCGCCGCGCTGGCGGCGTTGGGTGTGGCGCTGGCTGCGGCACCCATGGGCTGTTTCGTCGTCTGGCGCCGAATGGCCTATTTCGGAGATGCGACGGCCCATGCCGCGATCTTGGGCGTGGCGCTGGCACTGGCGCTTGATGTGCCGGTCTTTGCTGGGGCGATGGCGATGGCGCTGCTGATGGCGATGATCGTCACGCGACTGTCCAGTCAAATGCAGTCTGTGGATACGCTTTTGGGGGTCTTGGCGCATTCGGCTTTGGCTTTCGGTTTGGTTGCCGTGTCGTTTTTGCCCAATGTGCGGCTGGACCTGATGGCCTATCTGTTTGGCGATATTCTGGCTGTCAGCAAAATCGACCTTCTGGTGATCTGGGCCGGGGCCGCAGCTGTACTGGCGTTGCTTTGGTGGCGGTGGTCTGCCTTGTTGACGGCGACGTTGAACGCCGATCTGGCGATGGCCGCAGGGATTGACCCGCGCCGCGAACAACGTGTGCTGACATTGGCTTTGGCCTTGGTCGTTGCGGTGGCGATCAAGGTTGTGGGCGTGCTGCTGATCGCCGCTCTGTTGGTTATTCCCGCGGCAACGGCGCGAAATTTTGCGCGCACGCCCGAACAGATGGCAGGCATCGCGCTGCTTTTGGCGGCGACATCGGCGCTTGGGGGCGTTGGCCTGTCGTTCCAGCTGGACAGCCCCACCGGCCCCACAATCGTGTGCTGCGCGGCGGTGTTGTTCATCTTGGGTACGGTGTCACAACGCGTTTTTCGGAACACCTGACGCCAAGTGGCCCTTGCAAATCCGGCCCGCGCTTCCCAACATGGCCGAACCAAATTTCATGCAAGGTGTGCCATGACCCTAAGAGACGCGGCCATCGCCGTACACAAAAACGCCTATGCTCCATATTCCAATTTTCTGGTCGGCGCGGCACTGAAAACCGAGGGCGGAACCGTATATTCCGGCTGTAATGTCGAAAACGTGGCCTACCCGGAAGGCACCTGTGCCGAGGCCGGCGCAATTGCGGCCATGTGCGCTGCGGGTGATCGAAAAGTTGTAGAAGTGTATGTTGTGGCTGACTGTCCCAGCCCGGTGCCGCCTTGTGGCGGATGCCGACAGAAATTGGCTGAATTTGCCGCTTCAGACGTCAAAGTCACGCTGGCCACGTTGGACGGGGCAGAGTTTGTGACAACCGTAGGTGATCTGTTGCCCGGCGCATTTGATGCGGGCCATATGGATCGGGCCTGACATGGACGCACGCACAGTCATTGCCGCACTTCGCCGTGGCGAACCCGCCGATTCAGAGGCGCTGGCGTGGTTCGCGCGGGGGCTGGCGGATGGGTCTGTCAGCGATGCTCAGGCTGGGGCCTTTGCGATGGGTATTTGTTTGCGCGGGCTGGAAGGCACAGGCCGTACGGCGCTGACGCTGGCCATGCGCGATTCTGGGCATGTGTTGGCGTGGGATGACGGCGCACCTGTGATCGACAAGCATTCGACCGGCGGCGTCGGCGATTGCGTGTCACTGGTGCTGGCCCCGGCGCTGGCGGCATTGGGCGCGCGTGTCCCTATGATTTCTGGCCGGGGTTTGGGTCATACCGGCGGGACGCTGGACAAGTTGGAAGCGATTCCCGGCTTCACCACAACCTTGGACGAAAGCCGAATGCGCGAGGTCGTGCGCGAAACGGGCGCTGCAATTGTCAGCGCATCGGCCAATATCGCACCGGCAGACCGGCGGCTTTACGCGATCCGCGATGTGACGGCGACGGTCGAAAGCCTTGATCTGATTACGGCGTCTATCCTGTCAAAGAAACTGGCCGCCGGGCTTCAGGGGCTGGTGTTGGATGTCAAAGTTGGGTCCGGCGCATTTATGAAGACACTGGACGAGGCGCGCGCCTTGGCAGAAGCCTTGGTTGAAACCGCAAATGCGGCGGGCTGTCAGACCAGCGCGTTGATCACTGATATGAACCAACCGTTGGCCCCGGCCTTGGGCAATGCGCTGGAAGTGCAAGAAGTGATGCGCGTTCTGTGCGGCGAAGTTGGGGGGCCGTTGGCTGACCTTAGCACGGAATTGGGCGGGCCGTTGTTGGCGCAAGCCGGGTTGGCACCTGATGCCGACGCGGGTCGTGATGCGATTGCGGCCGCCATTTCAGATGGTCGCGCAGCAGAACGGTTTGGCGCGATGGTCTATGCGCATGGTGGTCCACACGAGTTTGTTGAAAACTGGGCCCGCTTTTTGCCCGAAGCGCCGGTGATCCGCGAAGTGCCCGCGCCAAAGTCCGGCTATATCGCCAGCATCGATGGTGAGGCGTTGGGCCTGGCTGTGGTTGCGCTGGGCGGTGGACGGCAAGTGGAAAGCGACAAGGTCGATCCTGCAGTGGGCCTGTCTGATGTTCTGTCACTGGGGGCAAAAGTGCAAAAGGGCCAACCGCTGGCACGGGTTCACGCGGCCCGCGAAGGGCAGGCAGATCGGACATTGCGCGCCGTTCAGGCGGCCATCGCCATCGGGTCGGCCCCCAAAGTGCCGCCGCTGGTCCATGAAAGGATCGGCGTATGAGAGCTTTTTTGGTTGTTATGGATTCTGTCGGGATTGGCGGTGCCGCTGATGCCGACCAATTCTTCAACGGCGACGTGCCCGATACCGGGTCCAACACACTGGGCCATATTGCGCTGGCCTGCGCCAATGGGCAGGCAGAGGAAGGTCGCAGCGGTCCACTTCAGGTACCCAACTTGGCAGCTTTGGGTCTGTTTCGTGCCTTAAAACTGGCCTCTGGTTTAGACGTTGGAGACACCACACCCGTCACCGGCAAATGGGGGGCGGCAAGCGAAGTATCGCGTGGCAAGGACACCCCGTCAGGCCATTGGGAAATCGCCGGTTTGCCGGTCCCCTGGGAATGGACATATTTCCCTGACGAAACTCCGGCCTTCCCGGTCGACCTGACAGATCAGGTTTGCGCGCTGGCTGGCACAGATGGAATACTGGGCAATTGCCATGGCTCGGGCACGGTGATGATCGAGCAGTTCGGCGAAGAACACATGCGCACCGGTAAGCCAATCTGTTACACCTCTGCCGACAGCGTTTTTCAGATTGCGGCGCATGAGGACTCCTTTGGCCTAGAACGTCTGTTGACCCTGTGTCGTGATCTTGCGCCTGTTTTGCATGACATGCGTGTGGGTCGGGTGATTGCGCGGCCCTTTGTCGGCACGCCGGGGCAGTTTGCCCGCACCAAGAACCGGCGTGATTTTGCAATCAAGCCACCCCAACCTGTGTTAACCAATTGGGTTCAGGATGCGGGCCGCAAGGTGCTGGCTGTTGGCAAGATAGGCGACATTTTTTCAAAAACCGGAATCGATGAAGTGCGCAAAGGCACAGATGCCGAACTGGCGGACCATTTGATGGACTGGCTGCGCACCGCACCAGATGGCAGTTTGACCTTTGCCAACTTCGTGGAATTTGACAGCCTGTATGGGCATCGCCGCGATGTCTCGGGATATGCCAGAGCGCTGGAATGGTTTGATACGGTTGTTGGGCAGGTGATGGGTCAGTTGCGCCCAGATGATCTGTTGGTCTTGACGGCTGATCACGGCAATGATCCTACATGGGTCGGCACCGATCACACCCGTGAACAAGTGCCGGTCTTAATGGCCGGGGCGGGGCAGGGCAGCATCGGCGGCGTTGCTTTTGCAGATATCGCTGCCAGCGTGGCGCAACATTTGCAAGTTCCCCAGCGCGGGAAAGGGACAGGGTTTTTGTGACTGAAGAAGAGCTGCACAGCATCGAAAGTTTGCCGAAGATCGAACTGCATCTGCATTTCGAAGGTGGCGCGCCGCCCGCCTTCATTCGTGGTTTGGCGCAGGAAAAAAATGTCGATCTGTCGGGCATCTTCAATGAAGACGGGTCTTATGCCTATCGTGATTTCTGGCATTTTTTGTCGGTCTATGAGGCCGCGACCAGCGTTCTGAAAACGCCGCAGGACTTCGCCCGCCTGACCCGCGCCGTGTTAGAACAAAGTGCAGAAAATGGTGTGTTTTACTGCGAAACCTTCTTGTCACCAGAGTTCTGCGGCGGCGGTGATGTGGGGGCGTGGCGCGAATATCTGCATGCCATTCGCGAAGCCGCCGATTCCGCAGAGCGGGACATGGGCGTTATCTTACGCGGCATCGTGACACCGATCCGGCATTTCGGACCAGACAAGGCCAAGCGCACGGCCCTTTGCGCGGCAGAAACAGCGGATGATTGGCTGGTGGGCTTTGGCATTGCCGGGGACGAGAAGCAGTTCGCACCAAGGGATTTTGCCTATTCTTTCGATATGGCGCGCGAGGCCGGATTGCGGCTGACGGCCCATGCGGGCGAATGGGGCGGCCCTGACTCGGTTCGCGATGCCATTGTGGATTTGGGCGTTGAACGCATCGGCCATGGCGTGCGCGCGATAGAGGATTTGGCGCTGGTTGATAAGCTGGCCGAGGACGGCATCGTGCTGGAGGTTTGTCCCGGCTCGAATGTCTTTTTGGGTGTTTATCCCACGCTGGACAAACACCCCATTGCCAAGCTGCGTGAGCGTGGTGTGAAAGTGACGATCAGCACCGATGATCCGCCGTTTTTTCACACCACAATGCGCAAAGAATACGCAGACCTTGCCAAAACCTTTGGTTGGGACGCCGAAGTATTGAACGATATCACGCGTACTGCGGCCGAGGCTGCATTCTGCGATCAAGACACCAAAGACAAGCTGCTGAAACGATTGGAATCCGCATGACCAACCACCTGACTGTCGTCGAACACCCGCTGGTACAGCACAAACTGTCTTTGATGCGGGACAAGGGAACGTCGACCGCAGTGTTCCGACAGCTTTTGCGGGAAATCAGTCAGTTGCTGGCGTATGAAATCACGCGTGAACTGCCGATGACGACACGCAGCATAGAAACGCCGCTAACCGAAATGGATGCGCCGGTTCTGGCAGGCAAAAAACTGGCGCTGATCTCTATTCTGCGCGCGGGTAACGGATTGCTGGATGGCGTGCTGGAGCTGATCCCATCGGCACGGGTCGGGTTTGTCGGGCTGTACCGTGACGAGGAAACCTTGATGCCGGTTCAGTACTATTTCAAAGTGCCGGAGAAGCTGGAAGACCGGTTGGTGATTGCGGTTGACCCAATGCTGGCCACTGGCAACAGTTCTGCTGCAGCGATTGACCTGCTGAAAAAGGCGGGCGCGACGAATATCCGATTCTTGTGCTTGTTGGCTTCACCCGAAGGTGTCGCCCTGATGAAAGAGGCACATCCCGATGTTCCTATCGTGACAGCTGCACTGGATGAGTGTCTGAATGACAAAGGATATATCGTTCCGGGGCTAGGTGATGCGGGCGACCGCATGTTTGGCACAAAATAGAGCATCAGCCGCTTTACAGGCATTGGCGCATCAGGCATGTTGACGCAACATCTGTGGGGACGGACATGAAACTGAGACGCATTCTTGTACTGGCGGCTTTTGCGGCTGCGCCACTTGGGTTTGGCACATTTGCGGCGGCGCAAGGCGCCAACTTTTCGCCAGCCGAAATTCCGCCTGCCACCTTTACCGGTGCGCAATATGTTGACAGCCGTGGCTGCGTGTATGTGCGCGCCGGGGTGGATGGCAATGTCACTTGGGTTCCGCGTATGTCGCGAGAGCGCAAAGTCATCTGTGGCCAGACCCCGACGCTGAAAGCCGCCGAGATGGCGCTTGAAGTCGCACCAGTGGCCAAACCGGCAGCCAAGCCAGCCCCCAGTGCGACAGCCGCCGCCGCATCGTCAGATACTATGGCGGCACCGGCCACAACGCGCCCACAGGCCCGCCCAGTGGCTCAGGAAACCGCTGCCGCGCCAGTTGCGAAGCCTGCACCGGTGGTGCGTCCTGCCGCCTCGGCCCGTCCACCAATGCGCACCGTTGCGTCGATTCCAGCCGCAGCCCCCAAGCCTGCACCGCGTCGGGTTTACGCAGCGCCTGCGCCGAAACCTGTGGTCGCAGCCCCCGTTGCACGAAGCCAGATTGCCTTGCGCGCTGCCGAACCCGGTGAAGTGCGCGGCACAGACCGTGTGCTGCCACGCCACGTATACGAAAAACGCGACACCACGGTGATGCCCACACCCAAAGGCTATCGTAAGGTTTGGAAAGATGACCGTCTGAATCCACACCGCGCGAACCAAACGCTGAATGGTCGTGCACAGATGTTGCTGACGTGGACCAACACCGTGCCGCGCCGGCTGATCGATCGGTCCTCAGGCCGTGATGTCACTGCGAAATTTCCAAAACTGTACTACCCGTTCACCAGCATGGCTGAGCAAAAGACCTATCTGTCCACAAAGGGCACCACGGTTCGCACGCCCAAAGCCGCACCACGTACTGTGCTGTCCACCAAATCGGCACCGCGTAAGCCCGCCGTTGCAGCGACGCGCTATGTTCAGGTTGGCGTCTTTGCCCAGAAGGGCAACGCCAGCGCCGCTGCGGCCCGCCTGCAAAAGCTGGGTATGCCAGTGAAATACGGTGTCTTTCAGCGCAATGGGCAGACAATGCGGGCTGTGTTGATCCCAGTGTCTGGAGGGCAGCAAACGGCCAATGCCCTGGCTGCGGCCCGTCGCGCCGGTTTCCACGACGCCTACCTGCGGTAATCAAACTTGGACGGTTTCGCTGACCGTCGAACTTACACAAAAGCCCGGATGGCAAAACCATCCGGGCTTTTTCGTGCTTGTTGGATAGCGCTTTAAAGATGGGGCGCAGATCACCCGCCGCAGATTTCCTGCAATCTGATCCAGTCTGAATCGGGCAAGACAGGCTGTGCCACACCTGCTGGCATTGGGTCAGCTTCGATCAGATCAAGCGTCGATTCCCCTGTGACATCCACCGCATAGGCGTAGGGGCGCGTAGAAACCTGTGCGGCCTCGAAACTGTCCAGCAAAGCAGGCGTCGGCAGGGCAACGGCAGGCGTTGTCACCAGCCATTCCGCATAGTCGCGCAGGGTGCCAGCCGACATTTCGCCTGTTGTCAGGAACCGTAGACTTGCGGGCAATCCGGCGTGGTCCAGCAATTCGCCAAGCGGATCTGTTTCTGCCAAGCGGGCGGTTTCCGCAATAACAAACCCGGCGGGCACTTCGGGCTCTTCCCAGTCTTCAATCAACGTCCGGTTCAAAATCACGGTGCCGTCGGGCAAATGGGCGGTGGCCACAATGCCACCGGGCAGCACAACAATGCCATCGCGAGTGCCGGTCAGCCTTGTCGACAACTTGGCCAACGCAGGCATCGCCACCGGTTTCTGGCACTGGCTACCTGAAACACGCTGTAGTTCCGTCAGCAGTTGCTCTGACAGTTCAACCCGTTTCACATCGGGGACCACACGCAATGTGTGACGTACCAATGCACCGGGCAGCCAAAAAACCATCGCCAGCAACACCAAACCGGCCATTCCCAAAGTCATCCAAAGCCGCAACCGCCCCGGATGTGGGCGACCCCGTTCAATGGCCGATTGCAAACGTGCGATCGCGTCGATCATTTGCTCTTCGGACGGGGCCAGTTCCAAGGTTTCGCCGGGATCGCCGTCAGGATGATAGACAACGGTATCCGTCCCGCGTGAAGCCCGTGTCAAAGCCGCCAAGGACCAATGGGTCAAAATCCGTTCTTGCAGATCCGAAATCGTCAGCGATGCATCGCCTAGCGAAACAATTACCTCACGCCGCTGGTCCTCTGGCGACTGACGCCAAAGCCCGGTGGCTTCTAACCGATCATACTCATTCAATGCCGTCATGGCGGGCTGCTCTGCCTCATATTACAAAATACGCTAACACGACCAAACCATGCGGGCAAAGGTCACAAATCTTTGGCCACTTCCCGCAGCGCAAATTTCTGGATTTTCCCTGTGGATGTTTTGGGCAACTCACAAAATACCACTTTCTTCGGGCATTTGAACCCGGCCAACCTCTCACGGGTGAAGGCAATCAGCTCTGCCTCGCTGACCTCCTGGTGTGTTTTGACTTCTACAAATGCACAGGGCACTTCACCCCATTTTTCATCCGGTTTCGCCACAACCGCGCACAGCAGCACGGATTCATGCTCCATCAAGGTGCTTTCCACCTCGACGGACGAGATGTTCTCGCCGCCCGAGATGATGATGTCTTTGGCGCGATCGGCGATCTGAAGATACCCGTCTTCGTGCAAAATAGCGATATCGGCCGAATGGAAATACCCGCCTTTGAATGCCTCTTGCGTGGCTTTGGGCGCCTTCAGATACCCCTTCATCACCCCATTGCCACGATGCATGACCTCGCCCTTGGTTTCCCCGTCACGTGGAATGACCTGCATATGCTCATCCATCACGGTCACATCTTCCATAAACGGCATGCCCACACCCTGTCGGGCTTTGATTGCCGCGCGCTCACTTCCTTGGGTGTGATCCCAATCATGGTTCCACACGCATTCCACATCCGGTCCGTAGGTTTCGGTCAATCCATAAACCTGCGTCACGTTGAACCCCATCTTTTCGATCTTGGCCAGGGTGGCCGGGGCAGGGGGCGCACCTGCGGTAAACACTTCGACCGTATGTGCAAATGCGCGGCGGTCCATCGCCTCGGCATTGATCATCATGTTCAAAACAATGGGCGCACCGCCGAAATGGGTCGCACCTTCATCGGCAATCGCGTCATAAATATTGCTGGCCGTAATATCGCGGCAGCACACAACCGTGCCGCCAACCGCAGGCATCATCCACGTGTGGCACCAGCCGTTGCAGTGAAACAGCGGTACAATTGTCAGATACACCGGATGCAGAACCATGCGCCAGCTCAGCACTTGGCCCATCGCATTCAGATAGGCGCCACGGTGATGATAGACTACCCCCTTGGGGCGCCCTGTGGTGCCCGAGGTGTAGTTCAGCGCCAAGCTCTCCCACTCATCCTCAGGCATGATCCATTCGAAGTCTGCGTCACCTGTCTTCAGAAAGTCTTCGTATAGCTGGAACTCCCCATAGGCTTTGGCCCCACCATGGTCGTCAGGCACTTCAATCACCTGTGGCGCCTCTCGTTCCATCTGCTCAATTGCCTCGGCCAGAACAGGCAGAAACTGTGGATCGCACAGCACAAGTTTAGAGTCGCTGTGCTCCAGAATATAGGTGATGGTATCCGCATCCAGACGCGTGTTGATCGTATTCAGCACCGCACCGCAGGCCGGCACGCCAAAATGCGCCTCAGCCTGTGCCGGGATGTTGGGCAAGATGGTTGAAACAACATCTCCCGGCGCAATCCCGATCTTTGTCAGGGCAGAGGCCAGCTGGCTGACGCGCACGATATATTGCGCATAGGTTTTGCGATGCGGGCCATATACCACCGCCGGGTGGTCGGGCCAAATCTGTGCCGCGCGTTTCAAAAATGACAGCGGTGTCAGTGGAACATGGTTCGCGGCGCATTTGCCCAAACCTGTTTCGTCAGCCATCCATCCCATTCGTCGTCCCTTTTGGTCGCGTTACGGCCCATCGCAAATGCGTCAGGCGAAGCTTCAGTGCCAAAAGCGATCAACCTGTTGGCACTGACAAGCCGTAAAAAATCCGTTGTTTCACCCGATTGGGCCGTTAGGTTCCAACCATGATCATCTCACCAGGCCGCGGCTATATATTCGTGCATATCCCCAAAACCGGCGGCACCTCGATGGCCCGTGCACTAGAGGCGCGCGCGCATCGCGACGATATCCTGATCGGCGACACTCCCAAAGCACAAAAACGCAAATCTCGTCTCAAGCGGCTGACACCCCGTGGCCGGTTGTGGAAGCACAGCACCCTGGCCGATATCGACGGTATCCTGACACCCAAAGACATTGGTGCGATGTTCTGTTTCACCTTGGTGCGCAACCCCTGGGATCGTGCCGTCAGCTACTACCACTGGCTCCAGGACCAAAGCTTTGATCATCCGGCTGTGCACCACGCAAAAACGCTCCCGTTTGACAGCTTTTTGCGCCACCCTCATACAGTCGCGTCCCTCGGTGCGTGGCCTGCGGAACGGTATCTGACCGATTGCACTGGCAAAACCCATGCCGCCAGCTACCTGCGTTTAGAGCATTTGGCACAGGATATGGCCCCACTTGCGGCCCATCTGGGCTTCACGCCCGATGTGCCGCATGTCAATCGGTCCAATCGTGCGCTCGGATACCAAACCTACTACGACGGGGCACTGGCAGAGCATTTGGGCGTGATCTGCGCTCATGACGTTGCCCGTTTCGGGTATAGTTTCACCTGAAAACAGCCCGTTTTCTAGGAAACCCCAGGAAAACTGCCCAAAAAATGTCCTTCCCCGCCGGGTAGGGCTGAATCTGTGCTGCAGTGCAGCGAAAAAGATAAGTCTTCAGGGCATTAATCTCTCAGCCCTGCTTGGGAGGACGCAGGGAAATGGCCGAACGCAAAGGAGCCCTCCCAATGTGCCTGACAACCCAAGCTCTCGTATTGTTCCTGAACACCATTATTGACGCGCCTGTCACCACGGAACCTGGCCGCATCATCGTCCATGCCGAAACCCGTGATGCACATTGGCTGGAACAGGGGGACAAATGGTGCACCATGGCGCCGCAAATTGACAAACAAGCCCGATTGTCCCCGGCAATCATTCAGAACTGAACCACCCTTCTTCTGTTCCGAAATACCTCGGGGGAGGCGCCGCAGGCGCCGGGGGCAGCGCCCCCAAACCGGAGCAACGCGACACAAACAGCGCGCGCCCCAATCGGGGCGCGCTCCGCAAGGGTCGCCTGATCAAGCCGCGTCAGCCGCCGGGCTGAACCGTCCATAGAAGCTTTGTCCATTCGCGGCCATTTCCCGCAACAGATCGGGGCAGGCGAACCGCGGGCCATAAGTTTCGGTCAGCGCATCGCTCCGCTCTGCCGCATAGGGTGAGCCGATCAAATCCAGCCAGCTCAGCGGTCCACCGGACCACGGCGCAAACCCCCAGCCCAAAATCGCGCCAACATCACCTTCCCGGATGTCCATCAAGACACCGTCCTGCAAGGCGCGCACGGCTTCCAAAGATTGCGCAAATAGCAAACGGTGCTGCACATCGATCAGGCTGGGTTGCTCTGCGGCCGCGGGGTATTGGTCTGCCAAACCGTCCCACAGCCCAATGCGCTTGCCCTTCTCGTCATAGGCATAAAACCCGGCCTTGGATTTCCGTCCCAACCGGCTCTGCGCCTCCATCCAGAAAAGCACCTCATCCACAGCTTCATCCGGGTAGTCATCGCCCATGGCCGCCTTGGTGGCGCGCGCAATCTTGGTGCCCAGATCGATCGAGGTCTCGTCCACCAGCTGCAGCGGGCCCAGGGGCATACCAATCATCTTTGCGGCATTCTCAATCAATGCAGGCGTCACCCCTTCGGCCAGCATACGAATGCCTTCGTTGACATATGGCAGAATGCAACGGTTGGCGTAAAAGAAGCGTGCATCATTCACAACGATCGGTGTCTTGCGAATTTGCCGGACAAAATCCAACGCCTTGGCAACGGCGCGGTCCCCGGTTTCCTTGCCCTTGATGATCTCAACCAGCAACATTTTTTCCACCGGAGAGAAGAAGTGGATCCCGATAAACTGTTCTGGCCGTTTTGACGCTTTGGCCAAACCGGTTATCGGCAGGGTGGAGGTATTTGACGCAAAGATACAGTCTTCGCCAATCACCGCTTCCACCTGCGCCGTCACCTCTGCTTTGATTTTGGGGTCCTCGAACACCGCTTCGATGATCAAATCACAATCCGCCAGATCGGCATAATCATCCGTTGGCGTGATCCGGGCCAACATAGCCTCTTTCTTTTCCGGGGTCGCCTTTTTACGTTTGATGCCCTGGTCCATGTAATTGGCACTATGGGCCTTTCCGCGTTCTGCCGCCGCAAGATCACGGTCCAGCAGCACCACGTCAATTCCGGCCTGTGCCGAAACCAGCGCAATGCCGGCGCCCATCATGCCTGCGCCCAGAACGCCCAGCTTTGCAACGCGTTGATCCGGCACATCCTTGGGGCGCACAGCCCCCTTATCCAACGCCGTCTTGTTCAAAAACAGCGACCGGATCATCGCGCTGGATGACGGGTGTAGCAAAATATGAGTGAACCACCGTGCTTCGATCTTCAGCGCAGTATCAAACGGTACCAGGGCACCTTCATACACCGCCGACAGCATCGCCCTAGGCGCAGGATATGCGCCCTTGGTCTTGGCATTGACCATGGCCGAAGCGCCGACAAAGGTCATGAAACCTGCCGGGTGATAGGGTGCGCCGCCGGGCATCTTGTAGCCCTTTGCGTCCCAGGGTTTCACAAGATCGGCGTCTTCTGCTGCCAACACCCAGGCCTTGGCTGCAGCCAACGGGTCATCCGCCACCTCATCAATCAATCCCGCGGCTTTCGCTTGCTTTGGGCTGCTCAACTTGCCTTCCAGCAAGAAAGGAGAGGCCGCCATTGCCCCCAGTTTACGTGTCAGGCGGATCGTGCCGCCCGCGCCGGGAAAAAGCCCCACCTTGATTTCCGGCAGGCCGATCTTGGCTTTGGGATTGTTGGCCGCAAAAATGCGATGACACGCCAGCGGAATTTCAAACCCGATGCCCACCGCAGTTCCCGGCAGAACAGCGGCAATCGGTTTGCCGCCTTTCTTGGTCTTCGGATCCATTCCTGCCAGCTCGATCTTGCGCAGGATGCCATGAGTTTTCATGATTCCTTCAAACAAACCACGTGCCGGGTCATCGCCCGCTTCTTCCTTCATGCGCGCCAAAACGTTCAGGTCCATCCCGCCCGCGAAATCGGCTTTGCCGCTCGTGATTACGATACCAATGACCGCGTCATCGGCCAGTGCCTGATCCACCAGTGCGTCCAGCTGGGCAAAGCCATCAAAACTCATCACGTTCATGGATTTTCCGGGCACGTCCCAGCTGATGACGGCAACGCCATCGTTGTCAGTGGTCATGGTAAAATCGGTCATGTGGTCTCTCCCGTGTATGGGGTGCCGTCTTTGTGGGTAAATGTAATCGCGCCATCGTTCATGTCTGCCAACAAATCCACATCTGAATAGGTGGCGTGTTCGCGGGGCATTTTGCTGCCGATGACCAGAAACCGGGCCTCTTGGGCGGTCTTATTGATGAAGTGGTGGCCGTCTGGCGTGCCCGCTGGAAAAGCTGCGCAATCCCCAGGACGCATCGGTGTTTCGCCCGCGTCCTGTACCAGGGTACATTCCCCGGTCAAAACCATCACGAACTCATCCTCCCGTTCGTGCCAGTGACGCAACGAGGACATCGCGCCAGGCGCCAGGATCACTTCGTTCACGCCGAACTGGCTCAACCCGCCCGCGTGTCCAAGGCGAAGCGAGGAACGCCCTGCCATCATTGCATCAAACGGGGCAGGATAGACTGATCCCGTCCGCGGCTGCAGCTTGGATTTGTCAATAATACCCATGTCAGACGCGCTCGATGATTGTGGCAGCACCCATCCCGCTGGCAACGCACAACGTGGCCAGCCCAGTGCCCTTGCCGGACCGTTCCAACTCATCCAGCAAAGTGCCGATGATGATCGCACCGGTGGCCCCCAACGGATGCCCCATTGCGATAGAGCCGCCGTTCACATTGACTTTGCTGTGATCAACGTCAAATGCCTGCATGAAACGCAGCACGACGCTGGCAAATGCTTCGTTCACCTCAAACAGATCAATGTCACTGATAGACATGCCACTGTCGGCCAAAATCTTTTCGGTCACAGGAACCGGGCCAGTCAGCATGATCGTCGGGTCGGTGCCAATCTTGGCCGTTGCGCGAATACGCGCTCGTGGCTTCAGGCCCCATCTTTCGCCAAACGCCTTGTTCCCGATCAAAACCCCCGCGGACCCATCCACAATTCCAGAACTGTTCCCGGCGTGGTGGATATGGGTGATTTTCTCTAGCTCCGGGTATTTCATCAAGGCCACGGCATCAAAACCGGGCATGGTTTCACCGATATCCTTGAAGCTTGGCTTCAGCGCGCCCAGCGCTTGCATATCGGTGCTGGGGCGCATGTATTCATCGTGATCCAGGATCGCCACGCCATTGATATCACGAACCGTCAGAACCGAGCGTCCAAAGCGTTGATCGGCCCAGGCTGCTGCGGCGCGGCGCTGACTCTCAACGGCCAAGGCGTCTGCATCATCGCGCGAAAATCCGTATTTCGTGGCAATCAGATCGGCTGATATGCCCTGGGGGACAAAATAGGTCTCCATCGCCAGCGACGGATCAACCGCAATGGCAGCCCCGTCGCTCCCCATGGTCACGCGGCTCATCATCTCTACACCACCGGCGATATAGGCCTCTCCGGCCCCTCCGGCCACCTGATTTGCCGCCAAGTTTACCGCTTCCATGCCGCTGGCGCAGAACCGATTGATCGCCAGCCCGGGAATCCGCTCGTCCAATTCTGAGGCCAGTACCGCAGAACGGGCAAGGCAACCGCCCTGTTCGCCAACCTGGGTAGCATTGCCCCAAATCACGTCTTCAACTGCATGACCCTCAAGGCCGTTGCGGTCTTGTAGCGCGTTCAGAATCTGCGAGGACAAACCAACGCTGGTGACCTCATGCAAACTGCCATCCTTGCGGCCCTTGCCACGTGGCGTGCGAACAGAATCGTAGATATAGGCATCGCTCATGGTGTTCTCCTTATGCCCGGTCCGACGGGTTTCCCGGCATCAGATCATAGGGGGCTTTCCACCCCGGTAGAGCCTGAATATTGCTCAGCCAACGGTCGATATTTGGCCAATCTGTACGGTCAAACCCGAAATTCTCTGGGTAGTACAGATAACTGCAACAGGTGAAATCAGCATTGGTTGGGCCATCTCCGACAATCCAATCCCGGCCTTCCAAATGCTTGTCCAAAACTTGATAGGCACCTTTTAGTCGTGCCTGCAAAAAGGCGATAACCTCTTTGGGCTGCTTCTCTGGTGGCACGAAATTCAGCAAAAACCGCACGAGGCCTGCCATGCTGGAAAACTTGTGATTGTCCCACAAGACCCACCGCAGAATTTCCCGCCGTTCCTGCGGTGTCGTACCGCCAAACTTTCCAGTCTTTTCCGAGAGGTAATCTTGAATCACGCCTGATTGCGTCAACTCAATATCCCCATCAATCAACACCGGCGCTTCGCCCATTTCGTTTACCTCGGCGCGGTACTCTGGGCTGCGCGTCTCGCCGTTGAAAAAGTCGACCTTTACAGCTTCCCAATCCAGTCCCGAAACCTGCAACGTCAACGCGACTTTGTAGCTATGTCCGGATTCTCCAAAACAGTAGAGTTTGATGGTCATGAACGATTGCCTTTCCGATGTGCTATGCGCTGAGCCTTAGTGGTCGGCCATTTTGCGTATTTAGGAAGAAAAGAAGGGGGCGGCGTAAAAGAAAGTCGTGGCGTCGTCCTTTTAGGGCAGGGACGTCGCCAGAAGAGGGAACACTGTCCTGTGCTTCTTTTCTTCAATAAATACGCCAAGTCCACGGTTTCAGTTGCTGTTTTTTGCGAGGTCTTCACAGCGCCCTCGCGATTAGTTCTTTCATGATTTCGTTTGTGCCGCCGTATATGCGTTGGACACGGGCGTCGGTCCACATTTCGGCCACCGCATATTCCTGCATGAAACCGTAGCCGCCGTGCAGTTGTAGGCACTCGTCCAGTACGTCGCCCTGGGTGTCTGTCAGCCAGTATTTCGCCATAGCGGCTTTTTCGACGGTCAAGGCACCGTGCAGATGTTCCTCGATGCAGCTGTCAAGAAAGGCGCGTGCCACCGTGGTTTTGGTTTGGCATTCGGCCAGTTTGAACCGTGTGTTTTGAAATTGCGTAAGAGGGCCGCCGAAAGCTTCACGTTCTTTGCAATAGGCAATGGTGCGTGCGACAGCGCCTTCCATCGCGCCGACGGCGCCACAACCGATGATCAATCGTTCCTGGGGCAGTTGCTTCATCATTTGATAAAACCCCTGTCCTTCTTCCTGCCCCAGAATGTTTTCCGGGGGGATGACAACGTTATCAAAGAAGAGTTCCGAGGTATCTGCCGCGTGGCAGCCGATTTTGTCTAGGTTGCGACCACGTGAAAACCCTTCGGCGCCATCGGTTTCCACGACCACCAGAGACGTGCCCTTGGACCCTTTGCTGGGATCGGTCTTTGCCGCGACAACAATCAGGTTTGCGTGCTGACCGTTGGTGATAAAGGTTTTTTGCCCCGAAAGCCGGTAGCCGTTGCCGTCTTTTATCGCGCGGGTTTTGATCGCCTGCACATCCGACCCGGCAGAGGGTTCTGTCATCGCTAATGCGCCGACCAATTCACCGGAAACCATTTTGGGCAGCCAGCGTGATTTCTGAGCGCTTGTACCGTAGTGCAGGATGTAATGCGCCACGATACCTGAATGGATCCCTTGACCCCAGCTGGCCAGATTGGCTCGGCTGGCTTCCATCAAAATTACCGCTTCATGGCCGAAATCCCCGCCCGGGCCGCCAAATTCTTCGGGAATCGATGGGCAAAGCAGGCCCAGTTCGCCCGCCTGTTGCCAGGTCTGGCGGTCCATTTCGCCCTGTTTGCGCCAGCGTTCGAAGTGAGGAGCCCATTCATCATTGATGAATTTTGCCGTCATTTCCGCCAGCATTTGATGCTCTTGAGTCATCCAGGTGGACTGCATGTGGGTTCCCCTCCCGTGGTCTTAGCGTTTGCGGCTTTCCAGTTCCGAATTGAACAGGCGCAATCTATGGCCGAGTGTTTCGTCATCCGTGATGCTGTCGAAATGTTCGAACACGAAGCTGAGTGCCTCCCCTTCGTCCAGACCTGCGGATTGAGCGAATTTCTTCAGGCGGCGATAGCCATCTTCGGTCATGGCGATATTCATGCGGCGGGTCAGACGAAATCTTTTGGGCATTGAGCCTCCGGTGTTGGGCAGATGACTCTGCGCCCGAACTTAGAACTGCGCTGCGTCCAGAGCCATCACGGTGTTTGCCCCGCTTTCGATCCGAGCCAGATGCGCGCGCGTCATTGGCAACTGTCGTGCCATGTAGTAACGCCCGGTGGCCAGCTTCGTTTCATAGAACGTTGCGTCAGACAGGCCGTCTTGCAGTGCCTTGTTGGCAGCCACGCCCATACGTGCCCACATCAGGCCAAGGCACACATGCCCAAACAGATGCATGAAGTCATACGAACCCGCGAGCGCATTATTTGGGTTTTTCATCCCGTTTTGCATGAAATACATGCCTGCGGCTTGCAAATCCTTGGAGGCAGCTTTGAGCGGTTCCAGGAAATCGGTATCAAACGCCGGGTCTTGGCCTTTGTTTTCGCTAATGAAATCTTTGACCATCGCAAAGAACGCCATCACGTGTTTGCCGCCGTCCTGAGCCAGTTTTCGCCCGACCAAATCCAAGGCCTGAATACCGTTGGCGCCTTCGTAAATCATCGCGATGCGGGCGTCGCGGGCGAATTGGGACATGCCCCATTCTTCGATATAGCCATGTCCGCCGTAGACCTGTTGAGCGGCGACGGCCATATCAAAGCCTTTGTCGGTTTGGAAACCCTTGATGATCGGGGTCAGAAGCGAAGCCATGCCCAAGGCATCGGCATCATCTGACCGATGCGCCTTGTCGATCAGGAACGCGCCCCAATATGTCAGCGCGCGCGCGCCTTCGGTAAAGCTCTTCTGGTCCATCAGATTACGGCGGACATCCGGGTGAACGATGATGGGATCCGCAGGACCATCCGGGTTTTTGGCCCCGGTGACATCCCGGCCCTGCAGGCGGTCATTGGCATAGGCCACCGCATTCTGATACGCGATTTCGGATTGCGCATAGCCTTGCAGGCCCACGCCGACACGCGCTTCGTTCATCATGGTGAACATGGCACGCATGCCTTTGTGTTCGGTGCCCAGCAAGAAGCCGGTTGCACCATCATAATTCATCACGCAGGTGGCATTGCCGTGAATGCCCATCTTTTCTTCCAGTTTGCCAACGGACACCGCGTTGCGCGCGCCAAGGCTGCCATCCTCGGCCACCAAGATTTTTGGCACGATAAACAGAGAGACGCCTTTGATACCGTCTGGGCCACCTGGAATTTTGGCCAGCACCAAGTGGATGATGTTGTCAGCCATGTCGTGATCGCCAGCAGAGATGAAGATCTTCTGCCCTGTCACTTTGTAGCTGCCGTCGTCTTGGGGTTCGGCTTTGGTGCGCATCAGCCCCAGATCGGTGCCGCAATGCGGCTCCGTCAGGTTCATGGTGCCGGTCCAATGGCAGGATGCCAAATTGGGTAAATACATCTGTTTCTGCGCGTCTGTGCCATGGGCATGGATCGCAGAATAGGCACCATGGGTCAGGCCCTGATACATGTTGAACGCCATATTGGCCGACACAAATGCTTCTTGCGCGGCGGTGTTCATCAGATAGGGCAGGCCCTGGCCACCAAAGGCCGGGTCGCAATCCAGAGCGGTCCAGCCGCCCTGGCGAATTTCGTCAAACGCTTCTTTGAAGCCGGACGGGGTGCGCACAACGCCATTTTCCAGCGTACACCCTTCTTGATCGCCGACCGCATTGAGTGGCAACAGCACTTCGGAGGCCAATTTGCCCGCTTCTGCCAACACCGCCGCGGTGAATTCGCGGTCCAGTTCATCGTAACCCGGAACACCTGAGTTGGCGGCGTCCAGTACGTCATGCAACAAAAACTGCATGTCCTTGGTTGGTGCGGTGTAGCTTGGCATTAAGTCCTCCCAGAGTGCCGATCGAGCCGCGTTATTATTCGGCGGCCCTCGTTTGTTTTTGCATCGAGGCGATCATTTTCGCGCCCCATTCCATTTGTTCCTGCAATTCCTGGATAGCTGTATTCAGCTCATCCCGTTGCTTGATCATGTCAGACAACCGCTGCTGTGCGATTTCATAGGTCTTTGTCAGCTGTGTCTGTTGCTGATCACCCATATGATACAGGTCTAGCAGTTGCCGGATTTCTTCCAGGCTGAAGCCAAAACGCTTGCCGCGCAGAATGAGTTTCAAACGAGCGCGATCGCGTTTGGTGAACAACCGCCGCTGGCCTTCACGGATTGGGAAAAGCAGCTCTTTGCTTTCGTAAAATCGCAGAGTGCGAGGGGTTACCTCGAACTGGTCGCACATCTGGCGAATAGACATTGTTGTTGAATCGTCGGACATCGAACTTTCCTTGACGCATGGGAATGAACCCCACAGGTGCGTCTGTTGCCATCATCATACAATGGGAAAATCGGGTGACGTAACTCAGACGTCGCGTCACTTTGGAGTTGACGTAAGATAATGTTACGTCAGTGCGGGTAGCGCGAAATAATCTTTCAAATCGCTTTGAGACGAAAAATTCGCTGAGGTAGGGAATTCCTTACCAATTTTTCATGATGAATTTTTTGTGACTGAAACCGGAAGGATCAAATGGCGGATTCTAGGGTTTCAAATCGCCGGATGTCTGGTCTCTTAGTGCTTTCAATTCAACAATCGCCTCGTCGATCTGCGCGCGCTGTTCTTCCAACTCGTTCAGTTGGCGGTCGGCCATCGTTATCCAGGCTTTCATCTGCGCCTCTGTGCCATCTTCTTCGTAGATCAACAGCCACTGGCGAATTTCTTCCAACGGAAATCCGAATTTACGCCCCCTCAAGATCAGCTTCATGCGCGCAATCTCACGCGGGCCATAAATTCTGGCACGTCCTTCACGTGCTGGCTGCAGCAGTTCAATGTATTCGTAGTACCGCAGAGTGCGCGGTGTTACTTCGAATTTGGCGCACATCTCTTTGAAGTTCAGACGGATATCTGTCATGAAAATCTGCTCCCTTGCGGTGAGACTTTAGGAGAGCCGGTTGACAAGGGCAACCGCTGTGCAGGGGTTGCGGCGGGCAAATCCGTTGACCATAACGGTGCTTAACAGACCGGAGCGCCCATGACCGCAGAGCAAAAAATCATCGACGCCAAAGAGTTTATTCGGCGTATCCCGCATGCCAGAGCGTTGAATTTGTCGATGGAAGAGATCGACAACGGCACTGTGGTGATGTGTATGCCCTATGACACGCAACTGATCGGCGATCCTGAAACGGGTGTGCTGCATGGCGGTGCGGTTTCAACCTTGATCGACACATGCTGCGGGGCGGCTGTTATGAGCCACCCTGAAACCCCGGCAACCACGGCAACGCTGGATTTGCGCATCGCCTACATGCGCGGCGCCAAGCCGGGACAGACGATTACCGCGCGGGCGACCTGCTATCATGTGACCCGCACCATAGCATTTGTTCGGGCTACGGCCGATGATGGCACATCTGACGGCCCGGTGGCGACAGCCAGTGGCACATTCACGGTAGGGGCATAGCAGATGGTCAAGCGATCCCCCGAGCCGGTGCAAGTTGTTAAAAAACGCCGGGATGCTGCGCTGACTGCCTTGGCCAGCGGTGTCCCTTATATTCAGTTCCTGGGCATTTCCTTTGACCGTCGTGGTGATGAGCTGACAGGGATCCTGTCTTATGATGAAAAGCTGATCGGCAATCCGCACTTGCCAGCCTTGCACGGTGGTGTCACGGCGGCGTTCCTGGAAGTGACGGCGATCATGACGCTCAGTTGGTCGCGGCTGTGGGGCAGCATGGAAAGCGGCGCGCTGGATGTTGCCAGCCTTGAAGCCGGTAACCTGCCGCGTATGCCCAAGACGATTGATTTCTCCGTCGACTATCTGCGCTCTGGTTTGCCGCGTGATGCGTATGCGCGTGCGACAATCACCCGGATGGGGCGCCGCTATGCCAGCCTGCGGGCAGAGGCATGGCAAGACAACCGCGCGCGGCCCTTTGCGGAAGCAACCGCGCATTTCTTGGTGCCGCTTGACCAATAACCCAGTTTCGTCCGTCACAGACGTCACCCATGCCCGGATACTGAAGATCGCAATGCCGATCGTATTGTCGAATGCGACAGTGCCGATCTTGGGGGCGGTGGATACAGGCGTGGTTGGCCAAATCGGGCTGGCTGCACCGATTGGTGCGGTAGGGATTGGGGCCATTGTTCTGACAGGGGTCTATTGGATTTTCGGGTTCCTGCGCATGGGCACAGCCGGATTTACCGCACAAGCCACAGGGCAGGGGAACCGGCCCGAAGTGGCCGCGCTGTTGACCCGCGCATTGATGATCGGGCTGGTGGCCGGTCTGGCGATGATCTTGCTACAAGGCGCAATCTTTTGGGGCGCGTTCAGGATTTCACCAGCCTCGCAAGAGGTTGAGACATTGGCGCGCCAATACATGGTGATCCGCATATGGTCTGCACCGGCGGCGATTGCGATCTACGGCATCACGGGTTGGTTGGTAGGGCAAGAGCGTACCCGGGGTGTGCTGGTTATGCAGCTATGGATGAACAGCCTGAATATCGTGCTGGACCTGTGGTTTGTGTTGGGCCTCGGCTGGGGTGTGCAGGGCGTGGCCATCGCAACCTTTCTGGCGGAATGGTCCGGGCTGCTGCTGGGGCTATGGTTGTGCCGCGCGGCCTTTGGCGTGCCCGCTTGGCGGGATTGGGCGCGGGTCTTTGATCGGGTCAAATTGATCCGGATGGCCAAGGTCAACACAGATATTCTGATCCGCTCTCTGCTGCTGCAGGCGGTCATTGTTTCATTTCTGTTTCTGGGGGCCGATTTTGGCGATGTGACTTTGGCGGCCAATCAGGTGCTGCTGCAATTCTTGCAAATCACAGCCTTTGCGATGGACGGGATCGCATTTTCAGCCGAAGCGATTATTGGCAGCGCCTATGGTGTTGGGGCCGTGGCCAATTTGCGGCGCGGGGTGCTGCTGACATCCTTCTGGGCGCTGATCATCAGTGTCAGCCTGGCGCTGGTGTTCTGGTTTTTTGGGCCCGGCATCATCGATCTGATGGCCGACGTGCCCAGTGTGCAGGCCGAAGGACGGGTCTTTTTGCCTTATATGGTGGCCGCGCCGATTATCGGTGTGCTGCCGTGGATGATGGATGGCGTGTTCATCGGGGCCACACGCAGCGCTGACATGCGTAACATGATGGCGCTTAGCTTTGTCGTCTACATAACTGCGATTTGGGCGTTGGTGCCGGGGTTGGGCAATCACGGCCTGTGGTTGGCCTATTTGATCAGCTTTGCTGTGCGTGGCATCACCTTGCTAGCCCGCTACCCGGCGTTAGAGCGCGCGGCGGCGGCACAGGCACAGGCTGTTCAGGCAAATCCGAGCGTTGCAAAGGCCAGCTGACCCAAACGCGCCAAAGCTATAGGACCGTGTCAATCGCCTCTGTCGGTCGCCCGATAACGGCGCGATCTTCGTGAAAAACAATTGGCCGCTCGATCAGCTTGGGATGCTCTGCCATAGCCACCAGCAACGTCGCATCGTCCATTTGCGCATCAAGACCCAGTTCTTTGAACAAGCCGTCCTTAACACGCATCATTTGCCCCGCAGAAACGCCCAGCTTGGCTTGCGCTGCCTGTAGTTCTGCCAAAGACGGCGCATCCTGAAGATACAGGCGTGTCTCAAACGGCACGCCTTTCTCCTCCAAACGGGCAACAGCCTGACGGGATTTTGAGCAGCGTGGATTGTGCCAAATTGTGATCATGTCCAATCTCCATTTCCGGTGCCAACCGCATCAGCCACAGTCGCAAACCCATCGCGGGCCAGAAGCTTGTCCAACCCCTCGGCCACTTCTTGCGCCAGCGACAGACCACCATACACCAAAGCAGTGTATAGCTGTACAGCCGAGGCACCCGCCTGAATTTTGGCATAGGCCTGTTCGGCAGAACTGATGCCGCCAACACCGATCAGGGGCAGTTTGCCTTCGGTCAGGCGGTAAAGTTTCGCCAGAACACGGGTGGATTTTTCAAACAGCGGCTGACCAGACAATCCGCCTGCCTCGTCACGGTGGGCAGATTGCAGCCCCGCACGGTCCAGCGTGGTATTGGTGGCAATTACCCCCGCAACGCCAGATGACAGCGCCACCTCGGCCACATCAATCAGTCCCTGCGCATCCAGATCTGGCGCGATCTTCAAAAACACCGGAATCGGCGTGTCCAGCGCATCTCGCGCGGTCATCACGCCGGCCAGCAGCGCTGAAAGCGCCTCTTTCCCCTGCAAGTCACGCAGCTTTTCGGTATTGGGAGAGCTGACATTGACCGTCGCAAAATCCAAATAGGCCCCACAGCGCGTCAGCACAGTGGCAAAATCTGCGGCGCGGTCTTCGCTGTCCTTGTTGGCCCCCAAATTCAGGCCGATCACCGCATCACGTGGTCGCATCGCAAGACGATCAGCAATCGCCTCCATCCCTTCGTTGTTGAAGCCAAAGCGATTGATGGCGGCGCGGTCTTCGGACAACCGAAACAGACGTGGGCGCGGATTGCCCGGTTGCGGGCGGGGGGTTGCAGCCCCGACTTCGATAAAACCAAACCCTGCGCGCGATAGCGGGGACAGAACTTGGGCGTTCTTGTCAAACCCTGCGGCCAGTCCAACAGGATTGGTCATGTTCAAACCAGCCACAGAGCAACGCAGGCGTTCTGATGTGATCAGGCCGGGGGCAGGGGCCAGCCCGGCGCGCAATGCCAGCAACGCCGCGCCATGGGCTTGTTCGGGGTCAATCTTGTGCAGCAGGGCCAGTCCGGCTTTTTCAAGGAACGTGGTCATTCCAGACCCGCCGGAAACTGGTGCACCCCGTCCACCAAGGGCAGCGGTTGCGCCCAAGCCACATCTGCCAATCGAAGCGGGCCGTACAGGTGCGGGAACAGGGCATCGCCGCGCGACACTTCCCATTTCAGCTCTTCACCGTCGGCTTGACCCAGTGTGTCTGCCTCTAGCGCAAGTAACATCAGGTCTTGAACACCGGCAAAATGCTTTGCGGCGGTCTCTGCGGCCTGTTCTGCAGTGGAAAAATGTACGTAGCCATCCGCCACATCTATCGGCGCACCGGCGGTTTCGCCTTCGGCGCGCAATGCGGCCCATTCGTCCGCGCGAAGAATTTTATATATCAACATGCCCCTCAGATGCCGCGCTGGTCACGCGGGGTCAAGTTCTCTGCGCAAATTGATATCAAAGGGCGCTAAGGCCTTGTCATCAAACGGGTACAAACACGGCATATGCCCGCAGAGGCGCCGGGTGACGATACGGCAGTCTTTGACACCGAACCAAAGTCGTTGCAGCATCGTGCAATAACAATATCGACAGAGAGGATTCTTTATGTCTGTTCGCCTTCTTACAAGCGCCGCTGCCTTGGCCCTGTCCGCAGGGGTGGCAAGCGCCGACTATTCGCTGACCATTTTGCACACCAATGATTTCCACGCCCGTTTTGAGCCGATCAGCAAGTACGATTCAGGCTGCGGTGAAGAAGACAATGCCGAAGGAAAGTGCTTTGGCGGCTCCGCCCGCTTGGTAACTGCGTTGGAAGCTGCCAAGGCGCGCACCAACAATCACATCCTTGTGGATGGCGGTGACCAATTCCAAGGCACGCTGTTTTACACCTACTACAAGGGTAAACTGGCCGCCGAGATGATGAACAAGATGGGCTATGACGCGATGACCGTGGGCAACCACGAATTCGACGATGGCCCCGAAGTTCTGCGCGGCTTTATGGACTCCCTCGATTTCCCCGTGTTGATGTCCAACGCGGATGTGTCTGGCGAACCGCTGTTGGCCGACGTGCTGATGAAATCCACCGTGATCGAACGTGGCGGCGAAAAGCTGGGCCTGATTGGTCTGACACCACAAGACACCGATGAACTGGCCAGCCCCGGCGACAATATCATTTTCACCGATCCGTCCGAAGCGGTTCAGGGCGAAGTTGACAAGCTGACAGCCGATGGCGTGAACAAGATCATCGTTCTGTCCCACTCGGGCTATAAGGTTGATCAAATGGTGGCCGCAAACACCACCGGCGTTGACGTGATCGTTGGTGGTCACTCCAACACGTACCTGTCCAACACCTCAGAAAAAGCTGCGGGCGCGTATCCGACAATGGTGGGCGAAACGGCCATTGTTCAGGCCTATGCCTATGGTAAATTCCTGGGTGAGCTGAACGTGACCTTCAATGATGATGGCGTCATCACCGAAGCTGTTGGTGAGCCAATCGTTATGGATGCTTCCGTAACCGAAGATGCAACCACCAAGAGCCGCATCGCCGAAGCCGCCAAGCCGCTGGAAGAAATCCGCAACAAGGTTGTCGCGTCTTCCGCAGAGTCGATTGAAGGCGACCGGTCGGTATGCCGTGTGATGGAATGCCAGATGGGCAACCTGGTTGCGGACGCCATGTTGGCACGTGTTGCTGATCAGGGCATCCAGATCGCCATCGCCAACAGTGGTGGTTTGCGTGCCTCTATCGACGCTGGCGACGTGACCATGGGCGAAGTCCTGACAGTGCTGCCGTTCCAAAACACCCTGTCCACGTTCCACGTGTCCGGTCAGACGGTCATCGACGCGCTGGAAAACGGTGTTTCACAGATCGAAGAGGTCGCAGGCCGATTCCCACAGGTGGCTGGTATGACCTTTACTGTGACCGCAACAGCAGAGCCGGGCAGCCGTATCTCTGACGTTATGGTGGCCGGTGCGCCGATTGATCCCGCCGCAACTTATGGCTTGGTGTCCAACAACTATGTTCGCAACGGTGGTGACGGTTACAAAATGTTCCGTGACGCCGACAAGGCATATGACTTTGGCCCGGACTTGGCAGATGTGACGGCAGAGTACTTGGCGGAAAATGCGCCTTATGCGCCGTATGTCGACGGCCGTATCACATTGAAATAAGCCTTTGCCTTTGGGCAATTGCGAACGCCGGGCAGGTCTTGCCCGGCGTTTTTTGTTTTCAGGCGCGGCCAGTGTGTCTCGCTGAGCACGCGCTTTTCCTGGTTCCGTCGTTATCCGCCCGCAGGAAAGGCCAGCCCCAAGGCCTTAAAGGCCAGCCCACGATCGCCGCCAGACAGCTTACTGATCGTTTCATTCGGACCAGCACCCTCGAACCCGGCGGCTTTCAGCCCTGCGATCAGCTCATCCGGTGTTTGACCGGCCAATTCCGCAACAGTCGTGATGGGCGCGTTTTGCATTGCCCCGAACATCGCGCGCGTGCTGGGCATGGTCGTATCGGTGCTTTGCGGCCAAGATGTCCAGATGGTCACAGCCACGCCGATCACCATAATGCTCATGGCCAGGGGTCGTTTGAAATACGTGGTAAAGGCCCGCCAGTTCAGCGCCATGTGGAACATGAACACCACCGAAACGGCCCAGCCGACCCATTCATGCGCAACATGGGCCAATTGACCGCCTGCGTGAAAAAACAAAACGATCCCGGTGATTGCGGTGATCAAGAAAGTGGCCATCGTCAGGGGGGTTGCCCATTTTCGAAGGTAAAACGACATATCCAGCCTCGTTAAAAAATTGTCCGATAGGGCTGTTACGCGGCAGCGCAGCATTTCCGTCGCCGGGCTGGACATTTTTTGAAATTTTTCTGATCTTTGTGACGAAATCCGCCAATGGACCCGCGCTATGCAACATCCGCTGTTCGATTTGATCGAAGCCAAGATCAACGCCGCCGAAAAAGATGGCGCTTTTGACAACCTGCCGGGTGCGGGAAAACCATTGCCGCCAGAGCCTGATCCCGAAAACGCACTGATCAATCGTCTGGTCAAGGACAGCGGGGGTTTGCCAGAATTCGTGATCTTGTCACGAGAGCTGGCGCGCCTGCGGGCCGAATTGCGCGATACCGGTGATCGCACCCGCCGTCAGGATATCTTGAAGGATATTTCGATGATGGATGCACGCTTGGAAATGGCACGCAAAGCATACCGATAGCGTGTGGCGCGCAGCCCGGTGTGCGGTTGCGCCATTTTTCTGGTCTCTGGGCGAATTGTCGTTAGTTTATCCGCATGTGCGGACGATTTGCGATCACCCTGCCACCTGATGCGATGGCCCAATTGTTTGACGCGGCATTGGCCAATGATTTGCCGCCGGTGCCGAATTATAATGTCTGCCCAACCAATCAGGTTCATGTGGCCTATACAGCGGATGACCAGCGGCGACTGGGGGCGATGCGCTGGGGCTTTCTGCCCCATTGGTACAAAGCACCCAACGACGGCCCATTGCTGATCAACGCACGCGCGGAAACCATTGCAGAAAAACCCGCATTTCGGGCCGCTTGCCGAGCAAGGCGATGTTTGGTTCCGTGCACGGGGTTCTATGAATGGACAAAGGATGCGGACGGCAAGCGCCTGCCGCACTACATTTCCCGAACGGATGGCGCGCCGCTGGTCTTTGCTGCTATTTGGCAGGACTGGGTGGTTGAAGGCGGCGATCCGGTGCGCAGCTGCGCCATTGTCACCACACAGGCGACAGGGCCGATGACCCAGATTCACCACCGGGTGCCCGTGGTGCTGGAACCGGCAGATTGGCCATTGTGGTTAGGAGAGGCGGGCAAAGGCGCTGCACGTTTGATGACCGCTCCAGAACAAGACACGCTGCAGTTTCATCGTGTTGGCACACAGGTCAATTCAAACAGATCAAGTGGCCCGACCTTGATCGAGCCACTGTCGCAAGTCAGCGAGGGTTAAGCCGGTTTAAAAGCCCAGATTGGGGTTTTGGTTTGTCGCGATCACACCGCTATATTTCGCGTTTGTCGCGCCGCTTCTGCCGGTGACGGTCAAAGGATCAGTACTGGCTTTCACGATGAACGCTGTTTCTTCGTTGACTGCCAAGGTCAGCGCGGCGGTATCGGAAATGACATCATCCGTCGGGGTGTTGTTGCCCCAACCATTGTCACAATCAGGATCCAAGTCCTTCCACTTGTCGGGGTCCCCGCAAAGTGGATCAGCGACAGCAACGTCCCCAGTCAGTGTGACGGTGGACGTATTTACCGACATGTTGATCACATGCACAACATCGCCGGTATCGGCATAGACGGTCTCAGGGAAGAAGCCGTTGCCCACAAAATAGAGTTTATGTTCGGCTGCATGCGCAGCGCTGGCAGAGGCAAGGCCGATAACAACGGCGGAAACGATTCTCGAACAGGACATTTTTTTCACCTTTTTTTTGGCGATTTGAAGTCGCGGCGTACCAATGCGACGTTTTGCAGACACTCGAACGTTTCTGAAGGACGACCGGGGCAAAAATGCGGCAAAACGCGGGCGCTTGCATGGCACGGAATTCTGAAGCCGCGTGCCTGTGGCCCTTGTCTGCGGGCCGATTTTGCGACCCTTGGAAATAATCAGGGCCAGCTTGCGGGGAACGTGAATTGAAAAGATGGGCGAAATACGGCAGCATGCGGGAAAACTACAGGCAATAACGCTGCCGCCCTTGGCAGATAGAAAAAAAGGCATCCAAAATGCGTTGGATAGCAGTAATCGCAGCTTTGGCGGTATTGGCCGGTTGTGGCGGTTCAAACAGAACATACAAAACCAAAGTGCCCGCCACACGTGTGTCCAGTGGCCCTGTGGCCAGTGCCTGCATGGCCAGCGGGCGCAAGTCTGCCTCGCGGCAGCTGTGCGGGTGTGTTCAGTTTGTAGCCGATATCTCTTTAACCCCGGCAGATCAAAAACAAGCGGTTGAATTCTTTCGGGATCCCCACCGCGCGCAGGAAATTCGCCAGTCTGATGGCAACCGGCACGAAGCATTCTGGGCGCGTTACAAAGCCTTCGCTGGTAAAGCGGAAACATTGTGCGAAGGGGCATAACCACGTAGCCAGGGGTTGACCAATCAACGCCAACAGGTTTCAAAAAGGTGAAACTAGAACGCGCGGGGCAGTTTGCATGACGATCAATAAAGGTGTGTCTTTGCGCGGGCTGGAAGTGTTCGAAGCACTGGCCGTCACCGGCTCTGTCGCGGGCGCGGCGCGGGCTACGGGGTTGTCGCAACCGGCCGTCAGCCAACAAATGCGCAACCTTGAAACTGCGTTGGGCCGGGGCTTGCTGGATCATGGTCGCCGCCCCATGCAGCTAACCCCCGCCGGGCGCAGCTTTCTTAATCGAACAGAAAAGGTCTTGGCGCAGCTGCGTTTGGCGCAGACCGAACTGACAGTGATGGACCTGTCTCATCTGTCGACGCTTGATCTGGGCGTGATCGACGACTTTGACAATGACGTAACGCCGCGTCTGGTGACCATGCTGGCCGAAACCATGACACGGTGCCATTTTAAACTGGTCACAGCTCCCAGTCATGAAATCACGGATGCACTGCAAAACCAGCGCCTTCATATGGCAATTGCGGCATCTGGGGGGGCATCTGCAGCGGGGATTACGGAATATCCGTTGGTGCAGGATCCGTTCATCTTTGTCGCGCCGCGGGGCGCGGTGGCCGAACATGGCGGTGCCAAGGCTGTCAGCGAAGCTATGCCGTTTCTGCGCTATGACCGGGATCAGTTTATCGGCCGCCAGATCGAGAACCACCTGGTGCGCCAGGGGCATCACTTTGCAGAACGGTATGAAATTGGTGCTCATTTGGCGCTGATGACATTGGCCGCGCGCGGGGTTGGTTGGACAATTACAACGCCGCTCGGCTATATGCGCGCCCAGTCTTTGCATGCCGATTTGGAGGTGCGCCCGCTGCCCTTTGCCCCGGCAACGCGCACGATTTCGCTCTTTGCCGCTGCGGACTGGACCGGCGATGTGCCTCAGGACGTGGCCCGTACCGTGCGCAATCTGGTGCAGGAACTGGTCATTGTGCCGGCGCACACAGTGCTTCCATGGCTGGGTGAGCAGCTGACAATTTTGTCTGACGACGCCCCGACATCTTTGTGATTTTGAAAAGAGCGGCTTAGGCGTTTAGAAAGACGCGCATTGCGGCCTCAAAGGCACGCGGGCGTTCGGCGTGCAGCCAATGCCCAGCGTCCGGCAGTTTGGCGAAATGCACATCACTGAACAATTCACGGATCCGCCCCCGAGAGTCGCGTGTGACATAATCGGAATTGGCCCCTGACAGAAACAGGGTGGGCCCGTCAAAGGACCCGTCAATTTCCGGGAAAGCCAAGACCTTGGGCATCTCTTGTTCCAAGACATCAAGGTTCAGTTTCCAACGTTTGCCGGATACATCCAGAGATTGAGTGAAGAAGGAACGCAGCGCCGAGTCTTCGACCGAAGCGGCCAATTGGTCATGCGCATCAGAGCGTTTGTTGACTTGGCTCAGGTCAACTGACTTCATCGCCCGAATGAATTGAGATTGGGTGTGCCCATAGGTGACCGGTGCAATATCAGCGACGACCAGTTTGCGCAGCAGATCAGGGCGCGTCAGTGCCAAAACCATCGCGGCCTTGCCCCCCATCGAGTGGCCCATAACATCCATCGGCGCGCCATGCGCCTCGATCACCTCGGCCAGATCGGCCGCCATGTCGAAATAGCTGTGACTGTCAAACCAAGGGCTGTCCCCGTGATTGCGCAGATCCACCGCGACAACTTCGCGTTCATCAGACAGGCGTTTGGCGATAACACCCCAATTGCGGGCAGAGCCATACAGCCCATGGACAATCAAAAGCGACGGGGCACCGGTTTGGGTGCCATGTTGGATCAGGTTCAGCATAAGGCCGTCATAACGCCCACCATTCGGCTTGGCCAGAGCTTGCCCTGACGGGCTAGGAACCTTAGTCTGCGCGCATGATCGATACTTCGGATATCACAACAAAGACAGAGCGGTTGAACCGGCTTTTGGAAGAGAAGTTCGGCTTGTCCTCTGGGCCATTTGGCCGCCGTCTGCGCAAGCTGGGGCGGCGTGTCCCTGCCTATGTCCGCAAGGATATGGCCCAGATCGAACGGGCCGAGCAGATGATGGTGCACCCCAAGCTGATACGCCAGTACGACAGTGCAGCGCTGGAAAGTGCCTATCGACGGTCTGTGGCCCATCTGGAGGGGATCGACGTAAAGGCGCGGCGCAAGGCTACATTGTTGAACCTGACCGCCGATCTGATGGCCAAGGTTCTGATCGTTATCGTGCTTGTTTTGCTGGTGTTGTACTGGCAGGGCTTTATCGGCGGTTAACCGGCGCGGTCAAACACGCCGGGCGACGACAAAATGCGCAATGCCTTTTTTGCCATGACGGCCTGACTCAAGAATTTCAAAACCGGCGTCAGCGATCAACCTCTCCAATTCATCACGCGAAAAGCCGTTGATATAGGGGGCCTTGCCGACCAATTGCATCGCCTTGATCGCAACGCGCAGCAGGGGGTTCAATTCTGTCACGCAGCCAGATTTGGTGATCAACAGACCACCTGGTTCCAGTTGGTCGCGCAGGGCAGCCAAAACCTTTGGCAGTTCCGGCACAAGATGCAGCAGGTTGAACCCAAGGATTGCATCATAAGGGCCAGCAGGGGGCTGTTCGACCGCCGCTGTGTCAAACTGAACGTTATTTGCCCCGTCCTTTGCCCGCGCGATATCAATCATTCCGCTGGAAAAATCGGTGGCGTGCATCTGTCCAACAACAGGTGCCAGACGCAACGCTGTGCCACCCGTGCCGCAGCCCACTTCCAATACGCGTGCCATGCCACGGATATAATGCGTGGTCCGGTCCATCGTTTGTTCATAGGCCGGCATGTCTTTGATCGGTGAGGCGGAATACTTCTTTGAAATACGGTCCCAAAATGCGGGGGCGGCGTTAACGGATGTCATCGGAAAATCCTTAGAGGAGTATGAAAAAAATCTGTGCCTTGACGTTGCCCCAATACATAACCATAAATTTTTCCGGGAAAAGTGCCTAAGTTTCTACAAGGATCATACGAAAACGCATGAATTGGCAAGCTGTAAAATTTGATTGGAACCAGGCGCGCGCGTTTCTGGTTACGGCGGAATCCGGGTCGTTTTCGGCTGCGGCGCGCGAACTGCGGCTGACCCAGCCAACCTTGGGACGCCAAGTTGCTGCGCTGGAACAGGAATTGGGCGTAACCCTGTTTGAACGTGTCGGGCGCACCTTGGCGCTGACCGAGGCGGGAAACGGGCTGTTGAAAGACATGCGCGAGATGGGCGAAGCGGCGCTGCGCGTTTCGCTGGTGGCTTCGGGGCAGGTGCAGGATGTATCGGGCCATGTCAGCGTGTCTGTCAGCGATATGTTGGCTGCACGCCTGATGCCCGCGGTTGCCAGCCGATTGCGCGAACGCGCCCCGCAAGTGATTTTGGATATCATTGCGACCAATGAAATCAGCGATTTACAGCGGCGTGAAGCGGATATCGCCATACGCCATGTTGTGCCGGAACACCCTGATCTGATTGCCCGCAAAACCCGCCCCAGTTTGGCGCGGCTTTATGCATCACAGGGGTATTATGACAGGGTTGGCTTGGGGAAATCGTCAGATGCATTGGCCAAGGCGGATTTCATTGCCATGGGCGATTGTGACGAGGCAGTCCGGTATTTGAATGGATATGGCGTGCCGATCAAAGCCGAAAACATCCGTCTGTCCTCAGGCAGTTCTGTGGTGTGCTGGGAAATGGTGCGTCAGGGGATGGGGGTGTTTTTTATGATGGACGACATCGCCGCAGCAACCCCCGGTGTTGTCAGTGTCTGGCCAGAGGCAAAGCCAATACATGTGGACAACTGGCTGACGGTGCATCGCGAATTGCACACCAGCCGCCGGATCCGCTTGGTGTATGATCTGCTGGCCGAGGTTTTGATGATGCGCCCATGGCCGTTGACATAACCGCTTGTGGCTAAGGCCAATGGTCAGGTCACTTTACAGATAGGTCTGAATGCGCTGCCCCCGGCACCAAAACCGGGCAGGGGCAGCGCGAAAGATCAGAGTGTTGGGTAGAGCGGGAAGCTCTTGCAAAGCGCTTCAACCTCAGCCTTCACTTTGGCTTCGACCTCTGCATTGCCGTCTTCGCCATTGGCGGCCAAACCGTCGACCACTTCAATGATCCAGTCCGCGATCTGGCGGAACTCTGCTTCGCCGAAACCGCGAGTGGTGCCTGCAGGCGACCCAAGGCGAATGCCGCTGGTCACTGTTGGCTTTTCCGGGTCAAACGGAACGCCGTTTTTGTTGCAGGTGATGTGAGCGCGGCCCAGAGCTTTTTCGGTGGCGTTGCCTTTGACGTTCTTGGGGCGCAGATCAACCAGCACAACATGCGTATCGGTGCCGTGGGTGACGGTATCCAGACCACCTTTGATCAGCTGATCACTCAACGCCTGGGCGTTCTTGATGACCTGCTGAGCATAGGTTTTGAATTCGGGGCGCAGTGCTTCGCCAAAGGCCACGGCCTTTGCCGCGATGACATGCATCAACGGGCCACCCTGAATGCCGGGGAAAATGGCAGAGTTCACCTTCTTGGCAATTGCTTCGTCATTGGTCAGGATCATGCCGCCACGCGGACCGCGCAGGGTTTTGTGCGTGGTTGTGGTCGCCACATGTGCATGTGGGAAGGGCGAGGGGTGTTCGCCCGCTGCAACCAACCCTGCGAAGTGAGCCATGTCCACGTGCAGATATGCGCCAACGCTATCGGCAATCTCGCGCATTTTGGCAAAATCGATCTGGCGCGGAATGGCCGAACCACCGGCAATGATCAGCTTTGGCTGGTGCTCGGTCGCCAATTCCTGAACCTGATCATAGTCCAGCATATTGTCTTGCTGACGAACGCCATATTGAACGGCGTTGAACCATTTGCCCGATTGGTTTGGGCGCGCGCCGTGGGTCAGGTGACCACCGGCATCCAGGCTCATCCCCAAGATTGTGTCGCCGGGTTGGATCAGCGCCTGATATACACCCTGGTTGGCTTGCGAGCCCGAGTTGGGCTGAACATTGGCAAAGTCACAGCCAAACAATTTGCAGGCACGTTCAATCGCCAGGTTCTCGGCCACGTCGACCCAGTCGCATCCGCCATAGTAGCGGCGTCCGGGATAGCCTTCGGCATATTTGTTTGTCAGGACCGATCCCTGCGCTTCCATTACGGCGCGGGACACGATGTTTTCAGATGCGATCAGCTCAATCTCGTCGCGCTGGCGGCCCAGTTCGCCGGTGATTGACGCAAAGAGTTCAGGGTCACGGTCCGATAGGGCCTCGGTGAAAAAACCCTCATCACGAATTGTCGCGGTCATGGTGCAGCCTCCAGCAGGTAAGATTCGCGGTTGCGTGCGGTGTATTCAAATCCGACTGAAAGGCAAAGGCTGGAATGCGCTGTATGTTTGCTTCATGGCATCTTTGCTGGCCCCTTGGGGCAACTTGTGGTTCTTTCGGAACAACTTAGACCTGACAGGAAACACTATGTCGCTTCGGATCGCTTTTACAGCCAGCAATGCGCCCATCGCTCAAGCGGCAAAGGAGGGGCTGATCCGCCAATATGGCGATCATTCGGAAGAGGGTGCAGATATCATCGTTGCCTTGGGCGGTGACGGTTTCATGCTGCATACCTTGCACCGAACTCAGCAAAATCCGGCCCCTGTGTACGGGATGAACCGTGGCACTGTCGGCTTCTTGATGAACGAATACTCTGAACATGGTTTGGTCGAACGATTGCAGGCTTCAGAAGAGGCGGTGATCAACCCGTTGTCGATGAAGGCGATCACTGCCGATGGGGCCGAACATAACGCGTTGGCCATCAACGAAGTTTCGCTGTTGCGTGCCGGGCCCCAGGCCGCACGGCTGCGCATCAGTGTTGATGACAGGTTGCGCATGGCAGAGCTGGTCTGTGATGGGGCGCTGGTCGCCACCCCTGCGGGTTCTACGGCGTACAACTATTCTGCCCACGGGCCAATTTTGCCGATTGGGGCTGATATTCTGGCTCTGACGGCAATGGCCGCGTTTCGCCCGCGTCGTTGGCGTGGGGCGCTGTTGCCCAAAACCGCACAAGTGACGTTTGAGGTGTTAGAGCACGAAAAACGCCCGGTCATGGCCGAAGCAGACGCCCGCGCCGTGCGGGATGTGGTGCGGGTGGATATCCGGTCTGAACCGTCCATAGCACACCGGGTGATGTTTGACCCAGGCCACGGTCTGGAAGAACGGCTGATCCGTGAGCAGTTTGTCTAAGCGCAAGAGTGCCTTGGCACGTCTGTTCGGCCACAGAGCCCCCGAAGGATATTTGGAATACTAAAGAAGGATACTGGCGTGCTCTCGATTGATGGTATGCACCATGTTGCGTTGATCTGTTCCGACTATGAGCGGTCAAAAGCGTTTTATGTCGATCTTTTGGGGCTGAAGGTGGTGGATGAAACCTTTCGCGAAAAAAGGAACAGTTGGAAGCTGGACCTAGAGTTGCCCGATGGGACGCGGCTGGAACTGTTCACCTTTCCCGGTGCGCCCGCGCGGCCTTCGCGACCCGAAGCCGAAGGATTGCGACATCTGGCGTTTCGGGTGCCTGATGTTGCAGCGGCAAAGCAATGGCTGGAGGGGCAAGGCGTGGCAGTTGAGGACATCCGTACCGATGCGCTGACTGGCAAGCGGTTTTCCTTTTTCGCAGATCCAGATGATCTGCCGCTGGAGTTGTATGAGGCGTAATTGGCTGCGGCCAAAGTTTTGAACGGCTCTGAACCTGGAAGGATGTGTTTGGGCTAAGCCGTTATGCGGTGGGGCTTTTCGGCAGTGCGCGCCAAACCATTGCCAGCCCCAGGATCACCATCAGCGCCATTGCGGGCCAGGCCACGGCAAAGAACATTTCGCCACCGCTGGGCGGATACGCTGGCCCAGGACCCATTAAGAATGTGCAGGCCGCGGCACCGTTCCAAAGCAGATCAAAGCTCAATCGTGCGGAAAAGATCGTTTGCCACATCACGACCGGTAGTGCGGGGAGTATGAATAAAAGTTCCCGTCGCATGGTGATGCTGAACCGCATTGTGATCAGGGCAATAAAGTACAGCAAGATCGAGAAGACGACACCGTAGAGCCGGCCAGCATCCCCTTGGGTACACGTACCCGCCACTGCGGCCAGCACAGTGTTCAAAGCGGCGACATAAAAAGTTCCGATAAACATAAGGACGGATAGACGCATCAACGCACTCTAGCAAAGTGCGTGCAGTCTTCCAGCTGGGTTAATCCAGCGCTCTTGCATGTTTTGTCTATCCTGGCACGGAGGCAGGGTGGGACCCGCCTCCGATTGCCCTTTGAAAATTTGGGATCAGCCCTGGGCAAAGCCCAACGACTGCAACGCCACCTTGATTTCGTCCAAAACAGCTGGTTCATCGATGGTTGCGGGAACCTTGAACGGCTTGTTATCTGCGATCGACACCATGGTGGCGCGCAAAATTTTGCCCGAACGTGTTTTGGGCAACCGGTCGACGACAACGGCCAGTTTGAAGGCGGCAACGGGACCAATCTGGTTGCGCACTTCTTTGACGACCTCTTTGACGATCTCATCATATGGGCGGTTGCAACCGGCGTTCAGGCACAAGAAGCCCAGCGGCATTTGGCCTTTCAGCGTGTCTGACACGCCGATCACGGCGCATTCTGCAACATCAGGATGTGAGGCCAGAACCTCTTCCATCGCGCCGGTCGACAACCGGTGACCTGCAACGTTAATCACATCATCAGTGCGCGCCATGATATACAGGTAGCCGTCCTCATCCATCATACCTGCATCACCGGTTTCATAGTAGCCGGGGAAGTGGGTGAGATAAGACGATTTGAACCGGTCCTCGGCATTCCAAAGCGTGGGCAGCGTGCCTGGTGGCAGTGGCAGCTTGATCGCGATCGCGCCCAGTTCGCCGTTGGCAACGGGGTGGCCGCCTTCGTCAAGGATTTGCACGTCATAGCCCGGCATTGGCACAGATGGGCTGCCCAGCTTGATGGGCAATTCTTCGATCCCCAATGGGTTGGCTGCAATGGCCCAGCCGGTTTCTGTTTGCCACCAGTGGTCAACAATCGGCACGCCCAGTTGGTCTTGGGCCCAGACGATAGTGTCAGGATCCGCACGTTCGCCCGCCAGATAGACGGCCTTCAGGCCGGACAGATCATACTTTTTGACGAACTCGCCGGTTGGGTCTTCGCGTTTGACGGCGCGAAAGGCGGTCGGGGCGGTGAAGAAGCTTCGGACGTTATGTTCCTGAATGACGCGCCAGAATGTGCCGGCATCGGGGGTGCCAACTGGCTTGCCTTCAAACACGATGGTCGTGTTGCCGTGGATCAGCGGACCATAGCAAATATAGCTGTGCCCAACGACCCACCCAACATCTGACGCAGCCCAGAACACATCACCCGGATCCACATTATAGATGTTTTTCATCGACCAATTCAGCGCAACCAGATGGCCGCCGGTATGGCGCACAACGCCCTTGGGCTGGCCTGTCGTGCCGGAGGTGTACAGGATATACGCCGGGTGGTTGCCCTCAACCGGAACACAGTCGGCAGGCTGCACACCGTATTGGAAGCCGTGCCAGTTGAAATCGCGGCCTTCGATCAGCTCTGCCACTTCTTGTTCGCGTTGGAAGATCACACAGAAGTCTGGTTTGTGATCGGATTGATCGATGGCGGAATCCAGCAGGGGTTTATAGTGCACCACGCGACCCGGCTCCATGCCGCAGGAGGCGGCGATAATCGCCTTGGGCTTGGCATCGTCGATCCGCACGGCCAGCTCTTGTGCTGCGAACCCGCCAAAGACCACCGAGTGCACGGCCCCCAGACGCGCACAGGCCAGCATGGCTTCCAGTGCTTCGGGGATCATGGGCATATAGATGATGACCCGGTCGCCTTTTTCCACGCCCTTGGCGCGCAGGGCCCCGGCCAGCATAGCCACGCGGTTGCGCAGTTCGATGAACGAGATTTCGCGTTTGGAATGGGTGATCGGGCTGTCATAGATAATGGCCGTTTGTTCACCACGCCCGTTTTCAACATGCCGGTCGACGGCATTGTAACAGGTGTTGACCATGCCATCGGCAAACCATTCATACATATGGTCGCCTTTGTCGTGCAGCGCCTTGCTGGGGGCTTTATCCCAATCAATGCCCTGGGCGGCGGTTTGCCAGAATCCTTCGGGGTCGTTTTGCCAAGCGCTGTAGACGTCCTTGTAAGCCATGATCTATCTCCTCCTCGGATGTTAGAGAGGTGGTAAGCGTCGGGGGGGCGTTGACGCAAGCGCGTTGCCGCTAGCAGCGTCAGATTATCGCGCAATATTTGCAAAATTCTTGCTTTTTGGCGTGCAAAATTTGCAAACTCTTCACAAATTCGCTGTTTATCTGTGGTTTTTGGCTGTGTTTGCAAAGTTTGCTGTTCTGCGCTGCAAAGCGCTCACAACAGGCGCGTCGTCCTGCTTGGACAAATGCGCTGGGGCGGTGGACCGATGCAATAGTGGCAAGCGATGCCGGTTATGTCCGCAACTGGGGCCGTTGGCAGGTTACTTCCTGTAGGGGCAGAGAGATGAGGAGCCGATTTCGCCAAGATGGACTATTGTCCAAACCGCAGGCGTGAGGCGGGGCAATGTTATGCGGCCGTCATATGATTGCTCGGTGAACCTGCGCGGTGCTCAGTATACTGGGTGCTCGCCCAACACCCTTTCTCCAAATTCTGGTCGCTTTGATCTTGCCGCCAGCCAGATTGGGAAAGCCGGCTCTGATATTAGCTGCCGCACAGCTGTACCGAAATCCAATCAGTCTATTGGAGAGTTCTAAGGTATTCCCGATGCCCAATCTGGCAACCTCTACCGCGCAGCCCGTCGGCAAATTCGAAATCAGACAGTTATTGGGTGCATTTCCGTAGATCACAGACGGCGTACCGGTCCAGTTCGATTTACATTCTTAGGGGCGTATTCATGGCTCTCTTTGATTTCAATCGTGTCTTCGGTCTGCAAAAGGGCGCGCTCGGCCTCCCATTTGGCAATTTGCTCGACACAGCGCTTTGGATATTCATCCAGCGTAATCTTGAGCTTTTCAATAATATCTTAGCGGCCCATCTTTGATGAACCACGGCACGTATTCAGAGAAATGCTCAGAGCTTTCGGTGACGAAATACCCCAGCCGGGACATCATTTTGTATCAGACGATGTTTGGACAGCGCGCAACATGAGGGTCATTATAGGGGCTTGGACCTGGAAATTTGCCCTCCTTATACCCCGCAAGAAGGTCTGGATAGAGATCGCAATAGCTTCCGTCCGCCATTCGTTGTTCGAACCTCAATATGAACGCGATGTGGTTGATGCCCGCACTGGTGTAGCGGATGTCTGCCATTGGAATGCCAAGATCATGGGCCCACAGGTGAAGTGACGGGCCAAGAGCGCAGGCTCAATCAAAGCCTTTTGAAAGCGTGCAGATAGGGCGGGCCCTGGCATGGCGGGTGGGACGTGTTCTGAACAGAAGAAAGGGGCGCTGGCCTCTTGCCCCCGGCGGCGATCAGGTGTTGATTGGCCGCATGGAAACACGCGCTGCCCGGCCCATGGTCGGTATTTTTTGGATGACCGTTACGGGGCTTTGTTTCGTTGCGATGACCGCCTTGGTGAAGTCCATCGCGGGGCGGGTGCCTGCGATTGAAGCGGCGTTTATTCGCTTTGCTTTTGGCGTTCTTTTCCTGATTCCAACTTGGCGCATTTTGTGGTCAGCGCAGTTTACGCCGCGTTTGTGGAAACTGTTTGGCTTACGCGGCGCGCTACACTCGCTGGGGGTGATGTGCTGGTTCTTTGCCATGACACGCATCCCCGTCGCAGAAGTGACCGCGTTGAATTACATTAACCCGGTGCTGGTGACTGTGCTGGCGGTGTTCGTCTTGGGAGAGAAGATGGCGCTGCGTCGGATACTGGCGGTGATCGTCGCGATGCTGGGCGCGCTGGTGATTTTGCGCCCCGGCTTTCGGGAGCTGGATCCAGGGCACTATGCCATGCTGGGCACGGGCTTGATGATGGCCGGGTCGTATTTGGTGATGAAAATTCTGTCAGGAGAGGTCAGTGCGGCGATTGTTGTGGCGATGATGTCGCTGACCGTGACGATCTGCCTGGCGCCGATTGCAGCGATGGTCTGGGTCACGCCGGGATGGACGGAATTATTTGTGCTGCTATGCGTGGCCTGCTTTGCGACCGCCGGGCATTATACCATGACACTGGCCTTTGCTGCGGCGCCGCTGAGTGTAACGCAGCCCGTCACCTTTTTGCAGCTGGTCTGGTCCGTTATGGTTGGCGCTGCCTTCTTTGACGAGGGCATCGATTTCTGGGTCATTTTGGGCGGAACAATCGTGATTGCCGCTGTCAGCTTCATGACCTGGCGCGAAGCAGTATTGCGCCGCCGGGTGACGCCTGGAGTGAACCAACCAAAGCTTTAATCGCGTCTTTGTTTCCTGTGGCGCATTAGTTCCCCGTTCCGACCCTTATTGCGTCACAATCTGGCATCAGCTTGGTCTTGTAAATTAGCTGCTGGAGCCCAAGATGTTTGTCGAAAATGATATCACCGAAAATATGGATGAGGTCTTTGCCTTCCTGAAGGCGGAGCGTGAAAAAGTGCTGTCGGAGGCCGAGTGGCGTTTCCGTATGCGCGGTTATGGCTACAACCTGCGCCGGACTGAAGGTGGTGTTGAAGTTGCCCGCCTGCCCAAGAATGAAGTTGTCGGCACATTTCTGATGTAAGCTCATAATTTAGTTTGCCTTTTCGCCCTGATCCGGGGGCGAATTTTTGGGGGATTTGACCGCTGTTGCGGTGACCCTTGCAGCACATGTGGCTGTTTGAAAGCAGGGTATTGTGGCGCTTGCTTTCAGAGCAAAACGCGCCGACATTAACCAAATGTTAAGAATTATTTCGGTTCTGGCCCTGATTATTGCACCGTCATTTTGCGTGGCGGATGACCTGACCGGCACGGTCAGGATTGTGGATGGCGACACGCTGGATTTGTCTGGCACACGCATCCGACTTCACGGGGTGGATGCCCCGGAAACCGATCAATTTTGTGGCTCCGCCAACGCGCCGATGTGGGCCTGCGGGGCTTGGGTGACACGTCAGGTTCAGGCGCGGTTCAACGGGCAAGTTGCGCGTTGTATGCCTGTAGACATGGATCGTTACGGCCGTGTTGTTGCGAAATGTCAGGTTCAGGGCAAGGATATCGGGGCTGAACTGGTGCAGGACGGTCTGGCTTTTGCCTATCGCGAATATTCTTGGGATTACGACTTGGCTGAAAAACAGGCCGCTGTTGCGGGGCGAGGGCTTCACGCGGCTGGTGTGCAATCACCGAAGGCGTTTCGGGCTGCCGGGCAGCGCGGGCTGGCCGCCGCCGCTTTGCAGGACGCGCCGGATGGCTGCGTGATCAAGGGCAACATCTCAGCCAATGGCAAACGCATCTATCATATGCCCGGTCAACGTTGGTACGCGCGGACGCGGATTTCGACGGCCAAGGGGGAGCGCTGGTTCTGTTCTGTGGCCGAGGCGCAAAGCGCAGGGTGGCGTCGGGCTGCGCAATAGGCAAATCCTGTGTCTCGCTTGATCCGTATCAAGGTGGTGGGTGCTTCGTGCCATTAACCTGACTTCAATAGTCACTTATAGGAGGGCGTCATGGCGCATACACCGCACGAATTGGCCACCGAGTTTCCAGAATTTGCCGACCGTATTCACGATATGAAGCAGTCCAATGCGCATTTTGCCAAACTGTTTGATATGTACCATGATCTGAACCGCCAAGTGCACCGCGCGGAAACGAATGTGGAGCCTATGGACAGCCTGGCCGAAGCGGATTTGCGCAAGCAACGCGCGGCCTTGAAAGATGAAATCTACGGGATGCTGACGGCACAGGACGCCTGAGCCGAGGCATCTTAGGAGGGGGAGGGGCGCACTTGGAGGAGTGCGCCCCTTTTTTTGTGGTGTCGACTTCACATTCGTGGAAGTTGCGTTGGTTAATCGACAGAATAGGGCAGAATACCACGCGTATGGGGCTCTATCGACAAGCGGCGCTCCAGTGGCGGCACAGACCGTTGATGGCACTTGCTGCGCTCACAGATGCGGCATGAGATGCCGATCGGCTCAAATGCACTTTCACGCGACACATCCAAACCATCGGCATAGACCAGAGCCGAGGCGTGGCGTACTTCGCAGCCCAACGCAATGGCATAGCGCCGCACAGGCGCATCCCAATGACCGCCCGGCTTTGACACATCCCGCGCCAAGGAAACGTAGCGCACCCCATCAGGGGTTTCTGCCAGTTGGCGCAAAAAGCGGCCCGGCGTTTCAAAGGCGCGATGCACGTTCCACAGCGGGCAAGCGCCGCCGAAACGGGCGAATTGCAGACGCGTGGCGGAATGGCGTTTGGTGATCGTACCAGCCTGATCAACGCGTACGAAAAAGAACGGAACGCCTTTTGCGCCAGGGCGTTGCAACGTGGACAGACGGTGCGCCACCTGTTCGATAGAGGCACCAAATCGGCGCGACAACAGTTCCAGATCATGCCGGGTTTCATGCGCAGATTGCAGGACGGCGCCATAGGGCATCATGGCGGCTCCGGCAAAATAATTTGCCAGCCCGATCTTGGCAATGGAGCGGGCGGCTTCGGATTGGAACCTGGCCAGATCCAAGGTGGCTTCCAGCAGATCGCTTTGTGTCAGAAGGGCGATTTGCAGCAGCATTTGGAAGCTGCGTGTTTCCGGCGGGGCAAAGGCGGACAGGCTCAGAATATTGGTGGCCGGGTCGAAATGGCGCAATGTATCGCTGCGCACCAGACGGATAGAGATGGACAGTTTGCGCAGCCGTTCCGCTGCGGCCGTGCCGATATCCGGGCCTTGCAGCTGGGCGGCGAAATGCTCTGCGGCGCGATCCATGGCGTCAATGTAGTTGTCACAATAATGGAAAAAATCGCGCACTTCTTCCCAAGGAGAGGGCTGCAGCTGTGCGCCTTCGCGGCCCAGAGCTTCATCCAGGCTGGCCAGCCGTTCATGCGTCTGGCGGTAAGCGCGGTGCAAATGCAGTATGGCACGGGCCAAGGCCGGTGCGTTTGACGCGGTAAGCCGCAAATCCGCCAGAGGCGGGGCGTCTTCGGCGAAAACAGGGTCTGCTAAAGCTTCGCGCATGTCGGTGACCAAGCGCTCTGTGTCCGAGTGGCCCAGCTCGGTCACATCCAGACCGAACTCTCGCGCCAATGCCAGCACAACCGTGGTGCTGACCGGGCGGTTGTTGTTTTCCATTTGGTTCAGATAGGGCAGGGACACGCCCAGTTTGGCGGCGAAATCCTTCTGGGTCAGGGCCAGTCGGGTGCGGATGTCGCGCAGTTTAGCGCCAGCGTACAGTTTCTGAACAGGCATGATGGTTTGCGCCTTTGCAATTCAATTGGCACAACTTTGCAAATCGATTAGGTCGCGTCCAGCCCTGCAAGCCTTTGATTGCGCCGGATCACCAACTTGATGGTGATGATCCCGCCAGCAGCTGTCGCAAACATCAGGATCAGCAGGGGAATGGCCCCGCTGCCGGGTTTCAGCAGTGCGCCGGCAAATGCTGACAAGGCTGCGCCGCCGCCAATCATTATGGCGCCTGACAGGCCGGCCGCCGTTCCCGCCAGATGCGGGCGCACTGAAAGAGCGCCGGAAGTGGTGTTGGGGATGGTCAATCCATTGCCCAAGCCCACAAAGGTCATAAAGGCAAAGAAGGTTTCTGCTGAGCCGTGGCCCATGGCGAATACCAAAATGGAAAGAACAAGCCCAAATGTGGTTGTCGAGCAGCCCCATAGCGACATCTTGTCGATGCCATATCGGGCCGAATAGCGGCCGGAAAGGAAGTTGCCCATGATATATCCCAGCGCAGGAGCACCAAAATACAGACCAAGCGTTGCTGGGGCCAGGTGAAACACTTCGGTCCCAACGAAAGGTGCGCCGCCCAAATAGGCAAAAAACGCACCTGACGAAAATGCGCAGGTCAGAGAGTAACCCCAAAATCGGGGGGAGCGGAGCAGCTCTGGATACTCGCGGAACTGGTCGATTAAGGACAGGTCGCTGATCACCGCCGTTTCGCCGAGATCGCGCCAGCAGATAATAAACAGAATAACGCCCATCACGAACAGAAGGATGAAGTTGGATTGCCAGCCGAACAGATCATCCAAGACACCGCCGAGCACCGGGCCCAGCAAGGGGGCCACGGCGACGCCCATGGTCACGTATCCAATGATCGAGGCGGCTTGGTCCTGCGGCACGATGTCCCGGACAACGGCGCGGGAAAGAACCATCGCGGTCACAATCACGGCCTGACACATTCGAAACGTCAAAAAGATGTAGATATTGGTGGTCAGCAAACAGCCTAGTGTGGCCAGCAGAAAACCTGCAATTCCAAAAAGGATCAGCGGCCTGCGACCGAATTTATCCGAGAGCGGCCCCAAAAAAATTTGCAGAATGGCATTCGCGGCCAGATAGATTGCAACGGAAAGCTGCATAATCCGGTAATCTGTGTTGAAATATGCCGTCATATTAGGCAGCGACGGCAAAAAAATGTTCATTGCCAAGGCGGATAGCCCTGCCATGAAAATCAATGTAGAAACATGCGGTGGGGTGTTTCGGTCCAAATATTTGACCGCAGGGGCGTTTTGCATATCACGTGATTTACGGGGTAGACGGCGTTTTGCCAAGCTGAAACGAACTGGATGGTTCACTTTGCTTATTTGCAATTTGCTTCTCTGGTGTTTCCCAAAGTTTGCAAATTTGCCGGTTTTTCCTTGAGGGGCGATGAGGGATATGTATGTTCCGCCCAAACAGAAGGGATGGACCATGAAAGACATTCTTCAAGAACTCGAAGAGCGTCGCGCCGGCGCGCGACTGGGTGGCGGACAGAAGCGGATCGATAGTCAGCACGCCAGGGGCAAGCTGACAGCACGCGAACGCGTCGAGCTGCTGCTGGATGAAGACAGCTTTGAAGAGTACGACATGTTCGTGACCCATCGCTGCACTGACTTTGGTATGGAAAAGCAAAAGCCCTATGGCGACGGTGTGATCACCGGTTGGGGCACGATCAACGGTCGTATGGTCTATGTCTTTTCGCAGGACTTCACTGTTCTGGGTGGATCGGTTTCGGCGACCCACGCCAAGAAGATTTGCAAGATCATGGATATGGCCATTCAGAACGGCGCACCGGTTATTGGGATCAATGACTCTGGCGGCGCACGTATTCAGGAAGGCGTCGACAGCCTTGCCGGATATGGTGAAGTGTTCCAGCGCAATATCATGGCTTCAGGTGTGGTTCCGCAGATTTCATTGGTCATGGGGCCATGCGCCGGTGGTGCTGTGTATTCGCCCGCGATGACTGACTTCATCTTTATGGTCAAAGACAGCAGCTACATGTTTGTTACGGGCCCCGATGTGGTGAAAACCGTAACCAACGAACACGTGTCAGCAGAAGAGTTGGGCGGGGCGTTGACCCATACCAAAAAATCCTCTGTCGCGGACGGCGCGTTTGAAAACGATGTTGAAGCTTTGGCTGAAGTGCGCCGTCTGGTCGACTTTCTGCCAGCGAACAACCGAGAAAAGCCACCTGTGCGCCCGTTCTTTGATGATGTGGCCCGCCTGGAAAGTTCGCTGGATACGATCGTTCCGGAAAACGCCAACACGCCTTATGACATGAAAGAACTGATCCTGAAAATTGCGGACGAAGGTGACTTCTACGAAATTCAGGAAGAATACGCCAAGAATATCATCACCGGTTTCATTCGCCTGGAAGGGCAGACCGTGGGTGTTGTGGCCAACCAGCCGATGGTTCTGGCCGGTTGCCTGGACATTGACAGCAGTCGCAAGGCCGCACGTTTTGTCCGGTTCTGCGATGCGTTCGAGATTCCGATTCTGACCCTGGTCGATGTTCCCGGATTCTTGCCGGGGACCAGTCAGGAATATGGTGGTGTTATCAAACATGGTGCGAAACTGCTGTTTGCTTATGGCGAAGCAACCGTTCCAAAAGTGACGGTCATCACGCGAAAAGCTTATGGCGGTGCTTATGACGTGATGTCGTCAAAGCACCTGCGTGGCGATGTAAACTATGCGTGGCCAACAGCCGAGATCGCCGTGATGGGTGCCAAAGGCGCGACGGAGATTATCCATCGTGCTGATCTGGGCGATCCAGATAAGATTGCGCAGCACGCGGCAGATTATGAAGATCGGTTTGCCAACCCCTTTGTTGCCGCAGAACGGGGCTTCATCGATGAGGTGATCCAGCCGCGTTCGACACGCCGTCGTGTGTCGCGGGCCTTTGCGGCGCTGCGGAACAAGAAGGTGACCAATCCGTGGAAAAAGCACGATAATATTCCGCTGTAAGGGGGCACACGTGCTGTTGACTGCTCACCATAACTTCTGCCGCTCCATAACGCGGCAGGCAGCCGCGTTTGGCGGTGGTCTGGCTTTGATGCCAGGCCAAGTGATTGGTGTGTGGTCATGCGCGACCTGTTGTGTTGACCATATTAAGATGGCGGTCAGATCATGAGCCGCAACAGCTGGCATATTCATGCGGATGAGCAGCGCTATGTGCTGACACGGCAGTGGCCGCCGCAATTTGACGTGCTGGTCGAGGTTGCCGTGCCAGTGATGCGCCGTGGACGGTTGGCGCAGCAAGTGCGGCAAGATTTGTGGCGCGAATTAAAATACTTGCGTGGTTTCTCGCCTGTGGTAGAGATTGTCCACCAAGACGAAGGTATGGCCTTGCGGGCTGGTGGGCGGTTGCCCAAACAAGCCCGCAGCACAGCGGTCATCAATCGGATTGAAGCGGTTCTTAACGACCCTGTGCGCCATGCGCGTTGGTTCGCGTGGGCCGGACAGGCAAAGGTGCAGACATGCGCATCTTGAGCCAAGGAATTCTGATCTGGGCAAGTACCCGGATCCTTGCAGCCCCGACAGGAGGAGCTCTGAAAAGAGGTCGGGGCTGCATCAAATTCACCCCAGCATTGGCCACATGTTTCAGCCTGCTCGCAGCGCCGTTTGTTGCAGCGTCCGGGGACAGCATTGCTGTGCCATCTGGAATGGACGTGGTCTTTCACGAGATGGTGCAGGATCGGTCAGCCTATGGTCTGAGCTATCATTTCCGGTTCGTCGCGCCGCAAATCGGCGGTGAATTGAACTTTGAGAAAGTGGCCACGGACATGGAAGAGCTGTGCAACGCCTATGCGTTGCCGCGCGTGGCAATAACCGGCCCGCGCCCATCACAAATTGTCATCACGTTGATGAACACACCAACAGATTTCGGGACCCCTGATCCCGAAACCACCCAGTATTTCGAGGCATATAGCGTTGAAAACGGGGCCTGCATCTGGGAGGTTTTCTGATGTATACACAACATGTTGCGGATCGAACTTCGTCTAACCCGGTGGTTGTCGCCTTTCAGACACAACATCGGGGCATTTGGGACGGCGCGTATCTTTTGACCACCTGTCGCAGTAAACTCCGAGGCGGTTACACCCAAGTGACCAAAACCTCGAGGTACGGGCAGTATGGCCTCCGGGCTGCGGAATTCCGTGCCGAACTAGACAGGAGCAGAAGATGTCCAAGAGCATCAAATTCCTCGCAATGGTCGGGCTTGTTGCAGCGGTTTCCGCATGCAGCCAATCCCAACCGCAGGAAGAGTACGTTGTGGTTGACCCAGAGCCGATCTCGGTCGAACCGGTCTATACCGGCAAGTATAAGTAAACTGGATTTGGGGCGGGCGATCCCGTCCGTCCCACTTTCCAACGCGATCCGATTTTCAAAAACTGTGAGCCACTTCAACCGGGGGGTCGGCTCATGCTGAAACACCGCGGCTTTCCCGGCCGTCTTCCGGGCACCGATTTTCAATTTACCATCCGCCGTGCAAACCCGCGCGGGGTGACGCCGTTGACGAAGCGCGAGCGCTATCGTGATCGCAAGGCCGTGGACAAGCGCGCTGATATGGCGTTTCTGGCCGCCCTTTGGGAACATTTCGGCGATCAGCCGTTCGAGCGGGGCAACCTGGATGCCGGGCGTCTAAGCTGGCTTTTTGGCCGCGAAGTTCTGCCACATGACGATCCGTTTGATGCGGCCAGCTATGATGCGATGCTGGTGATCGACGAGGCCGCGGCCCGTCAATCCTTTCCCGATGCGTTCAACGGCACCGACCTGTTTGACGAGTCAGGGGATTGAGCATGATCCTGCCGCTAAAAACACCCAATCAGCATTATTTGGCCGATCTTTCCAGCGCGGCAAAGAATGTATTGGCGACAGGCCAGCAGGGTGCAACGCTGCAGGGGTTCCAAGTTCGTGCTGCGAAGGGCAGCACAGTATCCCGTTACTATTCCCCTTCTCCTTGCGGGCCGCGTGATAAGACCCCCTGTCGCGCGCCCGCCTTCCTTTTTTCTTCACGCAAAGTCCGGTCCGCAGGTTCTGCGATGCACCGTCGTGTTTTGCGTGGCTTGATCTGTCGGTCGCGTTCGAACGCCGCCGGCATTTGTGATGAATCAACCCGCGGCGGGCGCTGCGGACAACGACCTACGAAAGGGACATGGCATGTTCGATAAGATCCTGATCGCCAACCGTGGCGAGATTGCCTGCCGGGTAATCAAGACCGCCCGCAAGATGGGTATCAAGACGGTGGCAGTTTATTCAGACGCCGACAAACATGCGTTGCATGTCGAAATGGCGGATGAAGCCGTGCATATTGGTCCGCCACCGGCGAACCAGTCCTATATCATTATCGACAAGATCATGGACGCCATCCAGCAGACTGGCGCGCAGGCTGTGCATCCGGGCTATGGTTTCCTGTCCGAAAACCCAAAATTCGCTGCGGCACTGGAAGCGGCTGGCGTTGCCTTTATCGGGCCACCCAAAGGCGCCATCGAAGCGATGGGCGACAAGATCACCAGTAAGAAGATTGCTCAGGAAGCGAATGTTTCGACCGTACCCGGTTATATGGGCCTGATCGAAGACGCAGATGAAGCGGTCAAAATCTCGAATGAGATTGGCTATCCTGTCATGCTGAAAGCTTCGGCTGGTGGCGGCGGCAAGGGGATGCGGATCGCTTGGAATGATGAAGAAGCCCGCGAAGGTTTTCAGTCGTCCAAGAACGAAGCGGCCAGCTCTTTTGGCGATGACCGTATCTTTATCGAGAAGTTCGTGACGCAGCCGCGCCACATCGAAATTCAGGTGTTGTGCGATGCGCATGGCAACGGGATTTACCTGAACGAGCGGGAATGCTCGATCCAGCGCCGCAACCAAAAGGTTGTCGAAGAGGCTCCGTCGCCATTCCTGGATGAAGCAACCCGCAAGGCAATGGGCGAACAGTCTGTCGCGCTGGCCAAAGCCGTGGGGTACACCAGTGCAGGGACCGTGGAATTCATCGTTGATGGCGACCGGAATTTTTACTTTCTTGAAATGAACACCCGTCTTCAGGTGGAACACCCTGTGACGGAAATGATCACTGGCGTTGATTTGGTTGAACAGATGATCCGCGTTGCCAATGGCGAGCCGCTGTCGATCACGCAAGACGACGTTAAAATCAACGGCTGGGCAATTGAAAACCGGCTGTACGCCGAAGACCCGTATCGCGGCTTTTTGCCGTCGATCGGTCGTTTGACCCGCTATCGTCCGCCTGCCGAAGGCGAAATGGGGGCGGGCATTGTGCGCAACGATACTGGCGTCTTCGAAGGCGGCGAGATCAGCATGTACTATGACCCGATGATCGCCAAACTGTGCACATGGGCTCCAACCCGTGGCGAGGCCATCGAAGTGATGCGCAACGCGCTGGACAGCTTTGAAGTTGAAGGGATTGGGCATAACTTGCCGTTCCTGTCGGCGGTAATGGATCACCCGGTTTTCATTTCCGGTGACATGACCACAGCGTTTATTGCCGAAGAATACCCTGAAGGGTTTGAAGGCGTTGAGCTGCCCGAAACAGAGCTGAAGCGCATTGCGGCGGCTTGTGCCGCCATGCACCGTGTTGCTGAAATTCGCCGCGCGCGGATTTCCGGCCGGATCGGCAACCACGAACGTCACGTCGGCGAAGACTGGAATGTGAAGCTGCAAGGTCAAAGCTTTGATGTGACCATCGCTGCGGACCACGACGGGTCAAACATCCGTTTTGCTGATGGCTCGTCCCTACGTGTAACGGGGGATTGGACACCGGGCGACATGCTGGCAACCATGACGGTGGATGATGCACCGCTGGTGCTAAAGGTTGGCAAAATCTCGGGCGGGTTCCGCATCCGGTCGCGTGGTGCGGATTTGAAAGTGCATGTGCGCACACCGCGTCAGGCCGAATTGGCCCGTCAAATGCCCGAGAAGCTGCCCCCAGACACATCCAAGATGTTGCTGTGCCCGATGCCCGGTTTGATCGTGAAGGTCGATGTAGAAGTGGGCCAGGAAGTGCAGGATGGTCAGGCGCTGTGTACCGTCGAAGCCATGAAGATGGAAAACATCCTGCGGGCCGAGCGCAAGGGCGTCGTGTCCAAGATCAACGCCGCAGTGGGCGACAGCCTGGCCGTGGACGAAGTGATCATGGAGTTCGAATAACGCTTATGCGGCCCGCGTGCAGCATATCCTGTGACAGCCCTGCGACAGTGTCGCGGGGCCGTACCTACCGGACAGCGCTGTCTCGTGGTTCTGACATTTCCTGCTGGCGCAGAGGCATCTTGTCGATCGAGCGGGAAATCTCTCGGACATCCCACGGGAAGGGCTTGCGCAGGTATTTCTGCCCGTCCTTGCCGATCAGCACCAAGTCAAACCCGCGCGGTCGCAGAGTTTGGCGGATGGCGGTTTTGGCCTTTGGATCGGTGTCGACAATCACCACAACGTCGCGCTGCGCCAACGGATCGGGATCCGCGGCGATATTGTCCATTTGCTGCACAAAACGCGGGTCAAGCGGGCTGTCTGCGAAAACAACAAGCGGACGCCGGACCCAGGCATATTCGTCTAGCGTCACATCAGCGGCCGATACAATCAACGCGGTTTGCGCGTCTTCGATATCGGCATCTGCAGAGTGCACTGGACTGGCGTTGGCCAGCAATGCGGCGGCACCAAAGGCCACGAACAGGGAAAACAAGGGTTTCATACTCTTAGATATATGTTGTCCGCCCGCCAATGCGAAGCGTGTGGCGACAAAAATTCCTCGGCGGTCCACGCCGGGGCTCTTCTCCTCATACTGTCCCTTGCCGCCGGAGACTCCGCGCAGCGCAGGGCTGATCACGAAAAGGAACGCCTGATGAGCAATACAGATGACTGGCGCGCATTGGCCGAAAAAGAACTGCGCGGTCGTGCGTTGGATGACCTGACGTGGGAAACGCTGGAAGGCATAAACGTCAAACCGCTGTATACCGCGCAAGACACGGCAGAACTGCCGCATATGGGGTCAATCCCCGGTTTCGGCCCATTCACGCGCGGCGTCAAAGCCACCATGTATGCGGGCCGTCCCTGGACCATTCGCCAGTATGCTGGGTTTTCAACGGCCGAAGATTCCAACGCGTTTTACCGCAAAAACCTGGCGGCTGGTCAGCAGGGTGTATCGGTGGCCTTCGATCTGGCAACACACCGCGGCTATGACAGCGACCACCCGCGCGTGGTGGGGGACGTGGGCAAGGCCGGTGTGGCGATTGATAGCGTCGAGGATATGAAGATCCTGTTTGACGGTATTCCTTTGGACAAGATTTCGGTTTCGATGACGATGAACGGCGCGGTCATTCCGATCTTGGCCAATTTCATCGTTGTTGGAGAAGAGCAGGGGCATGACCGTTCGGTTCTGTCGGGCACCATTCAGAATGACATTCTGAAAGAGTTTATGGTGCGCAACACCTATATCTATCCGCCTGAACCGTCGATGCGGCTGATCTCGGATATTATCGAATATACCTCAAACGAGATGCCCAAGTTCAACTCTATCTCGATTTCCGGCTATCACATGCAGGAAGCGGGCGCGAACCTGGTGCAGGAGCTGGCTTATACGCTGGCGGATGGGCGCGAATATGTGCGCGCTGCAATCGAAGCCGGCATGGATGTTGACAAGTTCGCAGGCCGCCTGTCGTTCTTCTTTGCCATTGGCATGAACTTCTTTATGGAATCCGCCAAGTTGCGGGCTGCGCGCATGCTGTGGCATCGCATCATGACAGAATTTGGTGCCAAATCAGATCGCTCCAAGATGCTGCGCACCCATTGCCAAACCTCTGGTGTTAGTCTGCAAGAGCAGGACCCTTATAATAACGTGGTGCGCACTGCCTACGAGGCAATGTCGGCGGTATTGGGTGGAACGCAATCCTTGCATACCAACGCATTGGATGAAGCCATTGCGCTGCCAACCGAATTTTCAGCGCGCATCGCACGGAATACGCAGCTGATCCTGCAGGAAGAAACCGGCGTTTGTAACGTCGTCGATCCGCTGGCGGGGTCATACTATGTTGAATCGCTGACCCATCAGCTGGCCGAAGAGGCCTGGAAGCTGATGGAAGAGGTCGAAGAGATGGGCGGCATGACCAAAGCCGTCGCCTCTGGGATGCCAAAGCTGCGGATCGAGGAAAGCGCGGCCATGCGTCAGGCGATGATCGATCGTGGGGACGAGGTGATTGTTGGCGTCAACAAATACCGCAAAGACAAAGAAGACCCGATCGATATTCTGGATGTGGACAATGTTGCTGTTCGTGAAAGCCAGATTGCCCGGCTGGAGAAAATCCGCGCCACCCGCGATGGCAAGGCCTGTGAGGCCGCGCTGGCGGAACTGGAACGGCGTGCCAAAGAAGGCGGTAATATTCTGGAAGCCGCAGTCGAGGCGGCGCGGGCGCGCGCCTCGGTTGGTGAAATCAGCATGGCTATGGAGAAGGTCTTTGGCCGTCATCGTGCAGAGGTGAAGACATTGGCAGGTGTGTACGGCAAGGCCTATGAGGGCGACGAAGGCTTTGCGGCCATCCAGAAATCGGTTGAGGAGTTTGCCGAGGAAGAAGGCCGCCGCCCCCGTATGCTGGTGGTGAAAATGGGCCAGGATGGGCATGATCGGGGCGCCAAGGTGATTGCCACCGCCTTTGCCGACATTGGCTTTGATGTGGATGTGGGCCCGCTGTTCCAGACTCCTGACGAGGCGGCGCAGGACGCAGTGGACAATGATGTGCATGTGGTTGGCATTTCGTCCCAAGCCGCGGGACACAAGACGCTGGCACCGCAGCTGGTGCAGGCGTTGAAGGATGCCGGGGCCGGGGAGATCATTGTGATTTGTGGCGGTGTGATCCCGCATCAGGATTACGAGTTCCTGTACAACTCTGGGGTCAAGGCGATCTTTGGACCGGGGACCAATATCCCGGACGCCGCTCAGGACATTCTGAAGCTGATCCGCAGCTCGCGGGGGTGATGCTTGAGCGTTGATTGATGTGGGCTTTCTTTTAATCGTCCACGTGTTTTCAGGCCGCGCATTTGTGCGGCCTGATTGCGTTTGGGGCTGTGGGGATAGGCGTATTTTTGAAGAAAAGAAGCCGGGAGGTGGGGCGTCTGGGATGGGCAGGTGCGATAAGGAAGGGGGGCGGCGCTGGTTTTATCCGGCGGGCGCGGCGTCTTCGAGGCGCAGTTGGACGTTGCGCCGACCGCCCCATTCGTTGATTTCCAGTCGGCCGGCCAGATGAAACCGTGCGCCGCTGCGATCTGACAGGGCGGGGCCGATCGGGCCGTCAAACGCGCCGAAGCAAATGCCGTCCAGGCGCGCGCCGAGCCCATCGCCAAAGCTGATTTTCAGGTGAGTGTCGCCGACCCGTTTGGCAAAGCCGATCTCACAATCGGGGAAGACATAGCGGGGGGCCGGGGCACCGGAACCGAATGGGCCGGCGGTTTCGATTTGGTCGACCAGTTCAGGGCTGGCGGCACCGGGCATCAGCAGACCGTCAAGCCGCAGGTCTGCTGCGCCCAGCTTGTCGCTGCCTTGCTTGCCCAGCAGCGCCGACAGTCGCGCCATGGCCGGTTCCAGCTGATCGCGGGCCACTGTCAGACCTGCGGCCATCTTGTGACCGCCGCCTTTGATCAACAAGCCCTCGGCGGCCAGGCGTTGAATGGACGCACCGAGATCGATGCCTGAAACGGAACGGCCAGAGCCTTTGCCCTCGTCACCTTCCAGGCCGATGACGATGGCGGGCCGGTTGGTGAGTTCCTTTAGCCGGGAGGCGACGATGCCAACAACGCCGGGATGCCAGCCTTCGCCCGCGGCCCAGACCAGCGGTGCATCAAAGCCGCGGGAGAAGGCCTGTTCCAGCGCAGCGGCGCGCACAGCGGCTTCGACATCGCGGCGTTCTTTGTTCAGCTCTTCAAGACGGTCGGCCATGGCTTGTGATTCATGTGGAGAGGTGCTGGCCAGAAGCCGGGCACCCAGATCAGCCTTGCCGATGCGCCCACCGGCGTTGACGCGCGGCCCAAGGACAAACCCCAGGTGATAGACGCTGGGCGGACCATCCAGCCGGGCGGTATCGCCCAGGGCGACCAGACCGGGCCGATCACGCCGTGCCATTACTTTGAGCCCTTGGCGCACCAAGGCGCGGTTCACGCCAATCAGCGGGGCCACATCGGCCACGGTTGCCAGCGCCACCAGATCCAGCATCGCCATCAGATCTGGCCCGTCTTTTCCGGCCTGCCGCAGGCTGCGCCCGCAGGCCACCAGCAGCAAAAAGACCACCGCTGCCGCGCAGAGATGCGCCAGCGCGCCGTCTTCATCCTGCCGGTTTGGATTGACCACGGCCAGCGCCTGCGGAAGCGTTTCGCCGCCAAGGTGGTGGTCCAGCACCACGACATCAGCGCCTTTGGCCGCAGCGATTGGGTCATGGCTGAGCGTGCCGCAATCGACACACAGGATCAGATCGTGATCGCGCGCCAGCGCCTGCATCGCGGGAACATTTGGGCCATAGCCTTCGTCGATACGGTCCGGGATATACAGCGTTGCGGATTGGCCAAAATGGCGCAACCAGTCGATCAGCAGGGCAGCAGAGGTGCCGCCGTCGACGTCATAGTCGGCAAAAATGGCGATTTTCTCGCGTCGCTGTACCGCAAGCAGCAGCCGGTCGGCGGCGGTGGACATATCGCGCAGGGCACTGGGGTCTGGCAGCAGGTCACGCAATGTGGGGGCCAGATACTGCGGAGTGTCCTGCGCAGACACACCAAGGCGCGCCAAAGTCAGGCACATGGGCAAGGGCAGGGCGCATTGTTGGGCGATGGCTTCCGCCTGCCGTTCCACTTCGATCCCCGGTCCGATCCAGCGCCGCCCGGTCAACGATTGTTCTACGCCCAGAAAGCTCATTGACTGCCCCTTTTTTTCATTCTCTGGCAGGAGGCAATGGAAAATGCAATGCGGGTGGGCCAAGGGCATGCCTGTCCGGAGGTTTTAAAACGGGTTCGAGTGTCAGGGGCGGAACCTCCTGAGCCATGAACCACTTGCCCATTCACCGGCATTCCAGTCCCCGAGACCTGATGTCAGCAAGGGCGGTTTGCGCCTTGGAAATGGCCACGCCCGACACTGGTTTGCATTTGCTGACAATAAGCCAATGAGCGCCGCCGCTATGGGTTGGCAAATCTGTATAGGGGGCGTATACGCGCTGCCTGATCCTTTCAGGAGAGCCGGACATGCAGGGCAGCGCTAATCTTAACGTCATGATCAAAGCCGCGCGTAAAGCGGGGCGGTCGTTGGTCAAAGACTTCCGTGAAGTCGAGAACTTGCAGGTTTCCATGAAGGGGGCCGGTGATTTTGTCAGCAAGGCGGATCTGTCCTCTGAAGAAATTCTGAAGGAAGAACTGCGGGGCGCGCGCCCCAATTACGGCTGGTTGGCCGAAGAGGGTGGCAGCGAAGAGGGTGAAGACCCGACCCGCCGCTGGATTGTGGACCCGCTGGACGGCACCACCAATTTTCTGCACGGCTTGCCGCATTGGGCGGTGTCCATTGCGCTGGAACACAAGGGCCAGATAGTCGCCGCGGTGATCTTTGACCCGGCCAAGGACGAAATGTTCTATGCCGAAAAGGGGTCTGGCGCTTGGCTGAACAACTCGACACGGCTGCGCGTGTCTGGCCGTTCCCGCATGATTGAAACGGTCTATGCGACGGGCGTGCCCTTTGCCACCAAACGCACTCTGCCTGCCACGTTGAAAGACCTGGCGCGTCTGATGCCCGAATGTGCCGGTGTCCGCCGGTTTGGCGCCGCGTCGCTGGATTTGGCTTATGTCGCGGCTGGTCGCTATGATGGCTACTGGGAGCGCGAGCTGAACATCTGGGACATTGCTGCAGGTGTCTTGATCGCACAAGAAGCGGGCGCGCTGGTCGAAGGGCTGCGCAAAGATCAGGATCCGCTGGCCGATGGCGCGTTGATCTGTGCCAACAATGCGATTTTTGAACACTTCGCCAAAGTCATCCGCGAAGTCTGAGACCGCACATCACGGCATCCTGACTATTCAGAGAACCCTATTTGCGGCGGACGCGCGGTATATTGCTGCGCGTCAAGGGATAGTCGGTTTCCGGGTGTGGCGGATGACCATGCGTGACATCCCAAAACCGCGGACCGCCAAGGCGCAGCCATAGCGGCAGTGTCATGATCAACCCGGCGACAAACCCACCGGCATGCGCCCAATACGCGACGCCGCCTTGATCGGCTGTGCTGCCCACACCGCCAAAGATTTGAAAGATGAACCACAACATCAACATCAGCCATGCCGGCACCGGAATGACGCGGATGATGATGATAAAGAACAACAGGATATCGACCCTGGCCTTGGGAAACAGCAAAAGATATCCGCCCATGACCCCGGCAATCGCCCCCGAAGCCCCCACAGTGGGCACAACGGAATAGGGCGCGGCACCGTATTGCACCAACCCGGCGGCAATACCTGACAGAAGATAGAAGACAGCATAGCCGAAATGGCCCATCTCTTCTTCCATGTTGTCGCCAAAGATGAACAAAAACAGCATATTGCCGATCAGATGCATCCAGCCGCCATGCAGGAACATCGAGGTGATCAGCCCGGTGTAACCGTCACCCGAATTCAGCTTGGCCGGTATCAGTGCCCAATGATCAAAAAAGGACTGCAGCTGATACGGGTCCATGAACATCAGATAGTAGCTGACGAAAATGCCGACGTTCAGCGCGATCAGCGCATAGGTCACATAAGGCGTATCGCCCGACGGGTTATGGTCGCGGATCGGTAACATGGCACCAACATGTTCTCTTTCTCAGCAAGGTCAAGAGCTGCCTGATTGCACAAGTGAATTTCCGAGGGCTGAGGTGATTTTACTTGGCGAGAATGTGATTTTGGCAATCAGGGGCAGGTGTGGCAGGCTGTCTGTATGAAACATCTTATGGCAATAGGCTTGCTATTGGCAGGCACGGGCGCCACGGCAGAATCCTGCCCAGATGCGCCGGATCACACAGGTGTGCTGTCGCAGCTTTATGATCAGCTGCAAGCGGCACCTGATGAAACTGCGGGTCAGCAAATTGCAGTTCAGTTCTGGGAATACTGGGCGGATGCGCCAGATGACGCTGCGCAGGAATTGCTGGACGAAGGCATGCGCGCGCGGGCCGCGTTTGATTTTCTGCGAGCATTGGACAGGTTCGACCGGTTGACCAAATATTGTCCCCAATACGCCGAGGGGTACAACCAACGCGCTTTCGTGAACTTCATCCGCCAAGACTATGACGCGGCGTTGACGGATCTGGAGGTCGCCTTGGCACTGAACCCGCGCCATTTGGGTGCGCTGTCTGGCAAGGCTCTTTCACTGATGGGGTTGGGGCGCGATGTCGAAGCCCAAGAGGTTTTGCGCGATGCGGTTGATCTGAACCCGTGGTTGCCAGAACGGTATTTACTGGGCAAGCCATTGTGATGCTTTACACCACCGGCGGCGGCGCTATTGTGCGCGCCGCTGACCCGTGTGGTGCAATGGCCGCTTCTGAATGCCACTAATCTTGCATGTGCACGGTATAATGCATACTGAACAAGGCGTTATGCCCGGTGATGGTTTTCGGTCTGTCATTGGCCGGAAGCTGAAAGCCGAAGATAACGCCAGATGCGGGCGTGATGGAATGGTAGACATACCAGACTTAAAATCTGTTGGGCCTTGTGCCCGTGTGGGTTCGAGTCCCACCGCCCGCACCACTGTTCTTTGATCGCAATCCAATTTGAATGTTTGCCTAATTTTTGTGCGCTGCGCTGACCGGTTCAAACACGCTTTGCGTAAATCCGGTTGATTGTTGACGCCTTCGGCAGAGATCCGCGTGTGTTGAAAAAGATGCTGTACCGCTGCATGTTTTAGCGCTTATTTGCGGTAACTTTTGCAGTTTCGGGCTGGTCTCGAATGAAAGCTGCGCAACTATTTTTCGTCGAAGGTTTTGCATTCCGCATGAGGCAGCTGCGATTCTTCTTATCGGAAAAAGTGCTTTTGGCCTGCGTTCTTTTGGCGATGGTGCTGGTGCGTCTGGTCATGGTGGGCACGGCATTTGATCCGGCCTATGATCAATCGATGATCTTGGCAAACTTCCCGCTGGATCATCCGTCGGATATTTTGCGCCCCTTACCCTTTTTTGAACAGACAACCACACTGGGGCACGGTGTCGTGCTGGACACGCTGGCACGGGTGTTCGGACCCGAAGGGATGGCGCGGATCCATGCGATCAGGTTGATCGCCGCGATGGTGTTTTGCGGTGCACTGTTCTGGCTTTACCACCTGCTGCGCAACTGGATGACCCCGGCAGAGGCACTGGTAAGTGTGGCGATCATGGGCAGTTCGCCCACCGCGCTGACCTTTGCGGTGAATTCCAAGCATTACGTGTTTGAGTTTGTAGCTACGGTTTTGTTGTTGGCAGTGGCGTTGCAATACCTGCGTAAGCCAAGCTTTTTAAACGGCCTGTGGGTGGCGGCTTGTGTCGTGGTTGTTGGGCTGTTTGCCTTTGTTGCACCGGTGATCGTGACAGCCGTTGGTCTGGCGGTGCTGGTGACGCAAATCCTCCATGACCGGATGCGCGGCGCTGCTGGTGCGGAGATTGCACGCCGGATGGGGGGAACGGTTGCACTTGGTTTGGTGCTGATCGCGATCGTGGCGGTGTTTTACTTTGGTTACACGCGCGTTGTGACAGTGAATGATCTGGCCGCGTTTTCGGAGCGGGATGCGAAAAAGTTCATGCAGCCCGACGCGCCATTTTCAGCGCAAACACTTAGCAACGCGCTGACCTATGGCACCTATTTCTTCAAACTGGTGGAACTGAACACCAGTGAGTTTGAAACGCCAAAACGCCTGTATCATTTGGCTATGGCGACCCCTGTTGTCGCATTGTTTTTGTTGGGCCTGACCGTGGTGCGCAAGCGATCTGTATTCTGGGTCACAGCGGCTGTTGTGGCCCCGCTGTTTACGTTGGCGCTGAACTTTGCACAGGTTTTGCCGTTTTCTGGCGTGCGGCAACATTTGTTCGCGGCGCCGTTGGTGGTGCCGGTGATTGTGATTGGCTTTTTCACAGTTTTGCGTTGGCTGGCTGGTCCTCGAACTGTGAATGGGCTTAGCGCGGCGCTGGTGGTTGTGGCGATTGGTTTGTCCGGCTTTGGCGCGCTGCGCGTTTCAGGGCCAGTGACAGGTTTGGTTGCGCAGATGGAGGAATCTGGCGCGCCAGTATGGGCATATTACGGCGCGCAGCCTTTGCTTCACAGCGTGAAACCCAGTTGGGCTGAGGATGGCGCCAAAAGCCCCGTGACGGGGCTGTTGCGCCATGCCAGCAGTACCCAGCGATGGGTGCTTCAGGCGCGCGAGGAGGATGAAAGCGGCATGCAACCTGCCTATTTCGCTCAGGCCAGCAGCGAAATTGCACAGCATGACAAGCTGTGGCTGGTGTTTTCTATGTGGTATTTCGATATTGCGCGGATCGACGGGTTGGAGATGTTTCTGAACCTTGTCCGTGGCCCAGAGCGGGACTGTGCGGTGTGGCGCAATCAAACCTCTACGATGGTGGCGTATTGTGCATCGACAGCCGACGTGGCGGCCATGCGTCGGGTCACGCCGTCAGACGAAGGTGCAGCGTGGAACCATACAATCGTTTCAGGTGACTGGCGCCGCTATGTCAAAGGGGCCGTTGGCAAAAGCTTGCGTGAGGAACAGGGGCAGCCACAAAGGCCTTTGAAAACCGCACCAATTGCTGCCCCAACGAATGTAAACAACGCTTCCATGCTGCCCCTGCCGGGCAAATCCCGCTAGGCGCGGGCTAAAACCATGGGGGTGGTCACTTGCGTGGATAGGCCGTTTGCGCCTTGTGCATTCGGCAGCAATTACAGGCGCACGATGCGGCTGGCGGTCAAAGGCACGGCGATCATCAGTATCGCCAATATCCAGAACGCAGCGCTTAGGCTGGTTTCATGAGCCGCAAATCCGATCAGCGCCGGTCCCAATAAAACGCCCGCATATCCCGTGGTTGTTACCGCAGCGATGGCCAAGCCCGCAGGCATGATCGTTTGGCGCCCTGCAATGCTGAACAGCACAGGTACGATATTGGCAGCGCCCAACCCAACCAGAACAAACCCGGCCAGAGCCAATAGCGGCCAAGGGGCCAACAAAACGACGGCAATGCCAAAGCAGGTCAGCAGTCCGCCACCCACTAGAATGCGCTGATCACCCAACCGCTGAACCAATCTGTCACCGGTCAGTCGGGCCGTAACCATCGCAGCAGAAAACAACATAAAGCCGATGCCCGCCGCCTGTGTGCTGGCCAAATCGCGCTGGATGATCAACAGCGCGCTCCAATCCAAAACAGCGCCTTCCACCAGAAAGGCGATGGCCGCCAGAATTGCCAGCACCAGAACCAGCCCACGGGGCAGGGCAAAGGTATCAGATGTGCCACCGCGCGCCCGCAACAGGCGCGGCCCGGTAAGCACCAAAACCAAAAGGGACAATCCCGCCCCGACGAGAGCAGAGATCGCAGCGGACAGGCCAAGGGACAGTAAGACCGTCATCGTACCGGCGCCGGCAAAATTGCCGATGCTGAACTGCGCATGAAAGCCCGACATCAGCGCACGCTTTTCCCGCCGCTCCACCTCTGCGCCATGCACATTCATCGCCACATCCAGCGTTCCGATGGAGGCACCGAACAGGAACAACACCAAGGCCAGAGCGTAGCCATGTGCCGCCAAGGCCAGCAGTGGCAGAATGGCCACCATGCCAAATCCGCCCAGCAGCACCATTGACCGCGACCCGTGCCGCGTTGCGATCCACCCGGTCACCGGCATCGCCAGGACAGACCCCAGGCCAAGGCACAAAAGCAACAGGCCAAATTGGGCTTCATCCGCCCCCACGTTTGCTTTCACGTAAGGGATTAGTGGTGCCCAACAGGCATAGCCGTAACCCGCGGCAAAAAACGAAAGTCGCGTGGCCAAGCGAGCCGGTGCAGTGGCGGACAGGTCAATCACCGGCAAGTCGCAAAGCAAGTATTTGGCCGCGGCCAAGCCTCAAAAGCTTCCAAAACGGTGATCTGATTTAGCCGACGCAGTGCGGGGCTATTTTTTGCGCAGGCGGATGACAACATCGACGCTTGCGATTTCGGCACCGTCTGGTGCGTCGGGGATTCGGGAAATAACCAGCTGATCTGCTGGTGCATCCGTCAGGCGGCTGTCGTCTTCCCAAAAGAAATGAGGGTGGTCATGGGTGTTTGTGTCAAAGTAGCACTTTGATCCATCCACCATGATTTCTTGCATCAAACCAGCGTCGCAAAATGCCCGTAAGGTATTGTAGACAGTCGCTAATGAAACAGAACTTCCCGTTTCCTGGGCCGCGTCAAACAGGCTTTCCGCAGTGACATGCCGGTTGCGACCATCGCCAACCAGCAATGCCGCCAAGGCCACACGTTGCCGCGTAGGGCGCAGGCCAACTTGGCCCAGCCATTCGGCGCCGCGATCCAGCGCTGTTTCAGTGATTTGCCTGTCAACGTTCATATCTATCAATATATAATGTGTGCGACGGGGGGATTTCAAACGAAATTGCAGTCAACCTGCAGTGTTTTGACAAAGACAGTGGCACTTGCAAGCTGCCGTTGCACGATGATAGGGGAGGTCGGACAATCCGAAACGGCAACCTTTTACCTTGTAAGGAGATGCGCCCGCATGGCCGACTATCCGAGCAGTTTTGACAAAGACGACCTTTTGAAGTGTGCTCGGGGAGAGCTGTTTGGGCCGGGCAATGCCCAGTTGCCGGCGCCGCCCATGCTGATGATGGACCGTATCACGGACATCTCGGGCGATGGTGGGCCGCACGGTAAGGGCCATGTGGTGGCCGAATTCGATATCACGCCTGACCTGTGGTTTTTTGATTGCCACTTTCCCGGAAACCCGATCATGCCGGGCTGTTTGGGGTTGGACGGCCTGTGGCAGCTGACCGGTTTCAATCTGGGCTGGCGCGGCTGGCAGGGGCGCGGCTACGCGCTGGGCGTGGGCGAAGTTAAGCTGACAGGAATGGTGCGCCCAGATCGCAGCAAGCTGACCTATTACGTCGATTTCACCAAGGCGATTCAAACGCGCCGCTTGACGATGGGCGTTGCCGATGGCCGCGTCGAAGCTGATGGCGAAGTGATCTATCTGGTTAAGGATATGAAGGTCGCTCTTTCCGAGAGCTGATCCTGTGCCATGACCCCTTCGGGGATGGCAATTGGAGACCTGGAACAAAGGGCTGTCCGCGTTGCGGGCGGCCCTTTTTCGTTGGGTTTTCACCGATGAATTCATCCCGCTAACACCTGTTGAGAGAACTATTTTTCGGCCCGCAATTATTTTGCGGTTCGTTACCGTTCCGTCACATCAGACCCCTATGGCCTGCGTTCAGTACGACCGAACTTAGCGACTGCCAATGATGCAAGGGAGCACTGAAATGGCTGACAAGAACCTTATCGATTTGTCCTGGGATGATTTCGATGAACACCGCGATCCACGCCCTGTAGAAAACCAGTTTGATGCTGTGGTCGATCGGGCCATTTCGCGCCGCGGGTTTCTGGGCGGCGCATTGGCTTTCGGGTCAGGCGCGGCTGTCTTCGGTTCTGGCTTGATGTCGACAACCACCGCCGCCAAGGCTGCGGGCCACGGCTCGTTTGGCTTTACCCCCATCGGTATCGCAACCGATCATGAAATCCATGTGCCGGCAGAGTATACCCACAAGGTTTTGGTCCGCTGGGGCGATGCGTTGTGGTCCGAAGCCGACAATGCCTATTCCGCTGAAAACGGTGTAGCGCTGGAAATGTCAGACAAGGTGTTTGGCGAAAACACAGATGGCATGGAATTGTTCGAAGTGGCCGGCAAACAAATCATTGCCGTGAACTCTGAATACGTGAACCCCAAAATCAACTTGCCGGCCGAGGCCGAAGGCACCCCGCGCACAGCCGAGGAAGTGGCTTTGTTGAAGAACCTGCAAGGTGTCACGGTGATGGAAGTGGCCGACACTGGCAACGGGTTCGAAGTGGTCAAGGACAGCAGCTATAACCGTCGGATCACGCATGAAACCGAAATGGTGCTGGCTGGGCCATTGGCCGGACATGATCTGGTAAAAACCAAGGCCGACCCGTCGGGCACCATGGTCAAAGGCACGATGAACAACTGTGGGTCCGGCAAGACGCTGTGGAACACCTATCTGACATGCGAAGAGAACTTTAACGGCTACTTTGGCGCGACCGGTGAAACGCCTGCAGGCGAAGGGTATTCACGCTATGGCATCGGCGGCGAAGGTCGCTATGCCTATGAAAAGTTCGACCCGCGCTACGACATCTCGAACGAACCAAACGAACCGCATCGCCACGGGTTCATCACCGAGATTGATCCAGCAGACCCCAAGTCCACACCGGTCAAGCGCACGGCATTGGGTCGTTTCAAGCATGAAAATGCTGAGATGGTTCACGCCAAAGACGGCCGCGTTGTGGTGTATTTGGGCGATGATGAACGTGGGGAATACCTGTACAAATATGTTTCCACAGGCACCTACACGGATGGGGGCTCTACCGAAGGTCTGTTGGATGACGGAACGTTGTATGTTGCCAAGTTCAATGATGATCAGTCCGGTACATGGTTGCCGCTGACGCCAGAAACCACCGCCATGGATGCAGCGGACATCTTGTGTTTCACCCGTATCGCAGCATCCAAAGTTGGTGCCACAACGATGGACCGTCCCGAATGGGTTGCGGCGAACCCACTAAAAGCCGAAGCCTATTGCGCGCTGACCAACAACAAAAACCGTGGCGTCAAACCGAATGCCGGTGGCGATGACACTTCGGTCAATGGCCCCAACCCGCGTGAGACCAACAAATACGGTCAGATCGTGCGCTGGACCCCGGCCGATGAAAACCACGCAGCGCAAGATTTCACATGGGACTTGTTTGTGATGGCAGGCAATCCGACCGTGTATGACAACGCATATGGCGGATCGGAAAACATCAACGAAGGCAATATGTTCAACTCCCCTGACGGGATGGCATTTTCTTCGGACGGATTGTTGTGGATCCAGACCGACGGCGACTACAAAAATCAGGATGACTTTGCCGGAATGGGCAACAACCAGATGCTTGTCGGTGATCCGGCCACCGGAGAGATTGTGCGCTTCATGACCGTACCAAACGGGGCAGAGGTGACAGGTCTGTGCTGGTCCGCTGACAAAAAGGTTGCGTTTGTTGGTGTTCAGCATCCGGGTGGCGCATGGCCCGATGGCGAAGGGAAGCCGCGTTCTTCGGTTGTGGCCGTTTGGCGCGAAGACGGCGCTGCCTTTGGCTGATCGGCGAAAAAGCAATTAAACTCAGGTGCGGCGCTCGATTTTCGGGCGCCGTATTTGCGTTTGGGGGTGGTAGGGCACTTCGTCATGTACGTCGCTTACCGCTTGCCCCTCTCCCTCTGCCTGTCCTAAATAGCCCTCAACTGGGCAAAGGGAGTGCGCACATGCGTCGTGTCGTTGTAACTGGATTGGGCGTTGTGTCGTCCATTGGCACCAATGCCGAAGAGGTTTTGGCCTCTTTGAAAGCGGGCAAATCCGGGATCACCGCCAATGAGGCGATGAAAGAGCACGGTTTCCGTAGCCAAATCGCCGGTGCCGTTGATCTGAATGTCGCCGATCACGTGGACAAGCGAACGCTGCGCTTCATGGGGCCGGGTGCCGCTTATGCGCATATCGCGATGCAGCAGGCCATTGCCGATTCCGGGCTGGAAGAGTATGATGTGGTGAACCCGCGCACAGGGTTGATTGCCGGGTCCGGTGGCCCGTCGACCAGCGCGATGCTGGCCGCCCACCAAACCGTTCTGAAAACCGGCGCGACCAAGCGGATTGGCCCGTTTGCCGTGCCAAAGACCATGTGCTCAACCGTGTCGGCCAACCTGTCGACCGCGTTCAAGATTAAGGGCATCAACTATTCCATCACATCGGCATGTTCGACCAGCCTGCACTGTATCGGCAACGCTGCCGAACAGATCATGATGGGTAAGCAAGACGTGATGTTTGCGGGCGGCGGCGAAGAGCTGGACTGGACACTGTCGTGCCTGTTTGACGCGATGGGTGCCATGTCTTCGAAATTCAATGACACACCTACACGTGCCTCGCGCGCCTTTGACGTTGACCGCGACGGTTTTGTCATCTCGGGTGGCGGCGGCATTCTTGTTCTGGAAGAACTGGAACATGCCAAGGCGCGTGGCGCCAAAATCTATGCCGAAGTAACGGGCTATGGCGCGACTTCTGATGGCGCCGATATGGTTGCCCCTTCGGGTGAGGGCGGCGAGCGGGCGATGCGCTTGGCTTTGGCCACGCTGAACGATCGCAAAGTCAGCTACATCAACGCTCACGGCACCTCGACACCGGTGGGCGATGTGGGTGAAATCCAAGCCGTGCGCCGCGTGTTCGGCGAAGGCAGCACGCCGCCTGTGTCTTCGACGAAATCAATGACTGGTCACAGCCAGGGCGCGACCGGCGCGCAAGAGGCTGTGTATTGCTTGCTGGCGCTGGAGCATGATTTCATCATTCCGTCCATCAACGTTGAAACGCTCGACCCCGCACTGAACGCGGCCGAGATTGCAACTTCTTTGGTGGAAAACGCCGGGTTGGACAGCGTTATGACCAACTCGTTTGGCTTTGGTGGCACGAACGGGTCGATGATCCTGTCCAAATATCACGGCTAACCTTGGTTTCAGGGCGCTCGAATGGGCGCCCTGATCCCCGCAAACGGCGCTTTCAGGCGATGCTGGCGGTATGGTCTGAATATCACTTTCCAACTGCGCAAACGGGTTTGGCCATTGCCGGCTTTATCTTTGGCACGCAACCCTCGCCTTGACGATTGTCGGCAAAGACGCCAAAGCTCATCCAAAATACGAGGGCTAAGTCATGACTTCACTTTCCGGTAAACGTGGCCTTGTTATGGGTGTCGCAAATGAACGTTCCATCGCATGGGGCATTGCGAAGGCCTGTGCCGAGGCGGGCGCCGAACTGGCATTTACCTATCAGGGCGAAGCCTTTGGAAAGCGGCTAGAGCCGTTGGCCCAATCAGTTGGGTCTGACTTCATGGTTGATGTAGATGTGACTGATGATGCCTCGCTGGATGCGGCATTCGATGCCCTGTCACAGCGCTGGGATAGCCTGGACTTTCTGGTTCACGCCATTGCCTTTTCCGACAAGTCAGAGCTGACAGGCCGGTTCATGAACACCAGCCGTGATAACTTCAAAAACTCGATGGATATTTCGGTCTATTCCTTCATCGAAGTGGCGCGCCGCGCGCATCCGTTGATGGTGGAAAACGGCGGCACACTGATCACGTTGACCTATATGGGTTCAAACCGGGTGACGCCAAACTACAACGTAATGGGTGTTGCCAAGGCTGCGCTGGAATCCACGACGCGTTATCTGGCGAACGACATGGGCCCCGAAGGCATTCGTGTGAACGCAATTTCGCCGGGCCCCATGAAAACGCTGGCTGGCGCCGCGATTGGTGGCGCACGCAAGACTTACAAGCACACGGATCAAAACGCGCCCTTGCGGTCAAACGCAACGTTGGACGCGGTGGGCGGCACAGCTGTCTACCTGATCTCGGATGCAGGTGCCTGCACCACGGGTGAGGTCATTCGTGTGGATGGCGGTTTCCACGTTTTGGGCATGCCACAAGGCGATAACCTGTAACACTGCGCCAGCCCCGAAAGGGGCTGCGCCCGGCACGGCTGGCATTTCGGATATCGCCGTATTCCTGCCAAGGATGCATGGCAAAACGCTGTGCATGAGCGAAACCAGTCGATTCCGAATGACCCCGTATCGCAAACCTTTGTGGTTGCGGCTACTGATCCCGATGCTGGTGATCGCACTGTCGGTCACGTTCAGCCAAGTGATTTTGCGTGATCGCCAAATCGCAGGCGTGTTTCAAAGTGCGGGCAAAAACGTGGCTGATTTCATGGCCATGGAAATTGCCTATCGCAAGGCGCAGGAAAAAGGGGTGACCCTGACGCCGGCTCAGCTGGAGCAAATGTCTGCCAAGGGGAACGCCGCAGCCGACCCACTGGCAGACGAAACCCAAGGTCTGGCTGCAAACACAAACATTCCCGCATCACCGCAGTCCAAGGCCGAAGATACGAGCGGCGTGCGCGTTAACCGATTGATTGGCGGAGAGGTGGATTGGACCGGTGCCAAACGCATTCGCATCGGACAGCCGGAATAATTTGCGATGCCCACTTGGCCTATGGGGTAGGGCACAGGCCCATTCTGCCTAGAACCACTGTCCCGGCTCCATCAATCCCAGCGTCATCAACTGTTGCGATGTGCCGTCAAAGCGCACGGCGCGCTCCCATTGAAACGTCTGGATCGCCGCACGTGAACCGGGATTGTCGAGCAACGCCCGTGCCGTGCGGAAACTGGCAACAACGGCGGTGACGTTGTTGTGCCATTTGCAGGCATAGGTGTTCATCTCGGCATCGTTTAACGTGAAGTCACTTGCCATCACCAACCCGGCCTTGGCCTGAAACAACGCGATCCGGTCAATGCGCCGCCGTTCCCAGGGAACATGTTCTTCATACCTGCGCCGCAGCCCACCGTAACAGTCGATCTGACGGTCCAGCGGAATGTAGTTGTTTTCCGCATCTTCCCGCGGTTGGGCGTAATACCCGGTGCTGTCCATCCAAGGCGCGTCAAAGTCCACCGCGTCCGGTGCTTCAGACAGATCACCTGCGTACAGATCAACGGTGTGGCACAGCATGGCGTTGCGCCGTTCCTGGCTATGAAACTCCAGCAACTCGCCGACGCTGCGTGTTTCGCAAAAAGGGTAGTACAAAAACTCGGCATTATAGCCGCAATATACCCACCGCCCGGATAGGGGCGCCATCAATGCATTGATGATGCCGGACAACGCGGCTTCGCCGTAATCATTGTGCGTGACCCAAAACGCGGCCGTGTCCAGATTGGCCGGGGGGGGAACCGCGCTGGGTGCAAACAGCACAACAGCACCAAAGCCATGATCCAAATAATGGCGTATCGTTTCGGTCAGCAGCACTTCATTTTCGCACAAGATCAACGCCACAGGGCCACGGGGTAAAGCCTTGGGGCCTTGCTCTGCGAAATCGTCTATGCTTGTGAATTGCATTCAACCCTCACCGGTTTTTGGCAACGTCTGCGATTACGCCTGCCATTGCAAGTCAGGTATGATTCAGGGTATCGCCACGCCCTGAACCCGCATCAGGAGCAATCCCAATGTCACAGCCCAAAAAGCTCTACATCAAAACCTATGGCTGCCAGATGAACGTTTACGACAGTGAACGCATGGCCGAGGCATTGGGCGGGCAGGGCTATGTGGAAACCAAGACGCCTGACGATGCCGATATGATCTTGTTGAACACCTGTCATATTCGCGAAAAAGCGGCGGAAAAGGTGTATTCCGAACTGGGGCGCTACAAGGGGCTGAAAGCCAGCAAGCCGGACCTGAAGATTGGCGTTGCCGGTTGCGTGGCACAGGCCGAGGGCCAAGAGATCATGCGTCGCCAGCCCATGGTTGATCTGGTGGTTGGTCCGCAAAGCTACCACCGGTTGCCAGAGATGGAAGCAAAGACGCGCGACGGGGAAAAAGCGCTGGATACGGATTTCCCGGAAGAAGACAAATTTGAACGACTGAAGAACCGGCCCAAAGCCGCACGCGGACCCACCGCGTTTCTGACGGTGCAGGAAGGGTGCGATAAATTCTGCGCCTTCTGCGTTGTTCCCTACACCCGTGGCGCCGAAGTAAGCCGCCCCGTGGCGCAGATTTTGACCGAGGCACGCGATTTGGTAGAGCGTGGCGTGCGCGAGATCACCCTGCTGGGGCAGAATGTAAACGCCTATCACGGGGCCACGGATACGGGCGATTGGTCACTGGCCCGTCTGATCCGGGAACTGGCAGAGATAGACGAGTTGAAACGTATTCGTTTCACCACCAGTCATCCCAATGACATGGATGATGATCTGATTGCCGCCCATGGGGATTGCGAAAAACTGATGCCCTATTTGCACCTGCCTGTTCAGGCCGGTTCGGACAAGATTCTGAAACGGATGAACCGCCAGCACACGCGGGATGACTATTTCCGCGTGATCGACCGGTTACGCGACGTTCGCCCGGATTTGCACCTGTCGGGTGATTTCATCGTGGGCTTCCCGGAAGAGACGGAAGACGACTTTCTGCAGACGCTCGATCTGATCGAACGGGTGCAATACGGCTCGGCCTATAGTTTCAAATATTCCACACGTCCGGGCACGCCGGCGGCAGAGCGGGCGCAATTGCCCGCCGATGTGATGAATGACCGTTTGCAGCGCCTTCAGGCACTGGTGACCAAGCAACAACGTGCAATCCAAGACAGCATGGTTGGGCGCGAAGTGTCGGTGTTGTTCGAAAAGACCGGCCGCGAAGACGGGCAGATGGTGGGCAAATCCGAATATCTGCACGCGGTACATGCGGTGGCCCCTGATGTGGCGCCGGGTGATTTGCGCCGGGTCAAAATCCTGCAAAGCAAGACCAACTCTTTGTTGGGCGCTTTGGTCTGATTTGAAGCGTTCATTCTGGAAACCGGCTGCCAGCAATGCAAAAAACTTGTGATTTAGGCAGCTGGATCATCCACCAGTAGAGCTGAACACAATAATTTGTGTTTTTGGCTTCACAGGTCAATACGGATGGTTCATAGTATAGCCAGCATCCACTAGAATGCGTGGATCGCTATTTTGTATCCTAGGGAATTATTACATGACGATATTGTCACGTCTGCTGGTTGTCGCGTCCGCCGCCATCTTGAGCCTGACATCGCTTCCAGCCTCGGCCGAAACGGCGCTGCGCGGGAAGCAAACCGGCAAAATTGAATGGGGCGTCTATGTTGACCCTGATGGGTGTATGCATTGGTGGTCCGATGGCGGAATTGAAGGCTACATGGTCTCACGCCTGAACCCAAAAACCGGTAAGCCGGTCTGCCTGCAAAAAGAAACCTGCTATGTTGGTCCAACGGACACGCTGTTTGCGACCGATAGCTCTGCGCTGAACCGGTCTGCACTGGGTAAGTTGAAGCGGGTATTCACGCAAAAAGACGTCTTTGGATTTGCCGTTTACGGTCACACGGATTCTCGCGCGTCACATGCCTACAACCAAGGTTTGTCTGAGCGCCGCGCCGCATCTGTTGCCAACTACGGCCGTTCGTTGGGTGCTGTAATTGAACGCCAGATCGGCTTTGGCGAAACGCGCCCACGGGCAACCAATAAAACGGCGGCTGGAATGCAGAAAAACCGTCGTGTCGAAATCATCTGCTACAAGTGGTGAAGTGATGAACATTGCAAAGATATTGATCGGGCTTCCCTTGCTTGGCGCGGTTTCCGCCTGCACCGAAAGCTTCGAGGGCACCACCAGATATTCTGGCCCGGATTCGGTGATTGCGACAAACAACGACAAAGGGCGTGACTCAGGTCCGCTGACTGTTGCGCACCCCGGTATCGCCTACACCCCTGACGGCTGCCAGGTCTACATCATCGACGATGGTGTCGAAGGCTATGCCGACAACCGCTATGATCCGGCTTCTGGCCTGCCAGTGTGTAACGACCAGTATCCTCCGGGAACGGTTGTGAACAACTACCAGTCAGGCACCGAAGGTATCCGGGATCAGGTTCCGGGCAGCTCGGGTCGGCCGCTGGTGATCCCCGAATGAGCGCGCAGTGATGCGTGACTTCGGCCGCTGCGCTGGCTTGCACTGAAAGGTGCGGAGGATGCGCTGGATGGCACAAAATCAAGCATTTATTCCGGGTCGTACGCCAGATTGGCGCACGGCCCGAATTTCTTTTGTCATAGGCCTTGCAGAGCGCTCGGCCACTTGGCACCCTGAACCCCAAACCACATGCAGGAGACATGCGTGACAACCGGCACTTTAAGCGAAGCCGTCTTGGAATTCCCTGACAACCGTCTGTTGATCGACTTGTGCGGCGAATACGATCGCAATCTGACAGACATAGAAACGCGTCTTGGCGTGCAAATTCTGCGCCGTGGCAATCGGTTGGCCGTGTTCGGCGAAGATGACGCAAGAACCGAAGCCTCCGAAGTGCTGACCGCGCTTTACGAGCGCCTGGAAGCTGGGCGCGATATCGAGGCAGGGGACATTGACCGCGAATTCCGTATGGCAAATGTCGAAGAAGCTGCGCCCGAAGACCAGCTGGAAATGTTCAAGGGCGGCAAGGTTGAAATCAAAACCCGCAAAAAGCTGATCGAACCGCGCACCGAAGCACAGCAAGCCTATGTTCAGTCCTTGTTTGCCAAGGAACTGGCCTTTGGCATTGGCCCTGCGGGGACGGGCAAAACCTATTTGGCTGTGGCGGTTGCTGTGAACATGCTGATCAATGGCAATGTTGATCGTATCATCCTGTCACGCCCTGCTGTGGAAGCCGGGGAAAAGCTGGGCTATCTGCCCGGTGACATGAAGGACAAGGTCGATCCATATATGCAGCCGTTGTATGACGCGCTGAATGATTTCTTGCCGGGCAAGCAATTGGTCAAAATGATCGAAGAAAAAACGATCGAGATTGCTCCGTTGGCCTTTATGCGTGGCCGTACGCTGGCAAACGCCTTTGTTGTGCTGGACGAGGCGCAGAACGCGACGTCCATGCAGATGAAGATGTTCCTCACCCGTCTTGGCGAAGGCAGCCGTATGGTGATTACCGGCGACCGAACCCAGATTGACCTGCCGCGCGGTGTGGCTTCAGGCCTGTCAGATGCGGAACGACTGTTGGGCACCATTCCCAAAATCAGCTTCAACTACTTCACTTCCAAGGATGTGGTGCGTCACCCGTTGGTCGCCGCGATCATCGAGGCGTATGAAAAAGACGCCGAAGGTCTGGCCTGAGCGGATCATGACGCGTTTAAATTTCAGAATGCCTGTTTGGGCGCGGGGGCCACACCCCCGCCAATTGTCATGTTGACGGATACCATCGCCGAAGATGAACGCTGGGCCACACTCGATTTTGCGGCTCTGGCCGAAACTGCGGCCAATGCGGCGCTTGTGTATCTTGGGATGGACCCGGCCTTGTACGAAATTGCCGTTCTGGCCTGTGACGATGACCGCATCGCTGTATTGAACGCCGATTTCCGGGGCAAACCGACGCCAACCAACGTTTTAAGCTGGCCCGCATGGGAGCTGGCCGCCGAAACCGAAGGTGAAACCCCCGATTCGCCACCGCCCGGTTTCCCGGAAATGCCAGAATCACTGGGTGATATCGCGATTTCTTACGACACATGCGCCCGTGAATCCGAAGCTGCAGGCAAGCCAATACAAGACCATGTGACGCATTTAGTGGTTCATGGGGTTTTACATCTGCTGGGCTATGACCATATCCGTGACGGCGACGCCACGCTTATGGAAGGTTTGGAGTCGCACATACTTGGCAAAATGGGTCTTTCGGACCCATATTCAAATGATATTGGGGTCTGATGGGCCTCTTCTGGATGAAACGGACAAATGGGCGATATAGAGGGCTCTTCTAACGCAGCGCAGAGCGCGCGGTATGAAGGGAATAAAAACGGTCAGGGCGGATTGTTCCGCCGGATTATTTCCGCGATCAAGGGATCGCCGAATGACCAGCATTTTGATGTAAGCCCGGTTAACGGGTCCACTCCTGTTCAAGCGATTGGCATGATGAACCTGCGCCGGATGCGGGTAGAGGATGTGGCAACACCGCGTGCTGAAATTGTGGCAGCACAGGATACGATCACCAAAGAAAATCTGGTGGCTTTGTTCCGCGACAGCGGCATGTCGCGCTTGCCGGTTTATACCGGCACGTTGGACGTGCCCATTGGCCTGATCCACCTAAAGGATTTCGCGCTGAGCAATGGGTTCAATGGCGGGTCCACACCTTTCGTGATGAAATCGATGCTGCGGCCGTTGTTGTTTGTGCCCCCTTCGATGACCATCGGGGTGCTGTTGACCAAGATGCAAACCGAACGTCGCCATATGGCATTGGTGATTGACGAATACGGCGGCGTTGATGGGCTGGTCACGATTGAGGACCTGATCGAACAGGTGATCGGTGACATCGAAGACGAGCATGACATCGATGAAGCCAAGCTGTGGACCCATGAACGTGCGGGCACCTATCTGGCGTTGGCCAGAACCCCACTGGATGAGTTTGAGGCCGAGATTGGCATTTCGCTGACGGATCACGCCGAAATTGACAGCGAAGAGATCGACACCTTGGGTGGTTTGGTCTTTGTTCTGGCTGGGCATGTGCCGGCACGGGGCGAAGTTGTGCCGCATCCCGCCGGGTTCGAATTCGAAGTTGTCGATGCTGATCCGCGCCGTATCAAGCGATTGCGGGTGCGGTTGCCGGGAACGCCGTCAATCGGCGTGGCCAAGGGGCTGACAATGCCGGAAACGTCGGTGTCTGTTGCCGCCAAAGCGGGCCCGGCCTAAGCCGCGCCATGCACACATCTGACATGAGACGACAGCACCGTCTGGGCCTTGCACTGCTGGCAGGCGGGCTGTTGTCGCTTGGGCATCCGCCGTTTTCACTGTGGCCAGCAGCGTTGGCTGCGTTGAGTGCTGCATTCTGGTTGTTCTCAAAATGTCAGACACCGGGGCAGGCTGCGTGGACAGGCTGGATGTTCGGGCTGGGCTATTTTGCCTCGGTCTTGGTGTGGATCGTGCAACCGTTTTTTGTGGATGCGGCCGTCACAGGTTGGATGGCGCCGTTTGCATTGGTCGGAATGGGCGGTGGCATGGCCCTGTTTTGGGCCTTGGCCTTCTGGGGGGCGGCCCGCTTTCGCGGCGGTTGGCTGATGCTGGTTGGGGTGTGGGCTTTGGTCGAACTGGCCCGTGCCTATGTGTTCACCGGTTTCCCATGGGGGTTGGTGGGCTATGCACTTGCGCCCACATGGGCGGCACACTGGGCTGCGGTTATCGGCTCTCATGGGCTGACGCTTTTGACGCTGGGCTTAACGGCCTTGGCCGCTGCCAGCATTACGGCCGCAAGATCGAAGTCGACAGATCAGAGCGCGGCCACTCCAAAACATACAGCACCAGCAATGCTGATCGGTTCGACGGTTCTTTTGGCGGGGGTGATGTTTGGTGGCGGGTTTCTTCTGCGCCCTGCGGCACCTGATGTCGTGGATCGGCCGATTGTGCGCATGGTACAGCCCAATGCGCCGCAGCACCTGAAATGGCACCCTGACCACATACCCACATTCTTTCAGCGACAGGTCACAGCCACATCTGCGCCCGGCGATCCTGACCTGATCGTCTGGCCGGAAACAGCCTTGCCGATGCTGTTGGGCAATGCAGATCAAGCGCTGGATATCATCGCGACAGCCGCCGGCGGCGCACCGGTGGTGATGGGCGTGCAGCGTTATGAGGATGGATATTTCAACGCGATGATCTTGATGGAGGGGCAGGGGCAAGTAACGCAGCTATACGACAAGCATCACCTGGTTCCCTTTGGTGAATACATGCCCTTCTCTTGGTTGTTTCGCCATATCAGCATCGGCGGGTTGGCCCAACGGACGCAGGCGGCCTACTCAGCCGGGCCAGGGCCAAGCATCTTTGATACGCCCCTGGGCGCGGCCTTGCCGCTGATCTGCTATGAAGCCGTCTTTCCACAAGACGTGACGGGTGCGCCAACCCGGCCAGCCTATTTGTTACAGGTGACCAACGACGCCTGGTTCGGCACGTGGTCCGGGCCACAACAACATCTGATGCAGGCGCGGATGCGCGCGATTGAGACCGGCCTGCCACTGGTGCGGGCTGCCAATACCGGTGTTTCGGCGATGATCGGGCCAGGCGGGCGGATCCTGGCAAGCCTGCCATTAGGACAGCAGGGATTTGTCGATGCACCACTGCCCAATGCGCGGGTGTCCACGATTTATTGGAAAACTGGCGATTGGCTGGTCTTTGTATTAATTTTAGGAACAATCATAGGGGCATTGACACTGAGTTTCCGCAATTCGGATTGACCCGGCTTGCATTGAGGCTTACCGCCAATGTCACATATAAAAGCCCTGTCACAACGGCTTCCTGACGTGACACGGACCAACGCATTGGAGCACCCTCATATGTCTCGCCAAAATTACACGTTTACTTCCGAATCCGTTTCGGAGGGCCATCCCGACAAGGTTTGCGACCGCATTTCAGATGCTGTTTTAGACGCTTTTCTGGCCGAAGAACCCGAAGCACGCGTGGCTTGCGAAACCTTCGCAACCACCGACCGTGTGGTTATCGGGGGCGAGGTTGGCCTGTCCGATCAGGCCAAGTTGTCCGAGTTTATGGGCAATGTTCCAGACATTGCGCGCGCCTGCATCAAGGACATCGGCTATGAGCAGGACAAATTCCACTGGGAAACCTGTGAAATCACCAACCTGCTGCACGAACAATCTGCACATATCGCGCAGGGCGTAGACGCCAGCGAAGACAAAGACGAAGGCGCAGGCGACCAGGGTATCATGTTTGGCTATGCCACGAATGAAACCAAGGCACTGATGCCCGCACCGATCCAGTATTCGCACGCAATTTTGCGCCGTCTGGCCGAAGTGCGCAAAGACGGCACCGAGCCAACCTTGCGTCCGGATGCCAAGTCGCAGTTGTCGGTGATTTACGAAGACGGCAAGCCAGTAGGCGTATCGTCGATCGTTCTGTCCACGCAACACGCGTTGGAAACCCAAACCAGTGCAGATATTCGCGCCATTGTAGAGCCATATATTTTGGAAGTGCTGCCAGAAGGCTGGGTAACAGATGCCACCGAATGGTGGGTCAACCCGACCGGTACGTTTGTCATCGGCGGGCCAGATGGCGATGCCGGTTTGACCGGTCGCAAGATCATCGTTGATACCTATGGCGGTGCGGCACCACATGGTGGCGGCGCGTTCTCGGGCAAAGACCCGACCAAGGTGGACCGTTCGGCAGCTTATGCCGCGCGCTATCTGGCCAAGAACGTGGTTGCTGCTGGCATGGCCGAGCGTTGCACCATCCAGCTGTCTTACGCGATTGGTGTTTCCAAGCCGCTGTCGATCTATGCTGATACGCATGGCACGGGTCTTGTTGATGCAGCCGCGATCGAAGCTGCCATCCCACAGGTCATGGACCTGACTCCGCGTGGCATTCGTACCCATCTGGAAATGAACAAGCCGATCTATTCGCGCACAGCAGCCTATGGCCACTTTGGCCGTGACCCGGAAGCAGATGGTGGTTTCAGCTGGGAACGCACCGATCTGGCAGAGGCGCTGAAAAAAGCCGTCTAAGCCAAATTTGCCCGGCGCGATCCGGCACACAGAACATAAAAAAGGGCGAAGGTTTCTTCGCCCTTTTTTGTTTGCGTTTGGTGGCGGCATTGCCCCGCGGTTAGGCCAGCAACAAGATGTCTGACGTGCCAGAAGAGCGGCGCAAGCCGTGGATTTCCGCAAAATCCGGATCGTTGATCCACCCCATCGCGGCGTCTTTGTCCGGAAAGGACAGCAACACCGCACGGCCAGGCGCTGGTTTGTCGCCCTCAATCACTGTGGGTTCGGTTGTCATGGCGACAGGTTGCGCCCCGTATTTGGCCAGCGCCGCCCCGGCTTGTTTGGCATAGTTTGCAAAGGTGTCGGTGTTGGTCACGGTCAATTGCACAACAGCGTAAATCATTTGAGTCTCCTATTGGATATGTGTCTGCGGAGTGGGTACTCAGGATGTCGCTGCACGAAAATGAGTGATTTTGCATCCGCCATGTGCAAAAACGTGTGCCTATGACCCACTGGGATGATCTGCGCACGGTTCTGGAATTGGTTCGTCACGGCACATTGTCCGGGGCAGGGCAGGCGCTTGGTGTCAGCTATACCACCGTGGCCCGCCGCATCGCGCGGGCCGAAGCGGCGCTAGACGCGCGCTTGTTTGAACGATTGGCCGATGGCTATCGTCCAACAGAAGCGGCGAGGTTGGTGGCCGTTCATGCCGCAGAAATGCAGGTCAGCGAAGACGCTTTGCTGCGCGGTTTGTCTGGTCGCGATGGCCGATTGAGCGGCCCGCTGACATTGACCGCCCCGCAACTGTTGATCGCACATGTGCTGGCGCCGGTGCTGGATGAATTCACCGCAACCTATCCCGATGTCGATCTGCAGGTTCGGGCAACCAATGATATTCTGGATTTGACCCGGCGCGAGGCTGATCTGGCCCTGCGAGTTTCGCGAGAGCCGGGCGATACCCTGAAGGGGCTGCGATTGGTGTCTCAGGATCGTGCGATCTTTGCGACGCAGAAATGGGCAGATCGTTTTGCGGATGATCCAACGGCCCCATTGGATTGGATCTTGTTTGCGTCTTATCAGGGCCTGTCAGAGAAATTGAAGCAAGCCGCGCCGGGCGCGCGTGTGCGGTATCGGTTTGATGATATGATCGCCCTGGCGGGGGCGGTGCAGGCTGGGCTGGGCGCCGCCTGGATGCCCGTGTTCTTGGGACGGGCCTTGCCCGGATTGGTGCCATTGCCCGTGTTGCCGCCACAGCCCTATGCCGATATTTGGCTGTTGGCGCACCCTGATCTTTGGTCATCTGCCAAGGTTGCTGCGTTGCGCACTGTGATGGTACGGCACCTGCGGGCCAGCCGCGCAAACTTTGTCGCGGACGAAGGTCTTGTGGATCGGTGATTGCCCCGCGCCGCGCTTGGCGCTATTTCCCCGCCCATGAGAGATACAAAACACCCCTCCGGCGCACCGTGGCGCAATTTTTATGGCCGGTTCAAAGGCAAAACCCTGCGCAAGTCGCAAGAGGTTTATTTGGACCAAGACCTGGAAAAACTGTCGCCGGGGCCGGTGTCATGGGAAGAAAACCCAGACCGCACACCGCTGGATTTGACCGCCCTGTTCGGCGGCAAACCGGTATGGCTGGAAATCGGCTTTGGTGGCGGGGAGCATCTGGTGCATCAGGCACAGCAGAACCCCGACGTGGGCATAATTGGGTGTGAGCCCTTTATCAACGGTGTGGCCATGCTGTTGGGCAAGGTGCGTGAAGCTGGCGTAACCAATCTGCGGGTGTTTCCGGGCGATGCGCGCACACTGTTTGATGTGTTGCCGCCCGAAAGCATCGCCAAGGCCTTTTTGCTCTATCCCGATCCATGGCCCAAAAAACGTCATCACCGACGCCGGTTTGTCACGCCAGAGCATCTGGCCCCGCTGTACGAAGTCATGGCGCCGGGGGCAGAGTTTCGGGTGGCCACGGATATCCCTGACTATGTACGTCAAACGCTGATCGAAGTGCCAGCTGCCGGTTTTGAATGGTTGGCCGAGGGGCCACAGGACTGGCGGGTCGCCTGGGAGGATTGGATTTCCACCCGTTACGAACAAAAGGCATTTCGCGAAGATCGCTCCGCGCATTATCTGACGTTTCGCAAAGTATAAGCCCTCAGCCCGAAAGGTCGGGCGGAAAGCTGTGCTGCTCGGAGTGGACGCCGCCGCAGGGGCGGTTTATCAGGGCGCCAGGTTTCAAGCAGAAGGAACGCGCGCATGTCCGCCCATGGCGACCCAATCCAGATGACATCCCATAAATCGGGCCCGCTGAACGGCACGGCTCAGATCCCTGGTGACAAGTCTATTTCTCACCGCGCGCTGATCTTTGGCGCGATGGCGGTTGGCGAAACCAAGATCACCGGCTTGCTGGAAGGGCAGGATGTTCTGGATACCGCAAAGGCGATGCAGGCCTTTGGCGCCGAGGTTGTTCAGCACGGGCCAGGCAGCTGGTCGGTTCATGGCGTGGGCGTGGGTGGTTTTACCGAGCCTGATCAAGTGATTGATTGCGGCAACTCGGGCACCGGGGTGCGGTTGATCATGGGGGCGGTGGCAACATCGCCCATCAGCGCAACCTTCACCGGCGATGCCAGCCTGAACAAACGGCCAATGGCGCGGGTTACTGATCCGCTGGCGCTATTTGGTACGGTGTCTGTGGGCCGATCGGGGGGGCGTTTGCCGATGACCATCGTTGGTGCGGCTGATCCTGTACCGGTGGAATACACAACACCGGTGCCATCCGCGCAGGTGAAATCGGCCGTGTTGCTGGCTGGGCTGAATGCGCCGGGTCAAACTGTCGTGACCGAAAAAGAAGCAACGCGTGATCATACCGAGCGGATGTTGGCCGGATTTGGCGCACAGATCACCACCACGGAAACAGAAGACGGCCGGGTCATCACGCTGACAGGGCGGCCAGAGCTGAAGCCGCAAACCATCGCTGTACCGCGCGATCCGTCGTCGGCGGCCTTTCCTGTTTGCGCGGCGTTGATCGTTGAAGGCTCTGATGTGCTGGTACCCAATATCGGTCTAAACCCCACGCGCGCCGGGCTTTTCACCACTCTGCGAGAAATGGGCGCAGATCTGACCTATGAGAATGAGCGCGAAGAGGGCGGCGAACCGGTTGCCGATCTGCGCGCGCGGTTTTCGCCCAATCTGACGGGTATCGAAGTGCCGGCAGAACGTGCCGCCAGCATGATCGACGAATACCCAGTGCTGTCCGTTGTTGCCTGCTTTGCCAAAGGCAAGACGCATATGCCCGGCGTCAAGGAATTGCGCGTCAAGGAATCTGATCGGATTGACGCAATGGCCACAGGTTTGCGCGCCGCGGGCGTAACCGTGGATGAAGGCGAAGATTGGTGGACAGTACACGGGCTGGGCCACGGTGCCGTACCGGGCGGTTCGACGGCGCAAAGCCATCTGGACCACCGAATTGCGATGTCCTTTCTGATCCTTGGGATGGCCGCAAACGCCCCTGTCACGGTGGATGATGGCGGTCCGATTGCAACATCTTTCCCCATTTTCGAACCGTTGATGGCCGAGCTGGGCGCCAATATCAAACGGGGGTGAATCCCCGACATTGGGCTATAGACTGGCCCCGCCATGCCGTTTTGTGCTAAGTCACTGGGCAGGGTAGGAGAATTATAGGGTATCGGGTTGAGCTTCACGATTGCGATCGATGGGCCTGCGGCGGCGGGCAAGGGGACCATCTCACAGGCCGTAGCGCGGCATTTCGGTTTTTCTCATCTGGATACAGGTCTGCTGTATCGGGCGGTGGGGCTGAAAGTGTTGAATGGTATGGACGCGATAACCGCTGCACAAACTTTGCAAGCCGAAGACCTGGATGGGAATGCATTGCGCACGCCTGACGTGGCCAAGGCCGCCAGCAAAGTTGCCGTTATTCCCGAAGTGCGCGCTGCATTGGTGGATTTCCAGCGTGCCTTTGCCCAGCGGTCCGGCGGGGCCGTTCTGGATGGGCGGGATATTGGCACCGTGATCTGCCCAGAGGCGGAAGCCAAGCTCTTTGTCACGGCCAGTGCCGAGGTGCGCGCAAAACGTCGTTTTGACGAATTGCAGGGCAACGGTTTGGCCACAGATTTCGAAACTGTGTTGCAAGATGTCAGAGAGCGGGACGCGCGCGATATGAACCGCAGCGACGCGCCTTTGCGCCCAGCACAAGACGCCGTAACGCTGGATACGTCGGAGCTGGAAATAGACGCTGCCGTGGATGAAGCCATTCGCCTGATAGCAACGCTACGCGGATAGGCACGACCGGGCACCCCAAATTGTTTGGGGCGCAATGGCCCGGATCTGGCACAACCCAATAGAAATGGTTGACCTTTTGGTTTGGTGCTGCCTTCCTGCTACGACACGAAAGAAGGGACTGACACCATATGAAAACCCGACGTATTGGCCAGAACGGACCTGACGTGCCCTGTTTGGGTATCGGAGCTATGTCTTTTTCGGATTTCTACGGCGTAACAACGTACGAGGAATCCGCCGGTATTCTTGATGCGGCGCTGTCGGCTGGGATCACCCATATCGACACGGCCAATATTTATGGTCAGGGCCGGTCCGAAAAGGTGATTGGTCAGTTCCTAAAGGAACGTCCGGGCGTTCGCGAGCAATTCCACATCGCCACCAAGGCCGGGATCACCACAGATGCCAATGGCAATCGGTGTTTTGTGAATGATCCGTCCTATCTGGAAGCGGAGCTGGACAAGTCGCTACAGCGTTTGGGTGTCGACTGTGTTGATCTGTTCTATGTGCATCGCCGCGACGTCTCTCGTCCGATCGAGGAGGTGACACGCACCTTGGCGGACTTGGTGGCCAAGGGGAAATGCAAGGCGTTCGGGTTTTCCGAAATTGCGCCTTCATCCCTGCGTCGTGCACATGCGGTACATCCTGTTGCTGCGGTTCAGTCGGAATATTCATTGGCCACGCGGTTGCCAGAACTGGGCCTGATCCAGGCTTGCAAGGAATTGGGGACAACCTTTGTGGCCTTTTCCCCGGTCAGCCGGTCTTTGCTGACGGATCGTCCGGTTGGAAAAGAGGCTATCGCCAATTCGGGCTTTCTGAAGATCAATCCACGTTTCATCGCACCTAACCACGCGGCGAATTTGGCACAAACAGATCGGTTCCGCGCATTGGCGGCCGAGATGGGTGCACCTGCGGCCTCGTTGGCCATCGCGTGGGTTCTGGCGAAAGGGGACCACATTTTGCCAATTCCCGGCACACGGTCTGTTCGCCATTTTGAAGAGCTGGTACGTGGTGCGCGACTGGAGCTGAGCGAAGGCGATGTGGCCCGGATCGAAGCGGTTTTGCCTGTCGGATGGGCGCATGGTGATCGCTATGTTCCCTACAGCATCACCGGCGTGGAAAGCTATTGCTGAGCATGGCTGCTATCGCTGCAAATGGGATGGTGGCGGTCGGAGCGCGCTGGTAGAAGAACCACAACATCCATAACCACAGAGCGGCCGCGCGCATGGAATTCGCCACCCTTACCTTGCCCGATTCAGTGCGACGCGAGTCGCGCGTAGCGACGCGCTATCACACAGACGGGTATCTGGATGCGCTGGACCGTGAAACCCTGTGGTATGATGCGATTTGGGATCGGGGCGTTGTGTCTCTGGTCTGCCCAGCCCTAAACAATTTGGCCCCTATGTTGCGCGCGGGCACCTTTGCGTTGGATGGCTCCCCCGCAAAGGTACAGTGTATCCGGCGCTATCGTCGCCACGCCGTGGTTGAACTGCGCGCAAAAACAGCGCCACAACGGGTTGGGGTCACGCTGGACAGTTGGACAGGTGAAACGCCGGTGAATGCCGCGCAGCATGATCTGTTTGCCGGGCTGAATACCCTGTTCATGCTGCAGAAAGACAATGATCTGCACTGGATCGTGGATCACGCGCGCTACCATCAACGGGTACACGGGCTTCAGGCGGTGTTTTTCCTGGACAACGGATCCACCAGATATTCACCAAAAGACGTGACTGCGGCTTTGGCCCCGTTGAATTTGGCGCGTGTTGTCGTGGCTGATGCGCCGTGGAAATACGGCCCACGGGGTGAGAAGCCACATCGCAACACCGAAAAATATATGCAAACCGCGTTGGAAAACGTGGCCCGGCTACGGTTCCTGCGTCAGGCCCGCGCTGTTTTGAATTGCGATATCGATGAACTGGTGGCCAGCCTGGATGGCACCAACGTGTTTGACGCTGCGGTCAACAGCCGACTGGGGTTGGTGCAGATCGCGGCGGGATGGCGCTTGCCCCAGCCCGGTAGCCAAGGACCGTATCGCCACGTCGACCACACATTTACGCATAACCCTCCGCGTCGCTGTTCGCCCAAGTGGTGCATCCATCCGGCCGGATGGGTCGGTGATTTCAGCTGGGATGTCCACGGGATTGAACGATTGCCATTCTTGCATCGCCGGACACATCCGGGGCTGGAGCTGTTGCACTGCCGGGCCATCTCTACCGGGTGGAAGGGAAGCTATCGTCTGAATGCCCGTGATGACGGTCTGCCAGACCCGGTGGCAAGCCAGGCTTTGAAGGTGTTCAAAGAGCTCTGACCCCTTGCCAGCAAGGCGAATTCGGCCTATAGACCGCCCCGTCGACAAGGCGAAAACGCAGTGAATCACAATAATTCGAGCAGGGTCGGACCATCCGGCCCTCTTTGTTTTATATCTCGTCCGACCAACCGCAAGACCGGCGGAGACAACCGCCCGGCCAGATAAAGTTAGATGTAAAGGAAACGAACGCCACATGGCTAATACAACGATGGAGGAATTCGAAGCCCTCCTTAACGAAAGCTTCGAAATGGACACGCCTGAAGAAGGCAGTGTTGTCAAAGGCAAGGTTATTGCCGTTGAGGCCGGACAGGCCATCATCGACGTCGGCTACAAAATGGAAGGCCGCGTTGATCTGAAAGAATTCGCAAACCCTGGCGAAGCCCCTGAAATTGCTGTCGGAGATGAAGTCGAAGTCTTTTTGCGCTCGGCTGAAAACTCCCGTGGTGAAGCTGTCATTTCCCGTGAAATGGCCCGCCGCGAAGAAGCATGGGATCGTCTGGAAAAAGCATACGCAGACGACGCGCGCGTCGAAGGCGCGATCTTTGGTCGTGTCAAAGGTGGCTTTACTGTCGATCTGGGCGGCGCCGTGGCATTCTTGCCTGGCTCGCAGGTTGATGTTCGCCCCGTGCGTGACGCAGGCCCATTGATGGGTCTGAAGCAGCCGTTCCAAATCCTGAAAATGGACCGTCGTCGTGGCAACATCGTTGTATCGCGTCGTGCCATCCTGGAAGAATCACGTGCCGAACAGCGCGCCGAAGTCATCGCCAACCTGACCGAAGGTCAGACCGTCGATGGTGTGGTCAAGAACATCACCGAATACGGTGCGTTTGTTGACCTGGGCGGCGTTGACGGCTTGCTGCACGTCACCGACATGGCATGGCGCCGTGTGAACCACCCATCCGAGATTTTGTCGATCGGCGAAACCGTCAAGGTTCAGGTCATCAAGATCAACAAAGAGACCCACCGTATCTCTTTGGGTATGAAGCAGCTGCAAGAAGATCCATGGGATCTGGTGGCCATTCGTTACCCACTGTCTTCGGTGCACACCGGCCGTGTGACCAACATCACCGATTACGGTGCATTTGTTGAGCTGGAGCCAGGCGTTGAAGGTCTGGTTCACGTTTCGGAAATGTCTTGGACCAAGAAGAACGTTCACCCAGGCAAGATCGTTTCGACCTCGCAAGAAGTCGAAGTCATGGTTCTGGAAATCGATCCTTCCAAGCGTCGCGTTTCGCTGGGTCTGAAACAGACCATGCGCAACCCATGGGAAGTGTTCGCTGAAACCCACCCTGAGGGCACTCAGGTGGAAGGCGAAGTCAAGAACATCACCGAATTCGGTCTGTTCATCGGCTTGCCTGGCGACATCGACGGCATGGTTCACCTGTCCGACCTGTCATGGGACGAACGTGGTGAAGAAGCCATCCAGAACTACCGCAAGGGCGACATGGTCGAAGCGGTTGTTTCGGAAGTCGACATCGAGAAAGAGCGTATTTCCCTGTCGATCAAAGCCTTGGGCGGCGACAAGTTCGCAGAAGCCGTTGGCGGCGTGAAGCGTGGCTCGATCGTTACTGTTGTTGTCACCTCGATCGAGGATGGCGGCATCGAGGTTGAGTACGAAGGCATGAAATCCTTCATCCGTCGTTCGGACCTGTCGCGCGATCGTGCCGAACAGCGCCCTGAGCGTTTCTCGGTTGGTGACAAGGTTGATGTGCGCGTGACCAACGTTGACGCAAAGACCCGTCGTTTGGGTGTTTCGATCAAGGCACGCGAAATCGCCGAAGAGAAGGAAGCTGTACAACAGTATGGTTCCTCCGACTCCGGCGCATCGCTGGGCGACATTCTTGGCGCCGCGCTGAAGACCGACGAATAATTTCAGGCAATCGCCTGTTTGAAATCAAAGCGGCCCCGGATCATTCCGGGGCCGTTTTTCGTGGCAACACCCAAAATGCGGTTTTCGGAATGCGTTTGGACTGCCTCTTTTGATGGGATTATCACGGCGTTTCACGATTCAATCATTGTCGAACCACGTTTCACAGACACCAAGACGCCTGCGAATCGATAGATATGCTGCAATTGCACAGTGCCCTTCCCAAGCCACCTCAACCGTCATTTGTGCACTAATTTGCCGATCTGATTGTGAAAAAGCATTGAAAACGCTGCATTTCATGGGTTTTCGGTGTGACAGATCTGTTCCCGAAACCCGGTTTTGCGCCTATAGTCATAGGGATAAGCCAAACCAACAAAACAGGGGGGGTAGGGGACAGATGATCCGTTCGGAACTTATCCAGAAAATCGCCGATGAGAACCCGCATTTGTATCAACGTGATGTTGAGCGGATCGTGAACACTATCTTTGAAGAGATTACCAATGCCATGGCGCGCGGCGACCGCGTCGAACTGCGCGGCTTTGGTGCCTTTTCCGTCAAGAAGCGGGATGCTAGGGTTGGACGAAACCCGCGCACCGGCGAAGCCGTAGAGGTTGAAGAAAAGCACGTTCCGTTTTTCAAGACGGGCAAGCTGTTGCGCGATCGATTAAACGGGAATTCTTGATGCGCTACATTCGTTACGTGTTTCTGGCAGCGTTGGCCGCGGTGTTGGTTACTTTTGCTTTGGCCAATCGCGAAATCATTACCATGAAGACCCTGCCAGAGGGGCTGTTGAACATGCCGGGCGCATCGATGGCGTCCTACTCTGTGCAAGTTCCGGTGTTTTTGGTGCTGCTGTTCGGTATCGCTCTGGGCTTGGCGATTGGCTTTGTCTGGGAATGGATGCGTGAGCATAAGCACCGCGCCGACGCGTCGCGTAAAAAATCCGAAGTACGCAAGCTGGAGCGCGAGCTTCGCCGTGTCAAAGGCCAGCGTGACGAAGGAAAAGACGAAGTTCTGGCCTTGTTGGACGAAGCCAGCTAATTGGCCCGGACCCGGTGGTTTCCGGGGGCAGACAGGGCTGTGAAATGACACCCAAAGTAAAGATGTGCGGATTGACCCGCCTTTCAGATGTTGCCTCCGCTGCCAAAGCGGGGGCGCAATACGTTGGATTCGTGTTTTTTGCCAAAAGCCCGCGAAACGTATCTGTATCTCAGGCCGCCGAATTGGCCCTGTCGGTACCTACCGGCATTGCCAAGGTCGCGCTGACAGTAAACGCAGACGATGCAACGCTGGATCAGATCGTACACTCGGTCCCGTTGGACATGCTTCAGCTTCATGGTCATGAAACCCCGGAACGCGTATCAGAATTGCGCGCGCGGTATGGATTGCCGATCATGAAAGCCGTCGGTGTGGCCGATGCCGAAGATTTGCAGCAGCTTGAAATCTATGGCCGGGTTGCGGATCAGCTATTGGTCGATGCCAAGCCGCCCAGAACGGCTGAATTGCCCGGCGGAAACGGGCTGGCCTTTGATTGGCGTCTGGTTGCGAACCGGCGTTGGCCTGTGCCGTGGATGTTGGCCGGGGGGCTGACGCCCGAAAACGTGGCACTTGCCGTGCAAATGACAGGGGCGCAGCAAGTCGATGTCAGCTCAGGTATTGAAGCTTCGCCGGGCGTGAAAGATGCTGAGCGTATGGATGCGTTTGTAAAAGCGCTGTCAGTGTGATGAGCACACCGCGCAAAATGGCGATTCTGGTTTTGGTCGCATCCCTAAGCCTTGTGATCTTAGGGCCGCTTACGTCGCGCGCGCAGCAATCTGTTACAGATTCAGTGTCCTTTGGCGATAATCGCTATCAGGTTCTGATCGAATTTCCGCCGGGTGGCGCCGCCGGTGCGCCATTGGTATTGGCGCTTCATGGCTATGGCGGTTCTATCGAAAGTCTGCGCCAAGAAAGCGGCCTGTCGCAACTGACGCTGAATGGCTATGGCGTGATGTATGTCCAAGGCCTGCCTGACCCTGCCGGACAGGCCCATTGGAACGCCAATCTGGATATGGTTCCGCGCGATGACCTGTCGGCGCTTTTGGCGCTGCTGCATCGGGTGAACCGGATACATAAATTTGATCCGATGCGCGTCTTTGTTGTGGGTGAATCCAACGGTGGATTCATGGCCTTTTCGCTGGCCTGTCGGTCCGAAGGGGTGATCGCCGGGATCGTATCCGTGAACGGCACGATGAGCGGGCGTGACTGGCGCACCTGTTCCACAAAAAGCCCTGTGCCGGTTCTGCGTATCACAGGCGGGGAAGATACCGTTGTGCCGGTTGATGGCTCTATGACCGAAGAAGGCGGCTGGGGCGGGGCACCGGATGCGGATACTGTTGATGCCGCGTGGGCCGCGCGATTTGGGCCTGTAACGCGCACAGACACAAAGCCGGCGCCCTTTGTACAGCAATCCCAATATGTGACTGATACGGGTCGCACGGTCGTCACAAGAGTGCATATTCTGCCGTTGGGCCATGATTGGCCGCAGACCCAATTTTTCGATTTTGATGTTCTGCCGATCATCCGAAACTTTCTGGCAGAGACGGAAGCCCAAAGGCATATGTGAGGCCGTTCAGGTGATGGCATAGTCCTTGGCGATCTGGCCCAAGCGTGCTGGGTCCGTCACCCGAAAACGCTCTACAAATCGCGCTTTGAAACTGACCCGCCCACGCCGCGCCCCAAAGTTTTCACCGTGGTTCAACACATATAGCACCGAAGGGTGTGACAGCGGTGTCAAACGCCGTCCGGCCAGCTGGGCCAGGTATGGGAACATGCGGTGCTCATGTTGGGTCATCTCATTCAGGAACACTGCGGCCTCTGGTAGGGCAGGGTCATAGTACAGGGCGGTACAAGAGCCACATAGCTTCCAGAATGGTTTGCGCAGCGGCTTCAGGACACTGGGCGCATCTGCCAGACCAATCGCGCCGGTCGCGTGGTTCAGCACATAGCCAGCCTGCACCAGATACCCGCCCATTTCTTGTCGTGTCAGCATTTCTGCGACCGATCCAGGATGCAGAATATCATCGGCATCAAAGCTCATCACATAGGCGGCGTTTTCCGCAATATTTGGCAAGGCGCTGCACAAGTCTGCCAGCTTGCGCCATTTGTCGTTGCCCGGCGTTGGATCATCAAACGGCAGATACGTCAGCCGCTCATCATTGGGCAGGTCTGGCCGTTTCTGACAACATATGACAGCACGCCAATTGGGATTGCTTTGCCGCAGAAAGCTGTTCAGCGTTTCGTGTAACCGGTCTTGGACAGCCTGCCAGTCCGTTACATGGTCAGGCCCAACCAGGGGCACCAGAAACACCACCTCTTGCGCAGGACGTTGCTTGGCGCGCTTTGATGCACGTCGATAGCGAAGCGCTGCCCGTTCTGAGGCTTGCAACGAGTTGTCACGCAGCAACGGGTGCCCAACCAACGACGTGGTCAGCAGGTTGTAGTAGCGCAGCATCTTGCCGGTGGCGCGGGCCTGGGCCATGGCGGGTTCCTTGGTGGTTCAGGCGCGCGGGATCTGGCGCAGCCGGTCAGACAGGTCGGCAAACAGCGCCTTGCGTTCGTCTTCGCTGAGAAACGCGCCAATCTCAACCTCTCGTCCGGCCCCTTTTAGGGTGACATAGTGCGGCACTGGTCCGCCCTTGGGGTGAATTTCAATCTTAGCCCAATAGGTATTGCAATCCCAAGCTTGATCCGGCCCGCGCGGATTGTGCCGCGTTAGGCGCAGTTCCTCGGGCGTAACCGTCAGGATTTCAAGGATTTGTCGGTCCCTCTCGTTCTTGCGCAATGCCATCCACGTTCCCGCCAACGTGATCAGTAAAAACGGCAGTAAGCCCCACAGCAGCACGGTTCCCAACAGAGCGAACAGCGGAATGATCGCTAGGGTGAAAAAGCTTAGGATGAAAACTGCAAACCCTTTGGCCGGCAGCGAGTTATGCGGCCAAAGGCGTAGTTCAGAATCGGCGTCCGTGCCAAATGACTGGGTCCATTGATAAGGCATAAGCCAAAAATAGACGCTGATCCCAAAATGTGAAATGCCAAAGCGACGCAGAAGTTTAGGATACACACGCCGTGGCGAAATGTTCGCCAAACAGCATGTCCCAACTGCCGCCGTATCCCTTGATCATCATTTCCGCCATGTCTCCGTAGCCTTCCCAGTTGGAATGAATCAGTTTCACTTGGGTCGAAGCCGCCGTCAGCGGGGTGAAATGCACGTCAACCTGCCCGGTTTGATCAGCGGGCAGGCCCATGTGGAAGTCAAGTTGGACATGGCTGTGCGGGGTCAGCGCTTGGAACGTGCCCCAATGATGTTGCACGTCATCGGCGGCGGTTTCGATGATTTTGCCACCTACATGAGGCTCCGCTGTTAACTGCTTGGCAGGGCCGCCCGCCCGCATCATGGACATCGACCGCAAATGCAGTGGCCACCATGCAGGTATGTCGACAAAGATCTCATAGGCCCGTTTTTGCGAGCACGGGACTTCGATAATTTTGGTGATTGGATCCAGCATGGGATGTCCTGTCATGTTTGTGTCTGGCGGTGAACCTCAGCGGCATAGGCGCCCAAAGCATCGTCCCAGAATTGGTTTAAATAGGTTCGGATAGCCTCCAGCCCGGCCGTGTTCAGGCTGTAGATGCGCTGTCGCCCTGCTGTGGTGACAGAGACCAGTTGCGCGTCCTGTAGCACCTTCAGGTGCTGTGAAACGGCTGGGCGGCTGACGGGCACTGACTTGGCCAAGCTGGCCACAGAACTTGGCTGCTGCGCCACCGCTTCAAACACGCTGCGGCGGGTCGGGTCGGCAAGTGCGATCAATGCATTTTGGTAAGTCATAACTTACCGTAAGTGATGACTTACGTGTTTGGCAAGCACAAATTATGCGAAGCACAGTGGCTCGAACGAAAAAAGGCCCCGGAAATTCCGGGGCCTTTCGTATTTGGATCAGACTGCGCTTAGTGCGCGTGGCCTTTGTCCCAGTCTTCCTGCTTTGGGAGCTGCTCGAAAGTATGCTCTGGGGGCGGGGAGGGCAGGGTCCATTCCAGCGTATCCGCGTATTCGTTCCAAGGGTTGTTTTCTGTAACCCGTGCGCCAGAACGCAGGGTGTGGAAGATGATCCAGAAGAAGAACAGGAAGGATGCAAAGGACAGGAACGCGCCCCAGCTGGAAACATAGTTCCAAGTTGCGAATGCTTCAGGATAGTCGATGTAACGACGTGGCATACCCTGACGACCCAAGAAGTGCTGTGGGAAGAATGTCAGGTTGGCACCGATGAACATCGCCCAGAAGTGCAGCTTGCCTGCCCATTCTGGATACATGCGTCCGGACATCTTTGGCAGGTAGAAGTAGATACCTGCAAAGATCGCGAACACGGCGCCCAAGCTCATCACATAGTGGAAGTGCGCAACAACGTAGTAGGTGTCATGATACGCGCGGTCCACGGCGGCCTGGCTCAGTACGATGCCGGTAACGCCACCCAGTGTGAACAGGAACAAGAAGCCAAAGGCCCAAAGCATCGGCGTTTTGAACTCGATCGAGCCGCCCCACATTGTGGCAATCCAGCTAAAGACCTTCACACCGGTTGGAACCGCAATGACCATCGTTGCCAGCATGAAGTAGCTTTGCTGCGACAGAGACATACCGACCGTGTACATGTGGTGCGCCCACACAACGAAGCCCAGTGCGCCAATGGCGATGATCGCCCAGACCATCGGCAGATAACCGAAGACTGGTTTGCGGCTGAAGGTGGCAATCACGTGCGAGATGATGCCGAAGCCGGGCAGAATGATGATATACACTTCCGGGTGACCAAAGAACCACAGGATGTGCTGATACAAGATCGGGTCACCACCGCCAGCAGGATCAAAGAACGTTGTGCCGAAGTTACGGTCTGTCAGCAGCATGGTGATGGCGCCGGCCAGAACAGGCAACGACAGCAAAATCAGCCATGCAGTTACAAAGATCGACCACGAGAACAGCGGAACCTTGAACAAGGTCATGCCCGGTGCGCGCATGTTCAGGAAGGTGGTGATCATGTTGATCGCACCCAGAATGGACGAGGCACCCGAAACGTGGACGGCGAAGATCGCCAGATCCATCGAGAAGCCGCCTTCATTCACAGATAGCGGTGGGTACAGAACCCAGCCAACGCCTGAACCAAGTTGGTCGTTTCCGCCGGGTGCAAAGACCGAGCAAACCGCCAGTGTGGTACCCGCGACATACATCCAGAAGGACAGGTTGTTCAGCCGTGGGAACGCCATGTCAGGCGCGCCAATCTGCAGCGGCATGAAATAGTTACCGAACCCACCAAACAGGGCTGGAATAACCACAAAGAACATCATCAGGATGCCGTGTGCGGTAATCAAAACGTTCCAGAGGTGGCCGTTGGGGGTACATTCCCCATCGCCAAACAGGCGAAGCCCCTCCATACACATAAATTGAACACCCGGCTCCATAAGCTCCAAGCGCATGAAAACGGTGAATGCGACCGACACGAAACCAACAAGTGCGGACACAACCAGGTACAGAATACCAATGTCCTTGTGGTTCGTTGACATGAACCACCGGGTAAAGAAACTCCGGTTGTCTTCATGCTCGTGGCCGTGGATGGCGGCGTCTGCCATTGTGAGCCTCCCATGGAATTTCGTCAAAGGGGCGCAAAGAATCCCTCTGCGCCCCCGGTTCTATTTCCTTATTAGAATGCGTTGAGCGGGGCGGCAACGCACGTATTTGACGCAGATCAAACAATTTTGTCGCAGGGATACCGACCTTAGTCGATTTTGGCGGTTGAAACGCCTGAGTTTTGCCAAATTTCCATGCTGAAAATTTACGTAGAGCACCGAAGCGTTAGCTTTCGGTAAAGCAGTTTTGGACCAAATTTGTATTTGAAACCTTAGGCCGCCAAGCCGTTTGGCAAAAAAAGGAATGTGAATTGGCATTTTTTGACGCAACACCAGACCGCCTTGTCCGCACCGACGGAACCGGCATCAAGGGCACATTGTCCACAATGTTTGACACACCGTTTGACCGCAAAACCCGCGCCGTCAGTCGACGCATCGCGCAACTGCGCGCGCTTGATGATGATCAGCTTGCCGGATTGGGTCTGACACGTGATCAGATTATCCCACATGTTTTTGGGACCAGATAGGCGACAAAAGCTATACGACACCACAGCCATCCGGTCCGGGCCGCGCTGTCGGATCACTCTGTATCAGCAAAGACCAGATCGAAACTGCGTTTCAGGGCCACGTCCAGATCATCCATGGTGACGGGCAGGCCCAAGTCAACCAGACTGGTGACGCCATATTCCGTGATGCCACAGGGCACGATGCCGTCAAAATGGCTGAGGTCAGGTTCGACATTGATCGAAATGCCGTGAAAGCTGACCCACTTGCGCAGACGAATGCCGATGGCGGCGATCTTGTCTTCGGCCACTTTCCCGGTGATGGTCAGGGGCTTGTCTGATCGTTCGATCCACACGCCCACCCGACCGTCACGAATATGCCCAGTCAGGTTGAATTCGGCCAAAGTGGCGATCACCCAATGCTCCAAGTCCTGAACAAACTTGCGCACGTCATGGCCGCGTTTGCCCACGTCCAGCATAACATAGGCCACGCGTTGACCGGGACCGTGATAGGTATACTGCCCACCGCGCTTGGATGGATATACGGGAAAACGATTGGCATCTTTCAGATCGGCTGGTTTTGCACTGGTTCCCGCTGTATAAAGGGGGGGATGTTCCAGCAGCCAGATCATCTCATCCGCCGTTCCCGCAGCAATTTCTGCAGCGCGTGTTTCCATTTCGGAAACAGCTGTTTCGTAGTCGACCAATTTGTCGCTAATTCGCCATTCAACCATGCGCGTTCGGTACGGATATGGCCTTGACACGTCAAGGTCAAAGCCGCGACACTTTGTTCAGTATATTGGCGCGGATTACACCAATTGGGTGCGCCCCGGGGCTTGGTGGCCCCAGTTTGATGCGGAGGATTTGAAATCATGTTAAAGAAACATTCAATTGCGGCGGCATTGGCAGCCAGCCTTGCACTGGGTCCGGTCACGGCCCATGCCGGTGACGCCTTTGTTGGCGGTCTGGTCGGCGGCATCATTGGTGGTGCCATCGCCAATGGCGCAACAAAGAAACGGACGGTGTATCGGTCCACCGGCGTATCGTCCGCCACACGCCAAGCCAACAGAGAAACCCAAACCGCGCTGAACTATTTTGGTTTCAACGCGGGCACGCCTGATGGGGTGATGGGCAGCCGGTCCCGTTCTGCGGTGTCGAATTTTCAGGCACACATGAGCTATCCAATCACCGGACGCATCCAGGATTATGAACGTACCTTCCTGATGGGCGCCTATTACTGGGCACAATCGGGCGGCCCATCGACGGCGGAATTGATTGCCAGCAACGGGCAGGGTGTTCGCGGTCTGCTGCACGTCTATCGTGATGAGCAAACCGGCGGCACTTCCGCCTCGGTCCGGGGCAACTATGGTCTGCCACGCGAAGTGGCCAAGGCTGTGAACGAGATTGCCAAAAGCTCCGACCCAAGTGCTGAACAACTGGTACAGCGCCATGGGTTTATCCAACTGGCCGACCTGAACGCCGATGGTCAAACCGACTACATCATCGACACATCGGTGACCGGCAGCGCCTTCTGGTGTAACGCCCAAAGCTGTGCTGTGCGCGTCTTTGCATCGATCCCCGGTGGCTATCAGCGTAACGACTTCCAAGCGTTCAATGTCACCCCAGCATCATTCAACTGTATGCAAGGGACATGCCGCAAGACGGACGGCGGCACGCAAATGGCCGTAGCGCCCGCGCCTCAAGTTCAGCCACAACAGCCGCAGACACAAATGGCCGCTGCGCCGGTTCCGTCTGCGCAACCTGCTGTCAAAGCACCGACATTTGCAGCCGCTGCGCCCAGCCCGGCTGTGCCAAACTTCTTTGGCGGTGGCGGTGCTGCTGCGTCCCTGGAATCACACTGTAACAAGGTGAACCTGCTGACGTCGGCCAATGGCTTCATCACGCAAGACAATATGACAGACGGCGGCATGGCGATGGCAGAGCAGATGTGCCTGACCCGGACCTATGCCATTGCAGAAGGCGAAGACATGATGGCCAAAGTGCCAAATGTCACCACTGCTCAGATCGCCGAACAATGTGCAGGTTTTGGCCAAACGCTGAAAGAACATGTTTCTGCGGTTTCGCTGCAGCCACGTGAAGAAGTGATGCGCGGTGTCAGTTCCTTTGTTCTGTCCTCTGGCATGTCGCCTCAGCAGCTGGAAGCCACTGCTAAGATTTGTCTGTCTTCCGGTTACAGAACCGATGATATGGACACCGCAATCGGGTCTGCCCTGTTGCTGGTGGCCTTGGGCAACGCACCTTACTCTGAGCTGTTAGGTCACCACCTGAGCCAAGGGTTCGGCGCAACAGAGCGTCTGGACCTGGCAGCAGACTGGTATTCCCACGCGCTGAATGCTTTGGAAAGCGGCACAACGCCGGTCTTCACCCCTGGTCAGCCAGAGCGCACAGAATTGTTGCGTAAAGCATCCATGATGATGAACGGCTCGAACAATGCTTCAGCTGGTCAGGCTGGTGCATCATCGGTTCCGGTTTTCACCATCAAGTAAGCACGTCACAGACGTCACTAAAAAGGGCTGGCCGTGTGCCGGCCCTTTTTGCGTTTGGGTTTTACGGGAACGTGGTTTTCCCAATGGGGGCAGGGACCTTATCGAACATCAGACCATGCCAAAAATCTGTTTGCGTCGTGGGACTGCCGACCGCGAACACCCATTTTTTGCTTTTCAAGCGCGTGGGATTTCCCTATACGCGCTGCACGTCTAGACTGTGCGGTCGTGGCGGAATGGTAGACGCGCAGCGTTGAGGTCGCTGTGGGGTAACACCCGTGGAAGTTCGAGTCTTCTCGACCGCACCAAGTCCGGCCCAACATGCCACGGCAGAGAAATTTCGTCGCCAGCATAGGCTACTCAAGGGCGTCGGGCGTATTCCCAGAACAAAGCACAGTACTTCCGTATCAAGATTGGTGTCCTTTCTCTTGAAGTCTGTGACCCATGTGGCGTTTCTGAAGCGTGGTGCGGCGCGAATGGGCAAGACGATCTTTTCAGCAAATCCTTTACAGGACCAATATTGTTGGCTGCGCTTTGTCAGTCCGCATTTCGTAATCCAGTAGGAGACCATCTTGGTGACTGACTTGCAAAAGACCGCAGACAGGGCTGGCGCATACCGGGCCCGCCATTGCGTGTCTGCCTGCAAATACCGTAATGGCTGTGCCAACGCCGAAAGGATGATCCTGCCGGAAGGCCCGCCAGCCTGAGCCCCGCTAAACCACGTGCACATCACGCAGGTTGATCCGCCATTTTGAAATTTTCCGGCCCAAGTGGCCGAAAACAGCACCTGAACACGACGAGAGAGACAGATGATCAAGTACACCCTGACCGTCGCCTGCGAATCCAAGCGCGGTATTGTTGCGGCGATTGCCAACTACCTGGCCGATATGGGCTGCAATATTACTGACAGTTCGCAGTACGATGACTCTGAAACCAGCATGTTCTTTATGCGGGTCAGTTTTGTTTCGGAAAAGGGTAAAGAGCTTGAGGCGCTGACCGCTGATTTTGCGGCGACGGCGAAAGAGCTGAGTATGGAGTACCAGTTCCACGATGACAGCAAAAAGATGAAAGTTGTCATCATGGTATCGCGTTTTGGTCATTGCCTGAACGATCTGCTGTATCGCTGGCGGATCGGAGCGTTGCCCATCGATATCGTGGCCGTGGTTTCCAACCATATGGATTATCAAAAAGTGGTGGTGAACCACGACATTCCGTTTCACTACATCAAGGTGACAAAGGCCAATAAGCCCGACGCAGAGGCCGCAATCATGCGCGTGGTCGAAGATGCAGAGGCCGAGCTGATTGTTCTGGCGCGCTATATGCAGATTTTGTCTGACGAGATGTGCCAGAAAATGTCTGGCCGGATCATCAACATCCACCATTCGTTTCTGCCGTCGTTTAAGGGCGCAAACCCATATAAACAGGCCTATGAGCGCGGTGTGAAGCTGATCGGCGCAACCTCGCACTATGTGACGGCGGATTTGGATGAAGGTCCGATTATCGAACAGGACATCACCCGCGTCACCCATGCGCAAAGCGCGGAAGACTATGTCAGTCTGGGGCGCGATGTGGAAAGCCAGGTTTTGGCGCGTGCCATCCATGCCCATATTCATCGTAGGGTGTTCCTGAACGGGAACAAGACAGTGGTCTTTCCTGCGTCGCCAGGGTCTTTTGCATCCGAACGAATGGGGTGAGATCGGCGGCGGTTCTGCGGTTTTCCATAGGACGTCGCAGGCCGTGTCTTGGCTGTACAATGCCCATGTCGGGCATCTTTTCAAGCTATATGAAAACAGTGTGGAAAGCCGCGGATACCTTGGGGCACACGCGGCTTTTCCTGTTGGTCCCTAGCGGCGGCGCGCAACAAAGCGCAACGCCAACAGAGGGACGAAATAGATCAGTGGTTCGATGATCTTGTTCCCGGCCATAGCCCAGTGAACAAAAGCCAAAGCGGCAGCGGGGTAGGCCCACAGATGCAGCTTTTTCCACGCTGGACCCATTTTCTGAACCGAGCTGTCAAAACTTGTTACCGCCAATGCAACCATGATGAACAAAGAAATCCAGCCGGTCAGCATTTCAAAGCGAACAAAGGTTTTCAGGATTTTGCCAATATCGCGCACTTCTTTGAAGTAATACGCAAGGTGCAGCAGTGTGTAGAAGAATGCGGCCACACCCAAATACCGGCGATTTTTACGCAGATATTTGCGAAAGTTGCCCGCTGGCAGAACGCGCAAAAGCGGCGTAACGGCTAAGGAGAGCAGCAAAATCCATGTGCAGATCAGCCCGCTGATGCGGATAAAGTCCACACGCTCAGATGTTGATGCATCGTATCCCAGCATAACAATTGCAGGGAGAGAAAGAAGAAACCAGTTCCCTGCAATCCAAGCGGGGAACTGGTTAGAGTTTAATTTATCGTTCACGGTATCACCTTGGGTAGAAGGCACAGACCGTCTTTTTAGACGGCGCTGGCCATTGCCTGCGTATTGTCCGAGGTCTTATCTACCGTGAATTCTTCGTGATAGGAACGTTCCACATTGACGCCCCACACGTCGTGTTTCGAACCCAGAATATTGCGGGCTGCCAACATGGCCGATAGCATCGAGTGATCCTGGTTGTTGTAGCGGTGCAAACCGTTGCGACCCACAGTCTGGAAGTTCTCCAGCGATGTGATCCACTCTTGCAGGACTTCCAGCGCGGCTTTGTATTCACCGTCATAAACTGGATAAGCCTTTGGCTGACGGATGATGGCGTAGTCGATCACATCCTTTGCTTTACCAAGGTTCAGCTCTTCCAGTTCACGTGCGGCCAAGTCGCGAAGATCTTGGTCTTCCATGGCCCACAGACCATCGTCTTTCTGGCAGAAGTACTCCATGCCGATCGACGCGGTATTCGGGTCAGGCAACATCTCTGGCGACCATGCGCGGAAGTTCTGAATCCGGCCACACTGGATTTTGGGGGTGTGGACGTAAATCCAGTTGTCTGGGAATGGATCTTTCTGATCCAAAACCAATGTGACAATCAGGAAGTCGCGGTATCTCAGCTTTTCCGCGGCATCAATAACATGCTGCGGTGGGGGCGGATCCATCCGTTCAATCAGGTCCCGAAGGGCCATGGTGTTCACGAAATGCTCGCCTTCGATACGCTCAGTCACCGGCGATTTGCCGTTTTCTTTGTCCCAGCGGCGCACGTCAACAGATGTAACGCGGTTTTCATCGCGGTTCACACGCACAACTTCGGTCTGCATGTGCACTTCGCCGCCCTTGTTTTCGACCTTCTCAGCACAACGTTCCCACATCATGCCCGGTCCAAGACGCGGGTACTCGAATTCGTCAATCAGGCTGGCGGTGTCATTGGCACCGGTCAGCGCGTTCCAGACAGCTTTGAACAGCGACAGGTTCTTGATGCGCTGTGCGGCCCAGTCTGCACGGATTTCCTTTGGATCAATGCCCCACACCTTTTCGGTGTAGCTGCGGAAAAAGTGCATATAGAGACGGCCGCCAAAACGGTTGATCACCCACTCTTCAAAGTTCTGTTCGTCTTTGTACGGACGCAGCTGCCATTTGAAATAGCTCAGGATAATGCGCATCGACTCGTAGAAACCGATGTTGAACAACGCGTTCGACGGTTTCAGCGGGTATTCAAAGAACTTCCCGCGATAGTAGATTCGGCTGAGGCGCGGGACGTTGATGAAATCATCGCCCAAAACTTCGTGCCACATGGCGGTCACTTCTGTCACCTTGGTGAAGAAGCGGTGGCCGCCAATATCGAACCGATAGCCGTTGTGAGATTCTGTGCGGGAAATTCCGCCAACTTTGTCACCAGCTTCCAGAACGATCGGTTTGTGGTTGTCACTGCATTTCTGCAGCTCATAGGCTGCGGTTAGACCCGCAGGGCCACCACCAATAACGACAACCGGTGAGGAGAACTGTTCAATATTCGACATTTTTCGTCCTGTTCTGCATCTTGGTCACGGATGTGACGTTGAAAGGTGTTCTGACAAGGGCAAATTTTTGAGATAAGAGTGTTTCTTGAGGCGAAACAGTAGAACTGTCTGACCCAAACGCTGATGGCACATGAAATGAGTGCCGGTGTGTGGTTGCCAAAGCTTCAGACATGTTTCCCCTCCCTCGTATTACGTAATGACATTAAAGACCGCTTATAATTTAACCAGTTTGTTGCCGCTAACTGCGACACTCTTCTTCGCAAACACGTTGCGAGTATCGACAATTTGATGCGCTTCTTGGGCGATTCTCTCGTAATCGACCACATCGTGATCGGTTGTGATGACGACCACGTCGTAACTTGACAACACTTCTGGTGTCAGATCGACCGAGGTCATACCGGCCAAATCTGGATGGTCACGTGTCACCGGCATATTCGGGAAATAGGGGTCGTGGTAATCTACAGCACCGACACCCATCGTCTTCAATTGGTTCAACAAGTACAGCGCCGGGCTTTCCCGTGTGTCCTCGACATCCTTCTTATACGTAATACCTACCAGTAGCACGCGTCCTGTGTCCGTTGATTTGCCGGACTTGTTAATCAGACCGGCAATCTGCGCGGCCAGACGATCTGGGGCGCCTTCATTGTAGTGCCGGGCCATATCGACCAAGGGCATTTCAGAGCCCACATCACGTGCACGCCAAGACAGGTAGACCGGCGAAACCGGAATGCAATCACCGCCCACACCTGGACCAGGAAAGAAGGGCATGAAGCCAAAGGGTTTTGTCGCGGCGGCTTCTACAGCTTCCCACACATCAACGCCCATGGCGGCCAATGCGGGTTTGAATTCGTTTGCCAATGCGATGTTCACATTGCGGAAGGTGTTTTCCACAAGCTTGACGGCCTCGGCGGTTGCGGTGGAGTTCACCGGAACGGTCTTGCTAACCACAAACCCATAGAATTCTTGAAGCAATTGCAAAGAATGCGGGTCATCTGCCCCCACGACTTTGGGGATGGATTTGGTGGTGTGGACCGCGTTGCCGGGGTCTTCACGCTCTGGCGAGAAGCCCATGAAGAAGTCGCGCCCGGCTTTCAGGCCACTGCTTTCAAGAATGGGCTGCAATACCGTAGACGTAGCACCGGGCCAAACCGTGCTTTCCAGCACGACAAGCTGACCAGGGCGAAGCCACTTGGCAATTTCTTCGGCAGCCCGTTTGACATAGTTCATATCTGGTTCACGCGCGTCAGACAGCGGCGTGGGTACACAGATAGTTATGATATCGGCCTCAGCCAATCGCGAAGGATCTGATGTTGTCGAAAAGCGACCGGTCGCGACAGCGTTGGCAATACGGTCTTCCTCAAAATACGAGATGACCCGTTCGCCAGCATTGATCCGGTTAACCCTATCTTCATTAAGATCGAAGCCTAATACCGGGAAACCTTCTTCATGAACGGTAAGTGCCAGCGGCAGGCCGACATAGCCCAAACCCACTGTTGTGACCAAAGCGGAGCGGTCAGAAATCTTCGACTTCAAATCAGAAAAAAGCGAAAACAAATTCATTCCAAAAAAAACCTTCTCAAACCTTACTCCAACCTTTCAACACAGTGTGACTCGCAACTTGGTTTCACTCAAGATTTTGCCACAATGCGTGGCTCACTTGGTTACGATCTGTGCTAGTTCCGGTTAGAACATCCTCACTGTTTCCAAAATTGCGCCAATCCTTCCTTCAAATCGACGCGGGATTCGAATCCCAGATGTTTCTGCACGCGTGATGTGTCGATAATTGGGCTGCTTGTAAAAAGACTCAGGCGAAAATGGTCCGGGCGTGCTGGGCCGTTGCTTGGACGCAACGTGTTTACATGATCCAGCACCTTTTGGAAACGCTTGCGCCCCATAATTTGGCGTGCTGCTTTGCTGACTTTGGCCGCTAATCCCGGTTTTCCCGGAGGGCCGGATGGGGCAGGGGTCTGGTTTCGCAATGTTTCCAAATCTTCCCTTATTACCTGCCCCCCCACGATTCGGGTGTAACCTTCAAACAGGGCGTCCCATGTCGGGGTGTCTGATCCCGAAACCAAGAATCGGTCCTTGCCTGGGGCGCGAAGCCCGGCAGCCAATACAAAGGCATGGGCGGCATCATCAACATGTAGCAAGGGCGCATGACCACAAGGATCAGGCACCACGATCCCGCCCTGTTTCAGTTGTGCCATTGGACCTTCTGTCCAGATTTCGCCACCCTTGCCCCAGATTATTGTTGGCTCCAACACGGTTGCGGGCAGCGGTCCGCGCATCAAACTGTCTGACATGGCGATCTTGGCGGCACGGTATCCGTGCGCCGGTGTTCCGCCGATGGGGCTATCCTCTGTCAATACAGTGTTGGAAGGCCAATCATCATAAACCACGACAGAGCTGGCATGAACAAAATGGGCCACACCAGCCTGTTGCGCTGCGTCATACAAAGCGGTGAAGGCCTTTATATTACTGTCTGCATCGGCCCGCACGTCATAGGCCAGATGAATCACCACATCCTGTCCTTGCAGGGCCTGATCCAACGCCGGGCCTTTGACCAACGGGGCCAAAACAGGGTGCGCACCCGCAGCGCGCAAACTGGCGAAATCATGTTTGCTACGTTGAAGGGCCGTCACTTTGGCACCTTCGGCGATCAATCCTGACACGACAGCGCGGCCCAAAAACCCCCCTGCACCGGTCACTGCGATTTGTTTGTTGGCAAGCGCGGGCATTCGGTCACATTCCACTATTTTGCTTGAATTGCGCCCTAAGGCTGTACATCCAAGGTGTATAGTAGCCATGACGCCGCGGAACGAAAGCACCCTGTTTGCAGGGTCGTCTGCGGGAATAGAGTGAATTTGGTTTTTAGGGGGCGCCAAGCAGGGCGCAGGAACAGACAATGAAGATTTTTATTACGGGTGGTGCAGGTTTTATCGGCTCGCATCTGGCGGAACGACTGATCGCAGAGAACCACAGTGTTGTGGCCCTGGATGATTTCTCGACCGGCTCGCGTGATAACGTTGCATTAGTGGCTGATCACCCTGATTTCGAATTGATCGAAGGCACCATTCTGGACATGCCATTGGTGCAAAAGCTGGTGGATCAGTCTGATGTGGTTATTCACCTAGCCGCCGCTGTCGGGGTGAAATTGATTATGGATGAACCATCCAGATCGATCCTGACCAATGTCACCGGCACAGAACACGTGTTGAAGGCCGCGCTGAAGGACAACAAACGTACCTTTATTGCCTCCACCTCCGAAGTTTACGGCAAGGCAAAGAAATTCCCGTTCTCCGAAGATGATGATCTGACCATCGGAGCCACCAAGAACCTGCGCTGGTCTTATGCCTGTGCCAAAACCTTGGATGAGTTCCTGGCGCTGTCTTATGCGCGTGAGGTTGATCTGCCGGTGACGGTGCTGCGTTTCTTCAACACCACTGGCCCACGTCAGACCGGCCGCTATGGCATGGTGTTGCCCAACTTTGTTGAGGCTGCGCTGGATGGCCGCCCCTTGATGGTGCACGGCACAGGCGAGCAATCGCGCTGCTTTGGCCATGTGGCCGACGTTGTCGAAGGCATGATGCGCTTGCTGGATACCCCCGAAGTGAAGGGCGAGGTGTTCAACATCGGCAATGACGAAGAGGTTTCCATCAAGGGTTTGGCCGAAAAGGTCATCGCGACGACCAATTCGAACTCCGCGATTGATCTTGTTCCTTATGAAACGGTCTACCCCAAAGGGTTCGAAGATATGACGCGCCGCGTTCCAGACGTTTCCAAGTTGGAGCGGTTTACCGGCTTCCGGCCGCGCCTGTCATTGCAGACAATCATCGATGATATTGTTGCAGAAAAGAAAGAGGCGAGGGCAAACGCATGACACCCGGCGCTCGGCTAGAAAAACTGTTGCGCGACACGGCGACCGTGCTGTTGCCCGAAAAGTCACGAAAGTGGATTCGGGCGCAACAGCGGCGATACAAACTGCAATCAGTGCCTGTCGGTTCTGTGGATTTTGGCGGTCTGCGCCGCTTGTCCCCGATCTCTGCCATTTTCGGACAAGACCGGGATCTGTTGACCATCGAACGCTATTATATCGAAGAGTTTCTGCAAAAAAACTCTGCCGATGTGAAAGGTCGTTGCCTGGAAATGGGCGATGCGAGCTACATCAAGAAATTTGGCGGCGATAAGGTTACTCAGATTGATGTGTTGAATTACGTCGAGGGAAACCCCGAAGCGACCATCGTCGCTGATTTGACGGACGCGCCGCATATTCCTGACAATACGTTTGACTGCATCATCATCACACAAACGCTGCAGATGATTTTTGAAGTGGATAAGGCCATTGCCACGCTTCACCGTATTTTGAAACCGGGCGGTGTGGTGCTGTGTACATCCCACGGGATGACCCGCGTTGCGCGCCGTGAAGGCGAAGATGATTGGGGTGAATACTGGCATTTCACAACACAGTCCAAGCGCCGTCTTTTCCGCGATCACTTCCCTTCAAAGGATGTGGTGGTTTCTACGGTTGGCAACGTGTTCACCTGTATTTGTAACCTGCATGGTCTGGGGGCGGCTGAAGTTGATCAGACCGAACTGGACACGCATGATCCGAATTTTGAAATGTTGGTATTAGTCCGTGCTGTCAAAGACACCTGAACAGACCCGTGGTTTCGACTGGCTGATTTTGCTGGCCATCTTGGCGGTGGCCACCATTTTGCGCGTGGTTGGGTTGAACACGCAGCTATGGTACGATGAGATTATCACGCTGACCACGCATCTGCGTCTGCCTTGGGACCAGATGATGGATGGCTACTCGATGAACCATCACTACCTTTACAGCTTTCAGGCCAAGGCCGTTATCGCGATCTTTGGAGAGCATGCCTGGACTGCCAGATTGCCTGCAATGTTGTTTGGTGTAGGCGGTATCGCCGCCGCATGGTGGGTGGCGCGCATGATCGCAGGGGCGACCGTTGCGCATGTGACGGCTGCGCTGTTGGCGATCAGTTTCCACCACATCTGGTTTTCACAAAACGCGCGTGGATATACCGAACTGGCGTTTTGGTGCACCCTTGGTGTGGGCCTGTACCTGAAAGGCATATCGCGCCCAAGTCCTGCGGTTTGGATGGGGTTTGCCGCCGTATTGGCACTGGCAACGTTCACCCATCTGACTGGGGCCTTTTTCTTTTTTGCCTTGGGCATTGTCTGGCTGGGGCTGTTGGCCTTGCGCGGTCGAAACACTGAGGGGCTGATCCTGTGGCCATTCCTTGGGTTTTTGATTGGGCTGATCCTGACCCTTGTGCTGTTTGCTCCGATCATCTCCAGCCTATTGGATACTGTGGGCAGTGTGCAGGAAGGCAACGCCGTTGATGCCGTACCAGAGTATCGCAATCCCTTGTGGACGGTATACGAGGCTGTGCGCACGTCTTTAGGGGCCGCCGGGCCACTGAATATGGTTGTTGCGGTGGCGGTAATTGCATTGGCCTCTATCGGCGCAGTTGCAAACCCACGGCCCGCGCCGTTGTTTGGCTTGCTTGTGCTGGTGCATATCCTGGCCACCATGGTGCTGCTCAAGGCCATCGGCATGCGCATTTGGCCTCGGTTCTTCTTCTTGGATATCGGGTTCCTGCTGATCTTGATCACCCTTGGCGTGCGCACTGCTGCACGCTGGGTTGGTGGTGAACGGGCGGGAACGGCCCTGTTTGCGCTGGGCGTCGTCGGGATGTTGGCGATTTCGGGCTACTTGGCCGTGCGCAACTATGTCTTGCCAAAACAAGATCTGTTTGGCGCGATTGCCGTGGTTGAAAGCGTGGCGCGTCCTGATGAACGTATCTATGCCGTTGGCCATCCCGCCACGGCCTATGAGGACTACTTCAAAACAGACTGGTTGCGCATCATGAACCAGGAAGACTACCAAAACGCCATCAACCAAGACGGACCAGTGACGTTTGTCGTCGGTTTTCCAGGCCGGATGTTCAATGCCATTCCAGCACTGGGCGCGGCCCGCAAAAGCGGTGATCTGACAGAAATCGAATGGCTTCCGGGCACTTTGGGTGATGGCGGCGTCGTCGTCCTGCAGCGTTAAGCGAATGGGACAAGACATCATCATCGGCTCTGGTCCGGCAGGTATCGCAGCGGCTTTGGCGCGTGTCGCACTGGGGCGCAATGTGCTGATCCTGGATGGCGGGCAAGACCTTGAACCAGAGCTCGAAGCACGCCGTGCCGAGTTTACCGAGGAGTTGGGCGACGATCTGCCATCACAGCAACAGGCAGAGGCGTGGCAAACCCCTCAATATCAGACACCACCGGGTCAGGCCCGGCGTTATGGGTCTGATTTCGCGATGGAACCGGCCGACGCCACGCTCAGCGGTGGGGATGACATCGGGTTGCGCGGATCACGGGCCAAGGGCGGATTGTCCAATCTTTGGGGCTCGGCCATGTTGCCTTGGCGGCCCGAAGATATCGCCGGATGGCCTGTGCCTTATGCGGACCTAACCCAGTCATGGCGCGCCATTCAGGATGTGGTCCCGGTATCGGGGCGGGTTGATGCCTTGGCAAACTTGTTTCCGGGCATGGATATGGCAAGCGCGCATCCCTTGGTTCCGGGCAGCCAGATCGATCATCTCTTGGGCCGCGCAGCGGGCAATGCCGAAAAACTGGCGGCCTTGGGCGTGCATATCGGTCAGTCGCGCGTGGCCGTTGGTAAAGACTGCCGCCGCGCGGGCCAATGCCTGCACGGATGCCCATGGAACCAAATCTGGTCTGCGCGTCACACATTGGCGCAGCTGCGTCTCAATCCCCAAGTTCAGTATGAATCGGCAGTTGTCCAAGCCGTTTCTGAAACCGGGCAGGGGGCTGTTGTGCATCTGGCGGATGGCTCCACCCGGCAAGGCGATCGGTTGTTTCTGGCCGCAGGCGTATTGGAAAGCGCCCGCATTCTGATGCACTCACAGGGCGGCCCAGATCAAATGACCCTGCGCGACAGCAGCTTTTGTTTCTTGCCAACGCTGCAGCCCGCGTTCCCACGCCCCGCGCCTGATCGCCCGCCCCTGCACACCTTGCCACAAGCTTTTGTGGAAATGGACGGGCTGGCCAGCGCACCAATGTCTGTCCATGCCCAAATCTATGGCTGGAACGAATTCTACATTCGTGACCTGATGGAAAATTACGGCCGCAAATTACCCTTTGCACGCTGGCCACTGGGGCAAATGGCCAAACACCTGATCGTTGCGCAGATGTTCCTGCATTCAGACCTGTCTCACGGGATTGATCTGCGTCCAGCCGGCGATGGCAGATTGACGCCAACGATTGTGCGCAATGCCAAAACCAAACCGACCATGGCCGCGGCCACAGCGCGCATGGCCAAAGGGCTGCGCCTTGCCGGGCTGCTCCCTCTGCGGTTTGCAGCACGTTCCGCACCGGTTGGGGCCAGTTTCCATGTCGGGGCCAGCCTGCCGATGGCGGACAACCCGGTTGCGGGACAAAGTGATACTCTGGGGCGTCCGATGGGTGCGCAGCGAATCCATGTGGTGGATGCCAGCGTTTTGCCCGCCGTCCCCGCAACAACAATCACCTTTGGCGTCATGGGCAATGCCCATCGGATCGCAACGAAAGCCGAACTATGACCAAACCCCTGCGCTTGCTCGAACTCGCAACCAATTTTCGGCCCGGCGGTATCCAGCGGCATGTGTTGGACTTGACAGAAGATTTGCGCGGGCTTGGACATCAGGTCACGCTGGCCGGCGACGGCGGAGATTGGAGCGATGCCAACCAGATCCGTATCCCCCTCAACACCGTCAGCGCGCATGGTGGCGCTCTGTTAAAACGTGTGTCGGCCATTTGGCCCTGCGTGCGTGGTCTGCGCCGCGCGATCAAGGCAGACGGTATTCAGCTGGTCCACGCGCATGAAACCGCCCCCGCCATCGTGGCGCGGCTGGCAACCCTGGGGCTGAATGTTCCCGTTGTCATGACGTTTCACGGCTCTGCACCGTCCCGCGAAGTTTCGGTGGCAAGAACCGCGCGTTGGTGTGCCGATATGACCATTTCACCCAGTCGGGATGGCATCGACAGGCTGGTGTCCCATGGTTTGAAGCCGGAAAAGGGCCGCGCCATGGGGTTGGGCGTTTCGCCCATGCCAGATGTGCCCCCGGAAACCGCCAGTGCCTTGCGGGCACAGCTTCTGGATGGGCGCGAGGGGCCGCTCATTTTGTCCCTGTCGCGCTTGGATGTTCAAAAGGGCATCGATGTGATGGTGGATGTCGCGGCGCGTGTGACCGCCCAATTGCCCGGCGCGACCTTCGTTGTTGCGGGCAAGGGCAAGGAAGATCACGCCGTGCACCGCTGGGCCCAAGAGGCAGGTGTCACCGACGCGATGAAGTTCATTGGCTCGATCACCAATGTCGGCGAACATCTGGCGGCATCGGATCTGTTCTTACTCACGTCCCGATGGGAAAACCTGCCAATCTCAATTGTCGAATCTTTCCGGGCGGGCGTTCCCGTCATCGCCACAGACTGTGGCGGCGTGCGCGAATTGGTGGATGATCATGTTGGCGCTCTGGTTCCCGTTGAAGACGCCGCCGCATCCGCCCAAGCGATCCTGCGCCACCTTTGCGATCCGGATTTGCTGGCGCAGGCCGGGGCAAATGCTCTGGTGCGCAGCCACGAAGACCGGTTCACGCCCAGCAAAATTCACGAAAACTACGCCGCCCTGTATCAAGAGGTCTTGGACCGCCAATCGTAAGCGGCCATCCCCCCTTCTTTTCTTTAAAAATACGCCGGGGGGTGCGGGGGGCTGGCCCCCCGCGGCGCCACGCCTGTCACATGCTCGTGCAGTCACATAGTCGTCCCGTCACTCACATACGTGACCGTTCACATCCCCAAGGTCTGGCGCAGCTTGCGCGCGCCTCGACGGGCCAACAAATACCCGGCACCGCGACCGGCCAATTCGGCCTTCCACCGTTTGATGTCGGTGAAATAAAACATCTCCAGCCGCGGCAAATCATACAGATCATCCTTGGCATGGGCTGCGCCCAATCGCACTCCGACCGAGGTATCAAACCGTGCAGGAAACAAGGCGCGTACAGCGGCTGTCGAACCACCATAGGGCGGTGCCATGTGCCGGGGGCGAAAGCCCAGTTCCGCTTCGATCCGCCCTTGGGCCAAATCGATTTGATCTTCCACTTCACCTATCGGAATTTCGGAAAGGTTCGGGTGTGTACAGGTGTGGTTGCCAAAATCCACACCCTTGCTCATCAGATCGCGGATCGTGTCCCACTTCATCAAGTCGCGCGCCGGTGAATGGCAATAGGCCCAGTTTTCCGCGCCTCCCACCAACCCGGCCACCAGATAGACCATCGATGCAAACCCGTGGTCCTGTAAAATCGGAAAGGCGCGGTCGGCAAAATCCTGAAACCCGTCGTCAAAGGTGATCGCCACCGCCCGACCGCTGCCAGACTGCAGATGCGCCTTGACCTGATCCATCCCGATCACCGGCACGCCAGAGGCCGCCAAGGCCGCCATTTGCGCGGCAAAAACCGATGGCGCAATAGAGGTTGGCCCCTCGGCATCATCAATGGCGTGATACATCAGGATGTCGACGACACCGCCCATAGATCAATCCTCGACGGTGTGGTGTTCAAACTCGCGCCGGTGCTTTTCCCAAGCCACATGATCGATCTTGCCGCCCGGTTGCACCACATCTGATGCCGCATAGGCCATAGCAAAGGCATGGTGGGTGTTGTCATGGGCAAACAGCCCCTGACGACCAAAGACCAGCATACCCTCCAGGCTCATCAGCCATTTATCAATGGTGTTGAAATGATCCTCGTAACCAATGTCATATACAGGATAGGCATGGGACAGGCGGCGCGTCTCTGTGGCCAAAACCTTGGCCTTAACCGGCAGACCCAGATCATTCAGCCAGCCAACATAGGCCTGACCCAGCTCGTCATCCGACATGGACCACCACGGATCGGTCGGATCACACGGCAGTTCCGCGCAAAGTACGGTGCGGCCCTTGGGTTCAGAGGTGGCCGAATAGTTCTTGGGCTCTGACATGCGCGAAATCGGCACCGAGATTTCGGGGAAGTAATGCGCGTCATACTCGGTGAATTGATCTGTATCCAATGTCAGATAGATCAGCACCATGCCACGGAAGCGAATGGACTTGGCCGCGGTCACCACTTCGGGCGGGGCGGCGGGTTCCATCACACGGACCAGCGTCGTCAAAGGCAGGGTCGACAGCACCAGATCAGTGTCGATGCGTTTGTCCTCAGCCCCCGGTTCAGACACGGTCAGGCCAGTGACTTTGTTGCCGTCCCGGTGGATGGCTTTGATATCGGTGCCCAGCTTCAGATCTGTGCCCTGATCAACGGCGGCTTCCAGCATCTTGCCGCTGATCTGGCCAAAACCTTCACGCGGATAAAAGAACCGGCCCGTCGTTTCGCCACGCAGGCCCGGCAGCATACGCACCATTTTGCCCAAGATTTTGCCGACCGACCCCGCGCCAACGCGGCGCTCAGCCAGTTTGACGGCCAGATGGTCAGGTTCTTCACCCCAAAGTTTGCGCACATACGGAAAATAGAAGTTTTCCGAAATCGTCGGGCCCAGCCCTTTGTACAGCACGGTCGAAAAGGTGCGGTCCTTTGGTTCCTTGCGGAATTTCTTGGTGGCCATGTCTCCAATCAGCGACGCGGCAAATTTCGGCGGCAGGTGCAACATGGCATCGGCCAGCTTCAGTGGGAAGTGGATCCACCGTCCGCCCAGCCGGATACGCCCATGGCGCGGGCGCAACAACAAATCATCGCCCAGCAGCTCTTTGACGGTATCTAGAACCGCCGGATCGGCAACTGGGTGAAACCGGTGCGAACCGTAATCGCAGCGGATTCCGGACACATCAAAAGATGCCGAATTCCCGCCGGTTACCTCTGCCCGCTCATACAGGGTCACGTCTCCGCGTTTGTCCTTTGACAGGGCATAGGCCGTGGCAATGCCGGCCGGTCCTGCGCCCAGAACCGCCAGTTTGGTGTCAGTAAAATCACTCATTCTGTAACCTGTTTTCCGTGCGACGTTGTGGTCGCGTAAATCAATCCACCTATGCCGCCTGCGCAGAACAGCACCGCTTGCCATAGCAGCCCAGACGCAACAACAACGGCCGAAGCGGCGCCAAACGGCACCAGTAATCCGGCCAAAACACTTTCCCGCAATCCAAGACCGTTCAAACTGATCGGCAGAACCGCCAGGATTTTTGCCAACGGCCACGCGAAGAGCCACGCCGCTGTCGATACTTCAAGCCCGGCTGCGCGCGCCAAATACAGCGACAGCAAAACCAATGCGCCCTGAATGGCGAAAGAGGCAATAAAAGCGCCGATCAATCGCAGGGGCGCTTCGCCGAATTCCTTAAACGCGGCGGCCAGTTTTTCGGCCAACCCTTTTGCCGGTAGTGCCGGAATCAGTTTCCACGGCAAGGGCAACAGACGTGGCAGGAACGCCATCATCAGCAAAATGGCCCCTAACACGACCAGCGCCAGTACAGCCGTGCCGCCACTGTCGCCATCTGTGCCCGTCATCACCAGACCAATTGCCGTCAATGACCCCAGCGCAGCCAGATCGATTAGTCGATCAGCCATTGCCGCAGCGACCGTCCGCGCACCGTCTTTCATGGACATATGCGCCATTGCGGCCCGTACTGCATCGCCACCGATGGCGCCGGGCAATCCCAAATTGGCGGCCAGCCCGGTAAAATGCGCACGCAATGCCAATAACAGCGGCACGCGCCGCCCCATCAACACCCACCATTTGGCTGCGGCCGCCACATGACACAGCAGAAACGCAACCAGTACGAACAGGAAGTCGATCAAGGAAACCTTGGCCAACGCTTGTTTGAATGTATCCCACGGCACGATCCAAAACAGGACCGCCAGCATTACAGCCGATCCGGTCAAACGGATCAGCCATTTTCGCATTGTGGGGGATAACGCCATTTACGGTCTCAGATGCAGGCGAGAGATCATATCGGCGATCAAGCCCAGCGACCAAATCATGATCGCGGCAAGAAAGGCGAAAACAGTGGTTTCCGACAGGTTGCCGATAAAGACATCATAGATGAATTTTACCAGACCCAGCCCCATCAGGCCCAAACCCAGCGGAATGAAAATACGCAGCGGGTTGAACAGCACGATGGCGCGCAGCACCAAGATGATGAAGTTCAAGAAATCCACCGGGCGGATTTTGGATTTGCCCACACGCTTGCCGTATTGGATGGGTGTATAGACCATGCGCTTGCCGTTGCAGCTCATGCACAGGGTGATGGTCGTGGTGAAAGAGAAGTTCTGCGGCAACAGCGGCAGGAACGGGATCAGCTCAGATTTGCGGAAGACCCGCAAGCCAGAGTTCAGGTCGTTCAACTTGCGCTCTGCCAGGAATGACGCCAGCGAATTCAGCATCCATTTGGCGGGTTTGCGGATCAACGGTACGTTTTTCATACCTGCACCGCGGTCGCCCACCACCATATCCTGCGTGCGGCACTGAGCCAGCATATCGGGCAGGTATTTGGCAGGGTAGGTGCCGTCTGCATCCAGAATAGCGACGTATTCGTGCTTGGCCTGTTTGACACCACGCTTCAGCGTCGCGCCATACCCGCTGTTCACATCGTTCCAGTCAACAACATCAGCGCCCGACGCATCGGCCTCTGCCTTGGTGTTGTCTGTCGATCCGTCATCAACCACGATAATTTCATAGTCGATACCCAGCGGGTCAAGATGGGTGCGCACGTCTGATACTGTCGAACGCAGCGCGCCTTCTTCGTTATACGCCGGAATAACCACTGAAAGGGTCATGCCAGCAACATCCGGACCTGTGTTCACAGACATGTCGGCCTGTGGCGCTGCGGTCATTGTCATCTGTCGTTCCTCAATATTTTTTTATAACGCGGTCTACCGCGATGTTATCTCGTTTTCCCAGCAGGTGGTATTCGATCAGACACCAAACGAACACCGTGCTTGAATACACATAGTACACCTGATGATAGAGCAGCCCGCCAGCGGCAAATAGCCAGCCTCCATGCTTCACCAAAAAACGGGCGAAACTAAGGTTCATCAGGACAGCTACTGCGGCCAGAACAAGGAAAACCGGCCACAGTGAAAGTTTAAAGGGCAGCGCAATCAGTGTCAGCAAAAGCAACAGCGCCACACCCGCGCGCAGGCGTTCGCCCCACCCGGTATTCAGGTCATTGGTCACGCCTTCGCGCCCGATCATCAGGCGCGACCAGGGCAGGGCCCGGCAAAAGATATCGGTCTTTATGGCACCGGGGATTGTCCAGACTTTCAGGTGTTTGCCAAGCAAGCTTGGGTCCAGAATGATGCGGCCGCCATTGGCCTTGATGCGATAGCCCAATTCAATGTCTTCGATGGACGGCACCTTGTAGGTTTCTACGTCAAACCCGCCAATCGAAAGGAAAAATTCGCGATCAACCGCGCCGCATCCGGCCCAAAACGTGGTGGCTTCCCGGTCGGCATGCTGATGGTAAAACCGGTGTGTCAGGTTCTTGTAACGCGAAAACCATGGCGTTCCGTCGGGTGTTTCGTCATAGCTGCCAAACACGGCACGAACGCCTGTTTCCTGAAAGGCGGCGCGTACTTTTTCGGCGCCATCATCCCAGGCGATCACATCGCTGTCGACAACCCACATGATATCACCGGTTGCGACTGTGGCTGCCAGATTTCGGGCGACACCGGGGCCACCGTTTTGCGGCGTTTTAATGACCTTTGCGCCCATGCCCTCGGCAACTTCGATTGTGTTGTCAGGGGAACAATCGTCAACCACGATGACTTCTTGAACCTCGCCACGTTCCAACATGCCCATCAAAGGCTTCAAAACGCGGGGCAGCAAATGCGCGGCTTTATACGCGGGGACGACGACGCTGATCGTTTCTGGATGTGTCATCGCGCAGTCTTTCTTTTCTCATAGTATCCGCTGGCGCGAAGCCCCGGCAGAGCACGGATTAACGTTGCAGTCAGAACGGCGGCCATAGGCAACAGCCAAATGACCCGTGCGCCATAGCGTGTGGCAGGTTGTGATACGCCTCCGCAGACAAATGCATTCACCAAAATACCCAACAAGATCATCAACAAAAAGGCACGGGCCCGTCGCGGCATGCCTGGCCAGAATATACCGGCCAATACGACAAGAAGCGACACGAGGTACAATGTTTGCTGAGCGGGTGTGATCGGTTCGACCCAAGTGGTGTTGGCAGCCAATCGGCCCTTCTCAAACTCTGTAAAGGCCAAACCGGGCGTGCCATCTAGTTTGTTCACGATAGAGTCGCTGGGCAGGGTCATGTTGACACTGTTCAGGCGTGCTTGGGTTAAGGTGTTGTTTAGAAATGCCAAGGCGGTTCCAACGGGATCCCACATCAGGACGTCTTTGAAGAAGTTAACCTGATTGTTCGCAACTGCCGCCTGATCATCCTGTGGCATCCGCCGGAACGAGCCCAGCCGTTCGGACTTTTCAAAAGAGATATGCGTTGCGGTTAACCGCCACGGATCGTCCGACAATTGCAGCGCATCGTACAGTTTGCAGGTGACAATTGCTTCATCCGGGCAGTTCGCCTCCAGGTATCTGTAACCCACTTTGTCTTCGATCAGGCGCGCCGTCAGGAAGGGCAGGTACGTCACCTCTTTCGATGTCACTGTTTGAACAGCTTTCTTGAATGCCGTTTGTTCAGCATATCCGATCAGGGCAATAAGACCGATCAGAATTGGCGCCATCAACCGGCGCTTGCCGCCAAATGCCAGCGACACAACAAATGTGACAGGGATCAACAGCACAACGATAGCTTGGTGCGAAAGGTGTAGTGAAACCGCCGTCACGCCTAAAAAGAAGGCCAGGGCGATTTCCCAGAAAAGCATGCGTCCGCCAAAGGCGACATAGGTCGCCGCGACAATCAGCAAGACAGGGGCCAGAATGTCTGGCATCAGGAAGGCCACGTAAAAAGCATAAGACCCCAAGGCACTGACCGCGACAGCGATCAAAGTGATCAGCCAGGCCGATACGCTTGGCGCGTAAAGGCGCATCGCGATGCGCAACGGCAGCCAAATTGCGACGATGGCCAGCAAAGCATTGACCAAAATCGCCCCTTCCAGCGCGTTAAAGGCGGCAAACAAGCCTAGAACAACCGAGTAAATCGGGGAGCGTGACCCATCGATGTTTTTCTTTTCGGGCTGCGCAATGATCTGTCCGTCGCTGCCAACGATGGGCTCGGGCAAGGGGATAACCCCAAACTCGGTCAACATCTGTTCGCCGCGATCCAGATATGCGTCCGTATCGAAGTAGAATAGTGTGTCACCGTTGGCCACCGCGACCCAAAGGCTAATTGCCAAGGCAAGCACGAAAAACAATAAGTTCGTCACAGGGCGGGTTCCCCCAGCCGAGCCCATGCGTTGGTTCATATTAATACCCATTCTGCCGCAATATGCGGTCGGTCAGAAAAAATGTTTTTTGCTCTAAAACGATCAAATGGCTGCCTTCCAAAGGTCCTAATTTCCATGCAGCTTCATCAGCAACAATCTATCAATAGTTTCGGTCATTCGCCCAGTAAAAGCAGACGACTGAATGCAGCATGGTGATAAAATTGCATAAGTGTCCGTCCTTTGAACTGAATGTTTCCTTCGGGTTAACTATTAAGAGGGAATCGTGGTGACAATCGTTCGAAAACTGGCTCTGGCTGGGGGTTTTTGTGTGGCGGCGGTTGCGGCCTCTGCGTGGGTGCAACGCCACAGCGATGCGGTGATTTCGCTGAACCCGGATCAGACCTTCCAAACAATGATGGGATGGGAAGCGTCTACCGACCTTCCTGACAATCCATTGGCCCCGCCATGGGCGGCCTATCAGGCGCAATTGTTCGAAACCGTGGTTCAAGAGGTTGGCATTGACCGCCTGCGACTGGAGGTGCGTTCCGGTGCGGAAACGTCTGGCGATGGGCCTGACCGGTTTCTGGCCGGGAAAATGCCCTACGATACGTGGCGCGACGAACGTTATAAGGCCGAAAATGACAATGATGACCCATTTGTCATAAACCCCGATGGCTTCAACTTTGCCGAGCTGGACTGGCACGTAGAGCATTTTGTTTTGCCTTTGCGCGCCGCGCTGGCGGACGAAGGGCGCGATCTGTTCATCAACCTGTGCTACGTCTCTTTCCGCGATGGGCAGTTCTTTCAGATGGCGCCTGAAGAATACGCCGAATTCGTATTGGCAACCTATCAGCACCTTGATGAAAAATGGGGGTTCGTGCCTGACCTGTGGGAGGTGGTGCTGGAACCTGACCTACCTAAGAAAGGGTGGACAGGCGCACAAATGGGGGCCGCCATGGCCGCGACGGCAAAGCGCCTAAGCGATGCAGGATACGCCCCGGCCTTTGCCGCCCCGTCGGTGACAAACATGGCTCATGCGTTGCCCTATGCGCAGGAGATTTTGGCAACCCCCGGCGCGGCTGAACACTGGGATGAACTCAGCTATCACCGCTATCGCCGGGCCTCGGCCAAACGTGTTGCAAAAATTGCGGATTTTGCTGCGGAAAACGGGCTGCAACCATCCATGCTCGAATGGTGGTTCGGGCGGGCTGATACGGATGTTCTGATCGAAGATTTGACCGTTGGTATGAATGCATCTTGGCAAGGGCGCACTTTGCCGGGTTTGGTCGATTCACCCGATAGCCCCGGCAGTGATCTGACATTGAAGGAAGAAGTGCGCTTTAACAGCCTGTATTTCAAAGCGTCCCCCTTTGGTTCCATTCGCATTGGCGTGCAAAGTTCAGCGCCGCGCGCGTATGAACCTGTGGCGTTCCAAACACCCGAGGGGCGCAGCTCTGTTGTGGTGCAGGCCAATGCTGTGGGAAATGTCACTTTGACGGGCATAACACCGGGGGCGTACACGTTGACCCGTGTTGGAAAAACGCAGAAAACCACCCGATCCCTGACCGTAGGAACTGATGGCGAAGCCACCGTGTTGATGCCGTTCAAGGGCGTGTTCTCGATCACACCTGTTAAATTGATGCACGCCGCTGCGAAGGGCTGATATGACAAACTTACCCGATTTTCTGGTTATTGGTGCCGCCCGCGCTGGCACCACGGCGTTGCACAGCTATTTGCGACAGTCGCCACAGATTTTCATGCCGGATGTCAAAGAGCCGAACTTCTTTGCCTATATGAACCGAAGCTTGGATATTCAGGGCCCCGGCGCTGATTTCATCAATAATTCGGTCACAGAGTTGGAGGCGTATTGCGACTTGTTCGCCCCTGCACCTGACGGCGTGATCTGTGGTGAAGCGTCGCCACTATATCTGTATGAACCGGGCACCGCAGAAAACATTCGGCAAGTTGTGCCCAATGTGAAAATGATATGCATCCTGCGCAATCCGATCGAACAGGCGTTTTCGCATTTCATGTATGCCAGCAAGCTGCGGGTCGAAACCTTGACCGATTTCACAGACGCTTTGATGAAAGAGGACGAACGGCTGGCACAGAACTGGCAGCCATTGTTCGGCTATTCCAACTTTGCCCGGTTTGGCACGCAGTTGGATCGTTTCCTGAATGTTTTCCCACGTGATCAATTCTTGCTGCTGACCTATGATCGCTATCAGGCTGAACCAGATGCGGTGATGTCTGAAATTCAATCGTTCATCGGGGCAGATCCGTCGTTCACGCCAGATATGTCCAAGCGCGCAAACGCCGGGGGAGTGCCGAAGAACAAGGCGTTTCAGGATTTCATTATGAAACCAAACCCAATTACCGGGTTGGTGGCGAATGTGATGCCCCTGTCGATGCGTCGTGCGATCCGGGATCGTCTGGCCGCGATGAACACCAAAACCGAAAAGACAATGCCGCCTCGGGCGCGCGCTATTTTGAAAGAACGTTTGAGCGGTGAAATCCACCGTCTTGAAGCAATTCTGGATGAGGACCTGAGCCACTGGCTGGCTGATTAAGGTCCACATGATTTTGTCGGAGAGAATTTTATGAAGTCGCTGCGTATCTTGATGTTCACCACTTTTTACCCGCCATATTCCTTTGGCGGGGATGCTGTGGGCGTTCAGCGTATGGCACGCGCCCTTGTGGCGCGGGGCCACCAAGTGATGGTGGTGCACGACGAAAACGCCTTTTTGAACCTGGGTGGCGCCCAACCAGACGACGCCGCGCTGGTTTCCAACGATGGCATTGCACGCGAAGGTCTGCGCGCCAAAAACGGGTTGTTATCGGATCTTCTGGTGCAACAGACGGGGCGCCCCGTCATGCACGCACGAAAAATCCAACAGATCGTGGATCAGTTTCAGCCGGATATCACGTGGTACAACAATGCCTCGTTGGTTGGTGGGCCGGGCCTCATGGATTATGGAACCGGTCTGAAAGTGTTTGAAGCGCATGAGCATTGGTTGGTGTGCCCCAGCCATGTTTTGTGGCGCTATAACAAAGAGCTGTGCGACGGCCGCGAATGTCTGCGCTGCGTTTTGTCGTATAAACGTCCGCCTCAGCTGTGGCGCTACACCGGTTTGGTGGATCGCAAGCTGGATCAGGTTGACATGATCGTGGCCAAATCTGAATTCAGCCGTGCCAAGCATCGTGAATTCGGCCTGAAGCAAGAGATGGAGGTTTTGCCCTACTTCCTGACCGATCTGGACCATACGACCACAGCGCCATTTGACGGGCATCCGCGCCCCTATTTCTTATTCGTTGGGCGGTTGGAAAAGATCAAAGGTTTGCAAGATGTCTTCCCTGCAATGGATAAGGTGGACGGCGCCGATCTGTTGATCTTGGGCGATGGCGACTATGCCGATGAGCTGAAGAAACAGGCCGCCGGGAACCCGCGGATCAAGTTTCTTGGCCGCCTGACACCGGATGAGCTGACTGCGTATTATCGTGGGGCAGAGGGGTTGATCGTTCCCTCGGTGTGCTATGAGACTTTCGGCATTATTTTGATCGAGAGCTTCCGTCTGGGCACACCGGTAATCGCGCGGCGCTTGGGACCATTCCCCGAGATTGTCGAGGAATCCGGCGGCGGATTGTTGTTTGAAACCGAAGATGATCTGGTTGCCGCGATGCGCAAGTTCCAAGAAGATTCCAGCCTGCGCAGCACCCTGTCTGATGCGGCGCGCGCCGGATTCGAACAGCGTTGGCGCGAAGATGTGGTGTTGGCGCAATGGGGCGCGGCTTTGGCGCGTGCTGCCCGGCGCAAGGGCGATGCTGAACTGGCCGATGCGTTGGAGGCGGGTGCCTTTGAACATGGAACCACATTGGTTAGCCACGCCGCAGAATAAGCCAACGCTAGCGCTACTACCGATAGGGCGCTAGCAGATAGCGAAAAAGAAAAAGCCGGGCGATTGCCCGGCTGTTTTTTTGTTCTGGTAACCTTTGTTACGAAACGGCTTTGACGTTTGGCGCTGGCGCTTGGCCCAAGGCCTGGCGGAAATAAGCCACTGTCTGTTCCAGCCCTTCGGCCAGTTGGACTTTTGGTTCCCATCCCAGATTCGTGCGCGCCTTTTCGATATTCGGGCAGCGCTGCATTGGGTCGTCCTGCGGCAATGGTTTGAACACCAATTCAGAACGCGAACCGGTCAGTGCGATGACACGCTCTGCCAATTCCCGAATGGTGATTTCATGTGGATTGCCGATGTTGATCGGGCCGGTCACATCATCATCGCTGTTCATCAACCGGATCAAACCTTCGATCTGATCAGAGACAAAGCAGAACGAGCGCGTCTGATCCCCTTCGCCAAAGACAGTGATTGGTTCTCCGTTCAGTGCCTGCACGATGAAGTTTGAAACCACGCGCCCATCGTCGATCTGCATCTTGGGACCGTAGGTGTTAAAGATGCGGGCAACTTTGATGCGCAGTTTGTGCTGGCGGTAGTAATCGAAGAACAGCGTTTCAGCGCATCGCTTGCCTTCGTCGTAACAGGACCGAATGCCAATCGGATTGACGTTGCCCCAATATTCTTCGCTTTGCGGATGCACGGTCGGATCGCCGTAAACCTCAGACGTGGATGCCTGAAGGATCTTGGCTTTGGTCCGCTTTGCCAAACCCAGCATGTTGATCGCGCCATGCACGCTGGTTTTGGTTGTTTGCACCGGATCGTATTGGTAATTTACCGGGCTTGCCGGGCAGGCCAGATTGTAAATCTCGTCCACTTCCACAAACATTGGGAAGGTTACGTCATGGCGGATCAGCTCGAAATTCGGGTGACCCATCAAATGAGCGACATTGCTGCGCGCACCGGTAAAGAAGTTATCGACGCACATGACCTCGTTGCCGGCTTCAATCAGCCGGGTGCACAGGTGGCTGCCCAGAAATCCAGCACCGCCGGATACGAGAACGCGTTTAGGTTGTCTTTGCATAGACGAAGTTGCCTCGGAACATGACAGATCGCGCAGATTGGCGAACTGTTTATTTGATTGCCAAAAAGCCTTGGAAACACAGGTACTGCTGTACCGGCATCACATCGACGAACCCTGAACGCTTCAGCATGTCCAGATTGCCTTGGGTCGAAAACGGCTCCAACACACCTTTCAAGCTGCGTGTCTTCTCTACGATCTCTTCAGTCGAGAAACCGTTGCGCAGTTTGAAATCGTTGTAAAGCTGGGTCAGAATATCTTGGAACCGCGCATCAGAGCCGCGCACCTTTTCAAACATGATAAACGCGCCGCCCCAATTCAGGTGCTCGTAAATCTTGTCAAAGATATCTTGGCGATGACGCGGATGGATGAACTGCATCGTATAGTAGCTGACGATCAGATCGGCTTTCTTGATCTCGGCCAGACGAATGTCTTCTTCGATGATTTCGACATTTTTGTAAGGGGCACAGTGTTTCTGCGCGGCCTTCACCATGTCAGGCTCAACATCCATACCGATGAACTGTGCATCAGGTTTGTGGCTGTTGTGCGCGGCCAGTTTGCCCAGCAATTCGCCAGTAGACGTGCCGATCTCGTAGATTGTGCTGTCGTTTTTGATGAAATAGTCCGAGAGCTGACACACAAGGTCATGCCCTTCTTCGTACAGCGGCACCGAAACCTTAATATGGTCTACAAAAGTGTCCGCAACTTCACCCGAAAATGTCCAGGCTGCGTTCTCGGCTTTAATGTTTTGCCCTACACCCATTTTAATACCCTGACTTGTCAAAATTTCCGCCGCAGATGCTGGGGCGACGCTTTCCCGCTGGCCATATAATCATGTCACAGGCTGGGATTGCTTGAAAGTCTATAGCGCAAACGTGCCGAAATAGCGGCGTGTTTAGGTAAAAACCCGAACAATTTACCGCGTCGTTTGCCTTTGTTTAAGCTTTTTGTCAGCGAATGAACGTCAACAAACGTTGGCCCAGTTTCGGCATAAAGACCACGACGATCAGCAATCCGATGGCTGTACCCAGCCCTACGGCACACAACAAATACAGTGTATCAGGCATCCGGCCCAGCATGAATTCGCGCCATGTCAGAACCGCACACCCCATACCAACGGAGACAAGAAGCGGGGCCTGTAGCGCGTTTAAAAAGGCGCCGGCGGGAATGGCCTCTGGGCGCAAAGTGGCGCGTGTGCGCAGGCCAAAGGCGATCAGGGCGCGCAGGGCAAACGCCGCCGTGGCCCAAACGGGCCCGTATTGTGCGGCAAAGCCGATCAGAACAATCCCAAGCACCGTTTCAACAGCGGCCGCCTTCAAAAAGTCCTCCAGACGATCTTGGGCCATCAGATAGGCTTCTTGCATCTGGGTGACAGAGGTGACGGCAAAGCCGATGCACAACAAGGGCAACATATCTGCGGAAATGTCCCAGTTTTCGCCCACCAGCACATGGATTGCAGGGTCCGCAACCAGCGCCAGACCGGTAAAGGCCGAAAAGCCCAGCAGCGCAGCAACTTCTGTCAGCCCCAATAGGAACGGCGCTGTTGGAGCCTTCTCGCGCTTCATGGCGGCGATGGTGGATTGCGCCACGATCTTCAGCGGCTTGACCATTACGAACAGCACGATCTCTGCCAGCCGGGAGGCAAAGGCAAACAGTCCAACGGCTGTTGGTCCCGCGAATATGCCCAAAGCCACAGTCGGGGTCTGGTTTATCATCAAGGTTAGGGCGCGCAGCATCACCGCTTTGGGGCCCAACCCCCGCACCAGCCCCAGCTCTGCACGGTTTGGCAGCTTTGTTGGCAGCCAGCGCGCCGCCACAATGGCAAAGACAGTGTTTGTGCCAACCTGAACCAAGCGTTGGCCAATCAAGCTCCAGGCGCCGTACCCCTGATAGGCCATGTACAGCCCAACCACGCCACCTGCGATCACCCCCAACGAGGCCCGAATGGCCAAGGCACGAAACGCCATCCGCCGTCGCAGCAGGGCCGCGGGCACACCGGCAAGTGCAATCATCATGACAGTCGGGCTGGCCACGATCAGCAAAGGCGTCACCATCGGTTGACGATAGATCACCGCGCTGGCGTAAGCCAATCCGATCAGCCCAATCACCAGTATCGCAGCAAAAACCACCAGAACGACAAAGGTCGCCTCCAAACGGCCTTCCTCCAAATCCTGTCGGGCAACGATGTTTTCGGTGATGGTTTCACGCACCATGATTTCGCCCAGAAACAAGAAGGCAAAGGCCATCGCCGCAATGCCCAATGCCTCGGTGCCAATCAGACGTGAGATCAGCAAAAAGGTCAGGACACTAAAGGCCTGTTCCAGCCAACTGGCCATCGCGGTCCACGCGACGCCTTTGGAAAACGCTTGCTTCATTGCCGTCTCTTTGGTTCAGGCCAGACAAATATGTTCTTGCGGGGGATGGTGTGTGTCCACAAGGTTCAAATGGACCTTACACAGAATTGCGCGTTTTTCGGTCAGCATTTCAGGTGAATTCAGGGCAATACACTTAGCCAGAACCAAGCTGTCACAGTGCTAAGCCCGGTGGCGACCAGCACCGAAGATGCCGCCACCCTACGTGCCCGGCCATACATATTGGCAAAGACATAGGCATTGATCCCCGGTGCCATCGCCGCCGTGACAACCGCCGAACGGAAGGCATCATGCGACAAGCCAAAGGATGACCCAAGCACCCAGGTGATGGTTGGATGCAGTACCAGCGATACAGCACAAACAAACAGGATCACCCGCATGTCGCCCTGAGGGCGGTATTGGCACAACACACCACCCATCGCGAACAATGCGGCGGGCAGGGCGGTGCGGATCACCATATCCAAAGCATCCGTGAACGGCTTTGGCATTTCAACGTTTAGAAAATTGAAGATCGCGCCAAAGGCGATCCCGACAATCAGGGCGTTGCGCAGCATGGCGCGTAGCACGGTTGCGGGCAGTTCCTTGGCTCGGGTGCCATTCGTATGTGCCCGTGCAATTTCCATTGCCGTGATCCCAATGCCATATCCGATAGGCGAGTGGATCGCGACGATGGCATAGTTGGATGACAAGGCATCAGAGCCATAGGCGCGTTCAGTAATGGCCAGCCCCAAAAGCATGGAGTTGGCGAATAAGCAGGTAAAGCCAATTGCCACGGCATCTTCCCAGCCGCGCTTGAAGACAAAGCGCCCGGCAAACAGCCCGGCCAAGAACCCTGTGACCGTACCTGTATAAAAACTGATCATCAGCGGCAGCTCAAAACTGTTGCCCAGATCAAGCGTCCAAATTGCGCGGAACAACAAACAGGGCAGGGCGATCTTCTGCGTAAAGATCATCATGCCATCAATCACAGAATGGGACAGCACCTTACGCCATACCGCCAGATATCCGGCCCCGATGACCAAAAAAACCGGCAGGATGACATCTAAAAGTGCCTGCATGTCAGGAACTTTTCGCTTGGATCAGGGCTGGCAGATCACAGCGCATAGCGTATCACCAGCCCATCATATGCCGGTTCAACATTGTCAGGCGTTTCGTCCAGCACAGTTTGGTAATCCAGATCGATGTGCATGTTGGTTAATACAGCGCGGCGCGGTTTGGCCTGTTCAATCCAGCCCAACGTCATTTCCAAATGCGCGTGGGTGGGATGTGGTGACAGGCGCAGCGCATCAACAATCCAGCAATCCAAATTGTCCAATGCTGGCCATGTCTCGTCATAAATCTTCACAACGTCCGGCATATACGCCAGATCGCCCACGCGGAAACCAAGTGCTTCGATACTGCCGTGATTCACGCGCAGCGGTGTCAGAACAACGTCGCCACCGTCGCCCGATATTGTGACCGGGCCGTCCGTGATCGAGTTCATGTTCAGGATCGGGGGGTAAGGGCTGAGGTTGGGTTGTAAAAACGCATAGCCGAACCGTTCGTACAGGTCTTTCTGCGTGACCTCATCCGCCCAAACTTCCAGCCGTTGGCGCATGTTGAATACGATCTGGCGCAGATCGTCGATACCATGCACGTGGTCTGCATGGGCATGGGTGTAAACCACCGCGTTCAATTCACCGACGCCCGCGTCCAGCAACTGTTGGTGCATGTCAGGTGAGGTGTCGACCAGAACGCGGGTGATGCCGTTTTCGGTCTCGCGTTCGATCAGCATGGAACACCGCTTGCGCCGGTTCTTGCGATTGGCCGGATCACAAGCCCCCCAAAACCCGCCCAAACGCGGAACGCCACCGGACGAACCACAGCCCAGAATGGTGAATCTCAGCTCGGCGCTCATGCGGCGGCCTTGAATTGGGCGGCTTTCCAGAACAGGCGGTCAAAGTTGGCTTCTGTCTGTGCGGCGAAGTCTTCGTAAGTCAGGCCAAAGACCTCGGCCCCCACCTTGGCGGTATGAACCGTACAACCCGGTTGGTTGCGTTTGCCCCGAAACGGCGGCGGGGCCAAATAAGGGCTATCGGTTTCAACCAAGATGCGGTCCACCGGCGCGGTGGCAAAAATATCTCTCAGGTCCTGGCTTTTTGGAAACGCGGCTATCCCGGACATAGACAGGTAAAACCCCATCTCCAGCGCTGCTTTGGCCAATTCCGGCCCGGAAGAGAAGCAATGCAGAACGCAGCTAAAGGGCTTTTTGTCAAACCCGTCGCGCAGGATGTCGATCATATCCTGATCGGCGGCACGAGCATGAATGATCAGCGGCAGCGTGGTTTCCTGCGCGGCTTGGATATGGGTGCGCAACGATACTTGCTGATCTTCGGCGCTTTCCACGGTGTAGTGATAGTCCAACCCGGTTTCGCCAATGCCAACAAATTTGGGATGCGCCGCCAGCGCCACCAATTGGTCCAGCGTTGCCATCGGTTCTTCGGCCACGCTCATCGGATGTGTGCCAGCAGCGTAAAACACGGCATCATGGGCTTCGGCGATGGCGCGAACCGTCGGTTCGTTGCGCAACCGTGTGCAGATTGTCACCATGCGGTGCACACCGGCATCAATGGCCGATTGAATCACGTCTGCGCGGCAGTCATCGAAATCCGGGAAATCCAAATGACAGTGGCTGTCGGTAATGAGGGGGGTGTTCATAGGCGTCTCCGTCCAGAACGGTATCGGGGATCAGTGCGGCAGCGTCAAGATAGGGCGGGCGCGAATGATCACGCTGTCGCACGTACCGATTGAAGCTTAAGCAGCGCGTCCAAAACCAACATGGCTGGATCCACGTTGACACCGCGTGCGTGACGGGCCCGGTCAGATGTGCTTTGCGCCAATTCTGCCCAGTCGCGCCCGGTGACCGCATTTGGGGACAGCCGAGACAGGATCGTGGATTCGCCTTGTGTGGCCTGCTGCTCAGGGGGGTGTCCCAATGCACCGGTACGGGCCAGACGGGCCAAGGCGATGTCCAGCAAGTTCAAAAGCAGGTCCAACTGGTCTTCCTTGCCACGCGCAGCAACCTTGTCGGCCAAGGCCACGGCGCGCGACCGGTCCAACCGGGGCAGGCTGCCCAAAACAGCCATCAGGTCTGAATACAGCGCCAGCCCGTTCAATGCCAAAAGGCGGATCGCCGCTCCAACAGACCCGGAAGACAGTTCCGCAAGTGCCAGCGCCTGCGCGGGTTCAACCTGTGCTCCGGCCTGTGTCATGGCTTCGGCCATATCTGCCGCACTCAAAGGCGACAGGCGCAGGGTTCGGCAGCGCGACCGGATCGTGGGCAACAGGCGCGATGGTTGATGACTGACCAGTAGTATCGTGGTGCGTGCTGGCGGTTCTTCCAGCAGTTTTAGCAAGGCGTTGGCAGCGTTCACGTTCATCTCATCCGCGGCGTCCACTATCACCACCCGGTGCCCGCCATCGGCGCTGCTGAGCGCGAAAAACCCCTTCATCCTGCGGACCTCGTCGACCGTGATCTGCGCCTTCAGGCGCTTGGCCTTTTCATCATAGGGCCGCCGCAGAACGAAAAGCCCCGGCTCTGATCCGGCCTCCATGCGCCGTGCGACGGGATGATCCGGGTCGATATGCAAACTGGTGGGCGGGGGTGGGGCACCAAACAGACCATCGTCCTGCAATGGGGGCGTGGCCAACAAAAACCGCGCTATGGACCACGCCAAGGTAGCCTTGCCAACACCCTTTGGCCCGGTCAGCAACCAACCGTGATGCAGCCGCCCGCCGGAAAAAGCATCCAGAAACCCCTGTTGCGCACTGTCTTGCCCGATCAAACGCCGGGTGTCGCGCGGATGCGGTGCACCCTCGATCTGGTCTGGTTGTGGAAGATTGTCATCACTCATGGCAAGGACGGGGATACCGCCGCACGTACGTCACGCGCAACGCTTTCCTGATCCTGTGCACCATCAATAATGCGAAACCGCTCCGGTGCACTCTGCGCCAGTGCCAGAAAACCGTCGCGCATCTTTTGCTGTAGGGAAACCCCGAAATCCTCAAACCGTTCTTCAACGGTCTGGCGACCCTTGGCGCGCGACAGGCCCGCTTGCGGGTCCATGTCGATCAACACGGTCAGGTCCGGCTCTACGCCGATCATCAGGTCATGCAGCGCATCGACCTTGGCGCGCAAATCCCCGCGCGACAGGCCCTGATACATCCGTGTGCTATCTGCGAACCGGTCGCAAATCACGATTTTCCCTTGGGCCAGGGCGGGGCGGATTGTGCGTTCCAAATGATCGCGACGCGCAGCGGTGAACAGCAATAGTTCGGTTTCGGCGGACCAACGATCCGGATCGCCCTGTAATACCAGGGCCCGAATTTCCTCAGCCCCTGGGCTGCCACCCGGTTCACGTGTCAGAACCACGTCAAACCCATCGGCGCGCAAGGCATCGGCCAGCGTTCGGGCCTGCGTTGACTTGCCCGAACCATCGATGCCTTCGAAACTGATAAACAGGCTTTGGCCGCTCACATCGCCTCCGGCGCGGTGGTGACACCGAAACGAAGCATCAACATCTGCGCAACCGTCGAGACACGCTTGACCACGCCGCCTTTTTCAACGGCGTTGGCGGCCACCAGCGGCACGCGGTGTTCCGGCAAGCCCACGGGACGGATGATCAATTCACCCAGTTGCTGCCCCTTGGCGATGGGGGCTTCCAATGGGCCGGTATAGACCGCCTCGGCAGAAACCTGTTCGGCCGCACTGACGGGCACCAGCAAGTGCACATCTTCCGGTGTGACCAACGAAACTTTTTCCGATCCGCCCATCCAGACATCGGCCTGAGCGACTTGTTGACCGCCTTTGACGACGGTTTTTTCGGCAAATTGGCGAAAGGCCCAGTTTACAATCGCTTCAGACTCACGTGCACGTGCGGCAGAGCTGTCTAAACCGGTCAGGGCAAAAATCACACGCCGGTTTCCTTGGGCGGCAGACCCGACCAGACCATAGCCTGCCTCTTGCGTGTGGCCGGTTTTTAACCCATCCGCGCCAATGCCAAGCCCCAGTAAGGGGTTGCGGTTGTTCACGTTTTTCGGCGCACGACCGTCAAACTCGAACTTGCGCTCTGAAAACATTTTGTAGTCTTCGGGGAAGTCTTTGTAGAGACGCGTGCCCAGCAAAACCAGATCTCGCATCGACATCAGATGCCCCTTGGCCGGCCAGCCAGAGGCGTTGGCGAACACCGAATTGGTCATGCCAAGTTGCTGTGCCCTCTGGGTCATCAACCGCGCAAACCCGGCCTCTGTGCCATCTGGGCTCAGCGCTTCGGCAATCACAACGCAGGCATCATTGCCCGACAAAACGATAATGCCACGCAGCAGATCCGCCACTTTCACGCGATCCGTGGTGTCTAAAAACATGGTCGACCCGCCAAAGGACATCGCATGCTGCGAAACCGGCAGACGTTCATCCAGTTTCAAACGGCCATCTCGTACCGCCTCAAACGCCAAATACAGCGTCATCAGCTTGGACATCGAGGCAGGCGGCAATTGCTGATCAGCGTTCTTGTTCAGCAAGACCGTGCCCGTGGAGACATCCAGCACAAAAGCGCCCTTGGCCTGCGTATCAAACGCAGCGGCGGGCAGGGCCATCGCCATTGCGGTTACACAACAGGCCAGGAAACGGGTCAGGCGTCTGATCATGCGATGAACCTTTGTCAGTTGTTAATTCGTCACGGCATATGCATCGGTGAAGCCGGCGGATTTGACCTTGTCGATCAAGATATCCAGCTCGGCCTTGTTCTGGGCCGGACCAACGATCACCCGCCAGAAGGTTTTCCCAGCCGAAGACTGTTTCTTGACCGTCGGTATCAAACCGCGTTGCCGCATCGACGTAGCCGTATTTTGCGCGTTTTTCTCGACGCTGAAAATCCCGATTTGCAGGTAGGGTTTCTTTAGCTTGCTAACCGTGGGTTTCGGCGCGGGTTTGGGAGCTGGGGCAGGGGGTGGTGCTGCCACTGGTTGCGGTGCCGGTTCGACAGGGGCCAGCGCGGCTTCTGCTGCTGCTGCAACAGGGTCCAGCGGCTGGCTTTCAATCGTCGAAGGTGCATCCAGCGCCCCTTCAGCCGGAAGATCAGCTGCGGCGGCTTCTGGTTCCGGCAGGTCCACAGGCGCTTCTTCACGGCGCAGGGCAACCACATGCAGTTTGGTCGGCTGTCCGGCCAACATGCCAAGCGCGGCGGCGGCATCTGATGAAATCTGAAGCTTCGGACCGGGGGTTTCCAGCTCTTTGCGGAACAGAGCGCCAATGACAAACTGGCCGTTCACTTCATTGCGAATAATGATCCGTTCAGGATCTTTGACCGTTGGATGCGCTGCCCAGACACCACCCAGCGACGGTCGCCCGTCCCAAAGCCCGTCTTCGGTAACTTCAAACACATCCGGTGCTTCGACATCGCGTTCCGAAGTTTGCACAGCCGCGGCTGCGCCATCTTCGCCGGCTTCTGCCGCACGATCCTTTGGTTTCAGGAAATTCGGCATTTTTGCACTGTCACACGCCGTTAACGCCAATGCTGCTGCCAAAACAAAACCCACTCGTGGCTTGCGCCCGATGGCCCACCCGGTGACCGCCCAATCACTCATTGTATGCCTCTTGCCTACCTGTGTTTCGCGGATTTCACCGGTTCGCCCGGCTGCCATTTTCCGCACATGTCATTGTCTGCCTTACACGTAACCATACCGATATCATGGCTATAAGAAAAGATCGCCATGCCGTGTCGGCGAATTTTCCCCAACAAGGACTTTCAGAATCGTTCAAGCGCGTCTAAATGGAGCGAATTCGGAGGGGTGGCAGAGTGGTCGAATGCGGCGGTCTTGAAAACCGTTGGGCGTGAGAGCGTCCCGTGGGTTCGAATCCCACCTCCTCCGCCATCTTCCTGAGTTTGGTGTAAGTCATTGATTTATAACCATATACTCTCGATGCGCCTAAGGGCGCCACACACGTTTCCCCCACACGCGGCCCCCCGATTGGTGAGGCAGGGGTTTTAGTCCCCCAGTATCGACCCGGCGAGTGTGGAACTGACATATTACGATTTCATCGCACATGGCGAAGCTGATGAAAGGCAATCAGCTCAGCGATAGCATAGGCGGCGGATAGACAGGGAAACTACGCAACACAATCCAAGTTACTGAAATGTAGTGGGAATGTCCTGTAATGTGGTCCATTTCGAGCAGTTGGCCAATTTGTACCGCACAGGTGGAGCGTCGCGCTTTGTCAAATTACGAACTTCTTCGATGGGAGCGGAGAAAAGGGTTTTATAATGCGGAAATTGCCACTCTGTTTGATTGGCTATGGATTTACTAACTGTGAAACGACAAAACGATGGAAGGTTGGATTCCGTGCATAAGAATTCGTAAAATATTTGTGCTTCGACTTTTGGGCCCCATCGTTTCTCGATCCTCCCGATCTTGATAAAGCAAGTGAACCAAACGACTTACCGCGAGGCGAAAAAGACTGTTTTTCCACAGAATGGCGGACAGCCGACCTTCGCTGGAAGAGCGAGGTGCGAGTTCGTCAACAGCGAGAGCCGACATTCACATTTCTGAGGAACTCAGTTCCTTTCTGCAATGCCTCAAGGTGGCTTTGAGCCCAATTTGACCGATGCTGCACCTTGCATGAATGGCCGCTTTTCTCATCTTTTTCATTGAAATCTGAGTGCAACGAGCAGCAACTTGCCGGAATAGCCTTTGAAAAAGCAAATCAGAAATGAAGATCAGACCAAAAGACTAAGGATGTGTCGCATCGTACAACAGGGTGTCTAATTCACCACGAATGCCCTCCTTTGAAGCGTCATGTGCATAGTTGGTCACAACTGAAAACCCATTGTCATACAAGGCTACGTATGCGCCGAACGGATCATTTGCACGACCGCGCACTCCTATCCATGATCCTTGGTGCCAGCTTGTGTAGCCAAGCCCCGTCCTTCGAAAAATGATACCAGCCCCGTAAGACCGACCACGTCCCAAATTCGCAACTGTAAGAGTATGCCCCGCTGGACTTACCGGGTTGAAATCACCGCTAAAATTCCGCTCCGAAAACAACAGATAGTCGCGTGCAGAAATTTCCCATCCACCCCACGAAGACATCACTTTCCAGTCACTGTTTAGGCTTGCTGTCGTGATGCCGTTGTCTGTGAAGAGCTTTCTTTGGCAATACTCTTCATAGCTTTCACCGGAAAGCGCCTCGACCACTAAGCCCAAGATCAAGTAGTTCGCATTCGAATATCGATAGGATGCTGATCCAGGCGTATTAGACAATGTCTCCTCGACGATCTTAGAGAACTGCCAGAGTTTATTTTCTTTCGTAAACGTCTTTAGTTTCGGCAGTTGAACGCGGTGGTAGTCAGAGGCGATCCCACTGGTGTGATTGATGAGCTGCCCAACGGAAATATCCAAGAACCGGTCATCGCGAGGTGGATGTGCCGCGAGGGCATTCGGGATCACATCTCGCAATTTGGTTTGGGCGTTTTGAGCGCTGTCCTTGAGCGCCGTCAGAACGCAAATCGCTGTGATCGCTTTAGAAAGGCTTGCCACTTTGGCCGGCTCATCGACACGTCGATTTATCTCGCCTTCAGAAATAACCGAACCCTCGTGCGAAACAATGATCGAGCCTTCTCGTATTCCGTGTTTTTTCATCCACCCCTGCCATCGGCCCACAACATCCTTACCGATAGTTTGCGCATCAAATGCCGCTGCAGATCCCGCAATAAAAATTAGCCAAATTGAAAAGAACAGACGAATGGTCATAAGTGCCCCCAGTACAAACAATCGCAAAGTTAAAGAGCATATGCTTCTGAATGCAAGTGCCCAGCCTTGTCGTCCCTCGATTGTTCATTCATGTGCGAATGCGACCAATTTAAGTGGCGGCTGCAAGAAATGGCCACTTGGAGAGTCGGTCGAGGAAGGGCAAATGGTCTGCTCAAATCCTAAAGCAGCCATTGGCTTGGCAGGACCAACCGGCAGCTTGGTCCCGCATTGCGGACCTTCAGCCAGAAAAAATGCTGCGCAGGGTGTCGAACGGCAGGTCTCGGGAAGCTGCAACGCAGCATCTGCATGACCTGCCAACGGCGGCTCGGGGCCGTCCCTGACTAGGCGATGCTGCGTATCCAGCAGACATGCTGCAACTGATCTAATGGCTGCTGCGAGCCCCATTGTGACCGATGCTGCAAATCGCTCGAAGGTCTGCTAACACTAGCAAATGGATACTTTTCGCGAACCCGTTTCTTTCATCGCAACTGACAAACCCGATGCCGCGCGGACTTTTTTTGCCGACTTAATGGGGTTAGAACTTCGTGAATCTACCCCATTCGCATTGGTCTTTCTTGATGGCCGTCACGTACTTCGTGTTCAGATCATGTCAGAGATGCAAGCTGTCGGGTACACCGTACATGGTTGGCAGGTCTCTAACATCGTTGATGAAATTGAGGGTTTGATCTCCAAGGGGGTTCAGTTTCAACGGTTCGACCAGCTTGCTCAGGATGAGCTTGGCATTTGGACGACGCCGGATGGTAGCAAAATCGCATGGTTTACTGATCCAAGCGGAAATATCCTCTCACTAACGGAATATGCCAAAGCCTAGAACTTTCGCATGAAGCGGACTTTGCCTTTGCTGGGGTGAAAGGTCGCTTCGTCCCGCGCAGCAGACCTTGGACACGCCTAAGATCGAGCATCTGCAGCGCTCGACCGGTCTGGTGAAGCAGCAACGCTGTTTTTGATGCTTGGATGAAGGACCGGTTTGGACCGCGTGTGTCGCCAACAGGAGTCAAGATTGAGCACATGCCGCCTCGCGTCCATTGGCTGCTTTGAGCTCAAATTTCCGAATGCTGTGGCCGTTCCTGCGACCTCTCCAAAAGGGTAGTTGCTGGCAAATTCTGTAGCCAAAGAACGACCATGATTTCGTCCGCTCGACCTCGGTAAGCGCATATCTATGGACGACGCCATGACATACTCTGGATGGACGTTCATGGAGTGAGACGATTAAGTGCCACCATTGCAGAATAAGAAACTGCGGGGCCTCTCTGGTGGCCACCCCAAAGCTGAAGTCCTTATGACAGCTGGGTGACACAGAGCCTTCCTTTCTCCTCAATCTTGGGGGGTTTGGGGGGCATCTGTGGACCCAGCTGAAGCCCCTATAAGCATTAGCTTAAGGTGAAGCTTAAGATGTAACCTTAGATGAAGCTTAAGATGAAGCTATAGCTGATGCTTGCTTGCTTAGGCGACAGGCGGCCCCGGCAAGGGGACATACACCTTAGCTGATAACACTAGCAGCCTCCTATGTGGGGCTTTGGTTTTCCTAGCCTAAGCCACCCCCATCGGTGGGAGCAGTGAAGTACCATTTGAAAGTGCATAGGTCTCCCCGGATGGCATTCTCATGTAGTCAACAAAAGAAGCTTACCCCCTCGCATCCTCTTTGGGTCAAGTGATGGCAGGGGTCAACTACTGGTGAGGCCTTTCATGATGATTGCCAACACGGTTGCCCAGTACCCGCCTGCGGTTTCGGTGACATTCACGCCCGGTTCTAGCGCTGATCGGGGCATGGTGCTGCCAGCTATTGTGGCAATTGCAATCGCTAGTGCGGGCAACCCAACAGTCACGCAGGTCCACCCTGCCAAGTCGGTCGACGGCACCCTCCAATCTCTTCCTCGTGTGGTCAACGTAGGAGAGGTCTGGCGTCTTGTGGTCGACTGCAGCAACCGAACGTATGCTCGATGGGTCACCAGTAAACCTTACAGCGGCTGAAGGTGTCGGCATTGGCTCTTCCGTTACCTGCAACACTATCGATTGGACCACAGCTAACCCCACAGCAATCGTACGATGGAAGAGCTTGGCCGCTTCTGTGGCTTTTGCTGATGTGGCAGGACCTGTAGCCATCACTCAGATCACAACGGCTCTGACTGAAGTGAAGACCCCTCGTTCCGCTCAAGCAGTAACTCCGCGTGCGGGCGTTGAGTGGCGTTCGGTGGCAGCTGACAAGACGACCGAAGTGCAAGCTTGGACCTTAGGCACAGGAACAGTCAACGGCGGTCAATGGGTCCAGATACGCGATATGGACCTGTCCCGCTTTTGTGCCGCCCCAAGAGCTCGTTTAAGCCACCTTTCGTTCGAAGGCGACTGGGCTTTTCCAGCCCAATGCTGAGTGGCGTCTTCGTGGATTGTAGAAGCCGTTGATGTACT
>JAXMOG010000004.1:0-331105 GCA_034670065.1 Pseudoprimorskyibacter sp. | reverse complement strand
GTCAATCCGCTTACCGGCCTCGCCCCAGAAGGCAGACGGGTCCGAAATGCTCGCCGAATACATCGCATCATAACGCGACGCATCAACGTGCGACCCTGACGTAAATGAAGACGATGGCGGGTAGATTGGGGTCTGGTCGGTCATATGGAGAGTCCTCCCTCACTAAGATTTTTTTGGAAATGCGCTGCGTTCAGCCCAAACAGCAGCGTTATCCGTCCCTGAGGCTGATCATAGGGGGCTTTGAAAATTATGAAATAAAATAAACGATAACGGGTAGTTAGGTGTAAATTTATTTCCACAAAGTTAAATAGTCTGTAAATTTTGCATTTGATTTCCCTGTGTAATCGTTGAAATTCACGGGGTTGTGATTGACAAGCCAAGCTTGGGGGGAGGCTGTCCTTTCCCCAGGGGCACAAAGGTTTGCGTTAACGGTCCAGTGTGACAAATCGTTCCAGTATACCGACGTATACAGTGCGCGGTTCTGGGATTGGCGCTTTCATCGAATCTGCGCGCAGGCGTTTGAGTGTCGTAGCGTCCCAAATCATTTGCTTGCGCAGTAAGGATGGATCGGTAGGGTTGCTTGCAAGGCGAAAAAATCGCCGTTTCTTATGGGAGGACAAGTTATGACGCATTTCGCGACAAAATTAACCGTGGCAGCGCTTGCAGCCGCTTTTGCCAGTGAGGCAGCGGCCACAGAGTGGAACGTATCCGTTTGGGGTAAGCGCCGGGCTTTCACAGAACATGTGCATAAGCTGGCCGAATTGGTTGAAGAAAAGACCAACGGCGAATTCACCATGAACATCAGCTACGGCGGTTTGTCCAAGAACCGCGAAAACCTGGATGGTATTTCGATCGGTGCGTTTGAAATGGCGCAGTTCTGCGCCGGGTATCATGCCGACAAGAACCGCGCGATCACAGTGCTGGAACTGCCGTTCCTGGGCGTGTCGAACCTAAGTGAAGAGGTGGCTGTCAGCCACGCAGTATATGCGCACCCCGCCGTGGCCGAAGAGATGGCACAGTGGAACGCCAAGATGCTGATGACCAGCCCTATGCCGCAGTATAACCTGGTGGGCACTGGCGATCCGCGCGACGAACTGTCGGAATTTGATGGTATGCGTGTTCGCGCGACCGGCGGTTTGGGCAAAGCCTTCAGCGCCGTTGGCGGTGTACCAACCTCTGTTACATCTTCCGAAGCGTATCAGGCCATGGAGTCTGGCGTTGTTGATACGGTGGCCTTTGCGCAGCACGCGCACCTGGCATTTGGTACGATCAACCGCGCTGATTGGTGGACGGCCAACCTGAACCCCGGCACGGTTAACTGCCCGATCGTTGTGAACATCGACGCCTATGAGGCGCTGTCGGATGCTGAGCGTGAAGCGCTGGACAGCTCTGTTGATGGTGCGATTGACTATTACCTGGCCAACTATGGGGAACTGCTGGAGCGCTGGGATTCCGTTTTGGAAGAAAAGGGCGTGCAGAAGGTAATGCTGTCTGACGCGGAAATCGCCAAGTTCAAAGAAGTCGCTGGCGGCCCAATTCAGAAAGCATGGATCGACGAGATGTCTGCCCAGGGTATTCCGGCGCAAGAACTGTATGATCTGGTGCAAGATACGCTGAAAGAACACCGCGCAACCAATTGATCTGCGTTTGAAAAATTCGGATCGGCAGTAAAACCTGCCGATCCGATGAGCAAGCAAGACAATTCCGAAACGCTGGTAAGGGGGGCTATATGTCTTCTTCTTCAACCGTGCTTGCCGACAGCAGTTTGCTAAGCAAGCTGGATCGTTCGCTGGTCAAACTGGAAAAGGTCATGGCCCTGATTTCGGGTTTGGCTGTTTTTGGCCTGATGATGCTGGCCGTTGTTTCGGTGACAGGCAGAAACGGGTTCAACGAACCACTTCCGGGATATGTCGACTGGATCGAACAGGCCATGCCGCTGATCGCGTTCATGGGGGTGTCCTATGTTCAGCGCGAAGGTGGGCACATACGGATGGATATTCTGGTGGGGCAGTTGCGCGGGCGGCCATTATGGCTGTTTGAGATGGTCACCACTTTGCTTGTTCTTATTCTGATGGTGCTGCTTGTCTGGGGAACCTGGGCGCATTTCGACCGCAGTTTTGATATGACCAAACCTATGTGGAGCCGCGACAGTTCGATCGATATCAGTATCCCGCTTTGGCCTGCCAAGCTGTTGGCGCCTATCGCGTTTTCGGTTTTGTGCATGCGGGTCACTTTGCAGCTTTGGGGGTTCGGTCGCGCATTTGTCTTAGGGCTGACAGACCCGGTTGCTGTTCCATTGATACAAAGTGCTGCGGATCAAGCCGCCGCTGAGGCCGGCCAGATCGAAGGCAGAGAGTGAACATGGATCCCATTGAAATAGGCCTATGGGTCACTGCTGGAATGCTGGTCATGGTTGTGCTGGGGATGCGTGTGGCTTTTGCCGCTGCCCTGACTGGCCTGATCGGTTTGATTTGGATTTTCTGGGCCAAGAAGGGCTACGACCCGGAACAATTTGGCTGGGCTTTGACGGTGGCTGTCAAAACCGCTGGGCAGGTGCCTCACGGCAAGGTAGCCAGTCAGGCGCTGAGCCTGATCCCAACTTTCATTCTGATCGGGTATCTGGCCTATTATGCCGGTCTGACCCGCGCGCTGTTTGAAGCGGCCAAGCGATGGATCGCTTGGGTGCCCGGCGGGTTGGCTGTATCGACCGTATTTGCAACGGCCGGTTTCGCGGCCGTGTCCGGCGCTTCGGTGGCGACAGCGGCGGTCTTTGCCCGTATCGCGATTCCGGAAATGCTGGCGGCTGGCTATGACAAACGGTTCGCCGCAGGGGTTGTGGCCGCAGGCGGTACGCTGGCCAGTCTGATCCCACCCTCCGCCATTTTGGTGATTTATGCGATTATCGTTGAGCAGGATGTGGGCAAGCTGTTGTTGGCCGGGTTCCTGCCTGGGGTGTTTTCGGCGATCGTTTACGCGTTGATCATCATTGGTTTGGCCGTTGCCTTTAACCGTATCGGCCCGCCTGTACGTGGGTTCACTTGGCGGCAACGCTTTGCCAGCTTGCCGCCTGCCTTGCCGATTGTCGCCGTTGTCGTGATCATTATCTTCTTTGTTTACAACCCCTTTGGGGGCGATGCTTGGGGCACGCCGACAGAGGGCGGCGCAATTGGGGCCTTCATTGTTTTCTTGATGGCATTGCTGCACGGCATCAAATGGCATGAGCTTAAAGACGCTTTGGTCGAGACGGCCAAGCTGTCGGCCATGATCTTTTCGATCATTTGGGGCGTGCTGATCTATGTGCGCTTCTTGGGCTTTGCCGATTTGCCCAGTGCCTTCTCGGATTGGCTGACGTCACTGCATTATTCGCCGATGGTGATTTTGATTTGCATCCTGCTGGCCTATGCCGTGCTGGGCATGTTCATGGACGCCATCGGGATGCTGCTGCTGACGTTGCCGGTGGTTTATCCTGCCGTCATGGCGCTGAATGGGGGGGAGTTTGTTTCCGCCGCTGACAGTGCGTTTGGGATGAGCGGCCCAATGTGCGCCATCTGGTTTGGTATCTTGGTGGTCAAAATGGCAGAGTTCTGTTTGATCACCCCGCCAATCGGTCTGAACTGTTTTGTGGTGGCCGGGGTTCGTGAAGACCTGAGCGTGCAGGATGTGTTTCGTGGGGTCACACCGTTTTTCATAGCGGATGGCGTCACCATTGCACTGCTTGTTGCCTTTCCTGCGATTGTTTTGTGGCTTCCTTCGTTGGCGGGGTGAACGACTGATCGGGCGCACTGGGCAGCTGACCGCTATACAGTCGCGAATTGAAGTTGACGTTAAAGGGCGTAAGCATCGACTTGCGTTCTGCCCCCGCTTTCGATGATGATAGCGGTAACAGGTTCTTGCGTATCAAAAGTGTTTTCCGGGAGGGATATATGACACAGACAGTCACAGCGGCCGTTATCGGCCTTGGGTCCATGGGGTATGGCGTAGCTGGTTCGTTGCTGCGCGCAGGTGTTCCGACCTTTGGCGCTGACGTGAACCAAGCCAATTGCGAACGATTTCGCGCGGATGGGGGCGGCGTGATTGAGCGCGTTGAGGATTATGCCAAGATTGATGTGGCCACCATCGTTGTAGTGAATGCTGCTCAAACCGAGGCGGTTTTGTTTGGTCCTGCTGGCATCGCTGCGCACCTGCCAAAAGGTGCTGTGGTGCAAGTTTGCGCGACCGTGGCACCAGAGTTCGCCAGACGGATGGAAGCGCGTTGTGCTGAGGAAGGTCTTCTGTATCTGGACTCACCGATTTCCGGGGGGCAGGTCCGGGCCAATGCCGGGACTTTGTCGGTTATGGCCTCTGGCGCGCCAGAAGCCTTTGCCAAGGCACGGCCGGTTCTGGATGCGATGTCGGCCGAGGTGTTCGAATTGGGCGATGCCGCAGGCTCCGGTTCCGCCATGAAAGCCGTGAACCAGCTGTTGGTCGGCGTTCAGCTGGCCGCAATGGGCGAAGCGATGACCTTTGGCATGACGCAAGGCGTGACGCCGGAACAGTTTATGGATGTTATCCCGAAATGTGCCGGGACAAGCTGGATTTTGGAAAACCGCGGTCCGCATGTGGTGGAAGGGGACTACACCCCAACCAGCGCGGTCGACATCTGGTTGAAGGATCTTGGCATTGTATCCGACATTGCCCGTAGCGCGAAATTCAGTGCGCCCTTGGTGGCGACAGCGCTACAGCAGTTTCTGGCGGCCTCTGGCATGGGGATGGGGAGCGAGGATGACGCTGCTGTGGCCAAGGTCTATGCCCGCAACGTTGGTCTGACCTTGCCGGGAGAGGAATAGGTCTATGGCAACTTTGCTTGGCGCGATCGCCGATGATTTTACCGGCGCGACGGATTTGGCTGGGTTGCTGGCTCGCAGCGGTGTTCCTGTATCTTTGCGCATGGGCGTGCCTGACGGCCCGCCTGACACCAGTTCACCCGATGGCACTGCACCTTTTGAAGTGATTGCCCTGAAGTGCCGTACGGCCCCTGTGGCAGAGGCGGTTGCAGAATGTCGTGCGGCTTTGGCTTGGCTGAAACTGGCCGGGGCAGAGCGGTTCTTCTGGAAATACTGTTCGACCTTCGATTCCACGCCGCAGGGTAATATTGGCCCTGTCGCCGAGGCGCTGATGGAAGATTTGGGCTGCACACAAACCATCTATTGTCCGGCTTTCCCTGAAAATGGGCGGTCGATCTTCATGGGCAATTTGTTTGTTGGGCAACAGCCCTTGTCCGAAAGCCCGATGAAGGATCACCCGTTGACGCCGATGCGGGATTCCAACCTGATGCGGCTGTTGGAACCACAGGTCACGCGGCCGGTTGGGTTGGCTGATCGGCTGACTGTGGCCAAAGGGGCCGGTGCATTGCGTGCCACGCTGGATCAGTTGGCCGAAGATGGCATTGCCCATGTTGTGGTCGATGCGGTGGCAGATGCCGATTTGATGGTGATTGCCGAAGCCTGCCGTGACATGCCCCTGATGACAGGTGGCAGCGCGGTGGCCATGCCGTTGCCGGGATTGTGGAAGCTGGATGGTGCGCTGGAGACCCCGGCAGACAAGCCTGTACGCCCGCAGCTGGACGCTGGTGCGATCGTCTTGTCCGGCAGTTGTTCGGCCATGACCCGTGCGCAGGTGGCGAAGTACAAGGCCACGGCGCCCAGCTATCAGTTGGATCCGCTCGTTTTGGCTGAGGACGGCCCTGATGCCGCCTTGACTTGGTTGGCGTCGCAGTCCTTGGATGCCGCGCCGTTGATTTATGCCTCTGCGGAACCTGATGCGGTGCGTGCAGCGCAGCAAACACTGGGCACCGAAAAGGCCGGGCAGGTGGTTGAGCAGGCGCTGGCGGTCTTGGCTGTTGCGGCACGTGATCAGGGCGCACGACGGATCGTTGTGGCTGGCGGTGAAAGCTCTGGTGCTGTGACCCAAGCCTTGGGCGTGACACGGTTGGACATTGGTTCGGAAATCGCACCGGGTGTGCCATGGACGTTCTGTGAAAGCGGGGGTGTTCGTGTGGCCTTGGCATTGAAATCGGGCAACTTCGGTGCCGAAGGATTTTTCAGCGACGCATTTGAACGTTTGGAGACGTCATGAGTGAGGAAAGCCAACTTCGCGAGCAGATTTGCTTGGTGGCGAAGTCGTTGTTTGATCGGGGGCTGACGCATGGCTCCACCGGCAATATTTCGGCACGAACCATGGATGGTGGCTTGTTGGTTTCACCCACCGGTTCCAGCTTTGGCCGGCTTGATCCGGGGCGGTTAAGCCGTTTCGATGCAAGTGGTCGCCATATCGGGGGGGATAAGCCCACCAAGGAAATGCCATTGCACAGTGCGTTTTACGACACGCGGTCTGCAACGGGCGCGGTGGTGCATCTGCATTCCTGCCATTCCGTGGCTTGGTCATTGATGCCGGATGTCGATGAAGACAATTTTCTGCCCGCGTTGACACCCTATGCCATCATGAAGCTGGGACAGGTAAAGCTGTTGCCGTTCTTTCTGCCGGGCGATCCGGCCATGGGTGAGGCAGTGCGCGGGCTGGCGGGCAAGCGCACAGCGGTGATGTTGGCCAACCATGGGCCAGTGGTTGCGGGCAAAGACGTGGAAGCCGCCAGCAATGCTGTCGAGGAATTGGAAGAAACGGCGCGGTTGGCAATCTTGATGCGTGGCTATGACGCGCGCGCGTTGAGTGAAGAGCAGGTCCGCGATGTGGTAACGAAATTCGACATAGAGTGGGACGTATGAAGTTTTCAGCTAATCTTGGATTTTTGTGGAATGACAGGCCGTTAGCCGAAGCGATCCGCGCGGCAAAGGCCGCCGGGTTTGATGCGGTGGAATGTCATTGGCCTTATGATCAACCGATTGCCGATGTCAAAGCGGCATTGGCGGAAACCGGGCTAACCATGCTTGGGTTGAACACCCGCCGTGGCGATGTGAGCGGCGGCGAAAACGGCTTGGCGGCTTTGACGGGGCGCGAAGCCGAGGCCCGCGCCGCCATTGATGAGGCATTGGATTACGCGCGGCAGATCGGGACGGCCAATGTTCATGTGATGGCAGGTTTCGCGACGGGGGATTTGGCGCAGGATACCTTTGTTCAGAACCTGCGCTATGCGTGTCAGCAAGCTGAACCGCTTGGTATCACCATTCTGATTGAACCGCTGAACAGCTATGATGCGCCTGGCTATTTCCTGACTACCACAGAACAGGCCAGTGTGATCATCGAGGCGGTCGGTGCCCCAAACCTGCGACTGATGTTTGATTGTTACCATGTGCAATTGATGGAAGGTGATCTGAGCCATCGCTTGCAGTCGCTGTTGCCTGTGATCGGCCATATTCAGTTTGCATCGGTCCCGGATCGCGGAGCGCCTGATCATGGTGAGGTGAACTATCACCACATCTTTGATCTTGTGGGTTCGTTGGGTTGGGAAACGGCACTGGGGGCAGAATACAAACCCCAAGGTGACACCGATTCCACGCTGGGTTGGATGCACAACTATCGATAATCACATCATAGGCAATCCGGTGCTTTAACTCGCCGTCAGATTTGGTATACCAAATCTGACGAGCAGTGGCATCAACGCCGTTTCGCGTGGGTGTAGGGAGGAAAACGCCATGTCCGAATTGATCACCGCCAAAAGTCTTTCGCGGCTTGGAACGGAATCCGCTTTTGTTGTTCTGGCGCATGCACAAAAACTGGCAGCGCAGGGCAAGGACATTATCAACCTTGGGATCGGCCAGCCTGATTTCCAAACGCCGGAACATATTGTCGAGGCCGGGATCAAAGCGCTGCGCGACGGGCATCATGGTTATACGCCGGCAAACGGGTTGCCTGCATTGCGTGAGGCCGTCGCCGCTGATCTGAACCGGCGCCATTCGGTTGAAGTGAACCCGGACAATGTGGTTGTTGTGCCGGGTGGCAAACCCACGATGTTTTTCGCCATCTTGATGTTTGGCGAACCGGGAACCGAGATCATGTATCCCAACCCCGGTTTTCCGATCTATGAATCGGTGATCCGTTACAGCGGGGCAACGCCAGTGCCCATCGCGCTGAAAGAAGAAAACGGCTTTGCGTTTTCAGCAGATGAATTGCTGGGCCAGATCACGGAAAAAACCCGTCTGATCATTATCAATTCGCCAGCGAACCCAACAGGTGGGGTGACGCCGCGCGAAGAGATCGACAAGCTGGTCAAAGGGTTAGAAGCACATCCGCATGTTTGTCTGATGTCGGATGAGATCTATTCGAACATGTTGTACGGCGGTCGGGAGCATGTTTCGTTGCTGCAATATCCCGAGATACGCGATCGTCTGATCATGTTGGACGGCTGGTCCAAGACCTATGCCATGACAGGCTGGCGGCTGGGCTATGCGGTTTGGCCCGATGCTTTGGTTGATCACGTGACGCGCCTTTGCATCAACGACCATTCCTGTGTGAACGCGGCCACGCAGTTTGCCGGGATCGCAGCGTTGGAAGGGCCGCAAGACGCTGTCTATGAAATGGTGCGCCAGTTCGATGAACGGCGTCAGGTTATTGTCCGAGAGTTGAATGCTTTGCCGGGCGTGCGCTGCGCCGACGCGGCGGGTGCGTTTTACGCTTTTCCCAATATTTCCGGCACCGGGCTGGACGCGAAAGAAGCGCAAGATCGGTTCCTGGAAGAGGCCGGTGTGGCCACGGTTGCGGGCACGTCGTTTGGCGCATGGGGAGAAGGCTACTTGCGCTTTTCCTATGCCAATTCCACCGAAAACATTTTGGAAGCGCTGTCGCGCATCCGCAAGCTTCTGTAAGAAAAGGGTTTTCCATGAGTGATACAGCATTGTTGATCTGCGGCGCGAACTTCACTGAAGAAGAGCGCGCGCGTTTGCGCAACGCCCATGACAGCATTTTCATCGACTCCCCAGAAGATATGGCCGGGTTGGATGAAGCTGCGCGGGCAGGCATCAAAGCCATCGCGTTCAAGGGGCACAAACCATTCGGCGCGGCCGAAATGGCGCTGTTTCCTGCGCTGGGCGTGATTGCCAACTATGGTGTCGGGTATGACGCGATTGACGTTGTGGCCGCCAGCGCGCAAGGCGTGAAAGTCACCAACACACCCGATGTTCTGAACGACGATGTGGCCGATTTGGCTGTCGGAATGTTGATAGCCCATTGCCGCACCATGGTGCTGGGGGACGCACATGTACGCTCTGGCGCTTGGGGAAAGCAGGGTGAAATTCCGCTGAATCGCAAAATGTCAGGCAACACGGTGGGTATCGTTGGTCTGGGTCGGATCGGGCGCGAAATCGCGGATCGTTTGGCCGCGTTCAAGATGGATATTCACTACCACGCACGGTCGGAAAAAGAGACGCCTGGCTGGACCTATCACGAAGACGTCGTGTCGCTGGCGGATGCGGTGGACTTCATGGTCATCGCCTTGGTCGGTGGCCCGGCCACACAAGGCTATGTGACGCGCGAAGCGATTGCTGCGCTGGGGCCACGGGGGATTGTGATCAACATCTCACGCGGAACGACAGTGGATGAAGGCGCGTTGCTGGAAGCCCTGGAACAAGGGCAGATTGCCGGAGCCGGGTTGGATGTTTTCCTGAACGAGCCAAACATTGATCCGCGCTTCACCAAGCTGGACAACGTTGTTTTGCAACCGCATCAGGGGTCGGGCAGCGTTGAAACGCGCCGTGCCATGGCAGAGCTGCAATTGGCAAACCTGAGCGCGTTCATCGAAGGACGTGACCTGCTGACACCGGTCAACTAACCGAAAATACAGTGTAAAATGAAAACAGCGGCTGGAATTTCCAGCCGCTGTTTTTGTTTGAAAGCTGTGATCGGGTTCAGATTGAACCACCCTCAACCATGTAGTTGTTGGCAGAGCACATCGCCGCATCGTCAGACGCCAAAAACAGCACCATCCGAGCCAGGTAAACCGGCTCTATCAAATCGGGCAGGCATTGCCTGTCCTGATGCTTGGCAATCGATTCCGGGGTCACCCAAAGCTCTTTTTGCCGCTCTGTCATAATCCATCCCGGAACCACAGTATTCACGCGGATGCGGTGATTGCCCAAATCGCGCGCCATGGTCCGTGTCAGCCCGTGTACAGCCCCTTTGGCCGTGACATAGGCGGGCATGCCGCCCACGGCCTCCCACCAGCTGTTAGAGCTCATGTTGATGATAGAACCGCCACCGGATTCGATCATTCCGGGTGCCACCGATTGAATCGCAAAGAACATGTGGCGCAGGTTGGTGTTTTGCCGTTCGTCCCAGTATTCGGGGGTCACTTCACGCCAATCATGCCGATCGTCGCGCGCGGCATTGTTCACCAGCACATCCGCCGGGCCAATCTTTTCAGCCAACGCCGAAAATGCGCTGCGCAGAGAGTCGATATCGCGCAGATCGCAAGGTTCAAATGCAACGTTGCCTTCGGTGGCTGCAACCAGCGCATTGGCACTGTCTTCGTCAAAATCGACAAAGCCAACCTTTGCCCCTTGTTGGGCAAAGGCCTTGACGATTTCCGCGCCGATCCCGGATGCGCCGCCGGTGATAAAAACCGATTTGCCGTTCAGGCTGGGATAGTTTGCGAAGTCTGGCATTGATCAGCTCCAGTCAAAGGGGGGAAGGGCAGGGATGCCCTTCCTGATTTATCCATTGATGTCGTCTTCAAGGAAATACCGGATGTTATCTTCAAAGCTGTCATCTGCGGACAGCCCCAGGCTTTCGGCCTTTGTCGCGCGGACATCCATGCGCCAACCGTTCAGGATCGTCTCAAGCTCGGGCTGTTTGTCCCAAGTGATCAAAGCCGCAGCTTCCGGCCCTACAACGGCTGTCATCGCATCGATCATTTGGCCAATTGTCCACATTCGGCCGGGCATAGGCATACAGCGGTTCAGGCCCAGGTCCTCGGCCTGCAGCTCTGCGCCTTTGATCAGGTTTTCCACGCATTTGCGGGGGGACAGGTAGTAGTGGTTGAAGTCTTTTTCGACCGGGCAATTGGCTGCAATCCCCTGAAGCGGTTCGCGGAAGATTGAGGACATGAAACCCGACGCCGCGCGATTTGGTTTGCCGGGCCGGACCGAGATGGTTGGCAGGCGGAAACCGCGCCCGTCGATCAGACCTCGGCGCGAGAAGTCATTGACCAGCAGTTCTCCAATGGCCTTTTGGGCACCATAGGATGTTTGCGGGTTCAGCAAAGTGGTGTCTGTAAACGGCTGAGGGACATCACCGCCATTCACCGCGATGGACGAGGTGAAGACCAAAACGGGTTTAGAGCCCAGCTCGCGGCAGCGTTGCAGCACGTTCATTGTGCCCATCATGTTGATGTTATACCCGGCGTCCAAGTCTTCTTCCGCATGGGCAGAGACGATGGCCGCCAGCAAATAAATCACGTCTGTTTCTGCATCGATCGCCTGTGCAACGGATGCCGGATCAGAGATATCGCAGCCTACGGTTTGCACAGCAAAGGGCGCATCGATTGGCGCAGGATCAACCACATCGGCCAGAACCAGTGTGTCGATGGCGTCACCGCGCATCGTACCGCGTGCTGCCAAGGCTTTGCCAAGCTTTTGGCCAACCAAGCCGCCGCCGCCGATAATCAGAACTTTCATAGTATCCTCCATACCTCGTTCATTTTGGCGCCCGTTCCACGTTGGACCGGGGCCGATTTTATAACAAATCTCGTTTCGCCAGATTGCGCATCAAGGCCGATGTGCCAAAGCGCCATTCCGGGCATTGGGTGGATAGGCGCACTGTATTGCGCAATTCGCCCAGCCGCTCTTCTCGGATCGTCACGGTATCCCCCAGTTTGTGGGTAAAGCCCTGACCGGGGGTGTCTCGGTCTTGAATGGGGGCAAAAAGCGTGCCCAAAAACAGCATGAACCCGTCGGGATATTGGTGATGTCGCCCGATGGTTTGGCCGACGATATCCGCAGGGCGGCGGCTGATTTTGGTCATCGAACTGTGACCATCCATCACGAAGCCGTCCAGCCCTTCGACACGCAAGGCCAGTTCGGCGTTGGCCACGTCATCCATACCGTAGTTGTCATCGAAAACCCGGATAAACGGGCCGATTGCGCAAGAGGCATTGTTGTCCTTGGCTTTGCCCAGCAACAGGGCAGACCGGCCTTCGATATCGCGCAGGTTTACGTCATTGCCCAACGTAGCGCCTTTGATCTGACCTTGGCTATCGACAGCCAGCACGATCTCTGGCTCTGGGTTGTTCCAGGTGGAAATGGGATGCAGACCCACTTCGGCCCCCCAACCAACTGCGGCCATTGGCTGACATTTGGTGAAAACCTCGGCGTCGGGGCCAATGCCTACTTCCAGATAGGCAGACCACAACCCTTCGGCCTGCAGGATCGCTTTGACCTCATTGGCCTTGTCAGAACCGGGTTCGATCCCCGACAGGCTGTCGCCGATGGCAGATTGCACCTTGGCGCGGATCGCCTCGGCGTGGTCGGCATTACCGGCGGCCTGTTCTTCGATCACGCGCTCCACCATGCTTTCGGCAAAGGTCACGCCGCTGGCTTTGACCGCCTGCAAATCGCAAGGGGCCAGCAGATGCAGAGACCCTTCGTCGGCATCGGCGGACAGGTCCGACAATGTTCCAATCGTGTCACCGGCCGCGCTGCGCACAAATGCAGGCAGATCATCCTGTTCGATCAGGTCGCGCATCGTGGGGGTTTGCTGGCTGGTAATGTCGACCAATGTGTCGCCGCGCAGTGCCACCAGACAGGGGCCGATGCCGGGGCGCCAGACGCGACCAACCAGCAGGGCAGTGGGTTCAGGATTGGATAGGGGGAGCATCGTGGCCTCCAAGTTACGCGTTGTCGGGCAGCATTTTGCCAGGGTTCAGAATGTTCTTTGGGTCCAGGCCGGATTTGATCAGCCGCATAAAGGCCAGCGCATCACCGTGTTCGCGGCGCATAAAACCTTGTTTTCCGATGCCAATCCCATGCTCGCCGCTGACTGTTCCGTTCAGGCGCAACGCCATTTCCGCCAACTTGTCGGTATAGGTTTTGGCGCGCAGCATTTCATCAGGATCGTTCAGGTCCACACTGAGCCCGGCATGGAAATTGCCGTCGCCCACATGGCCCACAATGGTGCACACCAGACCGGCGTCCTGTGCCGCTTGCTGGGCCTCTACGACGGCTTCGGCCAATTTGGAAATCGGCACGCATACATCGGTGGGCCAAATGTGTTTGCCCGGCCCAAGCGCGGCGGTGGCATAATGCGCATTGTGGCGCATCGCCCAAATGGCATTGCGGTCTTCGGTCGTGGTTGCCGTCTGAAACGCGTCGGCACCGAAATCCTGCGCGATCTCGCGGAAGCTGACCATCTGTTCGGCGACACCATCAGGGGAGCCGTGGAATTCCAGAAACAAATGCGGTTTTTCCGGCAGGCCCGCGCCCGCATAGGCATTGAAGCCGCGCACCATGTATTCGTCCAGCAGCTCTATCCGGGCCATGGGCAGACCAGATTGTATGGTCAGGATCACACAGTTGACCGCATCTTCAACACTGTCAAACCGGCACGTAGCGGCGGCTGTGGCTTCGGGGATGCCATGCAGTTTCACCGTCAGCTCGGTGATGATGCCCAGCGTGCCTTCGGACCCGATCAACAGATGGGTCAGGTCATACCCGGTAGAGGATTTGCGCGCCTGCGTACCCGTACGAATAATCGACCCGTCGGCCATAACAGCCTCTAGTGCCAGAATGTTTTCGCGCATTGTACCGTAGCGAACGGCGGTTGTGCCGGACGCCCGCGTGGCGGCCATGCCGCCCATCGACGCATTGGCGCCCGGATCGACCGAAAAGAACAGCCCTGTTGCGCGCAACGCTTCGTTCAGTTCGACGCGGGTTAACCCAGGTTGCACAACTGCGTTCATATCTTCGGAATGAACTTCCAGCACCTTGTTCATCTGCGACATGTCCAGGCTGATCCCGCCATGGATCGCCAGGTGTTGCCCTTCTAGTGAACTGGCAGCGCCATATGCCGTGATCGGGCAGCAATGGGCGTTGCAGATCTTGACGATTGCAGCGACCTCTTCGGTGGTTTTTGGATAGGCCACGGCATCGGGGGGGAAGGGGGCGTAGTACGTTTCGTTCTGGCCGTGCAGCGTACGGTCGGCCTGTGTCTGGGACAGTCTGTCACCCAAAAGCGTGGAAAGTTCAGCAATTGCGGCGGAATGGTTCATGTTTGTCGGGCTCCGGCAATCAAGGCGAGGACAACAACAGCCAACATCGAAAGAGCCATCAAGTAATTGATCTTGCGATGGGCGCTGTCTGACAGGTTCAGTCGGTGCAGCGTGGCCCCCGCATAAAGCCAGCCAAGATGCACAGGAATCCAGACCGCGTTGGCAATCACCAGCTTGGCCATGGTTTCAAACATCAGGTTGTCTGGGGCAAAGGGAAAACCGGCAAACAGCGTTGTGTTAACGGCGTATGCTTTGGGGTTGATCGCTTGCAGCATGACACCCGCCAAAACACCGGGGGCCACCTTGGCTTCAATGAACGCAATTGTGGAGCCGGCAAAGGCGATTTTTGCGGCCAAATACAATAGGTATGCGACGGAGAGCATCATCAGAACCAGCCGCACTGCGGGTACTGACAGCACAATGGACGCCACCCCGGTGATCACCGCAAGCGCGACAAGGTTTGTGCCGATGAACAGGCCCAGGATATACGTCAATCCAGCGCGAAACCCAAAAGCCGAGCCGACACCGGCAGTCGATAGAACCCCCGGTCCTGGCGTGATGATCAGAAAGAAAACCGCTGCAAAAAAGGTCAGCATCAAGAAAACTCCAGTTGAACTTTCATCGCCTGTGATCTGTCTGTTGCGGTTTTAAAGGCGGTGTCAAAGTCAGCCAGAGGGAAGCTGTGTGTGATCAGCGGTGCAATGTCGATCAGCCCCTTTTGCATCATGGCGATTGCGGCGCTGAACTCTTCATGAAAGCGGAAAGAGCCTTTGATACTCAGCTCCTTGGCCGTGACCTGCATCATCGGCAGTTCCATGTCGCCCGACAGGCCCAGCTGGATGATCTGTCCGCTTGGCCGCAGTGCGCCCAAACCGGCGCGCACGGCTGGCTGGGCGCCCGAACATTCAAACTGAACATCCAGTGATCCTTTGCCTTCGCTATAGGGCGCCAACGCATCAGGATTGTTGGCGGTGTTCAGCCCGATGTCGGCCCCGGCCTTGCGGGCAAAATCCAACCCACCATCCGCGATATCCGTTGCGATGATTTCAGCGGCACCAGCCCGGCGGGCGGCCAGGATCGCCAGCAGGCCAATTGGCCCGCATCCGGTGACCAAAACGCGTCGCCCGACCAGATCACCGGCCTGTCGCATTGCGTGCAGAGCCACCGACAAAGGCTCGGCCATCGCCGCCTGTGCGGGTGTTAGCCCATCTGCCTTGACGCATTGCGAGGCATCGGCCACCAAAGATTCGCGAAAAGCCCCCTGAATATGGGGAAATGGCATCGCAGAGCCGTAAAAGCGCATGTTCAGACATTGGTTCGGCAACCCGCGAAAACATTCTTCACAGGCCCGGCAGGGGCGCGATGGTGAAACGGCCACCAAATCCCCAATGGCCAGATCGGAGACACCCTCGCCCAGTGCCTCGACATATCCGGCGACCTCATGGCCAAGGATCATTGGTTCTTTTAGGCGAACCGTGCCAAAACCACCGTGAAGGTAATAGTGCAGGTCTGAACCGCAAATTCCGCCCCGCGCCAGCCGAATGCGCAGCTCCCCTGGGCCCGGGTCCGCACTGTCAAATTCAGACAGCCGTAAGTCACGCGCAGCATGAGCATAGAGCGCTTTCATGAAATGAACCTCCTTAAGGACTGGCGGTTTGCATCGCCGGAAAAATGGTATACCATTTTCGCATACAAGTCCGCTTGTGCGGGGAATGTCAACCTCTGCTCCTGCGGTTCACTAGGAGGGTTTATGAAGCTTTTTGATCTGACGGGCCGCCGGGCCCTTGTCACCGGTTCTTCTATGGGGATCGGGTTTGCATTATCGCGCGGGCTTGCACAGGCTGGCGCGTCGCTTGTTTTGAACGCGCGCAACACCGAGCGGCTGGAAGAAGCGGCGCAAAAACTGCGCGACGAAGGTGCCACGGTATCGACCTTGGCGTTCGATGTAACCGATGCGGCCCAGGTTCGCAGCGCGATTGACGCCTTCGAGGCTGAAACCGGGCCAATTGATATTTTGGTCAACAACGCGGGTATGCAGCACCGCACGCCGCTGGAAGATTTCCCGGTTGAGGCATTTGACCGGCTGATGGTCACAAACGTGAATTCGGCCTTTTACGTTGGACAGGCCGTTGCGCGCCATATGATAGAGCGCAAAGCCGGACGGATCATCAATATTGCCAGCGTGCAAACCGCGCTCGCCCGTCCGGGAATTGCGCCTTACACAACGTCCAAGGGGGCGATTGGCAACCTGACAAAGGGCATGGCCACAGATTGGGCCCGACATGGGTTGAACTGCAATGCCATCGCGCCGGGCTATTTTGATACGCCTTTGAATGCGGCACTGGTAGCGGACGCGGATTTCAGCGCATGGTTGGAAAAGCGCACGCCAGCAGGACGTTGGGGAGATGTCGAAGAACTGGTCGGCGCGTGTATTTTTCTGTCGGCAGACGCGTCCAGCTTTGTAAATGGACATACGCTGTTTGTTGATGGCGGTATAACAGCCAGCTTGTAGGCCCGCTGTGGCCGCAAGGGGATGAACAAGATCGAGGGAGGAATTTTATCATGAGCGACAAACCCGTTGTCGGTTTTATCGGAGTCGGCCTGATGGGCCACGGTATGGCCAAGAACATATTGCAAGCGGGCTTTCCGCTTGTGATCAAAGGCAATCGCAACCGCGCACCAGTGGACAGTTTGGTCGGCATGGGCGCGACAGAGGTGCAAACCCCGCGCGAATTGGCCGAACAATGCGATATGATCCACTTGTGCCTTTCAAACTCGCCACAGGTTGAAAGCGTGCTGCGCGGGCCAGACGGTATTCTTGCCGGCGCACGCGAAGGTCTGATCGTGATCGACACCACAACCGCAGATCCTACATCGACGATGGTCTTGGCGGCGGAACTGGCGGCAAAGGGGGCGGCGATGATTGACGCGCCCTTGGGCCGCACACCCAAAGAGGCGGAAGCCGGACAATTGGATGCGATGGTGGGGGCGGATGACGCCGTGCTGGAACGCGCACGACCGGTGATCGAAGCTTGGACCGGAACGATTTCGCACATGGGGCCGGTGGGGAATGGCCACAAAATGAAATTGATGATGAATTTCGTATCGATGAGCTATGCTGCGCTGTATTCCGAAGCCACGGTTTTAGCGGCCAAGGTTGGGATTTCACCTGCGCAGTTCCGCAGTGTGATTGCCCCCAGTCGGATGGGCTGCGGGTTCTTTGACACCTTCATGAATTACGTGGTGGACCGTAACGGCGAGGCGCATAAATTCGCCATCGCCAACGCCTCGAAAGATTTGCGCTACGTCAATGCGATGGCCACGGATGCGGGGGTCGTCAACGTGATGGCATCTGCGGCGCGGCACTACTTCACCCATGCCGAAGCAATTGGCGCGGGGCAGGACTATGTGCCGATGCTGTCTGATCATGTCGGGCGTTTGAACGGCGTGGATATGGAAGAGGTCACCAAACAAGACGATTGAGCTGCCAAAAGAGAGGGGAGGAATGACCAAGATGTTGAGCGAAGAGCAAAAACGGTTTTACGCTGAAAACGGCTATCTGATGGTCGAGAACGTGGTCACGCCAACCCAGTTGGCCCGTCTGCAACAGATCACCTATGATCTGATAGACGGGTCACGCTCTGTTACGCAAAGCGACGACGTTTACGATTTGGACAAAGGGCACGGGCCGGATACGCCACGCCTGACACGGATCAAACTGCCGCATAAACGTGATCCGTATTTCTGGGATATTCTGACCAACTCCGGCGTGACCGAAGTGCTGAATGATTTGCTGGGGCCCGATACCAGTTTGCTGACATCAAAACTGAACACCAAGGCGCCGGGTGGCGGCGCTGCGGTGGAGTGGCATCAGGACTGGGCGTTTTACCCGCACACCAATGACGATCTGCTGGCGTTTGGCTTGATGTTGGAAGATGTGGATGAATCCAACGGCCCGCTGATGGTTGTGCCGGGCACGCACAAGGGGCCCGTTCTGAGCCATCATTCAGGCGGTGTATTTTGCGGCGCGATTAATCCGGATGATCCGCTGTTTGAGCGGGACAAGGCTGTGACCCTGACCGGCAAGGCCGGCAGTATGACAGTTCATCATGTGCGCACGCTGCATGGGTCTGCCCCCAATGTCAGTGACCGCGCGCGATTGATCCTGTTTTATGAGGCTGCGCGGGCCGATGCATGGCCGCTTCTGGGGGCCAGCAGCTACATTCATTCCCTTGGTCAGAAACGATTTTGGGCCGATGTGCAGGAACGCGTGATCACCGGCCAGCCCTGTGTAGAACCAAGGCTGGAGACCGTGCCTGTACGGATGCCGCTTCCGCCCGCACCGGATATTTCCTCGATCTTCAAGACCCAGGAATCCGGCGGGGCGAAAAGCGCGTTTTCCTAGGCTTTAGTCGATTTCGACTGCTTTACCCGAAGCCAGCATCTCTTCTAAATCCAGCGGAGAGCGGAAGCCGTTTTTGACCTTGGCTTCCAGTTCTTCCTCCAGTGATTTGATCTCTTCCAAGGTGTTGATGACCGTGTCGATCTGGTTGAAGGGAATAACCACTACACCATTGCAATCGGCGACAATCAGGTCTCCGGTGGACACGTTGCGTCCGCCCGCATTGGCGCTGCCGCCAACCGTGCCGGGGCCGCTGCAATAGGGCGAGCTGGGGTTCAGACCTGTGCACCATACGGGCAAGCCCACCTCTGCAATGCCTTCGAAATCGCGCACTGGCCCATTTGATACATAGCCCGCTGCCTCGGCGTTTTTCAGCATACCCATAACCTGATCACCGCTGGCAGAGCAGCCTTGCCATCCGCCGACTGAGGCAACGACCACGTCGCCGGGCTGGCACAATGTAACAGCGGCCATCGTGGCCAGAATGTCGGCCGGGCCATTTTCGGCCACCAAGGCAGGGCCAGCAACATGCATTGAAGTGTCGATTATTCCGGCAACCGGCGCAATCGTTGTATCCAATGCGCCTTGCCCTTCCATTGCGTCGCAGATGAAGCCTGTTGGCACGCCCTGAAACGCCGCAATCTGCGCTTCGCTAGGACGCGGACGGTTTTTGACGATGGTTAAAACGGGGGGTTCTTTGATCATATTTAGGCCCTTACGTTAAAGATAATTTATGAGAAGTCTGCCCAGATAAAGCGTGCCCATTCCGGCGGCGATGGCCGTTACAATGGAACCGCGCATAGCCGCGAACAAGGTCATTGCTGCCGCCACAATACGCAATGGGTCCATCGCGGTTTGTGGCGCTTCTGGCCATAGGATCAGCGGAACGGCCAGAGCCGGAAACACCGCCACACCGACGTATTTCAAGTGCAGCAGCGCCCAGTCGGGCATCTGCCGTCCGCCGAGAATACCGAGAAATGAAAAGCGGATCAGGAAGGTTCCGATGCCCAGGCAAATCGTCAAAATCCAGAAAGTGGTATCAGACATTATACGCGTGCTCCGCCGGACCGACGACGCAGGTACAGTTCAGTCTGTGCGCCCGCGATCATGGCGCAGGCGGCTGCAAAGATCAGGCCAAGGCTCCACGGAACATCGGCAAAGACTATTGCGCCGACCCCGGATACAAACGCCGCAACCACATGCGGCAAAGACCGCATCAAAGGCGCGAAAAGTGCGATGAAACAAACTGGTACGGCAAATTCCAATGACAGGCTGGCGGGCAACTCCTGGCCGACCAAAGCGCCGATCAGGGTGAACGCATACCAAAACGGGCAAATCACCGCCATGCATCCAAAGTAATAGGCCACTTTGACAGCGGGCTTCATTGCCGGGTTTTCTTCATAGGTTTTCACGGCGACGGCAAAGGCCTGATCAACCATAAGGTAGGCCATCAGCGCGCGTATCCCCAATGGGGCATGTCCAACATGGGGCACCAGTGCCGCCGAATACATGGCCATGCGCAGGTTGACCGCCAGAGCCGTAAAAAGCGCGATGAATAACGGCGCGTTGTCTTGCAGCAAAGCCAGCGCAGTAAATTGGGATGCCCCGGCAACCACAACAACCGACATCGACATGGCCTGAAGAACGTCCAGCCCCGCGTCCCGCGCAACCACCCCAAACAGCATTGAGTACGGCGCAACTATTATGGTGAATGGCGCGCAGTCACGAAAGCCGCGCCAGAACGCCTGTTTCCGGTTCATTGCAAGTCCTGCGATCGCCACAACAGCCGCACATGGGCCATTCCGGTGGCGATCGTGGCGCATTGATCTTTGCTGCGCTGAATGTCCTGCATCGCACCGTTTCCGATCAGCGCCAGTTCTGCCAGTCGATCACATTGTGTCATCCCGGACAGCAGATCATATTTGACTTCGATGCCGGCGATGGCCGCGATGTTTTCTGGGGCCGCGGCCTGTAGTTGAGCCATCCGCTGCGCAATGCCATCGGCAAAAGCCTGGTTGGCATCGCGAAAGCAGACAGAGGCAACAGAGGGCGAATCTGCGGGAACGGACAAGCAGTCTTGTAGCGCTTCATTCACGCAAACGGCCGGATTCGTTTCCTTGGCGGCATGTTGCTGGACACAGGCAACAAGGGTCAAATTGTCCACATCTGCCGATGCGGTACCCGCAAGCAGCGACAGCGCCCCCGCAAGCAAGGTCGTTAAACCCGGTACAATACAAAACTTCATGACGGCTCCTCCCTAAGCGACATGAATCCACTTGCATTTGGTATACCAAATTGAAATTCTGTCACAAGGGCAACGGCGCGAAGAATGCGCCCAACGGAGGTCAACAATGTCAAATACCCGCGCGGGCAAACGGTTCCGGTCACAGGAATGGTTCGACAACCCCAATAACCCGGGCATGACGGCCTTGTATGTGGAGCGTTATCAAAACCAAGCCTACACAAGAGAAGAATTGCAAGGTGAACGACCGATCATCGGAATCGCCAATACCGGTTCTGATATTGCCCCCTGCAACAAGATTCATGTCTTCCTGATGGATCGGATCAAGGCCGGTATCCGCGAAGCGGGTGGCGTCCCGATGGAATTTCCTGTGCACCCTATTCAGGAAACCGGCAAACGACCGACAGCGGCGTTGGATCGGAACCTGACCTATCTTGGGCTGGTCGAAGTGTTGCACGGCTATCCGATTGATGGCGTGGTTCTGACCACCGGGTGTGACAAAACCACACCTGCGATGCTGATGGGCGCGGCGACGGCGGATTTGCCTGCCATCGCGCTGAACGGCGGCCCGATGCTGGATGGATGGTGGAAAGGCAAGCGCGCCGGTTCTGGAACCATCGTATGGGAGAGCCGCCGCCTGTTGGTGGAAGGTAAGATCGACTACGAAGAATTCATGAGCCGGGTTTGTTCGTCGGCTCCGTCGCTGGGCCATTGCAACACAATGGGCACCGCCAGCACGATGAACGCCATGGCCGAAGCGCTGGGCATGTCTTTGACCGGCAACAGCGCTATTCCCGCGCCCTTCCGCGAGCGGATGGGCATGGCCTTTGAGACCGGTAAGCGCATTGTTCAAATGGTGCTTGAAGATTTGAAGCCGTCCGACATTCTGACACGTGAAGCGTTTGAGAACGCGATTGTGGTGAATTCCGCCATCGGCGGGTCAACCAATGCGCCGCCGCATCTCCAGGCGGTTGCGCGCCATGCAGGGGTCGATCTGAACATCAAGGATTGGGAAACCGTTGGGTTTGACGTGCCGCTGTTGGTGAACATGCAGCCAGCGGGTGAATACCTTGGGGAAAGTTTCTTCCGCGCGGGTGGTGTGCCCGCGGTGATGGGCGAATTGCGTAAGGCTGGCCGACTGCATGAGAATGTCATGACCGCCACAGGTCAGACGATGGGGGCCAATCTGCAAGGATGCGAAAGCGAAGACTTGGATGTGATCAAGTCCTATGACGCGCCGATGCGGGCGAACGCGGGTTTCAAAGTGTTGGCAGGCAATCTGTTTGACTCTGCGCTGATGAAAACTTCGGTCATATCCCCTGATTTTCAGGAACGCTTTCTGTCCACGCCGGGCAAAGAGAATGTGTATGAGGGGCGGGCGATCGTGTTCGAAGGCCCCGAAGATTATCATGACCGGATCAATGATCCCGAACTGAAGATCGATGAAACCAGCATTCTGTTTATCCGCAATGTCGGCTGTGTCGGCTATCCTGGCAGTGCCGAGGTGGTCAATATGCAGCCGCCGGATGAGCTGGTGAAGGCCGGGATCAATCATTTGCCCACGGTTGGGGATGGGCGGCAATCCGGCACTTCGGAAAGCCCATCAATCTTGAACGCTTCACCCGAGGCGGTGGTTGGCGGTGGATTGGCCTATTTGCAAACCGGCGACATGGTGCGGCTTGATCTGGATAACTCTGCCATGAACGCCTTGGTGGATGACGCAGAATGGGCGGCGCGCATGGCAGCGTGGGTAGCGCCAGAAATCGAAAACCAAACCCCGTGGCAGGAAATTTACAGAACGCATGTCGGGCAATTGTCTGATGGTGGCTGTTTGGAGCTGGCTACGGCCTATCAAAAGGTCACGCGCGTCCTGGCACGAGACAACCATTAATCAACGACCCAGGCTGGGTCAGTTTGGCGGGGTAAAAGCCCCGCCACAAACTCATTTGCTGCAATAGATAGCGAGACAAGGAACGAATATGGCGCAGTCAATTATTATCACTGGCGGAGCACGAGGGATCGGCAAGGCGTGCGTTGAATCATTTCTGGCGGCGGGATGGCGTGTGGGGATCATGGCGCGCACTGCCGCTTCGGTCCAAGCATTGGCGGATCAGCACGAAAATGCGCTGGCCCTGCCTGCAGACGTTGTGGACGAGGCCCAAGTGGAGGCGGCCTTTGATACGGCTATGGCCAAGTGGGGGCGGATCGACGCGCTGTTTAACAACGCGGGAATATCGCTTCCGGGGGGCACGATTGATGAGGTGGACGTGGCCGATTGGCGCCGCTGCATAGATATCAACGTGACCGGTTCATTTGTCTGTGCGCGAGCGGCGTTTGCCCGGATGCGGGCTCAAGACCCACAAGGTGGGCGCATCATCAACAATGGCTCAGTTTCGGCGTATGTGCCGCGCTGGGGCTCGGCGCCTTATACCTCGTCCAAACACGCGATCACCGGTTTGACGCGGTCTGTGTCTTTGGATGGGCGCCCGTTCAACATTGCATGTGGGCAGATCGACATTGGCAACACGCTGACGGACATGGCCGAAAAAATGACCAAGGGCGTGCCACAGGCGGATGGTTCTATCGCGGTTGAGCCGGTGATGGATGTCAGCAACGTGGCCAAGTCTGTTTTGCACATGGCGTCTCTGCCGCTGGATGCGAATGTGCAGTTCATGACAGTGATGGCGACGGCGATGCCCTATATCGGGCGCGGCTAAAACAAACATGCCTGCGGAGGTTTCCGCAGGCATATCCTCGACTGTTTTTGGTCGTCAGCGATGGTTGATCAAAGGTTTCCTACGGCGGCTGCCTTTTTCACGCGCTCACGTTGCCAGATATACAGACCAGACGCGATAATCACCGCGCCACCTGCCACTGTCCAAACTGTTGGCCAGGTTGCAAAGACAAGAATACCCGCCAAGGCTGCGGTGAAGACCTGAATATAGACCACCGGCGCAAGGATCGACGCATCCGCCCAGCGATGCGCGACGGTTGCGCAGATATGGCCCATCGCCCCAAACACCCCGATCATTGTAAACACAGCCCATTGCAGGGGGGTTTCAGGCCAGATCCAGTTCCCCAACGCCAATGGCAACAACACAGCCGCTGCTGTGGCGCTGGACCAGATTTGCTGGGTCGAATTGCCTTCGACGCCTGCCAGCAAGCGCGTCATGATGAAGTACATCGACGCACAGCAAAGCGCGCCCAGGCTGAAGAACATGGCCGGGTGAAACGCAACGCCCCATGGCTGAATCACAATCAAAACGCCAATGAAACCAGTGCAAACGGCAACAAGACGTCGCACGCCAACACGTTCGCCCAAAACCGGGATCGCCAGCAACGTAACCACGATTGGACCGGCGAACATGATCGTGGTCGTCAATGTAATGGGAAGGTAGTTAAGCGCTTGAAAATTAAAGGTTGTGCTGCCCAGCAACAAGGCCGAGCGCAGCAATTGCAAGAGCGGCCGGTTGGATCGGAATACCGAAAGCCCCTCTTGCGGGATATACAGAAACAGCGCGACAAGCAGGTGCCCAGCATAGCGGACAAACACCACCTGCAGCAGCGGTAAACCACTGAGCATCAACCATTTTCCAGAGGTGTCGATGCAAGTAAAAAAAACGACAGCCAGCATCATCAGTGCGACGCCAGCTGCGGTTTTCTCTTCTCTGGGTTTAGCGATTGCCATCGGTCAGCCTACGGCCCAACCCCCATCGATCACGTGCGCCTGGCCTGTGGTGAAGGCGGATTCATCTGATCCCAGATACACCGCCAAATGGGCAATCTCTTCTGCGGAGCCAATTCGACCCATAGGCTGGCGTTCAACAAAGGCTTTATAGGCAGCGTCATAGTCCCCCATTGCGCGCAGACGGTCGTGCAATGATGGGCTGTCTACGGTGCCGGGGCAGATCGCGTTGACGCGAATGCCCTTGGTCACATAGTCCAGCGCGACCGATTTCGTCAGCCCGATCACAGCGGCTTTGGACGCGCCATAGATACAGCGATTTGGGGCCGCCACGATTGATCCCGCAACAGAGGCGATATTCACGATTGATCCGCCGCCGCGTTCCACCATGCCGGGCAGGGCCGCTTGCATTGTGTGGAATTGGGACCGCACATTCAGGGTGAAGGCAAAGTCAAAATCTTCATCCGTGGCATCCAACAAGGCGCCACTGTGTACGAAGCCAGCGTTGTTGGACAGAATATCTGGTGCTGCGGCTTGGATCGCCTGTGTCACCGCAGCTTTATCGGTGACGTCCAGCGCGAAAACCTCGGCCCCGTCCAGCCCGGTCAACAGATCTCCGTTCAAATCCGTGGCTGTGACATGCGCGCCTTCACGCAAGTATGCTTCGGCAATGGCACGCCCAATTCCTTGTCCCGCTGCCGTTACAAAGGCGCGTTTTCCCTTCAATCTCATGCTTGGTCCTTTCCAAGGTTTTGAACAAGCCAGTCCACCATTTGCGGCACCATGATCGCGCCTGAGCCGCTGTCGCGTGCTTCGGTCAATGTAGAGAGTGCTGCGCCAGACATACGGCTGTTGCAATTCAAGTCTTCGGCCATTTTCCGATAATAGCCAACATCCTTCGCGCCATTTTCGACAGAGAATGCCAGATCAATCTGTCCTTCGACAGCGTAGTTGCGAATGAAATCCATCATGCCGGAATGGTTCGGACCAGCGGCCAGAACGTCATACAGCGCGTTGCGTTCGATATCGGCAGCGTCTGCCATGGCAAATGCTTCGGCCATCGCCATCGCAGATGTCATCGCGTAGAAATTATTGATCAGCTTGATGGTGTGGCCATTCCCGGCCTTGCCAAGGTGAAAGACGTTTTCGCCCAACACATCCAGCACGGGTTTTACCGTATCAAAGGCGTCCTTGTCGCCGGCGCACATGATGTTCAGCAAACCATCTGCGGCATGGGCCGGTGTGCGGCCCAATGGGGCGTCCAAATAGGTTGCGCCCTTTTCAGCCAGATCTGTTCCGATTTTCAGGGTAGAGCCGGGCAGGGATGTTCCAAAGTCGATGACAATCTGCCCCTTTTGCGCCCCGGCCAAAACGCCAGATGGGCCGTAGATGCGGGATTCAACTTGGTCAGAGGTGCCCATGCACAGCATGATGATATCGCTGGCCTCTGTCAGGGCCTTGGCATCTGCAGCTTCTGTTGCGCCAGCAGCCACGGCCGCGTCGACACCTGTTCTGTCTTTGTGGCCCAGTACGGTAACGTCATACCCAGCTGTTTGCAGGCATTTCACCATAGCCCGCCCCATAAGGCCCAGACCGATGAACCCGATTTTTGGATTTGGCATATTAAACTCCTGTGTAATCTGCGGGCACGTCACCGGCTTTTACCGGGCGGCCCAATTGGCCCGACAAAGCAGCGGCGAGCGTCATTTCCATTGCGGCGATACCGTCCTGACCGGTGCACAGCACATCATCTTCACGTCCTGCGACCACGGCCGCAAAACGGTCAATCTGTGCCAGCAACGGGTCGATCCGGTCAAAGCGCTGTCCGTCATTGCGGCGAAGCGGTTTTGACCATTCAATTTCGCCATCATCGCTGCGGCCCCATCGTGTGAGAGTGGGGAACGCCAAGGCGCCCTCGGTGCCCACAAGGCGCAAGTAGTCTTCGCCTGATCCAGCGATGGCGGGGTTTTCATATGTGGCGGCTTCGAATGACCAAGGCGACGCCCCGGCATCTGACATCAAAAATGACCCGAGTGCCCCATTGGCAAAGCGGAAGGCGATAGAGGCTGTATCCTCGATCACGAAACCGCGGCGTGCAGACGACAACAAGGCGCTGGCCTCTGTCATCTCACCCACCAAAAAGCGCAACAGGTCGATTTCATGTGTCAGGTTGGTCAGCAGCGGCCCGGCGCCAGGCGCGCGGCGCCAATCCACATCGTAATAGCTGTTGTGTTTGCGCACAGACCAAAGCCCCTGAACGCCAACCAAATCCCCGATTTCGGCCAAGGCGGCCCGCCCGGCAATTGAGAAGGGATGGCACCGCCGATGATGGCCGACGAACAAGGGCACATCCAATGCCTCGGCCGATGCGACCAATGCCATTGCTTGGCCCAAAGTGCCTGCGGCGGGCTTTTCAACGATCACGGCCCAACCGCGCGACAGACAGGCTGTGGCGCTGATGTGATGATCCGGGGTGGGGGTGGCGACAATGGCCGCGCGTGTCTTGGCTGGAACCTGATCCAGATCGGCGAACACAGGCAGGCCCTTTTCAGCCATCGCGGCGCGCTGTTTGGCAAAGGGTTCAACCACAGCGGTCAGTTCCACATGTTCCGACTTCAGCGCCACCTCGATGTGACGCTGCCCAATAGAGCCTGCGCCAACGACGCATAGTGGTAGCTTGGTCATAAAATGTTCCCCAACACGTTTGGTCCCATGGTCATTGCCGTTACATCACCGCGCCGATTTGCCATGGAACAAATTCGAAATCGCCCAGACCTTGTGCTTCGGATTTGGTCTCTTCCCCCGACGCCATGCGCAACCACATTTGGTAAATCTCTTGTCCGACCTCTTCGACAGTGGCGCCATCTGTCAGGATGCGCCCGGCGTTCACGTCCATGTCTTCGGTCATGCGATCATACATCTGGGTGTTGGTGGCCACTTTCATCGACGGTGTTGGTTTCGCGCCAAAGGCAGAGCCGCGACCGGTGGTGAAGCAGATCAGATTGCACCCGCTGGCGATTTGTCCCGTCACCGAGGCAGGGTCATATCCGGGGCTGTCCATAAAGGTGAACCCCTTGGCGGTGACCTGTTCGGCGTATTTGTAAACGCCGGTCAACGGCGTGGTGCCGCCCTTGGCTGCCGCGCCCAAAGACTTCTCTAGGATCGTGGTCAGGCCGCCCTTTTTGTTGCCGGGGCTGGGGTTGTTATCCATGCTGCCTTTGTTGCGAGCGGTGTAATCTTCCCACCAGCGGATTAGACCAATTAGCTTTTCACCAATCTCGGGCGTGGCTGCGCGGGCCGTCAACAAATGCTCGGCGCCGTAAATTTCGGGGGTTTCAGCCAGAACGCCAGTGCCGCCTTGGGCCACCAGCAGATCACAGGCATGGCCCACCGCCGGGTTGGCCGTGATGCCCGACCATGCATCGGACCCGCCACATTGCAGACCAACCATCAGCTCAGACGCCGGGCAGGTTTCGCGCTGAACATCGTTTACGACGGGCAGCATGGTTTCGACCTTCTTGATGCCCAGTTCAATCGTTTTGCGCAGACCGCCAACATCCTGAATATTCATCGATTGGAACAGGGGGCCCGGTGTCAGACCATAGGCTTCGACCAACCAATCGATCTGGTTAATCTCGCACCCCAGCCCGGCCATCAGAACCGCACCGACGTTTGGATTGCGCGCATAGCCCCACATCACGCGCTGTAATGCTTCGAAACCATCTCCGGAATCGGCCATGCCGCAACCCGTTCCGTGAACAAAGGCTGCAACCCCATCAACATTGGGAAAATCGGCCAAGCGCTCAGGCGTGAAATGGGCGGCAATCATCCGCGCGGCTGTGGCCGAACAATTGACCGACGTCAGAATGGCGATGTAGTTGCGTGTGCCCACCCGACCGGACGCGCGACGATAGCCTTGAAAACTGTCAAGCTGTGTGGCCGGTGCAACCGGGCGCAGATTGGTGCCAAATTCGTATTCCGCGGTGACATTGCGGAATTCAAGATTGTGCGTATGCACATGCGCACCTGCACGGATATCTTGCGCGGCATAGCCAATCACCTGTGCGTATTTCTGCACCGCGGCCCCCTTGGGAATATCCTGGGTCGCAATCTTGTGCCCGCGTGGGATCATTTCGGTTGCGCCGGCCTCCCCAATCTGGAGAGGCGCAGAGGCGGTCATGACATTGTCTACATCAGACAACTTGACGGTTTTCATTGCGTACTTGTCCTTGGATCGCTTTGACGGTGCATTAAGCGCAGGCTGGGGCATCTGAATCCCAGCGGTGGATGGGGATGTGATCTTGTGTGCTCAGGCGTGCGCGCGCCTCTAACCAATTGTCACGCCAGACTTGCCAGTCGTTCAGCACACTGTCTGGTTGGTTGACAGAGCGGGCGACAAATTCGGGAAAATGACTGCGTCCAGTGGGTTGGCCTGTGACGTTGTATCGAACATCAAAAGACCAGCGAAACCGATCAGACGTGTTGTTCAACGACGCGTGAGGCGTCAGCGGGTGAAACAGCACCGCCCCTCCGGCCTTGACGGGCAGGGGGATCGCTTTTGACGTGTCCAGGAAACCGTCGGCAATCGCCGTCTGTTTCTTTGGGCAATGGGGGTACATCTGGGGTTTGCCCGGAACGACCTGTAAGCAACCGTTCTGTACAGTCGCATCCTCGACGGCCAGCCAGACAGTGACCATTTTTGTACGGTCGCCAACGGCATGTGCAACTGCGCGATCCTGGTGCCAATCTGTGGCCATGATATGCGCGCGGTTTTCATCGCCAGTCAGGGTAACGGCAGGCGGTTTAAGGCGTACATGCTGAATGGGGTTCGATGTCAGTTCTGGCCCGATCAAACATTGCACAACGTCCAGCAATCGTTGGCATTTGAGCATATCAAACACAGCTGGGCCAAAGTGAAAGGGGGTATCGGCCTCGATCTCGCCACCGGGCAATGAGATGTCCATGGGCTGAAACCAATCGCATCCCGCTTTGTAGCTGACCAATAGCTTCTCGTAGAAGTCCATGTCGGACCCATCTGGGACAAGCCCTTGACGCTGCCAGTCGGCATACAGACGATCCATCAAATCGGAATATTCCGCGCGGACATTCACAAGAATATCTGAGGGCAAAACGTCTTCGACAACAAGGTAACCTTGGGTGTTGAACTGTTCTATCTGTGCTGAAGTGAGCATTCTAACCTCATGTGTTAAGCGCGGCAGCGTTCCAACTTATCCCAATCAAAAACAATCCCGTGTCCCGGTGCATCCGGGGCGATGGCGTGACCTTCTTTGATTGTCAGCGGAGTTTCGACGTAGCTATCCAGGCCAAAGCCATGGGCTTCCATGTAAGTGCGGTTGGGGCAAGCCGCCATCAGATGAACGGTGATATCATGCGCCCCGTGTGACGTGACAGGCAGGTGAAAGGCTTCGGCCAAATGGGCAATCTTCAGGAACGGCGTGATGCCGCCGCAGTTCGTGACATCGGGTTCAGGGAAGGTAACGCCGCCTTCGATGGCGGTGCGAAAATCCCATAACGACCGCAGGTTTTCGCCTGACGCAATGGGAATGCCGCCTTCCGAAGCGATCCGCGCATGGCCTTTGGGATCGTCTGGCGGGATCGGCTCTTCGAACCAGACCAGATCAAAGGGTTGAAAGGCACGGGCGGCGCGAATGGCGCCATCAACCGTGTATTTCATATTGGCGTCTGCCATCAGCGGCATATCGGGGCCAAAGGCATCACGCAGCGCGGACATTTTGGCCACGTCTTCCCGAAGCCGTTCGCGGCCAACTTTCATCTTGATCGCACGATGACCTTTGGCGAAATTCTCGTGGGTTTGGTCAATCAGTTCTTCTGGGGTCAGGTCCAGATCGATGCCACCTGCATATACAGGCACCTTGGGGTCAAATCCGCCAAGAAGACGGTACAGCGGTAGCCCTGCGCGTTTGGCCTTTAAGTCCCACAGAGCCATGTCCAATGCGGATAGGGCCAAGACAGTTGGGCCGCCGCGTCCGCCGTAGTGGAAGGCCCACCAAATGTCTTTCCAGATCGCCTCAATCAGATCCGGGTCACGGCCTTGGACATGTTGTGACATTTCGCGGCCCAGAATATCGGCGATGGCACCGCCGTTTTCGCCGCAGGTAAACGTATAGCCCATGCCCGTTGCGCCATCACTGTCTGTGACGCGGGCAGTGATAACCTCAAACCCTGTCATGACGCCGTGCATGGAATCTTCCAACGCGCGGGGCAGGGGGATGAGGTAATGATCGGCTTGAAGGCGGGAAATTGTTGGCATTTGGCACCTTTGGCAAGCAACGCAGTAGGCTGCCCTGGCCATGATTGGCGCATGTCCTCATCGGTTTATGAAACTGTAAGGAGCAGAGCAACAAGCGTCCGGGCGGAGGTGTTCCGCCCGGACAAAGCCTCTAGATCAGAGGAAGACCGTGATGATCGGTGGCCATATCAGCAAGACCGACAGGGCCAGCAATTGCAGCGCGATGAACGGCAGGAAGCCACGGAAGATATCTGTCAACGAAATCTCTGGTGGGGCAACCGACTTCAGATAGAAGGCTGCTGGTCCAAAGGGTGGCGACAGGAAGCTGACCTGCATGTTCATACAGAACACCACACCAAACCAAACTGCGACATACCGAGCTTCGACATGTCCCAGGAACCCAATCTCTTCTGCTGGAAGGCGCAGAACGATGGGCAGGAACACTGGCATGATCAACAGAACAATGCCGACCCAGTCCATGAACATCCCCATGATCAGGAAGACGAACATCATCACCAGGATGATCCCCATCGTCGGCATATCGGCCCCAACAATCATGTTGGCCACATAGGTCGGGCCACCGACCAAGGTGTAGGCCGCTGCAAGAGCTGCCGCGCCGATGGTCACCCAGATGATCGTACCCGTGGATCTAAGGGTACGGATCAGGCTGTCCCAGACGATTTCAAACGTCATCTCACGACGGATCATGCCGATAACAAATACGGCAATCGCCCCCATGCCTGCGGCCTCGGTGATCCCGGTGATGCCACCGTAAATTGAGCCAAGCACAACGCCGATAACGACGATTGGCGCAATCAGGCCCTTGCCCATTTCCCAGCCTTTTGCTGTGCGCTCACGGCCCACAACCACAAAGACGATCAGGGTGAAGATCAAGAAGGCCCCAACGATCCACGGAATATCCGAAACCATCCCAAGTGGGATTGGGTCTTGGTTTTCCCGAACCTTGTTTTCCCCAAGCACGGTGAAGAACAACGCCCGCACCAACAGAACGCCTGTGACCCACATGGCAAAGCGAGACAGGAACCCAAGGAACATCAGGCTTTTCTCACGGCCTTCAGCTTCTCCGGGAACCGGATCAGGCAATGGCGCCAGAGACGGGTTCATCCGTGTGCGAATGATGATGTAGAGGATGAAGAAGGACGCCAGCATGAAGCCCGGCAGGAACGACGCCGTGAACAGAGCTTTGATCGAGGTTTCTGTCACCAGACCATAGAAAATCAAAACGATGGACGGTGGGATCATTGTTCCCAATGAACCCGACGCACAAATTGTTCCGATTGCAAGGTTACGATCATACCCCAGCCGCAACATCTGCGGCAGCGCGATCAGGCCCAACAACACAACTTCACCGCCGATGATCCCCGACATCGCCGCCATGATGACAGCCATGATCGAGGTCACAATGGCGATGCCACCGCGCGTCCGGCTCATCCAGACGTTCAACGATGAATACATATCACGCGCGATGCCAGATCGCTCTAGCAGCGCGGCCATGAATATGAACAACGGCACCGATATCAGTACATAGTTGGTCATTTGTCGGTAGACGGCCTGGGCCAAAACAGACAGCGGTCCGCGCCCGAAGTCACCCCACAGCAAATCTGGTGGGAATTTGAGCGCAAGTGTCACCACTGCCAAGAAGGCAGAGGCAAAACCAAGTGGCATGCCAATCGCCAGCAAGGCAAACATTCCAAGCAGAACGATTAGAGAGAGAGTACCAATATCGACCATTAGTTCTTTTCCTCTAGGGTGCGGCGAATGTTTTCGATTTCAGTTTCATCGATTTCATCTGCAGGCGAATGCGCCTCTGGCTCTTTGTTCCAATCGGCAATCAAGTTGGACACGGCCTGAAGGCAGACCAGAATGATGACGATCAAAAGCGCTGGCTTGATGATACCGGGGATGGGTGGATCCCACGCTGTGCCAAAGGTCTCCATGCGCAGGAAGCGGTTTTCTGCGTCGGTGTATCCGCCCCAAACAAGGGCAAAGGTAAAGCCAACGATCAGCAAAACCGACACAACGTCAGAGGTTTTCTTCGCCCAACGCGGCATCATGTCATAAATGATATAGATGCGGATGTGGCTGCGTTGTTGCATGGCGTAAAGCCCCGCCAACAAGAACACAAAACACGCTATCCACAACGAAAGCTCGTTGGCCCACAGGGTGGGGCGCGAAAAGACATAGCGCGACACAACCTCGTAGAACATGACCAACACGATGAAGGCGACCATGATCATCGCAAAGCGGCCAAGCACCACGGACACCATGTCAAAGAACCCATCCGGGTAAGTTTCAATCGCGCCTTTCGTATCTGCCAGAAATAACGAGGCGAAAATCATAGCGATCGCAAAACATGCCAAAGTGACCTGCACCAATGGGCGTCCGGCTGGTCGGATCATTTCGAACATGCCATAGGACTCTTCTGTGAAGATCCTAAGCCCAACTAACAGAACATATAATGCCACCGTTATTGCGGCAAATATGATCATTCCAGTTTTGACCTGTCCCCGAAATCGCCCAAGATAAAGCGAATTCTCTTGCATTACATGCCTCCCCGCATGGTCTCTTATCCGAACAATTTATTCGGTTGAAAAAGGCGGGTCCGGTACGGACCCGCCTAAATGGTTGTTTTATTAGGCAAACTGTCCGCTTACTGGATCAGGCCCAGCTGCTTCAGGTAGGTTTTGTGGCTTGCCAGCAAAGCACCTGCTTCTGGGCTGCGTGTACCCCAGTCTTCCCATGCAACCTGAGCGGCACGGCGGAACTCTGCGCGGTCTTCGGCAGACCAGTCATAAAGCGTTACGCCTTCGGACTGCAGCTTGGCTGCGGCTTCTGCGTTGGCTTTTTCGTTGGCCAGTGCGATCTGGAATGCCAGTTTCTGCCAAGCGGTGTCGATGATGCGACGTTCTTGATCAGTCAGACCTTCCCAAACAGCCTGATTACATGCCAGGTGGTCAGATGGCATCGAGTGGAAGCCAGGGTAAGTGGCGTGCTTAACGATGTCATACAGACCCAGACCAACGTTGTTGGCCAGACCGGATGCGTCAGCACCATCGATGATGCCAGTTTCCAGAGCTGTAAAGATTTCGGTGAAGTCCATCACGATGGGGGACGCACCCATTTCTTCGAAGATCTCTGTTTCCATTCCAGGAGGCGAACGGAATTTCCAGCCTTTTACATCGTCAGGACCAGCAATCGGCTTGGAGGATGCAAAGGATTCCTGACCGTAGATCGACCAGCCAATCAGCTGCATGCCTTGAGCGTTGTACAGTTCCTGCGCGGCGGCATAGCCATCGCCATAATACAGCCAGCTATACTGCTGCCATGGTGTTTCGTAGCCACCCATGATGTCGCCAACAAACTGGAACGCTGGGTTCTTGCCTGTCTGGTATGCGCCGCCTGTTGCGTCACAATCCAGGATGCCGTTGATGGCGGCGTCAAAGGTTTCAACCGTCGCAACAACCGAAGACGAGTAGAACATCTCGATGGAGATTTCGCCGCCGGACATGGTTTGTACGTCATCGATGAACTGGGCCAGCATTTTGCCTGTTGGGTGCTCAGTCGCATAGTGCGTCTGCATCCGCAGGGTTGTTTCAGCAAATGCTGGAACTGCGATCACAGATGCAAGTGCCGCGGATTTCAGAATTGTTTTCAACTTCATTTTGTTCCTCCCTTGAGGGGACTAACGCCCCAAAACTCGGCGTCTCCTCGCGCCAGATGGTATACCATCACCAGGGAGGCTATCGAAACCGTTCTCGACAATCAACCAATTTTGGTATACCAAATGTCGAAGTTTGTTGCTTATCGCACTCTGCGCGTAAAATTTGCTAAAAAGCCGCCAATCATCGGTAAAAAAGAGATCTAAATGTCAGACCGGACCTTGCCCGATCAAATCGCCCAGACACTTCGGCGCGACATTTTGCGGGGCAAGCTGGCGCCTGGCGAATCAATCAAGGAACGGGACAACGCATCAGAGATGGGTGTCAGCCGGACACCGATGCGCGAAGCGATCCGGATTCTCGCCAAAGAAGGGCTCGTTATATTGCGCCCCTCGCGCAGCCCGATCGTTGCGAATCCCAGCTTGCAGGACATTGCCGACAACATCGAAGTGCTATCCGTATTGGAGTTGAAGTCGGCCCAGCTGGCTTGCGAGCGCGCGACCGATAAAGAGCTTCAACATATCCGTGACATTCAGCAAAAGATGGAAGAGGCCTACGACACGATCGATCCGGTTGACGTGTTCGAAATTGACATGAGCTTTCATATTGCGATTGCGCGAGCCTCACATAATGCGGCGATGGCAGAGACCCATAATGCGTATCTTTCGCGACTGTGGCGGGCCCGGTATTTGTCGGCCATTCGCAAGCGGTCACGGGATCGGGTGTTGTCGCAGCACCGGGGGATCGTTTCGGGCATGATGGCGCGGGATCCTGAACAGGTGACCCGTGAAATCGGCGCGCACCTAGAACATCTGATCATCAACGTTCGGCATCGTTTCGAAGAAGATGGTTTGTTGGAAGGCACAGAAAACGCCTGAGGCGATTTCTGAATTTACGTTTATTTTCAAAAGGAAGAGGACGCTTCATGAAGTTGTTGCGATTTGGACCCGCGGGGGCTGAAAAGACTGGAATGTTGGATGCTGATGGCAATGTGCGTGATCTGAGCGCGCATGTTGAAACACTGGCAGGGCCGGCCGTTTCGATTGAAGCGTTGAACAAGCTGAAGGGCATTGATCCGACGGAATTGCCGCTGGTGGCAGAGCCGGGGCGAATTGGCTCTTGCGTGGCGTCGGTCCCCAACTTTTTCTGCGTTGGGTTAAACTATGCAAAGCATGCCCAAGAGACGGGCGCAGAAATGCCCAAGGAGCCGATTTTGTTCTCTAAGGCGACATCTGCACTGTCGGGGCCTTTTGATCCGGTTGTCATTCCGCGCGGTTCAAAAAAGGCTGACTGGGAAGTCGAGCTGGGCGTCGTGATCGGGCGCGAAGCGTCTTATGTTTCGGAAGATGACGCGCTGGACTATGTGGCTGGGTATTGCGTGATCAACGACATGTCTGAACGCGAATTTCAGGCGGAACGGGGCGGTCAATGGATCAAAGGGAAATCCGCACCGACTTTTGGCCCGACCGGGCCGTGGCTGGTGACGGCTGATGAAATTCCCGATCCGCAAGCATTGGCACTGTCGTTGGACCTGAATGGTGAAACTGTTCAGAACAGTTCGACGGATGATATGATTTTCACTGTTCGCGAAATCGTCAGCTACATGAGCCAATTCATGAAGCTGGTGCCGGGCGATATCATTGCCACCGGTACACCATCTGGTGTTGGCTTGGGTATGAAGCCACCTCGATTCTTAAAACCGGGTGACGTGATGACCGTTCGCGTCGAAGGACTGGGCGAGCAGCAACAGGAAACTGTCGCGGCAGAGTGATTTGGTATACCGCCTTGGCTGGGCCAAGGCGGTATCCATATTCAATGGATCAGCGATCCGCCATTCACGTCCACTTCTGAACCGGTGACATAAGCCGAAAGTGACGATGCCAAGAACAGGCAGCATCCGGCGACATCTTCGGCTTCGCCTGCACGTCCCATAGGGATACCATCCAGGATTGACGCCATCATCTCGTTCGTCAGTTTTCCACCTGTGATATCGGTGGCAATAAAGCCGGGGCAAACGGCGTTTGCCCGAACACTGTCGGGCGCCAATTCGCGTGCCATAGCTTTGGTCAGTCCCAAAATCCCCGCCTTTGCTGCCGAATAGTGCGGGCCGCCAAAAATGCCGCCGCCGCGCTGTGCAGATACTGAGGAAATATTGACGATAGAGCCTGACTTGCGCTCCCGCATATGGGGAATGATGGCTTGGCTCATGTAAAGCGTGCCGCGCAGGTTCACATCCAGAACCGCGTCATAGTTGTTGGGCTCAATCTCCATGAATTTCAAAGGCTGCGTGATCCCGGCGTTGTTGACCAAAATGTCCGTGTGACCAAAGGTTTCCAACACCACAGAGGCCGCATCCACACAGGCCCATTTGTCCGTCACATCGCAGGCCAGACCAATATGATCTTCACCGATATCGGCCGCAGCGGCCTTGGCCGCGGTTTCATCCAGATCCAGAATGGCGACACGTGCACCATGGGCTGCAAACAGACGCGCGGTGGCTTTGCCCAATCCTCGGGGTGATGCGGCGCCTGTGATAATGGCGGTTTTGCCGTCCAGCAGGTTCATCAAATTCTCCTAAAGCCAGGATTTGACGGCGGCAGTCACTGCCGAAACCGAAATCCCGTATTGATCGTGAAGGGTTGGCAGAGCACCAGCGTCCAGAAATTCATCCGGCAATCCGATTTGCCGAAACGGTACAAAAACACCTTTGCGCATCAGGGCTGCGGCGACGGCTTCTCCCAGCCCGCCGACGACGGTGTGGTTTTCGGCAGTCACCACCAGGCGCCCGGATTTGGCGGCTTCGGCGGAGATGGTGTCCACATCCAACGGTTTGATTGTGGGTACGTGCAAAACCGCGCAATCAACACCGTCTTTGGCCAAAGCATCGGCGGCATCCAGTACGCGCATGGTCATAAAGCCAGACGAAATGAACAAAACATCGTTGCCATCGCGCAGGGTTTGCGCTTTGCCCAGCTTGAATTCATAGCCATAGCGCCCCAACACATTGGGTACTTTGCCCCGCAGCAGGCGCATATAAACCGGACCGGGATGATCGGCGATGGCATGGGTGGCTTGGGCCGTTTCAACCGCATCACAGGGGTCAACAATGGTCAGGTTCGGCATGCCGCGAAAGATGGCCAGGTCTTCGGTCGCTTGATGGCTGGGTCCGTAACCGGTGCTGAGACCGGGCAGGGCGCAGACAATCTTGACCGGCAGGTTTTCCTCGGCGATGGCCATTGCGATAAAGTCATAAGCCCGGCGGGACGCAAAAACAGCATAGGTTGTGGCAAAGGGCGTAAACCCTTCACGGGCCAAACCGGCAGCGGCTGAAATCATGACCTGCTCTGCCATTCCCATCTGATAGAACCGGTCGGGGTAGGCGTTGGCGAATACGTGCATGTCGGTGTATTTTGACAAATCCGCAGACAGACCAACGATGTCGTCCCGCGTCTTGGCCAAGTCACACAAGGCTTCGCCAAAGGGGGCGGCAATTGTTTCGCGCCCTTCTGCATCCAGAGATGCAATCATGGCCGAGGTGCGTGCACCGTCTTCACCTGGTGCGGTACGTGCCGTGTATTTTGAAACGCGGCGTGAGTGGGCACCGAATGGGGGCTCTTGCGTCATTCCGGTTTCTCCGCGTCATGAATTTCCAGCGCCATCTGCCATTCATCCGGTTCAACGCGGATGAAATGGGTGATTTCACGCGCTTCCAAAAAAGGGATGCCCTTGCACATCTTGGTGTTGCAAATGATCACGCGGGGTTGTTCGCCACTGTGGTTGCGGGCGGTGTCAAACGCGGCCACCAAAGCATCTAGATCGTTGCCATCCACCTCTTGCGCATGCCAGCCAAAGGCCGCCCATTTGGCCGCTTCGGGCGTACGGGCCAGCGCGTCACGGGTGGGGCCATCGGCCTGTTGGTTGTTGAAATCAACAACGGCGATCAGATTGTCCAGTTTCCACTGAACGGCAGACATCACGGCTTCCCAGGTGGAGCCTTCGCCCAGTTCACCGTCAGACAACATGTTGTAAACAAAGGCGTCATTGTCTTTACGCTTCAGCCCAAGCGCTGCGCCCACTGCAATGCCCAAACCGTGGCCCAACGACCCGCCTGTGATCTCCATCCCCGGTGTGTAGGAGGCCATGCCAGACATGGGCATGCGTGAATCGTCCATCCCGTAGGTGGCAATCTCATCCCCTGGTAAAATGCCCGCTTCGATCATCGCCGCATAAAGGGCAATGGCATAGTGGCCGATGGACAAGTAGAAACGGTCGCGCCCTTCCCAGTTTGGGTCTTCGGCGCGGTAGCGCATTGCATGAAAATGGCTGACAGCCAGAACATCGGCGACGCCAAGCGCTTGGCCGATATAGCCTTGGCCCTGAACCTCTCCCATCAGCAGCGCATTGCGCCGGATGGCCCAGGCCCGCTGTGCCAGGCTGACATTGGATCCGGCTGATCCGCTTTGTGGTGCCACGGCAACCTCCTGTGGAGTGATCGGTGCGAAGGCATCAGTCGCCCGCTGGGGTCATTGAAGCAATGGAAAAAACTTAACCAGTTCGGTAGCAAAACTTAACAAGTTGCCGGCGGTTCTCGATGGTTGGGCGGCCCAGGCGGGCCTATCCTTCGCCAGAAACTTTGCGGGAGGCGCGAAATGAACCTGTCAACAATGCTGGCCAAACGAAATGCCGAGGGGCAGCCCATTCGGGTTGGATTGATCGGTGCAGGCAAGTTCGGATCGATGATCTTGGCGCAAGCCAAGTATATTGCGGGCTACCACGTTGTGGGGATCGCCGATTTGAACCTGACCAGGGCGCAGGAGTCTTTGGCGCGGGTCGGGTGGGAGGCCGAACGCTACACGGCCAAAAACGCAGGTGACGCACTGCGCGATGGCACCACTTTCCTGACTGAAGACGCCGCTGCCTTGTGCACCGAAGGTGGGATCGACTGCATCATCGAAGCAACCGGGCATCCAATCGCCGGGATCCGCCACGCCATGGCGGCGATAGATGCGGGCAAACATGTGATCATGGTCAATGTCGAAGCCGATGTGCTGTGTGGTGCATTTCTGGCGGAACGCGCCCGGCAAAAAGGCGTGGTGTATTCCATGGCCTATGGTGATCAGCCCGCCGCGATATGCGAATTGGTTGATTGGGTGCATTCGTGCGGATTTGAGCTGGTTTCCGCGGGTAAGGGCATGAACTTTGCGCCCCCGTATCGGTATTCTACGCCCGACACGGTCTGGGGCTATTTCGGCTGGACAGAGGAAGAGGTTGCTGCCGGCGATTTCAATCCGAAAATGTACAACTCTTTCACAGATGGCACCAAGGCCGCGATCGAGATGGCGGCGGTGGCCAATGCGACCGGGTTGGACTGCCCGGATGATGGATTGGCCTTTCACCCGGCTGGTCTGCAAGATTTGGCTGAGGTGTTTAAGCCGGTGTCCGAAGGCGGGCGCTTGGAAAAGACTGGTCTGATTGACATCGCATCCAGTCGTGAACCAGATGGGCGGACGGTGTTGAACAATATTCAATACGGAATGTTTGTAACCTTCCGAGCCCCGGATGAATACACCCGCGCTTGTTTTGCCCAGTATGGCTTGCTGACCGATAAATCGGGTTGGTACGGATCGATGTGGCGGCCCTTTCACTTGATTGGCCTAGAGACCAGCGTGTCGGTTTTGTCGGCCTGTCTGCGCGGGGAGGCAACAGGTTCTTCTACCCGGTATCGCGCTGATGCGGTGGCCACGTCCAAGGGCGATTTTGCTGCAGGCGACTACCTGGATGGCGAAGGCGGTTACAAGGTTTGGGCCAAGGCGATCCCCGCCCGGCAGTCTGTGTCACGCAATGCCTTGCCAATTGGGTTGGCCAATCATGTGAAGCTGAAAAAACCGATAAAGCGCGATCAGGTTGTCAGTTTTGATGATGTGGAACTGACCGAAGACTTGGATATCGTCGCGATACGGACGCAGCAAGCCGCATTGCTGGAAGGATAGGCTGGCAGGCAGGCGGCAATTCTGACGGTAATACCGTCTGCACCTTTCTGAGCGGGTCCGGGTGTTTCTTCCAGCCGCGTCCGCGCCTCAAATTTTCAGCCGCAATTCCCGTGTTGTCCAAACCGGTGCCCGGTGAGCTTCGCTTTCTCGGTTGGCGCGCTCCGATTTCGTGGAGTGTTTCAAGGCGTGTTCTAAGATTGACTGATCTGTCTGGGTTATGAAAAGATGAAGCTGCGCTTAATAACTTGCGAAAGTCAGTTGAAACCTGAAGTCCCTAAAGTTGGGCGGGTGAGCGCGAAATGACGGCAAAAAAATAAGATTGGTCAAGGGGTTCATGCGCGATATTAACCTAAAAGCAACCGAGTATTTTGAATCTGTGGCTCGGTTGGGAACGGTCACAAAGGCAGCGGCGGAATTGGGTGTTTCGCCATCTGCCGTCAGCCAGCAAATCCGGCTGCTAGAGACGCAATTCGGGGTCATTTTGTTTCGTCGTGAAAAGCGCCGGTTGGTTTTGACCTTGGACGGGGATCGCTTGTTTCAAACCACGACCCGCGCGTTTGGGGCCTTGCGCAACGCCCGTAGTGCAATTGGTCGTCAGCGCGATATGCGCGGGTTGGCCATGCGAGTGAGCCCCAGTTTCGGCGTACGCTGGTTGGGGCCACGGGTGGCGCATTTCGCCAACGAAAATCAAGATTGGGCCATCCGGATTGACGCCACGCCTGACTTCACATCCTTTGAAACCGAAATGGTGGACGCCGACCTGCGTTATGGCAACGGCGATTGGGCAGGGCTGACAGTTGCGCCTGTCATGAATGATCTGGTGCTGCCCATGTGCAGCCCGGCGTATCGTGAACAGTTGCTTAAAGAGGGGGATGACCCTGTCTCGCTACTGAAATCCGCGCGGTTGATTGACAGCGTGAAATCACTGTTCCGCTGGGATTTGTGGCTTGGGTCCAATCAGATTGATCTGGAGAACCTGTTTTATCCCTTCCGTTTTGACCGGTCTTCGATGGCAATCGAGATGGCAAAACAATCCGGGGGCGTAGCGCTGGACAGTGCGGTTTTGTGCTTGCCCGAATTGCAGCGTGGTGAATTGGTTCCTCTTGTTCCGCAATGCCCGGTGGTGGAGTTTCCGGGCTATTGGTTTGTCTGTCCTCCACGGCACCTGAACCGCCGCATTGTCCGGCTGTTTTCAGATTGGATTACAGAAGAAGCCAGCCAGCACGAACAAGAGACCCGCGCTGTATTGGCAGGGATGGGGTGCCGATTTGAGGCAGCACAGGTTGTTTCCGGAATGATCGACATGGAAATTGATGCGTAGTGGTGAGGCCGCAAACTTCTGTCAGAAAACTATCGTTTCTTGTTAGAAGAACTTCAAAGGATTTGCCTGAAAAACCGGATAGCTGTCAGTCCCACCTTACAGACATGACTCCCAAACTCAGGAGGCGCAGCGCGTGACCGATTTTCCGCAGCAGATCTCGCAAATGGCAAATGCGATCCGCTTTTTGGCCATTGATTCAATCCTGAACGCTGGAGAAGGGCATCAGGGTGTGCCGCTGGGCATGGCCGAAATCGCCGCCACTTTATACGCCCGACATTTGAAGGTTGATCCGGCTGATCCGCTTTGGCCCGACCGCGACAGGGTGGTTTTGTCCAACGGGCATGGGTCGATGCTGCTCTATGCGTTGCTACATCTGTCGGGCTATTCGGCGGTGTCTCTGGACGCGTTGAAGACATTTCGTCGGCTGGGTTCTGTTTGTGCCGGCCACCCCGAAATTGAGCAGCACGCCGGGATCGAGATCACAACCGGAATGCTGGGGCAGGGCATCGCCTGTACCGTTGGTATGGCTGTGGCTGAGGCGCGCTTGGCGGCGGAATTTGGCAGTGATTTGGTGGATCACCGAACATGGGCGTTCGTTGGGGATGGCTGTCTGCAAGAGGGCGTGGGCCAAGAGGCAATCTCGCTGGCTGGGCATTTGCGGTTGGGTAAGCTGACATTTTTGTGGGACGACAATCACATCACCGATGATGGTGATACGATGCTGTCGATCAGCGAAGATGTTCCAGCGCGATTCCGTGCAGCCGGTTGGCACGTGCAGTGTATTGATGGCCACGATATTGAGGCGATTGATGCCGCTATGAGCGCCGCCAAGGAAGACCCACGCCCGTCGATGATTGCGTGCCGCACGCAGATTGCCCGTGGTCTTCCACGCTTGCAAGGGCAACGTGGTGGCCACAGTGCCCCGTTAACGCCCAATGACAGGCAAGAGGCCTGCGCCATGTTGGGGTGGCAGCATCCGGCTTTCGATGTGCCTGCTGACATTCGGGCGCATTGGTCGGTTGCCATGGCGCGCGGTGCCGCGGCGCGTGTGGCCTGGGCGGATCGCCATGCGACGGATGCCCGCAAAGATGCGTTCGACCGTTGGATCACCGGGGCCTTACCCACCGATTGGGCGCAGACGGCGACAAACTTGCGCTCCGCTGCTGCGCAGGAGCCGCGCGCGACGATCCTGTCGTCGGGTGACGTATGTGATGCGTTGAGCGATGTCTTGCCGGAAACGCTGATCCTGTGTGCCGATCTGGAAGCGCCAACCAACCACAAACGGGGGCGAACGGCGCTGACCGTGCAAGATCGCAGCGGCAGTTATGTGCACTGCGGGGTGCGTGAACATCTGATGGGGGCGATGGCGGGGGGGATTGCGGCCCACGGCGGGTTGCGTCCGGTCAATGTGACCTATCTGGCTTTTGCCGACTATGAGCGGCCGGCAATGCGCATGGCGGCCTTGATGGGCCTGCCTGCGGTGTTTGTGTTTAGCCATGACTCCATCGGGGTGGGCAGCAATGGCCCAACTCATCAGCCGGTTGAGACCTTGGCCAGTTTCCGGTCGATGCCGAATATGAATGTGTTTCGTCCGGCATGTGCCGTGGAAACGGCGGAAGCTTGGGAAATTGCCATGACCTCCCAAAACACGCCCAGCCTGTTTGCGCTGTCCAAGCAGGACACACCGCCGTTGCGGGAAAACACGGCAGAAAACCAAAGCCTCAAAGGGGCTTACGTTCTGCATGAGGCGGATGGCGCACGGGCGCTGACCCTATTGGCATCGGGCACCGAAGTGGCGCTGGCCGCCGAAGCACGTAAGCTGCTGGCAGCGGCGGGCATTCCGGCGGCGGTGGTCTCTATGCCGTGCTGGGAACTGTTTTCGCAGCAGGACGCCGCCTATCAGCAGCAGGTGCTTGGCGAAGTGCCGCGTATCGGGGTAGAGGCGGCGATGGCCTTTGGCTGGGAACGCTGGTTGCGCCCAAGGGATCGCTTTGTCGGAATGGATGGGTTTGGCGCGTCGGACAAGGCCGAGGTGCTGTACGCGCATTTCGGTATCACCTCAGCACGGATCGCAGAGATTGGTCAGGGCTTGGTTCAGCCCGGCTGACAGGCTGGCCGATAGAACAGACCGGCTGAAAGACCAAGAGCCCCTGGCGCGGCGCTGATAAGGGCCGCGTCCGGGTGCGCCCGGACCAGCCTTTGTGCAGGCGCTCCCCTGTCATTCAGAGATCAGTAAGATCGTTGACGGGCGGAGTTGTATGCTTCGCCAGAGCTTCCACATAGATATTCCCGATATTGAGCAGCCCAACATGGGCTTTCCCATTGGCCCCGCAGGGCAATGGCGGCGTCTTGACTGGTGCGAATTTGTTGCGTGATGCGGGCAGCTTTGACCGCGACCTGAATATAGAGGGCTGGACAGACCCGAAATTGGGCAATAAAGTTATAAAAGTGATTTTATAAATTTAGGGCGGAGTTTCGACCAGTGTGGCAAGGGTGCGAGAGCAACAAAAGTCCAAAACCCGCGTTGGGGCGGTGGTGTGGGCCAGATTGGCTGACAGCGCGCCAGCTTCAGGCGTTAACCCGTTTAGCGGGATTTCAGCTTTATGGCCAGCCTTCGAATGTCGGAGGGTGGCGCTGTGAGTGACGCAATCAAAGTCGCTTTGGCAGATGGAGGGCATTTGAACGCCCGGTTCCATGCGGGGCCAAGCGGCGCACCGACGCTTGTTCTGTCCAACTCTGTGATGACCGACCTTGGCGTCTGGGATAGCCAGATCGCGGATTTGACCCGTGTTGTATCCGTTCTGCGCTATGACCAGCGTGGCCACGGACAATCATCGATAACGTCCGGCCCAATGACGTTTGACGACTATGGTTCAGATGTTTTGGCGCTGATGGATGCGTTCGACGAGTCGCGCTGTATCTTCCTGGGTTTGTCGATGGGGGTTCCCACAGGATTGGCGGCGTTTGGGCAGGCTTCAGACCGGTTCCAGGCCTTCGTAGCCGTTGATGGCGTGGCCAAAAGTGCACCGGGTCGTGAAGCCTTCTGGAGCGAGCGACGAGACACCGCGCGCGACAAAGGAATGGCCCATATTGCACCGGGTACGGCGCAACGCTGGCTTCCCGGAGAGACGGCAACGTCTCAGGTGGTTGAGAAACTTTCAGCGATGGTCGCTGCGACGCCTGTCGAAGGGTTCGCTGCGGCAACCTTTGCGCTGCAAGACTATGATTACACGGATGTTGTTACGGATATGGCTTTGCCATTTTTGGCCATTACCGGAGCCGAGGATGGGGCCATGCCAGATGCGATGCAGCGACAATTCGGCGGCATCCAGGGGGCGCGTTTCGAGCTGATTGAAAGCGCCGGCCATGTTCCAAATTTCCAGCGTCCCGAACTGTTTAACAACGCTCTTTTGCCGTTCCTGCGATCACTGACATGACCAAAACGGGTGCGTTTTTCCAACTTAGACCGGTCTGGGTAGGCCACGAATTAAAGGATTTCAATTTATGAGCGGTCCGCTTTCACATATCCGCGTTCTCGATCTTAGCCGGATTATGGCCGGGCCATGGTGCGGCCAGATCCTGGCCGATCTGGGGGCAGAGGTGATCAAGGTCGAACGCGCCGGCGCGGGGGACGATACCCGCCGTTGGGGACCGCCGTTTCTGAATGACAAAGACGGGAATCCAACCAAGGAGGCTGGATACTACCTGTCCGTGAACCGGGGTAAGAAGTCTGTCGAACTTGATCTCAAAAGCCCCGAAGGACAGGCTGCGGTGCGCGCATTGGCGGCTAAGTCTGATATTTTACTGGAAAATTTCAAAACCGGTACGTTGGATCGTATGGGCCTGGGATATGAACAAATTGCCAAGGTCAACCCGCGTTTGATCTATTGTTCAGTGACCGGCTTTGGTCTGACAGGCCCCATGGCGAACGATGCCGCCTATGATTTCATGATCCAAGGTATGGGCGGGTTGATGAGCGTTACAGGCGCCCCTGATGATGCGCCGGGTGGCGGGCCGCAAAAGGTAGGCGTGCCGATCGTAGACATTATGACAGGCATGTATGCCGCCATCGGAGTTTTGGCTGCGTTGTCCAATCGTGGGGAAACCGGCAAGGGTGATCATATTGATCTGGCTATGCTGGACGTTTCGGTTGCCATGTTGGCCAATCAGGCGATGAACTATCTGGTCTCGGGCAAACCACCCGAACGCCGTGGCAACCGACACCCCAATATTCAGCCGCAAAACGTCTATCCGGTAGCTGACGGGTATATCGTGCTTGCCGTTGGCAATGATGAACAGTTCCGCCGGTTTGCTGCGGAAATCGGAAAGCCTGAGTTGGCAGAGAATGACAAGTTTGCCACCAATGCTGCACGGGTGGAAAACCTGGACGAGCTTGAGGCGATCTTGAAAGATGCGCTGGCCACCAAGACGATCACGGAGTGGGTCGAGCTGTTTGCAAAAGCAGGGGTGCCATCGGGGCCCATCAACACGGTCGATCGCGTCTTTGAAGAGGCGCAGATTGTGCACCGCAATATGCTACGCGACATCCCACATCCGCTGAGCGGCTCAGTTTCGCAAGTGGTGTCGCCACTGAATTTTCGCAATGCACCGCTGAGTTTTGATACTGCGCCGCCGCTTCTGGGGCAGCACACGCAAGACATTCTCGCGGCACTTGATCTTGGGGAGTAAAACGATGACCGTTTCAAAACCGCCCACTAAGGACGACGCTTCTCAAAATGGCCGCAGGATCAGTTTTCCGGAACCGGACACGATGAATGCGGCGCAAAAAGAGGTGTATGATCAGATCGTATCCGGACCGCGCAAAACTCTGGTGGGTCCGCTTCGGGCGGCCCTGCACAACCCCGTGCTGGCAGATCGTTGGCAGCGGTTGGGTCAGGTTCTGCGGTTTGAAACCTCCATCCCGACCCATCTGAATGAGCTGGCAATCCTTGTCACGGCGCGGCGTTGGAGCAGTGATTTGGAATGGGCGATCCATTTGGGCGATGCCGAACGCGCAGGCTTGGATTTGGGCATTGCGAATGCCATCCGCGACTGTGCTGTGCCAGAGTTTGGTGATGATAGCGACGCGCGCGATATCTATGAATTCTCGCAACAAATCCTGCAAAAGGGTGATGTTGACTCAGATGTTTACAACGCGGTTGTGGCGCGATGGGGCGAAGTGGGCATTGTCGAGCTGACCGCCGTGATCGGCTATTATTCGATGGTTGCGATGACGTTGAATGTCCATAAAGTGCCATTGCCGATGGGCGTGACAACCAGATTGCCTGGCGCAGAGGGTGAGTTGGCAAACTTGCCGTCCGTAGCCAAAGACTAAACGCTATACGATCCAAAGGTATCAAGCATGAGCACATACGAAACACTCACTCTGGATGTGACCGATTTCGTCGCAACGATCACCATCGCCCGCCCGCCAGTAAATGCGCAGAACAATGCGTTCCGCGAAGAACTGGTTGCTGTGGTGGATCAATTGGGCGACCGGACAGACGTGCGTGCGATCATCATCACCGGAGAGGGCCGCGCCTTTTCTGCCGGCGCAGATTTATCAGAACGCCCAACGCAGGAACCGGGGAATTACACGGCGCACAATCGCCGGGTTCGCGCCAGTTTCGATTGCCTGTTGGAATGCCCCAAGCCGATCATCGCCGCTGTGAATGGCGCGGCAATTGGCGCTGGCTGCGTAACTGCGTTGTGCTGTGACATTCTGCTGGTCTCGGAAAAGGGGTTTTTGCAGATGACAGAGGTGAATGTTGGGCTTGCGGGTGGCGTGTCTCATGTGCGGCGCCATTTCAGTGAATCTGATGCGCGGCTGATGCTGTACACGGCGCGCCGGTACTACGGCCCTGAACTTTTTCGGATGAATGCCGCGTCGATGTGCACAGCACCCGAAGATCTGCTGGCGGCTGCGCACGGCGTTGCTGCGGATATTGCAAAGGCCAGCCCGTCAGCTGTACGCGCGGCCAAGAAATCATTTCAGGTTTCTGAAAACCTTTCAATATATGAAGGTTACCGGTTCGAGCAGGGGCAGACCAAGGCGCTGTCGACCTCAGAAGACACTGCCGAAGCCATGGCTGCATTTGGTGAAAAGCGCGCGCCTGTGTTTAAGAGCTAACCGTTATTGGGCCTCAATGCCTGTCCAGCCAGAGAGGGATGATCGCGCGGTTTTTTGATCGCGTCGCGCGATCGCATTCCTGGCCAAGCGAAATCCACAGGAAGGCTACAGGGGACTATCGGCCGCGCTGTGATCCACTGGCTGAAATGGATTAGCGAAGTTTGACCGAGATTTTCATCATATCCCCCCGGTAGACACCGTTTGCGGCAAGGATCAGATCGCCGACCTCGTTAATGGCAACCCGCAGTACCTTGGCCACCGGATCACCAATCGAAATGTTCAAAGCATTCGATGTTTCCAGATCGGCGGATCCGATGGTGACGGTTTGATGCGCATCGGTGATCTTTTGGCCGGGGATGTCGGCAATCAGCCGCATCGCGGTAACTTGAGTATAGGCGCTTTCTGGGATGTGGGGGCAGACCCGTTCGTCCACAAAAACATCGGCCAGCAGGAACGGAATGCCATCGCGGGAATGACGCCGCTTCAGGTGCCGATAACCGGGGGCCAAATTGCCAGTCAGGCCATCGCGTTTGGGCAGTTGAACGTTACGCTCGTCCCCCAGAATTTCAATTGATGCGTTGTCTCGCGCAATCAGCAGGCCGGTCCAATCGGTTTTAACTTCACACCAGATGTCTTTGTTTGGCCGCTCGGTGACAAAGGTGCCCTTGGCGCGAAACCGTTCGATCAACCCTTCAGAGGCCAGAATGTCCAGCGCCTGACGGATCGTCATCGTGGCGACGCCGCATTGTTTGGCCAGTGACTCGACATTGGGGATTTTGTCTCCCACGTCCCATTCGCCGGACTCGATGCGATTTCGAAACAGGCTGGCAAGCTGAATGTAGCGCGCAACATTGCTTTTGCGCAGCGCCGTGACCGTCGTGTTTTCAGGATTTGCCATGTCACCAGTACTCATCATTGCCTCTGTTGTAAGAGGGTACTAGAGACTGGACCTTCTATCAATCATAAAACCTAGTTTTTATATTTTAATGGGTGCTAATTTAGACAGATGGGTTTGGTTGCTGTGCGCGGACTATTCGGCCCAAGCTGGGCATGATGATGAATATGCGCGCCAGGTGGAAAACCGTCACCAGAGCGACATCCAGGCCCAATGTTCCTGCTGTCAACGCCATCTCTGTAACGCCACCCGGTGCGGCGCCCAGTACAAGCGTGGGCAGAGGGACATTGAACAGCAATGACGCCAGAAAAGCCCCAAGGCAGCAAACGGTCAGTAAAAGGGTGGAGCTTAACGCGACAGGGGCAAAGACACGGCCGCCGGATCGCCAGAGTTCGGGGCGAAAACACGAGCCCAGCCAAGTGCCCAAGATCAGCTGTGCACCATACAGAATTTCCGTCGGAATATGGTAGGTTTGCAATCCCAATGCGGCCAATACTGAAGAGGCAAACAGCGGGCCAAGGAAAAACGGATTGGTTAGTCGCAGGGTTTTAAACAGAGTGACCCCAGCAATGGCGCCAGCAACCATAAGCCACATGTTGCCCTGCGCGGTTGTATCAGGGGATGGCACTATTGGAGGGTGCAATCCCCCACCAGCCGTGGCGTACATCAAGAAAGGCACCAAAAGCACCACCATCGCAATGCGTACGGTCTGGGAAAAGATGATGGGTGTCGGGGAAACGTTATTGGCTTCGGCCAAAACGCCGGCCTCGACAGGCGAGGTGGGAACGACAGATAATATTGCTGTTACCGGGTCGGTTTGAAACAGTTTCATCTGTAGACGTGCCACCAACAGCGACCCGGCCAAAGTGAACAAGCTTAGCCCGATGACCAGTGGCGCGGTATGGCGAAGCGCATGAAACGCTTCGGGCGAGAAGTGCGCCCCGACAAATGTCGCGACAACAATCTGGCCAATCGGGCGGGTGCCGGTGGGAACGGTCTGTTTGACAATGCCAGTGCTGACCAGCGCCGCAATCACCAGCAAAGGTCCGATCATCCAGGCCAATGGAACGCCGGCATGGTTCAGCAGATATCCGAACGGCGCGGCAAGCAAATATAACCCAAGGATAATCCCGATACTTTTCATGATTGCCCCAAGACTGGCTTAACACCGGACGCCGCCAGTGATGAGCAATTTAGATTGGCGTATGAGGCGATCATGTGTGCCATATCATTGATCGGCAAAGGTCAGTTGGCCGGCAGTGACCTGCGCCGCAGCCTCGTCTTGATCTTCTGCCTTGGGGGATGCGATGACAGATGGTCTTTGGGCCAGATCGTGCTCTAGTGCCGCAAGGGTAGGGAAGTGATCGCGCCACTGGCAATCGGGCCAACGGAAATCAAGTTGCCCCAATGCGCTGATCAGGGCGACATGCGCAATTCCAAATGGGTCTTTTGCCAGGTCCGCGGCTTCCTTTTCCAATAGGGACATTGCTGCCCGCGTCTTGGTCAGCCAACCGCTGGTGATGGCGGGCCACGGGCCGGTTTCACGCGTCATTTCTGTGCGCCACAGTAGCAGATTGTCGGTCATCCCATCGGCCAGGGCCTGCCAGCGCAATTGGCGAAAGCGTCTGGCCGGGTCTGTCGGGAACAAGCCTGTTTCGGCCTTCATATCCAAAAATTCACAAATCACGCGACTGTCGAAAAGCGCCAGCCCATCATCGGTGATCAGCGTCGGAATTTTGTTCAGCGGATTGTCTGCCATCACCGCCATATTGGGCGGTTGATTGATCGCAACGACCGAACGCACGCATTCCACCTGCGACACCAGTCCGGTTTCGTTCAAAACAATCATGACCTTACGCACAAAGGGCGAGCGTGGTGACCAATGTAGTTTCATTTCAATCCCTCATTTTGGCAGGCGGCTTTATCGCCCAGGCGAATGCATATCGCGGCGATCATCGCGTGGTGGGCGTGTTCTTTTGGCTGTTCCTGGCGGTCATCGCCGTAGAGGCTGACAGGTCCCATTCGCCAGAAATCACCCTTTTTCATGGTTTAAGCCTCGTTCGACGCGGTCAGTAGGGCCAGGATTTTGTGAACCGGACCGGCGCGGTGACCATGACCAACCCCATTGGCAAGGGTATCCAGATCCGCTTGCAGCGAGGTTGGATCTTGTTTTGCGGCCCAATACAGCGGCCCGCCGCGCCAACGTGGAAAGCCATAGCCATTTGTCAAAGTCACATCCACGTCTGAGGGCCGCTGCGCAACGCCTTCCTCCAGCAAGAGCGCAGCTTCGTTCACGATGGCAGCCATCAGCTGGTGCTGGATGGTTTGCGGGTCATAGGACACTGGGGTTATTCCAGCTTTGGCACGGGCTTGGGCGATCACTTCGGTCACTTCTGGCGCGGCTTCGGGCTTGCCATCGATGTAATTGTACCACCCTTTTCCTGTTTTACGGCCCAAGCGCCCGGCCTCACACAAGCTATCAGCAATGGTCACATAGCGCGCGTTTGGGTCGCGGGTTGGTGCCTGACGTTTGCGCATGGCCCAGGCAATGTCCAAGCCAGACATGTCGGATACCAGAAACGGCCCCATGGCAAAGCCAAAGGCCTGGGCGGCCTGATCAACCGCATCTGGTGATGCGCCATCCAAGACCAGCAATTCGGCACGTCGACGGTAGGCATTGTAAATCCGGTTGCCGATAAACCCTTCGGCCACGCGGGACACCACCGGTTGCTTGGTCAATTTGCGCGCCAGCTTTAACCCGCTGGCAAGCGTTGAGTCAGAGGTGCTGGCAGAGCGCACGATTTCAAGCAAGGGCATGATATCGGCAGGGCTGAAGAAGTGCAGGCCCAGCACCCGCTGTGGATGATCCAGGTCCGAAACCATTTCATCAATGTCCAGGTAGGACGTGTTGGTTGCAATAATGGTTTCGGGGGCAACAACCTGTTCCACCTTGCCCAGTACGTCTTTCTTGACCGCCATGTCTTCGAAAACGGCTTCGATCACCAGATCACAGCTTGCCAGCTCGGCAACGTCCTCAGCGCCATCCAATGCCGCCAAGCGGGATGCGCAGGCGGCGTGGGTCAGGCGGCCACGTTGTGCGCTGGATTTCAAGCTCTCGCCAATTTTCTCCAGCGCGATGTCCAAGGCTGCGCCGTCACGCTCTACCACGGTGACAGACAAGCCAGCCGCCAGGAATGCGCGCACGATCCCTTGTCCCATTGTGCCGCCGCCAATAACCCCGATCCGGCGTATGTTGCCTGCGGTCTTCAAGTTCAGACCTTCAACCGTTCCGGCGCGGCGCTCGGAAAAGAACAAATACCGCAAGGCAAAGGCATCATCGCTTAGCCGCAGAGTTTGGAAGGTTGCGCGTTCGTCGGCCAGGGCCGTGTCGGCGTCTGTTGTCGCGGCCTTGTTGATCAGGCGGATGGCCTCGGCCACGTTTGGGCGCCCCTTGCCGCGTTTAAGCGCGCGTGCTTCGGCCGCTTCAATCATCCCGTCGCCGTCTTGCGGGGCGGATTGCTCTTTGGACGGCCGCTTGGGGCGTGGCGCTTCGTTCAAAAATGCCAATGCGGCCTCTAGCAAGTCGCCGTCTGTCACCGCGTCGATCAGTCCAATATCACAGGCTTCTCTAGCGGAAATGCGAGTGGCCCCGCAAATCATGGCGATGGCTTTGCTGATACCGACTAGGCGTGGCAACCGCTGGGTCCCGCCAGCGCCCGGCACAAATCCAAGCGAGACTTCGGGAAGGCCAAGTTTGGTATCAGGCGCCGCTATGCGGTAATCGCAGCCAAGCGCCAGTTCCAAACCGCCGCCAAGCGCAACGCCATGAAGCGCAGCCAGCACGGGGAAGGGGGTATCTTCGATTGCGCGGATCACGTCAGGAAGTTCTGGAAAGGCAAGTGGCTGTCCAAATTCCCGCAAATCTGACCCGGCCACAAAACAACGCCCTGCGCCCAAAATAACAACAGCCTTAGCCCCGTTTTCCTTGGCTGCCGTCAGGCCGCTCAAAAGACCGGTGCGCACATCAATGGACCCCGCGTTTACCGGAGGGTTGTTGATTGTCAGCACAGCGATGTCGGCGCGCATGTCCAAGGTGACTTTGCTCAACGGTTTGGTTTCCGGAGCTGTACGTTGGTCTGCGCTGCCGGACTGTTCATGCGGCTTGCGGTGACTGCTGTTGATTTTTGAAAGCTCATCAGCCAAGATTAAATTCTCCGTCAGTTCAGCGCCAAGCGCCAGGTTTCTGGCAGATGCTCAGGTTCATTGGCTTTGAGCTTTGAGGCAGAAACCATTGTGGGAAGGCGGGGCCATTATGGGCCAGTGCGTCAGGGTGGTTTACCGCAACAAAAGTCATAAGTATAGTTTTATTCTACGCTCGGTTGATCTTCTTGCCTTTGACTGGCCCTTTCAGGGCGGTCGGACCTTGTTTTTCAAGCGGAATATCTCATTTTTTCGCTTCTTGGGCGCATGGTGCCCCAGATTTTGGGAAAAATAAAGTTTCAATTTTCTAAAAGCTATGTTATTGCCTTTTATGGATAGCCTTGCTTGATTTCGATCAGGTGAAGTGAAGGGGAGAGTATGTACAGATTCGACTATACCGATATGGCGGCTGGCGCGCTGCTGATGATTGCGGGGGCCACTGTCAGTATCGTTTCCATTTCCAACTATCCGCTTGGCACGCTTTCAAGGATGGGGCCTGGCGCTTTTCCGGCTGGACTTGGCGTGTTGTTGGCGTTCTTCGGGTTGATCTTGGTGGTGCAGTCCCTTCGCAATGAGGGGGAGAGGCCTGATCTTCGCTTCTGGTCGCCTTTGTTTGTTTTGGGCGGCGTTTTTGCGTTTGCGATCATGGTGGAGCCTTTCGGCCTGATCCCGGCGATCATCGGAATTACCGTTATCTCTTCCCTGGCGGAGCTGCGCATCAAGGCGTCAAGTCTTGGGTTGCTGTGTCTTGCGCTATGCTTCCTTGCGCCGGGCGTATTTAAGTTTGGACTTGGTTTGAATATCCCTCTGTTCGCGTGGCCGTTCTGATGGAGCTGCTTGGAAACCTTGGTCTTGGTCTGGGCGTCGCGCTTAGCCTGACGAACCTGTTTTATTGCTTCCTTGGTGCATTGCTGGGCACATTGGTGGGCGTCATTCCCGGCGTTGGGGTGCTTGCGGCGATCTCTATGCTGTTCCCGCTGACCTATAACCTGGAGCCGACAACAGCCCTGATCATGCTAGCGGGTATTTGGTATGGAACCACCTATGGTGGCAGTACCGCGTCGATCCTGCTGAATATTCCGGGGACACCGGCCAATGCCGTGACCTGCCTTGATGGTTATCCGATGGCCCGAAGCGGCCGGGGCGGTGTTGCGCTGTTCATGACGACCGTCGCGTCGTTCTTTGGCGCGACCTTTGGCATTATCTTGCTGACACTGTTTACCCCGATCATTGCAGAATACGCGTTAAGATTTGGATCTGCCGAGTATTTCGCACTGATGTTGATGGGGTTGGTTGCGGCGTCGACCATCTCTGAAGGGTCTGCCATCAAAGGTTTGGCGATGATGACACTGGGGGTGATCATCGGTCTGGTTGGGTTGGATTCTCAAACCGCCACGGCGCGCTTCACCGGTGGCAGTCTTGGGCTGATGGAGGGCGTTAGCCTGATCGCGTTGGCGATGGGTGTCTTTGGAGTGGCCGAAATCGTGATGTCGGTTCGTCGCGTGAAGGCATCCGATATTGACCCCGAGAGCGTGAAGCTGAAAGCGATCAAACCAACCAGTGATGATGTGCGACGGTCGTGGTTTCCCATGTTGCGCGGTTCCAGCATGGGCTCTTTCTTTGGGACGCTTCCGGGCACGGGCCCATCCATCGCCGCGTTCTTGTCCTATGCCATTGAAAAGCGGTTGTCGAAAACACCGGAGCGGTTTGGCAAAGGCGCGATCGAAGGCATCATGGCCCCCGAAGCTGCAAACAATGCCGCTGACCAAACTGCGTTTATTCCCACGCTTTCGCTGGGCGTACCGGGAAGTGCCACGATGGCGCTGATGCTTGGGGCCTTGATGATCCACGGCATTGCGCCGGGGCCCACACTGATTTCTGACGAGCCAGAGCTGTTCTGGGGGCTGATCATGAGCTTCTGGGTTGGCAATGTTATCCTGTTGGTTCTGAACATCCCGCTGATCGGCGTTTGGGTGCGTATGCTGACGATCCCGTACCACCTGCTGTACCCATCGGTTTTGCTGTTCATTTGCATCGGTGCCTACAGCGCCAGCTTCTCGCCTTTGAACGTATGGATGGTCTTTGCCTTTGGGGCTTTGGGCTATGCCATGCGCATCTTTAAATTCCCCGGTGCACCGTTGCTACTGGGGTTCGTGTTGGGCCCTTTGATGGAAGAGCATTTCCGCAGGGCCATGTTGTTGGGGCGGGGGGATTTCATGACCTTCTTCGACCGACCGCTGAGCGCCGCGATCATGTCTTTAACCGGAATGATCTTACTTTGGAGCATTTGGTCCTCAGAAGGCGCGAAAAAGCGTCGAACAGAGCGTGCCAATTCAATGTGACGACAACGAAAAGAACAGACCAACTATTGGAGGAAACAATGAAAAAATTTATCGCAGCTGCGTTGACGGCTTTGGGGTTGGCGATGCCGGCTCATGCCGCCGACTTCCCAACCGGACCGGTCACAATTGTGGTCCCGTATTCGCCATCAGGGAACACCGATGTGTTCACCCGCTATCTGGCGCCATATCTGGAAGCGAAATGGGGTCAGCCCGTTGTTGTCGACAACAAGCCCGGTGGCGGATCAATGATCGGCACGGCCCATGTTGCGCAGGCAGAGCCTGACGGCCACACCTTGCTGATGACGTCTTCGGCGTTTGTTACCGCGCCTTCGATCCAACCGGATCTGCCGTTTGATTCCCGTACAGACCTGACCCCAATCATCAACGTGGGCCATGTATCCTTTGTTCTGATCACCAATGCGGACTCGCCCTATGAGACGCTTGAGCAGTTCATTGAGGCCAGCAAGGCAAGCCCGAAATTCGCGGCAACCGCAGGTCTGGGTACAACCACCCACTTCGCAATGGAAAAATTCATCGCGGATAGCGGTGCGAATGTTGATGTTGTTCACTTCAAAGGCGGCGGCCCAGCTGTTGTTTCGATCCTGAGCAACGAGACGGACATCTATGGTTCGAGCATCAGCTCGGCTGGCAAGAACCTGGAAGCAGGCAAAGTCAGAGCCTTGGCCGTTCTTGGCAACGAGCGTATCGACGTTCTGCCTGATGTGCCTGCTGCTGCAGAACTGGGTTATACCGACCTTGAGATCAAACAGTGGTTGGGTGTCTTTGCGCCTGGCGGAACTGACATGGCCATTGTTGAACAGGTTAACGCAGACATCAAAGAAGCCCTTGAAAACCAGACGTTCATTGACACAGTGACACCGCTGGAATGGACGCTGAATGGGAACACAACTGCGGAATTCAAAACGCAGATTGATACCGAGCTGACCAAGTGGCAGGGCATCGCCGACGCCGCTGGCATCAAGAAGTAAAACAACACCAGCCCGACCGCGTGTTCTGCGTGGTCGGGCTTTTTTCGTTTTGAGATGCCTTATTCCAAATGCCCGACAGACCGATCTGCGCCATTCTTGACGACTATCAGAACGCGGCCTTTGCCAGCGCTGATTGGTCGGTTCTTGATGGGCGTGTGACGCTTCGGCGGTATGAAACACATCTGGGGGATGAGGATAGCGTGGCTGACGCGTTGGCGGATTGTGCGGTTATTGTCGCCATGCGCGAGCGCACGGTGTTTTCCGAAAGCCTGCTGCGACGATTGCCCAAGCTGAAACTGCTTATCACCACAGGCATGCGCAATCGCAGCATCGATTTGGTCGCCGCGCATGCGCTGAATATCGTTGTGTGCGGCACCGGGAGCGAGCGGGGTTCCGTGGCCGAACTTGGTTGGGGCGCGCTGATCGCCTTTATGCGCAACATTCCCGAAGAAATGGCGAATTTTCGCGAGGGCGGACCTTGGCAGATCGGTCTTGGCCGTACGCTGGAAGGGCGCCGTTTGGGGGTTGTGGGTTTGGGTCGGCAAGGCCGGCGAATAGCTCGTTTTGGCCAGGCCTTTCGAATGGATGTTTGCGGATGGACCCGCACAGATCAGGCGTCGCGTTGCGAGACGTTAGGGATTGAAGCTGTTTCGCTGGATGTGCTTTTCCAGACAAGCGACGTGGTGTGTATTCAACTGGCGTTAACTGAAAATACACGCGGGTTCGTGACGGCCAAGATGTTGAGCCAGATGCGGCCGGACGCAGTGTTTATGAACACCGCGCGCGGGCCTTTGGTTGATGAACCCGCACTGATCAAAGCCCTTCAGGACAAGCGGATTGGCGGGGCGGTTCTGGATGTTTTTGAGCAGGAGCCATTGGCGGTTGACCACCCGTTTCGCACGCTCAGCAATGTGCTGGCGACGCCGCATATTGGATATGTGACCCAAGAGAATTATCGCGCGTATTACCGCGATGTGGTCGATGACATCGCCGGTTGGCTGGATGGAAATCCGCCTCGTCGGCTGACATGAAATTCGGGCAGATGCCCCAGAAGATTTGAGGTGACGATTTGGCCATCCCTACGGTGAGATATGTTGAAAACGCGGATGCAAAGATCGCCTATGGCGTTGTGGAACCCGCCAATGTGACTGGCCCGTCGATCTGCCTAATTGCGTCTACTGGGCGCGGGCCAGAAGATTTTGTTGAGCTGGCAGAGGCTTTGGCCGAGGCGGGGTTCCTTGTTTTGCTGCCTTGGCCGCGCGGAACGGGCGGGTCTGTCGGGCCGATGGATACGGTTGATTTTCATGATCTGGCCGCAGATGCCGCTGCCGTCATCGAAGCAGAGCCGCATCCCAATGGCTGCATTGTCGCCGGGCACGCATATGGGTGTTGGATCGCCAGAACAATGACACAGGACCGGCCTGACCTGATTGATGGGTTGGTGCTGATCGCGGCGGGGGGCGGCACCTGGCCTGCAGAACTTTCCCAAGCCATCAATGTCGCCATGTCCCCGGATCAGCCAGAAGAGGCGCGCCTGGATGCGCTGCGTTTGGCGTTTTTCGCGCCAGGCAACGACCCACGCCCCTATCTGACAGGCTGGAGTGGTGATTTGGTGCTGGCGCAACGGGCTGCACGTGGCCGCACGGATCGTGACAGCTGGTGGCCCAGCGGGTCTGCGCCTGTCTTGGATATTGTTGGGTTGCAGGATCCCTTCCGCCCTGCAGATGCCCGTGACGTCTATGTAAACGAATTTCCAGGCCGGGTGACGCTTGTTACCGTAGACGGCGCCAGCCATGCCTTGCCGGATGAATTGCCAGACACCGTGGCGCGCGAGATCGTGAAATGGGTTGATGAAACGCTTTCTTAGAGGCGGATGGCTATGTGTCGTTCGTACAGGCCAGAACGCCTGTAGCTGGAATTTCGAACATCCCACAAACAATCGCCAAGGTCAGCAAAGCCGACCTTGGCGTATTTTCGATGGGGTGACAGGCGGAACAAGTTCTGTGCCCGGTATTCTGTTACTTGGGCAGTCCTAAACTGCCCCGCGCCAGAACGTTGCGCATGACCTCGGTAGAACCGCCAAAAATGGTTGTCGGACGCGCGGCCAAAAAGGTGCCGGCGGCATCCATCTGGCGATCCCCATCGTCACCGATTTTCATTCCTGCCAAGCTGCCGGAGATCATCATCATCTCTTCTGAAATCCGTTGATACAGCTCACTTTGGAAAATCTTCAGCGTGCCAACATCGGGGCCAATCGGCGTGCCATCGCGCAGGCGCTGAACGTAGGATTCAAACAAGTCGGTCAAGTCGGCCAGGTCCATTGCAAGCACGGCAAACCTGTCGCGGAAAGCAGGATCGTGCCACAGCCCTTCGCGCCGCGCGATGGCTTCCAAACGTGCCAGCGCATTGGCCGACAAACGCGGCGCGCCGATAAAGACACGTTCGTGCCCCAGCAGCGCTTTTGCCATGCTCCAACCCTGGTTCACCTCTCCAACAATGTTGCCCAACGGAATGCGCACATTGTCAAAGAAGATTTCGCAAAACTCTGCATGGCCTTCTAGGTTTTCAATGGGCCGAACTGTTACGCCGTCGGCATCCATCGGGACGAGCAGAAAGCTGATCCCGGCTTGTTTTTTGACCGTCTTGTCGGTTCGGGCCAAAACGAACACCATGTTGGCATCCGCGCCCAGCGTGACCCATGTTTTTTGGCCGTTGATCACCCAGGTATCACCGTCGCGCAGGGCTTCGGTGCGCAAGGCGGCCAGGTCTGATCCTGCGCCGGGTTCGCTATAGCCTTGCGCCCAGACATCTTCGCCCCGCAGGATACGCGGCAGGTAGAGGTCTTGTTGATCTTGCGTGCCGTATTGCATCAACAGCGGGCCCAACATCACTGTGCCGATGTCATGCACCCGCGCGCAGCCGTGGCGTTCGTATTCCTCGATCAGGATCAGGTGTTTTGACGCCTCCAGCCCCATACCGCCAAGGTTTTGTGGCCAGGTGGGAGCAATCCAACCCTTTTCGGCAAGGATCGCGTACCAAGGGCTGACTTCGGGCCACCGCAGCCGACGCTGCGCAAAACGCGGAATATCTGGGTAGTTGGTCTGAACAAATTCACGCACGCAGGTGCGAAATTCTGCATCCGTCATGGCGTTGAAATCGGGATGCGGGGGATGAGCCGCAACGAAAGGTGGAGAAACAGTCATGCGCATGCCCCCTGTTGGTCGCGCACGGTTTCACGCAACGCCATAAATTGAGATCGAAGAGGGGCATCAGACCCGTATTGACCGGCGGCCACCATCACCTTGCGGGTGTAAAGGCCGATATCGGCTTCATCGGTGTAGCCAATGGCCCCATGCATCTGAACCGCTTCGCGTGCTACCAGCCGTGCCAACCCACCTGCGCGAGTTCGGGCGCGCAGGACAGACATTTGGGCGACCGTTGCTTCGGCCTTGTGGTCAAGGGCTGTTGCCGCGGCATGGATTGCAGCGCGCGCCAATTCAAGCTGAACCTTGATCTCGGTCGCGCGGTGCTGCAACGCCTGAAAGCTGCCGATGGGAACGTCAAACTGTTTGCGCACGCGCAGATAGTCCAACGTGATTTCAAATGCCTGTTCGGACACCCCCATAAGATATCCTGCGTGCAGCAACATCGCTTCGTACAGAGGGTTGTCCACATCGGGGCACGGCAGAGATGTGGCGGCAACCCGATCAAAGTGCAGTTCTGCACAGATCGTCCCATCATGCATCGGAATGGCCGTGCTCGTCAGACCGGCCGCATCGCGTGGCACCAACACCAAACCTTGCGGTGTTGTGACCGCAAAGACATCGGCGCCGGTGCCGCCATCAACGGCAATCTTTGTGCCAGACAACGTGCCATCTGTCAGCTCAACACCCTTGGATGGCTCTAGGGAAAGGGGTGAAGACTGCCATGCCGCAACCATGACGATGTCGCCTGTCAGGGCATCTTGTGGTACTGCGCCTGCTTGTTCCGTTAGGCGGATCGCATGCAGTGCCGACACAGCGGGTTCCGGGACCAAACCGCGCCCCAGTACTGCGCACAAGGCCACGGCTTCGCGCAGGCCAAGGCCCAACCCGCCAACGTCTTCGTTTGATAGAATGGCCAGCCAACCCATTTCGCCCATCGTGGACCAAACATCACGCTCAAACCCCGGTGCCTGATGGCGTGCTGCACGGATGCGGTCTAAGGAGCCGTCTTCCGGAACAACCGCACCCGCACTTTCCACCAGCATTCGAATGTTTTCAGCCCATTCTTCGCTTTGCGTTGTCAAAGGAGTCTCCTCGGTTCGTAAAAGTCTGGCGTTTAGGCGCCTGCAATCAAAAGGATGCTTTCAGCTGCCAAGGCGGTGCGTCCTGGCTCTTGTGTTTCGATGGTGTTGGTCAGCGTGATTTTTGTGCCTTTGGCGTGAGGCGAAACCGCGCTGACAACCTGATGCAATCTGATTGGTGTCTCCACGTGCACTGTCAGAACAAATCGCACCTTGTCGTATCCGCACAGCAACCCGGCGCCCCGGCGTTGGATGTGAAACAGCTGGCGCTGCCATTTTGGGATCAAGGACAGCATATAAAGCCCGTGAACGATAGTACGCCCGCCAGGGGTTTCCTGCGCTGCGCGGTCCGCGTCTACGTGAATCCAGTGATCATCTCCGGTCAGGTCAGCAAAGCCGGATATTTCGGTTTGGGATATGGTCCGCCATTCGGTTGGGCCAAGCTTCAGGCCAATATGCTTGCCGAATTCTTCGGGAGTCTCCAATGTCAGCATCCAGGTCTCCGATGCAAATTCCGTTGCCTCGCGTTATAAAAGATATAAACATAGATTTATAGAGTAAATCCACCAGGGAGGGATGTGAATGTTCTACGATCCAAGGAGCGAACCCCATGGGTTGGCCCATAATCCCTTTAACGCTTTGGTGGCACCGCGCCCCATTGGATGGATATCCAGCCTGTCTTCGGATGGGGTGGCGAACCTTGCTCCGTACAGCTTTTTCAACGCCGTCTCGAGCGTGCCGCCGTTCATCATGTTCTCATCCGCAGGGCGCAAAGACAGCCAGACGAATATCGAAGCGACAGGCGAATTCGTGGTCAATATGGCGGTGGGCGCGTTGAAGGACGCGCTCAATACGTCATCGAAGGCGGTTGATGCGTCGGTTGACGAATTCGATCTGGCGAGATTGGCCAAGGCGCCGTGCCGGAATGTTGCTGTGCCACGCGTTGCCGCCACGCCGGTCGCATTGGAATGCGTGTTGAACAAAGTCGTTTCGCTGACAGCTCGCGATGGCACCAAAGCCGTTTCTGATGTGATCTTTGGAGAGGTTGTTGGCATTCATATCGCAGACGAAGTGATCGTGGATGGTAAGGTCGATGTGACACGCGTGCGGCCCTTGGCCCGTCTTGGGTATTTGGACTATGCCATCATAGACGAGGTTTTCGTCATGCCGCGCCCGACGACGTAACGCCGGGTGGCGGCGCAGAGCAGCTGGCGATGAACTGGTCACCATATCCGCGCTGCGGCACTGATCTGGGCTTGGTTGGTGCGTTACCAACGATCAGCGAATTATACCTTTGGACCGCAATGTCGCGATATCTTGGTCTGACAGACCCAAATGGCCTTGCAGGACTGCATCCGTATCCGCGCCAAACTCTGGCGCGGTGTGCTCATAAACATTGGGCGTTTCGGAGAAGACAATCGGGTTGGCAATCACCTCGATGTCGCCTGCCGTTGGATGTTGCATTGTCTTTTTCAGGCCGCGTTCCTTGACCTGTTGGCTGTCCAAGACTTCGTCAAAACCCAGAATGGGGCCAGCGGCGATGCCGACATCTTCCAGCTTTTGTTGCAGGTCTTCGGCAGCCCATTTGATGATCCGCTCTGCCAGCATGGGCACCAGCGTTTCTTTGTGCCGCACACGTTCCAAATTGGTGGCGAAACGCGGATCTTCGGCCAGTTCAGGGCATGTCAAAAGGGCACACAGGCGGCGGAATTGTGCGTCATTTCCAACGGCAATCATGATAGGTTTGTCTGCAGCATCAAAGACTTGCCAGGGGCAGGTGATCTGTGATGCGGTGCCGTTGCGTTTGGGAACCCGGCCATTGGACAGATAGTTCATTGCAACATGAGATGAGGCGTGCACTTGCGCGTCATACAGCGCGATATCCAGGTGCTGCCCTGATCCCCCACCGGCATCGCGGTGATTCAGCGCGGCCAAGATGGCGATAACCGCATAGTAGCCCGCGTTGATGTCAGAGATTGAATAACCAACCAGATTTGGTCCGGCGCCGGGCTGCCCTTCGGCAACGCCGGTGATGCTCATAACGCCGGTCATCGCCTGAAAGATTGGGTCGTATCCGGGCAGATGCGCGCGGGATCCGGTTTGCCCAAAACCGGTGATCGAGCAATAGATCAGGCGCGGGTTCACCTTGGACAGCGTATCGTAATCAAGGTTGAATTTTGCCAGATTGCCGACCTTGAAGTTTTCGATCAAAACATCCGCCTGTTCGACAAGCTTTACCAAGATGTTTTGGCCCTCGGGTTTTGACAGATCAATTGCCAGCGATTGCTTGCCGCGGTTCATGGATAGAAATGACGATGTCAGTTCCGTCTCGTTTCCATCATCATCCAGATGCGGTACGCCCATGCGCCGCACATCATCCCCGCCTTTGACATGTTCGATCTTGATGACTTCGGCACCGAAATCCGCCAACATCTGACCAGCCCATGGGCCAGCAAAGACTCGGCTCAGATCGAGAACCTTGATATGGGACATGCTGCCGGCCACGGTCGTCTCCTGGATTTGCGTCAATCACGCGGTTTGTGTTGGGGGCTTGGGCGCTTAGGCTTCGCCCGAGGGGATTTTGTCCATCCGGCGGGCGGCGACCATATTTCGAATGCCGCCCAACAAAGCCCAGATCAGCAGGATTGCAGACAAGGCCAATATGGACCCGGTCAGCGGATCAGAGACCATTCGCATCGGATCACCGCGTGCCATCAGCATCGCGCGGCGCAGGTTTTCCTCTAACATCGGGCCCAGAACAAAGCCCAGGATCAGCGGAGCAGGCGAATATCCGGCCTTTTGAAACAGATAACCCAAGCCGCCAAAGATCACCACAAGGCTGACATCAAAGGCGCTGGTCCGCATCGAGAAGACCCCAATGCAAATAAGAGCGATCACAACCGGGTAGATGTATTTGTAAGGGAATTGCAGCACCCGAACCCAAAGCCCGATCAATGGGATGTTCAGAACCAGCAAGAACAGGTTGCCGATCCAGAAGCTTGCGATCAGCCCCCAGAATATTGTCGGATGATCCGATATCAGCAATGGTCCCGGTGTGATGCCGTGGATCATCAGAGCGCCCAGCATGATCGACATGGTCGCGCTGCCGGGAATGCCGATGGTCAAGGTTGGGATAAAGGCCGTTTGTGCCGCGGCGTTGTTGGCGGATTCTGGCGCGGCGACCCCTTCGATCGCGCCTTTGCCAAAACGTGTTTTGTCTTTGGCAAAGCGCACTTCAGTGGCATAGGCAAGGAAGGCTGCGATCACGGTACCGGCGCCGGGCAGGGCCCCCAGAAAGCCGCCAATCGTGCTGCCGCGTGCCATTGGCCCAAGGGTCTGTTTCATGTCTTCGCGCGTTGGCATCATGCTGCGGGTGGTCACTTTTTGCGTGATCTTGCGGGTTTGTGCCCCGCGGATGGAGCTGACAACTTCGGCCACGCCGAACAGCCCCATTGCCATGCCCACAAGGCTGACACCGTCACGCAGCTCTAGAAAGCCAAACGTATAGCGGAAATCGCCCGAGGTGACATCGGTGCCGACAGTGCCCAGCAACAGGCCCAGCACAACCATGATCAAGCCTTTGATGACAGACCCGCCGCCAACCGTAACCGCCGCCACAAGGCCCAATAACATCAGGGCGAAATAGTCAGCTGGCCCAAAACTAAGCCCCATTCGGGCGATGGAGGGACCAAATCCCATCAAGGCCACAATCCCCACAGACCCCCCGACGAAAGAGGCGATTGCGGTGATGAACAAGGCCACACCGGCCCGTCCTTGTTTGGCCATTGGGTTGCCATCAAGGCAAGTGACCGCCGCCGAAGGTGTACCGGGCAGGTTCAGCAGGATCGACGCGATAGAGCCGCCGTATTCACCGCCGTAATAGATGCCGCCAAGCATGATCAGCGCAGTTGTTGGTTCCAAATAAAACGTCAGCGGCAGCAACATCGAGATGGCCGCCAGTGATCCCAGTCCGGGTAAGACGCCAATGAAGGTGCCAAGGAAGACGCCGAGGAAACAGTATGACAGGTTCACCAAGGTGAACGCTGTTGCGAACCCCAGAATAATATTCTCGAACATTATCAGAGACCCCAGTGAATGAGTGGCAAGGTCATGCCAAGTAGCTGCGAAAACAGGAGCCACGCGCCAAAGCCAGTGACGACAGACAGGATCAGGGCTGGTTTCCAGCCGTATCCTTGTTGCGACATGGTCGACAGGCCGATGACGACAAAGAAAGCAGGGATCAATCCAAAGAACGTGATGGTGACGGCGAAGGCTGCAACCGCTGCCAGAATGGCCAGCAGGGGGCGCCAATCAACCGGATCAGAGTTTTCTGGATCAGGTTTTAGCAGCGCAGGAATGCCCTCACATAGGGCCAGGATAAACAGTGTGCCGGACAAGACGATCGGAAAGTAACCGGGCCCCATGCGGCGGGCAGAGCCGAATTCGTAATTCAAACCGACGACAAAGGCGGTCAAGCCGATGATTGCAAGCACTGCGGCAACCACCAATCGAAGTGAAATGGTCTTCATTTGTCCATCCGAACCAAAGTAACAGGGGCGGCTATTGCCGCCCCTTTTTGTGTGGTGCTGCCGTTATTTGGACGCAGCGCCAGTTGCTTCAATTAAGCCTTTCCATTTCGTTCGCTCATCGGCGTGAAACTGGACGGCTTCTGCTGGTGAGGTCAATGTCGGGGCCAGACCTTTGGTGGCATAGGCTTCCAGAACATCGGCATCTTGCATGGCCGCGTTCAGGGCTTCAGACAGTTTGGCCTGAACATCCGCTGGCGTGCCTTTCGGGGTTACAAGCAGGTTCCACAGTGTTGCGGTGTAGCCATCAAAACCACCTTCGATCACGGTGGGCACTTCTGGCATCAGCGGAGACCGCTCTGGCGAGGATACGGCGAATGGCTGAATGCCTTCGGCGCGAACCTGTTCTGCGGCACCGGGGGTGGTCAGCATGGCGATATCAACGTGGCCGCCAAGAATGTCATTCATCAAAGGCGTGTTACCCTTGTAAGGAATGTGCAGCATCTCTACGCCAGCGACGCTTTTGAGGTATTCCATCGCCAAGTGACCGGGGGTGCCAACACCAGAGCTGCCGTATGTCAGCGCTTCGGGGTTTGCTCTGGCAAATTCCATCAGTTCAGGCAGGGTGGTTGCTTCAAGCCCGTTGCGGCCGGCGATCACAAGGCCCAACGTGCCCATCACACCAATGATATCCAGCTCTTCGTCGATGTTATAGCCGGTTTCGCGCCCCATGGCATCGATCAGGATGGATGCGCCAACACCGCTGACACCCAGCGTGTAGCCATCAGGGTCGGATTTGGCGACATGTCCGATACCAACTGTACCGCCAGCGCCTGGGCGGTTTTCAACCAGTACCGGCTGACCCAGTGTTCCGCTCATATGTTCGGCCAAAATGCGCGCAACAACATCTGTTGAGCCACCGGGTGGGAAGCCAACCACCAGCGTCACTGGCTGGCTCGGATATTCCTGTGCAACTGTCGCTCCGGCAGACAGAACCGCCAGGCCGCCAATGACGCCCGCCGTGATCGTGCGGGCGATGTTGTTCCAATTTAGAATCGACACTTTATGAACCTCCCATTGCGGAATGGCGCCAATACAGATTTTCGGCGCACTCCATATAAAGCTAGTATTATAACTTTAGTGAATCTGCAGGGCTTTGCAAGCGGTTTATTGGAATTGCTGATAAGGGATTGTACCAGCATTTGATGGAGTCGGGCAGCGTGGAAATTTGCGCCCCCGGTTTGGCCGGGGGCTTTGCTGTTTGTGTATGGGGCCGTTCCCGGTGGATGGAAGAACCGCAATTTATTGCGTTGAGGGGCGCGCTTACGCCTGTGTGCCCTCTCGGGCCGAATTCATTTCGGCCAAAATCTCTGCGCGTTTGTCGTGCGCCAGATCTGATGTTTGGTCGTAGATGCTATTGCCATGTGCATCGATACCAACGGTCAATGGACCCAGACGTTCAACCTCAATCCGTGCGATCCGATAGTGCGAGATCATCTCGGGCCAGCCGATGCCTGTGACTTTTCGAATCCCGGCCGTAAGGATTGGTGCGCCGCCACCAAGGAAAGACAGGTACACACAGCCGTTTTCGGCCATCGTACGTGCGCATGCCGCGTCTAGCCCGCCCTTGCCACCTGTCACGCGCAGGCCAAGACCTGGGATCAAGCGTGGCATGTGCCCGTTGAACCGTGTGCTGGTGGTGGGGTTGATATAGATGATGCTTAGGGAGCCATCCTCGGCCTCTTCGTTCAGGCTGCCAAGGTGGAACAGCGCGCCGCCGGTCATATCGAAGGGCAGGTCTTCCTCACCATCCAGGCATTTCAGCAGCCGATCATGGGTGGGCAGGCCTGCCGTGGTGAAGATTTCGCCGGTCAGGTAAACGAAATCGCCAACTTTCAAATCGCGCACCGACTCATCTGTCAGCGGCAATTTCAGGTCATGTTCGGTGACACTCATTCTGACCACTCCATCCGGCCGTCGCCCCACATACGCACACGTGCGCGCCGGTTGATCCAGCAATTGAAACACACGGCAACCGGGGTAAACCCATGGCCGCTCGAGAAATCTACATGAACGCCAAGTACAGTCGTGTCGCCACCGGTGCCCATTGGTCCGAAGCCAAGCCCATTCACCGCCTTTGTCAGGCGCTCTTCCATTGCTGCAAGGGTTGGATCGGGGTTTTTCTGGCCAATCGGGCGCAAAGTTTGTTTCTTGGCCAGACCGGCGCAATGATCAAAGCTGCCACCGATGCCGACACCCATGATGACCGGGGGGCAATGCTGCGCACCGGCCTTGATCGCAACATCCAGTATGTAGGTCTCAATTGTCTCCAGCGACGGGAAGGTGAACAGTTCAAGCGCGGCCCAGCGGCCTGATCCCAATGCTTTGGGCGAACACAAAATCTCGACGTAATCGGCACCACTTTCGAAGTCATATGACACAATTGGCATGTCTTTGCCGTGGTATCCCCGTTCAAGGGTGATTGGGTTTGTCACGTGCTTCAGCAACGGTGGTTGGATCGTGTCGACCAAAACTTCATAGCCTTTTCTGATAGAGGCTTTGAAATCGCAGTCCAGTTCAGCCTTGCTGCCAACCTTGACGAAATAGGTTGGAAAGCCGCTGTCCGAGCAAACAAATGTGTCTTTCTTTTCGGCCAGTTCAGCGCTTTTGAGTTGTAGCTCTAGCGTACGACGGGCGGTTTCGTTGGTTTCGGTCTGCATCGCCGCGGCGATGGCCGTCTTGGCATCCTCGGGCACCTTTCGCAGGGCGCGGGAATACAGCTCTTTCGTCGCTTCGATGATCATGTCGTCGGTGATCGGCATGTCGCGTGATCCGCCTCTTTCAGTTGTGTCACTCGGGCAATCCAGAGCGAAACTGGATCATCAGAACTACGCGTATCCAAAAGCCAGTTTGGTGCCCGAATTTTGGGGCATGCTAACTTATAGAATTAAAAAGTCAACATTATCACTTTAATTGAAGCAGCCGCGTCAGCTCTTGGGCCAGATCGCGACGGTTTTCGTTTGTGAAGACCGAGGTGTGGGGCTGAAGGATGCAGTTGCCAAGCTCAAAAAAACGCGGGTCTGGGGATGGCTCGTTCTCAAAGACATCCAAGGCAGCACCGGCAATTACCCCTGTTTGCAGGGCATTGATCAAAGCCTCTTCATTCACAACCGATCCGCGTGCCACGTTGATAACAAACCCGTCGGGGCCCAACCTGTCCAACACGTCAGCAGAGATGAGACCGCGTGTTGCGTCGCCGCCAACGCAACTGAGGATCAGCGCATCAACTGCCGTGGCCATGTCCGCAAGGTTTGGGACGAACTGCCAGTCCACGTCTTTCTTGGTTGTTCCGGTGTAGGATATTTCGCATCCAATCGCTGAAAGCTTTGTGGCGATCCGGCTGCCAATGCGCCCCAGCCCAACGATGCCGATTTTCGACCCTGATATCCGTTTGCCCGGTGCGGCACGGCCTTTGATGGCCCAGTCGCCCCGCCGAACCAATCGGTCGTTCCCAACAATGTTTCGGAAGGCGGCAAAGACCAAACCAACCGCGAATTCAGCGGTGTCTTCTGTCATGATGTCCGGGGTGGGGTGCACGCTGATGCCGCGCTCTGCCAGCCAGGGAAAGTCGAACTTGTCGATGCCCGCACCAATGCTCGCGATCGTTTTTAGGCCAGGTAGGGCCAAGACTTCTTCGGTCTTCGCGCCCACCATGGCTCTGGTCAGGCCAACGGTGATGGCGGTGCGTTCTTCCTGGCTTAATGCGGCCAGGGCGGGGGCATCCAGCAATTCAAAGTCGGTGATCAGTGCCGCATACATATCGTCTGGGATCACGGCCAACAGGGCGACTTTGCGCCGTTCTTGGGAAGGTGGAGTTTGATCAACAGCCATCGGCATTCTCAACAATTGTGCGAAAGGAATGGGGGCATTTCGCAGGGTGTGGTGGGCTTCGAATGTGGGTTTTGGAGTTGCGTGTCTGTGTTTTCCTTGACCCGTGCAGTGTAAAATCAAAAGTGACGAAGGGACTGCCCGACAAGCATGCCTGCAACTGGTCTGGAACGTCAACCGAGAGAGGAAAGTAGCGTTTTGGCCGGTGAATTAATCAGTGTTCGGGGGGGCTGTTTACTGAAAATTGCCAAAAGATGAAGCTCCCAAATTACTTTAAGACTTCACCTTAAGTATTTGTAAATAAAAACCTTAATTTAATCAAAAAATATCAAAAAAAGAACGCTCACCATGCCAGATGAGCGTTCCCTTCATTCTTCTGATGTCACCTTGCGCGGGTAAGGGCGCAGGCGGCAAGCCGCGTGACTTAGCGGTGCAGCGTTTGGATTGTTGTGAACTCTTTTAGGCCGTCCACACCAAACTCTGTTCCGATGCCAGACTGTTTGACCCCGCCGAAAGGTGCGTTGGGGTTCAAGCCGCCGTGCGAGTTGACCCAGGCAGAACCTGATTCCAGTTGCAGTGCCAGATTGGCTGCGGCGTCGGTGTCTTTAGACCAAACAGATCCGCCAAGGCCCATGCTGGAGTGGTTCGCCCGCGCAATCGCGTCTTCTACGTCAGTGTAGCGGATGATTGGCAGAACGGGGCCGAACTGCTCTTCGTCCACAATGCGCATCCCGTCGGTCACGTCAGCCAGCAATGTGATCGGGTAGAAGTAGCCGTCTTGCTGTGGGTCTTCGCCGCCGATCAGAACGCGTGCGCCATTGGCTTTGGCATCCTCAACCAGTTCGCGCACTTTGGCGAATTGCATTGCGTTTTGGACAGGGCCCAGAACGCTGTCTTCGTTCATACCGTCGCCAACCGTGATATTTGATGCAAACCCGGCAAGTGCGGTGCAGACGTCATCATAAATGCTGTCGTGCACGTACAGGCGCTTCATGCAGGCGCAAGTCTGTCCATTGTTGATGAACGCACCCCAAAAGATGCCCTCGGCCACTTGGGCGGCATCCGTATCGGGCAGAACGATCGCGGCATCATTGCCGCCCAGTTCCAGCGTCAAGCGTTTCAGCGTGTCAGCGGCGCTGGACATGACCTTTTTGCCTGTCGCAGTGGAGCCGGTGAAGGTGACCTTGGCCACATCCGGGTGGGAAGTCAGAACCGGGCCGATGCTATCGGGGCCGGTAACCACGTTCAGCACACCAGCGGGCAAAACCGTGTTCAGGATTTCAACCATGCGCAGCGTTGACAACGGGGTATAGGGCGACGGTTTGATCACTACCGTGTTGCCGGACCGGATCGCCGGGGCGATGTGCCAGATGGCGATCATCAGCGGCCAGTTCCATGGTGTGATCGAAGCAACCACACCCAAAGGCTTGCGGTGGATTTCGATGCGGCCTTCGTTGTCGTCTTTCACGATTTCGACGGGCAGGTTCAGTTCGGCGGTATTCCCCGCCCAAGCTTGGCAGCCCCCCAGTTCAAAACGCGACCCCAAACCGCCCAGTGGTTTACCTTGTTCGGTGGTCAACAGACGCGCCAATTCTTCAGCGTTTTCGCCCAACACGCGTGCCATATCACGGCAGGCTTGCGCGCGCGTTTCATCACTTTGTGCGCTCCAACCGGGAAAGGCCGCTTTGGCGGCCGCGACGGCTGCGTTGATGTCATCGGCTGTGCCAGACGGGCAGGTGCCTGCCAAGCCACCAGTGGCGGGGTTGATAACATCAAACGTTTCGGATGTGGTGACCGGCTGGCCACCAATAGTCATTGCAAAATCGGTCATATTGGATTCCTCCCAGAAATATCAGCTATGCGGGGCCGGGTGCAGGAACTGCCACGGCGAGGTTTCTGAGCCACGCTCAACAGGCACTTCAATCAGCGCAGGGGCGCCGCTGGCCAAGGCTTTTTCAATCGCCTTTTCAAGAGCTTCTGGCGAAGTAACTTGTTCTGCCGCCATGCCGTAGCTTTTGGCCATGGCCACGAAATCGGGGTTCTGCAACTCTGCACCCAGAATACGACCGTCAAAAACGTTCATCTGGTCGCGGCGCACATTGCCATAAGCATTGTTGTTGAACACCACTGCAACCACTCCAATACCGTGCTGCACGGCGGTTGCCATTTCCTGCGCCCCAAACAGGAAGCCGCCATCGCCGTTGATAGAGACGACGGCCTTGTCCGGGTTGGCGACTTTGACGCCCAGTGCGGTGTTGTAGCCAAAGCCCAAATTGTCTTGATAGGCGCAGGTCACATATTGGCGCGGCTCATAAACCGGGAAACCAAATCGTGCGGTGAAGCCCATCTGGCTGACTTCCTCGACAAAGAAACCATCACGGGGCAGGGCGCGGCGGATGGCGTCAAGATAGCTCATCTGCGGCTGTACGGTTTCACTGGCGGCGCGGGCTTTGTCTTTGATCTCTTGGAATTCAGCAGTGCGATCAGTGACGGCGTGATCTGCCAGTGCATTTGTCAGCGCGGCAGACGCCTCAGCCGCGTCGCCAACAATGCCCAGGTCTGGTTTCAGGCGCACCATTTCTGTCGGATCAATGTCGATGCGCAGAACTTTCAGCCCTTCAGGCTTCCACTGCCAGCGCATCATCTGCAATTCCAGACGGCTGCCAATGCCAATCAGCAAGTCGCATTCACGGAAGTAGTCATATGATGCGATCAGGTTCATCGCCAACGGATTGTCATCGGCCACGATGCCTTTACCCGATCGGTGCGATGCGACTGGTGCTTGAATTTTTTCTGCCAAGGCCAACACTTGAGCTGCTGCATCCAATGCGCCGCCGCCGACCATGATCATCGGGTTTTTGGCCGCTGCTATCATCTCTGCGGCTGCGGAAATTGCGTCTTCGTCCAGCGCTGTATGGCGGCGTGGAGCCGACGTTTGTTCCGGTGCAGGGCCGCGTTGGCCAAAGACATCCCAAGGCACTTCTACAGCGACGGGGCGTTGGCGGTCAGACAGCATCTCGGTAAAGGCGGTTGCCATTTTATCGGCAGCTTGCCCCGGATGTTCAATGCGGTCCGAATGCTTGGTCAGCCCGCGCAGGGTTGCCAATTGGTCGGGCAATTCGTGCAGCTGCCCGCGGCCTTGTCCGATCAGATGGGACATGATGTTGCCGGTCAGGCACATCACCGGCGCATTGCCGCCATAGGCGGTGCAAACAGCCGCGCCTGCGTTCAAAACGCCGGGGCCAGGAACGACGGTGAAAACACCGGGCCGACCGCTGGCTTTGGCATAGCCATAAGCCATATAGCCCGCGCCTTGTTCGTGCCGTGTGTGGATGAAACGAATATCATTCGAGCGGCGCGCCAGAGCATCGGAAAGCTCATATGAATGCGCACCGGGAATCCCGAAAACGGTATCCACATCGTTCTCAACAAGAGCGTCGACCATAATGTCGGCAGTCGTTTTCTTCACTGTCATTTCCTTTGTCTTCTTTGGCTTAGCGCACGCGTCGTAGTTTTTGCGGCTCGCCCTTTACGTTTGATACCCGATAGTGTTCGGCCAAGTGTAGAACATGTTCTGTAACAATGCTCTGAGCCCGTGAAATATCCTTGTTTTCACAAGCTTCTAGCAGCGCAGCATGCTGGGCCATCGAGCGGTCGAGATGGGCTTTCATTGTGGTGAACAAGTGTGTGCGCAACGCCATCAGCGGGCCGATTGTGGTGTCATAGACCTTGGCCATGGATCGATTGTCACTGCAATGAATGATCGTGCGATGAAACTGCAAATCTGCATGGGAATAGGCGGCGGAATCATTGCGCATGATGGCCTGTTGCATCTGGTCGATTCCATGCCGCAACCCGCCAACCAGCGCGTCCGGGCTGCGCTCAATCGCAAGTTTCAGGCAGGCGGATTCAAGAATGGCGCGGTGGTCGCATAGGTCTGCAACCGTTTTTTCGTCTGGTGTGAAAACGAATGATCCGCGTTTTGGAAGCACGCGGATCAGCCCTTCGATCTGCAAAAGCGCCAAAGCTTCGCGTACCGGCGAGCGGCTGATTTGCAGCATATCTGCCAGTTTTTGCTCTGAAACTTTTGAGCCCAGAGGCAATTCCCCCTGAATGATCGAATCGCGAATCCGCTCGGCGGTCAGTTCCATGAGAGACTGCGGTGGGGTGATCGGCTTCATGGTGGCTCTGCTTTTCGCTTGGTTCGCATCGATACTTGAAACTACCATGTTACATGGTGCTTGACAAGGCAATCTACCATGCACCATGTTAGTTTGGGACTGGCGAAACCCGTTACTGCGGGTTTGTTCGCGCTGAATTTGGAGAGTGACCGTGACTGACACCCTTGTTTCCTCACAAACCGACGCTCAGGCATTTATTGCTGAATGCCAGAACGTCGTGGGTGAGAAGCAGGTGCTGATCGAAGCGTCAGATTTGACGGCCTATGGCACTGATTGGACAGGGCGCTATGCCGCCATGCCTGTTGCGGTGGCTCGGCCGAAAAACACAGATGAAGTGTCCGCGCTTGTCCGGATTTGCGCCGCAAAGGGGATAGCCGTTGTGCCACTGGGCGGGCGGACTGGGTTATGTGGTGGCGGCGTGCCAATCACCGGCCAGCCAAGTTTGGTAATTTCACTGGAGCGCATGAATCAGGTTCGCGCGGTTGATCCTGCGGCCCGCACAATGACGGTTGAGGCCGGCGTTGTGCTGGAGGCGGCGCAAGGCAAGGCGCTGGAGCAGGGCTTGGTGTTTCCGTTGACATTCGGTGCGCAGGGCAGCTGCATGATTGGCGGGGCCTTGTCCACCAACGCGGGCGGCTCAAACGTGGTGCGCTATGGCACAACACGTGAGCTGTGCTTGGGGATCGAGGCTGTCATGCCCGATGGGTCCGTGATCAACGCACTGACTGGCCTTCGCAAAGACAATACAGGCTACGATCTGAAGGATTTGCTGATTGGTGCCGAAGGTACGCTTGGCATCATTACGGCGGCTGTTTTCAAGCTGTCGCCTGCGCCATTGGTGCGGGCCACGGCCTTTTTGTCGGTGTCTACGATGGAGGCCACAATCGATGTGCTGAACCGTCTGCAAGACCGGACAGGTGGCGGCGTTGAAGCGTTTGAATACATGCCGCGTCCGGCGGTTGAAGTGATTTGCAAAGTCTTCCCGGATATCCGTCCGCCTCTGGATGAACCAGCCGAGACCGGCCTGTTTATTGAGGTGGCGTCAAGCCGAAAAGACGATGCGCAGATGGGTGATGACGGCAGTGTTCGTCTGCAATCTCAAATGCTTGATCTGTTGGGTGAACTAATGGAAGAGGGCATCGTTCTGGATGCGATGATTGCCCAATCTGATCAGCAACGCTCAGAGTTGTGGCGGCTGCGCGAGTCGATTTTGGAAGCCATCACTGAAAACGGTCCTGCTTATCACTTGGATATCTCGCTGCCGCTTGCCGGTATCGCAGAGTTCATTGCCACCATGGATCCGATTGCTGCCGAATGGGGCTTTCAGCCGCTGACTGTCGGCCATTTGGGCGATGGCAATCTGCATTATTCGTTTTCGCCGGCACCGGGCCAAGATTGGGACAGTTTGCCGTTGGAGGCGGCAAAGAAGAAAGCCTTTGATCTGCTGTCTAAGTTGAATGGTTCATTCTCGGCAGAACACGGCATCGGGCAAAGCAAGTTGGACGTTATGAACGCTCTGAAGGAAGCGACGCAACTGTCCGCGATGCGCGCGATCAAGCGCGCCTTGGACCCACAGAACATCATGAATCCTGGCAAACTGGTGCCGATGGATTGAACGAAGGCGTTTTGTATTCGCGTGCAAAGCGCGCCATCTGGAGGAGGACAGAAATGGCAAAAACACTGACAAAGAAGGCCGCGCTATTTTCGGCGGCTGCAATCGTCGCCGCAGGATTTGCTGCGCCCGTTGCTGCGCAATCGCTCTTTGATGGTTGCCCTTCGGGACCAATTCTGGAGCGCTTTGTTGAATTCGGTCGTACGGGCAAAATGCCCCCTGAGCTGGGCCGTTGGCTAAGCACGCCGGATGCTCAATATGTTGAGCCATGGGCGCCCTTCGACAATGTCGACTTTGTTGGTGTTTGCTGGGTGTCGGCGTGGTTGGTTCATACCGATGAGGGCACGGTTCTGATTGATACGCTGTATGGCCCATTTCAAAAGACCATCGTCGAAAACATCAAGGCAACCGGCACGGATTTGGCTGATATCAAATACGTACTGATGACCCATGGGCATTTCGACCACGTCGGCGGTGCCGTCGCGTTGAAGCCACTTTTGCCCAATGCGACGTTCGTGATGACACAAGGCGGATGGGATGAGGCGGTCGAATCTTCCAAGGCTTCGCAGGGCGGTCGTCGCGCTTGGGATATGATTGAGCCAGAAATGGTTGTGGCCGATGGCGATGAGATCACCCTTGGTGGCAATACGTTTTCGGTTGTTGAAACACCCGGTCACACCTGGGGAACTGCCTCATACGTCTATGACGTCAAAGATGGTGACAACACGCACCGCGCGATCACTATTGGTGGTCTGGGGCTGAACGCCATCGAAGGCCCAACGCAGGTCCGGGCTTATATCCAGAGTGTCGATCGTGTGCGCACCCTTGTTGAAGACCGTGACATGGGTGTCGAAGTCCATCTGACAACGCACGGTTTCTCGAACAACCTTGATGAAGACCGTCAGGCGCTGATGACCCGTGAGGAAGGCGCACCAAACATCTTTGTCGATCCGGAAGGTTTGTTGAACCAAGTGGCCACGCTGCGCGAGGGAGCCGTAAGACGACTGGCCATTGAAGAGAAGAAATAACGTTTAACCACATGCCGGTTTTGGACAACCGGCACTGTTCTTAATCCACTGAAATTGGGAGGAATATCCATGTCCACATTTACACCTAACCGCCGCCACGTGTTGGCCGGTCTTGGGGCCGCGTTGGCGACCCCTGCGCTGGTTGGTCGGGCTTCTGCCGCCGAAGTGACACTGCGTCTGCACCACTTCCTGCCACCTGTCGCGCCAATGCACTCCAAGTTCTTTGTGCCTTGGGCCGAAGAGCTGGCCGCAGCATCTGACGGTGCCATCGAAGTGCAAATCTTCCCTGCGATGCAGATGGGCGGCAAGCCGCCACAGCTGGCCGAGCAGGTCAAGAAAGGCATCGTAGACATCGCATGGGCGCTGCCAACCTACACACCTGGTCGCTACCCGGTTGCCGAAACAATGGGTCTGCCATTCATGGCCAAGCACGCCGAAGAAACCTCGGTTGCTCTGCACACTCTGATGGACGAATTCGGCGGCGACGAATTCTCTGGCATGAAGCCTTTGGCATTCTGGAGCCATGACGGCGGCAAGTTGCACATGCGTGACACGCCTGTGCGCACAGCTGCTGATCTGGTTGGCAAGAAAATCCGTAGCCCCAACGCGGGCATGGGCGAATTGCTGGCATCCTTGGGCGCCGAACCTGTGTTCTTCCCAGTAACCGAAATGGTTGTGGGTCTGAGCAACGGCGTGATCGACGGCTGCTGTCTGCCTTACGAAGTTGTGCCTCCCTTCAAACTGCAGGAACTGACCAAGTATTCCTGTGAAGCGGCTCCTGGTGCGCGTGGCCTTTATGCCAACACCAACGCTCTGCTGATGAACGAGCGCAGCTACGAAGGTCTTTCGGATGATTTGCGCGGTGTGATCGACGCGAACTCCGGTATCGACCTGTCCCGCCGTATTGGTCAGACCTTCGACGCGTTCGAAGCTGTTGGCCGCGGTATGGTTGAGAAGCAAGGCAACGAGATCGTTGAGATCGAAAGCGCCGAAATCGCCAATTGGGCAGAAGCAGCCAAGCCTGTTTACGCCAATTGGGAAGCCAAGCTGAACGACGCCGGTCATGACGGCGCCGCGATCCTGGCACGGGTGAACGAGCTTCTGGATCAAGGTGCATAATCATGTCCGGATGGTCTTCGATATGGCCACGACAGGGGGGGGGACACCCCCCCTTGTACGTATGGATGGACCGTCTGGCGCGCATGCTGGCCGGGTTCGGTGGCGCGGTGATCTTTGCCGTCGCAGTCACGGTGGCCATCTCTGTCGTGATGCGCAACGTTGGCCTGCGCGGTGTCCGCGGCGACTTTGAACTGGTTGAAATGTCCTGCGCTTTTGCTGCTGGTCTTTTCTTGCCTTTGTGCCAATTCAACCGCGGCCACGTGATGGTCGATCTGTTCACCAATTGGTTGCCGCTCAACATTCGGGCCGGAATCGATTGGATTTGGTTGTTTTGCTTTGCCGTGATTTGGGCCGTGCTTTGCTATTTTACGATACATGGCATGATGGAGATCCGAGGATACGGTGACCGCACAATGCTGCTGTCGATGCCTGTCTGGTGGGCGTTTGTTCCGGCCGTTCTTGGGACCGGTGCAGCAAGCTTGATTGCCTTCACTCAGGCATTTTTGCAGCCGAAAATGATTTCAACGCAGACTGGACACTGATCATGGATCCCACTGTTATCTCCATTATTCTGATCGTTGTCCTGTTGGGCGCGATCCTCATTCGCGCGCCCATTGGGTTGGCGATGGGGGCTATCGGGGCCTGCGGATATATTGCGCTGTCCAGCACTGCTGGGCTTCAGGCGTATCTGTCCACTGCTTGGCCTGACAAGTTTCTCTCTTACGACCTGGCGATCATCCCACTGTTTATCCTGATGGGGCACTTGGCGACACGGACTGGTATTTCCGCCGCCCTGTTTTCTGCCTCTAACGCATGGATTGGGCATTGGCGTGGTGGTCTGGCGATGGCGGCCGTCGCGGGCTGCGCGATGTTCGGCTCTATCTCGGGCTCATCCATCGCGACAGCATCGACCATGGCCAAAGTGGCCCTGCCTGAGATGCGCAAGCACAACTATAGCGGCGCGTTGTCCTCTGGTGCGTTGGCGGCTGGTGGGACCTTGGGTATCCTCATCCCGCCGTCCATCGTGCTGATCATCTATGCGCTGCTGACCGAGCAGAACATCGTCAAATTGTTCCTTGCCGCGACGATCCCCGGCATTTTGGCTGTACTGGGTTTTATCATCGCCATCGCGATTTATGTTCGTATCCATCCTGGGTCTGCCCCGCTGCAAGATCGTGCCAGCTTTGGCGCGCGTTTTCGCAGCCTTGGTGATATCTGGCACATTCTGGGTATTTTTGTCATCGTGTTGGGTGGCATTTACGGCGGGTTCTTCACCCCGGCCGAGGGCGCATCCATTGGTGTGGTTCTGACTGCTGTTGCTGGCGTTCTGACCCGGACATTGTCGCTGGCGGCTATGGTTGAAAGCCTGGTTGATACAGCAGCTGCCAGTGCGATGATTTTCGTCATCATCTTTGGTGCGGATATCTTCAACGTGGCAATGGCCTTGTCGCGTATGCCAACAACTCTGGCTGATTGGTTCATGGCTGCGGATGTCGCGCCGATGACCGTTCTGATCCTGATCGTGGTTTTCTATCTGGTGATGGGCTGCGTTATGGACAGTTTGTCCATGATCGTGCTGACCGTTCCGGTTTTCTTTCCAACAATGATGAGCTTGGATTTTGGCTTGATGCCAGAACAGCAAGCTTTGTGGTTCGGAATTTTGACGCTGGTTGTTGTCGAGGTGGGGATGATCACGCCCCCGGTTGGGATGAACCTGTTTATCATTTCGGCCATCGCAAAGGACATTCCTACAACCGAGATCTTCCGGGGTACGGTTCCGTTCATCGCATCGGAATTCACCCGCATCATGCTGCTGATAGCGTTTCCAGCGCTCAGCTATTGGTTGGTTGGGTTTTGGGGCTAATGTCCGCTAATCGCGACAAATTACAAATGGGGTTGGCGCGGTTTCGTGCCAACCTGACGACCAAAGCCGATCAGTTATTTTTCGTTGGTCTTCAGCTTGTTCAGTGCGTCCAGCAAATCCAGAAGTTGCTCCAGGTTTTCAGCCCCAAAGGTGTCTTCAAGTTCAGCCATGATGCGGTTGCTGCTTTCGGAATGTTGGGCGATCAATTGATGCCCGGCATCGTCCAGCGTCACAATCATCTTGCGCCGGTCAGTCGTGTCAGCCGAACGACGGATCAGCCCGTCCTTTTCCAGCGACGTCAACATGCGCGTCAAACTGGGCAGCAGCAGGCAGGCGGCTTCTGAAATGGCGGTTTGTTCCATCGGACCAGTCTCAGACAGCACGCGCAAAACGCGCCACTTTTGTTCACTCAGGCCGCTTTGTGCCAGCATCTCGCGAAATGGTGCCATGATGGTTTCCCGAGCTCGCAGCAAAGCAATTGGTAGCGAGCGGGCCGTATGGCGAAGGGGAGGGGGCTGGTCTGACATGTTTAACAATTCAAACTTTTTCGCGTGATGTGCAAGTAAAATAATTGACATGTTAAGCGAAATGCTTAACAAGTTAAGCGAACAGGGAGGAGCTTGTTGTGCCGCATTTTCACATCGACTACTCGCCCAATCTTGAGGCGAGGTTAGACATGGCCGAATTGTGCCGTGTGTTGGCCATGGCTGCGCGTGAAACCGGAGTGTTTCCCGCCGCAGGTATCCGAGTGCGCGCCACCGCCTGTACCCATGTTTTTATGGCGGACGGAAACCCCGATCACGCCTATCTAGATCTATCTATTCGCCTGCGCGGCGGGCGCCCTGACGCGGCCAAGAAGGCCGCAACAGAGGCTGTGTTCGCTGCTTTGCAGGCCTTCTGCAGTGATGTGATGGATCGCACATCGCTGATGATATCGATGGAAATGCGCGACATAGACCCCGAGCTGAGCCCAAAGGCCAGCTCAATCCGGAAATACCTGCCCGAGGAGTTGAGATGACCGACCTAGCAACACACCTGACCAAACTGGACGGCTACCTGGCGCGTTTTCGCGATGCGGGCATTCTGAACCGCATCGCAGGCGAAGATCGCCCCGGTTCAGGCGGCACGTTTGAAACGATTTCGCCCGTAGATGAAAGCGTGATTTGCAGCGTAGCGCGCAGCACGGAAGCAGATGTTGATGCCGCTGCCGAAGCCGCCGCCGCGGCCTTTGCCGATTGGCGCGATATGCCAGCGACCCAGCGTAAGAAAATTCTGATCAAGATTGCTGAAGGCATCGAAGCACGTGCCGAAGAAATCGCCCTTTGCGAATGCTGGGATACAGGCCAGGCCTATCGGTTTATGTCCAAGGCAGCGCTGCGCGGCGCTGAAAACTTCCGCTATTTTGCGGATCAAGTTTCCTCGGCGCGTGATGGCGAGCATCTGAAATCTCCAACACTGATGAATGTCACCACACGCACGCCGATTGGCCCAGTGGGTGTTATCACGCCTTGGAATACGCCATTCATGCTGTCGACCTGGAAGATTGCGCCTGCTTTGGCCGCCGGGTGTACCGTGGTGCATAAGCCCGCCGAATTCAGCCCGCTCTCGGCCCGCATTCTGATGGAAATCGCGGAAGAAGCCGGTTTGCCAGCGGGTGTGTGGAACCTGGTGAACGGCTTTGGTGAAGATGCAGGCAAACGTCTGACCGAACACCCTGCGATCAAGGCCGTTGCATTTGTCGGCGAAAGCCGCACCGGCAGCCTGATCACTAAGCAGGGCGCAGACACGTTGAAGCGGATGCACCTGGAACTTGGTGGCAAGAACCCTGTGATCGTCTTTGATGATGCTGATCTGGACCGTGCTTTGGATGCGGCGATCTTCATGATCTATTCGATCAACGGCGAACGCTGCACCTCGTCCTCGCGTTTGTTGGTACAAGACACGATCCGCGAAGATTTCGAAGCCAAGCTGATCGCACGGGTCAACAATATCAAAGTTGGCCATCCTCTTGATCCCAAAACCGAAATTGGCCCGTTGATCGCCAAAGAGCACTTCGACAAGGTGAACAGCTACTTCTCAATCGCCAAGGAAGACGGTGCAACCGTTGCTGCGGGCGGTGTCCGAGTCGGCGAAGAAGGGTTCTTTGTACGTCCGACCTTGTTCACTGAGGCCAACAATTCCATGCGTATCGCGCAGGAAGAAATCTTTGGTCCGGTTCTGACGTCCATCCCTTTCTCGACCGAGGAAGAAGCCTTGGCCTTGGCCAATGATACCGACTACGGCCTGACCGGGTATCTTTGGACCTCTGATCTGACACGCGCGCTGCGTTTCACCGACAAGTTGGAAGCGGGAATGATCTGGGTGAACTCAGAAAACGTCCGTCACTTGCCCACACCGTTCGGTGGTGTGAAATCCAGCGGCATCGGCCGTGACGGCGGTGACTGGTCGTTCGAGTTTTACATGGAAACCAAGAATATCGCCTTTGCCATCGGGGAACATAAAATCCCTCGTCTGGGCGCCTGAAGTCACACAGGAAACGCGCGATAACCTAGGAGGAAAGACCATGGGAGAGATCGTTCTCGCCGCAAAATGCACTCACGTGCCGACCATGTTGATGTCTGAGCAAGACGGCCCTGTCAAAGGCAAGCGTCAAGCCGCCATCGACGGTCACCGCGAAATCGCCCGCCGCGCCAAGGAGCTGGGGGCGGATACGGTTGTGATTTGCGACACCCATTGGGTGATCAACGCTGGCTTTCACATCAATTCCAACAGCAAATTCGAAGGCTTATTCACCTCAAACGAATTTCCACAGTTCATTCAGGACTTGGAGTATTCCTACGAGGGGAATTCCGATCTTGGCGATGCGATTGCCAAGGAAGCAACGGACCTTGGCGTTTACACGCTGAGCCACCAGATCGACAGTCTTGAGCTGGAATATGGTTCACTGGTGCCGATGCGCTTTATGAGCCGTGAGCACAAGATGAAGGTCGTGTCGGTTGCCGCGTGGTGCACTGTGCATGATCACGATGAAAGCCGTGTTGTCGGCGAAGCGATCCGCCGCGCCGTAGAAGCCAGCGACAGCAAGGTTTTGCTGGTTGCGTCTGGATCTTTGTCTCACAAGATTTGGGCCAACAAAGACTACGCCGCCAACAACGGCACCTTTACCATCAGTTCTGAATTCAACCGCCAGATGGATTTGCATGTGCTTGAGATGTGGAAGAATGGCGATCACGCCACCTTCCTGAAAATGCTGGGCGACTATGCAACCTTCTGCTGTGGCGAAGGATCAATGCACGACACTGCCATGCTCTATGGCGCACTTGGCTGGGACAAATACGATGCCAAATGCGAAGTCGTGACGGATTATTTTCCCAGCTCTGGCACTGGCCAAACCAACGTAATTTTCCCGGTCCAATAGGCCGGTAGGAGGAGAGATACATGCCCATTCCCGCTGCAAACCTGAACCCGCCGTTCAATATTGTTCGGCTTAGCCACGTAGAGTTGCGTGTCACCGACCTTGCTTGGTCCCGTGGATATTATGTCGATATTCTGGGCCTGCAGGTGACCTACGAAGACAGTGACACGATCTATTTGCGTGCCATGGAAGAGCGCGGCCATCACTGCATGATCCTTCGCAAAGCAAGCGAAGGGTCTGTTGGGGTACTGGGCTTTAAGGTTTGGAGCGAAGAAGAGCTGGACAAGGCCGAGGCCTGGTTCAAATCTCAAAACCTTCCGACAACATGGATCGAACGTCCGTTCATGGGCCGGGTGCTCAGCACACGTGACCCATTTGGCGTGCCTCTGGAATTCTATGCAAAGATGGATCGGCTAGAGCCGATCCATCAGAAATACAAACTGTATCGCGGCGTGAAGCCGCTGCGGATCGACCATTTCAACCTGTTCTCGTCAAATGTCGACGAAAGCATCAAGTTCTATGGCGAAATGGGCTTCCGCGTTACCGAATATACCGAAGATGCCGAAACCGGCCGGTCGTGGGCGGCATGGATGCACCGCAAGGGCGGCGTGCATGACATTGCCTTTACCAATGGCACTGGACCTCGTCTGCACCACACAGCTTTTTGGGTGCCAACACCGCTTAACATTATTGACCTGCTCGATCTGATGTCGACCGAAGGCTATGTGGAAAACATCGAACGCGGGCCGGGCCGTCACGGCATTTCTAATGCCTTCTTCCTGTATATCCGCGATAAGGATGGTCACCGGACCGAAATCTATTGCTCGGATTACCAGACCATTGATCCAGATCACGAAGCAATCAAATGGGATCTTAAAGATCCGCAGCGTCAAACCCTTTGGGGTGCAGCGGCGCCGCGCAGCTGGTTTGAACTGGGGTCCGTTTTTGAGGGGGCTGAGATTGTGGAAAGCGATCTGAAATCTCAACCTATCATCGCGCCTTAATTTTTCTGAACAGCAAGGACGGGTCATGACCATTACTCTGAAAGACAGCGGCCTATTGCGGGAGGCCGCGCTTGTCGGCTCCGATTGGATCGAAGCTGGCGAAGATGCCATCGAAGTGCACAACCCGGCCACGGGTGCTTTGGTTGGTCGCGTGCCCAAGCTGGGTGCGGACGAAACGAATGCCGCCATTGCGGCGGCTGAGGTTGCGCAAAAGGCCTGGGCTGCGCGGACTGCCAAAGACCGCGCGGTGATCCTGCGGCGTTGGTACGATCTGATGATCGAGAACGCCGATGACCTGGCACTGATCCTGACAATGGAGCAGGGCAAGCCACTGGCCGAAGCCAAAGGCGAAATCGTCTATGGTGCGTCCTTCATCGAATGGTTCAGCGAAGAAGCCCGGCGTGTTTATGGCGACGTCATTCCTGGTCATGCGCCCGACAAGCGGATCGTGGTCGTCAAACAGCCAATTGGCGTTGTTGCGGCGATCACGCCTTGGAACTTCCCCAATGCCATGATCACGCGCAAGGCCGGGCCGGCATTGGCGGCGGGCTGTGCGATGGTGCTAAAGCCCGCATCGCAAACGCCGTTCTCGGCCATTGCGATGGCGATCCTGGCGGAACGTGCGGGTTTGCCTATGGGGCTGTTTTCAGTCCTGACAGGTTCGGCACGCGCCATTGGCGGAGCAATGACAGCCAGTGACACTGTGCGCAAACTGACCTTTACCGGCTCTACCGAAGTGGGCATCGAGCTGATGCGCCAATCTGCGGATACGGTCAAGAAACTGGCCTTGGAGCTGGGCGGCAATGCGCCGTTCATCGTGTTTGATGATGCTGATCTGGATGCGGCGGTTGAAGGGGCGATCATCTCCAAATTCCGTAACAACGGGCAGACCTGCGTCTGTGCCAACCGTCTTTATGTTCAGTCTGGTGTCTACGATGCCTTCGCGCAAAAGCTGTCGGCCAAGCTGGCGACCCTGAAAGTGGGCGACGGTCTGGAAGAAGGCACTGTGTTTGGTCCGTTGATCGACAGCAATGCCGTGGCCAAGGTGGAAGAACACATCGCAGATGCGCAGTCCAAGGGCGCAGAAGTGGCCATGGGCGGCAAGTCGCATGCGCTGGGCGGCACCTTCTTTGAGCCAACTGTTCTGACGGGTGTAACGCAGGATATGGCCATTGCCAGCGAAGAAACCTTTGGCCCGGTTGCGCCATTGTTTCGGTTTGAAAGCGATGACGAGGTCGTTGCAATGTCGAACGACACAGAGTTCGGCCTGGCGTCCTATTTCTATACCCGTGATCTGGCCCGCGCTTGGAAAGTGGGCGAGCAGCTGGAATACGGAATGGTCGGTATCAATACCGGTCTAATCTCGACCGCCGAAGCACCGTTTGGCGGCATTAAATCCTCTGGCCTAGGGCGCGAAGGGTCGCGTTACGGGATCGAGGAATTCGTTGAAATCAAATATCTCTGCTTCGGCGGAATTGCCTGAGGACACTGGACAATGACCAATATTCCTGCCCGCATCGCGGCGTTTCATGCCAATGGCGCTGATCGTTATGGCGTTGTCACGGACGACGGTATCATCGACATGACGCCTGAATACGGCTCCCGTTTTGGCACCCTGCAAGCGGTGGTCGAAGCTGGCGCACTGGAAGAGGTGATCGCCGCCGCCGAAGGGCGCGCACCGACATATCGCGAAGAGGATGTCACCTATCTGATCCCCATCGCACGGCCTGAAAAGCTGATCTGTATTGGCGTCAACTTCCCTGATCGCAATGCCGAGTACAAAGACGGCCAAGCGGCCCCATCCAAACCTTCGATGTTCATCCGCTTTCCGCGGTCGTTCGTTGGGCATGGCGAAAATATCGTACGCCCGCCTGAAAGCGAACAGCTGGATTACGAAGGCGAAGTGACCATTGTGATCGGCAAGGGCGGTCGCCGCATTGCGCGCGAAGATGCCTATGACCATATCGCGGCGCTGACCTTGTGTAACGAAGGCACGATCCGCGATTGGGTTCGTCATGCCAAGTTCAACGTGACGCAGGGCAAAAACTGGGACAAGACAGGCGCTATTGGCCCTTGGCTGGTTCCCATGCGCTCGGCCGAGCAATTGGACGACATCAAACTGGAAACCCGCGTCAACGGCGAAGTGCGCCAGCAAGACCAGACTGGCCGGATGATGTATGACTTCCGCTATATCGTGAACTACGTGTCGACCTTCTGCACCTTGGTGCCGGGCGATGTGATTGTTTGCGGTACGCCCACCGGTGCAGGGGCGCGGTTTGATCCGCCAATCTGGCTGAAACCGGGTGATGTGATCGAAGTTGAGGCCGAAGGCATTGGCATTCTGCGCAGCGGCGTGGAGGACGAGTGATGCTGTCTCAGTCGGATATTGATATTGCAGCAGCCTCGCTTCTGGAGGCGGAGGAAAACCGTCACCAGATTGGGCTGTTGTCTTTGCTTTACCCCGACATGACGCTTGACGATGCCTATGCGATTCAGTCCGCCCAAATGGTGCAAAAGCTTGCTGCGGGCCGTACGGTTATTGGATGGAAGATCGGTCTGACTTCAAAGGTCATGCAAGATGCGTTGGGTATTACAACACCCGACAGTGGCGTGATCTATGACGATATGGACTTTGCCGATGGCACCACTATTCCGGCGGATCGGTTTATCCAGCCCCGGATCGAAGCGGAAATTGCCTTTGTGATGAAGGCACCGCTGGATGGTAAAGTCACCCGTGAGCAGGTGTTGGAAGCCACTGATTTTGTGGCCCCGGCGATCGAAATCCTCGATACGCGCATTTTGCGTTCCGATCCAGCGACCGGCGCTTCGCGTAAGATTTTCGATACGGTTTCAGACAATGCAGCGAATGGCGGCATTGTTCTTGGCCAGCAACATCACGCGCCTGACGCTTTTGATTTGCGTTGGGTGGGGGCCATTCTGCAAAAGAATGATGAGGTTGTGGCCACCGGATTGGGGGCTGCAGTCTTGAATGACCCCGTGATGGGTATCGTCTGGTTGGCAGAACGTATGCAGCAATACGGTCAACGGATTGAAGCCGGTCAGGTTGTATTGGCGGGGTCGTTCGTGGCCCCGATAGAATGTCCTTCTGGCACACGGATAGAGGCCGACTATGGCCCGTTTGGCCAGGTTTCTGTGAATTTCGAGTGAGGATCTGATGCCAGCACCAAAGAATACGTTTAAAGCCCGCCTGAAAAGCGGCGACACGCAAATCGGCCTTTGGTTGGGTTTGGGGGATGCATCCGCCGCAGAACTATGTGCCCAAGCCGGGTTTGATTGGCTGGTGATTGATGGTGAGCATGGCCCCAACGAGCTGCGCACCATTTTGGATCAACTGCGCGCTATCGGAAACCAAAGTCAGCCTGTTGTTCGGACCCGTGATGACAATCGCGCCGGGATCAAGCAGATGCTGGATATTGGGGCGCAGACCATTCTTGTTCCGATGATCGAAACAGGTGATCAGGCAGTCGAGGCTGTGCGGTCGATGAAATACCCGCCTGTCGGTGTGCGCGGTGTTGGCGCGGCGCTGGCGCGCGCGTCCGCGTACAACGCGATCCCGGATTACCTGCAAACCGCCAATGATGAGACATGCCTGCTGTTGCAGGTTGAAAGCGCGGCAGGGGTCGCTGCGTTGGACGATATCCTGGCAGTTGACGGTGTTGATGGTGTCTTTGTCGGCCCAGCCGATTTGGCGGCAGACATGGGCTATCTGGGGCAACCAGGGGCCGAAGAGGTGCAAGCAGTTGTGCGCGATGTCCTGACCCGTATTCGGGCGGCGGGCAAAGCGGCGGGCATCCTGACCAGTGATCAGGCGCTGGCGCAATCCTATCGCAAGATGGGCGTCGAGTTTTTGGCAATTGGGTCGGATGTTGGGGTTCTGAACAGCGGTCTGCGCGGTCTGCTGTCGAACTTTGGTTAATCGCAGCGAGGCGCTGCTGTGGCCCCTGTGGCGGCGCGCAACTGCGCATCGCTCTAAGATTGATCTCTGACTGACAATCCGTCTTGTTTAGGGATACTTATCTTGAACCAAACCCAGCGAGGTATTCGCTGGGTTTGTTTGGTTTTAGTCCAGTTGAGATCCTGCGACCTCTTCGGTTGTATCGCCAGCCCATCGCGCTGCGAGGTGCACCAGAATGATGATCATGGCCAGGGGAACCGATACCGACACCCATACCATCGGAATGCCCAGCGTATCTGCTGTCAAACCGGCTTGGCGTGCCAGATAACCTTTTGCAAACCCGCCACGCAGTCCAACAAAGCAGAAATAGACCACAGGCAGAACAAAGATCAAAATCGCCGCGCTTTGAATGGCTTCGGCGCAAAAGCCCAGAAAACTTGGGCGATTGGGAAAGACACTCTGCATCAAAACCGCATCAGAGTGCGTCTTGAAGGACAGTGTGGCGCCCAGCAATCCAGTCCAGACCATTGCGTAGCGCGCAACGTCTTCGGTCCACACTGGTGGCGAAGAAAACACGTAGCGAGCGATGATTTGGGTCATGACTGTCAAAAACATCAAACAAACGGCAAAGACTGCCACACGCCGCGTGAACTTATGAATGTTATTACTTGTCGCGAGGATGAAATTGCGCATTTTGCGATGTCCGTTTTGTGAGTAGGTGGGCCACCTAGGCGGCCCACCAATCGGGTATTAGCGGTTGCCGTCGGACAATTCTGTCCAGAACTTAACATCCTCGGCAGGCATCAGGCCGGAGTCGTAAACTGGCTTGGATGCTTCACGGAAGACAGCGCGTTCTTCGGCGCTCAAGCGCTGAACGGTAACGCCTTTTTCTTCAAGTGCGGTCAAACCGGATTCAGACGCTTTGGCCAGCCACTCGCGGTTTGCTGCATCGGCTGTTGCCACTGCGGCATCCACAGTTTCGCGTTCTGCGTCGCTCAGACCATCGTACCACATTTTGGAAAAGATGATGGCGCGCATCGGGATGATAACACCCGCATCCGAGAAGTTCCGGATGAAGTCGGTCTGGCCGAACATCACAGGCACGAATGGCGAGTTCAGGTAACCATCAATGACGCCGGTTTGCAGGCCAGCAGGTACTTCGCCCCAAGGAACGATTGTTCCGCTGGAACCCCAGGCGGTATACATAGCGATCTGTGCGTCATCCAACGCGCGCATGCGCAGGTCTGCCATATCGGCAGGCGTACGAACCGCTTGGGTCGTGGTGATGATGCCGGACGATGGGCCAATTGGAACCAGCGCGACAACCATAGCATCTTGAGCTGCCAGGTTCTCGTTGATCTTATCAAAGACTTTACCTGCTTCCAGGGCGCGGTCCATGTGTGCGGCATCGTCAAAGATATAAGGCAGACGAACGCCGTAGATGAACGGATCAACCTGCGCAACTGCGCGGACATCCGACAGGGATACTTCCAGCAGACCGGTCGAAATCTGGTCGAATTTCTCGGCTTCGTTGCCGACGGAACCACGTGGCATTTCACGTACTTCCATGCCACCGGCTGTCAGCGCGTTGCCAAAGGCGTGCGCCCAGTTATAGGAACCTGATTGAACCAGGTCCGGTTTGCCGTCGAGGGCAATTTTGACCTCGGCGGATACGGAAGAGGCCATTGCCAGCAAGGCGACCAGTGTGAGTGACTTAAGTTTCATGAGTTTCCTCCCTCTATGAATGTCTAGTTGACAGAAAATCCGAACAGGCGCGGTAGTGTGAGGCTGAGCGCGGGCCAATAGACCAATGCCAGCAACAAAAGCACCTGGACGACGATGAATGGCAGTACGGCATAGGCCAGCCGCCAGTAGTTCAGTGATGTCAGAGCCGATACAACGACCAGGCACTTGCCCAGTGGCGGTGTGATCAGTCCTACACACAGGTTAAAGCACAACACGATGCCCAGCTGGATCGGGCTGATCCCTTGCTCCAGCGCTTGGGGCGCAAATAGCGGGATGAGCAGCGTCAGTGCGACAGGCGTATCCATGAACATGCCTGCGATCAGAAAGATGCCGACAAGGAAGAACAGGTACTTGGTTCCTGTCAGCCCGAAGGATTCGACCCAGTTGGCCAAGCCCTGAGACCAGCCAAGCTGACCTGCCAGATAGCCAAGCACGGAAATCGCGGCGAGGATGATAAAGATTGTGCCGGTCATTTTTGCGGTGGCTTCAACCGCGTCAAAGATCATGCGCCAGTTGAGGCCCTTGTAGAATTGTCCGGCCAACAGTGCGAACAGGACGGCAATCGCAGACCCTTCGGTCGGGGTGGCCAAACCAAATACCAGTGAGCCAAGGATGATCACAGGCAGGCACAGGGCAGGGGCCGCGTTCAACAGGCTGGGAATGAACTTTGGCAGATCGTCGGATTTTCCACCAGGGTGGCCCTTAACCGCAGCGATTATCGCGTTCAGCAACATCAGACTCGCCGCCAGCAACAGCCCAGGGATCACCCCAGCGATGAACAGCGCCGCAACCGAAGCTCCGGTCAATCCACCGTAGATGATCATGATGATCGATGGCGGAATGATCGGACCGATCATTGAAGATGCAGCCGTGATTGCGCCTGCGTAATAGGGATCGTACCCGCGTGCTTTCATTTCCGGCACGAATGTTCGTGACAGGGCAGCACTGTCTGCGATGGCAGAACCGGAGATGCCTGCAAAGAAGACGCTGGTCAGGATGTTCACATGCCCCAGTCCGCCGCGAAAACGGCCAACCATAGACATGGCAAAATCGATCAGACTGCGTGTTACGCCTGCGCGGCTCATGATTTCGGCCGTCAGAATGAACAGCGGCATGGCCATAAAGGCGAAGACATCCAGCTGCGCAAAAATACGCTGAGGCAAGATGGACAAAAACTGTGTTTTATCCACTGCGATGAAAGTCAGTACCGAAACAGCCCCCATCAGATAGGCAAAAGCGGTGCCACTGATCAGCAGGATGATAAAGATGATGGGTATAAACCACATGGTGTTAAACCGCCGTTCGAATTGTGGGCGTGTCAGCGTCCAGGTTGCTGTTCAAAATCGGTGGATGTGTCACGATAGACCGCAAATCCACTGCCGAGGGTACAAGATTAACCATATCCGCCACGGGGCGTGCCGTTTCGGGGTGGGAAGCAAACAGGGCCTCAAAAGCCTTGGCTGCGCCCAGTAATCCGTCGTCACCACGGTTGGGCCCAAGCATCTGAAGTCCAAAGGGCATGCCAAGCGGGTCTGAGCCACAAGGGACAGTGATCGACGGGGCACCTGTCAGCGAACCGCGATATGTCAGCGCCAACCAGCGGTAGTAGATATCCATTGTTTCGCCATCGATCTCTTCAGCATGGCTTTGCGTCCATGGGAAAGGGGATACGGGTACGGTTGGCAGAAGTATCACATCAAATTCGCACATCAACGCATTGAATTTGCGCAATATCCGCGTTTGTTCCGCGTGCGCCCAAGCCCGATCTTCCAAGCTTAGGGATTCACCCAGCGCGACGTTTGTTGCGATATGGGACCCGAACGCTTCGGGATCATCCTTGATTGGTGTGGCAAAGGCCGCAACAAAACTCTCGGCGCGCAGAATATCAAATACACGGTCCATTTCGCCCAGGTTCAGGTCTGCCGGGCGGCATTCTTTGACATGGGGGCTGAGCTGTTCAATTCGCGACCGGAAGGTTTCGCGGATGTTCTGATCCACAGGCGCGCCGCCAAAGTCTTCGTTATATCCAACGCGAAGGTCTTTCAGCGCGATTTCGGGCAAGGCTGCAAATCGGTCCGGCGCGGCAGGGGATGACAATGGGTCATCAGGATCGTACCCGTGACAGACGTTCAGCATCAGGGCCAGATCATCCACCGTGCGCGCCATGGGGCCCAGCACAGAAATGCCAGACCAGCCCAATGGCCGGGTGGGGTGGGCAATTACATCGACGGATGGGCGATAGCCCACGATTCCGCACAACGCTGCGGGCAGGCGCAGCGAGCCACCTGTGTCCGAACCGGTGCACAAGGGCAAAAGGTTTGCCGATAAGGCCGCCGCCGATCCGCCAGAGGAGCCGCCTGCAATCAAGCTTGCGTTAAACGGGTTGCCCGTTGCCCCCCAAACCGGGTTACGGCTGTTCCCGCCTGCGCCCAACTCGGGCACGTTCGTCTTGGCCAGGATGATCGCGCCGGCGGCACGCAGTTGCGCCACCATTGGCATATCTTCATCGGGAACGGTGCCACGGCCACGGATGCTGCCGTGCGTGGTCAGCAATCCTTTGGTGTTTTGCAGGTCTTTGACGCCAATAGGCAAACCGTCAAGCGGCCCTTTCGGGGTGCCTGCACGCCAGCGAAGCGTTGCTTGCGATGCTTCTGAAACGGCTCTTTCAGTATCCATCGCGGTCAAAGCATTGATCTTGGGGTTGAAGCGCGAGATCTGTTCAAGACAGGCCGCCAAATATTCACTTGGCGTCAGCGTCTTGTACTGGAAGGCGGTTAGAACCTCACAGGCAGAAAGCGCAGTCAATGCGGCGCTGTTCAACGGGTCACCCGGTAATCAATGATGTATAGAACTAACACCGAAGTCCTCCCAAACTTTGTGTTGGGTTAAGGTAAGGTAATTGTTCGGGCGGTAATAGTGAAAAAAAGGCAGCAAACCTTAACCAAATGGAATGGTTGTCAGATCGTCTGTCGTTTTCTCGAGACACTTCAGGAACAAGGACAGGGTGCCATTCTGGTTGATTTGATCTTCGCGCCAGTAGCAGCGCGCCTCCGATAATAGCCCGCGGGTGTCGAGCGGAAGCGTAGCAATCTCGCCCCGTGCCGCTTGGGTTTGGGCAAGGCGCTGCGGCATGAGACCCAAGGCGGGCATCACACGGAGCAGTTCCAGGTTCAACGCCAAGGACAGCGATGCGATTGTATCACTGGGCGGGGTCATGCCGTTGGCCGCAAAAAGCGCATCCACTGCGCGGCGCGCCACTGAATTGGCTTGCGGTAAAAGCCAAGGGAATTCAGCAACATCGGGCCATTGCAAGTTTTCTTTTTTGACCAGCGGATGGTTGCGCCCGGCCACGACAACGATTGGCTCTGAATACAGGGCCATTTGTTCGATGCCCGGCAGTTCCTGTGGTTGCCAAATCCGGGCTATCAGCAGGTCATGGACCCCGGCTTCCAGCAGCGGGAACAGCTCAATAAAGTGGCCTTCGGAGACAGAGACATTTGCCTGTGGAGTGCTGCGTTTGAACAGGGCGATGGTGCCGGGTAAGACGGTTGGTGCGACAGAGCTAACGACACCAACCGATACGGACCCAGAAACGCCGCTGGCCATTGCTTCGATGTCAAAGGCTGCGCGGTCCAGTTGCCCCAAAGTTTGTTTGGCATGGTCTGCAAGTCGACTGCCTATCGGGGTGAGGTACAGCCTGTTTCTGTTGCGGGTCACAACAGGAACGCCGACAATCTTTTCCAGTTCCGCAATCTGTTTTGAAACGGCGGGTTGGGTCACGTTCAGCGCTTCGGAAACGCGTGCGACCAGTTTCAAGTCGGCCAAGGCTGCAATCACCCGTAAGTGGCGGAGCGTAATCGCCTTTTTGAATTCACTACCAGAAATTGCCTGCTCTCCCCATTCTTGCTTTTGCAGGATGTCACAGTTTGTCCGGTGTGAAAACCGGACTGGGTAAACCAGGCAGATTGGGGCGCTGCCCATGCTCTATGCGGTTCAATGCTCGTCGAGGTGATCGAGGGGGAGGCTGGCCTGAAAGTAAAAAGTCCGGCCTGATTTCTCGGGCCGGACCTATGTAATTTGCACCTACGTTGTTTTGCGAACGCGGGCTAAGTGGACAAAACGGCCGGTCGCCGTTTTGTCCAAGGGATCGCCTTACAGGCTTGGCAGCGCAGGCAGATCCTGACCCAGCCAAGTGTTCGAAAACGCGTTCAGCTCTCCGCCAAGGGTCTTGTGCAGAATGAAAGTGTTCACCCAGAACAGCAGATCAAGGTTGCCCTTTTTGATGCCGATAAAGGCGGGCGATTCCTTCAGAATGAACTTGGTTTCGATGTCGGCGTCAGCGTCGGCTGCGCTGATGGCGGCGGCAACAGTGTTCCCGCTGACCAAAACATCAACCTGACCGGATTCAAAAGCGGCCCGTGTCGCGGCGTTGTCGCCAAAGCGGATGATTTCGGTGGTTTCTGGGGCGATCTTTGTCAGCTCCAGATCTTCCAACGTGCCGCCTGTCAGGCCGACAGACATGCCTGCCAAATCAGACACGCTTGCGATCGATTTGTCTGACGCTGCAAAAGCCCCGGAAAAGAATGGCGCATAGGCCGACGAGAACCAGATGGATTTTGCGCGCTCTGGGTTGGCACCCATTGTTGCAATGACCAGATCAACGCGGTCGGTTTCAAGGAAAGGGATCCGCTGGTTGGATGTGACCGGCACCAGCTCCAGCTCGACGCCCAGATCAGATGCAATCAGCTTGGCAACATCGACATCATACCCTTCGTATTCACCCGTGGCGCCCAGCGAGCCGAACGGCGAGAAAGATTCAGGAATGGCAATTTTGATGGTGCCCGCAGAAAGGATATCAGCAAGGTCCGCAGTGGCTTGCGTTGCCAATGCAGGCAAAGCGAACACAGCTGCAGCAATAAAGTTGGTCAGTTTCTTCATAGTATTTTCCCTGTTGAGATGAAGATTTTTTAGCTGGTGACCGGTGCCGTTTTTGGCACGGTTCCAAGCTTTTTCTCCAAGGTGATAGCCAGCCTTGAAAGTGGAAAGCACAGCGCGAAATAGATCAGCGCCATAAGCGGATAGATGATGAAGGGTTCGGTGCCGTCGACGGGCGCGTTGGCCCAGCGTTTGCCAATGCTCATCAGGTCAGAAAACCCGATGATATAGGCCAAAGACGTGCCTTTGATGATCTGCACCAAAAACCCGACAGTAGGGGCCAGTGATACCCGAAGCGCCTGTGGAAGAATGACCAAACGCAAGGTTTGCAGGAACCGCAGCCCCAGGGCTTCGGCGCCTTCCCATTGACCGTCAGGCAAGCTTTGGATCGCACCGCGCCAGACTTCGGCCAGATAGGCACTGCTGTAGAGTGTCAGCGCGGCACTGGCGGCGATCCAGATGTTTACATCAAAGCCCAACAGACGCGGAACACCCAGCCCGAACAAAAACAGCAACATCAGCAAAGGGGCAGACTGGAAAAACCAGATGTAGCTTTGTGAGATGATCCGTGCCGGTTTTGACGGAATAATCCGCAAAACGGTGATCCCCGCCGCAACGAGCCCGCCGCCGATGAACGCGATCAATGAAAGGTAAATGGTGAATTGGGTCGCATAGATCAACTGGTACAGGACCACGCCCTGAGGTGCGCCAAGCAGGGAGACGAGCAGTTCTTTCATCGTGCCACCTGCCATGCGAACAAGCGCTTTTGTAGCCCGGCCAGAAGCAGTTTGAAGCCGATAGACAGGGCGATGTACAAGACCGTTAAGGTGAAGAAGACTTCGAACGTGCGGAATGTTCTGCTGTCGATGTATTTTCCGGCCTGGGTCAGATCATTCACACCAATTTCTGAAATCACACCGGTGGTCAGGAACAGGAAAATAAACTGGCTAGCCAGGGATGGATACATCTTGGCGACAGCCTGCGGCAGAACAATCTTTAAAAAAATCAAGGGTTTATTTAAGCCTAGGGCCGCTGCGGCTTCGCGTTGACCTTCGTTGACTGTGCCGTACCCGGCGCGCAGAATTTCCGAGAAATAGGCGGAAAAATTCAAGATCAATGCCAGTAGAGCATGCGCCCAGAACGGCCATTGATAGCCCAGCAACAGCGGCAGGCCGAACGCGACAAAGAAGAGCTGCACAATCAAAGGCGTGTTGCGGATGAACTCAACATAGGCCGTTGCGATGTTTCTGATGTAGGGGACGTGCCCATATCGGACACCCGACAAGACCAGTGCAAACAAAAAGCCCACCAGTGCGGCGGCCAGGGTCAGACCGATGCTGAACAATACCCCTTCTGCAAGCATCAGAAGGTATTCGCCACGTCGGTATATTTCGAAGAATCTCAAATCCATTTCATTGACCGAACAGGAATGTCGGCGTCGCAAAAGATGTGCCCCTTACTTCGGGCGCAATTCGGATTGAGATGAGGGAATTCTAGGCGATATCGGCGCTAATTGTGTAAATTGTGTGCACCTTTTTGCTTAGGCGGCACATGTTTGCACTGAATACTGGCACTCACTCAACTTAAACCGTGGGTGTTTGTTGGTGGGTCAACCGCAACCAAGTGTTGTTGTCCTTCACGTAGGTCGAGCTGCACAATGCGTCGAACGTAGGTAAATCGCCCCGTTCTGCGGCGACGTGATAGGCCAGAACGGCAACGTTATCTATTCGGGAAAAGTGCTGCTCACTCATGTCGACAGACCGCCAACGCTGTGCGACCTCTGCTTCGCGCCACAGCGTATCGCCTTGCAGAATTCCGGTTGGATTTGGAAATACAAAAACCGCGTTTTTCGCTGTCATTTGACGGGCGCTGTCAGCGCCTTCGGTCCAAAAACGTTCTTCCATATCCCAAAGCGTGGCGTCGACAGTCATGTGGGGCACCTTTCAAGGCAGAAATTGCTGAGGGCCGTATTAGTGAACGGGGAGGCCGCATCTCAGTTCCCCAGCGCCAGCATTGCAACGCTGCCAATAACCAAGATCACGGCAACAATCCAGAAGACGGGGGAAGTGAGCGTTGGTTGCATTGAATTGACCGCCGGTCCGCGGGTTGATGGTTTGGGAGCGTTTACCCGGCTGGGCAGATAGGCCAGCAGGGCCTTGGCGAGTGTGTCCCGTTCGACATCGGGTGTTGGGACATCGGTGAAACTCTCCAACAGGGCTTCCAGTCTTTTCTGGGCTGGGGTTTCTGCCAAAGCAGTCAGTTCGGAGGCTTCTTGCCACGGATCAACACCCAACCTGGCCAGCATCGAAAGAACGGTGACATCGATGCCCTTGTCGTCTTGGCCGACCTCAGCACTAAGAAAGTCTTCGTAGGCCGGGTCACGGCTAAGTTGGAAGTTTTTTTCTGACATTTCGGACTTCTGTCTCTTTGCAGGGGCTGTCCGATAAGGTGCCGTTGGCAGCACTCTGGTCGGACCGAAGGGCGGGAATTCGCCATTTCGGATGCTTGTAGCACATCTAGCCGGACCTGGCGCTGATGTAGATCAGACCCGGTCGGCAGTTTGCGGAGGATGAGGGATTGGGGCGTCATTCACGTCTTTTATCCGTACCGCCGGCAAAGAGTGGTTTCAAACTGCGTCGGATTTCGTTCCGGATTCGATCAGAGATTGCGTGGCATGAACGATGACGATTTCCTCGTCCGTTGGGATGACAAGCACATCAATGGCAGCGTCTTTTCCGCTGATGCGGGGGGCGTGGCTGTCGTTTGCAGCGGGGTCCAGCGAGACACCGAGCCACTGCAAATGGTCGCAAATGCGCTTGCGGACAATTGCGGAATTTTCGCCGATACCTGCGGTGAATACGATGGCATCCAGCCCGTTGATCGCAGTGGTCAAGGCCGCCAATTCACATGCCGCGCGATAGCAGAACAGGGCAATCGCGTCTTCCGCTTCCGGGGCGCTGCTGGCTTGTAAAACCGCCATGTCATTGCTGATGCCCGATACCCCGCGCAAGCCCGATTTCTTGTATAGCAGTGTTGAAACGTCTGGCAGTGACAGGCCTTTTTCTTCCATCAGATACAGCACCACACCGGGGTCCAGTGCACCGCAGCGCCGGCCCATCATCAACCCATCCAGTGCCGTAAACCCCATGCTGGTCGCTGCGCTGCGCCGGTTTTTCATGGCACACATGCTGGCACCGCTGCCCAGATGGGCGACAATAACACGCCCATCGGCCTTTTCGCCCAGATGAAGCGGCAAGGTGCTGGCGATATAGTCGTAAGACAATCCATGAAAACCGTAGCGAATGATCCCTTCGTCAGAAAGCGCACGGGGCAGGGCAAAGGTTGAGGCCAGCTTGCTTTGCGTTCGGTGGAAACTGGTATCAAAGCAGGCCACCTGAGGCAGATCAGGTTCCGAAGCCGCCACACAGCGGATGGCCGCCAGATTGTGCGGTTGATGCAGCGGGGCCAGCGGGATCAGTGTTTCAAGATCCGCCAGTAGTGCGTCGGTCACAAGGGCCGGACCTGTATGGTGGCGCCCGCCATGAACCACCCGATGTCCGGCAGCCTTGATTGAAATGCCGCCATCATAGCGTTTGATCCAGTTCAGCAGCGCCGGGATCAGATCATCGGGCCCTGCATTTGTATCCAGCGGCAGGTGGAGCTGCGGTGGGACCGAACGGTTTGCAGCGTCATGCGCGGAAAACACCGGGTTGGTGCCAATTCCGGCGATTTTGCCGTGCAGGATTGCGGCGCTGGCGTTTTGTTCGTTCGGGTAGATGGCGAACTTCAGGCTGGAAGAGCCAACATTCAGCACAAGAATTGCGTCGATCATGACTGGGGAACCGTTTGATGGTTGATAAACAATTGCCCCAAGGCGCAAGACGCAAGCCGCGACATTGCGCTGTCAGCCCGGCTGGTCAGAATGATTGGCACCTGCGCGCCCAACACGATGCCTGCCGCGTCGGCACCGGCCAGATAGATCAGCTGCTTGGCAATCATGTTTGCGGCCTCCAGATCTGGGGCGACCAAAATGTCTGCCACACCCGCAACATCTGAAACGATGCCCTTGGCGGCCACGGCGACCGGAGAAATCGCATTGTCAAAGGCCAGCGGCCCATCCAACAATCCACCGGTGATCTGGCCCCGGTCAGCCATTTTGCAAAGGGCCGCTGCATCCAATGTTGAGGCGATCCGCGGATTGACAGTTTCGACCGCTGACAGAATAGCGACCTTTGGCAACTCAATCCCCAGCGCCCGTGCCAGATTGATAGCGTTCTGAACGATGTCGCGTTTGATGGGCAGGTCAGGGTAGATATTAATCGCAGCATCGGTGATCAGCAGCGGTTTGGGGTAGGTTGGCACATCAAGCACGTAGATATGGCTCATCCGGCGGTCGGTTCGCAGACCCTGCGATGCATCCACAACCGCTTCCATCAGTTCATCGGTGTGCAGTGACCCTTTCATCAGGGCAGCTGCCTTTCCCGCCCGAACCAGTGCCACCGCCGTTGCGGCAGCGGCATGGCTGTGGGGGGTATCAACAACCTCAACACCATCTAGGCTGCACTCGGCCTCTTTCGCGGCGGCGTCGATCTTTGCTTTGGGGCCCACCAAAATCGGTACAATCATCCCTTGACGCGCTGCGTCCAAAGCTCCGGTCAAACTCAGCGCATCGCAAGGGTGCACAACGGCCGTAGGGACAGGCGCCAGCGCGTCTGTCGCTGCAATCAGCCGGGAATACTGTGCGCCCTGCACGTGCAGATGCACCTCAGGCAGTACCACGCGCGGGCGGCGAACTTTTTCGCGCGGGGCGATGACACAGGCTTCGCCTTCGATCACTGTTTGGCCATGCTGGTTCAGGCAGGTGCAGGCCAATAGCAGGCGATCCTGATCCAGTTTTTCGGTGACCTCTACCCGAACGGTGACGGTATCGCCCAAACCCACTGGTAGGTTGAATTTCAGGCTTTGGTTCATAAAGATTGTGCCGGGGCCGGGCAGTTCCGTGCCCAACACCGCCGAAATCAGTGCGCCACCCCACATGCCATGTGCGATCACCCCGTGAAACATGTCGGACTTGGCGTAGTCTGCATCGACATGGGTCGGGTTTACATCACCCGACATCACGGCGAACAGCTCAATATCTTGCGTTTGCAGCTTGCGGGTCAGTTCGGCCGCGTCGCCGATTGCGATTTCGTCATAGGTTTTGTTTTCAATGTACTGCAGCGATGCAGCGTGCTGGCCTTGTTCAAACGCGGACATGCAGTTCTTCTCCATCGGCATGGCAGTGACGCCGGAAGCGCAGTAGGTGTGATCGCGGGGCAGAACCCCAGCGACGCTTCCGGCTATTCAATCGTACTCAGGCATTGTTTGGGGCGCGGCCTGATGGTGCCCAATTTTTTGCTATGGGTGAAAATCCAGATTCAGCCCAAGTTTGCAGCGCGCCCAAAGTGATTGCGTTGATACGGATCAAAGGACCGTCAGTTCATGGCCTTGTGCGCGGCCTGTCCGAAACAAGGTTTCAGAAAGTCTAAGAATTTAGTGTGTTTATGTTGGGGGCGCAAATCTGCGAGCAGGGAAAACACTGGCTTGTGGAAGGGCGATCCCATAGCGTGTCCGTCTCGGATCAAATCTGGTTCGTGTATAAGGAACGCAATATGACCCTATCACTTCAAGTTCTTTACCCGACTGACGACAATACAACTTTTGATCACGAATATTACGCGGCCAAACATATACCCATCGTTAATGAACACATGGGGCCACACCTGGATGGCGTGACTATTGTCAAAGGACTGGCAGGCGGACCTGATGTTCCGGCCGGGTTCCATACGATCGCCACGATGACGTTCAAAGACCAAGCGGCTTTGGATGCGGCCTTGGGGGCCGCTGGGCCGGCACTGGAAGATATTCCCAACTTCTTCAGCGGACAGCCCAAGATGCTGATTGGTGAAGTTGTAGGCTAGGGCGAAAATCCCCACGGTCTCAGAGGCTGTGAAACGAGGCTGGGGCTGATGTTGTTTCCCAACGTCTGCTCCAGTCTGGACCTTGGACGGGCGTTTTCTGTTCCGTAACCAGCGCGCAGCGATCAGCCCATGTTCCTTGAATGATTTCTGTATCAGGCGAAGCTGCAATTGCCTGGGTGAACTCGCATGAAACATCATGATGCTCAGTGTGTAGTCGGCAGGTAGCAACAATCGTCGCAGGGACTACAAAAGGTTGCATTGATGTTGTGATATTCCTGAAAGCCCTTAAGATGGGATGCCATATGCAGCGAAAGGCCCATAGGTGAGTTTCCAGAACGAATTGAGTGAAGAGTTGGAACGCCTAGAGTCCCCAACGGCGATTGCACAGTGGGTCTCTAACGTACTACGCGACAAGATTGTGAAGGGCGTTTACCCGCCCGGTTCGCGTCTGGTGGAACGCAAGATTTCAGCCGAACTTGGACTGTCCCGCACGCCAGTGCGTGAGGCGCTGAAGTTGCTGCATGCGGATGGTTTGATCGCGATTTCACGAAACAAAGGGGCGCAAGTCCTGCAGTATGGGCCGCAAGAGGCGCTGGCGTTGTTTGATGTGATCGCCTCACTGGAAAGTCTGGCCGCAGAAAGATTGGCAGAGCATATTTCAACGGAAACGCTGGACCAATTAGAAGAACTGCACGCGCAGATGATGACGTATTACAAGATCGGCAATCAAACCGACTATTTTGATACCAATTCGGAAATTCATGACTTCATCGTCGAAAACAGCGGAAACCAGATCATAGTTGAAACGCACAAACGGCTGATCGCGCGGGCGCGTCGTGGACGCTATCTGGCGATCATGGAGCCGGACCGATTGGTTGAGGCGGTGTCAGAGCATGAAGTGCTGATGACGGCCATGCGCAACAAAGACAAAGACGCGGCAGCCCAAATCTGGCGGCAACACATGACGCACACCGGTGAAACCGTCGTGAAAGTGCTGCGCCAAGACGGCGAGCAGTAAGGCCCGCTCACCCTGCCTGCGCGCGGCGCCAAAGCCCTTGGGAAATTGTCTGTGCTTCCGCGATTACGGTCGGCATATCCACGCGGGTTGGGCGACGATCGCGTACCAGCCATTCGCCTTGAACCATCACATCGGTCACGTTGCCCGCAGAGCCTGAATGCACCACAACGCCAACACCGTCGATGACGGGGCAAAGGTTTGGCGCGTTGGGGTCCAATAAGATCAGATCCGCAGGTCCCCCGACTGAAAGAGTGCCGGTGGCGGCATGCCCCTTCAAGGCGTGGGCACCACCGCGTGTTGCCCAATCGAAGACTTCAGCCGCGTTCAGGTCAAAGGACATGCCCGCCCGCCAGCGTGCTGCAGCAATGGCCATTCGCATGGCTTCGAACATATCTGCGGATTTCGTATCGGTGCACAATGTGATGGAGGCCCCCGCATCGCGCAAAGCTTTGACCGGTGCTGCTGCCCCAAAGCTTGCGTTTCCGATAGGGGCGTGGGCTACGACGCCGCCAGCTGCTCCAAAACGTGAAATGTCGCTTTTTGTCATGAAAATACAGTGTGCGGCAATCAGATCGGGCGACAGTAGTCCGATATCATCAAGGAACTCGGTGGGTGACATGCCTTCGCGGGCCTGCACTTGGTCCACTTCCATCTGCGATTGGCTCAGATGGGTATGCACCTGTTTGCCCGTGGCTTCGGCGATATTGCGCATCTGAATGAACATATCGCGCGAACAACTGTCAGGGGCGTGTGGGGCCAGAATTGTGGATATTCTGTCATGACCATCCCATTTTTCCTGCGTGTCCATTGCCGCTGACAAGGTCTCATCTCCCAGGGCAGGGGCGCGTTCAAACCGGCCTTCGGCCAGTGCGGCGGTGTTCATATCCATAACGCGCCCGCCAACCATGGCGCGCAGTCCGAATTCATGCGCGGCTTGGGCCAGAGCTTCGGGGCAGCGGTAGTAATCGACAATGGTCGTGGCGCCGGAACACAGCATTTCCATGACGCCCAGCCGGGCCAGAACAAGCGTCTCTTCGGCGGACAGCCAGTGTCCTTGTGGCACGCCGGGCGTATAGGCGGGCGCGAAACCTATGTCTTCGACCATGCCGCGAACGATCATCAAGGGAGAGTGGTTGTGGCTGTTCACGAACCCCGGCAGGCAAAGTGCGCCTTGGGCGTCATGCAGCACAGCACCGGGTGCCGGGGGCAGGTCTTTGCCGATCTCAGCAATGGTTCCCTGATCGTCGATGGCGATATCCACACCCGGCCGGATGCCTGAGTCGGGGGTCAGAAGTGTGACATTTTTAAAATGGGATGCCATTTAAGTTTTTCCTTTGCTGACGAATGAGGCAGAAGGCGCTTTCTTTTGCCGCAAATTTAAGTTTCCCAAGAAAATAAGCGTATTTTGGCGGTTTTATCTCGAAGGCTAGGTGTGATTTTGACCTAACTCAAATGGCATTCCATTTACAAGTCAGCAAAAAATAAGACGCTGAAACCACAACATAGACACCGGGACACAACCAAGAGGAACGTCATGACACGCCTACTTTCCAACGGCATCAGCCGTCGAACTCTACTGAAAACATCTGCATACGCCGCCGTCGGCACATTGGCTGCGCCATCCATCCTGCGCGCTGCCAGCTCGGAAATCGTCATCGGTTGCGCGGGCTCTCACACCGCATGGATGGAGTCCATTGTCGCGCCCTATATGAAAGAGGCCATCGGCGCAGACATTCTGTTTGAGGGGACCAAGTCTTCGGTCAACCTTGAGAAGATGTCATCCAACAAAGACAATCCGTATCTGTCGGTCGTTCAGATGGATGACCCGGTGATGATCCAGGCGGTCGAAGCCGATCTGTTGGTGCCAATCACTGCTGACGCGGTGCCCAATATGACTGATCTGCGCGGCGATGCCGTTCACATGGAAGGCATGTGGTGCAACTACGTTCAGCCATGGGCCGGTGTGGCATATAACACTGATGCCACCGACGGTGTCGCATCATGGTCCGCATTGTGGGATCCGGCCAACAAGGGCCAGATCATCATTCCTTCGCTTCAGAACACCGAAGGCATGTGGACTTTGTTCTCGGCAGCGATGCTGGGGTCGGGCAAGCCGTTTTCCGAAGCGCAGTACGAAATCGACGCGGCCTTCGCGAAACTGGAAGAGCTGAAGCCGAACTTGCTGTCGGTTTACACAACCATGAGCCAAGCCTTCAACCTGCTGGAGCAGGGCGAAATTTCTATGCTGTCGGGCAACTTCTCGTCCTACACATTGCCACGTAAAGCCGAGGGCGTTCCGGTTGATCTGGCGGCACCGGCCGAGGGTATCTTTGCCATGCCATCGGGTATTTGTCTGGTCAAAGGCGGGCCAAACCCAGAATTGGCGCAGGCCTATGTCAACGAAATGCTTGGACCAAAGATGCAGGCCGCAATCGCGGACTTCGCATCGTCTGTACCGGCAAACACCACGGTCACAGCCGGCGCGATCATCCCAGAAGGCGTGCCAATCTACAGCCCAGACTGGTCTTTCGTTGCGGCCAACCGCCGTGCATGGATCGACCGTTTTGACAAGCTGATGGCGTTGTGAAGCTGAACTCTCTGACATGGCAAAGGATCAAATGATGAGCGGTCGTCATTATCTCGAAGTATGGGACGTGGCCAAATCGTTCAAAGGCACCAATGTCATGTTGGGGATGGACTTTCGGGTGGACCGGGGAGAGCTTGTGTCTCTTCTTGGTCCCTCCGGCTGCGGCAAGAGTACATTGTTGCGGATCATCGCGGGCCTGCTGAATGCCGATGATGGATCGGTTGTTCTGGACGGGCGCGATATCACCCATCTTCCGGCGCATAAGCGCAATGTGTCGGTGGTTTTTCAGAATTATGCGCTGTTTCCCCATTTGACCGTGGCCGAAAACGTTGCCTTTGGCTTGCGCGCACGCGGTATTGCAAAGTCGGCAACCAGCGACCCGGTCAAGGAAGTGTTGTCGCTTGTCCGAATGAGCGACTATGCCGACCGGCCGATCACCGCGCTTTCAGGTGGTCAGCAACAGCGTGTCGCGGTTGCGCGCGCGCTGGTGGTTGACCCCGATCTGTTGCTGTTGGACGAACCGTTTTCGGCGCTGGACCGTAAACTGCGCGAAACGATGCAGGTAGAGCTGAAGGCGCTGCTGCGCGACCGCGGAATCACTGCAATCTTTGTGACCCATGATCAGGAAGAGGCGATGGGCGTCTCGGACCGTATTGCGGTGATGAATGCTGGCAAGATCGAACAGTTCGCCGCCCCTTCAACGTTATATGCTCAGCCCGAAACGCCATTTGTTATGGATTTCGTCGGGCTTTCGGTACGGATCACTGGCCGGGTCACTGCAACACAGTCAGGCATGGCCACAATTGATACAGCCTATGGCCCGGTGCAGGCGCGTACAGAGGTTGGCGTTGGCGGCACCGTCTTGATGTGTGTTCGACCAGAGCTGGTATCGATCGACGGGGGTGAAAACACCATTTCCGTTGTTTTGGAAGACGTGATGGTGCTGGGCTCCAAAACGATGCTGCACGGGCGCGCATCGGGCGAAGATCGGATCCTGTGTGAATTGCCGGGCATCCGAACCGGGTTAAGCCGCGGCGAAACGGCCACGCTTGGTTGGGCCTTGGAAGACACGCTGGTTTACGAGGTGACACCGTGAGTTCACGCGTAGATCGTATCGGACTGTTGGCGGTTCCAGGTTTGGCGTTTTTGGCGCTGGTCTATGCGTTGCCGCTTTTGATGCTGTTGGCCAAATCGATCCAAACGCCTGATGGGTTGTCGTTCGCGGAATACAGCGCGTTCTTTGCCGATGACTATAACATGCGGGTTTTGATGCGAACGCTTCGGGTCGCCGGTCTGACGACCTTGCTGGCCTTGTTGATCGCCTATCCAACAGCATTTGCGATGAACCGTGCCAAGGGGCCGTGGTTGACGGTGTTCCTTGTGGCGATGGTTTTGCCAATGTCGCTTGGCGTGGTTGTCAAAGCTTTTGCCTGGTCGATCCTGTTTCGTGCCAATGGCTTTTTGAACACGATGCTTCAGTGGATCGGGTTAACTGAAAAGCCCGTGCGCATGCTGTTCACTGAAACGGCCCTTGTGGTCGGGGCGGCCAATGTCTTTTTGCCCTTCATGGTGCTGCCGATTTATGCCGTCATTCGCCAGATGGACAGTCGGCTGCCTGAGGCAGCGGCGTCGCTTGGGGCAGGGCCGTTCTTTCGGTTCTTCAATGTCACTTTGCCGCTCAGCCTGCCGGGGGTTGTGGCGGGTTCTGCTTTCACCTTTTCGATGGCCATCTCGATGTATGTGATCCCTTCGCTGATCGTGGGGGAACGGCAGCAGACAATGTCGATGCTGATCGCACGCAGCTTCCTGTACCTGCGGAATGAACCGCTGGGGGCGACGATTTCCGCTGTTCTTCTGGCCATCGCCGTCTTCGTTGTGATCTTTTCCAGTTGGCTGGCCCGACGGTTGGGGGCGCGCCAATGACACAGACAGATCAAATCTTTCGGGTTCTAAGCTGGATTATCGGTTTGTTTTGCATCGCTTTTCTGATGCTGCCGATCTTCATAACGCTGGCGGCCTCTTTCACGTCATCGTCGGTCTACACGCTGCCGCCGCCTGAATGGTCGCTTCGCTGGTATGCGTCGCTGGGCCGCCGCAACGGGTTGTGGGATGCGGTCGTTTTGTCCCTGAACCTGGCGTTCATTTCAACGGTGATCTCACTGGTGCTGGGCACGTTGGCGTCTATCGCAGTAACGCGCGGCAACTTCCGCGGTCGTGAGGCGATTGCCACCTTCACCGTGTCTCCACTGATGATGCCGGGGCTGGTGGTTGGCGTGGCGTTGTTGCAGTTCTTTCGCGAAATCGGCCTGCGTGATGCCTATTGGTCGCTGCTGCTGGGGCATATCGTGATCACCTTGCCCTTCGTTATGCGCACGCTGCTGGCCTCTATGTCGGCGTTTGATTTTTCGCTGATCGATGCCGCGCGCACGCTGGGCCTGAGCTATCCCAAGGCGATATTCAAAGTGTTGGTGCCAAACCTGGCACCGGCCTATCTGACCTCTGGTCTTTTCGCGTTCCTTGCCTCGATGGACAACTATCCAATCTCGATTTTCCTGACGGACGCACGCAACAAGACCCTGCCGATCAAGATGCTTCAGTACCTCGAGGAGCAACCCGATCCGTCGCTTGCGGCCATGTCTTCGGGGTTGATCCTGTTGGCCGTCATCGTGCTGGCCTTTGGTGCGCGCACCGTTGGTCTCAACCGCATGATCCAAGGATGAGACAATGACGGACAGACGTGATTTCAAAGGGTATTTCGGCGCTGAACCTGCCCCGTGTTGGCCAAATGATGCACAGCTTGCCGTGTCGTTTGTTGTGAATGTCGAGGAAGGGGCCGAGCTGTCCATTGGCGATGGTGATCCGCGCAATGAGTCGACTTACGAGATCCGTGAAGAGGTAGAGGGCGTTCCTGATCTGTGCATGGAAACCCACTTTGCCTATGGCACGCGGCAGGGCTATCGCCGGATCGCCGATGCTTTTGACGGTCACGGTGTTAAAGCCACGTTTTCCACATGTGGGCGGGTGGCGGAACGGTCGCCTTGGCTGATGCAAGACATTGCGGCGCGGGGGCATGAACTGTCGTGCCACGGATGGTTGTGGCAGCGTCACGCGAACATGACGCGTGCCGAGGAGGCCGCGACGATTGAGCGGACCCATGCCGCGATAAAGGCGGCTTGTGGCACGGCGCCGGTTGGGTGGCACACGCGGTCTTCGGCCTCAACCAATACGCGCGATTTGCTGATTGAACGCGGTGATTTTGTTTATGACAGCGACGTCTATGATGATGATATTCCCCGCATGCAGGGCGACCATGTTATCCTGCCTTATGCGTTTGATACCAACGACATGCGGTTTTCGCCGGGTGGTGGTTTTGTTCAGGCGCGTGACTTTTCTGACTACGTGATTGGCGCCTTTGATCGGCTTTATGCCGAGGGTGCGGGGGCCGCGCGTATGATGTCGATTGGTCTGCATCTGCGCTTGATCGGGCGGCCGGGCCGCATTCAGGGGCTGGAAGATGTGCTGGCGCATATCGCCTCTCATGCGGGTGTCTGGATCGCCCCACGTCGCGACATTGCCTTGCATTGGGCTGCCAAGCACGGGGGCAGCGCATGAGCTTGATGGACCTTTCAGCGGTGGCATTGGCTGATGCGATCCGCGCAGGGCGCGCCACCCCGCAACAAGCGGCGGATGCAGCCCGTGCACAGGTCGCCGCGCTTGATCCGGCATTGAATGCGATGACGCTTGTCAATCCGGCGCTGGATGAAGAGGCGCGCGCCGTCACTGTTCGTCTGGCGGCTGGCGAAGATTTGCCGCTGGCTGGCGTGCCCGTGGTTATCAAGGACAATATTTGGGTGAAGGGGCTGCGCATCACCCAAGGGTCACGGCTATTCTCAGATTTTGAAGCTCCGCAAGATGCGCGTGCCGTTCAGCGTTTGCGCGCCGCCGGGGCGATGATCCTTGGCATTGCAGCGTGCTCTGAATTTGCTTGCAAGGGTGTCACCAATACGCCGCTTCATGGCCAGACCCAAAACCCGGCTGATCCGACCTGCACCACCGGCGGTTCCTCGGGCGGCCCGGCGGCAGCCGTTGCTGCACGGATGGCGCCGTTGGCGTTGGGAACAGATGCAGGCGGGTCCTCTCGCCGTCCGCCGGCGCATGTTGGGGTCTTTGGCTTTAAACCATCACAAGACCTGGTGCCCTACGGCCCGGGATTTGATGAGCCGGTGTGGGGCATTTCGGCAATCTGTCCAATTGCCCGCCATGTCGAGGATATCCACCTGGCCATGTCGGTTTTGTCCGACATGCCCGAAATGGCACCGCTGAGGGGGGATTTGGCGGTTTCACCTGATTTCGGCTTGGGCCAAGTGCTGGACGCCGATGTAAGTACCGCGTTTGAAACCGCCGTTACGCAGCTGCGCCATCAGGGCATGGAGCTGACAGATGCCGCGCCAGATTGGGGCGGGTTGGACGGTGGCTCCGTCATGGCGCTGCAATTTGCCGGGTTGGCGGCTTTGTTTGGCGACAAGTATGCCTTTGCGCCTGCGCTGTTTGATCCAGACATTGCGGTTCAAATCGAAAAAGGCTTGGCGCTGTCCGGCGTTGACGTATCGCGGGCGCTTCAGGCGTCGCATCGGATTGGCGAAGTCCTGCAGGCATTTTTGACGCGTTTCGATGCCATTCTCATTCCCACAACGCCGTGTCCCGCGTGGCCAATTGACCAGATCGCGCCGCATACGATTGGCGGAGCGGCATGTGCCCCGCGGGACCACGCTGCGTTCACACCACAAGCCAATCACGCTGGGTGCCCGGCGCTGTCCATCCCCATGGGGCTTGCAGGCAACGGCCTGCCACTGGGGCTTCAGATCATCGCTGGGCGCGGGCGCGATGCGGCGTTGCTTGGCCTTGCGCGACGGGTCGTCCGCATCCTTGCAGAACAAGAAAAAGAAAAGGTTCATTAATGCGTATCCTTCTTGTGAATCCGAACATGACCCAAGCAATGACTGACACGATGGCAGAGATCGCACGTCAGGTGGCGGGGGATCGTGCCGAGATCATTCCACGTACGGCCAGCACGGGATTTCCCTATATTGCGTCGCGCGCGGAAGCACAGATCGCCAGTGGGATCGCATTGGAAATGATCGCGCAGGACATTGACGGGATTGACGCTGTGGTCATCGCGGCCTTCGGGGATCCGGGTTTGGCCGGTGCGCGAGAGCTGTTTGATCTGCCTGTGGTGGGAATGGCAGAGGCGGCGGTTATGTCCGCTGCCATGCTGGGCGAGCGTTTTTCCGTTGTCACTTTTTCACCGCTGATGACGCGCTGGTATGCGGCCTGTGTGGCTGACACCGGTCTTGGCTCGCGCTTCACCGGGGTGCGTACCCCTGTTGCTGCGGAGGTTGATGTTGCCCGCGCGGCCACTGACTTGCGTGGCGATCTGGTCGCGTTGGCACAGGATGCCGTCCGGGAAGATGGGGCAGACGTGGTGATCTTGGGCGGCGCGCCTTTGGCCGGTTTGGCGCCATTGATTGCGTCTGAAGTGCCCGGAATTGTCATTGATCCGATTGCCGCTGCCGTTGCGCAGGCCATCACACTGGTTTCGTTAGGAGCGGATTTCAAAGGGCGCTCATCCAAGCCAGCGGCCAAGGCCACGGTCGGCCTGTCGGACCGCCTCAGCAAAATCATAGCGATGGAGACGATTCAGTGAGCTTTGACACAATCATCAAGGGCGCGCAGGTCGTCACATCTGCGGGTGTTACGGTTTGCGACATTGGGATCACTGGCGGGGTCATATCCGCACTGGCAGCCAGCCTGGACGGAGCGCCGGAGGTTATTGACGCGGACGGCCTGATCGCCATGCCCGGCGGGATCGACAGCCATGTCCATATCGCCCAGCCGTCCGGCCCGGGCATTGAGATGGCCGATGATTTCACCACGGCCACGCGCTCTGCCGTTGCCGGTGGAAACACGACCGTTTTGCCATTCTGTCTGCCGGTTGAAGGCCAGACCCTGCGCGACGCGGTTGCCGCCTATCACGCCAAGGCTGACGGAAATTGCCATTGCGATGTCTCGTTTCACCTGATCGTCAAACAGACCGACCCGGTGACATTGGGGCAGGATCTGCCTGCGCTGCTGAATGCGGGCTATTCAAGTTTCAAAGTCTTTATGACCTACGAAGGGTTGGCGCTGTCGGATCGTGAAATCCTGGATGTGATGGCCGTGGCACGTGAACAGGGCGCGTTGGTCATGGTCCACGCTGAAAACGAAGATGCCATCGATTTCCTGCGCGACAAGGCCGAGCGGGAAGGCGACACTGATCCGCTGTTCCATGCCCGCACACGGCCTGTTCCGGTGGAGCGTGAGGCCACCCATCGCGCGATATCGCTGGCGGAAATCGCGGATGTCCCTTTGACGATCGTGCATGTTTCAAACGGCGAAGCGCTGGATGAGATACGGCGGGGGCGCCAGCGGGGGGCCAAGGTGTTTGCCGAAACCTGCCCACAGTATATCACGCTGACAGCCGATGATCTGGATCGCGCAGGGTTTGAGGGGGCCAAGTATGTCTGCTCGCCGCCGCCCCGTGGGGCGTCTGATTGGGATGCGATATGGTCTGGCATCACTGGCGGTGATTTTGAGCTGTTTTCATCGGATCATTGCCCGTTTCGGTTTGCCGACCCGGCAGGCAAGGATGCGCCGGGCGCACGCACGTCTTTCCGCAACATTCCCAACGGCATTCCCGGTGTTGAGACTCGTTTGCCGATCCTGTTTTCCGAAGGCGTCACCAAGGGGCGCATCTCGTTAGAAAAATTTGCGGCAATCACTGCAACCAATCATGCGCGTCTTTATGGGCTGAAAACCAAGGGCGCTATCATGGTGGGAATGGATGCCGATATCGCCTTGTGGGATCCGGGGCTGACGCGCCCAATTCGCCAAGCCGATCTGAATCACGGTGCGGATTACACGCCGTGGGAAGGGTTTGACGTGACCGGTTGGCCGGTGCGCACCATATTGCGCGGGCAAACCGTGATGCTGGATGGAGAGCTGAAAGGCGCCCCAACCGGCGGCCATATCGCGCGTGGCGCGCCTGAGGTGGCGCGATGACATTCCCCCCCGTTGATGGCGCACGGGCGGGCATGCTGACGCCGTCCTCAAATTCCGTTCTGGAACCGTATACCGCCGCCATGTTTGCCCCATTTGGCGATCAGGCCACGGCGCATTTTGGCCGGTTCCGCGTTGTCGAAATCTCGATGTCGGATGCGTCGCAGACCCAGTTTCAGAACGCCCCGATTTTGGAGGCCGCCAGCCGTCTGGCAGAATTGCATCCACGTCTGATCGCATGGAATGGCACATCGGCATCCTGGCTGGGGTTGGAAAAAGACAGGGCGCTATGCGCGGCCATAGAAGGTGAAACCGGCATCAAGGCCACCTCCACCGTGCTGGCCTATGACCGCATCCTGCGCGGGATGAAGGCCAAGCGCATCGGGCTGGTCACGCCCTATATCGACGACATTCAAAGCCGGATCATCGCCAACTACGCCGACCAAGGCATCGAGGTCGTCGCGGATGAGCGGTTGGATGACAAAGGCAATTATTCATTCGCAACCTATCCGGCTGAACAGGTCGGGGCGATGACGCGACGGGTGGCCAAGGCCAAGCCGGACGCCATCGTGATCATGTGTACCAATTTTCGTGGCGCTCCTGAAGCGGCGCGGATCGAAGCCGAGACGGGCGTTCCCGTGCTCGACTCTGTGGCGGTGACTGCCGCGCACTGCCTGCGCGAAATGGGGTGTGACCCCGCGCGCGTGACCGGCTGGGGTTCTGTTTTCCAGCGGTTTTCTGACCTTCCCTAACCACTCAAGACTCAACGGCCACAAGAGCCAACAACCAACAACGAGGACATTATGACTTTGAAAAAGACACTAGGCGCAACCATCGCCGCCAGTTTGATGCTGGCCACGACGGCGGGCGCGGACACTCTGCGTGTCATGGGGCAACCCGTGGCGACTGGTCTGATCCAGAAAAACGTCGAACAGCCGTTTTTTGAAAACTTTGCCGAAAAAACCGGTATGGATTTGACAGCAGATTACCAACCAGTGGACGTCACTGGCATCAAAGACACCGAACAGCTGCGCATTCTCAAGGATGGTCTGTTTGACATCGTGTCCCTGCGTCTAAGCCAGGTATCCCGCGATGAGCCGACCATTCTGGGACTGGACCTGGTGGGGCTGAACCCCGACTACGAAACCGGCAAGGGCACAGTCGAAAAATTCGCCCCCATCGTGGATGCGGCGCTGCAAGAGAAGTTCAACACCAAACTTCTGGGCGTTTGGCCATTTGGACCGCAGGTGCTGTTTTGCAAACCTGAAATCGCATCCTTGTCTGACCTGAAGGGGCTGAAAGTTCGGGTCTATGACCAGAACCTTGCCAACTTCATCTCGTTGGTCGGTGGCACGCCGGTGCCATTGTCCTTCCCAGAGGTGCAGCAGTCGCTGGCGCGCGGTGTTGTTGATTGTGCCATCACTGGCCCGTCGTCGGCCAACTCTGCCGGATGGCCTGAAGTGACGTCCTACATGCTGCCAATCGCTTTCCAGCTGGCAATGAATGGTTACGGCATCAACTTGGACAAGTGGAACGCCATGTCCGCCGAAGAACAGGGCAAATTGCAGGCGGCGTTTGATGGCCTGATTGCCGATATTTGGTCCTATTCCGAGGAACTGTTTGTCGATGCCGTGTCGTGCAACACCGGCGGCGAGGTCTGTGAGACAGGAACCAAATACACCAACGTTCTGGTGACCCCGACCGAGGCCGACACCGCCTTGATCGGAACTGCGGTAACAGAAGTCTCCTTCCCGGCTTGGAAAGAGGTCTGTGACGCCGTGAACGAAGGGTGTTCCGATAAATGGCTGGAAACCGTGGGCACTGCTTACGACTTCTGATCCAAAATTGCTGCGCCCCAAAACGGGGCGCAGCGCCTGACCTAGGAGGCTGACGCATGGACCGTATAGCGACTTGGATTTCCCGGCTTTTCGGAGCAGCGCTGCTGTTCCTGTCTGGTTTTGTGGCGTTGGAAACTGTCTTGCGCAAAGTGTTCAACACGTCGTTGCAGGGCGCGGATGAGCTGGGCGGCTATGTGCTGGCCTTTGGCGCATCAGCAGCCTTTGTCGTGGCGTTGATTGATCGCGCGCATGTGCGTATCGACGTCTTGCATCAGCGTTTTCCGGTCAAGGTTCGCGCGTGGATCGATTTTGCGGCCGTGCTGTCGCTGGGCATTCTGGGCGTGTTTTTTCTGTATATCGGCTGGTTCGTGATCATCGACACAATCAGCTATAAATCAACGGCGGCGACGCCGTGGCGAACGCCGCTGATCTATCCGCAGGCTGCGTGGTACGCCGGTCTGGCCTTCTTCGCCGCTGTCTCGCTTTGGCTTTCTGGGCGGGCGCTGCGGCTGGTTTTGGCAGGGCGCATTGATCAGGTTGCCAAAGAATTTTCACCCAAAACCGCTGAAGAAGAACTGGCCGAAGAACTCGACCATTTGTCTGCGCGTTGATCGGAAAGACAACACGATGAGCATTCTTGACGTGACAATTGGATTTGTCACCATGATGGGCCTTTTGATGATCGGCTTTCCTGTGGCGGTGGTTATGGTGGCCATGGGCGTTCTGGGCGGGATGATCCTTTATGGCCCGGTCTTGTTAAAATCCATGGGGCCAGTGCTGTGGGGCGTATCGAACGAAAACGTACTGACAGCCATTCCGCTGTTCATACTGTTGGGCGAATTGCTGCTGCGCTCTGGCTTGGCAGATCGCATGTATGGCGCCTTGGCGCTATGGCTTGGGCGTCTGCCGGGCGGGCTATTGCATACCAATATCGGTGCCTGTTCGCTGTTTGCTGCAACCTCTGGCTCTTCTGTCGCGACGGCGGCCACAGTGGGCACTGTGGCGCTGCCCGCTTTGGGCGAAAGGGGGTATGATCCGGCCCGGTCGTTGGGAACTTTGGCAGCAGGCGGAACGCTGGGTATCCTGATCCCGCCTTCTGTGAATTTGTTGATCTATGGTTCGCTGGCCTCTGTATCCGTTGGGCAGCTTTTTGTGGCCGGGATCATTCCGGGCATTCTGCTGACACTGACATTTATGGGCTTCGTTGTTTTGGAAAGCCTGTGGCGTCGTTCACGCGGATTGCCAGATGCTTCAAAGCTGGAAGAGAAGTTGCCGCTAAAGGACCGGCTGCGTGCCCTTGTACATCTGGTGCCAGCAGCTGTGGTTTTCCTGATTGTGATGGGGTCGATCTATATGGGGATCGCAACACCAACAGAAAGCGCGGCACTGGCCGTTCTGGTTGCGTTGCTTTTTGTGTGGCGGGAAGGGCGACTGTCCTTTGCCTTTTTGGATGTTTGCTTTCGTCAAACCGCCAAAACGACGGGCATGATCCTGTTAATCATCGCGGCGGCCTTTACCCTGAACGTGACGCTGGCGTTGGGTGGGATCACCGGTGTGATTTCCAATTGGGTTGCAGGCCTTGGGCTGGCGCCGACGGGGTTGTTGTTTGCGCTGGTGGTGTTTTACCTGATCCTGGGCATGTTCATGGATGTGTTGTCGATGCAGGTTCTAACCATCCCGATTGTTGTGCCCATTGTGGTGGCCGCGGGCATTGACCCGATCTGGTTTGGAATTTTCGTGGTGCTGATGAGTGAACTTGGCATGATAACCCCGCCCGTTGGAATGAACCTGTATGTGGTACAAGGCGTGCGCACGGATGGGGGGCCGTTTTCCGATGTGATACGCGGTGCGATCCCCTATGCGGTTATTATGTTGCTGTTCACCATTCTGCTGATCCTTGTGCCGCAGATTGTGATGTGGCTACCGCAGAGTTTGATGGGATGATCTGGCAGCACGACGCCACAGCGCTATTGGCTGGATTTGCAACTGGGCAATCAACCCCGTTGCAGGTGGCTGAAATCCTCCTTGCCCGAATTCAACGCTTGGACCCCGCCCTGAATGCCTATTCAGCGCTGTCAGAGACCTTGTTGAGCGAGGCCGATGCCGCAACCAAACGGTGGGAGCAACAGGCGCCCAGTGGCCCGCTGGACGGTGTGCCCCTGATCATGAAGGACAATCTGGTCAGCGCTGGGCTTCCGGCGGCATGGGGCAACGCTGCTTTGGCACAGCGCGTGCCGCATCATGATGAACGTCCGGTGGCGGCTTTGCGCAAGGCGGGTGCCTTGGTGATTGGCAAAGGCAATACGCCAGAGTTCGCCGTTGAAGGTTTTACCGACAATCTGACCTTTGGTCCGACGTTTAATCCGTTCGACCTACAGCGCACACCTGGGGGGTCATCTGGCGGTGTGGTGGCGGCTGTTGCGGCCGGGCTGGCCGTGGCCGGGTTGGGCACGGATGGTGGCGGGTCGATACGACGGCCAGCCGGATACACTGGTCTTGTCGGGCTCAAACCGGGCATTGGTCATGTCGCACGGGGTGGGGGCTTGGCCCAAGTGCTTCTGGATTTCGAAGTCGTCGGCCCCATCGCGCGGTCACTGCGGGATCTGCGTTTGCTTGATGGTGTTTTGTCCGGTCAGGCGCGCCAGCCGCAAATTGCGGGGTCTGCCCGAATTCTGGCCGTGCCCCGACTGGGCGATGCGCCATGTGATGCAGAGATTATTGCCGCTTTCGATCAAACCGTGCAGAGCTTGCGGGATCAGGGCCACAGCGTTGATATTGCGCCGCTGCCCCATGATTTATCAGACCTGAATGCGGGGTGGAGCCGGATCGGGGAGATTGGGTTGGCAGCCTATTTTGCCCGTGACCCTGCCGTGGCCGCCGCCGCCGCGCCAAAGTATCAAGACATGGCAGAACGTGGGGCCGGGGCGTCGGCAACCGAACTCTATACCGTTCTGGATGCAGTTTATGACCTGCGTCATGAGGCACGTGATCTGTGGGGGTATGATGCCATTCTCATGCCCGCGTCGGCGGCCCATCCGTGGCCCGCAACTGACAGCCATCCGGCCATGATCGATGGACAGCAGGTTGGGCCACGGGGCCATGCCGTTTACACCGGTTGGGTGAACGCCGCTGGACTGCCAGCACTGGCCTTTCCGGCCAGGGTTTCCCAGGGGCTGCCCATCGGGATGCAGATGATTGGCCGGATGGGATCAGAACACTGGTTGATGGATTTGGTTGATCCAATCCTGACGCCGTTTCGGTGGCCAGCGCTCAGCCTTTCAGCAGGCTGATCGCCACGTCGCCCAAACCCTGTATCCGGCCGGAAATCTCTGTTCCGCCTTCGAACCACAGCAGACCACACAACGAGCCTGTGATTACGATTTGCCCTTCCTTCAGTCCGCCGCAGTGATCGCCGACATGGGTTAGAAAAAGGTTAAGGTTTGACAGGGCTGACCCGCCGGGAACGGTTGCCTTGCCATCCAGTTCTGAAGAAGACCCTGCCATCAGCTGCGCCGAGACGGTGCCAAAATCGCTGCCGTCCCAATCTGACAGGCCGGGTCCAATGACAACGCCGGAATTTATCTGGAAATCCGCAAATTTGAAAAGCGGGTCTTCAGCTGCCGGACCGGCAAGCCGCGTGTCTACCAGCTCAAGCACCACATGCGGGCGAAAGTAGTCCTGCGGTGTTTCAGGTAGGCCGGGGCCGGTTGGAACGCGGATCACTTCAAAGCCGACTTCCAGTTCGATCCCAAACAGGCCCTGAACAGTGCGGGAGCCGCCATTTGCGATTTGGTAGATGGCTGGGATCGGGGCAATGATGGGCAGATCGTCCGTTTCGCCCACTTTGAAACCAGCAACCGGACCAAGAGCGGCGCTGACCGTCGACTGAACCGACAAGATTTCTGCGCGTGACATGTCCGGAATGTCGGGGGTCACGCGCTGGCCTGTTCGGTGTGCGTCGATCAAGGCTTGCGTAAATGTTTCAAGCTTCGTCATGGGATACTCCAATGATATTTGCAACTTCATGGGCGGCGCAGAGGATCGGGTTGAGTAGGGGCAAAGGGGTGATCGCGCGAAGCCGTTCTGCGGCTTCGCCCAAAGGCCCGCCGCCAATGATGACATGCGCGGCGCCGGCCTGGGCGGCCTTTCGGATCGCGCCCAACAAAGCGGCATCCAGATTTTCGTCGTTCGCCATCAAGAGTTCTGGGTCTTCCGCCGCGGTAAAGCAGCCGACATACGGTGTATTACCGGAATGCGCCGTCATCAAAACGTTGATGCGTTCAGCTAGGGCGGGTGTCGTTGTGGCAACTGCAAAAGGCTGGCCTGTCTTCGCAGCGGCGCGCGCCGCTGCCGCGCCAATCCCAATGACGGGGCAAGACAGGCGCTGCGCCAATCCGGCGGCGCCGGGGTCGCCAAACGCTGAAACGATAACAGCGGAAAGGTCGGTTGGAATATTGGCCGTTTCGACATAGCGTCCAGCGTTGTCCAACGCCTCGGTTGATGTGATCAGGTCTAGGCCAGCGGGTGCTGTCCAGCCTATCGGCGCCACAGGCATCGCGCGGGCGGCTATCGCACACATGCGATTTGTCGTGTGGGCATTGCTGTTGGGGTTCATCAGCAAGACCTTGGCGTGACCTTTTTCCAAGACGCTCAAAAGGTCACGCGCGTGGATTTTCAAAAGAGCCAAATGCGCCTTCCATCCGTTCATAAGTGGCAGAATTATCCATTGCGAACCTTATAGGCCGACATCACGCCGGAGAGGGATTTGTGAACACCGGGCTAAGGTGCCCTGAATATCCATGTTCTAGCACAGTTGGCCAAACCATACATCCGTGACACTCGGAAGTTGGGAGAATTTGCGCGTTTTTCTGTACCTTTTTTTTACATGCGTTTGCGGAGGGATGGTGCTTTTAGAAGGCGGTCGAAACGCAGTCCGATCCTATGGGGGCGATGAAGCTTGTCGCGCCGGTCCCCAACCAAAGATCACGATGTCTGGGATGCCGTGTCAGACTGCACCACAGGCAGCTTCACGCGTGCTTCGAAGCCGGTACTTTGGCCCGTTCGGGGAGAGATCAGAACAAGTTTGCTACCAATGCGTTCGGCAATCGCAGCAACAATTGCCAATCCCAAACCGCTGCCGTCGGTGCGTGCACCCGCACGTTCAAAACGGGCGGTCAGCTGGGCCAACGCCGCTGGAGCCACGACAGCGCCGTCGTTCGAGACGCTCAGCAGTCCGTTCGTCGCCAATGATACTGCAACGGGTGCGGTGTCAGACCCGTGTCGCAAGGCGTTTTCTACCAGATTGCGGCACAGAATACCAAAGGCATCCGGGTCAATGTCTGACATCACCGGCGCGTCGGGCACGGATGAAACAATGCGTCCTGCATCCGTTGTGCGGGCCATTTCTTCGATGACAAAATGCGCCACCATACGCAGATCTGATGTTTGATCTAGCCGCAGGCGGCCCCCTTCGGCGCGGGCGAGCTGCATCAGACGTTCGGACAGGCGGGTCAACCGTTTGAGTGTTGCCTCAATATCTGCCGCGCGGGCCTTGGCATTGGGGTCGGCTGTCTCGGATTGCAGGCGCTGTGCCTGGGCAATCGCGCCAGCAAGCGGGGTTCGCAATTCATGCGCTGCATTTGCAGCAAAGGTGCGCTCCGCATCGAATGCCCCTTTCAAACGGGTCAAGAGACCGTTCAACGTGGCGGCCACTGGGGCGATTTCCGAAGGGATATCGTCTTCTGGTATGGGGGATAAATCCCGTGCGTCACGGGCCTCCAACCGTTCACGAAAGCGGCGCAGCGACGCCAGACTTGCCCGCACCGCCAGAACGATGGCCAACAAGGCCAGTGGGATCACAAAGAGCAGTGGCAGGCCAAGCCCCATCTGTATTTCGCGGGCGACCGATCCGCGATGATCCAATGGTTCTGCAACCGTGATACGGACGCTGCCTTGAACGGCGTCATCATTGTACAGCCGGTGGGTCTCTGTCTGGCGAAAACCCGGCCCATCGTAGGCAGGAAAAATCTTTGGATCAGCGTCATGGGATTGCACCAGTATGCGCCCTTGCTCATCTCGGACGATGTAGGTGAAGAATTCGTTGTGTTCGCGGATTGCACTTAGGCGTTGGGTAACGCCGTCTTCCTCGCGCCCGATGATATCGACGACGGCAAGCGGCAACAGGCGCTGGGCGGTTTCCTGCAAGGCAGAATCAAACACCTCGTCCATTTCATGGCGCAGGTTAATGGCCGTGACAGTGGCCGTCGCGACCCAAAAGACAGTCAGCAGAACGCCCAGGAATAGTGCCAGCCGAACCTGTAGACTGCGAGGCAACCTCATGGCTTGCCCAAGCGATAGCCCATGCCGCGTTCCGTCTCGATCACTTTGGCCCCCAGTTTTTTGCGTAAACGGCTGATGTGAACTTCGATGGTGTTACTCTCAATCTCAGAGGTGAAAGCATACAGCTTTTCTTCCAGCTGCGTTTTTGAGAACAACTGACCGGGGCGGGACAAAAACGCCTCTAGCAAGGCCCATTCACGGGCGGTCAATGCAACCTGCTTTCCATCACGGTAGATACTGCGGGAGGCAAGATCGATATCCAGTGCGCCATGGTTGATGATCGGGTTCGGATTGCCCGAATACCGGCGCGCAACAGATCCGATCCGCGCGGATAGTTCTGCAAGGTCGAATGGTTTGACCAGATAGTCATCTGCACCCGCATTCAACCCTTCAATCCGGTCAGAGATTTGATCCAGTGCGGTCAGGATAATGACGGGGGTGACATCCCCCTTTGCGCGCAACTCCTTTAGGAACCGAACGCCGCGGCCGTCCGGCAGCATCAGGTCAAGCAGGATCAAATCAAAGGCCGCGCTGGACATTGCTTCGCCTGCCGCGTCCAGACGGTTGACCCAGTCAACGGACTGGCCATCCCCGGCGATCTGGTCGCGCACAGCTGCGCCCAAAACAGTGTCATCCTCGATCAACAGGATACGCATGGCTTTTTGGTTCCTTTGTTTTTGAACCTTTATTCCCTATCAGGCTTACGCGAAACTGACATAAATCGGTTGGATTGCTTCAGGAACCTGTCAGGTTGGGCACGTATGGTCTGTTGCAGATGACTGTTGCCCGGAGTGTGCCTTATGAAGAAGATACTGACAATGCTTGCTTTTCTGGCGGCATTTCCGGCGGGCGCTGCGTTTGCTGACGAAGATCATTGTTTTGTCTCGATGGCGGAATGGCACCCGCGCAAAGCGGTGGCACATCTTGTCAAAGAAAAGGGTTGGTCGGTGCGCCGGATCAAGATCCACGATGGGTGCTACAAAGTTCACGGACGGGATGAAACCGGTCGCCGGATTGAGGTAACGATTCACCCCAAGACGCTGGAAATTATTGAATTGGAATATGAATCTGGAAACAGACATTCCGACGATGACTAACACGTCCGAACGGCCTATGCGGCCGGATGGGTATTGGTCGATGCATTGGCGGTTGGCCAAGGCCAAACTGAACACACCTTTCTCAAAATTGGTTTCCTGACGTTATCAGACGTTGACGCCGTGTCCAAAGGATACGGCGTCAACGTTTGTGCGACCGTGATGATGGCCTGTGTTTTCCAGCTTACGGCAAGCTGAAGAAAAAACGTGTCTCACGTCAGGAAGACCTCAGCTGCTGCCCCCAAATTGATTGCAGCAGACAGAAAAGGAGCCCCTGCCATGAAAAAGACCCTGACCCTTCTTGCCGCAACAACCGCTCTTTCCGTTGCGATCGGCGTTCCTGCCTGGAGCACAATTCGCGCAGCAGATGATGGTGCCGGATCGCCTTTGGCGGCGATCGTTCAGGCCGGCCAAGACGCGCGGCCAATCATTTTGGCCCGTGGTGACGATGATGACGATCACAAATCGCACAATGGGTCACATTACGAAGACGACGACGGTGATGACGATGACCACCGCCACGGCCATAGGCATGGCGCGGGACACGACGACGATGATGATGACGATTGCGATGGCCACAGGGATGACGACGAATGCACCGGTTCTGCGCGGAATGCCGCCCCCGCAGGAAGTGTCGCGCCGCCAAAGAACGGTCTGTTCGGCAACGGCGCTGCGCCAACGGCACGGGTGAACTGAGGCGCCCCGAATTTCTTCCCTCGATCTCAAATCTCCTCCTCCAAGAAGGCATGATCACTATGAAAACACTCCTCACGGCATTGACGCTGACCACCGCCCTGACGCTTCCGGCGGTTGCCATGGCGCGCCCTGTCACTTTGACCACAACGTTGAACGCCTATGGCGGTGATGGGGCGTATCTTGCGTTGTATGTCACCGATTCAACTGGTGCCTATGCGGGCAGCCTGTGGATGGCTGGCGGCAAATCAAAATACTATAAGCATTTGACGGATTGGTATCGTGCAACAGGCGGCAACACAGCCGAAGTCAATGGTATCACGGGGGCCAGCGTGGGGGCCGGTAGGACGCTGGAAATCACATTTGATCTGGCCGACGCGCTGTTTGATGCAGGCTATACACTGCACATCGATGCCTCGGTCGAGAATATGCGCGACAGCCCCAACGAGGTGGCCGTGCCCCTGACAACGGACGGTGCCGGTATCCCGACAAAAGGGCGCCGCTACGTCGCTGATTTCACCTACGACATGTAAAGGGGCAGGGCCATGATCCGTGCGCTTCACCGTTGGCCGGGCCTGTTGGCCCTTGCGCTGCTCACTGTCCTGACGCTGAGCGGAGCTGCGCTGTCGGTCTTTCCGGCGGCAGAGCGTATTGTGGCCTCGCAGGCCCAAGCAGAGCTAAGCGTTGCCACATTGGCAACCCGAATTCAGGAAGTTTATCCGGGGGTTGAGCAGATCAGGCGTGCGCCGTCTGGTCAGGTGACTGCCTATTGGTTTGCCGATGGCACTCCGGGCGCGGCGGTGATTGACCCGGACACCGGGCAGGGCGCAGGCTCTGCTGATCCGAACCAGTTGGAACGTTGGTTGACCAATCTGCACCGGTCGCTGTTTTTGGGCGACGCGGGCCGGTTGGCCACGGGCCTTGGCGCGGCAGCGATGTTGGTTCTGACCCTGTCAGGGGCTGCTTTGGTTGTCCGGCGCGCAGGGGGATGGCGGTATTGGTTCGCGCCCTTGCGTGGACCGCTGGCTGGGCGATGGCACGTAGAGATTGCGCGCGTCGCGGTCTTTGGGCTGGCCGTGTCGTCGGTAACGGCGTTGTGGATGTCGGCCGCAACCTTTGAGGTTTTGCCGGATTTTTCTTCCACACTCGCCTTTCCGTCACAGGTCAGTGGACAGACCGATTTGCCTGTTGGGGATATCGGGCTGCTACAAAGTACGCCGGTTTCAGAATTGCGCGCGCTGAATTTTCCTTATCCCGGTGACACATCAGACGTTTTTGTTCTGACAACGCATCAGGGCACCGGATATCTGGATCAGGGTACAGGCGCGGTTCTTGTTTGGTCGGACCTGACAGTTTGGGAGCGCGTTTCAGAAACGATTTACATGTTGCACACAGGCCAGGGAGCGGTGGTTTTGGGTGCGCTTTTGGGGCTGATGGCACTGGGTGTGCCTGCCATGGGCGTGACCGGTGTCTTTCTTTGGCTGGCGCAGCGACGCCGCAGGCCGCGTATTCCCAACAACCGCCCTGCTGCCAAGGCTGAAACGATCCTATTGGTCGGTAGTGAAGGCGGCAGTACCTGGGGATTTGCGGCAACGCTTCATCGTGCATTAAGTGAGGCGGGCCAATCGGTTCATACCGCGCCGATGTCTGGGTTTGACCCCGCCCGTTATTCCTGCGCGCAACGGTTTCTGGTTCTTGCTGCGACCTATGGCAATGGGGATGCGCCGGCATCCGCCAAGGGGTTTCTGGCGCGTCTGGCCGAATTGAACAAAGTGCCCGACGCGCCAATCGCGGTGTTGGGATTTGGAGATCGCAGTTTCCCGGCGTTTTGCAGCTTCGCGCAGGCGGTGTCTGACACAGCCGTAGCGCACGGGTGGCGCTTGTTGTTGCCCTTTGACACAGTCGACCGCCAATCGCCGCAAGAATTTGCGCGCTGGGGCACGGCCTTGGGTGCGGCGCTGGAGATTGATCTGAAATTGGCGCATCAGCCTGTCTTGCCGATGACCCAACCACTGACATTGCTATCGCGGCGCGATTATGGGGCAGAGGTGCAGGCCCCCACGACAATTTTGCGCTTTTCCGTCCCGCGCACAACGCTTTGGCAACGGATCACAGGTCAAGGGTTTGCCCGGTTCGAAGCCGGTGATCTGTTGGGTGTTTTGCCAGAAGGGTCTGCCATTCCACGTCTTTATTCCTTGGCTTCAGGGTGTGACGATGGGTTTGTAGAAATCGTGGTCAAGCGGCACCCCGGCGGGCTGTGTTCGTCTCAGCTGACCCAACTGCTGCCCGGCGATACAGTGACAGGGTTTGTGCGCCGCAATCCTAGGTTCAAGCCGGGCAAAGACCGTACGCCGCTGATCCTGATCGGGTCTGGTACTGGCGTTGGCCCGTTGGCTGGGTTCATTCGCAGCAATAACACGCAACGCCCGGTCCATCTGTTCTTTGGAATGCGTCATCCCAAAAGTGACTATTTGTATGGTGATGACCTAACGGTCTGGCAGGCTGAAAACCGTCTGACAGGATTGAATACGGCTGTTTCGCGCGGACCCATGCCGAATTACGTGCAGGACGCTTTGCGCAGTGAAGGTGCCGAGGTGGCACAGCTGATCCTGAATGGTGCGCGCGTGATGGTGTGTGGCGGACGTGACATGGCCACGGGCGTGGCAGATGCGTTGGCAGATGTTTTGGGCCCGGTCGGGCTAAGCCCTATCATGTTGAAAACACAGGGAAGGTATGTCGAAGATGTCTACTGAATTACTGCGCCATGCGCTGAACGGTGCAACTATGGGCACCCGCTGGTCGGCGTTGTTTTACACTGATGCTGGCTTTGACGTCGTGCCTGTGCGTGCGGCTTTGCAAGCGGCCGTGGATGAGGTGGATGCGCAAATGTCCACATGGAAACCCGACAGCGAATTGATGCGTGTGAACGCGGCCCCTGTTGGCGAATGGTTGGTCGTGCCTGCTCGGCTGCTGGAGGTCATCGCACTTGGGCTGAGCATTGGCCGCCAGACGGGTGGGGCGTTCGATATTGGTATGGGGGATGTGGTTACGGCTTGGGGGTTCGGACCAGAAACTGCCGACCCTCAACAGATTGGCGCATTGTTGGCTGTGCCTTCCGGACTGGCTGTTGAAGCGCTTGAATTGGATATTGCAGGGGGCCGTCTTCGTAAGACGGCACCTGTGACCTTGGATCTGAACGCAATCGCCAAAGGCTACGGCGTAGACCGATTGGCCCAGACGCTGGCCGATTTTGGTCTGTCCGCAGGGTTGGTTGGTATCGATGGAGAGCTGCGCGCCATGGGGCTGCGGCCAGATGGTTCGCCATGGACCATTGCGGTTGAAGAGCCTGATCCGGAACGTCGCGCGCCGCATTCGGTTTTAGCATTGGAAGATGCGGCTGTTGCCACATCAGGTGACTATCGTCACTGGGTCGCCGTTCAGGGGCGCCGCTTGTCGCACACAATGGATCCGCGCCGCGGCGCGCCAGTTCTTGAATCGCCGGCGTCCGTTAGCGTTGTTGCGGGAACTTGCGCTGAGGCGGATGCATGGGCGACCGCCTTGATGGTTCTGGGCGCTGAAGCTGGCGCAAAACTGGCGCGGGATCACGGGCTGGATGTGCTGTTTTTGGATCGTGATGATGCGGGTGGTGTTCACGGGGTTCCTGTGGGGCGGCTGTTTGGTGCGCAGCATCAGAATGGGTCATTGAGCAGCCTGTAGCCACCATTTCCGGGCGATCAAAACCCGATCTATCCTTATCTGTGGTCGCAACGCCTATCGTGTTTTTGGGTATCACCAGCTGTCTTTACACGATGAAGTGCTGCCGTTTGGCACGACGCATTGAGAGCGATAACATGTGAGTGTTTTCGACACTTTGGGTCGAAAGGCTTGGCGGAAAATACAACTGATGAGTGTTTTTCGTCGACTGTTGGGTCGATTCACTCCACCCGCTCAAGCATTGAACGACCTGACCCTACGGCATGTGCAGCCGCAGCAATGCGGCAGTATTGGTCAAATAATCCGAACGAATAACGACGAATAAGCCTGTCAGTAACGCCATTTGGCAGGTGCTTCTGCACTGCGGCGGATGAATTTGTTGACACACTCCACCTTACCTGCAAAATTTTACACAAGATGTAAAAAAATGCTATTCACGCTAAGGTTGCTTGGTGCCAAGCGTGACACAGGGAGGGTCAATGGCGCTATCCGCGGAAAAAATGGCCATTGAAGCCAGTTTGTCGGTACGTGCTGCCTGGTTGCATTACGCAGGTGGGATGACGCAAGCGGCGGTGGCAAAACGGCTTGGCGTGCCATCGGTTAAGGCCCATCGTTTGATTGCGCGCGCCGTTCAGGACGGTTTGGTCAAAGTCTCGATCGAAGGGGACATTGCTGAATGTATCGCCTTGGAAAATCAGCTGCTGGAAAAGTTCGGGCTGAAGACCTGCGAGGTTGCGCCTGACCTTGGTGAAGAGGGATTGCCGCTGCGCACGCTTAGCGTTGCTGGGGCGTCTTTTCTGAAGCGCGAGATCGACAACGGCGATCATTCCTGCATTGGCATTGGCCATGGCCGCACCTTGGCGGCCTCGGTCGCACAGATGAGCCGGTCTGACGGCACGAGCGTGAAATTTGTTTCGCTTCTTGGCGGGTTGACCCGGAATTACTCTGCGACCCCGCATGACGTGATGGCCAGACTGACAGCCAAGACTGGGGCCACAGCATATGTGATGCCTGTGCCATTTTTTGCCAACACAGTTGAGGACCGCGAAGTGCTGTTGAACCAGCGTGGCGTGTCAAAAGTGTTTGAAATGGCTGCAAATTCTGAACTGAAAGTTGTCAGTGTCGGCACAACGGAGCCGGGCGCTTCGCTGGTGTCATCTGGCATGATCGAGATGGAGGAGATCAAGGATGTGGTGGCCAAGGGGGGCGTCGGCGAATTGCTGGGGCATTTCTTTGATGCCAATGGCCAGAGGGTTCACACGACCCTAACCGAACGAACATTGTCTGTTGGGCTGGATCAGCTTGAAGACAAAAGGATTGTCGCCATTGCCGGCGGCAAAGTGAAGATCGGGGCGATCCGATCTGTTTTGATGAGTGGCTGCCTGAGCGGCCTCATCACCGATGAGCGCACGGCCCTCGCGCTATTAGACCAATAGTCCAAAACGGACATAAGGGAGGATACCAAATGTACGATAAGGAAAATAACCTGATTGACAGTTTTACAGCGGGCAATATGACCCGCCGGGAACTGTTTCGCGGGTTGGGCGCGTTAGGCCTAAGCACTTCGGCTGCCGCGGTCTTGGTGAACGCTTCGGCGACACGCGCATTGGCGCAGAACGGTTTTGACTGGAAGAAGCATGAAGGCACCACAGTGCGTCTGCTGCTGAACCAGCACCCCTATACCGATGCGATGATTGCCAACCTTGAGAACTTCAAAGCACTTACCGGTATGGATGTTCAATATGACGTCTTCCCGGAGGATGTGTATTTTGACAAGGTGACAGCCGCTCTGTCGTCTGGTTCCAGCGAATACGATGCCTTCATGACAGGCGCGTATATGACCTGGACATATGGTCCTGCGGGCTGGGTCGAAGACCTGAACGATTGGATCATGGACGATTCCAAAACCAACCCAGATTACGCTTGGGATGACGTTCTGGAAGGCGTGCGCAAGTCTTGTGCCTGGAGCGGTGTTCCCGGTGCGGCGATTGGTTCGGATGATGCCAAGCAGTGGTGTATCCCGCTGGCGTATGAGCAGAACAACCTGTCCTATAACAAGCGCATCTTTGATGCCAACGGCCTGTCTGTTCCCACCAATATCGACGAATTGCTGGATACCGCAGCTGCGGCCAAGGCAGTGATGGATGGCGGATATGGTATCGGTGTGCGCGGTTCGCGCAGCTGGGCAACGATCCACCCGGGCTTCTTGTCGGGCTACGCCAACTTCGGCGAAGTTGACCTGACAGTCGGCTCAGACGGCATGTTGTCTGCGGCGATGAACACCGATGTGTCCAAGGAATATCACTCCAAATGGGTCAAGATGATCCAGGATTCAGGTGCACCGGATTGGTCCACCCACACGTGGTATCAGGTTGGTACAGACGTTGGTGCAGGCAAGTCGGCAATGATGTTTGATGCTGACATTCTGGGCTACTTCATGAACGGTGGCGACAATGCCGAAGCGGGCAACCTGGCCTTTGCTGGTTTTGCAGCCAACCCAGAAGCCAAAGCGCCGACACCCAACATTTGGATCTGGTCGATGGCCATGTCCAAGTTCTCGTCCAACAAAGACGCAGCTTGGTATTTCCTTCAGTGGGTTACCGGACCAGAGCATGATCTGTTCGGTGCGCGCGAGATGGACCTTGTGAACCCGGCACGTTCGTCGGTTTGGGCGGATGAAATGTTCCGCAACAAGCTGTCGGCCTCTTATCCTGGCTATGTCGAGATGCATGACGCTTCGGCGCCTGGTGCCTCGATCAAATTTACACCGCAGCCATTGTTCTTTGACCTGACAACCGAGTGGGCAGAGACGTTGCAGAAGATGGTGGCCAATGAGGTGCCTGTCGATGAAGGCCTGGATATGCTGGCTGAATCGGTGAACAAACAGCTGGGCGAAGCAGGCCTCCACTAGGGTCTACGTGCTTCAGTTATATGGTCCACCCGCCGATATGGTGGGTGGACCAACCACCCCCACTGCCTTCCGCACAACTCCGTGATTTGCCCGTTCTGATACAAGTCAGGACAACAGGAGAATTCTTCCCATGTCCGATGCGACACATGGGGCCCAACGTCCGCGCCGTTTCAAGGTTAGCCGACGGATGTTGCCCTATATTCTAAGTCTTCCGGCCCTGCTGACCTGCATCGGCATCCTGATCCCATTTTTCACTGCGGTGGCATATTCGCTGCAACGCTACCGGCTGTCACAGCCTTGGGCGCGCAAGTATAATTGGGGTGAAAACTATCTGAATTTCATGACCGATGCGTCGTTCTGGAATACGCTGAAGGTCTCGCTGACTTATGCGTTCTGTACCGTGGGTATCGAACTGCTGTTGGGTCTGGGCATTGCCCTGCTTTTACAAAAACGGTCGCGATTCAATAACTTCGTGTCCATCATGCTGTTGATGCCGTTGATGACGGCACCGGCCCTGGCTGCGTTGATGTGGAAGCTGATGACCAACCCCGGTTTCGGCATCCTGTCATACTTTGCGACGTTGCTGGGATTTGAGAACTTCAACTGGGCCTCTGATCCGCAAACCGCGATGCTGACTGTCGTGATCGTGGATGTTTGGGTCTACACGCCATTTATCATGATTTTGCTTCTGGCTGGTTTGCGGTCATTGCCGCAGCAGCCGTTTGAAGCGGCGGCCTTGGACGGCGTGCCACGCATGTTTGTGTTCCGCCGGATCACCTTGCCTATGCTGACACCGTTTCTGCTGACGGCGGTGCTGTTCCGGGTGATCGAAAGCATCCAGCAGTTCGATATCATCTACGCAATGACCCAGGGCGGTCCGGGCGATGCCCTGACGGTATTTCAGGTCGAAGCCTATCTGAACTTTTTCCAATCTACGAATGTGGGCCGTTCGGCAGCGCTGATGATGATCCTTTGGGCCATCACGTATTTCCTGTCGAACATCTTTATCAAAAACTGGCTACGTCTGCGCGAAAATCAGCGCGGCGAGGCCTGAGGGGAGGGGCTATGAATACGACTTCAAATCTAGAGCGCGTCCTGCGCGGTATGGCCATCACCCTTGTGATCCTGTTCTTTATGTTCCCGATCTTCTGGATCATTCTGATGTCGTTTCAAACCAATGAGACGATCCTGCGGGTGCCGCCATCGATGTTCTTTGAGCCAACTTTGCAGAACTATCGCGGGTTGATCACGGGCCAGCTTGAAACAGTCACAAGCTCGCTGGAAATCAAATTCATGAGCAACCTGTTCAACTCGTTGTTCTTGTCGTCAGCTTCGGTGGCTGTGGGCCTGATATTGGGCGTGCCAGCGGCTTATGCCTTTGCCCGGCTAAAGTTTCGGGGGTCCGAAGACATTGCGTTCACACTGCTGTCGTTCCGGTTTGCGCCGCCATTGTTGGTGTTGTTGCCGCTGACGATTTACTTTCAGCAAATTGGCTTGGCCAACACCTATGGCGGGTTGATCTGGGTGTATCAGCTGATCGTTCTGCCGCTGATCCTGTGGATCGTACGGGGGTATTTCGAAGATATCCCTGCCGATATTGAATACGCCTATCGCATCGCGGGCCACCGTTGGTGGACGACGTTCCGCCGGATCGCCTTGCCTTTGGCGGGGCCCGGAATTGCGGCGGCGGCGCTTCTGGCCTTCATCTTTGCCTGGAACAACTTTGTTTTCGCGCTGGTGTTGGCGTCTGCTGACAAACAACCGGTCACAGTGGGGGCATTGGCCTTCATCACGGCTTCGGGTGTGCAGTACGGGCAGATCGCGGCGGGGATCATCTTGTCGATTGCTCCGACATTTGCCCTGGCCCTTTATGCGCAACGCTATCTCGTCGAAGGCCTGAGCCTTGGCGCGGTGAAAGGATAGACCATGAGTTTGGTCCTCAAAGATGTTGTAAAAGCATTCAAGACTGACGTTGTTCTGGACGGGGTCAGCCTGTCGGTGGATGCGGGTGAAACACTGGTGTTGTTTGGGCCTTCGGGTGCGGGCAAGACAGTGATGCTGCGCCTGATTGCGGGAGTGATTGAGCCGGATTCCGGCCAGATCATCCTGCAGGGGCGCGACATGGACGGTGTAGAGCCGGAAGATCGCGGTATTGGCATGGCCTTTCAGAACTTTGCCCTGTTCCCGCATATGGACGCGACTGACAACATCGCCGCGCCTTTGACTGCCCGGAACATGAGCAAATCGGCCATCACCGATACCGTCGGAAAAATCGCACGGATGCTGAAGATCGAGCATGTTCTGCATCACAAACCCAAAGAGCTGTCGAACGGTCAAAAACAGCGTACAGCCCTTGGCCGAGCCTTGGCCGGAGAACCGGAAATCCTGTTGTTGGATGACCCATTGCGGAACGTCGACGCCAAGCTGCGCTTTGAAATGCGCCTGGAACTGCCGCGCCTGTTGAAGGATCAGCAGGCCACGGTGATTTACGTGACCCAGGACTATAAAGAAGCCATGGCGCTGGGGGATCGTATCGCAGTGATGAACGGTCACGGAATCCAACAGATCGGCACGCCGTCTGACATCTATCTAGCCCCGGCCAATATCGAGATTGCCCGTCTGTTTGGCGATCCAGTGATCAATTTGCTGGATGTCACTCCGCAGGCGTCACAGGACGGTGTGCAGATCACATTGTCTGGCGTGCCGCTGGCTATTGATGCGGGCTATCGGTCTGAGATCGGCCGCGCCTGCACCGTGGGCATCCGCCCAGAGGCGATCCGCTTTGTCGAGGCAGGCACCGAAGGGGCGATCCCGTTGCAGATTGAAACTGAAACACCGCTGAACGAAAAGACGGTGACACTGGCGGTAACCGGCAATGGTCGTGAGATCATGGTGTCCCGTCCTGCGGGTACGCCCGGACCGGATCATGGTACCGGACATATCACGATTGATGCGTCGCATATTCACCTGTTCGATCAGGCCACCGGTGATCGCATCGTCCCGACTGCTGTCGGCAAAGCGCAGGGAGCAGCCTGATGACCGTGCAACTGAGACTGAATGCCGTCGACAAGTTTTATGGCCCGATCGACAAGGGTGTTCACGCCGTTCAAAACGTCAGTATGGACGTTATGAAGGGCGAGATCATCGCGCTTCTGGGATCGTCGGGATGTGGCAAAACCTCGACCCTGCGGATGATCGCCGGATTTGAAGAGGCCAGCCGTGGCACAATAGAGCTGGCAGGCCGCGAAGTGCAGAACCTTCCGCCTGTGCGCCGTAATGTGGCGATGGCCTTTGAAGGGTATTCTTTGTACCCGACAGTGACTGTGGGCGAAAACATTGCATTCGCGCTAAAGGCAGCCAAGTTACCGGATGCCGAGGTGACTGCTCGGGTCAAGGAAGTGACCGAGATGTTGGAAATCACCGATATTCTGGATCGCTTTCCCACCTCTGTTTCTGGGGGGCAACAGCAACGTGCCTCTCTGGCGCGGGCGTTGATCCGCGATGCGGACCTGCATTTACTGGATGAACCTATGGGCCAGCTGGAGCCGCAATTGCGCACGTTGTTGCGTGGTCGGATCAAGCATTTTGTCAAAGAGCGCGGGCTGACGGCCATTCTTGTGACCCATGACCAGACAGAAGCAAACGCGCTGGCTGATCGGATCGCGGTGATGGAGGGCGGCGTGTTGCAACAATACGCAACCCCAGAGGAAATCAAGAAGGCGCCGGCCAATCTGTTCACCGGCACGTTTGTGGGCGAACCGCCGATGAACGTGTTCCCCGCCAAAGCGCGGGAGGTCGGGTCGGAACTGCTGTTGGATTTGGAGCAGGGGTTGAGCCTGACGTATGCGGCAGATGCCTTTTCACCAGAGGTGCGGGCAGCGTTGCTTTCCCGGTCCGAAGTCATGTTGGGTGTGCGCCCTTATGCGGTGCATCGCAGCGACAACGGGGCAGGTGCGCAGGTCATGGCCAACCAATGGCTGGGGGATCAGTCACATATCGCGGCCAGTTTTGCCGGTGGGACGATTGTTCTGGTGGAACATGACCGCGCCAATGTGGCCGTGGGAGAGGCGATCAACGTGCGTCTGGAACCAGAAGACCTGCATGTGTTTGATCACGTCACCGGAAGTGCCATCAGCCACGGGGTGGAGATGGTATGACATTGAACGGTCGCGATATTCTGATCGGGATTGACGCGGGCACCTCTGTGATCAAATCGGTTGCCTTTACGTTGGATGGCGCGCAAATCGCGATTGCCTCGACGCCGAACAGGTATACCACACGGGCAGATGGGGCGGCGTTTCAACCTTTGGAAGACACGTGGCAGGATTGCGCGGCAACGTTGCTGGCATTGGCCGAGAAGGTTCCAGATTTGGCGACGCGCACCGCAGCGATCGGTGTGACGGGCCAAGGCGATGGGACTTGGTTGGTCGGGTCGGAAAATCGACCTGTGACCGATGGCTGGCTGTGGCTGGATGCGCGCAGTGCGTCAACCGCGGCGCGTTTGCGCGACACGGACAACCGCGCCCGGTTTGAAAGCACAGGCACCGGGCTGAATGCCTGTCAGATGGGGTGTCAATTGGCGCATATGGATGCGACCACACCAGAAGTGCTGGATCAGGCAGAAGCGGCGCTGCATTGCAAGGACTGGCTGTACCTGAACCTGACCGGTGTGCGGGCCACTGATCCGTCTGAGGCCAATTTTACTTTCGGCAGTTTTGCCTCGCGCACTTACAACGAGGATGTCATCGACAGCCTTGGGCTTTCTCATCGACGGGGTTTGTTGCCGGATATCGTTGACGGTGCACAACAGACCCATGGATTGACGGCGCAAGCGGCCAAACAGCTGGGGCTGCTGGAGGGCACACCGGTTTCGTTGGCCTATGTGGATGTGGTGTGCACCGCCATGGGCGCGGGTGTTTATACCAAGGGTGAGGCAACAGGCTGCACCATCGTCGGGTCCACCGGGATGCACATTCGCGCCACCCCGGCGGCGGGTGTCCAGCTGAGTGATGAGCCATCTGGATATGTGATGGTTCTGCCCGTGCCCGGCATTGTGGCCCAGCTGCAAACCAACATGGCCTCAACCCTGAATATCGATTGGCTGTTGGGCATGGGGGCCGATCTGATTGCCGAATTGGGTGGGCAAGTCAGCCATGCTGAAATGGTGGCTCGCATTGATGGCTGGCTGGCCCAGACCAGCCCGGCGTCGATGATCTATCATCCCTATATTTCCGAGGCAGGAGAGCGGGGTCCGTTCGTGAATCCGCAAGCGCGGGCAAGTTTTACCGGTTTGGGCTCCAACCACAGGTTCCCTGATCTGGTGCGGGCGGTGGTTGAAGGATTGGGATATGCCGCCCGCGATTGTTACGACGCCATGGGCGAGGTTCCGGCAGAAGTGCGGTTGACCGGCGGGGCGGTGCGTTCAAAAGAGTTGCGCGCCATTTTGTCATCGGTGTTGGGCACTTCGGTGCGGACTGCGTCGCGCGAAGAAGCTGGCGCATCAGGGGCCGCGATGATTGCCGCAACAGCGGTGGGTGTCTACGCGGATATGAATGCCTGCGTTGACGCCTGGGTGCGCCCAATGCTGGGCGGGGTTGAGCGCCCTGATCCCGCGCTTGCCGCGATCTATGCCGATGCCTTTCCAGCCTATCAGGACTTGCGCCATGCGGCAGAACCAACCTGGGCCACGCTGGCATCCATTCGGGGGAAAAAGAATGCTTAAGTCAGTTGCCATCATAGGCGATCTGTTCATGTTGCCCGAGGCTTTTGCCCGCGAATTGAATGCGGCATGCGGCGACAAGGTCGAGATACGCACCCGCAAGGACAATTGGCCGGATGAGCCGATGGAGCATGGGTATGCGACCGAAGGAATGGCCGGGCTGAAGGAATACTTTGGCGGGGCTGATGACGTGGTTGAGTTTGTTGGGGATGCCGAAATTCTGGTGACACATCTTGCGCCCTTGTCGCGTGGTATGTTTGAGCGTTTGCCGAACCTGAAACTGGTGGCGGTGTCACGGGGCGGGCCGGTGAATGTAGATATGGCGGCGGCGGCTGATCACGGCGTGACCGTGGTGAATACGCCGGGGCGCAATTCCTCTGCCGTGGCAGAGTTTACCCTTGGCGCGATCCTGACTGAGACCCGCAAAATTCGTGAGGGGCATGAAGCCTTGCGAGAGGGCACTTGGCGTGGAGATTTGTACCGCGCTGATGTGACCGGGCGCGAGCTGAACGAGATGACAGTTGGCGTCATTGGCTATGGCAATATCGGCACCAAAGTGGTGAAGCTGCTGCGCGCCTTTGGCACCAAGGTTTTGGTTTGCGATCCATACGTGCAACTGGACCCCAGCGATGCGCAGGCGGGGGTTGAACATGTTTCGCTGGAAAGGGTTCTGGCTGACTCTGACGTGGTCACTTTGCATGCGCGAGTGACGGAAGAAACCAAACAGATGATGAATGCGGATGCCTTTAAGAAGATGAAATCCGACGCATTGTTTGTGAATACGGCGCGCGGGCCGATGTGTAATTACGACGACCTGTATGAGGCTTTGGTGAGCGGAGAAATTGGTAGCGCGATGATGGAGACTTTTGGCATAGAACCTGTCCCTGTGGATTGGCCGTTGTTGCAGTTGCCTAACGTAACAGTGACCCCGCATATCGCCGGGGCGTCGGTACGAACCGTGACATATGCCGCCGAACAGGCAGCTGAAGAAGTGCGCCGATATATAGCGGGTGAACCCCCGCGGAATCCGTGTTGATCTGATGGGACATCGCGAGGACATCATAAAAGCGTGCAAGAAGCTGGAAGCAGACGGGTTGAACCGCGGCGCTTCGGGCAATGTATCGGTTCGGGACGGCGGCGATATGCTGATCACGCCATCGGCCGTGGGGTATGACGTGATTGCGCCAGACATGGTGGCAAGCATGTCTTTGGCCGATGACACAGGCGCATGGGACGGGCCCAAAAAACCATCGTCCGAATGGCGGTTCCACCGGGATATTTTACGCGCACGCCCTGATATCAATGCGGTTGTGCACACGCATGCGCCGTATTCCACCATTTTGGCAGTTGCTCATAAACCGATCCCGGCCATTCACTATATGATTGCCGCCTTTGGCGGGCCTGATATCCGGGTTTGTGACTATGCCCGCTATGGCACGGCAGAGCTTTCGAACAACATTTTGGCCGCGATGGACGGTCGCAACGGCTGTTTGATGGCCAATCACGGCATGGTCGTTGGCGGGGCTGACCTGACCCGCGCAATGTGGCTGGCGGGCGAGTTGGAGGCCATGGCCCATCAATATGTGCATGCGCTGGCGATCGGAGGGGCCGTTGTGCTGAGCGATGCGCAGATCGAAGAAACCGCCAAAGGTTTTGAAAGCTATGGCGTCCAGTCCAAGGACGGTGCGGGATGAGCCAATCGGTCGACCTTTTTGTGATTGGCGGCGGCATCAATGGCGCAGGGATCGCGCGGGATGCGGCAGGCCGTGGGCTGAGTGTGGTGTTGTGCGAAAAGGACGATCTGGCGCAAGGCACCTCTTCCCGCTCTGGCAAGCTGGTTCATGGGGGGCTGCGCTATCTGGAGTATTACGAATTTCGTTTGGTGCGCGAGGCGTTGATTGAACGTGAAGTGCTGTTGAACGCCGCACCGCACATCATTTGGCCGATGCGTTTTGTGCTGCCCCATTCGCCCAATGACCGGCCTGCGTGGTTGGTGCGATTGGGGCTGTTTTTGTATGACCATCTGGGCGGGCGCAAGAAGCTGCCGGGCACGCGCACTCTGGATTTGCTTCGTGATCCCGAAGGCGCGCCGCTGAAGGATGAATACGCCAAGGGGTTCGAATACTCGGACTGTTGGGTGGATGACAGCCGTTTGGTGGTTTTGAACGCGGTGGACGCGGCTGAAAAGGGGGCCACGGTTTTGACCCGTACGGCCTGTGTCAGCGCACGGCGCAACGGCGATCTGTGGGATATTACGGTGCAGGGGCCAGAGGGAGAACAGCGGTTCACCGCCCGTGCTTTGGTCAATGCTGCGGGGCCGTGGGTCACAGATATCATTGGCCGGGTGACGGGAACCAACAGCACGCGGAACGTGCGGCTGGTCAAGGGCTCGCACATTATCACGCCAAAGTTCTGGGAGGGGCCGCAAGCCTATCTGGTTCAGAACCATGACAAACGGGTGATCTTCATCAATCCGTATGAGGGGGACAAGGCGTTAATCGGAACCACAGACATCGCCTACGATGGCGCGCCGGAAGCGGTTGCCGTGGACGACGCCGAGGTCGACTATCTGCTGTCTGCGGTGAACCGGTATTTCAAACAGGCTTTGCGCCGGGATGATGTGGTACAAAGCTTTTCCGGCGTGCGGCCGCTGTATGATGATGGCGCAGGCAACCCTTCGGCTGTAACCCGCGATTACGTGTTTGATCTGGAAACCACTGGCGGCGCACCGTTGTTGAACGTGTTTGGCGGCAAGATCACAACATTTCGCAAGCTGGCCGAACACGCCATGCAAAAGCTGGACAGTTTCTTCCCGGAGATGGGCAAAGACTGGACCGCGCAGGCGACCTTGCCGGGCGGCGATATTGCCGGGGCAGATTATGAAGGGTTCTTGGCCGGTATTCAGACGGAATACCCTTGGTTGCCACGCGATTTGGCGGCGCATTGGGGCCGGCTGTATGGCACGCGTCTGCGAATGATCATTGGTGAGGCAACATCGCTAGACGGTTTGGGGCTGCGGTTTGGCGCACATCTGTATGAGGCCGAAGTTCGCTATCAGGTCGCGCAGGAATGGGCCTTGACCGCGCAGGATGTTTTGCACCGCCGCACCAAAGAAGTTTTGCATATGACCGAGACGGAAATCGAGGAGTTCATCCAATGGTTCGACCACAATCTGGCGCAGGGCACATGACCCGCCGCCCGGATGATCTGGATGCGCTTGCGGTTCTTTCGGTGCAGATCGGGGCGGACCCGATGCTGATACAGGCTGCGGGTGGGAATACCTCTGTCAAAGAAGGGGATGTGATGTGGATCAAGGCTTCGGGCACATCGCTGTCTGAGGCTTTGGAGAGAGACATCTTTGTTGCCTGCGACTTGCCCGAAATGCGCGCCAGCTTGGCACGCGGTGAAGCACGCGCGGACCAGCCAATGGAATTTGCGTTTGACCAAGATGGGCTGCGCCCGTCGATTGAGACCTCTCTGCATGCGGTGTTCCCGCAGCGCGTTGTGGTGCATGCCCATTGCATCCATACGCTGGCCCATGTGGTGCAGGATGATCCGACCGCCGCTATCGGGTCCAAGCTGGATGCCTTCAATTGGGGCATTGTGCCTTATGCCAAACCAGGCGCCGATCTGGCGACACAGGTGCGCGCCGTTGTTGAGCAAGGCCGGGATGTGGTGATCCTCAGCAATCATGGGGTTATCGTTGCGGCCGAGACAGTGGCCGAGGCGGGCGATTTGTTGTCCCGCGTGTTTGAAGCGTTGCGCGTTGCGCCTGTGGTGTTGCAACCTGCTGATCTGGGTGACGTGCCGCAGGGGTGGACGTTGGGGCCGGACTCCTTGTCCCATATCGCCCGCGACCCGGCGCGTTTGGAAATGGCCACAGGCGGCAGCCTTTATCCTGATCATGTCATCTTTTGCGGCGTCGGCGCGATGGCGGCTGACGTTCTGCCGGAAGGCGACTCTCCGCCCTTTGTGCTGATACCGGGCAAGGGGGCCTTGATGCGCGCGGACGCGTCCTCTGGTGCCTGGGCCTTGGCGCAATGTCTTGGCGATGTATTGGTGCGCGTGCCCGAGGGTGCTGCATTGCATTATCTGACACTGGAACAGAACGGCGAACTGTTGGATTGGGATGCCGAGAAATATCGGCAGGCCCTGAATGCCTGATCTTTATCTGGGCATTGATTTGGGCACCTCTGGTGCGCGCGCCATGGTGATAGATGCCGATGGACACGAGCACGGAACGGGCAAATCCGCACTGGCCGATCATCCGGGTGGTGTGCGCAATCCGGCGGTTTGGTGGGCGGCCACGGAGCATGCTGTAAAGGCTGCATTGGCAAATATTCAGCCGTCGGATGTGGTGGCATTGGCAGTGGATGGCACATCTGGGACCATGCTGCCGATCGATGCCCTGGGGCAGCCCTTGGCCGAAGGGTTGATGTATAATGACGTGTGCCGCGATGCCGACTTGTTGGCTCGGATCGCGGCGGCCTCCCCCGAAACCACTGCCGCCAGAGGGGCGACCAGTGCCTTGGCCCGCGCGGTTCAGCTGTTGGCCTTTGGTCCGGCCTTGGTGGTTCATCAGGCCGATTGGATTGCCGGGCAATTCAGCGGCCGCTGGGTGAGCGATGAAAACAACGCTTTGAAGACTGGGTATGATCCGGTGACTGGCGCATGGCCCGATTGGGTGGCGCAGGTGATCGACCCTGCAGTGCTGCCCGATGTGGTGCCGCCCGGTTCTGCCGTGGGACAGGTAGGGCAGAATGATTTTGGTCTCAGCCCGAATTGCGCTGTGGTGGCCGGAACCACGGATGGCTGCGCGTCCTTCCTTGCCACCGGGGCTTCACAGGCTGGTGATGGGGTCACGGCGCTGGGCAGCACGCTGACCATCAAGCTGTTGTCAGATAACCCGATTTTCGCACCGGAGTTTGGCATTTACAGCCACAAGGTGCTGGGGCTTTGGTTGGCTGGCGGGGCGTCAAACACCGGCGGGAACGTTCTGCTGTCGGAGTTTTCAGCGGCAGAGATCGAAACGAATTCGGCACTGATTGATCCTGAAACCGACACTGGTTTGTCCTATTACCCATTGTCCAAGCCGGGAGAGCGGTTTCCCGTGAATGATCCAGTGCTGGCGCCTGTGATGGGGCCGCGCCCTGTAGCAGACAGCGCCCATTTGCAGGCTATTTTCGAAGGGATCGCCACGATTGAGGCACAGGCATATGCGCGGCTTGCAGAGCTTGGCGCGCCTTTGTTGCGGTCGGTCCGTTCGGTTGGTGGCGGGGCGGCCAACCCTGTCTGGACCCGGATCAGAGAGCGGCGGTTGGCGGTGGCAATGCGTGACCCAATGTCGGGCGAAGCGGCCTATGGCACAGCCCTGTTGGCAAAGGCAGGCGCATGAGAACCGAGTTGGCCGCATTGACCAGTCAGTTTGACGGGTTTTTGATTGATCAGTTCGGTGTGCTGATGGATGGCAGTGGGGCCTATCCCTGGGCACCCGCTGCTTTGTCTGAACTGGCCGCCTTGGGAAAGCCCGTGGTGCTGTTGTCAAATTCAGGCAAACGCGCGGCCCCGAATGAGGCCCGATTGGCCCGCTTGGGTTTTGATGCGAACAGCTACCGCGGAGTGGTGTCTTCGGGGGAGGCTGCTTTTACCGAAATTGGCCGCCGGATTGGCGATGGCATCGCGCCGGGCTCGGCGGTTTGGGTGCATGCACGGGATGGCGATATGTCTTCGGTCGAGGGGTTGGACCTGACGCCGGTCGCATCCGCTGCGGCGGCTGATCTGCTGATATTGGCCGGTAGTAAGGGAGATGAAATCGCGCTGGAGCAATACCGCGATTGGCTGATCCCGGCAGCGGAACGTGGGGTGCCCGCATTTTGTACCAACCCGGATTTGACAATGCTAACACCAGTGGGGCTGCGGTTTGGAGCAGGGGAAATTGCGAAGCTTTATGAAGAGCTTGGCGGATCGGTCGAATGGATTGGTAAGCCCTATCCCTTGATTTATCGTGTGGCCCATGCGGCCTTGGACGGGTTAGATCGTGACCGGGTGCTGTGCATCGGTGACAGCCCTGCGCATGATATTGTTGGTGGGCAAACTGCCGGGTTTGCGACGGCGCTGGTGCGCACCGGATTGCATGCCGACCTTTCTGATGCTGAAGTGCTGGAGCAATGCCTGGCGACGGCGATGCCGGATTACATCATACCGAAATTCAGTTTGGAGAGTTGACCATGTCTTTGACGCTCTCACTCAACACCAATCCTTTGGTCAATCGCTTTGCTGAACCGGATGATCTGGTTGATACGGTGGCGCGGGATTTGCGCATTCGGGATCTGCAGCTGACCCATGAATTCATCAATCCCAGTTGGCCCGCGCCGGTGATTGCGCGGCTGACCAAGGCTATGGGGCGTGCACTGCAACGCACCGGTGTCCGCGTGACCAGCGGTATGACAGGCCCCTACGGGCGGCTGAACCATTTTGGCCACCCGGACAAGGATGTGCGGCGTTACTATGTGGACTGGTTCAAGACTTTTGCCGATATCACGGCCGATCTGGGCGGATCGTCGGTCGGTACACAGTTTGCGATCTTCACCTATCGGGACTTTGATGATCCGGCACGCCGCGAAGCATTGATCAACATCGCCATCGATTGCTGGGCGGAGGTTGCAGAACATGCCAAACGCGCGGGATTATCGTTTGTCTTCTGGGAACCGATGAGCATTGGGCGCGAGTTTGGCGAAACCATCGCCAATTGTATGGCGTTGCAAGACAGGCTGAGCGCCGCGAATATGGCCGTGCCGATGAAGATGATGGCCGATATCGACCATGGCGATGTCACCAGCCCGAATGCCAGTGATTATGATCCCTATGCCTGGGCGCGGGCGGTGCCAAAGGTCAGCCCAATCATCCACATCAAGCAAAGCTTGATGGACAAGGGGGGGCACAGGCCTTTTACCAAAGCCTTCAATGCTCAGGGGCGCATCCAGCCACAGACCTTGCTTGCGGCCTTGGCAGAGGGCGGGGCGGTCGACAACGAGATTTGCCTTGAACTGTCATTCAAGGAGCGCGAGCCGAACGACCGCGAAGTGATCCCACAGATCGCGGAAAGCGTCGCGTTTTGGGCGCCACATATCGACAGCGGTGTTCAGGATTTGAACCTATAGGCGGCAGGGTTGGTCATCGTGGCGAGGTTGCCGGAATACTGGACGGGGATTGGGCCGCAAGAACCGCAAGCCGACTATCCGAAACGGTAATTGGACACTGTAATACCGCCACGACCGCCGACGTCATGAAAGATGCGGGTTGCGGTTTCGTTTTCCGCAGCACCAAGGGCCACGAACAAGGGCACCAGGTGGTCTTCTTCCTTGTGGCAAATGCGGGCTGCGGGGGCGGTTTCCCAATCTAATATCGCTTGTCTGCGTACCTCAGGCGGGGCCATCATGGCGTCATACAACCACGCGTCGAACGCGGCGGATGGTTCGGCACCGTCGGTCCGCATCAGCGGTAAGTTATGAAAGCTTAGGCCAGAGCCGATGATCATAACGCCCTCATCGCGCAACGGGGCCAGCGCCCGCCCAATGGCAATGTGATCGGCGGGATCATAGGATTTCAACATCGACACCTGAAACAGCGGCACATCCGCCTGTGGAAACATCACTTCCATCACCGAAAACGTGCCGTGGTCAAAACCGCGGTTCTGGTCAATACGGGCCTTGATACCTGCTTGGGCCAGCAGGCCAAGGGTGCGTTCGGCAACCGCTGGCGCGCCGGGCGCAGGATATTGGATCGTATAGGTTTCTGGCGGGAAGCCATAATAATCATATAGCATCGGGGGCTTGGCAGAGCCCATGACGGACACGGTGTCTTCTTCCCAATGGCCCGAGATCATCAAAATGGCTTTTGGCTTCTCGCCATGGTTTGCGACCATTTCTTTCAGAGACACTTCCAGGGTCGCAAACGCCTCGCGCATTTGCGGCACCCAAGGCCAAGGGCCACCGCCATGCGAAATGAAGTACGTGGGAAGTGTCCGGGGCATCTTCTGATCCTTGAGCTGGAAACTGCCAAATAGACCTGTCGGCAGGATGAACAAATGAGTTTTCCGTTCCCACCGACTTGAACACACAGGCCAGATAATTTCCAGCCTGTGCACGTGTCAGGTTTACGATGGCAGCGTCGCCGCTCTGATCTCCGGGGCGACTTGCGTTCCCAAAAGCTCGATAGAGCGTTGCATGGCGTCGGTTTCCAGCATGGCCGAACTCATCTGGAACGTCATGCGGGATATGCCGCCCATAGTCCGATTGGCAGCCAACACCTTGTCGCGCACCGTTTGCGGGCTTCCGACCAGGAAAGCGCCGTCAGGCCCGCACATGGCGTCAAACTGCGCGCGGCTTGCCGGCGGAAAGCCCCGCTCGCGGCCGATATTATTCATCACGCGTTCCCAACCGGGATAAAAGGCATCACGCGCGGCTTTGTCGGTATCGGCCACAAAGCCCATTGCGTGAATGGCGACCTTCAGATCTTCAGGGCCGTGGCCCGCGCGCCGCCCGGCTTCATAGTACAAATCCACAAGTGGCCGAAACCGGTCAAACCCGCCGCCGATGATCGCAATCATCAAGGGCAGACCCAAGGTGCCCGCGCGCACAAAGGACGCCGGGGTGCCGCCTACGCCAAGCCAGATCGGCAACTTTGCCTGAACCGGGCGTGGGTAAACGCCCTGACCTGTCAGCGCGGGGCGGAATTTTCCGCTCCAGGTGACATGCGTCTGATCACGAAGTTGCAGCAAAAGTTCCAGTTTTTCGGCAAAAAGCGCATCGTAATCGTGCTGTGAAAAGCCAAACAACGGGTAGGCTTCGATGAATGACCCGCGCCCGGCGACGATTTCTGCTCTGCCATTTGAGATCAGGTCGATGGTTGCGAAGTCCTGAAAAACGCGAACAGGATCGGCCGCGCTAAGCACAGTTACCGCGCTGTTCAGGCGGATGTTTTTGGTGCGCGCGGCGGCAGCTGCAATAATAACAGCAGGTGCAGAATCCAGAAATTCCGAGCGATGGTGTTCGCCAATCCCAAAGGCATCGAGCCCGACACGATCAGCCGTTTCGACTTCGGCGAGCAGGGCCTCCATCCGGTCAGCGGCAGGTACCTGGGGGCCGTTTGGCGTTTTGGGCATCAAGGCTGCAAAGCTGTCGATACCAATTTCCATCTTGAATCCGATCTATTGGTTGTTCGTGGCAACAGGCCCGCCTTCGGCTAATCCGAAAACGGGCCTGCAAAGTTTTACCCAATCGGGGCAGTGTGGTTTAGGCCGCCACTGCCTTTTGTGTGGTAACGGCTTCCTTAAGCGCGACAACGGCTTCTTTAAGCTCTTGCACCAATTCGGGTGTCTTCAAGCTTTCTGTTTCGTCGTCAAAATGTTCGCCAAATGGGCCGAACGAAAAGCTTGATGCAATCTCGGCACCAAAGAATGGAAATCCACCCATAGCGGCGCCGTGAACGTTGCGGCCGCCACCTGGACCAGGAGAGGTTGCCATCAAAAGCATTGGCTTTTTCTGGAACATTTCCATGTTGATGCGGCTGCTCCAGTCAAAGATGTTTTTGAACGCGGTCGAGTAGCTGCCGTTATGCTCTGCAAGAGAAACGATCAGCGCGTCAGCGGCACCGATTTTGGCATAGAAATCCTGTGCTTCCTGAGGGAAGCCCGCTGCTTGGCGTTCCATGCTGTAGATCGGCATTTCGAAATCATTGAGATCAAGAATTTCAATCTCAACGGGCGTGGTCATTTCGTCTTGAAACACGTTCGCAGCGTGGGCCGCCAGACGCTTGTTGATAGATTGCGTGCTGTTGCTACCGGCAAAGACGAGAACTTTGGTAGGCGTAGTCATTTCATGTCCAGTCAAGTGTGAAGAAGAGGAGGAGGAGGAGGGGGAGGTTAAGATGAATTGGCCTTGGGGGTGGTCACAAGGCAGAAATTTGGTCACGGTGCAGATAGATGACTGCCGCACAGATCAGGCCCAGAACAACGGCGGGTACGGCCGATGGTCCAAGGATCAACAAGTGGGACAAGACGGCACCGACCATGGTGCAGCCCAACAGACCGGCGGCAATGGCTTGACGGCGAGGCAACCACAAAAGAATGGCACCGCCGATTTCGATGATGCCGGTCACGTAGCGAAACCACTGGCCAACGCCGATTTGGTCAAAAGTAGCGACCATCATATCGACGCCTGCGAGCTTAGCGCCACCAGCGGCGACGAATGCCAGCGTTAGAAGAACGCGAAGTCCAAGAGACAGATAAGTCATTAAAGAAACCCTCGGGTGTGTTTGTGTTTGAATGCTAAATAACTTGCTGTATATTCGTTCTCAATGCGCGGCTTTCCGCGCTATATGCGCGAAAAGTGTACATAGGCGTTATGGATAAGTGGACTGAACTTCGCACCGCGTATCAGGTGGCAAAACTGGGCACGGTCAGCGCGGCGGCTGACATGCTTGGGTTTCACCGTGCTACGGTCAATCGGCATATCGATATTCTGGAAGAAGAGTTCGGAGCCCGGATCTTTATTCGTCACGCACGCGGCTATGCGCTGACGGAGGTCGGGCAAGACGTGCTGCGCGTGGCGCAGAAAACAGAAGAGTTGATTGATGATCTGGCGGGGCGTGTCCAGGGCGGGAAGACAGTGATTGAAGGCGAAATCAAGCTGACGATCCTTGCCCCTTTTGCCGGATTGCTGATGCAGGCCATTTCGGAATTTCGCGCAGAGAACCCCAATTGCACGGTGGAAATTGATGCCAGCGAAGATCTTGCCCGGTTAGAGTATGGCGAGGCGCATATCGCCTTGCGCGCGGGCGCAAAACCGGATCACCCGGACTATGTTGTCAGCAGCTTTGGGGATGTTGGCTTCAATCTGTATGCGCATGAAAGCTACATTGCGCGCAATGGATTGCCGACGGATTTGAACAATATGGCTGGCCACACATTTGTAACGCCACGGCTCCCGAACAGCCGCTTGCCCTTTGCATCATGGATCAAAGAACACGTTGCCCCGGACATGATTGCCCTGTCGTCAGATGACATTTGGGTTATGGCAGAGGGAATAACGACAGGAGTCGGATTGGGCTTTATCGGTGATCACGAAGCGCGAAAGCGCGGAAACCTGCGCGCGGTTTTGCCGCCGAACGAAGATTGGGCCGTGCATGGCTGGCTTGTCACCCATGTGGATTTGCACCGGACAGAGAAGGTGCAGGCAATGTTGAAGTGCATCAAGGCCAGCAAACCGTATTGATCTGATCGCGCGACAACGTGAGCGCCAAAACGGCTGCCAATGTGAGCAATTCGCATGCTTTAAGCAGAGCGCGCGCGTTCTAACTGGATTCCCTTGCCTGGCTGTTCGCCCCCAAACGCGGCCCTGCTGGGCGCGTTACCAACCGATCATTTCCGCCAGCTCAACAGAGGCTTTCAGCAGTTCCGGCAGGAAATCCTGCACCAGATCATCCGGCGTGTGACGGGCGGACAGGGGCGAAGAGGTCAGCGCCGCAATCGTCCGGCCGGTTGGCCTTTTGATCGGCACGGCAATTGAGCGAATTCCGATCTCAAGTTCTTCATCAATAACGGCATAGCCTTGTTAGCGTATGCGCATGATTTTGTCCCAGAACTCTTGGCGATCAGTGATCGTGTGTTCTGTCATCTTCTTCAACTCGTAAGATTGCAGCCACTTGTGCAGGTCTTGGTCGGACAGCGCTGCCAGCAACACGCGTCCGATAGAACTGCACGAGGCGGGCAGGCGGGTTCCATTGACGATCCGTGAATCCAGTATGCGCCGCACCTCTACACGTTCGATATGGATGATCTTGTTCGCCTCAAGAATCCCAACGGAGGAGGATTCCTCCAGCCGATCCGTCAGTGTTTTCCAATTAGCGGCAGAACTTGTACCCACGCCAAGATGCATCAACAGGCCGCGCGACAGGTTGGTCAATTTCGGGGTCAGCCATAAGACTTTGCCGTCGGTATCCACATAGTTCAGTTCGGTCAGCGTCAATAGCAAACCACGCGCAGTTCTGCGGCCGAGGGTGGTCAAACGCGCGGCATCCGTCAGAGTCATGCGACCACGCTGTCAGACTGCTTCGTCCGAGGTGAAGCACTCCAACATGGAAAGCGCACGGGCAACCGCGCTGACAAATTCCGGATTGCGCTGTTTGGTATCGCTGGCTTCGGTCTGGACTGCGGATTTCAAACGAATTTCTGCTTGCCTCAATGGGGTGGCCTCATGGCGATAACTGTGGCGCCAACATTGCGAAAACGCACCCGTATCCGCACGCGAATTCAATACAAACACCCCTTCGTGGGCTTGACAGGTTGCTGCGTCTTGGTCGGTTGCGTGGGCAAATGCCCGCAGTAAGGACATTATGGAATTGGCAAAATGGGTTCGGTCTGCCGACTGGTAGATGCCGGAGTTCGCACGCTACATCAAAGACCCGACCACAGGTAAGCGACATCCGTCACCGAGTGTTTGTTTTGCTGAACTGTCCGTTGGCAATGCGTTGCATTCAGGCGGATGCTGTGAAGAAACGGACCCCCAGAATTCAAGGCCAAGGCGGCTGTGTCTTCAGTACCAATCGAGTTCAGAAACGTTTTCTTTCATGACAATATGAGCGGGAAGAAAGACGGATGACGGCACCGAATGGCCTGCGCGTTTATGGGCAATTACCTTTAGGCCTTCGGACAAAACATCATAGTTGTTCGTGCCAATCTGAGCTCCGACAAGATCGCGTTGCAGCAGGTCTTTGAGCGGGCTGAAGAGTTCGTGACCGATAATGAACGTTCGGTTCTCTGGGCTTTGGTCTTTGATCGCGTTGGTAAGGCCGACAACGCCAGAGGATGGAGAATAGACAGCATCGACGTGATGGCCTTGTTGCAATAGCTTTTCGAGCAGGGCCTGAGCTTCTTCGTTGCGACCAGACATGGTTGGCAGTTCTACAATACGTCCTTTGAAGTTTAGATCACGCAATGTCGATCGAAATCCCATCTCACGCTCGCCCTCACAGCGCCAGTTGCGTCCGATGTGAAGGGCAATAAGCTGATCCTCGCGGTTTGAGCGCATGGCGACCAAGCGTGCGGCCAGCCTTCCTGCCGCGACTTGATCCATTCCGACATAGCCAAGCCGCCGAGACCCCGGAAAGTCTGTGGTGACGCAGACGACTTCGGTTCCTGCGCCCACAGTTGCGTTGATCTGCCCGACCATCGCGGCGCTTGTACGGGCGACCAGAATGATCCCATCAAGCCCCTGAGCAACGTCGCGCATTTCACTGGCGGCTTCGAGAACGCTTTCCGAGTTGAACTGAAGGACTTTCGGAGTGTGCTTCAAGCCAAAACGTGCAGCAAAGCGCGGCACGAGCTCTTGATAGGCTTTGTTCAGCATCCCTGTTGTGTTCAAAACAAAGCCGACACGCAAATCTGCGATGTCTGTTGAGCCACGCTTGCGGGCGCCTTCGTTCAACACTTCGATGGCTGCTTCGACCTTTTGCCGTGTCTTCTCGCGTACGCCGGGGCGGTTGTTCAGAACCCGATCAACCGTTGCCGTGCTGACATCGGCCGTGAAGGCAATTTGCTTGATCGCAGGCATGTTCAGTTCGGACTTCACGGCATATCCTTTCCTTGGTTTTACAAACCTATCCACGTCATGATGGAAGAGATGCATCAAATGATGTTTTTTTTATAGATTTTTATAGACTCATATTTCTTTCGGTGCCAGCAGTTTGAGGGAGGATAGTGAACACATGGGAGGAAATGATGTTTTTCTATATCAAACGGAGTCTTTGCGCAGCCGTATTGGGGGCGACTTTGGTTGCGCCAGTTGCGCATGCTGATACCACTTTGCGCTATATGGGCTTGTCAAAATTGGACATGTTGGATCCGATCTGGACCACAAATTACGGCGTGCGCGATCATGGATACCTGATCTACGACACGTTGTTCGCCCAAGATGTTGATGGCAACGTGAAACCTCAAATGATTGATTCTTGGTCTGTAAGTGACGATCAAATGATCTACACGTTCAGTCTTCGTGAAGGCCTGAGCTTCCATGATGGGGCTCCAGTGACCAGCAAAGATGTCATCGCGTCACTGGGCCGTTGGATGCAAAAGGACACGTTTGGCGTTGAGATCAAAAACAGGCTCGCTTCGATGGACGCGGTGGATGACACAACGTTCACTCTTTCCCTGACAGAGCCTTTTGGATTGGTTCTGGAGGCGCTAGGCAAAACGGCATCCAATGTCCCGTTTATCATGCCTGCGCGGATCGCCAGTGGTTCTGTCGATGATCAAATCTCTGATCCAATCGGGTCTGGGCCATTCATGTTTGTGATGGATGACTGGCAGCCCGGCGTCAAAGCCGTCTACGAGAAGTTTGACGGATACGTTCCCCGCGACGAGCCGCCTTCGGGCTTGGCTGGCGGAAAGGTTGCCATGGTTGATCGGATCGAACGCGTGTTCTTTCCTGATGACATCACCGCAGTGAATGCGCTCGCAACCGGAGAAATCGACTATATCCCGCAGTTTCAGCCAGACTTGATCCCCATTCTGGAAGGGGCGAGCGACGTCGTGGTGAAACCACACAATCCACTTGGTCAGACGATCCAGATCATTCCGAACTTCCTGCAACCGCCAACCAACGACGTGCGGATCCGTCAAGCTATGCAATTGGCGCTTGGGCAAGAAGACTACATGACCGCAATTCTGGGGTCCTATGACGAACTGTATAGCTACTGCCCGTCGATCTTCATGTGTGGAACCGCATTGGAAAACGACGCAAACAGCGAACGACAGATGTCCCAAGATGTTGAGGCTGCAAAGGCACTGCTTGCGGAAGCTGGCTATGATGGCACGCCGATCACTTTGCTGCATGCCACCGACGTCAGCGATCAGCGCACAGGCGGCTCTGTTACTGCACAGCGTCTGCGTGAGGCTGGATTTGTCGTAGACGATGTTGTCTCTGATTGGGCGACAGTTGCTCAGCGTCGCGCAAACAAAGCGCCCATTGCCGAAGGCGGTTGGAATGTTTTCCAAACCGGTTGGGATGGCATGGCGCTGCAAAGCCCGCTTACAAATGTTTACGTAACTGGTGCTTGCGACGATGCTTGGTATGGCTGGAACTGTTCCGAAACGCTGCAGCAGCTGAAACAAGATTTCATCAAAGCGACTTCGGATGCTGAACGCAAAGCGATCGGCGAAGCCATGCAGCAGGAAGCCTACGAGATCGTTTCAGTGATTATGATGGGGCAGTATACCCAAGCCAGTGCGTGGTCAGCCAACCTTGATGGGATGAGTCAGGCAACGATTACGACCAATCTCTGGGGTGTATCTAAGGCAGACTAAACTCCTGCGCTTCTATCCAGCCGGACCTTGTGTCCGGCTGGGTCCACGCCGACGAACATCCAAGTCTCCGCCAGAAAAAGAAGACGCTTATGTTTAAGTATATCTCTAACAGGCTTTTGGCCTCTGTTCCCATTGTTCTGTTCGTTGCCGTTTTTGTATTCCTGCTTAGCCATCTTGCGCCGGGTGACCCGGCGGCTTTGATTGCAGGGGAAAACGCCACGCCCGAGCAAATCTCGCTGATCAGAGACAGATTGCATCTGGACGAACCGCTTGTGACGCAATTCGGTTATTGGTTCTCAGATGTTCTGCGCTTTGATTTAGGAAACTCCATTTTTTCGGAACGGCCTGTAACGGAACTGATCGCGGCGCGGCTGGAGCCAACGTTGGTGCTGACCACCTTAACGATCTTCATGACAATCTTTCTGGCCGTACCTGCCGGAGTAATTGCAGCTTGGAAGGTCAACTCCACCTCGGACCGTTCGATTATGATCCTGTCTGTTCTTGGCTTTTCGGTTCCGGCCTTCCTGATAGGCTATGCCAATATGTATGTCTTTGCTCTGAAACTGGGTTGGTTTCCGGTGCAAGGATACTCTGCCCTTAGCGACGGTGTCTTTGGTACGTTGCGGTCTGTTGCGCTTCCGGCGTTCACCATTACCCTTGTGTTCTGGGCTTTGGTTGCGCGCATCACACGCGCCGCGATGATCGAGATTTTGCAAGAGGGCTACACCCGAACTGCACGCGCAAAAGGTCTGAGCGAAGGAAAAGTCCTGTTTGTTCACGCGCTCAAAAACGCGGGCGTGCCGATTTCCACCGTCATAGGAGTCGGGATTGCGATCCTGATTTCGGGCGTTGTTGTCACTGAGTCCGTGTTCAACATCCCCGGCATTGGTCGGCTTGTCGTCGATGCGATCACGCAGCGTGATTTTCCGGTCGTACAGGGCACCATGATCTTTTTCTCGGTTGTTTTGATCGTCGTCAATCTTCTGGTGGATCTGAGTTACGTGCTCTTTGATCCGCGGATCCGGTACTGAGGTTTCAAACGTGAACAATACCCAAACCGTGCCGAGCCAACATGTCCAGAGATCCCGAATGGCGGATTTCCGAAAGTTCTTGCGCGAATTCACCGACGGTCGAGTTGAGAAAGCAGCCGTACTGATTTTGTTCGCGGCGCTCTTAATCTCTGTCATCGCCCCGCTGATTTACCACAGCTATTCTGACATCAATCCGCTTGAAAGGATGCAAGCCCCAAGCGTTGACCATCTATTCGGGACAGATCACCTGGGCCGCGACGTGTTTGAGCGGACCATGGTTGGCACACGAAATTCACTTATCATTGGCTTCAGCGTTGCCATTGTGACCACGATCATTGGCTGCGTTCTCGGGCTCGTATCCGGCTTCATCAGTTTCGGTGACAAGATCATCATGCGCCTGATGGATGGTTTCATGGCGATCCCCAATGTGCTTTTGGCCATCGCTTTGGTTGCATTGATGGGCTCCAGTCTGCTGACAATCATCATTGCCATTTCGGTGCCCGAAATCCCGCGTATGGCGCGGATCGTGCGCAGCGTCGTCGTGTCTCTGAAGGAGATGCCATTCATTGATGCAGCCGTAACCATGGGAACGCCGCAATGGAAAATCTTGCTGCGCCATTTGCTGCCAAACACCGTGGGAGCTTTGTCCGTTCAGGCAACGGCAACCTGTGCCTCGGCAATTATGACAGAAGCGATCCTGAGCTTTCTAGGTGCGGGCACTCCGCCCAATATTCCAAGCTGGGGCGGCATCATTGCCGAAAGCAGGGTCTTTTTCCAAATCGCGCCTTGGACGATTGGATTTCCGGGTTTGATGCTGTCGTTGCTGGTTCTGTCCGTGAATGTTTTGGGGGACAGACTGCGTGAAGTGTTGGACCCCCGCGTTGCGCGCAGGAGGGCTTGAGATGACCGTGAATAGGAAAATTCTTGAGGTGAAAGGTCTGAACATCCGGTTCGGTTCCCCGACCGCTGCGCCAACTGTCGAAGACCTTTCGTTTGACCTGCGGGCAGGCGAAACACTGTGCCTTGTCGGGGAATCGGGGTCCGGGAAATCGATCAGCGCCCTAAGCCTGTTGGGCCTTTTACCAGAGAGCGCCCACGCAACCGCCGACCGCTTTACCTTTGACGGGGTCGATATCGATCCTAAAGATCGGCAGGCTTTGAAAAAGTTGCGGGGCCAAGGTGTCGCGATGATTTTCCAAGACCCCATGTCGTCGCTGAACCCTGCATTTACCATCGGGTATCAAATGGTCGAGGCGATACGTCTAGCACCAAACGTCAGCAAGCGAGAGGCGGTGGAAAAGGCGATCCACTATCTGGAACTGGTCCGGATCGCAGATGCTGGAAAGCGGATGAATGGCTACCCGCATCAACTGTCGGGTGGGATGCGCCAGCGGGTGATGATTGCCATGGCCTTGTCACGCAATCCCAAAGTGTTGATTGCAGATGAGCCGACGACAGCTCTCGATGTGACGATCCAAGCGCAAATCCTGGCCTTGATCGACGATATCAAGACAAAACTGGGCACGGCTGTTTTGTTCATCACGCATGACCTTGGTGTCGTTGCAGAAACCGCTGATCGCGTGGCGGTTATGTATGCGGGGCGCATGGTGGAGGCCGGCGATGTGACCGAGGTCTTTGATGACCCGAGGCACGCCTACACAGTCGGGCTGATGCGTGCGAGCCCGCGCACAGCGGTAGGTCAACGACGCTTGAACGACATTCCGGGCTCTGTGCCTGAATTGCGAGACCGGCCATCAGGATGCACGTTCTCACCCCGTTGTGCATTTGCGATCCCTTCGTGCCAGATACCGGGTGCGGAAAAGACCATCCAGGATGGAACTCATCTGAGCCGGTGCATAAGAGGTGCTGACCTGGCCAAATTGCTGGGAGAAACACATGTCTGATGCGCTTCTCGAGACCAAAGACCTTTCCAAGGTCTTCAATATCGGAAAAGGGAAGAACCTTAAGGCCGTGAGCAATGTTTCCCTGAAGCTAAATTCGGGGGAAACACTTGCCATCGTGGGTGAAAGCGGCTGTGGAAAGTCGACGCTCGCGCGTCTTTTGTTGCGTCTCGAGAAGGCGACAACAGGTTCTATCGAATTTGACGGAAAGGACATTTCCGGGATCTCTGGTGCTGCAGAAAAGCAGTGGCGGCGCAATGTCCAAATGGTGTTTCAGGATCCCTATACCTCGTTAAACCCTCGGATGATCGCGCATGATGCAATCCGGGAACCGCTGGACAATTACCAAGAAGGCACCAAGCAAGAGCGCAATCAGAAGGTTCATGATCTGCTGCATCGTGTAGGGTTGAATGCTGACTTCGGCCAGCGGTACCCGCATGAGCTTTCAGGCGGACAGTGCCAGCGGCTGGGGATTGCGCGCGCATTGGCGCTGAACCCTAAGGTTCTGATCGCGGATGAGCCCGTGTCTGCCCTGGATGTCTCGATTCAGGCGCAGGTTTTGAATCTCATGACAGACCTGCAAGCCGATCTTGGGATTTCCATCGTGTTTGTATCACATGATCTTTCTGTCGTTCGTCACATCAGCGATCGCGTTGTCGTCATGTATCTGGGGCGCATTGTCGAAGAAGGACCCGCCAACATCGTTCTCGACTCGCCATCACATCCGTATACCAAGGCGCTGTTGAATTCCGTTCCGGTTGAGCATCCATCAAAACGAAGCAGCAAAGCCCTTCTGTCTGGCGAAGTCGCAAGCCCGCTCAATCCACCCAGTGGTTGCGCGTTCAGAACACGTTGCCCCGTTGCCGCACCTGAATGTGCGCAAACCATTCCCAAACTTCGCCGCGTAGGTCCAAAAGTCTCCGCCGCTTGCACGTTGCTGGAGGCAAAATGAAGCTGCCCAGACACCTTCAGGAACACTACGCCACACTCGATCCCGATGTTCGCGAAATATTGGAATGGAATGCACAGCATTCAGCCCCCCAAAGTGCAGACATTGCAGAATTGCGCAGGCGTCACACTGAAATGGCCGCCGTCTTCGATGTCGCTCCGGCGCAAGTCGCCGGGACTACGGACCTTGCAGTTCCCGGCACCCGCCAGCCTGCATCAGTTCGGATTTATGACCCTGTTGAAACCTATGTTGACGGCGAAGATGCCGCGATATTTTTTGCCCATGGCGGGGCTTGGATCGTCGGGAGCGTTGAAAGCCATGACAATCTGTGCCGCCAAATCTGCGCCGCCACGGGGGTGAAGGTTATTAGTGCTGACTATGGAATGGCACCAGAAAACCCCTTTCCGCATCAAGCCGAAGATTGCATCCGCGTCTATGACTGGGTTCTCTCGCAGGCCGAGGATTTGGGGGTTAAACCGGCAAAGATGATACTTTGTGGGGATAGCTCTGGCGCAAATTTGATAGCGGTGCTTTCACATGAGCTAAAAGGTCGAAATGGGGTGATGCCAATAGGTCAGGTGTTGATCTATCCAAGCGTAGCTCTGTCCAAACATCGAAGCTATCCGTCCTGGAAGACATATCCAACCGGGTACCTCATCGGAGAAACCTCACTTGCTCGGACAATTGAGCATTACTTGCGCGACGAGGCTGATCTCAATGACCCAAGGGTCAGCCCTTTGCTTTACGACGATTTTTCTGGCCTGCCTCCAGCGCTGGTAATCACGGCGGAGCACGACCCGATACGGGACGGCGGGCGCGAATATGCCGAAAAACTCATTTCTGCTGGTGTGGCAACGCGCTTTATCGAGTGTCCGGGCACGATTCATGGCTTCATGACCTACGGAAAACCGTGGAGTGAAATTGAACGCGCCTTAGGACAGATAAAGGATTTTGCGCACCAAATGTGTTTATCGTGACGAGTTTGGAAGGGCCAATACTTGCTAAAGAGTGGGGATGGATACCGGAATATGATACGTTGGATGCGATCATTGATCGGTTTGCGCAGGATTTGCATCACCCATAGCTCTGTGATCACTGTGTCAGCGGACAGGCGCGTAGAACCGTGCCTTTGGCCATTTTTGGCAGTGGCGTTCCGGCGGAAATATCGCGATAAGGAACTGCGAATAGGACAACGTTATCAGGGGTGACCAGGCAGTGCGCAAACCAGCAGGACGTCCAAATCCAAAGCTTTTTACCGTAAAGAAGGCTTGGTTTCTTACACCCAACATGATCCGCGTTACCTTTGCCGGGCCAGAGTTGGCTGGTATTTCCCAAGGATGCGAAGGCAGCAATTGCAAGCTGCTGTTGCCGGAACCTGATGAGACGCGCGCCGCGTTTGAAGCGCGTCTCAGTGATGGTCCGGCCCCTGTGCGCCGTACCTATACCGTTCGCCACTTTGACAAAGATGCCCAAGAGATGAGTATCGACTTTGTCGCCCATGGCGATAACGGTCCGGCCTCTCGTTGGGCAAGTCACGCCAAGCCGGGGGATTTTCTGGGCTTCATGGGGCCAAGCGCTGCCAAGATCGACGAATTCGTGGCGGATTGGTATCTTGTTGCGGCAGATCCGTCGGCCATTCCTGTTGCGGCGGCAACTCTGGAAGCAATGCCGAGAGATGCCAAGGGAGTTGCGATATTCGAAGTCACGTCGGCCGAAGACGCGCAGGAAATTGATGCCCCAGAAGGTATCCAGATGCACTGGCTGGTGCATCCTGATCCGCATGTATCATCTGAGGCGCAAGAAACGTTCATTCGTGGGCTTGATTGGCCAGATGGGCGGGTCCAGACCTGTATCGCAGGGGAGTCCGGAGTGATCAGAAGTCTGCGGGCGTTCTTGCATCAGGAAAAACGTTTGCCACGCGAAGACACCTATATTTCCGGGTATTGGAAGATCGGCCTTGTTGAGGACGAGCACCAAAAAATGAAACGGGCTGAGGCTGGTTAACGCCCGGAATACGCAGCGAAGCTGTATTGCGAACAGTCTGTCACGAGGCAATTGGCCGTCTTTTGATCAACTCACTTTAGCGATCATCTTGGCGGTGCATTGTCCCGTGGGCGACGCGGCAGTACAGTGACGTGAACAGGTATCGGGTCTGTGCGCCAGGGCTGTTTTTATGGCTTTTGTCTTTCCGGCAAGGGCTACAAGGACGCGCTGCGGCTCATAATTCTCAGAACATTCAACTGACCTAAACGATGGTGGTGCGACGGCATGCAAAAAACTGACAACCCGCTTCATCACCTTTGGGCCAAGGGGCGAACGGCATTGAACGGCTGGATCGCTGCGCCTTCTGCATTGGGGGCAGAAGCGATGGCATCGGCGGGATGGGATGCACTGACCGTCGATCTGCAACACGGAACGGCCGACTATCAGGATTTGTTGACGCTGTTTCCAATCATCGAGAAATCGGGGGCGGTGCCCTTGGTTCGCGTGCCTTGGCTGGATGAGGCGATCATTATGCGTTCGCTGGATGCCGGGGCCATGGGGGTCATTGCCCCGATGATCGAAAGCGCTGAAGCGGCACAGCGTTTTGTTCATGCCTGTCGCTATCCACCCGAAGGCGGGCGCAGCTTTGGCCCGGTTCGTGCGCGACTGTCTTGGCCGGGTGACTTCTCGGTCGCGCGGGCCAACGCCAGTGTTTTGGCTTTCGCCATGATCGAAACACAGCGTGGGGTTGCTGCGCTGGAAGAGATTGTCGCGGTGCCGGGTTTATCAGGCATCTATATCGGTCCGGGGGATCTGGCGCTTAGCTACGGTTATGCGCCGGGTTTTGATCGGGAAGAGCCTGAGTTGATCGAGGTGATCCAAAACATCCGCCGCACCACGTCTGAGGCGGGTTTGCTGTGCTGCCTGCACTGTGGCAGCCCTTCCTATGCCGCACGGGCGGCGGAGTGGGGTATGGACCTGGTGACGGTTGGTTCGGATGCGCGGTTTATAGAGGCGGGTGCCGCTGCCGTTGTTCAAGGTTATCGTAACATCGACACGTGACGTGGTTCCGAAGGGGCGGCGGACCAGGAATAGAAGGGTGAACGTTTGCGACAGGATTTTTTTGATCTGAGTGTCCCGACACGGGGCAAGTCTCTTGAGGATATTAGCGATATCGTGAAGGCAGAAGTGGCCGCACGGGGATACGCGTCAGGTCTGTTGACGCTGTGGTGCACCCATACAGGCGCGTCACTGCTGGTGCAGGCCAATGCGGATGCCGATGTTGTTCATGATATCGAAGCCTTCTTTGAAACCCTCGTACCGCAAGAGGCGGGGCGCTATCGGCACAAGCCGGAGTCGCTGGACAACGCGCCATCGCATTTGCGCGCGCTCTTGACGCAAACCCAAGTGTCCCTGCCTGTCGAGGCGGGTGTGCTTCCACTTGGAAAGGTTCAAAGCCTGTATTTGTTTGAGCACCGGGCAGCCCCAAAGACCCGCAAGCTCAAAGGGCACTTCATCGGGGAATAGGGCAGTACGGTTTGCTGAGAGAAATGGCGCAGGCGCCGAAAATGGCCTCAGGTCGATGCGCGTTCTTTTATTCGGAACCCCAAATCCTCGATCAGGTTTTGCCGCGGACCATCTGCCATTCGTTGCAACAGCGCTTGGGCCGCAATCTGCCCCATGCGCACGCGGTCGATGACAACGGTCGTCAATGCCGGTTCCAGATCGCCCGCAAAGTCCTGATCGCCAAATCCGACAACCGAAAAATCGCCAGGCACGGATAGACCTCGTGCGCGTGCCTCGATCAAGACACCATGGGCCAGCAGGTCTGAGCTGCAGAATATCGCGCCCTGCGCCAGACCGGTTTTTTCGATCAAAGTGCTTAGCGCATGACGTCCGGCACCGATGCTGGCAGGGCCCCCGGTATTGGCATCCGGAACTGATGTATTGCTTAGCTGACTGAACCTCTCTTTGAACGCAGCCTGTCGCCGGATTGCGCGCTCATCGCCGGCGGTGATTGTCGCGGCTTGGCTGATCCCCTTTTGGTGCAAGAAGTCAGCAACAGCGCGGCCAGCTTCGACGTGGTTGAAACCAACACACATGTCGATTGGGCTGTCGGTGATATCCCAAACCTCCACAACCGGAATCTCGGCCCCCAAAAGTTGGCGGCGGGCTTGTGTTGTGTGGTGAATGCCAGTGAGCAGTATTGCGTCAGGGCGGCGCGCCAAATGAGTTGTGATCAGGGCTTCTTCGTCTTTGGGATCAAACCCCGTTTCAGACAGCAGGATTTGATAACCTTGTTCCCGCAGGTTTTCTGAAAAGGTTGCCGCGAAAGAGGAGTAGACGATGTTGGTCAAGGACGGGATCAAGGCTGTGACAAGCCGCGAGCGTTTTGATGCCAGTGCCCCGGCCAAAGCGTTGGGCACAAAGCCTGTCACCTCGATGGCGTCACGTATCCGTTGCAATGTGTCTGGCGAAACCTTTTCCGGGTGCGACAGGGCGCGTGACACCGTGACCTGGGATACCCCGGCCAACCTGCCAACGGCGGCCATTGTTGCGCGGGCCTTGCCTGCTTGAAGAGGTTTGTCGCTTGCCATGAATGGTATAATCTGTCCTCTTCCGATCGCTTACAAGTCCTCTTCGTGCGCTCCCATCCGCTGTCGCTTGCGCGCCATTGCCGCAGACCCGATCAATGATGCTGCGATCAAGACCCACAGGATGATGGCGATCCAGCTCTTGGTGAAGAAGATCGTCAGGTCGCCGAAGGATTCGATGCTTTTGACAAAGTAGATTTCGGCAGCCGGTCCCAGGATGAAACCGATGATGAAGGGGGCGATTTCGATCCCGATCTTGGTGGCGATCCATCCGAAGATGCCGAATATCAGCAGGGTCCAGACGTCGAACATGATGCCATAGTTGATGGTGTACGCGCCGATCACACACATCATCAGGATGATGGGGAACAAGATGTGTTTGGGGATGGTCACGACCAGGGCAAACCAGCGGATCGCGTAAAACATCATAATGAACATCGCGATATTGGCCAGCAACATGGCAAAGATCATTGCGTCCCACGTCGCGGGGTTATTGCCGATAAACAGTGGCCCGACTTGGACGCCTTGCAGGGTGAAAGCCCCAATCAGCAAGGCCGTTGTCGCATCACCAGGGATGCCCAGTGACAATAGCGGAACCAGCGCACCGCCGGTCAGGCCGTTGTTGCCAGATTCCGAGGCGATGATTCCGGCTGGTTCCCCTTTGCCAAAGGTTTCAGGGTGGGACGAGAAGGATTTGGCATTTGAGTAGGCCAGAATCGATGCCGCTGAGCCACCGACACCGGGCAGGATGCCGACAAAGGTGCCAATGCTCGACGACCGCAGTGTGTTTATCCATTGTCCCTTGAAGACCGAGAAGTTGAAGTTTCGCGCGCCTTCAATCTTTACGTCGTCTCGTGTTTGGCCCTTAGGCATGCCGATGGCGGCTTCTTCCAGGATTGCGGCCAGTCCGAAGACGCCAATAAGGACAGGTAGCAGTGAAAACCCGCTGTCCAGCCAGTATTCGGTTCCCGGTGGAACAAGGCGCAATTCGCCGTTGCCGCCCTTTTGGATGGAATATGCGCCGATCAAGCTGATGAAAATGCCAAGAAATCCCGAGAAGATGCCCATCAGCATGTCTGAGGACAGGGCTGCCATAACGGTCAAGGCAAACAGGATGATCAGAAACTTTTCGACATAGGAAAACGCGATCGCAAAATCCGCAAGGGCAGGGGCAAAGAAGTACAGCGCGATCAGGCTGATCAGCCCGCCAACGAGTGACGATACGATACCGATGCGCAGTGCGGCTTCACCTTCGCCACGTTGTGCCATCGGGTAGCCGTCGAATGTGGTGGTGATCGAACTGGGGGTTCCGGGGATACCCAGTAGGATCGCAGGCACCAGCCCGCCCGAGATCCCCCCGACATACAGGCCCAACAACAACCCCAGCCCGTTTTCCAAGCCGAGCGAATAGGTCAGCGGCAAACAGACCGCCACCGCCATCGTGGCTGTCATGCCGGGAATGGAGCCAAAGATGATGCCCACAAAAGTGCCGCCCACAGTCAGGGCGATGAAGAGCGGAGAGATGCTGGCCAGAAATTCCAAGGCGCGGATGACCTTTCAAGGAAGGGTGAGAAAGAAAAGCTCGGTAAAAAGGTACCAAACCAGGGTAGGGGCGATCAGAGCCATCACAATCAGCGGCAGGCTATTGCGCAGCGTTCGGTCATGCATGAACAGCAGGCCGGTCAAGAATACATAAGGGATTGAACAAATTAGAAAGCCACGGCCTGTGTTGGGCCAGATGTCGCCCACAGGTACCATCGCCATGAAATAGATCAGTGTCAGCGCCAAGGTGCCAAAGAGCCTTGGTTTGTCCATTTTGGCGAAGATATCAGTCATGTAGGGGCCGGTTTGCGCGATCTTACGCCACCGTGTCGCAACGATGCTCAGTCCCAGAAGGCCCAGAATGCAGGCGATCAATGTCGGGAATACCAGATGTGACCGGCTAAATTCGATCGAGACTTGGGTTATCGAGTCCATGGTCAGGTTTCCGTTTCACGGCAGGCAGTTCGGCCCCCATTGCGGGGGCCGAGATGGGCATCAAGAGTCAGTTGAGATTTCCGCGATGACCCGTTTGTAGATTTCACGCTTCTGCTCCAGGTGCTGCTGGGCGCGGTCCTTGGGCAGAAAGTTGGGAATGAAGAACGACCCTTTCTGGCGCGCCTGAATATCGCCACGCGCGAAGACGTCGGTCAGTGCTGTGTCGATCTGGGCGGCAATGGCCGGGTCCATTTCCTTGTTGAACAGAAAGAAGAACTCCTTGTCGAAGGTGAAGTCGTTTTTGTCGTCTACGGGTACAGAGGTCATCGGCGACGCAAATTTCAACATATCATCACGGGTCGTGGCCCCCATGCCGGCCTCGGGGGCTTGCTCCAGCGTTGTGCCACGGGCGGTGATCCACACAAATTTCATGGCCTTGGGGTCGTCAGCAGGTAATTGCGTGAATTGTTCGTTCGCCTGAATTGATCCGTTGATCACATCCGACAGACCGTCCCACATGGTCTGGTTCTTGTCGGATTGGCCGCCTGTATGGACGGGCACGATGTTTTGTTCCGAGCCGGGGCTGCGCAGGCTGGCGGCGTATTTCATTGCTGAAAAGCCAATTTCCGAAACACCGCCAGGCTGGATGGCAACACGGACCCGTGTTCCCGCTTCTGCCGCAGCAAGAATATCTTCCATCGAGTTGTAGGGTGAGCTGGCAGGCACAAGATAGGCATTGCCCGGATTGATCGCGACGGTTGGGCCAACGGTGTATTCGGCGAAGGGATCGCTATAGCCGGTCACGCCATAAAGATTGCCCAGATAGGATTGGTCGTGGAAGATCATCAGCGTGGTGCCACGTTTGTCGCGGCCCAATGCCTTGAAGGCTTCTGACGCGCCGACTGCATCGACCTTGATATTAATTCCCAATTCTTCTGCAAGCGCTTCCGCGACAATGGCAGAATTCTGGTACGTGTCGCCACCTGTCGACGTGGAGCCGATCACAAGGCGCACGTTGCGTGGCAGCGCCTGGGCTAGTGCGGTCAGGGGCGCTGAGGCGAGTGCGCCAGCGGCGGCTGCGGTGCCCAGAAAAGTTCTGCGATTGATAGTCATGATGTCCTCCCATGCAGGGCTGTGGCCCTAAAAAACAGCTGCGAACCATGTGTGGTACTACACTATGTTTGCGCATACATAGATGTTCAGCATGATGCGGGCGCGCCTGTCAAGCAATTTGTGATTAATTGGAATAATGCAGAAAAATTCAACACATGCGCAATTGACACTCATTTGTGGATACGCATACATATATTGAGAACGCTATGGGAGAATTCGAATGTCGCAGACGCGCAAAACACCTGACACGTTGCGTAGTGCGCGTTGGTTTGGCCCGGATGACCTGCGCAGTTTTGGCCATCGATCCCGGATGATGCAGCTGGGATATTCCGAAGCGGAATTCATCGGGCGACCGATCATCGGCATTCTGAATACCTGGTCGGAACTGAACGCCTGCCATGGACATTTCCCTGAGCGGGTAAAAGACGTGAAGCGCGGTGTTTTGCAGGCAGGGGGGCTGCCTGTCGAGCTGCCATCACTGTCTGTCGACGAAAGTTTCACCAAGCCGACATCGATGTTGTACCGCAACATGCTGGCGATGGAGGTGGAGGAGAATATTCGTTCACACCCGCTGGATGGTGTGGTGCTGATGGGCGGGTGTGACAAGACCACACCGGGATTGGTTATGGGGGCAATCACGGCCGGTGTTCCGATGATCTATCTGCCTGCGGGCCCCATGCTGCGCGGGAACTACGCTGGGAAGGTTTTGGGCTCTGGGTCAGATGCTTGGAAATACTGGGACGAGCGGCGCGCGGGAAATATCTCTGACGCCGAATGGACAGGGGTTCAGGGCGGAATCGCTCGGTCGGCAGGAACGTGCATGACGATGGGAACCGCCTCGACCATGACTGCCATAACAGATGCGCTGGGGCTGACATTGCCTGGTGCATCCTCGGTGCCAGCCGTGGATTCAGGGCATCAACGCATGGGGGCGGATTGCGGTCGCCGGATTGTCGATATGGTTTGGGAAGATCTGACGCCTGACGTTATCCTGACCGAAGGCGCTGTACGTAATGCGGCGGTTGTGGCTATGGCCACAGGGTGTTCCACCAACGCAGTTGTACATCTGATCGCTATGGCACGGCGGGCGGGCGTTGATTTGACTTTGGATGATCTTGATGCGCTGGGTCGAACCACGCCGCTGATCGCAAATGTTCGACCCTCGGGCAAAGAGTACCTGATGGAAGATTTCTACTACGCTGGCGGTCTGCGAGCCCTAATGAAGCAGATTGAGGGGCAGCTGGATACCTCTTGCATGACCGTAACTGGGCAGACCTTGGCTATAAATCTTGAAGGGGCCGAGGTTTATAATGATGATGTGATCCGCCCATTGTCGAACCCGGTTTATAAAGAAGGGTCTTTGGCCGTATTGCGCGGCAACTTGTGTCCTGACGGCGCTGTCATCAAGCCAGCAGCGTGCGATCCAAAATACTATCAGCACGAAGGGCCTGCGCTTGTCTTTGACAGCTATCCCGAGATGAAGGCCGCCATTGATGACGAAGATCTGGACGTGACGCCTGACACTGTTTTGGTGCTGCGAAATGCTGGGCCGCAGGGCGGACCCGGAATGCCAGAGTGGGGCATGTTGCCGATCCCCAAGGCCCTGATCAAGCAAGGCTATCGTGACATGTTGCGCATTTCGGATGCGCGCATGTCGGGCACATCGTATGGCGCTTGTGTTTTGCATGTGGCGCCCGAAAGCTTCGTTGGCGGGCCTTTGGCTTTGTTGCAAACCGGGGATACGGTTCGGATGGACCTTGATGGTCGCCGTCTTGATATGCTGGTGGATGAAGCCGAACTTGAACGCCGTCGCGTTGCTTGGGTTAAGCCGGAGCGCAAGTTTGAACGGGGCTGGGGCTGGATGTATTCCCAGCATGTCGGCCAAGCGGACACCGGCTGTGATTTTGACTACCTGCAACGCGACTTCGGCGCGGCGGCGGGTGAGCCTGATATTTTCTAAACAATAAAAGGAGAGGCGGTATGGCGCTCGATCTCGACACTGCTTTGAGGGGCATTTCCGGTATTTTGGTGACGCCCTATGACGATGCGGGCGATGTGGCACCGCAAAAACTGGCTCCGATTATCGATCGTGCGTTGGGGGCTGGGGTGCATATGCCTGTCATCAACGGCAACACGGGCGAATTTTACGCGCTGACCACCGATGAGGCGTGCACCATGGTGGCCGAAGTGGCCGGGATGATAGATGGGCGCGCGCCGCTGTTGGCGGGGGTTGGGCGTGGTGTGCGCGATGCCTGCCGTCTGGCAAAAGCCAGTGCAGATGCCGGTGCCACGGCGCTTATGATCCATCAGCCACCTGACCCTTTTGTCAGTCCGCGCGGAACGGTGGACTATATCAAGGCAGTCTCTGACGCTGCTGGCCTGCCGATTATGCTCTATTTGCGAAATGATGCGATCGGCAGCCGCGCCATTGCGGATCTGTGCGCCGTTGAGGGTGTGAAGGGGGTCAAGTGGGCCACGCCAAACCCGCTGAAACTGGCCGAGGCGATAAAGGTCTGTGATCCGTCTATCGTCTGGGTGTGTGGTCTGGCCGAGGTTTGGGCCCCGCCGTTGTACGCCGTTGGTGCGCGTGGGTTTACCTCTGGCTTGATCAACGTCTGGCCCGAACGTTCTGTCGATATCCACACTGCGTTGGCAGTGGGGGACTACACCAAGGCGAATGCCCTGATCGCCGAAATGCGTGCCTTTGAAGATATTCGCGCGGAAGAGTTGAACGGAACCAATGTGACAGGTGTCAAAGCGGCGTTGTTGGCGCAAGGTTTGGATTGTGGGCCGACACGCCCGCCGTCTGCGTGGCCGCTTAACGCGGACCAGCAGGCCCAGTTGGATACGTTCATGGCGGCCAATGGTTTGACCTAAGCGGAATTCTTTCGTGGTTGAGGTGGAGGCGGGCAGGGGACCTAGGAATGGGTTTCGTGTAAGGTTCGCCGGTGCGAGTGCTTTGGGCCCTTGGAGGCCCAAGGTCAGCATGATTTGATCCAATGTGCTATCACGAACCGACGGATGCATTGTTGCCAAGCGATTTGAAAGGCTGAGACATGAAAGAAACAACACGCGCCAAGCTGAAAACGGTGTCCGTCGCGACCTTGGCGACTGCATTGTACAAACGGGGTCTTCGTGGGCAGGTCATTCAAGGGGTTCATCCCGTTGGGGACAATGACGAGAACATGGTAGGGCCAGCCTTTACTCTGCGCTACATGCCCGCGCGTGAGGATCGCAACCAACTGGTGGAATTCCGCAATCCCCAGCATCCGCAGCGCGTGGCGATTGAGCAATGCCCGCCGGGGCATGTTATGGTGATCGACAGCCGCAAGGACGCGCGTGCCGCCAGTGCGGGCGACATTCTGGTCACGCGTCTGATGGTGCGTGGCGGTGCCGGCATCGTGACAGACGGCGGTTTTCGGGATGCCGCGACCATTGGCGATCTGGCGATCCCTGCCTATCATACCCGCCCATCCAGCCCGACCAATCTGACCCTGCACGAAGCGATTGAGATCAATGGTCCCATCGGCTGTGGCGACGCGCCAGTTTTCCCTGGCGATGTTATTGTGGGGGATGCGGATTGTGTCATTGTGATCCCCGCGGATATCGCTGACGAGGTCGCCGACGAAGCCATAGAGATGACGGCATATGAGGATTTCGTGGTGGAGAGGGTGAAAGCTGGCGAGGCGATCATTGGTCTGTACCCGGCCACTGAAGAACGCCACCTTGCGGCCTTTGCGGAATGGCGCAAAGCTCATGGGCGGTAAGTGATCCACAAACAAAACGGTGGAAACATGGAACTATACGATATCGTCGATCCGATTTTTCGAAACTACGTTGTCAACAATGCGGGGCTAAAGACATTGGCCACCGGATTTGATTGGACCGAAGGGCCGGTGTGGTTTGGCGATGCGGATTGCCTGCTGTTTTCCGACATTCCCAACGACACGATCCACCGCTGGAACCGCCAGACAGGCCTGTCCACCTATCGCGCGCCATCACATTTTGCCAATGGCAACACCCGTGATCGGCAAGGGCGGCTCGTGACTTGTGAACATGGGGCGCGGCGGGTCACACGTACCGAATACGATGGCCGTGTTACCGTGATCGCAGACAGTTTTCAGGGCAAGCGGCTGAATTCGCCCAATGATGTGGTGGTGAAATCCGATGGCAGTATCTGGTTCACAGATCCGCATTACGGCATCATTTCGGATTACGAAGGCCACAAGGCCGAAGAGGAGCTGCCCTGCAACGTGTATCGCGTCGATCCAAAGACCGGAGACATGCAAGCCGTACTGACTGATTTTGATTGCCCGAACGGACTGGCGTTTTCACCGGATGAAAGCGTTCTTTACGTTGCCGATACAGGGCGAAAATTTGATGCCGTCCGCACCCGGCACATCCGGCGGTTTGATGTTTCTGCCGATGGGGCGCTGACCGGCGGAGAGGTCTTTCACAAGATCGATCCCGGTGCGGCGGATGGATTCCGCTGTGATCTACAAGGCAACGTTTGGTCATCTGCTGCGGATGGTGTGCATTGCCTTGGACCTTCTGGTGCATTGTTGGGGAAGATCCGGGTGCCGGAGCTGGTCTCGAACCTATGTTTTGGGGGGCGTGCCAACCATCAGCTGTTCATCACGGCGACCACCAGCGTTTATTCGATAGCGTTGGGCATATCAGGGCTATGAACACTTAAAGCGGTGATGCTTTTGGGCGCGCCGCCGTGTCGGCCCTTGGGTGATTGACAGCATTCCACGCTCAGATCGTAGAAAGATTCATTTTATTTCAGTGATTTGAGGTGTTGAAGAGCGGCCCGCAGAACACGGCCAGTCGCGGCTGCAGCCCGCTATCCTTCGGTGACGCGCCTGCGGTTTTCGAGATGATCCGCAAGCATCGCCAACTGCCTCTGCTGTCCCTAGCCGCGACCATGGGGTTGAAGGGATGAGAAAGGCTTGCCCGCGCTTTCGAGGTATTCCTGTTCATCCCAGAAGCCGATCAGAATGCCCGATTCAGCGGATTTCTTTTGCCGTGCCAGTATCTCTGGCGTGGCGGTGATCCGTGTGTGATGGCGGGATGCCCAGCTTAGCAGCGCGGCCTCCATACGCGCACGCACAGCGATATGATCCTCTGTGTCAGAGGTGCCAAGATCGACAAGCTCGTTTGGATCGGTTTCCAGATCAAACAATACAGGCGCGAAGCCCTCGCAGCGGATGTATTTCCACCGTCCGTCAAAGATCATTTTGGTGTGTGCGTGTTCCTGGGGCTGGTTCAGGCTTCGGGCCATTTCAGACCAGTGATAGTCATGCTCACTGATGACGTAATTGCGTGAAAATCCCTCTTGACCATGCAAGATCGGGCTCAGGTCGCGCCCTTCGACAACATGCGGTTTTTCCTTGCAGCCGATCGCTTTCATAAAGGTTGGGACCAGGTCAATCATCTCGACCAGCTCATCCGTTACCAATCCGCGGGTCGTGTCGGCTTGTGGTCTGGGGTCGGCGATGATTAGCGGAACCTTCACGGCCATCTCGTGATAGAAATCCTTGTCGCCCATCCAGTGGTCGCCCATGTAATCGCCGTGATCTGCGGTGAAGGCGATGATGGTGTTCTCGCTCAGACCTTCAGCATCCATCCAGGCAAAAAGCCGCCCCAGATTGTCGTCCAGCTGCTTGATCAGCCCCATATATGCGGGGATGACATGTTCGCGAACATGATCGCGGGAAAAGCTGCGGCATACGCGGGCGTCGAAATAGGCCTTCATCAGTGGATGATCGGTGTCGCGCTCGGCCTCCGAACGGATCGGATCGATGATATGGGTTTCGTCGTACATATCGTGGTACGGGGCCGGAACAATATAGGGCCAGTGTGGTTTGATATACGACAGATGGCAGACCCAGGGGCGTCCGTCCTGTTTGGCTTCCTGCATGAACTGCATCGCACGGTCTGTCATGTAGGCGGTCTCGGAATGCTCTTCAGGAACGTTGGCCGGCAGTCGGGAGTTTTTCAAAAGCCAAGCTGACAGCAGCTCCCCATCGGCGTCCAAACCAGAATTGGCAAAATCTTCCCACGGGTTTTCGGTTTCGAAGCCATGGGCAACAAGGTAGTCATCATAAGCGGACCAATTCTGGCGCGGGCTGTCGGGATGAAGCCCATCATCGCGGTCAAACGGTTCGAACCCGCATTCTGAAACACGCACACCAATCTCGCTGTCTGGTTGGATGCCCAACCACGCCATACCTTCGGCATCTGCGGTCATATGGGTTTTGCCTACCAATACTGCCCGCGCGCCGTTCTCACGCAGATGGTCGCCAAGGGTGGGTTCGCCCACGCGCAGGGGCATACCGTTCCAAGTGGAACCATGGCTGCGAACGTATCGCCCGGTATAGGCCGACATACGAGAGGGGCCACAGACCGGAGACTGCACATAAGCATTGTCAAACCGTACGCCGCGCGCTGCGAGCGCGTCGATATTGGGGGTGTGCAGATGTGGATGTCCGTAACAGCTAAGGTAATCAAACCGAAGTTGATCAGCCATGATCCACAAAACGTTTGGGGGAGTACTCATTTAACTTGTTCCTTGTCTTCGACAAAGTCTGCGATAGGTGTGTGCAGGAACTCTTCCAGGCGATCCAGAAATCCTACGAATGTTGCGATCTCATTTTCGGAAAAGCTTTTCCGCAAAGCGGCGCGGCGGCTGGCCATCACCGGGGCGGCGCGCTTGTAGGCAGCGAGGCCCTCAGGCGCGAGCGCCACAAGTGTCTGGCGCCCATCGCGAGGGTCGCGTGCCATGATGACATAGCCTTTTCGTCGCATTTCTGGCAGCGCACGGCTGAGCAAAGAATGATCTGCGTGTTGGACCTCGGCAAGGTCACGAATGGTCATCGGACCTACCTCGTGCAAGTCCCACAAAACGCGCCATTCAACGATAGACAGGCCTCCTCCGGCCTGCAAAAGTTTCTGTCCTTGCGTGCGCGACGCAGCATAAACAACGGGCAGTCGAGAGAAAATATTGTTATCTTCTCGTGCCTTGCGGATACGAAGTCGGGATTCGTCGACTTCCAGCGGATCATTCATGGCTTCCTCCCATTGCACTGATAAAGCACTAAAAAATAATACGTGACAAGTCACATAATATCTGCAACCCTGAAAAAGAGCGCTCCGACATCGGGGCATGCGGCTTTGGAGGAAGTCGTAAGGCATTAGGGAGGATTGATATGATCAAGAAAACACTTTTGGGTGCGGCGCTGGCGCTTACCCCGTTTGCAGCGATGGCACAGGTCACGCTGACGGCAGAAACAACCGCGCCCGGTTCGACGCCGCATTACATCGACACCACGCTTGCGGCGGTGCTTGACAGCGCCGGTGTCGCGACGATGCAGATTACCGAAGGTGCAACGCTTACCAATTCCGTTCTGGCCGTGGCCGAAGGACAATTGGACATGGCGCCTGCGCCGATGATCCTGCCGTTCTTGCTGTCTCGCGGTATCGGGCCGTACAGCGGTGTAGGAGCAGAGAAGGGCGCGGAATTGGCCAGCAATGTCCGTGCGATTTTCTTTAACGCAGCATCCGCTCAGATTTTTGGCCACTACAACAGTTCCTCAATCAAGGATATCCGGGATCTGTCAGGCAAGCGTATTTGGAACGGCCCACCGCGCGGCGCGGCACTGACCTCGGGTCGGGCGATGATCAAGCTTTTGGCCGGGCTGGACGATGGCGCTGGTTATGAAGGTATTCAGAACCCGTGGCCGGATACAGTTGGTGCGATCACCGGCGGCGGTGCCGATGGATGGACCATTCCAGAGGGCCTGCCATCAGGTCGTCAGATCGCCATCGCTGCGGCGGGTGGAACCACGCTTTACGATGTCCCGTCGGACCTTTTGGCCAGTGAATTGGGCCAGCAGATTCTGGCCGCACCGGGCCACGCGCCGTATTCCGTACCTGTCGAGACCTATCGTGAGGCCTATGCGGGCAATGACATCACCATCGTGACCGATGATGACAGCTTCGACAGCTTCGCTACGGCCTTTGCTCAGATCGTGCCTGCATCGATGGACGAAGACCTGGTTTACCAGATCACCAAAGCGATGCTTGAAGGTGAAGAGCGGTTTCTTACCGGCTCTCCCCGTGGTCCGTTCCTGAACATGTCCTTTGGTGACATCGATGGCGCTGGCCAAGGTAACTGCAAAGCCGTCACAATCTTGATGCACCCCGGTGCGATCCGCGCCTATGAAGATGCGGGCCATACAGTGGCTGATTGCGTTCGCCCCTAAGTCGTCAACGCTCATGCGTGACGGGCCGCCTCTGCGGCCCGTCTCCCACTCCTCATATATCCAGAGAATGCGATGACCGCTCCTGACTTTGCCCGCCCGATCGGACAGCGCATCGCGCTTGTTCTTGCGCTGATCCTTGTTGTTTTGGGTATGTTGAACACCATGCCTGAAATCCCTGGGCTTCAGGATTTTGCCCGCGAATTGTCAGGGCAGCAGTATTTTCGCGTCTCTAATTTCCCACCGGAATTCTTCTATCCGCCAGTCTTTGTGCTGATGATGGTGATCGTGGCGCTGGACGCCAGTGTTTACCGCGACTGGAAGGTGACGCGCCCCCAACACGCCTGGCTTGGCCTGTTGCTGGATGCGGGTCTGGTATTTGCCGCCTTTCTTGGTGCCTTTGGGTATCTTGTAGAAATCGACAGCGTCTGCCTGTTGGATCAGCTGACCGGGGAACGCGCCCGTGTGATCGCCGAAGCGGCCGAACGCGCCGCCGGGGCGATCCCAGGCATATCCCTCGCTGCCGAAGTACCGGCGTGTCAGGGACGTTTCGGTGTTTGGACCATTCCGCTGCTGTTCACGATCATCACGTTGTTCTTCATGTACAACGTGCGGGTCTGGGGCATGCCGCTGGTGGCTGTGGCAAGCGTCGTTGTGATCTACACACTTGGCACGGCGTTGATCTGGGTCTTTGACCTGTCGGATAACAGCTTTCTGCTGACCAAACTTGGCGCGGACAACGGGGATGTCATGGCCGCGGCAACCCAAAAGGCAACAAATGTCTTTATCACGCCGGACGGGTTTATGGGCCGGTTCATGGATATCATCGTTGGGCAGGTCTTTCCTTATGTTGTGCTGGGTGCGTTGTTCGGCTCATCGGCAGGGGGGGTATCGCTGATCAAGCTGGCGGTGCGCTCTACCCGGCGATTGCGCGGTGGGCCAGCCCACGCGGCGATCGTGTCTTCGGCGATGTTCGGGACAATCACCGGCGGCCCGGTGACCAATGTGCTGTCCACAGGGCGTTTGACGATCCCGATGATGCGACGCAACGGTTTCTCGCCGCAATTTGCGGGCGGGGTTGAAGCCGCAGCTTCGTCCGGCGGACAAATCATGCCGCCCGTGATGGGCGTGGCCGCCTTTGTTTTGGTGGCCCTTACGGCTGTTCCTTACACAAAGGTCATCACTGCGGCTTTCTTGCCGGCGATGTGTTTCTTCTTCTCGATCTTTCTGGCCGTCATGTTCCAAGCCCGGCGCGACAAGATCGAAGCTATGCGTGACATCCCAGAAGATTTGGTGATGGAACGCCAAGACTGGCTGAACCTGTGCGTCATTTTCCTGCCGATCCTGACCATCCTGTTTTTGCTGCTGGGCAACAAAGACGTCATCAGCACTGGCTTCGTGGCGTCCATCTTACCCAGCTTTTTGACCCAGCTTCTGGTCAATGCCACAGGCGATGCCGTGTCTGCCGGTTGGTGGGCGGTGGTGGTGCTGTTACCGCTTCTGTTCCTTGATCCTGAAACACGGGCGAAACCGTCGAAAATTCTGCTGTCGCTGGCCGAAGGCGGTATCCTGATCTCGCGTCTGTTCCTGTTGTTGTTTGCCGTGTCGATCATTGCGGCATTCCTGAACGAGAGCGGGCTGACAGGCGAACTGACACGGGCTGTCACCTCTTGGTTGGAACGGGCACAGGTGCTTTCGATCTTCGGATATCAAATCCCGATTGTTGGCGGTGTCTATCTGATGTTGGCGCTGACCTGCGCAATGCTATGCGCCATTATCCTGGGCATGGGGATGCCGACGGTTCCGGCCTATGTGAACGTGGCGCTGTTGTTGGGTCCGCTTCTGGCCAATCTTGGTGTCAGCTTCTTCACTGCGCATATGTTTGTGTTCTATTTCGCCGTTGCCTCGGCGATCACGCCGCCGGTGGCTGTGGCTGCTTTTGCTGCGGCGTCGATCACCCGGACAGAACCGATGCGCACAGGTGTGGCAGCGGTACGGGTGGGTATCGTAATGTTCACGATCCCCTTCGTCTTTGCCTGGTATCCTGAACTGCTTTTGATCGAAGAAGCCGTCACCATTACCGATGACATGGGACGTCGCGCGTTGATTGAAGGTTACAGTGGGCAGGTGGACATTGTTGCACTGACTGCTCTTGGTGCACGGCTTGTTTTGGCGCTGTATCTCATCGCTTCAGCCCTTGCGGCATTTGACAAAGCGCGTCTGACCCGCACCGAAGTGACATTGCGGCTTCTCGCTGCGGTGCTGGTGCTGTGGAAAACCTCGATGGTCATGTCGGTTGGCCTGGCGCTCGCCGCTCTGCTGATCATCCTGCACTATGTGTTTGCCCGGCGTGTGGAACAACAAAGTCTTGCATGATGTCCGCCGGCCGATGTTTGATCAAAGCAAAATAGGGAGGACGCTATGATGAGGAAAAACCGATTGGTGCCGCTTGGGGCGCTTACAGGGTCGTTGTTGTTGGCCGCTGGGGCCGCAACGGCGGAGCTTCCGCAACTGGGCGCAGCAACGTCGGCTGCTAGACAGTCTTGTGAAACGCTACTTAGCGATTTCAGCTTCGCAAACACGGTTCTTGCAGAGGCGAGTGTTGTCGCCGCTGCCGAAGGCGACCCGGAATATTGCCTTGTCACCGGCGAGATGAATGACCGTGTTGGTCCGATTGATGGTAAGGACTATGGCTCGATATTCGAGATGCGCCTGCCCACCGATTGGAATGGCCGGTTCCTCTATCAGGCGAATGGCGGCGTGGACGGCTTTGTTGCGCCTGCCGCTGGCCGCATCGGCAGACCGAAACAGACGGGCCTGCAAAAGGGGTTCGCCGTTATCAGCTCCGACGCGGGGCACCCCACACGGGCGGCCAGCTTCGGCGTCGATCCCCAAGCGCGTCTGGACTATGGCTATCAGGCGGTTGGGTATCTGACACCCATGGCCAAGGCCTTGATCGAAGCCGCCTATGGCAAGGGACCAGACCGGTCTTACATCGGTGGCGGTTCGAATGGCGGTCGCCATGCCATGGTGGCAGCGGCGCGCTATGGCGATGCTTATGACGGGTTTCTGGCGCTCTATCCCGGTTTCCGCCTGCCCAAGGCCGGTGTGCATCAGGTCTGGAGCGTCCAGCAATGGGACGACATCGCAACCGAATATGCCATGCCAACTGATCCCGATACCGGGCTGGCCACGGCGCTGACCGGGGCAGAACGCGCTGTGATCGCCGAGGCCATCGTAAAGCAATGCGATGCTCTGGACGGTGTGGAAGACGGCATGGTCCTAAATACGCTGGCCTGTCAGGACAGCTTCAGTATCGTGCGCCACGTGCCGGTCTGTGATGGCGCGCGCGACGGCACCTGCCTATCCAACGCCCAGATCGCGGTTGTGGCCAGAGTCTTCGCTGGGGGTATCACCCCGGACGGTCGCGAGATCTACAGCGATTGGTACTTTGATCCGGGCATTGCTGCGCAAAACTGGGCGGATTGGAAGTTCAAATACTCCACCGACAATCGGCGCACGGCTGTGGCGATGAGCAATATCTTCATGACCCCGCCCAACCCGGTGAAGGGCGACCCCGAAAGCACCTATGCCTTTAGTTCCACCCAGGATGTAGATGCAGCCATGGATGCGATCTTTTACAACGATGACACCTATGGCGAGAGCTCTTGGGAGTTCATGACCCCACCTGATCCGACCAATCTGGACACGCTTCGGGATCGCGGTGCGAAACTCTTGGTGGTGCATGGCGTTTCAGACCCGATCTTTTCGGCCAAGGACACTGCCACCTGGTTCGAAGAACTCGATGCCGCCTATAACGATGCAGCGGAAGAGTTTGCTCGCTTCTTCCTGGTGCCCGGTCTGACCCACGGCGCAGGTGGCCCTGCGACCGAGCAATATGATGCGCTTGACGCGTTGGTTGCTTGGGTTGAAGGGGGCGCGGCGCCAGAGCGGATCGTTGCGAATGTCCGGGGTGGGGCAAGCAAGGATGTGCCCGCCGAATGGTCCCCGACCCGCAGCCGTCCTTTGTGTCTCTATCCGATGCACGCGACCTATAGCTCCGGTGACATCGAAAGTGCAGACAGCTTCACCTGTCAGTAGGGGCTGACGACCTGACAGTATTGCTGCCGCCGGATCGTTCTGGCGGCAGTTTTTTTGTGGTCGTTTCCTTCGTCCACTTGGGGATTGCCACACCGACCAATCAAAGCGGTTGGTCACGGTGCAACGGGTGCGCTTGGCTGTTGAATGGTTCGACAGACCCCATTCTTGGGAAACTGACCTGCGTTGCAGAAGCCTGAACACCAAAAGGCGCGACTGTTGGCAAACGCCAGAGTTTCCTTTGTACATTGGTGGCGCGATGATCGGGCAGGCTGCGATGCACCCCATAATCCCCACGCTCGATTGGTTTTGAATGAAACGTGCTCAAACCGCTGCCCTACGGCTTGGAGGGGCGTGCATCTTCCTGATCCTGCAAGGTGCGCCACAGCACTTTGCCAGCCGCAGATTTTGGTAGGTGATCGACCACGTCGAGCAGGCGCGGCACTTTGTAGGTGGCCATTTGACCTTGCGCCCAACTGATGAAGTCGCGGGTTTCCAGCGTGGCACCCGGCTTCAACACGGCCACAGCTTTCACGGTTTGTCCCCGATATTCGTCCTTTGTGCCGATCACACAGATTTCGGCGATTGCCGGGTGTTGATACAAACGGGTCTCGACCTCGGCAGGCCAGACTTTGTAGCCCGAGGCGTTGATCATCCGTTTCAGGCGATCAACGATGTAAATGTTGCCTTGCGCGTCGGCACGCGCGAGGTCGCCCGTTCGCAGAAAGCGTTTGTTCTCGATCGTGAAGAATGTCTCTGCATCGGCGATGGGGTTTTCCCAGTAAGAGCGCAGGATCTGAGGGCCAGAGACAACGATTTCGCCGACTTCGCCCAGGGCTACGGGGGACAGAGTATCAGGACCCAGTAACCGCACATCGGTGTTCATGACAGGAATGCCCACGCAACCGCATTTGGGGGCCTTGACCGGGTTATGGGTGACGGGGCCCATGGTTTCTGTCATTCCGTATACTTCGATGAATTCCAGACCGGTCAGATCGGCAAGGTGCTTGGCGACGGCATCGGGCATCGCGCTACCACCACCATAGATTTGGCGCAGGCTGGCGAGGTCCGCAGGTTCCAGCCCTTCTGTGTTCAGCAGGTCGATCACCGCCGTGGGCACCGTGCACCAGTTTGTTACGCCAAACTGCCGGATCAAAGCTGCCGCAGCCGCGCGATCCCAACGGGACATGATGGCGATGGTTGCGCCCGTTGCGATGGAGGCATTCATGATGCCCTGCATGCCTACGATGTGGAACATTGGGGTGGCGCCCAGATGCACTTCATCGCCGGTATAGCCGAACCAAGCAACGATGCATCCCACACCGTGGAGAGCAGATCGATGGGTGTGCAGGCAGCCTTTGCCGCGCCCGGTTGACCCGGATGTGTAGGGCATGATGCACGGGTCATCAGGTGCAAGTGGCACAGGTTCAAACGCAAGGTCATCGCCCATCACTGTGTCCCAGCCAACGATCCCAGAGGGTGGGGCAGTGCGAGGGGCAGAGATAATACTTGGCACGCCAACGGGGCTGTTCTCGGGAAGCTCCGCACCATAGTGGGCCGAAATGACGTGATCCAATGTGCCGGATGCCAGCAGGGGTGCAATATTGCCCGTCAATTCCTGCGCTGAAACCAACGTGCGAATTTGGGCGTTTTCGCAGATGTAGGACAGTTCGTCGCTCAAATGCATTGCGTTGATTGGAACAGCGATACCGCCTGCCCGGATGATGCCGTAAAACACCGCAACAAATTGCGGAGCGTTTTGCATGTAGACCCCGACGCGATCCCCTTTCTGAATGCCGCATACGGATTGCAGATACGCGGCGACGTTTGTGACCTCTGCGTCCAGCGCGGCGTAGGTTTTTACTGCACCGTAATAGATCAACGCAGCCTTGTTTGGGCTGTTGGCCGCGGCCCTTCGCAGATTGTCATCCAACGTGTGGGTGGCGGGGGGCAATTCTGTTGGCACACCCGCTGGCCAATGCTCAAAATGGGCTTGTGACATCGTTTTCCTCCGGTCCAGTCAATCGGCTGGCCCCTGGTGTCGGGCCAGCCGGGGTTGCTTTGTCGCTTAGCTGATGGCCCGTGACTGGGTCTCACGGCTGGTCATTATGCCGATGAACCCGTTGAAGGTAGGGGTCAGAATGGCAGCTCCTGCGGCGAGGACATATCCGTGCCCGCGGTCGATGTAGAACTCGGGAATGACATCCAGCAGATACCACAGCCCATGGCCCCAGAGGAGAAGCGCGGGCGCAAAGGCGAAGTTCACGGCAAACACCATAACCTCGTGCCAAAGATGCGCGCGGCCCCGCATTTGGAAGTAGACAGCCAACAAGGTGAACGCCGTCAGCGACAGGCCCGACACGATGTAGAAGCCGCCGCCCGATGTCACAGCCATGCTTGGCTCGCCCAGTTGAACGCCCCAGATCATCTGCTGGACACCAGCCAGTATGGCGCTGATGTAAAAAACGTTGCGCGCAAGCTGCGAGGACTCATCGCGGATCATCAGCCAGATCCCCGAAATGATGGCCGCTGCGATCAAGATGCCGAAGGCGGCTGTTTGCAGTGATTTACCCGTATAGAGCGCTGCGTCGGCGGCCAGTGTGCTGGCAGGGGCGATCACCTGCGCCACGGTCCAATCGCCAAGACCAGCGGAGCCCAGATATATCGCCAGCGAGGTCAAAACCGCCGCAGCAGCTGCAAGGCTGAGGAAAATCTTGAGCCCCATGGGCTGCGGCGCGATTTGGATCGGCTTTGGGCGGATCGGCGACGCGGCACGGTTCCAGGCAAACAGCGCATAGCCGATCAGCAAGCACTGCCAAAAGGTCAGAATGTTCACCAGGTTATTCACTTCGCCTTGCGTCAGATGTGGGTAGATTTTGCCAAATACCACCCAATCATAACGCTGGACCGGCGCGTTTAGGAACGCTGAGAATGTGTAGATCTGGAACCCAAGGTGCAGTGCGAAATTGCGTTTTTTGATGAAGTAGATCGCCAGCACTTGGCAGATGATCGTGCTTGTCGCCAGAAACCAAAGCTGAATGTGGAAGGCGAAGCCCTGATATGTGTTTTCGATGCCCGTATGAGCCATGTGATAAATGGCGGCAAAAGCCATCGCAAAACAGGCAAGGATATACACGCCGCCCACCGCACGGTGCGCTTTGCGGTGTTTTTTGCGGAACGCTGGCGTGAACTGAAACATGCCAAGGATCAACAATAAACCGCCCAGCACCATATGCAGGCTGAGCGCCGATTTTTCGACTGGGGCCATGCTGTCGTAGTAGCGGACTGGGTCTGAGTTGCCGTTGCTGCCAAAGCCGAAATAGGTGCCTGTGACCATGGCAGTCAGGTTGTTCCATAGCGGATAGGCTTTCATCGCGTCTTCGGCGACCTCGGAATAGGGCACACCCTGATTGCCCTTTGCTTCGATCTCGTCGATCAACTGCTGATGGGTCGGATCAAAATTTTGCGGCAGAAGCCGATATCCCGCGTCCCATACAAGCAAGCTGTAAAATACCAGCGCCACACAAAACACCGCCCAAAGGATGAAAGACTTTGAGAGTGATGCGGTCCGCTTTCGAGGAGGATCAATTGACTGCGTTGTCATGACTGGGCTCCGATTATCTGAGTGTTTCGCAAAGGCGGGCAGGGGGACGGCCCTGCCCGAATGGTTAGGACACGACCTTCAACTGGGTGAATTCCAGCAGGCCCTGCGTTCCCAACTCTGACCCCACGCCGGAATGGCGTGCGCCGCCGAAGGGCACGTTCGGGGCCACTGGGAAGTGTTTGTTGATCCAGACGCTGCCGGTCTCGATACGCTGTGCGATCTCGGCCATTTCGGTGGCGTCGGTGCCCCAGACAGATGCCCCCAACCCAAAGGGCGAGGCATTGATTGTGTCGATGACATCATCAAGGTTGTCGTAGGAAATGACAGGCAGAACCGGGCCGAACTGTTCTTCGTCTACGATACGGTGCCCGTCCTTGACGCCAGACAGGATTGTCGGGCTAAGGAAATATCCCGGACCAGACGAGGTTTCCCCTCCGGCATCGACAATTGCGCCTGCGTTGATGGCGTCCTCCAACAGGTCTTTGACCCGTTCAAACTGGCGCAGGTTTTGTAGCGGGCCGAATTTGACATCGGCTTGGGTTGCGGGGCCGGTTTTTGATGCGGTTGCCATTTCTGCGAGCTTCCGAACCAGGGCATCGTGTTTGCTTTTATGGACGTAGACGCGTTTGACGGCCGAGCAGGTTTGCCCGTTGTTCATGAACCCGGCTTCGAAAAGCGGCGTGGTAATTGCGTCCAGATCGGCATCTGGCAGAACGATTGCCGGGTCATTCCCGCCAAGTTCCAGTGTCACACGCTTCAGATCATCGGCGCCGGCCTTCATAACCTGACGTCCCGTTGTGGCCGATCCGGTGAAGGACACTTTGCGGACAAGAGGGTGGGTGGTCAGATGCTGGCCCAGATCACCCGCATCGGCCAAAACGTTCAGAACACCTGCTGGAATGGCGTCATTGATCAGGGCGGCCCACCGCAGCGTTGTCAGCGGAGTTGTGGGGGCGGGTTTCAGAACGATCGTGTTCCCGGCCAACAATGCGCCAGGCACTTTGAACGCCATAAGGGCCATCGGGAAGTTCCACGGCAGAATAGCGGCCACCACCCCAAGCGGTACGCGATAGGCTGTCGCCTCGCTGCCGGGGATGGGGGCCGGATCCAACGCATCGGTGGGCACATGTGCATGGTATTCGAAAAAGCCCGCCGTCGCCCCGATTTCGAACAGCGCATCGGGCATTGGTTTGCCGCTTTCCTTGGACAAAAGGCCTGCTAAATCGTCGATATTTGCTTTTGTGATTTCAGCGATCTGGGCGAGAACGGCCTTGCGCCCTTGCTGACCCAAGGCACGCCAGGCCGGGGACGCCGCGTGTGCCGCACGGACCGCCATGTCGACCTGTTCAGGTGTGGCGGCCTGAATGGTGGCTACAGGCTGTTCGGTCGCCGGATTAAGAACAGTCAGCGCGTCCGTGCCGGTAACAAAGGTTCCATTGATCAGGCTGTGGAAATCGGGTGCGTCTTGCGAAAGGTCTTTCATAACGTGGCTTCCTAAAATCTGTCGCTCCGATTGCCGTCGCACCGGAGGAAGCAGGTCGTGGATGAGAGATGGGGAAGGGAACGGGCGATCAGACAAGTTGCGCCGACCGCCCGGACTATCAGCCGCCGAACCGGGCGATCGGAATAACCGCGTTGAACCACAAACGGTCGCCGCCTGCGGAATTCTTGGCGCTGAAGTCCCTTGTGTACATGGCGTTCAGATTGATCGGGCCAATCTGTTTGGTGATTGCCAGACCCAATGCCTTTTGCGAAGCCCTGCCACCGTTCAGGCCGCCATAGGCGCCATTGGGGTTCTTGTCGTCTGTCACTTGCTGGCGCAGATAGCCGACTGCGCCGACGCTCAGACCATTTCCAACGTCTTTCATGGCCGTCAGGTTCAGCTGAATCTCGTCGCCTGAGGTGTATCCGTTGTCTTCGTTTTCGAAGTTGGCAAAATACATCAAATGGGCCGAGGCATTCCAACCGTCGCCCAGATAGCTGAGTCCAACGCTTGGTGACACTGTCCAGAAGTTTTGGCCAGGGTTGACCAGGTCCGTGGCGCTCCACTGACCCGGAGTGAAGACACTCAGACCTGCATTTACGAAAATGCCCGGACTCGTTTGCCATGAAATATCAATTGGGCGAACTTCTATGCTGCCCCGTCCAGAGCTGGAATCGTTCGCCGGTCCGAACGGCGTGGCGATGTTGTCACCCTCGATGTTGATATACGGAAACGACAGAAAGGCACGATACTGACCGCCAAACATTTCGTTCCCTGGAACGATAGCGAATTGAAGGACAGTGTCGCGAAGGGTCAATTCGGTTGGGGTCTTGTCTCCGTTTCCGTCGTAGAAGTTCAAAGAGGACATCCCTGAACGGCTACTAACAGCAATACCGTTGATCGGGGCGGGGGCCGCAATTGGAACGCCGATCGATGCACCTGACGGTATGGTCGGTAATACGCCCGGTTCCCGCGCGGTGGCTGGCCCAACCATCACCGCCGCCGCAATCAATGCTGCGAAGCTTTGCCTGACCGTTGATTTCAGTTTCTGTTTCATGTCTCACTCCCGTTTCGTGTGGTCTTTTCGCACTGCACCGGGTCTCCCTGCGGTCCTCCCAAACCGATCAGGGCGATGCGAAAATGTGCTGGATTGTCATTGGCTCACTGGAAAACGACCTGAATGTCGGTGTTTTCGAGCAATCCCTCTTCGCCGAATTCAACGCCAAGCCCGGATTTCTTCACGCCACCAAAGGGGGCGTTGGGCTGAATGGCGCCGTGTTTGTTGATCCAGACCGAACCTGTTTCCATGCGCATGGCCAAAGCTTTGGCGGCGTCAGGATCAGACGACCAGACAGACCCGCCGAGACCTGCATCCGAGGCGTTTGCCATCGCCAATGCCTCTTCGACATCTGAATAGCGGATGATCGGCAGGGCGGGGCCAAACTGTTCTTCGGCGACAAGCGGATTGGAATTGTCGATGTCTGTGATCAGCGTCGTGTTGAAGAACTGCCCTTCGCCGGATTCGCCACCCAGCAAAACGGTGCCTTCTGCAGCCGCAGCGGCAACAAGGCGGGACACTTTGGCGTGTTGATCCGGCGTGGTCAGCGGGCCCAGCAAGACGCCATCGTCCAGCCCGTTGCCCATTGGCATGGCCTTGGCAAATTCGACCAGGGCATCGCAAACTGCATCATGCACGCTGTCATGGACATACATCCGCTTCATGCAGGCACAGGTTTGACCCGTGTTGATGAAGGCGCCCCAGAACAACCCTTCGGCAATGGCCTTGGGGTCTACGTCGGGCAAGACGATGCCCGCATCATTGCCACCCAGCTCTAGCGTCAGGCGTTTCATCGTTGCCGATGCGCCTTGCATGATCTTTTCCCCTGTGGGGGTAGATCCCGTGAAGACGATCTTGCGAATATCTGGGTGCTGGGCCATGGCCGCACCGATATTTGTGCCCTGATCGTTTGACGTGATGATGTTCAAAACGCCGGCCGGCAACGTCTCGTTCATGATCTGCACGGCCAGCATGGTGGACAGGGGGGTAAACGGCGACGGCTTGATCACAACTGTATTGCCAGCGCGCAGGGCGGGAATGATGTGCCAGATCGCAATCATCAAAGGCCAGTTCCACGGCGTGATAGAGCCGACAACACCCAGCGATTTGCGATGCAGTTCGATGCGACCTTCGTTTGTGTCCTGCAAAACTTTGACAGGCATATCCAAGCCAGCGGTGTAACCCGTCCAAGCGATGGCGCCGCCCACTTCAAAATTGGAACCGGGGCCAGCCAGCGGTTTGCCTTGTTCCTGTGTGACCAGTTCGGCCAGTTCGGTTGCGCGCGCCTCCAGCGCAGAGGCAAGGGCGCCAACGGCCGCCTTGCGATCCGCATCCGGCAGGGCGGACCATGCAGGGTAGGCGGCTTTTGCAGCGGCAACGGCCTGGTCCAAATCATCTGCCGTCGCGTTTGCAACAGTACCGACAACGGCGCCTGTGGCGGGGTTTAAAACGGCAAAGCTTTCCTGCCCGGCGACCTGACGGCCGCCGATTGTCATGCCCATATCAAGCATAGGGTCCTCCGATTGTATTGGCCGCAGTCCTTGAGACAGGGCGGGCACGCATTCGAATCATCGTTTGCGGAACGCCAAGCCCCCGTAACCGCTTCCAATTTCCTCCTGTTCATGTGGCATTCTGCCGCGAACTGAGGAGACGCTAAAACATTATAGTTGCATCTGCAACAAAAAGTTGCGCACGCAACATATGATATGTTGAGCAGGCTGAAGCTGATTGGCTAAGTGGTTGAAATGATTGGGGTGGCGAGGATAATTGAACCCGATTCAGCCCGGTGTGGAGGCGATGGATGGTACCGATACGGGCATTTCTCTGTTGGGCAAAGGGGGAGGCCGGGCAGCACGCACAGCGATTTGAACGTGATCACTTCGCGTTTTTTGGCCCCAATACTTGGCTTCCCGTGCGACCCAATGCAAACAGGTTGCAAAACAAGCTGATCACTCTCTGCCGTTCAGCTGTCTTCACTGTCTGGAGACAAGATCGCAGTACATTGTGAGCATTTTGGGCGCGATACCCCATTCGCGGACCTTAGGAGACCGATGAATGCCCAACAACAACGCAGTTATTGCGGCGGCGCGACTTTCCATTGCGCCTATGATGGATTGGACCGATCGTCATTGCCGGTATTTTCACCGGCTGATGTCGCGCAATGCGCTGCTATATACCGAGATGGTGACAGCCCCTGCATTGGTGCGGGGTGGGGCTGTGCATTTGCTGGACTTTTCCGAAGAGGAACATCCCGTTGCTTTGCAGCTGGGCGGGTCTGACCCGGTTGAACTGGCCCAAGCGGCGCGGTTGGGGCAGGCGCATGGGTATGATGAGATCAACCTGAATGTTGGTTGCCCATCCGACCGGGTTCAATCGGGTACGTTTGGCGCGATCTTGATGCGCACGCCTGAGCTGGTGGCGGATTGCGTGAAGGCCATGCAAGATGCGGTGGATATCCAAGTTACGGTGAAATGCCGGATCGGTGTGGATGATCAGGTTGCCGAAGACATGTTGCCCGAATTTATTGCCAAGGTCGCTGCGACCGGGTGTGATCGGTTTATCATTCATGCGCGAAAAGCGTGGTTGAAGGGCCTGTCGCCCAAGGAAAACCGCGATATTCCACCGCTTGATTACCCTTTGGTCCATCAGATGAAAGAGTATTTTCCTGCGCTGCATCTATCCGTCAATGGCGGGATCGGCACGCTGTCGGATGCGGTGGAATTTCTGGATATGGGCTTGGATGGCGTGATGATCGGGCGCGCAGGCTATCACCAACCGTGGGATATCCTGGGCCGGGCGGATGAATTGGTGTTCAACACGCAGAACCCTTTGCAACAGCCCAGCCAGGCCGCCATAGCCATGCTGCCGTATATCGAAGCGCATTTGTCAGGTGGCGGCAGGTTAAACCAGATCACCCGCCACATGCTGGGGCTTTTTGCCGGTCAACCAGGCGCACGCCATTGGCGGCGCGTTTTGTCCGAAGGGGCGCATCACCGCGGGGCAGGGCCAGAGTTGATCGAACAGGCATTGGACACTGTGCGCGCGGCGCAAGCGGCGTAGAATACGGCCGATTGGGCGGGCATATGGCTGCGGCTATCTATTCGATTTTTACATCTGCTCAAGTTTGATGCGCGCGAACAGCGCTCAGTCTTGGCCACCCTGACGGCGCAGCCGGGCGGCACGTCCGCCACGCCGTTGAGTGAGCAGCGGTTTGCGTGATGGTAAGTCTGCCATGACGTCGCGCCGTTTCTCGGGGGACATCTGCGACCATGCGGTGATTTCATCAATCGAACGCAGGCACCCGGTACACAGCCGCGTTTCCGGCTGTATGACGCAGATCTGGACGCAGGGCGACTCGATCTCATCACGTTTCCATACCTGATCCGTCACGATTGCTCTCCGCTTGCACGAATATGAGATAGCCTGTCCAGCGCGCCCTGCAAGATGTAAGAGGCCGCGACATGGTCAATCACATCGGCGCGTTTGCTGCGGGATGTATCCGCTTCCAGCAAGGCCCGTTCCGCCGCTACCGTCGACAGCCGCTCATCCCAAAAGCTGATAGGCCCGTCCCATAGCCGGGACAGGTTTCGCGCAAAGGATCGGGTGGATTGGCATCGTGGACCTTCGCTGCCATCCATATTGCGCGGCAGGCCAAGAACACAGCCAATCGCGCTGCGATGCGCAAATTCCGCCAAAAGGTCTTCGGCGTCGGTGGTGAATTTCTTGCGCTTGATTGTTCGGATCGGCGTGGCGACCGAATGCAGCCCGTCCGACACCGCCAAACCAATTGTCTTGGTGCCCAAATCCAGACCAAAGATCGCTCCGGCCCGCGGAAGTTGGGCCGCGAAATCCGAAAACTCGTCAAAAATCATAAGTGGCCCCCCAAATGACCTGTCCGCCATTGGCGACGTTGCGCTGGGGGATCATTCGGCCACCCCAGCCTGTTGGGCCGCTCGGCGAACCTGCGCCAATGCATCCGGCGCGTTGGCAAAGACGGTTTGTGCCTCGGCCCAGATTGCGCGGGCGCGGTCTGCATCCCCTAGCACGCCCAAAGCACCAATCAGACGGGCCCATTCCTGCGGAGAGCCGCCTTCGGTGGCCAAGCGATCTGACAATTGATCCACCATTCCGCGGATCATGTCCTGACGCTCTTCCTCTGTCATCTCGGCAGCGGCGGCCATGTCTTCTTGTGATGGACCGGCCAGGGCAGGGGCATTGGCGACCGGTGGCAGTTCGAAATCATTCACGCCAGCGCGAAAGGCCAGCTCTTCGATCTGTTGCCGGATCGGCGGTAGCCAGGGCGCATCGGCCGGGCCCTCGCGCAGCAATTGCTGCCATATGGTGAAGGCCACATCGGGTCGTCCGACCTGCGCCATCATCAGCCCGCCATAATACCGCGCCGCGCCGTTTGTGCGATCACGCTCCATTGCGGCGTTCAGCTGAACCTCTGCTTCGGGCGAAACATATCCACCGGCAGCAACGATCATTGTTCCGGCCAGATCGGCGAAATCATCGGCGGTAGCGTCGGCGCCCTTAATTTCAACAATTCGGCGATAGGCTTCGTAAGCCGCTGTGTAATTGCCAAGGGCGGTTTCAGAGCGCGCCAACAAGACATGCCCCTGCAGATCGTCCGGACGGGTTTGCACCGCTTCGCGCAAACGTTCGACCAGTTCAATATACTCTGGCGCAGCTTCGGCTGGCGGGGACAATGGAATTTGCGATTCAGCCTCTGCCTGCGACGGGCGGGTTTTGCGTGCTTCTTCGGCCTGGGCAATGCGATCTGACAATGACAGATCGCCATACCCCGGCGCACCAAGCTGTGTGTAGATCGCAAAGGCGCCGCCAATCACCACAAGCGCCGTGGCCGCGGCAATCGCGCGGGCAGCACCGGTGCCGCTTTTCTTGGCCTGGGTTTGTTTGCGGGCGGCGGTATCAGCGGCCAAAATGCGGCGCGAAATCTCGGTGCGGGCGCGTTCGGCATCTTCGGCCCCAATCACACCGCGTGCCAAGTCGCGTTCAACTTCTTTCAGCTGATCGCGATAGACCGGCACGTCAAACGCCACCGCCGGGCCGATGTCGCGTCGGCCTCGTATCAGCGCCAGCACCAACAGCGCCGTTACAATCAGCGCCATCAGTCCAGATATGATCCAAAATGTTGTCATCTTCGCTCGCCCTTGGGTGTCTACGCCATGTATCGTCGGGGGAGCGCCAAAAAAAGGGCCAAATGCGATAAAGGCGCGCCATGTCGCAACTGAGGCCCATTGTGACGGTTGTGATCGCGGTGCAAAATGGCGAAGACGCCAAAAACAGGTGTGTTGTTCCCAAGGCAGGAGTCTCGCTGCATGAAACGCTATTCCGTCTTTGCTGTCGCGCGCGAGGCCGCGCGCTACCACACCGGTTGGGGGCGGGCATGGCGAAAGCCAGAACCCAAGACGCGTTATGACGTGATCATCGTTGGCGCCGGTGGGCACGGGCTGGCAACCGCGTATTACCTGGGCAAGCGGTTTGGCATCACCAATGTGGCGATTTTGGAAAAGGGCTGGCTGGGTGGCGGCAATACAGGGCGCAACACCACGATCATCCGGTCCAACTACCTGCAAGATGGCTCTGCCGCGATCTATGAAAAATCTCGTAGCCTGTATGAAACGCTCAGCCAGGACCTGAACTACAACATCATGTTCAGCCCGCGTGGCGTTCTGATGCTGGCCCAGACCGAGCACGAGGTGCGCGGTTACAAACGCACCGCCCATGCCAACAGCCTGCAGGGGGTGCAGACGGAATACATTCTGCCCCGCCGGGTGAAAGAGCTGGTGCCGATCATCAATCTGGCAGGCCCGCGCTACCCTGTGCTGGGCGCGCTCTGGCAAGAGCGTGGCGGCACCGCGCGCCACGATGCGGTGGCTTGGGGCTATGCGCGGGCGTGTTCGGATATGGGCATGGACATCATCCAGCAATGTGAAGTGACAGCCGTGCGTCGCGACGGCGACCGGGTGGTTGGCGTCGACACCACAAAGGGCGCGATTGAGTGTGATAAGCTGGGCATCGTGGTGGCCGGCCATTCCGGCGTTCTGGCCGATATGGCAGGTTTCCGTTTGCCCATCGAATCTGTCGCCCTACAGGCGCTGGTCTCCGAGCCGATCAAGCCCTGTATGGATGTGGTGGTCATGGCCAACACCGTGCACGGCTATATGAGCCAATCAGACAAGGGCGAAATGGTCATCGGCGGTGGCGCAGATGGCTATAACAACTACACCCAACGCGGCAGCTTCCATCATATCGAAGAAACCGTCCGCGCCCTGATCGAAACCTTCCCGATGATTTCACGTCTGAAGATGCTGCGCCAATGGGGCGGGATCGTTGATATGACCGGCGACCGCTCCCCCATCCTGTCCAAAACCCCGGTTGAGGGCGTGTTCATCAATTGCGGCTGGGGCACCGGTGGGTTCAAGGCGATCCCTGGTTCCGGCTGGGGCATGGCAGAGCTGATGGCCAAAGGCCACGCCCCGCTCTGCGCCGATTTTGGCCTGAACCGCTTCCGTGAGGGGCGCTTTGTTGATGAAAGCGTGGCAGCTGGGGTGGCGCATTGATGTCGGTCTCGCACGCAATACCCGGTTCGCATCAGGTCGCTATGCTTCCGGAAGGGCGCGCGCCGTCTGTCATAGACGGGTCCAAAACCCTTTGGCCGCGCGAATGCAAACAACTCGATGCCTGTCACGGGGCCACACCCCGGTTACACACCGGCATGGCGCCGCCCCAACCGGTCACAGTCACCCATCCGCAGGAGGTTTCATGCTAACTCTTCACTGCCCCTACTGCGGCGTCCAGGCCGATGAAACCGAACTCACACCCGGCGGCGAGGCGCATTTGACACGCCACGGCCCCGGCAGCACAGACGCGGAACTGGAATCCTACCTGTTCCACCGCGCCAACCCCAAAGGCGTGCATTTCGAACGCTGGCGCCACGCCCATGGTTGCGGCAAATGGTTTCTGGCCGCCCGCGACACCAACAGCCTGCAGGTCTTTGGCACCTATGCCGCCCAAACCACAAAACCGCCGCAACACATCCTTGATGCCATCCGTATCGCGCATCCGAATTGGACAGAGGCCAACGCCTGATGCTTCTTTTCTTTAAAAACACGCACTCTCCCCAATGGCCAAAAAGCGTTGCCGTGGGGCTGCCCGCTGCGCTGAACACATGCACCTGTCTGCGCCGCTCAGGCCTGCTCTCGGGAACGCGTGCCAATGCCTACATGAAAAGACCCGCACTATGAGCAAACGTTTGTCCAAAGGCGGCCGCCTGACCGACCGCAGCCACCTGATGTCCTTCACCTTCAATGGTCGCCAGATGATGGGGGTTGCGGGGGATACACTGGCCTCAGCACTGATGGCCAATGGTCAGATGCTGATGGGCCGCAGCTTCAAATACCATCGTCCACGCGGAGTTGTGGGCTCTGGTGCCGAAGAACCAAACGCCCTGATGGGGCTGGGCACTGGTGATCGGTTTGAGCCAAACCAGCGCGCCACCACCACCGAATTGTTTGATGGGCTTAGCGCCAAATCGCAAAATCACTGGCCCAGCCTGAACGCCGATATCGGCGTGGCCAATAATGCCTTGTCTCGTTTCCTGCCGGCCGGGTTTTACTACAAGATGTTCATTCATCCGCGCCCGTTCTGGAAACATGTCTACGAACCGATCATCCGGCACTCTGCCGGGCTGGGTCTGGCGCCCAAAGCCGAAAGCCGTGATCCCGATCGTTATGAACATTTCCACACCCATGTTGATCTGGCCATCGTGGGCGGCGGTATTGCCGGGCTGCATGCGGCGCGTCTGGCCGGTGCGGCCGGGCTGACTGTTCTGGTGATGGAGCAGACCGCCCATTGGGGCGGACGGGCACCGGTGGATGGCGGTTCCATCGATGGGCAGGCCCCCGATGAGTGGGTTGATGATGTGGTTGCCGAGCTCGCCGCGATGCCCAATGTTCACCTGCGCCTGCGCACGATGGGGGCGGGGGTCTATGATCATGGCTATCTGCTGGGCTACGAACGGATCGCAGATCACGCGCCGGGCAGCGATGCACCTCGTCATCGGTTGTGGCGCATCCGCGCGACGCAGATACTAACAGCCACCGGCGCCATTGAGCGGCCATTGTCCTTTGCAGGCAATGACAAGCCGGGGGTGATGCTGGCCTCGGCGGCACGGGACTACGCCGTGAACTGGGGTGTTGGCGTCGGGGATCGGGTGGCCGTGGTCACCAACAATGATGACGCCTATCGCACCGCCATCACCTTGCACCAGATGGGCATCACCGTGCCGATTATTCTGGATGCGCGCCCGGCCGGGGGCGGGGCGCTGATGCAGCAGGCCGAAGCGTTGGGCCTGCGTGTCGAACCGGGCTGGGCCATCGCCAAGGTGGATGGTCACAAGCAGGTCAGCAGCATCCGTGTGTGTGCCCAAGACGGCAGCGGAGTGGTGCAGGAAGAAATCGCCTGTGACGCGGTGGCCATGTCGGGGGGCTGGTCGCCAGTGGTGCATCTGTGGTCGCACTGCGGTGGTAAGCTGGATTGGGACGAAGCACAGGCGCTATTCCGACCACGCGCAGAAGCTGCGCCGCTGTCCCATGATGGGCAACCCTTTGTGACGGTCGCTGGGGCGGCAGACGGTGCGTTGCAACATGCCGACACGCTTGCCAACGCCGATGCGCAGGCACGGCGTGCCATGGCGCGGTTGGCTGCAACAGCGGATGCGCCAGCCCCCGTTGTTGCGACCGAAGCAGAGACACCTCTGGCACCCATCTGGCTGATGCCCGCAAATGCCGGGCCAGAGCTGAAGGGCAAGGCGTGGTTGGATTACCAGAACGACGTCAAAGTATCAGATGTCGAACTGGCTGCGCGCGAAGGCTATGAAAGCGTTGAACATACCAAGCGCTATACCACTTTAGGTATGGCAACAGATCAGGGTAAGTTGAGCAATATAAATGGCTTAGCGACGCTTTCTCGCGCTCTGGATGAGGCAATTCCGCAGGTTGGTACAACGACGTTTCGCCCCCCCTATACCCCCATCAGCATGGGCGCGATTGGCGGTGAGGCACGGGGCGACATCTTTCAACCTGTGCGACGCACACCCATGCACGATTGGCATCAGGACAACGGTGCGGATTGGGAGCCGGTGGGGCAATGGCGGCGGCCATTTTGCTATCGTCGCGCCGGAGAGACACGCCACGCCGCTGTAACCCGCGAAGTAACTGCGACCCGTAACAGCTTGGGATTGCTGGATGCTTCCACGCTAGGGAAGATCATTGTCAAAGGTCCGGATGCAGGCCGGTTCCTGGATATGCTGTACACCGGCAAGATGAGCACTCTGAAACCGGGCAAATGTCGTTACGGCCTGATGTGCAACGAAAACGGCTTCTTGATGGATGACGGTGTTGTGGCCCGGATTGATGAGGATACGTTCCTGTGCCACACCACAACCGGCGGCGCAGATCATATCCACAGCCATATGGAAGATTGGTTGCAATGTGAGTGGTGGGACTGGAAGGTCTACACTGCCAATCTGACAGAGCAATACGCACAAATCGCCGTCGTGGGACCAAACGCCCGTAAGCTATTGGAAAAGCTGGGTGGCATGGATGTCTCGAAAGAGGTTCTGCCCTTCATGGGTTGGGTCGATGGCAAGCTGGGCGGTTTTCCGGTCCGTATCTATCGCATCAGCTTTTCGGGTGAACTGTCTTATGAAATTTCGGTGCCAGCCAGCATGGGGCGTGCGCTGTGGGACAGCTTGTGGACGGCTGGTGCGGAGTGGAACATCACGCCGTATGGCACTGAAACTTTGCATGTTTTACGCGCCGAGAAGGGGTTCATCATGATTGGTGATGAAACCGACGGCACGGTCATTCCTCAGGACCTGGGGCTTGGCTGGGCGATCTCGAAGAAGAAGGATGACTATCTGGGCAAGCGTGCTCAAGAGCGGACCCATATGGCGGATCCGAACCGCTGGGCGCTGGTGGGGCTGGAAACACTGGATGGCTCCGTTCTGGAGGATGGCGCCTATGCCGTGGCCGAGGGGGTGAATGCCAACAAGCAGAGCAACACCCAAGGCCGTGTGACCTCGACCTATTATTCACCCACTTTGGACAAGGGGATTGCCATGGGGCTGGTGCACAATGGCCCGGATCGCATGGGCGAGGTGATCGCCTTTACCGATGGTGAGGGCGGCACCACTGAGGCGCGTATCGTTAGCCAGGTCTTTTATGATCCGGACGGGAGCAAGCAAGATGTCTGAAGCAGTAAGCGCCCTGAGCGGGGCAGCCTATGATGGCATGGTTCAAGTACGTGACGCAGGATTGCAGGGCATGATCACCGTGCGCGGGGATATGACATCGCCCGACATGCAGGACGCGATAATGCAAGCCTGCCGTCTGGACATGCCCGGTACATTGCAAGCAAATGTTGCCGGGGAACGCGGTGTCTTGTGGATGTCGCCGGATGAAATTCTGGTTCTTTGTCCGTATGCGGAGGCCGGGAAAATCGTTCAATCCCTGAGTAATAGCCTGCGTTCTTGCCACTCTTTGGTGTTGGATGTTTCGGATGCGCGCGCGGTGTTCCAGCTGCGCGGAGATAGGCTGCGCGATGTCTTGGCCAAGGTTACGCCGATTGATCTGTCGCCACAGGCTTTTGCACCCGGCACGGTACGGCGCACACGGTTTGCGCAGGTTTCGGCGGCTGTTTGGATGGATGATCCACGGTCTGCGCGGATTGTGTGTTTCCGGTCAGTTGCGCAATACATGTTCGATTTGCTTTCAACTGCGGCGCAACCTGGTGGAGAAGTTGATTATTTTGAGGCCTGATGCGAATTGGCGTCAAATTGATTGACCAAACCGTTCTTTCCACGTTACTTCACAACGGGGGCGTGTGGTAAGGAACGAATAATGAAGTCTCTTGTGCTCGCGCTGGTCGCAGTGCTGTCTGCCCAGTCGGCGATGGCCGCTGACGTCTATCAGTGTTCTGTTAAAAAAAATGGTCGTGGAAATTGGATACCAGAATTCATTCTCATTTCGCATGATACAAAGAACAACAGTGTTGTTGTTATTGATCCAGTCATCGATCATTTTCACGGCGGGCCCATAAAGGGTAGGTTAGACATCGACAACAAAGTGCGCACCACGTTTCGCTGGAAGGTGCGCGCAAAAGACAAATCTTCGCAGCATGGCACATTAGGATATGCCGCGACGTATCAAAAAGCGTCTGGCAAAGTCACGGTCAGCATGTTCCCAGCCGGGTATGATAATAGTTTTTCTGGCAAGGGTACCTGTACGAAAAAGTCCAAATAGGGGACATCTTTTACGGAATCCGGCGCCAAAGGCTTGACCTTCGGCCCGGCCCGGCTCAGGTATCTCTCATAACATCACACTGATATCCACGAGGGGTCTGCCATGGCTTTCGAACTTCTTGATCTTCCCTATGCGCATGACGCTCTTGCCTCCAAAGGCATGAGCAAAGAGACGCTGGAGTATCACCACGATCTGCACCACAAAGCTTATGTCGATAACGGCAACAAGCTGATTGCCGGCACCGAATGGGCTGACAAGTCGGTCGAAGAGATCATCAAAGGCACTTACCAAGCCGATGCAGTTGCCCAAAACGGGATTTTCAACAACGCGTCGCAGCACTGGAACCACACACAGTTCTGGGAAATGATGGGTCCTGGCGACAACAAAATGCCGGGTGAACTGGATGCGCGCATCGTTGATGCGTTCGGTTCGGTTGCAGCCTTCAAAGAAGCGTTTTCCGCAGCGGGCGCAGGCCAGTTCGGTTCTGGCTGGGCTTGGCTGGTTGTTGACACAGACGGCACGTTGAAAGTCACCAAGACTGAAAACGGTGTAAACCCTGTCTGCTTTGGTCAGACTGCGCTGCTGGGCTGCGATGTATGGGAGCATTCCTACTACATCGATTTCCGCAACAAGCGTCCTGCGTACCTGTCTAACTTCCTGGACAACCTGGTTAACTGGGAAAACGTAGCAGAACGCCTGTCCAACGCGTAAGCTGATCTAAATTTAAAATTAAGCCCCGCAACCGTTTGGTTTGCGGGGCTTTTTTTTGGATCGAGTATCGTTCAGTTCGTGGCGGGTTGCATCATCTTTTCATGAACCGCCTGCATACCACGATCGGCCATATCCGTTACTTCTGCGGCATGGGTTTGCAGGGTGGCCACGACCTGTGGATCGTCTGACGTCTGGATGACAACGATGCCGTCATCGGTGATGTCTATCTCGTTAACCAAGGTATCACCGCGCTGAAACAGAAGGTCCAATGTACTGCTTTGGATGATGATCTGCGGGTCACGCCCTTCTTCGACGCGGTTGATCATGCCAGTCACATGGCTGACCAGCGCATCCATCACGTCCGGGTCACTGGAAAAAGTAACTGTCTTAATTCCATTTGGTAAATTAGTGACTTCGCGTGAAATCTTATCAAAGTGGTTAAACATCAAAGCCAGTTCGGCGCTTTCTTCAGCCGTGGCATCACGTCCGCGCAGGCCCGGCATATTGGTCATATCATGCCCGGTGCCATCTGCACCGTGCCTGTGCATTCCGCCACCGCTGTGCCCGCTCATCTGAGCATAGGCCAATGTAGCCGCGCCAGCCGCCAGCCCACCAACAAGGGCCAGTGTAACGCCTGTGCGCGTGAATTTCTGAAACATGGATTGCCTCCCCGGGTTCAACTCCGGGACAGCATTAACATGCGGATTGTTGCATGGGAATGGAGAGGGTGCCCAAGTGACGGGACTGTGAAGCGCGCCACGCGCACTTCACGCCAATGTTTTCGACTCAAATACCGGGGTTAATCGAAAGCGCGACGCAAGGCAGTAACGGCGCTTTGCACATCCGGAACAGAGGTGATGTAATCGGCCATGGATTGATCAGCAAAGCCCTGATCGATCACATGCTGCACCAATGTGTTCAGCGGATCCCAATAGCCATCGACATTCAGCAGCACGATGGGCTTGTGGTGCAGACCCAATTGGCGCCAAGTCAGCACTTCGAAAAATTCATCCAGTGATCCTGCGCCGCCCGGCATCACAACAATTGCATCCGAATTCATGACCATCACTTTTTTGCGCTCGTGCATGGTTTCGGTGACGATGAAACTGGTCAGATCACGTTTGCCAACTTCGCGGTCCAGCAAGTGTTTTGGGATCACACCAAAGGTGTCCGCTCCAGCTGTTTGTGCCGCGCGCGCAACCGTGCCCATCAGCCCGACGTCGCCCGCACCATAGACCAATCGCCATGCCTCGGTCGCGATGGCCTGACCCATTTCTGTGGCGGCGGCGGCGAAGGCTGGGCTGACCCCGTGGCGAGAGCCACAATAGACGCAAACGGATTTCATCGGGCACGGTTTCCTTGTGGCATTTCGGCGTTTTGACCACTGTTACCTAGGTTGCTATACATGCTCAACTGCGCAAGCGTTCCGTCAGGGGGATTGGGCCGAGGGGCGGCCGATGGCGGATGGGGACGACATGGTGGAATCGACGACGAAGATCCTTTGGCTGGTGTCAGGATTGGGAGCTGCTGGTGCAGTGACCGGTGCTGTGTTGTACGTAAATGGTACATTCGACCAAACCAAAGCCGCGCCAGAAACTGTTCAGCCTGTTGCGATGGCACCGGCTGAGGCAACGCCAGAAACAGCTGAAACGGCCGAATCCGAGCCTGAGACAGACATCGCACCCGTTGAAGAGGCCGCACCGGCGGAAGACGTGGCCGCTGCTGCACCTGACGAAACACCGGAGCCGGCGCCAGAGCCCGAGGCCATTCTTCCAACACCACCCAGTTTTGACGTGGTGCGGGTAGAGGCGGACGGGCTGAGCCTGGTGGCCGGGCGTGGTGAGCCGCGCAAAGAAATCAACGTTCTGCTGAACCAAGAAGTTGTGGAAAACACCGCAACGGATCGGGACGGACGATTCGTTGTATTTGTCTCTTTACCGGCAAGCGACGTGCCACGCGTGCTATCGCTGCGTATGATGGTTGATGGCGTGGCGGTGTATTCTGAGGAAGAGGTGATCCTTGCGCCGACGCCTGTTCCTGCGCCTGCGCCTGAAATAGCCGAAGCGGTGCCAGAGAGCGCCGTCGAGGCCGAAACGCCCGACGTTGTGGCCATGGCTGCGCCATCTGCGACGGCGCCGGCCGTGATCGTTCCAAACACGACAGAGGTTGCTGAGGGCACGGAGGACGCAGCGCCAGAGGCAACGGTCGATACTGCGCTTGCAGCCATCGCGCCGGATACGTCTGATGCGCCTGTTACCACCGTTGCGCCGGGTACATCGGCGGCACCTGCAGCCTCGGCCGTGTCAGATGCGACACCGGATGCAGCCGTCACGGCGTTGGCCACGCCAGTTGTTCAAGATGCCCAGCCCGATGGGCTAGAGCCGCAGGCCGCACCAATCCCTGACGTGCAGCAGGGCGCATCGGTTCCCGCAAGCGTGGCAGCGTCAGACAGTGATGTGACCGTACCTTCGGCTGTGGCGGGAGTTACGACCGGCACCACAGTGTTGATTTCGCGCCCGGAAGGTGTGGAAGTGCTGCAAGCCCCAGGCAGCGTTGCGCCAGGACCGCAAGTCACGACAGAACTGGCGTTGGATTCGATCACCTATGATTCCGAGGGCGAAGTTGCACTGGCAGGGCGCGGGGCAGGCGAAGGGTTTGTGCGTGTCTACTTGGACAATACCCCTATTGCCACGTCGCGTGTCAGTGCCGATGGCCGCTGGCGAACCGAATTGCCTGAAGTGGACACGGGTGTTTACACACTGCGCGTTGATCGGTTGGACGAGGAAGGCACGGTTGTGGCCCGCGTGGAAAGCCCGTTCAAGCGCGAAGACCCGCTGGTTTTGGCGGCGTCTGATGTCAACGCCGGGGCCGACACGCCAATCCGGGCGATCACCGTACAGCCGGGCAATACCCTATGGGCGATTGCGCGGGATCGTTATGGGGAAGGCATGGCTTATGTCCGGGTGTTTGATGCCAACCGCGACCGTATTCGCGATGCGGATCTGATCTATCCTGGCCAGGTGTTCGACTTACCGGACTGATCGTCCAAGTGATCAAGGCGCAGGCAACGATCCCGGATCGCTGGCTGCGCGCCGCAACAATCGTTCAGTACAAAGCCAAAGACAGCGCCGATTTGATCGTTGTCCAGCCGGTAATGCACTTGCCGCCCTTGGCGGGTGGAGACCAGCAAACCGGCGGCAGTCAGCGCAGATAGGTGGAACGAAAGGGCCGATGCAGACAGGCCCAATTGATGCGCAATTTTACCCGCGCACAGCCCGTCTGGACCCTGACAACACAAAGTGCGCACGATTTCTAACCGCACATCGTGGGCTAGCGCAGATAGGGCGGCAAGGACTCGACTCTGTTCCATTCTTCAATTACTCAACAACTGTTGAAATATAGATACCCCCAATCGCCGGTTTTGGCAACGGGGCGGCAGGAAAGAGCGCCATGCGCGGTATGCGACCCACAGAAAATACTGAAATGCCCGAAAACGGATGGGAGATCATCCGGCGCGTTGGACCATATTTGTGGCCGGACGGGCAAACCTGGGTCAAAAAACGTGTTGTTTTGTCGATGCTGTTGCTGTTCGTCGCAAAGCTGGTCGCTGTGTTTACGCCAATGCTTTACAAAGCGGCCGTTGATACATTGGGCAACGATGTGTCGCCAATGCTGTTGGGCGCGGCGGGGCTGACCATTGCCTATGGGATGGCGCGTTTGCTGACCGTTGGCTTTCAGCAATTGCGCGATGGTGTTTTTGCCCGTGTCGCACAGCGCGCCTTGCGGTCATTGGCGCTGGAAACCTTCACCCATATTCACCGCCTTTCGATGCGCTATCACATCACGCGCAAAACCGGGGGGCTGTCCCGCATTATTGAGCGGGGTGTGAAGGGGGTGGAATTTCTGCTGCGCTTCATGCTGTTCAGCGTGGGGCCCCTGATCCTTGAGCTGCTGCTGATCGCCATCGTTCTCTTCTGGCTGTTTGATATCTGGTACTTGATTGTGGTGGCCGTCACCATCGGCCTGTATGTCTGGTTCACCTTCGCGGTGACCGAATGGCGCGTGAAGTTGCGGCGCGAAATGAATAAGCAAGACACCGACGCCAATCAGAAGGCGATCGACTCGATGCTGAACTTCGAGACGGTTCGTTATTTCGGTGCCGAAACCCGTGAAACAGCCCGCTATGACGTGGCGATGAAAGCCTATGCCGAGGCGGCGGTGAAAACCTCTACCTCTTTGGCATTGTTGAATTTCGGCCAATCATTGCTGATCACCACAGGGCTGGTGATTGTGATGGTTATGGCCGCACTTGGGGTGGAAAACGGCACGCTGACGGTGGGTGATTTTGTGATGGTTAACGCCTACATGATCCAGATCACCATGCCGCTGAACTTCCTGGGCACGGTTTACCGCGAAATCCGTCAAAGCCTTGTGGACATGGGCGAAATGTTCCAGCTGCTGGAACAGCCTGCCGAAGTTACAGACAAGCCTGGCGCGCCGGAATTGAACGTGGCGGGCGGCGTTGTCACGCTGAAGGATGTTAGGTTTGGCTATGATACCGAACGTCCGATCCTGAAGGGTGTGTCACTGAAGGTCGGTGCCGGTCAGAATGTTGCTTTGGTGGGGCCATCCGGGTCTGGCAAATCCACGGTTGGGCGATTGCTGTTCCGTTTCTACGATGTCAACGGCGGGTCGGTGACGATTGATGGTCAGGACTTGCGTGATATCACGCAGGAAAGCCTGCACAGGGCCATTGGTGTGGTGCCGCAGGACACGGTGCTGTTCAACGATACGATTGGCTACAACATTGCCTACGGGCGCGATAACGCCACTCAGGCCGAGATCGAAGAAGCGGCCCGCGCGGCGCAGATTCACACGTTTATTGAATCCCTGCCGGACGGTTACCAAACAATGGTTGGCGAACGCGGGCTGAAGCTTTCGGGCGGTGAAAAGCAACGTGTCGGTATTGCGCGGACTCTGTTGAAGAACCCGCCGATCCTGCTGTTGGATGAAGCCACGTCTGCGCTGGATACTGAAACCGAAGGGTCGATCCAGACGGCGCTGAAACGCGCGGGTCATGGTCGGACGGTGATCACGATCGCGCACCGGTTATCGACCATTGCAGACGCGGATCGCATTATCGTGCTGGAGAAAGGCCTGGTGGTCGAAGAAGGCACGCATGACGAGCTGTTGACCAAAGGCGGCCGCTATTCGCAGCTGTGGCATCGTCAGCAATCTGAGGAAGCCGACGCCGCCTGATCACCAAGGTCTAAAGGCGCAAGCCAGCATTTTGTGCTGGCAGGCGTCGCTTGGTGGAAGTTTTTGTGCTGGGATCGTTGAACCGGGATATCACGAATTTGGGGATATGGCGTGCGGTGTCTCATTGCGCAATAGCGCGCGTTCTATCGCCACTTCGGCGAAGGGGCGCGACCCCCTAAACATACCACTGTCGGAAAAAATTGGTCGGGCTAGCAGGACTCGAACCTGCGACCTTCCGTCCCCCAGACGGACGCGCTACCAGGCTGCGCCATAGCCCGACGTGGTGGCAAACCTCTTACCCGATCTGCGGGCAGGAGCAACCCCTGATCCGTCAAATCGTTTAACTTTCCGCCCCACGCAACGCGGCCAATTTCTGTGCCAAATGCCGCACTGCGACCACCCTTTCGGCCGGTAGGTGGGAGATTTGCGCCAACAGGGCAATGGGGCCTGCGGCGACGTCAATGTCCTGCCAGTCAATGTCTTGGGGCACGGACGCGTCATTTGGCACCGCTTCGGTCGGCTCCGGTGTCTGCGAAGCTGCCTCAGCCGATTTGGTATCAAGCGGTTCAGAATCTTCCGGGTCCGCAGGCCAGCCATCTGTTGGCTCTGGTGGTGTGTCCGGTTCGGCTTCGCGCCATGTACTGGCATCTTCAGTTACGTCAGCGGCTTCCGCTGGAGCGTCTGCAAGCGGCAGGTCTGGCGCGTCTTGAGGATCGGCCGGCCATTCCGCAACAGGCTCAGCTGGCGTGTCGTCTGCGGCCTCTGGCCAATCGCCAGTCGACGTTTCAGGGTTGGTGAATTCTGGGGCAGGGGTTTCAGATGGCAGCGTATCCTGCGCGACCGTTTCGATGGTGGATGAAGATGACGCAGCATCCTTGGTCACTTCGGGTCGATCATCCGGGGCCGCAGGCCAGTCTGTGGCGGCTTCGGCAGGGGCATCCGGTTCCGCCTGTGGCCAAGTGCAATCATCGGTTTCGGCTGTGTCTGTGTCTGTGTCTGTGTCTGTGTCTGACGCTGTAGCTGCTTCTGCGGGACTATTGCCGGTATGAGGCAGGGCCGTGCCCATTTCCTCTTCTGGATCAGCGGGCCAATCGGCGGTGTCATCCGGCACGGTATCCGGCTCTGCCTGTGGCCAATCCATTTCTGTTTGTACAGCGGTATCCGCGGCGCTGTTGTCGGCTGCCACGTCTGCAGGGGCCGTGTTTTCGGCCGGTTGAGGATCAAGCGCTTCCTCGGCAACGTTTTGTGGTGCGGAGCCGCCGGGGAAGGGGACAACCGTTTCCAGTTGTTCCGGTTCGGCGTTTTCGATCATTGGGGCCGCGTCGATCAAGTCTTGCGAGCTGCCATCCTGATCAATGGGCAAAGACATCGCGGAAACATGTTTCACGCCGTGTTCGCGCAGAATTTTCTGCACGCCTTTGATGGTCATGCCATCTTCGTGCAGCAAGCGTTTGATACCGCCCAAAAGGATCATATCAGATGGGCGATAATAACGCCGCCCACCGGCCCGCTTGACCGGTTTCACTTGGGTAAAGCGGCTTTCCCAGAATCGCAGGACATGCGCAGGCGTGTCCAACCACTCCGCCACTTCGCTAATGGTGCGAAAGGCGTCGGGCGATTTACTCATTCACCGATCCTCAGCGTTTGTTGCCCTCGGCCACGTGCTCTTTCATCAGATGTGACGGGCGGAAAGACAAAACGCGACGAGGTTGAATTGGAACCTCTTGTCCTGTCTTTGGGTTGCGCCCAACGCGGGCGGCCTTTTCGCGCACCGAAAATGTGCCGAAAGACGAAATTTTTACCTGCTCTCCCTGTACAAGAGCATCAGACATATGCGTCAGCACTGCCTCTACCAGTTCAGCGCTTTCGTTGCGCGACAGACCGACTTCACGAAACACCGCTTCGCTTAAATCCATCCGTGTCAGCGTCTTTTCACCCATGGTGAACCCCTCCGAATTTCAGAGTAGGATAGGCTGAGGCCTTTTTCCGAGTCAATATCAATGACTTGTACCAGCGCGTTCAGAAGCGATCTGAGGCAGCTAAATTGCAGTTACCAGCGTAAAACCACTGCGCCCCATGCCAAACCGCCACCAATTGCCTCTGTCACGATCAGATCTCCCTGAGAAATCTGGCCGCGTTCCTGTCCGACAGACAGGGCAAGGGGAATCGATGCAGCCGACGTATTGCCGTGATCCTGCACGGTAACGACGACCTGATCCATGCTCAGGCCCAGTTTGCGGGCTGTGCCCTGAATGATTCGGATATTGGCCTGATGGGGCACGATCCAGTCGATGTCTTCGTTGGCCAGACCGGCCTTGTCCAAGGCTGTATTGGCGGTTGCGGCCAACTTTTCAACAGCGTGGCGGAACACTTCCTTGCCCTGCATACGCAGGTGGCCGGTGGTTTGTGTGCTGACACCCCCATCGACATACAGAATGTCCCGGTGGCGACCGTCTGAATTCAGGTCGGTAGACAGGATGCCACGATCATCGGTGTTGCCAGAGCCTTCGCGTGCCTCAAGGATCAGCGCACCTGCGCCATCCCCAAACAGCACACAGGTTGAACGATCGGTCCAATCCATGATCCGGCTAAATGTTTCTGCCCCAATCACCAGCACCCGTTTGGCCTGACCTGACATGATCAGCGCGTTGGCATTGGCCAAGGCAAACACGAACCCGGCGCAGACGGCTTGAACGTCAAAGGCAAAACCTTTGGTCATGCCCAGTTCCGCTTGAACCATCGTGGCGGCAGAGGGAAATGTCAGATCCGCTGTGGATGTGGCCAGGATGATTGCATCCAGCTCATCTGCTTGCAGGCCTGCGTCCGCGATCGCACGGCGTGCGGCACGTGTGGCCAGATCAGAGGTGGTTTGCCCTTCGGCCGCAAAATGGCGCCGTTCAATGCCTGAACGCGCCTTGATCCATTCGTCACTGGTTTCCAGCGACTCCTCAAACTCTGAGTTCGGGACCACGCGGTCCGGCAAGTAGTGTCCTACACCAACTACTACCGCGCGCGTTGCCATATTCGTCATCCGTTATTCTGCCCAGTGCCCATATTTTCATCGTGGTCCGGAGCTACAGCAGATGCAACCCTTGCCGCTAATTTATCGCCAAAACCGGACCTGGCCAGATCGTAAGCCAAGCTGACAGCGGCGGCGATCCCGGTTTCATCTGCCGAACCGTGTGATTTGACCACTGTTCCGTTCAGCCCAAGGAAGACCCCGCCGTTGACGCGACGTGGGTCGATCCGCTTTTGCAGACGGCGCAGCGATGTCATCGCCAACAAAGAGGCCAGTCGGGACAGGGGAGAGTAGGCAAATGCTTCACGCAGCAAATCACCGATCAGGCTGGCGGTGCCTTCGCCGGTTTTCAGTGCGATATTACCGGTAAACCCATCGGTGATGATCACGTCGCAAACATTGCCCGGAATATCACTACCTTCGACAAAGCCCACGTAGTCGAATTTTGCAGCCTCGCTTTGCGCTGCAATCATCTCGTTTGCTTCTTTCAGCTCGGCGCGGCCTTTGTGTTCTTCTGTACCGACGTTCAGCAAGCCCACGCGCGGGCGCTGCAGCCCAAGACCGTTGCGCGCATAGGACGTGCCCATCAGGGCGTATTGCAGCAAATCATGCGCGTCTGCCCGGATATCAGCACCAACATCCAGCATCACGTTGAACCCTTGCGGGGAGCGTGACGGCCATAGAATCGCGATTGCCGGGCGGTTCACCCCCGGCATTTTGCGCAAGCGCACCATGGACAGCGCCATCAGCGCACCAGTGTTCCCGCAGGATACGGCAACCGTGGCTTCGCCTTCTCGCACGCTTTCAACGGCAGACCACATGGACGTGTTCTTGCCGTGACGCATCACTTGGCTGGGTTTGTCATCCATTGTGACCACGTCGCTGGCGTTGCGGATATCTGTAACATCAGACAGCCCACGACGTTTTGCGACAAGACGTTCAAGTTCGTCTGCCGGTCCATGAAGAACAAAGCGCAGTTCTGGATTTTTTTCAGCGGCCTTCGCAAGACCGGCGACCACGGCCACAGGACCACGATCGCCGCCCATTGCGTCGATAGACAATACCACTGGCCCGTCTCCCGCTTTGGGTTGATCCTGCAAAGAGGTCATGCGGGGGGCCTTTGGCTATGCGTTATGCTGCGTCGTCTTCCAGGTCGATCTCGTCAACCTGAGCAATCACTTCGCGATCTGCGTAGTGACCGCAAGACGGGCAAACGTGGTGTGGACGCTTCAGTTCACCGCAGTTGGAGCATTCGTTTGGGTTTGCTCCGACCAGGGCATCGTGAGCCCGGCGGTTATTGCGGCGCGATTTAGAAACTTTGTTCTGCTGGACAGCCATGTCTCAATCTCGATCAATCGTAGGGCCGCGCAAGCGGGCCATGGTGTATGCGGATGGTGCGGCCTCATATGCGACTTCAGCACATGATTACAAGCCAGAATCCCGGTGAGGGCGCGAAAATACGTGGGAATTGGGGTTTTGCAAGGGGTAACGGTGGTGTCAGTCGTCTTTTTGTTCCAGCTTGTCCCGTAAGCCTTTCAATCCGGCGAAGGGACGGACGTCATCATCTGTCATCGGAGACACCCCATCTTCAGTGAAAACCGCCTCTGACAGCGCTGCATCGGGCGCACGGGGGTAATCTGGCAGGGCCAGCGCCAGTGTCTCGGCCATCACACGGGCCGGATCAATTGTCGCGCCCAAAGGCTCTGTTGTGTCGTCATCTGGCATCTCAATTTCGCTGCCAGCGTCGAATTCATCGGCAATTGGCAGGAATCGCCGTGTCACCTTTGTATCGATTCGGGTTGTGACAGGGGCCAGCGTGACGACACAGGCCTGAACCACTGTTGCGCCCAATTTGCCCGTCAGAACCCAATTATCGGTGCCCTCGGGGGCAATTTCGCCGGTGAAAGTCAGCTTGCGGACTCCCAAAATACCCAGTTCATTGGCCAAAGCCTTGCGCGTTTCGTCATCCGGCGTCAGCGTGAAGGGTGTTGGACGGCGGGTCGAAAGATCGGCAATTCGGATGCCTGAGACTGTAGAAGACGTCGGTTTGGTCAACGGGGTGGGGTTTCCTTGACTTGAATGAATGCGGGTCATTGATGTAAGCGAGATAGAAGCCGGAGAAGGCCAAGGCAAGGGGACGGTATGCGCGCAGGGGTTATGGGAGTGGCAGCAGCCACAACAATGGCGCTGATGTTGGGAGGATGCACGGCATCCTACCGCAGCCATGGATATGTTCCCGCTGAAGAAGATTTGCAACAAATCGTGCCGGGAATCGATACCCGCGCGACGGTGGAAGAACTGGTGGGCGTGCCCAGCACGTCGGGCGTTCTGAACCACGGTGATTATTATTACATCGCCAGCGAAATTCGCCGCTTTGCTTGGCAGGCACCACAAGTGGTGGATCGGACCGTTGTTGAGGTGTCGTTTGATTCTTCTGACGTGGTGGACAACATCACCACCTACGGTTTGGAAGACGGGCAGATTGTGCCGCTGGCGCGCCGTGTCACCCGGTCGGGCGATGGCGATATCGGCTTCATCCGTAAACTATTTGGCAATATCGGCGCATTCTCGGCGGATCAGTTCTTCGGCGACGGCTAAAAATACCGGCTGTCATCTTGCTGTCACTGGCCTTTGCCATCGAAGGCGCGCAAAGGTTGGGTCACAACTCCTGTGACCCGGCGGCCCGTCTGGTCGGTTAAGAGGCAGAGCATGTTGAGTTCAGGTCGATATAATGCGCGGCTGGCATCCGGGGTTTCTGATATCGATGCCGCGCAGCGATTACGGCATCTGTGCTTTCACGGGTCTGACGGCGTGGATGTCGATCAATTTGATACCCAATGCGACCACATGCTGATCGAAGATTCGCGCACCGGCGATCTGGTCTGTTGTTTCCGCTTTTTGCCGTTGTCGGCAGGGCTGGAAATAAACCGCAGCTATTCCGCCCAATATTACGAACTATCCGCCCTGCAAAGCTATCCGGGCCGCATGGTGGAGATGGGGCGATTCTGTATCCAGCCTGATCTGCGCGATGCGGATATCTTGCGCGTGGCCTGGGGGGCGATGACCCGATACGTTGATGAAACCAAAGTGGAAATGCTGTTTGGTTGCGCTTCGTTCGCGGGTACGGAAACGACGGACTATCTGGATGCGTTTGCTATGCTCAAGGCGCGCCATTTGGCACCCAAGCGCTGGCTTCCACGGGTTAAGGCGCCGGATGTGTTTCGCTTTGCGGCGCGGCTGCGCCGCAAGCCGGATGCGCGCAAAGGGTTGGCCGGAATGCCGCCCTTGTTGCGAACCTATCTGATGATGGGGGGCTGGGTCAGCGACCATGCGGTTGTGGATCGGCAAATGAACACATTGCATGTCTTTACCGGTGTCGAAATCGGCGCCATCCCCGAAGCCAGGAAGCGGGCATTGCGTGCCGTGGCGGGGTAGGGTTGGCGGTTGTTTGTCCGCTTAAGACAAGGGTATTTTCGCACTATTGCGCAGGACATGGCTTGACCTTGCCCGCGCCCCCGCCTAGCCGGTGAGCCATGGCGCAAATACCTTTACTTCAACTCTCCGATATTTCCCTGACATTTGGCGGCGATCCGATTTTCGCCGATCTGTCGCTGGTGGTGCACTCGGGGGATCGTGTTGCCCTGGTTGGCCGCAATGGATCAGGAAAATCCACCCTTTTGAAGGTGATGGCAGGTCTGGTCGAAGCTGACCGCGGCACGCGGGTTGTTCCGGCGGGCACCAGCGTTGGGTATATGGAACAAGACCCCGACCTGAGCGGGTTTGCCACTTTGGGCGATTACGCCAGCGCAAACCTGGAACCGGGTGAGATGTATCGCGTTGAACGGGCAGGCGAAGGGTTGAAATTCGATCCGGCACGCCCTGTTGAAACCGCATCAGGTGGCGAACGGCGACGTGCGGCTTTGGCCCGCCTAATGGCCGAAGACCCAGACCTGATGTTGTTGGACGAGCCAACGAACCACTTGGATATCGAAGCCATCGGTTGGCTGGAAAACGAATTGAAAACAACGCGTAAGGCATTTGTCCTGATCTCGCACGACCGGCGCTTTCTGACAGAGCTGACGCGCGCCACGCTTTGGGTGGACCGCGGGGCCGTTCGGCGGCAAGATCGGGGTTTTTCCAATTTTGAGGCTTGGCGCGACAAAGTCTGGGACGATGAGGATACCGCCCGCCACAAGCTGGATCGCAAGATCAAGGCAGAGGCCCGCTGGGCCGTAGAGGGCATCAGTGCACGGCGCAAACGCAACATGGGGCGCGTGCGCGCTTTGAACGAATTGCGCTCTGAACGGTCTGGGTTGATCCGGCGGCAAGGCACCGCTGCGATGGAGCTGGCGGCCGGGCGCACTTCGGGCCGCAAGGTGATCGAGGCGAAAGGCCTGTTCAAGAAATTCGGCGACAAGCACATCGTGAAGGACTTTTCCCTGACCGTCATGCGGGGGGAATGCGTGGCCTTTGTTGGGCCCAACGGCGTTGGCAAAACCACGTTGATCCGCATGTTGATTGGCGAAGACACGCCGGATGCGGGCACAGTCAAGCTGGGCACCAACTTGATGCCGGCGATTTTTGACCAGACCCGCGCAAAGCTGGACCCTGATATGTCACTGTGGGATTCGCTGACCGGGGATCCGGACATGCGGGTGTCTGGTAAGGCAGATCAGGTGATGGTGCGTGGCCAGCCGAAACACGTTGTCGGCTACCTGAAAGAATTCCTGTTCGACGAACGTCAGGTTCGGGCGCCGGTGCGATCCCTGTCTGGTGGGGAAAAGGCGCGTTTGCTGCTGGCCCGGATTATGGCGCGGGAATCCAATCTGTTGATCTTGGACGAACCGACCAACGATCTGGATGTGGAAACGCTGGACCTGCTGCAAGACTTGCTGAGCGAGTATGACGGCACCGTCCTGTTGATCAGCCACGACCGTGACTTTCTGGATCGGGTGGCAGAAACGACAATTGCGATGGAAGGCGAGGGCCGTGTCACCGCCTATGCCGGGGGGTGGAGCGACTATCGTGCGCAACGTGCCGAGGCTATGGCAGAGACCGCAACGCCGCTGGAGGAGGATAAATCCGGCCAGTCCAGGCAATCTCGTGCCAAATCATCCGATGGCAAGGCTGCTGCCGCGCGCAAGTCTGGTTTGTCTTTCACCGAAAAGCACCGGCTAGAGGAGCTGCCCAGCGTCATGGAACGGCTTCAGGCAGAGATTGCAAAGCTGGAAGAGCTGTTGGCCGATCCTGAGCTGTTCACGCGCGAGCCGGTCAAGTTTCGCAAGGCGACCGAGGCGCTGACCCAGCGCCAGACAGCGTTGTCAGACGCCGAAGAAGAATGGCTGGAACTGGCGGAAAAGGCCGAGGCCGAATAGGCTATAACCTGTTGTCAGAGCTGTGATCTATGGCGTCTCAGTGGGGTGGTGAGACGCCGTCAGGCGTTTTCGTTCTGCTGTGGTGTTGGCGGCAAAACACGCCGCGCCAGAATGCCCATGATCACAACGGTCATCAGAATGCGCAGAACATGGTGCAGGCTGACCAGCGCTGGATTGGCTGCCAAAGACAACGCGATCAGCGACATTTCAGTAACCCCGCCCGGTGCAAAGCTGATGATCAAGTGCAAGACCGGAATGCCGGTCAGCTGCGCCAAGATCGCCGACAGGATGGCGCCCAGGATCAGCATGAAGCTGACGGATAGGAAGGCCAAACCGACGGACCGGCGAAGCAATCGCAGCGATACACCTTTGAACCGCAAGCCCAGCGACGTGCCAACAACCACCTGCGCGGCGGCAATCAACCAATTGGGCAAATGCAGATCGACCAGTCCGGTCAGGGTCAGGCCGCCGCTAAGGACCAATGGGCCGATCAGATGAGAGGCGGGCAGCTTGATCCTGTTGGCCAATAGCAGGCCCGCAGCGGCCACCAGCGCAATCAGAACCAGCGACAGAGGTGAAAACGGCTGTCCCATGGCCACTCCGGCGCTGACCCCTGCGGCGCTGCCCACCGGGGCGCCCAACCACAATGACAGGGCGGTTGGCACAAGCCCAATAACCAGCACGATGCGCAGGAACTGCTGCACTGTTAAAACGGTGATGTTGGCGCCTGCGGCTTCCCCCATCAGGATGCTTTCCATCAACCCGCCTGGGGTGCCAGAGTAAAAGGCTGTTGCGGGGGAATGACCGCCGATTTTTCTAAAAATCAGATAGTTACCCAGGTGGGCAATCACTACAAACGTCACCAGCCCGACAAATGTGTATGGCAGAACCGTCAGCTGCGTTAGCAGTGAAGGCGTGACCTGCGTGCCGATCATCACGCCGATCAGAGCGATAAACCCGGTGCGGATTTTCAGTGGGAAGCTATAGTCCTTCAGCAGATTATTTTGCGTGAAGATCAAACAAATAGCGCTGGTGATCAGGCTGCCCAGCATCCATGGCAAAGGGATATGAAGCCGTTGGGCCAAAGCACCGCCCACTGCCCCGATCAGGCACAGGCCGAGAGTCATCAAAAGTATATTTAAGCGCATGGCGCTTTTCTAACCGCCATTACAGGTGTTTGACCAGAGCGCCCGATGATCTTTGCCAGCAAAGGTCAAGGTTGGCGCGCTGGCCATTAGCCCAGCAGGGAAACCATACGCCGAATGGCCAGAGCATAGCCTTCAACACCGAAACCGGCGATCACACCATCCGCCCGCAGCGAAACGTAAGAATGATGGCGGAAGCTTTCCCGCTTGTGCACGTTCGAGATATGCACCTCTAGCACCGGGCCTTCGAACGTGTTGAGCGCATCCAGAATGGCCACCGAGGTATGGGTGAACGCAGCCGGATTGATCACGATCCCAGCCGCTTGTTCGCGCGCTTCGTGAATCCAATCAATGATCTGACCTTCGTGGTTGGATTGCAGCAAGCGGGTTTCAAAGCCAGCGTCCGCGGCCACTTCGGCGCATTGCGTGGCCACATCATCCAACGTGTCATGGCCATAGATTTCCGGCTGGCGCTTGCCCAGCAGGTTCAGATTGGGGCCGTTTAGAATATAGATCGTTTCAGCCATGAAAAGCTGCCTTTGTCATCGGTGTTTTGCGCTTTGGTATATCATTTTCGACGCAAAAGTAGGGGGCGGCACGAAAAAAGGGGCCGTGTGGCCCCTTTTCCCAGCTTGAGTGTCTGATGCTTCAGACGTCTTTCCAGTCGCCTGCGATCAGTTTGCGGACTTTGTCGGCGGCGGCTTCGGCGGTGATGCCGAATTTTTCGTACAGCACGTTTGCCGGTGCCGAGGCGCCAAAGCTGTCCATGCCAACAAAGGCGGCCTTTTCACGCTTGCCACGTTCGCCAATCAGCCATTGATCCCAGCCAAAGCGGACGGCGGCTTCGATTCCGACGCGCACAGGGCCAGCTGGCAGAACGCGGCGACGGGTCGCTTCGTCTTGCTGCTCAAACAGTTCCCAGCAAGGCATGGAAACAACGCGGGTTCCGATCCCTTCGGCCTGCAAAATGTCACGGGCTTTCAGTGCGATCTCAACTTCAGAACCGGTGGCCAGCAGGATTGCCTGACGTTTGCCTTCGGCGTCTGCCAGCACATAGGCACCTTGGGCGACCATGTTTTTGGCTTTGTTTTCCTTGCGCACGGTCGGCAGGCCCTGACGGGTCAGCGACAGAACCGACGGTGTTTTGGTTGAGGTCAGCGCAATTTCCCACGCTTCGGCTGTTTCGATCGTGTCGGCAGGGCGGAACACATAGGTGTTGGGCGTTGCGCGGCTGATCGCCAGATGTTCGACCGGCTGGTGGGTTGGGCCATCTTCGCCCAGACCGATGGAATCATGCGTCATCACAAAGACGGTTGGCACTTTCATCAATGCGGCCAGGCGCATTGCGGGGCGGGCATAGTCGGTAAAGCACATGAACGTGCCGCCATAAGGGCGGATACCGCCGTGCAGGGCCATGCCGTTCATCGCGGCGGCCATGCCATGTTCCCGGATCCCCCAGTAAACATAGCGACCCCGGCGGTTTGTGTCGTCAAACACGCCCATGTCGCCTGTCTTGGTGTTGTTGGAGCCGGTCAAATCGGCCGAACCACCCGCAGTTTCAGGCATCACCGGGTTCACGGCGGCCAGAACCATTTCCGAAGATTTGCGTGTCGCAACCTTGGGCTGGTCTGCGATGACCTGCTTTTTCAGGGCGCGCAACGTCGAGCTGAGCTTGGCCGGGGCTTCGCCAGCCATCGTACGGGCAAATTCTTTTTGTTTGGCGCCGGAAAGGCCTTCCAAACGCGCCTGCCACGCTTCGCGGTCTGCTGTGCCTCGTGCGCCTGCGGCTTCCCACCAGCTCTTGATATCTGCGGGGATTTCAAATGCAGGGGCGGTCCAGCCCCAGATGTCTTTTGCGGCTTTGTTCTGATCAGAATCGGTCAGCGCGCCGTGGCCTTTGGAGGTGTCCTGCGCGGCGTGGCCGATTGCGATATGGGTTTTGCAGGCAATCATCGACGGTTGGCTGGATTTCTTGGCCGCGACAATGGCCGCGTCAATTGCTTCGGGGTCGTGGCCGTCAATTTCCTGAACGTGCCAGCCAGAGGCTTTGAAACGCGCCACCTGATCCGTGCGGTCAGACAGATCAACCTTGCCATCGATGGTGATGTTGTTGTTGTCCCAGAAGACCACCAGCTTGGACAGGCTGTGACGCCCGGCCAGACCCAGTGCTTCTTGGCTAACGCCTTCCATCAGGCAGCCGTCGCCCGCGATCACATAGGTGTAGTGATCAACGACGTTTTTCGAAAACCGTGCGCGCAACATTTCTTCGGCCATGGCGAAACCGACCGACATGGAAATACCCTGACCCAGCGGGCCTGTGGTGGATTCAATGCCTTTGACCAAGAAGTTTTCCGGGTGGCCTGCGGTTTTCGCGCCCCATTGGCGGAAGTTGCGGATCTGGTCTTGTGTGATCTCGGTGTCACCCGTCAGATACAGCAACGCATATGCCAGCATGGACCCGTGGCCCGCTGACAGGATGAACCGGTCGCGATCAGGCCATTCTGGGTTGGCGGCGTCAAACTTCAGATGTTTGGAATACAGAACGGTTGCGACGTCTGCCATGCCGATGGGCATGCCAGAGTGGCCGGAATTGGCGTTCGCCACGGCGTCCAGCGCGAGGGCGCGGATGGCGGTGGCACGCATCCAGTGTTCAGGGTTGGCGGAACGAAGGGCTGCAATATCCACGGGGCGTGTCCTTTGTGGCGGAAAAGTGTCTGCGCTAACTAGCAGCGTCTCAGCTAAGATCAAGCGTGGCGGATAAGGCATTGAGATCAAAGGGGGAGCATTTTGGTCTTGTGGTTGATAAAATCACTGAAACGAGAGTTGGGGCGATTCGTTCCGGTTTTGGGACGGCTCCCAGAGGAGACGGTAGAACATGACGCAGATTGACGAGTATGAACGCCGGTTGTCATTGGCGTTTGATCGCATCGCTTATCTGGCGGATCGTATCAGCGGGCAAGCCGCCGCCGCGACAGCACAGACAAGCGCCCCCGCCGCCACTGCGCCGGTGGAAACGGCCCCGGCCGATGATGGTGAGTTGGTCAAGCTGCGGGCCGAATTGGCAGACGAACGTTTGGCCAACGCGCAACTGGAAGAGCGCGTAAAGGCCATTCGCCAAAAGCAAGATACGCAAGTTTCGGTGCTGGATACGCAAGTGCGGGAACAACAAGCCGCTATGTCGGCGTTGGAAATACAGCTGGAACAGTTGCGGCAAGCCAATGCGCAATTGGCTGCCAGCAACGCTGCATTGCGAGAGGCCAACGCCGCCGGGGTTGGGGATGCTGTGCTGGTGAATGACGGGTTACAGGCCGAATTGGCCAGTCTGAAAGCGGATCGCGCGGCTGAACGCGCAGAAGTAGACGGCGTCTTGGCGGTGCTGACACCGCTGCTGGCCGAGGCCGCAACAGACGAGACATCCAGCCAAGAGGAGACGGTCTGATGCCCGAAGTTGAAATCGTGATCGGTGGCCGAGCGTTCGAAGTGGCCTGCCAAGAAGGCGAAGAGCACTATCTTTTGACGGCGGCTGGTCTGTTGGACTCAGAAGCAAAATCTCTGGTCAGTCAGATCGGGCGCGTACCGGAAAGCCGGATGTTGCTGATGGCTGGCTTGATGCTGGCTGATAAAACCGCGGGTCTGGAAGACAAGTTGCGGGAATCTGAGGATCGGGTGCTGCGTATTCAACAGCAGCTGCGTGATCTGCAAACGATGCCGCCTCCTGCGCCGGAACGGATTGAAGTGCCGGTTGTGCCTGCCAGTGTTGGGGAAACACTGGCTGAATTGGCCGCGCGGGCTGAATCGCTGGCAGAACAGCTGGAAGAACAAGCGGATCCATCTTAGGCGCGAATTCTTCACGCACCAATGAAGATACAAAAAACCGCCTCAAGCCATGCTTGGGGCGGTTTTTAGGTGTTCATACAGTATCGCAGAAGGCCAATACCGCGAAGGGAAGGCTGTGGTTAACCCGGCCCAAAGCCAATTTGGATCAGCCGTTGGCTTCGCGAATTTTGTCTGCCGCATCTTTGTCAAATGACACGCCGTTTTCTTCAAACAAGCCGTCCAGCTCTCCGGACAGGGTCATTTCGGTGATGATATCGCAGCCACCCACAAATTCGCCTTTGACGTACAGTTGCGGGATGGTCGGCCAGTCAGAGTAATCCTTGATACCCTGACGAATGCCATCATCACTCAGCACGTTCACATCGGTAAAGTCGACGCCCATGTAGTTCAGAACGCCCGCCACACGAGAGGAAAACCCGCATTGCGGCATGGATTTGGTGCCCTTCATGAACAGCACCACGTCATTGGCTTTTACGGTCTCGTCGATTTGGGTCTTTGCATCAGTCATCTGTTTGCTCCATTCGTTCGCGCCTGCGTCGCTCTGCTCTTATATAGGGCATAAGCGCGCCACAGGTAATCACGATCAATAGTCCAAGCGCAGCAAGTACTGGCCAGACGTTGTTTAGAAAAGAAAGTAACCCGCTCAAGGTCTACTCAGGGGCTTTGGTCGTGAGGGCCAAAGCGTGCAAGGCGCCATTGGGGCCGTCCATCTTGCCCTTGAGGGCGGCATAAACGGCGCGTTGCTGCTGCACCCGGTTCATCCCGCGAAAGCTTTCGTCGATAACCATGGCGGACATGTGCACGCCATCGTCACCTTCGACGATGATTTGGGCATCAGGGAAGGTCTGGCGGATCAATGCTTCGATTTCGTTGGCCTGCATCGGCATGGCGTATCGTTTCCTGTCGTTAATTCGTGAAGAATGTAGGCGTGTTGCAATAGCGGTGCAAGGCGCAGTACCCCAGATCAGGCCGCCAGATTGACCCAGATCGGCACATGATCGGATGGTTTGGCGCCCGCGCGCACGGCTTTGTCGATCTGACATTCTGTCAGAAGGTCGGCGCAGGATGGCGTGAGCAGGAAATGGTCAATACGGATGCCGTTGTTTCGCTGCCATGCGCCGGCTTGGTAGTCCCAGAAACTATAGTGTCCGGGGCCTTGGGTGCGGGCGCGGAACGCTTCGGTGAAGCCCAGGTTGACGATCCGGCGATACGCTGCGCGGGTTTGCGGCAGATGTAGCGCATCGTTAACCCATTGTTCGGGTTTGGCGGCGTCTTCGGCCTGTGGGATTACGTTATAGTCCCCGGCCATCAATGCGGGCATCTCATCCGCCAGAAGTTGGCGCGCACGTGCTTCCAACCGCTCCATCCATGCCAGCTTGTAATCGTATTTCGGGCCCGGTGTCGGGTTTCCGTTGGGCAGGTACAGCCCACACAGGCGGACAGCATTGGCTTCACCAATGACGGTGGCTTCAATCCAGCGTGCTTGCTCGTCGCTATCGTCCCCCGGCAGGCCGCGTGTCACATCTTCCAGCGGCAGCTTCGACAAGATCGCCACCCCGTTGAAGGACTTTTGCCCATGGGTTTCGACGATGTAGCCCATGTCTTCGAAATGTGCGCGTGGGAAGTTTTCGTCGACGGATTTGATTTCTTGCAGCAGGGCGACATCGGGGTCGGCATCCTGGAGCCAAGCCGTCAAATCGTCGATCCGGGCTTTGATCCCGTTGATGTTGAAGCTTGCAATCTTCATGCGCGATCTCCCTGTGGCCGGGGAACATCTATCACCTGATGGCGCAGACAAGGCAAGAGAGCGCCGATGATTCGGCGCGGATTCGGGCATTTCGTCTGTGGATAACGTGTGGATGACGCTATTCAGCGACATATCCACAACTTTTTCCATTTTGGGGACAATCTCTGGTAGATAAGTCGCCCGGCACAGATGTAGCCTGTAGTTAGTGTGGACAAGCTGTGAGCAAGTGTCTGCGCCAACATTTTTGGTTGATTATCGCTCCTGAGTTGCAAGCCTGACGGCATGTCAACACAAGGAGGATGTCATGTCGGCTGTACTAAATACTAATAATACAATCAAAAAATCTGTTTCCTTTGACGAGAATTCCGCGCACACTGGCGAAGGCTGTGATCTATATATCTCAGGCTCTGCACCTATTGGTTGTGCAGATACATTGGCCGGTACAGGGGCCGAAATGTTCATTTCGGGTTCCGCGCCATCAAAAGCCGACGTGATGAATGGCACTGCAGCAGGTCTGTTTATTTCCGGATCGGCACCAATCAGCACCGAATTGCACGGTGGAAACGCCACAGAGCTGTTCATTTCCGGCTCCGCACCAACCACCAGCGAAGCACATGGCGGCGAAGCGACCGAACTGTTCATCTCCGGCTCTGCACCGACCACCAGCGAAGCACATGGCGGTGAAGCGACCGAGCTGTTCATCTCCGGCTCCGCCCCAACCACCAGCGAAGCACATGGCGGCGAAGCGACCGAACTGTTCATCTCTGGCTCCGCACCAACCAGCAGCGAAGCACATGGCGGCGAAGCGACCGAACTGTTCATCTCTGGCTCCGCACCAACCACCAGCGAAGCACATGGCGGCGAAGCGACCGAACTGTTCATTTCCGGCTCCGCACCGACCATCAGCGAAGCACATGGCGGCGAAGCGACCGAACTGTTCATTTCCGGCTCCGCACCGACCAGCAGCGAAGCACATGGCGGCGAAGCGACTGAGCTGTTCATCTCTGGCTCTGCACCAACCACCAGCGAAGCCACGGATGGCGAAGGTACAGCGCTGTTCATCTCCGGGTCCTGATCCCCAACTTGGATGATCAACTCCTCGGGCCGTGCGCGGCCCGAGGACATTCCTGACGCATTCCCGGAGGCCAGCCCGTGTCAAACGTTATTGCCCTGACATTCCCTCGTCGCCTGAACGAACCTGCTGCGCAGGTCGCTGCACTGGCTGATTGCTTTGCCACGTCCCGTCGTCACGTTGATGATGTCTATTGGCTCAAAGAAAACGCTGAATTGTTAAATATTCTTGAATGCAGCGGCTTTGCGCAGGGGGATGCCGTGTTGTCCGCCTATGCGCCGACGTATCAAACCATTGCAGAACGGTTGGCATTTTTCCCGCAATACTATCGGTTTTTACTGTCGATTTGTCTGGACTTAGAAGATTTGGGCATGCCGGGGCAGGAGGGAGAGGTTCTGTCACAGAAAATTGCGCAGGCGGGCTTTGCCGAAGCGGAGCTGTCTGACCTGCAACGCGCCGAAGCGCGCCGGCTTCTAAACCGCAGAGGGCAGCATTTGGCTGATGATGCTGGGCTAAGTGATCGTTTGCGGGCTTTTTCTACGCAATCTGCAGCCTTTGCCGTGCCCAACAAGAAAATCGCCTATGAGCTGACCCATATCGTCTTTTACCTTAGCGACTATGGCCGCAACGACCCGCAGATGCCGCAACAAGCAAAGCGTAGTTTGCACCATGTCGGCACGCTGGCCTATCTGGAATGCAACACCGATCTGCTGGCCGAGGTCTGTTTGGCCCTGCGATTTTCCGGTTGGACGCCGCCTGCCGTATGGGAGGAAGACCTGGCCCGTCAGACCGTTCAGTTTGATGTGCGTGTGCAGGATGGCCCAGGCATGGATGACTACCACACATATCTGATGGCCCATTGGCACCGGTTTGTGACCGGCGGCACAGGGTTTGCCGGGGCGCTGGCCGAGGGGGGGATGAGCTTCCTTGATCTGGCCAAAAACATCCGCAACCCATTGCGCGAAATGTCTGAATTGTTGCTGGCAATGGGCGTGGATCGTTCACCCGCCTGGGGCGCGATGCGGGGTCAGTTGCGCGCAGGCATGACACCCGCGGCCTGGTCTCGTTTGGAACGTGCGGTAGAGGCCGACGATGGGTTTGCGGATTTCTTCGCAACCTTCGCCCGCGCCGGTCAAAACGCACCGCGTCACGCCGTGGTGGGGTAGAGCTGCGGCAACATCGCTTTGTTGGCCTACAACGGTTTCAATGAACGGCAATAGTGCGGCGTGTCGGCAACGACCGCCACCACGCAAACCCGATCACATCGAAAAGCTGGTGCCGCATCCACAAGAGCTGGTGGCGTTGGGGTTTTCGATCACGAACCGCGCCCCGATCAATTCGTCACTAAAGTCGATGACTGCATTCGCCAAAAACGGCAGTGATACGTTGTCGACAACCACTTTCTGGCCCTGACCTTCAAGCACCAGATCATTGTCGTCCGGCGCGTCCAGCTTGATTTCATACTGAAAGCCGGAACATCCGCCACCTTCAACGGCAACACGCAGGGCCTGACCCTGATCGCTTGCGCCGATTTCGGCCAGACGTGCGAAGGCGCGTTCGGTAACTTTTGGGGGCAGTTGCATCATGTGACTCCGTCACGGTTTCCTTTGTTCGCTTCGTCAAATATATGGGGCCTTGGGACAGGCGACAAGGACGGGACAGGCAAATGCAGGCCCGCTATGCAAGTAATCCGGCACAAACGCGCGGGCGTTTGGTGCCAGAAGAAGAAAGTGCGTTCCGGTCATGCTTTCAGCGTGACCGCGACCGCATCATACATTCATCCGCGTTTCGGCGGCTGAAACACAAGACTCAGGTCTTTATTGAACATGAGGGCGATTTCTATCGCACCCGGCTGACGCATTCCATCGAAGTGGCGCAGGTGGCGCGAACCATATCCGGTGCGCTGGGCTTAAACGCCGAGCTGACAGAAGCGGTCGCGCTGGCGCATGATCTGGGGCACACGCCCTTTGGCCACACGGGCGAAGATGCTTTGGCGGAGCTGATGGCGCCCTATGGTGGGTTTGACCACAATGCTCAGGCGATCCGAATCGTAACGTCGCTGGAGCGGCACTATGCTGATTTCGATGGGTTAAACCTGACATGGGAAACGCTGGAAGGGCTGGCAAAGCACAATGGCCCGGTCCTTGGTGAAATTCCTTGGGCGTTGACAGAGTATAACGATCATCACGATCTGGAATTGCACACCCATGCCAGCGCCGAGGCGCAAGTGGCGGCATTGTCGGATGACATTGCCTATAACAACCACGATCTGCACGACGGTTTGCGTGCCGAGCTGTTTTCAACAGATGAGCTGGCACAGCTGCCCATCCTGCAGGACTGTTTTACAGAGGTGGATCGCAAGTATCCGGGTCTGAACTATTACCGCCGCCGCCACGAAGCCCTGCGCCGGTTCTTTGGAGTGTTGGTTGAGGACGTGATCGCAAATGCCAAGTTGCGTCTGGATGATTTGGACCCGCAGTCTGCCCAAGACGTGCGTATGGCTGGGCGGATGATGATCCATTTCAATGATGCGCTTTGGGGCGATCTGAAAGAGATCCGAAAGTTCCTGTTCCATCGGATGTACCGTGCGCCGGCCGTTGTTGTGATGCGCAAAGAAGTCACCGAAATGGTACGAGAGCTTTTTGCGCTATTCATGGATCGGCCAGAGCTGTTGCCCAAGCAATGGCGCAAAGATGTGGCTGATGTCGACAGCGACACGGCGCTGGCCCGGATTGTGTGCGACTATATTGCCGGAATGACGGACCGGTTTGCCATTCAGAACCATGATCGTCTGATCGGTGGGCGGGACATACCGCCGCCAGTGCATGACCCGCACAGGTGATTGGAAAAGCGCCCGGTAAATCAACAGGTGTTGCACAAGGCACATCTGATCAGGCAGAGGCGTGTTTCCTGGCTTTGTTTTCTTGCGCGGGTCTGAGCTGAGGGAAATAATCAGTACGCAGGGGCGGCCATATTCGCCCGTGCTTTTCGGGGTGTGTGTTGCGCGTTGCCCGGCAGTGAAACAAGGAGAGCCGGATGGCCGTTGAATCCGCAATAGGCCTGCCGCCTGTAATGGCGCTGGCGATGGTCGGGGCGTTGGGGGTTGGGGCGCAATGGTTGGCATGGCGTCTGCGCTTACCTGCAATCGTGTTGATGTTGGCCGCAGGATTGATTGTGGGGCCGGGTTTGGGCCTTTTGGACCCGCAACGCGATATTGGCGACTTGTTACAGCCCATGATTGCCATCGCGGTGGCAATTATCCTGTTTGAAGGCGGGCTGACCCTGAATTTCCAAAGTCTGACGGATGCGGCGACAGGGGTCAAAAGATTGGTCTTTGTCGGGGCGCCTGTGGGCTGGCTGGCCTCAACCCTATGTCTGCACTACGCCGCAGGGCTAAGCTGGGAAAGCTCAGCCGTGTTTGGCGGCATCATGATTGTCACCGGCCCGACGGTGATTGCACCTTTGTTGCGACAAGCCCGGCTGAAACGACGCCCTGCTGCATTGTTGCAGTGGGAAGCGATTGTAAACGATCCGCTGGGTGCGTTGGCGGCTGTTTTGGCCTTTGAAGTGGTGGTGGTGATGCAAACCACGACCAGTCTTGAACACGCCATCACAGAGCTGTTGATCGGTATTGCCCTGGCCACAGCGCTGGGCGCCTTGGCGGGATGGGGGCTGTCCAAGGCGTTTCGCAATGCGTGGGTGCCGGAATACATGAAAGTGCCGGTGATTTTCGTGTTGATGCTTGGGGTTTTCGCCATGGCGGATTTCACCCTGCACGAAAGTGGCTTGCTGACGGTGACCATTATGGGCGTGTGGATCGCAAATGCCCATTTGCCCAGCTATGCAGAGATTAGGCGGTTCAAGGAACATGCCACGATCCTTTTGGTGTCCGGCGTTTTCATTCTTCTGGCGGCTGGGATGGACAGGGCAACTTTGGCCAGCTTGGATGTGACAGCGTTGATTTTTGTGCTGGCTGTCATCTTGGTGGCGCGGCCTTTACCCGTGCTGATCGCGTTGGCCTTCACCGACACGCCTTGGAAAGAGCGACTGTTGGTCGCGATGACGGGGCCACGTGGTGTGGTTCTGGTGGCCGTGGCTGGGCTGTTCGGGGAACGTTTGGCGCAACTGGGCATTCCAGACGGGGACCGGGTAGCACCGCTGGCCTTTGCGCTGGTGGCGGCAACGGTCATTTTGCACGGCTTCACCCTACGCCCTTTGGCGCAGCTTTTGGGGCTGACAGCGGCGGGGGCACCTGGCGTGATCATTGTTGGGGGCTCTCGCTGGTCCTTACAGCTGGCTGAGGCGCTGATCAAAATGGACTTGCCGGTTATGATCACCGATCCAAACCGTGCGCATCTGCGATCCGCGCGTGAGGCCGGAGTGCCTGTATTCTTTGGTGATATCCTGTCCGAAGCGGCCGAGCACCGGCTGGACTTCATGCCTTATGAAAAGGTCATCGCGGCAACGGATAATGATGCCTACAACACATTGGTCGCCACCGATCTGGCCCCGGAATTTGGCCGCGATAACGTGTTTCAGTTACAGCGTGAAACCTCGGACAGTGCGCGCTACACTTTGCCTGCCAAACTGGGTGGCAAGGTTATCGGGGCCGGTCAAACCTATTGGGAAGCGCAGCGCCAGCTTGGCGATGGCTGGGAATTTCGCGTCACCACGTTGAGTGCGGAATTTACGCTACAGGACTGGCGCGACACAAATCCCGAAGCCATTCCAATGGCAGAACTGACCGGTAAGCGTTTGCGCATTCTGGCCAATGGGGCAGAGCCGAAAGGCGGGGAGGGCACGGCATTGCTAGCCCAAATGCCTGTCCGAGAGAAACGCGCGGGCGCGTCGGGGCAGGCCTAGTGCAAGGATAGCGCACGCGCTTGCGTTGACCTCTGACACAGCCATGGTAAGTGAGCGTCAACAGATAGGACGACGTCAATGAACCTTTTTGCTGAAATTCGTGTGCTGGTGATTTCCGCGCTGGACGACCTTGTGGCCAAGGGCACTCTGCCCGAGGGGCTGAACTTTGCCAATGTGGCGGTCGAACCGCCGCGTGACCCGTTGCATGGCGATATGGCCACCAACGCGGCCATGGTTCTGGCCAAGCCGGCCAAAATGAAACCGCGTGATATTGCGGATGCATTGGCGGGCTTGCTGACACAGGACGCGCGCGTCACCTCTGCCGAGGTGGCCGGACCGGGCTTTTTGAACCTGCGGTTGGACCCTTCGGTTTGGGCCCAAGTGGCCGCGGCCGCATTGGCGCAGGGCAGCAACTTTGGCCGCTCTGATGTGGGGCAGGGCCGGAAGGTCAATGTAGAATATGTCTCGGCCAATCCGACAGGCCCATTGCATGTGGGTCACACGCGGGGGGCCGTGTTTGGCGATGCGCTGGCCAGCTTACTGGATTTTTCCGGCTTCGAGGTGACACGCGAGTATTACATCAATGACGGCGGCGCTCAGGTGGATGTTCTGGCGCGGTCTGTTTACCTGCGCTATCTGGAAGCGCATGGCAAAGAGGTGGCATTTGAAGATGGCACCTATCCCGGTGAATACCTGATTGATGTGGGTCAGGCGCTGAAAGCCAAAGTTGGCGATGCCTATGTGGACCAGCCCGAAGAGGTCTGGCTGGCCGAGGTTCGCGAATTTTCCACCGATGCCATGATGGTGCTGATCCGCGAAGACCTGGCCATGCTGGGCGTGGAAATGGACCACTTCTATTCCGAGAAGTCGCTGTATGGCACGGGCCGGATCGAAGAGGCCATCGACAACCTGCGGGATAAAGACCTGATTTATTGGGGAACTTTGCCCAAACCCAAAGGTAAACTGACCGATGACTGGGTGCCGCGGGATCAGTGGTTGTTCCGGTCTACCGCCTATGGCGACGACGAAGATCGTCCTGTGCAAAAATCCGATGGCAGCTGGGCCTATTTTGCGCCCGATATCGCGTATCACTATGACAAGGTGCAACGCGGTTTCGATCAGCTGATCGACGTTTTTGGCGCCGACCACGGTGGCTACGTGAAACGGATGAAGGCAGCGGTTGCGGCCCTGTCAGACGAAAAGGTTTCGCTGGATATCAAGCTGTGCCAACTGGTGAAGCTGTTCAAGAATGGCGAGCCGTTCAAGATGTCGAAACGGGCAGGGACATTTATTACCCTGCGCGACGTTGTTGATCAGGTTGGACCGGATGTGACGCGTTTTGTCATGCTGACCCGCAAGAATGACGCCCCGCTTGATTTTGATTTCGACAAGGCGGTCGAGCAATCCAAAGAAAACCCTGTGTTCTATGTGCAGTATGCGCATGCACGGGTGTGTTCTGTGCTGCGTAAAGCGGCCGAGATGGGGATTGCGACCGATAGCGACACGTTCCAGATCGAAGACACCGCCGAACTGGCGCTGGCTGGCAAGATTGCCGAATGGCCGCGTTTGGTGGAAATCGCTGCACGGACGAATGAACCCCACCGTATCGCGTTTTACCTGAACGAGATCGCGGCGGATCTGCATTCCTTGTACAATCGGGGCAATGATCATCCGCAGCTGCGCTTCTTGCAAGAGAGTGACAAAATCACCAGTGCTCGCAAAATTGCTCTTGCACGTGCAGCACAGGTTGTCATTTCAGCCGGTCTTGGTATCTTGGGCGTAACTCCGGTCGAAGAAATGCGTTAACTTAAGACGCCATGACCGGTTTGAGGCAGCGCAAGAAACGGATCGGGGGCCACGTATCCCCGGCTGGCAGTGAGGCGGACATGGCAACTACTTTTGACGCGGCGCCGCAAGGCGTCTCTTCTCGTAATATGGCAACGATGGCCAATTGGGCCGGCGCGGCAGTGTCTTTGGCATTGGTCGTTAGCGTGGGCGTTTGGGGCTATGAGCTGATTCAACGCGATGTGTCGGGAATTCCTGTGGTCGAAGCTGCCGGTGGACCGATGCGCGTCGCTCCGGATGATCCCGGTGGGCGGCAGGCCGATCATCAGGGCCTTTCGGTAAACAATGTGGCCGGAACCAAAACGCCAGAACCACCCGCCGAACGATTGGTGTTGGCACCGTCACCGGCTGATTTGCGTGACGAAGATCGCACTTTGCCCGATTTGGCGGCAGAACGCGCTGCCGTATTGGCCGAAGAACAGGCCGCGCAACGCGCCTTGGATGAAGCCAAAGCGGCCAGCAACTCTTTGGAGCTTTTGGCTGATCAAATCGCGCTTGGCGTTACGCCGCTTCTTGAATTGCCATCAGCGCCCGAAGCCGCCGCGGAAACACCTGTGGCCGAAAGCAATGATACGCCTGCTGCCGCATTGGCAGATGTGGCCGAACCCGAAGTTTTGGCGGCGGTGGCCTCTGTGCAGACCGCGCTGAAGAAAAAACTGGTGATCACAGAGCCAGACGCGAAATCAACGGCCCGTAACGCGGACGGTTTGACGTGGTCTTTGCGGCCGGTCATGCGCCCGGCTGGCTTGGTTAAGGCCAGTTTGGCTGCGCCTGCCGCACCCGTCGCACCAGTTGCTGCATCGTTGGATGTTGATCCTGCCAGCTTGGCCATCGGCACCAGCCTTGTTCAGCTTGGCGCGTTTGATACCGCCGAAACCGCCCGGTCCGAATGGGTTCGGATTTCCGAACGCTTCCCGGCGTTTTTTGACGGCAAGCAGCGCGTCATTCAGAAAGCCAACGCAGGGGGCCGCGTGTTCTATCGCTTGCGCGTTCTGGGCTTTAGCCAAAAAGCAGATGCGCGTCATTTCTGTGCGGAACTTTTGGCTCAACAAGCTGAATGCATTCCAGTGGCAGTCCGGTGAATTCGCGTTTTGGCGCAGCGATTCTGGGCTGCGCCGGTCTTCGGTTAACACCCGAAGAACGTTCGTTTTTCCGTGCGGTTCATCCGTTCGGCTTTATCCTGTTTTCGCGTAACATCGACAATGCTGAACAGCTGCGGTCTTTGACGGCAGAGCTGCGCGATGCGGTGGGTTGGCGTGCGCCGATCTTTATCGATCAAGAAGGGGGACGCGTCCAACGTCTGCGGCCGCCTTTGGCCACGGAATGGACTCCCGCGCTGGATTTTGTGGCCCAGTATCAACAGCGCGCAATCGAAGCGATGTACCTTCGATACCGTATCATCTCGGCTGAGTTGCTGAGCTACGGGATTGATGGCAATTGCGCGCCTTTGCTGGATGTCGCGCGCGCCAATACCCATCCTGTGTTGCACAACCGGTGTTATGGGTCTGATCTGGCCACCGTTGTCGCCACAGGGCGTGCGGTGGCCGCAGCCCATCTGGACAGTGGTGTTCTGCCGGTGATCAAGCATATTCCGGGCCATGGGCTGGCGCAAAAGGACAGCCATCTGGACTTGCCCCATGTTGATGCGGATCGGCACACGTTGGAGCAGGTGGATTTTGCGTCTTTCACACCGTTCAACGATATGCCGTTGGGCATGACGGCGCATTTGGTTTTTGACGCCTATGATGATCGGCCCGCCACAGTGTCGACGCGCATGATTTCATTGATCCGCGGGTCGATAGGCTTTGGCGGTTTGTTGATGACCGATGACATCTCGATGGAAGCTCTCAGCGGTACTGTTCCTGAACGTGGGGCGGATGCGTTGGCGGCGGGATGTGATGTGGTGTTGCATTGCAACGGGGATTTGGCGGAAATGGTGGCGTTGATGGACCGGGTGGAACAGGTCAGCGATGCCGCCCAGGAACGTGCCGAAGCTGCTCTTGCACTGCGGTTGCCACCGCAGGATATTGACATTCGCGCCTTGCAAGCCGACCTTACAGCGCTTGCGACAGAGCGCGGCGATGACTGACGAAAACACACCCGAAGACACCTTTCCAGCGGCAGAGCCACCGATAGACAACTCTGCACCCAGCGTCGAAGACCGCATGGCGGCGGAAGCGCTGATTATTGACGTGGACGGGTTTGAAGGACCGTTGGACTTGCTGCTGACATTGGGGCGCACGCAAAAAGTCGATCTGATGAAGATCTCTGTGCTGCGTCTGGCCCAGCAATATCGGAGCTTCATTGAAAAAGCGCGCGAACTGCGGATCGAACTGGCGGCCGATTATTTGGTGATGGCGGCATGGTTGGCCTTTTTGAAGTCGCGTTTGCTGCTGCCGCCTGATCCGGAGGATGAAGGCCCCAGCGGCGAAGAGCTGGCGGCCCATCTGGCGTTTCAGTTGGAACGATTGCAGGCGATGCGCGACGTCGCGGCACGACTTATGGCGCGTGACCGTCTGGGGCGGGATTTCTTTAAACGTGGTCTGCCGGAACGGGTCGAGAGGGTGCGCAACATCCGATACAGCGCCACCTTGCTGGATTTGATGCAAGCCTATTCGCGCGTCCGAACCAAGGATGAGTTTCGCCCCTTTGTCATGGATCGGGATTCTGTCTTTACCATGGAACAGGCATTGGAGCGGTTGCGCGGTATGATCGGGTTTGCGGGCACCTGGATCGACATTCAAACCTATTTGCCCGATGGCTGGAGCGACGATCCCGTCAAATGGCGCTCTGCCACGGCGGCGACCTTTGCGGCATCGTTGGAGCTTGTCAAAGAAGGGCGGGTAGAGCTACGTCAGTCCGAAAGTTTTGCGCCGATCCAACTGCGCAGAAAGGACAATGACAGTGACTGAACCGGAAGAGGACCAATCGCTGACGCCAGAGGTGGACGCAGGGCCGGGGCAAGATTCCCTGTTCGAAGCCCCGCCAATGGGCGAACAGGAACGTATGGTCGAAGCGATCCTGTTCGCCAGTGCGGAACCGGTGAGCGTGGCGGACATGAATGCGCGTATGCCCCATGGCTGCGACGCGGCGGTGGCCGTCACCCATTTGCAAGGGCGCTACGAAGGACGCGGCGTGAATGTGGTTCGGGTGGGCGACGCATGGGCCATTCGCACAGCGTCTGATCTGGGTTTTCTGATGCAAAAGGAAACGGTTGAAACGCGCAAACTATCGCGCGCAGCCGTCGAAACGCTGGCCATCATTGCTTATCATCAACCCGTGACGCGCGCCGAGATTGAAGAAATCCGGGGTGTGGCCGTGTCTCGTGGAACGGTCGATCAGTTGCTTGAAATGGAGTGGATCCGTTTTGGCCGACGTCGGATGACACCGGGTCGGCCAGTGACCTTTGTGGTGACACCTGATTTTCTGGATCACTTCGGATTAGAAACCGCACGCGATTTGCCGGGGCTGAAAGACTTGCGTGCCGCCGGATTGTTGGACAACCGCCCACCGCCTGCAGAAAACGCAGAAGGTGCCGATGACGGTGAACAGGGCGATATGTTCGAGAAGTAAGGCCGCCGCCGGTTTGCACCGGCGTTGCCTGCCGTTAGGAAACCGGATCAGTCGAAAAATGCTTGCTCAGCTTCAGGCCCTGACCCTGATAGTTGGATGCAATCCCGGTGCCGTATAGCTGATCAGGCTGGGCCGCCATGCGTTCATAAACCAAACGACCTACGATCTGACCATGTTCCAGTACAAACGGGGCTTCATGGCAGCGTACTTCCAGAACGCCGCGTGCACCGTGCCCTCCGGCGGCGGCATGGCCGAAACCGGGATCAAAGAACCCCGCATAATGTACCCGAAACTCGCCAACCATGGCGATATAGGGCGCCATTTCAGCGGCATAGTCGGGTGGGATGTGCACAGCCTCGCGGCTGACAAGGATATAAAACGCATCCGGGTCCAGGATCAGCTGGCCCTGGGTGGTGCGCAGTTCTTCCCAGAAATCGCTGGCTTGATAGCCGCCGATCCGGTCCAGATCGATCACACCCGTATGCGGTTTTGCGCGATAGCCAACCAGATCGGTGTCTTTGGGTTGCAAGTCGACGGAAAAGCCCAAACCAGCGCCGATCACAGCCGGGCCGCCTGTCACCAATTGTTCAGCCTGATGCAGCGCGGCCAGTTCGGTATCGTCCAGCACGGATTGCCCTTGGCGGAACCGCACTTGGTTCAGCCGCATGCCGGGGCGAACCAATACGGAAAATGAGCGCGGGCAGATTTCGGCGTATAGCGGGCCCTTGTACCCGGCGGGAATGCGGTCAAACTCTGTGCCACTATCGGTGATGGTGCGGGTCAGCAGGTCCAACCGCCCGGTTGAACTTTTGGCGTTGGCGACAGCGCTGATGTGATCGGGCAGGGCCAGCGACTCCATCAGTGGAACAACGTAAACACAGCCTTTTTCCAAAACGGCGCCATCGGTCAGATCAACCCGATGCATTTCAAATTCATTCAGCCGGTCGGTTACACGGCGGTCTTTGCCTGTCAGGAAAGATGCACGCACCCGGTACGCGATGTTTCCCAATCGCAGGTCCAGACTGGCCGGTTGAATTTGCCCTTCGGCAAAATCCGTAGTGGCAGTGATCACGCCGGTTTCAATCAGCCCGGTGATCAACTGAGCGGGCAATACTCCACGCGGATCAGCCATAACGACCTCATCTGTTTGTGTCGGATTTCCCGCGTGATGCGGAGAAACAAAAAACGGTTTGCACGGGGCTACGATGAAGTGGCCGCATAATCAACCAATCAAGCGCGAATCCATGCCTATGTCAGACGCGTTATTCGACATGGTCGATGTGGGCGGGTAGGCTGACGACAAGACATTTGGGCGGAATCGAATCGTGCGTAACACGTTATTTTCTGGGCTGTTAGCGGTTGTCATTTCGGGGTTTGCTCCTGTGACAGCGCAAGCGGTTGAGTTGAACTTTAAAGCTTTCGGAATGGAAGAGGGGGTGCGCAATGAATTGCGGGCCATCACTTTGCTGGCTGGGCTGGACGAAAACAGCGAAAATGGCGGGCAAGAGATTCTGGCCGCCGCGCAGGCCGACTATGCCCGTCTGATCGCCGCACTTTATGATCGGGGCTACTATGCGCCGGTGATCCGAATTTTGGTTGATGGCCGTGACGCGGCCAGCATCGCGCCGGTTCGTCCGCCCAAAACTGTGAAGCGGGTGAAGGTTGAGGTCACACCGGGCCCGCAATTCACCTTTGGATTGGCGCGCGTTGCCCCGTTGGCAGAAGGAACAGAGCTGCCCGAGGGGTTTGCGGTTGGCCAACCTGCGCAGGCCAGTCTGATGCGCGATGCCAGCGAAGCGGCAATAAAAGGCTGGCGCGACGCTGGTCATGCGCGGGCCGAGATTGGTGCACAGTCCATCACGGCCAAACACGCGCAAGCACAGTTGAACGCCGATATTGTTGTGCAGCCGGGGCCGAAGCTGCGGTTTGGTCCGGTTATCGTATCTGGCGAAAGCGCTGTGCGCGAAGCCCGGATCAAAGAGATCGCGGGCATCCGCGAGGGCAAGGATTTTTCCCCCGAACAGTTGGATGCTGCAGCGGAACGTTTGCGCCGTACCGGCACATTCAAGTCTGTTGCGCTGACGGAAAGCAAACAGACGGTCAACGGCGATCAGATGCCGGTTGAAGTGCAAGTGGTGGATATGGCGCCGCGCCGATTTGGTTTCGGGGCAGAGGTGTCTTCGAACGAAGGGCTGACGCTGTCGTCCTTCTGGTTGCATCGCAATTTTCTGGGCGGGGCGGAACGTTTGCGTCTGGAAGGTGAGCTGGGCGGTATTGGTGGCAGTTCGGGCGGGATAGACGGGCGGATTGCCTTGCAGTTTGATCGCCCCTCCACCTTCAACGCGCGGTCTGATTTCTATGCGTTGGCGGCATTGGAACGGGTGGATGACCCGCATCTGCTGGTTGATAGTGTGACGTTGGAAGCGGGCATGACGTTTCGCGCAGACAGTCGCCGCACGTTCCGTGGCGGTATTGGTTTCGAAGCGGCCCGTACAGAAGACGTCTATGGCAAACGCGATTTTCGGCTGCTGACGCTGCCTCTTAGCGCCACATATGACGGGCGCAACAGCACTTTGTCGGCGACAGATGGCTGGTACGGGCGGATGGAGCTGACCCCCTTTGCCGGGATCAGTGGCGTGGACAGCGGAGCCCGCATTTACGCAGATTTACGTGGCTATCGGTCGGTTGGCGAACGGCTGGTCTTTGCTTTGCGCGGGCAGTTGGGCAGCGTCACGGGCCCTGACTTGGATCGCAGCCCGCCGGATATGTTGTTCTATTCCGGGGGCAGCAACACAGTGCGCGGTCATCCTTATCAGGGTCTGGGCGTTACGGTGCCCGGTGGCGGTACTACAGGCGGGCGGTCGTTTATGGGGGTGCAGGGCGAAATGCGTGTCGCGGCGACGGACAAGATCAGCATCGTCGGGTTTTACGATATGGGCTTTGTCAGCAGCAACAGCATGCCAGATGGCAGTAACGGCACATGGCACAGCGGTGCTGGGCTGGGCTTGCGCTATGCCACAGGTATTGGCCCCATCCGTCTGGATGTTGCAGGGCCGGTTTCTGCAAACGGAGATGGCGTTCAGGTCTATATCGGGATCGGGCAGGCGTTCTGATGAGAAAGTTTCTATGGGCCGTGGGCCTGTCTCTGGTTGCTGCAACTGGTTTTGCGCAAGACAGCAAAACCGATGAAACGCAGGCCGAAACGGACCGGGGTTTTGTGGCTGGATTGCTGGAAGACGCCTTGGGCGGCGATGGGCGCACCGTACGCATCGAAGGGTTTGCCGGCGCTTTGTCATCCTCGGCCACGGTCCAGCAGATCACATTCGCTGATCCGCAGGGGGTTTGGTTGTCCTTGGACGGTGTGACCCTGCAATGGAACCGCGGCGCATTGCTGCGTGGGGCCGTAGAGATTGAAACGTTGAAATCCGATGCGATTGTCCTGACGCGTTTGCCCGCTTCTGGTGCCCAGCAGGATCTGCCAACCCCCGAAGCCCAAGGTTTCAGTCTGCCAGAACTGCCGGTATCGGTTAACATCGGCAAATTGGCGGCGGACCGAATTGAACTAGGCAAGGCTGTGCTGGGCGAAGCGGCGGTATTGTCGCTTACGGCCAGCTTGTCGCTGGAATCTGGTGTCGGCGCTGTCGATCTCTTGGCCCAACGGATTGATGGGGCCGACGGGCGCCTGTCTGTCAAAGGTAACTATAGTAACGCCACAACCGATTTGGCCCTGGATTTGGACCTAAGCGAAGGTCCGGGTGGGATTGCGGTGACGGTTCTGAAGATCCCGGAGGCGCCAAAGGCCCAATTGACCATAAATGCCAAGGGCACCCTGTCAGAGCTGCAAGCCGATTTGACGCTGTTGACCAATGACACGCCTCATGTCGCCGGAACCTTGGTGGTCAACAGTGAGGATGATCGCACACGCCGGTTTTCTGCCGATATCGGGGGCGATGTTTCGGCATTGCTGGATCAAGCTTACGCTCCGTTCTTTGGTGAGCAGTCGCAGATTATTGCCAAGGGCGCGATCGCAGAAGACGGGTCATTTGTGTTGGAACAGGCCGATATACAGACCGAAGCTTTGCGTTTGCAGGGCCAGGTTGCGCTGAACGCCGATGGCTGGCCTAACCGTCTGGATATCACCGGGGCGCTGGGGATGGCGGACGGCTCTCCTGTGCGCTTGCCTGCCGGGGGCACGCCGATCACGCTGCAAGGCGCAGAATTGGCCATTCAATATGACGCTGATGATGGGGAGGCCTGGACCGGGCGCATTGAGGCGCAGCAGGTGGTTGCACCGGGCGCGGGTTTTGGGAATTTGTCTCTGACCGGGGGCGGTACGATTGTGCCCGATGCCGGGCAATTGGGGGCCGTAACGGCCAAGCTGGATTTTCAGGCGCAAGGGTTTGACCCAGACAATGCGGCGCTGCTGACAGCGCTTGGCGCGGCGTTCGATGGGCAGGTGTCAATCGACTATACCGAAGAGGCCCCGATTGAGATTTCGGGCCTTTCGCTGCGGGCTGATGGTTTGACGGCCAAAGGGACAGCTCAGATCAGTGCGTTGGAACAAGCGTTGAAGACCCGCTTTAATTTGTCCGTTCAGGCGGATGATTTTTCGCGCCTTTCTGATTTGTCCGGGCAGCAGCTTTCGGGCTCTGGTAAGGTGGATGTGACAGGCAGTGCCGATTTGGGCGGCGCGTTTGACATTCAATTGTCGGCGCAGACACGCGATTTGGGAATTGGAATTGAACAGGCGGATGCTGTGCTGTCTGGCGACGGGCGTGCCGAAGTGGATGTGCGCCGCGATGAAACTGGTATGTTGCTGCGCAAACTTTCAGTTCAGACACCGCAAGCGCTGATCACTGCGGACGGGACACTGGGCAGCACAGATGCGGATTTGCAGTTTGAAGCGCGCCTTGCCGATGTCGCCGCTGTTGTGCCGCAGTATTCGGGCCCGGTGACGGCCAATGGCCGGGCGCAATTGTCCCCGGCGGGATGGCTGGCGAATGGCCAGATGACCGGCCCGTACGGCATAACCGGTGCGGTGACCGCCGATCTGCGCAGCCGGATGCCGGTGGTAGATTTTGATCTGTCTTTGCCAGAGGCGGCTGATCTGGGCAGCCCGTACAAAGGGGCGGTGCGTGCCAAGGGGCAAGCACGGCAAACGTCCCGCGGCTGGGAAGTTGAGTCTGATCTAAGCGCGCCTTTGGGGCTGAAGGCGCAGGTTGAGGCTTTGGTGGCAGAGACCACGACGGTTGATTTTGATCTGCGTTTGCCCGATGCGGCGGATGTTGGCAGCCCGTATAGCGGGCCGGTGACAGCATCGGGCCGGGCCGAGCAGACCACCGATGGTTGGCAGGTGGTAACAAACCTGACCGCGCCGCTGGGGGCTACGGCATCGGCCAGTGCCAATATTGGTGAAACCATCACCGTTGATTATGCTTTGGCCCTGCCCAATGTGGCAGAGCTGGGGGTGCCGTATTCCGGCGCGTTGACGGCGGATGGCCAGGTGCGTCAGGTGACGGGCGGATGGCAGGTCGAAACGCAGCTAGACGGGCCCTATGGACTGACCGGCACAGCTTTGGCTGATCTGGTTGGTGCAGCCCATGTCAGTTACGATTTGTCTTTGCCCAATGTTGCGTCCTTGGGCGCGCCGTTTGCTGGTGCTGTGAAGTTGTCTGGAACGGTGTCACAGCAAGGGGATGCCTGGAGTACCCGAACAGATCTGAAGGGCCCGGCGGGCATGCAGGCCAAGGTTACTGGCCAAGTGGCCCCGCAAATGGATGTGGCCGCGCAGGGCAATCTGCCTTTGGGCCTGTTGAATCCGCTGGTGGCGCCACGCAGCCTGCAAGGGGGGGCGAATTTTGATCTGGCCCTTTCGGGGGCTCCGGATATAGCAAACCTGCGGGGCACCGTTGGGTTGCAGGGCGGCTCGATCGTTTCACCCAGTGAGCGGTTGTCGGTCGAAGGGCTGACAGGAACCGTGCAATTGCGCGGCGGACAAGCGTTGATTTCCATTACAGGGCGCGGCAGCGAAGGCGGCGGCGTAGCCGTTGACGGTTCTGTTGGGCTGGGGAATGGCAATACTGCCGATCTGGCCGTGCGGCTGAATGGTTTGGCCCTGTCGGACCCGCAGCTGTACCGCACCACTGTCAATGGCGCGGTCAATGTGAATGGCCCGCTAAGTGGCGGTGCCTCCATTACGGGCACGTTGAACGTTGGCGAAACGCTGGTGACAATCCCGTCGACCTTTGTCGGCGCGCTGTCTGCCATTCCGGATATCAAGCATATCGGTGCAACACGTCCGGTGATGCGCACGTTGGATCGCGCGCAGCTTACCTCGGACGGGAAAAGCAACGGCGGCGGGTCATCGCGACCATTTGGATTGAACCTGACAATCAATGCGCCTTCGCGAGTGTTTGTGCGCGGGCGCGGGTTGGATGCCGAGCTGGGCGGTGCCTTACAAATAAGCGGTACAACGGCCAACATCGTTTCTTCTGGCGGTGCGGAACTGATCCGTGGCCGGTTGGACATTCTGAACCGGCGGTTTGATCTGGATGAGGGTCGGGTGCAGTTGTTGGGCGATTTCGATCCCTATATTTACTTTCTGGCATCAACCGACACAGACACCGGCACAGCCAGCGTTGTAGTCGAGGGGCGTGCTTCGGCCCCCGAAGTGCGTTTCACCTCTGTCCCTGAACTGCCGGAAGATCAGGTTTTGGCGCAGTTGTTGTTTTCTCGCGATATAACGCAGCTTTCTGCCTTACAGGCGTTGGAGCTGGCCAGCGCCGTTGCCACTTTGGCGGGGCGCGGCGGTTTGGGCATCGTTGGACGTTTGCGCGAAAGCTTCAATCTGGATGATCTGGATGTCACATCTGACGAAACCGGCAATGCGCAATTGCGGGCTGGCAAGTATATTTCGGACAATGTGTATACGGACGTGACAGTTGGTCAGGACTCGGCGCCCGAAGTCTCGCTGAACATCGACCTGACGCCAAACGTTACGGCGCGGGGCACGTTGGGCAGTGATGGTGGAACGTCGTTGGGCGTGTTCTTCGAAAAAGACTATTGAGCGGTCTGCAGCCGGTCTTTTGCGACGCCTTTCAGGAATTCTGAAAGACAGTGCCTGTTCAAAGGCTTGAGCATCAGTTCGATCTCTAGCTTCTGACAGTCCGTGCGCAGCTTTTCGGAGCGCGTGGCCGAGATGATGGTGCAGGGCACAATGCCCAACCGATCACGTATTTCGCAAAACAGCTCTGTTCCAGACATGCCGTGGCCCAGCTGATAGTCAAACAACAACGCGTCTGGCGTTAGCTCCAGTTCTGTCAGCAATTCCAGCGCGGCTTCGCCGTTTTCGGCGCCCAAGACATTCACCCCCCAGCTTTCCAGCAAGATGGTCATTGCGCGGTTCATTTGTGGGTCATTTTCGACCAGTAGAACAATCAACCCGGCCTGAGCTAGATCGCGCGGACGGTCGGGCCGTTGGACAATGGTCTGTTCCGGGGACGCCACGCCTGTTGTCGGCATGCTGACCATAAAACAGGACCCGGAACCAGGTTCGGACCGCAGGCTAAGCGGATGGCCCAGACGTGCGCAGGCGCGCTCGACAATGGCCAAGCCCAGACCAAGCCCATCGTTTGTGCTGGCTGTGGTGTCCAGCCGTTTGAATTCTTCAAATACGGTGGATTGATCCTCTTCGGCGATACCCGGACCGGTATCCCAAACCTCAACTCGGGCAGTGCCGCCCCTGCGGCGTGCGCCAACCAAAACACGCCCGCTTTGTGTGTAGCGCAGCGCATTTCCCATCAGGTTTTGCAGCACGCGGCGCATATATGCGGGATCGGTTTCAACCACCATCGAAGACGGCACGATGCGCAATTCCAGCCCTTTGTTGATCGCCAGCGCCTCCATCTCGTCGCGCAAGGGGATCAGCAATTCGTTCAGGGCGACAGGGCGAATGTCAAACTGCAACCGGTCGGAATCCAGCTTGGAAATATCCAGCAACGCATCGATGATCTGTTCGGCCCCGGCCAAGGCCCGTTCGGCCTTGTTCAGAATGTGGTTTTCCTCGACACCCAAATCCCGATCAGACAGTGAACTGACAAACAGCTTGGCCGCAGACAGCGGTTGCAGCAAATCATGACTGGCAGCCGCGACGAACCGCGACTTTGAAGCATTGGCACGCTCTGCGGCCGACAGGGCGTCTTCCAGCTCCAGCGTACGCTCCATGACGCGCTGTTCCAGATCCTCGTTCAATTCCTGTAGCTTGCGGGCGGCTTCACGTTCCGCTGTCACATCGGTGCAAGAAATCAAAAAGCCCCCATCGGGCATTCCCTGGCCGAATATCTGCAACGCAGTGATATCGCCGCGTTTCACCTCAAAGAATATCGGGCGGCGTGGACCAGTGCTGCTGGCCCATTCCGCAAACTGGGCCCTGTCCAAGCCGCGGGTGAAAACAGTGTTTTCGTTCAGGTATTCCAGCAAGCTGACAAACCGCACACCAATGTGCAGCCGGCGCGCGGGCAACCCCAGCAATACCCCGATTTTCTGGTTCCAGCCCACAAGCTGGCTGTGTTCGTCGAAAATGCAAACGCCCTGATTCAGGTGATCCAAGGTGGCCTTGATCATCCGGGTCTGTTTGTCTTTCAGACGCGCGCGTTCCTGGCGTTCTAGGCGGATCAAGTCTGTCACATCGGTCTGAAGGATGACCGTGCCACCATTGGCGGTGCGGTGTTCGGACACCTGAAGCCAACGGTCATTGGCCAACTGCACATTGAACATCACACGCCGGTCCTTGTGGCGGCGAATGCGGCGCTCTGACCAGCTGGATGGGTTCTCGCCCGAGGGCAGGGCCAGATAGCGCGATCGGCTGATCACACGGACATAGTCGTCAAACGACATGCCGGGGCGAAGATCGGCCACTGTATCCAGAAAATCCCGGCAGAAGCGCGAATTGCTCATCACCAGCGTTTCTGTGGCGTCAAACAGTGCAAACCCTTCGGAGACGGTTTCAATCGCGTCGGCAAGGTTGCGTCGTGCCGTTTCGGTTTCTCGATTTGCCTGTGCCAGCTTCGCATTTGAATCGTGCAGCAGATCCAAGGTGCGTTCCAGTTCCAGGGTACGTTCACGAACCCGTTTTTCCAGAAGAGCCGCGCGTTCAAACTGCGCATAAGCCGCCCCGGCCTGATCATTGCCATGTTCAACGCGGCGCATAAGCGCTTGAGTAATTTGCAGAAGTTTTTCGTTTTGACGCTCTAGGCTGTCGTCAGGATTGACAAGCGAAGATGGGGTCATTCCGATGTGTCCAATGGGCGGTAAATTGCGACGCCGGTCAGCGTTTGGTTGACATGCAGCGACCCGATTTGTTCGCCGTAAGTGCCAAAACCAACCACATTATGCTGCGCCAATATATTGGAGATTTCACGCGTTTTTTGTGTTTGTTCCGCAGCCACACGTCGCAAAATGCAGTCACAGCCCAAGATATGTTCAGGTTGGGCGGCGTTCCCTAGGTTAGACAGGGCTTTGTCCAGGTGACTTGCGATGTCTTCATGATCGGTCAGGGACAAGACCATGCCTTCGTTGATGGCTGAAAAGAACAGAAGGTTGTTGTTTTCAGTGACGCGCTGAATGGCCCGCACATGATGTGCTTCGCCAACGCGTACAACCACGGGGTGGGAGGCAAAGGTGAAGGGCGTCAGCTGGTTTGGATCCTTGCCAAGGATGCGGGCATATTCCAAGGCGGCAGGGGCACCGTTTATTTCACGAACGACCCGTGCTTCGGGGTTTGCGGCGGTTACGACCATTCGTTCGTCGGTGGGCCTGAGGTGATCATGGCTGAACACTTTGACGGGGCATTTGGTGCGCACCATTGCCAGCACGGCCGCGTTTTGCAGCACTTTGCCATTGTGGGACAGCCAAGTTTGGTTGAAGTCGATGTCATCCGCAGAGGAACCGCCGAATAGCGGCATTGGCCCCAAGCCAGACGCCAACAGATCGGTCAGGTGTTCCTCGCGCTTGGACAGCCCATCCACCATTAAAAAGGCGAACTCATGCGGATTATTGGGGGCCGACTGCATCAATCCCAAACGCAGATGAAGCAAATCATCAATCAGTTTGGTTTCGTCGATATTGTCCAATCCGATCACGGCGTACGTTTTGATGTGGAAAAACTGTGAGGGAAAGGCGACGGCGATGATCTGCCCGTTTTCATACCCTGATTGACCAATCTCTCCCGCGGTGGTGCACGCCATCACATTGGCATCGCCAAAATGACCGGCGCTGGTTTGGATCACACGGTGAAAATCTGTTTGCGGCGACACAAACAAGCACACAAGGTCAAACGGGCCATGCCCAAGCTGGGTGGCCAGAAACCCAATCGGGTCAGGGTGCGCGCAGGATACCTGCGCGGTGCGCAGGATGCCATTTTGGGCGGACTCCTCCCGCGTCGCATGATGCGCCGCTCCGTCCAAGGGGTACTCCCTTTTTTAACAGGACCCTACTATGGGGGCCTTATTCGGTGTTTGGCAAGACTCTGTTGAAACGGGCGCCTTGCGCAATCAAAACGGCTTGGGTGCGGCTGTGGACGCCCAGCTTGCGCATAATTGCCGTTACATGTGCTTTGACAGTGGTTTCTGCGATGGACAGATCATAGGCGATCTGTTTGTTCAGCTTGCCTTCGCAGATCAGGTTCAGAATTCGGGCTTGTTGATTGGTCAGTGACGCCAAACGCGCCAGCGCATCTTCGGCGGCGGTGGGGTCGGTGCCCTGACCATTGGGGGCGATATATCCATCTGGAACAAACGCTTGCCCCTTGCTGACCGCTTCAAATGCACGTCGAAACACCGAACGTTGCGAATGTTTTGGCACAAACCCGTCGGCACCAGCTTTCAGTGCGTGGCTGATCATGCGGTTGTCGGCCATGGACGACGCAATGATGATCGCGGCCTTTGGCGCCGCTGTGCGCAACCGCACCAGCCCGTCCAGCCCGTTTACATCCGGCAGGTTCAAGTCAAGGATCACCAGATCAATGTCCGGGTCGCTGTTTGTGATTTCCAACGCCTTTTCCAAGGTGCCAGCAGTGCGGATTTCATCGAAATCGGCTAGCGATCGCAGGGTCAATGTCAGAGCATCGCAAAACAGCGGATGGTCATCAACAACAAGCGCGTTGGCTAGGTTTGTCGGATCGGATTTGATTGCACTGATCGTCATTGGTTGCATTTTCTTTCCTGACCTAATGCTAACACACTAGCGGTTGTGCTGCACGCCGTCTCTTGTCGAAAGGTCTTAGGCCGCAGAAACCAAGGTGGCCGAATGGACTGCTCCGGCTGGTGCATGGGTTTTCTGCAAGGGTCTGAACGCCCGCCTTTGCAGTAAAACCGACAGGCAGGCAGCATATGGCGTTTCACGCCCTGCAGAACGAAAAACGCGCCCGGTGGGAAACCGGACGCGCCTTTTTGGCCGTGGAGAGAGACTTAGTTTGCGGCCAATTCTTTTGGCAGACGGAACGTCCAGACCATGCCACCTTGGTTCAGGTAGTTCACCTTCTTGGCGACTTCACCGCCCCAAAGTGGAACCGCGCCACCCCAACCGGATACGATCGAGACATACTGTTCGCCGTTCTGTTCCCAGGTGACAGGCTGACCAACGATGCCGGAGCCAGTCTGGAAGGACCACAACTCTTCGCCGGTTTCATCGTCCAGAGCAATGAACTTACCCTCTGGTGTGCCGAAGAATACCAGACCGCCAGCGGTGGTCATAACCCCACCCCAAAGTGGCGCGTCGTTCTTATATTCCCAGACCCATTCGCCGGTGTCGGGGTTGATCGCCTTCAGGCTGCCGATGTGGTCTTCGTAGTTCGGCTTAATGGTAAAGCCGGACCCAAGATAGGCCGCACCTTTTTTGTAGCTGACAGGCTCGTTCCAGATATCCATGCCCCATTCGTTGGACGGCACGTAGAAGTTGCCGGTGCGCTGGCTGAAGGCCATTGGCATCCAGTTCTTGCCACCCAGGAAGGATGGGGATGCAAAGACAACTTCGCCTTTGTTGCCTTCGGCAGCCTTGGATGGATCACCGGGGCGGTTTTCTTCAACGAACAACGGGCGACCGTTTTCGTCGATGCCGCTGGCCCAGCTGATATCCTTGACGAAAGGCGCTGCGCGAACAAATGCGCCGTCTTCGCGGTTCAGCACGTAGAAGAAGCCGTTCCGGTCTGCGGTTGCATAACGCTTTTCGCCATCGCGGTTGGTGTAAGCCACCACTTCGTTCACACCGTCATAGTCCCAGCCTTCGCGCGGCGTGGTCTGGAAGTGCCACTTGATTTCGCCGGTTGCTGGATCAATCCCGATGCGGGATGCGGCATACAGGTTGTCACCCGTACCGTCGTTTTTCTGACCGGCGTCGCGCAGCCAGCTGTTCCAAGGGGCAGGGTTGCCTGCGCCAAATACCAGTGTGTCTGTATCGGCGTCATAAGAGCCGCCCAACCAAGTGGCGCCGCCACCAGTTTTCCACAGATCGCCTGGCCATGTGGCGTTCAGTGTGCCGGTCATGGTGCTTTCTTCGCCATTCAGCGTGCCCATGTGGCCTTCGATAACAGGACGGGTCCAGACGATGTCACCGGTCTGTGCATCGCGCGCCTGTACTTCGCCCAGGATACCGAATTCGCCGCCCGAGTTTCCGGTCACGATGAGACCATCCACAATCAACGGGGCGGCCGTGTAGGAATAGCCCGCCTTGTAGTCTTCGATCTTGTCGCGCCAGACAACATCACCGGTTTTGGCGTCCAGTGCCACGATGCGGGCATCCAGAGTACCAAAGTAGATTTTGTCGTCATAAAGCGCGGCACCGCGGTTGATCACGTCGCAGCACGGCAAAATACCTTCGGGCAGACGTGCGTCATACTGCCAAAGCTCTTCACCGGTGTTCACGTCGATCGCATAAAGACGCGAATACGAACCGGTGATGTACATAACACCGTCATAGATCAGCGGCTGGGTTTCTTGCCCGCGCTGTTTTTCCCCACCCAGGCTGAACGCCCAAGCCGGAACCAGATTTTTTACGTTACTTGTGTTGAGGGTTTCGAGTGGCGAGTAGCGCTGCAAGTGGCGGCCCATGCCATTGGTGACAACCTGATTGGTCATCGCCTGATCATTTGCCAGCATGTCTTCGGTAACTTGAGCAACTGCACCTGTTGTGGCCAATAGGCTGATCGCGACGGCTGTGACGAATCTATTCATTTCCATCCTCCCATGAAAGATCCCCGATTAGGCGCACACTGAATGTGTGAGCCGGCTTCTGGCTCAGGTTTATAGAAACCGATGTGCAGCGCGTAAGGCGGCTTAGGTCGTACGACCCTAGGACACTTGACAGACGGGACATTGATTCGGGCAGGTTGGACGGATCAATGTGATCAATCGGGAGGGTCAAAAAGGTGGATTTTAGATGCATGTCTGTGGTGCTGGCCTGGGCCCCAACCGTGGTGTTTGGCGGTGGTCTGTCCGCTGGCGACTACGCCGTTTGGCTGCAGGAGGACACCGGCGCGCGGCAGCGTTTGGCAACGGTTCTGGTTGCGGATGATGGCGGGTATTCGGTGACGATGGCGCAGGCGGGTTTTTCAGATTACTTCCTGTCGATGCGCCCGTTTCGATGCCTGGACGGGGATCAGAAACTATGGTGCCACGTGCCATATCCATATGAAATAAAAAGAAATATCTCAAACGATCTGGTCGACCTGGAATATGACTTTTTGTTTTTGTGGAAAGACGCAGGCAGCTACGGGATCGATCTGTGGAACGGGGTTTACTATGTTCTGGAACCCAGCGGGAATGGGGCGGTTGGCCAGTTGCACGAGATCGACATGAACGAACTATCCGTGCCGCCAGAAGCCGGGCAATTACGGCCGGTCAAACAGGCGGATTTGGAGCCCGGAGAAGAGGGCCGCCATTGGCTGCCAACGCTGGTGATCGAGGCTGTTGAGTAAGGGCACAGGCTGGGGAATCAGAGCTGACTGAATGGCAAAATTGCCCGCAGTTTGGTTCTCACACCGCCGCGTGCGCGCTGATCTTGCGACGCTTTGGCTGCGCTCATACAGCCGATCACTGTTAAGCTTGGTGCATTGGTTGAAACGCACGGGTTTTGCGCAATACCAAGGTACTGGATGGCACCACTAATTTGGGCCGCAGCGTTGCACACAATCACTAGAACGGGTCGTTTGAAGCCGGGCGATTGGCCCGGCCTCGGCGATCCCGCTTATTTGGAGATTGCGGTGTTGTCCTGGGTTGTCTGAGAGACAAGATAGGCCAAGATCAGATCCTGAACAGACCGGTCTTCGATACCGACGTGCCGCATCTTTGTGCCCGGCATAAAGCCATCATTGTCTTCCATCCAAGCGCGTAGTGCGGACTTTGTCCAAACAATACCTGAAGCCTCCATCGCAATCGAATAGTCATAGTCTGCGACACTGCCAGCGGCGCGATTCAGAACGTTGTTCAACGGTGGGCCATAGGTGGCGCGATCTGCATCTGTGCCGTGGCACCGCTGACACTCTGCTTCGAACAGGGCCTGACCAGCGTCGATTTTGACTTGTTCGAATATTTCTTGGGCGACAGCGGGCGCGGCTGTGAAGATCAAAGAAACCAAGGCAAGAGAACGTAACATGTTTAAGTCTCCGTTTTATGTTTCCTTAAAACTAAGGACGATCCCCGCGGCCCGAGTTGATCCAAATCAACGGGCGCGGCGGTGTGCACTGTCCTTTGGTCGTAAACGGAGGGAATTTATTCTTGGTCCGGCCATACCACGGCAATGCAACAAATTGGGCCGCTTGCGCAGGCGGCAAACGATGGGAAATGCGCTAGGGCTTAGGCCAGCGTGACAATCGCGATGATCCGCAACGCCATCGCGCATGACAGTGCAGTTTGTGGCAGTGAAACCGTGAGACCAGCCGCAGCCAGTCCTACTTCCCTATGGTGTCGGCCGGAAGGCAGCGCCCCAGGGAAAACGGCCAACTTTGATGGATTTCAGGGCCTTGCGGCTGTCCACATCCACCACTGTCACATCGCCAGATACGCCGTTTGTGGTGAACAGTTTTGACCGGTCTGCATTGAACGCCATATGCCAGACGCGACGCCCAACCAGAATGTATTCCTCAACCTCGTAGGTTTCAGCATTCACAGCGGCCAGATGGTTGGCCGGTCCCAAGGCGACAAAGGCATGGGTATCGCCGTTTGTCATTTCGAACCCTACGGGCTGTACGCGGTCCGGGTGGATATTGGGCAGCTCGAATACGATCTTGGCTTTTTCGGCCTGTGTCGCCACATCAAACACTGTGATTGACCCGCCGATTTCTGAGCTGACCCACAGCTCGGTTCCGTCTTTGACGAATTCAGCGTGGCGCGGGCGGCTGTCGACCAATGTATTGGCAAACAATTCCCGACTATCGGTGTCGATCCAATGCGCCATGTTCGTAGTTTCTGACGTGGTGATCGCGATCTTGCCGTCCGGTGAAACGGCCATGCCTTCGGGTTCAATCCCGACATTGATCTGCGCAATAACCTGCCGGGTTTCCACATCAACGACTGTGGTGATCGCATCGTCTTCGTTGGCGATATACAAATGCCGATCATTTGGGTGCAGTACAAACTGTTCCGGGTCTTCGCCAGATGGCAAGTCATACAGGATTTTCCCGGTTGTGGGGTCCATCACTTGAACCGCGTCACTGTCGGAGGCGCAGATATAGGCGCGGGTAAAATCATGGCTGAACGTGATACCGCGCGGGCGTTCACCGGTGGGATATGTGTGTGTGACCTCTAAGGAGTCGACATCAATCACACTGACCGTGTCGTCCTTTTCGTTGGTGACCCAGATTTCATCTGCCATCGCGTGGCTGGCCAGCAATGCAGCGGTTGTTGTCATCAGCAGGCGTTTCATAGGCGGCTCTCCTTGGGGGGCAGGCACGTGATCGGGGCGGGGTTTGCCTGCCGAAGGGTAAAAGGGTTCTGTCGGTCTGACAGAGTGTTGTTTGGCATCTGGGCTTATCCTTCGAACGCGGTGCATCCGCTTTCGGGCGCATCAAGGCCAAGCGTGTCCAGTTCCGTTCTTGGATGCAGAAAGCCTTCAAGCGGGGCACGTGCCACCATGGCGCTGGCATGGGTCAGGGGGATGGGTTGGCGCATCTGGCCGTTCCACTGGCGAAAGGTCAGGGGACGCCCCAAAAATCCCGCCAATTCAAAGTCATCTGACAGGATATAACGGCGCAGCGTTTTGGCATCTGCCGCCCCTGTGCGCGTTACCGCTTCTCCAATTGTGCGCAAAGCGGCCCAAGCGGCGTAGTCTTTGGGGCGCATGGCACGGTCTGCGGAGTCCTTGAAGCGCGATTGCAACTGGGCAGCGCCCCATTGTTCAACAACTGGCGCCCAAGCAGATGCGATTAACCCGTCGGATCCAATGACAGGCTGTGGTGCCCAGGTATTGTATGGGATGTAGCGGGCAAAATCATTGGCGGCATCGGCCACCAAGATCACATCGGCCTTGGCCATGTCTTGGGTAAACAGCGGAACTTCATCTGCCGCGTTGCGCCGCATATCTGCGTCAAATGACCAGGTCTTGCGCCATTTGATCTTCAAACCAAATTTGCGCGCGGAGGTATCGATTGCATTTGCCAAGGCCATGTCATTTGGTTGTTGGCCTTCGATCATGGCGATCTTGGTCCAGCGTTTCTTGGTCAGAAACTGCATCAGGGCATCAGACCGCATCGGCAGGGAAACAGCGGTATGCAGAACATTGGCGCGACAGTCTTTGGCGCGCAGGGCAGGGGTATCACTGCCTGCGTTCAAAATCAGAGCCTCGCGTGCTTCGGGCAGGTCTGCCAATTGCAGCAGTTGGTTGGCCGGGGCATCGACGATAACCAAATCGGTCTCTGCCAATGCGGCCCTTGCAGCGGCCACGAAATCCCCCCCATCGGGAACTGTCGTAAACGCGACGTTCCAGTCTTGCCCCAAGAATTGCCCGGTCGTCAGGTTATCGGACTTTGCCAGCTGGCCGCCCGCCACGCCCAGATCTTCAGGAACTGGATCAAGGTTGGACAGCGTGGGCGGAGGGGGCACGAACTGGCGCAAGTAATGGACAGAAACAGCAAGCCCGTCGGCAGAACCAACAGATGGCACAGCCAAACTGCCCGTCAGGGCAAAGAAAGCGCAAATTGCGGATCGAAGCATGTCGTTCAAGTCCTCCCTTCCGGCAGAGTAGAGAGCGCACGGAAGGGCGGAAATACGACTATTGTCCTGACTGGCCCCAAAGCTTTTCGTGGCCGCGACACGAAAGTCCAATACCGCGCTGCAGCATGTCTCCGTAGAACCAAGGGAAGGAAACAAACCCCAAAAGTAGGGAGGAAACCAGATGATTTCTTTACGTACCGCGACTCTGATCTTTGTGGCCACCGGATCGATGGCGCTGGCACATGGCGATGTGGCCCCGCAGGCTGTGGACACAGCCGGTCTGCCCGAAATGAGCGAAGACTGGCTGTCTGAAAACCCTTATCGCGCTGAAGCCGCGGGTGAGGACGTTTGGGCCAAGGCCGTTCAAATCGGCGATTCCGGTTACAACCAAAACTGCGCCCGCTGCCACGGGCTGGGGGCTGTTTCAGGTGGGTTGGCACCTGACTTGCGGTTCCTTGAGGCCGAAGAGTATGGCGATGAGTGGTTCATCGAACGTTTCCGTGTGGGATATACTCAAAACGGCACAACCAAGATGCCCGCCTTTGGTGAGCTGTTGGGGCAAGAAGCTGCCTGGGCGATCCGTACTTATATTGAAACCCGCCCGGATGATGACAGCATGGAAGCCGTTGCAGGTGATCTGAAAACACTGCGCGATCAGCTGTTGGGCTTTGCCGATGATGCGTCGGGTGCGGATGCGGATGCGCTGATCGAAAGGTTGAACGCCTATTCGCTTGAGATCGAAACTTATTCCGGTGCTCCGATCGCTGACAGTGTCGCTTATCGCGCTGCCCGCGTCATTGATGGCACACCGACAGGGTATGCGCATGCGGCCGAGGTTTTGACCATCGGTCTGTCAGCGGCGCATTGATCATGATGCGCGTTGGCGTACTCAGCTTTGTGGCGGCGCTGGTTTTGGCGCCGCCCGCCTTTGCCGCCGATCCTTGCGCGGATTACGTGCCGCAACCCAAACCGCAGAATGCGGGGCGTGACATTGTTGGCCAGGACTTTGATGCGATCATAGATCGCGGCTTCATGACTTTTGCGGTGTATGACGACTACGCCCCATATTCCTGGCTAGACGGCGACACAGCGCGCGGAGTCGATACTGATATCGCCCGATTGATCGCAAGCGATCTTGGGGTCGAAGCTCGTTTCGATTTCTTGTCGGCTGGCGAAAATCTGGAAACTGATCTGCGCAACGCGGTGTGGAAAGGCCCGGTTGTCGGTGGGGCAGTGTCCAACGTGATGATGCGGGTGCCCTATGACAGCGTGTTTCGCTGCCGCGTTGAACAGGTGACGTTCACAGGCCAATATGCGTCAGAGGCGATTGCGATTGCTTATGACGTGCCCAGCTATCCCGAAGAAAAGCCCATTCCCGCCTATTTCCGGTTTGATACCGTTGGTGTGGAAAATGACTCGATCTCGGATTTTTATCTGACATCGTTTGCCGGGGGCCAAACATCCAAGGGTGTTCGGCGTTTTCCGACAACAACTCAAGCGATGACTGCGTTGGCGGATGATCAGGTGATGGCGGTCATGGGGCCCATGGCGCAACTGGAATATGGTCTGGCTGATGGGATTGGTATCCACCGCCCACCGCTGGCCGGGTTGGCAAAATCTGAATGGAATCTGGGTGTTGGTGTTCATTTCGCATATCGTCCTTTGTCTTATGCGGTGGATGACGCAATTATTGCGGCCTTGGCGGATGGACGAATCGCTGAAATTTACAACGCATACGGGTTAACCCACTTGCCGCCCAAGCGATGATCTGGGCACGGTGTCTACACCATTGGTCTAATATGCCGCCTGTTGATTGCTGCTAGGGTGGCCGAAGAAGAAGGAACTATTTGATGCATATGAGCGATTCCCGTCTAATCAACGCCCCTCGGGATGTTGTGTGGGCCGCGATTTTGGACCCAGAGGTTCTGAAACAATGTGTGCCAGGGTGCACTGAAATGGCCGGTAGCCCGGAAGACGGGTTTGAAGCCACAGTGGTTCAGAAAGTTGGCCCGGTGAAAGCCACGTTCAAAGGCAAAGTCTCTTTGGATGACGTGGATGCGCCGAGCAAAGTTGTTCTGAACGGCGAGGGCAAGGGTGGCGCTGCTGGATTTGCCAAGGGCGGCGCAACGGTCCGTCTGGAAGAGGAAAGCCCTGAAAGCACCATGCTGCATTATGATGTCGAAGCCAAAGTCGGGGGAAAGTTGGCCCAGCTTGGCAGCCGCATCATCGATGGGTTTGCGAAGAAAATGGCAGATCAGTTTTTCCAAAACTTTCAAGATGTTATCGAAGGGCCTGCAGATGCGGATGAAGCCGTCGATGGCGAGGGCGGCGAAAAGAAAAAAGGTTGGCTTAAGCGTTTGGTCACTTGACGTGAACCAATTTGCAAACGCCAATGAAGGAAGCAAGAGATCCACGGGAGGAGATCAATGGTAGAAGTCACAATGACGGTGAACGGTAAATCCGTCACCAAGTCGGTCAAGGGGAACACCCTGATGACCGATTTCCTGCGCGAAGATTTGAACCTGACAGGAACACATGTCGGCTGTGACACCAGCCAGTGTGGCGCCTGCACCATTCATGTGAACGGTGCGCAGGTCAAAGCGTGTACAATGTTTGCCGCCGAAGCAAACGGCGCCGAGGTCGCGACAATCGAAAGCCAAGCCGCAGAAGACGGTACGCTGAACACCGTTCAGCAGGCATTTCAGGATTATCACGGTCTGCAGTGCGGTTTCTGCACCCCAGGTATGGTGATGGCTGCGACGGCGCTTTTGGCCATCAATTCAAAGCCCAGCGAAGCGGAAATCCGCAAGCATCTGGAAGGCAACATTTGCCGGTGCACCGGATACCACAACATCGTCAAGGCGATCATGGTGGCCTCTGGGCAGGACGTTCCGTCCATCGCTGCTGAATAAATATGATTTCGGGGCAGGCTGACTGCCCTTTTTTCTGAATTTATCAGGTGGGATCCGTCCTGCCGACCCTTGAGGGAGGAAATGAAATGCCGAAGGACCATGGCATTGGCGCAAGCCCGAAGCGGCGCGAAGATATCCGCTTCTTGACCGGGACCGGTCAATATACCGACGACATCAATATTCAAAACCAAACCTATGTGCATTTTCTGCGTTCAGATCAGGCACATGGCAAGATCAACAACATTGATACCAGCGCTGCGGCTGCCATGCCCGGTGTTGTGCGCATCTTTACCGGTGCCGATTTCGAAGGCGTTGGCACCATTCCATGTGGCTGGCAGATCACCGACCGCTTTGGCGAAGTGATGAAGGAACCGGCCCACCCGGTTCTGGCTCAGGGCAAGGTGCGCCATGTTGGTGACCCCATCGCCGCCATTGTGGCGGAAAGCCTGGAAGAGGCACGCAACGCCGCCGAGGCGATCGAGCTGGACATCACTGAACTTCCCGCAGTGGTGGATATGAAGGACGCATTGTCCGAAGGCGCGACCAAGGTGCATGACGATCTGTCAGATAACCTTTGCTATGACTGGGGTTTCGTTGAAGAAAATCGCGAAGCCGTGGATGAGGCAATCAAGAACGCCGCGCATGTCACCACGCTGGAGCTGGTAAACCAACGTATGGTTGCCAATCCGATGGAACCACGTGTTGCTGTTGGTGATTTCAACCGCGCCAAAGACGAAAGCACGCTGTACACCACCAGCCAGAACCCACATGTGATCCGTCTGCTGATGGGCGCGTTTGTTCTGGGCATCCCCGAGCACAAGCTGCGCGTTGTTGCGCCGGATGTGGGCGGTGGTTTTGGAACCAAGATCTTCCACTATGCGGAAGAAGCGTTCTGTACCTTTGCGGCACGTCAAATCAACCGTCCGGTCAAGTGGACATCGACCCGGTCCGAAGCGTTCATGTCGGACGCTCATGGCCGTGATCACGTGACCAAGATCGAATTGGCGCTGGATGAGGACAACAACTTCGTTGCGGTCCGCACCGATACCCATGCGAATATGGGTGCCTATCTGTCCACCTTTGCGCCGTCGGTTCCAACATGGCTGCATGGCACGCTGATGGCGGGCAACTACAAGACGCCGCTGGTCTATGTGAACGTGAAGGCTGTCTTCACCAACACTGTACCGGTTGATGCGTATCGTGGTGCCGGCCGTCCTGAGGCGACGTTCCAGCTGGAACGCGTGATCGACAAGGCCGCGCGGGAACTGGGTGTTGATCCGATTGCGCTGCGTCGCCAGAACTTTATCACCGAATTCCCATATGCCACGCCAGTGGCGGTGGAATATGACACCGGTGATTATCATGCCACCATGGACAAGATGCTGAGCCTGATGGACCGGGATGGGTTTGCTGCCCGTCGCGACGCCTCAAAGGCCAAGGGCAAGCTGCGTGGCTTTGGCGTCAACTGCTTCATCGAAGCATGCGGCATTGCACCGTCCAACCTGGTTGGGCAATTGGGTGCACGCGCAGGCCTGTATGAAAGCGCCACGGTTCGTGTGAATGCTACCGGTGGTCTGGTTGTCATGACCGGCAGCCACAGCCATGGTCAGGGTCACGAAACGGCCTTCCCGCAGGTGATAGCGGAAATGATCGGCATCGACGAAAGCATGATCGAAATCGTGCATGGTGATACGGCCAACACGCCAATGGGTATGGGCACGTATGGCTCTCGTTCGTTGGCAGTTGGTGGGTCCGCCATGGTGCGGGCAACTGAAAAGATCATCAACAAAACCAAGAAGATAGCTGCTCACCTGATGGAAGCATCAGAGGCGGATATCGAATTGAAAGATGGTCAGTTCAGCGTCGCAGGCACCGATAAGTCGGTGGCGTGGGGCGATGTGACTCTGGCGGCATATGTGCCACATAATTACCCGCTGGAAGATATCGAACCGGGCCTGGAAGAGACGGCATTCTATGATCCGTCCAACTTCACCTATCCAGCAGGCGCCTATGCCTGTGAGGTCGAAGTTGATCCGGACACTGGCGAAGTGACCATCGAAAAGTTCGTGTCTGCAGATGATTTCGGGAACGTTGTGAACCCGATGATCGTTGAAGGGCAGGTTCAGGGTGGTATCGCACAGGGGATCGGTCAGGCTCTGTTGGAAAACTGCGTATATGACGAAAACGGTCAGCTGCTGAGCGCGTCCTATATGGACTATGCGATGCCGCGCGCGGACAATATGCCGGATATGGCCAACTATGTGGTTGATCACTCTTGCCAGACGCCTTGCACGCACAACCCGTTGGGTGTGAAAGGCTGTGGTGAGGCTGGTGCCATTGGGTCGCCGCCGACAGTTGTGAACGCAGTGCTCGACGCGCTGAACTCTGCTGGCTACGATGTGGCGCATATTGACATGCCCGTCTCGCCGCATCGCGTCTGGCAGGCCATGCAAAACGGCTAACAGGATCGGTCCGGGCAGCCCGTCTTCCCGGACCACCCGAAGATTTTTTCGCAAGGCAGATCAAAGCAATCTGTTTTGCAAAGGAGGAGACAAAGAGAATGTATTCATTCGATTTTGAACAGCCAACCACTGTTGCCGATGCAGTTTCCGCACTGTCCGATGACGAGGCTCTGGCGCTGAGTGGTGGACAAACGCTGATCCCGACGATGAAACAGCGTTTGGCAAGCCCTTCGAAACTGGTGAGCCTAAGCGCCATCGAAGAGATGAAGGGCGTCGCGCATCGTGATGGTTCTGTCGTGATTGGCGGCGGCACTACCCATGCGGTTGTTGCGGCAGAAGCGGGCGCTCAATATCCCGCCCTTGCCAAACTGGCAGGCAATATTGGCGATCCGGCCGTGCGCAATCGTGGTACCATTGGTGGCTCGCTGGCCAACAACGACCCATCAGCCTGTTATCCGTCAGCGGCCTTGGCGTCGGGGGCAACGATTGTCACCAATACGCGGGAAATCGCAGCGGACGATTACTTTCAGGGTATGTTCGCCACCGCGCTGGAGCAGGGTGAGATCATCACCGGCGTCAGCTTCCCGGTGCCTGAGGTGGCTGCGTATATCAAGTTTGAGCAGCCCGCATCGCGCTTTGCGCTGACCGGTGTGTTTGTTGCCAAATACGCGGACGGTGTTCGTGTTGCGGTAACGGGTGCGTCAGAAGAAGGTGTATTCCGTTGGACTGCCGCCGAAGAGGCGCTGTCGGCAAACTTCTCGGCAGATGCGCTGGATGGCTTGTCCTTGCCCGGCGACGGTATGATCAGCGACCTGCACGGTTCGGGCGATTATCGCGCGCATCTGGTTGGTGTTCTGACCAAGCGGGCTGTTAACGCCGCAGCCTAACGCATCGGCTTGGCCAAAAAAATCAGACCCCCGGAGGAGTAGCCTCTGGGGGTCTTTTTATGTGGAGCTTGTTGACCCCATTGGCGGTATTGCGAACGGCTGCACATATTTTGAACGCAGGATCGGACGCGCTATCTGGTCGGGTGGTGCGAGACGAAGTCAGACTATCCGCATTTCAAAACCGAGCGGGTTCAAGAGCTTAGAGTTCTTGGGGAAAAATACCCTGGCCGCCGAGCCGCGTTGTTGAAGGGTTGGGAGGAGACCACGGCGCGACGTGGGCAAGGGTGACAGTGCTGGTCAGCCCAGCAAGCACTCAGTCTTGGTTTCGATGGGCAGCCCGAACGGCCGGGCGCTGCCGTAAACTGGTTGGCCTTGTGCTGTTCTGAAGTTTCTTCAAACGTCACTCCGTCAATTACGCAGCGTCTTTCCATTTGAGCGGGGTCACGTAGACGATGCTATCGTCGACACAGACCATGACTTCGCCGTCCTGAATATTGACCTGTAATTTCATCGAACGACTTGCAAGCTGCCCCAGCGCGCTGACGTTTTCTTCCGAAAGATTCACAACCCGAAGATTGTCAAACCGGGTGGTGCTGTTTTTGATCTTTTCCCACCACATGTCAGCTGTCCTGCCGCCATAGGAATAGATGATCACCTCGTTCGCTTTGCCACATGATTGGCGAACGACCTTGTCACTGGGAAGTCCCAGCGCGACCCATAACTCAAGCTCACCACTCAGGCTTTTCTGCCAGATGTCTGGCTCGTCATCGGTTGAAAGCCCTCGCGTCATTTCCAGTTGATCGTTGGCATTCAGCGCAAACGCGAGAATACGCAGCATCAACCGTTCATCCGTTTCTGAGGGATGTTTGGCAACGGTCAGTTTATGGGTTTCGTAATAGTGGCGATCCATATCGGAAACGGACAGCTCAACTTTATAAATGGTGGCTTTTTGCGCCATGGGTGCTTCCAGATTTGCAACGATATGGATGCCTAGTGCGTCTGGTGACTTTGTGAAAGCAGATAAACAAGGCTCCAGAAGCTTCCGGCTTGGGGCGGCTTTCATCTCGGCTTACGGTGTCGGGGGCGGTTTCCCGAAAGTAGCCATTTGTTGAGGCCGTAGATTTTGCAATTTATCGGACGTTCGGCAGCCTCTGACAGATCGTTTCAATCTGTGGCTTTTGACCTGCTTTGGATGCCATTTGCGGGGGGGGGGGACGTTACAGAGTGATCAGCCGGCCGTCTGTATCGCTGGTTGTGATGCGCGTCAGACCCGCCAATGACTTTAGCCGCACCAGATCTGAACGCGGCAGAAAGACTGCGGCGGTCGACAGGGCATCGGCCAAGGTGGCGGAGGGGCCCTCGATGCTGACGGTGGACCATAGCGCCGGGCGATTATCGGGGGACAGGATATGGCCGCGATTGCCCAGCGACAGGGCACCGGGGCTGGAGGTTGCAATTGCGCCATCAGACAAACGACGGTTGCCCAAGTGACCCAGTGCCGGATCTGTCAGCCCCAATGTAAACGGGCCGCCTACCGCTGCGTATTCGCCGATATTGATCAGCGCCGATTCTGCGCCATTGCGTTTCAACAGGGCGGCAACCTGATCCGTGGCGAACCCTTGGGCGATACCATTGAAGGTTAGCGCTTGTCCGGCGGTCAGGCGAATGCCGTCTTCACCAAACCCAACGCGCGACCAGCCAATTGTTTTCAACACCGGGGCGATTGGGTCACCGTTTGCCAGCGCAGACCACAATGGCTGCACGGTCGGGTCAAAAAGGCCCTGTGTCAGCTGATGTGCCCTGTCAGACTGCGTGAACAAATCCAGCATCATTTCGTTGGGGGCAGGCAGGTGACCTGTCTGGTTTAGCCGAACCAGCGCACTGTCGGGCCGATACAGACTGAACTGCGCCTCTATCCGGTTCAATAGGGCGGGAATCTGGGACAGCAGAGCCGCCGTGTTATGGCGTGGCCCGTTTAGAGTGACAGAGACCTGCGCGCCAAGCGCACGGCCGGTCCACGTGGCCGCACTGGCCAGATGCGGGGCACAGGCAAAGGCGGCGGATAGGGTCAGGAAGCGGCGGCGGTTCATTCGGCAGGCACCGTATTTGGATGACCCGTCACACGGGTACGTTGCGGTTTGCGATTGGCCAAAACCAGAGGCACACATTGCTGTGGGTCGTCATGAATGGTAACGCAGTCAAGGCATTGAAAGCATTCGGAGTATTGAACTTTTCCTGCCTTGGTGATGGCGCCATAGCTGCATTTTACCGTGCACAGTTGGCACGGGCTGCCGCATTCCAGCCGCCGTGGAATCCACTGACGTATGCGCAGTATCCCGCCAATCGCCATCAAGGCGCCCAGCGGGCACAAATAACGGCAGAACCCTTTGAAGGTGAACAGCCCCAACACCAGCCACATGCCAGCATAGGCAACGTAATACCATTCGCGCAGAAACACGGTTGTGATGGCTGTTTTGAAGGGCTCAATCTCGGCGGCCTTGTCCATATGTTCGGGGCGAATAACCGTGACCAGAATTAACCCTGCCAGAGCAAGGTATTTGACCTTTTTCAACCGTTGATCCCAATGGCGGGACGGTTCCCAACGGGGCAGGCGCAGCGCGCGACCAATGTGATGCGCAAACTCCTGCAACGCGCCAAACGGGCATAACCACCCGCAAAACAGGCCGCGGCCCCACAGGAAAAATCCCAAACCGACAGCTATCCAGATCAGCAAAGAGAACGGATCGTACAGTAGAAAGGCAAAGCTGCCGCCAGCCATGGATGTTTGTAGTGCGGCCAATGGGGTGACAATGGACAGCTGTCCCTGGCCCCACCAGCCGACAAAGCCGGTGACCGCCATCAAAACGGTCAGTCGTACCGGGGTATAGGCATTTAGCCCGGCCAGTTTGCTTTGCGCGATCAGCAATGTCGGTAACAACAGCACAAGAAACGCGGCCAGTACGATCAGGTCATTTTGACGGTTGCGGATCGCTTCTTCAAACGGGGTCAGGCGTTGCGCAACAACGGGGCGTGAAAAGAACCGCTCTGGCGCGGCATAGCTGGTGGTCAACGAGACTGCGCCAACGTCCGGTTGGAACATCCCGTGCTGGCGAACGGCCTGAATGGACAGGTCCCATTCTCGTGTCGGGTCAAACCCAAGCCGCCGGTCGGTGCGCAGGATCATCGCGGTGCCATCGTGCAGGGCGTCTGGGGCGTCATCTGACAACGATACAAACAAATCCGCGTCACGCAGGGCAATTGGCAACCCATCCTGCGACAGCTCGATCCAACCGGGGGATGTGTTGCGCACAAAATCCGGACTGACCAACCCATGACGCGCGGTTTCCACCATCAATATGGGTTCGTCAAACGTAGAGATGGACATGAAGTGGTCCAGTTCCTCTAGCGTGTCCTCATCCAGCAGGGCGCGGGCAACCGACCGTGGCCCGACATCGGCTATCCAAAGATCCAGAAACAGGTCGTCGGGGGCGTCTTGTGCTTCGGGATCGTCGTCTTCCCAGATGGTGCCCCGAAAGAGCGCCTGAACCTGCGCATTCGTATAGGTCACGCGTTTGAACAACCCTTGCTGGACAGCCATGTCCCAGCTGATGTTTTCGTCGATAGATGTGTTTGGAAAGGCGGGTGGCCCTGTGGCGATGCCTTGCATCTTTTCGCGGGCCACCTGCAAGGCCGCGCCCAACAGGCTCTCATGGGCGATACGTACGCTGGCCGTCGCCTTGGTGACGCCATCCAGATAGACCAACCCGCTGCCGCCAGAAGCCCCGCCATAGGGCGTACCAACAACCAGACTGTCTGAAATGGAATGCCCGCGATATTGTTCAAAGAACTCGTGAAATGCGGCTTCGCCCAAACCGGATACGAAAATTGGTTCATTATGGGTCAGCAATTGCACGTCCAGAAAGCGGCCATCCAAATCCAGCACGACCAGAATATTGATCGGTGCACCGGAAAATCCGGGTAGCGGGGCCATCGGCTCTGTCTGAAAAACATAGCCTGCTGATGCACCGCCAGAGTTCAGCAGTTGGTACACGCCGTTGTCGGAAATCAGCTCCCCCAGTTCCATCGGCGCAAAAATCCGTGCGGCAATGGCATCCCGGTCCAGCGTTTCCGCGACGGCCGATACAGCACCAACATAAAACGCAAAAAGTGCGACGATAAAACGGAATGCTCCCATGGCTGGCAGAGTACGCAACCCACCTTCGGCGCGCCTATTCGACCTTGGTCCAACAGACCGTTGAATCGGGTCTGTTCGGGCTATGACGTCACGTGATTGGCGGGAGAATGAAATGACCCACAGAAAATTGCGCTAACATGCTTGTACTTGGCGACGCCTGCGCGCAGGGTCGCGCCGAAATTCTGCTAAGGGAGAGCATTCATGGAAATCACGTCGTCAACAGTTGCAATCGTTACTGGCGGTGGTTCTGGTTTGGGACAAGCCACAGCACGGGCCTTGGCTGATGCAGGGGCTCAGGTCACGATTTTTGACTTGTCCGCCGAGGCAGGAGAGGCAACAGCAGCAGAACTGGGCGGTAGTTTTGAGCAGGTCGATGTCAGCGATGCAGCCGCAGTTGCAGCCGCCGTTGCGCGGGTTGCAGAAAAAGCCGGCGCGATCCATGTGGCCATCAACTGTGCGGGCATCGGCCCAGCGGCCAAAACCGTTGGTCGGGATGGTCCGCATGATCCGGGTTTGTTTGGTACGACGATTAGCGTCAACCTGATCGGGTCGTTCAATGTGGCCAGTCAGGCCGCAGCCGTAATGGCGAAAAACGACCCATTGGATGCAGACGGCAACCGGGGTGTTATTATCAACACGGCCAGTGTTGCGGCCTATGATGGCCAAATTGGTCAGGTGGCCTATGCGGCGTCCAAGGGCGGTGTGGTTGGTATGACCCTGCCAATGGCACGGGACCTGTCCAACTTGGGCATTCGTGTTTGCACCATTGCGCCGGGTCTGTTTCTGACGCCGCTGTTGGAAAGCCTGCCGCAAGAGGTGCAAGACAGCCTTGGGCAGCAAGTTCCATTCCCGTCGCGTTTGGGTGATCCATCTGAATATGCCAATCTTGCCAAACACATCGTCGAAAACCAGATGTTGAATGGCGAAGTCATCCGTTTGGATGGCGCAATCCGTATGTCGCCTAGGTAACACGTGCCAGACGCCCTGCTTGTCAGTCACGGCCAGCCGTCCGACCCGAATGTGGGTGAGGCGGAAATGGCCGAATTGGCACAGGCCGTTGCGGCCTGTTTGCCCGATGGCTGGCAAGTGCGCGGCGCGACTTTGGCCGCGGACGGCGCGTTGGACCAAGCGCTGAACGCCGGTCCAGAGGCGCAGATTGTTCCAGTGTTCATGACCGAAGGCTGGTTTACACAAACCGCATTGCCGCGCCGTTTGGCGGGACGCGGCGGTGCGGTTTTATCCCCATTGGGGGTATGGCCATCGTTGGCAGAGCTTGCGGCGGATTGGTTGCGTCAGACCACGGATGCCCAACAATGGCAGCTGACTGACACAACGGTGATCATCGCGGCCCATGGATCGGGGCGCAGCCCTTATGCAGCGCTGGATACGCGGATATTTGCAGATCGGCTGGCCCGTACCGCCACCTTTGCCGCCATACGCTGTTGTTTTGTGGAGCAGGGCCCGTATCTGGCCGATACGCTGGCGCAAGCGGGTTCCAAGGCGGTGTGTCTGCCGTTTTTCGCAGCACGACGTGGGCATGTGTTGGAAGATTTGCCACAGGCTGTGGCTCAGTCTGGCTTTGCGGGTGTTGTGCTGGACCCAATCGGGTTACACGGGGATGTACCGGCGCTGATTGCCCGGAAGTTGACAGCAAGAACGGAGACTGCAGGCAATGTCTGATCTCGAACCAAAACTGCCAAAATCGGGCCCTTTGACCTGGTCAAATACCAAGATGTTCGTCGTCATCTGGGTGTCGGTCAGCTGCGCCATTCTGCTGAACTTGCTGTTGATGGCTGGGGCCGCGCGGCTTTGGGGGCATTCCGGCTTGCCGCTTGGATTGATGATCCTGTGGTCGTTTCCGATTTCGCTGTTGGCCGCTTTGTGGTTGACTCGCTGGGTGCGCCGTTTGGTGCGTGACGCTGAAAACGGCTAATCCTAGCGCCCGGTCACACCGGTCTTGGCGACCGAAACCGCCTTTAACACTGCATATACTTTTTGCCCGGCTTGCAGGTTCAGCGCCTGCACAGATCGCCGTGTGACGCGGGCCAAAAGGCGTGCATCACCTGCGCTCAGCTGAACCAGCGCACCCGGTCCGGAGCCCATGCGAATTTCACGGATCGTCGCTGGCCAGATATTCAATGCGGACAGTCCTTCGGGTTTGGAGGTGGCCAGCATCACATCCCGCGCCGCAATATGAACGCGCAGGGATTGGCCGGGTGCCTGTGCAACGCGCGGCAACAGCATTCTGACAGTACCGGCCGAGAGTTCTGAAAGCCCGTCCTCGTGGTGGCGTTCAACCCGCGCCTGGACCACGGCACCGGCTGCGCCCGCACCCAGGGGGGTGACCCCTGGATCGGCCAGAATGTCTTCGGGCGGGCCTTGGCGCGCCACGCGCCCGTTTTCCAACGCCACCACCGTTGTGGCCAGTCGCGCAACCTCGGCCACGGAATGGCTGACGTATAGGATGGGCACCTGGGTCTGATCACGCAACCGTTCGAAATAGGGCAAAATCTCTGCCTTGCGCGCCTCGTCCAGTGCGGCCAAGGGTTCATCCGCCAATATCAGTTCTGGCCCGGCCAATAATGCGCGCCCAATGGCAACGCGGGATTTTTCGCCGCCCGACAGTGCGCTGGGACGGCGCTGCAACAAAGGGGCGATGCCCAGCATATCCACGACGTCCTCAAGGGCGGGCAGGTTGGTGCCCTTGGGCGCAAAGCGTTGGCCATAGGTCAGGTTTTGCCGCACACTCAGATGGGGGAACAGCCGTGCTTCCTGAAAGATATATCCCAGTCTGCGGCGGTTGGGCGGGGTCCAAATGCCCTGTTCGATGTCAAACAACGTGCGCCCGGCAACGTCGGCGCGGCCATGGTCCGGGCGCAACAGCCCGGCAATAGCATTGATCACGGTTGTTTTGCCTGACCCGGACCGCCCAAACAGCACGGTGATGCCGGGCGGGGCATCGAAGGCCACATCCAATGTCAGGTCGGGCAATGCGTGGGACAGGCGAACAGACAGGGTCATGCGCCATGTACCCGTTTGGCGATGCGACGGGCCAACACCTCTGATGCCAGCAGGGCGCCCATTGCGATCACGATGGAAATCACCACCAACCGCATCGCAGATGCTTCGCCCCCTGGTACTTGCAGAAAGGCATAGATGGCCGATGACAGGGTTTGTGTTTGTCCGGGAATGTTGGAGACAAAAGTGATGGTGGCGCCGAATTCACCCATCGCTTTGGCAAAGGCCAGGATTGTTCCGGTCAGGATACCGGGCAGGATCAGGGGCAGGGTGATTGTCGCCCAAACCCAAAGCCGCGGCGCGCCAAGGGTCGCTGCGGCGTCTTCCAGCTTTATGTCCACGGCTTCGATCGACAGGCGAATGGCCCGCACCATCAGTGGAAAAGCCATGATCCCTGCAGCCAGGGCTGCCCCTGTCCAGCGGAATGCAAAAGTGATGCCGATCTCTTGCAGCGCGGCGCCAATCGGTGCGCGCGTGCCCAAGGTCAGCAGCAACAAATGGCCCGTAACAACCGGCGGTAAAATCAGAGGTAGGTGGACCAGACCGTTCAGAAGTTGTTTTCCGGGAAAGTTCCACCGAGCCAGCGCATAGGCCACAAATATTCCCAGCGGTAGTGTTGCCACCGTTGCCCAGAAGGCCACGCGCAGCGACAGGCCAACGGCCATCCATTCTTCGGGGCTCAACCAGCTGGTCATGGGGCGATCACTCCAAAACCCTGGGCGCGAAAGACATCATTGGCGGCGGTGCTGGACAGATGATCCAAGAAAGCGCGGGTTGCTGGGCTGTCGTACCCGATTTGCGCCGCGACTGGATAGACAATGGGCGGATGGCTGTTTTCTGGAAATTCGGCCAGCACAGTCACGCGCGGTTCTGCTTGTGCGTCGGTGGCGTAAACAATGCCATAAGGCGCTTCGCCCACCGCGACCAAGGCCAAAGCGGCGCGCACATTGTCGGTTTGGGCGACGCGCGGTGCCAATGCGTCCCACATCCCCAGTGATTGCAAGGCGGCCTTGCCATACAGGCCCGCCGGGACCGCATCGACCAAAGCCATGGCCAGACGGTCAGTGCCCAAGGCTGTTGGCAGGTCAGGTAAGGTAAGTGTCGGCGGCGTATCCTCGTGTCCGATCAGTACCAAACGGTTGCTCAGCAAATCGCGCCGGGTGTCGGGGGCCAGCAAACCATCCCGGTCCAGCACATCCATCCAGTCCGTATTGGCGGCCAGAAAGACATTGGCCGGGGCACCCTGCTGAATCTGGCGCGCCAGAACCGAAGAACCAGCAAACGAGATTGCTACCGTATGGCCGGTGCGGTTCTCAAAATCGGCCGTGACCGCTTCCAGCGTGGTTTTCATCGAGGCGGCGGCAAAGACCAGAATGTGATCGGCCCGCGCGGGCAAAGTGGCCAAAAGCACCACCAAAAGCCCCGCCAAAGAACGGAGACTGGTTTTCAGCAATTTGGTTCGCCACAACAAAGTCATCCCCTGTTGTCCCGCAGGACCGGCCCGCGTGCAAGCGGGGCCGGTGGCCACAGGGGGCGACTTTGGTACGAAAGCGGCTTAAACGTAACGGTTTACAAGGTTTTCCAACCGTTCCTGGCGGCCTGACTGTGGCTGCGGGTCGATGTCTTGGCTCTCGACATGGGCAGCCAGCGTCTCCAAATCTGAATTCAGGTGGTCACAGGTGTCCCAATCGGCGTAACGGGCGGCGCGCGCGGCTTCCAGTTTGCCGTCTTCCAACATCCGGGCGGCGGCTTTCAATCCGCGTGCGCAGGTGTCCATTCCGCCGACATGGCCAAGGATCAAATCTTTGGGGTCCAGCGACTGACGGCGCAATTTGGCGTCAAAGTTGGTGCCGCCGGTTTTTAATCCGCCCGCTTTCAGAATTTCGTAATAGGCCAAGGCAACTTCTGGCACGTTGTTGGGGAAGTGATCCGTGTCCCACCCGCATTGCGCGTCGTTCCTGTTCATGTCGATTGATCCAAGGATGCCAAGGCTGGATGCGGTGGCCAACTCATGTTCAAACGAATGCCCCGCAAGGAAGGCATGGCCGGTTTCGATATTCACCTTCACCTCGTTTTCCAGACCGAAATCCTTGAGGAAGCCATAGACGGTGGCCACGTCATAATCATACTGGTGTTTGGTAGGTTCCTGCGGTTTGGGTTCGATCAGGATCGGACCGTCAAAGCCGATCTTCTTGGCGTAATCCACCACCATACACAGGAAGCGCCCGGCCTGTTGGCGTTCGCGCGCCAGATCGGTGTTCAGCAATGTCTCATAGCCTTCGCGCCCGCCCCACAGCACATAATTGGCACCGCCCAGCTTGTGTGTGGCGTCCAGGCAGGATTTTACCGTTGCGGCGCTATAGGCAAACACCTCTGGATCAGGGTTGGTGGCGGCGCCTGCCATAAAGCGGCGATGACTGAACAGATTGGCCGTGCCCCACAGCAGGCGGGTTGAGGATTGCTCCATTTTCTCGGCGAAATATTCTGTGATTTCTTCCAGATTCCGGCGGCTTTCGGCGAAATTGGCGCCTTCGGGGCGGACATCGGCATCGTGAAAGCAAAAGAACGGCGCGTCCAGGATATCAAACATTTCAAAGGCGACATCGGCCTTCAGCCGGGCCAGAACCATCGAGTCACCAAACCATGGGCGATCAAATGTTTGCCCGCCAAAGGGGTCTCCGCCGGGCCAGGCAAAGCTGTGCCAATAGGCCACCGCAAAGCGCAGATGGTCTTTCATGGTTTTGCCCATCACCACTTCGTCTGGGTTGTAGTGGCGGAAAGCGAATTCATTGTCGCTGTCCGGGCCTTCGTATTGAATGGGTGCGATGCCAGCGAAAAAGTCAGTCATGTCAGGTCCTTCAAGGTGGTGTATGCGGCGCGATAGCGGGCATGTGCGGCTTGGAAATCCGGTGTTAAGCGGGCATCTGGTTCGATGGTCCGGGCAATCTTGGGGGGGCTGGCCACGTCCAGGCCTGCGCCGGTTGCTGCCATGATCGCCAGTCGGGCCGCACCAAAGGCACCGCCAAAGTCGCCTGCGACCGGCAGGTCAATTGGCATGTTCAACGTGGTTGCGATGGCCTGCACCCAGTAGTCGGATTTTGATCCGCCTCCGACGGCGATCAACCGGTCGATCCGCGTGCCTGTGGCAGCGAGGGCAAGGTGGCTGTCTGCGATGGCAAAAGTCACACCCTCCAGCACAGCGCGGGTCAGTGCCGCCGTGTCAGCAGAATGGTCCAGACGCAGGAAGGCGCCGCGAATATTGGCATCGTTATGGGGCGTCCGTTCCCCCCCCAGATAGGGCAGGAACAGAGCCGGGCCGGGAGCTGCCAGCGGTCCCAGATCAGCGGTCAGATCTTGGGCCGATTGCCCGGCTGCACGGGCGAACCAGTTCAGCGCATCAGCTGCAGCCAGGATAACGCCCATCTGGTGCCAAGTGTTGGGCAGGGCATGGCAAAACGTGTGTACTGCCGTTGCCGCATCCGGGCTATAGGCATCTGATGCCGCGAACAGAACACCCGATGTCCCGAGGCTGACAAAGGCCTGTCCGGCGCTGACCACCCCCATGCCCACGCCGCTGGCGGCATTATCGCCGCCGCCGCCCGCAACAGGGGTCGCGCGTGGCAGGCCAAACTGGTCTGCTACAGCATCCCGCAAGGTGCCGGAAACGTCAGAGCCCTCGACAAGGCGGGGCATGTGGCTGCGGGACAATCCCGTGGCGGCCAACAGATCATCCGACCAGTCCCGCGCGCCGGTGTCTAGCCAGCTGGTGCCAGCGGCATCTGACATTTCAGCGACGTGTTCGCCGGTCAGCCACAAACGCAGATAATCTTTTGGTAGCAAGACTTTGGCGGTCTTTTCAAACAGGTCAGGTTCGTTTTCGCGGACCCATTTCAGCTTTGGGGCTGTAAAGCCGGGAAACACGATGTTGCCGGTTTTGTTGCGAAATTCGGGCTGAGCATCCAGTGCTGCGGCCTGCGGGGCAGAACGGGTGTCGTTCCACAGAATACAAGGGCGCAGCACTTTGTCCGAGGCATCCAGCAGGGTCGCCCCGTGCATTTGTCCAGACAGGCCGATCCCGGCAATTTTGCCAAGGTCGACCTGCGCTGACAGGGCGCCCAATACCGTCTGAGCTGCGCTTATCCAATCTGCCGGATCCTGTTCGGACCAAGCGTCATGAGGGCGAGAAACGGATAGGGGCGCCGTGGCTTCTGCCACCACCGATTGAGCGTCGTCAATGACAATGCCCTTCAACCCGGAGGTGCCAAGATCAAGTCCGATAAACATATTTTCAGGCCGCCAAATGTTCAGGTTTTTTGCCCAAGATGATCATCGCCAGCAAATCGTCCTCGGACACATCGTCAACCTTTACAACTCCGACCAGTTTGCCGTTTTTCATCACAGCGGCCCGGTCACACAGCTGTTTGACTGCATGAACATCGTGGTCGATCAGGAAGATGCCCAACCCTTGCCGCTTCAACTCGTGGATCAGCTCTGCCACCATTTGCGTTTCTTGGGGGCCAAGCGCGGCAGTGGGTTCATCCATGATCAGAATGCGCGCGTTGAAATAGACCGCACGTGCAATGGCCACGGATTGGCGTTGCCCGCCGGACAAGGCGCTGACTGGCGCGCTGAACTTTTGAAAGTTTGGGTTCAGGCGGCCCATGACCTTGCGGGTTTCAGCCTCCATCTGCGCTTCGTTCATCAAACCAGACGCGCTCACGATTTCGCGCCCCAAGAACAGATTGGCCGCAGCGTCCAGATTATCTGCCAGCGCAAGCGTCTGATAGATCGTCTCGATATTGTATTTGCGGGCATCCCTGGGGTTGGCGATTTCGGCGGGTTCGCCATCGATGCGGATTTGACCCGCATCTTTTTGATAGGCGCCCGACAGGCATTTGACCAAGGTGGATTTACCGGCACCGTTGTGGCCCAGCAGGCCCACAACTTCACCCGGATACAGATCGACCGTTACGTCATCGACCGCCCGAATGCCGCCGAAAGAGATAGAGATATTGTTCAGTTCTACTAGCGGGTTCATGGCTTAGGCCCCCGTACGCTTGCGATAGATGATGTCGACCCAGACCGCGATGACAAGCACCGCACCGACCACGATATTCTGATAAGGTGCATCAACACCAACCATGGCCATGCCGGATTGCAGCGATTGCATGATCAGTGCGCCCAGAATGGCACCGTAGATCGTTCCGATGCCACCAGACAGGGCGGTTCCGCCGATGACTGCCGCCGCGATAACACGCAGCTCGTCCAATGTGCCGATATCGTTAGAGTGAAACGACAGGCGGGCCGAAGCAACAACCGCTGACAGGGCGCAGAGAAAGCCCATTATGGCGAAAATCTTTACGGTCAGCAGGCGGGTGTTGATGCCCGACAGTTCTGCGGCATCAGGGTTGCCGCCGGTGGCAAAGATATACCGTCCCAACCGTGTGCGGCTGGCGACAACGGTCATCACCAATGCGACGAGGATCAGCAAAAGAACCGAGATCGGCAGGCCATAGGTGGCCGTGAAACCTTCGGGCATTTCCTGACCCAGGGCTTCGAACCGACGCTGCAAGACACGCACGGGAACCTGATAGCTGTTCAGGATGGCGACAAAGCCCAGGATGCTGCCTGCTGCCAAAGCCATCACAACCCCTTCGGCCCAGACGGGTTTGACCGGGAAGTCGTGGTCTTGTTTCGTTTTTCGGCTGCGCCAGATGCCAAACACGGCGGCCAGGGCGGCGACAACGCCTACAACCCAGCTCCAGGTGGCACCCAGTGTGCCGTTGATGCCGCCGAACATTTGAAAGGTTTCGTTCATGGGGCCGATGGTTTGGCCGCTGGTTATGAACCAGCCCACGTTGCGCCAGACCAGAAGCCCGCCCAGCGTGACGATGAAGGCGGGAATGCCCATATACCCAACCAAATAGCCATGAAATGCGCCAATCAGGACGCCGACGCAAAGGCCCAGAACAATGGTTATCCATGGCAGCGATGCGTCGCCCAGCGACAAGCCTGCGTAATCCAGCAGCCAGCGGGTTTGCAGCATCGCCATGATGGCCGAACATGTCGCCAGAAGCGAGCCGACGGACAGGTCGATATGGCGGGTGACGATAACAAAAACCATGCCAGTGGCCATGATGGCTACGCTGACGGTTTGAATCGATAGGTTGAAGATATTGCGCGGCGTCAGGAAACGCCCGCCAGTCAGAATGTTGAAGACAACTGCTATGAAAATGAAGGCGCCGACCATGCCCATCAGGCGTAGGTCCAGTTCCAGTGTGCTGGCCAGGCCGCGCTTGGCGGCAGGTTGGCTTGGATCTTGAGTGGTATCTGTCATTGGTCCGCTCTTTTTGGGGAGGGGTGGCGGGCGGCATCTGCCGCATCGCAGGTCGAAGCGCGTGACCTTGCCCGGCTGTGCCGGACAAGGTGGGTTCGTAAGTTAGCTTAGATCAGTTGCAGGGTGCCGGGCCGTTGGAAACGCCTTGGCACAGTGCATCTTTTTCGATCCAACCCGCATCAACAACCGCTGTCAGATTGTCTTTCGTAACTGGCACAGGTGCCAGGAACTCAGCCCAGAGAACGGTGCCGTTTGGCGAAGTCCACTGTTCGGCGCCTGAAACGTCGGACAAGGCTGCGCCACCGGCCAATGCAACGGCGATTTCGCCAGCCGTGCGACCCAGATCACGGGCGTCTTTCCAGACCGAAACGGTCTGAGTGCCCTGTGCAACACGGTTCAGTGCGGCATGGTCGCCGTCCTGACCGGACACTGGAATGCCCTGCATGCCCTGTGCCGTCAGCGCAGCAACAGCGCCGCCTGCGGTTCCGTCATTGGAAGCCACAACCGCATCAACCTTGTTGTCATTGGCGGTCAGAAGCTGCTCCATGTTGCGCTGTGCGTTCGCAGGCAGCCAACCGTCGGTATAGGCTTCGCCAACAATGGTGATCGCGCCACTGTCGATCGCCGATTGCAGCACTTCCTGCTGGCCGCCGCGCAGGAAGTCTGCGTTCGGGTCAGTTGGGGAGCCTTTGATCATGATGTAGTTGCCTTCTGGTGCTGCTTCCAGAACAGCACGTGCCTGCATCCGGCCAACTTCTACGTTGTCAAATGTCAGGTAGAAGGCGCGGGCATCGTCGATCAGGCGGTCATAGCCAACAACAGGGATACCTTCGGCGTCAGCTGCGGCGATTGCCGGGCCGATGGCCTGTGCGTCCTGTGCAAGAATGATCAGCGCGTCAGCGCCTTGGGCGATCAGGCTTTCAACGTCTGCCAACTGTTTGGCAGAGGATGATTGCGCATCTGAAGAGATGTAAGTTGCTCCGGCAGCTTCCAAGGCACCAACGATGGCAGCTTCGTCTGTCTTCCAGCGTTCTTCCTGAAAATTCGACCAGCTGACGCCAACGGTCAGGTCTTGGGCAATAGCGGCGGACGTAAATCCAAGCGTAACGGCCACGGCCGCATAGATTGCGTTTCGCATTAGTTCCTCCCTAAATATGTTGGTTCGCTCGTTGGTGAACCGCGACTCGTAAGTCGTGCACTAAGGTTGCGCCTTTTATTTCAGTTGTCAAAATAAAATTGACAAATATAAGGGAAAATGCGCAAAATTCATTAATTGCAGTGGTTTCTGCGGGCGCAAATCGCCTCTGCGGTGCGGCATAAGGGTCTGGATAATTCAGTGACTGAAGAAATAAGGCAGCAAGTGGCCGAATCTGAGGTGGTAGAGGCAATCGGTTGTGGGCCGGCATTGTCGATCCCCCGCGCGGCCAGTCACACCATGCGAGAGCAAGTGTTCGAGCATGTGCGCGCTGCTGGGCAGGCGGCTCGTGCAGATGTTACGCGCGCTTTGGATATCAGTCCCGGATCTGTCACGTCGATCACCGCGGATTTGATTGGTGCGGGCCTGCTACGAGAAACCACAGGCGCTGCGCGGGACACCGGGCGCGGGCGGCCGCCTGTCGCGCTGGAGGTTGTGCCAGAGAGCCATTACGTGGTGGGTATCAAGCTTGAAGAGCGCGGTGTGAGCGGCGTTTTATGTGACTTCGCCGGTCGTCGGGTCGCGGCTCAGGTCTTGCCCATGGCCTCGGGTAAGAAATCGATCACAACGATCCTTCAGCAATGCGATCTGTTGATCACCGATTTGGCTATGCAGAGCGGGTTGGACCGCAATTTGATTGCGGGTGCCGGTATCGGGCTGCCGGGTACGGTAGAGGCAACCGATGGTTCGGTGGCATGGTCGCCGCTGCTGAAAGAGACCGAGCTGGCCCTTGGACAATATGCCAGCCAAAAACTGGGGCTGCCCTGTTGTGTGGACAACGACACCAACGTTCTGACGGCGGCAGAGCTGTGGTTCGGAGACGCCCGCGACATGTCCAACTTTGCGGTTGTGACGATCGAACAGGGTGTCGGTATGGGCTTGGTGCAGGGCAACCGGCTGTTTCGGGGCTTGCGCGGCATGGGGCTGGAGCTGGGGCATACCAAGGTGCAGCTGGATGGTGCGTTGTGCCGTTGTGGCCAACGCGGCTGTCTGGAAGCCTATGTATCGGATTATGCGTTAGTACGCGAAGCCACCACTGCGCTGGACACACGCCCCAGTGGCGCGTTGACAACGCGCGCGCTGATGGATGCGCTGGTCGCCGAAGCGCGGGCAGGCAATGTTGCTGCCGAAACGATTTTTCACCGTGCGGGGCGGTATCTTTCATTGGGGTTGTCCAATGTTGTTCAGCTGTTTGACCCTGATCTGATCATTCTGGCGGGTGCCCGAATGCAATATGATTTCCTGTACGCGCAGGATGTTCTAAGCGAGATGCGCATGATCACCCAGTCGCTGGCGCGCACCCCCACGCGGGTAGAGGTGCGGCGATGGGACAGTTCGGTTTGGGCGCAGGGGGCTGCTGCGTTGGCGCTAGAAGCGTTAACAGCGCGTGTACTGGTGCAAGAATGGGTGGCGTGAACATTTCGGCCCCGTTTTCTTTGGTCCGGTTTCAATTCGCATGGATTGCGGTGCTATGTGCGGGTGCGGTGCATGCCGACCCGCAGTTTGAAGACCGCAGCGCAGATGTGGCGCTGCATTCCTATGTTGGCGGCTGGGAACATTTTGTTGGTGGCGGTGTCGCGGTGTTTGACTGCAATGGCGATGCCCTGCCGGATATCTTTGCTGCTGGGGGTGAAGACCCGGCGCGGGTGTTCGTGAACATCGGCGATTTCAGATTTCAGCAGATCACGGTGGACGGCATGACGGGGGTTACAGGGGCCTATCCGTTGACCCTTGATCGGGATGCAGAGCTTGATCTGTTTGTGTTGCGCGCCGGGCAAAACCGTATGTTGCGCGGGATCGGTGAGTGCCAGTTTGAGGATATGACTGTGGCGGCAGGTTTGCCGCAAGACACCGCCTGGAGCACGGCATTCACCGCGTGGTGGGAGCCGGACGCAGAGCTGCCAACTCTGGCAGTCGGTAATTACGTTGATCGCGCTGACCCTGATGGCCCGTTTGGTACCTGTGATAACAACCAACTGTTGCTGCCCGACGGGGATGGGTGGCGCGCGCAGGTGCTGGAGCCGGGCTTTTGCCCCTTGTCCATGCTGGCCGCGCGAGATGCGCGTGGGCGCATGACGCTTCGGATCAGCAATGATCGGCACTACTACGTGCGCAACGGGCATGAACAGATGTGGGACATACCAGAACAGCGGTTTTTGGGTGCGGATGATGGGTGGTCGGGGCCGATGCTGTGGGGCATGGGGATTGCCAGCCGTGATCTGACCGGTGATGGCCGTGACGAGGTGATGATGACCTCGATGGGGGATCAATTGCTGCAGATCGCGCAGCCAGACGGCACATATATCAACGCGCCCTATGATATCGGAACCTATGCGCAGCGGCCCTATACGGGCGGGGATGGCCGCCCATCGACCGGCTGGCATTCGGAATTTGGTGATGTGAACAACGATGGGCGGGCGGATCTGTTTATTGCCAAGGGCAATGTTGACCAGATGCCGGGTTTGGCGATGGAAGATCCCAACAACCTGTTGATCCAGACGCCAAGTGGGCGTTTCGAAGAAGCCGGGGATGTGGCGGGGCTTGCCACGTTGCACCGCTCGCGGGGCGCGGCGATGGCGGATTTCGATGGCGATGGGCGGTTGGATTTGGTGGTCGTAAACCGGCGTGCGCCGATGGAGCTGTATCGCAATGTCACGCAAAACGTCGGGCACTGGCTGTCTGTGGATTTGGCGCAAGCGGGTGGCAACCCCCGTGCGATTGGGGCGTTGGTGACAGTGACAGCTGGCGGCGTTGAACAGACCCGTCAGGTGACAGTTGGTGGCGGTCATGCCGGTGGGCAGGCGTTGCCGCTGCATTTCGGGCTGGGGCAGGCGGGGCAGGCGCAGGTGCATGTGACATGGCCTGATGGTGCAATCACCCAGATGACGGTGACAGAGGTTGACCGCGTTTTGCCTGTGTCGCGTTGAGCTGGGCAACACTGGCGATTTTGCGATTGCCTTGGGGCGGTGCGGTCTGGGCTTAGGGAACAGGTAAACCGCTGGGCACGGCCGCGGGCACGCCAAGGCGCCCCTTCAGGGCAATCGGATCTGACAAAGTGGCAAGAAATGCCAGAAGCGCAGAAACCTGTGGTTGGGTCAGCGGGACCAGCGGTGTTTTGACGGCTGCGGAAATTTGGTTGTGCGCTGCTGGGTCATCCAGAATACGCCAGTCTTGAACCGGCATTTCAGGCAACAGCGCCTGAGAGCGGTCATATTCATCTATCCGGGTATTCGGCATCGCATGTGTGGCAAGGAACATCCGTAAATCACGCGTTGCGCCCGCATGCCCATAGGGGGCCGTCAGGGCGACATTGCGCAAAGACGGCGTGCGAAAAGCATAGGCATCTGCCGGATCGCCGGTCACGCGCATGCGGCCGGTATCGCGGGCGTGGCTTTCAAAACGTGCGGCTTTGCCGGGGCCGATCTGGGGTTCGCCCATGGCGTGGAACGCATGATCGGTTTGAAAGGGACCGCTATGGCAATCCGCGCAGCGGGCTTTGCCATAAAACAACGCCAGCCCTTCCATCGCTTGGTCCGGCAGCGTGCCTGTGCCGCGTAGGTAGGCATCAAAGGGGGCGGTGTCAGAGCGCCATTCAAAGGCCATGAAGGTCGCAATGGCGTTGGAAACGTCCGTGAAGTGAATATCTTGCGCCGCCAGGCCGTAAACTGCTTCGAACCTTTGGGCATAGTCGGGGATCGCGCTGATGCGCCGGGCGATCAGATCCCACGCGCCGCCCGGGCCGGTGATCCGCCCTGTGCGGGTGGCTTTGGCAATGTCATTTTCGCTGTAGTGCCCGGCCATTTCATCGGCGCTTAGGACGGGAAACATGGTTTGCGCAGAAAGCAGGGACGCAAACCCAACTTCCATATCTGCGCCCATGGGGGTGCGGATCCCACTTGGGCGGCTTGGGTCTACTTCGATCCGGCCATCGTGAAACAGGGTGGTGAATTCCCGTGCACCTAGATTGAACAAAGCAGGCGCATTGCGCGGGATGCGTTGTTCTGGCGGATTGTCCGGATCGACGCGGCGCGCGGGGCCCAGACCAATGCCGCCATCACCAATTCCCAAGCTGACGCCATCTGATGTGCCAAATTTTGGATGATGACAGGTCGCGCAGGCAACGCTGCGATTGCCCGACAAGATCGGGTCATAGAACAACAGTTGACCCAACTCCGCCTCTTGCAGGTCAATAGGTGCAAAGTCGGCGTCCTGCACTGGCGCTGGTAATGCGGTGTTGGCTGCGGCGGGCTGTGCGCACAGGAGGGCAAGCAAAAATATCGGCCGAAACATGCGCAGTCTCCCCTCTGCTGTTTGCGCTATCGTGGGCGGATCGCGCGGCAAAGTAAACCCGGAGCGCGGGTCTGGATCTGTGCTTTGGGTATTTTGATTTGCGCTTGTTTTGGCTTGGTGCGGCCTCGCTATCCTGAAGTGCTGAAATTCTGAACAGCGCCCGTTAAAAATTGGCTGAAGTGATGAAACCATAGACATTCAGTGGTGTAGTTATGCCATTTGACCGCGCGGGATTGACATTGGTGCACATAAATTGCGCTGATGACCAAGACAGATCAGTTCAGGGCGATCCTGCCTGCATCCGTTGGGTGCCTGGCAGAAGGTCGTTAAAGAGCGCAGACGGAAGACGGGATGTTTCACAATGTTAACGATTGATTACTACTTCGCGCCAATCTCGGGCTATGCGTATCTGGGGCACCAAGCGTTTATGAACATTGCCCGCGACGCCGGAGCGACGGTCAATTTTTGCCCGGTAGAAATCGCCAAGGTTTTCGCAGCCAGCGAGACAACACCACCCTTTGCGCAATCTGATGTGCGTCGATCCTATCGGATTGAGGATCAGGCCCGCTGGGCAGCTTTGCGCGGTGTGCGTATGGCAGAAGTGCCGGCCAATTGGCCCACTGACCCGCGTCTGGCCTGCCGGGCTATTCTGGCAGCTGGTGAATTGGGTGTAGATCAGGATGCCGCCACACTGGCCTGTTTGTATGCTGTTTGGACGGAAGAGCGCGACATTGCCGATCCGGGTGATCTGGGCGAAGCGCTGGCCGCTTCGAACTTGCCTGCGCATCAGATTTTGGAACGTGCCTCTGAAGAGGACATGCGCGATGCCGCCGACGCATTGACGCAGCGCGCGATAGATGCGCAGGTTTTCGGCTCGCCCACCTATGTTGTGAACGGTCAGCGGTTCTGGGGGCAGGATCGTTTAGAGTTTTTGGCCGAGGCGTTGCGCAACGCCTGACGACAGTGCGCGATTGGTGGCAAGTTACTGATTTTAAAGTGATCTTTGTAGCAGTTTAGGCTGCGCGTCTCACTTCCTGATCCAGCAACAAGGCCACAACGCTTTTGGCTGATTGCGCAAAGGACGGATCGCGGGCGTGTTGCGCTGCGACGATCGCCCCATCAATCTGAACAACAATCGCACGGGTGAATTCCTGAGGATCTTGCGCGCCCATTTCAATGGCGATGGCTCTTATCCATGTGCGCAAGAAGTCTTTGTGGTGATCGGCCACGCGGCGAAACACTTGGTCTTCGGTGTCAAACTCACCCACGGCATTGATGAAGGGGCAGCCGTAGAAGTCTGGGTGGGAAAACCACGTTTCAAGAACGTCGAACATGCCCAGTAATCTGTCTTGTGGCCCGCCTTTGATTTCGCGCAGCTGGCCAAAGAACCATTTGCGCCACGCTTCACCTTCGGCCGTCAATACAGCCTCGATCAATTCGGTCTTGGAATGAAAGTGCTTATACAGTGTGGCCTTGGCTGTACCGGCATGGTCGATCACGGTGTCGATCCCGGTTGCGGCGAACCCCTTATGGCAAAACAATTCGGACGCGGCCACGATCAGGCGGTCGCGCGCTGTTTTGGGCTCTGTGTGTGACATGCTCCAAACTGCGGCGGGTGGGGCGCATGAGGTGTCTGTATCATTCAGCATCGGACTCAACCTGTACTTGACGTGTTTCCATTCTGACCTGAACCGCTGCAATACACAAGTATATAAGACAGACCTGTTCACTTGATCGCGCGCCGTGGTGCGCAGGGCGCAATGAGAGCCTGATTCTTGGAATGTTTGCCCTAAGTTGCCCAAAATTGGCCGTTTTTGGTGATTTTTCGGTGGAAAATTTAGGCAAATGAAAAACGTTAGGCTGTTTTTGAGGGGTAGTGCTTGACCGGCATCGTTGAATTGCGCCCAAATTGAAGCAAGAAAAACAGACAGACCTGTTCACTCATCCTTAGGGGAATATATGTTCATGCCAACGCTGCCTGCCTTTGTGACGTCTGCTGGTCAATCCAAGACCCAGCGCCAAAAAGCGGTACGGGCCCGCGGGGCGCATATAGGAGTTATGGGGCTTAGCCACACCTATCGCCGTGTGGATGGGCCGGTTCTGGATGATATTAACTTCGAAGTGGAGCCAGGTTCGGTTGTCGCGCTGTTGGGACGGTCCGGTTGCGGCAAGTCTACATTGCTTCACATGCTGGCGGGATTGACGCTGCCTTCGCAAGGCGAAGTTTTGATCAATGGCAACGCGGTGAAGGATCCGTCGCCCAAGTGGGTGATGATGTTTCAAGCGCCATCGCTGTACCCTTGGATGAGCGTCGCGCAGAATGCAGCGCTTGGTTTGCGGTTCTCGCGTCGGTCCTCTGAAATTGCCAAACGCGTTCCAGAGGTTTTGGCTCTGGTTGATCTGGGGTCTTTTGCTGATCGCAATGCACAAGAGCTGTCTGGCGGACAACAGCAACGTGTCGCCTTGGCCCGATCACTGGCCACGGACCCAGAGGTGCTGCTGCTGGATGAGCCGTTTTCGGCTTTGGATGCCTTCACCCGACGCAGCTTGCAGCGGGATGTGCGCGACATTGCCAAGCGGCTGGGCCTGACCTTGGTCATTGTTACGCATGACGTATCCGAGGCTGTGATGATGGCGGACCGCGTTTTGGTGCTGGAAGCCAATCCGGGCCGGATTGCCGAAGATACATCTATCGACCTTTCCGAAGATCACCGCACTGCCGCGTCGGACCTGTTTCAGGCCGAACAATCGCGGCTGATGCAATTGTACACCGACGTCGCACATGGCGACGCCGCATCAACTTTGGCGTGACAGCGCCCCAACAGGAGACGAATACGATGAAAAAGCGACCGCCTTCCGACGCCACGGCCACGAATTGGGACGACGAAGAGTATTTCTCGTCAGACTTCACACGCCGTCAAACGCTGGACATGATGGCAAAGGGCGGCTTGTTTGCCTCTCTCGCTGCTATGCTGGGCGGGATGCCCAACATGTCTTACGCACAGGAAGATGAAGTTGTGCGCATCGGGTATCTGCCGATCACGGATGCCACAGCGCTGTTGGTTGCCCATGGCATGGGGTTCTTTGAGGATGAAGGGCTTGAAGCCGAAAAGCCAACCTTGATCCGGGGCTGGTCGCCGCTGATCGAAGGGTTTGCCTCTAACAAGTTCAACCTGGTGCACTTCCTGAAGCCGATCCCTGTGTGGATGCGGTATAACAACAAGTTCCCGGTCAAGATCATGTCCTGGGCACATACCAACGGGTCTGGCTTGGTGGTTGGGCGCCACACGGACATCACCGATTTCAGCCAGCTTGGTGGCAAGCAGGTTGCGGTGCCGTTCTGGTATTCGATGCATAATGTGGTGCTGCAATATGCGCTGCGTGAATCCGGTATCACCCCGGTGATCAAATCTCAGGGCGAACCGCTGGCGGCCAATGAGTGTAACCTGCAAGTTCTGCCACCGCCCGAAATGCCACCGGCCTTGGCTGCGCAAAAGATCGACGCCTATATCGTGGCCGAACCATTCAATGCGCTGGGTGAACTGAAAGCCGGTGCTCGGATGCTGCGCTTTACCGGCGATATCTGGAAGAACCACCCGTGCTGCGTTGTGTGCATGCACGAAGAGGTGACGCAGAAAAAAGCAGAATGGACGCAGAAGGTTATGAATGCAGTTGTTCGTGGCGCGATCTACGCCAGTCAGAACAAGCTGGAAGTGGCCGAGATGCTGTCAAAAGACGGCAAAGGGTATTTGCCAGCACCTGCGCCCGTCGTGATCCGCGCCATGACGGATTATGATCAGCCGGATTACTTTGAAAGCGGTGCGATCAAGCACAAGGAAGAATGGCAGAACGGGCGGATCGACTTCCAGCCGTGGCCATACCCTTCGGCAACTAAGCTGATCGTCGAAGAGATGAACAAAACCGTTGTGTCGGGCGATACAACCTTCCTGAAGGACTTGGACCCAGAGTTCGTGGCCAAGGACTTGGTCGATTACAACTTCGTCAAAGCCGCGCTGGATAAGTATCCGGAATGGAAGGATGATCCGTCGGTTTCCGCGGGGGATCCGTTCGCACGCGAAGAGATCCTGAAGCTGTGAGCGCGGCTGCCGATACCACACTGCAACGGCTAACGTTGCCCGGGTTAGGCCGCTTGCGCGGCCCGGCCTATGCCGTGATCGGTGTCGCGGTGCTGCTTTTCCTGTGGTGGCTGGGTGGCTTGGCGGTCGCCAACAACCCCGACATGTTCGCCTTTGCCGACTTCGCGCCGGGGCCGACACTGGTTGCCTTGTGGGACATGGTCCAATCTGGCGAAGTTCTGGGGATGTCTGGTCCGTCGTTGTATCGCGTTGGGGCTGGGCTGGTCATTGCCGGGGTTATTGGGGTGCCGGTGGGAATCGCAATTGGCCGGGTGGTCTGGCTGCGCGATATCACCAACATTCCGTTTCAGTTCCTACGGATGATTTCGCCGCTGTCGTGGATGCCGATTGCCGTCATGGCCTATGACACCTGGGATGGAGCGATCGTCTTTCTGATTACCGTGGCTGCGATTTGGCCCATTCTGTTTTCCACCGCAGCTGGTGTGCGTCGGATTGATCCATCCTGGCTGAAAGTTGCGCGGAACTTGGGTGCCAATCCGTTTCACATGTTGTTCGTGGTGATCTTGCCCGCCGTCGCGGTGGATATCCTGACCGGTATTCGCTTGGCGCTTGGGGTGGCTTGGGTGGTTTTGGTTCCGGCCGAATACCTAGGGGTCACCAGTGGGCTGGGCTACGCGATCAACGATGCGCGCGACACGCTGGATTATTCCCGACTGGCCGCAGTGGTGGTGGTGATCGGGGTCATCGGTTTCACCCTGGATTACATCTGCATGCTGGCCATCAAACGCTTCAACTGGGTGCGCGATAACAGCTGACCTTTTCAAACGCCTTGGGACGTTCCCAAAACCAAACTGATTTAAGACTGAAGGAGAAGAAACATGTCTGAACCCGCAACTGCATTGACCGGGTGCCTTGCCCCGATCGACAAGACCGGATTGGAGGGGTTGATTGCCAAAGGCAAAGAGAACCCACAGGCGATCAAAACGCTGAAGTGTAAGACAGTGGCCGAAGGCCGGTTCCGGCACGCCAACTATATCCGCAACTTGGAGCCCTACATTGTGGATGAGCCACCCGGCCTGCTGGGTGATGACACCGCACCGAACCCGTCCGAGGCATCCTTGGCTGCGCTGGGGTCCTGTATCGCGGTGGGCCTGCATGCCAACGCCATTGCGCGCGGCATCACCATCCAGTCGCTGGAAGTTGAGCTGGAAGGCGATCTGAACATCACCGCTGTCTGGGGCACCGGCGATACGTCAGAAAAGCCAGTTGGGTTCACGGATGTGCGTATCAACGTGGATATGCAAGCCGACTGCCCACAATCCGAGATCGACGAACTGATCGCCCATGTTTGCCAGTGGTCGCCGGTGTTCAACACCTTCTCGCGCCCGGTCAAAATGGTCGCCACGTCTGTCTAAACACACCCTTGCCCCCGTCGAAGCGCGACGCCGGGGGCAAGGCCCCATCCATTCGAAAAACCCAAGCTCTCAAGGAACTCTGTTATGAATATCGCGACCAGCCTGAATGTTGTGAACCTAGAAGAGATTGACCGAATTTCGGCGTCTGATCTGGCACCAATGGTGCGCCAGATTGACGAAGAACGTGTTTATCCAGAAGGTGTTATGCGGGCGCTGGGCGCAGCAGGGGCTTATGGCTCTCATATTGGGGGAGTGGATGCCGGGACTGATTTGTCCAACTCTATTCTGGCCATGGCTCGGGCGTCTGAAACCTGTTTGTCCACCGGCTTTTGCATGTGGTGTCAGGACGCGCTGGCTTGGTACATAGCGTCCTCCGACAGTGACTATCTGAAGACGGAAATCCTGCCCAAAGTGGCAACCGGCGAAATTCTGGGCGGCACTGGCATGTCCAACCCGATGAAGGCGATTGCCGAAATCGAACCACTGCGGCTGAAGGGCACGCGGGTCGAGGGCGGATACACCGTAAAGGGGCTGTTGCCTTGGGTGTCGAACCTGTCCGAAGACGGGTACTTCGGGATCATGTTTGCAGTGGCTGACGGTGCGGACACCAAAACTGTTATGGCCATTGCCCATGCGGATGCGTCCAAGGGCGTGACGTTGAAACTGGACCACGAATTCGTGGCCATGGGTGGCACGGCAACCTGCAACGTCCAATTCCGCGATGTGTTTATTCCGGACGAATGTATCATCGGTGATCCAGCACCTGCGTTTATCAAACGCATTCGGGGCGGTTTCGTGTTGATGCAATGCGGAATGGCTGCCGGAATGATCAAAAGCGCGATCGATATGATGCAGCAGGTCAAAGGGCCGCTGGGCCATGTGAACCAATACCTGGAAAAGCAGCCAGAGGACTTTGAGGCGGAATATACCGCGCTGGTGGATGAGGTGCTGGCGTTGTCCAAAACGCCCTATGACACGTCGGATGCCTATTGGAAGCGGGTTCTGCAAGCCCGGCTGAAGGGCGGTGAACTGGCCGTGGAGGCGGCACATTTCGCGATGCTGCACTGCGGGGCACGGGGGTATGTCAGCCATGGTGTTGCACAGCGCCGCCTGCGCGAATCTTACTTCGTCGCCATCGTGACACCGGCGACTAAGCATCTGCGTAAGATGCTGGCAAGTTTAGACTAACGCCCGATTGGGCGACCACTCGGAACTGACCGTTGCAGCTCATCGCGGCAACGGAACGGATAACTAATGCCAACTGGGAACAAGGGAATGCAAAAATGACTTCTGCACTGATATCTCCGGACGAATTGATTGAGTTGATGGCCGCCGGAACCGCCGTCGTGATTGATACACGCGATCCAGAAAGTTTTGCCGCTGGGCACGTTCCGGGCGCGGTCAATATGCACGACATTTTCACGTATCTGGCCACCTCCGATGCTTCGGGCATGGCAGAGCTGAAAGACAAATTCGCAGCAGAATTCGGCGCCGCCGGCTTGGACGGTGAAAAGACAGCTGTCATCTACGAAGCCTCAATGAACAGTGGTTTTGGCCAGTCTTGTCGTGGTTTCTACTTGTTGGCCTTCTTGGGCTATCCAGACGTGAAAGTTCTGCACGGCGGTTACGCAGCATGGACGGCGGCTGGAAAGGCCGTGTCGACCGATGTGGTTGCGCCAGCGCCCGGCGGCTTTGAGATTGATGAGGCTGCGGCGTCGATCATGATGGATGCAGATGACATGAAAGACGCAATCGCCGATGATACGGCGGTTATCCTGGACGTGCGCGATATTGACGAATGGATTGGCACGTCGTCATCGCCATACGGCGTCGATTTTTGCCCACGCAAGGGGCGCATTCCGGGGGCCGTCTGGATTGAATGGTATCGGATGATGAAGCCGACAGCCGAAGGGACGATGCTGAAATCCAAGGAAGAGGTTTTGGCCGAATGTGCCACCGTGGGCATTACGCCTGACACCCCTGTGAAGCTGTACTGTTTCAAAGGCGCACGCGCCTCCAACACCTTTCTGGCGTTGAAAGAGGCCGGGGTGAAGGATGTGTCTATCTACTTTGGTTCTTGGAACGAATGGTCCCGCGACCCTGCGCTGCCAATTGAGGAAGGCTTGCCTTACGGCGCCTGAATTTTTCAAACTTATCAATAAACTACTGGGAGTACCCCTCATGACCACACGCGCTGAATTGACGGAAAAAATCGTCGCGCATAAGACCTTCAACGAAATCAAATGGGGCGATGTCGCTGACTCTGTTGGACAGTCAAAGGAGTGGGTGACTGCTGCATTGATGGGGCAGTTATCCATGACCAAGGATCAGATCGAAAAGGCAGGAAATGCCCTTGGTCTGAACTTTTCGGACGAGGAAGTAGCGCTGCTGATGACCGTGCCGTATCGCGGTTCGATCCCGACAGCTGTTCCGGCTGATCCCTTGATCTATCGCTTGTATGAGGTGGTGGCCGTATACGGCACGACCATGAAGGCCCTGATTGAAGAAGAGTTCGGTGACGGCATCATGTCAGCGATTGATTTCACAATGGATATTTCCCGCACAGAAGACCCCAAAGGGGACCGTGTGAAGGTCGTTTTGGATGGTAAGTTCCTGCCATACAAAATGTACTAATTACGCGTAAAACAAAACTTTCAAGCGCATTGGCCGCCGGGGTGATCATTGATCCTCCGGCGGTTTTCTTTGGGTTTGCTGACCTGAATCAAAGAACCGTTGAGGTAAGACGTTCAAGAATTTCTCACTGTAGCCGGTCATTTTGTCTCTTATCCATCGATCAGGGGGAGGCAGGGCTTTACATATTCAATATACAATATATGTATTGCAAACCCGGATGAATACTTACTTTTTCGCAACGGGCATCTGCGCTTGTCAAAGCGCGTCACGATCACGAAAGGCGCAACCCGAAATGATACGAACTATCTTAACGCTTTTGGTTTGCCTTGTCGGGCTTTCCGAAACCGGCGCGCAGGCTCAAACTGTTGAGCTGCAGTCGCGCGAAATCACTCAGTGGAAGTCGGTCTATGGCGAAGTGGAGCCGAAAGATTTGATCCCGGCGCGTGCCCGTATTGGCGGCACCTTGGTGACCTTGAGTGTCAGCGCTGGCGACAGGGTTGAAGAAGGGCAAGAGATCGCTCGGGTTGAAGATGACAAATTGAACTTCAGCCTTGCCGCGATTGATGCGCAACTGGCCGGGCTACACAATCAGCTGGATACAGCACAATCCGATCTGGACCGGGGTGTTTCTCTCAGCGATCGGGGCGTGATCACCGCACAGCGGTTTGAGCAGCTGCAAACTCAGGTGGATGTGCTGAAGAACCAAATTCTCAGCACAGAGGCTGAACGTCTGGGTATCGAACAACGCGTGACCGAAGGCGCCGTGACATCGCCGGTTTCCGGTATTGTCCTTTCCGTTCCGGTGGCTAAGGGATCGGTTATCAATCCGGGTGAAACCGTGGCGCGGGTGGCTGGTGGCGGGGTTTTCTTGCGTCTGGCGCTGCCAGAGCGCCATGCGGGTGATCTGAAACTGGGTGATACGATCCGGGTCGGGCAGGGCGATGCAGAATCCCTTGGCACCTTGGTCAAGATTTATCCGCTGATCGAAGGTGGTCGCGTTCTGGCCGATGTTGATGTGCCGGGGCTGGATGACCGGTTTGTGGGGCGCCGTGTTCCGGTGCGTTTGCCACTGGGCACGCGGCAGGTTTTGGCTGTGCCACAGGCGGCGGTCATTGCGCGCGCGGGTTTGGATTTCGTTGCAATTGAAACCACTGACGGCGTGTTGGAGCGCACAGTGGTGCCCGGTCAGGTGATCGTGCAGGACGGCGCGACCTATATTGAAATTCTCAGCGGGTTGCGCGCTGGCGATCAGGTGGTCACCGGCCATGAATGACCAACATACAGATACCGATATGCCGCTGGGTTTGGCCGGTCGGCTGACACGGGCTTTCATTGCGTCCCCGTTGACGCCTTTGTTCCTGTTGGCCGCGTTGGCCGTAGGGATGATTGCGCTGATTTCATTGCCACGAGAGGAAGAGCCGCAAATCTCGGTTCCTTTGGTGGATATTCACGTTCAGGCTGCGGGATTGCAGGCCGAAGACGCGGTGAAACTGGTGACAGAGCCGTTGGAGACCATCGTCAAAGGCATTGACGAGGTCGAGCATGTCTACAGTTCAACCCGCGATAATCAGGTGATGGTGACGGCGCGGTTTAACGTGGGTTTGTCTGCCGATACGGCGATTTTGCGTGTGCGGGATGAAATCCTGTCAAATCTGGATCGCATCCCAACCGGCATTCCAGAGCCAATGGTGGTGGGGCGTGGGATCAACGATGTGGCGATTGTTGCGCTGACCTTTACGCCGCAAGCGGGGCAAGATGCGATCAGCGCAGCTGATCTGACCCGCGTGGCGCGTGAAGTCGAAGTGGAGCTGACCAAGATCGACAATGTTGGCCTGACCTATTTGGTTGGGGCCACAGACTTGGCTCTGCGCGTGGCGCCGGATCCGGAAAAGCTGGCGCTATATGGCGTGACGTTGCAACAACTGGTTGGCAAGGTCGAGGGCGCGAACAGTGCTGCCCCGGCTGGGCGTGTGCGTAACGCAGGTGAGCAGATAGAGCTGATCCTGGGCGAAACGCTGAAATCCCCGGATGATATTGCCAATCTTGAAATCACCAGCCGTGACGGGCGCACAGTTTATGTGGGTGACGTGGCCACTGTTGGGTTTGTCACCGACATTGATCGCATCACGTCACATCCTTGCGCCGTGCCGAGGATGGTTCAAGCATCCGCCAACCTGCTGTGACACTGGCCTTGGCCAAACGGGCAGGGGCCAATGCCGTGTTGGTTGCCGAAGAAATCCTGCACCGTGTTGAACAGATTGAAGGCCGGATCATACCGGACTCTGTGGTTGTGGAAGTCACGCGCGACTATGGCGAGACGGCAGATGAAAAGGCCAACGAGTTGCTGTTCCACCTTGGGTTGGCAACGGTCTCTATTGTGGCTCTGGTTCTGTTGGCGATTGGTTGGCGCGAGGCAATCGTGGTGGCTGTTGTGATCCCAGTGACAATTTTGCTGACGCTGTTTGCCGCCAAGGTGATGGGCTACACCCTGAACCGCGTGTCGTTGTTTGCGCTGATTTTCTCGATCGGAATTTTGGTGGATGACGCGATTGTTGTGATCGAAAACATCGCCCGCCACTGGGCAAAGGATCCACATAAAACGCGGTTGGACGGCGCGGTTGCTGCGGTGGCAGAGGTTGGCAATCCAACCATTGTGGCGACTTTGACGGTGGTTGTGGCCTTACTGCCCATGCTGTTCGTGTCTGGTTTGATGGGCCCCTACATGAGCCCTATTCCGGCCAATGCTTCGGCTGCGATGATCTTTTCGTTCTTTGTTGCGGTCATCATCACACCGTGGCTGATGTTGAAAATCGCGGGCGGTGCCAAGGCGCATCATGATGAATCTGCCGAAACCGGCGGGCGGTTGGGGGCAATGTACGCCGCTCTGGCGCGCCCTTTGCTGCGCTCCAAGGCTGTCAGCGGGGTCTTCTTGCTGGTTGTGGTGGTGTTGTCATTTGGTTCTTTGGCGGCGCTCTATACCAAGGATGTGACGGTCAAGTTGCTGCCGTTTGACAACAAGTCCGAGCTGGCGATTGTGATCGATCTGCCCGAAGGCGCGCCGGTAGAGGCGACAGATGCTGTTGCTGCGGATGCCGCCAGAGTGGCGATGCAATTGGAAGAGGTGATTTCGGCCCAGATCTATGCTGGGACTGCGGCACCTTTTAATTTCAACGGGTTGGTGCGGCACTATTTTCTGCGCCAAACGCCGGAATTGGGTGAGGTGCAGCTGAACCTGTTGGCCAAAGATCACCGTGAGCGGGCCAGCCATGATATTGCGTTGGAATTGCGGGACAAATTGCAGGATCTGAACGTTCCGCCAGGCACCAATATCAAGGTGGTTGAGCCGCCCCCCGGACCACCCGTCATTGCCACTCTGCTGGCCGAGATTTATGGCCCGGACGCCGAAACGCGCCGTGCCGTGGCTGAACGTGTACGCACCGCTTTTGAAGATGTGCCGTTTGTGGTGGATGTGGATGACAGTTTCGGCACCCAACCCCGCCGTTTGCGCGCACAGCTGAAACCGACCGATCTGGATTTCTTCCGTGTGCAAGAAGCGGATGCTTTGCAGACGCTGCAATTGCTGAACGGCTCTACCACCGTGGGCTATTCGCATCGCGGTGAGGGGCGCCAGCCGATCCCGATCATTGTGGCGCGTGATCGTGGGGCCCGCGTATTGGACGAGGTCGCGCTGACAACCCCCGTTCCGGCCAATGCGTTGCCGGGGGGGCGCGGTGTTGTTGAACTGGGCGATGTGGTTGAGATTACGGAAGAGTACGCGTCTTTCCCAATCTTTCGTCACAACGGACGTTACGCGGAAATGGTCACTGCCGAATTGGCGGGGGCGTTCGAAGCGCCGCTTTACGGCATGATCGCCGTGCAAGAGCGGTTGGACGCCATGGACTGGTCCGATCTGCCCAAACCCACGATCCGAATGAACGGCCAACCCATGGACGAGGCAGACCCAGTGCTGCTGTGGGATGGTGAGTGGGAAGTGACCTGGGTCACCTTCCGCGATATGGGCGCTGCATTTGGTGTGGCCCTTGTCGGGATCTATATTTTGGTTGTGGCGCAGTTTGGCAGTTTCCGTTTGCCACTGGTGATCCTGACACCCGTCCCGCTGACATTCTTGGGGATTATGCTGGGCCATTGGCTGTTTGGCGCGCCGTTTTCGGCCACGTCGATGATCGGGTTCATCGCTTTGGCGGGGATCATTGTGCGCAACTCGATCCTGTTGGTGGATTTCATCCGTCACGCGGCACCCGACGGGCCGGTTACGGTTGAGACTTTGATCGAGGCGGGGGCGACCCGCTTCAAGCCAATCCTGCTGACGGCCATCGCCGCGATGATCGGAGCTGTTGTGATTTTGGCTGACCCGATTTTTCAGGGGCTGGCGATTTCATTGCTGTTTGGTTTGGCGTCTTCAACCGCGCTGACAGTGTTGGTGATACCGGCAATCTATCGTTTGTTCAAAACGTGATGTGAAGGTGGGGATATCCGTTCAGTAACGCCCTAGTTCAAAAAAATCCCCGCCGGATGTTTCACCGGCGGGGAAAATAGTTTGGAGGTCAGGTCAACTTAGACAGTACCGCCCAAGCTGCCTTCCAGTTTGACCAGTTCTTGACCGCCGGCCATCAGGTCTTGCAACTCTTCCGGTGTGATTTCACCGCGTTTCGCCGTGCCAAGAGTTTTGCCGCGGTTCAGCACGGTAAAGCGATCCCCAACAGCCATGGCGTGGCGCACGTTGTGCGTGATGAAGACAACACCAATGCCCTGTTTGCGCACCTTGTCGATGGTGGCCAGAACGTTGGCGGTTTGCCGCACGCCCAACGCCGAGGTCGGTTCGTCCAGGATCAGCACCTTTGCGCCGAAATAGACCGCGCGGGCAATGGCCACCGTCTGACGTTCACCGCCCGACAATGTACCGACCGCCTGATCGGGGCCGCGAAGGTTGATGCCCATCTTCTTCATTTCCGACATGGTTACGTCATTGGCGTATTCATGGTCGAAAAAGGACATTCCCATTACTGACTTCGTGGGTTCGTTGCCCATGAAGAAGTTGCGGCTGACGGACATCAGCGGGATCATGGCCAAGTGCTGGTGCACTGTGGCAATGCCTGCGTCGATCGCGTCACGCGGATCAGCAAAGTTCATCGGTTTGCCATCGAACATGATGTCACCCGATGTGGGTTTGTGCACGCCCGACATGGTTTTGATGAAGGTTGATTTACCGGCACCGTTGTCGCCAAGCAGGCAGTGGCATTCCCCTGGGAACAAGTTGACCGAGACCCCGGCCAGCGCGATCACAGAGCCAAAATGCTTCTGAATATCACGCATCTCAATGATGGGTTTGAGTGTATCGGTCATATTATCTCTCCCCAGTGATGATGCGACGGATATAGGTGTTCAGGATCACAGCGAACAACAGGATGACACCCAGGAACACGCGGAACAAAGAGCTTTCGACCCCGGCAAAGAACAGACCCTGCTGCACCACACCAAAGATCAATGCGCCCAAGGCTGCGCCGATAACCGAACCGTACCCACCTGTTAGAAGCGCGCCACCGATGACAACCGCGATAATGGCTTCGAATTCTTTCAACAGACCACGGTCCGCCCCAGCAGAGCCGAATTCCATCACCTGGCATGTGGCAAAGACACAGGCACAAAACGCGGTGAACATGAACATCAGAACCTTCACCCGGTTCACTGGTACACCAGAGTTCCGCGCCGCTTCGGCATCGCCGCCTGACGCAAAGATCCAGTTTCCGAAACGGGTTTTTGTCAGCAGGATGTGCCCAAAGATAACCAGGGCAATTGCCCAGATCAGCAACATCGGGATGCCGTCCACAACCGGTTGCCCGGCACGTGTGCCACGTTCGAAGGTGGCGATAATCCCAGCGTCACCCAGCCAAGTAAACAGACCGGGCATGATTTTGCCGCCAAAGATAGCTGCCAACCAATCGCCTTCGGCAACGTCGCGGATACCGCCGATGATTGTTTTACGCTCGATGGTTTGAGGGAAGTAAATTGTAAAACCGCGCAGGATGAACAGGAATGCCAGCGTTACGATGAAACTGGGCAGGCCTGTGCGGACGACGATCAATCCATTTACGGCACCAATTGCCAGGCAAAGAGCAAAAGTAATCAAGATCGCCAGCCAAACAGGCCAACCTAAAGTAACGCTGAAAATCGCGATCATCATGCCGCAAAAGCCGATCATGGAGCCGACGGACAAGTCAAACTCGCCAGCGATCATCAACAAGCATGCGCCAACGGCGATAATCATGAACTGTGCCGAAACTTGGCTCCAGTTCATTATGCCCTGACTGTTAAACATTCCGCTGTCAGAGGCGAATAGAAGGAAGAAGGTGAAGACGGCGATTGTGCCGACGATACCGCCAAGTTCAGGGCGTATCAGTGCTTCGCGCAAAGGCGATCGCTGCTTGATCCGCTCGTCAATTTCAGCAGTGGTGGAGGGGGGGGCATCGGACATGGGACCTCAAAGCTCCGCATTCAGGATGGAAAAAGGGCGGCCAAATGCCTCGATTGCGTTTGGCCGCCCGGATTTACGTGACGTGATTAGCGGTATTCGCCCGCGAACGCTTCAACCTTCTCAAGACCGTCTGCGGTAACAAAACCTGGGCCCGAGTTGATGTTGTTGCCTGGCAGAACGCCATAACGGTGGTAGTTGGTCATAACCACAACCGGCAGGTAAGCCTGCAGGAATGGCTGCTGATCAATGCCCCAGTTGATGACACCGGCCTTCAGGCCTTTTACGATTTCTTCACCAAGGTCGAAGGTGCCGAAATAGATGTCACCAGCCATGCCGTTTTCGTCCAATGCCAACATTGTTGGATCGGCCGAGGTCGGTCCAAGCGTCAGGATCGCGTCGGTTTCAGGATTGGCCGAAAGATAGGCCAGAACTTTGTTTTTGATTTCCGAAGGGTCTTGACCGGAGTCGATCATCTGGTTGCCCAGTTCGATACCCAGACCATCGGCGAAGCCCTGGCAACGCTCTGTCGAAGATGGCGAGCTGATGTAGTGGTTTACACACAGGAAGGACCCAACGCCGTCACCTTTGGCGCGCAGACCTGCAGCGTAACCCGCATCGTATTCAGGCTGGCCGACATACATCAGAGCGCCAACTTCGCGCGCCTGATCAGGCGTGCCGGAGTTCATGATGATGACATCGACACCGCTGTCGACAGCTGCCTGGATCGGACCGGACAGAACATCATAGTCCGACAGGGTGGTGATGATGCCGTTAGGGCCGGATGCCGCTGCCTGCTCGATGATCCGTGCCATGTCGGCCAAATCGCCGGTGGGCGGGTTGCGGTATTCAACTTCAACGTCCATCTGTTCACCCGCGAGGGCCAGACCGTTTTTGATTGTGTTCCACCAGCTGTCGCTGTCAGGTGCGTGGCTGACAAGAATATACTTCTCGCCTTCAGCTTGCACTGCAGTCGCAGCCATTAACGGTGCCGCAGCCACAGCTGCCGCTAGCACCAGTTTTGTAGTGAATGATGACATATTGTCCTCCCAAATCGTGCCGTTCAAATGGCGAAAGAGCCGTTTCAGCGTCTCTCCGATTCATGATAAAGCACATCGCAGAAATTTTTGCAACCGGTTGCAAACGGGTGAATTGTGTTTCATGCTGCATTTCGATGAAAAGCAGGGTATGAGCGCTGCCAGACGAATAGGGAGGTAAGACAATGGCCGTCACATTGAAGGAGGTTGCTGAACGCGCAGGGGTTTCCCGTTCCGCGGTTTCACGTACCTTCACGGATGGGGCGTCTGTATCTGCCAAAATGCGGCGGAAGGTTGAAAAGGCGGCGCGTGACTTGGGTTACAGCCCAAACGCCTTGGCCTCATCACTTACAACTGGGCGCACAAAGCTTATTGGCTTGGTGTCTGACAACTTTCACAACCCGATCTTTCTGGAAGTGTTCGATCTGTTCACACGCGGTCTTCAAGACCGCGGGCTGCGCCCATTGCTGGTGAACCTGACCGAAGAAAAAAATCCTGAAAACTCTGTTCGAATGCTGAAGCAGTATTCGGTGGACGGGGTGGTTGTGGCATCATCTACGTTGCCAACAGAGTTTGCCAGGGCGTTCCGGGATGCCGGTGTGCCTGTTGTGCATTCCTTTGGTCGCTCTGCTGCGGCTCTTCAGGTGCATGTTGTGGGGGTTGATAACGTGGAATGTGGGCGGATGGCTGCGCGCGAACTGGTTGCGCGGGGGCACACCCATGTGGCCTTTTTGGGCGGGCCGGATACGGCCACCAGTACACAAGACCGCTACACAGGATTCATGTCCGAAATGGCGGCGCATCCTAAAATCAAAACAACCTATTCATTTGCCGATGCGTATTCTTTCTATGCTGGGCGGCGCGAGATGCTGCGCCTGCTAAAGAACACTCCGGCGCAGGCCTATTTCTGCGGGGATGACGTTTTGTCGATTGGCGCAGTTTCCGCCATTCGCGACAGCGGATTATCCTGCCCGAATGACGTTGGTGTCATCGGCATGAACGACATGGAAATGGCACGTTGGGAAAGCAATGATCTGACCACAATCCACCAGCCCATCCGCGAGATCGTCACGTCGTCGATCGAGTTGATGGTGGCAATGCTGGATGAGCCTGATCGGTATCCAGAAGCACGGATATTCCCGCTATCTGTTGTGGAGCGGGGCACACTGATACCGCGTATCAAATAGCCCCGCTTTCAGTTTTTTGACGTCAGCGAAACATCGGTGGACGGGCGTCCAGCCATTCGCCGTTGTTTTTGCCGCTTTGCGCAACCGCAACAACAGCCGCCATTGAGCGCAATCCATCCTCGGCACGTGGATAAAGATTGGCTGCAGGATCCATTGGCCGATCCTCTTTTTGTGCACGAATAGCTTCTGCTAAGTCGCTGTAAATATTCGCAAATGCCAGCGGCATGCCTTCGGCATGGCCAACCGTTACACGGGTTGTTCTGTCCGCTTCGGGGCTCAAATTGGCTTCGCCACGTTCAATCACTTGCAACCGTTCACCCAGCGGCATCCAGTACAATTGGTTTGGCTGTTCCTGGGACCAGCGAAGTCCGCCTTTTTCGCCAAAGACCTGCAGTGTCAGGCCGTGTTGACGGCCAATGGCGACCGAACTGGTCCACAACCGCCCAACGGCACCACCGTCGAACCGCAAATTAACCATCGCATCATCTTCTAATTCGCGGCTCTGAATACAGCTGACCGTATCCGCCGATAGCTTTGAAACCTCTTGCTGCAGAACGAAAGACGCCATGTGAAGCGCGTGAATTCCGCAATCTGCGAACTGCGCCGACACCCCGGCTTGTGCCGGATCGTAGCGCCAGCGCACGCGCGGATTGTCGGCATCTGCTGCATCCGCGTGATGGCCATGCGCGAACTCGGCCTTGACCAAACGAATGCGGCCCAAGTCACCCCGCTGCACCATCGCCCGCATATGGCGAACCAAAGAATACCCCGAATACCCGTAGTTTACCGCGCAAATTCGCCCTGTTTTCTGGGACAGCTTGACGATTTCTTCGCCTTCTTCGACGGTCATCGTCATGGGCTTTTCGCACAGCACATGAAACCCGGCCTCCAGATAGGCCTTTGTGATCGCAAAATGCGTGGCGTTGGGCGTTGCCACAGTCACCAAATCTACACGGTCTTCGCGTGCGGATTCCCCGGCCAGCATTTCCTGCCAATCGCCATAGGCGCGATCAGCGGCCAGGCCTAACCGCTGACCATAGTCGCGCCCGGCTTCGGGCCGGTGGTCCAATGCGCCTGCAACGAACTCAAATGCTCCGTCCAGCCCGGCGCCCAAGCGGTGCGCTGGCCCGATTTGGCTGCCTTCGCCGCCGCCGATCATGCCCCATTTCAGTTTTTTCATGGCCCGGCTCTCCTTAGCTGAAACCGATGGATTCTAAGTATTCTCTGTTTTTTCGCGCATCGCCAATCGGATCGGGCGCCAAGGTTGGATCGCAATCCTGTTCAACGGTGCACCACCCCGAAAATCCTGCGTCCAGCAAGACCTGACGTACGGCAGCAAAGTCCACATCGCCGTCACCCAGATTGCAGAAAATGCCTTGACCGCAGGCGTCATAAAACCCGGTGCGATTGGCAATGACCTCTGCTTTCACTTTTGGAGCTATGTCTTTGAAGTGCATATAGGAAATTCGATCAATGTGCCGTTTCATAAAGGCGACAGGGTCAAAACCTGCATAGGAATGGTGGCCCGTGTCAAAGCAGATTTTCAGAATGCTTTCATCCACTTCATCCAGCAAGCGTTCCAGCTCTGGTTCGAAATCCATGAAGCCCCCGGCATGGGCATGAATGCCAACCGTCAGCCCGTATTCTTCGGCGCCGATCCTTGCGGATTCAGCGATGCGATCACGGTAAGCGGCCCATTCCGCTTGGTCCATTTGCTCTGCCTCGGTCGCGCGTCCGGCTGTGGGGGCTCGGCGGGGCGAGATGGAATCAATCAGCACCAAGTGTTGAGCGCCATGGGCCTTCAAAGCGCTGGCAGTGCGATGGGTGGCGTCCAGAACATCGTGCCACGCGTCCGGGTCATGATAGGGGCGAAACACCACGCCCCCGATCAGTTCCAGCGCGTTCTCAGCCAAGGCGTCGGCCAATATGGCCGGGTCTTCAGGCATATAGCCAACAGGGCCAAGTTCGATGCCCTTGTAACCAGCCTTTGCGCAATCCTGCAGAACGGATTGCCAGGACGGATTGCGCGGATCATTTGCAAATTCAACACCCCATGAGCAGGGCGCATTGCCAATTTTAAGTGTCATCTGGCGGTATCTCCCAAGCTCAGAAGTTCGAAATATCTTGCCAGGCTTCCTGCTGGGAAGATGCAATCGCGGCAGCGATCACGCGGTTCACCTCGTGCCCGTCTCGGAATGTGGGCCAAACGGGTTGGCCTGTTTCGATCGCTTGCAGAAAGTCACGGGCTTCGATGATGATCTGATCCTGATAGCCGGTGCCGTGGCCCGGGCCTTGGCAAAACGGCGCATAGTCCGGATGTGCGGGGCCGGTCAAAATCTTGCGAAAGCCGCGCTCGGCCTCGGGATCATCCATCAGGTATAGCCAAATCGCGTTCTGATCTTCTTGATCAAACCGGATTGCGCCTTTTGTGCCTGTGATTTCATAGGCATAGCCCATCTTGCGCCCGCTGGCGATACGCGAGAAATACATCTGTCCCATCGCGCCATTTTCGAAACGGCACATCATCTGCGCATGGTCATCATTGGTGACTGTTCCGCCCGGTCTGATCTCGTGCACTGTTTCATGCGTGCCCATCACCCGCGTAATTGGCCCCAATAGGGCCAGTGCTGCGTTGACCATATGTGGCGCCAGATCACCCAGTGTTCCGTTGGCCATGCCGCTGGTCCGCCAGCTGGCAGGGGTTTGCGGATTGGCGTAAAAATCTTCGGTATGTTCACCGCGAAACCATGTGACCTGGCCGATTTTGCCGGTTTCCAGCAATTGCCGGGCATATTGGCTGGCAGGGGTGCGGATGTAGTTAAAACCCACCATGTTTGTCGTGTTCGAGGTTTCGGCGGCAGCGACCATGGCGGTGCTGTCATCAAGGCTGGCGCCCAAAGGCTTTTCGCACAGAACCGGTTTGCCAAGGGCAAATGCGGCTTCGGCGATTTCGCGATGGGTGGATTGCGGTGTGGCGATGACGATGGCTTCGACCGCAGGGTCGGCAACCAAAGCCTTCCAATCATGCGTTGCGCGGGCGAACCCATAGGCGGTACGATAACGCTCGGCACTTTCCGGGCTGGAGGCGCAAACCATTTCCAGTCGGGGGCGCAGACCGGTGTTAAAAACCGCGCCAACCGAAGACATGGCCACAGCATGGGCCTTGCCCATGTATCCTCCGCCAAGGATGCCGATACCTATCTGCTTCCCCATGTCGATCCTCCCAAATCGTAATACGGCTTGCAACCGGTTGCAAAATTTGTATCTTGGGAATCGAATTGCCGCAAGCTGCTTTCGTCAACACGCCGAAATTTTGCAGCCGAATTTCCAAAAGGGACAAGCAGAAATGGCCGCAACACAAGACACGGTCCGGCTGACCACCGCGCAGGCGATCATTCGTTGGCTCTCAAATCAATTCATTGAAATTGATGGCCAAGAGATGCGTTTGTGTGGCGGGGGTTTCGGAATTTTTGGCCACGGCAACGTCACTTGCCTGGGCGAGGCGTTGAACACGGTTCGTGCAGAGCTTCCGCTGTATCGCGGCCAAAACGAACAGAGCATGGGGTTCGCTGCTGCAGGCTATGCCAAGCAGTGGTTGCGTCAGCGTTTCATGTTTTGCACCGCCAGTGCCGGGCCCGGCACGGCGAATCTTCTGACGGCGGCAGGGTTGGCCCATGCCAACCGTTTGCCGATGCTGATGCTGTGCGGGGACACGTTTTTAACCCGTCTGCCCGATCCGGTGTTGCAGCAGATGGAGAATTTCAACGATCCAACCTTTGGCGTGAATGATGCGTTCAAGCCGGTGGTTCGGTATTGGGATCGTATCTGCCATCCTGCACAGGTGATCCAGTCACTCCCCAATGCGATTGCGACAATGCTGGACCCGGCCGATTGCGGCCCGGCGTTTCTTGCGCTTCCGCAGGATGTGCAGGGTTGGACCTATGATTACCCGACCAAGTTCTTTGACAAGAAGGTGCATCGCATCCGCCGTCAGGCGCCGGACCCGGCTGAAATCGCTGATGCGGTTGCGCTCTTATCCAAGGCCGAACGCCCAATGATAATTGCCGGCGGTGGGGTGCAGTATTCGCGCGCGGTAGAGCAGCTGACCGCCTTTGCAGAGGCGCATCAGATTCCCGTGGTGGAAACCATTGCCGGACGCGCCAATCTGATTGCCACGCACCCGCTGAACATTGGCCCGATTGGGGTGACTGGGTCTGACAGTGCAAATGCCATTGCTGAAAAGGCGGATGTCATTGTTGCCGTGGGCACGCGATTGCAGGACTTCACAACCGGCTCATGGACCGCGTTTGCTGGCGATGCGCAGTTCATTGCGTTGAACGCCGCGCGCCATGACGCGGGCAAGCATATGGCGCGACCTGTTGTTGGGGATGCGAAGCTGTCTTTGGCCGCCCTAACGCAGGCACTGGACTATACGGCGCCGGATACGTGGATCAGCTTTGCCCGCGAACAGCGTGCCACGTGGGATGCCTATGTTGCGGACAATGTTTCCAGCGGCAATCGACCCAATTCTTATGCTCAAGCCATTGGGGTGGTGAACGCGCTATGTGACAGCCGAGACCGGATCGTTGCTGCTGCGGGTGGTTTGCCTGCCGAGGTCACCGCCAACTGGCGCACGCTGGATGTCGGTACTGTTGATGTGGAGTTTGGGTTTTCCTGCATGGGATACGAGATTGCGGGCGCTTGGGGGGCTCGTATCGCCCAAGCGGAGCGTGAGCCAGAGCAGGATGTGATCACCTTCTGTGGTGACGGTTCATACATGTTGTTGAACTCTGACATTTATTCCAGCGTGTTGAGCGCGAAGAAGATGATCGTGCTGGTTCTGGATAATGGCGGATTTGCGGTCATCAACAAGTTGCAGAACAACACAGGCAACGAAAGCTTCAACAACCTGTTGGCAGATTGCCCAACAATTCCTGACCCCTTTGCCGTTGATTTTGTGGCCCATGCCGCCTCGATGGGCGCGGCGGCGGAACGGGTGGCCAACCCAGAAGAATTGGGCGAGGCGTTCAAGCGCGCCAAAGCCTCAGACAAGACCAGTGTGATTGTCATGGACGTAGACCCGTATCAGGGCTGGACAGACAAAGGGCACGCCTGGTGGGAGGTTGGAACCCCCCATATCACCGGGGATGAAGACGTACGCCGGGCCCATGAGGAGTGGGAATCCAACCGGATCAAACAGCGGAGGGGCGTGTAATGAGTGCATTGCTGGACGGAATTAAACGCAATCACTTTGCCGTTTTCGGACGGGCGGGCATGGATATGTTTGCCGATCCAATCGGCACCAAAAGCGAGGACGCATCCACGTTCCGCGCAGACTTGGGCGGGTCATCGGCCAATATTTGTGCCGGGCTGGTCAAGCTGGGCAGTCAATCGGCTTTGGTCACATCTGTTTCAGATGATGCGGTGGGGCGCTTTTGCGTGAACCGGCTGCGCGACTACGGTGTGGATACGCAATACATTCGCGCTGTCAGCGGTGAATACCGCACTTCTTTGGCGGTGTACGAAAGCTGCATCGAAGATTTTCAGAACGTGATCTATCGTAACAACGCGGCGGATTTTCAGGTGACGGATGAGGATTCCGCTGCCGTAGATTACAGCCAGTTTGGCGCGCTGATCACAGCGGGCACGGTGTTTGCAGCGGAACCTTCGCGCAGTGCCACGTTCTGTGCGTTTGAGCATGCCCGCGCGGCGGGGCTGCCGGTGATTTTTGACATCGATTACCGCCCGTATTCCTGGCCGTCGCCGCAGGTCGCATCCGATGTTCTGACTCGTGCCGGGCATGAAAGTGATCTGATCGTCGGTAATGACGAAGAATTCGGCTTCATGGCGGGTGGCATTGACAAGGGTCTGGATATGGCCCGCGAATTGGCCGCTACGTCCGGGCGTATCGTGATATACAAGATGGGGCACGAAGGGGCGATCACATTCAGTGATGGCGAAGAAATTCGCACAGGCATCTACCCTGCGACTGCCGTCAAACCTAACGGAGCTGGTGACAGTTTCATGGCGGGGCTTCTGGCGTCGCTTGCCACTGGGCATTCGTTGCGTGATGCGGTTCTGCGCGGGTCCGCCTGTGCATCTATCGTCGTGTCCAAACCCGGTTGCGCCGGGGCGATGCCCACCACTGCCGAGCTTGAGGCCTTTCTGGCTTCGCGCAGCGGCCCAACCGAAACCTGAAAAGGAGAGGCGCATGCATATTGCTCCCCACGAAAACCACAATACACCGATCGTGGATGTGGATCACGCGTTGGTGCCGTTGAACTACTTCAACATCGTTAAGCTGCGCAAAGGCGAAGTGTTCGAATACGCCGTGCCCGGCTATGAGACCTGCATCGTTCCAGCAACCGGTACGGTTGACGTGGATGTCGATGGCGCCGTCTATCCGGCCCTCGGCAACCGCAGCGTTGATGTCTGGGGCGGAGAGCCCGAAGGTGTCTATGTTCCAGTGGGTGCCAAGGTGCGCATCACCTGCCTGACAGACACGACCGAGACGTTCATTGCCGGTGCGAAATTTGACAAGGTGCTGGAACCGTTTGATGTGCGTGCCGATGACTTGGACGTTATCCAATACGGGTCTGACGAGACAAAAACACACCGCAAGATCAAACATATCCTTGGCGCGAACCAACATGACAAAGTGGGCCGTTTGCTGGTGAGCGAGCTTTACACCGTCGGGCAGGGTGGTTGGTCTGGTTTTCCAAGCCACAAGCACGACACGGATCGTCTGCCAGATGAAACCCGGCACGATGAAACCTATAACTTCCGCTTCCGGCCGAACTATGGGTCCGGCCTTCAGATGTTGCAGCGCGAAGACAATGAACCCGGCGATGCCTATCATATCATGGACGGGTCGACCGTGCTGATTGACAAAGGGTATCACCCCTGCGCGGCGTTGCCAGGATACGAGATGTATTACTTCACCATCCTTGGCGGATTGAGCCAGCGATCCCTGAAGCAATATTTCCAACCCACACATGCAGAACAGCTGCATACGATCCCCGGAATCATGGACATGGTGGCGAAATTTAAATGACATTGGTAACTCTGAAAGACGCCCTGCAACCCGCATTGGGGCAGGGATATGCCGTCGCTGGTCTGGTCACGCTTGGCTGGGAAGACATGCGCGCCTATGTGGCCGCCGCCGAAGCTGAATCTGTGCCGGTGATCTTGCAGGCTGGTCCATCGTGCCGCGAACATACGCCTTTGCCTGTGCTGGGGGCGATGTTCCGCAATCTGGCAGAAGCGGCAAGCGTGCCCGTCGTGGCGCATTTGGACCACGGCTACACTGCCGAGGACTGCCGTATCGCCATTGAAAGCGGGTTTTCATCGGTCATGTTTGATGGCTCACGCAAGCCTTTGGCCCAGAACATCGACGAAACCGCCGCTATCGCTGAAATGGCGCATGCCGCAGGGGTTTCGTGCGAGGGCGAGATCGGCTTTGTGGGCTATTCGGGCGGTGAAGGATCGGCCGGAACCGACCCGGAAGAGGCGGCGCAATTTGCCCGCGACTCTGGCGTTGATGCCATGGCGATTTCGGTCGGCAATGTGCATTTGCAGCAGGACAAGGAAGGCGGTTTGGATGAGCCGCGCATCCGTGCGATCGAGGCGTTGACCGAAGTGCCACTGGTTATTCACGGCGGATCCGGCGTTCCTGTGGCGCAGCGCACCGCATTGGCGCGTGGCTCCAAAGTTTGCAAGTTCAACATCGGAACCGAGCTGCGGATGGCCTTTGGTCAGGCGCTGCGCGAAGCAGTGAACAGCGATCCAGATCGTTTTGACCGGGTGCAAATCCTGAAAGAAACGCACGACCCATTGGTGGCAGCAACGCGCCGCGTGCTGCAGGCGTTTAAACCGGCATAATGGGATTGGCGGGGGCTATGTGTCTATCGACACAAGCGCCCCGCGGGCCTGAACAACTTTTGCAGCCAATTTGGCGGCGGCGTTGACGGAATCAGCCACTGACTTACCGCCAACCCGCCCGGCCAAGAACCCGGCGTTAAATGAATCGCCCGCTGCTGTTGTGTCTACAACTTTGGCAACGGTTGATGGGGTGTGATGGCTGACTTCCCCGTCATGCCAAGCCAGCATTTGTCCTGCGCCATTCTTGACGATGATCATGCTGGCGCCGCTGTCGGCATAGCGTTGCGCCGTGGCGGCCGGATCGGCATCGGCAAACCAAGTTGCCTCATCCTCATGCGAGGGCAAGACCGTGTCGCTGATTGCGGCGGCTTCCATAACGGCGGTGGTCATCTGTTCGGGACTATTCCACAGGCGTGGGCGCAAATTGGGGTCAAACACGACCTCGCCGCCATTCGCGCGAAAGGCGGCCAGCGCTGACATCAGGCGGTGCCGGTCTTCGTCAGGCAAAATGGCGATGGTAATCCCGGAAAAATAGGCCATATCGGCCCCGGCCAACGACCGGTTCAACGCCGCGTCATCCTGTGCCAAGGCACGGGCGGCGCTTTGTCCGCGCCAGTAGCTGAAGCTGCGTTCGCCGTCTTGTAGCTGCACCATATACAGACCAACTGTCTTGTCAGCTTGCCGCTCGATATGCGTGGTGCCAATACCGGCATCATTGAAGAAGCCGACCATTTGGTCCGAGATGGCATCTGTTCCAACGGCGGTCAGGTAGTCAATCTGGTCAGTATCGGGCAGCAGTTTGCGCAAATACCATGCGGTGTTCATCGTGTCGCCGGCAAAGCCCATCTGATAGGTGCCAGCCTGCGCCAGGGGCGCCATTTCGACCATGCATTCGCCGATCGCTACAATCCGGGTCATTCAATACTTTCCGTCAGCCAATTGTGGTTTACAGCCTTCATTTCCTCGATCAGCACGTGGATACGCGACAGGTGTCTGACGATCAGCTCTTCAACTGCGTCAGCATCACGAGCAGACATGGCATTAAAGATTTCGATATGTTCTTCCAGCGCCATGCGCTGAGAGGATTGGTCCAAAGACAGCATGCGTATTCTGTCCATATGGGCCTTGTTTTCGTGGATCAGTTCCCAGACGTAGCCAACGCCAGCCTGACGGCATATCTCTTTGTGAAACTGTTCATCGAGATCATGAAAGACGATCTTGTCTTCGTTCTGAATGGCAGCCTTTTGCTGTTCAATCAGCAAGGCCAAAGCGGCAAGGCCAACATCCGAAATTTGTTCGCAAGCCGTGCGGCATGTCTGAATTTCCAACGCCTTGCGGATAAAGAAGGCACGCAGAACGGCTTCAATCGAAATCAGGCTGACCGTGGTGCCGCTTTGGGGGCGAATTCTTAAGAAACCCAGCCGTGCAAGCCGTTTGAAGGCTTCGCGAACCGGCTGGCGCGAGACACCCATTTTGCTGGCCACATCTGCTTCTGAAATCTTGGTGCAGGGCGGCAATTCCAGTGACAAGATTCGCTGCTGCAAAACCAAGAAGACCTGATCGGCAACAGTGGGCTGCTGTGCTTGTTTCAGGACGGGCAACGATAAAGATTGGTCTACTTGTTCTGCCACTTCACCCATCCTCGCACTTCGTCCAATTCTTCTGCGGTCATTTCAGTACCGTCTGTACTCTATAGGAAAAAAATTCAGACATTGCAACTGGGATATCAGTTGACGCCACGACCTTCTTAACCTAGTATCCCAGTTATTGGCAGTATGGACCCACCGGCGTGGTGGTTTTGAGGATAAGATATGGCGCTACTGGATGATAATAGAATGTTCCCGACGGACACAACTGTTCGGGCAATGGCGCGAGAACTGTACGACGGCATTCGAGATTTGCCAATCATCAGCCCTCATGGCCATACCGATCCGCGCTGGTTTGCCGAGAACGAAGCATTTCCAGATCCGGCGCAGCTTCTGATCACGCCTGATCACTATGTTTTTCGGATGCTGCATTCGCAGGGTATCCCGCTAGAGGCGATGGGCGTGCCGCGTGTGGATGGCGGCCCAACGGAACAAGATTCGCGAAAGATCTGGCGCCTGTTTGCTGAAAACTACTTTCTGTTTCGGGGTACGCCGTCGCGCATATGGGTTGATCATGTTCTGCAAGAGGTGTTTGGCGTCACGCAGCGCCTGTCGGGCGAAACTGCTGACGCGATTTATGATCAGATTGACGATTGCCTGAAGCAAGATGCCTTCCGTCCTCGTGCGCTGTTTGAGCGGTTCAATATCGAGGCGATATCAACCACCGAAAGCGCCACCGATGACCTGCGTTGGCACAAGATGATCCGCGAAAGCGGGTGGTCGGGCAATGTTATCACGGCCTATCGTCCGGACGCTGTTGTTGACCCTGAAATCGAAGGGTTTGCCGCCAATGTTGAGTTGATGGGGCAGATGGCAGGCGAAGACGCCACCACATGGACAGGGTATCTGGCCGCGCATCGCAATCGTCGCGCGTTCTTCAAAAGCTTTGGGGCCACATCATCCGATCATGGTCATGCCACGGCGCGGACCGAAGACTTTTCGCAAGATGTTGCGGCGGCGTTGTTTGACAAAGCCCTCCAAGGCAAGTGCAGCGCGGAAGAGGCCGATGCTTTTCGTGGTCATATGTTGACGGAAATGGCCCGAATGAGCCTGGATGACGGGTTGGTTTTGCAAATCCATCCCGGCGCGTCGCGTAACCATTCTGACACTGTTCTGGCGCGGTTCGGGCGTGACAAAGGTTACGATATCCCTGCGCAAATGGATTATGTCTCAGCGCTGAAACCGTTGCTGAATGCTGTGGGTCGCGAACCGGGGCTGACAATCATTCTGTTTACCTTGGATGAAACAACATTTTCTCGCGAATTGGCGCCGCTTGCCGGGGTTTATCCAGCGTTGAAACTGGGCCCTCCTTGGTGGTTCCTTGATAGTTACGAAGGCATGATGCGGTTCCGTGAAACGGCAACGGAAACAGCCGGCTTTTACAATACCGTCGGTTTCAATGACGATACGCGCGCATTCTGTTCCATCCCGGCCCGCCATGATGTGGCGCGGCGCGTAGATTGTTCGTTCCTGGCGCATTTGGTTGCAACGGGTCGTTTGCACGCGGACGAGGCGCCAGAGTTGGCGCTGGACCTCGCATATCGGCTCGCAAAGCAGGCGTATCGGCTTTGAGAGAGCTTTCCACATGGTTGAGCATCTGGAGATCGTGATGGAGGGACCTGCTGGTCGATACATCGCGGACATGCCCGCCGCAAATACGCCGGTCGTCCCGGCGCGCGGATATCGGCAATTGGATGCTTGCACTGAATTTCTGGCGCGGTGGCTTTTTCGGCCGCTCCATGTCTCACAGAGGTAAAAATGACTTATCCCGTAGTACCCGCTGATCCCGGTGTCACCCGTCAGGTGCTGGCCGAAAACCCAGACATGATGGTGGTTGCCTTTCGGTTTTCCGAAGGGGCCGAAGGCAAGCTGCACGACCATGTGCATGTTCAATCCACATACGTCGAAGCTGGCCGTTTTACCTTTAGCGTGGATGGCACAGAATATGACCTTGGCCCCGGCGACAGTGTGGTGATCCCATCTGGTGCACGCCATGGCTGCGTCTGCAAAGAGGCCGGCACACTGATTGACACCTTCACCCCACGCCGCGACGATTTTCTCTAATTCGAAAGAACTGAAACAATGCTAAAAACCGAAACACGTTATGCGATTGACCCTGCCAAAGGCAAAACGCTGGACACTGAAGAACTGCGTGATCAATTCCATGTCGGTGGGCTGTTTGCCGACGGTGAAATCAATCTGGTCTACAGCCACTATGACCGATTGATCCTTGGGTCTGCTGTGCCCAATGGCGGTTCGTTGACTTTGGACAAGGTTGAAGAGGCGGGCACGCCGACAATTTTGGAACGGCGCGAGATGGGCGTGCTGAATATCGGTGACACGGGCACGATCAGCGTCGGTGGGCAAGACTATGTTCTGGAAAGCGGCGAAGTGCTGTATATCGGCATGGGATCAGGCCCGGTGACGTTCAGCGGAAATGGCCGGTTCTATGTGTTGTCCGCACCGGCACATCAAACCTATCCGACCACGTTGATCAAACTGTCCGATGCCCGCCGTGTTGAAATGGGTGCACGGGAAACCGCCAACGAACGCGTGATTATTCAGTTCCTGCACCCCGAAGTGTGCAAAAGCTGTCAGCTTCTGATGGGCTACACGCAATTCGCCGAAGGGTCGGTTTGGAACACAATGCCTGCGCACCTGCACGACCGTCGGATGGAAGCGTATTTGTATTTCGATATGCCTGACAATCAGCGTGTTTTCCACCTGATGGGCGAACCGGACCAGACGCGCCATATCGTTATGGCGAATGAAGAAGCGGTGATTTCGCCCCCTTGGTCGATCCATGCTGGTGCGGGCACGTCCTCTTACACTTTCTGCTGGGCGATGGCGGGTGACAACGTAGATTTCACCGACATGGACATGATCGCGATGGAGGATTTGCGGTGACAAACCCGTTTTCACTGGACGCTCGTCGCGCCTTGGTGACGGGCGCCAATACAGGGATCGGACAGGCCGTTGCTGTTGGTCTGGCACAGGCCGGAGCCGAGGTGATCTGTGCAGGGCGCCGGGCATGTGATGAAACGGTTGAACTGATCACAGAAGCCGGTGGCAAAGCATCTTCGGTGTTGGTGGATTTCAGCGAACCAATGGCGGGCAAAGGCCTGTTTGAAGGTCAAGAGATCGACATTCTGGTCAACAATGCCGGCATCATCCGGCGCAATGATGCAGTGGATTTCAGTGAGACGGATTGGGATGATGTCATGGACGTTAACCTGAAGGCGCTGTTTTTCACGACGCAGGCTTTTGCCAAGGCTGTGCTGGCACGTGGCGGACAGGGTGCGGTGGTGAACATCGCGTCGCTGCTGTCCTTTCAAGGCGGCATCCGTGTTCCGTCCTACACTGCGTCCAAACATGGTGTGGCCGGGCTGACCAAGCTGTTGGCCAATGAATGGGCGGCCAAGGGGATCAACGTGAATGCCGTGGCCCCTGGCTATATCGAAACCAACAACACAGAAGCTTTGCGCAATGACGCAGATCGCAATCAGGCGATCCTGGAACGTATCCCAGCTGGTCGCTGGGGGCAGGCATCTGACATTGCGGGGGCGGCGGTTTATCTGTGCACCCCGGCGGCCCAGTATGTTCACGGCGCTGTATTGAATGTCGATGGTGGTTGGCTTGCACGTTAAGGGGCTAAAGCACAGTGGCGCGGTACGCCCCGCCACTGGCATTGTTCACCTGGGGCTTGGTGCATTTTTCCGGGCGTTTGGCTGCGTTTACGTGGCCGATGCCATGGCAAGCGCCGGCGGCGATTGGGGCGTCGTCGGCGTTTCGTTACGCAGCCCCGGCGTGCGCGATGCACTATGGCCGCAAGGCTGGGCCTACACTTCGGTGACGCTTGGGCCGGAAGGCAAAAAGACCCGGATCATCGAAGTTCTGAATGATGTTCTGGTCGCCCCGGATGACCCTGAGGCGGTGTTGACTGCCATGGCGGAACCGGGGGTCAAGATTGTTTCACTGACCGTTACGGAAAAGGGCTATTGCCACAATCCAGCGACCGGCGACTTGAACCCGGATCATCCTGATATTCAACACGATCTGTCCAACGAACTGCCCATTACGGCGCTGGGGTATCTGGTACGGGCTTTGCAACGTCGCAAGGATGCGGGATTGGCGCCTTTCACTGTGATGACCTGTGACAACCTGCCAAACAACGGCAAACTGGTGCGTGGTGTGTTGCTTGATTTGGCGCAGCGGATTGATCCGGATTTGTCAGAATGGATCGCAGAACACGGGCGTTTTCCATGTACTATGGTTGACCGGATCACCCCGGCGACCACCTTGGTTGATATCGCTGAATTGAGCGAAGAAACCGGGCTGCTGGATGCTGCACCGGTTATGCATGAACCCTTCACGCAATGGGTCGTCGAAGATGACTTTGTTGGTGGAGAACGGCCCGATTGGGGATCGGTCGGAGCCGAAATGGTGTCGGATGTCACCGCGCATGAACATATGAAGCTTCGGATGCTGAACGGCACGCATTCGTCGCTGGCCTATACCGGCTATCTGGCCGGGCATGAGACGATCGCCGAAACAATGGCAGACCCGGTATTCAGCGCCTATGTCCGTCAGCTTTGGGCCGAGATTATGCCAGCGGTGAGTGCACCCGAAGGGGTTAGCCTGAACGCTTATGCCGATGCGCTGTTTGATCGGTATGCGAACCCTGCCATTCGCCATAAAACCTGGCAAATTGCGATGGATGGCAGCCAAAAACTACCGCAGCGCCTGTTGGGGACGTTGCGCGAAAATATGGATGCCGGGCGCGCATCACCTGGGCTTTGTTTGGCGGTGGCGGCCTGGATGCGCTACGTCAGCGGCACGGATGAGGTCGGTCAGGCGATTGATGTGCGTGATCCCTTGGCCGCACAATTGCGCAAGGCCAGCAACGGGGTGTCAACACCGGCAGGAAAGGTCGCCGCCTTGCTGGCGATCGAAGCGGTGTTTCCCCCTGATCTCGCACAGCAATTGCAGGCACCGGTGACAGAAGCGGCGCAGCGTCTTTGGTCCAGTGGTGCCCGTTTGGCTGTTGAAAGTATTCTTTGATGATTGAAACTTGGCGATGGTACGGCGATCTGGATGCGATTTCGCTGCAGGAAGTGGCCCAGACAGGCGCGCAGGGTATTGTCACGGCGCTGCATGAAATCCCGTATGGCGAGGTTTGGCCCAGCAGCGTAATTGCAGACCGTAAGGCGGTGATCGAAGCGGCGGGTTTTTCCTGGACCGTCACCGAAAGCTTGCCAGTGCATGAACGTATCAAGCGGGGCGAAGGTGATCTGTCGCCGCTGTTTGCCAATTACCGTCAGTCCATGGCCAATCTGGCCGGGCAGGGCGTTACGACAATTTGCTACAACTTCATGCCGTTGCTGGATTGGACGCGCACTGATCTGTCTGCGCCAGTGAAAGGCGGGGCAAATTGCCTGCGGTTTGACGCCGTGCGCATGGCCGCGTTTGAAATACACATGTTGGGCCGTGCCGCCGCCGAAGATGACTATCCTGCCGATGTTCGGGCCAAGGCGGCGGCTTGGTTTCAGGGTGCAGATGATGCAGAACGCGCCGGTTTATTGGCCGCGATCATGGCAGGCATGCCGGGCGCGTTTGACCGGTATGATGTGGCCGGATTGCAAACTGCACTGTTGGGGTATGACGGGATTGATCGCGATGTTCTGCGCGCCAATTACAAGCGTTTCTTGGACGAGGTCGTGCCGACTGCCGAAGAGTTGGGAATGAAACTATGCGTTCACCCTGATGACCCGCCACGCGATATTTTGGGTTTGCCGCGCATCGTGTCTGACGGTGCGGATTTGGATTGGGTGCTTCGGGCCCATGACAGCCCGGCAAACGGGATTACGCTGTGTTCCGGGTCATTGGGTGCCAATCCGATAAACGACGTGCCCGCGATCGCCGCGCAAGTGGCAGATCGCATTCACTTTGCCCATTTGCGCAATGTCCGAAAAGAAGATGACGGATCGTTCGAAGAGGCCGCGCATCTGGAAGGAGATACAGATATGGTCGCGCTTGTGCGTGTACTGATGGAAGAGCAAGCCCGCCGTCGCGCTGTCGGCCGCGCGGATCATGCGATCCCGTTTCGCCCGGATCATGGGCACAATATGCTGTCGGATCTGGCGCGTGATTTGATACCGGGCTACCCATTGATCGGTCGGCTGCGGGGACTGGCAGAATTGCGCGGCATCATAAAAGCGATTTCACATGTCTAAGCCACTTATTCTACATTCCAGCGACAATATCGCTGTTCTGACTGCGCGCGCCGGGGCGGGTGATGATCCATTGAATTTGCAGGCGGCTTTGAGCGCGCCTGTTGCCGCAGGGCACAAGATTGCGCGCTGCGATATTGCTGCTGGCGATCCTGTGTTGAAGTTTGGCCAGTTCATTGGAACGGCCACAACTCCGATCGCGGCGGGGGATCACGTTCATACCCACAATTGCGCGTTCGCAAATCCGGGTAAGGACTATGCCATCGGTGCGGATTTGTCTTTGGCTCAGGCCGCGGTTCCTGCCGCAGAACCGCTGTCTTTTCAGGGATATGCCCGCGCTGACGGGCAGGTTGGAACACGTAATTTCATCGCCCTGGTGGCAACGGTCAATTGTTCGGCCACCGTGATCCGGCGCGCGGCGGCAGAGGTTGAGGCCAGCGGCGTTTTGGACGCTTATGAAAACGTGGATGGCATTGTCGCGTTGGCGCATGGCAGCGGGTGTGGCATGGCGTCTTCTGGCTTGGGCTATGACATTCTGGACCGGGTTTTATGGGGGCACGCCACCCATCCGAATGTTGGCGCAACTCTCTTTGTTGGGCTGGGCTGCGAAGTGATGCAAATCGCGCGTATGCAATCGCGTTTCGGCGATACTGGAACCGAGCGTTTTCAGGCGCTGACCATTCAGGATACCGGCGGCACGCGCGCCACCATCGACGCGATCAAGGCGCATGTTCGCAGCATTCTGCCAGATATGAACCGTGTTTCGCGAACGACGCAGCCCATGTCGGCGCTGCGGGTCGCACTGCAATGCGGGGGGTCAGACGGGTTTTCCAGCATCACGGCCAACCCGGCACTGGGCGTGGCCAGTGATTTGATCGTGGCGCAGGGCGGGACGGCCATATTGTCTGAAACACCCGAGATCTATGGCGCGGAACAATTGTTGTTGCGTCGCGCAGCTTCGGACGCAGTGGCGCAGAAGCTGATTGATCAGATCGCATGGTGGGAAGACTATGCCGCCAAAAACGGTGGATCGATGGATAATAACCCCAGCCCCGGCAACAAACAGGGCGGGATCACCACGATCCTTGAAAAGTCTCTGGGTGCGGCAGCGAAGGGTGGGGCGACCCCGCTGCAAGCCGTCTATGACTATGGCGAGCAGATCACCCAAAGTGGCTTCGTGTTCATGGATTCCCCCGGATATGACCCGGTCGCTGCCACAGGCCAAATTGCGGCGGGGGCTCAGATTGTCGTCTTCACCACAGGGCGCGGGTCTGCCTTTGGCTCAAAGCCTGCCCCGACGATCAAACTGGCCACCTCGGACCGGCTGTTTGCGCAGATGCCTGACGATATGGATCTGAACACCGGTGACATCGTATCGGGCGGTATCAGTATCGCCGACAAAGGGCGCGAAATCTTTGATCTGATCCGCGCCACGGCGTCCGGGCAGGTCACCAAGTCAGAAGCGCTGGGTATGGGGGACAATGAATTTGTGCCCTGGCAGATTGGCGCAGTGATGTAAGGGCGCGGCTTGGCGCATCAATGCCCGCCAGTATCAGGGGGGGCAAGTTCAGGCGTGCGTGGCTTCGAATCCAAGAGACGCCCAGCCCCTTTGAAACCAGTTCAGACGACTTGAAAACTGCCGTCGCTTTAAGATGCAAGGTGCGTGCAGATGCTGGCGGGTCACGGCTTGGAGTAACTCGTGCATGTCCCCGGATTTGTCCTGTTCAGGCCATCTGACCGAGACGCTTGTCAACTCTTCGACCCTGATGCTAGCGTGACGTACCTAACCGGGCAGCGGGGTGTCTTCCGGACTCGCCCGACGTCTTACGTGACGCGTGAAATCCCCGCGAATTTAGCCATCTAACGGGATGGTTATTTCAAAACCGCATGGTCAAAGCCATTGCGGAAATTACGGGAGGAATAGTCATGAAAAACGTAGGGATCATTGGGATCGGGGATATGGGCAGCGGGCTTGCTTTGAACCTGATCAAGAATGGCTATCAGGTCACGGGAGTTGATCTGAAACCAGAACGCATGGCCGCATTTGTCCAGATGGGTGGTGTGGCTGCTGCGAACCCAGAGGAGGTCGGTCGCGCATCGGAGGCTGTCTTTGTCATGGTGATGACGGGGGATGAGGCCAAGACCGTGATATTGGGGCCAGATGGTTTGGTGTCCTATCTGCCCAAGGGGGCTGCCGTGATCTTAAGCGCCACGATCAAACCGCGGGAGGCCCGAGAGATTGGCGCCGCGATGGAAGGGACCGGGCTGCATCTGATCGACACACCGGTGTCCGGGGGCTATCCCGGCGCACAGGGCGGCACTCTGACAATGATGGCCGCCGCCGCCTCAGAGGTTCTGGACCGCTTTGCGCCGGTCATGCAGGCGGTGTCCGCCAATATCCACCGCGTCGGCACCAAACCCGGAGACGGACAGACGGTGAAAGCCTGCCTGCAATCGCTGATCGGGGCGCAGTTCTCGGCGACGTTTGAGGCGGCGGCGCTGGCGGCCAAGGCGGGCGTGCCGGGGCAGGTCTTGCTGGATGTCTTTTCCACCTCATCGGCGGGCTGTGGCGTGGTCAATAACGCGTTGGAAAAGATCATCGACCGCCAATTCGAAGGCACCGGCAGCCACATCAACACCATGCACAAGGACCTGACAATCTCGATGGGATTGGGCGAGGAGTTGGGCGTGCCCCTTCATACCGCCGCGTCGGCGATGCAAATATTCCATGCCGGGCGCACGAAATACCCCAACGGGGACAACTGGGTCTGCACCCGCGTCATAGAAGAGATCATCGGGGCAGAGCTGCACCGAGACCCAAAGCCATGAAGCTGGGTGTCATATGTGATGGCATCAGCCGCGATTTACGCCATACGGTTGATGTTATGGACGAATTCGGCCTGGACTATGCCGAGCTGCAATTTGTCGGGGCCAAGGAAGTGGGGGATCACTCGCCGGCCGAAATCCGTGAGATCGACAGTCTGCTGCGGGATCGGGGCAAGCCGGTGTCCTGTTTGTCCCGGCATATCTTTGCGGGGATGACGGTTGCGAATGTTGCGGGTGATGCGCTGCACAGCCAGCACATGGATGCGCTGCGCCGGGTGATCGAGATGGCCCATGTGGTAGGCGCGCCCCTGGTGCGGATCATGACCCCCAAGAAAGAGCAAATCCTGTGGGGCGCGCATGGGGCCGAGCAGTGGAACGTGGCCCATGGCGCATGGGACGCCATGCTGCCCTTGATCGCCCCCGCCGTCGAGGTGGCGCGGGATGCGGGTGTGACGCTGGTGGTGGAGACAGGCAACGGCACCATGGTCAACTCCAACTACACCGCGCGGCGTTTGATTGACGATCTGGACGCCAAAGACGCGCTGCAGGTCCTGTGGGATCCGGGGAACAATTGCTGGTGCCACGAACTGGCCTATCCCGACGGCTTCGACCTGCTGCGCGGCGGCTATCTGGGGCATCTGCATATCAAGGATGTGCAGGTCGACACCCCCCGCGCGTTTTTGAGCGTAATGCGCATGGGCGAAGGCCAATTGGGCCCGCTCTTTGCCCCTCTGTCCGCGGCTTTGAAGGACTCAGGCTATGAGGGCGTTATTTCCTTTGAAAGCGTTTATCATCCGGGGGATGGCGATTTCGAAAAGGGATTTCGGGAATGTGTTGAAGTTTTTAAGGAGTGTTTTGAGTAGGGGAGTGAGTTTTATCGGGTTTTTGTTGAATTGAATCATATAAGGGCTTAAGCGCCCCGACTCAGTTAGTTCCACATCTTGTGATTTTTGAAATAGTGCCCATTTTAGGTGGTAGTTCAGAAATGAGATTAAAGTGTCACGAATTCACGGTGAATACGCCGAAAGATCAGTAACATGTCGAATTCTAAGCCTCGACGGCGGAGGAGCGAAGGGTTTTTATACGCTCGGAGTACTACGCGAGGTCGAAGCATTGCTTGGGGCCCCGCTCCATGAGCACTTTGACCTCATCTTTGGCACCAGTACAGGATCGATTATAGCCTCATTGCTCGCCCTCGGAAACGAGGTGGAGACAATTCATGAGCTCTATTGCAAATATGTACCTTCGATCATGGAAAGGCGATCCGCAGCTGCTAAATCGGCTGCGCTAGCCTCGCTTTCACAGGAAGTATTCGGGGAAACCAAGTTTGATGCTGTGAAGACCGGTCTTGGTATCGTCACTACTAAATGGCAGATCGAAACGCCGATGATCTTCAAGGGAGATGTTCGACAGGCTCATGGTCGTATCGGAACATTTAAGCCAGGTTTTGGCTGTACCATAGGCGACGCGGTGCAGGCGTCATGTTCAGCTTATCCGTACTTCAAGCGGAAGACTGTCACTACAGCAATGGGCGACAGTATCGAATTGGTAGATGGTGGGTACTGCGCCAACAACCCGACGCTTTATGGGATCGCCGACGCCGTCGCTGCGATGAAGTATGATCCGAGCGATTGCCGTGTCCTGAGCGTTGGATGTGGGAATTACCCCAAGCCAAAAGAGGCGCTTCACCTACGGCTCTATCGGCGTGTGCTACCGACCTTGCCCGTCCTCGATAAGACGCTCTCGATCAATATTGCCTCAATGGAGCAGCTACGTTTGATCCTCTTCAAGCAGGTGCCGACCGTTCGTATCAACGACACGTTCGATAAACCCGATATGGCGACCGACCTATTTGAGTACGATCTCCAGAAATTGAACATCCTTCGGCAACGGGGAGCTGAGTCCTACGCGGCGCGAGAAGAGGATATTAAAACCCTTTTGATGAGTGAGAACTGACATGGCAATATCGGAACAGCAGCTTGAGACCTGGTCTCACCAAGGATCAAAAGTCCAATCTGCTAGTACGTACGAGACGATAAGAAGGGTGCTCGACGATCCTGCGGCTCCTTATCATCGCGAGCGCTACTATCGCATCTTTCTTCAGGGTTCTTATGGCAATGATACCAACATCTACTCGGACAGCGATGTCGATGTCGCGATTTGCCTGACCTCCACCTACTATCACGACACTTCCGATTTGGACGCCACCGCGCGTCAAAGAATTGAAGCAAATACCAGTTCAGCCGCCTACAGCTATTTCGATTTCAAGAAAGACGTGCTTGCTTGGTTGACGCACAATTTTGGCACTGGAGTCAAAGCTGGGAAGAAAGCGATCTTCGTGCCGGGGAATGGGAACCGGCGCGACGCTGATGTCCTCGTATGCGCTCAGCACCGATCCTACAGCTACTACGATACAGAATATGCTAACCGTTACCGGGAAGGTATCACCTTCTGGACATCTTCCGGAGATCAGATTGTCAATTATCCCAAACAGCATCTCGAAAACAGCACGACGAAACATCAGGCAACAAGCGGACGTTTCAAGCCCAGCATCCGGGTCATTAAAAACATGCGAAACAAGATGATCGATCGTGGCCTGATTAAAGACGGACTGGCTCCCTCATATTTCCTTGAGGGAATGCTCTCAAACGTGCCAACGCAGAACTTCGTCTCCAGCCGTCAGCAGACCTTCGAGAACTACATGAATTGGCTCCAGACTGCCCCGACTGGAGATATGACCTGCGCGAACGGAATTCATTATCTGCTACGCGACGGCCACTCAGTCTGCTGGAACATGGCGGACTACAATACCTTTCGGGCGCGGGCGATCCAGTTCTGGAACAACCCGCAATACTGATTACAGCGACGGCTGGTTCATAACTCATACACCATTCACCTTTGTTCCTAAAAACATGGACAGAAAGTGGCGCATTTGTCCGGTGCAGATCGAACGTGATTTCTCTGTACTCGATCCTGTAACACCGGTCCTCAACACGACTGGGCTTTCGGGACGGGTTCCAATTTCTCATGACCACGACCAATGGCCCACAGATCCCCAACCCACACAAACCCCGCATGTCAGAGCTTCTCCACGGATGCGAATTCCGTTAGGTTTGGACCAATAGATAAAGTATATTCCAAACTATAGTTATGGGGGGCTGGTATGCGGCGTTTATTCTTACTGGGAACACATGTGGTGATGCTGGCGATCGGGTTTGCGCTTGGCGTGTATTTTCTGCCCATCCTCACCGCCCCCGAGGCCCCGGACCGGGCGATGTTGCAGGAACAGGCTGCGGGCGCGATGTTTACGGCCACGTTCACACGGGATTTGCGGGGCAGTGATTTTCTGCATTGGGGCGAGGGCAAGGTCAGCGTCTCGCCCGACCGTATTGTGCATGAGGGCAAGCTGGCGCCGGGGCCGGATTACAAGCTGTATTTGGTCAAACAGTTTGTCGAACATGAGGATGAGTTTGAACCGCTGAAGGCCGAGGCGCAGTTGATTGGCGACGTAAAGACCTTTGGCGGCGTGGTGCTATCAGTGCCCGATGGGGTTGACGTGACCGCGTACTCAACCGTTGTGATCTGGTGTGAGGCGTTCGGCGAATTCATCACCGCCGCACAGTACCGCTAGCCGACCATGTCACTGGGCGGGGTGGTTTGAGGGGCAGGGCGGCGGTGGAGAGCGCCCCTATACGCGACGATTAATCCAATGAATGGCGCCGAGATTTCTACGTCAAAACGAAATTTTCCGTCGGTTTCTGTTTCGTAGCTTTCGCCTTTGGGCAGCAAGACGTTTGGCAAAGGGAACCCCAGGCAGGTCCACCTGCGCGGAATGAAAAACAATCGTTCCCCTTTAACAACCAATGCCAAAGCCACTTTGATGATGCCAAAACGTTCGACCATAAGGTTATCGTTCCTTTCGGTGCCGCATTCCAGAATAGATGTGAACTGCTTGTTGCCGAACTTTCGGGTCCACTTTTCACCGTTCTGCTGCCGTGACACTGTTACAGTAACCGGCGTTCTTTCAGCGGCTTTCGGAAACCTCATGATCACCGCGATTGCATTCGCCCAAAAGCCACGGCCGCGGCGGATTTGAGCGTGACCACCCCATTTCTGAACGGTTTCAACGTCGTGGAGCGCCTTTACCTGATCCGGCAGGCTCTCAAAGGCAGAGCCCAACACTTTTTTGAATGGTGAAGCGTTTGGTGACTCAGGATGGCGCATGCCCGTGAATATCGACCGCGCGTCAAACAGGCGTTCATAGTCTGTCAATTCCAACGCATGTGTTGCTGGCCTTGCTCCAACAGAGGGCAGCTGTCCGGATAGAGATTTTCGGATGATAGCTTCAATCGCCATTGACGGAATGTATGGGCCGTCGTCTCCCTCCGCCAAAAGGTGCCAGCTTTGCTCGACCATTTCACCGTCGCGTAGTCCGCGTGCGCGTACAAACATACCGCCCCGATGCTCTCCGAATTTCATCAAGTTCAGCACTTTGTAAAAGAGCCCGGAAAACGGAACCAAAGAAGGAAGCCAGAGAGACGAACGAATTCTTGCCAAAACGTTAAGAATGCGGTGAAGAAATTCGGGAACAGGACCTGCACCCATCCAAATGTCTTTCAGTGTTTCGTGTTCAGGGGGGAGGACCTGAAGATCCGGCACGTCTACAAGGGAGAAGTGAATATTCTTTAAAGGCAAGTGCCCTGGTACAGCTATTGTGAAGCGCATGCTTTCACCTAAGCCAACCGCATGGGTCTGTTCGCCATTTCGCTGCAGTTTAATCGGGCTTCCTGCATATCCAACGACAGCTCGCATCACATTCAAGCCGACGCCCGCATAGGGTGACGGCGCGACGCCACCTTCCACTGAAACAATCTCCATCGTCTTGGCCATTTCGCGTAAGACCGCCGCAGTTAAGACCGGAAAACTACTTACACCTGACAAAGCGAATATGCCTGCCGCCTTGGCCTTTGCATCAAACTGAGACACGCCGAAAACAAAGTCAGCGGCATCGGCGAAATCCAGATAGTTGACCTGCGCCTGGATACAGGCCTCGATAACACCGTAGCAATTGGCGCCGTAGTCTTGAAATGGCCCAGATGCGTCGACCACCAGATCGGGGCGCTCAACATCCAGCGATTGTGCAAGTTCGGAACGATCCAGCTGCAAGGGTCTGACGTTTGCTTGCCATTTGCGCCCCGCACAAAACGAGCGGGCGCGATCAAAATTGCGCCCGGCGATTAGGATCTCAATAGCGGCGACATTTGACAAAAGCTCCGCTAGCCGACCGCCAAATACTCCGTAACCGCCAAGTATGAGTACCTTCACTTCAGCAATCTTTTCTGTACGTCCGCATCTGGCAGCGCACATAGATCGGTTGTTCCAAAAAGCCGATAGCGATTTCTAGCCACAACGCTGTACATGGCATCCCGTAAACTGATCGGCAGAATATTAAGGGCCCCAAACATCCTCCACACACCGCCAAGTCGTCTGCCAGCACGGATAAATGCATCGAGCGATGAATAGGCCAGCCCGTCTTCAACGAACAGCCAGGATGTGGGATTGTTTGGATCAAGCCCGTAGTGCCGCATCAATGCAATTCCGGTTTCTGATTGCATTGGGATAATCATGAACTCCTGCTTTTTGTCATTGTGGGCGATCCATGCGGCACCGCGTGCGCAGAGTGAGCAACGGGCATCCATGACAGTGAACACATTTCCTGAAGGAAATTCAGGCACGGAACTATCTTTTAAAAATGAGTATGGCCCATGGTTCAAATGCATGAGACATCAAATACCGCAGTTTCCCAAGCCTGTCTAAGCAACAAGATGCCACGTCTGATCTGGTTCTAAATTGGCACAAAAAGTTCTGATTTACGGACATCCATTTTGCTGATTTCGTTGATATTGCCAGCGCAGCAGGTTGCCTCACTGTTCTATGCGCTTCAGCATGCCGACATGCGGAGGAGGCCACCATTGTTGTGGCTACAAATTGCAATCTTCCCAAGACAAAATTTCAAAGAAGTTAGCCCGTCACAGGTCTTTGGAAAAAAAGTGCAAATGCGGGCGTAACATCGGCTGATCGTGGTATGTCGTCGTTTCTATGGGGTCCGCCAACTCCACAAACCCAAGCTTCGGATAAAGATTGCGCATCTCGACATTGGGCGTAAGCGTATCTGCGATCAGACGTTTCAACCCCATGCTGCGCGCTACGTTTTCCCGAGCCTCGATCAATGCCCGACCGGTGCCAGTGCCCCGCGCATCTTCGGTTACAAAGACCCGCTTCAATTCACCTGTGTGCTGATCGAAGCGTTTCAACATTCCGCATCCTACGATTTCGCCAGTATTTTTGCGCGCGACGACGAGACAGCCTTTCGGTAGCAAGTAGTCATCAGAATTGGCCCAAAACTCTGCAAGGGCACTTCGCGGAGCAGCAAGAGGGATATCAAAGCCCATGTCTCGCATGCGCCGAACGACGAGATCATAGTACTGAGATAAAATGCCGTTAAGTTCTTCTTTGGGCGGCAAAACGTTGCATATTTCGATTTCAATGTTTTTCATAGAATACCTCAAATGTCGCAAAGTTTCGGTGACTTATGGCGCCAAGCAAACATCGGCAGACCGCGCGCGTGAGAAAGCTGACGACGATGCTTCATTCGTTCCTCGTCACGATACCACCAGCCCCGAAATTTCGAAAGCCGGGGCGAAAACCCACAACGGCTTTGGGTCAACAGACAGTGTCAGCCCTCTCACTCAGTCGACGTTCAATTGCTTCCGGGCCAGCCAGATTGTCGCCCCGCCGCTGGTTGGGTCTTCCTCGACATGATCAATTACATCGAAGCCATTCACCCGCAATAGGCGGTCATATTCAGCGCTGTCCAAGCTTCCATGGTACAGCGGCTGGCCTTCTAAAGTTCCGATAGCTTCACCCCGCGTTGTGCCACTGGTGAACATGAGCGCTGCACCGGGGCGGCAAAGACGGCTGAAGGTTGCGAACATCGGGTATTGATCTTCGGGCTTGAGGTGAAAAAAGCTGTGCCATGCGATCAGGCCGTGAAACTGCCCTAGTAACGGCAGTTTGCGCATATCAGCGGCCAGCCATGTGTGTTCGGGAAAGGTCTTCTGCGCGATGTTGATCATCGCCGCGGCACCATCAACGCCCGTGATCTGACAAGCATTGTCAATGAAGTACCCCGCTATCGGTTGCCCCGAACCACACCCGAGATCCAGAATGCTTCGCCCGCCCTTTAATGTGAGCGCAAGAAACCGATCCAGCCAAGGCTTTTCAAAGAGCGTTTGCCCCCGCAGTTCCGCCCAGGATGCGGCGTTTTCCTGATAGAGGTCGATGACAGCGGCGGCGGCTTCAGGCATTGGGAACATCCTTTTTTCGGCAACCATCAGATCATCGGCCATCGATGAACGGCGGCGAAAGCGAGCATAGCGTACTTTGATGTGGACAACGAAGCCCGGTTTCCGGGGCGGGTGGTAAAATCTCCGTTTGACGCAACCACAAACACTGCTCTCAACAGGAGGATGCGGAATTTGCGGGAGTGAGTTCGCGGCCGTTGCTCAAGGCATGGACCATCAACTTTCGCTTTGCGCGACTTTCTAGACATTCGCTAAATCAATCGCCAATTATTGACGATGCAAGGCAAGGTCAGAATATCTCCTATAAATCCGCTCGCATCACAGACAGGATGGGCTTCGGGCCGTCATTGGATGCGGCGTTATAATTGGACTTTCTTGACTTCAGTTGGTGACAGAAGCTGCTCAAAACTGACCTGTATTACGTTTCTCAGAGACGGTGGCGCAGACGAAATGAGCATTGGTCATTGGACCGCGTCTGGGTTGCCAGAGGTTCCAAGTCCTGAGTAGAATGAAGCATCATGAGTAAGACAACAGAAAATTCGAAACGGACTTTGGATAACGTATTGCAGTGGTCTACCTAAAAGCAGGCGTTTTGTGCGTACTGGCCTATTGTGTTACTTCAACCGTGTTTTTCGGAGCGCCATTGAAAGCGCTTGGATTGCTATTTTTTTGGAAAGATCGACTGGGGTTGGCATACTGGCCTTCGATTATTGCGGTTGCCGTCGTTATTGCGATTTTCACCACTAGAATCGCAGTGCAATACGGAACGCCGCGTGTCTTTGTTCCTGCTTTTTTTGTAGCTGTTTCAATTTCTTGCTCCGTATTTCTTGTTGGTTTTTGGGCTGAATACCAACGTGATCTCATTGTTGGGCGGTTTGGGGCAGACAAGGAAGTGAGGTCTTCGGTTTTTGTGTCGTTTCTCAATGCGCCGCGAGATTTTCAGTTCTTCCTGCATGGTGCAGCTCTGAAGGACTGCGTACCTTACGCTTGGAGCTATGGGCAGATGGCATTCTACAAGTTGCCGACCAACGCTGCTATCAATGTACTTCCGACCAGCTGGATTGAGGAATGTAATATTCGACGTACTTACTAAAAAACCTCGACGGCATTTGGCTATTGGCGCTAGGAAACGGTCAACAGCCATCCCCCCCCGAACAACGGAAAGTTTACGCTGATATTTCATCCGTCTCTGTTCAGATAATTCCAGAGCCATTTGAACATGACCCACAAAAAAGACCCCGGACAAACCCGAGGTCTTTTGCTGTTTCTGGCGTAGCTTAGTGGCAGGCTGGGCGCGTGCCGGGCAGCAGAACCTTGTCGATGACGTGAATGACACCATTGTCGGCCTGAATGTTGGCAATCACGACATTGGCGCTGGCGCCGGTTCCGTCAGCGATGCTTACACCCGATGCGTCCTTGGTGATGCACAGGCGTTCCGCAGTCAGTATCGGTTTGAAATAGTTTGATCCGTTCGGGATCATTTCGGCGGTCAGTTTGCGGTCATCAACATGATACAGCAGCACATCTGTCAGCTGGCCTTTGTTCTCTGGCTTCAGCAGTGTCTCTACGGTGCCTTCAGGCAGCGCGGCAAAGGCATCGTTCAGGGGGGCGTAGACGGTGAAAGGGCCTGGTCCTTGAAGCGTTTCGGCCAATCCTGCGGCGCCTACTGCGGCCACGAGGGTTGAGAAACGCTCGTCTCCTACGGCGATTTCTACGATATTGGCCGCGTTGGCGGCAGAACCCAGGGTCAGTGCGGTTGCTGCTACGGCGGCAAAGCTGCGAATGAATGTCATGTCGGTCTCTTCCCTTGTTGTGTCTCCATGCCGATCAGCATGTGTTAAGGGATACGTCGCAGGGGCCGCGTGCAGATGTGGCCTTCACGCCGCTGTTACGGAATGTCATCTAAAACCTGCGGAAAATCCGATGAAACGGAGTTTTGAAACATTCTGATCTGCAAATGTTTCAGAAATCACGTCACTGGTTTTCGCCGTATTGTTTGATAGACGCCGGCGATAGGCGCCGTCGCACCCTGTTTTCTGAAGGGGGCGGTGGCCGGTTTTAAACGTCGAAAACCGCGCGGGGCCTATGCCAAGGTTGTCTGCGAAACCTGGACGCTCTGGTGTATCAAATCCGCCCAATGCTCGGTTTCCATGAATGCCACGTCGCCTGCATCATGTCCGCAGGCTATGACCACCAGTTCGTGCGCGGCACACATGCCGGTGGCATCCACAAAATGCCATTCACCGTCCAGCCAAACTTGTGCGACCGCGTGGAAGTCAGGCGGGTTGACGCGTGCGCTGTACACGGATGCATAGCGGGCAGGGATGTGTGCCGCCCGCGCCAAGGCGCAGGTCAGATGTGTGAAATCCCGGCAAACCCCGACGCGGGTTCGAAACGTGTCTATCGCGGTGGTTTCAGCATTTGAACTTGCCGGGACATAGGCAATTTCAGCGGCTGTCCATGCGCGTATGGCGTCAATCAATGATCCGCCCGATAGATGGCCGAACCTTTCATCCAAAAAAGTTGTGAAGAGGTCTGACTGACAAAACCTGGACGGGCGCAGATAGGGAATAACGTCGCCTGGCAACATATGCACCGGGGTTGCATTCAGATCGCGTAGGACTTGGGCTGAACGGGCGACATGCACTTTGGCCCGGTAGCGCAGAGTAAGCCGCTGATCTGAGGGCACGGCCCAAACCCGTTGCCCAACCGTGCCGTCATCCTCTACCCGGCGCAGCGTTGCGTTCTGGATATCAAGGTCGCTTTCAACAACCGTCTGCCCCTGTGTTTGCGCAGCTTCGATTGCCAGAAGAACGGCTTCATCCTGGGAAAGCTGATAGTCCATGAAAACGTCGATATCGATGTGCATAGCGGCCCTGTCTGTTTCAAATAGGTCGGGGGCCATGACAGGGCGGGTGTGCCCAAGGCAGCGGCTTGTCGCCTCTATCGCTTGGATCAAGGCGGCTGTCACTGATGAATATTTTACGCTTCCCGTCTGAAACTTTGGGAGCCGTGGTTTAGCCTGTGCGCGGGGCCTTTATGATGGATGGAAGCTGGGGCGCGGCGGCAATCAAAGTACGCGTGTACGGGTGTTGCGGGTTTGAGAATACGGCTTCTGTCTCGCCTTGCTCGACAATCTGACCGGCTTGCATCACCATCACCCTGTCTGTGACTGTCCGCACAACAAACAGATCGTGGCTGATGAACAAATAGGCCAGAGGGCGCTTGCGACAGAGGTCGGCAATCAGATCCAAAATCTGCGCCCGGACCGACACATCAAGGGCCGAGACTGCCTCGTCAAAAATGATCAGTTCAGGTTCGACAATCAGCGCTCTGGCGATGGCAATCCTTTGTCGCTGACCGCCCGAAAATTCGTGGATAAACTTGGTTTTGTCAGCCTCGCTGAGACCAACATCTTCCAGAGCTTTGGCAATGGCCGCGTCGCGTGCCTCGCCCGTTGGCGGTGTCTTCAGCAGGTGAAATGGCTCTGTGATGATCCGATCCACGCGGTGGCGCGGATTGAAGCTGCTGTAGGGGTCTTGGAACACAACCTGCATCCGTCGGCGCACATCCAGATTAGGCTTCTTGCCCGAAAAAACCGGAAGACCGTCCAGCTGGATATCTCCGGCTTGGATCGGATCCAACCCAAGGATGGCGCGGGTCAGCGTTGATTTTCCGCAGCCGCTTTCGCCCACCAGCCCCACGCGTTCGCCATGTTCGATATGGAAACTGACATCGTTCAGGGCCCGAAAGTTCGGCCGCGGTCCAAATAGGGTTTTCCTTGGCATCGCATAGGTGCGCACCACGTTTGTGGCATCAAGCAACCTGTCCCCGCGAACCCGATCTGGCAGGTTGACCTGATGCCCTGAAGCTTCAAACAGCGCTTGCGTGTAGGGATGTTTCATATTGCGCAAAAGGTCTTGGGTTGGGGCGGCTTCCACCACTTTGCCCTTTTGCATCACCACAATCTTATCGGCGATATTCGCAACAACGGCCAGATCATGGGTGATGATCAACAATCCCATGCCAAATTCCTGCACAAGGTCTTGAAGCAGGTCCAGAATGCGCGCTTGTGTGGTGACATCCAAAGCCGTTGTTGGTTCGTCCGCTATCAACAGTTTGGGCCGTCTGGCAATCGCCATGGCAATCACAACACGTTGGCGTTGACCGCCTGACAATTCATGCGGATAGCGTGATGGTGCAACCTTTAGGCCAACCCGAGCGATAATATCGGCTGCGCGTTTATGTGCCTCGGACTTGGTGGTTTTTTCGTGAACTAGGATCGTCTCGGCCACCTGGTCGCCAATTGTTTTGACGGGGTTCAGGGCGGTCATGGGCTCCTGAAACACCATGCCCATCACGTTACCGCGCATCTGGCAAAGATCGCTCTCGGTGGCCTCCAGCAGATCGACGCCATCCAGCTGGATTTCGCCCTGTGCGGCAGCACCGGCAGGCAACAGGCCCATCACGGATAGGGCGGTCATGGATTTACCTGATCCGCTTTCCCCAGTTATGGCCACGATCTGACCCGGCTCCACTGTCACATCAATGCTGTGAAGGATTTCGGTGTCACCGATGGCCAGGGAATACTGCTTGATGGACAGAAGGCTCATGTGCGGGCCACCCGGATTTTGGGGTCAAGCCAATCGCGCAGGCCGTCACCAAGCAAGTTCAACCCAAGGACCATCAGTAAGATGGTGAAGCCCGGAACCAAAGCCGTATGCGGTGCGATACTGACCAGAGTTTGCGCATCGGCAAGCATGCGGCCCCAGCTGGCCGTTGGGGGCTGTGCCCCAAGGCCGATGTAGGACAGGGCTGCTTCGGCCAGAATGCCCAGTGAAAACTGGATGGTGCCCTGAACGATCATCAAATTGGTGATGTTGGGCAGAATATGTTCGATCGAAATCCGTGTAGAGGATTTTGCGCAAACACGCGCCGCCAAAACAAAATCACGTTCCCACAGGGGCAGGGCCGCCGCACGGGTCAGGCGGGCAAAAACCGGTACATTGAAGATGCCAATCGCGATGATGGCATTGATGGCCGATGCCCCAAAGACGGCGGTGATCAAAATGGCGATAACCAAGGATGGAAAGGCAAATACCAGGTCGTTGCCGCGCATGATCAATTCATCAAACAAGGAACCGCTTTTTGCAGCCGCAACCAAGCCCAGTGGAACGCCGACGGCCATTCCGATCCCAACCGCCAGCAGCGCAACGGCGATAGAGGTGCGCGCGCCCATCATGATCATCGATAAAATGTCCCGGCCGAAATGGTCGGTTCCCAGCAGGTGGGTTGCGCTTAGTCCCTTGAGTTTGTTTGAGATATCAAGGGTTTCAATATCATAGGGCGTCCACAAAAAGGAAACTGCTGCAAGGGCCACAAACGTGGCAGACATACAGATGCCGATGATCAGGCTTTTGCTCATGTGCGGCTCCGTAACCGCGGGTCAACGGCGGCATAGGCCAGATCGACGGCGAAATTGACGACAATCACGGTGAAGACCAACAGCATCACAACGCTTTCCACAACGATGAGGTCGCGTGCGCTGATGGATTGGAAGATGAGCCGCCCAAGACCGGGCAGGAAGAACACCTGTTCGATGATGATGCCACCAGCCAGAAGAAACGAAAACTGCAGGCCGATGATTGTCAAAACCGGGATTAGCGCGTTGCGCACGGCGTGACGCCACAATGCTTGGCGCCGGGTCAGCCCCTTGGCGCGCGCTGTGCGGATAAAGTCTTCGCCCAGCATATCCAGCAGCGAAGATCGCATGACGCGGGCCAGAATGGCCGCTTGCGGCAAGGCCAGGGCGATGGCGGGCAGGGTCAGGCCCTTGATTGCCAGCAATGGGTTGTCCCACCCCGGAAAACCGCCTGCACTGAACCACCGAAGCTTGATCGCAAAGATCAGCACAAGGATCATCGCGAACCAGAAGTTCGGTAGGGCAACGCCAAGTTGCGTCGCACCAATGACGGTTACATCACCGATGCCGCCACGGCGGCTGGCTGCGTAAATGCCCGCAGGAAATGCGATAAGCGTCGACAGGATCAAGGCATAGATGGCAAGCGGCAACGAGACCCAAATCCGATCATTGATCAGTTCAGCAACCGGCGTTTTGTATGTCCAGGAGGTGCCAAAATCCCACTGCAGCATCCCAATGACCCATTGGGCGTATCGGACCAGCAGGGGTTTATCGAGACCCATTTCAGCTCGCAGTGCGGCCAACGTGTCTTCGCGCGCGTTGATGCCCAGCATAAAGGACGCCGGATCGCCGGGGATGACCTCGATAACCAGAAAGATCACCAGAGATGCCACGATCAGGCTGATAACCAACGAGCTGAGGCGACCAAGAGTATATCGGATCATCTATGGAAGTCTCGCGTGTGCGGCATGCAAATGGCTCTTCGAAATACGGAATAAGTCATGGGGCGGTTATGCGCCAAGGCGCGGGTAAACCGGCGATGTTTAGGGTTTAGGTAGAAATGGGGCCGCAAAACCCTGCGGCCCCGAAGCGTTTAGTTTGCCCAGCTGACAGCTGTCAGATCGATGGCTGCCGTTGGTTGGTTAACCCAAAGCCCCTGCACACCAGCCTTGGCGACGGTTGCGATGGCCAGTTCAAACAAGAAGCCGTTGACGTAATCCTCGGAAATGATCGTTTGCGCCTCGGCAAACAACGCACTCCGAGCAGCTGGATCTGTCGTTTCGTTCAGCTTTTCCATCAGTGCTTGGAATTCAGGATTGTCATACTGAAAGTAGTATTCAGGATTGGCGTAGATGCCGATATCCATTGGCTCTGTATGGCTGACGATGGACAGACCATAGTCTTTGGCTTTGAAGACCTCTTCGATCCACTGTGCCCATTCCAGATTGGAGATTTGGGCATCAATACCAACCTCACGCAGTTGGCTGGCGATGATTTCCCCGCCACGACGCGCGTAAGAGGGGGGCGGCAGTTTCAACGTGGTTGTGAAACCATCGGCAAACCCGGCCTCAGCCAGCAATGCCTTTGATTTCTCAGGGTCGTATTGAGAGTTCGCCGTCAGGTCCACATAGTCTGGATTGTGGGGGGCGAAGTGGGTGCCGATAGGCGTTCCCAAACCATACATCGCGCCATCGATGATCGCTTGGCGGTCAATGGCATGGGCAATCGCTTCGCGCACCAGAACATTGTCAAACGGCGGCGTCTTGTTGTTGGTCGACAGGATCGTTTCGCCTTCGGTGTTCCCAACCAGAACCTGGAACCGTGGGTCCGCCTCGAACTGCGGCAGGTTTTCGGGGGCAGGGAAGTTGCTGAATACATCCACATCTTCGGCCATCACGGCCGCAAAGGCCGCGGTTGGGTCCGAAATGAAGCGGAATGTCGCTTTTTCCAGCGCGGGCTGTTCACCCCAGTAATTGTCGTTGCGTGTCAACTCCAACCGGTCGCCCTGAATCCAATCTGAAAAGACAAATGCGCCTGTTCCAATCGGGTTGGACGCGATGTTTTCGATGCTTTCAGGCGCGACAATCACAGCGTCGCCCCATGCCATGTTGAACAGGAACATGCCGTTGGGCAGGCCCAAGGTGATTTGCACAGTCAGCGGATCGACAACGGTAACATCTGTGATGCCTGCAAACAGACCTTTTTGCGCATTGGTGCTGTCTTCCGCGCGGGCACGGTCCAGGCTGAACTTTACGTCTTCGGCGTCCATGGTGGTGCCGTCATGAAACGTCACACCGTCATGCAGGTGAAAGGTGTAGACAGTTCCGTCTTCAGAAATGTCCCAGCTTTTCGCCAAACCGGGTACAACCGAACCGTCCCCTTCGAACCGTGTCAGGCCTTCGAAGACGTTTGAATACAGGACCGTGTCAATGGCCTGTGCCGCACCGCCAGTGGGATCAAGATTTGGTGGCTCAAGCTGAATGCCCACGGTGATGCTGGTTTGTGCGGACGCCATGCTGGCCAAAAGCGCACACACACTTGCAGTGATTAGTGTTCGTTTCATACTTTGCTCCCGTTATTCTTTTGTTGGTATCAACAGTTCGGCAAGACTACGTGCCATAACTTGCACGCTGTCGATCATATCGTCGACCCCGATGTATTCATCAGGCTTATGTGCAAGCTCCAAAATTCCGGGTCCATAAGCTACGCAGTTCTCTAACTTGCCAATGCGATTGATGTGTTTTTGGTCGTAAGTGCCTGGAGACGCAACGAATTGCGCCTCTTTGCCCATAACTTTCTCGATTTGTTTCGCCAAGGAGGCAGCGATTGGGGCTTCTTTGTCCGTCATCGAGGGGAGCACGCTGTTAAGTTCGCGCAACTCATAGTCAAATTTCGGGCGTTCTGATTTCAGCGCATCCAGCAGCCCTGTGACTTCGCTGCGAACGTCATCGATGTCTTCTTCCACCAGAAAGCGACGATCGATCACGACACGGCAACTGTCAGGAACGCAATGCGCGGGCAGTCCGGTGAAATCTTCATCCTGTTCCGGCTGACCGCCGTGGATGGAGTTGATGTTCATCGTGGATTGACGCGCGCCTTCTGGCACGACCGGCATTTCGGTGTGTCGTTGGGCCATTGCCGGGTACAAATCCGTTTCGAATTTGTCGATCACGGCCCCCATGTGGCGCACGGCACAATCCCCCAAGAACGGCATTGAGCCGTGAGCGATTTCGCCGAATGTTTCGATTTCAGCCCACCAGCCGCCTCTGTGCCCCAAACACACACGGTCTTTGTCCAAGGGTTCGGGAATGATCACATGCTGTACACGCTTGGGGTCAAAGAAACCCTTTTCGGCCAGGTAGGCGACGCCGCCGTAGCCGCCGGATTCCTCGTCGCCGGTGCCGGAAATTTCGATGGCACCACAGAATTCCGGGTGCATATCGATAAACGCTTCTGCCGCGATGATCGACGCGGCCAGCCCGCCTTTCATATCGCAGGCGCCGCGACCGTAGATTTTGCCGTCAATCAACTCGCCACCAAATGGATCAGTGGTCCAGCCGCTTCCCACTTCGACGACGTCGATATGGCTGTTGAAGTGCACACAGTCACCGGGGTTTTTGCCTTCACGCCGCGCGATGATGTTCCAACGGGGGTATTTTTCGCTGTCGCCGGGGGTGCCATGTGCGCGGATCAGCTGGGTGCTGAAACCATGTTTGGACAATCGTTGGTCCAGATACTCGCAAATATCCCGATAGCATTCGCCCGGTGGGTTTAGCGTCGGGATGCGGATCAAGTCTTGCGTCAGGGTGATCAGATCGTCTTTGCGATCGTGGATCTCACGCATGAGCGGTGAAAGTGGGTCTGGGAGAGTTTGGTCATTCATGAGGCCGAGTATTGGCGGAAAAAAATACGGTAACAATACCGTAAAAATACGGTATGACCGGGGCTATGGAAGACCTGACGACATTGGCGTTTGAACATGCGCCCATCGGGCTCGTTCTGTCTGAGGACCGAGTGATCAAGCGTTGCAACGCAACGTTTGCCGAAATGCTGGGCTATCGACGTGAGGATATCGAAGGCCAGTCCTTTCGGATGTTCTATGGCTCGGAAGAAGAGTTTCAGCGCATACGGGGTGTGGGCATGGCCGCGCTGCGCAGCAATCGGAACTACAGTGATGAACGGATGTTGCGTCATCGCAATGGGCATAATCTGTGGTGTCGTTTCCGGGCGCATTCACTAACACCGGACGCACCACTTCAACGGATTATCATCAGCTATGCGCTGATTTCCGAAGGCGCACAGCCGATCACACTAAGTAAGCGTGAACGGCAGGTTTTGGGGCATATGAACCAAGGCATGACAAGTAAGGAAATCGCACGGGAATTGAGTTTGTCGCCTCGTACCATCGAAGATGTACGTGCCCGGTTGATAAAGCGTTTCGGCGTCAGGAAATCGGCCGATTTATTGGGCCGCATGACCGAACTTGGTTGATCGATTGTCTGAACGTTCGGTGTTTTTTGCCCGCAGAAACCTGAGAGGAATGTCAGGTAAGGCGCTGACTAGAAACGAAAAAGGGGCCGCATAAGCGACCCCAATGTATTAGGCGTATTGGCCAAGTACCTTGTTGACCACCGGAAGCTTCAGCGCGAAGGCTCCGTTGCCCAGCATCGCCAACGTGGCTTGGGATACAGCCCAAAATGCCGGGAATTCCCAGCCGCCGCCGGTGTTGGAGAACATCCAGCCATTCCCAGCATGGACCCAGACCGCCCCCAGCAGCACTGGCAGAACGGCCAGCGAGATGACCCGTGTTGCAACACCCAAAATCAGGGCGGTGCCGCCCGCAAGTTCTGCAAAAATGGTCAGATAGGCGATGATGGCCGGCAGACCCAGACTGTCAAAAAAACCAACCGTGCCTGGGATGGTGAAAACCAAAACTTTGGTCAGGCCATGGGCAAGGAACATGACACCGGTGGCGATGCGTAGAACGGTGGCGGCATAGGGCGCAAAATCTTGGTTTTTCATTTTTCAAACTCCTGTGAGTGGGGGCATTTGCTGGCTCGTGAAGAGCTGCGAAATCTGTTGAACCAAGATTAGGTCTTGCTGGCCTACAACAAAATGATGATTTTATGGACTGACTATCCCCGTTTTGTTCGTAAATGAAAAAGGACATGTGCATTGGACATCGTAGATGGGCTGAGGGCCTTCACCGCGACCGCAAAAACCGGTTCCTTTACCGCCGCAGCCGATCAGATGGGCATTTCGAACCGTTTGACTTCAAAATATGTGGCTGAATTAGAGGCGCGCCTTGGGGTGCGTTTGTTCCAGCGCACAACGCGCAAAGTAGGGTTGACCCCGGCTGGTGAAGATCTGTTGGCGCGGGCACCTGCGCTTTTGGATGAGCTGGATGACTTGCTGGCGCAAGCCTCCGAAGGGTCGCGCGGGTTTTCCGGCGTAATCCGGGTGTCTGCACCGGTGACCTTCGGCGAAATTTACGTGGCCAAGATGCTGGGCCGGTTTGGGGCAGAGCACCCCGGCCTGACGATCGATTTGCGGCTAAGTGACAGGTACGTCGATTTGGCCAGAGATGGCATTGATCTGGCGTTCAGAATTGGCGTCACGCAAACCCTGTCGATCAAAACCCGAAAACTGGGAATGTTGCCAATTTTGGCAGCGGCATCCCCTGCATATCTGGCGACACATGGCACACCCAAACACCCCGAAGACCTGACCAACCACGCCTGTATCGTCGATACGAACCGCCACGCCCCGCATCACTGGGGGTTCTTTAAAGACGGAAAAGACCACAGCGTCACCACATCCGGGCGGTTTTTGGTGAATTCTGCACATGCGGCGTGCGAATTGGCGGTGGACGGGCATGGCATTGTCTACAGCCCCAAATTTTCCGTTTCTGATGCCATTGATACCGGGCATTTGGTTGGGCTGTTGCCCGACTATGACTGTGGATCACTGCCCATCAGTGCGGTCTATCTGGAAGGGCGGTCGCTGCCGCACAAAGTGCGCGCTTTGATCGACTTTGCCCAAACCGATATCCGAACGTCCGGGTTGTTGTGAGTGTTGAGGCGGGACGGGGATGATGGACCATGGTTATTCGCATGGTGTTTCAAGTGTTCCTTTTAACCAATTAAGAAAAAGGAATAAATTTCAAAAAGGTAAATGAAATTTGAACCTTCTGGCCGGATAGACTACACTGGTTGTTAATTACAAAAAAAGACTGAGCAGACGGTACATATGCGATCGATATTTCAAACGACGTGGGATGCGTTTTTGTATCCCATGCTTCAGCGACCCAAAAAATTACAAGTCGCAGCGCTTTGCCATCGCGGTGAAGGGAGCGACAAAGAATACCTGTTGGTCACGAGCAGAGAGACAGCCCGTTGGATCATTCCAAAGGGGTGGCCGATACGTGGTTTGTTGTGCAACGAGACCGCCCTGCAGGAGGCCTGGGAAGAAGCTGGTGTTAAAAACAGTGTGGCAACGGCCGATCCAATCGGGACGTACACGTACAAAAAGAAAACCAACAACGGGCTCAAAGTGCCTGTTGAGGCGTTGGTGTATTCCGTTGCGGTGCGTGAAACGTCAGAAGAGTTCCCCGAAGCCCATGAACGCAAGCGCAAATGGGTGACGGCCGACATCGCCGCTGAACTGGTGAATGAGGCTGAGCTGAAGTCGATTTTTCGCGATCAGCAGACAAACCCATCCTGCGGTGCATTGAACTGTTGATTTCAGGATCGTGAGAGCGTTAAGCCTGTGCCCCAAACGGGGAGACGGGAATTATGGCTCAACAACAAGGCGATCCACGCCATCTGGAGACGCTTGATCGCGATCTGGCACGCTTTTCTAATTTGGAAATGGCGACAAGCTATGTATCGCGTCCGATGGTTGGCATGGGCATATCGCTTGTCTTCGTCTTCTTGGCGGGCATTGTCGCAATGCTGTTTTTTGGTCAAGAAAACAATACGTTGATCGTGGTTTTGGCTGCCTGTTTGGGTGCTTATATGGCGCTGAACATTGGCGCCAACGACGTTGCAAACAACATGGGGCCGGCCGTTGGGGCAAATGCGCTTTCGATGGGCGGGGCCATTGCCATTGCGGTGATCTTTGAAAGTGCAGGGGCGTTGATTGCCGGGGGTGATGTTGTGTCGACCATTGCCAAAGGGATTATCGCGCCCGAAAGCATGGGAACAGCATCGGTATTTATCTGGGCGATGATGGCCGCGCTTTTGTCTGCCGCGCTTTGGGTCAATCTGGCCACATGGATCGGCGCGCCGGTTTCGACAACACATTCGGTTGTTGGCGGGGTTATGGGCGCTGGTATTGCGGCTGCCGGGTTCGCGGCTGTCAACTGGCCCACAATGGGCAAGATCGCCGCCAGTTGGGTGATCTCACCTGTACTGGGTGGGGCGATTGCAGCGCTGTTTCTGGGGTTGATCAAGTCACGGATTATCTACCGCGATGATAAAATCGCCGCCGCCCGCACCTGGGTTCCTGTCTTGGTCGGGATTATGGCCGGTACATTCGCATCCTACCTTGCGCTGAAGGGGTTGAAGAAGATCATCAAGATCGATCTGCCCACGGCGTTGCTGATTGGTCTGGCTGTGGGTGTGATTGTCTGGTTCGTGATGATCCCGCTGATCAAGAAGCAATCCGAAGGGCTGGAAAACCGTAACAAATCGCTCAAGGTGTTGTTTGGCATTCCGCTGGTGGTTTCGGCCGCTTTGCTGAGTTTTGCGCATGGCGCGAATGATGTTGCCAACGCGGTTGGGCCACTGGCCGCCATTGTGCAAGCGTCGCAATCGGGTGACTTCACGCATGCCGTCTCAATCCCTTTCTGGGTCATGGTGATCGGCGCGTTTGGCATTTCATTTGGCTTGTTTCTGTTTGGGCCCAAGCTTATCCGCATGGTGGGTGGCCAGATCACCAAACTGAACCCCATGCGGGCATATTGCGTTGCGCTGTCTGCGGCCATCACCGTTATCGTGGCCAGCTGGCTGGGCTTGCCTGTCAGCTCGACCCACATCGCCGTGGGGGCTGTTTTTGGTGTGGGTTTCTTCCGCGAATGGGACGTCGAAAGACGGATCCGCAAGGCCCGTTTGGCCATGCCTGATCGGGTTCAATATGCGCCAGAAGAACGCCGTCGCCGCAAACTGGTTCGTCGTTCTCACTTCATGACAATCGTCGCAGCTTGGATCATCACTGTTCCCGCGGCCGCGATCCTGTCCGCAACCATCTTCTTCTTCATCAACACCGCGATGAGCTAAGCCAGAACTGAACTCGTCTATCTGCCCATGCCCGAACACGTGCCTGAGACTGGGCGTGTTCGGTTTGGGCTGTCAGTTTTCACAAGCGCGCCTGCACGCTGACCTTGTTCTGCGTGGCTCCGGACGGGTTGGGAAGCCCCGGCATCCGGTGTGCATAGGGCGGCTATGGCGTTCCCGCGCAATTGAAATGCTGGACGGATCGCTGTCTCGAGGCCAGAGTGATGGGATCATCAGGTCTTGGGGGGGGAAGTGATGGACTTTCTGACAAACGATTTTCTAATTGACCCGGCGCGCGTTAACGGGCCGGTTCTTGTAACCGGTGCCGGGGGGTGCATTGGCGCGTGGACCGTTGCGATCTTGTCCCGCTCTGGGGTTGAGCTTGTGGCCTTTGATCTGCGTGATGACAGGGCGCGACCGGCGTTGGTGATGGGGACAGAGGCCGCGCAGGCCCTGACATGGGAGACCGGAGACATCGCAGACAGCGCCCGGCTGGCCGATATCTGTGAAAAGCACGGGATCAACTCCATTATCCATCTGGCGGGGCTTCAGGTTCCGTTTTGCAAGGCTGATCCGGCGATGGGCGCGCGCGTCAATGTCGAGGGGACGATCAACGTGTTGGAGGTGGCCCGGCGCAACGGTTTGAAACGGCTCGCCTATGCCAGCTCCACCGCGATTCATGGAATGCCGCCGGGTGGGCCGGTGATTTCCACGCTGTATGGCGCGTACAAACTGGCAAATGAGTATACGGCCAAAGTGTATTGGTTGGATTGGGGCGTGCCCTCGATCGGAATTCGTCCGAACATTGTGTATGGCGTGGCCCGCGACCAAGGCATGACATCAGGGTTCAGTGTGGCGCTGGCGCATGTGGCAAGGGGCGAACCTTTTGAAATCGCCTATGGCGGTCCGATCAGTTGGCTATATGCCGGTGAAACGGCCGCTGCGTTTATCGCGGCCATTTGCCGTGAAGGGGATGATGCGGTGGTATTTGATCTGAACGGCACCTGCATGACGGTGGAAAACGGCCTCAACATCCTGTCAGATCTTGCACCAGACCACCAAGTGACCACCACAGGAGCTTTGCTGCCAGTCCCCCCGGATCTAAGCGATGAACCGATCCGTGACTATCTTGGTCAGTACCCCTCAATTTCACCGGAGGCGGGCATCAATGCGACGCTGGACGCTTTCAAACGGCAAGTCGGTGCCCAATAGTCTGGCAAGTCCGCGCTACTGAATGGTGGCTTGCACTGTCGGTGGTGAGAGGTTCGCGTGGCGATCCTCACACGCCCTCAACACCCGATGACATAGCGACCGTTTTCCCAAACTAAAATCCCATTGCTTTCGCGGGCAGGGATGGGGCTGGCGAGATCACAGTATGCGGGCAAGATGTTATTAATTTAAAGGGTTTTTACGGGTCATTGGCGCGGGAACCGGTGTGCAGAGATGATGCGAATGACGGGTGTGAGCCCATTTTGACGTATGCCGCAGACCGAACAAGGGTCACTAATGGTTATCCGTCAAACTTGCCCAGTAGTTGGGGATAAGCTCAGTTGTCAAACGTCTTTGATGTAGGCTTCAAGGTGCTTCGGAGACGCGCTGTTATGTGTGCCACTTGCGATATCTCATCAACTCATAAAAAGTGATACGGACAAGCACACGAAAGAAAATGGTTGAGGTGAAGTCAAAGAAATTTAAATGGCGCTACGTGGTTTTCGGGATCGGAATTTTGTTCGCCGGCCTCTACACCTTTGGTGGTTTGCAAAGTTGGATGTACAGCCGTTTTCCGGGGACAAGTTCCTTTGCAAAATACCTTCCTGACGGTGCTATTGCGACAAGATATGAATATGAGAGTTCTGGACTACAGGACTACTCCATTGAATTTGAAGCATCTGGCACGCGCGAGGACTTTGACCACTTTTCGGAACGCCTTCTAGACAGCCTGCCAAACGCCAGAGTCGAGGTGCAACTTAACAGTTGGGTAGACGGTGTTGCCCAGGTTAACCGCGACGTGATCAAAATTCGAGCCGATCATGAAATCGGTGTGGAGCTGTTTTGGAACAACGGTATTTTCGTCATGCATTTTTCTAAGACTTAAATGGGCTCATGACGAAACACTATGTGTTCAACTGAAACGTCCTTGCCCCACAGTTGCCGACCCTCTTCAAATCGGTGAAAGGGCTTCTACAACCGGAAAAAGGGGGCCCTATGCGCCGCTTACTATCTAAGCCGTTCGCCAACTTTGTCTTGGCCATCGCTTTCATTGGGTTGTTTTTCACTGTCCCCAAGCTTTTGGCCGGGTTGTTGAACCCGCTGTTTCCAATGTCTGCTTGTATGTTTGGCTTTTTGTACTTTGGGCGACGAATGGTTCATAGTTTTCGGTGAGGTGAAAACGCCTTTTTGTTTCTGTCGTTGCCTCATCCAAAGGCTTTTGGCCAGCGTCAGTCCGCTTTATCGGCTCTAGTGGTTACGGGAAGTGAAGTGATGGTTTGAAGTCTTGTAAGCAAGCCGATTCAAGCGTCCAACTGAAGGACGCGAGAATTCACCTTGCCAGTATCGCTCAAAGTTTAGTCCGACGATAGAAGCGGTAATCAAATGTCTTCGTTCTAGGCTGTAAATTACTTCGGAGACACATTGAAAAGTGCGTAAATTGCTAGGCTAAATTTTTCACCGATCGGCTGGAGACGGAGCCGCACCGCCTCCGCAAGGTTCAGCTCGCGGAAAACTTAAGTATTTTTCTTATACTGAGTGTTTGGTCGGAAGAGTGAGCCGAGCCATTGATTAAAAAGAAAAATCAGTGGCTAGTGGCGGAGAGACAGGGAAACTACGCCACACAACCCAAGTTACTGAAATGGAGGGGAAATATCCTGTAATGTGGTCCATTTGGAGCAGTTGGCCAATATGTACCACATAGGTGGATCGTCGCGCTGTGTCAAATTACGAACTTCTTCGATGGGTGCGGAGAAAAGGGTTTCATAACGCGGAAATCGCCTCTCTGTTTGATTAGCTATGGATTAACTAACTGTGAAACGACAAAATGATGGATGGTTGGGTTCCGTGCAAAAGAATTCGTAAAATGTTTGTGCTTCGACTTTTGGACCCTCATCGTTTCTCGATCCTCCCGATCTTGAGAAAGCAAGTGAACCAAACGACTTACCGCGATGCGACAAAGACTGTTTTTCCACAGAAGGGCGGAAAACGGTCATTCGCTGTTAGAGCGAAGCAGCAGCTATCGTTTACCAAAGACGGACCTTCTTCTTACTCTCCTAAAAATTGAAAATTATGGCTTTAGTTTTCGGTAAAACGGAAGCATTGTTCCTTTATTGAAAGACAAAATAGGTTTGGAATAATTGATGAGTAACGGATGTTTCGACCTTACCAGTAGTGCGTTTCATATTTTGAAAGCAGGCTACGACACCGATAGATCAGACATCGCCGAATTAGTTGAAGATGCAGAGTTTGATGAAGTTTTCGAGCCTCAAATAATCCAACGCGCACAGCAAAGTCTATTGGCCCCAAATGCTCGGCTCGAACAAGAAATCTCATGGCTGCCGGAGTTGAGCCAAGCTCAAACGTCCAATGTCTTGAGCCTTGTCGCTTCTGGTGATCTTCAGGCGCTAATTGAAACATCGAAGCACGCTCCAGAGTTGGCCAAGGCTAACATTTTGGCACATTTCGCAGGCACAGGAAACGTTAGCGACAGATTGTTTCATGCACTGGTGTCGGCGTGGGACGAGATCGATCATGAGAACATCCTCACTTTCCTCAATGACAATCGTCTGAGCGCAGGATTTCCAAGTGTCGAGCGCCCGCAGATGCGGAACGCGCTTGTGGAGCTCGAAAAGAAGCATGCCAGATCGGCGGCAGTGGGGATTTGGAGTCTAGATCGCCCTGGTGAAGTCATGGACCGGATTGTCGAAGCCGAGTTAAGAAGGCATCCTTCGAGTTCGTTCTTGGAGCAGTTTGTTCGCAATTATGATACCTTTAGTGAACCTGACCTAGCTCGCATAAGCGATGAAATCGACAAGGTCATATCGGAAGCTGAAAATACCGACGCCGATCTAGAAGAACTTGTAACAAAAGCATCTGACCTCTTGGTTCGTTGGGATGACGTGAATCAGCCTGTTCAGGTCTATGAACAGTATCAAGGCCATGAAGAAGGGCGATCAAAGCGGATCTACGAAAAGCTGAGATCGCTTTGCTTGGACCTCGCCAACAATCGCAGAGAATTTACTGAAGCACGTAGGCTTTCTGAGGCTTTGTTGCGCACCTTTCCAGAGCTTGAATCCGTCGCCGAAGTCCTGAAAGGGGATGTCGCGGCACTTGAAAACCTAGACGAACAACAAAAAAAGCATGAGGAATACAAGCCGCTTATTGATGCGTGCGAAGCGGCAAAAACAAAGCTGCCGACACCGGTTTCCACTGTCCTCAAGGTGTTCAAGGACACGGTATCCAAGGGGGGCGATGACCCAATTGCCTTTAACATCCTGCGCGACCTTGCATTGCACATTAACAACGATTGCAGTGACCCACAGACCGCTTACAAACTGCTAGACGGAGCTTTGACATTCGCTGGTACTCAACCGCCTAAGGAACTTGGAAAAACGCTTGAAGAAGAGCGGGCGGTTTTGCACCGAAATTGGAAAATGAATGAGCTTGAAAAGAATTCAGGTAATTTGACAGCCATGTCGCAAACCGTAGACGATTTGCTGAAATATGCACGTGGATCGGAGCGGGCCGAACTTCAGCAGCTAAAGGCCAAGCTGGATCGAAAGAAGCTCGGCAAAAAGGTGAAGTGGGGTATTTATGCCTCAATCGCGGCAGTCATAGGGTTCATTGTAATTGCAGATGAGATGGACAGACCATCTAATCGTTCAACCTATCAGCCATCTGCGCCACGTGTCGTGACGCCATCCCCAACACCCGCGCCAGCGACGAGCGTGGCAGTTGAGACTAGGCCTCCAGTCGGGCAAGGCTTAACGCTCAATCGCTCTCAAATCCGCTACTGTGTTTTTCAGGGGCAACGGCTTGAAACCATTCGAACACTGACCACAACAAACTATCAAATCGATCGTTTCAATGGGCTGATTGATGACTTCAATTCACGATGTTCGAGCTATCGCTATAGAAGTGGCGTGCTTAGCTCTGTGCAGCGCGAAGCGCGTGAAAAAGCTGTTGATCTTAGAGCGGACGCAAGGAGGATCGTAGCATCATGGTAGGCTTATCCCCGAAGGATTTGAACGCTGAAACTGTAGCGCAGCTGTGCGTCGAGTTTTGGAAATTATCCAATGCGACCATGAAAGCAATTGAGCGCCTTTCCGAAAGCGAAAGCCGCCGATTGAAGGGCCAATTGAACTTTTCAGATCGCCAATTGGCCATGCTTGTCGATCAGCTTGGTCTAAAACTCATCGATTTCGAAGAAGAAGTGTTCCATGCGGGATTAGCGACTTCGGCTGATAATATCGGGGACTTTCCAGATGGAGCTGATCTCTTGGTATCAAAAACGCTGGAACCAACCGTTATGGCGGATATGAAGGTTATTAGGTTAGGACGCGTTCTCGTTGAACCGGCCAAAAGTGAAAAGGAATAAGAATTGTATCTCGGTATTGATCTAGGAACTTCTAACTCAGCAGTCGTCGGACACATCGATGGTGCAACGCGTCTCTTCAAGACATCGGATGGCACGGATGTGCTGCCCAGTGTTATCTATCTGGACAAGCGCGGACACAGGTTCATCGGGAAATCAGCCTATGACCGATTGCTTTCAGCCCCGCAAAATGTCGCTCAAGGCTTCAAGCGCTCGATGGGGACCAAGAATCCGATCTCCTTTGCTGGGCAAACGTGGACGCCGGTTGAGTGTAGTGCCGAAATCATCAAAGCGCTGGTAGGTCAGGCGATGACCGAGGCTGGCAATCAGGAAGTTGAGGGCGTGGTCATCACAACACCCGCTGCATTCAACCAAATGCAGAGCGAAGACACCATCTCTGCCGCGCGATTGGCGGGTTTGGAGAACGTGAGCTTGTTGCAGGAACCAGTTGCCGCTGCTTTGGCCGCAATCGCACATAGCAAACAAAAGGACGGTGTTTTCTTAGTCTACGATCTCGGAGGCGGGACGTTTGACTTGGCATTGGTCATGAGCACTGCGGGAGTGGTCAATGTGATCGCCCATGAAGGGATCAACATGCTTGGCGGTCGGGACTTTGACCGGATCATTTTCGACAGCATTGTGCGGCCATGGCTCACACAGACTTTCAATCTTCCAGCCGATTTTCAGCGCAACGAAAAATACAAGCACCTTTCGGATGTCTGCCGTCATGCCGCAGAAAAAGCGAAGATCCAGCTTTCGGCGTCTTCGACAGCCTCAATTTTTGCAACAGAAGACGAAGTGCGTGCGACTGATGAGGACGGTGAAGAAATCTATATCTCGATCGATTTGACGAGAGAACAGATGACAGACTTGATTAAAGATCGGATCGATGACTCGATCGCTCTTTGCCGCAAGATTATCACGGCCAACGGATACAAGAATGACGACATCTCAAAAATCGTCCCGATTGGCGGCCCATCAAAGATGCCGATTATCCGAGACATGTTGCAGGCTGGCCTGGCAATCGAAGTGGAAAGTGGCCTTGATCCTATGACCGCCGTTGCAACGGGCGCTGCAATTTTCGCGGAGAGCCGAGAATGGGCTGGTGAAAGCTCCACGCAGAAGAGCGGGAAACAGAGAGAAGCCGTCACGGGCAGCGTCTCTTTGGCTTTAGACTTCAAGTCACGTGTCGCCAGCGAAGCGACCAAAGTTCGGCTGAAACCTGCGACAGACATGCCAGCCGGGCATGAAGTGGAAATCCTTGATGAAGAAGGGTCTTCGACTGGTAGAATTCCGATTGATGGCCCACTTAGTATCAACGTGAATGTTCGCAAGAACGGCGAAAACCGTTTCAAAGTGACCGTGTTCGACCAACAGGGCAAGGCCGTCGAAGATGCATCACGCGAAATCGTGATCACCAAAGCAGAAGCAAGTGCTGCAAGTGTCCCGATGACCTACACGCTTGCCGTCAAGATTCAGCATGGCTTGGTAGGGTATGAAAGGAACACGTTAGAAGTGCTGGTTAAGAAAGGCACAGCCCTTCCTGCTCAAGGCAAAAAGTCATTCCGAGCTGGAAAAACGCTAATTGGCGGCGAAGATGATTTCATCTCTGTGGAGTTTTATGAGATGGCAGATGACATCGACACACCGGAGCACAACCTCCATATTGGCAATTTCCGTCTGAACAGCCGAGACGAATTGGAGCGCGGTGAACGGATCAACCGAGGGGACGATTTTGTCATCGACTGGAAAATGAGCGACAATGGGACACTCAATTTTTCCGTTGAACTACCAGACCTCGGACGGATCATAGACGCGAAAAATCTGTACGATTTTCAGGGGGGAAACCTAGACTATACTGGCGAGAAGGGTTCTGAAATCGCAACAACTATGCTGGCCCGTGTTGAAAGTGATTTAGACGAACTTGAATCCACACTGGATGAAGATGCCGATCCAAGCGGTGACATTCGCAAGCGCATTGAACGCCAGCACGCGGCTCTTTCGACCTCTGTTGATGCAGACACGCATCGCTCGGTAGCCGAAGAAGCGCGTAAACTGCGCCAGGAAGTCGCGCTGCTAAAGATGTCGCCTGAGAACGAAGAGCGTGTGTTGGAAGATGAGGTTGCTAAAGCAGAAACCTCTTTTGACGAATTGCGAGACATTGCGCAGCCGGTCGATACTGAACGGCATGACAAGCTTTTGGTGACGACCCGCCGTTCGATCCGAGAAAAGAACTATGATGCCGCCCGCCGTTCACTTGATGAGATGCAAGGCATTCGCATGAAGGCTCTCGCAGAAAGCCCTGATTTCCTCATCGAAATTTTCAGGCGTTTGACAGAAGAGCATCACTTGGCGGTCGATGAGGCGCTTCACGCGCAGTTGGTTGAAGCAGGTGTCGAGGCTGCAAAATCTGGCGATGTGGATAGGCTGCGGATGATCATTGGGCAAATGTTTGGCAATAGGGTCTCTACCGGAGCTGATGCGACTGAAATCGTAGAGCTGGCCCATCTCTTAGGGTCCTAAAATTGCGTGATTCAAATTTGATTTGACGGGGTCACCGAACTTCCGCTTTGGCGGGCCGCTTCGCAGCATCGCGTTCTAACCATCGAGGTCCGCTTTGGGCCGAGTTCGGAAAGAAAGGTAGATGGGCCCGCCAGCGCAACGCAAATATCGTTGCGCTTTACTGTAACTGGCGCATCAAAACTCGACTCCAAGCGCCCTGATTGAGGCTTCGTCCGGCGCTCCGGTGATCTTCAGGCCCTTCGATTCTTGGAACGCTCGCATCGCTCGCTTGCTGCCGCTGCCCCAGGCTCCGTCGGGTGTCCCAGCATTGAAACCCGCGTTGTTTAGGAGCAACTGAATTGCCTTCAAATCATCCCTAGAGAGCTTGAGCGTCGAGAAACCACAGGCCGCTGCAACCGACTGGACGGCGTGTTTCGAGCCGCGCATATCGAACGAGGCATCATACGTCTTGCCGTTGTTATCGAATGTGCGAATGAAGAGCTTTTGGCTTTTCATCAGGTCTAGCATGAGATCAATGCTGGAAGTTCCGAAGGTCCCAGTGCCCTGGTTCGAAGTCAGCTTCCTCCAGGAAGCGTTCACTGCGTCGGCACCGTCGATCCGGTAGGTCACGCGGACAGAGTCGCTTCGGTAGTTGTACGACATGTAGCTGTCGACATCGTAGACGATGGATGGCCGCTGGGGTGTTTGGAACGGCACAACGGAAGCCGCGTTGAAAGAGCTTGGGCTATGGCCGACCTTCCCGCGCGGTCTAACAACTGGCGGACGCTACCTAGTCGTGAGTGACATTCTAAGCGATCTGGCGGACAAAATAGGTGTCACTCAATGGGAATTCGACCACCTCATGTGGCTGGTCCTGCAGGACGACCCGAACACAGTTCTTGAACCAACACCGAAAGCTGGAACCGGCACATTCAACGCTTTAGTAGTAGAACGATCGGGCCATGATCTGTCGACCTGTCGTTTTGTACGCCATTCTCCGAAATCAGTAGGTCTTTGGACAAAATCTCGGGCAAATCTTGAACATTATTTAGGGTATCAACCTGACGACAGCGCCAACCCCTACCATAACGCGGAGATCGTGTTCCAATTCATTCCGAGCAAAAATTCTGCGGATGCTCTTTTCGTGGGGGCATATCGGGTATTGGATCAATGGAAGTTCCCCGACGACCAACGTCAACACATTCTGTATCGCCCGGAATTCGGAGAAAACGACGATCATCCGCATGCTCGGTTTGATCTGCAACGCGTGCCCGAATTTGAGGACCTTGTCGGTCGTATAGAGGTCGATTGGGGCACTGGTACCCGCGCGTGGTCGCAGTGGTGCAATGCCAACCAGAAACGGATCGTGAAGCACATCACCCAAGACGACTTACTATCCGAAGCATATGAAAAGATCGCGGCAGGTGTGAAGTATCGGACCAAGGACGATACCGACCGTCAGGTTCAAGTTCAGCAAACTGTGAAAGCGGTCGCGTTGGAGACGGGGTGCGATATCGAAACCTTAATCAAGCAGCTCGCCCGTGAACAAGGACATCGGTGCAAAATCACAAACATTCCATTTGAACCAACAGGGTGGAACGCGCCATCACCAGACCGGATTGATAGTGATGATCGAGAATATGCAGACGGAAAAATTCAAATCGTTTGCAAGTGGGTAAATTTCGCAAAGGGTAACAAACCGGACGACGTGTTCCGTGACCTGATGCAACAAGCTGTGGAATGTATGAAGGGGACGGTCTGATACCCGAAACCCGAGATGGACCTGTCGCGGTTTGATGCCGCTCCTTTGATAGCATTTACTGCAACAAAGGAGACTGACGATGGGACTGAAACGGACGGACGAATTCCGGCAAGATGCGGTGCGTATCGCATTGACCAGTGGGCTAACACGCAAGCAGGTGGCTGACGATTTGGGTGTTGGCATGTCAACGCTGAACAAATGGATCACAGCGCACCGAGATACAGACGTGGTTTCCAAAG
>JAXMOG010000003.1:0-378323 GCA_034670065.1 Pseudoprimorskyibacter sp. | reverse complement strand
GTCAATCCGCTTACCGGCCTCGCCCCAGAAGGCAGACGGGTCCGAAATGCTCGCCGAATACATCGCATCATAACGCGACGCATCAACGTGCGACCCTGACGTAAATGAAGACGATGGCGGGTAGATTTTCGCGGACATAGCGGGATCCTTGTTTTGTATTACGCATAGCCCCTTCGCGAATAGCCATTCTGCTTTTCACGCGAGAGTAGGGGCGTTCTTTGGCGTTATGGCACAGATTTTGACAAGGACCGAGCAGTACTTTTGGCCCGGTCCCAAGACTTTTAAATAGCCAGATATTCGGAGCGAAGCTCTTCGTTTTCCAGAACTTCCGCGGCTGAACCGTCAAAAACCACCGACCCTGTGTCCAGAATGATCGCGCGATCCGCCAATTGCAGAGCGCGCACCGCATTCTGTTCAACCAGGATGGTTGTCATGCCTTGCTCTTTGATGTGACGCAGAGTTTTTTCGATTTCATCCACGATCACAGGCGCCAGCCCTTCGTAGGGTTCATCCAACAGCAACACTTTGATGTCGCGTGCCAAGGCGCGGGCAATCGCCAGCATCTGCTGTTCACCACCAGACAGGGTGACACCTTCTTGTTTACGACGTTCGCCCAAGCGCGGGAACAGATCGTAGAGACGATCCAGGGACCAACCAATGGGTGGAGCAATCTGTGCCAGTTGCAGGTTTTCTTCAACTGTCAGGCCGGGAATGATGCGACGGTCTTCGGGGACGAGACCCAAACCGGATGTCGCGGCTTCGTAGCTTGACATATTGTGCAGCGGTTGGTGATCCAACCAGATCTCACCATGGTTGACCTGCGGGTTGTCCATCCGCGCGATCGAGCGCAGCGTGGTTGTTTTGCCCGCGCCGTTGCGGCCCAAAAGCGCAAGGATTTCGCCTTCGTGGACGTTAAAGCTGATGCCCTGCACGATGTAGCTTTCGCCATAGTACGAGTGCATATCCCAAACAGACAGAAAGGCCGGTGCCGTTTCAGCATGGTTGGCGTTCTTGGCAAAATCGGGTCTGACGTTCATTTCTTTGTCCTCCCATCCCGGACGCGTGCCGGGAGCTGATGATCTGGCGGCCCCGGCACGTGGCCGGGGCACGGATTTCTGCGTTAGTGCGCTTCACCAAGATAGGCTTCGCGTACTTTGGGATGGCCCTTGATGTTTTCGGGGTAATCCTCGACCAGCGGCGTGCCTTGTGCCAGAACCGTGATCCGGTCCGCCAGCGAGAACACAACATGCATGTCATGTTCGATAATGGCGATGGTGATGTCGCGCTTTTCTTTGATTTCCTTCAACAAATCGATTGTGTTGTTGGTATCGGCACGCGCCATCCCGGCGGTTGGTTCGTCAAGCAGCAGAAGTTTTGGATTCTGGACAAGGCACATGGCCATTTCCAGACGCCGTTTGTCGCCGCGCGACATAGACGCGGCATGCATGCCGCGCTTGTCGATCATGTTGACGTCAGACAGCATTTCCTCTGCTTTTTCAGCCAACGGCATTTCCGCTTGCATCGATTTCATCGCATGCAGGCGATAAGAACCATCTCGCTTGGCCAGAAGCGGGATCATCATATTCTCCATGACCGTCAGGTCGCCGAAGATTTCCGGTGTCTGAAACACGCGGCTGATGCCCATTTGGTTGATCTCGAACGGGCTGCGGCCCAGAACCGACTGCCCGTCGAACATCACTGATCCGGTGTCCGGGATCAGTTTGCCCACCAAGCAGTTCAGAAGGGTGGACTTGCCCGCGCCGTTTGGCCCGATGATCGCATGAACGGTGTTTTCTTGCACCGACAGGTTCACATCACCCAGAGCTTGGAGACCGCCGAAGCGCTTGTTGACGTCTTTGACTTCAAGAATGCTCATGTTGAGGTCTCCTTACTCTGCGGGTTCGGTCTTGGTGGCGTCGGCTTCGGCGTTTTCATCCGGAGCCTTCATCAGACCCACCTTGCGCAACAGGCGTTGGCCACCTTCAACAAGGCCACCGGGCAGGAAGATGATCACCAGCATGAACAATGCGCCCATCATCAGGTGCCAGCCTTCGCCAGTGAATTTGGAAATTGTCCAAACCAAGCCATGTTCCAAGCCATCAGGCAGGAAAGCGAACCATTCGTGCAGCAAGTTCTCGTTCATCTTCGAGAAGACGTTTTCAAGATACTTGATGGTTCCCGAGCCCAGGATTGGGCCAATCAATGTGCCGGCACCGCCCAGAATGGTCATGATGACGACCTCGCCCGATGCTGTCCATTGCATCCGCTCGGCACCCGCCAGAGGGTCCATTGCAGCCAACAACCCACCGGCCAGACCAGCATACATGCCGGAAATCACGAAGGCCGACAGCATATAGGGTTTGGGGTTCATGCCAGTGTACTTGATACGCTGGGGGTTGGATTTGATTGCACGCAGGGTCAGGCCGAAAGGCGACCGGAAGATGCGGATCGAAATGTAGAACGAAATCACCATGATGATCGCGCAAAGATAGTAGCCAACCGGGAAGTTGAATTCCCATGGGCCAATATCCACCACGCTGCGGGCACGCATTTCCAGACCGAACAGGTGCGGAACGGTCGGGCCATTGCCCAACAGAATCTGCGGATCGTCGGTATAGACTTGCAGGCCGGTTTCACCGTTGGTCAGCGGTGTTAGAACCGAATAGGCCAAGCGGAAGGACATTTCTGCGAAGGCCAAAGTCAGGATCGAGAAGTAGATGCCCGAGCGGCGCAACGAGATATACCCGATAACAACCGAGAACAGACCAGCCACGATGACCGACAGGATGATCGCCGGAACAATGTTGTAGCTGAGCAGCTTGAACATCCAGACAGCGGCATAAGAACCGACACCCAGAAAAGCTGCGTGGCCAAAAGACAGGTAACCGGTCAGGCCAAACAGGATGTTAAAGCCGATGGCAAAAATCCCGAAGATGACGAAGCGCTGCATCAGATCGGGGTAGCCGCCATTGAAAAACGACAGTTCCGAATCTGCGGGGAAGATGTTCAGGATGACTGGCGCAAGGGCGGCCAGCGCAGCGACCACGAACAGTAGGGAGGTATCTTTTTTGTTTAGTCCGAACATGGGATTAGTCCTCCATCACGCCTTTTTTGCCCAGCAGACCGCGCGGACGGGTCAGCAAGATGACAATTGCTACGAGGTAGATGATGATTTGGTCGATGCCGGGCAGGATTGATTTCACTTCGTTCATCGATGCGAAACTTTCCAGAATGCCCAGTAGGAAGCCAGCCGCCACAGCACCGGGCAACGAGCCCATGCCACCAACAACCACCACAACAAAGGACAGCACGAGGAAGTCCATGCCCATATGAAAGTTCGGACTGTTTATCGGGGCATACATCACCCCGGCTAAGCCTGCGACTGCCGCAGCGAGGCCGAACATGATGGTAAAGCGCTTGTCGATGTTGATGCCCAGCAAGCCAACGGTTTCACGATCAGCCATGCCTGCACGAACAACCATACCGAAGGTGGTGAATTGCAAGAAGGCAAAGACCGCACCGATAATCAAAGCCGCAAAGCCAAAGTAGACCATCCGCCAGTAGGGGTAGATGATGACGTTCGGATCAAAGCCCATTAAGACACCAAAATCAAAACTGCCGCGGAAAGCTTCCGGTGCAGGGGTCTGAATTGGGTTGGCGCCGTAGTTGGCCTTGACGATCTCTTGCAGCACGATGGCCAGACCGAAGGTCACGAGGATCTGGTCGGCATGTGCTCGTTTGTAGAAGTGTTTGATCAGGCCGCGTTCCATGATGAAGCCGATGGCGATCATGATCGGGATAGCAAACAAGATGGACAGCGGAACCGCCCAGTCAATAATGGCTGCGCCGGTTTCCGGCCCAAACCAATCCATGACATAAGGGGTTTTGACCTTGAGCGGATTGCCAAGGAAGTCCGTTCTGGTCGGATCGACCGTCTCGAACGACAGGTTAAGGATCTTGGATACAGTTACGGCGCAGAACGCACCGATCATGAACAGCGCCCCGTGGGCAAAGTTCACAACGCCGAGTGTGCCGAATATCAGTGTCAGGCCTAGCGCGATCAGCGCATAGGCAGAGCCCTTGTCGAGCCCGTTCAGGATTTGGAGAATAATTCCGTCCATGATCCCACCCTTCGCGGAAAAAAAATAGAAGGGCGTTCCCGACGATTGCAGGGAACGCATGGAATCCGACCGCGTGAGTTACGCGGTCGGAAAGTATGTGGCTTATGCGCCTGGGTTACATGTGCCCAGCTGGCCGCCTGCGAACATCGGGTGGTTCGCATCATAGGTAACCTGACCGGCCGGAGTAACTTCGACAACTTCAAGAAGGTCGAATTCCGAGGTTGGGTTTTCCTTGCCGCGCACAACCAGAACGTCTTTGAAGCACTGGTGATCTTCGGCGCGGTACAGCGTTTTGCCGTTGCCCAGACCGTCGAATTCAAAGCCTTCCAGGGCTTCTGCAACGGAGCATGGGTTGAACGAACCGCCACGTTCTACTGCGTCTGCATAAAGCAGGGTCTGGCAGTAAACTGTGTGGGCGGCCTGCGACGGCGGGAAGCCGTACTTGGTGCCGAAGGACTTAACAAAGGCTTTGGTGCCTTCGTCCTGCAGCGACCAGTGCCAGTTGGTGGAACCAAGGATACCCTTGATGTTTTCGCCAGCACCACGTGCCATCAGGCGCGAGAACAGCGGAACAACGATTTCGAAGTTCTTACCGTTCACCTGCTTTTCACGCAGACCGAACTGAACAGCGTTGGTCAACGAGTTAACCATGTTTCCGCCGTAGTGGTTCAGAACCAGAACATCTGCACCAGAGTTCAGGACGGGCGCGATGTAGGACGAGAAGTCGGTCTGTGCCAGAGGTGTTTTAACCGTGTTGACGGTTTCCCAGCCCAGAGCCTCGGTCGCCGCAACAATCGATTCTTCCTGCGTCCAACCCCAAGTGTAGTCTGCGGTCAGGTGATAAGCTTTACGATCCGTGCCGTACTGTTTTGCCAACACCGGTGCCAGCGCGGCACCCGACATGTAACCGTTGAAGAAGTGACGGAAGCCGTTCGCCTTCTTGTCTTTGCCGGTTGTGTCGTTGGAGTGGGTCAGACCGGCCATGAAGATCACGCCAGCTTCCTGGCACAGGCCTTGAACCGCGATGGCCACGCCCGAGGACGAACCGCCGGTGATCATGATGGCGCCGTCTTTTTCGATCATCGACTTCGCCGAGGCGCGTGCTGCGTCCGACTTGGTCTGTGTGTCGCCGGTGACGTATTCGACTTTCTTGCCCATGATGCCGTTGCCTTGCAACGCTTTGGACGAGAAGGTGCCCATCATGCCACCATCGCCGCCACCGTTCAGGTGTTCGACGGCCAATTCATAAGCGCGCAACTCGTCTGCGCCTTCGTCCGCATAAGGACCGGACTGTGGTACGTTGAAGCCAAGTGTCACGGTGGAGCCGGTCGGCGCGTTGGTAAAGCCGCTGTGGCTGGCCGCCGACAGATACGTGGGCAGCGCCAGGCCAGCGCCTGCAACTGCACCGGTCTTGAGCACGCCGCGACGCGTCAGGTTGGTCTTGGACATGTAATCCTCCCAATTTTATGAATTGCGGTCCAGGGCTCCTCTTCCCTCGATCCGCGGGCACTTATTGTGCAAAATCATTATTGGCGGCGAAAGAAAACTTCGCAACAAGCGCTTGTTGTAGAACATTTTTTTTGTAAAAAAATGAACAGTATGCTAATGTGTTCTGTAAATTTATTTATTCGCGGTCGCAGAAAGCGATTGAAACAGAACGGAAAATGCCATGATGCGTGACACGCTGACCGGGGGGCGAATACGCGAACGACGTATTCTGGCGGGGATGAAACAGGCTGATTTGGCGCGGCGCGCCGGAATTTCCGCGTCTTACCTAAATTTGATTGAACACAATCGCCGCAGAATCGGCGGAAAGCTGTTGCTGGGAATTGCAGAGGCGCTGGGGGTTGAGCCGTCAATCCTGACAGAAGGGGCGGAAGCCGCGCTGATAGCGAACCTGAGAGAGGCTGCATCAGACACAACGCAAGTGTCTGCAGAACTGGATCGTGTGGATGAATTTGCCGGGCGTTTTCCCGGTTGGGCAGAATTGTTGGCGCGTGACAGAAAGCGGATTGATACGCTGGAATCGACCGTCAAGATTTTGACAGATCGCCTGACGCATGACCCGCATTTGGCTGCCAGTTTGCACGACATGCTGACCACGGTCACAGCCATTCGATCCGCCGCGTCGATTTTGGCAGAGTCCGGTGACATTGAGCCAGAATGGCAGGATCGTTTTCACCGTAATATTAACGAAGACAGCGCGCGATTGGCGGAAACCAGTCAGGCATTGGTGCGCTATTTGGATGATGCCGAAGATGCGACCGCTGATGTGCATGCCCCGCAAGAAGAGGTGGACGCCATTCTTGCGCGCAACGGATACCATTTTGATCAGATGGAGGCAGGATTGTCGCTGCCGCATGATGTGGCCAATGCCGAAGGGGTTGGGCTTTCCAGTGTCGCGCGGCGATTGTTTATGCGGGTTTTGGAGCAATTCGCACAGGATATTGCGGTGCTGCCCAAGGAAAAGGTGATTGCCGGTATCAAGGCAGAAGGGGTGGAACCCTTTGTGTTGGCCAATCTGTGGGGCGTGGACCCGGCGCTGGCCATGCGCCGGATTGCGGCATTGGCAACAGCCGCAGGGGCAGAACCAGTGGGTTTTGCCGTTTGCGATGCATCAGGGGCATTGGTCTACCGCCAGCCGTTGGATTCTTTTCCGTTGGCACGGTTGGGCTCTGGCTGCCCGATGTTGCCGTTATACCGGGCCTTGGCCAGCCCCTTGTTACCGGTGGCCGCCGTTGTTCAGCCAACTGAGCGCGATGAAGACGTTTTTACCGCTTTTGCCTATGCGCATCCTTTTGGTCCATTGCGGGCAAACGAACCACAGCTGGTGTTTTCCAGCATGTTGGTAGCATCGCGCGCAGGTCAGCCAAACCATGCCGCGCCACTAAAGGTTGGTGTCAACTGCCGCATCTGTCCACGCCAAGGGTGCGTTGGCCGCCGGGAACCGTCAATCTTGAGCAGGGGTATGTAATCAATGCTTTGACAGGTCGGGGGGAAAGTCGGATAAACTAATTCACAGCGGCAATAAAAATATGCTGCCGCTGTTGGGGGGAAGGGTGGTCTATGGAGAAACGCGTTCTTCTGGTTGAAGATGAACCGAATATTCTGGAGGCGATCCGCTTTATTCTGAAACGGGATGGGTGGAGCGTTGAAACACATTCCGACGGCAACAGTGCTGTCGATGTTATATTGCGATCACGTCCGGATGTTCTGATCCTGGACGTGATGTTGCCGGGCAAGAGCGGATACGACATTTTGCGCGAAGTGCGTAGCGAATACACTGAAGATGATTTGCCTGTGCTGATGCTGACGGCGCGTGGCCAGGTGAAAGACCGTGAAATCGCGGAACGCGCCGGAGCGAGCCGTTTCATGACCAAACCGTTTTCCAATGCCGAAGTGCTGGAGGCCGTGCGCAGTTTGGCTGGGGCATGAGTGATCTGCGAAAATCAGGCGGAGGGCCGATCAAACAGGCACCAGCCTTTTTAGAGCGGCACACCTATCGCAAACGCCGCATCATGGATGCGGCCCGGCTATTGCCAATTCTGGGTGTGTTTTTGCTGTGTATGCCCTTGCTTTGGCCGGTCGATGCAGAAAATGCACCCAGTACATCCCGTGCTATAATCTATGTCTTCGGCGTTTGGCTGCTTTTGATCGGGGCCGCGCTGGGCTTGGCCAGTAGGCTGAAGGAAGGCGACGGACCGGTTCAGCCTGGACAATCCGATATATGAGCACGCTGAACCTACTGATTGTTGTTTGCGCGGCCTATGTGGCGTTCCTATTCATTGTGGCCTTTGCTGCGGAACGCGCGGCGATGCGTGGACATGTTCGCTGGTTGCGATCCCCGTTGGTCTACACCCTGTCGCTGTCAGTCTATTGCACGGGCTGGACGTTTTACGGCGCTGTTGGCAACGCTGCCCGATCCGGGTTGGAATATGTAACCATCTACCTCGGCCCGACGCTGGTTATGGTGGGGTGGTGGTGGATTTTGCGGAAACTGGTGCGGATCCGGCGGACGCAGCGGATCACATCCATTGCTGACCTGATTTCGTCGCGCTTTGGCAAATCGAATGGATTGGCGGTTGGCGTGACCATTTTGGCAGTTAGTGCCATCACACCTTACATCGCCTTGCAGCTACAGTCGGTAACCTTGGCGTTTGAAGTTTTTGCCGCAAAGGATGGTTTACATATCGTCAAAGAAGAGGACCGGACGGCGCTTTGGGTGGCGCTGGGGTTGGCCTTGTTCACCGTGGTGTTTGGCACTCGAAATCTGGATGCGAACGAACGTCATCATGGTGTGGTTATTGCTATTGCGGTTGAGGCCGTTGTCAAACTGACAGCGTTAATGGCGGTTGGCATCTTTGTGGTTTGGGGGTTGGGCGGCGGTATTGGCCCGACGCTTGAGCGTATCGATGCATCGCGATTGGGCCAATGGCAGATCGATCCCGGGCGTTGGTTTGGTTTGACATTGCTGTCGGTGGCCGCGTTTTTGTGCTTGCCGCGTATGTTTCAGGTTCTGGTGGTCGAGAATGAAGACGAAGGCCATTTGCGCACCGCCAGTTGGGCCTTCCCACTATATCTGATGTTGATGAGCCTGTTTGTGGTGCCCATTGCGGTGGTCGGCTTGGACTTGATGCCCGAAGGCGCAAACCCTGATGCCTTTGTGCTGACCGTGCCACTGAGCCAAGGGCAGGATGGATTGGCTATGCTGTCTTTCCTTGGCGGATTTTCATCTGCCACGTCCATGGTGATTGTCGCGGCCATTGCCTTGTCCACCATGGTTTCAAACCACATTGTGATGCCGATTTGGCTGCGTTCGGCCCGAGGTGGCGCAAATGTTTCTGGCGATGTTCGCCACGTGGTGCTGCTGTCACGTCGGCTGTCCATCGTCGGGATCGTTTTGCTGGGCTATACCTATTATCGCCTGTCGGGCGGGGGGGAAGCGCTGGCGGTTATTGGGTTTGTATCCTTTACCGGGATTGCGCAGGTTCTGCCGGTGATGCTGGGCGGAATCTTCTGGCGCGGGGCGACACGTATTGGGGCGCTCAGCGGCCTGTCGGTCGGGTTTGTCATATGGCTGTATACATCGTTCTTTCCCAGCCTTGGCCCCGGTGTTGTCTTTTCGGAATCTGTTTTGTTGCACGGTCCGCTGGGGCTGGATTGGTTGCGGCCCCAAGCGTTGTTCGGGATCCAGGGTATTGATCCGACCTTGCACGCGTTGCTGTGGAGCATTTCCTTGTCCACAATTGCTTTTTTTGTTGCGTCTTTAGCGTCATTTCCATCGCCGCTGGAACGATTGCAGGGCGCGCAGTTTGTCAGCATCTATCAGCACACCGGCGGGCCGCGCAGCTGGGCGGGTGGGGTTGCGCAAAGCGAAGACCTGATGATCATGTCCCAGCGCATTCTGGGGGCACAAGAAGCCCAAGGGCTGTTTCAGCAGGAAGCCCGCGATCAGGGTTTGAGTGGCGATTTACCAGAGCCGACGCCCGATTTTCTGGAAACGCTGGAGCGGGAGCTGGCCGGTTCGGTCGGCGCGGCGACGGCTCATGCGATGATCGGACAGATTGTTGGCGGGATGCAGGTTTCGGTCGAAGACCTGATGGCTGTTGCCGATGAGACTGCGCAGATGATGGAATATTCCTCGCGGTTGGAAGCCCAGTCAGAGGAGTTGAGCCGTACAGCGCGGCAGCTGCGGGAGGTGAACCAAAAGCTGACGCGACTGTCGGTTCAGAAGGATGCGTTTCTTTCGCAGATCAGCCATGAATTGCGGACACCGATGACGTCGATCCGGGCCTTTTCGGAAATCCTGCGCGACAGTTCGGAATTGCCGCAAGACGATCAGGTGAAGTACGCATCGATTATTCATGATGAAGCCATTCGTTTGACGCGACTGCTGGATGATTTGTTGGATCTCAGTGTTCTGGAAAATGGTCAGGTCAATCTTAACATTCGCCAGGGGCGGCTGGGTGCGCTGCTGGATCGAGCATCTGCGGCTGCTGCGGCTGATGATAGCGAACAACCATTGAAAATGGTGCGCCGGGCGCGCGACGAAGACATCTTGCTGAACACGGATCTGGATCGCCTGAGTCAGGTTTTCATCAATCTAATTAGCAATGCGCGCAAATATTGCGATGCAGACGATCCGCGTTTGGAAATAAGGGTTCACAAAGGTGAACAAGGTGTTGTGCTGGATTTTGTCGATAACGGCTCTGGCATTGCGCAAGAATCACGCGATCTGGTGTTCGAGAAATTTTCGCGCATCAGTGATCAGAAAGCCGGCGGGGCGGGTCTGGGATTGGCCATTTGCCGCCAGATTATGCGTCGATTGGGCGGCGAGATCACCTATTTGTCGGGTGAACGGGGCGCCGCGTTCCGTGTTGCCTTGCCGCCGCAGCTGGCAATGGACGCGCAATAGGGTTTTTTCAATGGGTTGGTAACACTATCGGGCGATACCAATTGTAATCGAGCAGGTTGCAATTAATTCATGACGTCCGAACCCGCAGAAAATGTGCTGCACCGAAAGGTTAGCCAAGGGAACCGCCTGCGGGATGCCAGTGCGGTTACGCCGACACGGGCTTTGCGCCTGGCGTTGGGGCGTGTTGCTGATCGGTTGTGGGGCTTGCCAATCGTCAGCAAGGGCATTCAATCCGAAGTTCTGGATCAGGAAACCGCTTTATCCGTGGTGCCCGACGCGCATTTGATTTTGATTTTGCGATCTGGCGACGGGCAAGTGGGCCTGGCCGTGCTGGACCGTGCACTTTTGTGCAGTTTGATTGAAATTCAAACGGTTGGAATGATTTTCGACCGCACCCCGGAAGAGCGTGATTACACATCCACAGATGCCACGATTGCATGGCTGTATCTTGACTGGTTGTTGGGGGAGGTATCTGACGCGCTTGGCGATTTGCCTGAAGCTGTGATGTGGCAGGGGTTTCGTCTGGAAACGCGGGCGGAAGATCTGCGGGCCGCAGCTTTGGCGCTGAATGCCCCGCAATTTGCCGTGTTCACAGCGGCGCTTGAACTGGGCGAAGGGCAGCGTCGTGGGGAGGTGCGTATTTTCTTACCTGTCAGGCGCAAAACGCCGCCGGCGCGTTTGCGCCAGGATGAACCTGTGGCGAACGTAGGAAATGGATTTACCATGTTGCCAACGCCGGTGACGGTTGATTTGTGCACGTTGCGCGTGCCGCTCACCACGGTGTGTCGGTTCAAGCCTGGTGATCTGGTGGATTTGCCAGCTGATGCGCTGAACATGGCGGTGATACGCGCTGCGGGCGGGCATGTCGTGGCCAAAGGACGGTTGGGGCAAATGAATGGGTTTCGCGCTGTCCGATTGAACTTGCCGCGTGGCGCGCGCAAGGGCCAAGATTCGGATCAATCCGCATTGGCAGGGGAAGATGTCGGTTTCACAAGCGTGGCCGATCAGCTGTCAGGTATGGATTCCCCACAGGAAGAGGTTAGCGATCTATCGCTTGAGCCGGTCTCGGGGGGCGAAGAGGGTGATGGCGTTGCGGCGGAGATGTTCGCCACCGAACAGCCGATGGATTTGAACAGTTTGGCCGATTGGGAAGAAGAGTGAACGCGAATTAACCGCGCGCACCTTCGGCAATCGCCATCAAGGTTGGACGCAAGCCGGCAAGGTCGTACCCGGCCTTTGCAGCAATGTCCAAAATCTGGTCTGGGGTCATGTCGCCCTGACTGGCATTCCACAGCGACCAGACAACCGTACAGCGGGTGCCCGATGCGCAATAGGCCAAAACCGGGCCGCTGGACTGCTCAACCATTGCAGCCTGATGGGCCACGTTGTCTGGTGTCATCGTCTGATGCGTTAATGGCAGAACTTCAAACGACATTCCGGCCGCTTCAACAGCGGCTTTCATTGCTTCTGCCTGAAGTTCCGGCGGGTTTTCTGCATCCGGGCGGTTGCAGATAACGGTGGTGATGCCCGCCTCTTTCAGGGCGGGCACATCGTCCGGCGTAATTTGCGGGGACACATGATATTTTTCGGTAATCTGGCGCATGCGTAAGAGTTACTCTGCCGGAACAACTCTGTCCAGCTTGGTCCGAAAAAACGGGGCAAAGACCATTCCAGTCAGCATTGCCGCCACAAAAACATACAACCCGGTTCCGCCATAGCTGAGTGCCGCAATTGAAGGGCCTGGGCAAAGCCCAGCCAGGCCCCAGCCCATTCCGAACATTACCGAACCGATGACCAATTTACGGTCGATTTCCGTGCTGGGGGCGGGGGGGAAGGTCGTGCCCAATACAGCCGAAGACCGACGGCGCGTGATGAGCCATGCAATGGCCATGGGGATCATGGCACCGCCCATAACAAAGGCCAAGGTTGGATCCCAGTTGCCGAAAACGTCCAGCCAGCCCTGCACCTTTGTGGTGTCAGTCATGCCAGAGATAAACAGCCCACCACCGAATAAGCCGCCCGCAATGAAAGCAAACAGATTGCGCATCAGATAACTCCCAGCAGATGACGGAAGATGATCACACCGACACCGCCTGCCAGAATATAGCAGATGGTTGCGACCAGACCTCGAACAGACAGGCGCGACATGCCGCAAACGCCATGTCCAGATGTGCAGCCATTGGCAATTCGTGTGCCAATGCCCACCAACAGGCCAGCAGCGACCAGAACGATCATGTTGTCTGTGACATGGGTGTTCACCTCGCGGTAAAACGGCATCAGGATAATCGGCAGTACAGCGACCCCCAACAGGAACAACAGGCGCTCCCATTTGGTGGAATGACCAGAGCCATCGACCAAGCCGCCAATAATGCCGCTGGCCCCCATGATGCGCCCATTGAACAAGAGGTAAACTGCCCCTCCCGTTCCGATCAAAAGGCCGCCAATCAGCCCCCAAATCCAATCTTGTTCCATCGTCGCGTTTCCTTACGTCCTTGATGTATCCGCGCACATGTACGCGGCATCGTTCAGCGGGTTCGCTTCCGCTAATCAGTTGTTATTTATAGTTTGTTTACGGGTACCTTTAGGTACACGTTGCCGTCGTCATCTTCAGGCGGCATCTGGCCCGCGCGCATATTCACCTGAAGGGACGGGATGATCAGCTTGGGCATAGCCAGCTGGGCATCACGTTCATCACGCATGCGAATGAAGTCCTCAGCGGACTTGCCTTCGCCGACGTGGATGTTCAGGGCTTTTTGCTCTCCCACCGTGGTTTCCCAGGCATATTCGTCACGGCCGGGCGCCTTGTAGTCATGGCCCACAAAAATGCGGGTTTCATCCGGCAAGGATAGGATTTTCTGGATCGAGGCGAACAGGATTTCCGAAGACCCGCCGGGGAAGTCACAGCGTGCCGTGCCGAAATCAGGCATGAACAATGTGTCACCAACAAATGCCGCGTTGCCAACAACATATGTCAGGCAGGCTGGTGTGTGGCCGGGTGTGTGCAGAACGTCGCCGCGCAGTTGTCCGATGTGAAAGCTGTCACCTTGTTGGAACAGCTTATCGAACTGGCTGCCGTCACGCTGAAATTCGGTGCCTTCGTTGAACACTTTGCCAAATGTGTCCTGAACAGTTGTAATCTGTTCGCCGATACCGATTTTGCCGCCAACTTTTTCCTGAATATAGGGGGCCGCAGACAAGTGATCGGCGTGGACATGGCTTTCCAACAGCCAGTCGACCGTCAGGTTGTTGTCCTGCACGAATTTGATGATGGCATCGGCCGAACGGGTATCGGTGCGACCGGATGAATAGTCAAAGTCCAAGACGCTGTCGATAATGGCACAGCTGCTGCCTTGGGGGTCTTTGACCACATAGGAAATTGTATTTGTTGCTTCGTCGAAAAAGCCGGTGACTTCAGGTGACATGCGAGAATCCTCCGTGATTGATGTGACATATACACATGTTTGAATGTGTTTCAAGTGCTGTGATTGACCTGCGTCAATGTTGTGAACGGGTAGAACTGGCATAACGGCACCTGGCAATAGAAAGAGGTGCCCCATGTCGCATCATGCTTACAAAATTCGTCTTTTGAAAAGACTCAGAGAGCTGGGTGGCCGGTTAGAACAGTTGGACGCCGCCTTAGGAGAGGCGCATTCAAAGGACTGGGAAGAAATGGCCGTTGAACGCGAAGGTGACGAGGTGATGGAAAGCCTTGGAACGTCGGGTCAGATGGAAATTGCGCGTATTATTGCAGCACTTCAGCGGATGGCCGACGGCGAATATGGAAGTTGCGTCGAATGTGGCGCGGAAATTGCAGGTGAGCGATTGAATATTTTACCCGAGACGCCACTATGCGTTGCATGCGCGTCTCGGCACGCATGAATGCAATACGGCCCAAAAATCAAAACCGATTGCCAACTGGAGAGGAGAACGTCATGTCAATTGAACTGACTGACAAGCTGAATGCAATGATCGCTCAGATCGACAAAAGCTCAACAGCGGAACGCATGGAACTGGCCACAGCCATGGAGGGTCTGATCGAACGGTTGGACGCTGTTGGCGAAGAGGTTCCGGCTGAAACACGAAACCGCGTGAATGAAATTGTCGAAGACGCGGTTGAAGACGCCTTCGACAACTTACCCTTATAAGCTGAAAATAACGCCCTTCACTGGGGTGGCCCTTGCCTTCACCGAATCTTTACGATTCTATTGGGCAAGGGTGCTGTTCCGATGACGATCGGGTGTTTGTGCGCGCTCTGATTTTGGTTGGTTGGGCAGATAAATGAGTGATTTTGGCACGGTTGAAGTGGAACGCGGCGTCGCGATAGTGACCTTGCGACATTCGCCGGCCAATGCGCTGAATGTTGCGGTCTGCCGTTGGTTGCATGACCAGATTCAGGCCGTTGAGGCCAATTCTGATGTTCAAGATATCTTACTGCTGGGCAGTGGCGCGGGTTTTTCAGCCGGTATCGAAATTGGTACCTATAACGAAACCGGGCTGGCCGACGAGTTACGCGTTGTAACTTGCGCAATTGAATCCTGCTCCAAGCCTGTGGTCGCTTCGCTGCATGGTGTGGTGATGGGGGCGGGGTTGGAATTGGCGCTGGCTGCGCATTACCGGATCGCCAATAACAATACACGCATCGGATTTCCCGAAGTGACTTTGGGATTGGTCCCATGCGGGGGCGGAACCCAGCGAGCAACGAGGATCATCGGGCCACGCCCTATTCTGGATTTGTTGTTGAGTGGCGCGTCGCGCCACGTCAATGCGCCCGACTTGGGCAAGTTGTTTGATGCGTTTACAGACAAGGCCCCGCGTCCTGCCGGCGTAGCGATGTGTTTGAAGCTGCGCGAGTCCGGGATGCCGGTTCGGCCGTCACGAAACCGGTTGGAAGGTTTTGCAGATTTTCTGGATTTTCGCGATGTCGTAGATCAATTTCGCGCCCAGTACGAAAATGCCGACGAGCTGGCGCCGAAAGAGGTGATCAACTGCGTTGAAGCCGCTGTTCTTTTGAATTTTGAGGCTGGGCTGACCTTTGAGCAAAGCGCGTTTGAGGCCTGCCTTGAGACGGATGAGTCTTTTGCGTTGCGACAGGCGTTTCGTGCCGAGAATGAGGCCGCGCGCGCGGCGCGGCAATTCAGGGGCCCGTTCGACATCACCCGTGTCGTGGTTTTGGGCGGAGGAACGCTGGCCGGGCAGATTGTTGTGGCGTTGTTGATGTCGGGCTTTCAGGTGTCATGGGGCGTGGCGGATGAAGCGCGTCATCCAGATTCGTTGACCCGGCTAGACTTGATCCTGAAAGCGGTTGTGGCCGAAGGCGCGCTTTCTCAGGAAGACTGTGACGAGCTGCGCACCAAGTGTCACTTGGGAATTGCCGAAGAGGTTTCGGATGAGGGCGGCCTGATTTTGCTGGCAGAACCCGGCAACGAAGAACACATCATAGACCCGCGGATTCCGAAGTTGAATTGCGTGCCATCGCGCGTCGAAACCGTTGGGTTGCGCTTTGCCTCTCCGGTGCCGCGCGTCAGGTTGGCCGAAGTGGTGCAGGGGCCCAAAGCCACCCGCGCCGAAATCGATATGGCATTTCGCCTGTGTGACCGGATGGGCAAGATTCCAGTGCGTTTGAAATCAACGGGCATGTCGATTTCAGACCGGATCGCGGCGGCGTGTCATCGGGCAGCTGACGCCTTGGTGGACACAGGCGTTAGCCCGTATGAAGTGGATGCCGCAATGCTGAGCTGGGGCTGGGGTTGGCCACCGTTTCAGCTGCGCGATTTGTTGGGGCTGGAAACCACCACGTCGTTGATGCGCGCAGACGGTGCCGAGAACTGGGCGACGCGATTGGTCGAGGCCGGGTTCAAGGGCCGGGCATCAGGCGCTGGTTTTTATAAGTATGAAGCTGACGGCAGTCCCAAACTGTCGCGCCGGGTGATGGATATCATCAATTCTCGGCGGGCACCGGTGCGGGGTGTGTCGCGACGCACCATTCAGTTGTTGATGATTGGTGCGATGGCAAACGAAGGCGCGCGGGCTTTGGCCGACGGTTGGGTGCGTGTGCCGTCGGACATTGATTTGGTGTGTTTGCACGCGCTGAATTTTCCGCGTTTGCGTGGTGGCCCGATGACCGCAGCCGAATCCGAAGGTCTGCCGCATATAACTCGCATCATGAGCGAGTTTGATCACCCGGATAAACCATTCTGGACCCCGCATGCCTTGATGCTGGACCTGATCAAGAATGGTCAGAGTTTTTCGACGATGCTGCGCTGATCAGCCCAAGAAGATCCCGACGATCACCAGCATCAGGCCGATGACCGATACGAACAAAGCGGCCATGTTCAATGGAACGACTTTCTTGACGGCCTCGCGCAGTTCTTCATCTGTCAGGTTTGCACGTCGGGCCCGAGCGACCTTGACGATGCTGTAGATCAGCCCAATCAGGCCCAACAGCGAGATGGCGGCTCCTGTCCAGATCAGCACGTCCATGGGGCTCTCCTTGTTTCAGGTACGGCGGTGTGGGCGCGATAATTCAATAAAACCACCCTCGCAACCCCTTGAAGCGCGTCGGGGGCGGGGATACTCAATGCTGAAATCGGCAGGAGGCTAAAGATGAGTGAGCAACAGTCAGACGGAAACTACGGCGTCGCCGCGCAAGAGCTGCGTCAATTCGTTGAACGGTTTGAGCGGTTGGAGGCCGAAAAGAAAGACATCGCCGATGCGCAGAAAGAGGTGATGGCCGAGGCGAAAGGCCGGGGCTATGACACCAAGGTCATGCGCAAGGTAATTGCACTGCGCAAACGCGATCAGGATGACATCGCCGAAGAAGAAGCGGTGATGGAAATGTACAAGTCCGCGCTGGGCATGGCCTGAAGCCAACTATATTTTTAGTTTTTGACGCATCTCAAGGCGGCCCTTAGTGGCCGCCTTTATTATTGGCGCATCCATCAACGATCAGGAGACGCCGATGCAAGATCTTTCCCCCAACAAAAACCCGCGCGCAAACGGCGTTAGTAAGTCCGAACCGGTTTCAGCAAAGGCGTCAACAGCGCCCAAATCGTCTGTTACGGGGGTTCCTCATGTTAAAGAGCCAACGCCTGATGAAATTCGCCGGGCATTTGAAACGGGCACATATCCTTATAAAACCAAAATGTCGCGCCGCAGCTATGAACGCCAAAAGGCGCAGTTGCAGGCTGAACTGCTGAAAGTGCAAATTTGGGCTCAGGAAACGGGCCAGAAGTTTGTTATGTTGTTCGAAGGTCGCGACGCTGCGGGTAAGGGCGGTACGATCAAACGTTTTACCGAACACCTAAACCCTCGGAATGCTCGGGTTGTTGCGCTGAACAAGCCCACCGATCAAGAGCGCGGCCAGTGGTATTATCAACGCTATATTGAGCATCTGCCAACAGCCGGTGAAATCGTGCTGTATGACCGTTCGTGGTATAACCGGGCGGGGGTTGAGCGGGTGATGGGCTTTTGTGAGCCAACCGAATATTTGGAATTCATGCGTCAGACACCGGATTTGGAGCGGATGTTGGTCCGTTCTGGCATTCGGATGTACAAATACTGGTTCTCTGTCACGCAATCCGAACAGCGTCGCCGATTCAAAAGCCGTGAGACCGATCCTTTGAAGCAGTGGAAACTGTCGCCCATTGATAAGGCCAGCTTGAACAAATGGGATGACTACACCGAAGCGAAAGAGGCGATGTTCTTCTATACAGACACAGCCGACTCGCCTTGGACTGTTATCAAGTCGAATGACAAGAAGCGGGCGCGTCTGAATTGTATGCGCCATTTTCTGTCGACCCTGGAATATCCGGGCAAGGATCACAAAATCGTTGGACGTCCAGACCCGCAGCTTGTTGGTGGCGCGCGACATGTGATTCATCGCGCAGATCATATTCTGGGCACAGCGTTGCATCCGGACACGCGGCGCACTGGCGCCTGATCCTGGGCGGTGGACCGGCAGCCTTTCCAATTCGTCGCGGACTGAGTAATCAGAGCGCGCCGAAGCGGAGAGGAACGCCATGCCCACCACCCCAACCATGCCAGCAGTTCGCGGTACGCTGACGGAAAACCGCTCTTTGGCAGATCTTACGTGGCTGCGTGTCGGCGGACCGGCGGATTGGTTCTTTCAGCCCGCCGATATTGCGGATCTGCAGGATTTTCTGGCTGCTTTGGATCAGGATGTGCCGGTTTTCCCGATGGGTGTGGGCAGCAACCTGATCGTGCGAGATGGTGGTATTCGTGCCGTTGTTATCCGCATGGGGCGCGGTTTCAATCAGATCGAGATTGACGGCAATCGCGTCACGGCTGGGGTCGCGGCGCTGGATGCGCATGTGGCGCGCAAATCCGCAGAGGCCGGATTAGATCTGACGTTTCTGCGGACCATTCCCGGTGCCATTGGTGGTGCCGTGCGAATGAATGCCGGGTGCTACGGCACCTATGTTGCGGATGTCTTTGTGTCAGCACGGGCCGTCACGCGTCAGGGGGAATTGATCACCCTGACAGCGGATGAGCTGAACTTTGCTTATCGCCATTCTGACCTGCCGGACGGTTGCGTTTTGATAGATGCAACCTTTCAGGCGCCCGACGGTAATCCTCAGGTGTTGACCGACCGAATGGTGGACCAATTGGCCAAACGTGATGCCACGCAGCCCACAAAAGAACGTACCGCAGGCAGTACATTCCGGAATCCGGCTGGGTATTCTTCCACGGGGCAGTCGGATGACACACATGAGTTGAAGGCTTGGAAGGTCATCGATGACGCCGGAATGCGCGGCGCCATGCGAGGTGACGCTCAGATGTCGCCCAAACATCCGAACTTCCTTGTGAACACTGGGCAGGCATCCGCCGCTGATCTGGAGGGATTGGGCGAGGAAGTCCGAAAAAGGGTTTTCCTAGACAGCGGAATAGAGCTACAGTGGGAGGTGATACGCATCGGCGAACCGGGCGGGTCTAAATAAGGGCGCAAAAAGTGCCCCGCGATCATAGGCAGGTCGTGAACAATAATAAACTGGGCCGAATGGTCCTGACATTTTGAGGCAGTTTTGGGTATGTCGAGCAGGACAATCCCGAAAGTGGCGGTACTTATGGGCGGACCCTCGGCTGAGCGCGAGGTGTCGCTGAGTTCTGGCAGTGAATGCGCCGCCGCTTTGAGAGGTGAACATTACGACGTCGTCGAAATCGACGCGGGCGCCGATCTGGTGGCCCGTCTGTCTGACGCTGCGCCGGATGTTGTTTTTAATGCATTGCATGGTCGATGGGGCGAAGACGGCTGCGTTCAGGGAATTCTTGAATGGCTGGGCCTGCCCTATACCCATTCAGGTGTTTTGGCCTCGGCTTTGGCGATGGACAAGCAGCGCTCTAAGGATGTGTTTCGCGCCCATGGATTGCCAGTGGTCGAAAGCCGATTGGCCCCGAAGGACGAGGTTGAGGCAGGCCATGTTTTGGCGCCTCCCTATGTGGTCAAACCCAATAACGAAGGTTCCTCGGTCGGTGTGTATATCGTGCACGAGGCGGCCAATGCCCCGCCAAAACTAAGTGCATCCATGCCCGAAACCGTGATGGTCGAGGCGTTTGCCGCCGGGCGAGAGCTGACCACAGCTGTGATGGGTGATCGTGCGCTGACGGTCACGGATATTCTGACCGACGGTTGGTACGACTATGATGCCAAATACCGCCCCGGTGGATCGCGTCACGTGGTTCCAGCCGATGTGCCACAAGAAATTTACGACGCTTGTATGGATTACGCTGTACGTGCGCATAACGCGCTGGGCTGTCGCGGTGTCAGCCGTACCGATTTTCGCTGGGATGAAACGCGCGGGTTGGACGGGTTGATATTGTTGGAAACCAACACACAGCCGGGCATGACAGCCACGTCGCTGGTGCCAGAACAGGCAAGCAAAATTGGCATGTCGCTGGGCGAGCTGTGCCGCTGGATGGTGGAGGATGCGTCATGTCAGCGATAAATTTGCATGACCCAGCGCCATCGCGCCTGAAATATCGGTTGGAACGTTTGATGCTGACGCCGGTTTTCCGGTTGATCCTGCGCGTCGGCTTGCCAATGGCCCTATCGTTCGGAGCTGCCACGTGGTGGTTGTCTTATGAAGACAATCGCGAAGCCTTTGTTGATCTGGTGGCAGAGTTACGGGCCGAAGTTGAACAGCGGCCTGAATTCATGGTCAATCTTATGGTCATTGATGGGGCATCGACCTCTGTCGCTGAAGACATTCGCGAAGTGATCTCACTCGACTTCCCGATCAGCTCGTTTGATCTGGATCTCAAGGTGATGCGCGAAACCATTGTAGGGCTGGATGCAGTGCGAACTGCCCGTTTGCGCATTGCCCAGGGTGGGGTCTTGCAGGTTGATGTGGCAGAACGCGTGCCCGCGGTTGTGTGGCGCCATTCTGATGGTCTGGAGTTATTGGACCCGGCCGGCGAAATGGTTGGCCCTCTGACATCCCGAGAATTGCGGCCAGAGTTGCCGTTGATCGCCGGAAAAGGCGCAGACAAAGCCGTGTCTGAAGCGATTGCACTGTTGGCGGCTGCTGCCCCGTTGGAAGGTCGGTTGCGCGGGCTGGTTCGTGTGGGTGAGCGGCGTTGGGATCTGGTGCTGGACCAAAATCAAAAAATCTTGCTGCCCGAAGATAATGCGGTGCTGGCCTTGGAGCGCGTGATGGCCAAGGACGAGGCGATCGGCGTGTTCAACCGCGATATTGCGCAGGTTGATCTGCGTCTGCCAGACCGGCCCACCGTGCGGATGACAGAACGTGCGGCCAAGCATCTGTGGACAGCCAAGGCGGAAAAACTTGGAGAACAACAAGAATGATCGAGCTTTACCACTCTCAGCGGGCCATGCGGCACATGCGTCAGGCGGCGATGCAGCGCGGTGTGATTGCAATTCTGGATGTGGGAACATCGAAGATTGCCTGTCTTGTGCTGCGGTTCGACGGAAGCGGTGATGTTGAAGAAGAGGGGATCGGCTCACTTGCCGGGCAGGCTGGTTTCCGTGTGATTGGCGCTGCGACCACCCGGTCTCGGGGGGTGCGTTTTGGTGATGTCGACGGCATGGCCGAGGCAGAGCGTGCCATTCGTACTGCGGTTCAGGCCGCGCAGAAGATGGCACAAATTCGCGTGGACCATGTGATTGCCTGTTTCTCGGGCGCGCATCCGCGCAGCTATGGTCTGGATGGTCAGATCGATGTCGCTGGGCAAAGCGTGTCAGAGCAAGATATCGCGCGGGTATTGTCTGCCTGCGAGGTGCCCGACATTGGCCATGGGCGTGAGGTTTTGCACGCTCAGCCGGTGAACTTTGCGCTGGACCATCGCTCTGGTCTGGCGGATCCGCGTGGGCAGGTTGGCCAGTCGCTGGCTGCGGATATGCACATGCTGACAATTGACGGGCAGGCAATTCAAAACCTGGCACATTGCATTAAGCGTTGTGATCTGGAATTGGCCGGACTGGCCAATTCGGCTTATGTGTCCGGTGTTTCGGCGCTTGTTGAAGACGAGCAGGAATTGGGTGCGGCCTGTATTGATATGGGCGGTGGATCCACCGGCGTCTCCATTTTCATGCGCAAGCACATGATTTATTCGGATTCCGTGCGCATGGGCGGAGAGCACGTTACAGGCGACATTTCGTTGGGGCTTCAGGTGCCCAACGCTGTGGCTGAACGGATCAAGACGTTTCACGGCGGCGTTGTGGCCACCGGGCGAGATGATTCTGAGATGATCGAAATCAACAGCGACACCGGAGATTGGGAGCGGGACCGCCGCACCGTCAGCCGGGCTGAACTGATCGGGATCATGCGGCCACGGGTTGAAGAAATTTTGGAAGATGTGCGCGCTCGGCTGGATGCCGCAGGGTTTGATCATCTTCCCAGTCAGCAAATCGTTTTGACGGGTGGGGCCAGCCAGATTCCGGGATTAGACGGCCTTGCCAGCCGCATTCTGGGTCAGCAGGTCAGACTGGGACGGCCGATGCGGGTCCATGGTTTGCCACAGGCGGCCACTGGGCCGGGATTCGCCAGCGCAGTCGGCTTGTGCCTTTTTGCAGCACACCCACAAGATGAGTGGTGGGACTTTGAAATCCCCGCAGATAGATATCCGGTGCGTTCGCTGAAGCGTGCGATGCGCTGGTTTCGTGACAATTGGTGATCGCAAGATGTTGAGCGACCGGCAAAATACGGCCTACCATGTCAATTAGATGGCCAGATATGGTACAAAATTGGTGTTTTTTGCGTGACGTTCAGAAGATTGATCGGTAAACCTTGGGGGATCAGGCGAAGTGTAGCTCCGGCAGGGGCGTAAATATTGGACAGGCGGACATAGGGATGACTTTGAATCTATCGGTGCCCGGACACGAAGAATTAAAACCGCGTATTACGGTCTTCGGTGTCGGTGGGGCTGGCGGCAATGCCGTTAACAACATGATTGAAAAGCTACTGGCGGGTGTAGACTTCGTCGTTGCAAACACCGACGCGCAAGCGTTGCAGCAAAGCCATGCACCCAACAAGGTGCAGCTGGGTGTCAAAGTCACCGAAGGATTGGGCGCTGGCGCGAAAGCGACGATTGGCGCAGCCGCCGCCGAAGAAAGCCTGGAGCAGATTATCGACCATCTGGCAGGGGCACACATGTGCTTTATCACAGCTGGTATGGGCGGTGGCACCGGCACGGGTGCCGCGCCGATCATCGCGCAGGCAGCCCGTGAAATGGGTGTTCTGACAGTAGGTGTTGTGACCAAGCCGTTCCAGTTTGAGGGCGGCAAGCGCATGAAGCAGGCCGAAGACGGCATCGATGCTCTGCAAAAGGTCGTTGATACCCTGATCATCATTCCAAACCAAAACTTGTTCCGTCTTGCGAATGAGAAGACCACCTTTACCGAAGCGTTCTCGCTGGCCGATGACGTTCTGTACCAAGGTGTGAAGGGCGTGACTGACCTGATGGTTCGCCCCGGCTTGATCAACCTCGACTTCGCCGATGTTCGCGCGGTGATGGATGAGATGGGCAAAGCCATGATGGGCACTGGTGAGGCTGAAGGCGAAGATCGCGCCATTCAGGCCGCCGAAAAGGCCATCGCCAACCCGCTGTTGGACGAGATCAGCCTGAAGGGCGCCAAAGGCGTTCTGATCAATATCACCGGCGGCAACGATTTGACCCTGTTCGAATTGGACGAAGCGGCCAACCGTATCCGCGAAGAAGTGGATGCAGACGCCAATATCATCGTCGGCAGCACGATGGACGACACTATGGAAGGCCTGATGCGTGTCAGCGTTGTGGCCACCGGTATCGACGCTTCGGAAGAACTGTTGGAAACGCCGGTAGCCCGCCGTTCTTTGGCGCAGCCTTTGGCCAGCAGACCAGTTGAAGAGCCAGCGGAAGAGTACGCAGCGCAAACCACCGAAGAGCCTAGCTTGTTTGAAAACCAGCACACGGCCGATCAGGGGTATCAAGCTGAAGCAGCCGAAGAAGAGCTGCCATCTTTCTTTGCCTCGCAGCAACGTCGCGCCGAAGCAGAGCGGGCAACCGCTGTTATCGAAGAAGACCTGCCTCCGCCCGCATATGCGCCGGGACCACAGGCCATTGATTCGATTGAAGCTGAGCAGGAAATGCCTGCGCCACGTTACGCCACAGGCGGCACTCCTTCGCCCGAAACCATGGCGCGTTTGCAAGCCGCTGCGACCCATGGTCAGCCACGTGGTCCTGTTCTGGCAGAGGATGATGATCGTCAGTCTCGTTTTGGCGGAATCAACTCGCTGATCAACCGCATGACTGGTCATAATGCAGCAGAGGCGCCGGTTCAGCGTCGTCAGCCGCCCGTCTCACAACAGGCACCGGCACAGCATGATGACAAGGATCCAGACCAGGAACGGATTGAAATTCCAGCATTCCTGCGTCGTCAGGCAAACTAACGCCGGATCATAGATTTCAGAAGCCCTCGGTTCGCCGGGGGCTTTTTTCGTTTTTAAACAGGGGGTTGCGCAGGGTTTTTGCCATTTAGGCAAGGTTTCGCGCATCTTTTGGGGCGCCATATTTCATCAGGTTACAAAGAGTGATTTGAGGGATTGTCCCCAGAAAGTTAACTAAGTCCTCAATTGGACGGAGGCGTTTGGGGATATTTGCCTTCGTTATACAAGGGGACGACACATTGCAGACGACGCTGAAAGCATCTCTGACATTTAACGGCATGGGCCTTCACACAGGTCAGCCCGTCCGGATGACAGTAAAACCAGCCGCCGCAGGGCACGGTATCTGCTTCAAGCGGATCGACATCCGTTTGGGCGATAATATGGTTCCGGCGCGTTGGGATCTGGTTGAGCGTTCTCCTTTGTGTACGAAGCTTGTGAACAGCGCCGGTGTGTCTGTTTCTACTGTAGAACATCTGATGGCGGCCTTTGCGGGCTGCGGCATCCACAATGCGCTGGTTGAGATTAACGGCCCCGAAGTTCCGATTCTGGATGGCAGTTCCGTAACCTTTGTACGCGGGTTTCTGCGCGCAGGTCTGAGAACGTTGAACGCCCCTGTGCAGGTTTTGGAAATTTTGCGCCCGGTCAAAGTAAGCACAGATGGTGGATGGGCCATGCTGCAACCCAGCCGTGGCATGAGCATGCGGTTCCACATCAGTTTTCCAGACGCCGCGATTGGTACGCAGGAAAAGAGTATTAACCTGCGCAACGGCGCTTTTGTGCGTGAACTGTGTGACAGCCGCACTTTCTGTCGTCAGGCGGATGTGACCATGATGCAGGCCAACGGCTTGGCGCTTGGCGGTGTTCCGGGTGAAAACGCGGTTGTCGTTGATGGTGATTCCATTGTCAGCCCTGGCGGGTTGCGCCACGAGGACGAGCCCGTGCGCCACAAAATGCTGGACGCTTTGGGCGATCTGGCTTTGGCAAGCGCGCCGATTCTGGGCCACTACGAAGGGCACCGTGCTGGACACGCGATGACCAACATGTTGCTGCATGCGTTATTTGCGTCACCCAAGGCGTTTCGCTTTAGCGATTGTTCGGCGGATATGGTGTCGCGTTTGCCGGGTTCTGGCGTTCAGCGCAGCGAAATTCCTGCTGTTGCATAGTGGGCGATTTGGCCCGGTTCGGCGCCAAATGGTCATAAGACGTTTTTCACCGGAAAATTCTGTGCTAGGACCGGTCGGGTAGACCGGGCTATGGCCCGTATCGGTAATAAAGGATGGGCAGGAATGGCAGGCGTCGGACCGCGAAAAGCTCTGGCAGGCGTTCTGGTTCTCACAGCGTTTCTGGCCGGTTGCGGTGGTACGTTTGGTGAGCGCGAGGGATTTGGCCCGGGCGGCGCGCCGATTGAGAGTTTCACTGCGGAGCAAATTTTTGGCCGCGGTGAATTTGAACTTGATCGTAGCAAACCCGAAGATGCAGCGTTTTACTTTTCAGAGGTAGAGCGGCTTTACCCTTATTCTGACTGGGCAAAACGCGCTGTTATTATGCAGGCCTACGCCTATCATCAGGATCGTGACTACGATAACAGCCGCTCCGCTGCACAGCGCTACATAGACTTCTATCCGCTGGACGATGACGCTGCCTATGCGCAGTACCTGCTGGCACTCAGCTATTATGATCAGATCGAAGAAGTCGGGCGCGATCAGGGGCTGACGTTCCAGGCATTGCAGGCGTTGCGTGCGGTGATCGAGCGTTACCCCGAAAGTGATTATGCACGGTCAGCGATTCTCAAATTCGATTTGGCTTTTGACCATCTTGCGGGCAAGGAAATGGAAATTGGGCGCTATTATTTGCGCCGTGGGCACTACGGATCGGCCATCAACCGTTTCCGCGTGGTCGTAGAAGATTTCCAAACTACAACTCACACGGCAGAAGCGTTGCATCGTCTGGTTGAGGCGTATCTTTCGCTGGGTCTGACGGATGAAGCACAGACGGCTGGGGCAATTCTGGGCTATAACTATCGTGGCACCGATTGGTACGAGGACAGTTATAAACTGTTGACCGGTCGTGGGCTTGAGTTGAAAGCCGCAGGCGATGGTTGGCTGGCACAGATCTACCGTCAGATGATCAAGGGCCAGTGGCTGTAAAGGTGCACCACGTGCCCCTCTGCACAAGGCGATAACACGGATGCTGCGCGCTCTGGAAATCCGCGACATGCTTATCATTGATCGGCTGGACCTTGCGTTTCAGCCGGGTCTAAACGTGCTGACCGGGGAAACCGGTGCCGGAAAATCAATCTTGCTTGATTCTTTGGGGTTCGTGCTGGGCTGGCGCGGGCGCGCCGAGTTGGTGCGCAATGGTGCCGCGCAGGGCGAGGTGACAGCCGTTTTTGATATTGCGGCCGATCATCCAGCGCAGGCCGTGTTAGAAGAAGCAGGCCTTCCAAATGGGCAGGAGTTGATCCTTCGCCGGGTCAATACGCCGGATGGGCGAAAGACTGCATGGGTGAATGACCGCCGCGCCAGTGGTGAGGTTTTGCGGGCGCTGTCTGATACGTTGGTTGAACTGCACGGGCAGCATGATGACCGGGGCCTGCTGAACCCTCGTGGGCATCGGGCTATTTTGGATGATTATGCTGGAACGCAAAGTCTGATCGCAAAGACTCGTGCGGCCTGGAACGCGGCGCAGCAGGCGCGCGCAGATATGGCCGCAGCAGAAAAAACGCTGCAAGCCGCCCGCGCAGAAGAGGAATTTCTGCGCCACGCGGTCAAAGAACTGGATGATTTGTCACCCGAACCGGGGGAAGAAGCTTCTTTGGATGCGCAGCGTCGCATGATGCAGGGGGCGGAACGGATTCGCGATGACATCGCGCGGGCGCATCAGGCGTTGACGAGCGACGGTGCAGAAGGTGCCATTGGGGACGCGATGCGTTGGCTGGATGGAGCTGTGGAGCAGGCGGAGGGGCAGCTGGATGCACCAGTTGCTGCGCTGGACCGCGCCATGAACGAACTGGCAGACGCTGTTTCTGGGGTCGAGGCTTTTCTAGAGGCATTGCGCTTTGATCCGCGCGCTTTGGATGAGGCCGAGGAACGGTTGTTCGCTATTCGCGGCTTGGCTCGTAAGCATCAGGTTGCACCGGATGATTTGGCAGAATTTGCTGACACCTTGCGCAGTCGTTTGTCTGTCATTGATGCCGGCGATGCCGATCTGGCGGCGTTAAAGGCGACTGTGTCAGCGGCCGAGGCTGCCTATGACAAAGCCGCCACTGCGCTAAGCGCCGCACGTGCCAAGGCGGCAAAAGGTTTGGACAAAGCGGTTCAGGCGGAACTGACCCCGTTGAAGATGGAAAGAGCCGTTTTCGCCACGCAGATTGACCCGGCCAGTCCGGGCCCGGAAGGGTGTGATGGCGTTGCCTTTACGGTAGCCACCAATCCCGGTGCGCCATCCGGACCATTGAACAAGATCGCATCGGGCGGAGAGCTGAGCCGGTTTCTGTTGGCGCTCAAAGTGTGTTTGGCAAAAACACGCGATACGTCTTTGACGATGATTTTTGACGAGATTGACCGCGGTGTTGGCGGGGCCACAGCCGATGCTGTTGGGCGACGGTTGTCCGCCTTGGCAGATGGTGGGCAAGTTTTGGTGGTGACGCATTCACCGCAGGTTGCTGCGCTTGGCGCGCATCATTGGCGCGTGGCCAAACGGGTGGAGAAGGGGCAAACTTTGTCTGAGGTTACCGCTCTGCCTATCGAGGCACGCGAAGATGAGATCGCGCGGATGCTGGCAGGTGACACTGTTACAGAAGAGGCACGCGCCGCAGCGCGGGCCTTGTTGTCTGCAAGGGGCTGATCCAGCTGCCAAGTTTCCCTGGCAACTGAAGCGGCCTTTGCCTGTCGCTATTATTTGGGCCGCTGTTGCGGTGGAACCATTTTTCCTGGGTTCAGGATGTTGTCAGGGTCCATCGCGCGTTTGATTTCACCCATAACCTGCCAAGCTTCGCCATGCTCGGCTTCCATGTAGTCCAGTTTGCCGCTGCCAATACCGTGTTCGCCGGTGGATGTGCCGCCGAGACGCAAGGCACGTTCGACCATGCGGTGCGATAGTGCCTTGGCTTCAGCCAGATCTTCTGGGCGATCTGGGTCCAACAGGAGGATGGCGTGGAAATTGCCGTCACCCACATGGCCCAAGATCGGGCCTGGGATATTGCTGGCGGCAATATCTGCCTGCGTTTCTTCAAACGCTTCCGCCAGTTTTGAGATCGGCACACAAATATCCGTAACAACTGCCTTGGCCCCGCGCCGAGACGCAAGAATCGCGTAATAGCCGTTGTGGCGCATGGCCCAAAGCGCGCGGCGCTCTTCTTCTTTGACAGCCCAGCGGAAATCAGAACTGCCGTATTCGTTCGCGATTTCGCCAAAGCGTTCGGCCTGTTCGGCCACTCCTGCGTCGGAGCCGTGAAACTCGATCATCAGGTGCGGTAGTTCGGGCATCGTTTCGCCCGCATAGGCGTTAAAGGCCGCAACTGTGGCGGCATCACAGAATTCGATCCGGGCCATGGGAATGCCCATCTGGATCGTTTCCATCACCGCGTCCACGGCGCCCGACAAGGTTTCAAACGCACAAACGCCTGACGACACTGCTTCTGGCGTGCCTTGCAGGCGCAGATCCATTTCTGTGATCAGGCCCAAAGTGCCTTCGGCGCCCACAAACAACCCGGTCAGATCATAACCAGCTGCTGTTTTGCGTGCGCGGGTGCCTGTGCGGATTATCCGGCCATCGGCCAGAACCACCTCTAGGCCCAGAACATTGTCGCGCATCGTGCCATAGCGCACGGCCGTGGTTCCGCTGGCGCGGGTCGATGCCATGCCGCCCAAGGTGGCATTGGCGCCGGGGTCTACAGGAAAGAACAAGCCAGTGGCGCGCAGATCCGTGTTCAGTGTTTCGCGTGTAATGCCGGGCTGAACGGTGCAATCCATATCTTCGGCGCGAATTTCCACCACTTGGTTCATCCGCGAAAAATCAACAACCAAGCCACCTTGCGTGGCCAGCGATTGTGCCTCAAGCGAGGTGCCGGCGCCCCATGCCACGACTGGGCAGTTGTGTTCGGAACATATGCGCAGAATCTGAGCAACTTCCTCGGTGCTTTGCGGGTAGGCGACCGCATCCGGTGGGGTTACGGGAAAATATGATTCCGATTGGCCATGCAAGTCCAGATCAGACTTGGAGTGCGATAAACGGTCCTTTAACAAGGGAGTTAACGCCTCGATGGCGGCTGTCACTGTCACGGATAGTCTCCTTCCTAATTCTGGGCGCACAGTAACGTCACGCTACGGCAAGTGAAAGGCATCGGCCCAGTTATATGGCACCTACCGATCCAACACTTCAGTTGAAGCGCCAATGGCACGACATGCTGCGCAGCTTTGCCAAAGGCTGGGACTTGTTGCGCCACAAGGGACCCAGTCAAATCCAATTCTGGTTCATTGCGCTGCTGGTTGGCATTGCGTCCGGATTTGCTGCGCTATTGTTCCGATTGGCGATCGAGTGGCTGCAAACTGCAGCTTATGGCACGCCTGACGTAAACTTGCTGCACAGCTTTGCTGAAACCCTTCCGTGGTATCTGGTTTTGGCCATTCCCATGGCGGGTGGGCTGCTGGTGGGGCTGATCCTGCGCTTTATGACACCTGACAGGCGGGTGCGGTCCGTTGCAGACGTGATCGAAGGCGCGGCGCTGAACGATGGTCGGGTTGAGAAGAAGGCCGGGATCGCTTCGGCCCTGTGTTCATGGATCACTTTGTCCACAGGCGGCTCTACTGGCCGTGAAGGGCCGGTGGTGCATATCGCGGCCATGATTTCCAGCTGGGTGTCTAACCGGCTGCGTGTGGATGGTATCACCGGGCGTGACTTGCTGGGCTGCGCGGTGGCTGCTGCAGTCTCGGCCAGTTTCAACGCACCTATTGCGGGGGCTCTTTTTGCGCTGGAGGTGGTGTTACGCCACTTCGCGCTGCATGCATTTGCGCCCATTGTTGTGGCTTCCGTGGCCGGGACGGTGATCAGCCGTTTGACCTTTGGCGATGTGACAGAGTTTCATTTGCCCGCCAACACAGCATTGGAATTCTATCTGGAACTGCCAGCGTTCTTTATCCTGGGGCTTGTGTCAGGTTTGGTTGCGGTTGTGATGGTGCGTACGATCCTGTTGGCCGAAGAGTTGGCCAGTGTTGCGCAGTATAAGACACGAATTCCCGATTGGCTGCGGCCCGTGGCAACAGGGTTTCTGTTGGGCGGGTTGGCCATCGGCTTTCCCCATATCATTGGCGTCGGATACGAGACGACATCACGCGCCCTGACCGGCAGCATGCTTTGGCATGAGGCGATAGTGTTCGCCATGCTGAAGGTCTTGGCCGTTGCCATCACGATGGCGGGGCGCATGGGCGGCGGTGTGTTTTCGCCTTCCTTGATGGTTGGGGCGTTAACGGGGCTGACCTATGGTTTGGTTGCCACGGCGATATTCCCAGAAGTTTCGGGCAGTCAGACGCTGTACGCCTTGGCAGGAATGGGCGCTGTGGCAGCGGCCGTGTTGGGCGCGCCAATCTCCACCACGTTGATCGTGTTCGAACTGACGGGGGACTGGCAGACAGGTTTGGCGGTTATGGTTGCTGTGTCCATGTCGACCGCGTTGTCTTCACGGCTGATTGACCGAAGCTTCTTTCTGACACAGCTTGAGCGGCGCAATGTGCATTTGGCCGCCGGGCCGCAGGCGTATTTGCTGGCGATGTTCCGAGTGCAGGGTGTGATGCGCCGTCCGACTGATCCAAATGCGGCGGACGAGGATGCCTGCCTGCGGATGATCGAACAGGGGCTTTGGGTTCAGGCCAGTGCGACCTTGGAAACCGCCATGCCGTTGTTTGACAAGTCGGGCGTGGCGTTCTTGCCGGTTGTCACGTTGGAGGGAACAGAAAAGGCGCCCCAATATCAGGGCGCCCTGTTTCATCTGGATGCGTTAAAGGCCTACAACCGCGCCTTGGCGGCGACGGTTGAGGAAGAACACAGCTGATTTACAGCTGTTCGACGGCCACGTCTCCGCCGGAATAAAATGCCAGATAACCAGCGATTTCGGCCACGCCCTCTTTCGGGGTCTCATAGCTCCAGGCGGCGTTTTGCAGCGTGGTGCTTTTGGTGACGATCGAAAAATACGAGGCGTCGCCTTTGTGCGGGCAGGTTGTTGTTTGCGAGCTTGGCTCAAGAAATGCCATCGAAATATCAGAGCGCGGGAAATAGATAACCGGCGCATAGTCCCCTTCGACCAGTTCCAGCGCATTGCTGCTTTCGCCCAACACGGCGCCGCCTGCACGAACAACCCAAGTGCCGGCTGCGGATGTGATGGTGATGTGCTTAGACATGCGTTTCTCCCATTGATATCACGACGTTATCGCATGTGGCGGGTAACAGGTAAATGTCATAGGGGGTCGCAGGCACCGATCAGCCATTCCTTGGCCGAGCCTTCGACCAAAGGTCCAATTTTATCAAGGACTTCTGCGTGGTACTGGTTAAGCCAGTCACGTTCCTTGACGGTTAAAAGGGCCGTGTTGATCAGCCTTCGGTCAATTGGAACAAAGGTCAGCGTTTCAAAATCAAACATGCTGGGCACGGTTTGGCCGGGCAGGTCCGCGGCCGGGCGCACCACGATCAGGTTTTCAATCCGGATGCCGAACGCCCCTTCGCGATAATAACCTGGTTCGTTGGACAAAATCATGCCCGGTGCCAACGAAACGGTGCCTGTGCGTGCGATGCGAGCGGGCCCTTCGTGCACAGACAGATAGCTGCCAACGCCATGACCTGTGCCATGCCCGTAGTCCAAGCCAACTTCCCACAAGGCGGCGCGCGCGAAGGGGTCGATGTCGCGTCCGGCCAGACCCGCAGGGAACCGCAACTGGCTGATCGCGATCATGCCTTTCAACACGCGGGTGAATGCGTCACGTACCTCGTCACCAACTGTGCCAACTGCGACAGTGCGGGTGATATCTGTTGTGCCATCTACGTATTGCCCACCGGAATCCACCAACAGTAATTGACCGGGGGTTACGGGCAGGTTTGTCTTTTCCGTCACGCGATAATGCACGATGGCCCCGTTTGGCCCGGCGCCGCTGATCGTCTCAAAGCTGATGTCGCGCAGGGCGTTGGTGGCGCGGCGTTCGCTTTCCAGCCGTTTGACAACATCAATCTCGGTCAGGTTGCCTGTCGGGGCTTCCACGTCCAACCATGCCAAAAACCGCACCATGGCAGCACCATCGCGCAAATGCGCCATGCGTGCGCCCACGATCTCAACCGGAGATTTACAGGCCTTGGGCAATAGGCAGGGATCGGGCGCTTCCACCACTTTGATCCCGGCGTCTTTCAGCGCATGTGCCATCGCAACGGGTACGCTGGCGGGGTCAATCTGAACCGGGCCGGGCAATTGTGCCAAGGCCCCCAAAACCGTTTCAGGCGTGTGCAGATGCACCTTATCGCCCAGCGAAACCCCCGCCAGTTTGCTGGCATGCATGAACAAATCAACGGTGCCAGACGCGTGCAACAGGGCAAAGCCATGCGGCACCGGATTGCGGGGAATGTCAGAGCCACGGATATTGAGCAACCAGGCGATGGAATCAGGCAGCGTGATCAGCGCGGTTTCAGCGTCGGACAATTCTTCCGCCAGCTGGGCGATCTTGTCTTCCCGGCTTTGTCCTGTCAGGGCGACCGGCTGTTCAAAGGCTGCGCCCATTGGCGGGTCTGGTTGATCTTCCCAGATGCGATCCACAAGGTTGTCGCATGGTGTCAGCGCGATGCCATCCAGCTTGCTTTGCATGTCCCGCTGCTGGCTGACGGACAAAAGCCAGGGGTCAAACCCAATGCGGCCGCGCCCCAGCATTTGCCGGTTGATCCATTCGGCCAGACCGGTTTCAGGCCAATCAACCTTGGTGAACTCATCAGCCACCTGCGCCCTTGCCTGAACGCGATAACGCCCGTCGACAAACACTCCAGCGGAATCATGCAATACAACGCACCAACCCGCCGATCCGGTGAACCCGGTTAGCCATGACAGCCGTTCATCCCGTGGGGCAACATATTCGCCTTGATGCGCGTCGGCGCGGGGTACGATGAAGCCGTCCAGACCTTCGGCGGCTATCTCGCGGCGCAGCGCCTTCAAACGTGTTGGGCCGTTTTCGGGAGAGGTGGATTCACTGAAGTTTTGCAGCATCACACTGTCCTTTCGGGTTCGCCGCACCGCCATCACTGAGAGCGGAGCAGGTCGAAAACAAAATTTTCATCCCGCGACGGGGCAGGGTGTACCGGCACTGGCAAAGGAATTCAGGAGACCTTTTTCATTCCCATGACACGCGCACGCTTGCGTGGGTCGCTGTCAAACAGTGACGCCAGTTGTTCGGTCATGGCGCCGGCCAATTGTTCCACATCGGTGATGGTAACCGCGCGTTCGTAATAGCGGGTCACGTCATGCCCGATGCCAATGGCCAACAGCTCGACCTGCTTTTTCCGCTCGACCATATAAATGACGTCACGCAGGTGCTTTTCCAGGAAATTGGCTGGGTTCACCGACAAGGTTGAATCGTCAACCGGCGCCCCATCCGAAATCACCATCAGGATTTTTCGCGCTTCGTGGCGGCCCGCCAGGCGACGATGCGCCCATTCCAGCGCTTCGCCGTCGATGTTTTCCTTCAACAGGCCTTCTTTCATCATCAGGCCCAGATTGTCGCGCGTGCGGCGCCAAGGCGCATCTGCGCGCTTGTAGATAATATGGCGTAGATCATTCAGGCGACCTGGTTGCTGTTCGCGCCCACCGGCCAGCCAGGTTTCGCGCGCCTGACCGCCCTTCCAGGCACGGGTGGTAAAGCCAAGGATCTCAACCTTCACGTTGCACCGTTCCAGCGTGCGCGCCAGAACATCGGCGCAGATTGCCGCGATAGAGATCGGGCGGCCACGCATCGAGCCGGAGTTGTCCAGAAGCAGAGTTACGACTGTGTCCCGAAACTCTGTGTCTTTTTCCACTTTGAAAGACAGCGGTGTGGTTGGGTTCGCGACTACACGCGCCAAACGCCCGGCATCCAGAATGCCTTCCTCGCGGTCAAATTCCCAAGAGCGGTTCTGTTGCGCCTGAAGACGGCGCTGCAATTTGTTGGCCAAGCGGCTGACAGCCCCTTTCAGTGGCTCCAACTGCTGATCCAGATAGGCGCGCAGGCGTTCCAGCTCTGCCGGTTCGGCCAGCTCTTCCGCGGCGATCACCTCATCGTTGTCGGTCGAGTAGACATTATAATCCGGGTCGGCCTCCGAAAACGGCATGGGCGGCGGTGGGTCCATCGGGGCTTCGCCCTCGGGCAGTTCCGCTTCTTCGCCCATCTCCTGATCGGCCAGATCATCCATCGAAACCTGCGCTTGGCTGGCGTCTTGGCTGTCTTCTTGGCTTTGTTCAGGGTTGGCGTCTGCCTCATCCTGTTCGTCGTCGTCTTGCCCGGTCGAATCCGGATCTTGTTCGTCGTCTGCGCCTTCCTCGGCCTGATCTTCGGCTTCGTCATCCAGATCATCGGGGTCTTCGCCCAACTGATCCCCGTACCCCAGGTCCGAGATTACACGGCGCGCGAACTTTGCGAACGCGGCCTGATCGTGCAGCGTTTCGCCTACGTCTTCCAAAGCTTCGCCAACGCGATCCTCAATAAATCCGCGCCATAGGTCCATGACGTTTTCGGCCTCTGGCGGCAGATCGCGACCGGTGGCCAGATGGCGTACCAGGTATCCGGCGGCGGCCGATAATGGTGCATCGGCGGCTTGTGTGACCTGTCCAAAACCACGGCGGCGGGCATCATGGCCAATTTTGGCGTCAATATTGCCTGCGGTGCCCGGCATGTCGCGTGCGCCCATCGCCTCGCAGCGTGCGGTTTCCATGGCTTCGTACAAATCACGCGCCATGTCGCCGGGGGGGCAATACCGTGCGTGAGCTGCGTCATCGTGATACCGGCGGTTCAGCGCCAAGGCATCTGCGGTGCCCCGCGCCAGCATCACCTCATCATGGGTCATGCGGCGACTGACCTGCGGCAATCGCATTGCGTCTCCGGAAACACCTGAAGGATCGACGGTGTAAGTCACTTTCAAATCAGGGTCATCGGCCATGACCTTGGTGGCCTCGGCTAAGGCCTTTTTGAAGGGATCGGCGGGGTTGTCCAGCTTCTGCGTCATGCGTTGGTTTTCAACCCTGCCCGCAGGAATGGCAAGTGGTTTTGCGCGGTTGTCTGGGTTGGCGATGTCAGCTTAGCAATAAGGCGCGACAACCGGCCATATACCGCGTGGCGATACGGTTTGCTTGTCGGGCAACTCGGGCATCCGGGGCAAAGGTGGATTGTTGCAACAAGCGGGCATGGGCCATCTTTGCTTCAATGCGCAAATGCAGGGCATGGCGAGGCTGAATGGTTCCGGTCTCCAAGCTCGCGTCCAGCAGTGTCACGAAATATTGGCGTAGAGCTTGGGTCTCATCGGCGGAGGGATCGCTGACCAGCCATTGGTGTTCCATGGTGGCGGATAATCGGCCGGTGCACGCTGCAAATACGCGAATCCGTTCATCGGCGGATTGGGGTAAGGCAACGGCAATGTTTGCAGCCAGTAGGGCGGCAAGTACACAGAGTGAGCGAAGGACGTATGTTTTTAAAGTGCCCATGATTTGTACATTAGCCCCAAAAAAGAGGGCTAATATTGGGCAAAATGAAAACTTTTAGGTCCAGTTGTATTCAAATCACATGATGCGTCTGCAGAAAATGATATGGGATCAACCGGACCAGCAACAGGATAGGTGCAAACAAACGGCAGAACTTTCGTGCTGCCGTTTGGTGAAAATCAATTTATAACAGGTGGTTATGGTGTTGGTTCCGTTTTGGGCAGCGCAACATCATGTTGGATGTGGCTGCCCCCCGGATCAACAGCGCGATGCGGTTCTGTCGAATGAGAACTGTTTTGGCGCTTTGCACTTTGGCAGAGGATAAGGCACACGGCCGGTTCGAAGATTAAATACATCTCCGTCCAATTCAGCGACATTCAAGTTCAACGAGATGATTTGTTTTTGGCATTGCCATTTGCCGCCACTCTGTTTGGTGACCGGATTGTACGATCTGGACGGATGCTTGAAGCAAATATTGTCCCCTTCGGTTTTCCACAATTCGGGAACACCGGTTCTATTCCCCGGATACCAAAGCCACGCTGTTCCATCTTCGTGCAGGTAGTTAACTTGAAAGCCGTGGTAGGGGTCAAACGACAGATAGGTGACGTTCACTTTCCTTGGGAAGATTGCGCCTGCCGCTACTTTTTCGGCTGGAGGAGGGGGCGTACAGGCCGCCAGCGCCATAGCCAAGATCAGCAGGGCTTTTGACATTAAATGAGAATTTATCATGTGAGCCTCAGGTGTAAGCGCATGTTTTGAGATGCGTTTGACGGTTTGAAGGGGATGTCCTTGATGCCCGGCAAAGCGGGCAGGGTGCTTTCACATTGTAGACTGCGGATTTGCACCATCAGCGGCATTGCCCCAAGCGAAGGACCCCAGAGCAATTTGAAAAAGACCGGAAATGAGTTTTCATCAACAACCCCAGATACAGAAAAAGCCAAGCGATAAACGCCTGGATTGTATCTAGATATTTCAACCTTCTGACGCGTTCAAGCGTCAGGTCGGGATGTTAGGCCAGGCTGATGCTGGCGGCGCTTTCGGGCAGCTCTTCATCAAAGCAGCGCTGGAAGAACTCTGCCACTGTCTGACGCTCCAGCTCATCGCATTTGTTCAGGAAAGAAACCCGGAACGCATAGCCCACATCGCGGAAGATTTCCGCGTTCTGAGCCCAGGCGATAACGGTCCGCGGGGACATCACTGTCGACAGCTCGCCGTTCATAAACGCGCGGCGGGTAAAGTCGGCCACGGTCACCATCTGACGGATCATCTTGCGACCCTTCTCAGTGTTGTAATGCGGCGCCTTAGACAGAACGATCGATGTTTCTGCGTCAATCGACAGATAGTTCAGCGTTGCCACCAGCGACCAACGGTCCATCTGGCCTTGGTTGATCTGCTGGGTGCCGTGATACAGACCGGTGGTATCGCCCAAGCCCACGGTGTTGGCTGTGGCAAAGATGCGGAAGTATTTGTGTGGGGTGATGACTTTGTTCTGGTCCAGCAAGGTCAGCTTGCCGTCGGTTTCCAGAACACGTTGGATCACAAACATCACGTCGGCCCGGCCCGCATCATATTCGTCAAAGACGATGGCCGTTGGGTTGCGCAGGGCCCAGGGCAGAATGCCTTCCTGAAACTGAGTGGTCTGCTTGCCATCAACCAGCTTGATCGCATCCTTACCAATCAAGTCGATCCGGCTGATGTGACTGTCGAGGTTCACACGCACAGCAGGCCAGTTCAGACGGCTGGCCACTTGTTCGATATGGGTGGATTTACCTGTGCCGTGGTAGCCCTGAATCATCACCCGGCGATTGTTCCGAAACCCGGCCAGAATGGCCATCGTGGTGTCGGGATCAAACTTGTAGGTGCTGTCCAGTTCCGGCACGCGGTCTGTGCGATCAGGGAAGCCATGCACGACCATGTCGGAGTCGATACCGAAAACTTCACGGACTGAAATCTCTTCGGTCGGTTTCGCATTGATGTCGATCGTGCCGTCCGTCATGGTCTTGCCTGCCCTAAGTTACGTAAATCTTCTTTCGCCCGTGGTGCAATATATCCACGCCAGCTGCAAGTAGAAGTGGGGTGTGAATATCGCCCAAGCTTACGAAATCCGGATCCTTGCGTGATGGAAGCGATCCAGCTGCGGCCGTTTCTGGCCCTTGTCCGCCCGGCCAAACCCGATTGTGACACATACCCTCACGCAATCGTGCGAGTTCTTTTGTTGCCTCTGATTGCGGTGATCGCCACGTTTTAAGCGAAGGAGAACGCTATGAAACGCCGAAATTTTCTGATCGCTACGGGGGCGGCTACTATGGTTGGACTACCACTGCGTGCCAGTGCCGAAACCTTTGAGGTGACGCGCAGCAAGCAAGAATGGCAAGCGATGCTGACCGATCTGGAATACAAGGTTATGCGAAAAGAGGGGACCGAACGGGCCTTTTCATCACCTTTGGATACGGAAAAGCGCGCCGGCACCTTCCATTGCAAGGGCTGTGACTTGCCGCTGTATTCCTCAAAGCACAAATTTGACAGTGGAACGGGCTGGCCATCCTTCTATCAGGCGTTAAGCAATGCGATTGGTACCAAGCGCGACCGGTCGTTCCTGACGGTTCGGACCGAATGCCATTGTCGCCGTTGCGGCAGCCATCTGGGCCATATCTTTAATGATGGTCCAAAACCGACGGGCAAGCGGCACTGCATCAATGGCGTGTCGTTGTCTTTCGTCGCAGCTTAAGTTGGGTGGCTAAAGCCATTTGATTGGCCAAGGCTAAAAACACAAAAGGCGGGACTTTGCCGGTCCCGCCTTTTTGCTGAATTTTCGTTATATACCGCTTACTTGAAGTTCCGGCTGTCCTTGATCTGGTCCCAAGCCCACATGACCTCTTGCAGCTGTTCTTCTTGGCTGCGGTCGCCGCCGTTCATGTCTGGGTGCAGTACTTTGATCAAAGACTTGTACGATTTGCGCACTTCGGCCTTGGTCCAAGTATCCTTGGCTTCCAGAATTTCGACCGCCTTGCGTTCGGTCGGGGGCAGGCGGCGTGTGTTGCCACCGTTTGCGGCGGCTTTGCCAGGGTTGCGTGTTGCGTTTTCACCAAGCACTTGATGCGCATCCTCAATGCCCAAACGGGCCCAGGCACGCGCCTCTGGATCGCGGAAATCCTTGGTTTCACGCTCCCAGACTTTGTCCTTGGAGTTCTGAGCGTTCATTTCGGCTTCGGTTTTGCCGTCAAAGAAATTCCACTTCAGATTATACTCACGGACGTGGTCTTTGCAGAACCACAAAAAATCATCCAACACATCCGGCGCCTTGGGCGCACGGAATTTACCAGGCTCATTACAGCCGTCATGCTCACACACTCTGGTGGAGGTTTCGGATTCACCTGTCATGCCACGACGTCCGCGCGGCTTGTTCTTCTTGGCCGACCGTATGGACATGTCGAAACCGAAGGGATCAGATTTGCTCATGGGAACACCTTTTCGACTCGGACGTGAGAGTTTAGACCATCCTGTGAAAGATTGTAGGGGGTGATAGGCAAAAATATGAAACGATTAGAAATCATTGAATCGCGGTTGAACGCTGCCTTCTCACCATCAGAGTTGATTGTTCAAGATGACAGCGAACGTCATCGCGGCCATGCGGGGTATCAGGATGGCGGGGAAAGCCATTTTCACGTGGTGATCCGCTCTGCTGCGTTCAAGGGGCAATCGCGCATTGCGCGTCATCGGGCGGTGCATTCTGCGCTGGGGGCGGAACTGATGGCGCAAATTCATGCATTGTCACTGGATTTGAGCGAATAGCCGTTAGGTTGGGTCGTCCCGATCATCCCTATGTGCGTGCAGACTGGGCATGATGGGCAGGACGGTGGCGGAGGATTGATCCTCTGCCTGCGCCGCCTGTTTGTCGCCATCCACGGGGGTGGAGGCATCGTCGCCGACTATCTGTGGCACATGCATTTCTGCGTCACCTGTGGACACGCGGCGAAAGATCATCACGCTGCGCCAGTGGGTCGCGGTATGTGTCAGGCCGCTGCGTTCTTCGGAAGGCAGTGTTTCTGACCGCCAAAACTCCCAGCCATCTGTCGCCAGTGCGTTTAGCGAGTTTTCCAAAGCGAACGCGAATCGGGCTTCAGGCCCTTTGATTCCCTTTGCTTTTTCACCACGGTTTGGTGCCGGAATTACTTTGTATTCGTAAACGGTCATGTGGCCCTCAAGTCTGGCTTACGCGGCTATGTAGCCCAAAATCCGAAAGCGCCACCAGAGCAATTCCCAGGTGGCGCGTTTCAGTGTTTTCAATGTTGCAACAATCAGTCGTTTTGACTGGAATTGTCGCCAACTTGGCAACGGTGTTGGCTATAGGCCCAGTTTGGCTTTCACAATCTGGTTTACGGCTGCCGGATTGGCTTTGCCGCCCGTGGCTTTCATTACCTGTCCCACAAACCAACCGGCCAGCTTGGGATTTTGCTGTGCTTTTTCCACTTGTGCCGGGTTGGCCGCGATGACTGTATCGACAGCGGTTTCGATTGCGCCTGTATCAGTGACCTGCTTCAGGCCCTTCTTCTCGACGATTTCCGCCGGATCGCCGCCTTCTGTGTAGACGATTTCAAACACGTCCTTGGCGATCTTGCCGCTGATGTCGCCCTTTTTGATCAGGGCGATAATACCGGCCAGTTGATCGGGGTTAACGGGGCTTTCCGTGATGTCGTGGTCTTCTTTCTTCAGGCGACCGAACAGCTCGTTGATCACCCAGTTGGCCGCCAGCTTGCCATCGTCACATGCGGTGACAACCGCTTCGAAATAGGCGGCGTTCTGAGTATCGGCCGTCAGGACAGAGGCATCATATTCCGACAAGCCAAAGACCTTTACGAAGCGGGCCTTTTTGTCATCCGGCAATTCGGGCAACGACGCTGCAATGTCATCGACCCATGCCTGTTCGATTTCCAGCGGCAGCAGATCAGGGTCTGGGAAATAGCGATAGTCATGCGCTTCTTCCTTGGACCGCATGGACCGCGTCTCGCCCTTGTCGGGATCATACAGGCGGGTTTCCTGATCAATTGACCCGCCGGCTTCCAGAATGGCGATCTGGCGGCGTGCTTCATAGTCAATTGCTTGCTGGATGAAGCGCATGGAGTTCATGTTCTTGATCTCGCAACGCGTCCCAAGATGACCGAAATCCTGCGTTTCCTGATATTTTTCGTATTGACCGGGGCGACAGACCGAAACGTTCACGTCAGCGCGCAGGTTGCCGTTTTGCATATTGCCGTCGCACGTGCCCAAGTACCGCAGGATTTGGCGCATCTTGGTGACATAGGCTGCGGCTTCTTCTGGCCCACGGATATCGGGGCGGCTGACAATTTCCATCAGCGCCACACCGGTACGGTTCAAGTCAACAAAGGACATTGTCGGATCCATGTCGTGGATCGACTTACCAGCGTCTTGTTCCACGTGGATACGTTCGATCCGAACCAGACGTGCAATGCCAGGTTCCATATCGACGATCACTTCGCCTTCCCCGACAAGCGGTTCATAAAGCTGAGAAATCTGATACCCTTGCGGCAAATCCGGGTAGAAGTAATTCTTGCGGTCAAAGGCAGATTTCAGGTTGATAACCGCCTTCAGGCCCAGCCCGGTGCGCACGGCCTGTTCAATGCAATATTCATTGATAACCGGCAGCATTCCCGGCATTGCCGCGTCCACAAACGCAACATTCGAATTCGGCTCGGCGCCGAATTTCGTTGAAGCGCCGGAAAACAGCTTGGCCTGACTGGCCACCTGGGCATGAATCTCCATGCCGATGACCAGTTCCCAATCGTATTTTGCCCCGGCAATAACCTTTGGTTTTGGGGGCTGATAGCTCAGATCCAGCATGGCGTCCTCACGTGAATTTCGCCAGCGGTTCTAAGTCAGCAGATGGGGCGGGGCAAGGGCCTCAGGCCACCGGGGCCACGATGACCGCATCCTTTTCGAATAAGATGCGGTTGCCAGCCCGAATTTCGGGTGAAAAATGGTCTGCCAGCGTAGACAGGGCGCGCACACGGCCACGTCGCTGAGTCTCACGATCCAGTGGCATGGGCTTGCGTGGCCCGCCGCTGACATCGGTCTGCATCCAGACCAGTGGGTGAATTTCACGCAGATGGTCCTGAACGATCCATTCCAGGCATTGCGCCACGCGGCCGCGGGCATCGTCCTTATCTGCCAAACCCGAAAGCGTGTAGCCAGTGAAGGCCGCAAACTGGTTGACTGTATGTTGGTCGTTCTGGCGATCGAGAATATCGTGGATGCCTTCGACGAAGTATTCGGCGTCCAGATGATCAAAGGCTTTGTCGTCTTCGGTCAGCGCATCCAGATAGACCCACGTATAGGCTCCGGCTCCCCACAAATCAGTGGTTCGCGAAGCTGTACGGCGGGCTTGCAGTTCCAGCTCATCATAGCTGCCGAACCAACGCGGCAGCAACTTTAGCCCCAGCGCGCGCATCCGGTGCGCATTGTTCGGGTCCAGGTCGATCAGATCTTCGTAGTCATCCGCAACGCGCAAGTCGGGCCGGGTGTCGGCGGCCAGCAGGGCACACCGGGCGGCAGAAAGCGATGGCGCATCCAGTTCAAAGGCATCGAATCTGTCGATGATCTTGGCCGCTGCGCGGAAATGAGCATGAAAGGCGCCCTTGTTCAGCGTTGGCATTGGGCTGCCCCAGCTGTCGCCGTTCCAGGCCCAGGCGATGTCAATATGAGCCAAGGCGACCGCCAGAGCGACACCATGGTCTTCACAGTGGTCATCCAAGACTTCTTGCAGCGCGTTCATCGGCAACCGGGCGCCGGCTTCGTCAAACTGCGTAACGGCCTCTATCGCGGCCTGAACGGCATCCGCGCGCGCACCTGCGGCCAGAATCTCTGCCACCGAAGTGCCGCCGGGTGTCATGGCGCGTTGGCTGTCGAAATGGCGGATCAGCTTGCCCAGCTCTTCCCAGTTTTCTTGACGGGAAAGGAACTGACCTTGCTCAAAGTGGTTGTTATAGCTGGTAATTTCTTCGGTGCTGTCACACATCGGAATGACCAGACGTGGCATCAACGGCGGAATCCGCTCGTCTTCTGGCGAGCTGGCCTGAGATCGCCCCAGCAACCTAAGAGACGGTGCAGGAACAAATGCGGCGTTGCGCAGTCCAGATAGAATAGGGGCAAGGCGTGATGGGAATGTTGTCATATGCGGGCAGCTATTTGGCAGACTTTCTAGTGGTTGATCTAACGTTGACGGTTTTTTGGGGCGCGAAAAAGGCGGCAAGGCGATGTTTGCGGGTCAATCTGATGCGCTAATCTGAACGGATTGTTCCCGCTTTGGCATCAGTCTGTGTGCCGGGGGCGGACTGTCTTGCTTTTGGGGGCAAGACAGGCAAGTTTGATGCCTTATGCGTATACTGATCGCCTTTTTGTTGGGTATATCCTGGCTTGCACTGCCCACAGAATGGGCACAGGCCCGCGCGGAGCATTCAGCGCCGGAAGTCTCGTTGCGGCCAAAAGCAAGGCCAGACGCCACTATCGCGGCGCGGTGGGATCATCTGCCAAGCGGCGCGCTCTGGACCCGTGCAGCCCTGGCCGCATTGCGGGGACACGCCAGTAAACTGCCAAACACCGTACCAAAAGACATCGCACATTGGTGTCCGGCCTATGAAGCGGCAGATACTGCAGGGCGCCAAGCGTTTTGGGTTGGGCTGTTGTCCACTTTGGCAAAACACGAAAGCACATGGCGGCCAACAGCGGTCGGCGGGAATGGACGATGGTATGGTTTGACGCAGATTTTGCCTGCAACGGCGCGGTTTTACGGCTGCACCGCAACCTCCGGTCAGGCGCTGTTGTCAGGGCCGGCCAACTTGTCTTGTGCTTTGCGCATTTTGTCAGTGACCGTGCCACGCGACCAGGTGATCAGCCAGAACATGCGCGGTGTGGCCGCCGATTGGGGGCCGTTTCACAGCGCGCGAAAACGTACAGATATGCAGACGTGGATGCTGGCACAGCCATATTGCCGCCTGCCGGTTCGGTCTTTGCGTCCAAAACTGCGCCCGTACTGATGTTGTAGTGGCGGGCGCACAGGTGCACACCCGCCACCAGTATTATGACAAGATACGGCTAACCATTTCGGTTGTATCGCGGGACAGGCCGGGTTTGTCGGCGATGCGCTGCAGTGCTGCTTGCATCTTGTCCTGCCGACCCGCGTCGTAGCGTTTCCAGGTTTGGAAAGCAGCGCACATGCGCGCGGTCGTTTGTGGATTAAGGGCGTCCAACCGGATCAGCCAATCTGCCATCAAATCATAGGCCGCCCCATCCGCGCGGTGAAATCCGGCGTGATTCATGGACAAAGAGCCAAAGACCGCGCGGAACCTGTTTGGGTTTTTCCATTCAAAATCAGAGTGCTGCGTTATCTTTTGGGCAATGTTTGCTGCTTTTTCCGGTGGACAGGCGGCGATCTGCAAGCCAAACCATTTGTCCATTACCAAGCGATCATCGCGCCATTGCGCTTCGAATTGGGCAAGTTCCTGATCTGCCGCATCGGCGTGAACCAGACAGGACAGGGCCGACAATTGCAGGGTCATATTGTCTGCGCTGGCAAATTGCGCACGCGCGGCAGCCCCGCCATCCAATCGGGTTTGCATAGACAGAACGGCGGCCCCCAAGCTGCGTTTTCCCGCCTGATCTGCTTCGGGCGAAAAGGGTGCAGAGACGGAACAGGCTTTTGCCAGATCAGGCAGCAAAGCGCTCCAGCGCTGTGCTTTGTGGTCTGCAAGTGTATCTGCGGCCTGCCAAATGGCATCTGGGTTGGGGGTGACGCCCTTTTCGTGCAGGGCTTGCGCCAATTCCGATTGTGACGGGCCAGCCAGCATCAGGGCGCGATAGGCCGGGTCCAGTTCGGAATTTCGCAGAACTTGTTCCAGCCCATCCAGCCAAGTGTCATCCGGGGCTGCGCCGGTTTCGACCATTTCTAGCAGACAGGTGCGTGCCAGTTCGCGGTTGGCTTCCCAGCGGTTAAAGGTATCGGTGTCGTGCGCCAGCAGAAAGGCCCGTTCTTGGGCAGAACTGTTGCGGTCCAGAACAACCGGCGCGGAAAAGCCGCGCAGAAGAGACGGAACAGGTTTGTGCGATAAGTCGTTGAAGGAAAAGGATTGCTCTTCCTCTGTCATCTCAAGGATTGTCGTAGGCACAACTTCGTCGCCGTTCGGATTTAACAGGCCAACGGCGATAGGCAAAACCTGTGGCGCCTTTTCGGATTGTCCGGGTGTTGGTGGTGTGTTTTGCGTAAAGGTCAGGGTGTAAGTACCTTCATCCCATGACTCTTTTACCGAAAGACGCGGAGTTCCAGGCTGCGAATACCAGCGTTTGAATTGGGTTAAATCCCGGCCTGTGGCGTCTTCGAACACTGTTAGCCAATCTTCAATCGTACAAGCTTGGCCGTCATGGCGATCAAAATACAGGGCCAACGCCTTGTCGTAACTCTCTTGTCCGACAAGGGTTTTTAGCATTCCGATCACCTCGGCGCCTTTTTCATAAACCGTTGCTGTGTAGAAGTTGTTGATCTCTTGAAAGCTTTCGGGCCGCACTGGGTGGGACAGGGGGCCTTGGTCTTCGGGAAATTGTCGGCCGCGCAGAGACAGCACGTCAGAAATGCGCTTGACCGGGGCCGATCGCATGTCTGCGGTGAACTGTTGGTCGCGGAAAACCGTCAAACCTTCTTTCAGGCACAGCTGAAACCAGTCCCGACAGGTAATTCTGTTGCCCGTCCAGTTGTGAAAATACTCATGCGCGATGATTGTTTCGATCCTTTCGAAGTTCCCATCGGTCGACGTTTCGGGGCTGGCCAAAACACAGCTTGAGTTGAAAATGTTCAAGCCTTTGTTTTCCATTGCGCCCATATTGAAGTCATCTACGGCAACAATGTTGAAAAAGTCCAAGTCGTATTCGCGGCCATAAACCTCTTCATCCCAGCGCATCGACTTTTTGAGCGCCTCGAGACCAAAGGCACATTTGTTTTCGTCGCCCGGTCGGACATAGATCGCCAGCTGAACCTGATTGCCAGAGGCCGTGGTGAACGTGTCTTGAACGCTGACCAGATTCCCAGCCACCAAGGCGAACAAATATGCGGGTTTTGGCCAGGGGTCTGTCCATTCCGCCCACCCTTCGCCAGCGGCCTGCGGGTTGCCGTTGGACAACAAAACAGGTTCTTCACCTTCAATACGAACAGAAAACACAGACATGACGTCGGGACGGTCCGGGTAATAAGTGATCTTGCGGAAACCTTCGGCCTCACACTGGGTGCAATACATCCCGCCCGACATATACAGCCCCTCAAGAGCGGTGTTTTTGGCTGGCGCGATCTCAACTTCAGCTTCCCAAACGAAGGAGCCATCGGGGACATCGCAACGTAGCCCGTCATCAGTGACTGTCGGGGTCACTGCCGCGCCGTCAATCTTGGCCCAGATCAGCGTTAACTCTTCACCGTGCAGGAAAAAACTGCGGTCCGCGCTTTGATCAGGATTGGGCGCAAAGGTGATACGGCTGACCACGCGGGTTTGCGTTGGATGCAGCTTGAATGTCAGATCAACCTTTTCCGGAATATAGCCGAAGGGTTTGTAATCTTTCAGATAAATCGTGCTTGGCGCGGCGTCTTTCATGGGGGCTCCTGCAGGGCATCCGGAATTTCCCTGCACGTTAGAAGCCCTAGGCAGCCACTGCAACCAACCGCTTACCCCCGAATGGAACCGGGAATATGCATTGGATTAGCCACGCCAGATCCAGCCGCCGCCGAATATGCGTGTACTTTCGGGGTCATAAAATACGCATGCCTGGCCCGGCGACACCCCTTCTTCGGGGGTCAAGAGTTCCACTTCGGCAGTGGTTTCTGACAAAGGTCGCAGAATTGCTTCGCGCGGGGGGCGCGTAGAGCGGACCTTGACCGCAAGCGGCCATTCGGCGCGTGACATCATAGGTGCATCGCCCAGCCAGTTAATTTCGCGCACGGGAATTGTGCGTGTCGCCAGCAGCTCTTTCGGGCCTACGACAACGCGTTTGTTGTCCACATCCAGCCGTACCACGTACAGCGGATCAGCCAACCCACCAATGCCCAGGCCCCGCCGTTGCCCAATGGTATAGTGGATCACCCCTTTATGAGTGCCCAGAACGCGGCCATCGGCATGCACGATCTCTCCAGGTTCCGCAGCACCCGGACGCAGCTTTTCGATCACGCTGGCATAGTCGCCATTGGGTACAAAACAAATGTCCTGACTGTCGGGTTTATGCGCTACGTCCAGCCCGTATTTGGCCGCAAGAGCACGAGTCGCGTCTTTGGAAGGCAGATGGCCCAACGGAAAACGCAGAAAATCCAACTGTTCTGGAGTTGTCGAAAATAAGAAATAGCTCTGATCACGGGATGCGTCAGCGGCACTGTGCAGCTCTGCCCCGTTGGCACCGGTTTTGCGCTGAATGTAATGTCCGGTTGCCATGCAATCCGCGTCCAGTTCCTTGGCGGTTTGCAACAGATCCTTGAACTTCACCCGCTCATTGCAGCGGATGCAGGGCACAGGTGTTGCACCGCCCAGGTAGCTTTCAGCGAATTCGTCGATGACGGCGTCACGGAATATGTTTTCGTAATCAAGGACATAATGCGGAAACCCCATGGTTTCTGCCACGCGCCGCGCATCATGAATATCGATGCCAGCACAGCAGGCGCCCTTTTTCGCCAAAGCGGCCCCGTGATCATACAGCTGCAAGGTGACGCCCACCACATCATAGCCTTCTTCGGCCAGTTGCGCGGCGACAACAGAGCTATCCACACCACCAGACATCGCAACGACCACCCGCGTTTCGGCGGGAGGTTTTGCAAACCCAAGTGAATTCAATGGTGACGTGTCGAGGGGCATGAGATGAGTCCTTTGTTCCTTGCGGAATATATGAAAATGCAAGCCACTCTCAAGGTCCGGTTTCATAGCTCTTTAAACGCCTATGGCGAAAACCTCGGACGTCTCGGTTTGAGGTGAGAGTATGTACCTGAAAAAATCTAGTGGCCCGCGCGCCGTAAAGCTGCCGGATGGCACGGTTCTGACACAGGCGGATCTTCCCGATCCGAAGACACGGCGATGGGTCGCGTCACGAAAGGCCGCAGTGGTGCGTGGCATACTATATGGATTGATCACGCGCGAAGATGCAAAGGCCACATATGCGCTTAGTGATGATGAGTTGAGCGAATGGATACGAGCAGCAGCGCTGCATGGGCCCGAAGGTTTAAAAGCGACGGCAATACAAAAGCTTCGATCCAAAAATCAACTTTAGGTTGCGTCGTTCTGATGAGCAGATAAAGTAACCCCCAATTAACTAATTGTGTTCAGGGTGCGTGAAGACAATCGGATCAAAAACAAGGAGGGATACTATGCGCGTACTGCTGGTTGAAGACGACCCAACAACATCCAAGAGCATTGAGATGATGCTGACGAACGCAAACCTCAATGTTTATGCGACCGATCTTGGGGAAGAAGGCATCGATCTTGCCAAGCTGTACGACTATGATCTGGTTCTGCTGGATCTGAACCTGCCAGACATGACCGGCTATGAAGTGTTGCGCCAGTTGCGACTGGCCCGTGTGGATACGCCAATCCTTATTTTGTCTGGGGAAGACAACACAGAAAGCAAGCTGAAGGGGTTCGGTTTTGGGGCGGATGACTACCTGACGAAACCGTTCCATCGAGAAGAGCTGGTGGCCCGAATCCACGCAATTATTCGCCGGTCAAAAGGCCATTCGCAATCGATTATCCGCACGGGAAAGGTCGCCGTGAATCTGGACGCGAAAACGGTGGATGTTGACGGTAAGCCGGTTCATCTGACAGGCAAGGAATATCAGATGTTGGAGCTTTTGAGCCTGCGCAAAGGCACCACGCTGACCAAAGAGATGTTCCTGAACCACCTATATGGCGGGATGGACGAGCCGGAACTGAAGATCATTGATGTCTTCATCTGCAAGTTGCGAAAAAAGTTGAGTGAGGCGACAGGCACCGACAGTCATATTGAAACAGTTTGGGGCCGTGGATACGTTTTGCGAGATCCATCTCCGCAAGTTGGTGAGTTCGACGCGCCTGTCGCATCCGTGATTTAGCGCAACCTGCCGCTGGACGTTATTGAGCCGCCGCCCTATCACTTTGCGCATTGCTGACCGGGTGGGTGGATGACATGGCTGATAAACCAGTTGCGGATTTAACGTCGCTGGAAGCTGAGGCGGAGCTGGCAAGGCTGGCCACGATACTTGCAGCTGCCAACACGGCGTATCACACCGATGATACGCCCGAAATTACAGACGCCGAATATGATGCTCTAAAAGCACGCAATCGTCTGATTGAAGATGCGTTTCCCGAACTGAAACGCACGGACAGCCCCAGCGAGCAAGTCGGTGCAGCCCCGGCAGAGGGTTTTTCCAAGGTTGCGCATGCTCAGCGAATGATGTCGTTGTCCAATGCGTTTGAAGACGCGGATATTGCTGATTTTGATCAACGTGTCCGACGCTATTTGGGATTGTCTGGCGCGGACAAACTGGCGTTCACCGCAGAGCCCAAGATTGACGGTCTATCGCTGAGCCTGCGGTATGAAGGCGGGGTTCTGGTACAGGCTGCAACGCGAGGTGATGGCGAAACCGGAGAGAACGTCACCGCCAATGCGCTGACGATCCAGGATATTCCTCAACGATTGCACAACGCTCCCGACCTGTTGGAAGTGCGTGGCGAAGTCTACATGAGCCACGCTGATTTTGCTGCACTGAACGCGCGCCAGGCAGAACGTGGCGGAAAGGCCTTCGCCAATCCACGAAATGCAGCTGCGGGGTCCTTACGTCAATTGGATTCCGAAATCACCAAGTCTAGGCCGCTGAGGTTTTTTGCCTATGCCTGGGGAGAATTGTCCGCGCCTCTTTCTGATACACAAAATGGTGCAATTGACCAGTTGCGGGCGTTTGGATTTCAAACCAACGACCTGACCAAACGATGCGGCGGCGTAGAGGAAATGTTGACGCATTATCGGCAGATCGAAGCTGATCGCGCCGAGTTGGGATATGATGTTGATGGGGTCGTCTACAAGGTGGATGACCTGGGCTATCAGCAGCGGTTGGGCTTTCGGTCAACCACGCCTCGATGGGCCATTGCGCATAAATTTCCGGCTGAGCTGGCCTGGACCAAGTTGGAAAAGATCGAAATTCAGGTGGGCCGCACCGGTGCGTTAAGCCCGGTTGCCCGGCTGACCCCAGTTACGGTGGGCGGTGTGGTCGTATCCAACGCGACATTGCACAACGAAGACTACATATCCGGGCGTGACTCCAAAGGAGAAGAGATCCGCGGCGGACGTGATATTCGCGAGGGGGACTGGGTTCAGGTCTATCGGGCGGGCGATGTCATTCCGAAAATCGCGGATGTGGATCTGTCTCGTCGGCCCGAGACCGCTGTTGCGTATCAATTTCCCACGGTTTGCCCAGAATGTCAGTCCGATGCGGTTCGCGAAGAAGGGGATGCCATTCGTCGTTGTACCGGTGGCATGGGATGCCCGGCGCAAGCCGTGGAAAAGTTGAAGCATTTTGTCAGTCGTTCGGCCTTTGATATCGAAGGTCTCGGCGCAAAACAGGTGGAGCAGTTTTATCGTGATGGCTGGATCGCGTCTCCAGCTGATATTTTTCGCCTCAAGCAAAACTATGGCGGTGGCTTTCAACAGTTAAAAAACCGGGAAGGATGGGGCGATAAATCTGCCCAAAACCTGTTTGATGCCATTGATGAACGGCGTAAAATCGGGTTGGGGCGGTTCATTTTTGCCTTGGGTATTCGCCATGTCGGGGAGGTGGCCTCCAATATGCTGGCGCGGCACTACAGCACTTGGGATGCGTTGCGAGCTGCGGTTGATGACGCCGCTGCGCACAGCGGGCCTGCGTGGGACGCACTGATCGGGATTGATGGTATTGGCGAGGTTATGGCCTCTTCTTTGGTGACAACTTTGACCCAAGACACAGAGCGCGCGTCGTTGAGTGAATTGGTTGACCAGCTTGAGATACAGCCTGCCGAGCAGCCCAAGACAGACAACAGCCCAGTCGCAGGCAAGACCGTGGTCTTTACCGGGTCTTTGGAACAGATGTCGCGCGCTGAGGCAAAAGCCACTGCCGAGGCGTTGGGGGCGAAGGTATCCGGCTCAGTCTCCGCCAAAACTGACATCGTTGTCGCAGGGCCGGGCGCGGGTTCGAAAGAGAAAAAAGCCCGTGAACTGGGGATCGAAATCTACGATGAGGCGGGGTGGTTGGCCCTGATCGGCTCCGCATGACAGGGCGGCCAGAGCCCCTTTTTCCGCTTTTTGCGGACCTGACAACGCTACCGGGCGTTGGCCCGAAAACCGCGCGCGCGTTTGAACAATTGGGGGTCACTGCTCCGCGTGATCTGTTGTTAACCTTGCCGCATTCCTGCATCGATCGACGGCCGCTGGACAGTGTTCTGGACGCTGATTTGCCGGGAACGATTACGGTGCGGGTGACAATCGGACAGCATACTCCTGCTGCGCGAAAAGGGGGGCCGTATCGTGTGACGGTGCAGGACGCGCGAACCAGTTTTCAGGTGGTCTTCTTTCATGCGCGTGGCGATTTTGTGCAGCGCCTGTTGCCGACAGGGCAGGACCGGTTGATTTCTGGCAAGGCCGAGATGTTTGATGGGATTGTGCAGATCGTTCATCCGGATCATGTGTTGCCGTTGGATGAGGTGGGAAGTCTGCCAGAGTTCGAACCGGTTTACCCGCTGACAGCGGGTGTGACGCAAAAAACAATGTCCAAAGCCGTTGATGGTGCTTTGCGGCATGCGCCGGACTTTCCCGAATGGGCAGATCAGATCCAGGTCGCGCAGGCCGGGTGGCCCAGTTGGCACAGCGCATTGGCCGCTTGTCATCACCCGCAGAGTTTGGCCTCGATTTCCCCAGATTTTCCCGCGCGCCAAAGGCTTGCGTATGATGAGTTTTTTGCGCACCAACTGACTTTGGCGTTGATCCGGGCGCGTCGAAAATCGGTCAAGGGTCATCCAACGGTTGGGGATGGTGATTTGCGGCGCAGATTATTGGCGGCGCTGCCGTATCGTCCGACAGGGGCGCAGCTTCGAGCGTTTGATGAAATCGCCAATGACATGGCGGCAGCGCAGCGAATGAATCGTTTGCTGCAAGGGGACGTTGGTGCGGGCAAAACGCTGGTGGCGTTTGTCGCGTTGTTGATCGCTGTGGAGTCTGGCGGCCAGGGTGTGATGATGGCACCCACCGAAATACTTGCGCGACAGCATATGGAAAGTCTGGCGCCTTTGGCGGAAATCGTTGGGGTGCGTGTGGCGCTGTTAACGGGGCGTGACAAAGGGGCGGAACGGCAGCGAAAATTGGCGGAACTTGCCGCCGGAAAAATCGATATCCTGCTGGGCACGCATGCTGTTTTTCAGAAAGATGTGTTTTTTCAAAATCTTAGATTGGCTGTTGTGGATGAACAGCATCGGTTCGGTGTGCGGCAACGCTTGGAACTGGGGGCCAAGGGGGACTCTGTTGATGTTCTGGTGATGACGGCGACGCCAATCCCTCGGTCTTTGTCTTTGGCGCAATACGGCGACATGGACGTCTCAGTTTTGGATGAAAAGCCCGCTGGCCGCCAGCCAATCAAAACAGCGATCATGTCGTTGGAGCAGTTGGACGCGGTTGTCGATCATTTGCGCAAGGCTGTTTCCGAAGGCCGGCAGGCCTATTGGGTGTGCCCGTTGGTGGAAGAAAGCGAGGCGGTGGATTTGACCGCTGCAACGGCGCGGTTTGCGCATTTGCGGGCCGCTTTGGGTGAAGACGCCGTCGGTCTGGTGCACGGACAAATGCCGGGAGCGGAAAAGGACGACGCGATTGCCCGATTTGCCGCCAACGATTTGAAGGTTCTGGTGGCAACCACAGTTATTGAAGTGGGTGTTAACGTTCCTAACGCCACAATCATGGTGATTGAGCGGGCGGAGCACTACGGTCTGGCGCAGCTACACCAATTGCGCGGACGGGTAGGGCGGAGCGATGCGGCATCGACATGTTTGATGCTGTACCAGCCCCCGCTGAACGAAGGCGCGCGCAAACGTTTGACGACATTGCGCGAGACAGAGGACGGTTTCCGAATTGCTGAAGTCGATCTGAAAATGCGCGGGGCCGGAGATGTGATGGGGACGGCCCAGTCAGGCTTGCCGCGTTTTCAGGTTGCCGATTTGGAACGTCAGGCAGACCTGATGGACATCGCACAATCAGATGCCCGAAAACTTCTGTCGGACGACCCAAAACTGGAAACGCCGCGCGGAAAAGCGGCTCGTTTGTTGCTTTGGTTTATGCGGCGCGATGAGGCTGTGCGATTGATGGGCGTTGGGTGATTAGAACGAAAATGCCTCTTTGTTCTCAAATGTTCTCATAAAGTTCTTTACTTTGCGGACATCATATGAGAACAAAGCGTTAACAAAGAACAGTGAGGCGCGAGAGATGCAACAGATCAAAACAACCCTTGAGACGTCCCGTTCCACGTTGGTGCAAGATGCCATTGGTGTCTTGGCATTGGCAGTGCTTATGGTGTCTGCCCTGCACGCGCCTGTTCTTTTCTAACTCGTCTGCTTGCGTGCTGTCCGTACCCCGCGCGATCCTGTCCCAACTTTTCGCGCTGGGTTTTCTGCCTGACCGCTTCACACTGATCTATCCCAATCAGTGTAAGCACACGGAATTCCCCAAGGCACGCTACTTTAACGCCGCGCTTCTGCGCGGCGTTTTTTTTGTGGGTTAGAAACTATAGGCAAGGCGCATGCTGCCCCAATGACGGCCCTGTACGGAAATGGGCGCAGACAGGTCACGCATCAGCATGAATTTTCCGCCTCCCATGTCCCGGCGATAGACCTGAATTAGGATCGGGCTTTCGTTGCGGCCTGCTTTCAGACCGACGCGATCATCAAAAATTCGCCGGTTTCGACAATTGGACGCATTCCAAACAGCGTCTGTTCCCTGTCGTTTCGAAAACTTCACATTATGCGTTGGGATGTAGCCATTTCTGTCGATAGCAGCGCAGAAAACGATCCGTGGATCCTGTTCAAGAGCCGGTTCCTGAATTGCAGGCAAAACACGATCCGTAAAACGGGTGAATTTGGCCATATGCTGTTGCGGGTCTGTTTCTGGCACGGGAAAATAATTTGTGTCGAATATTTCGTCGGGTGTGATGCGGCCACTGCTCAGGCCAGCGTCAAATTCCTGAGAGGCTTGGCCGGCCAAATCCTGAACCAAAGTGATCAATCGTTGCTCTTCCGGGGGGATGCCGCCCAACTCCAGCGATGATTGGACAATCGATTCGGATTGCACGATGAGATTGTCGACCCGTTCCGAAGTGACTTTCACGCCTTCAGAGACACTGCGTACCGAATCGTCGATTTGGGACATGGATGGGCCACACCGCTCAATCGCCTGATCCGCAGTTGTCACCTGGTCGTGTATGCTTTGCGTAGATGACCAAACTTTGGAAACCTGCGATTCAATTGAGTTCAGCGCCTTGTCTGATTCCTGACCGCGTTCCAACAGGGTGGCGGCGCGCTGGGCCGATACTTCGGCGCCCTGCTGAAGCTGACTCATCCAATTGGCCATGTTTTGGATCGAGGCGGAAATTTCTTCGGCGGCTGAAGTTGTTTTCTGGGACAGATCATTGATCGCCTCGGCGACAATGGCAAAGCCTTTTCCGGCGACACCGGCGCGCGCCGCCTCAATTTTTGCGTTCATGGCCAGGACATTGACCTGTGCCGCGATCGACGCGATCTGATCGTTGGATTTTCGAACTTCAGTCAAGATCTCTTCGATGGCTGAGCTTTTTTCGTGGATGGCGCGCACCCATCCCGCCAGTTCGACAGAATGTTCTGAAGTTTCGGAAATATACCCGATGGAGGTGCGCACCGTATTCAGGGTGTCTTCGGCGGTTCTGGTGACCTCTTCGATATTTGCGGTTACGTCGGTATTGGCTTCGACCACTGCATTTGTGGCAAAGCGCAATGCCTCCAACGCCAGTAGCTGTTCGGAACATTGCGTGTTCAGATCCTCAAGGAAACCGCCAACATCCACTATTTCGCGGCCCAGGGCGGTTGAGGCGATATTGAGACGTATCAGCGATGCATCCTGAGACGGGTGGTCGAGGGAAGTGTCGATCTTCATTGAAAGCCTCCTGCTTGCAGGGGCTTTTTATCTGTCAGAATGCAAACAGCCGGTTAAGCCGATTGTGATTGCAAGGCATTTGTCATGGCTTCGACCGATGCATCCAGTGCCAAGAGGATGGAGGCATGGCGATTTTTGTATTCAGCAGCGGGCCGCAGCACTTCGAGCCCATCAAATGGGGCATCCGGGGTGGGACCATCGGTTTTCAACATGGCTTTTAAAGCGTCGCGGGCCTCGGTTATCTGTTCAAGAGTGCAGCCAACAATGGCCCCCCCCACAACCGAGGCAGAGGCTTGGCCTAGGGCGCAGGCTTTCACATCCTGACCAAACTCTGAAACACGGCCGTCTTTGATGGATAGATCCACGGTCACGGTAGACCCGCAAAGCGGCGCGCGTTTTTTGACACTGGCCGCCGGGTTTTCCAGACGGTCGTGGTGAGGAATATCGGATGCCAAGGCAAGAATGCGCGTGGAATACAGTTTGATCAGGTCACTATCGGCCGACATGGCTTTTCCTCTGGATGGGTAGTCCTTACATAGGCAGCAATTCAGGCGATGCAAAAAGGTTTTTCATCATGTCCTTCGATCCCGAGACTTTGGTCTATGATGACCGTGGCCTTATCCCCGCCATTGCGCAGGATGCCGGTAGTGGTGAAGTGTTGATGATGGCATGGATGAATGCCGAAGCGGTGCAGCGGACTTTGGACAGCGGCCGGGTGACCTATTGGTCTCGGTCGCGTCAGTCGTTTTGGGTGAAGGGCGAAAGCTCTGGCCACGTTCAAGAGTTGCAGGATTTTCGCTTTGATTGCGACAAGGACTGTATTTTGGTGCTGGTGCGCCAAACCGGACCTGCGTGTCACACCAACCGGCGCAGCTGTTTTTTCACAGCAGTGCGGGACGGAGAGACGGTGGAGCTGATGACACCGGAAGACTAGGGGGCGCTGCCCCCGCCGCCTGCGGCGTCTCCCCCGAGGTATTTTGAACAGAAGAAGCCCATGGTCGGTGCTGTTTGCGGGCCTGGAGTGATATTTAATCAATTGTTGTTCAGGCCGATCATTTGGCGAATGTCCTGTGGAGTCGCGCCATCGGCGCGGTAACGGGCTATGGCGCGCGCGTTGTCGCGCTTGGCCAGTCGCTGGCCCTGATCATCGCGGATCAGGTGGTGGTGGTGATAACGCGGTGTGGGAAGGCCCAACAGCGCTTGCAAGACAACATGGATCTGCGTGGCATCAAACAGGTCTTGGCCGCGGATGACATCGGTTATGTTTTGCGCGGCATCATCCAGAACCACACACAGGTGGTAAGAGCCGTCAAAGTCTTTGCGTGACACGACGATATCGCCCACCTGGGACACCAATTGATCGCGATGGACAGGGCCGTGTTGCGGGCTGCCTTGTCCGGTTTCAATGAAATGGTCGGGCAGCCGGGACCCGAGATGTTCAAGCGCCATACGCATGTTTAAACGTAAGGCCGAGCCGAAGGGGGGAGGACCGGAGCGCGGCGCCGGATTGGGCCGGCACGTGCCGGGGTAGACCAGACCATCCGGGCCAAAGACTGGCGCTGCGCCTTCTTGCGGGGCGTTGGCGGCCTCTGCGATGTCGCGCCGCGAGCAGGTGCAGGGGTACAACAAGCCAAGCGACCACAGCGATTGAAGGGCGGTGCGATAGGCGGGCAGATGCTGAGATTGACGTTGCGGGGGGGCATCCCATGTCAGGCCGAGCCACGTCAGATCGTCAATCAGTTGGCTTTCCCATTCCGGTTTGCTGCGCTGCCTGTCGATATCTTCGATCCGCAACAGGAATTGACCGCCTGCCGCACGGGCCATGTCATGGGCGAGAATTGCCGAATAGGCGTGCCCCAAATGCAGCGGTCCCGTGGGCGAAGGGGCAAAGCGCGTGCGCAAGTTCAGTCCTTTCGCCTTGAACGTTCAATCCGTTGAACGCGGCGTTCTTCGCCGGATTGGTAGATCAAAATCCAGGCCAGAAGGATGAACATTGGGTGGGTCAGCCCGCCGGAAAACAAAATGGCGGGTAGCCAGATCACCAGAACCACAATGGCCAATATCGGCCGCCCCGTGAACAAAATGGACAGGGGCGGCAGAAAAAGTGCCAGGACATAGTTCATGCAGCTGGCGCCAGTTGTGCGGCCAGCCAATCTGACCAAGCGGCCTTGGCCCGTTCTGTATAGGCTTTGTAGCGGTCTCGGCGGCCGCGGCGGCCCCCTTTGAGGCCGTCAACCGGGCGGAACAGGCCGAAGTTGACGTTCATTGGCTGAAAGGTCTTGGCTTCGGCCCCTCCGGTGATGTGGTGAACCAAAGCGCCATGCGCGCTGTCCTGCGGCACTGGGACCAGCGGGCGGCCCAGAATTTCGGCAGTGGCCAAACGCCCGGCCAGAAGCCCCATTGCGGCAGATTCGACATAGCCTTCGACGCCAGTGATCTGACCAGCAAAGCGGATATTTGGTTTTGACTTCAGCCGCATCTGGGAATCCAGCAATGTTGGCGAGTTCAAGAATGTGTTGCGGTGGATACCGCCCAAGCGGGCAAAACGGGCCTCTTCCAAACCGGGGATCATGCGCAGAACTTCGGTTTGGGCACCGTATTTCATTTTGGTCTGAAAGCCGACGATATTGTACAAGGTGCCCAGGGCGTTGTCGCGGCGCAGCTGGACAACCGCATGAGCTTTGACATCGGGCTGATGCGGGTTGGTCAGGCCAACCGGTTTCATCGGTCCGTGGCGCAGGGTTTCACGCCCGCGTTCGGCCATCACTTCGATGGGCAGGCAGCCATCAAAATAGCCTGCTGTCTCACCTTCGTGAAATTCGGTTTTATCGGCCGCCAACAGGGCATCGATGAACGCCTCGTACTGGTCTTTGTCCATCGGGCAGTTCAGATAAGCGCGACGCTCTTCTTCGGTGTCGCCCTTGTCATAACGTGACTGCATCCAGGCGCGAGTCATGTCGATACTGTCGGCATACAGGATCGGGGCGATCGCATCGAAAAAGGCCAGAGCTTCGGCCCCGGTTTCGGCCTGAATGGCCTGACCCAAAGCCGGAGAGGTCAAAGGCCCGGTGGCGAAAATCCATTGCCCCTGATCGGGCAGTTCCGCGACTTCTTCGTAGCTGACGCGGACATTTGGCAGTGCCTTCAATCTGGCGGTCACGTCTTGCGCGAAAACGTCACGATCCACGGCCAAAGCGCCACCCGCGGGCAGGCGATGGGTATAGGCGGTCGAAATGATCAGGCCATTGGCGGCTTTCATTTCCCAATGCAGCAGGCCAACGGCGTTTTGTTCATGATCATCCGAGCGGAAGGAGTTGGAACAAACCATCTCGCCCAAGTGACCGGTTTTATGCGCGAAGGTTTCGACCTTGGGGCGCATTTCGTGTAGGACGACAGGCACACCAGCCTGGGCAGCCTGCCAAGCGGCCTCGGACCCTGCCATGCCGCCACCAACGATGTGAAGCTCTTGTGTCATGGCGAGCATGTAATAAAGCGCGACCGACTTGTCACGGGGCAGGGTTGAAATAACCACCGATATCTTGGGTCATTTGGCTGGGGCAGGGCCCAAAGTGGCGAAGCCTGAGGGGCTGCATGTTCTTCGGGCTGGATTGTTACTGCTGCCAGTCTGGCGGGCGTTTTTCCAAAAACGCGCTGATGCCTTCATTGGTGTCACGCCAAAGCATGTTCTCTGCCATCACCGCGCCGGTATAGGCGTAGGCGTCCTGTGTGCTCATCATCGACTGTGCATAGAAGGCTTCTTTGCCGATCTTGATCGCAGCGCCCAGTTTTTCCGCGACGGTTTCCGCCAGTTTCTGAGTGGCTTCGGCCAGGTTGTCGTGTGGGACGGCGTGATTGATCAGGCCCAGGGACATAGCGCGATCTGTGTCGATGAAAGCGCCGGTTGTCAGCATCTCGAACGCTTGTTTGCGTGGAATGTTGCGGGTCAAGGCGACCATGGGGGTAGAACAGAACAGGCCGATATTCACGCCATTCACACCAAACCGCGTACCTTCGGCGGCAACGGCCATATCGCAGGTGGCCACCAATTGGCATCCGGCAGCGGTGGCAATGCCATGGGCCTGCGCGATGACCGGTTGTGGTAAGCGCTGGACGGTTTGCATCACCTTGGCACAGCGGTCGAACAAATCCTTGAAATAGGCCTTGCCGCCGTCTTCGGCCTGGCGCCCGTTTTGCATCTGTTTCAGATCATGCCCGGCGCAAAACGCCTTGCCCGCGCCTGACAGGACAACAACGCGGATGCTGCGGTCTTGGGCGATCTCGTCCAGTGTTGATTGCAGGGCAGCCAGCATTTTGTCCGACAGGGCGTTCAGCCGGTCGGGCGCATTCATCATCAGGTGCGCGACCCCGTTTGTGTCGCAACGTTCCAGAATTGCCATCTTGTCCTCCCAAACATTTGTTAGTCAGCTTAGCGGCGAGCGAAGAGGGAGGGAAGTATGGCACTGAAACTGAACGCAACGGAAATGGAAGCATTTCTGGATGAGGTATTCCCACAGGTCAAAGGCATGTTTGGAATTGACCGTTTGGATGAAGACGGGCTGATCATGCGATTGCATTCTGATGAAAGGCATTTGCGGCCTGGCGGTACGGTGTCGGGGCCTGCGATGTTTTCCTTGGCCGACGTGTCGGCATATGTCGTTACCATGTCCCATGTCGGCCGCGAGGCGCTGGCTGTGACCACGAATTGCTCGATTGATTTTATGCGCAAACCGGTGGCGGGTGTTGATTTGCTGGCGCATGCGCGGCTGCTGAAGCTGGGGCGCGCGCTGAGCGTATCGGATGTCATGATCTATTCGGAAGGCATGAAAGAGCCTGTTGCACGGGCGTCTTTGACGTATTCGATCCCTCCTGCACGGTAGGCGGTTGCCAAAAAATTGAGCGCCGCCCAGAAAACTCGTGTGTTTTAAAAATTTACCATTTGATAAAAAATCAGATTGTGGCAGGCTGTTCCCATAAGATAACAGGGAGCCGCCATGACCAGCCCTTTGACCCCCGGCATTGCCGCTGGGCGCCTAAGCGCCGAGACATTGGTCCAGAATTTTTCGGACTTACATGCACCTTACGATGGGCATGAGGCCGCAGTAGCAGCAGATCGTTGTTACTTCTGCCACGATGCGCCATGCACAGTCGCCTGTCCGACGGACATCGATATACCGTTGTTTATTCGCCAGATTGCGACAGGGCAGCCGGAAGCTGCTGCCCAAACAATTTTCGAACAAAACATTTTGGGCGGAATGTGCGCCCGCGTTTGCCCGACTGAAACGCTATGCGAAGAAGTTTGTGTGCGCGAGGCGGCCGAAGGCAAGCCTGTGGATATTGGCCGTTTGCAGCGATTTGCGACGGACAGCATGATGTCCGCTGGCACACATCCGTTTGAGAGGGCCGCAGCAACTGGCAAGCGCGTGGCGGTGGTTGGCGCCGGGCCTGCGGGTTTGTCTTGTGCTCATCGTCTGGCGATGAAGGGGCATGATGTCGTGATCTACGAGGCGCGGCAAAAGCCTGGTGGTTTGAACGAATTTGGAATTGCCAGTTACAAAACCGTAGATGGTTTTGCACAGGCCGAGGTCGATTGGCTGTTGCAGATCGGCGGCATCGAAATCCGCTACGGCACCGCCTTGGGCGCGGATGTTTCGTTGTCAGACTTGGAAGGCGCCTATGATGCGGTGTTCCTTGGGATTGGGTTGCCGTCAGCCAATGCGTTGGCCGGGTTTGATATGCCGGGTGTTGGATCGGCGGTCGATTTCATTGCGGACCTGCGGCAGGCCGAAGACCTTAGCTCTGTGTCCGTTGGGCGCAATGTAGTGGTGATCGGCGGTGGTATGACGGCGGTGGATGCGGCTGTGCAATCCAAACTGCTGGGCGCAGACACCGTAACCCTTGTGTATCGCAAGGGGCCGGATCAGATTCCTGCCAGCCAGTTTGAGCAGGATTTGGCCACGTCAAAAGGGGTGCGATTGGTGTTTAACGCCAGCCCGAAAGCCGCCATTGGGGATGGGCACGTCAGCTCTGTTGAGTTCACCCAAACAGGATCGGATGAAACACTGGTGTTGCCCGCAGATCAGGTGCACGTGGCGATCGGGCAATCGATGGAAAACCCGCCTGATGGGCTGGCGCTGGATGGCAAAAAGCTTTTTGTTGAAAATGGCTTGCGTACGTCCAACCCAAAAGTCTGGGCCGGGGGCGATTGCACCGAGGGCCAGGATTTGACCGTTGTCGCAGTGGCCGAAGGCCGGGATGCGGCAGAAGATATTCACAAGGTATTGTTGGGGGCGGCGGGGTAATTCCCGACCGACGGAGGCACGCGAAATGGCTGATCTGACGACAAACTTTCTGGGCATCAAAAGCCCAAATCCATTCTGGTTGGCCTCTGCGCCACCCACTGACAAAGAATACAATGTTCGCCGCGCATATGAGGCCGGCTGGGGCGGCGTGGTTTGGAAAACTCTGGGCGAGGCGGGTCCACCCGTTGTTAACGTTAACGGCCCTCGATATGGCGCGATCTATGGTGCGGACCGTCGCTTGTTGGGTCTGAACAACATCGAGTTGATCACAGATCGGCCATTGGAAACCAATCTGGAAGAGATCGCGCGTGTCAAAGCGGATTATCCGGATCGTGCGCTAATTGTCTCGATCATGGTGCCTTGTGACGAGGCGTCATGGAAAGCCATCCTCCCGCGGGTAGCCGAAACTGGTGCCGACGGCATCGAACTGAATTTCGGTTGCCCGCATGGGATGAGCGAACGCGGCATGGGCGCCGCTGTTGGGCAGGTGCCTGAATACATCGAAATGGTCACGCGCTGGTGCAAAGAGAATTACGACAAGCCCGTGATTGTGAAACTGACGCCAAATATCACCGATATCCGGTTTCCCGCACGTGCAGCGCTGAATGGTGGTGCGGATGCAGTGAGCTTGATCAATACTGTCAGCTCCATCACCTCGGTTAATCTGGACACTTTCAGCCCAGAGCCCAGCATTGACGGCAAGGGCAGCCACGGTGGCTATTGCGGACCGGCCGTCAAGCCGATTGCGATGAACATGGTGGCAGAAATCGCCCGTGATCAGGAAACACGCGGTTTGCCCATTTCGGCCATCGGTGGTGTCACCACATGGCGCGATGCGGCAGAATTCATGTCGCTGGGCGCGGGGAATGTTCAGGTTTGCACGGCGGCCATGACCTATGGCTTCAAGGTCGTCGAAGAGATGAAGCGTGGATTGTCCCAGTGGATGGACGAGAAGGGTTACACCAGCACCAGTGATTTTGTCGGGCGTGCTGTGCCAAACGTGACTGATTGGCAGTTCTTGAACCTGAACTACGTTGCGAAGGCCAAGATCGATCAGGATGCCTGCATCAAATGTGGTCGGTGCTATGCAGCCTGTGAAGACACCAGCCACCAGGCCATTTGGATGCATGAAGATCGCGTGTTTGAGGTGAATGACGCCGAATGCGTGGCCTGCAACCTGTGTGTTGATGTGTGTCCGGTTGAAAACTGCATCTCGATGGAGCGGCTGGCAGAAGGCACCGTGGATCCGCGTACCGGCAAAACCGTATCTGACGAATATGCCAACTGGACCATGCACCCGAACAATCCGTCGTTCCAGGCGGCTGAATAGGGGCAGGCATGCGCCGTTGCCCGCAACGGGCGCTGGGCACAAAACTATAGCGGCGGGTCAGTCCTTGGTCAGGACCCGCCGGAACACTGTATCGACCCAGGCCGAGGCATCCTCGTACGGGTCTTTTCCATCCAAAACAGCGCGGACCTGAACGTCGAAATCGGCGTAGTGCTGGGTGAGCGCCCAGATCGAAAAAATCAGGTGGTGGGCATCGACCGGCTGTATCAATCCCTGTTCGGCCCAGCCGGAAATGACCTTGGCCTTTTCATCAACCAGTGTTTTCAGCTCACCAGACAGCGCGTCGTGGATGCGCGGTGCGCCATGCACAATTTCATTCGCGAATAGCCGGGATTCTTCGGGAAAGTCGCGGCTCATTTCAATTTTTCGGTGAACGTAGGACAGGATCTCTTCCAACGGATCCCCTGCCGGATCCAACGCCCGCAGCGGGTTCAGCCAGGTGTCCAAAAGCCCTTCCAGCAAAGCGTTGTGGATGGCTTCCTTGGATTTGAAATAATACAGCATATTCGGCTTTGAAAGCCCGGCTTCGGTCGCGATCTGGTCCAAAGTTGCACCGCGAAAACCGTATTGAGAAAACACCTTTAGCCCTGCTCCAAGGATCACATCGCGATTGCGTCGTTGGATTCGTGTCATTTCCGGCATGGTGGTCTCTGCACTTGCTTATTTCAGGGTCATTTTCGCGTTTTATCACGGCCGAAAATGCCAAAATTATGATCTATTGCCAACGTTTGTGGCGTGATGCTTGACTGGTAACGTCTAACTGCTAGCGTGTCTTTGACCGATTGGTCAAATACGGAATTATCCCAGACTCGTTTAAGCTGTCATAGGCGCGTCGGGGAAGTCAGCCAAAGGAGCCCGCTATGAGCGCACCCGCCGCCAACCTTCGCATCAATGCAGACCGTTTGTGGGATAGCTTGATGGAAATGGCCAAGATCGGGCCGGGCATTGCTGGCGGAAACAACCGCCAAACTCTTACCGACGAAGATGCCGAAGGGCGCGCCCTGTTTCAAAGCTGGTGCGAAGCCGCCGGGTGCACGATGGGCGTGGATGAGATGGGCAATATGTTCGCCCGTCGCGAAGGCACGGATCCCGATGCGTTGCCGGTCTATGTGGGAAGCCACCTGGACACCCAGCCGACTGGCGGAAAATACGATGGTGTTTTGGGGGTGCTGGGCGCGCTGGAAGTTATCCGTACGCTGAATGATTTGAACATCAAAACCAAACACCCGATTGTCGTGACGAACTGGACCAATGAAGAGGGCACCCGGTTTGCCCCCGCGATGCTGGCCTCGGGGGTTTTTGCAGGGGTTCATGATCAGCAATGGGCGTATGATCGCACCGATGCTGAGGGCAAACGCTTTGGCGATGAGCTGGAGCGGATCGGTTGGAAGGGTGACGAAAAGGTCGGTGCGCGCAAAATGCACGCCTTTTTCGAGCTGCATATCGAACAGGGCCCGATTCTGGAGGCCGAAGGCAAGGATATCGGCGTTGTCACCCATGGTCAGGGCTTGCGCTGGATCGAATGTACGGTGACGGGCAAAGAAAGCCACACAGGTTCAACCCCGATGGCGATGCGCAAAAACGCGGGTCGCGGTTTGGCGCTGATCACAGAGCTGGTGCATGAAATCGCGATGAAGAACCAGCCCAATGCCGTGGGCGCGATTGGGCATATCGATGTTTACCCGAACTCGCGCAACATTATTCCGGGCAAGGTTGTGTTCACCGTCGACATGCGCACCCATGTTTTGGACAAGCTGAATGAAATGGTTGCTGAATTGATGGAGCGCGCGCCAAAGCTGTGTGAGGATATTGGCGTTGGCTTTAGCGCAGAAATCGTGGGTCAATTCGATCCACCCGCCTTTAACGAAGGTTGCGTGACCGCAATCCGCGATGCAGCAGAGCGGTTGGGCTATAGTCACAAAGATATCGTTTCCGGGGCCGGTCACGACGCGTGCTGGATCAATGATGTTGCGCCAACGGCCATGGTTATGTGCCCGTGCGTTGACGGGTTGAGCCACAATGAGGCCGAGGAAATCTCAAAAGAATGGGCCACCGCAGGCACAGATGTACTGTGCCATGCAGTTTTGGAAACGGCCGTTATCGTAAGTTGACGTTGCGCCCGGCACCGCGCTGGGCCTGACGTCCCAACACTATCAAAGAACAGTTCGCCTTCGGGAGGCAGATGTCATGACAACAGTGATTAAGAACGGAACGATTGTTACAGCCGATCTGACGTATAAGGCGGATGTGCTGATAGAAGGCGGCCAGATCATCCAGATCGGTTCTGGGCTGACAGGGGATGAAACCTTGGATGCCACCGGCTGTTATGTGATGCCGGGCGGGATTGATCCGCATACGCATTTGGAAATGCCGTTCATGGGCACCTACAGCTCTGACGATTTTGAAAGCGGAACACGTGCTGCATTGTCTGGCGGCACCACCATGGTGGTTGACTTTGCGTTGCCTAGTCCGGGGCAGGGTCTGATGGACGCGCTGCAAATGTGGGACAACAAATCCACCCGTGCCAATTGCGATTATTCCTTCCACATGGCCGTCACCTGGTGGGGCGAGCAAGTTTTTAACGAAATGGAAACCGTGGTGAAGGACCGCGGCATCAACACCTTCAAGCACTTTATGGCCTACAAGGGAGCGCTGATGGTGAATGACGACGAAATGTATTCCAGCTTCAAACGCTTGTCGGAACTGGGCGCGACGGCGCTTGTGCATGCGGAAAACGGGGATGTTGTGGCCGAGTTGACGGCCAAATTGCTGGCCGAGGGCAATACAGGCCCCGAAGCCCATGCCTATTCCCGACCGACTCAGGTTGAGGGCGAGGCGACCAACCGTGCGATCATGATTGCCGATATGGCGGGCGTACCGCTGTATGTTGTGCACACTTCTTGTGAGGAGGCGCATGAGGCGATCCGGCGTGCCAAGCTTGCGGGCAAGCGGGTGTGGGGCGAGCCGTTGATCCAGCACCTGACGCTGGATGAAAGCGAATACTTCAACGCGGATTGGGATCATGCCGCTCGCCGTGTTATGTCGCCCCCGTTCCGGGATAAGAAACACCAAGACAGCCTGTGGGCCGGTCTGCAATCTGGCACTTTGTCATGCGTTGCGACCGATCACTGTGCCTTCACGACAGAGCAAAAACGCTATGGCGTTGGTGACTTTTCTAAAATCCCCAATGGCACCGGCGGGCTGGAAGACCGGATGCCGATGCTGTGGACCTACGGTGTGGGGACTGGTCGGTTGACGATGAATGAGTTTGTTGCGGTTACGTCAACAAACATTGCTAAAATCCTGAATTGTTACCCGAAAAAGGGTGCCGTTCTGGTGGGGGCTGATGCCGATTTGGTGGTCTGGGACCCGGAAAAAGAGAAAACGATCAGCGCAGGAAGTCAGCAATCTTCGATTGATTACAACGTGTTCGAAGGCAAAGCTGTTAAGGGCTTGCCGCGCTTCACGCTGACCCGTGGTCAGGTGGCCGTACATGACGGAGAGATCCGCACACAAGAAGGCCACGGCGAATTCGTAAAGCGCGAACCAAACGCCACGGTCAATACGGCCCTGTCGAAATGGAAAGAACTAACCGCACCACGACCGGTGGAGCGGACGGGCATTCCTGCGACGGGGGTATGATGCGCGATCCTGCAAAAATGGGAAATCCCTTGGCAGCTTTCAGCCGTCTGTCGCGTTCCCCTTGTGGCAATCTGCCGTCAACAGTTCTGTCTGGGGGGCGGTTGTGCCAAGCGTAATCTCAGCCAAGAACCTAGACCTGACATTTGAAACAAATGATGGCCCGGTGCATGCGCTGAAAGGCGTAGACTTGGAGATTGGCAAGGGGGAGTTCGTCAGCTTCATCGGTCCCTCGGGCTGTGGCAAAACCACTATTTTGCGGTGCGTTGCCGCGTTGGAAACGCCCACCGGCGGCACCTTGACCGTGAACGGAATGAGCCCGGATGAGGCCCGCAAAGCCCGTGCTTATGGGTATGTGTTCCAGGCGGCGGGGTTGTACCCGTGGCGGACCATTGCGCGCAATATTGCACTGCCGTTGGAAATCATGGGGTTTTCCAAAGCCGATCAGGAAGAGCGGATCGCCCGTGTGTTGGAACTGGTGGACCTGAGCGGGTTTGGCAAAAAGTACCCATGGCAGTTGTCCGGCGGGATGCAACAGCGGGCCAGCATCGCGCGGGCTTTGGCATTTGATGCCGATATCCTGCTGATGGATGAACCGTTCGGCGCGCTGGATGAAATTGTGCGCGATCACCTGAACGAACAGCTGCTTGCGCTATGGGCGCGGACCAAAAAAACCATTGGGTTCGTGACACACTCCATTCCCGAAGCGGTGTATTTATCGACGAAGATTGTTGTGATGTCGCCCCGACCGGGCCGGATCACCGATGTGATCGACAGCACGTTGCCTGCGGAGCGCCCGTTAGAAATACGGGACACGCCAGAATTTCTGGCCATTGCCCATCGGGTGCGTGAAGGATTGCGGGCGGGGCACGCCTATGATGACTGATCTGTACTTTCATCACCGGGTTTGGAGCCATTCAGCGGGCAAAAACCACGCAGGGGGGCGTGAGGTATGAAAGCGCTTCTTCCGATCCTGACGGTTCTGGCGGCGATTGTTGCGCTTTGGTATGCGGCCGTGGCCCCGATGAACATTCGCAGCGCGCTAGACGTCGCCGAACGTGGCGGCGCACAGGTTTTGCCCGAAACACCCTTGGCCCGGCAACAGGTCGGTGTCTGGCGATTGATGATGGATAACCCTGATCATGTCGCAGCAGGATACGCGCTGGACCGGCCACGGCTGCCTACACCGGGGCAGGTGGGACGCGAAGTCTGGAAATCCACCGGAGAGCTGGCGCTGCGCGGGCGGGCAATGTCGAAGCGGTCACTGATTTATCATGGCTGGATCACGTTGCAGTCCACGTTCTGGGGTTTCGTGCTGGGCACGGCGATAGGAATGATTGGGGCGATCGCCATTGTGCATTCCCGCGTCATGGATATGAGTTTGATGCCGTGGGCGATTATCAGTCAGACCGTGCCGATTGTGGCGCTGGCGCCGATGATCATTGTTTTGTCCAGTCAAGTCGGGATCGAAGATCGTGGCGTACCAAAGGCGATAATATCCGCTTATCTTTGTTACTTCCCGGTTTTGGTGGGGATGGTCAAAGGATTGCGCGCGCCATCCGCTTCGCAGTTGGATTTGTTAAGAACCTACAACGCCAGCGAGGGGCAGGGCTTCTTCAAGCTGCGTTTGCCAGCGTCGATGCCGTACCTGTTCACCTCATTGAAAATTGGTATAGCCGCCGCCTTGGTTGGCACCATTGTCGGAGAATTGCCGACAGGCGCAATCTCGGGCTTGGGTGCGCGCATTTTGATTGGTGATCAGTTTGGCACACCATTGGCCATCTGGTCTGCACTGGTGGCGGCGGCTGTTCTGGCGGGCGTATTGGTGACAACGTTGGACATTTTGCAACGCGTATTGTTGCGCCGCATGGGGATGGCGCAATGAACTGGTTGATCTTTGCAGTGCTGTTCTGGCTGGGTGCATGGGCGCTGAATGCCGCGCTTGCGCGGTCCCGTTGGTCACAGGCTTTGTGGGTTCGTGTCTTCGTGCCGCTGATGTTTGGTGTGACGCTGCTGGTCTTGTGGGAAGGGTTGGTGCGTGGGCTTGGCGTTTCGCCGGTGATCTTGCCACCGCCTTCAGCGGTTGCTCAAACCTTTGCCGCGTCAACCGGAACCCTGTGGGAAGATTTCCAGCAGACGGTTCTGAAAGGCGCTTTGTCGGGGTTTGTCATAGGCGCTGTTGCGGCTTTTGTTGTGGCCATCCTGATTGACCGATCCAGTTTCCTGACGCGCGGGCTTTTGCCTATCGGGAATTTTGTCGCCGCGTTGCCGATTGTGGGAATTGCACCAATCTTGGTCAGCTGGTTTGGATTTGACTGGCATTCCAAGGCTGCCGTGGTGGTGGTGATGGTTTTCTTTCCGATACTGGTGAACACGGTGCAAGGTTTGCGCCAAACCGAAGCGATGCAGCGCGATTTGATGCGGACCTATGCGGCTGGATATGCACAGACACTGCTCAAGCTGCGTTTACCCGCCGCAATGCCATTTGTGTTTAACGGTCTGAAAATCGCGACGACGCTGGCTCTGATCGGGGCGATTGTTGCTGAGTATTTCGGCTCTCCCACTCGTGGGATGGGCTTTCGCATTTCGACCGGGGTTGGAAGCTTGTCCATCGATCTGGTCTGGGCTGAAATCGCTGTGGCCGCGATGGTCGGCACAGCGTTTTACGGGGCCGTGGCATGGGCGGAAAAACGGGTGACATTCTGGCACCCATCTCAACGGCCATAGAGCCGGAAAACGAAAATAAACAAACCGACTAGGAGGTTACAACATGAAGACGATTTTGATGGGAAGTGTGGCAGCGCTGGGTCTGGCCGCTCCGGCAATGGCGGCAGATGACGTGACGCTGCAGCTGAAATGGGTCACACAGGCGCAGTTTGCTGGCTATTACGTTGCGTTGGAAAACGGGTTTTACTCTGACGAAGATCTGAACGTGACGATCAAGCCGGGTGGCCCCGATATTGCGCCCACGCAGGTGATTGCCGGTGGCGGAGCGGACGTCACCGTTGAATGGATGCCAGCGGCACTGGCCGCGCGGGAAAAGGGTTTGCCACTGGTGAACATCGCGCAGCCGTTCAAAAGCTCGGGCATGATGCTGACTTGTTGGAAGGACAGCGGAATCGAAGCGCCCGCAGATTTGGCCAACCGCACGTTGGGGGTTTGGTTCTTTGGCAATGAATTCCCGTTCATGAGCTGGATGAGCCAGTTGGGTATTTCAACAGACGGCAAAAGCGAAAGCGGTGTTGAAGTGCTGAAACAGGGCTTCAACGTTGATCCGCTGTTGCAGCGTCAAGCTGACTGCATTTCGACCATGGCATATAACGAATACTGGCAGGTCATTGATGCCGGGGTTAACCCCGAAGAGCTGATCACATTCAAGTACGAAGATCAGGGCGTGGCAACGCTGGAAGACGGGCTGTACGTTCTGGAAGAAAACCTGGATGATCCGGCGTTTGTAGACAAGATGTCTCGCTTTGTGTCTGCCTCTATGAAGGGTTGGAAATGGGCCGAAGAAAACCCTGCAGACGCGGCGATGATTGTGCTGGATTACGATGAAACCGGCGCGCAGACCGAAAAGCACCAGGTGCGTATGATGGGCGAAATTGCCAAGCTGACGGCAGGTTCCAACGGCGCACTGGATTTGGGTGACTATGAGCGAACGGTTTCTACGTTGTTGGCCGGTGGTTCTGATCCGGTTATCACGGCTGTCCCAGAAGGCGCATGGACACATGCGATTTCAGACGCGGCTCTGGACTGATCGGTTTTACATAGCATGCGTACGAGGGGGCAGCGCTCTCTCGTATGAAAACCGATCCATTTAGGGTTGGCAAAAAAGAGACCGGGCCACGCGATGCGGGCCCGGTTTTTATTTGGTCGTCTCAGACGTCTTCGATGCGCAATGCCACCGAGTCACCAACCAGAACGCCGGTCGCCAGTGCTGCAGTCATCGCCACGTCCAAGGCGGAACGCGATGTCTTGTGCGTGACAATCAGAACCGGTGCGGCGCCAGATTGGTGGCCGTATTGGCGCATACGGTCGATCGAAATACCTGCGTCTCCCAGAACAGTGGCGATTTTTGCCAGCGCGCCGGGTTTGTCCGTCAACGTCATACGCAAGTAATACGGCGCAGGTGTCGCCACCGGGGCCGGTGTGGCAGGCGTCAGCTTGCTGGCTGGTTGGCCGAAGGTCGAAATGTCCAATCCGCGCGCCACATCCATGACATCGCCCATCACTGCGCTGGCTGTGGGGCCTTCGCCCGCACCCGCGCCGCGCATGACGATTTGACCGACATGGTCGCCCTCGATCACCACCATGTTGGTGCCGCCGTCCAACTGCCCCAAAGGCGACGTGGCAGGCACTAAGCTGGGCGTCATGCTTTGTTCCAGGCCGCGGCCTGTCATACGGGTCACGCCAAGCAACTTGATTTTGAAGCCCATGTCAGCAGCATGTCGAATGTCTTCGATGGTGACACAGCCGATGCCTTCCAACTGAACCGCATCGAAATTTACCTGTGTGCCAAAGGCGATAGACGACAGAAGCGCCAGTTTATGGCCCGCGTCGATCCCGCCCACATCCAGAGTCGGATCTGCTTCCAGATAGCCCAAAGCATCCGCTTCGGCGAAGGCTTCGTCGTAGCTAAGATTGGCGGATTCCATCCGTGTCAGGATGTAATTGCACGTGCCGTTCATCACACCCATCACACGCAGAATGTCGTTGCCGGCCAACCCTTCGGTCAGGGCTTTGATCACGGGAATGCCGCCAGCGACGGCGGCTTCAAAGCGCAAGGCACACCTGTTGGCTTCGGCCAATTCAGCAAGAGGCTGACCATGGTGCGCCAGCATGGCTTTGTTGGCGGTGACCACGTGTTTGCCAGCTTTCAGTGCGGCTTCGGTGGCGGCTTTGGCTGGGCCGTCGCTGCCCCCCATCAGTTCGACAAACACATCCACATCGTCGCGCGCGGCCAGTGCAACAGGATCATCTTCCCAAGCGTAGTCAGACAAGGGAACGCCACGATCCTTGTCACGATTGCGTGCAGAAATGGCGCTGATGGTGATCGGGCGCCCAGAACGGGATTCGAGCAAGGCAGACTTTTGCCGGATGATCTTGATCACACCCGTGCCGACGGTGCCCAATCCCGCTATTCCAAGGCGTAGGGGTTTTGACATTTGGGTCTCCTTCATCGGCAGATGGTTTCGGGCCGTGCCTTATCGGCTTCGCGGCTGGGGTGCAATCTTTGAACAGGGCTTGAACGTGTCAAGTCTGACCGTGTTGCGTTAGAGCGGGGACTGAACCCCACGCGACATTCGGCGCTGTGTGGGGGTATCAACAACAGGAGCGCTGCGCAGCTTTCTGGCGCGGGCACGCAGGGCGGCTGCGCGTCCGGCAATACTGCGGGCCTGTTGGGGTGTTGCGCGTTCAATATCTGCGGACAGCAATCGGTCCATTGGCAAAAGTGCGGGATACTCGGCAGTGCGCGTAGCAGGGCTGTCCAGTGCCTCAAGCTCGGGGAACTGGGTGCAGGCGCAAAGCAACAGAAAGAGGGCAGGCCACAGGCGCATAAATAGATCCGGACTTTATTGGCTCTGTCATGCCTGACACGGGCCCAAGGGGCAAGCGGCGGATTAACCCAGCCCCGGCGTCACCTGTCGGATTTCCATTGGTGGGGGTTTGATTTGAACGTGCGTTCAGATAGGCTGGCCCCATGGCACGTACCCAAGGTTCTCATTCTGGTATCACTGGCCCGCGCGTTCGCGATGCGGCCTTGCGCCTGTTTGCACGCGATGGCTATGCAGCGGTTTCAATGCGCCAGATCGCGCGCGAGGTAGGTGTGCAAGCTGGGGCATTGTACAACTACACACCGGATAAGCAGACACTGCTGTTTTCGCTGCTGAAAAACCACATGGATGAATTGCTGGCGGAATGGGCACAGGTAGAAACATCGGGATCGCCGCTTGACAGGTTGGAACGGTTCGCCCGGTTTCACATTCGGTTCAATATTGAGCGGCCAGAGGCGATCTTCATCTCGTACATGGAGCTGCGTAATCTGGAACCAGGGAATTTTGCCGTTATCGAAGACCTGCGCCGTACCTATGAGAAAGAGCTGGAAACCATCCTACGTGATGGGGGCAAAAGCGGTGTGTTTGATGTACCTGATCCACGGATCGCCACAATGGCTGTGATCGCCATGCTTACCGGTGTGAACACCTGGTATCGGGCGGATGGGCGTTTGACCCTGGAACAGGTCGAAACCATCTATTGGGATATGGTGCGCAAGACGGTTGAAGCTTAGTAAGCTTCCGATTTTTCAAGTTTTTTAAGGGGGTGCGTGGTTCACGCACCCCTTTTTTGCTTAGTGGGCTGGCTTGATGAAAGTGCCGTTTCGCAGCTCTCTCATGGCTTGGCGCAGCTCTGCTTGGGTGTTCATTACGATGGGTCCGTGCCAGGCGACAGGCTCTTCCAGCGGGGCGCCGGAGATCAGCAAGAAGCGGATACCTTCGGGCCCGGCTTGTACCGTGACTTCTTCGCCCGTGCCAAAGCGCACCAATGTACGGTTGCCTGACATATCGCGAATGTTCACTTCTTCTCCGCCCACTTCCTTTTCCAGCAAGACACCTTGTGGCGCAGAGGCATCCGCAAAGGCGCCTGCGCCAGCAAAGACATAGGCAAAGGCGCGGCGGTATGTATCCACCGGAAAGGTTTTCTGCACGCCGGGTGGCACCGAGATATCCAAGTATTGCGGATCAGCGGCGATACCATCGACTGGCCCGGATTTACCCCAGAAGTTGCCGATGATCACCTTTACCCGTGTGCCATCATCGTCGATGATTTCGGGGATGTCGCTGCCCTTCACATCTTGGTAGCGCGGCGCGGTCATTTTCAACGAAGAGGGCAGATTGGCCCAAAGCTGAAACCCGTGCATCTGCCCGGTGGCACTGCCTTTGGGCATTTCCTGGTGCAAAATGCCGGAACCTGCGGTCATCCATTGCACATCACCTGCGCCCAAAGTGCCGACATTGCCCAAACTATCACCGTGCTCCACCGTTCCGTTCAACACGTAGGTGATGGTTTCGATGCCGCGATGCGGGTGCCACGGAAACCCGCGCTCATAGTGTTCGGGTATATCGTTGCGAAAATCATCAAACAGCAAGAACGGATCCAGTTCTGATGGGTCCTGAAATCCAAAGGCGCGATGCAGGTGAACGCCGGCGCCTTCCATTGTTGGGATGGCACGGCGTGTTTCCAAAGTGGGTCGCAGAGACATGGTAAGCTCCTGTTCTGTGTGTTGATTGAACGTAGGTGCGCGTTGATGCAGGGGCAACTGCTGTAAAACGGCAATCTTCTGTGTATTTACGCACATCAATACGAGGCCTCGCCACCGCGTCGCGCTTGGGGTATTGGCGGGGCCAACTTTAGAGGTAGGAGGTCAGGATGTCCCAAGAAGTTTTGACGACGGTACATGCGTCGATGTCACGTCGTTTTATTGGCGCCGGTGTCCTGTTCGGGTTGGGGGCCTTGTTACTGTATTTGGCATTCACCACCCCGGCGCGGTGGTATTGGGTGGCTTTCCTGTTGGGTCTGGGAATGGCGATATTGTGGTTGGGCCAGTCGCTGTGGCGCGCCACGCAACGTCATTTGGAACTGACCGAAACAGAACTGCGCGACAGTGATGGCACGGTGATCATCGCATTAAGTGACGTCAAATCCGTCAGTCGGGGCGCATTTGCGATTAAGCCTTCGAATGGCTTTGTCATCACAGCGAAACGGCCGCTCAGTCGAAGCTGGCGGCCGGGTCTGTGGTGGCGCGGCGGACGCCGCGTTGGTGTTGGGGGGGTCACGCCGGGATCACAATCCAAGATGATGGCGGATATGATCGCGGCGATCGTTGCCCAGTCAGAAGAAACCTAACCGTTACTTAGCGGCGGCCACGTGGTGGTTGTGGCGGCGGAGGCGGCGGGGGCGGAGGAGGCGTATACGTGCTGCCACCTGAACTGCTGCCACCCGAACTGCTGCCGCCGCCGGAGCTGCTGCCCCCACTGGAGCCGCCGCTAGAGCTACCGCCGCCGGAACTGCCGCCACCGGAGCTGCCACTGCCGGTGTTTGAGCTCGAACCGCCACCTGTATTCTGAGAGCCGTCAGAATTGGTGCAATCCGAAGGGTTGCCTGCATTGTCCGTACACACGGTTTCGGTTGGTTCTTCTTCTTCAGCGTCGCTGGCCCAAATACCCTCACGTTCATCTTCCGGGATTTGGGGTTCGTATTTCTTGGGATCCCAGTTGCCATCGTTGTTGCTGTTCACCTGAATGATTTGAGGCGAATAGCGTGGGCGCGTGAAGGAATAGGTTGTGATGTCCATAACCGACAGGCCTTCGACAAAGGTGAAAACGGGGGTGTATTTGTCCCATGTTTCGACCAGAATCACGCTGTCAGCATGTGCCATGACCGGCAAACGTTTCAGGTAGTTTGCACGCAGTTTGCTGTTGTCTAATGGGGCGGGATCACCGCGTGATTCGCTCCAATCGACGGAATATTCGTCGTTGAAGGAATCATAGGTAACGACCGTAATCCGAATGTCGCTGTCATTGGTGCCGCCCGTGTTGGTCAGCACGTAAAACAGACGTTGGACGCTGTTGATGTAGTTGTCATCAATCGGCAGGGTTTCGCGCGATATCATGTCGCCGATGGTGTAGTTGGCTTTCTGGCTGACACTCTGCTGACGAAAGGCGTCAAAGAAGGTCCAGCTGGTTGCGAAAAGGACAAACAAGACCGGCAGGGCGATCATCACCTCGATGGTGACGTAACCCGCTGTATCTTCGCGGAAAAACCGAAGTTTTTTGGAAAATTTGCTTAACATACTACACCTCAACCCGGTTCTTGCACAAAGGCAGATGTGGCGATCAGCGCGACATATCCTTCACCGTCGGCCATCATCGAACCGCCCAAATACCCGGATGGCGAAAATGGATCGTATTTGTAACACGCGCGCAGAAACATCATTTCGTTCGCGGCGCCGTACGTGAAGTTGCGTTGAGGCGTTGCATCCTCAGCCAGATCAACACAGTCAGGAAAGTAATCAGGTTCGTCAAAGTTGCGCATGTCCAAGCGCAGCATTTCCAAGTGCATGGTATTCATGCAATTCGGCAGGACAGCGGCTTTGTCACAGATGGACTTTTTCAATTCCGCATGGGTGAATTTTGTTCCTGTCCCGAGACGCAGGTCACGGACCGTCTGATCAACAGACCGCTCAAGTGCGCTGTGGCGGATCGTGACTGTGCCCATTTCAATGGTCGACACAATCAACATGATGAAGAAGGGTGTCCACAAGGCGAAAGGGACAACCATGCTTCCTTCATCGTCGCGCGCAAAACGGCGCAGGGTACTTTTTACCAAACTCATCATTCTGTCAGCCTCAACTGAGTAATCGCGCGGGCAATCGAGTAGAACACGTCCGCAAGTTCGGCGCCTTTCGCATCGAAGTGGTGCGCAGGAGAAGAGGCGCACTGCTTCATAACGTTGGAACCGCTACCCGTTGTCTCAAAGGCAATTGTCCAAATTGTGATGCCGTTGTCTTTTGCTGCGTCACAGATGCGATCCAGCAACGCATTGCCGTACCATTGGCTGTACCGTTGAGTATAAAACTTTTCCCAGCTCCAGGCGTCGGTCACGTATTCCACGTTGGAATACCAAAGGTTGTTATTGGCCCAGTGCGCATACATAGAGTCGTCCTGATACGCCCAATTCTGAAGTCGGTAAGACTTGGAATTCATGCCATCGGTCATCAGAACAATGTGTTTGCCAACATCGTCGCGACCGAAATCCAGTGGACGGTCAGAGAACGCGGCGGGAATGTTATTTGAGCCAGCCAGGTTGCTGATAGCACCACGCATGGACGGGTCCAGCAGAGCAGCGGCCCACTTCATTCCCATAAAGATCGCGGTGCCAGCCAGTGGTTGGAAATCGCCGATTTGCTTTTTCAGAGCAGTTCTGTCGTTTGAGACTGGCTGAATTTCTGCATACCCTTGGGTTGGGCAGACATGGTTTCCCAGATCGTTGTCACCGTAGTAGTTCCACTGATAGTGCTGCATCTGCGAATAGGTCACGGATGTGTCGATCGCCGTGGTCTGGTACATGTTGTCAGGAAATTCCAGACAGTCTGCAAACCCGTGATTACGTGAAATATTCATCTGTGATGCCAGTGGGCCCGCATTCACATGTTCCGAATAAGGAACCAGCGAAATCGACACCGTGTCAGGGAAATTCGGATCAATAACCGTATCCACAAACAACTGCGCGGCGTTCTTCATGTTCACCAGGCGGCTGTTGTCGGCCATCGAGCCGGAAATATCCAAGACCATGGACACTTCGACAAAGCTTACCCATTCGGAAGCAGTGGAATTGCCACCGATGTCAAAGCGGTCAACGCCGAAGATTTGGGAGAAATTGGCATCATGTGTGGTCGCTGCTTGGGCGCTTACAGTTTTAGCGTTACCAGTATGGTCGACTTGCACACCAGTCAGGGCGTTGCTGACACCCATCTTAGAGAAGTAGTCATACACAACGTCTGCTGGAACCAGTTGGTTTTCCAGATCAGCGGCCGCCAAAACAGAGCGGTCAAGTGTGGCTTGAATCTTTGCGCGTGTGAGTTCGGCGTGGATCATGTCGATCCCCAATCCGCCGAACGCAATCATTGTAACGGCGGTCGCTACCGCCAGATGTGTCATGGTGCCGGCTTCATCACGAATGAAGCGAGCTACACCCGAACGCAGTGCGTTGGTCGCACCCGGTTTGGTCAGTGCACTGAAGAGTGCACCATTGGTCCGCTTAAACGTCATCCCGTTGCCTTTCTGCCGGTGGTCAGCCGACAAGTTCGTACTCAGAACATATGCCCCGACAGCCGTTTATGAGGGCGATTGGGGGCGAAAATAGGGCGGGAAATTACGATTTTTCACAAAATTACCAGTGTATTAAGGTACATTGTGGCCATCTGGCGTGAACTGTTTCTGCCACATTTACAATGGCGATTTTGAAATGTGGCACGAAACGATATTTTGGCGGTCCACCGAAATATAAACACCGTGAATCGAAAGTGAGTTAGGAATCGGTAACGTTGAGTCGGGCAATGTACCCGTTCGATAGCAGTGAGAAGGAAAATTCATGTCCGTTTTGCCAGGCAAAGAGCCGTCTTTCCGCGAAAGTGTCGATCTGATGTTCAATCGCGCGGTGGCCTTGATGGACTTGCCGCCGGGGTTGGAACAAAAGATCCGGGTTTGCAACGCGACCTATACAGTACGGTTTGGGGTGCGGTTGCGCGGACAGATTCATACCTTCACCGGTTATCGCTCTGTCCATTCTGAGCATATGGAACCTGTCAAAGGCGGTATCCGCTTTGCCTTGTCGGTTAACCAGGATGAGGTTGAGGCGCTGGCAGCGCTGATGACCTACAAATGTGCGCTGGTTGAAGCGCCGTTTGGTGGCTCAAAGGGTGGCCTGTGCATCGATCCGCGTGAATGGGATGAGCATGAGCTGGAACAAATCACCCGGCGCTTTGCGTATGAGCTGATCAAGCGTGATCTGATCAACCCAAGCCAAAACGTGCCAGCGCCTGATATGGGCACGGGCGAACGGGAAATGGCATGGATCGCTGATCAGTATGCCCGGATGAATACAACGGACATCAACGCCAATGCTTGTGTGACGGGCAAGCCGCTGAACACCGGCGGTATATCTGGCAGGGTCGAAGCGACCGGGCGTGGTGTACAATATGCGCTGCGCGAATTCTTCCGCGACCCACGTGATGTGGCCAAAGCCGGATTGTCGGGTTCCTTGGATGGCAAGCGTGTAATCGTGCAGGGGCTGGGCAATGTTGGATATCATGCCGCCAAATTCCTGCGGGATGAAGACGGCGCTACGATTATCGGTATCGTTGAACGGGACGGGGCGCTGTTCAACGATGCAGGACTGGACGTGGACAAGGTGCGCGAATGGATCGTCAAGCATGGCGGTGTCACCGGGTATCCCGATGCGGCGCATCACGCAGAAGGGGCCGCCGTAATGGAGGAACCTTGTGACATCCTGATTCCGGCGGCGATGGAAGGGGTGATCAACCTGTCCAACGCAGAACGGATCAAAGCACCGCTGATTATCGAAGCGGCCAATGGCCCAATCACTGCCGGGGCTGACGATGTTCTGCGAAATATGGGTACGGTGGTTATCCCGGACATGTATGCCAACGCGGGTGGTGTGACCGTTTCGTACTTTGAGTGGGTCAAGAACCTGAGCCACATCCGCTTTGGCCGGATGCAGCGCCGGCAAGAGGAATCACGCCACCAGCTTGTGATTGATGAGCTGGAGAGGTTGAGCGCCGACAGCGGCATTGGGTGGCAACTGAGCCCTGATTTCAAACAGCGCTATCTGCGCGGCGCGGATGAACTGGAGCTGGTCCGCTCTGGCCTGGATGACACGATGCGCGTGGCGTACCAAGCCATGCGCGAGGTTTGGCATGGTCGCGACGATGTGGCCGATTTGCGGACGGCGGCCTATCTGGTGGCGATCGACAAGGTCGCCAGCAGCTACCGCGCGAAAGGGCTATAGCGATGTCTGAAATTTTGGATGTGGCCTGCCAATGTGGGCAGGTCGCTGTACATGTGGACGTGCCCCGTGCCTCCTCTGGCACGCGTGTGGTCTGCTATTGCGCGGATTGTCAGGCTGCTGCTCGTCATCTGGGCGCGGAACGTATTCTGTTGCCCGGCGGTGGGACGGAAATTTTTCAAACCACACCTGATCTGCTGCAGATCGCGCAAGGGTCAGAACAATTGCGCATACAGCGTCTGAGCCCAAAAGGTTTGATGCGTTGGTATGCGGGATGTTGCGATACGCCGCTGTTTAACAGTTTGCCCAATTCCAAGCTGGCCTTCGTTGGGGTGATCATCCCAGCGTCGTCAACCGCAGCAGCTGACGCGGCACTGGGGCCATGCATCAACCATTGTAACACGGCTGCCGCTAAGCCGGGGCAGGGGGTGCCGACTAAGGATGTGGGTCTTTTCCGGGCTGTTCTAAGCCTGTTCACGCGTATGATCGGCGCAGCTGTTAGTGGGCGGGCAAAATTATCAGTATTGCGCGATAGAACGGGTGTGCCGGTAACTGTTCTGTCTTTGCAAGAGCGTCAGGCGGCAACACCCAAGGTGAAATAGTTGGCCAAAACCTGCATCAATTAGGGGATTGGGGTGACAGATGGTGCGCGCTGCGCTAGCTGATCGACAAACCAAAGATTGGGGAAAAACAACATGACGCGATTTCTGGTGGGCCTGATACTGGCCAGCGCATCAATGGCAACAGCTCAAGACGCCAAGCCAACAATGGCCGAAGCCTGCAAAACCACCGCTTTGATTGCAGAGCGCGTTGTTGATCTGCGCAAAGAAGGCAAATCCCGCAAGCGGACGGAAAAGCTGGTTACGTCTCAACTGTCAGACGATGCCCAACGGTATTTGCCCGCTGTTTTCCTGACTTTGGATTGGGCCTATAGCCTGCCTGAAGAGGCGCTGGAGACTGATATCAAGGCTGAGTGGGAACGCCAGTGTATGGCGGCAGCACAGTAGCGGTCTGGACTCGGGGACGATCAGGCCCAATATAAGCTGTATGAGTCTACCCCCTGGATTTCTTGATGAACTTCGTACGCGCACCAGCCTGTCACAGGTGGTGGGCCGCAAAGTTATTTGGGACACACGAAAGTCCAACCAGGCCAAGGGCGACCTTTGGGCGCCTTGCCCTTTCCATCAGGAAAAAACCGCGTCTTTTCATGTGGATGACCGAAAGGGATTCTACTACTGCTTTGGCTGCCATGAAAAAGGCGATGCGCTAAGCTTTATCCAGCAGACTGAAAATGTTGGATTTATGGAAGCTGTCGAAATCCTGGCAGGGGAAGCCGGAATTCCGATGCCAGCCAAAGATCCGCAGGCGCAAAAGAAAGCGGACCGTCAAACCCAATTGCGCGAAGTAACGGAAGCCGCGCAGAAATTTTTTCGAATGGCATTGCGTTCTGGCGTCGCGTCCGATGCGCGGGCCTATCTGGAACGGCGCGGGTTGAGCGCCGAAGCCCAAGATCGTTTCGGCTTGGGTTTTGCCCCAGAGGGATGGCAGGCGCTTTGGGATCATTTGACCGCCAAAGGGGTCGACGAAAAACTGATCCTTGAGGCCGGTCTGGCCAAGCCATCGCGCAATGGCGGTAAGCCTTATGATGTCTTCCGCAATCGTATCATGTTTCCCATTCATGATCCGCGCGGGCGCGTGATTGCCTTTGGTGGCCGGGCGATGGACCCGACCGATAACGCCAAATACCTTAACAGCCCCGAGACCCCGCTTTTTGATAAAAGTTGGACACTCTACAATTATGGTTCTGCGCGCGAAGCCGTGGGCAAGGGGCAGCGTTTGATCGTTGCCGAAGGCTATATGGATGTGATTGCGCTGTCCGAAGCTGGGTTTCAGGGCGCTGTTGCCCCCTTGGGCACTGCGGTGACAGAGCATCAGCTGCAAATGCTGTGGCGGATCAGTGAAGAGCCCTTGGTTGCCTTGGACGGTGACAAGGCGGGCGTGCGCGCGGCATACCGGCTGGTCGATCTGGCGTTGCCGTTGTTGGAAGTGGGCAAGGGGCTGCGATTTGCCCTTATGCCCGAAGGAAAAGACCCTGATGATTTGATCCGCGCCAAAGGGGCAGCGGCGGTTCAGAAAGTGCTGGATCAGGCCATGCCCATGGTACAGCTACTGTGGCAGCGCGAGACAGAGGGCAAGGTCTTTGACAGCCCAGAACGCAAAGCTGCGTTGGACAAGACTCTACGCGACAAAATCAAATTGATTCAGGATCAATCGTTGCGCCGTCACTATGGCGAAGAGATCAAATCTCTGCGGTGGGACCTGTTTCGTCCGGCCACACGGCGTGGATCAGGCCGCAAGTTTGTTCAGCCAAGCATCGCGCCAATGGCACGTACCAAGAACTCTTTCTTGGCCGCGGGCGGTGTGGAGGCAGAAGTGACAATGCGTCAGGGTGTTATCCTGGCAGCGGTACTGTTGACCCCTTCGCTGATTGAAGAGTTTGAAACCGAGCTTGATTTGATGGAGTTCCACGACACCGACAATCGGCTGTTGCGCGATGTGTTGTTGCGGTGTTTGGGCGGCAGCGCGTCAGACGTTCGGGCGCGGGTTGAGGAGGAAATTGGGATCGAACCCCTTGAAACCTTTCTGTCTGCACGCCATGTGGCTATCCAGCCCTGTGTGCGCAGTCCTGGTGACGAGGAGACCGCCCGGACAACTGTTACCGAAGAACTGGCCAAGTTGGCCGCAACTCGGGCGCGCGTTGATGGGATCGCCGAAGCAGAGGAAGATTTTGAACATTTGCCAGATGAAGTAACCACTTATCGGCTTGGTCAGGCGGCGGAATCATATCATCAGGCGCTCAAGGGGACGAGTGAAGACAAAACCGAATACGATGTCGGCCCGAATGGGGCGGCCGTGAATCGGGAAGAACGCAGCGCTTTCGAGGCTTTGATGGCGCAGATCAAGTTCACCAAAGGCCGTTAAAGGCAACATTGGTGAGGAAAAGGTAAAGGAATCGGGGTATTGAATTGCGAATCACTCGTTCGCAAGGTTGATTCGGTAAAGCGAATCACATGCCCCCAGCCAGGAGTTGTTCATGGCCGCTGATGACAATGACGACACGAAGACACGCGATCAGGACGAAGAGGTCAGCTTGGACATGAGCCAAGCGGCGGTCAAAAAGATGATCGCCGAGGCACGCGAACGCGGCTACATCACCTATGACCAACTGAATGATGTCCTTCCGCCCGATCAGGTCAGCTCTGACCAGATCGAGGATGTGATGTCCATGTTGTCTGAAATGGGTATCCAAGTCACCGAAGATGACGAGGAAGCTGAAGAGGACGAAAACAAAGGGTCCACCGACCTGGTGCAGACGCAAAAGCCGGGCGAAGTTGCCGTGGCTGCGGGCAGCGCCGAGAAGCTGGACCGGACCGATGATCCGGTGCGCATGTACCTGCGTGAGATGGGCAGTGTAGAACTGCTGAGCCGCGAAGGTGAAATCGCGATTGCCAAGCGGATCGAAGCGGGTCGCAATACGATGATTGCCGGGCTTTGCGAAAGCCCGCTGACATTTCAGGCCATCACGATCTGGCGCGAAGAACTTCTGTCCGAAGATATCTTGCTGCGCGATGTGATCGATCTGGAGACAACGTTCTCTGGTCAGATGGAAGACGAAAACGAAGTTGGTGCACCCGTTGTTGGCGCGCCTGTCGTGCCCGGTGCGGCCCCGGCCAAAACAAAGCCGGATCAACCGGAATTGGATGCGGACGGTAACCCCATTGGCACCGATGACGACGATGATGATGACGACGAACAGGCCAATATGTCTTTGGCTGCGATGGAAACCGCGCTGAAGCCGCGGGTTCTGGAAACGTTGGATCGTATCGCACAAGACTACGAGCAGCTTGCTGAAATGCAGGATCTGCGTATCTCGGCCACGTTGAACGAAGATCGTTCATTCTCGGACAATGCGGAATCGCAGTATCAGAGCCTGCGCTCTGAGATCGTGGTTCTGGTGAATGAGCTGCACCTGCACAACAACCGTATCGAAGCGTTGATTGACCAGCTGTACGGCATCAACCGTCGGATCATGTCGATCGACAGCGCGATGGTGAAGCTGGCTGATCAGGCCCGTATCAACCGCCGCGAATTCGTTGAAGAGTATCGCGGACGCGAGCTGGATCCGAACTGGTTGGACGACATGGCCCAGAAGCAGGGCCGTGCGTGGCAGATGTTTGTCGAACGGTCGACCGGTAAAGTGGAAGAACTGCGCGCCGATATGGCGCAAGTCGGACAGTATGTCGGTCTGGATATCAGCGAATTCCGCCGTATCGTGAACCAGGTGCAGAAGGGCGAAAAAGAAGCCCGGCAGGCCAAGAAAGAAATGGTCGAAGCCAACCTGCGTCTCGTGATTTCGATTGCCAAGAAGTACACCAACCGTGGTTTGCAGTTCCTGGATTTGATCCAGGAAGGTAACATTGGTCTGATGAAAGCCGTCGACAAGTTTGAGTATCGTCGCGGCTATAAATTTTCGACCTATGCCACATGGTGGATCCGTCAGGCCATCACCCGTTCGATTGCGGATCAGGCGCGCACCATCCGTATTCCAGTGCATATGATCGAGACGATCAACAAGCTGGTCCGTACTGGTCGCCAGATGTTGCACGAAATTGGTCGCGAACCGACGCCAGAAGAATTGGCCGAAAAGCTGCAAATGCCGCTGGAGAAGGTTCGCAAGGTGATGAAAATCGCCAAAGAACCGATCTCTCTGGAAACGCCAATTGGTGACGAGGAAGACAGCCAACTTGGCGACTTCATCGAAGACAAGAATGCGGTTTTGCCGTTGGAAGCTGCCATTCAGGACAACTTGCGCGAAACCACAACACGCGTGCTGTCATCACTGACGCCACGAGAAGAACGGGTTTTGCGGATGCGGTTTGGCATCGGTATGAACACGGATCACACGCTGGAAGAAGTTGGCCAGCAGTTCAGTGTGACCCGCGAACGTATCCGTCAGATCGAAGCAAAAGCACTGCGCAAGCTTAAGCACCCATCGCGCAGCCGCAAACTGCGGTCCTTCCTGGATCAGTAAATCTGTCCCCGCACATGGGGCTTGCATAAGAATCGCTTCGCCCAAGTCCGGTTTCCGGATTTGGGCGAATGCATTTCCGGGGCCTGTTTTGGTGATCGCCCGGGTGAAATGCCCGTGGGGCAGGTCAAGAATGACCGTGGTTTTTTGACATTTCGCGCTGTGTAGATAGTCTGAGCTGATGTTTGCAGCAGACCACACGTTCATTTCAGTCGTCCGAGTTCGTTCATGACCCCGCCACGTTTGGTCCGGCTGGGCTTGTTGGTAACGTCATGTATCAGCGTTTTCAGCGCCGGCCCCTTTTTGGTGGATCGGATCGGATATCGGTTTTTATCGGATCCTGATGTATTCCATTCAATGGGGACGCTGCCGGTTTTGGTCGCGGCGGCCATGGCGCTGATCGTGTTTGTGTTGCTGATGGCTTGCCCCGTCACTGGGCCCATTCAGGGTGCGCTGCGCTATGTTGCGCCGGTGTTTTATGCGTTGATCTTCTACGTTGGGCTGACCGCAGCGGTGCCCATGGCGTGGACCGGACTCATGGGAAAACGGGCGGCCATGGTGGTGACGGTAGAGCACCCATCGGCAACGCCCACATCGGCTTGCCGAACGGCGGTGTCGTTAGACAGCATGCCATGGATATTTGATCGTCTGTGCGACGTTCCGGGGCCTTTGGCCTCGATCTTGGTGCCGGGCGACAAGGTGGTATTGATGGGCCGCCGGTCCAGCCTTGGGGTGTTTTACGATCACGCGAGGCTCTTGCCACCAGGCAAGGACATTTAACGCCGCCACAGATGGGCTTGTGTGGCGAATATTCCCTGAAGTTTTGACAATAAGCGCAAGGTCGCACCGGGCTTGGGGCCATTTCGCGCTGCCAGCCGCTCTGCCGCGACTTCTGGTGGGCAGGGGCGATGTGTGACCGGATCATAATAGCGTGGGTAGTCGATCAGCGCGGCATGGGCCAATCCGGCCAGGGTCACTCCATGCACTTGCAGGCGGCGCTGGGGCACAGGCCCCAGATCACGCGTCAGCCCCCAACCCGCATAGAATGGGGTGCCCAGCGTGGTAACAGACACGCCGCGCAGCAGAGCCTCAAACCCGGTGAGCGATGTGATTGTCCAAACGGCGTCCACCGCACTTAAAACCTGTGTGATATCAACTTCACCCAGCACAACATCAGCCCAGGTCTGGGGCGCGTCCACCGCACCTTGGCGCAATCCGGCCAAGACATCTGGATGCGGCTTATACAGAATGACGGCGTCAGGGTTGGCTGCCCGAACCGCCTGTAACAGCGCGGTGTTGTCTGACACTTCGCCCGCGCCGTACCGGATTGAGGCATCATCAGAGACTTGTCCGGGGACCAAAATGCGCGTGCCCGTGGGCAATTCAGGCAGATCAGAGCCAGTGTTATATTTGCTGATACCGTCACGGGTCAGCTGCGCAATCAAGGCCTGTGCGCGGTGCAAGGCCCCGGCGGGCAAGTCCGGGCTTTGCGCGATCAATTGTTCCAAATCAGATGGTTCGCGCGGGTCATAATAGATGCCCTTGCGATCACAGACCAACGACAGGGGAGGGATCAGTTCCGCCCCAAGGCCGCGAGAGCGTACAAACCCGTCTTCGACCCGAACTGCCCCGCTTTTGTCAGGGGCATTTGCGGCCCAGACCATATGATCACGCCCAAGCGATTGGGCGGATTGTTCAGCTGCATCCGGTGTTTTGGCAAATTGCACTTTGCGCCGTGAGCCAAAGAATTGCTGGAACGCTTGGCGTTTCCACAGGCGAATACCCTCAGCCACCCAACCACGATGATCATCGCGCCAGGCTCTGGCTTCTGCCTCAACACATGCCAGAACGTCTTCCAGCTCGCACAGGCGATCCCGGTAAGGGTCATACCAAGTGGGTGCAAGGATCATCGCAGCAGCAAACAGCTGCGCGCGGCTAAGGTTACGAGCCCGCCGCGGAACAGGCATGTCATCAACCGTCAGGCCCCAGCCACTGTAAAACGGCTGGCCAAAGACATGTGGTTTGTGACCGGCAAAGATCGCCTCGAAACCCAGTTGCGATGACACGGTGTAAACCGAGACGGCCCCTTCCAGCAAAGTCCAGGGTGACACCGGATCGGTCAACAGGGTAACGCGGGCGGTTTCGTCTTCCGGGCCGAAATGGCCGGGGCGGTGCCCGGCGGTGGTTTCAGGATGCGCTTTGATCACAACCCGTGCGCCGGGGTGCTGTTCCTGTGCAATGATCAGCATTTCCACAAAACGGGCTCTGTCAGCTTTGGAGGCCAGAACAGAGGCATCGCCTCGGGTTTGATCGATCACCAATACATAGCCGGGGGCAGGGGCAGGGGTGGTTGGATCAAACCCGCTATATTTGCTGATATGGGCGCGCTTCATCCATTCCATGCAATGGCGCGCGCGGTTCAGCAGGTGGCTGTCATCCAGCGGGTGGGTGGCCAGAAGCGTTTCCAGATCAGATGGGGTTTTCCCATCGAAATGCACGCCCGCATGATCGATCATCAGACCCAGCGGCGGTTCTTTTTCGCGGCCGGGAAACAGCGAGCGGATAAAGGCGTCTTCAACCCGAACAAGCGGAGCGCCTGTGCGTTCCGCCATTGCCTCACCTCGCTTGGCATATGGGGATTGGCCCCAAACGCCGATCTGATCTGTCTCAGCGGGGCGCCCCAAGCGCAGGCGATACCCGGCCAGCTGCAGAATACGGCGCAAGCGGCGTTGTGTCAGAAACCCGGCGTTATAAACGAAAAGACGCCGGGGGGTTGGCCCCCCGGCGTCTGAATCTTGTGGGGTGTTCATCTATTGTCAGCCACCAGAGGTGGACACGCCAGCCGTCGAGCGCAGCGCATCAACAGCTCCCAGAGTACCGGTCAGGGACGAGATGGTTTTGCTCCACTGTGTGAACGGTGCTTCGGTCACATAGATCAGATCATCGTCGCGGATGGCGAAGTCACGCGCCATGAACATGCCGTTCGGCTCTGTCAGGTTCAGGACGTAAACCAAACGTTGCGCGCCGATCAGATCGGTGCGGCCCAGAACCTGATTGGCGATTTCTGCGGGTTCATTGCGGAAGACAAAGACGCCGGTTGGGTCAGCCGATGCTGCGCTCAAACCACCAACTTGCGCAATCGCTTCTACGGCGCTCAACGTTTCAGAGGTGAAGATGACACGCGATTGGGTGCCGGTTGCGCCCAATACGGTAAAGGCGCGGTTGTCCCGTTCGACCAAAATCTTGTCGCCAGAGCGCAGCGCGATATCCAGTTCTGGATGCTCGTACAGGTCTTGGAACCAGATTTTTCCGGTCTTGCTGCCCCGCGTCACGGTGATCTGCGCCACTTCGGGTGGGATGGAAATACCACCGGCACGGGCCAGCATTGCCGACAGGGAACGTGTTGGGCGTTCAATCATGAAGACGCCTTGTGCCCCAACGCCGCCCACAACGGATACGGTTGCGCCGTTACCAGATACGCGGCGCACTTCGACCTGTGGATCAGGTGTCTGATCTTTCAAACGGTCGGTGATCACACGGCGTACAGCTTCGGGGGAATTGCCAGCGGCCCGGATGCGACCTGCATAGGGAACAAAGATGAAGCCGGCGCCATCAACTTGCACGGTTTCAAGGATTTGTGCGTTGGCATTGGTCGGCGTCAGCAGACCATCATCCACGTTTTCCCAGATCGTCAGGCCAAGGGTGTCACCGGGGCGGATGGTGTCAGACCCCAAAAGTGCGCCATTCTTGAATTCGGTGGAAAACCCCAACGCGGGCGTCACAGATGTGGCGCGTGTCACGCGATCATTCACTGAAACGATGAACGCATCGCCTTGTTCCAGGACCGAACCTGCAAAGATTTCACGTTTGTTCGGGCCAGGACGTGGGAGGCCACAGGACGCAACTAGGGAAACGGCCGCCACAATGGCGACGGTCTTCACCATACGGGAAGATACATTTTTCACTGCTCGGTCTCCTCGACCTATTATTTTTTTGCCTCAGATTTTTCGTCAAATTACCGAATTTCAAACGAAAAAGCCAGAGTCACGTGATTCGAGGATCAGTTCACAACGCGCAACTGTTGCCGTGGAGCCGCGGTTCCGCTTAGCAAAGCGTCATATGGGTCTTCTTCAGCCAGCATCATATCGACCACATGGCGCAGCAACTGCCGCCGCCCACGCGCTGAATAAAAGCCGCCCGGTAACTGGCTGGTTTCCAACAAATATCGCCGAAATACCCTATAGGCGCTGTTGTCGGGCCGTTCCGGTTTGGCGAAAAACTCCGCCAATGGCTGGTCTGACACAAATTCAGGTTTGGCATAGATTGCTGTGCCGAACAGTTTCAGCGGGATGCCGCGCCACAAGACTTGTTGACCAGATGTGGAGTTCACGGTGACAGCGGTGCGCGCTTCGTTCAGCAAAAAGGCCAGTTTCCCGCCGCGAACATAGTGAACCCTATTCGAAATGCCGCGTCGTTCTGCGGCTTGGCGGATCAATTTGCGGACTTTTACGCGCCCGTCTTCCAGCGGGTGCGCTTTGAAAACCAGGTGATGGTGGCCCGGTGCGCCATCGGCAAAGCCGTCAACAACAGCGTCGATAAACTCAGACATCGAGCTGAGCGGGGAATGCGCCTGGAAGCTGGCATCATGTTCCAGCTGCATCAGCGCCAGATGATAGGGAAAGCCACCGCGCCGGATGCGCCGTGTGGCGACCATGCGTTCGACAATCGTTGCGGGCAGCAGCAGTAAACGTCGCAGGTACAGCTTGAATTCTTGTGTCACTGTCAGGTCGCGATGCGGCGAGAATTGCCGATACATTCGGTTCCGGGCCATGACGAACCAATGGTACAGCGCGCCGTAAAACATATGCTGGCGCATGTCCCCCCAATGAGCCGGTGGCAACGGGGCCTCCATATCACTGTGGCGCATGGCGTCGGCCATATTTGCGACATCCATTGTCATCAGGCGGGAATACCCGTTTGAGCCGCCGCGTTCGTAAGTCACCCAATAGGGGCGCAGATAACCTTCCTCGAACACGTGGATGCGCAAACCAACAAGGCGGGCATGAGCAATTGCCTGCGCATGAATAGGCCGTGTGTCTCCGTATAGAACCAGATCAGTCACCGCTTTGTCGGTAATCAATTGCGCAAATGTTTGGGCCCAGTCTGCGGCTGGGGCGGAATAGGGAATGTATCGGGCGCTGTCATGCCAGAACGCGGCATCGCCGGCGTTGAACCCAACACGCCAAACATGTGCACCTGCTTGTTGCAACATTTCACCCAGCCGAGCAAAAAATGGCCCGTGCGGACCTTGCAGGAACAAGAAGACACGCTGATCGTGTGTTGTGTTGAGCATGCGCCCGATTTACCTCATGTATGCACTAAATACGATTAACGGCCGGGTTCGATGCCTGTGCTGCCGTCCCGGCTCTGAAAGGTTGTACAAAATGTTTACCGGAATTGTGACCGATTTGGGAGAGGTTAAAGACACGCAGCACAATGGTGACCTGCGTGCCCGGATCGCAACCACTTATGACACTGACAGTATTGATATCGGCGCTTCCATCGCCTGCGATGGTGTTTGCTTGACGGTTGTTGCTCTTGGCGATGATTGGTTTGACGTGGATATCAGTGCTGAAACACTGGACAAAAGCAACTTGCGCACATGGGCGCTTGGTCGCCGTATCAATCTGGAACGGGCGCTATGCGTCGGGGATGAGTTGGGCGGACATATCGTGTCTGGCCATGTTGATGGCGTGGCCACGGTGATCGGATTGCGGGACGATGGAGACAGCACGCGCGTGACCTTTCGCGCGCCCAAAGATTTGGCCCGGTTTATTGCGCCCAAGGGTTCTGTGACCCTTAACGGCACATCTTTGACAGTGAACGAGGTTGAGGGCGACACGTTCGGTGTCAATTTGATCCCGCATACCAAAGAGGTCACAACTTGGGGTCGGGTGGCCGAAGGGGATAGTGTCAATCTGGAAATTGACACCTTGGCGCGCTATGTGGCGCGGCTTCAGGAATGTATGTGACACCATAAATCAGCCTTTTGCCTGCGGTGTGATGAAAGTTTGCGCCGCGGGCTGCGCGAAAATGTGCGGATATGGCGCCTGCCTGGCAGGAACATAATGCGAACAATTCTTTAACTTCGATTAGAAAAGCGTTAAGTTCGCCCCATGAGCAGCTTTGATGAATTGGACGCCTTTGAAGGCGCATCTTTGTCGGCACGGGCCATGTCAGCCCGGCCCGCCCCGTATTTGAACGAATTGAACCCGGCGCAACGCGACGCGGTAGAGCGGATGGATGGGCCGGTTTTGATGCTGGCCGGGGCAGGGACAGGCAAGACCAAGGCGCTGACCGCGCGCATTGTTCATTTGATGAACACTGGCCGCGCACGCCCGAATGAAATTCTGGCCGTGACCTTCACCAACAAAGCCGCGCGCGAGATGAAATTGCGTGTCGGCCGTATGTTGGGCGAGACGGTTGAAGGGATGCCTTGGCTGGGCACGTTCCACTCTATCTGTGTGAAGCTGTTGCGCCGTCATGCAGAGCTTGTTGGGTTAAAATCGAATTTTACCATTCTGGATACGGACGACCAGCTGCGCCTAATGAAGCAACTGATCGTGGCGGCAGGCATTGATGACAAACGTTGGCCCGCCCGGCAATTATCTGGAGTGATCGACAGTTGGAAAAACCGCGCGCTGACCCCGGATCGGGTGCCGACGGCGGATTCGGCTGCGTTTAATCAGCAAGGCGTGGCACTTTACGCACAATACCAGGCCCGGCTGAAAGAGTTGAACGCAGTGGATTTCGGCGATCTGCTGCTGCACATGGTCACGATCTTTCAAACGCATGCGGATGTGTTGGAGCAATATCAGCGCTGGTTCCGCTATGTGCTGGTGGACGAATACCAAGATACCAACGTGGCCCAGTATCTGTGGTTGCGTCTGTTGGCCGGGGGGCACAAGAACATCTGTTGCGTAGGAGACGATGATCAGTCGATCTATGGTTGGCGCGGCGCCGAAGTTGGGAATATTCTGCGGTTCGAAAAGGACTTTCCCGGCGCCTATGTTGTTCGTCTGGAACAGAATTACCGTTCCACCCCGCATATTTTGGCAGCGGCTTCGGGCGTGATCCGGGGCAATACCGGGCGATTGGGCAAAGAGCTTTGGACCGAGGCGCAGGATGGTGAAAAAGTTCGTCTGATTGGCCATTGGGATGGCGAAGAGGAAGCCCGCTGGATCGGAGACGAGATCGAGGCGATGCAATCGGGCACGCGGGGGATGCGGTCTTTTGGTTTGGACGACATCGCGATTCTGGTGCGGGCCAGCCATCAGATGCGTGCCTTTGAAGACCGTTTTCTGACCATTGGGTTGCCTTATCGGGTGATCGGCGGACCACGGTTTTATGAGCGGTTAGAGATACGCGATGCCATGGCGTATTTCCGTATGGTGGTCAGCCCTGATGATGATCTGGCGTTCGAGCGGATTGTGAACACGCCCAAGCGCGGGCTGGGCAACAAGGCTCAGCAAACCATTCAAACCACGGCACGCGCAAATGGTGTGTCGCTGCTGGACGGGGCTGCCCTGGCGATTGAGCAGGGTTTGATCAAAGGCAAGGGTGCTGCGGCATTGGGGCAACTGGTGGTCGATCTGGCGCGCTGGGGTCGTATGACCGGCGATGATGCGACCAGCCACATGGAGCTGGCAGAGATCATTCTGGATGAATCCGGCTACACCACGATGTGGCAGAACGACAAAACCCCCGAAGCGCCGGGACGGTTGGAAAACCTGAAAGAATTGGTGAAGGCGCTGGAGAATTTTGAAAACCTGCAAGGGTTTTTGGAGCATGTCAGCCTGATCATGGACAACGAGACCGATGATGGCGGGGCCAAGGTCAGCATCATGACTTTGCACGCCGCCAAGGGGTTGGAGTTTCCGGCGGTTTTTGTACCGGGGTGGGAGGATGGGCTGTTCCCATCTCAACGCTCGATGGATGAAAGCGGGCTGAAAGGTTTGGAAGAAGAACGACGCCTGGCCTATGTCGGTATCACACGGGCAGAAGAGCTGTGCACCATTTCTTTTGCGGCGAACCGGCGGGTGTTTGGGCAATGGCAATCGTCTTTGCCATCGCGGTTTATTGATGAATTGCCTGAGGAACATGTGGATGTGCTGACGCCGCCGGGCCTGTATGGCGGTGGCTATGGGGCGGCTTCGGGGGGCGGAGGCTCTTCGCGGATTGAACAGCGTGTGACAGAGGCGAATGTATATAATTCGCCGGGTTGGAAGCGGATGCAGGCCCGCGCGAACGAACGCCCGATCAGCCAGCCACGCGAAAGCCGGAACGTAGTGATCGACATCACTGCCACCTCAGCATTTGAGGTGGGCGAGCGCGTGTTCCATCAGAAATTCGGCTATGGCGTGATCTCTGGTATCGAGGGCGACAAGCTGGAAGTGGCGTTTGAAAAGGCTGGAACCAAGAAGGTTGTGGCCCGGTTCATTCATGGCGCGGATGATGTGCCGTTTTAACACCCTGGCTGATTGAGCGCCGCCCTGTGGGCGGCGCGCTGTTTTTGCAGGTCATCGGCTGCGCCGCTGCCCTGCCAATGGGGCGCTGCCCCGTCCGCGCCTGCGGTGCGGACTCCCCGAGGTATTTTGAACAGAAGAAGCCGCTGGCGTTTTTGGGGCGCGCGCTATCTGCTGATCAGCTGAGCGCCATAGCGATCTGGTTTTGGGTCTTTGCGCAGCTCCATATGCAGGGCGCGGCCTCGTCGCACGGCGGGGCGGGCAAAGACGTCTTCTAACCAGCGGTTCAGGTGGGGTTTGTCATCGAGTGTTTGGTTTTGACCGGCCCATAGAGACGCCCAGCCCCAGATCGCCATATCAGCAATGGTATAGGTGTCACCGGCGACAAAGCGATTTGTGGCCAGTCGTGTGTCGAGCACTTTGTAGAGACGCGCGGTTTCGGTGACGTATCGGTTTTGCGCATAGGGAATGTTTTCTGGGGCGAATTTCAGAAAGTGATGCGCTTGGCCGGCCATTGGGCCCAGCCCGCCCATCTGCCACATCAGCCATTCGCGCACGGCGATCTTTTCGCGGGCGGTGGTGCCGTCAAACTGTCCGGTTTTTTCAGCCAGATAGAGCAGAATGGCGCCGGTCTCAAAGACTGATACCGGGTCATTGTCGGGGCCGTCCGGATCAACGATGGCGGGGATTTTATTGTTGGGGGAGATGGCCAGAAACTCTGGTTTGTACTGGTCTCCGGCGCCGATCCTGATCAGGTGGGTGGTGTAGGGCAGGCCCATTTCTTCGAGGGCGATGGCGATTTTCCAGCCGTTTGGCGTGGGCCAGTAATAAAAATCTATTGCGGATGTCATGGGGCCTCCTGAGTTTGGGCCATCATGCGGGTTTCGGCGGGATCGGCAATGGGGGGCAAAATGCGCGCATTGCGGTGATGTGCCCTGTGTAAGACAGGCTTGACCTGTTGCTGTGCGGGCTTTATTTCGACGGCGTGGCGATTTGTTACCGGATTGCGGGCCACGTTAAATATTCCGCTAAAAGGTCAGACGAAAGCCCCCTTTCGCTTGGCCGAAACGGGGTTTTTTTTGTGAGGTGCGCCTGCCTGCGCACCCAGAGGACGACTGATATGAGCAATGACTGGAGCCGGCGGACACAATTGGTTCACGCCGGATCGCGCCGCAGCCAATATGGTGAGGTGAGCGAAGCCATGTTTCTGACGCAAGGTTTTGTGTATGACACGGCCGAAGCTGCGGAGGCGAGGTTTCAGAAAGCGGGAGATGATGAGTTCATCTATGCCCGCTATGGCAACCCGACGGTACGCATGTTCGAAGACCGCATGGCGCTGATTGAAGGCTATGAAGATGCCTTTGCCTGCGCATCTGGTATGGCGGCGGTGAACGGAGCCTTGATGGCGTTGCTGAAGGCGGGCGATCATGTGGTTGCTTCGCGCGCGCTGTTTGGATCTTGCCTGTATGTGCTGCAGGATGTGTTGGCTCGCTTTGGGGTGAAAATCACACTGGTTGACGGCACGGATAACGCGGCATGGGACGCGGCGATTGGGCCTGACACGACATTGGTCTTTCTGGAAAGCATTTCCAACCCGACGCTGGAAGTGATTGACCTGCGGTATGTTTGCGAAGTGGCGCATCGAAACGGTGCCAAGGTGTTGGTGGACAATGCCATGGCCACGCCTGTCTTTTCCTATGCCAAAGCGTGCAACGCCGATCTGGTGATTGTTTCGACCACCAAACATGTGGATGGGCAGGGCCGGATGCTGGGCGGCATCATTTGTGGTGACAAAGAAATCATTCGCGGCCCCATCGAAACCTATATCAAGCACACCGGTGCTGCGATGAACCCGTTTACCGCTTGGGTCCATCTGAAGGCTCTGGAAACCTTGGATTTGCGTGTGCGCGAACAGGCCGCCACAGCGATGACGATTGCACAGGCACTGAACGGGCATCCAAAGCTTACGTCTGTGCGGTATCCGCAGTTGCCCAGCCACCCGCAACACGCCATTGCCATGTCACAGGCGCCGTCAGGGGGCACTGTGCTGGCTTTTGACGTCGCTGGCGGCAAGGAGGCGTGTTTCCGGTTCCTGAACGCGTTGAAGATTGTCACCATTTCCAACAACTTCGCCGATGCCAAATCAATCGCCACTCATCCGGCGACTACGACGCATCAGCGTCTGCCGCAGGAAGACAAAGACATCCTGGGAATATCTGACGGGTTGGTGCGTTTGTCGGCAGGTTTGGAAGATGTGAACGATCTGATTGCGGACCTGAAGCAGGCGTTGGAATCCGCCTGATGTTTTGGCCCTTTGGATCGGGCTAGAGCATTCATGTTTCGACGTTTCGGTCAAAGCCGACTGACGAAAGTTGCCTGGCACATTGCTGGGCGGAACAGGTCTGGGCCCCGGATTGGGGCCCAGCGACCTGAATGAAATATTTGATCCAAAACCATTGTTTCTGCGTAAAACCTACAAAACCATGGAAATAAGAGACTCTGCAACTTATCTATAGCAGGTCCGCGCAGACCGCAGGGGGTCACTATGAACATATATTCGCCTGATCTGGACCGTCGTCCAACGCAGCAAGAAGCTGAGGAAGCCTTGGCGCTGTTGCGTCGCTGGGCTGATGCGTCTCAACCGTCTGAAGTAGAGGCGCTGGACCCGGCAGTGGCAGGCTTGTTACCGCAGGCCCCCGGTGCAGATTACCCGGTTTTGTCCCGTCAGTACCCCGCCGATTTTACTGTGGACGCGGCGTATAAAGATGAATTGCCGGATTTGCAGAATGGGCCATCCTCGCTGATCAAGGGCGAAAACCGGATGATCCAGCACGTCGGCATTTCAAATTTCCGGCTGCCGATTCAGTACCGAACCCGTGACAATGGAAACCTGACATTGGAAACCAGTGTGACGGGGACTGTCAGCCTGGAGGCGGACAAGAAGGGCATCAACATGTCCCGGATCATGCGATCGTTTTATCGCCATGCGGAAAAGACGTTTTCGTTTGAAGTGATTGAGGCTGCGCTGGACGATTATAAAACGGATCTGGAAAGCTTTGATGCCCGAATCCAGATGCGGTTTTCCTTTCCGGTAAAGGTGGACAGTCTGCGTTCAGGGCTTACGGGCTATCAGTACTACGACATCGCGTTGGAGCTGTTTGAGCATAACGGCGTGCGCCGCAGAATGGTGCATCTGGACTATGTTTACAGTTCCACCTGCCCGTGTTCGCTGGAATTGTCCGAGCATGCGCGCCGTGCGCGTGGCCAATTGGCGACACCGCATTCACAACGGTCTGTTGCACGGATTTCGGTTGAGATGGAGCAAGGCACACCGTGCCTGTGGTTCGAGGATCTGATCGATATGTGCCGCCGTGCGGTGCCAACAGAAACGCAGGTGATGGTAAAACGAGAAGATGAGCAGGCATTTGCGGAACTGAACGCTGCCAATCCGATCTTTGTAGAAGATGCTGCGCGCCTGTTTGCAGAGCAATTGCAGGCAGAACCACGTGTGGGCGATTACCGTGTTGTGGCCAGCCATCAGGAAAGCTTGCATAGCCATGATGCTGTGTCGGTGCTGACCGAAGGCAATACATTCGCCGCCGACAGCTTGGACCCGCGGCTGTTTTCAACGCTGTTTCACGTCGGGTGATCATTTTCTCGCCAGCCCGCCAATTTTCCGTGCTGTCTGGCATTTGACTGTGTCCGATACATCGCAACACCGGCCTGCCAGCAGAAATCTTGGCAGGTCTTTTTGTTTTTAGTGTTTCGGATATCGCTACAGGCTCATGCTGGCAGACATGGGAGGACATCGTTGAAAAGGTGAACTCATCATGAAGATCGACAATGTCCAAATCGTGTTTCTGCAATCTTCCCCACTGGCGAAGATTGACAGGTTCTTTGCGGAAATCGGGTTGGGGGTGAACCCCGCCGGGCTGCGACGGCAGCGCTTGGGGCAAGTGATTGCCTTGGAAGAAAAGAGCGACCGTGATCTGGCGCGGATGGGCCTGCGGCGCGAAGATATCGTACCGCATGTATTTCGCGATCTTTTCTGCGCGTAGGTCGAAAATCTAGCATCTGTAAGCCACGACCGACAGGTTGCTGAGCCCAACTGCTGCACTGCTTCTTGACACTGGCGTGCGGTCGCGCCAACGCTTTGCGGATGTTTGACGTGCGTCCCGTTGCCTATGTGATTGGTCTTCTGGTTGCGGCCTTGGGCCTGACCATGCTGCTGCCAATGTTGGTGGACCTGGCCGAAGGGCGCGGGCAGTGGCATGTATTTCTGGAAAGCTCTATCTTATGCGTCTTTATCGGTGGGCTGACAGCGCTGGCTTGTGCCAATGGCTTGAGTGAGCGGCTCTCTATTCAACAAACCTTTTTGCTGACAACCGGGGTCTGGGTGGCCTTGCCCGTATTTGGCGCTATTCCGTTTGTTCTGGGGGCGACTGATGCCAGCTATACGGATGCGTTTTTCGAAGCCATGTCCGGGTTAACAACCACTGGTTCCACGGTTTTTTCGGGTCTGGATGATCTGCCCAAAGGGTTGCTGTTGTGGCGCGGGTTGCTGCAATGGCTGGGCGGTGTTGGGATTATTGTTGTGGCAATGGTATTTCTGCCCGAGCTTCGGATCGGCGGCATGCAGATTTTCCGATCAGAAGCCTTTGATACAATGGGTAAAATTCTGCCGCGCGCGACCCAGATCGCCTCATCCATTTCCACGGTTTATGTCGGGATTACCCTGGCCTGCGTACTGTCTTATGTCCTGTGTGGCATGAACATTTTCGATGCCACTGTGCATGCGCTGACCACGGTTTCGACGGGTGGGTTTTCCAACTACGACGCCTCGTTCGGCACCTTCCAAGGGCCTACAGAATATGTGGCCTCAGTCTTTATGCTGTCAGCGGCGCTGCCCTTTGTGCGCTATGTGCAAATCCTGAACGGCAACCGATGGGCATTGTTCCGTGATGTACAGGTCCGCGGCTTTTTGTGGACGATGGGCGTTTTGGTGGTGATTACGGCGATCACCTTGCTGTGGATCTTTCCACACCATCCCGAACAGGCCGTGCGTGAAGCGCTGTTCAATATCGTTTCGATCATGACAGGCACGGGCTACGCCAGTGTGGATTATATGCGATGGGGCCCGTTCCTGATTTCGATCTTCTTCTTTATCGGTTTGATCGGTGGTTGTGCGGGCTCAACCGCCTGTTCGATCAAGATCTTCCGGTATCAGATTCTACTAGCGTCCATCCGCACACAGTTGCGTCGCATCCGTACGCCCAGTGGTGTGTTTGTGCCTCGGTATCAGGGCAACCCGGTAAGCGATGACGTTCTGAACTCTGTGATTTCGTTCTTTGGGTTTTTCGTCGTGACGATGGGGCTGTTTTCGGTCGCTCTGGCCATGACGGGGCTGGATTTTGTGACCTCGGTTTCCGGTGCGGCCACCGCGCTGGCCAATATCGGTCCTGGCTTGGGCGATCGCATCGGCCCGTCTGGCAACTTTTCCGGGCTGAACGACACGGCCAAATGGCTGCTGTCATTCGCAATGCTGCTGGGGCGTCTAGAGCTGTTGGCGGTTTTTGCTATTCTGACGCCACGGTTCTGGCGCGGTTAATACCATCGTATAGCGGATAGCGTTACAGCCGTCGGGGCGGGCGGGCAAAGGCCCGCCACACCACGTTTTTAAAGGATCAGCCCAGTTCTGCCAAACGCTCCAGCGCGTCTTTCAGCTTGGCTTCTTCGCCTTCGCGCGCCGCCAGATTGGCGCGGGCTTCTTCCACCACTTCGTCTGGGGCGCTTTCCACGAATTTGGGGTTGTTCAAACGGCCCTTCAGCCCGCCAATTTCCTTGGCCAACTTGCCCAGCGTTTTTTCCAGACGTGCCATTTCTTCGGCAATGTCGATGGTGCCTTCCAATGGCAATCCAAAGGTCGCGCCTTGGGCAGGAACCGTGGCACAGCCCTTGGGGAAGGCGTCAACCACCGTCAGGTCCTCAATACGGGCCAGACGTTTGATCAGCGTCTCGTTGTTGTCCCAGGCTGCGCGCGCGGCGCCATCCATGTCACGTACGACCAATGGCAGATACAGCCCTGCAGGCACATGCATCTGTGCCCGTGCAGAGCGGATGCTTTCGATCAGCGCTACGGTCCAGTTCATTTCGACATCTGCGTTCGCGTCGATCAGATCATCGCCATAGGTTGGCCAATCCGCGTGGATCAACATCTTGTCGCGGTCGCCTGTCACACTCCAAAGCTCTTCGGTGATGAAAGGCATGATCGGGTGCAGCAGGATCAGGCACTGGTCGATGACCCAGCCCATAACAGCCTGTGTTTCCGCACGTTCCGGGGCTTTTTCATCCAGCAAGGGTTTGGAAAATTCGACATACCAATCGCAAACCTTACCCCAGACAAAGCGGTACAGCGCTGCAGCGGCATCATCAAAGCGATAGGCGGCCAATGCGCCATCTACCTCGGCACGCACACGGGCGGTTTCGCCGATGATCCACTTGTTCACCGTGGCTGTGGCCATTGGCACGTCAGATGACGGAACGCGCCCTTCGAAGACACCGTTCATCTCGGCAAAGCGTGTGGCGTTCCACAGCTTGGTGCCAAAGTTGCGGTAGCCTGCAATCCGCTGCATATCCAGCTTCAAAACGCCGCCAAGGCTGGCCATTGCCGCATTGGTGAAACGCAGCGCATCGGTGCCGTATTCGTCAATGATCTCAAGCGGATCAACGACATTGCCCAGCGACTTGGACATCTTCTTGCCCTTGGCGTCACGCACCAGCCCGTGCAGGTACACATCGTGGAACGGGATCTCATCGACCACGGCCAGTTGCATCATCATCATCCGCGCGACCCAGAAGAACAAAATGTCCTGCCCGGTCACCAGAACGCTGGTGGGGAAGTATTTTTTCAGCTCATCTGTTTCTTCGGGCCAGCCCAGCGTGCCGATGGGCCAAAGGCCGGAAGAGAACCAGGTGTCCAGCACGTCGGGGTCGCGGGTCAAAGCAACGCCTGCACCCGCAAGCGCCTGAGCGTCTTCTTCAGTTGGTGCGCAATACTCGTTGCCTTCGGCATCGAACCAAACCGGAATCTGATGCCCCCACCACAGCTGACGCGAGATACACCATGGCTCGATGTTCTCCAGCCAGTGGTAATAGGTCTTCTCGCCGCTTTCTGGTGCGATCTTAACGGTGCCATCCTTGACGGCGTCCAGTGCCGGACCCACGATTTTATCCGCGTCCACAAACCACTGGTCCGTCAACATCGGCTCAATCACCACCTTCGAGCGGTCGCCAAACGGCTGCATAATCGCCTTGGCTTCTACCAAGGGCACTTGGGTGACGGGCGGCGCCTCTTCCCCTTTTTTCAGCTTGGGTTTGGGGCCCAGTCGCGGATCGTCCGAATTGGTCATCACGGCCAAGCCATCGGCGGTGATCTCAGCCACCACTTTTTTACGCGCCTCAAACCGGTCCAGCCCGCGCAGATGATCAGGCACCAGGTTCACGGTATCGGCCTCGGCACCGGTCAACGCGCGCTCGCCCTTGGCCACAGCCATCGCAATGGCGGCGGCCTCTGCATAGGGCGCACCGTCGTCGCGCATTTGCGCGCGTGTGTCCAACAAGCGGTACAGCGGAATGCCACCGCGCTTGGCCACTCCGTAGTCATTGAAGTCATGCGCGCCGGTAATCTTCACCGCGCCAGAGCCGAAATCGGGGTCCGGGTACTCATCAACGATGATTGGGATCAAACGACGCTGCTCTTTGGGGCCAACCGGAATCTCGCATAGTTTTCCAATAATTGGCGCATAACGTTCATCTGATGGGTGCACAGCAACAGCGCCATCCCCCAGCATGGTTTCAGGCCGTGTCGTGGCGATAGAGATGTAATCGCGCTCTTCTTCCAGAACGACAGTCCCATCCTCATCCTTCTCGACATAGGTATAGGTCGCGCCACCCGCCAACGGGTATTTGAAGTGCCACATATGGCCCGCAACTTCGAGGTTTTCCACTTCCAAATCGGAAATGGCCGTCTCAAAATGCGGGTCCCAGTTCACCAACCGTTTGCCACGATAGATCAGCCCTTTGTGATACATGTCCACAAAGACCTTGATCACCGCGTCGTGGAAGTTCGGCGCGCCCTTGCCCGCATCGGGATCACCGGCAGCGCCGCCCATGGTAAAGGCTTCACGCGACCAATCGCAGGAGGCGCCCAGCCGTTTCAGCTGACCAATGATTGTTCCGCGCGATTTGACTTTTTGCTGCCAGACCCGCTGAACAAAGGCCTCGCGCCCCATTTCACGGCGCGATGGCTCCTGATTGGCCGCCATCTCGCGCTCTGTCACCATTTGCGTGGCAATACCCGCGTGATCCGTGCCGGGCTGCCACAGTGTGTCATACCCCTGCATGCGCTTCCAGCGGATCAGAATATCTTGCAGCGTATTGTTAAACGCATGCCCCATGTGCAGCGACCCTGTCACATTGGGCGGCGGGATCATGATGGAGAAGGTTTCGGGCCTGGACGCGTTCGCGCCGGCCTTGAACGCGCCGGCGTTTTCCCAAGTCTCGTAAATCCGCGCTTCGGCAGTGCTGGCATCAAAGGTCTTGTCCATCGTCATTGGGTATCTCGCAGGGCAAAATTCATCCGCTCTGCTGTACCCAATGGGATGGGCGGGGAAAACCCCCTGTTCTTCTTCTGTTTGGAAATACCTCGGGGAGCACGAGGGGCTGGCCCCTCGTTTGGCTGCCCCAAACGCAAAAAAACGGCGGCGCTAGGGAGGAGGTGCGCCGCCGTTTCCAGGTTACGGGACCCCAGGGAGGAGGAGAGGGGCTCCGATCTTCTGTGAGGCCAATTCGGCCCCGGAATTCCGGGGCGATGACATCAGGGAGGAGGAAGATGCCATCGCCGGGGTCATGTCCGGGCAGGAAGGGAGGAGAAAGCCCGGGTCATGTCAGTGGAGCGAAACGCTCCGTATTTTGGTGTCAGCGCAGGGAGGAGGAGAGCGCTTTCACCCAATCGGCTGGCCAGGGAGGAGGAGAGGCCAGTCGAAACCGAATTATTTTGCTTCCAGCGAAGCTTGCAGTGCCAGGCGGCGGATCATCGACCGGTTCAAACCCAGGTCGGAAAGCTCGCGATCAGACAGCTGCACCAGCTCGTTGTAAGTGCTGCGAAAAACCCGACGACGCTCCATGTGGCTGCGAAAGCGCGCCAGAATGCCGGCCAGGGTAAAACCGTTTTGGGCATGTGAGATATTGGATGCAAAGGCCATTTCAGTATTCGCTCTATTTCGTGTGTGTGTATGTTGTTTCGTGTTTGTTGAAACCAAGATGGGGCAAATGCTGCGAGTGCACAATCCCACATTAAATCAATGCTGGTATGCAGCATGCGCATGAATGAGGGGTTGAATTCTCACCTTTTAGTTCAAAGCGCTGTGAATCTGGCCGCTGGGGTTGCATCTCGTACAAAAATCGCCGCTTATTTCATCAAATTTTGGGAGTTCTCACATGTCTCTAAACCGAGATGACATTCTGGCGGCATTGGAAAAAGTTGGGTTACCCGACGGCAAGTCGTTGCTATCACACGATTTGATTCGTGCATTGACCATAGAAGGGGACTCGGTGCGATTCGTTATCGAGGCCCCAACACCCGATATGGCCCGCAAGATGGAGCCAATTCGCAAGGCTGCAGAAGAAGCCGTGCAGGCTGTAGCTGGTGTTAGCGCCGTCAGTGTCGTTCTGACAGCCCATGGCGCCTCTGCTGCGCCGCAGCAATCTGCGCCGTCTTTAAAGATCGGCGGGCACCCAAAACCACAGGCTGAACCCATGAACCCAAAGGGGGTCAAACGCATCATCGCAGTCGGGTCAGGCAAAGGCGGTGTGGGCAAATCCACTGTTTCGTCAAATCTGGCTGTCGCCTTGGCACTACAGGGTCGCAAGGTTGGTCTGCTGGATGCTGATATATACGGTCCATCGCAACCGCGCATGATGGGCGTGTCCAAACGGCCAGCCAGCCCCGATGGAAAAACGATAGAGCCGCTGCACGCGCATGGCGTCACCTTGATGTCCATCGGTCTGATGATGCCGGATGACAAGGCCGTTGTCTGGCGTGGTCCGATGCTGATGGGCGCGTTGCAACAGATGATGGGGCAGGTCAATTGGGGCGAATTGGACGTGCTGATTGTCGATCTGCCGCCGGGAACTGGGGATGTTCAGCTGACTTTGTGCCAAAAGGCAAAGCTGACAGGCGCCATCGTGGTTTCCACACCGCAGGATGTGGCGATGCTGGATGCCCGCAAAGCGCTGGACATGTTCTCCACGTTAAAAACCCCGGTATTGGGGCTGATCGAAAATATGTCGCTGTTTCACTGTCCCAATTGCGGGCACGAATCCCATATCTTTGGGCATGGCGGTGTTGCATCAGAAGCCAAGAAGCTGGGCCTGCCCTTGCTTGCCAGCCTGCCAATTGATCTGGACACGCGCTTGGCGGGCGATGGCGGGACGCCGATCGCCGCCCAAGGCGGTGTTATGGCCGATGCTTATGCCCAACTGGCGCAGGGTCTTATCAAAGGTGGGATTGCCTGAGGTCTTTTATCTTCTTGCAGTCCGTAATAGGAAAAAGTTCAGAACTGACGGGAAAGGTCCGGGCCCATGTCTTTCTTCGGTAAGCTGAAAAATCGGCTTTTTAAGTCCTCCTCTAAGTTAGAGGAGGGGCTGGATGCCATTGTGGCGGATGGCGGTACGGCTGAGGCGGCAGATGTTGCGCCTGAACCGGAAATCCCGCCGCAGCCACAGCCAGAGGCCCCAACCCCGGTTGACCCTGTTCCGACAGAGGTTCCGGTAGAAGCACCAGACGTGCCTGATCCAACACCGGCTGCCCCGCCGGTAGAGGCACCGCAGCCCGTTGATCCGGTGCCTGTTCAGGTGCCAGAGGCGCCGCAACCAGAGATGCCGCCGGAGCCTGCGCCTGTCGAACTGCCCGAACCATCTGCGCCACAGCCTGTTGCGCCCCCGGTCGAAGTGCCATCACCCGCAGACCCGATACCGGTTGAGGCACCGATGGAAGAGCCGGTGCAGAACCCATCTGGTGGCGGAGGGCTATTGAACCGCCTGTTCCGTCGACAAGAGGCGCAGCCAGTGATGCGCCGCGCGCTGGATGACGACATGTTGGAGCAGCTGGAAGAGCTGCTGATCACAGCGGACATGGGCGTAGACACCGCGCTGCGTGTCACGGCGAATATGGCAGAGGGCCGTTTGGGCCGTAAGCTATCTGTGCCAGAGATCAAACAGCTTTTGGCGGATGAGGTGACCCGGATCATGGAGCCGGTCGCCAAACCTGTACCCCTGTATCAAAAGAAACCGCAGGTGATCCTTGTTGTTGGGGTCAACGGATCGGGCAAGACAACCACCATCGGCAAGCTGGCGCTTCAGTTTCGTAACGCAGGGAAAAGCGTGGTGATCGCGGCGGGTGACACCTTCCGTGCCGCAGCCGTTGAACAGCTTCAGGTTTGGGGGGAGCGCGCTGGTGTGCCTGTCTTGACCGCACCCGAGGGGTCAGACCCGGCAAGCCTGGCGTTCGATGCCATGACAAAAGCGCATGAAGATGGTGCGGATTTGCTGATGATAGATACTGCGGGCCGTTTGCAGAACCGCGCAGACCTGATGGAAGAACTGTCCAAGATCGTCCGGGTGATCCGCAAGAAAGACCCGGATGCGCCGCACAACACACTGTTGGTGTTGGATGCCACAACCGGGCAAAACGCGATCAATCAGGTTGAAATCTTTCAGAAGCTGGCCGACGTGTCTGGCTTGGTCATGACCAAACTGGATGGCACAGCCAAGGGCGGCATTCTGGTGTCGTTGGCGGATAAGTTTGGGTTGCCCATTCACGCGATCGGGGTTGGCGAACAGATCGATGATCTGGCACCTTTTGATCCGGAAGAGTTTGCCGCTGCGTTGACCGGCGTCGAAAACTGATATGGCCACCTACCGTTCAGGGTTGCACCGGCCATTGTGCCGCTCTTCTGATGTCGCCGCAGGACATCAAGGCGATTTGACTTGAACGGGCTTTCAGAATGGCTGGTTGGGTTAGAAGGCACCGAAACGGGTAGTCACATCGCGCTAGGTCTGGCCCTGTTGGCGGCGTTTCTACATGCGGTTTTTGGCGCTTTGCAAAAGGGGCGGCACGACCCCTGGATGTCTCGTGGCGCGATTGATTTCTGCTATTTCCTTATGGCGATGCCATTTGCATTGTTCGTTGTGCCTTGGCCCGAACCGCATATGTGGCTGATCTTTTTGGGCGTGTTCTTAATTCACGCAATCTACAAACTGCTGCAAGCGCAGGCCTATACCAAAGGGGCGTACACCGTTGTGTATCCGGTGGTGCGGGGCACTGGGCCACTGTTCACCGTGCTGGGTGCTTATCTGTTGTTCGGAGAGCAGTTCACGCTGATCCAATGGCTGGGCGTCGGTGTATTGCTGGTCGGGATTTTCGGGCTGGCTGTTTACAACCTGATTTTTCTTGAGGCAGAGCGTGATACCTTGTGGGCGGCCATTGGGTTGGCTGTCGCAACGGGGATGTTTGTCGCGCTTTACACCACGTTTGATGCATTTGGCATTCGGTCCACGGCAGACCCGTTCACCTTTTTGGCATGGTTTTTCATGTTGGACGGTTTGCTGATGCCACCGATCGCAATGTTGCGGTGGCGGACGATGGCTGAAAAGCCGTACCTTGCGCCCTTGATGACTCGCGGCGTGATCGGTGCAGTTGTGGCCATGTTCAGTTTTGGCTCTATCATGTTGGCCACGCGGCTGGACAAGGTGGGCGAAGCGGCAGTGCTGCGCGAAACATCTACCGTGTTCGCAGCGCTGATTGGTTGGCTGATTTTGAAAGAAACGGTTGGTCCGCGCCGTATCGCATTGATGAGTTTGATCGCTTTGGGCGCAGTGATCGTTGAGATGGGCAGCTGAACGGTCCATATAGGCCGAAAATGGAGAAGTGAATGTCAGGCAAACCGATTAACCCCATGCTGAAAGCGGCTCTGGAGTTCGGGCCGATTGTCGGTTTTTTCGTCGCTTATCTGTGGTTGAAGGACCGCACGTTTACAATTGGTGGCACTGACTATGAAGGTTTCATCGTGGTCACGGCGGGCTTTATCCCGGTTCTTCTGGCTGCAACCGGTGCAATGTGGGCCCTGACAGGGCGGTTGAACCGTATGCAGGTTGTCACGGCCGTGCTGATCGTGATCTTTGGCGGGCTGAGCGTTTGGCTGAATGATGATCGGTTTTTCAAAATGAAGCCCACAATGATCTACTTGCTTTTCGGTGGTGTTCTGGGGTTTGGCTTGCTTCGCGGCAAAAGCTATCTGCGCTTCGTTATGGATGGGGCGGTGCCCCTGACTGAGACCGGCTGGATGAAACTGACGCAACGGGTGACCGGGTTGTTTTTGGGTCTGGCCGTGCTGAACGAAGTAATCTGGCGCACGATGTCGACGGAATCCTGGGTATATTTCAAAACCTTCGGCCTGACCGGCGCGGTGTTTTTGTTCTTCATGACGCAAAGCCGGTTGTTCACCGAATACGGGATCGACGACGCCGACGAAAAACAGACTGACGAGGCTTAAAGGCCAGTTCAGAGAATCAGGTTCGCATTCTTTCCCCCTGAGAGATTGTTGATTTGTATTTAAATAACAGTATCTTACGCTGATTTCTTAAAATGCATGATTCTGGTGTATATTAAGACTTGGCTGTAATCCCAAAGGGGGCTGATGTGGCTTGGTTTGTACCAGCTTTCGTTCTTATGATTCATACGTGGGCCGCGCATCATTCTGCGCGCCGGCGCAGGTGGGAAACCATCTGGGCATTCGTTGCAATCTGGGGCGCGACACTGGTCTTTTCCGTGTGGCAGATTATGGCCAACAGCGGTTGGGAAAACTCCGTCTACTCTTCGCTGGTTTACCTATTGGCGATGCCTGCATTGGTTGGCGTTTTGTTGGGAACCGCCTGGGCTTTCACACGCCGCAGGCTACGCCGCGTGATTTGACTTGCTAGGGTAAATGGCCGGGCGTAAGCCCATGCCATGTCCAAGTTTGATACACTCAATATCTGGGCGCATATGCGCCGTACGCTGTTTTTAGGTCTGCCTTTGGTGGGTGGTCACCTGGCGCAGTTCGCCATCAGTTTGACCGACACAATCATGCTGGGTTGGTATGGTGTTGAGGAGCTGGCGGCGCTGACCTTGGCGCAGGGCTATTTCTTCATTTTCTTCCTGGTTGGATCAGGTTTTGCCTGGGCTGTCATGCCATTGGTGGCCAGTTTTGCCGCTGACGATGATCAGATCATGATCCGCCGTGCGACGCGGATGGGGCTTTGGCTGTCGATCATGTTCTTTGTGTTTTCGCTGCCGTTTTGGGCGGCTTCGGGAACGCTGTTGCAGATTCTGGGGCAAACACCGGCCTTGTCCGCGATGGCCGCTGAATACCTACAGATTGTCGGGCTGGGATTGTTGCCCGCGTTGGCCGTAATGACCTTGAAAAGCTATATGGCGGGTTTGGAGCGTACGCAGGTGATTTTGTGGATCACCGTCGGCGCGGCAGTTGTGAACGCCATTGCCAACTATGCGTTGGTATTCGGGAATTTCGGCGCTCCTGAAATGGGCATTGTCGGGGCGGCGGTGGCGTCAGTTTGTACGCAAGTGGTTTCGTTGATTGCGGCGGTCGTCTATGTGCGGGCCGTTTTGCCCGAACATGACCTGTTTGGCCGTTTCTTTCGTCCAGATACCGAGGTCTTGGCCCGCGTGTTCAAGCTGGGATGGCCGATAAGCGTGACCAATCTGTCCGAAGTGGGTTTGTTCGTGGTGGCCAGCATTATGATGGGGTGGCTGGGCACGATCCCACTGGCCGCACATGGTATCGCGGTGCAACTGGCGACAGCGACATTCATGGTACATGTCGGCCTATCAAACGCGGCGACAGTGCGCACCGGGCAGTTTTTTGGGCAGAGTGACAGCGCTAATCTTATCACCGGAGCGCGGGCGATATTGATCCTGTCGGTGATGGTTTCATTGGTGGGGATGGGGATTTTTCTGTTCCTGCCGGAACTGTTGATTTCGGCGTTTCTAGACCCGGCTGACCCGGACCGAGCCGAAATTTTGGCCGCAGGCGTTGGTTTGTTGGCTGTGGCCGCAGTGTTCCAACTTGTGGATGGTGGACAGGTGGTTCTGCATGGCTTGTTACGCGGGATGCAGGATACCCATGAACCCATGATCATTTCAGGCATCGCCTATTGGGGTGTCGGGCTGCCGGTCAGTTACGGTCTGGGCTTTTGGTTGGATTGGGGCGGCGTTGGAATCTGGCTGGGCTTGGTGGCCGGATTGACCGCGGCGGCTGTGCTGTTGAACCGACGGTTCTGGCGCCACAGCCTGTCTGCACTCAAGTAGCGTCCGGACCCAAAAACAGGCCCGGACGCAAAAGATCAGGTGATGACGTCAGGCGCGTCACGGCCCGTGCGGGATTTGATCCCGGCAATCTGATCGGCTGCTGTAATGATCGGGGCCAGCGCGGCCTGCGGGTCTTGATCCATCTTGGCGGGATCGTTTTCCAGCATTTCCAGATAGACACGCAGGGTCGCGCCCTGTGTTCCTGTGCCGGACAAGCGCAGAACCAGACGACCACCGCCTTCGAACATCACGCGCAGACCTTGGCCTTCGGAACGAGAGCCATCAACCGGATCATCATAGGCAAATTCATCTGCGGCTTCGATCGTCAGGCCAGCAATACTTTGGCCAGGCAGGTCAGCCAATTGACCGCGCAGGGCCGACATCAGTTCATTTGCGGCGTCGCTGTCCACGGCTTCGTAATCATGGCGCGAATAGTAATTGCGGCCATACGTCTTCCAGTGTTCTGCCATCACGTCGGCCACTGAGCATTTGCGTTCGGCCAGGACGTTTAGCCAGAACAGAACAGCCCATAGACCATCCTTTTCGCGCACGTGATCACTGCCGGTTCCGGCACTTTCTTCGCCACACAGGGTTGCGCGACCGGCGTCCAGCAAGTTGCCAAAGAACTTCCAGCCGGTGGGGGTTTCGTAGCAGCCAATATCCAGTTTTTCCGCCACACGATCCAGCGCCCTAGACGTTGGCATAGAGCGTGCCACGCCCTTCAAGCCACCAGCATAGGCTGGGACCAGCGTTGCGTTGGCGGCCAGAACGGCCAGACTGTCAGATGGGGTCACATAGGCGCCGCGGCCCACAATCATGTTGCGATCGCCGTCGCCGTCTGATGCGGCACCAAAATCGGGGGCAGCGTCGCTGAACATTTCATCCATCAAGGGCTTTGCCCAAATCGGGTTGGGGTCCGGATGACCGCCGCCAAAATCAGGGCTTGGCGTGGCGTTGATGACGGTGCCTGCGGGCGCGCCCAATGTGTCTTCCAGAATTGCCTTGGCATAGGGGCCGGTGATGGCGTGCATGGCATCAAACCTGGCCCGGAAGCCGCCAGCAAACAAGGCGCGCAATTTGTCGAAATCGAAGATCTGTTCCATCAGCGCCTGATAGTCGGTAACGGGATCGATCACTTCGATCTCCATATCGCCCAGGGTGGTGGTGCCCAGTGTGTTCAGATCGATATCTTGCGCGTCGATGATCTTGTAACTGGTGATGGTTTTTGTGGCTTCAAAGATCTGTTCTGTCACGCCTTCGGGGGCTGGGCCGCCATTGGCTGTGTTGAACTTCACACCGAAATCTTCGTTTGGCCCGCCGGGATTGTGGCTGGCTGACATGATAATCCCGCCATCGGTTTTCCGCTGACGGATCAGGTTGGACGCTGCCGGGGTAGACAGTAATGCGTTCTGGCCGATGATCACCTTCTTGGCACCGTTTGCGGCGGCCATGCGCAGAATAACCTGCGCCGCGCGATCGTTGAAATAGCGACCATCGCCGCCCAGCACATATGTCTTGCCTTCGGCACCGCCGGTGCCCTCAAAAATCGCCTGAACGAAGTTTTCCAAATAGTGCGGCTGCATGAAAACCGGGGTCTTTTTACGCAGGCCAGAGGTGCCAGGCTTTTGACCTTCGATTGGTTGAGTTTCGACGGAATGATTGCTCATCAGCCTCTCCTATCGTCCATTGTTGCGCATGATCTGCGCGATGTGTGTAACAGTTTCGTGGCGGCCCAAAGCCTGTGCCGTGACGGGCAGGCGCTGTCGCCAGTTCGGGAATTCGTCGATTGTGCCGGGCAGATTGGGTTGGTCTGCCATGTGCAACGCGTTTTCAGCCTGCACCGCCACCAGCCGCGAATGACTTTGTGCCAGCGCGGTGTGCATTGCCGCCAGCGTTGGGGCGGGTAGCAGATCATCCAAAGCCGAAACTTCGGTCTTTCTGTGCTTGGTCTCCTGCGCCTGTGCTTTGGCATCCAAGCTGCCAAGACGCGCACGTTCATCAATGTCGCGGCCGTCACGCCAGCCTTGCCACGTGGGCAGGTCATGGGTTGAAAAGCTGGTCATTGCGGCGGCGTCATAGTCTTTTGGTTCGCGAAATACCGGGGGTTCCCAGGATGTGCGTTCAAACATCATCACGCGGCATCCCAAAACGCCCGAAGCTTCCAGCGATCCGCGCAGCCCATCGGGAATATTGCCCAAGTCCTCGCCCACAACCGTGGCCTGGGCGCGGGCTGCTTCGATACGCACGACGGCCAGCATGGCATCGCGTGGCATGGTGACATAGGCACCGGGTGCCCCTTCGGGAACCCAGAATGCCCGCTCGAACCCCAAAATATGGTCGATCCGCAAAAGGCCAGCCAGTTGCATCTGACGCCGTAGTGTTTCGGCCAGTGGGGCATAGGCACGGGCGCGCAGGGCCAGCGGGTTGAACGGCGCAAGGTTCCAGTTTTGCCCATCGGCGGCAAACGCGTCGGGCGGTGCGCCCAGCGAAGCGCCAAAGGCGAAACTATCGCGGTCTTCCCATGTTTCGGCCCCATAGGGATGTGTGCCAACCGCCAAATCCAGGTAAAGGCCGAAACGCATTCCGGCGCTTTGGGCCTCTGTCTGGGCGGCCATAAGCGCATGTTCCGCGCGCCATTGCAGCCAGGCGTGGAAGCGAACCTCTTCGGCCAATTCTTGCGCGGTTGCTTTGGTTTCCGGGCTGGTGGGATCTTGCAGCGCTATGGGCCAGCTGTCCCAAAACGGACCGTGCCGGAAAGAAAGCGCTTGGTGTAACGCGAAACGCTGCAGGCGATCCCCTTCGGATTTTTGCCAGCTTTCGAAGCTTTCATCGAATGGTGCGGCCAAAAATTCTGCCTTCAGAGCGGCCAAGCGAGTGGGCACATCAGCAGGGTAATCCACCAGCGGTCCGGGGGTGCCGGCATCGCCCGCCAGATGAATGACATTCAAGCGGCGGCGGTGTGATGGGGTATATGGGCTAAAGACCTCAGGCGCAGACGGGAAGCCGGCGTGAACTGGGTTTAGGCCCAGAAAGCTGGCCCCTTTGGGTGCCAAATCGGCCGCCAGCTGACCCAGCTGATCATAGGTGCCGATGCCCGTTTCGCTAAGCCCGTACAGTGGAACCACCATGCCCCAGCTTTTGGGCGGCAACGGCAGCGCGCGTGGCGCGGACAGCAGGGTGTAGCTTTCACCACCCGATACCAGCGTATGAATGCCCAATGGCAAACCGGGCAAGGGGCCGGTGCCGGTGGTTTGGGTGCCATCCTCCAATGTCAAAACCCAAGGCGTTTTCAGCACCAGCGGGGGCGGGCTATCAACCTCGCAAATCACATCGGTGGGCAGGTCTGACAGAACTTTGTCAGCCTCTGATGGATCAGAAACACCCATTGCCGCCATCAGGGCCTTGGCTGTCTCAACGCTGGTGTGGCGCAATTGACCTGTCTGATCTTTGTAGGTCGCAACCACACCCAGCGCTTCGGCTTGTTGCAGAACGCGCTCAGACACCGGAGTTTTCCTGTACCAGGGCAATCACGCTTTCGGCGGGCACTTTCATCTTTCGCGCATCGATATCGCGCGGTTCCGCGCCGGGCTCGTCTGTATCAATGTACTTTCGCCACACGCGATGTTCGGGCAGCTCGGGCAAGGTGACTCTGGACGCTTTGCCAGAGTTGAAGATCAGAAAGACCGCCTCTTCGCGCTGGGCATAGCGTGGCGTGCCCGAAGCCATCCGCATTTCGGCACACAGGATGCGAAGCGATGGTTTTTCCCAGTCGCTGTGGGACATCGGTTCGCCATCTGCGCGCCGCCAGAACAGGTCTTCTACGCCGTCCACGGTGCGTTCCCGTGCGTGCAAGAACCGCTTTTGACGCAAAATCGGGTGTTCTTTGCGGAACGCGATCAGTTTTTTGACAAACTCGTGGAACTGATCATCGGCATCGTCCCAGTTGATCCAGCCGATCGCGTTATCCTGACAATAGGCGTTGTTGTTACCGTTTTGACCATTGCCGATTTCATCACCGGCCAAGATCATTGGAGTACCCTGCGACAGCAACAAGGTTGCCATCATATTGCGGCGTCGGCGGCCGCGGGCTGCCTGGATTTTCGGGTCATCCGTCGGCCCTTCAACGCCCATGTTGTAGGACTGGTTTGCGCCGTGACCATCGCGGTTGTCTTCACCATTGGCGGCATTGTGGCGTTCGTTGTAGCTGACCACGTCATTCAGTGTGAAACCGTCATGCGCCGTCAAAAAGTTGACCGAGGATGTGGCCGCGCGGCCGGAATGGTCAAATTGCAGGGCAGAGCCTGTCAGGCGCGATGCCAGTTTGGGCACGTGTCCATCGTCGCCGCGCCAGAACCGGCGTGTGTTGTCGCGGAACTTGTCATTCCATTCGGCAAAGGGTGGTGGGAAGCCGCCCAATTGGTATCCACCGGGGCCGATGTCCCACGGCTCGGCGATCAATTTGACGCGGTTCAAAACCGGGTCTTGTTGGATGGCATCAAAGAAGGCCGACCCCCGGTCAAACCCGGCGGCGGTCCGGCCCAGCGTGGCGCACAGGTCAAAGCGGAAACCGTCGACATGCATCACTTCGACCCAATATCGCAGGGAATCCATGATCATCCGCAGGACCATCGGGTGATCCATGTTGATGGTGTTGCCTGTGCCGGTGTCGTTGATGCAATAGCGGGGATCATCGGCCAACCGGTAGTAGCTGCGGTTGTCCAGCCCACGGAAGGACAGGGTTGGCCCCAGTTCAGACCCTTCACAGGTGTGGTTGTAGACCACATCCAGGATCACTTCGATCCCGGCGGAATGCAGGCGGGCAACCATCTGCTGGAATTCGGAAATCTGGCCATGGGCCATATACCGAGGTTCTGGCGCAAAGAAGCCAAGCGTCTGATACCCCCAGTAGTTGACCAGCCGTTTTTCGATCAGGAACCGGTCATCCAAAAAGGCTTGTACGGGTAAAAGCTCGACTGCCGTAATGCCCAGGTTTTGCATGTGCTCAATCGCTGCGTCTGAACCAATGCCAAGGAACGTTCCTTTTTGCACGGCGTTGGGCATCTGGCGTGTGAAGCCTTTGACATGTGCCTCGTAAATAACAGAGCGTTCCAGTGGTGTGGCCGGAGGCGATGAATCCCCCCACGAAAACGAAGGGTCTTCGATAACGCAGCGCGGCATATATGGCGCACTGTCCCGCTTATCAAAGCTGAGGTCTTCATCCGGGTGCCCAACAGTGTAGCCCATCAATGCATCATGCCATGTGGGATGGCCTGTCAGCCGTTTGGCATAAGGGTCCAACAACAGTTTGTTGTAGTTGAACCGGTGTCCTTCGGTTGGGGCGTAGGGCCCATCTGCGCGCAGGCCGTACATATCGCCCGGACGCAGGCTGGGAATGTAGCCATGCCAGATATCGCCCGAACGTTCGGGCAAATCGATCCTTTGCTGCTCTGTCTTGCCATCGTCTGAAAACAGGCAAACGGTGACCCGAGTTGCGTTTTGGGAAAAGACGGCGAAATTTACGCCGTCGCCATCAAAGGTCGCGCCAAGCGGGTTTGGCCGCCCTTCGAGAATGGAATAATCTTGTGTCATTTGGGGGCTATCATCGATTCATATAATTCGGCGTAAGCACGTGCCGACGCATCCCACCCCACAGGGTGCGCCATGGCATTGCGCGACATACGCGACCAGATTTTTGGTTGACGGAAAAGCTGTCCGGCCCGTGTCAGGGCATTGGCCAGCGCTTGTTCTGTCACCGGCTGATATTGAATGCCAGTGGCAACCCCAGCTGCCAAACCGGCAGCAGAAGCGTTGATAATAGTATCGGCCAAACCGCCTGTCATCGACACGATCGGCACTGTGCCGAAGCGCAGACCGAACAATTGTGTCAGGCCACAAGGTTCAAACCGTGACGGCACAAGTATGGCATCTGCACCGGCCATCATACGGCGCGACATCGCCTCGTCATACCCAATGTGCACCGCAACATTGGCATGGCGTTCAGAGGACTGCCGGAAGGCGGCTTCCAGATGGGCTTCGCCAGTGCCCAAAACAATCAGCTGGCCACCCTGTGCCAAAAGGGCGGGAAGGGCATCCAGCAACAGATCAAGGCCTTTTTGCCCGGTCAAACGCGCAATCACCACGCACAGCGGACCGTCTGAGTCTGGCAGGCCAAATTCTTCTTTCAGCGCGGTTTTGAATTTTGCCTTACCGCGCGGCGTTTTGTAGGGCGGATCCCACAGCGCTTCGTCGATGCCATTCAGAATGCCAACGAAATCGGCCGCGCGTTCCCGCAGAATGCCGTCCATTCCCATACCGAATTCGGGGGTCATCAGCTCTTCTGCGTAGGTTGGGCTGACCGTCGACAGTTTATCGGAATAGATCAAACCTGCTTTCAGCGCAGAAACTTTGCCCCAATATTCGTATCCGTTTGATTGGAAACCGTCAGCGGGCAGTTCCATAGCGTCTGCCAAGCTGGCGTCGGCCAAGCCCTGAAACGCGATGTTATGGATGGTGATCAGCGTTTTCACATGATCGGCGCCCATCTGCTTTAGATAGACGGGTGTCAGGGCGGCCTGCCAATCATGCAGGTGAAGCAATTCTGGCTGCCAGTCATCGATGCCTTCGGCACCAATAATGGCGGCGGCTTTGCTTAGCGCGGCAAAGCGCTGAGGATTATCGGCCCAGTCTTTGCCGTCAGGGCCAAGGTACAGAGTGCCGTCCCGGTCAAACAAATGGGGGGCGTCCAGAATGTATAAAACTGTATCGCCCAGTGCGCCGCGGCGCAGTCGTGCTGGCCCGCCAAAAAGATCACTGAATTCGCGAACCACCGGGGCGTCTGGCTGTGCTGACATAACCGCCCGGTATCCGGGCAGAATGGTGCGCATATCCACGCCTACAAGGTTAAGTGCGCCCGGCAAGGCACCGGCCACATCGGCCAGCCCACCGGTTTTTACCAGAGGTACGCATTCAGAGGTGACGGACAATACCCGTGTCATAAGGCGGCGGCCCTTCTGTCTATCATGTTTTGAGTAATCAAGGTGACACCGTGTTCAGACACGGTGAACCACTTTTTGTCTTCTTCCGGATCATCCCCCACTACCAAACCTTCGGGAATACGAACGCCGCGGTCGATCACCACTTTGGTCAGGCGGGCATGGCGCGCCACCTCGACCCTTGGCAAGACAACCGCTGAATTCAGCGTTGCGAAAGAGTTGGTGTGCACTTCGGTGAAGAGCAGGGATTTGCGAATGTTTGTACCCGACACGATACAGCCACCGGCGATCAAAGAGCTGGTCGCCAAACCGCGTCTGTCGGGTTGGTCATGAATAAATTTGGCGGGTGGCACTGCTTCGGAATAGGTCCAGATTGGCCAATCCCGATCCCACAGATCAAGCTCTGGAGTGAAGTTGGTCAGGTCCAGATTGGCCTTCCAGAACGCATCGATCGTGCCGACATCACGCCAATAGGCGGGGGCCTCGGGGTGCGAGCGGACACAGCTGGTGCTGAAACGGTGCGCTTGAGCTTTGCCGTGTTTTACGATTTCCGGGATCAGATCATTCCCAAAATCATGAGAGCTGTTCGGGTCTTCCATGTCTTTCAACAACAGGTCGCGCAGGAAGGACCATCTGAAGACGTAAATACCCATCGAGGCCAGCGCCACATCCGGATCGTCCGGCGTTGCAGGCGGTTGGGCCGGTTTTTCCAGGAATTCGGTGATCCGGTCAGCGTTGTCCACAGCCATCACGCCAAAGGCGCTGGCTTCGTCCACCGGAACTGTCAGGCAACCAATGGTGACATCAGACCCCGTGTTCACGTGGTGCTGGATCATCCGCTCGTAATCCATTTTGTAAATGTGATCACCGGCAAGGATCAGGACGTAGTCCACATCGTAGCTGTCGATAATGTCGATGTTCTGGGCCACGGCATCGGCTGTTCCGCGATACCACATGCTTTCATTGTATCTTTGCGACGCAGGCAGAATATCCAGAAACTCATTGCGTTCCGCGCGAAAGAAACTCCAGCCACGTTGCACATGGCGGATCAGAGAGTGCGCTTTGTACTGGGTGGCAATTGCGATTTTCCGAATGCCGGAATTCAACGCGTTGGACAGTGCAAAGTCGACGATCCGGGTTTTGCCACCAAAATACACCGCAGGTTTCACGCGCGAGTCTGTCAGCTCTTTCAAGCGCGATCCGCGTCCCCCGGCCAATACGAATGCCATGGTTCTGTTTGCCAAGCGGTTGTTCTGTTGTGACATTCTGGTTTCTTCCCTTGAGCTTTCGCGTTTACGCGAATGGTTGTTTTTACAACTCGTTACTTTGCGTCCCTGACAAATATCAGAGTGGATAGAGGGGGCAGGGTGATCTCTGCCATTGCGGGCTGACCTTGCCAGTCGCCCTGTGTGGCAGTGACTTGGCCCAAATTCCCACGGCCACCACCGCCATAAATTTCGGCATCTGTATTCAGTGCTTCGCGCCAAGTGCCGATCTGGGGGAACCCCAAACGATAGGCCGGTCGTTCGATTGGTGTGAAGTTGCACACAACAACAACCTCGGGGTCGTTTTCGTTGCCACGTCGGACCCAAGCAAAGACAGAATTGTCTGCATCCGTTGAGACAATCCACTGGAACCCGTCAGCAGAGTTATCCTTTGCATGCAGGCCAGGTGTGTCGTGATAAACTTTGTTCAGATCCCGAACCAGATTTTGGACACCGGCATGTGCGTGTGAACTCAGGCAACCCCAATCCAGTTCTTCGTCATGGTTCCATTCGTGGCCTTGGGCAAATTCCTGTCCCATGAACAAAAGTTTTTTGCCCGGATGGCCCCACATAAACCCGTAATAAGCGCGCAGATTGGCGAACTTTTCCCATTCATTGCCTGGCATTTTCGCCAGCATGGCACCTTTGCCATGCACAACTTCGTCATGGCTGATCGGCAGAATGAAGTTTTCGGTAAAGGCGTATTGCAGGCCAAAGGTCATTTGACCGTGATGATGACGGCGATGGATCGGATCGAACTTCATGTATTCCAGTGTGTCGTTCATCCAGCCCATGTTCCATTTGAAACCAAATCCAAGCCCACCATCGTGAACGGGGCTGGAAACACCGGGATAGGCAGTGCTTTCTTCGGCAATGGTCATGATTCCGGGCTGTTCGCCATATGCCAGAACATTTGTGTCACGCAGCGTTTCGATGGCTTCGTAGTTTTCGCGCCCGCCGTCTTTGTTGGGCACCCACTCTCCGTGCTTGCGGGAATAGTCGCGATACAGCATCGACGCGACCGCATCGACCCGCAAACCGTCAACATGGTATTCTTCCAGCCAATACAACGCATTGGACATCAGGTAGTTCTTAACTTCGCGACGGCCGTAATTGTAGATCAGTGTGTTCCAGTCTTGGTGGAAGCCTTCGCGCGGGTCTTCATGTTCATACAACGCAGTGCCGTCAAACCGGCCCAAACCATGTGGATCAGAAGGGAAGTGGCCGGGAACCCAATCCAAGATCAGGCCAAGCCCGGCACGGTGCGTGGCGTTCACCAGATCGCGAAATTCATGCGGGGGGCCAAAACGGATGGTGGGGGCGTACAGACCGACAGGTTGGTATCCCCAAGAACCATCAAACGGGAATTCCGAAATGGGCATCAACTCGATATGGGTGAATCCCATATCCTTGGCATATCCCACCAGTTCTTCGGCAGCTTCCTTGTATGAGATTGGACGCCCGCCATCTTTGCGACGCCATGATCCCAAGTGAACTTCGTAGATCGAAATCGGCTGATCGGTGCGATGCGCTTGGGCCCGTGTTTGGATCCAATCTTCGTCCGACCATCCGTAGCCGCTGATGTCGCGAACGATGGAGGCGGTTTCCGGTGGATGCTGCGAGCCAAATCCGGCCGGGTCTGCCTTGGTCCAGGTTTGTCCATCCTGACCCATGCATTCGAATTTGTAGGCAGCGCCTTCGCCGATGCTGGGCAGAAACACTTCCCATACGCCGGTTGCGCCGCGACGGCGCATCGGGTGACGCCGACCGTCCCAGCCGTTGAAGTCGCCAACAACGGAAACACGCTTTGCATTTGGTGCCCAGACCGCGAAATGCGTGCCGTTGACGCCTTCGTGGGTCATCACATGTGCACCCAAAGCATGCCAAAGACGCTGGTGCGTGCCTTCGCCGATCAGGTATTCGTCAATATCGCTTAGAACGGTGCCAAAACGATAAGGGTCTTCCATAACCCACGATCCGCCCATGCCGGTACATTGCAAGACATATGGCTTGGTTCCCGGCACTTTGCCGTGAAACAGACCGGTCATGCCTTCAACAGGGGACAAGATGTGAGTTTTTCCCGCAGTCTCGGCTGCCATGGTTTCAGCGGCTGGGTCGAACGCCGTGACGTGGCGCACTCGGCCCACTTTGTGTGGGCCGAGGATGGCGAAGGGATCTTCGCTACGTCCCTCGATAATCTCGGAAAGACGATCCGGGTCAGCCACTAGTTGTGGCAAGTTCTTGTCCATGTGCACCCCCGTTCACAGACCAGCCTAAAACAAACGCGCTGTCATTCAAGCATTTGTATCAAGAAGGCTCTGAGCACCCCAGATATCGGACATGTATCCGCGAATTGTGCGATCCGACGAGAACCAACCAGAACGCGCGGTGTTCAGCGCGGCCATGCGGAACCAATTCGTCTGATCCTTATACGCCTGATCCACCTCGCGTTGGCTGCGCCAGAAATCGGTGAAGTCGGACGACACAAGGAAGTAATCCTCGCCGGTCAGATTTTCGACGATATTGGCATAGCGCTTTGGCTGTTTGGGCGAGAAGACACCCGTTTCGATCGCTTTGATCGCTTTGGCCAGGCGCGGATCAGCGGCGACAGCCTTGGCGGCATGTTTGGCCACCTTGCGACGCTTCATCACCTCATCCGCAGTCATGCCGAACAGGAAGAAGTTATCTGCCCCGACGCGCTCGCGGATTTCAACGTTTGCACCGTCTAGCGTACCAATTGTAAGCGCGCCGTTCAGGGCAAACTTCATGTTGCCGGTGCCGCTGGCTTCTTTACCGGCGGTCGAGATTTGTTCCGACAGGTCAGATGCAGGGATCAACCGTTCCGCCATCGTGACGTTGTAGTTTGGCAAATACACAACCTGAAGCGCGTGGTTGGTTTCCGCGTCTGCATTGATGACAGCGGCCACGTCGTTGATCAGGCGGATGATGTCCTTGGCAAAGAAATAGCCCGGTGCTGCCTTGCCGCCGAAAATCTTGACCCGTGGTGTCCAATCAGCCTTTGGATTGGCTTTGATCTCTTGCCACAGTGCAATGGTTTCCAGAATGTTCAGGTGCTGACGCTTGTATTCGTGGATGCGTTTGATCTGCACATCGAACATCTTGCTTGGATCAACGGAGATGCCATGCTCTGATTTGATGTAGTTGGACAGGTCCGTCTTATTGGCCTGTTTCACCGCGGCGTAGTCAGACAACCAGCCAGCATCATCAACATGTGGTTCCAGTTTTTCCAGCTGTTCCAGATCACCGACCCAACCATCACCGATGGTCGATGTGATCAGGGAGGACAGGCGTGGGTTGCACGAATGCAGCCAGCGACGCGGGGTCACACCATTTGTTTCGTTGACGATTTTTTCAGGGTGCATGCCGTGCAAGTCTTTGAACACGGTTTCCTTCATCAGTTCCGTGTGCAGTGCCGAAACACCGTTCACGCGATTGGCCATGATAAAGGACAGTTCGCCCATCTTCACATTGCCGTCGCTGTGGGCCGAGACCTTGCGCTTTGGATGTGCTTTGGCATGGGCCGAGTCGATCTGATCGACGATCTGCAGGTGACGTGGCAGCAGGCTGCCCATCAGACTGTCTTCCCAGCTTTCCAGCGCTTCTGGAAGCAACGTGTGGTTTGTGTAGTTCAGACAGCCCTGAGCGATCTGCATCGCTTGGTCAAACGGCATGCCACGTTCGTCTACCAGCAGGCGGATCATTTCTGGGCCTGCAATAGCTGGGTGGGTGTCGTTCATCTGAATGGCCACTTTTTGTGGAAGAAGGGCCAGATCACTATATTCGCTTTCGAAGCGACGCAGGATGTCGCGCACCGATGCTGCGGTGAAGAAGAATTCTTGCTTCAGGCGCAGTTCTTTACCGATTTCGGTGGAATCTTCCGGGTACAGAACACGGCTGATTGTGCGTGCCAGTGCCTCGCCTTCGGTGGCGGCGGTGAAGTCACCTGCGTTAAAGCGGGTCAGGTCAAACGGTTCGACGCTTTTACCAGCCCACAGGCGCAGAGTATTCGCCCAACGGCCTTGCCAGCCGATTACCGGCGTGTCGTAGGCTTCGGCGATCACGGTTTCGGCGGGTGTCCAGATTGCTTTGCCGGCTTTGGTTTTCACCGTGCCGCCAAAGCCCATCAGGAAACGTGCCTCGGTGCGCTCAAATTCCCAGGCGTGCTGTTGATGCAGCCAGGTTTCGGGCGATTCCATCTGTTTGCCGTCCTCAAAGGACTGGCGGAACAGGCCGTGCTCGTAGCGAATGCCGTAGCCATAGGCCGGGCATCCTAGCGAGGAAAGCGATTCAAGGAAGCAAGCGGCCAATCGGCCCAAGCCACCATTGCCAAGCGCGGCATCCGGTTCGTCATGCAAAACATCGGAATAATTCAGACCGAAGCTTTCAATCGCGCTGCGGGCCTGGTCAGAGATTTCCAGATTGACGATGCCATCTTCCAGCAAACGTCCGATCAGGAATTCCATCGACAGGTAGTAAACCCGTTTGGCCCCCGCTGTGTATGTTTGCCGAGTGGACTGCATCCAGCGGTCCACGATCCGATCACGTACGGCAAAAGATAGCGCCATGCGCCAATCGTACACCGTAGAATGATCCGGGTCTTTGCCCAGCGTATAGGTTAAATGTTTCAGAATGTCGGTCTTGAAATCCGTCGACGGCATAAAGCTGTCCTTTGCCATGGTCTGCTCGCCCTATCTAGCTGCCTCAAAACATGATGCCAGCGCAATCCGACATCCGTTGGTTGTTGGTTGAACATGCATTTTTGGCACGGGTATGTCCGTGCTTTGTGCTGGATGGGTCCAAAGCATGTTCAACTTAGGGTTTTAGATGCTGGTTGGCGTCAATCAGAGGCCGATTTGGCCGCACGATCCGCTTTTTTACGCACAAGTATGTTTCTTAGGTCGTGCATCGACATCAGCAATTGGTCGGTTACCGACTCAAGCTGTTCGGGCGTGGCTTTGGTTTGCGCCCATTGGCTGACGTAGTTCAGGTGGTCCATTGCACGGAAGATGTCATCGACATCGCGTTCAACCAGAATTTGCTTTCGCTGGGCGACCCATTTCTGGATTTCGGCCATATCGGTGTCAGACAATATGGTTTCGCCCTGAGGTCGTATTTCGCCACTGCGGATATTGACCACTGCGATCTGCTCAAAGTCGATCCGGCGCAGGCGATTTCGGGTATCTACTTTAAAGACGGCGGCCCCGTTTTCACGGGCGCGGAAGTAATAGTCAGGTAGTTCATCACTCATACCGCCATCCTTTTCAAACTGGTCCCGTGTTAGCTTAGCTGTTCAACAAAACGTTTGATACGTGCGCATGCCTCGGTCAACGCTTCATCCGATGTGGCATAGCTGACACGGAAATGCGGGCTAAGCCCAAAGGCTGATCCAAAGACAACCGCAACACCAAAATCTTCCAGCAGAGCCTTAGCGAAGGTTTCGTCGTCTTGAATAACAACACCCTTTGGCGTCGTTTTTCCAATCAGACCCGAAATGGACGGATACACGTAGAACGCGCCTTCGGGAACGGGGCAGGTAATGCCCTCAATGTCGTTCAGAGCGGCAACCACCAAATCACGGCGGCGGCGGAACGCCTCGGCGCGCGTGGCCAGAAAGTCTTGTGGGCCATTCAAGGCCTCAACGGCGGCCCATTGGCTGATCGAACAGGGGTTCGATGTGGATTGCGACTGAATTTTGCGCATTGCGGCGATCAGCGGCTTGGGCCCGGCCGCGTATCCAATGCGCCAGCCGGTCATCGCATAGGCCTTGGACACACCGTTGCAGGTGAGGGTGCGATCATAAAGGGCTGGCTCCACTTCTGCCGGGGTGCAGAAGGCAAATCCGTCATAGGCCAGGTGTTCATACATATCGTCCGACATGATCCAGACATGCGGATGTTTCAGCAATACATCGGTCAACGCCTTTAGCTCGGACCGAGTGTAGCCCGCGCCGGTTGGGTTCGAGGGCGAGTTAAAGATCAGCCACTTGGTTTTGGGCGTGATCGCGGCCTCCAACATTTGGGGGGTGAGCTTGAAACTGGTTTCCAGCGGGCAATCAACAGCCACAGGTGTACCGCCACCCAAAAGCACCATATCCGGATAGCTGACCCAGTAGGGGGCCGGGATGATGACTTCGTCGCCCGGATTCAAGGTTGCCATCAGGGCGTTGTACAGCACCTGTTTGCCGCCAGTGGACACGCTGATCTGGTCCGGGGTGTAGGTCAGGCCATTTTCCCGCGCGAATTTCGCACAGATGGCTTCTTTCAGTTCGGGCATGCCATCGGGCGCGGTGTATTTCGTTTTACCCGCATTGATTGCGTCGATTGCGGCTTTCTTGATGTTGTCGGGCGTGTCGAAATCCGGCTCACCCGCACCAAGGCCAATCACGTCTTTGCCTGCACGCTTCAATTCGGCCGCCAGTTGGGTCACTGCCACGGTCGGTGAAGGTTTGACACGGCTTAATGTCGTAGAAAGCAGGTCCATGGTCGTGCTCCGGTTTGTAGTCAGTCTTGCACTGTCTTAGGGTGCGCGTCACGCACGATCAAGCAGGCAACCCAGGAGAGCACAATGACCGACGATTGGTACGGACCAGAGGCCGCAACTTTCGGTGATCGGCTTTCTGCCGCGCGGGAAACCGCTGGTTTGTCGCAAGAATATTTGGCGAAACGCCTGGGCATTAAGATTAAAACGCTCCGGTCTTGGGAAAATGACGTGTCTGAACCTCGTGCTAACAAGCTTCAGATGGTGGCGGGCATGTTGAATGTTTCGATGATGTGGTTGCTGAACGGCGAAGGCGAAGGGCTGGATGCACCGGATACCGAAGTTGAACTGACGCCCGCAGTGATTGACCTTTTGACTGAGTTGCGCGATTTGCGAGCGCAAATGATGCTGAATGCCGAGCGGCTGGGTCGTTTGGAAAAGAAGCTGCGCATGACCCTGAAAGAAAATTGAAGGATCAAACCGAATGACAGAGTCACATGAAACCCGTCTGAAACGTCTGTCGATGCGGTCGATGCGTCGAGGAATCAAAGAGATGGATATCATTCTGTCGCGCTATGCCGAAACGCGGTTGCCGGTGATGTCCGAGCAGGAATTGGACAAATACGAAGCGTTGTTGTCCGAAAATGATCAGGATCTTTACCAATGGGTGTCTGGGCAAACGTCCGCGCCAGCCCCCTTGCAGGATGTGATTGCCGATATTTCAAAAACGGCGTTTGCCGCCAAATAGCGCGGATTTTACGCTTCTGCATTACACTTAACCGGATGTTTCGTTTTTTCTCTGAGGTTGCCGTCAAAGGATAAAAGGCGGAGACCGATATGAGCATACATGCGCAACTTGGGCGCCCGACCCGGCACGGGTTTGCGGCTGAGTATCTGGACGCACTTTCGTTGGTAGAACGATTGCACCGGTTGCTTTTGGACGTGATCAAGGATGAGTTTGAGCGCGTTGGCGTGATTGAGATTAACGCCGTTCAGGCATTGCTGTTGTTTAACATTGGCGAAAATGAAGTCACCGCCGGGGAGCTTCGGACCCGCGGTTATTATCAGGGCAGCAATGTCAGCTATAACCTGAAAAAGCTGGTCGATCTGGGCTATATGCACCATCAACGTTGTGAAATTGATCGCCGTTCTGTGCGGGTACGTCTGACACAAAAGGGGCGGGACATACGCGATATAGTGGACGGATTGTTCACCACCCAATCCAAGGTGATGGAGGAGAAGGGGCATATTTCAGCCTCTGATCTGGATTTGGTCACCACGTCCCTAAGGCGCGTTGAACGGTTCTGGACGGATCAGATACGCTATATCTACTGATCTGCTGGCAACTGTCCGATCACCAGTGAATTGATCTCGCGCATCAATTTGCGGGCCATTGCGCTGTGAAATCCGGCATAGCCTTCGGCGGTTTCCACAAACGCGCCGGGCCCGTGCCGGACTTCGTTCAGAAAATAGTTCAGGACGCGGTCATCGGCACCCAGAACAGCCAGCCCATTTACAGTGATTTCATTGAACTCAAAGTGCTTGTAGGCCAGTTTGGGGCGAAACCCGTCATTGGTGATGCCGTCGCCGGAAATGTCGATGACTTGTCGGTCGCAGGTTGGTGCCTCTTGCATCAAATTCGCACCAAACCCCAGAGCAAACCCCATAGCTGTTGGGAACTGGGTGAAACTGCGTGCCCCAGTTGTCAGAATCTCAGCGACATGCATCACGTCTTCGGCGGTGTTCAGGATCGTCCAATTCAACACCACAGTGCTTTGGTTTCGGCCGCTCCATTCGTAGACCGCCAAGGCCATTGGTGGTTGGCGCGGTGCCAGTATCGCCGCCATAACGTCTGGCGCTGTCAACGCTTTGGCCAAGCCTTGGCGCTGAAGCACGTATTCCTCGGCATCGACAGAAGAAGACACGTCCAACGCCAGCGCAAGGGCCAAGCGACATTGCTGTGCCGCCTGGACCGAAGTGCCGATTGTCAGGGCAACCAATAGGGCTGCCCCACGGCTTACCAATGTCCGGTATTGCCCATGCTTGCCCATGGCTCTTGAGGCTCCAATGCATCGCCGTGTTGCAACAGTTCAATCGACACATTGTCGGGGGACCGAACAAAGGCCATATGGCCATCGCGCGGCGGGCGGTTGATAACCACGCCATTGTCCTGAAGTAGCTGACAAGTTTCGTAAATATTCGCGACCGAATAAGCCAGATGGCCAAAGTGACGGCTGTCAGATGGCAAGCCGTCATCGCCATCCCAGTTGTAGGTCAACTCGACCGGGCATTCCTCTTGTCCAGGAGGGGCCATGAACAACAGTGTAAAGCGGCCTTTGTCGTTGTCGGTGCGGCGGGTCTCTTTCAAGCCCAGCAATTTGAAAAACGCGACTGATTTTTCAAGGTCTTTCACGCGAACCATGGTGTGCAGATATTTAACGCTCATGGGGCCTCCTGTTGGAATAGTTGTTGGGTCCAAGGATAGGGGCTTTGCGCGGACTGTCGAGAGGTGATTGTCGAAGGTCAGAAAGCAGAGCGAAAGCCGACTGAAACAGACATTTCGTCTGTCGTGAACCGGCTGACGTTTGAGTCTGTTTTTTCCGCCGACAGCGTAACTGTGGGCAGAAACCCCATATATTCCAATGGGGTGATTCCGAAATTCACTTGGGCCGCAATGCGTTGATCGCGCCGCCCGTTTGGTACGGTGATCAACCCAACCATATAGTCCGGGTAATGGGCTTCGCTCAGAGTTAAGCGCCCAGACAGGGTGACAGGCCCCAAAGGTTTGTGGCGCGTGTACCCCAGTGACAGGGTGCTTGCCGTTCGTTCCGCCTGAGCATTGTCTGACAAGGCGGCGCTGCGCCCCAGTTGAAGCGACAGAGTGTCTTTGTTGGCCAGGCTATGGTGAAAGGTCGCTGCAACCGCGCCGGTGCGAACGTCATCGCGCCCATCGGCAAAGGAAAATTCTTGCTGCGCCGTGCCGGACAAGGTCAGCCGTGTGGTCTGGCTGAGATTCCAGCCGTAAGACAGCGTGCCCCGCGCAACATTGTGAGAAATATCACCGGCCCGCCAGACACGCCCCAAATCGGCATTCAGCCGAAGGACCGCACCGTCCGGCCCCATCATCCGCGCATGTGTCAGGCCGATTTCGGCATAAGTGGCGGAAAAATCCTTGTTGGACGTCGTTGGTGCCAACGTGCGTGCCTCATCGGTCAAAGCAACGCGGGTCACTTCCAATGCGCCGGTCAGTTGAGTGATACTGCGCTGGTTTTGCGCCAAACGGTAGCGTAGTTTCGCTTGGCCAGATGTGACGGTTCCAGGCAATGCCAATGCAGCGCCGGACAATACGCCAACCAGATCCACACCTTCGATCACGTTCAATCGGTCGCCGCTGCCACCGTTCACATTCGAGGATGGAACCACCGAAAAGCCCAGATCAATGCCCAGACGCGCAGCCTGACGCACAGCTCGAAACTCCTGAGAGGCGCGGGCACGGTCTGTTGGCAGTGGGGCAGCTTGAATGGCGCGGCGCATCCATATTTGGGCAGGCAAAAATCGCTGTTGTCGGGTCGCAGCCAAGGCGGCAATGCGGGCGGCTTCGTATTTCTGACGCGGGGTCTCGGCATACCGATAGGCGCGTCGTGCCTCTGGTGCCGCTTCGCGTGGCTGGCCGCTTTGCAACAATGCCGTTGCCCGAACCATATGGGCAAAGCTGTCTTCGGGGTGCGCGGCCAAAATGGCATCTGCCAGTTGCAGAGCCAGTTCCAGTTGCCCGGACCCAATCGCCACCATCGCCAATCGCTGCGCCTGAGGCACAGTTTTGACGTCTATCACATCTTGCGCAAATGCGGGCTGGGCGCCGCCGATCAGCAGCACCACAGCCAAGTTGCGCAATCTGCGGGTTAAGGTTGTACCGCGTCGCACAGTGCGCTGTCGCCCGTTGCCCCACATTTGGTCAGCACGAAAATCCCGATTTCTTCTTCATCATCAATATCGTTGTCGAAGTTGGTCAACGCCAGAATACCGGAAACGGAGGTGGCGCCGGTGCCACCAAAGACACCACCGTAAGATCCGCTGGTCACACCCACATCGTTTTCGATTTCAGCCGTGCCCAAGAACCCGCCGTCAGCGTCAATGTCGGTGACGATCAACGAGATGTTGGGATAGCGCGTAACAACGCTGAGATCGGACGGATCGATCATATCACGATTGTAGATTTCACCGTTCACCACGTTGTCGGCAAAGTTGGCGTTCAGGAAGGCAAGTGCCGAAATGCGGAACGCTTCGGCCGGCAGATCGGGCAGGGTGGTTGGATCAACCGTTCCAGGAATGGCCAGCAGACCCGCGCCAGATGCAGTGGCGATGTTGGTGAAGCCCGCGTATGTCCCGGCGTAGGACACCTGTCCGGTGCCGGCTGTTGTGCTGTTGGGGTCGGGGGCGGTGTAAGGGCCGGTCTGTTCGTAATACCCGCCGTCCAAATAACGGTTAAACTGTCCGCCGTCCTGCACCACTGCGGCGCGGCTGGCGTTATCGTTTGCGGTTTTGGTCAGAGCGATGAACAAGCGGTCCAGCGGGTCTTCCTGAATGGCATAGGCTTCATACCCGGCGGTATCCAGATCGGTACGCCGCACAAAGGTTGCTTCCAAGGGTGTCCCGTCAAGCGATGCGATGTTCACCAAAACCTGACTGCCATCGGGCACTGTGATCGAAGAAAGGTTCTTCGTCAGTGCGCTATTGTCCGCGGCTGTCGCGGTTCCTGTGTCGGTTGTTGTGCCGTCGTCGGTTGTGCCAATCAGCGGATTGCCACCGCTGACGCTACAACTCGCCAATGCACTCGCTGTCGCCAGCGTTACAAAAATACGTTTCATATGACTGCCTCGGATCGCCTGCCCGGTTTTTTTCTTGGGCTGAAAGTTGCTTGGACAATGCTGTAAAGTCAATGGAAACCACTGGCGCATTGTGTGATTTAGGCAAGAATGCGACCCTTTTGCCGCCGCATCATGTGGCGGTACACCCTGACGGATTGTCCAGATATAGTGGCTCGCGACTCATCTTGTGCCAAAAGGATTCGCCCCATGCCGCTTTCGCCCGAACAACAGGCCGAAATTGACGAACAGCGCAGCACACCGCGCCAGACCCTACGCGCCGTGTCAGAAGGAATGGAGGCGCATCTGTACACCGCGTATCCGGTCTTGGATCACGGCCTGGTGCGGGTGATTGATTACATGGGGGACGATGCTGCCATTTGCCAAGCGGCGCGCGTGTCTTATGGCAAGGGAACGAAATCCGTCCAGAATGACGAAGGATTGATCCGCTATCTGATGCGTCACTGGCATTCGACCCCGTTTGAAATGTGCGAAATCAAGCTGCACGTCAAACTGCCGGTCTTTGTTGCGCGTCAATGGATCCGTCACCGGACAGCCAACGTCAACGAATACTCGGCCCGTTATTCCATTCTGGATCGCGAATTTTATATCCCGGAACCTGATGCACTGGCGGCACAATCTGTCATCAATAATCAGGGTCGGGGTGAAGCGCTGAGCGGTGAAGAGGCCGAGCGCGTCCTGCGTTACCTGCGCGAAGACGCGATGAAGGCGTATGACCATTACGAAGAGATGATCAGCCAAGACGGCCAACAAGGCCTGGCCCGCGAATTGGCGCGTATGAACCTGCCTGCCAACATCTATACCCAATGGTATTGGAAAGTGGACCTGCACAACCTGCTGCATTTTCTGCGCCTGCGCGCCGATGCTCACGCCCAATACGAAATCCGTGTTTATGCCGATGCGATCTGCAAGATCGTGGCCGATTGGGTGCCTTTTGCCTACAAAGCCTTCGAGGATTACCGCATGGGCGGTGCGAACCTGTCTGGCGCAGCCCTTGATTGCGTTCGGCGGATGTTGAAGGGTGAAGAGGTCACGCAAGAGACATCCGGCTTGAGCAAGCGGGAATGGCGGGAGTTTTTAGAGGTTGTAGAGGGCTAACATCGGAAAAGCCGGCGACAAGTCGGCTTTCTGACACCTTCTTTCAAGTTTGTGTCTCCGTGAAGACGCTCGCCACATCTGCGAAGCCACAAAGTCTTCGCGGCTGTGGGTGTTGCGGCGGGCTGGGGTGTTCACCTTGGGCACCCATCGCTCCAATGCCCCTTCAAACCTCCACTTGACCCAAATCATTGACACACGCGCTCTGATCTCTGACACTACGTCAACGCGCGAACCTCTGAATTGGGGGGTACTGATGTCTGGAACCAAAGTTCTGGCCACCGTCGCAGCGCTTGCTTTGGGCAGCGCAGCCGGGGCGTCTACGATCAAGCAAACCATCGATTATGACTTTCTGACAGGCCCATGGGCCGGTTGGGATGCGCATGTCGAATATTATTACCCTGACTTGCCAGATGGGGAGAGCATCTGGCCATACAGCCCGGTGCCGGGGAATGCCTTTGTCAATTTCAACGGCTGGGTTGGCGTGTTGGATACCAGCACCGCGCTGTTGGTCTTTTCCGGTTCGGGCAACATCATGCAGCCTGAGCCCTATCTCGACTTCTATTTCTCATGGCCGGGGCCCACATCGGATTTGCTGCGCGCATTCTTGGTGTGGAACACCTCTAACATCGGTGTGTGGAGCCGCGATCAGGATGATGTGCTGACCTATCGTTGTGGTGGGGAAGACCTGAATTGTACTTTCCAGGCCTCTGTGGTTCCTTTGCCGGCTGCTTTGCCGCTATTGGGCAGTGCATTGGCGCTGGGCGGGTTGGCCTTTGGTCGGCGCAAGCGGTCTCAGAAAGCCAAGGCTGGGGAGACCACTGCATGAGGGTAGCCCGACTGGCGGCTGCAATTCTTGCGGCGGCTTTGGCCACTTCGGCCCAAGCCGCTACAATTAAGCAGACCATAGATTATCACTTTCTGTCTGGGCTCTACGCCGGGCAGAACGCACATGTTGCCTATACGTATCTAACGCCACCTGACGGGCAGCCTGTGCAATCTTACCTGCCGCAACCGCTGTGGGCAGAGGCGCGGTTTCTGGATGTTGTCGGAACGTTGGACCCTGCTGTCGCGCCAATTCAGTTTTGGAACAGTGCCGATATTCTGAATCCGGATTCGAAAATGTACTTTACCTTTTCGGATCGCAGCGCCTTCTACGACCTGCTGGGGCTGACTGTTTGGCGCAAAGAATGGGTCGGGATCGGCAATCTGGACTATCGAGACGGCGGCAATTTCTACTGCGGGCAAGACGTAAACTGCACGTTTGAAGCGTCAGTTGTTCCACTGCCAAACACGATGACGTTACTTGGCACCAGTCTTCTTTTGGGAACCGTGATTTTTCGGCAACGGCGGCGGCGCCGGTCAGCCCGGTTGGGCGTGTCAAATTCTTTCTGAGGCGTCGGAGAAAAATCGCCTAAAATGCCATATTTAGGTGATAAAATCCGAACAATGGCAGGTATGGTCACGAATTGCGACATATGCTGAAACAATCCTGCCGCGATTTTTGAAGTCAAAATACGACTTCTCCCCCTCGAATGCCCGGCTGAACAGGCGTATGATTCTTAGTGCCGAAAGAGGCGAGCATGTTTTTAAAAAGGGGGACACAGAATGCCCATTATCGAAGGTACTGCACAAGGTGTAAGCGATAAACTGTGGGGCACGCGTGAAGACGATCTGATGCGTGGCTACAGCGGAAACGACATTATTATCGGCGGTCGTGGCGACGACACGATTATCGGCGGTCAGGGCGAAGACGTCATGATGGGCGGTTTGGATCGTGACACGTTTGTTTTCTCGGCCGGTCATATTGTTGACGACGGCACCGATATCATCACAGATTTCGACATCCGTCAGGACGACATGTTGCAGTTCTTGGACAGCGCCAGCGCTGACCTGAACGTGCTGTCGATCCAACTGGTTAAGTCGGAAATCGAAGAAAAGAACGGTTGGGATCTGCGCAACAACGTGGATTACGGCACCGACATCGTATTCACCATCGAGAACTCCGAATCCGGCGACACCCAGCAAATTCTGCTGCTGGACGCATGGTCCGGTGGTCTGGCCCAGGCGTGGGATGACTATCTGTCAACGATGGGTATGGAAATCGACGGCTACGTTGCCGACGCTGACCTGTACTACAACTTCGCATAAGGCGAATACCGGCGCCCCAAAACGGGGCGCTGCGCACAGAATTCGGGCCGGGCATTCGTGTCCGGCCTTTTTCATGTGGCTCTGATACTGCGTCGGATATTGACCGCCCCGCATTTCCGCATCATATCGCCTTACATGACAGCGCTTTCCCATATCCGCAATTTTTCCATCGTCGCGCATATCGACCATGGTAAATCCACCCTTGCTGACCGTTTGATCCAGTCCACCAACACAGTGGCGGAACGGGACATGAAGGAACAGTTGCTCGACAGTATGGATATTGAGCGGGAACGGGGCATCACCATTAAGGCCAACACCGTCCGCATCGACTATATTGCCGACGACGGTGAAGCTTATGTCCTGAACCTGATCGACACCCCCGGCCACGTTGACTTTGCTTATGAGGTCAGCCGGTCCATGCGGGCTGTCGAGGGTTCGTTGCTGGTTGTGGACAGTACCCAAGGTGTCGAAGCGCAGACGCTGGCCAACGTGTATCAGGCGATCGATGCCGACCATGAGATTGTGCCGGTTCTGAACAAGATCGATCTGCCCGCCAGCGATTGTGAGCGCGTGGCTGAACAGATCGAAGATGTGATCGGTATCGACGCATCAGACGCTATTCAGGTTTCGGCCAAGACGGGAGTTGGTATCAAGGAAACGCTGGAAGCCATCGTCAAGAAACTGCCAGCGCCCACGGGTCAGCGCGATGCGCCGTTGAAGGCGATGCTGGTCGACAGTTGGTATGACGCCTATTTGGGCGTTGTCGTTCTGGTGCGGATCATGGATGGCGTTCTGAAGAAGGGCGACAACATCAAGATGATGCAGACCAACGCGAAATATGGCGTTGATCGTATCGGCGTTTTCCGCCCGGCCATGACATCGGTTGATGAACTGGGCCCCGGTGAGATCGGATTTTTGACGGCGTCGATCAAACAGGTGCGCGACACCAAGGTCGGTGACACGATCACGCATGACAAGAAGGGCACGGATCAGGCGTTGCCAGGGTTTAAACCTTCTATCCCTGTGGTGTTCTGTGGCCTGTTCCCGGTGGATAGTGCCGAGTTTGAAGACCTGCGCGGCGCAATTGAGAAACTGGCCCTGAACGACGCGTCTTTCAGTTTTGAGATGGAAACATCCGCCGCGCTTGGGTTTGGCTTTCGCTGCGGGTTCCTTGGGTTGTTACACCTTGAGGTGATCCGCGACCGGATCGAGCGCGAATATGATATTGATCTGATCACCACCGCGCCGTCGGTTGTGTATCACATTCATTCCAAAGACGGCGAAATGTTCGAATTGCACAATCCAGCTGACATGCCGGATATGTCGACGGTGGACCATCTGGAAGAACCTCGCATCAAGGCCACCATTCTGGTGCCTGATGAGTATCTGGGCGATGTGCTGAAGCTGTGTCAGGACCGTCGTGGCATTCAGATGGATCTGACCTATGCCGGCTCCCGTGCGATGGTGGTTTATGACCTGCCGTTGAACGAAGTGGTGTTTGATTTTTACGACCGTCTGAAATCCGTCACCAAGGGTTATGCCAGCTTTGACTATCAGATGATCGGCTATCGCGAAGATCAGCTGGTCAAGATGCAGGTTCTGGTGAACGACGAACCGGTTGATGCACTATCGACCATGGTTCACCGCGACCGGGCAGAGGCCCGCGGCCGCGCCATGTGCGAAAAGCTCAAAGACCTGATCCCGCGTCATATGTTCAAAATCCCGATCCAAGCGGCGATTGGCGGCAAGGTTATCGCCCGTGAGACGCTCAGCGCGCTGCGTAAGGACGTGACCGCCAAATGTTACGGCGGCGACGCGACGCGCAAGAAGAAGCTGCTGGAAAAGCAGAAGGCGGGTAAGAAGAAGATGCGCCAATTCGGCAAGGTGGACATCCCGCAGGAAGCGTTCATTTCTGCGCTGAAGATGGACAGCTAAGCGCATCATCGACAAAGGGCGGGCTTTGGCCCGCCACATACCCCGGATTAAGCGCCTGTAGTGCCACGTATGCGGCCGGTGCTTGGCGAAGTAAGGGCGGTTCTTCTGTGCTGCCCCGTGCGCGCACTCTCTGGAGCAAAGCCTATAGGCTGGCCATGTCATTTCGTTTCGTCATCGTATCGAAGTGCCCCACATGGCAGTGGCACAAATTAAAACACATGCGTACCTCGGCATCTGTGTTAGGCTTCCCGCACTAGGGAGGAAATACGCATGAAATATCTTATCACGGCTGCAGCCTTGTTTGCGGCCACCACTGCCTTTGCAGAAGGGCAGAGCCATTACCTGGCGGTCCATGTGGACGAGAACGATCCCAAAGTCATGAATTTGGCGCTGAACAACGTTCAGAACGTTGCGGCCTATTACGAAGCACAGGGTGACACGGTTGTTATTGAGGTTGTGGCTTATGGGCCGGGGCTGAACATGTATGTGCCCGGCAAAAGCCCGGTGGCAGACCGGATCAGTACCATGAGTTTGGGAATGGACAACGTGACCTTTTCCGCCTGCGGCAACACGCATCGCAAGATGAGTGCGAAGGCCGGCAAAGAGATTCCGCTGATGGATGAAGCCGTTGTCACCCCATCGGGTGTTGTACGGCTGATTGAGCTGCAAGAGCAGGGCTATGCCTATGTGCGCCCATAGCGGCGACTGACTGGGCTGCCAGAAGGGCCGTGGATACACGGCCCTTTTGTTGTTCGTTTGGGTTAGACAGAAACAGCGTTCAGCAAAGTCTCGCGTGCGATTTCGCCGCGCTTGCCGTCCATGACCACCGCGCCGCGGTTCAGCACGCAAAACTGATCACCCAGTCGCATGGCAAAATCAAAGAACTGTTCCACCAGTACAATCGCCATGTCGCCTTCATCGCGCAGGGTTTCGATCACATCACCGATCTGCTTGATGATATTGGGCTGAATCCCTTCGGTCGGTTCGTCCAACAGCAGTACTTTGGGCTTTGTGATCAGGGCCCGCGCAATGGCCAATTGCTGTTGCTGGCCACCGGACAGGTCGCCGCCGCGCCGGTCTTTCATCTCTTTCAAAACCGGAAACAGCTGAAAGATGCGGTCCGGGATTTTTCGTTCTGACGCTGGCAGGCAGGCAAACCCGCTTTCCAGATTTTCCATAACGGTCATCAGGGGAAACACTTCTCGTCCCTGTGGGACATAGGCGATGCCGGCTTTGGCGGCGGAATGGGCGCTGGCATGGTTCAGCGGTTTGCCATCCAGCGTGATGCTGCCGTTTGCATAGGGGTGACGGCCGGAAATGGCCTTTAGCAAGGATGTCTTGCCGACGCCGTTCAGCCCCATAACCACGGTCACTTGCCCGGTGTTCGCCGTTAGCGAGATACCGTGCAGAATTTGGCTTTGACCGTATTTCAGTGTCAGGTCTTCGATCTGCAACATCTTTTAGCGCCCCAGATAGACGTCGATGACGTCTTTGTTGTTTGTGACATGGTCCAAACTGCCTTCGGCCAGAACCGAGCCTTCGTGCAGCACAGTAACTTTGCAATTCAGGCGGCGGACGAATTCCATATCGTGTTCCACCACAATCACCGCGCGGGTTTGAGCAAGGCGCGTCAGCATGTCCGTGGTGTTTTCACGTTCGGTTGGCGTCATGCCAGCGGCGGGTTCGTCAACCAGCAGCAAGCGCGGGTCTTGGGCCAGCAGCATACCGATTTCCAGCCACTGCTTTTGTCCGTGGCTCAGTTCTCCGGCAGAGCGGGGCAGTTCGCCCAACAAGCCGATCTCTTCGGCGATTTCTTCGATCCGTGCGGCGCCTTCGGGTGTTTTGCGATACATCAGAACGTCAAACGGACCGCGCGGGTTTTTCAGCGCCATCGCCAGGTTTTCACGCACGGTTTGTGCCTCAAACACAGTGGGCTTTTGGAACTTTCGGCCAATTCCCAAACGCGCGATCTGGCTTTCTGATTTGCCCAGCAGCGAGACAGATTTTTCGCCCCAGATGATGCGGCCTTCGTCGGGTTTTGTTTTGCCGGTGACAATATCCATGAAGGTAGTCTTGCCCGCGCCATTGGGGCCGATCACGGCGCGCAGCTCTGGTTCGGCGATCTGAAGCGACAGGTTGTTGATGGCTTTGAACCCGTCAAACGACACTGAGACGCCGGAAACTTCTAGAAGTGTGCTCATTCTGAGCCCTCCTCTTTGCGCAGTGCGCCTTTGTCAGGGCCATAGTCCCCCACGCGGTCTGGCACCATACGGGCCGATATCAAGTCGAACAGGCCGCCAATACCTTTGGGGAAGAACAGGGTGACAGCCACAAAGCTCAGGCCAAGCAGTACAAGCCACCAATCAGTCCATTGCACCAGATAGAAGCCCAGGTTGATGTTGGGCGCACCGCCGCCGGTAAACCAGCTGGACAGAAGCGAAACACAGGCCGCGCCAATAACTGCCCCGTACAGGCGCCCACGTCCACCAATTGCGACCCAGACCGCCAGATAGATCGAGGCGATCGGCGCGATTTCGGCCGGGTTGATGATGCCAGCCTGCGGGTAGTACAGCGCGCCGGCAATCCCGGCGATGATGGCTGTCAGGGTAAAGACAAACAGTTTGTAGCTTTCGACGTGATAGCCAAGGAAGCGCACGCGAGCTTCGTCATCGCGAATGGCGCGCACAACACTGCCCATTTTGCCGGACATGACCCAGGCAAAGATCACATAGCCCAGCCCCAATGCCAGGGCCGATGCCCAAAAGAACGCAATAGAGATTTGCGCCTGTGGCACGTCATTAAAGCCTGGGATGTTCTGCAAGCCAGATAGGCCGTTATTGCCACGAAGCCCGCTGTCATTTTGAAACAGGTAAAGCGCCAGCGCCAAGGTCATCGCTTGGGTCAGGATTGACAGGTAGACACCGGTCACGCGGCTGCGGAAGGCCAGCCAGCCAAAAACCAAGGCAATCAAACCGGGCAGCAAAACAACCATCATCAGCTGCAAAAACAGCGAGTCTGAAAAGGCCCAAATCCAAGGGAAATCACTGGATCCCACAACCCCGAAAATCTGTGTGCCGATGGCATCTTCGATTTCTTGCGTGGTGGGAGGGATGACGCTGTTGGCCAAATTTTCAGTGACGATGTCGCGTGTTCGGGCGTACATCAGCCACATGCCGATGGCATAGCCGCCAATCCCGAAAAACGCGAAGTGGCCCAGGCTTAGGATACCGCAATAGCCCCAGACCACATCCATTGCGATGGCGATCAGGCACAGGCACAGCGTTTTGCCCAACGTCTTGACGAAGGAGGTAGAGATCGCCCCGGTGCCGGTGGCATCGGCCAGAACTGTAACGCCCAATGTGAACAGACCAAGCGCTGCTAGAAACCACAGCACAGATGGGTTTTTGGACAGGAAACCTTGGTTCATTGTTGTTTCCCTTTAGACATTGCGTTGCGCCGGGTGTCGGACACAGCTGGCACGAGCGCCTGGTTTGCGCTGGCCGTTGCAGGGTGCAGGGCGGATGCCCCGGTTAGGCTTTTCTGCCGCTGGTCTGTGGCGTTTGAGGACGCTTGGGCAGAATAGTGCGGGCAGTGGGCTAAGAACCTGAACATCACATCAATCTCCTGCTGCGCGGCCTTTGAGGGCAACAATGCCCTTGGGCCGGAATTGGATGAACAGGATGATAAACAGGATCATATAGGTTTGTGCCGCCAGCGTGTTGGATGGGTTCAGGAACTCGATCCCTTTTTGCAGCGTGCCGATCATGGTTGCCCCGGCCAATGTGCCCCAAACGTTGCCAACACCGCCCACGACCACTGTCATGAAGCTTTGCACGATATAGTCAGCGCCCATTTCCGATGTCACCTTGGCGTATAGCCCGATGGCGACGCCGGCGATGCCAGCAATGCCAGAGCCCAGACCGAAGGTCAGCATGTTGATGCGGTCAGGGTTGATACCCATTGATGCCGCCATGCCGGGGTTTTGTGTCACCGCGCGCACTTCCAGGCCGAGCCGTGTGCGTTTCAGGATAAACAGGATCAGCCCAAGGAAGATCACTGCCAAGACAAAGATCGCGATACGGATATAGGCGATTTGAATGACGTCGTTGATGATCCACGCACCATCCAACCAGCTGGGAGAAGTCAGCGGGCGGGCTTGTGTGCCGAAGATGTTCTTGGCCAGCTGTTGCAGCGCGATAGATATACCAAAGGTTGCCAACAGAGTTTCAAGGGGCCGGTGATACAGCCACCGAATAACCAACCGTTCCATCGCCACACCTGCGGCGAAGGTCACAGCAAAGGCCAGAGGCAGGGCGACGATGATCGAGGCGGTGTAATTCGGAACGAATTGTTGCACGACGTAGCCGGTATAGGCGCCCATCATGATGAATTCGCCGTGGGCCATGTTGATAACGCCCATCACGCCAAAGGTGATGGCCAGACCAATGGCCGCGAGGAAATAGATAGAGGCGAGCGACAGGGCATCCAGTGCCAAATCACCAAACTGGTTTAGTTTGACCCGCGTTTCGATGCCGTCCAGCGTTGTGCGGGCGGCTTCGATGACCGCCGGGTCGGACTCGCTGTAGAGCGAGGCGAATTTTTCCGTGGCAACATATTCGGCTTTGGATGTCGCCGGGCCATTCCAACCTTCGTCTTGGATAACGCCACTGTCGACAAGGGCGGTATAGGCGCGGTCGCGGCCGTCTTGTGTGTTCAGTTGACCGACCAGAATGCCGCCAACGCGTCCGTCTTCAACATTGTCCCGCAGGATCGCCAGGCGGTCCTCGGCGCTAAGGATCGGCAGGGCCTTTCCAGCCGCGACCATCAGGTCATAAGCGGCGTCTACGGACAATTCGTCCGTTCCGGGCGTCAGGTCTTGCGCGACGATCGCTCCATCGGGAAACGGTGCTATGGCTGGGTCACCTTTTGTCAGGATCAGGTTCAAAACGCCGCGTGAATCGACAGACAGGTCACCTTCCAATCCCTTGATAGCGGCAACACGTTCTTCGGTGGTTTTGGCAAAGCTTGCCGCCAACATATTGGCCACGCGGATTTTGCGGGCTTTCAACGCGGGGTCAGGCTCATTTTCGATTGCGGCGGTCAGTGGGGCCAGCTGATCTGCATTCATGGAGCGTGCAATAGCGTCCACGGCAGAGCTGCGGCGGTTGATATCTGGGTCGGACAGCTGAAACTGGACCAAGGCTTCCGAAATGGCTTTGCGCACACCACCATTGGGTTTGATCTGGGCAAGCTCGCTTTTGGCGGCTGTTCCAGCGGTTTCACCGGTTCCCGGATCGGTCAGGGTAAAAACATCGCCATCTGGTTCCGCGTAATAAAACAGGCCGTCGGCTTTGCGAACATAAAGTTCCTTGTTCTGCCAGCGTTCCAGAAAGTCAGTCACCGAAGGCAGGCCCGAGGCAGCGAGGCTCTCAAGAACCGGGGAAACTGATTTGCGGGAAGGTTTGGCCACCTGGGCCTGATGGGCTTGCAAAACCGATTGAAGGTCTTGGGCGGGGGCAGCAACGGGAAGCCATAGGCCAACCAGAAGCGCAAGAAGCAGGGCGCGCAGCATCGAATACATTTTGTATGAGGGCCTTTGCAGAAGGTGTGGCGCGCGAGAAGCCAATGGGCCCCCCGCGCGCCGGATAGTTACGTCAGATTAGTAGTTGGATTTGATCTGAACGCAGCTTTTGGTTTCGGTGTTGTACATACCGCAACCCAGGTCTTTCCAATCCGACTTCAGAACAGCCGATTCAGGCAGGAAGTCGGTCCAGGCGTCGCCCGGAACTTCGGTGGTCTGGCTGATGATGTCGAACTGACCTTCAGCGGTGATTTCACCGATCAGAACTGGCTTGGCCAAGTGGTGGTTTGGCAGCATGACAGCTGTACCACCGGTCAGGTTTGGATATTCCTGGCCGTACATGGCTGTGCGAACCGCGTCGACATCGGTGGTGCCGGCGTCTTTGACCGCGTTAACCCACATGTTGAAGCCGATGAAGTGAGCTTCCATTGGGTCGTTGGTTACACGCTCTTCGCCCATGGTGGCTTTCCAGGACTTAACCCATTCTGCGTTGGCTTCGGTGTCTGCCGACTGGAAGTAGTTCCAGGCCGCCAGGTGACCAACCAGGTTGGATGTGTCCAGACCGGACAGTTCTTCTTCACCCACCGAGAATGCAACAACAGGAATGTCGTCTGCAGAGATACCGGCAGCGGCCAGTTCTTTGTAGAAGCCGATGTTTGCGTCACCGTTGATGGTGGAGATCACGCCAACCTGCTTGCCGTCTTCGCCCAGGGCAACAACGTCAGCAACGATGGTGGCCCAGTCAGAGTGACCGAACGGGGTGTAGTTCACAAAGATGTCTTCTGCTGGAATGCCTTTGGACTTCAGGTAGCTTTCCAGAATGTTGTTTGTGGTGCGCGGATATACATAGTCCGTGCCCAGCAGAGCGAATTTCTCAACGCCCAATTCTTCCAGGAAGTAATCGGTTGCTGGGATGGCTTGTTGGTTGGGAGCAGCACCGGTGTAGAAGACGTTCTTGGAGCTTTCTTCACCTTCGTACTGGACCGGGTAGAACAGCAGGCCGTTCAGTTCTTCGATGACGGGCAGAACAGATTTGCGCGAAACCGATGTCCAGTTACCGAAGATCACGTCGACATCATGTACGGTCAGCAGTTCACGCGCTTTTTCAGCGAACAGTGGCCAGTCAGATGCCGGGTCAACGACAACGGTTTCGATTTCACAGTCCAGCAGGCCGCCAGCTGCGTTTTGCTGGTCGACCAGCATCAGCATGGTGTCTTTCAGAGTTGTTTCCGAAATGGCCATTGTGCCGGACAGCGAGTGCAGGACACCCACTTTGATCGGGTCTGCGCATTCAGCAAACACTGGTGCGGCTGCGGTCATCGCCAGTGCCGAAACGGCGCCGAGAATTTTGTTGGTTTTCATAAGTCGTAAGTCCCCATGACATCCGCGCATCAGTAGTGATGAGCGGGTTATATTAGCGCCGCAGTCAGGAATTCCCCCCTTGGTCGGCGCTGCCCAATCGGCGTGATCGGGTCGAGCCGGAGATTGAGGCGTGAGGTGACGATGGGGCACCCTGACATGCATTTCAGATGCTGTATTTGGGTGTAAATGCTTAAATGGTGGGCGTTATTTTTGCATTCGCCCAACAATTGGGCGAGTTGACCTGTGAAAATGAGGCGGATTTGCGGTGATTGCTCGAATCGTATGCAGCTCTTGCGCCAACCAATTGGTCGGCTTTTGATCAGTTTTGATCAAAAAACCGACCTCGATTTCGGCCATTTGATGCAAGAATCCGCGCCAACCTGCTTACTGTTTCGCAGGATTACACGAAATGCGGCGGAATTGGCGCAGGGCGACATAACCGCGTATGGTCTTGCCGACGTTCGGAAGATAGCATCATAGCTTCGGCGACTATTCGCTGCGGCGTTGCCGTAACTTATGGCAATGGGCCACGAATCGTTTAAAGAAACATTGCGTTTAAATTCGTAGGGAAAAGGAAGAGTTATGGCTGTTATTGCTGGCACAACCGGAGGCGACGATCTGTTTGGAACGTCGGGTGACGATACGATCCAACCGGTTTCGAACTCTGGTGGAGATACGATCAACGGATCTGCCGGGAACGACCAGATTGAATTTTCTTCGTCGACCTCTTCCTCAAGCTACGTTCTGGACTATTCGGCCACAACTGGCCCGATTGCAGTGGCGCTGAACACCAGTGCCAATACGGGTACTGTCACAAAGACGAGCGGCACCGACACTTTGGTTGATGTCCAACTGGCTGCTGAATACCGGGCGCGTACCGGCGCAGGGCTGGAAGTGATCGGCACAACCGGAGCGGACAGTTTTTCCCTGACGCCCGGCAATGATGGCTTCTTCATCTTTATTGGTGGCGAAGGGGCAGACAGCTACACGTTCACTACGAACACTTACACTATCGTTAATCTGGACTTCAGCGTTGGTACCAGCGGCGCGGCGACGCAAGGGGCCAGCGTCAACTTGGCAACCGGTGTTGTGGCAAATGATGGGTTTGGCAATGCTGAAACCGTCACGCAATCTGGGTCCGGTACAATCCAGCTGGACGGCACGACATTCGCCGACAACTTTGTTGGTACAGCCAACCGTGATGAGTTCTCTGGCTTTGGCGGCAACGACACCATTGATGGTGGTGCGGGCTTTGACGAAGTCAGCTTCAGCAATGCGCTGATCACCAATCTGGTGGTTGACCTTTCAGCGGGCACGGCAACCGGCAGCTATAATGGCGTGGCCTTTACGCAGACGCTGACAAACGTCGAAGACATTCTGGGCTCTGACGGCAATGACAGCATGACAGACGCTTCTGCGGATGACCGTCTGCAGGGTGGTACTGGCAACGACACGCTGATCTCGACCATTGGTGACGACAACCTGACCGGCGGCGCAGGCGATGACTTGCTGGATGCATCCGGTGGTACGGGCGACGACAGTTTGCGCGGCGGCACGGGCAATGACACCCTGCGCGGTGGTGACGGCCAAGACAACATGGACGGCTCGATCGGCGATGACCTGATTGACGCGTCGGCCGGTTCCGTTGCAGGCCAGAAGGGCGGCGACTTTGTTACGCCGGGTCTGGGTAACAACGTGATCATCGGTCACTCTGGCCTGTGGGCCATGGGTGGCGGTATCGAAATCAGCTATGGTGATATCAGTGGTGTAGGTGGTCTGACCATCAACTCCGGTATCAACGGCGCGGGTACTATCGTTGCTGGCGACAACAGCGTGAACGACAGTTTCTCTTACACGCGTTCCTTTGGCGGATCGCAGGACGCAGACTTGATCACCGGCAGCGACGACATGTTGGTGGGCGAAACCTTCGAAGGTCATGGCGGCAACGACACGATCGACGGCGGCGACGGCTGGGATGAAGTTTCCTATCGTTGGGAATCTGCCTGGACTGGACCAGACATGGCCATCACCGCAACGCTGGCGGCCAATACAGTTGTCGACACCCATGGCGATACTGACACGATCACAAATGTCGAGCAGATCACAGGTACCACGCATGACGACGTGATCAGCGCGTTTAACGTGGGCTTTGACGTTCTTCTGGACGGTGACGACGGCAACGACACGTTGACCGGCGGTGATGGGAAAGACGAACTGATTGGTGGCGACGGTGACGATGTCATTGATGCCTCGCAAGGTGGCACCACCGGCAACGGCGCTGACATGGTTGCGTCAGGCCTTGGCAACAACACCATCATCGGTCACGCAGGTTGGTTTGCCGCAGGCGAAGGCCTGTCGCTAAGCTATGCGGATGTGGGTGGCGTTGGTGGTCTGACGATCGCTGTTGGTGGCCAGGGTCTGGGTACTGCGGTTAGTGGCGATGCCACGTCGCTCAGCGATACCTTCACCTATGCGACATTCTTTGAAGCCTCACAGGATGATGACTATCTGATCGGTTCTGCCCTGACGCATCGCGAAGGATTCAGCGGTATGGCCGGGGATGACACGATTGATGGCCGCAACGGCTGGGACATCGTGAGCTATGAGAACGAAGGTGACTTTGGCGGCACCAGCGGTATCGTGGCCAACCTGACCACAGGCGTTGTAACCGACACCTTTGGCGATACGGACACACTGGCAAATATTGAACAAATCCGTGGTTCGGAATTCAGCGACAGCATGATCACCACCGGGTCAACGGGTGTGACCTTCGAAGGTTTGGAAGGCAATGACACGCTGACCGGTGCTGCCGGCAATGACACCCTGACAGGTGGGCGCGGCAATGACGTGCTGACCGGTTCGTCCGGCAACGACACTTTGGTTGGTGGAACGGGTATCGACCAAGCCGTGTTCAATGTCACATTCGCCTCTGTCACGGTTGGCACAGCATCGAATGGCGCCGTTCAGATTACATCTGCTGATGGCACAGACGAATTGTACGGGATTGAGCAACTGGTCTTTACCGACCAGACCGTTCTGACCTCCTCGCTGGGATATGCCGGTGTCACCTCGGCCGGAACGCCAGCCGAAGATGATATCATGGGCTATGCGGGCAACGACAGTCTGTCCGGCGATGTCTCTGATGACTTCATCGAAGGCAATATCGGCAACGATACGATTTCGGGTGAAGAGGGCGCGGATGAAATCTACGGCGATGGCGGCAACGACATCCTGTATGGTGATGCGTTCGATATCGCAGCTCACATGACCGAAGCGTACCAAGTGTACCGCTTGTATCAGGCCACGCTGAACCGTGCGCCAGATGCGGCCGGTCACGAAGGTTGGACGCAGTATGTGGGTGAGGGCACTGGCTCGTTGACGCAAGCCGCTGCAGGCTTCGTTGGCAGTGCGGAATTCCAGGCGGCATACGGTTCGCTGGATAACACCGGCTTTGTAACATTGCTCTACCAGAACGTTCTGGGCCGTGCTCCGGATACCGGTGGTTTGAATGCCTGGGTCGGTCAACTGGACGGCGGCGCGTCGCGCGAAAGCGTTGTTCTGGGCTTCTCGGAAAGTACGGAATTCGTCAACAACACCACGGCGGGCGCTGCCGGCTTTATCGAAACGTATAGCCAGAGCAGCTATTCCGACGATGTGTTCCGCCTGTACCAGGCAACACTGGATCGCGCGCCAGACATAGGCGGTTTCTTGGGTTGGACAGAGTTTTTGGGTGACGGCACGTCGTTCTTGTCCGTTGTCAGCGGCTTCGTTGGCAGTACCGAATTCCAGAACACCTATGGTTCGTTGGACGATACGGCCTTTGTAACGCTGCTTTACCAAAACGTTCTGAACCGTGCGCCTGATGCAGGCGGTCTGAATGCCTGGGTGGCGCAATTGGCTGGCGGCGGAACGCGCGAAGCTGTTGTTCAAGGCTTCTCGCAGTCGCAGGAATTCATCAACAATACGGCGATTTCGGTCAAAGGCTGGATTCGTGGCCAGGGCATCAATGATGAACTGGATGCCGGTTCGGGCACCAACCATCTGGCAGGTGGCATAATGGCAGATATGTTTGTGTTTGATGTCGCTGATGGCGCCACGAACTCTGTCAGCAACCTGGAAGTTTGGGATTTCATGGAGTTTGAAGGCTTCGGGTACTCCACTGGCGCGGATGCGATTGCCAACATGGTTCAGACGGGTACGAATGTTGTGTTCGCCGATCAAGGTACAACGATTACGTTCGAATACACCGATTTGGCTACGATCACAGACGAAATGATCTTCGTCTGATCACGCCACAAAGCACATGAGAAAGCCCGCCGATTTCGGCGGGCTTTTTCGTTTCTGGGGCTGTGTTGTGTTGTTTCGGCAAACGACGGCAGCGGCTCCAGTCAGGCTGCTGCCTGCTGCGCCTCTATCATGACACCTGCAAGCAGGCCGTAGGTTTCGGCCCAGGCGGCTTCGGCTTCGGGGGTGAAGTCATCGCCCAAACCTATGCCCAGTGTGTAGAGCAGTGCCGCGCCGACCACATCATAATGCTCTTCTTTCACAGCGTAGCCACGGTGACGTGCGCCAAGATCTTGAACCGCAGGCACAATCGCATCCAGATCACGCAGGCCGTTCACAGCAATGCCGATCATTTGCATCAGCTTCTTTTTCTGGTCTGTCATCACTTCTGGGAACAGACCGCGCACGTCCGGTGCGATCTCGAACAGGCGGTCATAGAAGATATCGGCCGCTGTATCGGCGATTGGGGCAACTTTCTTGAATGTGGATTGAACCAGATCAATCTGTTCAGGTGTCATTATTCCATCCCTTTCATTTTTTGAGTGTATTCCAACGCGACATCCGCCCCACCGCTGGCCCAAACCATAAAGGCAACAGCAGCAGAAACCTGTTCATCGCTCAGGTCTGGGTTGGCGCCACGTGGTGGCATTTGGGTGTAACGCGGCCCAACGAAACCGTTGATGGCATGGTCGATAAGAACGGCCATCCCCTGATCAATTCGTGGAGCCCAGGCGCGAGTGGAGGTGATTTTGGGGGCACCAGTGGCTTTGTTTCCGCCGTGGCAGTTCTGGCAGGTGTCAGCCCAGACGGCACGCCCTTGTTGCAGCAGCGGATCTGAAGGATCGCTCAGCCGATCGACGGTTACAAAACCGTCAAGCCCCCGAGCAGAGGCTTGCGTGGTATCCGCCAGCCCCTGTTCGAGGGTCAAGAATGGGAACACGGCGAAGACCGCCGCGCCGAGGTAGCGTTTCATTTAGTCAATCGGAATACGAATGACGACGCCGCCCATTACATCACCACCTTCAAAGTCGGTGCGGGGGGAGTCTTTGTGATCATTGTGGCAAGATGAGCAGGCCTCGGCCACGGCGATGTCTGGGTAAACAGCGGTGAAGTACTCGACTCCGCCCAGCTCTTCACGGCCATAGAAGTTCTCGCCAATGTTTTCGGCGATGTAGGTCAGACCTTCTTTTTCCAGATCGGTTGTAGGCGCGTTTTGCTTGTTGATGGGCCAAAGCGACAGCAACGAATACGAGAACGCATCGGTTTCTTCGGCAACCATTTCAGAGCCAAAGCGGAACATCTGCGCGGGCAGAACCAGAGCTTTTTCGTCAACAAAGTGCTCAGAGGCCGTGATGACTTTTTCCTGAACAGCCAGACGGTTAACGATCATGCGCGTATAGACGGTACGGTCAGAGCTCATAACAAGGTGCAAAAGGTCGGACACGGTTTGGTAATCCAGGCCTTCTTCAGCTGTAGCGGGCTGCATCGCGCCCAAGGCCAACATGCCGCTTAGGGCTACCGCTTTTAATTTTCCCATCTTCATATACATTCTTAACTCCTGTTGCTTTTTTGGTTTGCAGGGTGCGTGGGACCGCTTGTCATTGATTGGCGTCAGTCTCGGGTGGTTCCACGCGTTTTAACGCCCAATCGATGCTTTCGATGTGGCGATCTGGTTGTCCTGAAAAGTTGTTTGAGACGAGGGCGGGATCCGCCAGCGCATCAATTGCAAAGCCCAAGCCGTGGCATGACATGCAGACGGGGCGGATCATCTTTTCATTGGGACGAAGAGTGTCATTCTGGTTGTGGTTCGACGTTACACGCCCGGATTTTTCAGTCTTGGGCATATGGCAAGTGGCGCAGGTGACTCCGCTTCCGGGGGGCAGGGCGCCGCTCAGCTCAGCTTGATACAGTTCGAAATGGGGACTGCTTTCATAGGCCAGGCTGTGTTCATCATTGTGACAGGTCAAGCAGGCACCCACTGCGGCAAACTCCAGGTTTTGCTCATGCGGTTTGTGACAGGTGCTACATGTCAGGTCTTGCCCATGCGCTTCGGGGCGCAGGGGGACGCGCGCCTCGGCGGTGGACATCATGGGCGGTGGCGCAGGATCATCCAGATATTTGGCCAAGACCGACATCAAGAATTCTGGGGGCTCGTCCATGCCAAGAACGGACAGTGCGGATGCGCCATCCCGTGGCTTTGCGATTTTGGGATGTCTGCGCATGCCATGGCGGCCAAGCGCAAATGTCTTGGCTTCGGACTTGTGGCAATCTGCGCAAATGGCTTCGCTTGGGGACTCGATCCAATCTGCTGCTATTTGTTCTTCGGTTTCCGCCTCGGGGGCATGGCATCCACCGCAGCCAACGTCTGCAGCGGCATGTGCGGACGCAGCCCAGTCATGGGCAACCTTTTCTTCAACGGTCTGTGTGGGGGCGGTGATCGCCGCCAGATAGGCATCGATTTCAGCGCTGCTTTTGGCACGCGCACGATCACGCGCCAGCGCAGCGGCGGGCACAATTGTTTCCGGCAATAGCCACGGCTCATTTCCGTGTTTGACTAGGAAGTCCTCATAGAGTGCGCGATTGTCGTGAAAGTTATGGCAGCCGGCAGATGCACAGGTGTCAAAGGTCAGCCCTTCGTGGCTGGGCCGGTTCACGCGGACGTCTTGTTCACCCTCTGAATGGCAGGCGACACAAAAATCGCCGGGCAGAGTAACCATGCTGGTCAGCGTATCTTCGGGCACGTGTTCGATATGGCAGGTGGTGCAATAGCGCCCATCGACCTGTTCCCAATACGGGGCCATGCGGGGATTGGTGAATTTCTTCTTCGGGTGGCTGTCGTCCGAGGCTTTCAGCTCATCCTTGTGGCAGGTCAGGCAGGTTTTGTTGATGTCCTTGCGGACCTTGCCAACATCGGCAAATACATCAGACGTGTGGCACGTGGCGCAGGCAATTTCGAACTGGTGATGCACGCCGGTTGTGTTACCCGGCATCAGGGCCGTCTGATCACCCGCCACGAAGAGCGTCTTGGCACCAGCCACCGCTGCGATCAGCGTACCGACCAACCACAAGGTCCACAGGATATGTTTGCGGGATATTTGCATGGTCAATATGTGTACGCCGTCAGGATATGGATCATCAGCAAGACGGGCAGGGGCCACACCGCTGCAATATGCAACCATGTGGGCCAACGGCGCGCTGGCTTGCGGGCCGTGCCAATTCGTTTTTCGCGCAGCTTATGTTCGCCACCGGTGGCCAGGCCTGATGCCGCGCCGAAAATCAGTGTGGCAACAAAGCTGAAACCCAGGATGAAATTCAGATTTGCGCCCATGCGAAACCCGGTATGAGCCAGAAATCCAACAAGGATCATGGCCCCCAGAACGATATGAACCAACCGCCAGCCATCATAGCTGCCCAGCCGGTCCATCAGGCGAATGCGTTTGCGCAGACCAATCAGAGCTGCGGAAATCGTCAGGCCCAACAGGATGAAACCGCTCCATTGTTTGACGATATTGTCCCGCCACAACCAAACGCGCAGGCTGTCCGGGTCAAAGCTATTTGGCAGCGGGACCATGCCCACCAGAATTGGAATAAGTGCGGCTAGCGCGGCCAATCCTGACAGGGCCAGCAGAGGTTTGGAGAAGGCGACAGGCTTTGGCGGACCACCTGCATTCACCAGTTCTTCCAGAACAGGCTGGCACGTGCCACATACGGTGCCCGCACCCGTGCGCGCGCTGATTGCCGGTGCATCGGTGCAGCCCTGCGCGATGGCTCCGCGAATTTGCCCGCATGTGACGCCTGTGCAATTGCAAATGGTCGTTGCGTCAGGCAGGTCGGCCAAGTCTTCGCTGTTGTCCAGCCAGATCGCGCCCGTCTTGCGAAACCGGTGAATCATCCAAGGATAGATCGTTGCGCCTGAATGCGCTGCGTCCTGTACGCGTCCTGCCTGATCCCACAGGCCTACCGCATTGGCCCCCACCAGTTGCCCGCGCCGAACATACAAGCAGCGGTACAGCCCGTCGGCCTTCCAGATGTGGCGGCGCACACCAACCATGTCTTGCAGTTGTTCGACATCGCCCACCGAAAACACATCGGCCCCAACCACTTTCAGCTTGGTGGCCGGGGGGCTGACGCGAAAGGCGGCATGCTGTCCGGCGATGACCTTGGCCGCGACTTCGGCTTGGGCGTATCCGGGCCCAACCAATCCATACATCTGCCCATCATGTTGGGCGCATTCGCCCACGGCAAAAATGTCTGGATCATTCGTCTGCATCTGATCGTTAACGATGACACCGCGATTGAATGCCAAGCCAGACTGTCTGGCCAAATCAACATTGGCTCGCACGCCGGTGCACAGGATCACGGTGTCGCATTCCAGATGCGTATGATCGGCAAAATGCAGGCCAGTCACCTTGTGTGTGCCAGCAATCTGTTTGACGGCAGTGCCAGTGCGCACGGCGATGCCCATGTCGGTAATACGGGTCTCCAGCAGTTTGCTGGCCTCGGTATCCAACTGGCGGGGCATCAACCGGCTTTCGTGTTCGATCACCGTTACATCGCACTGACGCTGCTTCATGCCGCGCGCAGCTTCCAGCCCTAATAATCCGCCGCCGATAACAGCAACCTTGCGCGCGGAAAAAGACCGGGCCAACAGCGCCGACGCATCATCTGCAGTCCGGAACGCAAATACGCCAGACAGGTCTTTGCCCTCGATACCGGGAATAAACGCTGATGAACCAGTGGCAATCACCAGCTTGGAGTAGGGCCAAACCGCCCCGTCACTGGTTGTGACTTTCTTATTGTCCCGGTCAATTGACAGTACGCGCTGCCCCGAGATCAGCGGAATTTCTTCACCGTTATCAGTCTTTTGTGGCAAGGTGATTTCGCCAAACTGTACCTCACCGGACAAAAGCGGTGTCAGTCGAACGCGGTTGTAGGGCGGATGGTGTTCGGCGCTTAACACCATTACCTCGACGCCATCGCTTTTGAGCAGCTGCGCCACTCGCATGCCAACCGGGCCGCCTCCAATCACGAGGACAGGAAGTTCGGCAGCAAGAAGGTGATCTGGGGTATTTATCTGAGCAGCTATTGCCATATGAGCATCCAAAACAATCCTGGGCTGTGGCTGATCGCCAGAGCCTAAGAGCTTCGCTGCTCCCCATCGAAATGCGTCATGCATTTCAATAATCCCGGACGCCATTGTCCGGTCGCTGCTACAGCTTTAACCAGTCACGTCCGCGTGTGGTCAATCGTCATTGCTGCGCTGCAACATGGCGTGCTGCAATTGCACATTGTTTACGCATGTTTTTTTCGTTCTGAGCAGATCTCGGGCAGGTAAGGCGGTGGTCAGCTGGTTCTTTAGGCCAATTGGCGGAAAGACTGGGCATGCCGAACGACAGGTTTGGCGTGTTGTTAGCGTGTCTGGTGAGTGCGCCAATGGGCGGCGCGGTTCGCGGACTAGCCCAATTCCAGTGTTGCGACGCTGTAGAACGCAGGGGGATTCGCGGCTGTGGGCCGACCAAGAACCATTTTGGCGGTCTCAAATACCGGTTCAAACCCGTTTTCGATGACCAGTGCCTGTAGCGCCGACCCATCTGGTACGTCGATGTACAGCGGCCCATCGCCGAATTGTGTTGGCCGTGCGCGCAACAAGGCCAAAGCACTGGAACGATCATTGGCGTGCAGCGGGCCAATCTTTAGACCGTCATGGCATTTACGAAAGGTGGCAAATTGAATTGCGCCGGTAGGTCGTGTCAGAACTTGAGTCTGTCGTGTTGCGCAATTGCTAAACCATGCCTGAGCGTAGGCGGGGCGGGCGTGGCCAGCCGCCGCTTTGTCGGCGTTGAGCAATGCTGGCACGTCGTCTGGGGTTGCAGCGTGGATAGCTTCGTTTTCGGCAGAAACCTCGCCCTTATATCGAATGGTACGGCCGATCCGCGCAAACCCGGACCGTATGTAGTTGGCCTGTTGGTCGGGCACGCCTTCCAGTGTCACTGATCGCGAACCGGCATGGCGCAGGGCGTCTTGCCACAGAGCATATCCACAACCGGTGCCACGATACGCGGGCAAGCAGATGTACAGGCCCAGAAAGGCGTGGCTCTCATCATGGTTGACCACCGATATGGCAGCTACGGGGGTGTCATCTATCAGGGCCAGAAAGAACCCATCTGGGTCAGCTGCATGGAATGCGGCGGCATCGTCCAAACCGGGATTCCACCCTTCGTCCCGCGCCCAGCCCAGAACCATTGCCAGCTCATCCAGCGTCATGCGCCGTATCATCACGGCGAAAGCGCCTCTTTCAACGAGCGAGACGGCTTTTGCCGCTCGCGCAGGTCCAGCGCTGAATGCAGATCAACAAGGTGGCTTTTCATCAACTCTTCTGCTGCCTGACCATCGCCGCGCGACAAAGCGTCCAGCAACGCATGATGCGCATGTTTTTCGCACAGCGCACTTTCGCGGCGCCAGTACAGCGCAATAATCAAGGATGAGCGCGCAATCAGCGCTTCGACAAAGCTGGCGATCGTTGCGTGGTTGGCGATCCGGGTCAGTTCGACGTGAAACAGGCCGGAAAGGTACAACGCCTTGCCCGCATCATCCAAGGCAAGCGCGGCATGTTCTTCTTGGATATGTTGGTTCAGCAGTTCGATGTCTTGTGGGGTAGCCCTGTCAGCGGCCCTTCGGGCCATCGGGGGTTCCAGCAATGCCCTTGCTTCGAACACTTCATGCGCTTCCCGAATGGACGGTTGCGCAACAAAGGCACCTCGGTTGCGTTTGACCTCCACCAGCTGGTGGTGGGCCAATGATTGAATCGCCGCGCGGATGATGGTGCGCGATACCCCATAGATTTCGGCCAGCTCGTCTTCGCCCAGCTTTGTGCCAGGGGCCAACCGATGCTGGTGAATGGCCAGGGTCAGCGATTCTGCCACGCTGTCAGCTTGCGGACTCGTCTTGTTCCGACCGATTTTTTCAAACGCTGCGTTCATATTGCCTCATCCATGTCAGAGGCCGCCTTTGTCCTCAAGTGGAAGAGCGTATGTATTGGAAGTTGAAATTAATTGTATACAATATTGTGCTCAAAAAGTGGCCAAAACGCTCCAATGGTGCCTTGGAATGAGGCAGGGCGCGGAAATGTGCGTCAAAAAAAGCAAGAATCATTTCCGGTTTTTCGCGGTTCGTTCCTTGTGAGGCCATCAGCATTGGGGCGAGCATGTCGGAAACAGGCAAAGAGTTGGAATTGGTCAAAGTGACCAAACGCTATGGGGATACCGTGGCCGTTGACGCGGTAAGCCATCACTTCAAACCGTCATCATACGCTTGCCTGCTGGGCCCGTCGGGGTGCGGCAAAAGCTCGACGCTGCGGATGATCGCGGGGCATGAAACCGTCAGCGAAGGGGCCATTTTGCTGGGAGGGCGAGATATTTCCAGCCTGTCACCAGCAAAGCGTGGCACAGCAATGATGTTTCAAAATTACGCGTTATTTCCGCACCTTAGCGTTGCCGAAAACGTTGCTTTCAGCCTGAAAATGAAAGGGTCTGACAAAGCCACGCGCGAAAAGGCTGCTGGCGAAATGTTGGAGCTTGTTGATTTGTCTGCGCTGGCAGACCGGTTTCCTGATCAATTGTCAGGCGGGCAACAGCAACGTGTTGCATTGGCCCGCGCCCTGATCACACGCCCACAGGTTTTGCTGCTGGATGAGCCGTTATCGGCCCTGGATCCTTTTTTGCGAATCCGGATGCGGGTTGAGCTGAAGAAGTTGCAGCGCGAACTGGGGATCAGCTTCATCCATGTCACCCACGGCCAAGACGAGGCCTTGGCGCTGGCTGATGAAATTGTGGTCATGAATAACGCCGTGATCGAGCAGGCAGGCCCTGCGCGCGATGTCTTTAACGCACCGCAGACGGCTTTTGTTGCGCAGTTTATGGGCGGTCATAACGTGATTTCGCTAGAGGATGGGCGCTTTGCCTTGCGCGCCGATGCCGTGCGTCTGGCCGAGAAGGGCGCCGGACAGATCGACGGTCGAATCTCGGACGTTGAATACCAAGGGACGCATATCTCGATCACCGCGAAAATTGCGGGTGATCAAGACGTAACGGCGCGTTTGCCTGATGCCGCCTTTTTTGAACACCCGCAAAACCCTGGCGACCTGGTTGGGCTGGCCTGGGACGCGGAACACCTTCACCCGCTGAAGTCTTAAAAAACGACCTTAAGAAACGTTCAAATAATCACCGACAAGGAGACAACCACATGACAAAAATTTCCCGCAGAAACTTGTTGAAGACCGGTGCTGCCGCCGTTGGCGCGAGCACACTGGGTGCACCCATGATCTGGGCGCAGAACATCAAGGATGTGACCCTGCGCCAGTTTGGTACAGGCGTTTCCAACCTCAACGAGGTGGCGGCAAAGGTCAAAGAAGACCTGGGCTTCACGCTTGAAATGACCGCACTGGATTCCGACAGCGTAACGCAGCGCGCGGCAACACAGCCGGGCAGCTTTGATATTGCCGATATCGAATACTGGATCTGTAAAAAGGTTTGGCCCACAGGCAACCTGCAAGCCATGGATACCAGCAAGATCAAGAACTACGACAAGATCGTGGGTATTTTCCGCAATGGTAAACTGACCCCGGAAAGCGTGATCGCACAGGGTACAGCCCCCCATTCGGTCGGCTTCACCACAGGCGTTGACGGTACAGAGTTCGTTCAGGAAGAATCCGGTTGGATGACCCTGATCCCAACAATCTACAACGCCGATACTTTGGGCATTCGTCCAGACCTGATCGGCCGCCCGATCAGCAATTGGTCCGAACTGCTGAACCCTGAATTCAAAGGCAAAGCTTCGATCCTGGATATCTCGTCCATCGGGATCATGGACATGGCGATGGTTGTGGAATCGATGGGGGAATACAAATACCCTGACAAAGGCAACATGACCAAAGAAGAGATTGATCTGACCCTTGGCATCTTCACCGAAGCCAAAAAGAACGGTCAGTTCCGCGCCTTCTGGAAGTCGTTTGATGAAAGCGTCAACCTGATGGCCTCGGGTGAGGTTGTGATCCAGTCCATGTGGTCACCGGCGATCACTGCGGTTCGGTCCAAGGGCATTCCTTGTGTCTATCAACCGCTTGAAGAAGGCTATCGCAGCTGGGGCGGCGGCATTGGTCTGTCCAAGAACTTGTCCGGTCTCGAACTGGACGCGGCCTATGAATACATCAACTGGTATCTTGATGGCTGGGTCGGCGGCTTCTTGATGCGTCAGGGCTATTATTCGGCCGTTCCGGAAACCTCCAAGAACCACATGTCTGCTGATGAGTGGGGCTTCTGGTTCGAAGGAAAAGAAGCCCAGGGCGACATCACAAACCCATTCGGCCAGGTCATGGAAAAAGCCGGCGCCGTGCGCGACGGTGGTTCGTTCTATGACCGTATGGGCAGCGTTGCCTGCTGGAACGCGGTTATGGACGAGAACCAGTACATGGTTCGCAAGTGGAACGAATTCATCGCGGCCTAAGCGATGATGCCAACGGGGGGCGATTTGCCCCCCGTTACCTTTTCCCGAATAGATTGAGCAGAAAGCAGAGGCGCAGAATGCGTATGACCCGCAATCTGACAAGTTGGTTAATGGTGTCGCCGCTTGCTGTGGTGATGCTGGTGTTTCTTGTCTTGCCAATCGCAATGATTGTCGTTGTCAGTTTTTGGCAGGCAACGGAATTTTCAATCATCCCGGCCTTTGTATGGGAAAATTACGAATTCCTGTTCAGCTCTCCGGTAACGTATCAGGTGTTTTTGAACACCTTCAAATACGCGATCATTACGTGGATGTTCACGTTGGGCATCGGCTTTACCGTTGCCTATTTCCTGGCCTTTCATGTGCGTAGCCAAACCTGGCAAACCGCGCTTTTCTTGCTGTGTACGATCCCATTCTGGACCTCAAACATCATTCGCATGATCTCTTGGATCCCGTTCCTGGGGCGTAACGGGATCGCGAATTCGGCTTTGCTTTCGTGGGGCGTGATCGACGAGCCGGTAGAGTGGTTATTGTTCAGCGACTTTTCGGTCATTCTGGCCTTTGTTCATCTTTACACGCTTTTCATGGTTGTTCCGATCTTCAACACCATGATGCGCATCGACAAATCCCTGATCGAAGCCGCACGTGATGGGGGTGCCAGCGGCCTGCAAACCTTGTGGAATGTGATCATCCCGCTGTCCAAGCCCGGCATCATGATTGGCACGATCTTTGTTGTGACGTTGGTGATGGGAGATTTCATTACCGTGCGTTTCATGAGCGGATCGCAATCCGCAAACGTCGGCCGTTTGATCTCTAACGACATTGCGCTGCTGCAATATCCATCCGCATCTGCCACTGCCGTTGTCTTGCTGATCACAGTTGTGATGATCATCGGCATCATGTTGCGCTTCGTCGATATCAGAAAGGAACTATGATGGAACCGCGTCCCCGTTCCTTTTACGTCTTGGCGGCATTTTTCGGGCTGTTCCTGTTGTTCCTTTACGGGCCAACAATCACGATTGCGATCCTGTCGTTCCAAGGGCCCCAAGGTGGCCTGACATTCCCGATGAATGGTGTGTCGGTGCACTGGTTTCTAGACCTGTTTGAACAACAGGCCGTGGGCGATATCTGGGGCAGTTTTCGGCGCAGCTTTGCGCTTGGCTTTATGGTCATGGTGACGACAGTTGTTGTGTCGGTCATGGGTGGGCTGGCGTTTCGCAGCAAGTTTCCGGGCGGCAGTATTTTATTCTACCTGATCATCACGTCGCTGGTGATCCCGTCTATCCTGATTTCGCTGGGCGTCGGGCTTGTCTTCAGCCAATCGGGGCTGACGGTGCACTGGGCGACATCTGGCTTTGGCTCTCAGCTGACGTGGACCTTGCCCTTTGGTCTGTTGATCATGTTTGCCGTCTTCAACCGGTTTGACAAAAGCTACGAGGAAGCGGCGCGTGATCTGGGCGCAACCCCGTGGCAAACATTGCGTCACGTTGTTTTGCCAATCATTGGGCCTTCGTTGATCGGGGTGGCGTTGTTTGGCTTTACGCTCAGCTATGATGAATTCGCGCGTACACTTTTAACCGCGGGCAGCTACAACACGTTGCCACTGGAAATCTTCGGGATGACAACCAATGTCACAACGCCTGTGTTGTATGCACTTGGTACGCTGACCACGATATTCTCGCTGGTGATGATCGGTGTGTTCTTGCTGTTGGCGTGGTCCAGCGCGCGGCGCAAATCCAAAGCGGGGTCTGATGCGGGTAAAGGGTTGGTATGATTGTCCTGATCAACCCGAATTCCACCGCAGCAATGACAGAGGCGATGCTCAGCACGGCGCAAGCGCAGGCCGGGGCGATACCTGTCCAAGGCTGGACATCAACCGATGGTCCTGCGGCCATTCAAGGCCCGGAAGATGGGGCGCTTGCGGTGCCGCCGATGCTGGAGTTGGTGCGAAAGGCTTCCGCCGATGGGGCGCAGGCCATTATCATCGGGTGTTTTGATGATACCGGGCTGGACAGCGCCAGAGAGGTTGCGCAGTGCCCCGTTATCGGGATTGGGCAAGCCGCTTATCATTTGGCGGCAATTGCAGGCGGTCGGTTTTCTGTTGTGACCACACTGGCGGTTTCTGTTCCGATTTTAGAGGAGAATATCCAGCACTACGGCCTGTCGCCGTATTTGTCGCGCGTTCGTGCCAGCGGTGTGCCTGTGCTGGACCTGGAAGATGATCCGGTTAGGGCAAGCAACCGTATTGTTGCCGAGGTTCAGCGCGCTGAGGCAGAAGATGACGTTCGCTCTGTCGTCTTGGGGTGTGGGGGGATGGTTCATCTGTCTGCCAGCGCGCAGGCGCAAACAAAGCTGCGCGTGATTGATGGTGTGCGCGCTGCAACGGCTGTGGCCAGCGGTTTCGTTTAAAACGCTGAACCGTTGAGGACCGCTAGCTTTTTTGAACGGACCGTGTGTAACGGATGGATGCCACCAAAGACATTCCAATCAAGCAGGCTCCGATCAAACCGGTGATGATTTCCGGGATGTGCGTTATTGATTGGGCGAACATGATCAATGACAGAATCCACACCGAATAAAACGCGCCATGCTCAAGATAGCGGAATTCGGCCAAGGTTTTTCGTTCGACCAACATCAAGGTCATCGACCGCACATAAAGCGCGCCTATTCCCAGGCCGATGGTGATCAGAAACAGATTTTGCGTCAGCGCAAAAGCCCCGATCACACCGTCAAAGGAAAAGCTGGCATCCAACAGTTCCAAATAGAGGAAGGCACCCAGCCCGCCAGATGCAGCGGCATTTCTGGTCTCGTTGGACGCGTCCAGTACATGGCCCAACAGCTCTACCGCCAGAAACGTTAACAGCCCGCATACCGAGGCGAACAGAAAGCTTGCGCCCTCATGAACTGGCAGGCTGAGTGAGAAAGCCAGCGCCGTGGCCAATACTAGCGCCACCTCCAACCCGCGGATAGAGGCGCAGTCGCGCAGGCGAACCTCAACCGCGCGCAGCCAGTCCACATCTTTGTCTTGGTCGATGAAGTAGCTGAGCGCGACCATCATCAGGAACGTGCCGCCAAAGGCCGAAATTGAGACATGTGCCTCATCCATAATCCGAGCATATTCCTGCGGCTCGCTGACAGCCAAAAGCACGGCATCTATCGGACCAATCCGTGCTGCGATGGCGACAACGGCCAACGGGAATACGATGCGCATGCCAAAGACGGCAATCAGAATGCCCCATGTCAAAAACCGATGCTGCCAGACAGGGGACATGTCTTTCAGCTTGTTGGCATTGACGATCGCGTTGTCGAAGCTGAGCGAGATTTCCAGAACCGCCAGCGCAGATCCGATCAGAAAGAATGACAACCCGCCGCCGAAAGTACCGGTTGCTTGATAACCCAGCCAGAACGCCAGGATCAGGCCGGCCGCGGTTAGGGCCATGGGCCAATGAAAATACGTCAGAGTGGATTTCATGTCATGCCTTCTGGTCAGGACTTGGCCACCAAGGGTGGGGGGCATTTGAAGTAAAGGTTACGAAGCTTTTTGCAGGGCAAGCCGGTCTTGGCGCCGCTTGGCCTGAACATCCGGGTCCGGGTGCAAAGATGCTGCCATCAGATTACGGGTGTATTCCATTCGCGGATTGTCAAAAATCTGCGCCACCGGGCCTTGTTCGACGATCCGTCCACCTTGCATCACCACCACACGGTGGGCGAAGTCGCGCACCAATGGCAGGTCATGGGCGATGAAAAGATAGCTGAGGCCAAGCTTGTCTTGCAGACCGGTCAACAAGTCGATGACCTGCGCCTGAATGGAAACATCCAACGCGGATACTGCTTCATCACAGACGATCAGCTTGGGCTCCAAAGCCAGTGCGCGGGCAATAGCGATCCGCTGGCGCTGCCCGCCCGAAAACTGATGCGGAAAGCGTTGCATGTGGCTGGCTTCCAACCCGACCTGATCCAGCAATTCGCGCACCCTGTCTTTCCACTGGGCTTTGGGCAGGATATCGCGGTGGATCACAAAGGCCTCGGCGATGATGTCATAGACCGTCATGCGCGGGTTCAGCGATTGTGTTGGATCCTGAAAAACCATCTGAATGTCGCGACGCAGTTCAAACAGGTCTTTGGGTGCAAGGCTGACCAGATCACGCCCGTTATACAAAGCCTCGCCTGATGTTGCGTCTTCAAGCCGCAAAAGCGTTTTGGCCAAGGTTGATTTGCCAGAACCGGACTCTCCGACGATGGCCACAGTTTCGCCCGGCAAGACGGTAAGATTGGCGTTTTCCAAGGCGACAAACGCGCCGTAGTGCTTTGTCAGGCTATTCACTTCCAACAGGGGTTTGATGCCGGTGTCCAAGGGGGCGGCCATATCGCCATTGCCGGGAACCGCGCCGATCAGCTTTTTGGTGTAAGGGTGCGTTGGCGCACGATAGACTTCGGCAGCGCTGCCAGTCTCAACGATCTGGCCAGAGTTCATGACCACAACGCGGTCAGCCATTTCTGCCACAACGCCAAGGTCATGCGTGATCAGCAACAGACCCATACCGGTTTCGGCTTGTAGCTCTTCGAGTAGGGCAAGGATTTGGGCCTGTACCGTCACATCCAGCGCAGTTGTGGGTTCATCGGCGATCAGGATGTCGGGTTTCAAAGCCAGCGCCATGGCGATCATCAAGCGTTGTCTTTGCCCGCCCGAGAATTGATGGGGGTAGGCGTCAATCTTGGTTTTGAAATCCGGTATGCCAACCCGTTCCAGCAGATCCAAACAACGCGCCCGCGCCGCATCTGCAGGGGTGCCATGGGCGGTCATCATTTCTTCGATCTGAAAGCCGACAGTATAGACCGGGTTCAAATGGCTTAGCGGGTCCTGAAAGATCATGGCAATGCGGCGGCCGTTCAATTGACGGCGTTCCTCATCATCCATTTTCAAGACATCGCGGCCCTCAAACAGGATTGCGCCAGATGCAATGTCGCCCGGTGGGCAATCGATCAGGTTCATAATGGCCGAGGCAGAGACAGATTTTCCGGACCCGGACTCGCCCAGGATAGCCAGGCATTCGCCACGGTCCAGATGCCAGTTGACGTCCCGCACGGCATGGACCGTGCCTTGCGCTGTGTGAAAGTCGACCGACAGATTGCGGACTTCGAGAAGAGGTTCAGTCATTTTTTGTCCTCGAAATCTCTAGCCGCCACCGCTGTACCGGGTCCAGCGCTGTGCGCATCCAGTTTGACAACAGGTTCAGCGACAGGGTCGTTAGGATGATGGCCAAGCCGGGCATGAAGGACAGCCACCATGCATTGGTCAAATAGGAACGTCCCTGTGCCACCATCAGCCCCCATGTAATTTCTGGCGGTTGAATGCCGATCCCCAAAAATGACAATGAGCTTTCGGCCAGCATGACAAAGGCGAAATCCAGTGTCGCGATGGTTACAAGCGTTGGAAAGACCACCGGCAGGATATGGCGGAAAACAATCCGTAGGGTTGAGGCGCCCATTACCTGTGCCGCCTGAACAAACATGCGTCCCCTGATCTCTAACACTTCGGCGCGGGTGGTCCGCAGGTAAACGGGAATGCGGGTGATCGCCAAAACGATGATGATGTTCCCAACAGATGGCGACAGCATATACAGCACGATCACAGCCAGCAGCAGCGACGGGAATGACATGATCACGTCTGCCAGCCGCATGATGACTTGGCTGGTCGTATTTGTGGTGTAACCGGCGATCAGACCCAATGTCGTGCCAATCAGAACCGAGCAAATCACCGCACCGGCCGCGACCATGATCGTGTTTTGTGCCGCGACAATGATCCGTGCCAGCAGTGGGCGGCCCAGGGCATCGCCACCCAACCACAATTTCCAGTCTTTTGAAAAATCGAACGGAGGGGCATTTCGCCCGCGCAAATTGTTCCGCATGGCCTGATCTTCCAAAAGCATTGGTCCGAAGATCGCGCAGCAAATAACAATCAGCAGGAAGATGGCCGCACATAGGGCGAACTTGTCACGCCACAGCATCCGCAGGACAGACACCCATGCGGGGGGCGCATCTGGCAGAACATCGGGCAGGGCGTCTTGAGGGTCAGTGTATGCCATGGATCAATACCGGATGCGTGGATCGAGCACCGCGTAGAGGATGTCGATCAGGATGTTCATGACAAAGATGGCCACTGCGGTGACAAAGATCGCCGCCAAAACCACGGTGAAGTCGCGCTGAAGGATCGAGTCGATCATCAGTTTGCCCACACCGGGAAACCCAAAGACCGTTTCAACGACTACCGCCCCGTTCAGTAAAGCCGCAGCTTGGTCGCCGATCACTGTTACGACGGGCAGCATTGCATTGCGCAATGCGTGGATAAAGATGATGGATTTGTTGCGCACGCCTTTGGCGCGGGCAGTTTTGACATAGGCGGAACTGAGCGCTGAAATCATCGACCCACGCACGATCTGCAGGATCAGGCCAAACGGGCGAATGAACAGAACCGAGATTGGCAAAATCCAGTGCCAAACTGTTCCGGTGCCGCTGGTTGGCACCCAACCCAAATTGACCGAGAAAATCACGATGGCGACGATGGCTATCCAGAAATCTGGCGCACTGGACCCGATCAGGGAAAAGAATGTTGCGATGCGGTCAAACAGGCCACCCACCCGAAACGCCGCCAGACTGCCGACAACGATTGCTGCTATGGTCACCAGTGTCATGGTGATAACGGCCAGTTGCAGTGTCCAGACAAAGGCACGCAGCACTGCATCTAGTGCGGGTTCTGATCGGCGAATTGAATCGCCAAAGTCGAAGCGGGCAAGATCGCCAATGTAGTGGAAAAATTGAACGATCAGCGGATCATTCAGCCCATGCAATTCGCGAAATTGCGCGCGGCTTTCCAACGAGGCATCCACAGGCAGGTAGAGGGATGTAGGATCGCCGGTCAGGCGGGACAGGAAGAACACGAGAATAACCAGAGCAATCAACGAGATGGCGCTGGCAACTGCTCGTTTTCCGAGGAAGGATTTCATTCAGGTTCAGCCTTGAGCTTGGACCGGGGGCAGAAGACCCGCCCCCGGAATAGGTTTTCGCTTACTTGAAGCCGATTTGTGCCAGCTGCAGTTCGCTGTTGGTTTTGATCGTTGGTTCGAAATCCAGACGCGTGTTGACGCGGCTGAAGCCAACCATGTGGAACAATAGCACGTCAGTCACGCTTTCGCCGTGGATATAGGCAAACAGATCAGACCACAGTTGTTCACGCTCTGCACCTGTTGCAGCGGTCGCGGCTGCGATCATCTCGTCGATCTTGGGATCAGCGGCGCCAGATTGCAGACCTTCTGTATGGTACTTGAAGTACATCGAGAAGACAGGGTCGCCATTGGCGTTGTCGTGCTGTGCTTCAACCAGTTGCGGGCCGCGATCTTCGGCGAAGGGTTTGGAGTAGAAGTCGACCCATTCAGCCACTTCGTACATCTTCAGCTCCATGTTGAAGCCAGCATCCTGATACATTTGAAGCAGGGCTTCCATGGTTTCCAGAACGTTGCCGAAGTTGTTGGTCCGTCCGATCAGCGTGATCTTGGTGTCGGTTGGGACGCCGTCAGCCTTGGCTTCTGCCAGCAGTTCTTTGGCTTTGGCCGGGTCATATGGGAACGGCTTCAGATCGTGGTTATAGCCGATGGTTGACGGCGGGGTCATGCCGGTCGCCAGCAATGTGCCGTTGGCCAGAATGGTGCCGACAAAGGCTTCACGATCAACAGCGTAGTTCAGAGCCTTACGCACCCGAACGTCGTTCAGTGGCGGAGTTTCATTGTCAACACGCAGGTAAACGGTTTCAGAGTTCGGGTAAGAGAAATCCATCCCGGCGTCTGTCGCATCCTGAAGCGCGATGTTTGGTGCGATATCGGCTTCGCCTGTCGCAACCATGGCGGCCCGAACGGCGCTGTCAGAGCGGAACAGATAGGTCGCGGTGGTGACGGCAGGGGCATCGCCCCAATAATCATCCCGTGCGCTAAGCTTGATGTTCTGACCAACGTTATATTCGTCGAATGTATAAGGGCCGGTGCCAATGGGTGTTTTGACAAAGCTGTCCATTGGGGTTTCAGCCGGAACAACTGCCATTGTCGACATCAGCAAAGGCAAGATCGGTTGTGCCGGGTCTGCTGTGATATCGATGGTGTAATCGTCAACCACGTCGGTGGTCAGCGCCATGCCGCCAAAGAATTTGGCACCAATTTCACAGACAATGGCTTCGCCGGTGGTGCGGGCAATTGAATGGGCCACATCGTTGGCATCAAAGGTTGATCCGTCGCTGAAGCTGACGCCTTCGCGCAGTTTAAAGCGCCAGGTGCCGCCGCCCATATCTTCCCAGCTGGTGGCCAAACGTGGCTTCAGGCCTTCACCGGGGACCAGTTCTGTTACAGTTTCCGCGATGTTCTGCAGAACCACACGCCCGATGTTCGAGCGCGAGGCCATGCAGGGTTCGACAACATCCAGCTCTTCGGACAAGACGATTGTCAAAGAACCGTCTTGTGCAAATGCCGATCCGGCAATGGTTGTCGCCAGAAGTGCCGCCGCAAAGCGTCCTAATTTATGGGTCATGGTTATCCTCCCTAATCCCCAGTTCCGGCAGCCGTTGGATTGGCCGCCAGTTCACCGATCTAACGGCCCGAAGGCCGCACCGGCATTTCGTTTTGGATACCTCCGCAAGCAAAGCTGACGAACTCAACTGTGCCAATGGGGGTTCCGCGTTTCGTGTCGTTCATTGAGCGCTGCGCGAGTGGCCCAAGTGCAAAGGCCGTGCCAAGGCAAACATGCGGATGGTCAGCGCGTGGCGCCCGCCCGTGCAGGCTATATTTCGATGTTGGCCAGCACTGGATCATGGTTCAATCCTTGTCCGACTGCGGGCGCTGCGTGCCATCTGCACAACCGCGACAAAGATGATGCCGGCGCCGATCCATGTGGACAAAGGCGCGACCTGGCCGAACAGCACATAGGCCAGGACGGCGACGATGGGCAGGCGAGTAAAGTCCACGGGCACGATCAGCGAAGCTTCTGCGTATGAAAGCGCCCGCGTCACACATCCCATGGCTGCGGCACCCACCACGCCTTGGAGTGCCAGAAAGCCCCACTGGTGCAGCGTGGGCGTTGTCCAGACGAAAGCTGCGGGAATAGCGGCGATGGGAACAAGGGCGATCAGGTTCCACGCCACCAGGGTTTGCGTTGAATCGCGCCCGGACATTGGTTTCAGGATCAGCTGAATCAGCGCGGTCAGCAACGCACCAAGCAGGGCGAATAGCAAGCCGCTGGAAATTCCGGTTTGTTGGCCGGGGTTCAGTACGACCAGAACTCCGGCAAAGCCAATGGCCACCGCGATGATCCGCATGACAGGCGGGCGTTCGGAAAGGAACATCCATGCCCCGATGGTGACAAAGATCGGCGTAGTGAACGCGATTGCCGTCACATCCGCCAGCGAGGCCGTCGAAAACGCTACGAAGAATGACAAGAGCGCCGCCAGCTTGAGCGCTGCTCGGAACACGTGCCTGAAGCGGTAGTGCGATTTCAGGATACCCGGCCTTGAAATGATCCATGGCAGAATGAACAGCAGCCCAAAGAGCGCGCGTGTGAAACCCATGACGAACGGATGCACGGCTCCCGCCATATGCCGGATCAGCACCGAGTCGATGGCGGCGAGCACTGAAGCCATCAACATAAAGCTGACCCCCAGTAGCGCTGCCCGATCTGTGTTCCTGCTCCATCTGGCCGATACCATTCCGTCCCCAAGAAAACTGACTGCGGCTGTCACGGAATTGCGCAACAAGCAGCTTGCCTTGATAGTCTCAGGAGGGGTCGTATTTGTCAATAAATTTGGAGAATGATTTTAAATCAGGGCATTTTGAATCACAAATACAAGCAAATACAGTATGTTAGGACGCCATTGTGTGTCAGACGTATAAGTTTCAACTTGACAACTTATTGGAATTAGCAAACAACTCGACCCTGTTAGTTATTAGCCTTGCAACGTCACGGGACAACGAATCGGTGCGCATGCTTACGCCCAAAGAAATAGCTGCCAATATGAATGGACGGCTGGTCGATCTTGGTGATGGGCGGGCCGAGGTGTTGCTGCCGTCACCCTGTGAGCAGAACCATGCAGCGTTCCTTTCGATGGGTGCGGATGGGCTATCCTGTCTGTGGTTTGGTGGTTCGCTGGAGGGGTGTTCAGACATTTCGATCTGGCGTTCGGTTTTGGGGGAGGGCGGCTGGGCTGAAGCTGAGCAGGTGTCTTTTGATGCCCATCGTTCAGAGCAGAATCCGGTGCAGTTCGATGCGCCAGACGGGCGCAGAATTGTTCTGCACACGGCGCAATCAGGCGGTGATCAGGATGCCTCTGTTGTGCGGATGCTTGTGCAGGGTGCTGCGCCGCGTGATCTGCCGTTGCCGCCGGGGGTTTTTGTTCGTGCGCCTGTGCAGGTGCGCGCTGATGGCGTGTGGCTGCTGCCGTTGTTCAAATGCGTGGCGCGACCGGGCCAGCGTTGGACAGGCAGTCACGATACCGCTGCGCTTGCCATCAGCCGTGACGCGGGGGTTACGTGGCGCGTTGTCGATGTTGCGCAGTCCATGGGGTGTGTGCACATGACCTTGGTGCCGCTTGGACCGGATCACTACGCCGCGTTTTTTCGTCGACGCCAGTCAGACTATGTTTACCGGTGCGAAAGCCGCGATGGGGGTGAAACCTGGAGTATTCCAGCGCCAACGGATGTGCCGAACAACAATTCCTCTATTTCTGTTATTCGTCTGCAAGGCGGTCAGGTTGCAATGGCTTGCAATCCGGTGAACGCCGCAATGTTCCCCGATGCAAAGCGGGCGTCGCTGTATGATGAGTTGGGCGAGGACGACGATCGGCCCAATGCAGATGGCGGGTGCAATCCGGTGTGGGGAACGCCGCGCGCGCCAATGGTTCTGGCCCTATCTGATGACGGCGGGCAAAGCTTTGCCAAACGCATAGTGGTTGAGGATGGTCCGGGCACCTGTCTTTCGAACAATTCAACAGACGGAAAAAACGCCGAGCTGTCTTACCCTTCGCTGGTTGAAGACGCTCAAGGCACGTTACACCTTGCCTACACTTATCACCGCCGTGCGATCAAATACGTGCGGCTGTCACGCCAATGGCTGGAGACACAATGATCGGCATCACAATGGGCGACCCGGCAGGGGTTGGTCCGGAAATCATCGTAAAAACGGTTGCGGCCATGGGGCCGGAAGACAGGGCGCAAACCCGGATATTTGGGTGTCTGAAAACCCTTCTGGTGGCCGAAGATGTTGTAAAAACCGGCCTGAAGCCGGGGCAGGATGTGGCGGTTACAGATATCGCTGTTGAGGGCGGACCGGTGCCCTGGGGCAAGGCCGATGCCCGCGCCGGTGATGCCGCGTTTCGTTTCATGCAGGCGGCCGTGGTAGCGGCTCAAGCGAATGAGATTGGCTGCATCGTGACAGCGCCGTTGAACAAAGCAGCGCTGAACGCTGCGGGTCACCACTACGACGGACATACTGGGATGCTGGCGCATCTGACGGGCACGCCAAAGGCTTGGATGATCCTGGCGTCGGAACGGTTGAAGGTTGTCCATAACTCCACCCATGTCAGCCTGCGCGATGCGATTGGGCGGGCCACGCCAGAGTCGATCTTGCAGACGATCCGGATAGGCAATGAGCACTTGAAGCGGCTGGGGTATGAAGCGCCGCGTATCGCCGTTGCCGGGATCAACCCGCATTGTGGTGAAGGCGGGCTTTTCGGAACCGAGGATGACACCCAGGTAGCCCCGGCTGTCAAAGCGGCACAGGCCGAAGGGATCGATGTGCAGGGGCCTGTTCCTGCCGATACGGTGTTTCATCGGGCCTATAGTGGGGGCTTTGATCTGGTTGTCGCGCAATACCATGATCAGGGGCACATCCCCGTGAAATTGGTGGCGTTTGACACAGCCGTGAACGTGTCGCTGGGCCTGCCGATTGACCGCACATCAGTTGATCACGGTACCGCATTCGACATCGCCGGAACCGGGGTCGCCAGTCACGAAAATATGGAAGAGGCCGTCGCCTATGCGCGCAAGTTGGCCGCTGGGAGGGGAAAATGACTTATGCGATCCAAGGGGTGAACTGCGCAGCGGCGACGCCTGTCACATCTGATGGCAAGCCGAACCTGGCGCTGTTTGCGAAACATTGCCGTTTGTTGCTGGCAGAGGGCTGCCATGGGATTGCGATGCTGGGCACCACGGGCGAAGCGAACAGCTTTGGCTTGAATGACCGTATGGCGTTGGTTGATGCCGCGATTGAGCATGGCATCCCGGCCAATGCGCTGATCCCCGGCACTTCCGCCCCGTCGGTCAGTGACACGGTGGCCCTGACGCGCCATGCGCTGAAGTCCGGTGTGAAGGGTGTCGTACTGCTGCCGCCGTATTATTACAAAGGTGTCAGTGACGAAGGGTTGTTCCGCTTTTACGCGCGGGTAATCGAAGCCGCAGGCGACGATGCGCTGCGCGTTGTGTTGTATCATATTCCGCAGGTCTCGCAGATCCCGATTGGGCATGATCTGATCGCGCGTTTGATGCGGGAATTCCCCGGCATCGTTTGCGGGATCAAAGACAGCCATGGCGATATGGAGCATATGACATCGCTGTGTCAGAGCTTTCCTGATCTGGGCGTTTTGGCGGGCGCTGATCCGTTGATGTTGCCGTTGCTGCGTGTTGGTGGGGCAGGGTGTATCACCGCCACGTCAAACCTGCGGGCCGATGCGTTGCGGATCGTTTGGGATGGGTGGCAAGACGCTGGGATGTCCGAACAGGTCGAGGCCGCGCAAGCGCGCATTCATGACTGGCGCGCTATGACCAATTCATATGTGCAGTTGCCCACGGTCAAAACCATGATCGCCCGATCACGAGGTGATTTGGAGTGGCTTAACCTGATGCCGCCGTTGGTCGAGCTGACCAAAGAAGAGCAGCAGGATGTCTGGACGCAAATGGAACGCCTAGGCGGATAAGGGAGCACACTATGGACATTTCGCGCGCAATCACCCTGCATTTGCCAAAACGGTTCGAGGTGGGCACCGGTACTGCTGCCCGGCTGGGCGATTGGGCCCCTGAAGGTGGCCGTGTTCTGGTTATTGCACAGCCGATAACAGCCGGAATGGTTGGAAAGCTGGGTCTGAAAGGTGACATCACGGTTTTTCAGGGTGTTCAACCAGAACCAAAAGACACGGATCTTGAAGCGGCCATGCAGGCGGCGCGTGCCTGTAAGCCGGACCTTGTTGTGGGACTGGGCGGTGGGTCTGTCATGGACGTTGCCAAGCTGGTGGCCGCGCTGTGGAACAGTGATCAAACTCTAACGGATGTGGCGGGGCCTAACCGGATTGCGCAGAAATCCTCGATGCTGGCGCAGGTGGCCACAACAGCTGGCACCGGGTCCGAGGGGGGAATCCGCGCGCTGATCACTTCGTCCGAGACAGGAATGAAGGTGGCGGTAGAAAGCCCGTTTATGGCCGCCGATATCGCGCTTCTGGACCCCGAATTGACGATGACAGTCCCGGCCGATGTCACGGCGGCGACTGGCGTTGATGCACTGGCTCATTGCGTTGAAGCCTTTACCAATATCAACGCGCACCCTTTGGTTGATGACTATGCCCGCATGGGCATTCGTTTGGCCGGTACGTTCTTGGAGCGTGCTGTGCGCGACGGGTCGGATGCAGAGGCACGAGCCGGAATGCTTTTGTCCAGCTTTTACGGTGGGTTGTGCCTTGGCCCTGTGAACACGGCCGCCGGGCATGCCTTGGCCTATCCGTTGGGCACACGCGCGGGGATTCCGCATGGGCTGAGTGTTGCGTTGCTCTTCCCGAATGTGCTGGGCTTCAATGCGCCGGTTTGCGCCTCCAAAACTGCCGAAGTGCTGGTGGCCTTGGGGCTTGCGGCATCATATGATCCCGACACCGTTGTCAAAGCCACGCGTGGCTATTGTGAAAACCTTGGGATGAAGATGTCGATGCGGGCGCATGGGGCACAAGAGGGGGATCTTGCCGGTTGGGCTGCCGAGGCACATGGCATCCGACGTTTGATGGATAACAACCCCCGCGACATGAGTGTTGCCGAGGTTGAGGCGATCTATCGCGCGGCTTTTTAAGCGGGATTGATCTCGCTTGAAGCATGCGGTCCTTTGAACAACCTGTCTCTGGACCCTTTCAGGTGCTGCAGCATCAGGTCATGGGCGACGCCATCCTGACGGTCGCGGATCGCTTCAAAAATCGCGCGGTGTTCGGCATACACATTGCCCAGCCCGTCCGGCGACGCCTTCAACGACATACCGTGGAACTGCATGCCAACAGCAATATGATCTTTCAACGCTTCCATTGCGGTTGAAAAATACAGGTTCCCGCTGGCCGATGCGATTGCCAGGTGAAAGGCGAAATCGGCGTCTTCCCTATGGCGTGACTGGGCCGTTGCATCCCGCATCAGATCCAGCGCTTGGGTTATGGTTTCCAGCGTTTTCGGGGTGTGGCGCAACGCGGCTTTGGCTGCCGCCACGGGTTCCAGCGTCAGGCGGAATTCGTAGCATCGATCCAAATCAGAGATGCTTTGCAAATTGCCAAATCCCAGCGGTTCGCGCAGGCCAGCCTGTCTTACAAAGCTGCCCGCACCGCGGCGCGAAAAAATCAGCCCCTGATCGCGCAACCGCTTTAACGCTTCGCGGATGATCGGGCGCGACACCTGAAATTCAGCGGCCAGGTCCAGTTCCGTAGGCAGCCTTTCATCCTCTTCGTAGGCGCCGGATTTGATGGAACGCATCAGTTTTTCAAAAACCTCATCCGCCAGGCTTTTGCGTTTGGGCCTTGCGTTGGAAGTGGCTGTTTTTTCCGAAGGCAATTCAGGCATGGCTGCAATGCTCCTTCAATTCCGAGAGGTCGACAAGACGATGCAAGGTATCTGCATCGCCAAAACCGCCGGATTTGGTGATGATCGTTTGATTTCCGGCGCGGCAACAGGGCAATCCGGGCAAAATTTCACCGGCCACGGACAGAACGTCGATGTTCAATTCATCCAGCATCGCCTCGGCCGTTGCGCCACCTGTCAGCAGCATGGTCTTCGCCCGTCGCAGCAAGGGTGTGGCGCCGGCCGCAAAAGAGTTGGCCGCAGCCCGGTTTGAAACAGTCGCGCCGGGGGTCATTTGCAGCAATGTGGTATCATCTGGTGCAGATACGGGCGGCACCTGCCCGGCGGGGGCATCAATGACGCGCAGATTTGGCATTGATTGGCGTAATGTGCGAACTTGTGCGCGGGTGATTGGATCGGTCGAGCCGATTGCAAATACCATCGGCGCGGGGAGGGGCCCCAATCCAGGTGATTTGCCGGGCATTGTCTGACGCAAAGCCATTGCCAAACCACGAGCACCAACCAAAACCGTGTCATTGGGTAGGGTTTCGATCGCCGCCAACATGTCGGTTTCAGTGCGCACATCTGGAATTTGGGCTGTCTGTCCGAACCGCCCAAGGCAATCTGCCACCGCCATAGGGGCCGATATTCCAAACCCGCTCAACACGCCGTCAATAACAATGCGCTGAAAGTCCGGTATGGCCGGGGCAACAAGCATGTCGCGTCCGGTAAACGCCTCCAGCTCTGCTGCGATATTGCCCTTCAGTCGTGAATCGATCTTTTTGAAAACCCGAATGCCCGGTGGCAATTGGCGCATCACGTCAAGAACGCGTTGATAAGCGTCATTTGGGCCGATTTCGCGGGAACGGGTGGATACCGCAATCACATCACCACCCATGCCAAGGGCGGATTCCAGGGCCTCGGGGCGGGTCGCAGCAATCACTTTTCCGATGTCGGCAAAGGGGGCCGAACTGTCCAAGGCTCCGGTTAGGTCATCGGCAATGATGGCGAGTTTTGTCATGCGGCCTGCGGCTTGTTCAAGGTTGTTCTATTTTTTAGTATTTTTCCTTTTTCGTCAATGACTTTGATATCTGAATTTGTCATTAATCCGTGAGGCGGATGCGGCAAAATTTTCGAACCTAAGTCCCTGCACGTACCGGACTTTTTTCGATTGGCTAAGCAGCTGAAAACGGCGCGGTTCTATGCTTTTTCGGGATATGAAAATGGCTGCCTGGGCATGACTTTCGGCGCCAATTGATCGACGGTTCGGTGCCGATTGTGCAGTGTGCAATTTTCATGGTTTCAGGTTTGGGCTTTGGCAATCATCCAATTGGTGTAAGAATGACGGAAAACCATCACGGGGGTTCCCTTGGCAAATCGACCTACAATCAAGGATGTCGCGCTGGCGGCCGGTGTAAGTGTTACAACCGTTGACCGGGCGCTGAATGGCCGATCCGTCGTGCGCGAAGAGACGATACGCAAGATTGCGCAGGCGGCGCATCGCGTCGGCTACCACGGCAAAGGATTGTTTGAGAGCCGGTTAAAAACGGCCGCCCCGGAACGGCGGCTTGGCTTTGTGTTGTTGAAGAAATCTCAGGAATTCTATCAGAACTTCGCCAAGGAGATTGAGCAAGCTGTTGCCGCCCGAACCGACATTCGCGGAACGGCGGATATCCGGTTTTCCTCTTCCCAATCCCCCAATGAATTTGCCGAACTGTTGACCGATTTGGGAAGAACCTGCGATGCGGTGGCCTGCACTGCGGTGAATGACCAGCGATTGAACCAAATTGTGCAGGATTTGAAAGATGATGGTGTTCCGGTCTTTTCGTTGTTGAACGATTTCGCGCAGGGGATACGAAAGAACTATCTAGGCCTAAACAATATGAAAATTGGCCGTCTTGCTGCCTGGATGATCACAAAGACAGTGCATCAACCAGGCAAGTTGGCGGTCTTTGTTGGAGGCAATCGATGGCATGGGCATGACCTGCGCGAAGTCGGGTTTCGCTCATTTATTCGCGAGCAAGATCGCGGTTTTTCCGTGCTGGATACTATGGTCAATCTGGAAACCCGGAAGGTGACGTATGAAGCGACGCTGGAATTGTTGAGCAGGCATCCAGATTTGAAGGGTATCTATGTTGCGGGCGGAGGAATGGAAGGGGCCATTGCTGCTGTGCGTGAAGTGCACCCAACACCGCAGCTTGCGCTGGTCGTGAATGAGGTGACGGCCGAAAGCCGCGCTGCGTTGATTGACGGATATGTGGTTATGGCGATTTCCACGCCGCTGCCTGAGCTGTGTTCAGAGCTGGTGGATTTAATGGTGCGCACCTCCAGTGACCAAGATGATGGCGTTGCAGGGCAGCATTTTTTGGCGCCTCAGATTGTATTGCCGGAAATTCTATAATGACGGAAAGACGTCATTTTGCACCTGCAAAAAACGTCATTAATGGCAGAAAATATGGGGCTTAGAATTGACCCAGCCAATTTCATCGCATCTACGTCCGGTCTGAGGCCGCGAACCGGAGCGTAGTTAAGCCGGAGTGTTCGCGGAAGGGAAAGAATGATGGCTGCAGACGGGAACATGATGGTCCCGCGCATTTGAGCCCCATAGGGGAGAGGATATCTGACATGGCACTTGGATTTGCGATTCTTGGGGCAGGGCGTATTGGCCAAACCCATGCACGGGCCATTGCGGCCACAGCGGGCGCGCGCCTTGTGGCGATTGCGGACCCGTTTGCGGACGCTGCGCAGAAGATCAGTGATGCATACGACTGTGATGTCCGCACGATCGAAGAAATCGCGGCCAGTGATGATGTGGCTGCGGTCGCGATCTGCACACCAACAGACACACATGCCGATCTGATCGAAAAATTTGCCAAAGCCGGCAAAGCGATCTTTTGTGAGAAGCCTGTCGATCTGGATGTTGCGCGTGTCAAACAGGCGTTGAACGTTGTTGCAGAACAGGACGCGACCTTGATGGTGGGGTTCAACCGCCGGTTTGATCCTGATTTCATGGCCGTCAAAGCCGCAATCGATGCGGGCAAAGTCGGCGATGTCGAGATGGTCACCATCATCTCGCGCGATCCGGGTGCGCCACCGCCAGCATATATCAAGGTCTCGGGCGGAATGTTTCGGGATATGACCATCCACGACTTCGACATCGCCCGCTGGCTGTTGGGCGAAGAAGTTGAGACAGTGGTCGCGCAGGCGTCAAATCTGGTGGACCCGGAAATCGGGGCATTGGGCGATTTTGACAGCGCCAATATCATTCTGCGCACGGCCTCAGGTAAGCAATGCGTGATTACCAATTCGCGCCGCGCGACCTATGGTTATGACCAGCGGATTGAGGTTTTGGGGTCCAAAGGCATGGTCAGCGCGCGCAACATGAGCGAGGCGAATATCGAAGTGGCCAACGGTGATGGCTTCTCGACGCCGCCGCTGCTGAACTTCTTCATGTCGCGGTACACGGCCGCCTATGCCAATGAAATTCAAGCCTTTGTTGCCGCTGTCGCCGATGGTTCGGAAACCCCGACCACGGGGCATGATGGTCTGATGGCGTTGCAATTGGCCGAAGCCGCGCTGCTATCCGTGGCCGAAGGCCGGGTTGTCAAAGTATCAGACGTGCCCGGATAAGCACGTTTACGTCGTTTGGGGCCACAGTCCGCAGCTGACAGGAGAGACAGATGAGCAAGACCATCCGATTGACGGCCGCGCAGGCCATGGTGCGCTACATTGCGGCGCAGATGAATGACGAAGGTGCGCCCTTTATCGCGGGTTGCTGGGCCATCTTTGGTCACGGCAATGTCGCGGGTATTGGCGAGGCGCTGTATCACGCAAAAGACAGCCTGCCGACTTGGCGCGGTCACAACGAACAGACCATGGCGCATGCCGCGATTGCCTATTCCAAGCAATTTGGCCGAAAGCGGGCGATGGCGGTGACATCATCCATTGGGCCTGGTGCAACGAATATGGTGACGGCGGCGGCGCTGGCGCATGTTAACCGCCTGCCCGTGCTGTTGATACCGGGGGATGTCTTTGCCAATCGCGGGCCAGATCCGGTGCTGCAACAGATCGAAGATTTCGGTGATGGCACCATCAGTGCCAACGATTGTTTTAAGCCTGTCAGCCGGTACTTTGACCGGATCACGCGGCCAGAGCAGTTGTTGACGGCGTTGCCCCGCGCGTTCCGGGTGATGACGGATCCGTCTGATTGCGGTCCGGCCACGCTGGCGTTTTGCCAAGACGTGCAGGCCGAGGCCTATGATTACCCGGAAAGCTTCTTTGAGCCACGTATCTGGCACCAACGGCGCGTTCGTCCGGACCAACTGGAATTGCAGCGCGCAGTTGACGTGATCCGTTCTGCCAAGCGGCCTGTGATTGTTGCCGGTGGTGGGGTGCACTATTCCGGCGCAACCGATGATCTGATGTCCTTTGCTGAGGCGCGCAATATCCCGGTGGTCGAAACGCAGGCGGGGAAATCGGCTTTGCCGTGGGATCATCCGCTGAACCTTGGACCCATTGGCGTCACCGGTGGCACTCCGGCGAATACAGTGTGTGCAGAGGCCGATGTTGTCATCGGGATCGGGACTCGTTTTCAGGATTTCACCACAGGGTCTTGGGGGTTGTTCGCCAATCCAACGCGTCAGCTTATTTGCCTGAACACCGCGGCCTATGATGCTGAAAAGCATGGGGCTTTCCCGGTTCTTTGTGACGCAAAGGCCGGGTTGACGGAGCTGGCAATCGCATTGGCGGGTTTCAAGTCAAATGCGCCGTCTGGTGACCTGAAAACCGACTGGTTCGCCCAAGTTGATCCGCTGACTGATGCGCCCGAAAACGGTAACGCGTTGGCCACCGATATGCAGGTGGTTGGGGCCGTTCAGCGCGCTGCCAATGAAGATACGGTCGTGATGTGCGCGGCCGGTACAATGCCAGGGGAATTGCACAAGCTGTGGAAAGCCGGGCGTCCGGGCAGCTACCACATGGAATACGGCTTTTCCTGCATGGGGTATGAGATCGCAGGCGCCATGGGGATCAAGATGGCGCAGCCGGAGCGCGATGTGATCTGCTTTACCGGTGATGGCACCTATATGATGGCCAATTCCGAAATGGCGACAGCGGCGATGATGGGAATCTCTTTCACCGTCGTAGTGACCGACAACCGTGGATACGGGTGTATCAACCGGCTGCAAATGGGCACTGGCAGTGCAGAGTTTAACAACCTGCTGGACCACACCGTCCACGAAACCCCTGCGGCCATCGATTTTGCGGCGCATGCGGCTGCCATGGGGGCCACCAGTGAGAAGGTGGGCTCTATTGCGGAACTGGAAGCGGCCCTGTCAAAGCGAGACAGCATCAAAGGGCCCTATGTGATTGTGATCGATACAGACCCGTATCCCAGCACACCGCATGGCGGCACATGGTGGGAAGTGGGCGTGCCCGAAGTTTCGGTCCGCAAAGAAGTTAATGCGGCCTACGAAGGCTATTTGAACAACAAAAAGACCCAACGGGCGGACTAAGAATGAGTGTAAAAATCGGGATCTCCCCTATTGCTTGGCAGAATGATGATCTGCCGGACCTGACAGCTGATTTCACGATGGATCAAGCTTTGAGAGAAGCGCGCCAAATCGGGTATACCGGTGTGGAACGTGGCCGCCGGATGCCGCAAAGCACGAATGGCTTGCGCACATATCTGGCCGAGCATGACATTGCTTTGTGTGGCGGTTGGTGCTCGGGCAATCTGATGCACAGCACGGTGGCCGAAGAGATCGAATCCGTCAGCCAGCAAGTGGCGCAGTTCGCTGCGTTGGATGCACCGTGCCTGGTCTATGCGGAATGTTCCAATACGGTGCAGGGCCATATCGGCACGCCTATAGGTCAGCGCCCCAAATTGTCGGGCGATGATGTGCGCGCCTATGGTGCCAAGTTGAGCGAACTGGCCAAATGGATGGCGGATCAGGGCGTGGTCATGGCTTATCATCACCACATGGGCTCTATGATCGAAGACCAATCCGATGTTGATGCGTTGATGGCGGGAACCTCGCCTGAAGTTACATTGCTTTATGACACCGGGCATTTGCACTTTGGCGGGGCCGATGTTTTGGGCACTCTGGACAAATGGGGGGATCGGGTGCGTCACGTGCATTTCAAAGACGTGCGCGAACCGGTGACACGTTGGGTCCGGGCTGAGAACAAAAGCTTTCTGGATGCTGTGATCGCCGGGGCCTTCACGGTGCCGGGCGATAAAGATGGCTGTATCGATTTTCAGGCTGTGACGGACAAGCTGAAGAAAATGGATTATGCTGGTTGGATCGTTGTCGAAGCAGAGCAAGACCCGGCCAAGGCAGCACCATTTGAATATTCGAAGCTGGGATATGACCATATCCTGGACATCTGCAAAAATTCCGGTTTGTCCGTGTCCGGACCTGCCCAATGAAAGCAACGCTGTGAAACCATTTGACATTGCCCACCCTGTTTTTCTGCCATTGTGGCGGCGTATCGTGACCGTCGGTGTGGTGGGTGGTTGGAGCTTGTTCGAACTATGGAATGGCAATTCGGGGTGGGCAGTCATCTTTGCTGTCATCGCGCTGTACTGCGCTTATGAATTCTTTATCGCCTTTGACCCCAAGGCATACGCGGCGAAAAACGCCGAAAACACCAATGATAACAACAAGGACCACGGCAATGGCTGATCTTTTGCGCAAACCGTTTGGCACCCATGGCAAGGTGCATGATATTACCGTGGAAAACGCAGGCTGGCGATATGTCGGCTTTGGGCTGTATCACCTGCGCAAAGGTGAAACGGCTGCCGAAGCCACTGGCGACCGCGAGGTTGTGCTGGTTATGGTCGAAGGCAAAGCCGCATTTACCGGCGCTGGACAAGACTGGGGCGTTCTGGGTGATCGGATGAACGTTTTCGAGAAAACACCGCCCCATTGTCTTTACTTGCCCAATGATTCCGAATGGCAGGCAACGGCGGAAACCGATTGCGTGATCGCGGTGTGTTCTGCCCCCGGAAAAAGCGGGCATTCCGCCCGTCGGATCGGGCCAGATGGTATCGAGCTGACAACACGTGGCAAGGGCACCAACACGCGCCATATCAACAACATCGCAATGGAGAACGAAGATTTCTGCGACAGCTTGCTGGTGACAGAGGTCTTTACCCCTCCGGGCCATTGGTCTTCGTATCCCAGCCATCGACATGACGAAGATGACTATCCCCGGATCACCTATCTGGAAGAGACCTATTACCACCGTCTCAACCCTGCTGACGGGTTTGGCATTCAGCGCGTGTATACGGATGACCTTCAGCTGAACGAAACCATGGCCGTCGCAGATGGCGATGTGGTCTTGGTTCCGCGTGGCCATCATCCTTGCGGTGCGCCTTACGGGTTTGAAATGTACTATCTCAACGTGATGGCTGGCCCATTGCGCAAATGGCGTTTTGTTGCGGCGCCTCCGGTCAAGTGGATTATGGAGCGGGACGCCTAATCACAGGGCGCTTGTTCCATTACAGGTGTCCCTGTCTGGTGAACCGACACCCGACTTTGGCCTTGGCGGTGGCTTTCTTCGTTCAAGGTTGCGCGGGTTTGCGGTAAGCAGCGGCAAATGTGGGAATCGCTTCGGCGATTCCTCTGCGCTTGGCCAAACTGGAGACCCCGATGAGTTTTGACCGTTCCATCAAGATCGCGCCGTCGATTCTGTCTGCTGATTTCGCCAATTTCGGCGCCGAGATCCGGGCGATCGAAGACCAGGGCGCTGATTGGGTGCATGTCGATGTGATGGATGGGCATTTTGTGCCCAACCTGACCTTTGGTCCTCCGGCCGTCAAAGCCTTCCGTCCGCACGTCAAAACGGTGATGGATGTGCACCTGATGATCGCGCCGGTGGACCCCTATATTGATGCCTATGCCGAGGCGGGAGCCGATATCCTGACCGCGCATATCGAAGCCGGACCGCATATTCACCGCACACTCCAAGCCATTCGTGGGGCCGGGATGAAGGCCGGTGTCGCGCTGAATCCGGGCACCCCGGCCGAAGCTGTGGCGCATCTGCTGGACCTGACCGATCTGGTCTGTGTGATGACAGTGAACCCAGGTTTTGGTGGGCAGAAGTTCATTGATATGACAGCCAAAATCCGCGCGTTGCGCGCTATGATCGGGGATCGCCCGGTGCATATTCAGATCGACGGCGGGGTGGACCCAAACACCGCACCTTTGGTGGCCGAAGCCGGTGCCGATGTGCTGGTGGCCGGGTCTGCTGTGTTCCGCGGCGGGTCTGTCGATCAGCCACAGGTTTATGGTCAGAACATGCAGGCGATCCGGGCCGCCATCGGCTGATTGCAGGCGCACATTTCTGGCATATTGGTCGCTGAAAGCCGCAGCTCAGCAATTGTTGCGGTGCTGTTTGGACGCAGCACAAAAAAGGTGCGGCAATAAAACCGTCTACTTCCCGCCTTTCTTGCGTCAAAACTGGTGTTCATTACAGTGCCGAAGCGGTGGCATTCCCCATCGACACGGATATTTGAGGCCTTTTCCATGAAGTGCGTTATTTTGGCTGGTGGCTACGGCACCCGACTTTCCGAAGAAACATCCCGAATCCCCAAACCAATGGTCGAGATCGGTGGCCGCCCCATGCTGTGGCATATCATGAAGATATATGCCGCCCACGGGATCACTGATTTTATTATTTGCCTTGGCTATCGCGGCTATGTGATTAAGGAATATTTCGCCAATTACGTTCTGCACATGTCTGACGTTGTCGTCGATATGAAGACGGGCAAAATGGAAATGACGCATAGTATGGCCGAGCCCTGGACCGTTCGCTTGATCGACACGGGCGAGGGCAGCATGACCGGTGGCCGTGTTGGGCGGATCATGCCTTATGTGCAGGATGATGAGGCCTTTTGCCTGACCTATGGTGATGGTGTCGGAAATATTGATATTTCGGCGGCAATCGCATTTCACCGTGAACATGGAAAGAAGGCCACAGTTACGGCTGTGCAACCACCACGCCGGTTCGGTCAATTGGTGACCGAAGGGGACGCGGTTGTCGACTTTTCTGAAAAGCCTCAGGGCGATGGTGGGCGCATCAACGGTGGTTTCTTTGTTTTGGACCCATCCGTTGGGCAATATATCGAAAATGACCAAACCATCTGGGAACGCGAACCGTTGCAGAAATTGGCCGCTGAAGGTCAGCTGAAATCCTATGAACACAATGGGTTCTGGCAGCCAATGGATACGCTGCGGGAACGCAATGAGTTGGAAGAAATGTGGGCAAGTGGCGATGCGCCTTGGAAGGTTTGGAAATGACGCCTGACTTTTGGCGCGGTCGCCGGGTTCTGCTGACGGGGCACACTGGCTTCAAAGGGGCTTGGTTGTCACTATGGCTGGCGCGGATGGGGGCAAAGGTCACTGGCCTGTCGCTGGCCCCAGAAAGCAAACCCAGCTTGTGGGACTTATTGGCCTTGGATGCGGTGGACAGCCATATTGGCACGATCACCGATGCGGCCCTTGTGCAGAATGTGATGGATCAGGCCCAGCCTGAAGTCGTATTGCATCTGGCGGCGCAATCGCTGGTGCGCAGGTCGTATCGCGACCCGATGGATACGTTTGCCACCAATGTTCTGGGCACAGTTTCTGTCCTACAAGCCGCGGCAAAAACAGAGTCTGTTCAGTCGGTTGTCGTGGTGTCTTCAGACAAATGTTATGAAAACCTTGAGCGCGATGCACCCTATCGTGAGGATGACCGCATGGGCGGTCGCGATCCGTATTCAGCCTCAAAAGGGTGTACCGAACTGGCGGCGGCATCGATGCGCCAAAGCTTCTTTGCGCCCTATGCTGCAAATGGGCATGCGGCACGGGTTGGTTCGGGCAGAGCGGGCAATGTGATTGGTGGCGGTGATTGGTCAGAGGACCGATTGATCCCGGATATCATCCGTGGCTGTCTGGGCGCTGAAGGCAAAGTCACCCTACGCAGTCCTGGCAGTATCCGACCCTGGCAACACGTGCTGGAACCGCTGTGGGGCTACCTTTTGTTGGCAGAGCATCTGGCCAATGGCACACCGGGGGCTGACACCGGCTGGAACTTTGGCCCCGATCTGGCGGATGAACGCCCGGTGGGCGAAGTGGCCGAAGCGGTGGTAACAGCTTTGGGGCAGGGCCAGATCGTGATCGACCCTGCAGGGGCGAATTTGCATGAGGCAAAAATCCTGCGGCTCGACAGCGCCAAGGCCCGGTCCTTGGGGTGGTCGCCGCGTTTGAATTTCGAGCAGACCGCCCGGCTGACAGCCGAATGGTATGGCGGCTGGGCGCAAGGCCAATCGGCCCGCACATTGTGTGACGCTCAACTTGACCATTATGAAGATTTGATCGGAGCTATTACGGCATGACAACGCCAATCTGCCGCCATTGCGGCGCGCCCCTGACCCAAACTTTGGTAGACCTTGGGCTGTCGCCTTTGGCCAACAGCTTTGTTCCGCCGGAACGCGCGGATGTACCCTGCAAAACCTACCCGTTACATGCACGGGTGTGTAACACCTGTTATCTGGTGCAGGTCGAAGATGCCGTGCCAGCGCAGGATATCTTTAACGAAGATTACGCATATTTTTCCAGCTTTTCAGATAGCTGGTTGGCGCATTGTAAAGCATATGTCGATCACATGGTGCCGCGCTTTGGGCTGGGTTCGGATGATCTGGTTGTCGAAATCGCCTCGAACGATGGCTACTTGCTGCAATACTTTGTCGAGCAAGGGATTTCTGTTCTGGGCGTGGAACCTTCGGCCAATACGGCGGAAGTGGCAGAGCAAAAGGGTGTGCGCACCCGAGTGGAATATTTTACCGAAGATGCCGCCAAACGGATCATGGCCGCGGAAAAGGCGCCAAGCCTTGTCTGTGCGGCCAATGTTTTGGCTCATGTGCCCGACATCAACGACTTTGTGCGCGGTTTGGCCACGCTTTTGACTGGTGATGCTGTTTTCACGGTAGAATTCCCGCATCTTCTGAACCTGATCCAGAAGGTGCAGTTCGATACGATCTATCACGAACATTACACCTATCTGTCCCTGGTTGCGGTCGAGCGGATATTTGCGGCGGCAGGGATGCGGGTGTTTGATGTTCAGCAACTGCCAACGCATGGTGGGTCGCTGCGGGTCTTTGCGTGTCTTGACGGTGCATCCCATGGCGAGCAGCCGGGCGTTGCCACAGTTCGCGCGCAGGAAAGCGCTGCCAAACTGGATCAACCCGAGGGCTATCAAGGGTTTGAAACAAAGGTAGAGGCTGTGCGTGATGGGCTGTTGGCATTCCTGAACTCGGCCAAAGCCGAAGGAAAAACAGTTGCAGCCTATGGCGCGGCGGCCAAGGGCAACACGCTTTTGAACTATGCCGGGGTTGGCCCCGATTTGATTGACTATTGCGTGGATCGCAGCCCGGCCAAGCAAGGAAAACTGCTGCCTGGCAGCCATATTCCGGTGTTTGGTCCAGAAAAGCTGCGCCAGTCGCGGCCAGATTACGTGCTGATCCTGCCGTGGAACTTGCGCGATGAAATTGCCGAACAGTTGTCTGATATTGCAGAGCAGGGAACGCGCTTTGCTGTTCCGGTCCCGGCGCTGGAAGTGTTCGGGCCGTGACGCGGGTTCTGGTCACCGGTGCGTCTGGTCTGATTGGCCAGCATGCTGTGCCAGCCCTGCTGAAGGCCGGGTTCGAGGTGGTGACCATGGGGCGCCGGAATGTACCCGGTGCCGAACACATTCCGACTGATCTTTTGGATCCATCTGCTCGGTCGAACGCCGTGCAGATGGCCAAGGCCAGCCATTTGTTGCACATGGCGTGGAATGACAATCCGCAGGCCCGGTGGAGCACGGCTGAAAATCTGGATTGGGCCGCCGCAACGCTAAGCCTTGTGCGTGAGTTTGCCGATTCAGGCGGGATTCGGGCTGTTTGTGCGGGCAGTTGCGCCGAATATGATTGGTCTCAGACCATCTTGCATGAAAGTAGCCCGCTGAAACCGGGAACGCTGTATGGCAAGGCCAAAGCACATACCGGTGCATTGCTGACCGATGCCGCCGCCGATCTGGGTATTTCATTGGTCTGGGGCAGGGTGTTCTTTGTCTATGGTCCGGGAGAGCCGCCAGGCCGCCTGTTGGGTGATTTGGCCGAAGGGTTGCGCAAGGGCGAACGTGTGGCCTGCACCGATGGTCTTCAGGAGCGGGATTTCCTGCATGCCGCTGACGTTGCGTGTGCCTTTGTGCATCTGTTGGGCAAAGATTTGAACGGGCCGGTCAATATTGCCAGCGGGCAGGCGATCGCTGTCAAAGACCTGATCGAAACGGCGGCACAGTTGTTGGGCCGCCCCGATCTGATCGACTTGGGTGCCAGATCAAGACCCGACTCTGATCCCCCGAAACTTCAGGCGGATATTGCCAGGTTGGCCGCCAGCGGGTTCCGCCCATCCTTTGATTTGCGCCGTGGTCTTGCGAACAGTTTGGGGCTGCCCGATGACAGCTGATGTTCAACAACACAGTCCGCGCAAGCAGTTCGTCTTGTTTATCATTGCCGGCTTGGTGAATACCGCCTTTGGCTATGGTGTTTATGCGCTTTTGGTCTGGTTGGGGCTGCCCCCGAAACTGGCCTTGGCGCTGAGTTTTGCGATTGGGGTGGTTTGGAACTATTTCACCCACGCCCGGATCGTGTTCCAGCAAAAGGGGTTTGATCGGATCTTACCCTATGTCGGCGCATATCTGGTGATTTTGGGCGTCAACACAGTGCTTTTGGACGTGCTGATGCGGCTTGGGCTGGGGCCCTATGTTGCGCAAGCACTTTTGGCGCCGGTCAGCGCCGGTATGTCCTTCGTTTTGCTGTCAAAGGTGCTAACCGGCCGATTTCCGTGGGCGCGATGAGGCAGCAGCGATAGCGCTTGGCGTCTCTTCCTGTCCAACCTCTGTCTTGTCTGCAACATTCACCGTTTCACGCTCGACCACCATCGGGCCGCCACGGACCTGATTGTGAATGGCCACCACGTATTCCCCCAACATTCCGATGAACAGCAACTGAACCCCCGACAGGAAGAACAGAGCAGTTATAATGGTTGTTGTTCCGCGCGGGGCGGCGTCGGGCGAGATGAAGTAGTACAGCACAGAAAACAGTGCAAAGGCGATGGATAACAAGGATATGGCAGAGCCAGCTAATGTGCACAGCCGCATGGGCGCACGGGTGAACGCAAAGATCGCGTTCAGCGCCTGATCCACCAACATTGGCAAATTGTGCTTGGATACGCCGCGTTTGCGTGCACGCCATGTGTAGTGGATGATTGTTTTCTTGAACCCGACTGACGCGATGATGCCGCGAATATAGGGGTAGTTGTCTTCATGGGCCAAAACGGCGTCCATCGCCTTGCGGTCCAGCAGGGTGAATTCTCCAACGTCGGGTGAAATCTCGATGTCGGACAGGCCGTTGACGATGCGATAGAAAATCTTGCGCGAATTGCGCATGACAAAGCTTTCTTCACGGGTGGAGCGAGCCCCCATGACCACTTCAAAACCCTCTTCCCACAATTTGACAAACTCTGGGATCAGCTCGGGTGGATCTTGCAGATCAACAGGCAGCAACACAACCACGGCATCACCTGTGGTGTAGCGCAAACCGTTAAAGGTAGACCGGAACACGCCGTAGTTTCGCGCATTCACCACAACTTTCACATTGGGGTCTTTTTCGGCAATGCCTTTGAGAATCTCAACCGTGCGATCTTCGGATGCGTTGTCGACAAAGACATGTTCCAACCGATAGTCCGGCAGTTCATTGGCGAACAGATCACGCACCACACGGTGGCAAATCTCGACATTGTCTTCTTCGTTGTAGCATGGTGATACAACCGAGATCGTTTTCATCTGTTCACTCCGCCCCCGTGGAATCTTGGTCTATTTCGTTGGCCTGTCTGGCCGGGAATTTAGGCAAAAACGCGAGTTAGGCGCGAATTTTCCGCGACTGCAGCCACTATTTGGCGTTCGGATACTTTAACATTGGGATCGTTCGGTATTGATTTCAACGATCTAGGTCAATCTTTACAACAGGTCTTTCTGGATAGGCTGCGGCCGCAGCTGCATCTTGGGTCGGATCCATGCTGCGTAGGTAGATTGGCTGATCATCCGGAAGAAACGGATCATTCAAAATCAACGCAACACCCGGATCGAAATCTCCAGAGAAGAAGACAAGCGCGTTTTCAGGCACGTTCGTTTCCCGGATTTCAGTCGTGGAACGGCCAAAGCCCAAGTATTTAGTTGCGCCACGCCACGGCACATAAATCAGCGCTGAAAAGGTCAGCAAAACCACCAATGTCCAGGTCACCGCCTGTTGGGTGGCGCCAGATGTCAGAAGACGAGCTTCCAATGCCCGGAAGCCCAAGGCACACAGTACGATGACCGGGACAGCCATGCCAAACCAATAGCGCGGACCAATGTAATAGCTGCCCGGAAACCAATAAAACGCATGTGCGCCAACGTCGATTAGAATGGCCGCCCAAAGCAGGGCGTCCAACCGGCCGGGCTTGCGCCATACCAAGGCGGCCCACAACAAGATCATTGATCCGATGCCCCAGCCCAGTAGGTCCAGGTTTAAGGAATGAGAGTTTTGAAGGACGCTCATCACGCCTTCGAATGGGCTGTGCCCATCGACCCCATCCAAAATGCCCCAATCCCCCGGAGCGCCGCGTTCAGGGCCAAAGCCATATCCGTTTGCGCCGGCTGGCCAAAGCGCTGCCAGATAGCGGGTCAGGGGGGACATGAACAGTGTGCCCGTCATCGCCCAGCTGTAAAAGAAGTAGAATGTGCCGGTGAACAGGCAGCCTGCGGAATAGGCAACCGTTCGCGCCAATCCCCAGTTTCGCCGCACATACACCAACAGAGCGATACCTGTCAGGACGCCCAGCATAAGCCCGTCCAATTGCCGCATCGTGAAGACCCAGCCCATTGCCGCGCCGCCGACAAAGGCCAACGTCAAAGCGCGCGTTCGGGTATGGGCGGGCAAAACCAGCGCCACCCAGCAAAACAGGGCCAAAGCATTCGCCAGTGTGTGGCTCATCAGGGAACCGGCTGCGCTGTTCATCCAAGGGGATACCGCGGTGAGTGCGGCAGCAACAGCGGCGGTACGGGTATCTGTCAGACGGCTGACCAATGCGAAGGTTAGCAATACAGCCAAACCTGCCAAAAGTGGGTTGATCAGCCAAGGCGCGCCCAGCCAAACACCCAACGCCAGCCCCGCAGGCCAGCCAGGTGTTGTGGTGGCAAACCAACGCTCATCGACAATATCTATTAAGTAGTATTCCAGCCCCGGTCGCAAAGCTTCGGGCGGTGCTGGGGCTGTCAGTGCGCCGGCTGCAAATGTCTTGGCCTGAAATAGATGGGCTACTTCGTCTTCAACATGGGGCAGGGCCTGAAATGCACCATAAGCCATTCCCGTGCTTAAAGCTGTGGCCAACAGAGCAAGGGCCCAGATCGGGAATTTTGCAGTGGGTCTGTTGGGCGTGGGCAAAGATAGGAGCGCGGCCACGCACAACAGATGCACGCCAATCACGGCGCAGGCAATGATGACCCGTTTGACAAAGGGAAGCGTGTGGCCAAGTGGAACAAGGTCCATCGGGGTTGCGGCAACCGCAGCGGTCAATGCCAAAAGAGCGATGATCCGACCCGTGCCAAGCGCCGCCAGAATGGCGCCGATTTTGGAGAATGCGCCAGACCGTATCAGAATGATCAGAGCGATGGCTGCCTCTGCCGCAAGCGTCCCGCCTGCCAGCAGATCGCCAAGCCCTTCTGGTCGCAGCCGCAAGTACACAAAATACAGAGGTTGCGTCAGCCAAAGTTGCGCAATGCCGCCCATAAACAGGGCCATAACCAGCAGTGCTGCCTTTGCGCTCCACATACGCCAGATCAGCCCAGACAGGCCAATTGAGATAAGCAAAGATACGACAACCCAGATTGATTTGGCGCTCTCTGCCCCCAAGGCAAGTGAAGCGAAGGATAGGTTGGTCAGTGTAATCATTAATAGTACCAGGGCACGATCGTTGCGCGTGCATTGTGTTGTGACGGTTTGGCGTATGGCTGGACGGTCATATTCCGTTTCTATATTCTAGCAAGTGTGGCGAAAATCCCTAATTTCCAAGGCGTTGTTAAGGGTTGTTGAAATGCAAACGTTGCGTCAATGGGATAAGTTCCTTTAGTGTAAGCATAATTGGAAGATCGGAGCGGTCACTTGATCCCTAGTCTACGGATATTTCGGCCTAAAATGCCGCAGGGCTTGTTTGTGTTGGTTGTTGTCATGTTGGGCATCGCCATTGGTCAGCTGTACGCCGGCAGCACAACTTTGGTGACGATCAATCCGCAAAAAAGTTTTCAAACGATTTCAGGCTGGGAAGTTACCGCGGATTTGGCTGACAATCCGGCGGCACCCGAGTGGGCGCGGTATCGTGATGCACTGATGGATCATGCCGCCTTTGACATCGGGATCAACCGGGTTCGGCTGGAAGTCCGTTCTGGTGCGGAAACCCGCAGCGATGTGATTACCAAGTTTATGAAGGGTGAGATGAGCTTTGATCGCTGGAAGCGGTTTCGCTATGTCACCGAGAATGACAATGATGATCCGTTCGTGATCAATCCGGCGGGGTTCAACTTCGAAGAGCTGGATTGGCACGTTCGCACCACGGTCTTGCCGATGCAGAAGCGGTTGGCGGCGCGTGGTGAAAAGCTGATCATCAACTTGTGCTATGTGTCTTTTGTCAAAGGGCAGCACATCCATATGGATGCCGAGGAATACGGCGAGTTCGTATTGGCCACATATCAGCATTTGGATGAAACTTTTGGTTTTGTGCCAGATATTTGGGAAGTGGTTCTGGAGCCTGACTTGAAGGAAAACGGCTGGACCGGCAAAACCATGGGAGAAGCCATGGCAGCGGCTGCGCGCCGTTTGAAAGAGGCCGGGTACACCCCGTCTTTCGCGGCGCCTTCGGTGACGGATATGGCCAACACCGTGCGATACGCGCAGGATATTCTGTCTGTACCAGATGGCGCGAAATACTGGAGCGAACTGACGTATCATCGGTATCGTCATGCCTCCAGCCGCACGCTGGATCTGATTGCGGTTTTTGCAGAACATAACAATCTGCAAACCGGCATGTTGGAATGGTGGTTTGGCAATGCCGATCACAAAATTCTGCAAGAGGATTTGGTCGTCGGCAATAACTCTGCCTGGCAGGGGAGGGCTTTGATCGGCTTGATGAAGCCACGTGGCCCTGATGAAGACGGCTCGACCCTGACGTATCAAGATGAAATTCGGTTTACGCGCCTGTACTTCAACGCTTTTCGTACCGGTGCGGTGCGATTGGACGCCACGACGTCGGACCCTCGCAACGTGAAACCGGTGGCATTTCGCAATGCCGATAGCCGGTTAGCGGTTGTGTTGGATGTGACTGCGCCCAGCAAGGTGGATGTTCGCAACTTCCCTGCGGGTGAGTATCAGCTGGATTACGAATTTGTTGATCGGCGGCACATGTCGCCTGCCACCATCGTTTTGGACCGTCCCGGCTCAATCACGGTGAATATGTCCGGACCGGGTGTTGTGTCGATTGTCGCACAGTAGGGCAGTTTTGATTTTATAGCGTCGGGCAGAAAAAAACGGGCACAGCAAGCTGCGCCCGTCAGGTAGAGTCTGGAAAGCCCGGGGAATCAGCCTTGCCAGAACTTGCGGTTGGCCTCCTCAAAGGCGGCCCGCCGATCCAATCCGATGTCATCCAATTGATGGTCTGTCAGCCCCATCAGTTCGCGACGCGTATGATAGCGCTCGGTCCATTTCTGCAGCACCACAGCAATACGCAGTGCAACATTGGCCGACGGAGCGAGTGTGCGCTGGGCGTCGAGGTAAGCCAAAAGTGAAGCGTGTGCAGCGGTGATCTGTGTCATGGAACCGTCCTTTCAATTGTATTGACACAATTTCGTACTCTGGGTACAATATGTGAATACAATTTGGGGTACATCACGTCTATGGAAACATTGTAATGGATACAATTTTGCAGCGCTTTGCAGAAATCGAAGCGGGGCCAAAGTACAAAGCCCTGGCGTCTGCCGTTCGCGGTGCGATTGCAGATCAGGCGCTGGAACCGGGCGACAAGATGCCAACGGTGCGCGATTTGGCTTGGGCTGCTGGTGTCACCCCCGGCACAGTGGCGCGCGCGTATACCGTTTTGACAGACGAGGGTGCGCTGGAAGCAGAGGTGGGGCGTGGTACGTTTGTTGCACCCCCTAAGACCCCGGTAAGAGATGATATTTGGGCTCGGCAAACGGATCTGGCAGACCCGGATACGTTGTCCCTTATTAGCCCACGTTTGGCTGATGTTGGGCAGGTGGCCGCCATTCGGGCGGCTTTGGCGCGCGTCGGAGAGGATGATCCGTTGCGTCTGCTCAGCTACCCGACACGCAGCGCTTACCGCCCGGTGCGAGAGGCGGTGGCCCACTGGTTGCGGGATGTGCCGCTGGGGGGCTTGGATGCGGATGACATTGTATTGGCACACGGTGGCCAGAACGCCTTGATGGTGGTGTTACAGGCCATATTGACCGGACCCAAACCTGTCATTCTGGTTGAGGATCTAAGTTACGCCGGGTTTCGCCGCGCGGCAGAGTTGTTGCGGGCCGAAGTTGTGTCTGTTCCGATGGATGAGCAGGGAATTATTCCAGAGGCATTGGAGGCGGCCGCGCGACGCAGCGGTGCGCAGGTCTTGTGTACTTCGCCCGAGGTGCACAACCCGACAGGTATTTGGACGCCGCAAGATCGACGCCAACGCATTGTCGAGGTTGCAGAGCGGGCGGGGCTGAAGATTATCGAGGATGACTGCTATCGGTTGGGGCAAAGCAATGCGCCGACCTATCGTGCATTGTCGCCACAGGCGGCTTGGCACATCAGCTCGATTTCCAAAATGTTGACCCCGGCGTTGCGGGTCGGATTTGCTGTTGCACCGCGGGGGCAGGGCGACACGCTGCGACGAAGCGCGGAATACGGCTTCTTTGGGTTGGCTCAGCCTTTGGCCGAGGTGACGCAGGCGTTGTTGACCGATCCGCGGACGGAGGTGCTGGCTCAGGACCTTAAAATGGAAATGGGCAAATATATTCGGGTTGCGGTGAACACCTTGGGGGCCTTTGAGCTGACATGGAATGTCGAGGTGCCGTTTTTGTGGCTGCGTTTGCCACCCGGTTGGCGCGCGGCAGCCTTTTGTCAGGCGGCCGAAATGGCCGGGGTGCGGCTACGCTCTGCGGATGAATTTGCGTTGCGCGACGGTCGCGCGCCCCATGCTGTGCGTATTGCGGTGAATGCTCAGGTGCCAATCGCCCGGTTCGAGGCGGGGATGCAGGTTTTACGCCGATTGTTGGCCAGCCCGCCCGAGCAGATCAGTGTTTGAGTGGGGTATTTTGATACCTAAATTGCAAGCCATTGATTTTGAATGGTTAATTTAGGGTTTGTGCGCTTGACTGTGAAAGTGGCGCCAGTATAACCCGTCCATCACATCGCGCCCCGAGCCTTTGGCTGCGGGGTGCTCGTAATCTACAGGGCAACCGACCGATGAAAACTTTTACTGCTACTCCGGCAGACATCGACAAGAAATGGATCCTGATCGACGCCGAAGGCGTTGTTCTGGGCCGTCTTGCTGCGATCGTCGCCACACGGCTGCGCGGCAAGCACAAGCCGTCTTTCACCCCTCACATGGACATGGGTGATAACGTCATCATTATCAATGCTGACAAAATCCAGATGACCGGCAACAAGCGTCAGGAAAACTTCTACTGGCACACCGGTTATCCGGGCGGCATCAAGTCGCGCACCAAAGAACAAATTCTGGAAGGCCCGCACCCTGAGCGCGTTGTCATCCAGGCGGTTAAGCGGATGCTGCCAGGCAATCGCCTGTCGCGTCAGCAAATGACAAACCTGCGTGTATATGCAGGCACCGACCATCCGCACGAGGCGCAGCAGCCAGAAGTGCTGGACGTCAAGTCGATGAACAAGAAAAACACGCGGGTGTAATCATGGCTGAACAGATCAACTCTTTAGAAGAGCTGGGCGCCGTCGCTGGCGTCGCAACTATCGACGTCGCCGAAGAGGCGCCTCGTGAGCCAGAGCGTGATGCGCTGGGTCGTTCCTATGCCACAGGTAAGCGGAAGGACGCGGTTGCACGCGTCTGGATCAAGCCTGGCTCGGGCAAGGTTGTCGTCAATGGCAAAGAAATGGCCGTGTATTTTGCACGTCCCGTTTTGCAGATGATTCTGCGTCAGCCGTTCACGGTTGCCGGTGTTGAAGACCAGTTCGACGTATTCGCGACCGTTAAAGGTGGCGGATTGTCCGGTCAGGCCGGTGCGGTCAAGCACGGCATTTCCAAAGCCCTGCAACTGTATGATCCCTCGCTGCGTGCGGCTCTGAAAGCTGCTGGCTTCCTGACCCGTGACAGCCGCGTTGTGGAACGTAAGAAGTTCGGTAAGCGCAAGGCGCGTCGTAGCTTCCAGTTCTCCAAGCGTTAATCGCTTCGGATACTCAAATTGCAAAGGGCCGCCCGGTTGGGCGGCCCTTTCGCGTTTGTTCAGACGGGATAGGGAAGGCTGGCCGCTGTATGGCAGCGGCTCTGCGGATACTTAGCGCGCGTGGGGCCAGAGAGCCCGCGCTGGCGGGTAGTAGCTTAGCGCGGCGGTATAATCCTCGGCGAACTGCGGATAGACCTTGTCGGCCAGGTCTGCGGGGACCCCGCTGTTGTCACCGGCGGCGTTCACGCGTGTGCCACCGGCATCTGGCCGTGCCGGCACCCCTGCGAATTCTGAAAACTCTGTGATGGTTTCAGGGGTGAACAGGTCTTCATAGGCGCGGATGAACAACCGCTCCGGTGGAAAGATCGCCGTCAGTTTTGCCAGAGTCGGCGCATAGGCGTGATGGGGGGCAAGCGGTTGTTGTCCAAACTGTTCCACAAACAGCTCGGCATGTGGCCTGTCTTCGGTTTCACCCTTGCGGTGTTTCATCTTGACCAAGGACCAGGCGCGTTCGATTGGGTCGCGCATAACAAATACGACCTTCACGGTGATCCCCTTGGCTTCGAACCGTTCGCTGATCTGCTCTAGGTGCTTGTAGTGCAGGGCGGCATAGGTCGGGGTCACATCGCCGGTCAAATGGATGCCGGGGCGCGAGAGCAGCTTTTCAAAATAGGCAAAATACTGGTTCAGGTCGTTTTGCAGCCGCCAACGCAGCACATCCGCTTTCCCGGCAAAGCCCAAGGCCTGTGCGACGCGGTCTTCCCAGCGACGCCATTTCGAGGGTTGCGGCACGCGGTACTTGGCAAAGACCGGCACGGTCAGTGCGTCCCATATCTGCATCTCGCCCAACCGGCCCATATCCGCGCCAGTGCTTTCGCCCAGATAATTCCGGATCCATGAGGTGCCGGATTTAGAGGCGCCAACGCAGAGGATAAAGGTTTTGTCGCGGCTCATCGCAGTCTCTTAGGTGGTCAATTGATTGAGACTGTCATCGCTGCTTCGGGCGGAAGGGGCAAGCCCCGAAAGCGGCGCGGCCAGGTCATGGTGGGTGATGAGAGACTCGAACTCCCGACATCTTCGGTGTAAACGAAGCGCTCTACCAACTGAGCTAATCACCCGATCCATGACCGGCGCCATTTTACGTTCTGGAGCGGGCGAGGCGATTCGAACGCCCGACCCTAACCTTGGCAAGGTTATGCTCTACCCCTGAGCTACGCCCGCAGTCAGAACGTCTTCAACTGGAGCGGGCGAGGCGATTCGAACGCCCGACCCTAACCTTGGCAAGGTTATGCTCTACCCCTGAGCTACGCCCGCACTCCGTTGAGTGTGTGGGGATGTAGCGCCACAGCGGCTGCGCTGCAAGAGGAAAATTGCCTGAATACATCGCTTTTTCGCGGGGCAATTCTTTGAGTGCACCTGTGGTCCGACTGCGATGATCAGGATCACCGCAAAGTCTGTGCCATTCTTGATCTGAATACCGGCGCTGCAGAGGGGCAGGGGCCAATTTCATACCGTTGCAGGGGCAAGCCAGCGCCTTTGCATTCTGGCGGGTTGAATTAAATGCTCGCCGTAAAAATGCGAACAGGGGGCTGTGCCCCCTGTCGATTACTCGAAACGTAGTGGATTGTTAGGCCACGTGCTCCAGCCGCGCTTGCGGTGACACACCCAGCGCGTGACAGACATCGCGCGTTAATTCCGGGCGGTTCATGGTGTAAAAGTGCAGCGTGTCCACGCCACCTTCCAACAGCTCTGAACACAGTTCCGTGCAGATGGCCGTGGCCAGCAAATCCTGGCGACCGTCGCGCTCTGCGGTTTCAAAAGCTTCGATAACCCAATTGGGGATGTATGCCCCGCACCGATCAGCAAAGCGGCGCACACCTTTCCAATTTTCGATCGGCAGGATGCCCGGAACGATCGGCTTGTCGATGCCAGCTTTTGCACAGGCGTCGCGGAAGCGGAAGAATGTATCGGCCTCAAAGAAGAATTGCGTCAGGGCTTCGTCGGCACCAGCATCCAGCTTGCGCTTCAGCCACTCCACATCGGCCTGCAGGTCGGATGCTTCAGGGTGTTTGTCTGGGTAGGCCCCAACGCGAATGGTGAAATCACCGGCCTCTTTCAGGCCTTCAATCAATTCAACCGAATTGGCAAATCCATCGGGATAGGCTGTGAAGCCCGTTTCGCCCTTGGGCGGATCGCCTCGCAACGCGACGATATCTGTCACACCGGCGGCGGCGAAATCATTGGCCACTTTCAGCGTTTCTTCTTTGGTCGCGTTTACGCAGGTCAGATGCGCAGCGGTTCGCAGGCCTGAATGTTTGTGGATGGTCGCCACGACGTCGCGGGTCAGGTCGCGCGTGGTGCCACCGGCACCATAAGTGACGGACACGAACCGTGGGTCCAGAGGGGCAAGAACATTGACTGTGTCCCACAGCCGAAAGGTCGCTTCAAAATTCTGCGGCGGGAAGAACTCAAAGGAAATGGCAGGAGCGGTCATATCAGTCTCTTATCTCTTGTGTTCGGCACTTGTCGCATATTGGTGATTGTGAGACAAACTCATAAATCTCAAGTCCAACATGAGGGCTACTTGGATATGCACATCGAATTCCGCCATCTTCGCACGATCAAGGCGATTCATGAATGGGGTAGTTTGGCACGCGCGGCTGAGCATATGAACATCACGCAATCTGCGCTGAGCCATCAAATTAAGGGAATTGAGGATCAGGCGGGGGTGGAACTGTTTGTGCGCCGTTCCAAACCGATGCGCCTGTCACCCGCGGGGATGCGGTTTTTGCGATTGGCTGAACAGATATTGCCACAGGTCGAGGCCTTGCAGGCGGAATTTGCCGGTCTGCGGGACGGAACTGGCGGGCGAATGCATATCGCCATCGAATGCCATGCCTGCTTTGAATGGCTGTTTCCGGTGTTGGAGGGGTTCAGAAAATCTTGGCCGGATGTGGATGTGGATATTCGGCCCGGCTTGGCGTTTGAGGCCTTGCCAGCCCTGCAGCGCGAAGATGTGGATTTGGTTGTGTCCTCTGATCCAGAGGAAATACCGGGTGTCACCTTTACCGAGTTGTTTGACTATCGACCGGTTTTTGTGGCCGCGGCAGCCCATCCGCTGGCCAAGAAGGCCTTTGTGGACCCTGAGGATTTTCGAGGCGAGACACTGATCACTTATCCAGTGGATCGGGCGCGGTTGGACGTGTTCAGCCAACTGTTGATCCCGGCCAAGGTGGAACCCGCCGCCGTGCGTCAGGTTGAACTGACGGCGATGATCCTGCTTTTGGTCGCATCTAACCGGGGGGTTGCGGTTTTGCCTGATTGGGTTGTGCGCGAAGTGAAATACAACTCAGACTATGTCACCAGGCCCTTGACGAAAAAGGGTATTACGCGCGCGTTGTATGCCGCAACGCGCACAGATGACGTAGATAAACCCTACGTCAAAGACTTGATCCGCCTTGCCCGGATCGAAGCGGTCAAACTGCAATCGCAGTGAAGACCGGACTGTTTATAATGCCGTCAGATCAGAGGCCATCATACGGCCATCTCGTCCTTCTTGCAGATCGTAGCCTACCTTTTGGTTATCGGCCAATCCGGTCATACCTGACCGTTCCACGGCCGAAATATGCACAAATACATCCTTGCCACCGTCGTCCGGCGCAATGAAGCCGTAGCCTTTTGTCGTGTTGAACCACTTCACGGTGCCTGTTGGCATGTCCCGTGTCTCCTTCTGTCATAGTCTTTAGCCCTGTTTCAAACAGGGACACTTGGTCAGGTTCGCCTCTTATCCTGCGGGTCTGTCGGTCGTTTCTGTTGGGCGACCGAAACCGCGAATAATCATCGAAGTGACGTGACTCCATCTTACGCGATTCTGTAAAAAATCAATATTTACTGGTCGCAATTCCCACCTGTCCCACATATTTCTTTAGCACTGCTAAAGGAGCGGGCATGACTCTGTATGGATTAAAAAATTGCGATACGTGCCGTAAGGCGCTGAAAGCCTTGGATGGCGTTACCTTTGTTGATGTCCGCGCCGATGGTGTTCCGGCCGATGTATTGGCCCGTGCACATGCACAGTTCGGTGCGGCATTGTTGAACTCGCGGTCCACCACATGGCGTCAGCTGGACGATGCTGAACGCGCCCGTGATCCACTGGAATTGCTGGCAGACCATCCGACCTTGATGAAGCGTCCGTTGATTGTCGTCGACGAACAGATGCATCTGGGTTGGACAAAAGCCACCCAAGATGCGGTGGCCGTCTGATGCGCAACGCTGCTTTGACCCTTGGGGTTATTGCCGGGATCCTTGCGATGATCGTCGGCTTCTTTGGCTACGGTTATACCGAGCTGGTCCAGCGCCACGATGAGGTGCAAGAGCTGTTTGGCATGTTCGATCGCCCGGAATTGGTGCGCGCGGTGTCGATCCTTGCGCCGTTGTTGGCGATTGCAGGTGGAGCCATGGCCAAGGCGCGTGCCTTGTGGGGAGGAATTCTGCTGCTGCTTTCTGCAGGCGGGATGTACCTGGCCTTTGGTTTTAACGTCTTTACGATGTTTCCCATCGCCTTTGCCGGTTTGGGTGGTGTCCTGGCGTTGGCCGCCGGTCAACCTGATGAGCCTAAGGCCCATTTCTGACCGGCGCTGTTCTGTCCAGTTTGGCGAAACGTGAAGCGCTCAAGCTGGGTTTGGGGCCAGTACACCACGCGGCGCCAACAACCTGTCCAGTGACAAAGCGCCTGCGCCTTTGATCACCAGAAGGATCAGCGGAAACACCCAGAACGCCCGTTGGTCCAAGATCAACGCATCGGGGGCACTGTCAAACCACGCGCCAAGTGTGCCTTCATGTGCAATCGCGCCGTGGCCATAAAGGTCTGTCAGGCTTTGGAGTGCGATAAACCCAATCATGCCCAAAGCGGACAGGCGCGTCAGCAGGCCCAGCACAATCAACGCTGGAAGGATGAATTCTGCCCATGTGCCGCCCACAACCACCAGCCAGTGAAAGACGCTGAGTTGCGAAACGTCATAAGTCACGGCTTCCATCTGGCGCGGGAAAATCTGGGCGTATGCCCCGGTTGAGGGGAACAAGAAGCCAAGCGGCCCGTCACCCAGTTTTGTCAGCCCCGAGGCCCAGTAGTAACCCACCAATGTGCCTGCAAACAGCAGACGGGCCAGTAGCGGTAGCAGGGCGTCTGCGCGGGCCAATTGGGAGGCAATCGCAGTGTAGATCATGGTCAGACGAGACATGGCAGCCCCTTTCATTCAAGTGCGGTGATAGCGTTATGCGCCAGTAAGGCGTGCAATACGGCAGGCAGGTCGAAGTCTTCGGGCGCGTTTTGCAGTGCTGTGCCAAACGGTTGCCCGCTCATCAATGCCTGCAGGAAGGCCGCGCCATACGGCGGCAGGGCCACAGGCACCGGATCATATTCTGCACGCAGGATCGCTAGCTCTTCGGCTTGAGCCTGGGGTTTGGGCGCATCAGGTGTGGTTGCAAACTGCCAGATCGACAAGACAGGCCAAGGTGATGCCAAGACCTGCACACTTGGGGCCAACCGCAGGCGGGTGGCCATCAGCGCAGGCTCATCCAATGCCGCCAGCGCAGCAGGATCAATCGGGTCAGCATCGGCCGCATGATAGCTGTGGCGGACCGCCAGTTCGATGCGGGCGACGTCGGGCAGGTAGGGCAGGCTGGCCAGTTGTTCAACTCCGGCCAAAAACTCTGGAAACTCTGCGCCGTAGTGCATCATCAAGGGTGAACTGGGCGGACATTGACGCAGGAATTCCCGCGCGACATTGTCAAAATTCTCTTGTCCCAACAGGTTTAGCAATGCGGGAAACCCGGTGCGCAGTGCTTCGCGCAGCGAAACAGCAACATTGTTGCGATAGACGTCATAGCGTTGCCCGGCCGGGCGGCCCGCCCCGTCGCTTAACCCTTGGGGCACGGGCAAATCCGGCGCCAACAGGGCAGCACGAAAGGCGGTTTGCCCGATCATGCCGACACCATTGCGGGTTTGGAGTGCACTTGGGCATTTGCATGCCGGACCAAGGCATTGGCCGCGCGCTGCGCTTCGTCGCGCAAAACCGGCCAGTCAGGGACATCGGTATCCCATTCGATCAACAGTGGGCGCGCGCCTGTTTGTTCCAAAGCCAAGTCCAGCAGTGCCCAGACCGGATCGGCCACTTCGCGTCCGTGACTGTCGATCAGCAGCGGCGCGCCATGGTCATCACTGTCTTCGTCATGCCCGCCAAGGTGGATTTCGCCCACCAGGTCCGTCGGGTAAGCGGTCAGGTAATCCTGGGGTGAAAAACCAAGGTTGGTGGCCGATACAAACACATTGTTTACGTCCAGCAGCATTCCGCAGCCGGTACGCTGCGCGATTTCGGCCAGAAATTCGGGTTCGGACCACGTGCTTTCATCAAAGGCAAGGTAGCTGGATGGGTTTTCCAGCAGCATTTGACGGCCAAGGGTGGATTGCACCTGATCAATATGTTCGCAGATGCGGTTCAGCGTTCCATTGGTATACGGCAGTGGCAGCAAATCGTTTAAAAATTCGGCCCCATGAGTGGACCACGCCAAATGTTCCGAGAAGCTGGCAGGCTGCAGCCAGTCGAGCAGGTGTTTCAGCCGGGCCAGATGTGCGCTGTCTAGCGGCGCTTCGCTGCCAATAGACAGGCCAACACCGTGCACGGAAATGGCAAATTTTTCAGAGAGGGCGCGCAGCTGCGCCAGGGGGCGCCCGCCGTCGCCCATGTAATTTTCTGCATGGATTTCCAGCCAGCGCACCGGTGCGGCATCTTCCATGATCTGAGTAAAATGCTGTGGCTTGTAGCCAACACCGGGGGCATGGGGCAGGGATTTGAACATGAGGTGCTCCGGTCAGCGGTGGTGTGGGTGGGGAAGACCCCCACCCGAGGGAAGGCGCAAGGGTGTTAAACCCCTGTGCCTTGTTGGTTTGGGATCGTTAGATCAGCCCATTGGCAGGTCACGCTCCAGAGCTTCCAGAGAACCCATGCGTGCTTTGCCGTCAGCCATTGCAGGCAGCTCGATGCTGGCGCATGTGCCAGCGTCGACCAGGGTCCAGGCGTTGCCCTGATAGTCAACTTTGGATGAACCGGCGCAGGTGGTGCCGGGGCCGGCTGCGCAGTCGTTCTTGCCTGCCAGCGAAACGCCGTAGCATTTTTCTTTGGCTTGTGCGGTCGCCGGGCCAGTGTGGGCCAGGAAAGATGCGGCGACTGCGCCAACGACGGCGGCGGTTTTGAGGGATTTCGACATTCGAACGTTTCCTTAAGTGAATTGCGTGTCAGGTCACAGCAGCGTTGGCTGCGATAGGATCAGTGTCGTGATATCCCGTCGTTTAAGCCACTCACACGGCTGTGCATCACGCCCCTGTTAGGCTGTGTCAGAACGGTGTGAGATTTCGCGTGCGCAGAAACCCTAGTAATTCAGGGGTTTGTGGGAAGCCGTTGAAACAATGCGATTGGGCAGGGCCGTGAAAACGATCTGATTTGTAACATACCCGCGTGAAGAGAGACGCAGGGTGAGGCCTCCGCTTGTAGCGCGTGAGAAATGTTACAATCACATTGAGCAGGTATTTGGGGGGAGCAGCTGATTTGTCAGACAGTGAAGTCTGCGCAGGCTCAGTCAGGGCGCGTGTTTGCCTGCGCGTTCCGACACAAGGAAAATCCTTCGATATCAGAACGCGCAGACAGAGAGCTGGTTTAGCTGGTCTGCATGTCCGGCGGTGTGGACTCACGCGACAGATCGGCCAGAACGTCGGCCAGCGGGGCAACTTTGGTCTGCTTTTCACCCAGGCGACGCAGGGTGACAGTGCGTTCGTCCACCTCACGGTGGCCAACAGCCAAGATCACCGGAACCTTGCCAACAGAGTGTTCGCGAACCTTGTAGTTGATCTTTTCGTTGCGCACATCGGCCTCGGCCCGCACACCGGCGCTGCGCAGCTGCTGCACAACTTCGGCCACGTAGTCATCGGCTTCTTGCGTGATCGAGGCGACAACCACTTGGCGCGGGGCCAGCCAGAACGGCAGCTTGCCTGCGTGTTCTTCGATCAGAATACCGATGAAACGCTCGAACGAACCCAAGGTCGCACGGTGCAGCATCACAGGGCGGTGTTTGTTGCCGTCGGGGCCAATGTAATTGGCGTCCAAACGTTCGGGCAAAACAAAATCCACCTGATGGGTGCCGCACTGCCAGTCACGGCCAATCGCATCGGTCAGCACGAATTCCAGCTTGGGTCCGTAGAATGCACCTTCGCCGGGGTTCATCTCGGGCTCAAACCCTGCAGCGCGGGTTGCAGACAGAAGCGCGGCTTCGGCCTTGTCCCATACCTCATCCGATCCGGCACGCAGCTCTGGACGGTCCGAGAACTTCACCTTGAACTTCTCGAATCCCAAATCCTTGTAGATGCGGCTTAGGAAATCGATGAATTCGGCGGTTTCGCTTTCGATCTGAGCTTCGGTGCAGAAGATATGCGCGTCATCCTGAGTGAACCCACGCACGCGCATAATGCCATGCAGCGCGCCCGAAGGTTCATACCGGTTGCAGGAGCCGAACTCGGCCATGCGCAAAGGCAGGTCGCGATACGACTTCAGGCCCTGCTTAAAGATTTCCACGTGGCAGGGGCAGTTCATGGGCTTCAGCGCATTCACGGCCTTTTCGCGGGCGTGCTCTTCGTCCACTTCGACGATGAACATGTTTTCCTGATATTTCTCCCAGTGGCCCGAGCGTTCCCACAGCTTGCGGTCAACGACTTGGGGTGTGTTCACCTCGACATAGCCGCCTTTGCGCTGCTGGCGGCGCATATAGTCCTGCAGCTCGGTGTAAACAGTCCAACCGTTGGGGTGCCAGAACACTTGGCCTGGGGCCTCTTCCTGCATGTGGAACAGATCCATCTCGCGGCCCAGCTTGCGGTGGTCGCGTTTGGCGGCCTCTTCCAGCATGTTCAGATGGGCCTTCAGATCGTTCTTGTTCTGGAAAGCCACGCCATAGATGCGCTGCAACATTGCGTTGTTGCTGTCGCCACGCCAATAGGCCCCAGCCACGTTCATCAGTTTGAACGCGTCAGCAGGCACTTGGCCGGTGTGTTGCAAATGCGGGCCACGGCACAGATCTTGCCAGTCGCCATGCCAGTACATGCGGATGGGCTGACCATCGTCAGGAATGGCGTTGACCAGTTCGACTTTATAGTTCTCGCCGGTGTCGGTGTAGTGCTGGATCGCCCGGGCACGTTCCCAAACCTCGGTACGCACCGGGTCGCGGGAATTGATGATCTCGCGCATCTTTTTCTCGATGGCGCCCAGATCTTCGGGGGTAAAGGGCTCTTCGCGGTCAAAGTCATAGTACCAGCCATCTTTGATCACTGGTCCGATTGTAACTTTGACGTTTGGCCACAAGTCCTGCACCGCGCGGGCCATGATATGTGCCAGATCGTGGCGGATCAGCTCAAGTGCGGGCGCAACGTCTTGCATGGTGTTCAGTGCAATTTTGGCGTCGGCCTCAATCGGCCACTGCATATCCCAATGTGCGCCGTCGACATTGGCCGAAATGGCCTTCTTGGCGAGAGACTTAGAGATTGATGCCGCGACATCGGCAGGGGTAACGCCCTTGTCATAAGAACGCGAATTGCCATCAGGGAAGGTAAGGGAAATCTGGCTCATTGGCCATGCTCCTCGTCGGTTTGGCGCCCACAGAACGCCCGGTTGCGGGTTATGAATGCGCCGTCTTTTGGCGTTCGCGCTGCATGGTGTCAAGCTGCGTATTGATCGAACGCAAGTTTCGCTTAATCTGTTTGGCATGACTGACCCGATTGCTGAATTCAATGAGACCTTGCCAGAAGCCGAAGTCGACGGCGCCGAACGGGAAGCGCGCAACGGATTGCGGCTGATGTCCTGCCTTGGCCTGTCCAAGATTTCTGCGGGATTAACTGATCCGAAACTTGTGTTGAGTTGGCTGGTTCTTGCGCTGGGGGGGCCAGTTTGGATCGTTGCCGCGCTGGCACCACTGCGCGAGGCTGGGACATTGCTGCCACAAAAAATGGTGGCGCGGTGGATACGAGGCTTGACCTATCGCAAGCGGGCTTGGGTTATTGGCGCCATAGCACAGGCGGGCGCGGCTTTTGTGATCGCCTTTGCTGCGCTTACCATGACGGGGGGCGCGGCCGGGCTGACCATATTGTTGGCCGTTGGGGTTATGGCGGTGTCCTCGGCGCTGGCGTCTGTCAGCTTCCGAGAGGTTTTGGACAAAACCATTCCCGGTACGCGTGCCAGTGTTGTTACAGGTATTGCCGGATCGGCCGGCGCGCTGCTGTTGATGATTTTTGCGGTCTTTCTGATTCTGCCTGACTGGCACGGGGTTGGGGTATTGGCGTTTGTCGCCGTGCTGGCCGGTCTGTTGTGGTTGGCGGCGGGGGCACTGTTTCGTGGCATGAAAGAACCGCCCTCGATCCTGACCCAAGAACAAGAGGCAGACCATACACCAGTACAACACAACACGCACATCGGCAGGTTTGCGTTGGTGCGCGGATTGTTGGCGGCACTTTCGCTGGCACCGCCCTATGTGGTTTTGGTTGTTGGGGTCAGCGGTGGGATCCACATGCTTGGCGGATTGGTCTTTGCTGCGGCAGCGGCAGCTTTGGTCAGCCCCTATGTTTGGGGGCGTGTGCAAGGCCGGCCTGCGTATTTGGGGCTGGCGATATCTGCCTTTGTCGGGGCTGTGGCATTGGCTGTTGCGGCCATGGCCGGTTGGTCCGGCTGGGGCAGTGCGATCGGAATTTCACTCATCTTCTTTGTGTTGATGCTGGCCGAGCAGGGCGTGCATCGCGGCTGGATCGGGCATCTGGCGGATGTCACACCCAAAGGGGCAGGGGCAAGCTATGCAGCGCAGGCCAATACAACGGTAGGCGGCGTGGCTGTGATATTGGGCGTTGTTGGGGGCGTCATGTTGTTTGTCGGGCCCTCTGCTGCGCTGGCGGTATTTGCCCTGATCAGCCTTGTTGCAGGTGTGTTGGCGCTAAGATTGAAGCCGGTGGTGCCCGGCTGAAGCCAGCCTTCGTTGATTTCCCAAACCCTTGCTTGGCACGCGACGCATGGACGCTATGCTGAGCGCAAACTAGGGGGAGGCCGTAGTGAGCGACGTACAATTTCTTGATAGTCCAAATGGCCGGAAACTGGCCTATGTGTATAGCCCCGGCGCGGGGCCGACGGTGGTGTTTTTGTCTGGCTATCGGTCTGACATGGAAGGCACAAAAGCGGTTCATCTTGAAGCTTGGGCCAAGGCCCGCGGTCAAGCGTTCTTGCGGTTGGATTATTCCTGCCATGGGGCTTCGGGCGGGGAAATCGAACAAGGATGTATCGGTGATTGGGCCCAAGATGCGCTGGATGTGATCGAGGCGGTCGCAGACGGCCCGGTTATTCTGGTTGGGTCTTCAATGGGGGGCTGGATTTCATGTCTGATTATTCGCCGTTTGGCCCGTGTGGCTGGGTTTGTCGGCATCGCCGCCGCACCGGATTTTACCGAAGATGGATTCTGGGCCGGGTTTGATGATGAACAACGGCGCAAAGTGATGGAAGAGGGCGCTATAGAGCTGCCATCCGAATATGATAATCCGTATCTTGTGACACGCCGGCTGATCGAAGATGGCCGCCAAAACCTTGTCCTGCGTGATCCGATGGCAATGCCGTTCCGGGTCCGGTTGCTGCAAGGGACAGAGGACACGGCAGTCAGCCGCCAAACCCTGTTGCAGCTGTTTGACCATATCGAAGGTGACGATGTGCGCATGACATTGGTCAAGGGGGCGGATCACCGGTTCTCTGATGCGACTTGCCTCGCTTTGATCGAAGCGACGGTTGCGGAAGTTTTGTCATGAGGCAACTGATATTTGTCACCCATGCAGACGTGGTGATTGACCCTGATGTGCCCGTTACCGATTGGCCATTGTCTGAAACCGGCCGCATGCGGCATCAGTTGCACGCAAGCCAGCTTGGCGATGTGGGAACGATCATCAGTTCGTGTGAACGCAAAGCGCTGGATGCTGCGGCGATTTATGGCGCGGTTCTGGGGGTGGTTCCGGGCGAAGAACCCACTCTGGGGGAAATTGACCGGTCGTCCACGGGCTATATGCCCAAAGCCGCGTTTGAGGCGCAGGCCGATGCGTTTTTTGCCCGCCCGGACGTGCAGGTTTCAGGTTGGGAAGCGGCGACACAGGCACAGACCCGGATCGTGTTTGCGGTACAGTCCGTGGTGCGCGCGGCCCCGGCAGAGGGCGATATTCTGATCGTTTCGCATGGGGCGGTTGGGGCATTGCTGCGTGCTTGGCTGCTGAGCAAGCCGATTGACCGAAGTCATGATCAAACCGGTGATGGTGGGGGCAATCAGATGATCATTTCGCTGCCGGATTGGCGCTGGCAGTCCGGGTGGACACGCATCGGATCGTCATAGCGGCGCGTGCCGTCAAGGTATTCGGAACACTACATTTAAAGGTGAAGTATGGAAAAACGGATCAGTTTGATCACACTTGGGGTTCAGGATATCGCGGCATCTACGGCGTTTTACAATGCCTTGGGTTGGACGCAGGAAGACAGCCCAGATGGCGTGGTTGCGTTTGATCTGCTGGGGCAGACGCTGGGCCTTTTCCCGATTCAAGCGTTGGCCGATGATATCGGGGTGCCGGTTGAGGCAATGGGGCGGGGTGCTGCCTCGCTGGGGCATAACCTTCCTGGTCCCGAAGATGTTGACGCCCTGATGGCGCGGGCCGAGGCGGCAGGGGCACGCATCCTGAAAGCGCCGGTTCAGGCGTTTTGGGGCGGGTATCACGGGTATTTCGCGGACCCGGATGGGCATATATGGGAAATTGCCCATAATCCGTTCTCGCCGCTGCGAGAGGGCGACAACGCCTTTCGCTGGGCCGGATACTGATCAGGTGCGCCGCCCAACCAGCATGCGAGGACTAGAAGCGCTGGGCCGCGTACGTCTGTCGCGGCACTTCTGGATGCGCGAGTTCTTGGGCACAGAAATCGGCAACCTGTACGGATTGTCGAACATTCCCGACAAACCGGATTTGGCCATCGAACGGGGGCGCCAACTGTGTACAAAGTTATTGGACCCGCTAGAAGAAACGTTCGGGCGCATCTTTGTGCGCTCAGGCTATCGCTCTGTCGCGCTGAACGGGTTCGGCAATGACCATGGGCTGAATTGCGCCAGAAACGACAGCCCGCTGGAATGCCATATCTGGGATTTACCGGAGCGTGCCGTGGCGGGGGCGTCGATTGTGATTCCGTGGTTTGCCGATCAATACGATCGGGGGCGTGATTGGCGCGATCTTGCTTGGTGGTTGCATGATCATCTGGAATATTCAGAGCTGGGGTTCTTCCCAAAGCTATGTGCGTTCAACATCGTGTGGCGTCCAACGCCATTGCAGCGGATCGACAGTTACATCGCGCCGCGCGGGGCGCTGTTGCGCTCGGGTGAAGAGCCATCCATGCCTTTGAATGAACGGCGCGAACGTTATGCTGATTTTCCCGCGTTTCGTGCGCGGCCATTTCCGCCGGTTTGAGGCCTATTCGGTGAACACCGCCAACTCTTCGGCCGCCACCCAATCCGCCAGACCTTCTTCCCATACCAACGTGTCTGGCGCGATGACGCCGCTATCGCGCAGGCGAAGGAATTCGCCGCGTGTTATTGGCCCGCTGGGTGTGTCGTCCTCGGCGTACCAATAGCGCGGGGTGTCCCGTTGGGGCAGGGGCGGCGGTTTGGGAATGTCGGGTGTTGCTTCTGCGGGGGTGTCAGATTGTGAAACTACCGGTGCTGGTTCTGAGGCATCGAACATGGCGCGCAAGGCAGGGGCATCGGGATGGTTGGCGGCGATCAATATGTCCAGATGTTCCTGCACCTTTGTCCGCGACAGGGCTGTGAAACCGCTGTCGATCCCCAGAATTACCAGGTTTCGTTGCCCTGCGGCATCGCCTGCCTCCGCCGCCATAAGTGTATAGCGCACAGCTTCGTTCAGGTCCTGCTCAACACCTTCCCCGGTGGCAAATGCATAGCCCAACCGAAGCATGGCATTGGTGTCCTGTGCATCAATGGCGGTTTGCAGCATGGTAAGGCCGCGCGTTGTATCCGCCGGGCCGCCCAAACCCCGCAGCAGCATATAGCCCAACAACCCAGCCGCGCCGGGATGGCCGCCCCCTTGATCGGGGCTGGCAGCGCGTTCGGCCCAAATGCGGGCCTGCGCGTGATCTTTTTCCATCCCGTCACCTGCATACAGGCGATGCGCCAGCGAAGATTGCGCCGCGGTTTGTCCAGCCTCCGCCGCTTGGCGCAACAGGCGTGTTGCGCGGGCCGGATTGGCCGCAATCCCGTTTCCTGCAAAAAGCCGGTCGGCCATTTGGCCCAGGGCCAGCATATCGCCCGTTTCGCTGCGCCGCTCCAAAACCTCAAACGCTGAGAGTTCCAGCAAAAGGCGACCGTCGGCCAGAATGCGAAATGCGCCGTGCAACCCTTCAATCGTGATCTCACGTGCGCCGATTGTATCAAAGGTCACAGCGCCTTGTTGCAACTGTCCGGGCAGGATGTCGGCGCTTAGCCCGTTAACAGTGGCACGATAGCCTTCCCCGTGCGGCGCAAGCGCAGCCTGATCCCCGGTCACTGTCACCCGCAATTCGCCGACGGTGGTGGAATGTTGGGGAATGCTTTGCGCCTGGGCTGTTTGGCCACTTGGCTCAATCACAAGGACAATCGCCAGTAACAGGCCAGCCAAATACTGGCAAAGGGTTGGCGGGGTAAACGGTGTCTTGCGGTACACGGCAGCTCTCTCTTCGGGCCCGAAAAACGGGATGACGCGATTCAGCGACAGTGTAACGGTCTTACCCGGCTTGCCAAAATGCGCCTTCGCCTGCCTTGGCCCTGCCCATTTCTGTGCCTATAAGGCGCAAGACAGCAAAACAGGCAGACGATATGCGACAGACCACGATCTCCCGCAGCACCGCCGAAACCGAGATCACCGTAACGGTGAACCTGGATGGCACCGGGCAATTCGACAACCAAACCGGCGTAGGTTTTTTTGACCATATGCTGGATCAGTTAGCGCGCCACTCGCTGATCGACATGACCATCCGTGCAAAAGGTGACTATCATATTGATGACCACCACACGGTTGAAGATACCGGGATCGCGCTGGGACAAGCGCTGGTGCAGGCAATGGGCGACAAGCGCGGCATCCGGCGTTATGGCGCATGTCTGTTGCCGATGGATGATGCGTTGGTGCGTGCCGCGCTGGATCTTTCTGCGCGTCCGTTTCTGGTTTGGAACGTCGACTTGCCATCGCCCAAGATTGGCACGTTTGACAGTGAATTGGTGCGTGAGTTTTTTCAGGCCTTGTCGACGCATGGCGGAATCACGCTGCACGTCGATGCGCTACACGGGATCAACAGTCACCACATTACAGAGGCGGCGTTTAAAGCCGTGGCGCGTGCGTTGCGCGATGCGCTGGAAGTGGATCCACGCAAAGCGGATGCCATTCCGTCTACCAAGGGCGCGCTATAAGCTAGGCTTTGACCGGGAAAGACCAACGCACCTGCCCGAAAGGGTGGGTGGGTTTTGCTTGGCGCAGTGGCCTGTTTGCACCGTTTTCCATTTTCTCGGGAATGGCGACCGATCAAGCCGCCTTTGTGCGCAGCGGCGCATAGCGCGGCAGCAGCCACAGTTCGGCGATCAGCAGATTGGGCACCCAGCACAGCCACGCAACTATCGAATACCCTGTTTCAAAACCAAAGGTCATCGCCAGAATTGGCAGGTACAGGCGCAGGGTGACGGCCGCAAAGGTCAACGCGCCAGATCGGATCATCCAACGTTTGTGCAGTGCGATTCGCTTGGTCATCGCCAGCCAAACGGCCCAAACTGTTGTCGCCAGCCACACAATTGCCAACAGGCCAAATCCAACCGCCGCAATCGATCCGGCCTCGGTCGTCATGGCAAGTGACAGCCCGGCAACGGCGGCTAGGACGATCGAAATGCCATAGATACGCCCCATCCAGCGATGCAGTCCAGGGCGCTTGGCGCGTAGGCGCGTGCTAAATTGGAAGGGCATGACAAACAGCGCCACCGGTGCCAGCCCGATATGGGCGAACAGGGCGATGGGACGATCCTGCATGTGGTAGAGCATGAAATCCATCGAAGCAGCGACACCCAACGGAATAAAGCGCCAAGACACCAAGGCAACGGAAAGGCAAAGGAACCAGAAAAGCGCGGTGCGAGTTTTCATCAGCGTTGGCATGGGGAATTCCAGTTTGTAGGCAATGAAGTTGACGGCGTCAAAATCACCGGAAAACTTGACGCTGTCAAGCAGTATCTTGACGGTGTCAATTTGGCGTTCTAAACACATTGTCATGACTGGGAATGATCAGAAAAAACCGCATCACCATGGTAACTTGCGGGCGGCGTTGATCGACGCAGGGATCGCGATTCTGCGTGAGGATGGGCTGGAAAGCCTGACACTGCGCAAATGCGCGGCCAAGGCCGGTGTGTCCCATGCGGCCCCTGCGCATCATTTTGACGGGGTCGAAGGATTGCGAATCGCCATCGCCGACGAGGGGTTTGAGCGCTTTCGCATCAGCATGATTTCGCATGCCGATCAGGGATGCCAAACGCCGCGTGGACGATTGTTTGGTATCTGTCGGGGCTATCTTGCCTTTGCGCGGTCTGAGCCCGCGCTATACGATCTGATGTTCAGTTTCCGCAAAAATTCTGTTCTTCGTCAGGATCAGGATACCCAATCATCGAAATCCTATCAGGTTCTGCGCGATACAGTTGCCCCGCTGGTTCCGGCTGGAACGGATGCAACCGTGCTGGAAACGCAGGTTTGGTCCTTGGTGCATGGGTTTGCAATGTTGGTTCTTGCAGGCCGGTTTGGGCAGTCTTCACCGCCGGATGATGGTGTTTTGGCGCTGTTGAGCCAGATTGGTACTGATCCGGCCCCTTGACGCCCGGCGCAAATCGCGCCAACTCGCAGGGGAACGACCAGGGGCCTTCTTATGCTGACAGTGATCATCGACTACGAATCCGGGAACCTGCATTCCGCCGAAAAAGCGTTTCAGAAAATGGCCGCGCAAACAGACGGTGGCCGCGTTGTGGTGACATCTGATGCCGATGTGGTGGCGCAGGCGGATCGGCTGGTGCTGCCGGGTGATGGCGCGTTTCCGGCATGCGCGCGTGCGCTGCGAGGGGCAGGCGGCATTTACGATGCCCTGATCGAGGCGGTCGAACAAAAGGGCCGTCCGTTCTTGGGGATTTGCGTTGGCATGCAGTTGATGGCGCGGGTCGGCCATGAATACGAAGAGATGCCGGGTATCGGCTGGATTGACGGCGAGGTTGAACGCATTCGCCCGGCGGACAAAGCGTTGAAAGTACCGCATATGGGGTGGAACGATCTGGTGATCGACAGCCCGCATCCGGTTTTGGCTGGCGTGTCGACCGGTGATCACGCGTATTTTGTCCATTCCTACCAGATGCGCATGTCCAATTTGGATCAGCGCGTGGCCCATGTGAATTACGGTGGTGATGTCACAGCAATTGTCGCGCGCGACAACATGATTGGGTTTCAGTTTCACCCAGAGAAATCCAGTGAGGCTGGTCTGCGAATGATCGCCAATTTCCTAAGCTGGGCGCCATAAACGCATCGCGCTGCGGTGTCCTTGCCGGATGAACTGGCAACGGACGCGTTGCATCCGACGCCGTGTCATGGCACTTGGCCGCAAAACTATCTGCCCGGAGACACCGCCATGATCCTTTATCCCGCCATTGACCTGAAAGACGGACAGGCCGTGCGCTTGCTGCGCGGCGAGATGGATAAGGCCACCGTTTTCAACGATGATCCGGCCGCACAGGCGCGTGCATTTGCGGAAGCAGGGTGTGAATGGTTGCACCTTGTCGATCTGAACGGCGCTTTCGCGGGTGAGCCGGTGAATGCCGCGGCGGTGGAGGCGATTTTGGCGGATGTCAAAGTGCCTGCGCAGCTGGGTGGTGGTATTCGTGATATGGCCACGATCGAGGCTTGGCTGTCCAAGGGGCTGGCGCGTGTCATTCTGGGGACGGTTGCCGTGGAAGACCCGGATCTGGTGCGCGAAGCTGCGAAGGCCTTCCCTGGTCAAGTTGCCGTAGGGATTGATGCCAAGGGCGGTCGCGTGGCGACCAAAGGCTGGGCCGAGGTGACGGATGTAGATGCAACGGACCTTGCAAAATCTTTTGAAGACGCAGGTGTGGCAGCGATTATCTATACCGACATTATGCGCGACGGCGCGATGCAGGGCCCGAATGTCGAGGCCACCGCCGCATTGGCACGTGCTGTGTCGATCCCGGTGATTGCTTCTGGCGGTGTGTCATCGCTGGAAGACTTGGTCGCCTTGCGCGATTGCGGCGCTGGGTTGAACGGCGCAATCTCTGGTCGGGCGCTGTATGACGGCGCGCTGGATCTGCAAGAAGCCCTGCAAACCCTGCGCGCCTGATCGCAAGACGATGGAGGATTAATCCTCCATCGCTTCCAGTTCGTCGATGAAGCCGGAAATCATCGAAAGACCCTTGTCCCAGAAGGTGGGGTCCGTCGCGTCCAGCCCAAAGGGGGCCAGAAGTGCCTTGTGGTGCTTGGACCCGCCGGCTTTCAACATGTCGAAATACTTCTCTTGGAAGCCATCAGGGTTTTCCTGATAGACCGCATAAAGCGCGTTCACCAACCCGTCGCCAAAGGCATAGGCATAGACGTAGAAGGGCGAGTGCACGAAATGCGGGATATAGGCCCAGAAGGTTTCGTACCCGTCCATGAAGTCAAACGCCGGCCCCAGGCTTTCGGCCTGAACACTCATCCACAACGCGTTGATGTCATCCGGGGTCAGCTCTCCGCTGCGACGCGCTTCGTGTAATTTGCACTCAAAATCATAAAATGCGATCTGGCGCACAACCGTGTTGATCATGTCTTCGACCTTGCCGGCCAACATCACTTTGCGTTCTGCCTGATCTTTGGCACCGTCCAGCATCTTGCGGAACGTCAGCATCTCGCCAAACACGCTGGCGGTTTCGGCCAATGTCAGCGGGGTTGAAGCCAGCATTTCGCCCTGATCTGCGGCCAATACCTGATGCACACCATGGCCCAGCTCATGCGCCAAGGTCATGACATCACGTGGCTTACCCATGTAGTTCAGCATGACATAGGGGTGCACATCGGTGACGGTTGGATGCGCAAAAGCGCCGGGTGCCTTGCCCGGCTTAACGCCTGCGTCGATCCAGCCTTTGGTGAAAAACGGCTCTGCAATCTCAGACATGCGTGGGTCGAAATCGGCATATGCTTCCATCACCACTTTCTGGGCTTCGTCCCAGTCAACGATGCGGTCGGTTTCCATGGGCAAAGGCGCGTTGCGGTCCCAAACTTGCATGCGGTCCAAACCCAGCCATTTGCGCTTCAGCTCATAGTACCGATGGCTCAGCTTGGGATAAGCCGCAACAACCGCATTGCGCAGCGCCTCAACCACTTCGGGTTCCACGTCATTGGACAAATGACGACCGGTTTGCGCCGTTGGCATATTGCGCCACCGGTCCATAACCTCTTTTTCCTTGGCCTGGGTGTTGTGGACGCGGGCGAAAATTTTGATGTTTTCGCCGAACACACGGGCCAATTCGCGCGATGCAGCCTCGCGCGTGGCGCGGTCTTGTTCTGTCAGAAGGTTCAGAATGCCTTCGATGTTCAGCTCTTCGTCATCCAACGTAAATGTCAGCCCGGCGATGGTTTCGTCAAACAGACGTTCCCATGCATCGCCCACAACGCCCAAATCGTGCAGGAACTTTTCCATCTCGTCGGACAGTTGGTAGGGTTTCATTGCGCGGATACGGTCAAACGCTGGCTTGTAGCGGGCCAATTCCGGGTCGGACGCAAACAGACCATCCAGAAAATCATCATCCAGGCGGTTCAGTTCCAGCGTGAAAAAAACCAAAGGCGTGGTGAAGGTGGTGATCTTTTCTTGGATGTCAGACAGGAACTTGGCGCGTTCCGGATCAACAGTCAGCTGGTAGTAGCGCAGACCGGCAAAAGACATCAGGCGTCCGCCGATCCCTTCGATCTTCTCGTGCCGCTGGATCGCTTCCAACAGTCCCTTGGCATCCAATGAGCTGAGCTTGCCTTCATAGTCGGCGGCATATTCGGCGCAGGCCTTTTCCAGCCATTCCAGATCACGGGTGACTTCTGGTGCGTCAGTCGCGGCATACAGGTCTGTCAGATCCCATTCCGGCAGATTGCCCAGTTCGCCGCCCCCGGCGGATGCATTGGCGTCAAATACGGGGGTCGGGGCGTGATGGGTCATGGGTCTCTCCTGTGTCGTTTGTCCTGAGATAGGCGCGCAGGGGCCACAAGGACAAGGGCGAAGGGCCATTGCCAGTGTTGTTTTTACAAAGGTGGCGGCGCGTCGCGCGCCGGGATCAGCCGTATTGCGCCAACATTGCGTTCAGATCGTCCAGTGTGTTGGCCTGTTGAATCGGTTTGTCCTGACGCCAGCGCAACATGCGTGGGAAGCGCAGTGCGACGCCGGATTTGTGGCGCGTCGACGCTTGTATGCCCTCAAAGGCAATCTCAAAAACGTGGTGCGGGGTCACTTGGCGGACCGGGCCAAACCGTTGCTGCGTGTTTTTTCTGACCCAAGCCGTGATCTGCTGGAATTCCTGATCTGTCAGGCCGGAATAGGCTTTGGTGAACGGGACCAGATCGTTTCCATTCCAGACGGCAAAGGTGAAGTCAGTAAACATGTTGGCCCGCCGACCGTGGCCTTGCTGGGCATAGATCATCACGGCATCAATGGTCAGCGGGTCCAGCTTCCACTTCCACCAATCCCCTTTTTTGCGGCCAGATAGATAGGGGCTAGTGCGGCGCTTCAGCATCACACCTTCGGCCATGTTTTCGCGCGCGCTGGCACGGGTCTTGGCCAAGTCATCCCAGCTTTCGAAGGTGATCACCGGCGAGGGGCGCACTGGCGCGTCAGAGGGCAAGTTCGCCAGCAGGTGATCCATTTCCGCGCGGCGCTTTGACAGTGGTTGTGCCCGCCAGTCTGCACCCCCGTGTTCCAACAGGTCATAGGCCAACAGAATAACCGGTGCGCTTTCCAGCAGCTTCTTGGGGACCGTTTTGCGCCCGATACGCTGTTGCAGGGTGGCAAAGGGAAGGGGGGCGGTCCCGTTCCAGGTTAGGATCTCCCCGTCCAGCACCGTGCCATCGGGCAGAAAATCCAGTGTGCGCGCCAATTCGGGGAACCGGTCGGTCATCAGCTCTTCGCCGCGCGACCAGACAAAATGCGCCCCCCCCTCGCATGATCAACTGTCCGCGGATGCCATCCCATTTCCACTCTGCCTGCCACTCGGCGGGATCGCCCAATTCTTCTGCGGGCTGGTCCAGCTGATGCGCTAAATGGAACGGATAAGGGCGCGACTGTGCCGCGATGGGGTCTTCGGCCTCAATCAGGGCGTGGAAGGTGGTAGTGTCAGCCCGCCAATCGCCCATTAAACGATGCGCCAGGTCAGCTTCATTCTGGCCGGTGGCCTGAGCCAAGGCGCGGGTCATCAGCTTTTGGCTGACCTCAATGCGAAACCCGCCGGTGATCAGTTTGTTGAACAGAAAGCGTTCTGTTTGGTCCAATGCATCCCAGGCTGCCAGAATAGCCGTCTTTCGGTCTGGCAGCGGGGCGGCATGCAGCTGTTGCAACACGCCGATCCAATGGGTCAGGGGCTTGTCTGTGCGGGCTACCGGGGGCGGCAAGATCAGTGCCAGTGTTTCTGCCAGATCCCCCACCACGTCGTAAGATTCATCTAACAACCACAATGGCAGATCGGCGCGTTCTGCCGCCCAGTCCCGCAGTTGTTTGGTTGTGACGGCGCGTTTTGGGCGGCGTCCGGAAAACAAGGCGATGGTCCAGAGCTTGTCATCATCGGGGGCGGTGCGAAAAAACTCTGCCAGCGCCTGAACCTTGGCGGTGGTTTGGGTGGTCTGATCAACAGCGTTGAACAGAGCGGCAAAGTCTTTCATGTCGCACCCTCTGTCGCATCGGGGTCTGCGCCAAACTCAGTTTTCAGTTCCTGCGCGTTCCAGCCAGCCTCGGACAGATAACGAGAGAAAGCTTGGGTATATCCATGTGTTGCATAAATATTTTCCGCACCTGTGGCCTTGATCGCTGACAGTAAACCATCCCAATCGGCGTGGTCTGAAAGAACAAAGCCTCGATCCGTTGTCCGCCGACGGCGAATTCCACGCATCGCCATCCATCCACTGGCAAATCCGGTGGTCGCGGGGGTGAAACGGCGCCCCCAGTCAGCCCCAAGCGCCGAGGGCGGTGCAATGACCAGTGCGCCGGGATGGTCCTTGGCTGTCGTGTCTGGCGTCACTGGGATGGTATGTGGCAACGGCAGGCCCTGCGCGCGCAGCACCTCGTTGGTTGCCTCTACCGCGTGGTGGGTCAGAATGGGCCCGATGTCTGGATCAACCAGCGACAGTAGACGTTGCGCCTTGCCCAGGGAATACGCCCCCAGCAGCGCAAACCGCCCCTCTGCTGATGCGGCGGCCCACCAATCGTTGATCTGTTCAGCGATCAGGTCTTGGGCGGCCCATTTGAAGACCGGCAGCCCAAAGGTGCATTCTGTGATGAAACTGTGACAGCGCACAGGTTCAAATGCCTCCGTCAATCCGTCGGGCGTGGTTTTGTAGTCTCCCGAAGCGACCCAGACCTCTCCTTTCACCTCGACCCGTATTTGGGCAGAGCCGGGCAGATGCCCCGCCGGGTGAAAGGACACGTGCGCATCGCCAATCTTGTGCGTTTCGCCAAAGGCCACGGTGTCTATTGAGATACGACCCAACCGGTGCTGAATAACGGGCGCGGCGGCACTGGTGGCCAGGTAATGGGCGTGGCCCGATCGCGAATGATCTGCATGTCCATGCGTGATCAATGCGCGCGAAACTGGACGCCACGGGTCGATATAAAAATCGCCCGCCGGACAGTATATGCCATTTGGCGTGGTGTGCAGAACAGGGGCCATGCCCCAGTTATAGCCCGGCCATAGGCATGAGCCAGCAGTGTAATATCAAATTGGTGCCGGGGGCGTGTATCAGCCGTTTGCCGTTTTGGCGTAGCTGCATTCGGGCACCCTGCGCCCTTCAAACAAGTCCAGGCATTTGCCGATAATCCGGCGGCGCAACGCGGGGCCTTCCATCAGCACTTCGTGTTCGCCGCCCGGAACATAACGCAGATGGCCATTGTTCCAGTTTTCCATCCGCTCTGTGATGCGTGCGGTATCCACGATTCGTTCGTTTGAGCCAACAAAGGTCAGGCACGGAACGTTGGGAGATTGTTGATGGGCCAGAATGCGGCATTCGCGCAGCGACTCGTTCAGCCATTGCAAAGAAGGTCCACCCAGCCGGAACAGAGGTTCCGCCTCGATCTGGCGGCGCATTTCCAACCACATTTCTTGGTCTGTTGTCAGTGCGTTGTCTTCGAAGTCTTCGGCAATTACATAGCTTTGCGGCCGGGTTCCGGGCACATAGCGATGACCCAGACCACTGTGGATTCCACCCCAGCTGATGGCCCAAGCGGCGGACCGTGCCAATGGAGGCAAGTGAATGCCCCACATTGGGCCGGTAAACACTGCAGCATCCACCGGCATACCACGCATCAGCGAGCGCAGGCCGATACATCCGCCCATGGAATGCGCCATCAGATACCATGGTTTTGGCAGGTTCAGCGTTTTTGCGGCCTGTAACATGGCGTCAACGTCAAACTGGTAATCCGTGAATTGGCCGACATGCCCAACAACCGGATCATCCAACAAGCGCTGGGCCATACCCTGACCGCGCCAGTCGATGCACAGCATAGAATACCCATGCTGTGCCAATTCATCCGCAGGTCGGCCGTATTTTTCGACATATTCCGTACGACCCGGGAACATCAAAATCGTTCCGCGGGCCTTTGGGGCTGGAAACAGCCCAAGGCGCAATTTCACACCATCTTTGGATGTGCACCAATAGGCGCGGCTGCCCTCGGGGCCATGTGCCAGATCGGCGTGAAAAGGAGCCTGCTGCAACATCAGGCCAGCACCGACGCCAATTGCATCGCGGTGCCCATATCACCATCGATCGACAGTTTGCCGGACATAAATGCAGAAGTTGGGTCCAGATCGCCTTCCATGATCTGTTGGAAGGTATCAGCATTTGCGCTCAAGGTCACCTCTGCTTCCTCGTCGCCCGCATGCACGCCATTTTCGTCAATCATAACGCAGCCTTCGCCTTCGATACTGAACTTGGCGGTGCTGTCAAAGCTACGCCCATCCATTTTGGCGCTCAGGGCCGAAACGGCTTCTGCCACAACTTCGCTCATCAGTGCTCTCCTCTTATTGAACCAACGCGTCTTTTCTTTCGCGCCGCTTACGCTAAACTCGTAACCATTATGAGCAATCCGACGTACAACCTCAAACGTATCGTGGCGACAGTTTCCGCCCTAGTCATGATATCCTTACCTGTCTCCGCGCAAGAGGACAGTGCGCAGGATTTGCTTCAACAGCTTCAGAACGCCGAGCCCGCGCAATCCAATCGAATCGAAAAACGTCTTTTGGATGAATGGTCCAAATCAGGGTCTCCGGCGATGGATTTGCTGTTGAAACGGGGCCGGGACGCGCTGGAAGTGCAGCAATCTGACGTGGCGCTGGAACATTTTGGGGCTTTGACTGACCATGCGCCAAATTTCGCCGAAGGATGGTACGGCATGGCGTTGGCTTATTTTTTTGAGGATCAGCTGGGGCCGGCGTTGGATGCGTTAGAGCATACGCTGGCGCTGAACCCTGATCACTTCGGGGCGTTGCAGGGGCTTGCAACAATATTCGAGCAAACCGAAAAACCCAAGCTGGCGCATCGGGCGTATCAAGAGGTATTGAAGTTGAACCCTCATAATGCCCAGGCGCTGGACGGCGTTGCGCGGCTGGATCCACTTGTGACAGGCACCGCCCTGTAGAAACAACCTCGAAAGTTTGGTCATGACAATGCAGGCGCGGGTTGCGGCCGTTTTGGGCCCTACCAACACGGGCAAAACTCACTATGCGATTGAACGCATGCTGGGGTATCGCTCGGGGATGATCGGCCTTCCGCTGCGTCTTTTGGCGCGCGAAGTTTACGACCGTATTGTCGGTATTCGTGGCCCTGGTGTTGTTGCACTGGTCACTGGGGAAGAGCGGATCGTGCCCCCGCGCGCCGCCTATTGGGTTTGCACGGTTGAGGCTATGCCCGAGGGGATGGGCTGTGATTTTGTTGCAGTGGATGAGATTCAGCTGTGTGCAGATCCAGAGCGTGGGCATGTGTTCACCGATCGTCTGTTGCGGATGCGCGGAACGCATGAAACGCTGTTCTTAGGCTCTGACACGATGCGCGGCACCATCTCTGCGCTGTTGCCGGGTGTGGAGTTTATTCGCCGAGAGCGGATGAGCCAGTTGGCCTATTCTGGTTCGAAAAAGATAAGTCGATTGCCCGCCAGAACAGCCATTGTCGGATTTTCGGTTGATAATGTGTATGCTATTGCCGAGTTGCTGCGCCGTCAAAAAGGCGGGGCAGCTGTTGTTATGGGCGCCCTTAGTCCCCGTACACGCAATGCCCAGGTGGCCCTGTATCAGAACGGCGAGGTGGATTACCTGGTGGCGACGGATGCCATTGGCATGGGGCTAAATCTGGATATTGACCATGTCGCCTTTTCCGCGCTGACCAAATTTGATGGCCGCCGTATGCGTCCGTTGATGCCAAATGAACTGGCGCAAATTGCGGGGCGTGCGGGGCGCGGCATGACGCACGGCACTTTCGGTGTGACGGGGGAAGCGCCGCCTTTGGACGAGGGTGTGGCCGAAGCCATTTGCGGGCACCGATTTACACCGTTGAAGAAACTGAACTGGCGCAATTCCTCGCTGCAATTCGGGTCGATTCCAGCGTTGATCAAATCTCTGGAAATGTCGCCTGATCACGAAACACTGACCAAAGCACGTGAGGCAGATGACCTGATGGCCTTGCGCACTTTGTCAGCCGATGCCGAGGTGATGGCGCGCTGTACCGATGGGCCGTCGGTGCAATTGCTGTGGGATGTGTGCCGGATTCCCGATTTTCGGGGGATCAGCCATTCTGAACATGCTGGCCTTTTGGACACGATCTACAAGTACTTGCACCAAAACGGGCATGTGCCGCGGGATTTCATGGCGCGGCAGATCAATCGCCTTCACAGGACAGATGGCGATATTGACACATTGTCGAAACGGTTGGCGTATATCCGCACATGGACATATGTTGCGCAGCGCCAGGGGTGGGTGCAGGACGAAAGTCATTGGCGGGATCAATCCCGCGCTGTAGAAGATGCCCTGTCTGATGCGCTGCATGAGCGTTTGACACAGAGATTTGTAGATCGGCGCACATCTGTTCTTTTGCGCCGGTTGAAACAAAAGGAGGCCCTTTTGGCCGAAGTAAATGACAAGGGTGAGGTGACCGTCGAGGGAGAATTCGTCGGTCGGCTTGAAGGATTTCAGTTCCGTCAGGACAAAGATGCCACGGGACAAGAAGCCAAAACATTAAAAACGGCGTCGCTTCAGGCGCTGGCACCGCATTTTCATCTGCGCGCGGACCGGTTTTATAACGCGCCCGATACCGAGATTGATTTCACCGAACAGGGCGGCCTGATGTGGGGCGACCAAGCGGTTGGCAAGCTGGTCAAAGGTGATGACCCGCTGAAGCCGCGCGTTGTTGCCTTTGTCGATGATGAAGCCGGACCGGATGTGGCTGAAAAGGTTCAGCGCCGTCTGCAGCATTTCATTGACCGCAAGATCGCGTCGTTGTTTGAGCCGCTGCTGAATGTTCAACGCGATGAGACGCTGACAGGGCAAGCCCGTGGGTTTGGCTTTCGTATGGTTGAGGCGATGGGTGTTTTGCCCCGTGCCGACGTGACCGAAGAGGTTAAGGCGCTTGATCAGGATTCGCGCGGTGCTTTGCGCAAGCACGGTTTGCGTTTTGGACAGTTCACCATCTTCCTGCCGCTGCTGCTGAAGCCGGCGCCAACGCGTTTGCGGTTGGTATTGTGGGGGCTGGCCAATGATCAGGACGAATTTCCTGAGGCGCCGCCACCCGGTTTGGTGACGATTCCAAATCAACCCGGAACACCGCAGGTTCATCATACGATTTCAGGCTATCGTGGCGCCGGTGACCGCGCGATCCGCATCGATATGTTGGAACGTCTGGCCGATCTGTTGCGCGCTGAGGACAGCCGCGGCGGGTTTGAGGCCAAGCCGGACATGTTGTCGATCACTGGTTTGACGTTGGAACAGTTCGCAGACCTGATGCAGGGTTTGGGATACAAAGCCGAGAAGGGCGAGCGGGCCAAGGTGAAACCCGCAGAGGCGGTGATTCCTGAGGCCGCACCAGCGCAAGCCGATGAATCGGCAAGCGATGGAAGTGCCGAAGCAGCACCCGCGTCCGCCGACACGCCGGCTGAAAGTACAGCGCAAGCGCCGACAGATTCGCCAGTTGAGCCTGCGTCGGAACAGCCTGAGGCCGTTGCTTCTGACGAACCAGCAGCCGAGACCGCGTCGGATGATGCAGGGACTTCAGAGGCCGCCGCACCGGAAATGGAGGCATTCTTTACCTTCACGTGGGGCGGTAACCGTGGCGCGAACCGAGGTAACGCACGGCGTGGCGGTGGCGCGCGCGCAGATAGCAACCGTGGCGGCGACGATGCGAAACCGCGCGGCAAAGGGAAGCCCAAAGGCAAACGCCCGAATAAGCCGCAGGGTGGTGCCAAGAAGTACGAAGCCCGTCCGCCAAAGGCAGACAAGATCGACCCTGATAACCCATTCGCAGCTGCGTTGATGGGGTTGAGAAACAAGACCTAAATGTCTGAGCCGAAAGTAAAAATTCGGCTCGACAAATGGCTTTGGCATGCGCGTTTTTTTAAGACGCGCAGTTTGTCTGCCAAAGTCATTTCAGCGGGGCATTGCAGGGTAAATGGCCAACATGTGGCCAAACCCGCCTTCGGTGTAAGCGATGGTGACGTTTTGACCTTTCGGCAGGGGACGCAGATTCGTGTGATCCGTGTTGTGGCGTTGGGAACACGTCGTGGGCCTGCACCGGAAGCGGCGCAGCTCTACGACGATTTGGAGCCTCCACAGCCGCAACCCAAAGTCCAACATGCCCCAGCCTACGACAAAGGTGGTAGGCCAACAAAAAGAGATCGGCGCAAGCTGACGGAATCGCGGTCGCACCCGCTTGAATGATCCGTTAACGTGGTCTAGCTATCGCCGAAACTGCCAACGAATGGATCTGTGATATGACCTATGTCGTCATCGAAAACTGTGTCGCGTGTAAGTACACCGATTGTGTTGAGGTGTGCCCCGTAGACTGTTTCTACGAGGGTGAGAACATGTTGGTGATCCATCCTGATGAATGTATTGACTGCGGTGTCTGCGAACCAGAATGCCCTGCTGATGCGATCCGCCCGGACACAGAGCCGGACATGGAAAAGTGGGTCGAGTTCAACCGTAAGTACTCGGAAATGTGGCCGGTAATCATCACCAAAAAAGACCAGCTTCCCAATGCGGAAGAGCGGGATGGCGAAAGCGGCAAGATGGATAAATACTTCTCGGAAGGGGCGGGCGAAGGCGGTTAACGCGATTCGCAGATTATCTATCTAGGGTTGTTTCGGATGTGCGGTTGTTAGCGTAACATTCTGGAATTATTCTAAAATATCAAAATTGCTGCAGCGCTACCAAACCGGTTCAAAATGTGTTATGATCTTGTGACACATGAGTAAATTTAGCGCACGTTGCCAGACGAGTTTCGTAACTGGCAGGGTATTTCCAAGTCGATAAGTTAGGGCGTACGGAAAATTTGATTTTCCGTGGCGCCTTTTAGTTGTCTGTGTTGCTTGGTGAGTTGCGAGGAAAGAACTGAATGACTAAGAAAAAACTCGATTTTCGCCCGAACGATTTTGTTGTCTATCCCGCCCACGGTGTGGGGCAGATCATCTCGATCGAAGAGCAGGAAATCGCTGGACTAAACTTGGAGCTGTTTGTCATCTCCTTTGAAAAAGACAAGATGACCCTGCGTGTTCCAACCCACAAGGCAACCGAGGTGGGCATGCGCTCTCTCAGCTCGCCTGACGTTGTTGCACACGCGATGAAGACCCTGAAGGGCAAGGCCAAGGTTAAGCGCGCAATGTGGTCGCGCCGCGCTCAGGAATACGAACAAAAGATTAACTCTGGTGATCTGATCGCCATTGCTGAGGTCGTTCGTGACCTTCACCGCGCCGACGATCAGCGCGAGCAAAGCTATTCAGAGCGTCAGTTGTATGAGGCCGCGTTGGAGCGTTTGACACGTGAAGTCGCAGCCGTATCCGGTGGGGATGAAGTGGGCGCTGCAAAGCAAGTGAGCGATGTTTTGACGTCACGCGCTGCTGCTGCGGCCTAAGCCAAAACACTTTACGTATTAATGCCGCGTCCCCTTGGGGCGCGGCATTTTTTATGTGCTGGGATCACCATCTTGTTCCAGCGCTGCCTGCAACGTGATGTGCAGTTCTTTTTCCAGTTCTTTGACCCGCGCAATATAGGCCGGGTTGTCCGCTGACGCGACGCCGGGCTGCCAAACCTTGGCCAGCTCGCGCACGGCAGCACGGTCATGGTCAAAAAATGCCTTTTCGGCATGCGCCGCTTCCCATTCTGACAATCCCATGTTTTCAAGCACATAGCGCCCTGCGCGCAGAGATGAGTCAAACAGCTCGCGTGTAATGTCGTTGGCACCTGCCTGATACAGCTCATACACATGAGACCGGTCGCGGGCGCGCGCGATGATGTGCAAATCCGGCCGCACCCGGCGGGCATAGGCCGTGAGTTTGACAGCCGCGTTTCGATCATCCAGCGCGATTACCAGGATACGCGCGGTGTCTAATCCGGCAGCGTGCAGAACCTCGGGGCGGGTGGGGTCGCCAAAAAAGCCTTTGACGCCGAACTGGCGCATCAGCTGGATGGTCTTCATGTCGTTGTCCAGAACAACCGTGGTGTACCCGGATGATTGCACCAACCTGTTCACCACTTGGCCGAAACGGCCAACCCCGGCCAAGATTACTGGGCTTTCTTGATCAATTTCATCGGGGGCGTGGTCTTCCTTGGCGTCGTGCATCCGATGGGACAAGAAGTCATACAGCATGAACAACAGCGGGGTGATCAGCATAGACAATGCCACGATCAGCAACAGTTTGTCGGCCACATCCCCGGGCAAAACGTTCTGCTGACGCGAGAAGGACAGCAGCACAAACCCGAATTCGCCCGCCTGCGCAAGAGACAGGGTGAACAGCCACAAATTGCGCCGACGCAGTTTGAACAGAAAGCCAAGCCCAAACAGGATAACCCCTTTGGACAGGATCAGCGCCAGCGTCAGGCCAAGGATGACGAAGGGGGATTGAAACAGCGTTGGAAAATCAATCCCGGCCCCCACGGTGATAAAGAACAGGCCCAGCAAAAGACCCTTGAACGGCTGAATGTCTGATTCCAGCTCGTGTCGAAATTCAGAGTTGGCCAGAACAAGGCCTGCCAAAAACGTACCAAGGGCCGGTGACAGGCCAACCAAAGTCATGAGAAAGGCAATGCCCAGAACGATCAGCAGGGCCAATGCTGTGTACATTTCCCGCAAGCGGGCAGCATGGATAAAGCGAAAGACTGGCCGGGCGGCATAGATGCCCAGCAAGATGATCCCAGCGACCATGCTCAACGTCACCAGCGCGATACCCCAACCGGGCAGGCCTTCGATCAAGGACATGCTGGCGTGGGCATCGTCGGCCGCATGGCGCTGAATGGACCCATCGGGTGAAAACGATATCAGTGGTGCCGCTGCCAACAGGGGCAGGGCGATCAGCATCGGGATCACTGCGATGTCTTGTGTCAGCAGCACGGCAAAGGCCGATCGTCCACCATTCGTTTCGATCAGGCCCTTTTCGTTTAACGTTTGCAGCACGATGGCGGTTGATGACAACGACATGATCAAACCGATCGCCAGCGAATGCGAAACACTCATCCCCAAGGCCATTGCGCCGGCCGTCACCGCCAGGATCGTCAGGGTAATCTGCAAACCACCCAGACCCACCAACTTGTGGCGCAAGTCCCATAGGGCGCGGGGGTCCAGTTCCAGACCTACGATAAACAGCATCATCACCACGCCGAATTCGGCAAAGTGCTGCAAATCAGTTGTGTCGCCGATCAGGCCCAGGCCCGGTCCAATTGCGATTCCGGCCAGAATGTACCCCAGAACAGACCCAAGCCCCAATCGGGCCGCCAGCGGAACTGTAATAACCGTTGCCAGCAGAAAAATCGAAGCCTGGAAAAGAAAGGTGTCCATCAAGTATCCCGAAAAGCGGCATTCCACATGACGCCAAGGCCAAATTGCACGGCGTTTGGGCAGGCTGGCCAAAGCAGAAGAGAGTTTGTTCCGTTATGCCGGTATCGTTAGGGAAAGCGAAGTCTACGCAGCCCTTGAAAGCTAAAAAAGTACCCTTAGGGCATCTTTATGGTTAGGTTTCGACCGCTCTTGGTATAGCGCAGCGCATCTTCGCCAATCGCGGCGACACGACCGCCGTCAAGACGGTCCCCAACTTCGACTTTCATGTACCGCCCACTGGGCAAACGAACCAAGGCGCGGCGTGCATTTGGTTTGCCGTAAACACCGATCAGGTTCAGCGCCCGTAGGTTGATTGCATTCTTGGTTGTGGCCTGCTTGGCCACGTTTGCCGTGGTGGGAATGCTGGGATTCACGGTGCGCGGGGCAACCGCCGCAACTTGTGTGGCTTTCTGATTGGCAGGATCTTTCCGCGCAGTTTCAACCAGACGGGCGAAATCGCGCGGCCGGGTGATAGGCCGGGGCGAGGTATTGACTGCAAGGGCTGTTGCTGTGGTGTTCAGCTCTGCTGTGTCCTTGGCCGTGATCGTGCGAAGCTTCGGACGTATGCTGGCCAGTTCCACACGCGTCAGCCCGCCATATAGGCCGCGCTCGTGCCCTTCTTGCAGATCGCCGGGGCGTGCGCGGGGCCGGACCGCGCGCAACCGAGATTGCAGCGCAACGGTTTCTGGGCTGTCATTCAAGGAAGACGCGGCATCAGGCCTTTGTGGCGGCACCAGCGCAGGCCGCCCCGCATAGACCATAACGCCCTGCGGGTTCAGCACACCTTCGGGCGTGGCGCGCACCAACCCGCGCGGGTCCAAGTCAAACTGTTTGTCCGCTGAATGGGGTGGTGCGAATGCGGCCAAAGCAAAATCCTGTGGGCCCAGATCGGGGCGCGACATGGCGATTGCATCCCGGCTGCCGGTTTTCGGATCGATGCTGGCCACGTAGACATCGCCCAGTCCACTTTCCTGTACCCGAGCAGGGGGCACGGGCGCACGAAGCCAAAACCCCGTGGCGGCATAGGTGGCTTCTGCCTGTTCCGGGGTCATGACTTCGGGGGTTATGGGCGCGGTTAATGCAGTGGGGCCATTGTCTTCGGGTTCAAGCTCTGACGCATCAGGCAAGTTGTTCAACGACGCAAGGGCGATTTGTTCGTCCCCGGCGCTGGCCGGTGCTGTTTGGGGCGCCGCTACGGACGGCGCGTCCACAGGCGAGGTCAAAATTTCAGAGGACGCGACGTCGGTGTCGGACTTTTTGTCAAAGAACAGACCGGCCAATCCATCTTCCACAAAGATTGCAGCCCAAGCCGCGACGCCTGCCAAAAAGGCCAACAACGCCAGTGTCAGCATCAACCCAAGAAAGCGTGGTTTGCCCCCGACTTTCTGTTCCTGGCGTGCGCCGAAGATGGTCATACGCTCTGCTTCTTGGGCCGCCTTGGTAGGGGCGGCTTGCGTGGCAGAGGCGCCTGTTTCCAGGCGCTTTGCTTTTAACGCGCTTGTTTCCACGCGCTTGGGCGGTTCAACGGGGATGGGCGCTGCGGCTTTCGGTGACGGGGCGACGGGCGCGGTTGGCTTGGCAGCTGCGGCTGTGCTGCGGCGGCTGAAAAAGCCCTTGCTGCTGCGTTTTTCTGGTTTGGCAACCGGGGCCGGTTCCGGCTTGGGTTTGTTGCGGAAAGCGACAGGCGGTGTTTCGGCTGTGCTGTCTTCTGTCCGTGTTACGCCGGTCAGGGCAGGGCCCGTGGCGGCGCTGTCGCGCGCGGCACGGATGGATGAAAAGGCTACGCCGTCGCTGGCAGGCTCTTGCGGGTCAACAATACTGGGCGCAATGGTTGATCCTGCGGCAACGGGCTGGTCTTGGGTTTCGTTCGCAACCTTCATGGCTGCGACCGCTTTTTCCATCATCGTTGTGCCCGGCGGTGGACCGTCGTCCACCTGTGGCGATGGCTGCTCTTGCTCAGCAACCGCAACCTGCGCGTCTGCGTTGAAGTCGGATGGGGCAGCGTCGACGGTTTCCGGGGCGTCGGCTTCGGTGTCAATCTGTGACACAGCATCCGGTTCAGGTGCAACTTCGGGCTCTGGTTCGGGCTGTGGTTCCGGCAGTTCGCCGATCACAACAGCCGTATCGTCGCGTTCTGGAACAGGGCCGTTCCAGCCGCTGACGGGCCCAAAGAAGACCTCGCCATCAAAGTCTTGTGCGTCTGGGGCTGCCACATGGCAAACGGGGGTGAAATGATGCCCCGCGGCGAACATTTCGGCTTCGACCAGTGTTTCGCGGGCAACAGCGGCGATGTTCAGCGCGCCATTGGCGGCCTGCCAATCATAGACCAGCTCATCCACGCTATAGGGGGTTGCGCCGTCCAGTGCTTGACGGACCTGCTGTTCCAGTTCCTCTCCCTGTGCGCCATCGTCGGGAACGGACAGATAACGAATTTGTTCGTTCGGGATGATCAGCTTCACTTGATCCCCGCGCGACGAACGCCCTTTGGCCTGATGGCTTAGGTCTGAAAGCTGCGCGGCAAGGTCTGGGGCATCAACAGGAACATCCCCAAGGGGAACCCACACCTGTTCCGCGCGCTGCAAGAGCGCGATACCGTCGAACGAGAGGGATAACGCGAAATCCGGTTTCATACCGCTTCTTTAGCATGTGTTCTTTGTGTCGTGTAGTCATTTAGATCGTCCATTTCAGGACATGGCAAGGCTTCGCCTGTGCCGGAATTTCCCCTTGTCGTTCTTGCGGTTCGTGCCCAAGTCTGAGCGGAAACAACCAGGAGAAGACCCATGCGTCTAACCTCGCTCATGATTTGCCTGTTTTTGCCGTTTTCCGCTATGGCTGATGGGGCGCCCCGTCAGATCAAAGTGACGGGAACAGGTGTGGCTGTGGCTGTGCCGGATATGGCGGAAATTTCTGTCGGGTTCACGGCATATGATCGCATCCCATCAGAGGCAATGAACCAGGCCAGCACCGTGATTGCCGCGATTTTGGACCAGCTTAGCCAAGAAGGTATCGCCCCCCGTGATGTGCAGACCACGCGGCTTTCCTTGTCGCCAATTTATGACCGGCGCCCCAACTCGGGGACGCAAACCCCTGAAATCACGGGCTATGAAGCGTCCAACATTCTGACAATCAGAGTGCGCGATCTGGATCGTTTGGGCGAAATCCTGGGGGCGGTGCTAAGTGACAAGGCCAACCGTCTGAACAACCTCAGCTTTACGGTTCAAGACCCCGCGCCGCTGCTGACGCAGGCCAGACAGGCCGCAGTGGCGGATGCGCGCATGCGCGCTGAAACCTTTGCCAGCGCGGCCGGGGTTGAGTTGGGCGACGTGCTGTCCATCTCGGAAAGCGGCGGTGGGATGCGGCCGCCTATGGCGGAAATGCGCATGGCATCGGATGCCGTTCCGATTGCTGCCGGCGAAGAGTCTTTCAGCGCCAGTGTGACAATTGTTTATACGTTGAAATGAAGAAAGCGGCCCCAAACTGGGGCCGCTTTTGCGTTGCGAAAACTGTTTTCTGTTCGATTACGCCGAGGTTGCGTTCAGCGCCTGGTCCAGATCGGCAATCAGATCGTTCGGGTCTTCGATGCCAATCGAAATGCGCACCACATTAGGGGCTGCACCGGCCGCAACCTGCTGTTCCAGTGTCAGCTGACGGTGGGTGGTGGACGCAGAGTGGATAACCAGCGACCGCGTATCCCCAAGGTTTGCCACATGGCTGAAGATATTCAGCGAATCCACCAGCTTAACGCAGGCGTCGTATCCGCCTTTTAGGGCCAGCGTGAACAGGGCGCCGCCGCCGTTAGGGCAGATCTTGGCAACCCGATCATTATAAGGGGACGAAGGCAGCCCAGCATAGGTCACGCTTTCGACGGCAGGGTGGTTTTCCAGCCAGCTGGCAACCTGCTTGGCGTTTGCGACGTGCTTTTGCATCCGCAAGGACAGGGTTTCGATCCCCATCAACGTGTAATGCGCCGCTTGTGGGTTCAGGGTCATGCCCAAGTCACGCAGGCCAATGGCAATACCGTGGAAGGTAAAGGCCAAAGCGCCAAAGGTTTCGTGGAATTTCAGCCCATGATAGGCAGGTTCCGGGGCAGACAGGGATGGGAACTTGTCGCTGGCTGACCAGTCGAACTTACCCGAATCCACAACAACGCCGCCTGTGACTGTGCCGTTGCCGGTCAGGTATTTGGTCATCGAATGCACAACCAGTGACGCGCCATGTTCAAAGGGTTTGCACAAATACGGCGTGGCCGAGGTGTTATCCACGATCAGTGGTACGCCCGCCTTGTCCGAAACGGCGGCAATTGCGTCCAGATCAGTGATGTAGCCGCCGGGGTTGGCGATGGATTCACAGAAAACCGCGCGGGTGTCGTCATCAATGGCGGCTTCAACCGCGTCCAGATCATCGAAATCGACAAATTTGGCGGACCAGCCGAAACGTTTGAAGGTCTGGCTGAACTGCGTGACCGTGCCACCATATAGCCGGGTCGAGGCAACCACGTTGCGCCCCGGGCCCATCAGCGGGAACAGCGCCATAATCTGTGCCGCATGGCCAGAGGAACAGCAAACCGCGCCCACACCACCTTCCAACGCGGCCATACGCTCTTGCAGGGCGGCAACGGTGGGGTTGGTTAAGCGGGAATAAATGTAGCCAACTTCTTGCAGGTTAAACAGCGCCGCTGCGTGTTCGGCATCCCGAAACACATAGGCCGTTGTTTGATAGATCGGTACTTGGCGCGCACCGGTGGCAGGATCAGGCCGTGCGCCGGCGTGAATCTGCAATGTGTCAAATCCGTATTCAGGACTATCGGTCATATTATCCTCCCTAAGTCTGCATTTTCTTAAATGCCTATGACATTGCGCGCCGCGACACAATGTCCATACTGGTCCGGGTGTTGCGTCAGCTTTGCTTTGGGGGGGTTAGCGTTCCCACAGGCCTTCGCGTTTCAGGATATGGCGAATGCCCTGTTCCCGCCGGGGCAAGTCTGTGCGGTCAAACAAAGCACGTGCCTTGGCACCGCGCCCTTGGTACAGAAAGCGGCGGAAGGGTTCATATTCGCGCAGCAGTTTTTTCAACTGCCCCCGTCCGGTGATTTGTTCCAATAGGGTGATCACTTCGTCACTTTCGCGGGCATAGGCCAGTGGCAGATTGCGCCAATGACACGTTACCGAGCCGTCGATCAGCCCATTGGGCAAGCTGTCGCGCCCGCCACCAAAACTATGAATGACCAGCGGCAGCGCGATTTGATCCAGCCAAGGGAAAAGCGCCTGACAAGCCAGTTCATCTGGCGGGTCGTCACGGATCGAACGCGCATAGTCCAGAAACCGTTGTCCGAACTGATGTGGGCAACGAAAATAGAAGAAACCGGCGTTGAAATAGAGGTATCGCTGCCAAAAACCACTGGGCTGGGCCGGGTCAACCGAACTGGCGAAATCAAGGTTGAAACGGTCGTACAGGCTTTGCCAGATTTGGCTGTAGCTTGGGCCATATAGATTGGGTTTGGGCCACGTGCCTTCGCGGCGCAAAGAAGCGCTGGGGCGGTCAAAGTCGAACGGGACGCGACCTAGATCATCAAGGATCAGCGTGTCGGTATCGAAGAATATGAAGGGCTTGTCTTTGGGCAGGGCCATCAACGCGCTGATCTTGTTGCCCTGCGGATAGGCTTGCCCGAAGTGCCGTGCCTGAAACGGCAACAGATGCGCGCCCAACTCGGCCAAAGCTGCGCGAATATGGGCCTCCATGCGCGGATCATCGTCCCACTCCGGGCCTGGCGCGGGTTCAGCAACAAACAACCGGTATGGCAGGCTGTGCTGATGCGCGCGCAGGGATGCGGCAAACAACAGCGCTTCGTATTGCAGGCGGCCAGATTGCCCAACGATCACGATACTCACCGGAACGGAGTTATGCATCTGAGTGTTTTCAGGCGTTAGATTGTTGACAGGTTGGGCGGGCACTGTGTTCCTTGTAAAACGGAGGGCGCGGTTTGCCTGGCATCCCGTCTGGACCTGGCCAGTTTGCGGCCTTGACCGCACGGGGGCAACCCCGCAGCAGAGTTTGAAGGAAGGAATTTGAGTATGAGAATTGTAACAATGGCTATGGCGGCGGGGGCCTTGGCGCTATCGGGCTTGTCAGCAACGGGCACGGCGCAGGCGCAATCCACGCTGCAGGCCGAACCGCAAGTGGCCACCGGCCAATTCACCACGGCACTGGAAGTGCGGCCAATCATGAATGCGACAAAATCCAGCTGGGTGGCTGTGCGCGAATATGAAGGCAAGGATTTGCTGTATGTCTCGCATATAATGGCATGGCGCTGTGGCTTGGTGCGGTTGCGCGTCGGGGTTAACGGTGGGCAGTTGCAAGAATGGACTTTGCCGCCCTGCCATCTGGGCACCAACGCGCCCAATGCGGTGACGCCCGATGATGGGCCAATCTATGTCGAGGCGCCATTGGGACTAATTCAAGAAGTCGCGGTAGAGATCACCTATGATGATCTGGAAACGGATTTCGCCGTTTACCAGCGGCCACAAGTCTTGATGCCCTGATCGGGCAAGGAAGCAGCGGGACGCGCGCGATCAAGTTTCGGGGGCTTTCCCGCAGCGCTGCTGTGCCACGGGCGCTTGCATCTTTTGGCAGACCAACCAGTGCGTTTTTCCAACTTGGTTTGACGCAAACTGGGCGATTGGGCGGGTTTTCTGCAAATGGGGTGCCGCTTGTGCGTGCTGGTGAGCCTGATCTGCTTGCGGGGCGGCGCGGGCGGGGGTAAATGCGGGACAACAAGACAGACCCAAAAGGGGGACCCTGATGTCGATTGATACCGCGACGGCCGCCAAGGTGGCAAAGCTGGCCCGGATACGGGTTGAGGATGATGCGCTGCCCGCACTGGCCGAAGAATTCAACACTATTCTGGGCTTCATCGAACAACTGGGCGAAGTGGATGTCGACGGTGTCGAGCCGATGGTATCCGTCACGCCAATGCGTTTGAAGCGGCGCGTGGATGGCGTGACCGATGGGAATATGCAGGAAAAAATCCTGTCCAACGCGCCCGATGCACGCGAAGGATTTTTTGCCGTACCGAAGGTGGTTGAGTGATGTCTGAGTTGCCAAAGATGAAAATCGCCGCCGCCCGCGACGCGCTGCGCGCCGGTGACATTACCAGCACTGAACTGACCGAAGCCTGCCTGTCGGCTATCGACGGGGCAGGGGCTCTGAACGCCTTTGTACACAACACGCCGGAAATCGCGCTGACGCAGGCCAAAGCCGCCGATCAGCGGATCAAGTCGGGCGATGCGCCGTCTATGTGCGGGATCCCGGTTGGTATCAAAGATTTGTTCTGCACAAAGGGCGTGCCAAGCCAAGCCGGGTCCAACATCCTGGGCGGGTTCAAGCCGGAATACGAAAGCACAGTCAGCGCGCAGCTGTTTGACAATGGCGCGGTGATGTTGGGCAAGTTGAACATGGATGAATTTGCCATGGGCTCGTCCAACGAAACGTCCTGTTACGGCAATGCGGTCAACCCGTGGCGCCGCGGCAATGATGACACGGCGCTGACGCCGGGTGGGTCTTCGGGTGGTTCGGCTGCGGCTGTGGCGGCTGATTTGTGTCTTGGGGCAACCGGAACGGATACGGGCGGCTCCATTCGCCAGCCTGCTGCCTTTACCGGCATTACGGGGATCAAGCCAACCTATGGGCGTTGTTCGCGCTGGGGCATTGTTGCCTTTGCGTCGTCGCTGGACCAGGCCGGGCCGATGACCAAAGACGTGCGCGATGCGGCTATCATGTTGCAAGCCATGTGCGGCCATGACCCCAAGGATTCCACCAGTGCCGATTTGGCTGTGCCGGATTTCGAAGCGGCTCTGACCGGGGACATTCGCGGCAAAACCATCGGGATTCCAAGCGAATACCGCATGGACGGGATGCCTGCCGAGATTGAGGCGCTGTGGGCCGAAGGCCGCAAGATGCTGCAAGATGCTGGCGCGAAGATTGTTGATATCAGCCTGCCGCACACCAAATACGCGCTGCCGACCTACTACGTTATTGCGCCGGCCGAAGCGTCGTCAAACTTGGCGCGCTATGATGGGGTTCGATATGGACAACGCGCCACGCTTGCACAGGGCGAAGGCATCAACGAGATGTACGAAAAGACCCGCGCCGAAGGCTTTGGTCATGAGGTGCAGCGCCGTGTGATGGTTGGTACCTATGTTCTTTCGGCTGGGTTCTATGACGCGTATTACAACCGGGCGCGCAAGGTGCGCACGCTGATCAAGCGCGACTTTGAGCAAGTGTTTGCGCAGGGTGTCGATGCCATTTTGACACCGGCCACCCCTTCGGCCGCGTTTGGCTTGGGTGAGATGACAGATGCTGATCCTGTTCAAATGTACTTGAACGACGTGTTCACTGTGACGGTTAACCTTGCGGGCCTGCCGGGTATTTCGGTACCTGCTGGTGTTGATAAGCAAGGGCTTCCGTTGGGTTTGCAGCTGATTGGACGTCCGTGGGAAGAAGCAGATTTGCTGAACACCGCCTATGCGCTGGAACAGTCAGCGGGCTTTGTGGAAAAGCCGGGTAAATGGTGGTAAGGGCGATCTAACACAATAATGAAAAGGCAGCGTCCATGAAATATCTGCTGATTTGCGGAGCCGCGACAATGGCCCTCAGCGCCTGTGCACCAGAGGTGCCGGACAGCGCGGCAGGTGTTGGGTTTGGCGATTACGAAAGCTACCAGTCACAGCGCGAGGCGCAGTTGTCTGGGGCTGAAACGCTGCCGGGTGCGCATACGGTCACCCAAATCCCGCTGGATGGAACCGAAGCGCAGGCCGCAGCGGATGCACGGGCGTTGAATTCCGGTGAAGCACCGGTCGAGGCATCGCCAAACAATCCGGCACCGACGGTTGTGGCTTCTTCGAACGGCATTTCACGCGAAAACGATTTTGATGCCGTTTCGGGTGAACGCAGCATTCAGGATGATGCCAATCTGATCGCGCAGAACCGGTCGCAGTATCAGGTTATTCAGCCCACCGATTTGCCCGCGCGTAGCGGCAACCAGGGGCCGAACGTGGTGGATTATGCGCTGAAAACCAACCATCCAGTGGGAACGCAGCTGTACAAGCGATCCAGCTTTAATGCGCAAAACAAATACACCCGCAATTGCGCCAAATACCTGACCGGTGATCAGGCGCAGATGGCGTTCTTGCAGTCAGGTGGTCCGGAACGTGACCGGTACGGCCTTGACCCCGATGGTGATGGCTATGCGTGTGAATGGAACCCGGCGCCGTTCCGTTTGGCCCGGACGCAGGACAACTGATACCGCTCTGGCATCCATCTCCTAATTTCGGGCCGCGGCGTGATGGCGCGCGGCCTGATCTGATTGTGTTGCACTACACCGCCATGGACAGCGCCGAACGGGCGTGCGATTGGCTGTGTAACCCCGAGGCCGAGGTGTCGGCCCATTACGTTATCTGTCTCAAAGGGCGTGTCTGGCAGCTGGTCCAAGAGGATCAGCGCGCATGGCATGCAGGGGCAGGGCAATGGGGCGGCGTGAGTGATGTGAACTCGCGCTCGATTGGTATCGAACTGTCCAATACTGGGTCGCAGCCCTTTGCCGAACCGCAAATGGCGGTATTGGAAACGTTGCTTCGTGGGATCATGTCGCGTTGGTCCATCCCGCCCGAGCGTGTAATTGGCCATTCCGATCTGGCACCGGGGCGGAAAATTGATCCTGGATTGCGGTTCGACTGGGCGCGACTGGCGCGTCAGGGATTGGCGATCCGGCCCGATACCGCTGGCTTGGATACCGCTGCCCCCGAAGGAAATGATCCGGACAGTGCAGTTGTCGATTTGGATGCGATGCGCAAACCATTGGAAGCCATCGGATATACCGCAGATTTGCCGTTGGAAACGCGTCTGGCTGCGTTCCGCCTTCGCTTTGTTGGTCACCGTGACGGGCCGCCAACCCGCGCCGAACTGGAACTGGCGCGGCGCATTGCAGGTGACTACCCCGTTGACCTGCCGTCGCGGTTCGCCTAACTGATCCTTCGCGCGGAAGGACGGATGGCCGCGTGCCGCAAGGCGCGAGGAAAGTCCGGACTCCAAGAAGCAATGGTGCCGGGTAACGCCCGGGCAGGGTAACCTGACGGATAGCGCCACAGAAAACAAACCGCCTCGGGTTTCCGGGGTCAGGGTGAAACGGTGGGGTAAGAGCCCACCGGGGCGCTGGTAACAGTGCTCGCATGGCAAGCCCCACCAGGAGCAATGCCAAATAGGGACCTCGTAGTGGGTTGATCCCTTCGGGGATATCACCACAGGGCTGCTTTTGCCCTTGAGGTCCGGGTTGGCAGCTAGAACCGCGTGGCAACGCGTGGTCCAGAGGAATGGTCATCCCCTCGTCAGAGGGACAAAATCCGGCTTACAGGCCTTCCGCGCGCATTTTTTCTGACCTTTTGTGTCACTTGTTCTGCAAGTGATTTTCTAGTGTCGCCGCCAATCTGAAACTTAGTGACGGCGACATTAATTATTCTGATCAATGGTTTGTGATGGTATTTGAATGTGTTGGAGGAGGAGCCGTCAAGACAAGTCCTCCCAAATGCCCCCTGACGAAAATTTCGCCGGAGGAGACGCTCACATGTCCATTGCTTCGGCGATTTCCACCGTGCCACCGTCCAGAATGGGGCAGGCTTTTGCAATTTCGATCGCGGCCTCCATGTCGGCGGCGTTGATCAAAGTGTAGCCAGAGATCGGATTTGCACCGCCGTTGTCATCGACCCCATTGGCCGAAACGGTTTTTGACAGTCCCACAGGATTGCCCGGATCAACGATGTCAGCGCCGATTCCAGCGAACCAATCTTCCCAGCGCTTCATAACGGCTTTCCCGGCCTCGGGCGTCTCGGGGATTTTCCCGCCGTGATAGGCAAAAACAAACTTAGGCATTTCCATTTCCTCCTGTTGAATGGGCCGAAATTGACCCGGATTTCTTTCAGGCCAAACCGTCTTCCAATTTCTGCAGGAAAGACGTCCAGCCAGCGGTATGCCCCTGACGGGCCCCCGGTGTGGACAGACCGCGATGGTTCAGAACCAAGCGGGTCTTGTCGTCATCAATGGCTTCAAGTTCGATCATCACGTGGCTTTCTTCGCCGCGCTGATCGGTGTCGTCGTGCCAGCCCCATGTAAAGGCGACGAGGTTGGGCGCCTGAACCTTGGTCACTTGGCCCGATATCTTGTACCGCTTGCCCTGACTGTCATGCATTTCCACAAACCAACTGCCGAGTTTGGTGAAGTCGGCGTTTTCGTTGGTGGTGGCAATATCGCCATGCCCCCACCAGCGTGACAGGTATTCCTGCTGGGTGACGAATGCGAAAACTTTCTCAAGCGGCGCGGGCAGAACGCGTTCTATGATGACAGGCGTCATTTGTCTTTCATCTCCAATATCAATTCGGCTTCCAGCTGATCCAGGCTTGCTTCCCAAAAGGCGCGGTGATCCAGGGTCCAGGCGCTGATGGCGCCGATGGCTTCGGGCCGGACAGAATAGAATCGCTGTTGGGCTTGGGCGCGGCGCGTCACAATCCCGGCCTCTGTCAGCACGTTTAGATGGCGAGACATGGCCGGTGCCGAGATGGAGCTGCCGCTGCGGAGTTGTGAAACCGGTAATTCGCCGTCAGACAGCAGGCGTTCCACAATACCGAACCGGGTAGGGTCGCTGAGTGCTGAAAAGATTTGTGGTAGGTTGGTCATGAGGCGCGTCCTTTCAGAATCATAATTAACACAATTGTTAATTAACTGAAAGTGAAAATAATGTTGAGCGCAGGCAATCGCCTTTTTTACAGCATTTATTCGCTATCCGGTTGACTCGCCCGCTACCGTGAGTAAAAGGCGGACTTCAAGATTTCACGGGCCTGAGCCAGGTCCGCTGCAGGAGATGACCCATGGCGAAGCCTACCACAATCAAAATCCGCCTGAACTCGACCGCGGGCACCGGCCATTTTTACGTCACCAAAAAGAATGCGCGTACTATGACCGAAAAGATGGCGGTCCGTAAGTACGACCCGGTTGTGCGTAAGCACGTTGAGTACAAAGAAGGCAAGATCAAGTAAGATCGAACCGGACAAGACAACGTCAAGCCGCGCAGGACCTCCTGACGCGGCTTTTCCATTTTGGACTGTCCAAATAGCAGGGGGTCGGCGCAAGCCGCAAAAGGACCCTGCAATGTCAGAAGATTCCTGTATTTTTTGTGATATCGCCCGCGGGCGGACAGTCAGCCACGTGGTTAGCAAAACCCGCTCTGTTGTGGCTGTGGCAGACGCCGCGCCGATCCGACCGGGGCATTTGCAGATCGTGCCCCGCGCGCACCACGCATGTTTTGATCAGATGCCGCCGGTGCTGGCTGGTCAGTTGATCCGGTTGGGACAGGATTTGGCCCGTGCGTTGAAACACCTCTATCAGGTGGATCGGGTGGCTTTTGTGATGACTGGGTGTGACACCGCCCATGCACACGCGCATTTGGTCCCGATGGTCGCCCCAACAGATATTACATCGGCCCGGTATTTTGAGGATGTGGATACACTGACGCCTGTGCCACGCCCTTTGGCTGCGGCCAGTGAATTGCGCAACGGCGTAGCGGCGCTGCGGGCGCATCTGAATGCACAGGAGACGGCACCATGACACAAGCAACATACCATATCGCTACCACAGCAGACGCGGCGGATGTGGGCCGGGTTCTGTCGCGCAGCTATCCAGCGCTGTTGGCCTTGGACTACACGCCAGATGAATTGGACCACCTGTTGCCTGTGATGACAACCGCGCAGCCTGACCTGTTGTCCTGCGGCACCTATTGGATCGCACGAGTGGATGGCAAAGCCGCTGCGGTGGGTGGCTGTACGGTTGTAGCACCGGGAACGGGAGCTATAGAGCCTGGGGTGGCTCATGTGCGCCATGTCGGGACAGATCCGGGGTATCTGCGCTTGGGCTTGGCGCGGGCTCTGATGGGCCGTGCCATGGACCAGATGAGGGCGTTGGGGGTTGGGCGACTGACGTGCCTGTCTACGCGAACGGGTGTGCCGTTTTATGCAGCACTTGGATTCGTGGCGATCCAGTCGGTGGAAGTTCCGCTTGCCAAGGGCGTGACCTTCTCGGCGGTAGAGATGAGCATGCCGCTATCGTCAGTCTGACGGGCAAACAAAAAAGGGCCGGTCAATGTGACCGGCCCTTTGGAATGATACGTCTGAAGGCAGCGATTATTCGCGGTTGCCCATCAGTTGCAGCAGGAACATGAACATGTTGATGAAGTCCAGATACAGGTTCAGTGCGCCCATGATGGCCGATTTCGCCAGCCATTCTGAATCACCATGCTGTGCATGTGCAATGTATTCGTTCTTGATTTTCTGCGTGTCATAAGCGGTCAGACCGGCAAAGATCAGAACACCCAGAACCGAAATCGCGAACATCATCGCGCCCGATTGCAGGAACATGTTGACGATCATCGCGACGACCAGGCCGATCACACCCATGATCAGGAATGTGCCCATTCCGCTCAGGTCTTTTTTGGTGACGTAGCCGTAAAGCGACAGACCGGCAAAGGCGATCGATGTGATCAGGAAGACCTGTGCAATCGAATAACCGGTAAAGGCCGCGAAAATCCACGCCATCGACAAGCCCATTACGGCTGCGAATGCGTAAAAGAAGGTTTGTGCACTGGCCGCAGACATCCGATTGATGGCTGCACCAAGGGCAAACACCATGATCAGCGGTGCAAACATGACGATCCAGCCCAGAATGTTCGGGCTCAAGGTGATCGGGTCACGGAAAATACCAAGCAGCTCTGGCGAGCTACCGACGGCCCATGCCACAAGGAAAGTCAGCAAGGTGCCAACCGACATCGTGCCATAGACCTTGTTCATGTGGGTGCGCAGACCCTCGTCAATCTGGGCGGCGCGGGCGCCTGCCGCAGTCGACCGGATTGTGTTGTATTCAGCCATCAAAGCCTCCGAAGTGAAACAAGGTGTTGGTTATTACACCAACTTAGCTCAAATATCGGGGCTGTGGGGGCTGTTTTCAAGCATTTCCGGTCGAAATATACAGCAATTTCACAACTTTCGCCAAATCTGCGGAGGGTTCCAGGCTGAAACGCCGTGTTCCAGGTGGTTTGCTTCTTTGGTTAAGCCGATATCACGCAGAATATGTGCGTCCAAACGCTCGATCTGCGCACGCTCGCGGAAGCTGGCGTCCAGGCGCAAAATGATTTTCAACAGCGACACGTGCGGCAGGGCCATACGAGGCAGGTGAGAGGCAACACGATCCATGATATGATCCTTTCAAAATTTTGATGGTTCGTTGGTTTCGAATCTGTATGCTTGATGTATTATTCCAAGTAGTCCCATATGAATAACGAATATTTATTCACCTTATCATCAAGGATTGTGATGAATGCGAAATTTGGATGTCACCACCCTGCGTTCCTTTATGACCGTGGCCCAAACCGGCGGCGTGACACGGGCATCCGGGTTTTTGAATCTGACCCAGTCGGCCGTTTCCATGCAATTGAAGCGGTTAGAAGAAGCGCTCGGTCAAAAACTGTTGGAACGGTCCGGGCGCAGCGTTGCCCTGACGGCCGAGGGTGAGCAGCTGTTGACCTATGCCAAAAAGATGGTGGCGCTGAATGATGAGATTTTCGCCAAGCTGACGGAGCAATCCTACGAAGGAGAGCTGGTGATGGGCGTGCCGCATGACATAGTCTATCCGGTGATCCCGCAAGTGCTGCACCGGTTCAACGCAGAATTTCCGCGCGTGAAGGTTCAGCTTTTGTCGTCTTATACGGCGGATCTGCGCAAACAGTTTTCGCGCGGCGAATTGGATCTGATCTTCACGACCGAGGCCAAAGTGCGCGATGGTGGTGAGGTTTTGGCCGAGGTGCCGTTGCGGTGGGTTGGTGCCCCCGGTGGCACTGCATACAAGCAGCGACCGCTCAGATTGGCGTTCTGCCGGGCCTGCGGGTTCAAGCCGGGGGCAATGGCGCGTCTGGACGAAGCCTCAACGCCTTGGGAAATGGCGGTGGAGTCTGACAATGACCGCACTGTCGAAGCGTCTGTCAGTGCTGACCTTGGTGTTACCACTATGCTGGAAGGTCACGCGCCACCACAGCTGGCGTATATTGACGCCAGTGAACATTTGCCCGATCTGGGGTCACAACAGGTGTGTATGTATGGCGGGGCAGGGCGCAGAGAAATTTTGGCACCATTGATGGAAATGGCCCGCCAAGGGTTCGCCTCGTTATAATGTAAATGATGTTGCGCCGGGTGCTTAGCCCGGCACAGCTGCCCGCCGTCGCCAACGGTGCAGAATATCGCCGCCACAAGCCGTTGTTTCGATCAGGTCGAAGCGAGGTGCATGCGCCAGCTTGTCCACACCCATCGCTCCCAATGCGGGGCGGCCCTCGGCCCCCAGCGCAAGCCCGGCGGTGAAGCCAACCAGTTCATCTACCAGATCACCCGCCAGAAGGGACGCTGCCAATGCGCCGCCGCCTTCGCAAAAGACGCGGGTCAATCCCGCGTCGCCCAGTGCGGTTAGCGCGGCGTTGGCATCCAGTTGACTGCCTTGAACAGGTACTTCGAATAGCCGCGCACCCAAACCTTGCCACGCAGCAATCAGGTCTGCCCCAACACTGGTGCCGTGGCACAGCCAAACCGGTATGTCTTGGGCGGTTCTGGCCAAATGGCCTGACAGCGGCAAATCCAGATGTCTGGACAGCACCACGCGAACAGGTTGAGGCACAGGCCCCATGCCACGGACTGTCAAAGAGGGGTCATCGGCGCGAGCTGTCCCGCCGCCAACCATCACTGCGTCGTGGGACAGACGTTGTGCGTGCACACGCCGCCGGGCTTGTGGGCCCGTGATCCACTGGCTTTCGCCGGCGGCTGTCGCGATGCGCCCGTCAAAAGAAGACGCCAGTTTCAGCGTGACCCAAGGCCGTCCGCTTTGAATGCGTTGAAAGAAACCTTGGTGGGCTTCGGCGGCCAGATCGGCCAATACGCCGGTTGTCACGGCAATACCTGCGGCGCGCAGCATCTCAAAACCGCGGCCGGACACACGGCTGTCTTTATCGGAAAACGGCGCCACCACACGGGCGACGCCTGCGGCAATCAGGGCTTCGGCGCAAGGCGGGGTTTGACCGGTATGAGAGCAGGGTTCCAGCGTCACATAGGCTGTCGCCCCACGTGCCAGATCGCCGGCTTGCGCCAATGCTTCGGTTTCGGCATGAGGGCGACCGCCGGGTTGGGTCCAGCCGCGTCCAACAACCCGGCCTTCCTGCACGATCACGCATCCGACTGCCGGATTGGGCCACGTGTTGCCCAGCCCGCGCTGCCCAAGGGACAGCGCGTGTCTCATATGTTTCGTGTCGTCCGGACTCACTTATCGGGTTTTGTTTCGGGGCGCAGTTCCGAGACGAATTTGTCGAAATCACCAGCTTCTTGGAAGTTCTTGTAAACGCTCGCAAATCGTACGTATGCCACGGTGTCGATCCGGGCCAGAGTTTCCATGACAATCTCGCCGATTTGTTTGGAAGAAACGTCGGTTTCGCCCATGCTTTCCAGTCGGCGCACGATGCCGGAAATCATCTGATCCACGCGTTCCGGATCAATCGGTCGTTTTTGCATGGCAATGCGGATCGAACGTTCCAGCTTGTCGCGGTCAAAATCTTCGCGGCGTCCGTTGGTCTTGATGACAACCAAGTCACGCAATTGCACGCGTTCATAGGTGGTAAACCGACCGCCACAGGCCGGGCAAAACCGCCTGCGCCGAATGGACACGTGATCCTCGGCCGGACGAGAATCTTTAACTTGGGTATCTATGTTTCCGCAAAATGGGCAGCGCATCCCGCCGTCCCCCTTTTTTTACTGACCGCCTCGAATATGGGGTTTCTCCCCACTTATCCACAGGCACTATAGGTGAGCTGCGAAATTTTGTGTAGAGGCAAATTCGCACCGCAATATGCAGCGTCACTTTCTTGCAAATCGAAGGGGCAGGTTGAAGCTGTAGCTGGATTTTGCCAGTTTTTTAGGCGCTGCAGGCAGGCGGGCCCGGCGTATGGCCTGTACTGCCGCCGCGTCCAATGCCGCATCGCCAGAAGAGCGGACAAGCCGAACCGCACTGACGTTTCCGCCGTGCGTTACGGTGATTTGCATCAGCGCCACGCCTGTAGCGCGCGTGCCGTTCGGATAGCGCTGCGCCCGAGCCACGCGTTGGCGGATTTTGGCACCCCAGGCCGCTTGGGCGGATTGGAGGGCGGCCGCGGATGGCCCCTTAGATGGTTTGGACGTTTGCGCTGTTGTGCGGCTGGCCGTGCTGCCACCGTTGCCAGCGGCCTTTTGTGCGGCGCGCGGGGCAATGGTTTGTGTTGCTTTTGGTTTTGGGGTCGGTTTCGGTGTCGCGTTGCGCGCCAACGTTTCGGGGCGTGCCTTGGGGCGGGGCGACTGGCTGGGGGCGAGCGATTTGCTTGTAACCTGACGGTCGACAACCGGTGCGGTGTCGGCTTGTGGCCGTACTGTTGCCATGGGGGCGGGCATCGCCGGTCTGGTCGGGGGCGTTTGGGCGGCGGGCGATTGTGGTGCCGCGCCTGCGTCCGGCAGGGCCCATTCGGGTTTGGGTGCAGGTGGCAGGTTCTGCATTTGCAGCGGGGTTGGCGGGCGGCTGTCTGGCAGCGGCACCGGCGCTGGGGTCGTTATGGAGGGCAACAGCGCCGCAACACGGTGTGGGATAGCATCGGCAGAGGCCATGGGCGGAGTGATCGTTTCCGCTTCGGCCATTTGCTTTAACGTTGGTGCATCGCTGGTGCTTGGCGGTTTTTCCCATTCTTCAACAAGTGTGGCCAGCTGTGGGGATATTGCCGCCACGGTGACAGACGCCGTGCCGCCCAAACCGCCAGACGCAGAGCCATCTTGTGGCGCGCTAAGGGTTAGGGCTGCAACATGAACGGCCCCGGCCAAGGAAAGAAAGATTGCCCCTTCGATAACTTTCATAGCGCACCTTCGGTCTGAAGGCTGACCTGTTCGGCCCCGGCGGCGGCCAGACGCGCCAATACATCCGCCAGATCGCGGGCATCCGCACCGGCATCGGCGCGCAGGGCCACAGGGCCCGCGGCAACGGCGGCGCGGATCGCATCATCCCCGCGCAAATCCCCAAAGGCGATGTCACCATCGGCGGGCAGGTACAAAGCGGCACCAGCGGAGGTATCTGCCTCAGCATTGGCGATTGGCAGAACCACATCCACCGGATCCGGAGGCGCGATTTGTGCGGTCAGTAAAAAGAAGACGAGCAACAAAAACACGACGTTGATCATCGGCACGATCGGCTCGCCCGCCATACGGCGACGTGGGGGGAGATCAAATGGCGTCATGGTAGCACCGCCAGATTGGTCAAGCCCGCGGCGCGCAGCCCGGACAAAACCGTGACCAGCCGTTGAACATCCGTCCCGTCCCCGCTGCGCAAGACGATCAGATCAGTGGGGTCGTCCATAAGTGGGGGCAGTTGGACCAATATCGCGTCGCTGTCGGTTACAACACCATTCAAGAGTAAGCCGTCAGGCAATACCGTCAGCAAGCGGGGCGGGCCTGAATAGCTGGCGCCGCCGCCTGCCAGTGACAGAGGCACGGCCTGTGGCATCCCGAATTTTGCAGCCAGCATGAAAAACACCAGCAGCAAGAACACCACATCAATCATGGGGGTCAGGCTGGGCCGCCGCCGCAGGGGTTGATGATCCAGACCCAGCATTTACGGACCGGCCACAAAGATACGGGTGGACAGATCTTCCAGATCGCGTGCCAGTTTGTCGGATATGCTGTCAAACCACGACAGGGCGATCCCGGCTGGGATGGCCACACTCATCCCGGCGGCAGTGGTCAGCAAGGCTTCCCAGATACCGCCTGCCAGTGCCGCCGGATCAGCACGGCTACCGGTTTCCTGAAGGGCCTGAAACGCTTCGATCATGCCCAAAACGGTGCCCAAAAGACCGATCAACGGCGCAATTGTCATCACCAGTTCCAGTGTGCGCAGCCCTTCGCGCGCTTCGCCCATCACGCGGCGGGCGACCCGGCCGGTTTCTTCGCGTGCGCTATGCGTCGGGCCTTTACCCAAAGCCTTCATCGCGGTGCGCACCACTCGGCCACGGGCCCCGCGACGGGTTTTGACCATGCCAAGTGCGCCATCATAATCTGCCTGCTGCCAAAGCCGAACCGCGCGTTCCGCGTGTTTTTGGCGCCAGACGCCCATGCGCCACAGGCGCCAAATCTTCCACAGGATAAGCGCCATGGTCAGGACCGACAGGCCCGCAATCACCCATAGGGCTGGGCCGCCTTTGTTCAGGAACGCAGTAATCTGGGTCATATCTGGGCCTCCGCTGTTTGGCTTGCCATGATTGCCACCAATGCGTCCAGCCCATCGGTCAGGGCGGCGGGGCCGGGTTGCAGGATCAGGGGGGATTTGATCTCGTATATCTGGTTGTTTTTGACGGCGGGCAGGGTATCCCAGCCGGGGCGGGCTGCGATCTTTTCCGGGCGCACTTTCTTGCCGCACCAGCTGGCGACAATGATGTCTGGCTGGGCGGCCAGAACATCGGCATGTGTGATGATCCGGTTTTGGGCTGCTTGTTCATGGCGCAGATATGCAAAGCAATCTTCTCCACCAGCGATTTCGATCAATTCGGAAACCCAGCCTATACCGGTGATCGCCGGATCATCCCATTCTTCGAAATAGACCCGAGGCTTGGAGGGCAAAGCCGCGGCATTGCGTGCCTGCAAATGCGCAATCCGTGCTTCATACACGGCGGCCAGACTGTCGGCGCGGCTGGCGCAATCCGTCAACCGACCCAGCGTTCGGATCATGCGCAAAATGCCTGCCACGTCACGTTGATTAAAGGCATAAACCTCAACACCAGCGCGGATCAGTTCTGCAGCAATGTCTGCCTGCAGATCAGAAAAGGTCAGCACCAGGTCAGGCTTTAGCGCCAGAATCTTTGGTATGTCGGCCGAGGTAAAGGCAGAGACACGCGGCTTTTCCTTGCGCACGCGGGCCGGGCGCACGGCATATCCCGACACGCCCACGATCCGGTGATCCTGTTCCAACACGTACAGCGTTTCGACGGTTTCTTCGGTTAAGCAGACAATCCGTTGCGGGGTCATTCCAGCACCCCCAGCGGTTGGATCATCGGCCCGGCAGAGGTTTCCAAAACTTCGGCGCGCACGTGGAATACATCGGCCAGCCGCTGTGGGGTCAACACATCCAGCGGCGCACCGTCTGCCACAACGCGGCCCTGCGCCATCAAGATAAGCCGGGTGCAATAGCGCGCGGCGAGCCCCAGATCGTGTAACGACACCAGAACAGAGCGGCCTTCGTCGCTGAGGGCTCGAAAGGTTTCCAGCGTATGAAGCTGGGCCGCTGGGTCCAGTCCGGCGATGGGTTCATCCGCCATCAGCAAGGGCGTGTCTTGCGCCAAGGCTCGGGCGATCAGAACGCGCGCTTGTTCCCCGCCGGACAAGTCTGTCGCGCGGCGGGTGCGAAACGACTCTAGTCCCATCCGGGCTAATGCGGCATCGACCGCAGCCTGATCCTGTGGACGTAGCTTTGTGCCTGCGGGCAAATGGGGCAGGCGCCCCAGAGCCACCAGAACTTCAACTGTTACGGGCCAGGCGATTTGGCGTGCTTGGGGTAGCCATGCCACGGTTGTTGCCCGTTTTGCTGCGCCAAGCTGCGCCAAAGATGACGTGCCGCTGTGGGCTAGTACCCCCAATGCCGCGCGCATCAGCGATGTTTTGCCCGCGCCGTTCGGGCCAATTAACCCCACGCATTCACCGGGGCGGATGGTTAGGGAAACAGCGTCCACCACCGGGCATTTGCCACGGGTTACGGATATGTCGCGCAGGGCCAGCGTCATGCGATTTCCCGCCGTGTCTTATAAATCAGGTGCAAGAACAGCGGTGCCCCGACAATGGCCATCAGAACCCCCAGTTTCAGATCGCGCTCTGGCAGGATCAGACGCGTGGCCAAATCTGCGGCCAAGGTAAGGGATGCGCCGCCAAGGGCCGAAGACCACAGCAAGGCTGACGGCCGGGCGTCTGTAAATCGGCGCAAAATATGGGGCACCACAAGCCCAACAAACCCAACCGCTCCGGCCACGGCCGTTGCCGCGCCAACCGCTGCTGCGGTGCCGATCAATAGTTTCAGCCGCAGGCCACGCAGTGAAACACCCATCGCTTCGGCAGCGTCTTCGCCCAGCGTCAGCGCATCCAGCCCGCGGCCAATGGACAAAAGCAGGCCCCATCCGATCATCATGATCGGCAAAGAAAGTGCGACATGCGACAGCGATCTATCGGCGACAGACCCCATCATCCAAAACACGATTTCTGCCGCCGCATAGGGATTGGGTGACAGGTTCAACGCCAAAGAGGTCAACGCCCCTGCAAGCGCCGAAATGGCGATCCCTGCCAAAATCAAAGTCAGCGAGGACCCGCGCGGCCCGGCCAGCCAAAGGATCAACAGAACCGCCAGGGCAGCAAACCCAAGGGCAGACAGGGGCAGCGCCAGAAAGAACAACGCCGCAAATCCAGTTTGCAGGGCAATGACCGCGCCAAGGGCCGCTGCGCCACTGACCCCGATCAGGCCGGGTTCGGCCAGCGGGTTGCGCAGGAACCCCTGCATCGCAGCGCCAGACAGACCCAAGGACGCCCCAATGGCCGTGGCCAACACCGCGCGGGGCAGGCGGATTTGCTGCATGACAGTGACATGCAGGGGATCCCCCGCGCCAAACAGGGCAGTCAAACCTGTTCCGGCGGGAATGGCGGCATGGCCGATGAACAACGCGGCGACAAACAGCGCCAGTGTGATCAGGGATAACGACACGGCCAGTTTCATTGTGCCACCTCCCAGTTTTCGCGAAGCGCGCGCATTTCGGCCACGGCATCCAGCAGCTGGGGCAGCTCACACACCCAATTCTGGCCGCCTTCGATGATCCGCAATTTGCCGGATGTCATGAGCGCCGGGTGTCGTAGCAATTCAGTCGCGCGGGAATGGCCATCATAAGGGCGGCCAATCAGGATCAGGTCTGGGTCTTCCAAGATCAGCTCTTCCAGCGGCAAAGCACCGCCAAAAGGCAGGCCACGTGCTTCGGCGATATTGTCCATACCGGCGGCGTGCAGGATATCCCCCGGCAAGGTTTGCCGCCCCGAGGTGCTGCCAAAAGCATAATACAGCGCCACGCGCGGACGCTTGATTGTTTCGTCGGTCATTTCAGACAGCCGGGCATCGAAGGCAGCGATGATCTTTTCTGCCCGATCCGGGTGCCCGACCAGATCGCCCATACGGCGGATATTGGCGCGGGCATCTGCCAGGGAATTGATCGGTGCGAACTGTTCCACCTGATAGCCCAGGTCTTGCAGCAGGGTGACGGTGGCGCGTGTTGTATAGGTTCCGGCCAGAACCAGATCAGGGTTTTGCAGCAAAACCTCTTCTGCCGCGCCGGAATTGGTGGGAAGCGCGGCGGCCACATCCGCCATCGCGGCGATGCGTGGGTTGTGTGACAGGGCGGAAACAGAAACGACCTGATCGGGGGCCAGCAGAAGTGCCAGCTGATCAGTACAGACATTTAGAGAGACGATACGCTGAGGCGTATCGGCTTGGGCCGCCGCGCCAGCCAAAGCCAGCGCGACGCCCAGGGTCAATGTTTTAGAAAGACGCCCGAAGTCCAACATAGAACGACCGTTCCGCCGTGGCATAGCCCGGCACAGTTTGGTAATCGGCATCAAACAGGTTCTCGATGCGGACGTAACCTTCGACCTTGTCAGTTACGTCATAGGTCAGCGCCGTGTTCACCACACCGTAGTCATCCAATCCGGCCCGATCTGCCTCATACAAGCCGGTAACGGTCAGATGTGCGCGATCGGACAAATCCGCACCCAAGGTGACAGACAGGGAATGGCGCGGCACTGAGGTGGACCAGGATGAGCTGTCCAGCGTGGTTTTGGTTTCGCTGTCGGTCAGGGTATAGGCCCCGTCCAATGTCAGGTTCGGACCCAGATCAAACCCACCGGCCAATTCGATACCTTTGCGCGTGGCTGTGCCGCTGCGCTGCACGAAAGTGAACGTTGTGTAGGAATAGTCGATGATATCTTCGGCTTCAGCCCAGAACGCTGTGGCCCGCAGATACCCGTTGTTTGAAAACTGTTTTTCGACGCCGAAATCGAAACTTTTGGAGGTTTCCGGCTGCAAAGTCGCATCACCCGAGAAAGTATCGTACAGCTCATAGCTGGACGGTGCGCGATACCCGGTTGCGGCGTTCGCACGCAAGATCACATCGTCGCTCAGACGGTAAACACCGGACAGACGCCCTGTCCAGAAACCGCCGAACTGCGAGTGATCATCGTGGCGAATGGCCAGCGACAGGTCCAACGCATCTGATGGCGCGACGCTGTACTCGGTGTAAACCGAGTTGATCGTCGTGTCGTATGACGCGCTGCCCCAAACGTTCCAGCTTTCATAATCCTCACGCGTGCGGGTGGCCCCAAAGACCAGACGGCCAGAGCTGCCCACATCCAGTCCACCCTGATACCCGAATTCAGCGCGTTTGCCCTCAAAGTTCAGATCGAATGGGCCAAAGCCGTTGGTGCCGCTGAGGTTACGATAGATTTTGTAACCAGACAGGAACACTTCGTGGTCCACCACTCCTGTCCCAAACGACAGTGCAACACGCGCGCCGCGCTGTTCTTTGATGGTAACCTCGTCTGGCGTGCCGTCTGAAATGACGCCGCCGGACGCTTCATCATAGTCGTATTCGCTGTCTTCCGCGAAACCCGAGAAGTGCAGGGTGGCGACGCCGCCAATATCCCAGCTTCCGGCAACGCTGACACGGCTGGCATCGTATCCGTCTTCTTCGGAGCCGCCATCTGCAGCCGAGAAACCGTCAGAGGAAATACGGCTGATGGTAATGGCGGAGTCATACCCAGCGCCGCGTTGTCCAAGCGTGATCGCCGCCTTGGAGGTGTTGAAGCTGCCATATTCAAAGGCTGCATCCAACGACATCCCTTCCTTCTCGGCGCGTTTGGTGGTGATGTTGATTGTGCCGCCCATCGCTTCAGAGCCAAAGGCTGCGGATTGCGCGCCGCGCAGAATTTCGATGCGGCTGATGTCGCTGGTCATCAGGCCGCCGAAATCATAGGCCACCTGTGGACCGGAAGGGTCAGATACGTCGATCCCGTCGATGCGAACAGAAATGTTGTTTTGCCCGATGCCGCGCAGGCTAAGCCCGACGAAGCTGCCCATTGGGCCACGGCTGCGAATGGTGACAGATGGCTGACGGGCCAGAAAGTCTACCAGGCGGGTCTCGCCGGTGCTGGCCAGTTCGGTTGCGTCGATCACTTCGACGGCGACACCGGTTTCCAGCGAGCTGACGTTTTCAAAGCCGGAAAAGACGGTGATTTCGTCCAGATCCATAATCTCTTGGGCTGCGACGGGTGCCGCAAGCAGAGCCAAGGCCGAAACAGAGCATAGAATGCGAGTCATATATAGTCTCCAAAACGCGCCCATAGTTTTTGGCGGCGCGCGATGTGTATCGATATGTCTTTGGAGGGGAAGCCCCTTCCGCAAACGGTGAAAACCGTCACCTCTACGGAAGACCGTTACCCGCTGCGCACCCCGCGCTTGGGTAGGGTGATCGTCTCGGCAGGTCTCCTGACTTGCGGGTCGGGGCGCAAAGAGGGCCTTCCCGGGATATGTCCCAGTGGCATGTTCCACTTACGCTCGCCGCTTACAGTTGCGGGGGCAGTCGAGGGATTGGGCAAAGCCCGCACCTCGTTCCCTTTTCACCGGGTGTTAGCCCGGACCGAGATTGCCGCCGTAACTACAGATTCGGGTATGAGCACACAAGTGCCCATGGGTCGCAGGTGGCGACATTTATTTCCGTCGCCAGGCAGATATCGCACCAAAAGGTCCATGCGCGTGGCGCCGCCAAGCGACCGGAAGTCGAATCAAATTCTGCTGGATCGAGTGATTCGTGCGTGTTAGGTTAAGAACTAAATGAGAACATCGGGGTGCAAGTCCGAAAGTGCGAAAAATCATGGAACATTCTGGAACTGGAATACTTGGAGCGTGATGTGCTAGGATTTGAGTTGAGCTCAGGTAGATGTGGTAGGGTTATTTTGCGATTCCGCTACAAATTGTGCCAAGTAGAGCGCTGATGTCTGTTTGTTTGATGTTTGAATTTTTGCAGATGCAGTGAAAATGGAGCTCAGGTTCCAGAAAGTTCCAAAATTTTCCTTGTTTGCCATAAAAACCCATGACATACCTGTGTCATCAACGAGGGACGGGATGGAGCAACGCAGAGCTCCGATCAAATCCCAAAAAAATAAAAAAACGGCAGGTTTCGTACAGGCCCCGCCCTTCGTTGAACAAAAGAGATCCGGCGCGCGGGCGAGCAGACATCCCCCCAGGTGGCGCGCGCAGTCGGACTATCCCGCTCAGCGGGACGGGCGGCGGGTTGATCAGTGGCAGCAGATCGACCCGCCGTGTTTCCGTTTTGGGGGTGGTTTTTGAGGGATCGAGTGAACAGTGGATCTGAGCTTTAGGGGCGAATTCAACCAAAAGGTTGACGCGAAGGGTCGCATGTCGATCCCTTCAGCATTTCGTCGCGTGCTCGAAGCTGGCGATCCAGAGTTCCCACACAATACATTCCCGCGCTTGGTCCTGCTTTATGGTCCTCATCTGAAGAATTGCCTTCACGTCTATGCCATCGACGCGATGCAAGAGATCGAGGCGGGCATCAACAGGCTGCCAAGGGGCAGCAAAAAACGCAAATACGCCAGCCGTAATATCTTGGGTAAAAGCTGGGAAACCACGGTGGACCGCGACGGCCGGATCATCCTGCCCAAAGAGCGACGCGATCAAATCGAATTGGATGGCGAATGCTCGCTGGTCGCTATGGGCGACTATTTTGAGCTTTGGAATGCTGCGACTTATGCAGAGGAAGACGCGGCCTTTGATGAAGCCTTCACCGAAGAGTTCGGCGAGGACTTTGATCCGCTGCAACTGCTTGAGGAAGAGTAGGGCATGTCCGGCGTTGATCCGAATGAGGACGCCCCCCATATCCCCGTTTTGCTGCGCCCCTTATTGGAAGCGGTCGCGCCAGTATCGGGGCTTTGGATTGACGGTACTTTTGGAGCAGGCGGGTATGCGCGCGGGCTGATCGAGGCCGGTGCTGACCATGTTATCGGGATTGATCGCGATCCGATGGCACATGAAATGGCGGCCGAATGGCTGGACCAGTACGATGGCCGCATTTCATTGGTGCAAAAGAACTTTTCTGAATTAGATCAAGTGGCAGAGAACGCCGACGGCGTTGTTCTGGATCTTGGCGTTTCGTCGATGCAGCTGGATTTGGCTGAGCGGGGGTTTTCCTTTATGAAGGATGGCCCGCTGGACATGCGCATGACGCAAGATGGGCCCAGTGCCGCTGATCTGGTGAATACAACGGACGAGGCCGTTCTGGCCGATATCCTGTACCTTTTTGGAGAAGAGCGTGCATCGCGCCGGATCGCGAAGGCGATCGTTGCGGCGCGAAAGGTCGCGCCCATCACCACGACGGCAGAATTGGTGCGTATCGTCCAAGGTTGTCTGCCGCGCCCCAAGCCGAACCAATCGCACCCCGCAACCCGAAGCTTCCAAGCGTTGCGCATTGCGGTGAACAACGAATATGAAGAGCTTTATCAGGGGCTTATGGCCGCTGAACGTGTTTTGAAACCGGGCGGGAAGCTGGCCGTTGTATCGTTCCATTCCGTCGAAGACAGAATGGTGAAGCGGTTCCTGCAATCGCGTGCCGGACAGGCGGGGCGGGCCAATCGCTATGCCCCCGATATTGCCCAAGAGGCACCGCAGTTCAATTTGACCCCGCGCAAGGCCATCGGCCCGGATGACGCGGAATTGGCGGTAAACCCGCGCTCTCGCTCTGCCCGTTTGCGAGTAGCCACCCGTACTGACGCCCCGGCCGGAGAAATAGACGCCGCCGCCATTGCCACACCACAACTCAAGGAGAAACGCTGATGCGCTCGTTGCTCTTTATTTTTACCGTTTCATTCGTAGTTGCCGTGGCATTCTGGGCGTATCACGAAAATTACAAGACGCAGGCGGCCTTGGATAAGGTTGATCATTTGCAGCAACAGATCGGCATTAAGCGTGAGCGGCTGGCTGTTTTGCGCGCGGAGTGGGCCTATTTGAACCGGCCGGACCGGTTGCGCGATTTGGCGGATTTGAACTTTGATCGGCTGGGGCTGTTGCCGTTTTCGGCGGATCAGTTTGGCGTTTTGACAGATGTGCCAAAGACCACCGATCTGGCTGTGCTTGAGCTGAATGGAATTGTCGATGTTTCCAGCGCAGGAGCAAAGCAATGATCCGCACGCCCCTGCGTCCGCTGGCCCGAATTCTGGAAGCGCGCCAAAAGGGTGAAAACCCAGACGCCATCGAACGGGAAAACCTGCGTATTCGCCATGAGCAGATGCGTGACAAGGCAAGACAGCGGGCAGAAAGCCGGTTGCTGTTGCTGGGCATCATGTTTTTCTGCGCCTTCGCGGTGATTGGCGCACGGATGAGCATGTTGGCCATCGCCGATCCTGTAGAGCCACGGACCCATGCAGCTGGTTCGAAGATCGTATCGCAACGCGCTGATATCGTTGACAGAGGTGGGCGCCTTTTGGCAACCAACATGGAAACGCATTCGCTGTACGCGCACCCGCATCAAATGATTGAACCGGTTGCGGCAGCCAAGTCGTTGGCGGAGATCTTTCCCGATCTGGACGAGGAGCGCCTGCTGAAAGACTTCACCGGTAAGCGGACCTTCGTTTGGGTGAAACGCAAGATCAGCCCGGAACAAAAACAAGCCGTGCATGATATTGGTGAGCCCGGTCTGCTGTTTGGTCCACGCGAAATGCGGCTGTATCCTAATGGACAATTGGCCGGGCACATTCTGGGTGGCACGAAGTTTGGTGAAGAGGGCGTAGATGCGGCCGAGATCGTCGGGATCGCAGGGGTCGAAAAGACGTTTGACGCCGAATTGCGTGATCCAGCACGCGAAGGCGCGCCGCTAGAGCTGTCACTGGATCTGACCATCCAATCGACGTTGGAGCAGGTCCTGCACGGTGGCATGGTGTTGATGAATGCCAAAGGCGCCGCAGCGGTTTTGATGGATGTGCACACTGGCGAAGTGATCGCCATGTCGTCCATGCCGGATTTTGACCCAAACCACCGTCCACGCCCGCTAACGCAGGGCGATGCCTCGGACAGCCCGCTGTTCAATCGTGCGGTGCAGGGGGTGTATGAGCTGGGCTCGACCTTCAAGGTCTTCGCAATCGCACAGGCGCTGGAACTGGGGCTGCTCAATCCGTCCACTGTTGTTGATGTTCGTGGCCCGGTTGTCTGGGGTAAGCATAAAATCCGCGATTTCCACAACTACGGCAAAGAGTTGTCGGTGACGGAGATTTTGGTGAAATCCTCTAACATCGGCACCGCACGTATTGCGCAGATGATTGGGGTTGAGCGCCAAAAAGATTTCCTGGGCAAGCTGGGCATGTTTGTTCCAACCCCGATCGAAACATCAGAGGCGCGCACAGGCCATCCGTTGTTGCCCAAGAACTGGTCTGAACTCAGCGCGATGACCATTTCCTTTGGCCACGGTTTGTCCACGACCCCGATGCACCTGGCTGCAGGATATGCGGCCATTGCCAATGGTGGCCGCTTGGTTACGCCGACCTTGCTAAAACAAAGCGGCCCGGCGCTGGGAGAGCGGTTGGTCAGCGAAGAAACGGCCCGGTTGACACGGGCTATGCTGCGATTGGTGGTTAGTCACCCGGTAGGCACGGCCAATTTGGCAGAAATCCCTGGCTATCAGGTGGCCGGCAAAACGGGCACTGCAGACAAGTATAAAGCCGCCGGTGGTGGGTATCATGACAAGAAGGTTATCACCACTTTTGCTGGCATGTTCCCGGCCAACAAACCCAAGTATGTGATCGTTGTCACGCTGGATGAGCCGGTTGAAACAAGTGGGGATGAGCCGCGCAGAACCGCCGGTTGGACCGCTGTGCCGGTGGCCGCGGAAGTTATTCGTCGCGTTGCACCGCTATTGGGGCTACGGCCTGACTTTGAACCTCTACAGATGGCTGGTATAACACTGGCATCGCAATGATACCGGGCGGTCAACGCCCGGCCAACAAGCTGGGGCAGGCGTTCTTGACCGTTACTGACAAACCACTCGCCGCGCTGGGTCTAACTGCGCGCGGCGGTAAAAACCCTACAATTACAGGGCTTTCCGTTGATTCAAGGGATGTGAAGCCGGGGCATTTGTTTGCTGCGCTTCCCGGAACCCGCGTGCATGGTGGCGAATTCATTCAATATGCTTTGCGCATGGGCGCAGCTGCCATTCTGACAGATCGGGACGGTGCGCAGATTGCTGAGGCTCTATTGGAGGCCAGCGACGCGGCATTGATTGTCACGCCGGACCCTCGGCAAACTTTGGCCTATACGGCAGCGTTGTGGTTTGAGCAGCAGCCCGAAACCATGATCGCAGTGACCGGCACCAACGGTAAAACCTCGGTCGCAACCTTTGTGCGCCAGATTTGGCAGGCCCTAGGCCAGACCGCCGTAAATGTTGGCACCACGGGGGTAGAGGGTGATTGGTACACGCCGCTGAAACACACCACCCCCGAGCCGATCACGCTGCATCGTGTTTTGTCCGAAGCGGCGGAGGCCGGTGTGACACACGCCGCGATGGAGGCATCATCACATGGTCTGGCGCAACGGCGTCTGGATGCAGTGATTTTGCGCGCCGCTGGTTTTACGAATTTCACGCAGGATCACTTGGACTATCACACGAGCTTCGAAGACTACTTTGATGCAAAGGCAGGACTTTTTGCGCGTGTGCTGCCCGAGGATGGCGTTGCCGTGATCAACATCAATGATGCTCGCGGTGTGGATATGGCGGCTATCGCCAAGGCCCGCGGTCAGTCTCTGGTGACCGTTGGGCGGGCCATGGGAGACCTGTCTTTGCTGGGTCAGCGCTATGACGCGACCGGGCAAGAGGTTCGTTTGTCCTGGAAAGGAACAGTGCGCCAATTGCGGATGAATCTGATTGGCGGGTTTCAGGCTGAAAACGTTTTTTTGGCTGCGGCATTGGTGGTGGCGTGCGGTGAAGATGCCAACCATGTGTTTGACGTGTTGCCTAAACTGGAGACCGTGCGCGGCCGCATGCAACTGGCGGCAACGCGCAGCAATGGCGCGACGGCCTTTGTTGACTACGCGCATACACCGGATGCGGTGGCCACCGCGATTGCAGCTTTGCGCCCACATGTGATGGGCCGTTTGGTGGCCATTGTGGGGGCTGGTGGGGACCGGGATGCCAGCAAGCGGCCGCTGATGGGCGCTGCCGCTGCGGAACACGCTGATCTGGTGATCGTAACAGACGACAATCCGCGCAGCGAAGACCCGGCCACCATTCGCGCCGAAGTGATGGAAGGCGCGCCCGATGCGGTAGAGATCGCGGATCGGGCCGAGGCGATTTTGCGGGGCATTGACGGGTTGGAGCCGGGCGACGCGATCTTGATTTGCGGCAAAGGCCATGAAACCGGTCAGATCGTTGGGGATACGGTCTATCCCTTTGATGATGTCGAACAGGCCAGCATTGCAGTGGCCGCTTTGGACGGGATGGGGCTATGACAGCGCTGTGGACAGCCGCAGAGGCCGCTGAGGCAACGCAGGGGCAGGCGATAGGTGACTGGGCGGTCAACGGGGTGTCGATTGACACGCGCACCATTCAGCCCGGCGACTTGTTTGTGGCCCTGACCGCCGCGCGGGATGGGCATGATTTTGTGGCAGACGCACTGGCCAAGGGGGCGGGGGCTGCGCTGGTTTCCCGCGTACCCGATGGTGTGGCCGAGGACGCCCCCTTGCTGTTGGTCAAGGATGTCCTGTCTGGGCTAGAGGATTTGGGCCGCGCGGCACGGCGCCGGATGACGGGCAAGGTTGTGGCGGTGACTGGCTCTGTCGGGAAAACCTCAACCAAAGAGATGCTGCGTACCGTCTTGGGGGGGCAGGGCCGCGTGCATGCGGCCGAAGCCAGTTACAATAACCATTGGGGCGTTCCGCTGACCTTGGCGCGAATGCCGCGTGACACCGAATATGCGGTGATCGAAATCGGAATGAACAACCCCGGTGAAATCGCACCGCTGTCGCAGATGGCGCGTCCGCATGTTGCTGTGGTGACCATTGTGGCCCCGGCACATTTGGCCGCCTTTGATGGGTTAGACGGGATTGCCCGTGAAAAGGCCTCTGTTTTCAGCGGGCTAGAGCCGAATGGCATTGCCATCTACAACGGTGATTTGCCGGTGTCGGACATTTTGCACGACGCGGCAAAGGCGCAGGCCAAACGGTTGATTTCCTTTGGACAGGCCGCATCCAACCATCACCGCGTGACGGATGTGAAAATTCATGACACCTGCACGGTTGCCCGTGGGCGGGCGTGGCGGATGCCGGTTTTGTACAAGGTGCATGCCCCCGGACGGCATTACGTTGTGAATGCGATGGCGGTGATTGCGGTGGCCAGCGCGTTAAAGCTGGATCGGTCATTGGCCGCCAATGATCTGGGGCGGTGGCAGCCTGGGGCGGGGCGTGGAATGCGGCAGGTCGTTCAGCTGGATCCGGTTGAGACGGAAATGACGCTGGAACTGATCGATGATGCCTACAATGCCAACCCGGCCAGTCTGGGCGCGGCGTTAGAAGTGCTGGCAGCAGCCTCGGCGCGCGATGGAATGGGGCGGATTTCGCGTGGACGGCGGGTGGCCTGTCTTGGCGATATGAAAGAGCTGGGCAAGGACGAAGCGCGGCTACATGCTGAAATTGCCGCCTTGCCGAGCATTGAGAAAATCGACGTTGTGCATTGCGTGGGGCCGTTGATGCGCCATTTGTGGGAAGCATTGCCACAGCGTATTCAAGGACGATACGCGAAAACCGCGCAAGAGATGAGTGAGCGGTTGCCTCATGATCTGGACGCGGGGGATGTGGTGTTGGTGAAGGGGTCAAACTCTTTACACCTGTCCCGCGTGGTTGACGCTATACGCAAAATGGGCCAAGGCCGCTCCAGTTTGGTCCCGGAAGAGGAATAAGCCATGTTGTTCTGGCTGACAGAGCTGTCGGATGGCGGCGACTTTTACAATTTGTTTCGCTATATCACCTTCCGCGCCGGGGGCGCGTTTCTGACGGCGTTGATTTTTGGTTTTCTGTTTGGTCAACCGCTGATCAACGTGTTGCGCAAGCGTCAGGGCAAAGGTCAACCGATCCGCGATGACGGCCCCGAAGGACATTTCGTCAAGGCAGGTACGCCCACAATGGGCGGGCTGTTGATTGTTGGCGCATTGATGACCGCGACCTTGCTATGGGCGCGTATGGACAACCCGTTCGTTTGGATTTTGATATTCGTTACATTGTCTTATGCGATGATCGGCTTTGCCGATGACTATGCGAAAGTGTCCAAACAAAACTCCAAGGGGGTCTCTGGCCGTGTGCGCCTGATCTTGGGGTTCGTGATCGCTGCGATCGCGGGCTATTGGGCGGCGGCGTTTCACCCAGCGGAACTGGCCAACCAATTGGCGCTGCCGGTGTTCAAAGACACGTTGATCAATCTGGGCGTCTTCTTTGTGCCATTTGCGATCGTTGTCATTGTTGGGTCGGCGAATGCTGTGAACCTGACCGATGGGCTGGACGGGCTGGCGATTATGCCGGTGATGATTGCGGCGGGTACGCTGGGGCTGATTGCGTATTTCGTTGGGAACACGATTTTCGCCAATTATCTGGATGTTCACTATGTCGAAGGGACAGGGGAAATTCTGGTATTTGTCGCCGGTTTGATTGGCGGAGGGCTTGGCTTTTTGTGGTACAATGCCCCGCCCGCAGCAGTGTTTATGGGCGATACAGGTTCTTTGGCATTGGGCGGTGCCTTGGGCGCGATTGCGGTGGTCACCAAACATGAGATCGTGCTGGCGATTGTCGGCGGGTTGTTTGTGGTTGAAGCGCTGTCGGTGATTATTCAGGTGGCTTACTTCAAGCGGACGGGCAAACGGGTGTTTTTAATGGCGCCCATTCATCACCACTATGAAAAGAAGGGTTGGGCGGAGCCGCAGATTGTGATCCGTTTCTGGATCATCTCTTTGATTCTGGCGATGATCGGTTTGGCGACACTGAAAGTCCGGTAGATCAGCAATGCGTGTCATTCGCCGCGCTGATGGATTGGATGCCTGTTATATCAGCGACAGATGGGACTGTGATGCGTTATGCCGGGGCTGCGCGTTTGGAGCTGCCAGAAAGTTTGCGTATTTTTAAGAGAAGAATTCAGGGTTGCATTGCAAGACTGTGAACTTGCGCGCCTAATGGGGGGCTTTGAGGAGCCGCCAAATACGAAGGTACAAAGGCAGGGTGACGCGATGATTCCGGTGAGTGGGTTTACGGGGCAGACGGTGGCGGTGTTGGGGCTGGGGCGCTCTGGTCTTTCGGCGGCGCGTGCTTTGCGGTCTGGCGGGGCAGAAGCGCTGTGTTGGGATGACAACCCGGCAGCGCGCGAGCAGGCCGAAGCGGAAGGGTTTACGTGCCGCGATTTGTTGCGCGGCGGGGCCTTTGACGATGTGGTCCGACTGATTGTGAGCCCCGGCATTCCGCATTTGTACCCGGCGCCCAACCCGGTGGTTGTGGCGGCCCAAGCGGCGGGTGTTGCCGTTGACAATGACATCGGGCTGTTTTTCCGGTCCTTCGGGACGGGCGATTGGATTGATTTTGACAGTCCGCCGCGCGTGGTGGCGGTGACCGGTTCGAATGGCAAATCAACCACTTCCGCATTGATTCATCATATTTTGCAGAGCGTTGGGCGTGACAGCCAATTGGCCGGAAATATCGGGCGCGGGGTTTTGGATATTGATCCGCCGCTGGATGGTGGCGTGGTTGTGTTGGAGCTGTCGAGCTATCAGACGGAATTGGCGCGGGCCCTGACGCCGGATGTGGCGGTGTTTACCAATCTGACCCCGGATCATCTGGACCGGCATGGGGGCTTGGGGGGGTATTTTGCGGCCAAGCGGCGTCTGTTTGCCGAAGGTGGTCCGGACCGCGCGGTGATTGGTGTGGATGAGGCCGAGGGGCAGTTTCTGGCGGGGCAATTGGCTGAAGGGGCGGCCGATGACCGGGTGATCCGTGTGTCGTCGGGCACCAAGCTGAGCGGGCCGGGTTGGTTGGTGTTTGTGCGCAAAGGTTTCCTGAGTGAGTGGCGTAAGGGGCGGCAGGTTGCGTCGATCGATCTGCGCAGTATCGCGGGATTGCCGGGGGCGCATAACCATCAGAACGCTTGTGCGGCCTATGGGGCTGCACGGTCCTTGGGGGTGCCGCCCAAGCAGATCGAAGCGGCGCTGAAGACATTTTCGGGTTTGCCGCATCGCAGTCAAATCGTGGCCGCAGCGGATGGGGTCACTTACGTCAATGATTCCAAGGCCACCAATGTCGACAGCGCGCTGAAGGCGTTGCAAGCCTTCGACAAGGTGCGCTGGGTTTGCGGTGGCCTGATGAAAGAGGGCGGGCTGGATCGTTTGACCGACGGGTTGCCGCATGTGGTGAAAGCCTATGTGATTGGGCGAGAGGCGGCGGAATTCTCTATGGCGATTCCAGGAATTGACGCTGAAATCTGCACAACCATGGCCCGTGCGGTTCAAAGGGCGATGGCGGATGCGGAGCCGGGTGAGGTTGTGCTGTTGGCACCGGCCGCAGCGAGTTTTGATCAATACGACAACTTCGAACAGCGCGGTGAGGATTTCATGGCCTGTGTGAGCGCCGGGTTGGCCTGAAAGCGCGCAGCGGCCTGAGGTTTATTGCCAAGCCCGGCGATGAGTGTTGCGCTGGGCTGTGTTAATGGCCAATGGCGTCTGCCGTTTCGTTTAACAAATGCGCGCTCTTTTGTAGTGCTTTGGTTTCCACCTCTGTCAGTTCCGGCATCAATTCCGCCGTCACGCCGGACGCGGCGACTATTCGAGGCAGGGATAGTGCCGTTGCGGGGGCCCCGGTGATGGCATTGGTGACGCATGAGACTGAGAGTACTGTCTGTTCATCCCGGACGATGGCGGCAGTGATGCGGGCCAAACCTGCGCCGATGCCATACCACGTAGCACCCTTGCCGCGGATGATTGTGTAGGCGGCGTTGCGCACGCCATCGTCGATCCGATTGCGGACAGAATCGGTGATGGGCGCCCCGATCTGGGCTGCAAAGCTGAGCAAGGGGACCGAACCCGCGCGGGCGTTTGACCAGGCCAGAACTTCGCTGTCTCCATGTTCGCCCAGCACGTAGGCGTGAACAGAACGTGGTGAGATGCCCAGATGGGCCCCAAGCAGACTGCGGAACCGGGCGGTGTCCAGGACTGTACCTGACCCGATCACGCGGGCGGGGGGCAGGCCTGACAGGGCAACGCTGATCTGTGTCATGATATCGACAGGGTTGGTGGCCACCAGAAGGATGGTATCGGGCGCATAGGTGAGGACCTGATCAATGACCTGACGAAAGACCTCGGCGTTGCGAGACAACAGATCCAGCCGTGACTCGCCGGGTTTCTGGCCCACACCTGCGGCCAGAATCACAACCCCGGCACCGGCCAAATCAGCGTAGCCGCCAGCTTCGACAATGGTTGTTGAGGCGAAAGGCACGGCATGGGCGATGTCTTGGGCCTGTGCGGCGGCCAGATCGGCGTTCATGTCCACAAACACCAACCGTGTTGCTGTGCCATTCAGGGCCAGTGCATAACCGGCTGCGCTGCCCACCATGCCTGCGCCAACGATTCCAACTTTCATGATCCGCCCCTTGGATTGTACCTGCCTGAGTCTGCGGCACGGCGCTGGAACGGACAATGACACAGCGCAATGTTTCGGGCACCGGCGGAGCGGCTGCTACGAATTCAGGCGGTTATTGCGCCGCTATGGCGCGGGCTGCGGCCATGGCAGAGGACCAGGCCCACTGAAAGTTATATCCGCCCAGCCATCCTGTGACATCCACGCTCTCGCCGATGAAATACAATCCGGGCACGGATTTCGCCATCATCGTCTTGCTGTCCAGCCCTTGGGTGTCGATACCGCCCAGTGTGACTTCGGCTGTGCGGTAGCCTTCGGTGCCTTGTGGCGTGATCTGCCAGCGCTGCAGTCCGTCGGTCAGCGCGGCGATGCGGGCGTCAGACAGATCACCGCAGTTACCTGTCAGGTCCAGAAACGTGGCCAGATATTGCACCAGCCGGTCTGGCACGTGGCGGGCCAGTTCGGTGGTCAGGTTCTGGCGGCCATGGGTGTGGCGGGCTTGGGACAGGGTCTCTTTCACATCGGTATCCGGCAGCAGATTAACCGTAATGTCCTGCCCTTCGTGCCAATAGTTTGAGATTTGCAGCATGGCCGGGCCCGATAGGCCGCGATGCGTGAACAGCAAAGCTTCGTCGAACGCTGGGCCATCCGCCATGGCACGTACCGGGGTGGCCACCCCAGCCAGCGGCTTGAAACGCCCATCGGGAAAGGTGAACGGCACCAAACCGGGGCGCGTTTCGGTAACGCCAAGTCCGAACTGGCGGGCAATATCGTAGGCCAGACCGGTAGAACCCATCTTGGGGATGGATTTGCCACCCGTCGCCACAATAACGTGGTCGGCAGTGACTGTGCGGCGCGCGCCATTGCGTGACAGTGCGGCTGTGAACCGGCTGCCGTCGTGGCTTAGTTCGATCAGGCTGGTCTGTAACCACAGGTCTGCCTGTTGCGCCTCTGCCAACAGCATGGCGATGATATCCTTGGCGGAGTTATCGCAGAATAATTGCCCCAGAGTCTTTTCGTGCCACGCGATCTTGTGGCGTTGAACGAGGTCCAGAAAATCCCATTGAGTGTATCGGGCCAGGGCGGATTTATGGAAATGCGGATTGGCACCCAGAAAGGCCTGCGGTTCAACATACATATTGGTGAAATTGCAGCGACCGCCGCCCGAGATACGGATTTTTTCGCCCGGCGCCTTGGCATGGTCAATGACCAGCGTATCGGGCCCGGTGTGGGCGGCCGCCATCAGGCCTGCGGCCCCGGCGCCAAGGATCAAACAACGCAGATGCATGGGCGCGGTGTGGCGCGGAACGCAGGCGGGCGCAAGGCCCGATCTATGCACGGTTTGGGTTGGTCGTGGTTCAACCGGTCAGGGCGGGGCAACCAAAGCGCAGATCATCCATCGATATCCCACCGGGATCAGCGTTTTCAATTGTTGCAGCTGCGATCCTTGCGGTGGGATCAAAAACAGCGATGCCCGAAACCCCTTCGGGTGGGGTCAGGTGCTGTAGGCTCAGAACCACTCCATCACGCGCATATAGGGTAAGCGTGACATCCCCACGATGCCCGGCATTTAACCCCAATGCATTGGTGTATTGCGTATGCACCAACAGCCCCATCGCACAAACATCGCGCTGAAAGACAATGGCCACGGCCCCTTCGCCGCGCGCTTGCGGGTGCGGTTGTTTCAGCGGGCCCAAGGGATACAGCGCCATAGAGCCATAGGCGCGATGCAGTGACAGGGACACACCTTCGCCCGGCGCGGCTGAGGCAATCGAAAGGGGCAAGGCTGGCGCATTGATCAAAACATCATGCGGACCGCCGTCATGTGGGGTGATTGTGCCCAGCGTCTGGCCGGTCAACCGCTCTCCCAACCGGCCACCGGGAAAGGCGATGCCGTGGTCAAAGCTGTATCCGGGGAAAGGTTTGGAGGGCAACCTGTCGAAGGTAACAAGGTTAGGGGCCAGCGGCAGCAGGTCATCATAGGGGACAGGCACAACCGATTGCGCCGAAGCGGCGGTGGTCAGCAGGGCAAAGACGAGGGCAAGGCGCATTGGCGCAGTATGGACCGCCCATGCGTGCCGTCAATGCAGCGAAGGATGGTTTTCTTTGGGCCAGTACAGCAGGCGCATGAGGTGCGCGGTCTTTTTGGCCCAGCGGGTCTTCACCAGATACCGTGGAAAGGGCGGACGCACGCATTAACGTGTACGCCCGCCCAGTGATTAATGACAATGCAAGGGTTTAGACCCAGCGTGGCAACATTGTCCGGGAGGCGAGTCTTTGCGGCATCCACCGCCGTGGGAAACGGTGTCCGTCCCCATGCTTGTTCCAACCGGGGCAAATGGCGCAGCAGAAATTGAGGAGGCGCAGATTGCCGCAACAAAAGCGGCACATAGACAATTTTTCAAAGTGAAATTTCCTTCCGAAAATGGATTCGTTAACCAAGGTTAACAAAACGGAAATTCACCTATTAATTGAATTTTGTCTACTTATGGCTGTGCTTGTCCTGTAATCGGAAACAAAACCCCAATGGTGGAGAGATTGTTTCTGACCGAGGCAATGCTGACCCGGTTCTCAAACCAACCGAGACATTTCCTTTGCCGCCCGGACAAAGTCTTTGAACAGGGGATGCGGATCGAATGGTTTCGATTTCAGTTCGGGGTGGAACTGCACCCCGATGAACCACGGGTGGTCTTTCCACTCGACGATTTCGGGTAGGCGGCCATCAGGGGACATGCCTGAGAAGCACAGACCCGCCTTTTCCAGGGCCTCACGGTAGCTTACGTCCACCTCGTAGCGATGGCGGTGCCGTTCGTCGATGGCGGTTTTGCCATAGGCTGTGGCCACGCGCGAACCGTCGGTCAGCACAGCGTCATAGGCGCCCAGACGCATGGTGCCGCCTTTGTCATCATCCACCCGGCGGTTGACCTTTTCGTTGCCCTGCACCCATTCCTTCAGGTGATAGACAACCGGTTCAAACCGTTTCTGGCCTGCTTCGTGATCAAACTCTTCCGATCCGGCGCGTGTCAGGCCGGCGACATTGCGCGCGGCTTCGATCACCGCCATTTGCATGCCCAGACAGATGCCCAGATAGGGCACTTTGCGTTCACGGGCGAATTGCGCCGCCTTGATCTTGCCTTCGGTGCCGCGTTCGCCAAACCCGCCGGGCACCAGAATGGCATTGAACCCTTCCAGATAGGGGGCCGGATCTTCGCGATCGAAGGTTTCGGCGTCTACCCATTCCACCGAGACTTTCACCCGGTTGGCCATTCCGCCGTGGGTCAGTGCTTCGGCGATGGATTTATACGCGTCTTCCAGCTGGGTGTATTTGCCAACGATGGCGACTTTGACTTCACCTTCGGGATTATAGATGCGGTCTGCAACATCTTCCCATTTGGCGAGGTTGGGTTTGGGGGCAGGGGTGATCTGGAACGCATCCAGCACCGCCTGATCCAGCCCTTCGCGGTGATAGGCCAGCGGGGCTTCGTAGATTGACTTCAAGTCCTGCGCAGCAATCACGCTGTCGGGGCGCACGTTGCAGAACAAAGCCAGCTTTTCCCGTTCTTTTTTGGGAATCGGTCCCTCGGACCGGCAAACCAGAATGTCGGGGGCCAACCCAATAGAACGAAGCTCTTTGACAGAGTGCTGGGTGGGCTTTGTTTTCAGCTCGCCAGAAGCTTTGATGAACGGCAGCAGCGTCAGGTGCATAAAGATACACTGGCCACGCGGTTTGTCTTGGGCGAACTGGCGGATCGCTTCGAAGAAGGGCAACCCCTCGATATCGCCGACGGTTCCGCCGATCTCACATAGCATGAAATCCACCTCATCTTCGCCAATGCGAATGAAGTCTTTGATTTCATTGGTCACATGGGGGATCACCTGGATCGTTTTGCCAAGGTAATCGCCGCGGCGCTCTTTCTCTAGAACGTTGGTATAGATGCGCCCCGAGGAAATGGAATCGGTTTTGCGGGCCGGGACGCCGGTAAAGCGTTCATAGTGGCCAAGATCCAAATCTGTTTCGGCGCCGTCATCGGTGACAAACACTTCGCCATGCTCAAACGGGCTCATCGTGCCGGGGTCAACATTCAAGTAAGGATCCAGCTTTCGCAAGCGGACCGAAAAGCCCCGAGCCTGCAAAAGTGCGCCCAATGCCGCAGATGCCAAGCCCTTGCCAAGCGAAGAGACCACACCACCGGTGATGAAGATAAAGCGTGCCATTTCCGCTAACCCCGTGAATTTATTGTATTTTTTGCCCGATCGGCGCTAAAAAGCGCCGCAGCACCACGGGATTTGACCTATAAGGGATTCGGGAACGCCTGTCCAGATGACCGCAAGATGCTGTTGCGGCCTTTCTGCATTCCTCAACCTGTTGTGGCTTAATCGGCGCGCGGAACCAATGGCGCATCTGCGTCCGCACCCGAAGGCGGCGGCAGCAAGCCGTCAGTGTTGATCGGCGCAGCATCTGTTGCAGGCTCTTCTGCGACAGGGGCAACGCCCAAACGATCCACCACAGAGCTGCCTGATGCGTTTTGCGCAGCAAAGATGGTCAGCGTCATGGATGTGCCAATAAACGCAATCGCCAAAACCCATGTCAGTTTCGCCATGGGCGACATAGCAGGGCGTGCAGATGTTGCACCAGCGGGGCCACCAATGCCCAATCCACCACCTTCGGAGCGTTGCAACAGAACGATACCGACCAGCGAAAGAGCCAGTAGCAGGTGAATGACGAGGACGACGTTTTCCATATAGGCGGGACCTGGATGCGATGAATGCGTTGCGCGGCTATGTAGGCGATGCGCACGGGCGGCGCAACCCGTCACCGGCGTTGGAGATGGCTTGTATAGATGAACTATTCGTCAATGTCGTCTACATCGGCCTGACCAGACAGGCGGCGGCGCACCAGTGACCAGCTAAGACCGATGCCCAAAACCAATGAAAGTGCCAGAATTCCGATCCACAGGGTCAGGGCGCGGTCGTCCAGCGACAACAGACCGTAATCGTACAAAACCCATAGCATTGCGCTAACCAGCGCCAGAACAAGCAGCATTCCGAATGCCCCGATCGAACGCAGGGTCGCGCGCAGGTAGACGATATAGCCGACCAACAGGACCAGCCCCAGCAAAACAACCATCGGCAATTGGTCGTCAAGATTGCGGCGCGCCCACTGCACATAGTTCCATTGAGTGGGGTTGAAGGTCAGCGCGACCAGAACAAAGGCAAAAAACCAACGAAGGAAAAAACCCATCTAACATGCTTTCCGAAATGACATTTGCCGATGTCATGGCAAGCTGTTCTACGCCTGTCCAGCGCAATGGTGCATTTTCATGGGTTTCGCCCGCGCTGTTGCACGGCTATACACGCGCCGATTTAACATATTATGCAAGGACCCAGCATGGCAAACGTGGTTGTGGTTGGCGCCCAGTGGGGCGACGAAGGCAAAGGCAAGATTGTAGATTGGCTTTCTGAGAGAGCTGATGTGATTTGTCGCTTTCAAGGCGGTCACAACGCGGGTCATACCTTGGTGATCGATGGAACTGTATACAAGCTGCACGCATTGCCTTCGGGCGTGGTACGTGGTGGCAAGCTTTCGGTGATCGGCAACGGCGTGGTGCTGGACCCTTGGCATCTGGTGAAAGAGATCGCCGGGATTCGGGAACAGGGTGTGGACATCAGCAAAGACACGCTGATGATCGCGGAAAACACACCACTGATCCTGCCGTTCCACGGTGAGCTGGACCGGGCGCGCGAGGCACAAAACTCGGTTGCCAAGATTGGCACCACCGGGCGCGGCATTGGCCCTTGCTACGAAGACAAAGTTGGTCGCCGGGTGATCCGTGTCGCCGATCTGGCAGATGATGCTACGTTGGAACTGCGTGTAGATCGCGCGTTGGTGCACCATAATGCGTTGCGGGCTGGTCTGGGATTGGACGCGATCAACCGTGACGATTTGCTGGCCAAACTGCGTGCCATTGCGCCGCAAATTCTGGAATTTGCCGCACCGGTCTGGAAAGTGCTGAACGAAAAGCGCAAGGCGGGCAAACGTATCTTGTTTGAGGGCGCGCAAGGGGCGTTGCTGGATATTGATTTCGGCACATACCCGTTCGTGACGTCTTCGAACGTCATTGCTGGTCAAGCCGCCACGGGTGTGGGTGTTGGGCCAAGCGCCATCGACTTCACGCTTGCGATTGTCAAAGCCTATACCACCCGCGTGGGCGAAGGCCCGTTCCCAACAGAATTGGATGATGACGATGGTCAGCGTCTGGGCGAGCGGGGCCATGAGTTTGGCACCACCACCGGTCGTAAACGTCGCTGCGGTTGGTTTGATGCCTGCTTGGTACGTCAGACCTGCGCCATCTCTGGCGTCAACGGTATTGCTCTGACAAAGTTGGATGTTTTGGACGGGTTCGAAACGCTGAAGATTTGCACTGGCTACACGCTGGACGGCGAAACGCTGGATTATCTGCCCACAGCCGCCGACAAACAATCGCGCTGTATCCCGGTTTACGAAGAAATGCCGGGTTGGTCCGAAAGCACCGAAGGCGCGCGCAGCTGGGCGGATTTGCCCGCCAATGCCATCAAGTATATTCGCCGTGTCGAAGAGCTGATTGAATGCCCCGTAGCGCTGCTGTCGACCTCACCAGAGCGGGATGATACGATCCTGGTCACTGACCCGTTTGCGGACTAATGGCGCTTAGCTACAAAGCACGTCGGCGCTGGTCGCTGGTGATCCTGTTGATTGGCCTGCCGCTGTATATCATGGCTGCGATTACAGTGGTCAATTGGTTGGAGCGTCCGCCAATTCTGGTGGAGCTTTTGGTCTATGTTGGGCTTGGGTTCTTGTGGGCGTTGCCGTTCAAGTTTGTGTTCCGTGGTGTTGGTCAGGCTGATCCAAACGATCAAAGTCCAGACTGAAGCCACTGAATTTTCAGGCAATCACATGAATGAGGGGGGTAGCTTGGCTGCCCCCTTTTGCATTTTGCGCGTCAGAAAGACTTTAACGCCCATAGCATCGCCAAACCGGTCGCAATACAGGCCAGCCCCATAAGGCGACGTGCGTCCATAGGCAGGCTGCGTAGCGCCTCTAGCAGGCGTTCCACAGCAGAAGGGGCCAGTGCGTACACCAGCCCCTCCACGACCAGCACAAAGGCCAGCCCAGTTAATACGTCACTTCCGCTCACTGAACGCCTTTGTCCGACTTCAGGTAGTTGAAGAACTCGCTGTCAGGAGACATCACCATGGTGGAGTTGTCGCCCTGCAGAGCCCGACGATACGCCGCCAAGGACCGATAGAATTCAAAGAACTCTTCGTCCTGGGTGAACGCGCCAGCAAAGATAGAGTTTCGCAGGGCGTCAGATTCACCACGGATGATTTCCGACTGGCGATTTGCGTCCGAAACGATTTCAACCTTTGTCCGGTCCGCTTGGGCACGAACCCGTTGCGCCGCTTCGTTACCGCGTGCGATCTCGTCTGCTGCTTCGCGTTCCCGTTCTGCCCGCATACGTGCAAAGGTCGAATCCAGGTTGGCGCGTGGCAAGTCGGTGCGTTTCAGGCGCACGTCGATGATTTCCAGACCCAAACTGCGGGCCTCTGGAACAGCAGCGTTTCGAATACGCTGCATCAGCGCAGCCCGGTCCGAAGACAGGATGTCGTTCGAGGATACCGAACCCAGAACTTCACGTGTTTCAGAACGCAGGATCGAATCCAGACGGTCTTCGGCAAGCGCCATTCCGCCGTCACCCACCGCTTGGCGGAACTGTTCAACGCTCGAGATACGGAAGCGCGCGAATGCGTCAACCACCAGACGACGATCGTCCAACGGGGTGACTTCGAGCGGGTCGATATCACGCGACAGGATACGGTCGTCGTAGCTGACAACCACCTGCAGAACCGGGAGTTTGAAATATAGCCCCGGCTCTTCTTTGACAGAGGTGACCCGGCCAAATTGCAGAACCAGTGCTTTTTCACGTTCATCAACGATGAACACAGAAGACAAAATGCCAATGATCAAAACGACCAGAATGGGCAATAGAAAGGTCTGTTTAGGCATCAGTTGCTCCCCCCGGTTGTCGTGCGACGCAATTCGTTCAGCGGCAGGTAGGGCACAATGCCTTGGCCTTCGCCACCGATTTTGTCGTCGATGATAATTTTGTCCACGCCGCCCAAAACCTCTTCCATGGTTTCAAGGTACAGACGCTTGCGTGTCACGTCGGGTGCGTTGCGGTACTCAGACAAAACAGCCAAGAAACGGCTGGCTTCACCTTCGGCCTCGTTCACCACTTGAGCGCGGTAGCCTTCGGCTTCTTCCAAAACCTGAGCTGCTTCACCGCGGGCTTCCGCCAAAACGCGGTTGGCATAAGCGTCAGCTTGCTTTTCCAACTTGTCGCGTTCCTGTTCGGCTGCCTGCACTTCGCGGAATGCGTCGATCACCTGTTCGGGCGGATCGGCCTTGTCGAAGTTCACGCGAACGACTTTTACGCCGCTGTCATAGCTGTCCAGGGTTTCCTGAATCAGATCAAACAAGCGGTCGGCAATAACTCCACGGTCACGGTTCAGGATCGGGCTGAGCTCGGATTGTGCGATAATTTCGCGCATGGCCGATTCCGACACGGCGCGAATTGTCATTTTCGGATCGCGCAAGTTGAACAGGAACTTGGCAGCGTCGTTGATGTTCCACACCACTTGGAAGTCGATATCCACGATGTTTTCATCACCGGTCAGCATCAAGCCTGCATCTTCGCTGCGCCCGTTCACACCGATATCTTCGGTACGTTCGCTACTGACAGGGATCACTTCTGCCGTGACAAACGGCCAAGGCGCAAAGTTCAGACCGGAGGTGCCGGTTTGGCTGTATTTGCCAAGAAACAGTTCAACCGAGTTTTCTTCGGGTTTCACTGTGTAAAAGCTTGCCGAGGCCCAAAGGCCAACAGCAACAAGTGCGGCGATGGCCACTGTGCCGCGCGTTAGGCGCGGACCAGAAGAGCCACCGGAGCCCCCACCGTTTTTGCCGGAAAAACCGCCAGACCCATTGCCGCCACCCATCAAGACGCGCAGCCGTTCCTGACCTTTTTTCACCAGCTCTTCAATTTCCGGAATCTGGGGCGGTTCTTCACCCGGACGACGGCCGCCGTTGTTGCCGCCACCATTCTGGTCGCCGCCGCCGCGATTGCCGCCGGAATTTCCACCGCCGCCCCAAGGGCCGCCGCTGTTTCCTGCCATCGTGTATTCTTCCCTTCCAAAACGCGCGATAAACGGACCACGCTGTTCGTTGTATTCATAACCTGTGCAATCTTTGCCAGGTTTCAACCTTTTATGTAGTGCGGATTGGCGAACGCATGGTGACAAGTTCCTCGGTCATGGTCGGATGCACTGCCACTGTGCGGTCAAAATCTTCTTTTGTTGCCCCCATCTTTACCGCAATCCCGGCAAGTTGGATCATTTCACCCGCGTCTGGCGCCACGATATGGCATCCTAACACCTTTCGGGTGGCTTTGGACACAATCAGCTTCATTAATACACGATCCGGCTTTTCGGCAAAGGCCGTCTTCATCGGCCGGAAAGACGTGCAATACACCTCAATCGGTTCCTGATCGCGGGCGGCTTCTTCGGACAGGCCGACGCTGCCCAGCTCTGGCTGGGTGAAGACGGCGCTTGGGATCAGTTCATGATCAACCGGGGTTGGGTTGCCTTTGAACACGGTTTCGACAAAGCACATGCCTTCGCGGATCGCGACGGGTGTCAGATTGACCCGGTTGGTCACGTCGCCAATGGCATAGATCGAAGGCACGGCGGTTTGACTGTAGTCATCAACCACAATTTCGCTGCTGCGGCCCAATTTGATGCCCAGCTGCTCCAGACCCAAGCCATCAGTATTGGGTTTGCGGCCAGTGGCGAACATCACCATGTCAAAGTCTCTTTCAAGACCGGTGGTGGATTTCACGCGCACCGGGCAGCCAGGGCTGGTGTCTTCGCCGGTGGCTTCCATTTCAATGATATTGGTGCCGGTGTGCAAATCAATGCCACGTTCGCGCATGGATTCAGCAATCAGGCCACGGGCTTCTTCGTCAAAGCCACGCAGAATTTGCGCACCACGATAAAACTGGGTCACTTCAACGCCCAGCCCGTGCAGAATGCAGGCGAATTCACAGGCGATGTAACCGCCACCCACGATCAAGATCGATTTGGGCAAGCGGGGCAGGTGGAAGATGTCATCCGAAACGATACCCAATTGCGCGTTGGGTAAATCGGGGCGCACCGGGCGACCGCCTGTGGCAACAAGGATATGTTTGGCCGTCACGTCCTGACCATTGTCCAGGGTGACAGTATGGGCGTCTTTGACCGTAGCGCGCATATCAAAGGTCTCTACGCCAGAGCCTTTTAGCAGCTTGCGGTACACGCCTTCCAGGCGGTCCAGCTCTGTATTCAGGCGTTCGGAAAAGACATGCCAGTTGAACGGGCCCTTTTTCAGGTCCCAGCCATAGGCCTTGGCGTCATCAACCGCATCCGCAAAGTCTGATGCAAAAACCATCAGCTTTTTGGGGACACAGCCGCGAATAACGCAGGTGCCGCCATACCGGCTTTCTTCTGCCAGCGCGACCTTGGCGCCAGTATCACCAGCCGCCACACGGGCTGCGCGCACACCGCCGGAACCGCCGCCGATTACAAACAGATCATAGTCGAATTCAGACATCTTTTTTCCCCGCCTGTTTACTGCCCGCAGGTATTCCACAGGCCGTACGCGATGGCCAGAGCGAGACATTGCATTCTGAAGTTAGTGTGAACGGCGCGTGTGCCGTTGATCGCACGGAATTTCAGGCGCAGGCACCGATCTGGGCGGGCCTGCATCCGGTTTTCTGGTGCGCCGGTTTAGTCGGTCAAATCACTGAACATATTGTCAGTGTCGCTAACCTCAATCCGGTCCTGTACGATGGTACCTTCGTTGATGTCGCGCGTTTCGACCGTGCCGTCGGGATGGCCAATCACAACTGCATCGCAGATGTCGATGAACAAACCGTTTTCGACCACGCCCGGCATCTGGTTCAGAACCATCGCCAATTGGCGCGCATCGCCGATACGGTTCAGTTTCAGATCGACGATGTAGTTGCCTTCGTCGGTCAGGTACGGGGTGTCGCCATTCATACGAAGGGCAGAGCCGCGGCCCATCACATCCATCGCAACCAGCGTTTCTTCGATCAGCGCTTGTGTGGTGCGCCAGCCAAAGGGGATCACTTCACAAGGCAGCGGGAAGGCGCCCAGATGTTCTACTTCTTTGGCAGCGTCGGCAATCACAACCATCTGGTCAGATGCGGTCGCAACAATCTTTTCATGCAGCAATGCACCGCCGCCGCCCTTGATCAGGTTCAGCTCTGCGTCAAATTCGTCTGCACCGTCGATGGTTACATCCAGCCAGCGTGCTTCATCCAAGGTGATGACGTTGATACCCACCTGACGCGCCAGTTCAGCGGTTCGGGCCGATGTTGGAACGCCTCTGATCTTCAGACCGTTATCACGCACCATCTCTCCCAGGCAGCGCACCAGCCAAGCGGCAGTGGAGCCGGTTCCAAGACCAACGCGCATCCCGCTTTCTACGAAATCGGCAGCACGGCGGGCGGCCACATATTTGGCCTTGTCGATGGGCGAAAGCTCTACGGTCATGTATAAGACTCCGTCTAGGTTTCCTTACGTTATAAGCAAGATACCAAGGAGGGGCGAGGGGCAAAAATGCATTTAGAGGCCTGAAAGGTGTCATGAAATGCCCGCTTCGTGTCGTTTCCGGTGGCGCAAACGGTGTTGGGGCCGTCAAACTGCGGTTCATGAGTTATGTTTTGCATTATGCACCCGACAATGCGTCGTTGGTGGTTCGGTTGGCGCTTGAGGAATTGGGCGTGCCTTACCGAACCGTTTTGGTGGACCGTTCGCGGCGCGAACAGGACAGTGATCAGTATCGTTCCATTAACCCTGTCGGGCTGATCCCAGCGCTGGAAGGGCCGGATGGTGTGGTCTTTGAAACCGGTGCAATTTTGCTTTGTCTGGCAGATCGTCATGGCATGATGGCCCCCACGGCGGAGGCTTCGGATCGAGGGGCGTTTTTGACCTGGTTGTTCTTTACGTCCAACACTCTGCACACTGGGTTACGCAGTCTGTTTTACCCCGAAAAATACGTGGGTACTGACAGCGAAGCGCAGAGGCTTTTGCAGTCGACGCTGCATCGCAACTTGGCTGGTCATTTGCGATTGCTGGATCAACAGGTGGGCGCGGGGGTGATTGGCCAATCTGTTCCGACGGTTTTGGACTATTACATCGGGGTGTGTTTGCGGTGGTGCGCGCTGTACCCTGAGGGTGGGACGAGTTGGTTCCATTTGCCGGACTATCCATCGTTGCAGTCCATGGCCGCAGAATTGGAACAACGCCCGGCTATGTTGTCTGCTGCCGTCTCCGAGGGTTTAGGCCCCAATCCTTTGACCCGCCCCATTTCCCCAAATCCGCCCGAAGGGACGGCAGTCTGAAATGTTTTTGTCTGTTTTCGAGATGTTCAAAATAGGGGTCGGCCCGTCATCCTCCCATACAATGGGGCCCATGGTGGCGGCTGGCCGGTTTCTGGATAAGATCCGAGGGTCTGATTTTACCGTGGCAGGGGTTCGGGCCAGTTTACACGGTTCCTTAGCCTTTACCGGGGTTGGTCATGCCACAGACCGGGCCGTTATTCTGGGATTGGGCGGGATCGCTCCTGAATCGTATCACGTGGATGCAGCCGAGGCGTTGCTGGCGGATAACAAAACAACCAGACTGTTGCGGCCGGAAGGGTTGCCGGTGCTGAAGTTTGATCCAAAAGCCGATTTGATTTTTGACTATGATCATGCGTTGCCCGGACATGCCAATGGGATGATCCTGATGGCCACGGATGTTCAGGGCGACGTGATCTTGCAGGAAACCTATTATTCGGTGGGTGGCGGGTTTGTTTTGACAGAAGCAGAACTGGCCGCCGGACAGGACCATGACAACGGTGCGCCGGTGCCGTTTCCGTTCAAAACAGCGGCGGAAATGCTGACGATGGCGCGCACCAGCGGGCGCAGCATTGCCGAGATGAAGCGCGCCAACGAGGTGTCGCGTCTGCATCAGGATGGCTTGGACAAGGGGCTGGACCGTATCTGGACCGTCATGAAGGCCTGTATGGATCGCGGGTTGGACGGTGCCGGCATCTTGCCAGGCGGTCTGAACGTGCCGCGCCGGGCTGGCCCTATTCACGCCGAGCTGCAAGAGGAACGCAGCCGCAATCTGACGGCGCCCCATACGGTGAATGATTGGATCAGCGTCTATGCCATGGCCGTCAACGAAGAGAACGCAGCCGGGGGGCAAGTGGTGACAGCCCCAACCAATGGCGCGTCCGGCGTTGTGCCTGCGGTTATTCGCTACTGGTTGGATCATGTGCCCGGAGCGACGGCATCAAAGGTTCCACAATTTTTGTTAACTGCGTCGGCCATAGGCGGATTGGTGAAATACAACGCATCGATTTCAGGGGCCGAAGCCGGGTGTCAGGCCGAAGTGGGCAGTGCCAGTGCCATGGCAGCTGCCGGTTTGTGCGCGGTTTTGGGCGGACGGCCAGAGCAGATAGAGAACGCAGCCGAGATCGCGCTGGAACATCATCTGGGCATGACGTGTGACCCTGTCAGAGGATTGGTGCAGGTGCCGTGTATCGAACGGAACGCGCTGGGCGCAATCAAGGCCGTTTCAGCAGCGTCATTGGCGTTGCGTGGGGATGGCACACATTTGGTGCCACTGGATGCCTGTATTGAAACCATGCGTCAGACTGGTGCGGATATGAGTGAAAAATACAAAGAAACGGCGCTAGGTGGATTGGCGGTAAACGTTCCAAATTGCTAATGACCCGCGTTGGTTGATCTGGCGATTTCATTGCGCGTCAGGGCTGTCACAAAATGATCCTGAACTGTTGTTGATCCGAAAGGTCAGTACCCGCTAGGATTGTGTGATGAAAATGGATCGAACATATTTGGGCGTCATGCTGATGTTGGGCTTTTGCGTCATCGCTCCGATGGGCGACGCAGTTGCTAAGCTATTGGGCGGACGGGTTCCGATTGGCCAGTTGCTCTTGGTTCGCTTCGCCGCACAGGTGATTCTGTTGATACCGCTGGTTTGGCTGTCAGGCAGCAAGTTAGAGGCAACTCCGCGGGTGTTGTGGTTGACGCTATTGCGCACCAGTTTGCATATTTTGGGCATCGGTTTGATGTTTACGGCGCTGATCTATCTGCCTTTGGCCGATGCGGTGGCCATCGCGTTTGTACTGCCCTTTATCATGCTGCTGCTTGGACATCTGGTTCTGAAGGAAGAGGTGGGCCGCAAACGGCTGATCGCGTGTGGTGTTGGCTTCGTTGGCACGTTGATGGTGGTGCAGCCCGCATTTGAACAAGTTGGCTGGCCCGCGTTGTTGCCTTTGGGTGTGGCGTTGAATTTCGCTTTGTTCATGCTGGTAACACGGCAAGTGGCGCAAAAGGCCGATCCAATCACCTTGCAAGCGGTCAGTGGGGCTATGGCAGTTTTGATCCTTGCACCACCCATTCTGTTGATACCTGCTCGGTTCGTTCCCGAATTGGCGTGGACCCAACCAGAGTTGAGCACGTGGTGGCTGTTAGGATTGCTGGGCCTGTTCGGTACGCTGGCGCATCTGCTGATGACGTGGTCGCTGAAACTTGCACCATCGGCCACTTTGGCACCGATGCAATACCTGGAAATTCCGATGGCCACGGTTGTGGGCTGGCTGGTCTTTCAGGAATGGCCCAATTCGCTGGCGGCGGTCGGGATTTTGTTAACCGTTTCGTCGGGGATGTTCATTCTTATGCGGGAACGGGCCATCGCGCGGGCGCTGCGGACAAACCCTGCATAAGGGGTGCCAACGCCGTTGGGGGCAACATCAACAACATTCCGGGCGCGTCAAAGGACAAGTGGATGTCTTCGGCGATGGTGTTGTTCGAGGTGCCAATGGTGCCGCCAGCGGCGAACGAAAGCCCGTCGATGGGCCATTTCAATCCGGTCGAACGGCCAGTTATCGGTCCGGGTGCCATCGGGAACAGTGAAACCCGACTGCCAATTGGTAAGGACAATTCCAGCTCTGGCGGTGCCACGACGACCAGATCATGTGGACTCAATAGAATGCACCGGATGTGGGACAGCCGCGACAGCGCGGACAATGACGCCACTGAATGGTCGGCGCGTTCCCCCAGAAAACCAAGACCTAGAATGACGGGTGCGTCGATGCGGGTCAGGCATTTCTCGAAATCCGTGCTGTCTTGTTCAGCCACTCGATGCAGCTGGTTGGGCGGGATTTGCGCCCGAACCTCGTCTGATATCGAATCCATGTCCCCGATAACCAAATCTGGCTTATGCCCCATGGCCAACACCGTGTCGGCGCCGCTATCGGCTGCGACAAGGGTTTTGCAGATCGAAAATGCTTGCCTATATTCTTCTTTGTCCACGTTCGCGCCACCAATCAGCAGCAAAGGGTCGAAAGTGGAAACAATTTTAGCTGTCATGGAATAATCAGACCACATTGGGAAACAGATCACAATCAAGCCCCAAAATGATACCCTGCCGGGCATAGATTCGGGCTGCTTTGGTCCTGCTAAAACAAATAGAACGTCTGCTGCAAGGTTGTGAAAGGTAAGTTGCTATGGTGAACTCAAGCAAGGTTCTTACGGTCTCATATGGGACGTTTTCCTGTACACTTGAGGGCTTCGATGATTCCTTCGGGATGATGAAAGCAATTGCTGAGTACATCCGGGACTTGGCTGCTGATGATCGCTACTTCGGTGCCGAACCTCCGACACCAGATGCCGAGATGCTGACACGGATCGCTGAACGCGAGATCGAACGTCGGGTTGAGGCTCGCCTTGAGAAAGGTGGTATTGTGCTGCGCCCATCGCTCGCCGAGCAGCCAAACAATGCCGCCGAAACTGCCGCTGTGGCGCCTGCTGCCCATGCAGCCACAGTGGCACCTGCTGCCGCCGACGTCGCCGCGCCTGAAGCCGGTTCTTCTGGCGCGGCCGCCGTGCGCAGTGCCGCAGTTGCCGGGGCTGGTGCCGCAACGGCCGCTGCATTTGTACAGACACCTGCCGCTGCAGCCGAAGAAGATACTGACGAAGCTGAACTTTCCGAGATGGAAGGCGCTGAGGTGTCGGCAGAGGATGACGCCTCACAGGACGTTACCGAGACCGCCGAAGACAGCCAGATCGAAGACGCAAAGGTTGCGGAGGATGACACCGCGGCTGCGCCTGTGGAAATGGAGACCACCGGACCGGCGCAAGATGAAGACACTGCAAGTGACGAAACGGCCCATGACGCTGACGAGGCGGTGGCTGTAGAAACAGCAACGCTGGCAGATGCGATGGAAGATGACGTACCGCTGGATCTGACCGGTGTGTTGGAGGATGACGCCGCCGCGCAGGACGCCGGGGCAGAGTCGCTGGAAACGCTGGAGGACAGCGCGGAAGACGCCATTGCAGATGATGAACAGGACGAAACGGATGATATCGCGGCTGCCGTCGGCGCGATGGATTTCGGAGAGCTTTCAGATGTGGAGGCAGAAGCTGAAGAAGCTGATGCCGACGTTGAGGAAGCTGAAACTGAGGATGAGACGGCCGACGTAACGGAGACCAACGAAGAAGAAGCGGAACTGGAAGAGACTGTAGAAGCCGCCGCATTGGCGGATGTTGCAGAATTTGACGGTGATGTGGATGACACGATCGAAGAGATCGCGGCGCCAGTTTCAGAACCTTCTGACAACAGCGTGCTTGCCAAGCTTCAACGCATTCGCGCAGTTGTTTCGCATAGCACCGAAGATGCCGGAGCCGCAGAAACCTATCTGGAAGATGAACATGCCGATACTTACGAGGACGGCGATGATGAAGACGAAGCTGCAATCGCGGCGCTGCTAAGCGACACAGACGAAGATTCGGCTTGGGATTTCTCGGAAACCGCAAAGGCCCCGGAAACGCTGAAAGCGGCGGATATGGAAGAGCTGGAACGCGCCGGGTATGCCGAAGATGTCGACAACAAAGACACTGCGCGGGACGTTCTGAACACGCTTCTGGCCGAAGAAGATGATGACGAGGAAGCCGAAGAATTCGCGGCAGCCTTGGAAGGGTATTCAAGTGCCAAGGATGAAGGCGCCGGCGACGACAGTCTTTGGAACGATGCGGACTGGGATGACGAAAGCACTATCGGCTCTGATGAAGATGAGGCCGAAGAGGCGATCGAGGCGGAGATCGATGATCTGGATGCAGCAATTGCCGCACTGTCCAGCGAAATCGAAGACGTTCAATCCGACCTGGATGACGATACCGCTGAAACCGCCGAAGAGGATGACTTTTGGTCCGAAGATGACTGGGACGATGACGATAGCGATGAGCTGGAAGCATCCCCGGCTGCGACGACTGTTGTTGAAGAAGACGACGACGAAGGTGCGCTGGCCGATCTGGATGACCTGGCTGCGTTGGACGACTTGGATGATTTGGCCGAGCAGGATGAGGTAGCCGAACCGGTTGCCGAAGCACCGGCTGAACCGATCAAGCCCCGTCGCCCCGCCATGCGCGTTCGTGTCGCCAAGGTTAGCCGCCAGCAGGTTGATGAGGCCGTTGCTCGTGGCGATCTGGAAGAGATGGAAGACGCACCTGCGCCTCTGACGTCAGCCCCCGCAGCGCCATTGCAAGATATTTCGACCCTCGAAGAAGACGAGGAAGACGATTTGGCCCGCGAATTGGCCAGCCTTGAAGCGGATATCGAAGCCGAGGAAGCAGAGCTGGACGATGACGACGAATGGCAGGGCTGGGGCGATGACGACAGTGCCGACGAGGAAGCTTCTGATGACGGCTGGGATGCCGACGACCTAGACGACGAAGAGGAAGACCGTCCTGCCGCCGTTGCGGCGGCCCCGCAACCAGTCGCGTTTGATGAAGATGAATGGGACGAGTACGACGAGGAAGACGCCGAAGAAGACCGCAAATGGGCCGAGGCCGAAGCGCGGATCAAGGCAGAGCAAGAGGCCCGTGCTGCTGCAGAGGCTCAGGCAGAAGCTGAACTGGACGATGAGGAAGCCGAACGTGCCGATGCCGAGGCACGCCGCGCAGCACAGGAAGCCTTGGAAGAGGCGGAGCGCGCCCAGCAAGAAGAAGCAGAGCGTGCCCAGCAAGATGAGCTGGAAGCGACAATTGATCGTCTGGCCCGCGAGAGTGTTCGCAAGACGGTCAAGCTGACCAGCCCGGCCCGTGTGATGCTGACAGAAAACAAGGTTGAAGAAGGCGACACATCCGTTTCGCGTCTGATGGATCAGACCAATTCGGAAATGAAAGAGCCGGAAGGCAACCGCCGTCGCAGCGCCATTGCCCACCTGCGGGCCGCTGTGGCAGCAACCCGCGCAGATCGTATTCTGGGACGCAGCCGCGACGAAGAGCAAGAAAAGGCAGCCTATAAAGAAGCCTTGAATGACGCCGTGCGTCCGCGCCGCCCCGAAGCGAAAGCCGAAGGCCGTACAGAACGTCCGTCGTTGCTGAAACAACGCGCTGCGCCATTGCAATTGATTGCCGAGCAGCGTGTAGACGAGGAAGAGGCCGACCAGCCCAAAACGCCAGCACCTGTTGCCAAGTCGATAAGACCACGTCGGATTGGGGCAAGAGCTCTGGCCGAAGCGGCCGAAGACGACGGCAAGAGCTTTGCTGAATTCGCTCAAAAAGTTGGTGCAAATGATTTGCCCCAACTCTTGGAAGCCGCGGCGGCGTATATGTCCTTTGTTGAAGGGCGCAATCAGTTCTCGCGCCCACAATTGATGAGCAAGGTACGCCAGGTTGAAGCCGAGGAATCGAGCCGCGAAGACCGTTTGCGCAGCTTTGGACAGCTTCTGCGTGAAGGCAAAATCCAGAAAACCCAGGGCGGGCGGTTTACTGCCTCCGAAGACATTGGCTTCCGTCCCGGAACGCGGGCCGCTGGCTAAGCCGGATTTGCCCTTTGCATCAGAACGAAATGACCGGCGGCAGGCTCTCCCTGCTGCCGGTTTCGCGTTCTGGGGGCGGGCAAATTCAGTTCACAATGCGTTCACATCCGCGCGACACCGCATTTCAGCTCTTTGGTGTTGCGAGATGGCACCTATCTTTGACACAGTGGCGTTAAGGTCAGGGCCTTCTCGCTCGCTGCGCCCACGTACCTACAGGCATGACAAGGAGTTCAAAGTGAAACCCGAAACCCAAACCATGACGCGTGATCGGGCCACGCCATTCCGATTTTTCTGGCTGACCGCGCTGTCTATGGCGCTGATCGTGTCACAATCTTTGATGGCCGAGGCGCGTGGCGTCCCAGGCAGCTTTGCCGATTTGGCAGAAAGCATCAGCCCTTCGGTGGTCAATATCACCACCACAACCACCGTGGCGGGCCGTACAGGGCCGCAAGGTATCGTTCCCGAAGGGTCTCCGTTTGAGGATTTCTTCCGTGAATTCCAAGACCGCAACGGCCAAGACAACCGTCCACGCCGCTCTTCCGCGCTGGGCTCTGGATTTGTGATTTCCGAAGACGGCTACATCGTGACGAATAATCACGTGATTGAATCCGCCGACGAAATCATGATTGAATTTTTCTCAGGTGAAGAGCTGCCAGCAGAACTGATTGGCACCGACCCGAAAACCGACATTGCCTTGTTGAAAGTGACCGTTGACGCGCCGCTGCCTTTTGTGTCCTTCGGAGACAGTGACATCGCCCGTGTTGGGGATTGGGTTATGGCAATGGGTAACCCGCTGGGGCAGGGCTTCTCGGTTTCTGCCGGGATCATTTCGGCGCGCAACCGTGCACTTTCTGGCACCTATGATGACTTCATCCAAACAGATGCCGCCATCAACCGCGGCAACTCCGGCGGTCCGTTGTTCAATATGGAAGGCGACGTTATCGGCGTAAACACGGCGATCCTGTCGCCCAATGGCGGTTCGATCGGCATTGGTTTCTCGATGGCGTCAAACGTTGTGAACTCGGTTGTGGATCAGCTGAAAGAGTTCGGCGAAACCCGTCGTGGGTGGCTGGGCGTACGTATCCAGGACGTGACTGATGACATGGCCGATGCGCTGGGTCTGGCCAGTGCTGAAGGGGCTATGGTCTCTGACGTTCCGGATGGTCCGGCCAAAGACGCAGGAATGAAGGCTGGCGATGTCATCATCTCTTTTGACGGCGTTACCGTTAAGGATACCCGCCAGCTTGTGCGTGAAGTGGGGAATACCTCTGTCGGCAAAAGCGTTCGTGTTGTGGTTCAGCGTAATGGCGCGTCTGAAACGCTGATGGTCACGCTTGGGCGCCGCGAAGAGGCCGAAGCACCGATCCCGGCGTCACAGCCAGCAGAAGTGGAAGAGCCGAAAGAACAGGAAGTTCTTGGCCTGACACTCAGCCCGCTGACTTCTGCGCTGCGCAAAGAGCTGAAGCTGGCGTCGGATGAAAAAGGCCTGTTGGTGATGGACGTTCTGGAAACCTCCAGCGCATTTGAAAAAGGTCTGCGCCAGGGTGATCTGATTACCGAAGCCGGCCAAACCGAAGTGCTGACAGTGACCGATCTGGAAGACCGGATCAGCGAAGCCAAAGAGGCCGGGCGCAAGTCGCTTCTGCTGCTGGTGCGTCGCGGTGGTGATCCGCGCTTTGTGGCGTTGCCACTGGGCGATGGCTGAGCCAGTACACAGCCTTTGAAACACCAAGGGGCGCCTGTCGGGCGCCTCTTTTTTGTGGAAGGTCGATGTGCAGCGCGGGTTGGGGTGGGGCCCTGAGTAGCTAGTGCTTTGCCGCGAATAAATGTCAGCTATTGTTCTTCCGGCTTTGCGGCAAAAAGAATAGTTTTGCGACAGTTTTCAAAACTCAAAATATGGAAGAACACAAAGTGAAAAGACGGCTTCTGACCTATGCAATGTCATTCGGCGTTGGCCTTTTCGTTTGGATGGGGTTTGCGGTGGTAGAGGCATTAAATCCTTTTGTACCGTGGCAGTATCCCCTCTTGGGTTTCTTTACAGGCTGGACATATCCGGGTGGAGCCCCAGCACGTCTCTACTATTTAAGCCACGTCGCCGAAACGTGGTTGCCGTTTCTCGCAGCCTATTTCACGGCCTATCTCATGACGAAACGTCAGGCGCGTTTCGTCGGAGCTTTAATACTATACGCGACCTTTCTAGTTTGGTCCTTTGGGATGTTATTCCTTGCGGAACTCGGCGTGCCCATTAGCATCGTTTTCAACATTGGTTTGTTGGGAACGGTGATGGGCGGGGCTTTCGGTTATCTGAAGCTAGTTTATCCAAAATATTCACTAGAGTAGGCTTTGGGTCCGGCTGCAAAGCCGTCATCGAGGCACGAGTGATAAACGGCAGCTCCGAGCCCGAAGCAACCGATGCTGCGCTTAGCACCGATGGCGGCTTTCGTAATTGAGATTTCTTGCCGCAGCAAATATCTATCGTCGAGGAGTAACTTCGAAGCACTCCAACAATAGTTTCCACGTTCAACTAGGGTGATGGTCAATTGATTAGCCGCAGAACGTTTTTGAAGACACTGGGATTGGGGGCAGTGTCTGGTGCTGCTTTGGCTTCATATGCGTTTGCGATTGAACCGCTTTGGCGACTGGTCGTAACGCGCTATGCGCTGCAACCCGCAAACTGGACAAGAGGCTTCAAGCTCAAGGTCGCTATTCTGGCGGATATCCACGCATGCAATCCTTGGATGAGCATTGGTCGTCTTGAACGGATTGTAGAACGAACCAATAATCTCAAGCCTGACGTAATACTTTTGCTTGGCGATTTCTCAGTGGGCATTTCTTCGCGCTTTGTAACCTCTTACGTCCATTCCAGTGAATGGGCACCGGTACTGGCCAAATTGGAAGCTCCGCTAGGACGATACGCAATACTCGGAAACCATGACTGGTGGGAAGACAAAACTGCTCAAAAACAAGGACATGGTCCGACTTTCGGACAACTAGCACTGCAAAATGTCGGCGTACCTGTCCTTGAAAATCAGGCTGTCCGGCTCTTGCATGATGGCAATCCGTTTTGGGTGGCTGGGCTAGGCGATCAGCTCGCACTTCTGCCCAGAAAAGAATATGGCCGAACAACTTGGCAAGGTATGGACGACCTTCCGCGTACCCTAGATGAGGTTCCTGAGAATGAACCAATGATCTTGATGGCGCATGAGCCTGATATTTTCCCGAAGGTTTTGGAAGTTCAGACCCCTGTCGCATTGACCGTATCTGGTCATACGCACGGTGGCCAATTTCGAGTATTTGGGCATTCTCCCATCGTGCCTTCGCGCTATGGAAACAAATACGCGTACGGCCATGTCATAGAGCCGCGTATGCACGGCGGTACGTGTGATTTATTGGTGTCTGGCGGCTTAGGATGCTCGATCGCTCCAGTCAGGTTCGGAGTTCCGCCCGAGATCGTATTGCTGGAGCTAAGCTAGCTTCAGTTGCCTGCAAATAAAGCCGACCTTGGAGCACGCGCAGCGAGAGCTCACTTTGTCCCGCATCGCGGACCTTTGCACTGTCCGAAAGCAGCTCAATTTTGAATTGCTATAGGTACTCCACGAACGCATGTCTTCTGAACGCCAGCACCGACCAAAACGCATTCTGCGAGCTGAATCGGTTACGTTATGGGATAGGGATGGCCAGGACTTTCGTTTATCTGAAGCTAGCATATCCTAAACATTCGCTAGATTAGGCTATGGGTCCGGCTGCAAAGCGGTCATCGAGGCACGAGTGATAAACGGCAGCTCCGAGCCCAAAATGTCGATTGCGGCGCCTTGTATGGATGTCTGTTCTACTTCAAGGTTCAGACTGGCGATGTCGGTCGTCTTTCGCAGGATTGTGACGTTAAATTCGTGGACAGATATGAAAGAAGTAACCATGAAGAAACATTTCCTATGTCTTTCCTGTCTTGCCGCCACCGCATCATGCGCAGATGAGCTTGATTACACACCTTTGAGTTTTGCCATCGTAGATGATCGCATTATCGCGATTGGCGAGATAGACGGCGCGTCTTTGGACACTTTTGAAGATATCATTGAAGATCACCCTGACATACGGACTCTCGTTCTGCAGAATATTGGTGGATCCGTGGACGATGTATCCAATGTTGAGTTTAGTCGGGTGATCAGAGAAATGGGTTTCACGACGGTTGTTCCGTCGGACGGGCTCGTCGCATCAGGTGGCACTGATTTATTCTTAGCTGGCACAAGACGGATCATTGAAACTGGTGCATGCATTGGCGTCCATTCCTGGGCGGCGGAAGATTTTACAGCAACTGACCTATCGCGTGAATCGGCAGAACATGACCGATATCTGGACTACTACGATGATATTGGCATCGACCCAGATTTCTATTGGTTCACGATAGAAATCGCCCCAGCAGATGGCATGCATTGGATGACACCGAAGGAAATCACCCAATATGGCGTCTCCACGGTCTCGGTCGAGGCACTGTCATCTGCTGCCATTTGTAACAGCAGATAGTGCTTCAAAACAGGCGTTGGCCCTCCCGTATTGAATGGCAGCTTCGTCCGCATTGCGGACCTTTGCACTGTCCGTAAGCAGCTCAATTGTGAATTGCTATAGGTACTCCACGAACGCATGTCTTCTGAACTCCTGCACCGACCAAAACGCATTCTGCGAGCTGAATCGGTTACTTTAGGGGATAGGGATGGCCGGGCGATCATTGTCATTAGAGGGTACAACATAGGCCGATCGTCAGACCTGAGACCAAACCCGCTGGCCGCAGTTTTCCTTTTGTTCAAAGGTTGGTATGGAAATGTGCTATGAAACGGGTAAATTTTCTGTACTTGGCGACAGCATCAACCGCGTGCATCGCGTTACTGGTTGTTTTCAACTTTTTGCTACGATCCATGCAACCCTCGGCAGATGTGGTCGCAAAGGTTAAGGCCCAGACACCTCGCTTGAACGTAAGTGACTTCGAACCTGGTGATGTCAGAATTATTCTGCGCGATGACCTTCCAATAATTGTTTGGCGTAGAAATGAAGCAGACAAAGCGTTGGCGGCGTCTCAAGACATGCCGGAACTTTGGAGAGTTCAGTACTCCAAAGTTTTAGGGCATGCAGAACCAGTTTTCGCGTCGGATGAAAACCTGACATTGAACGGCGAATGGTTTTTCGCTGTCGCCGAGGCCCCGGGGAGCCGAGGTTGGGTGCCGCTACTAAGAGCGGGAAATTTTTATGGGTTCTTTGACGTCAATCGCGCGGGGCACTACGATTTGGCCGGTCGCATATTGCACCAAGGGCACGACAATTTTACCGTTATCATGGCAGAGATGTTGGAAGACGGGCAAACGATTCAACTAGATTTGCGTCGCTGAACGTCACCGTCTTTTTTCTTTATTTTGTCGGGGAAAGCCAGCTTTGTTCGCTTAGTTGACCTTTGCACTGTCCGAAAGCAGCTCAATTGTGAATTGCTATAGGTACTCCACGAACGCATATCTTCTGAACGCCAGCACCGACCAAAACGCATTCTGCGAGCTGAATCGGTTACGTTAGGGGATAGGGATGGGCGGGGCTTTCGGTTATCTTAAGCTAGTTTATCCTAAACATTCGCTAGAGTTGGCTTTGGGTACGGCTGCAAAGCGGTCATCGAGGCACGAGTGATAAACGGCAGCTCCGGGTCCATAGTTACCCGACTGCTGGATCACAGCGAAGGACTGCAAACGCTGGACTAGGAAAACAAGTAGTTGTAACATACAACTATGAATGAGTTAATCTCAACACGACAGATCGACACAATGCGTGCGGCAGCACGGAACATCGTCCGCGATCTTGGGTTCATGCAAAGAGGTCTTGCTGGAACAGAGCTTTCTCCGTCGGCTGTACATACCATTATCGAACTTGGCTACGGTACAGTCACAACTGCGAACGGTCTGGGCGACTTGCTCCATCTGGAAAAGTCGTCGGTGAGTCGCCTTGTTCAGAAACTCTCAAAAGACGGATTGATCGAGAGCAAACCAGATTCTGCCGACAAGCGATCACGGCGACTGGCTTTGACGAAAAAAGGTAGAGCACTTTTGCGGGTGCTCGAAAACTACGGAAGGCAACAATTAAGACTAGCGCTTGACCAGCTTGCACCGGATGATCGCGAAAAAGTCGCAACGGGCTTAACGCTGTTTGCAAACGCCCTGCGAGGAGAAAATCATCAGATTCATAGCACAGATGCAATCGAGATATGCCAAGGCTATCGCCCTGGAGTCATAGGATCTGTCGCTGGCTTGCACGCTTCCTATTACTCAGAAAACTACCAATTCGGCGCCATCTTTGAGAGGAAGGTCGCGACAGAAATGTCTGAATTCATGGGACGAATAGACAACCCGACAAACACGACTTTTTCTGCCTTTCTTGACAATGTGCTTCTTGGCTCGGTTTCGCTTGACGGTGAGGACCTTGAAAAGGGCGTAAGTCATCTGAGGTGGTTTATTGTCAATTCAGATGCACAGGGTATGGGTATAGGCAATCTGCTTCTCGAAAAAGCAGTTTCATTTGTGGATGCCGCTGGTTTCGAGCGAACTCGACTATGGACATTCAAAGGGCTGGATGCAGCGCGTCACTTGTACGAAAAACATGGCTTTGTTTTGGTCCATGAAAACCCTGGCAAGCAGTGGGGAACCAAGGTCATCGAACAAGAGTTCGAACGCAAGCGGACTTTGCTAACCTAGATTGCAACGGCAACAATGTCCCGCATCGCGGACCTTTGCACTGTCCGAAAGCAGCTCAATTTTGAATTGCTATAGGTACTCCACGAACGCATGTCTTCTGAACGCCAGCCCCGACCAAAACGCATTCTGCGAGCTGAATCGGTTACGTTAGGGGATAGGGATGGGCGGGGCTTTCGGTTATCTGAAGCTAGCATATCCTAAACATTCGCTAGAGTAGGCTATGGGTCCGGCTGCAAAGCCGTCATCGAGGCACGAGTGATAAACGGCGGCTCCGAACCCAAATTGACGTATCCTTACAAATAGTTTTGGATAGCCATCTTAATCGCAATAAGTGATCAAATCAGCAATGTTTTCCGACAACTTAAACCCAGAATGGCCCGAAGCGGCTTGCGAATACTTATCGAATGCCTTGCCGTTGGCACACGACGGTGAAGGCTGGGAGCACTGCTGTTCGAGCGCCTATCAAATGGGTTGTGAGGCGCTCGCAAAACTCGGCTACGCCCGTGAAACCGAATGGGGCGCAGTTCCACTTGATGAACCTAAGCGGCCAGCTGTATTGCCCCGTTGGGACGATATCTGCGTCGCAGTGATTTATCTGGCAGAACAGCGGCATGAACTATCGTTCAGGCTTGCTGATGGAAGCCTGCCGCTGCCAAAGAGGGGTCAATTCGTTGTATCCCAAATAGGTGATCCTCCTCTTCCTAAGGTAAATGTAAAAGGTTCTAACGGGCTTGGATGCGCACATGCCGATGAAAAAATCCTTAAAGTTTTTAGTGCATTAGGCCTCTATGACGCTGGCATTTGGACCAAAAGCGCAGAACTGGTTTTCTGGCGCGTACAACCCAAGAATTGGGGCATGGCAATCTCAACTGATCCTCGTTTTGTTGATGCACTGGCAAATGCCTGCGATACGATCCCCGTCGACATTCGAGATGAGTTGGCTCGCCTCACAGTAATAACCGAGGTAGATATCCAAGCCGGAGTGGCGCAAAGCAAAGCGTCAAACATCGAAATGCGGGCGAGGTCTGGCCCAAAAGCGAAGCTTGGAGCACCTCGTACTGAGGACCAGATACGGAGCGACATAGCGTACTCAAGAAGTAGCAATATCGATTGGTTCTTCTTTCGTCGGTGGCGCATGTCAAATGGCTGGTTAACGTCTGGACAGGCAACTAGTGCGTTAGAAATATTCCATGATCCCTTGGCCATGGAAATGCGCCGCCATGTGATACTGAAACTGTGGCCGGACGCACAAATTCGCAATGAATGTTGGTAACTAAGTCCGCATTGCGGACCTTTGCTTCCTCCGAAATCAGTTCTGTTGTGAATGCCTAAAGGTTTTCCAAGAACACGTATCCTCTGAACGCCAGCACCGATTAAAACGTATCCTGTGCTCGGTGCCAGTTGTTTCAGAGGGCAGCGCCGGTCAGACGGACATTTTCAGTAGAGGACGCAATATGACGTGAAGGTCAGGTGTGAGCCCTTTTTACTGAATGCTGCGGTAGGACTGAATGGCGGGTTTATCGGCGGACGTTCGGATTTCAGCCCGCCAATTGACCCATCCTAGGGCCTCAGGACCCCACTTGATTGGCGAGGAAATCCATCAACTTTCCCCAGCTATCAGCGTCGGCTTCCGCATCATAATTTGGGAATCCAAAGGCCGAGAAAAGGTGTCCGGCACCAGAATAAACATGTGCCGTAACCTCCCCTCCTGCGAGTTCGACATCGTCGATGAAATTGGTTAGCCCGCCAACATTGACTTGCGTGTCGGCTTCCCCGTGCGCCACAAAGAACGGCGCGACTTCGTCGGGCATGATCCTGTCTTTCGTATCAGATACGCGCCCGGAAAATATGATGTAACCGTCAACACCCAATTCGTTGCCTAGCCCTGACCATGCAAGCTCCATCGCCGTGATTGCGCCCATCGAGTACCCCATCACCAACAATGGCGCATCACTCTCTTCCCCAGCAGCAGTGATAGCTGCCCGGAGCATGGCGTGCATCCCGACTTGATCTGCCAAGTGCGCCTGCAACGCCTTCTGCTTGGCCTCCATGGTCGTTGGATGTTCACCAGCAGGGTAGAGGTCGGCGGCAAAACTGGTGAACCCCATATCCGCCAACATCTGCGCCCGATCTTTTTCGTAGTCGCTCAGTCCATTCCAAGTGGGCAGGATCACGACAGTCCCGCGTGGTGTTTCGGCCTGAGCCAAGTATCCATTGAACGTGTCGCCATCAATTTCGTAGGTTACACTTTCACCAGCTAGTGCGGTTGTCGCAGCAAATGCGAGCACAGTTGTGAATAAAGCTGTCTTGGTCATAACGAGTCTCCATTTCTTCATTTGTCTTTAAAGGCGTCGCTTTCTTTGCCCGATCGCCAACGGCTGCTAGACTGCATGGGACCTGTTCCGAAAATCCCGAAAGACCGCCGAAAAAATGCCGAAAAGCCAAGTTCATATTCAGATCGGAGAGGCCTTCTTTGACCCATCGACAGGAGAGATCGATCACTCGGGAAACGTGACGGGCCTACGACCACAAACCACACGGTTCTTGACCGAGCTGATCGACAATGCTGGCACTGTGATCTCCAAAGGCGACCTGCTGGATCGGATTTGGCCTGAAACGCACGTCACCGAGGACAGCCTGGTGCAATGCGCATCAGAAATTCGCAAAGCACTTCGCGGGGTCAGCGGTGTGGCTTTAAAAACCGTGCCCAAAAAGGGCTACCGTCTCGATCTTGAAAAAAGCGACCCCGACATCGACGCGGGTAACGCTCAGAAGCTGCGAGGCAAGCCTTGGCTCGTAGGGCTGGTCGCAATGTTTGTCGTCGTTTTACTTGGGGGTCTTTATTGGTCAAGCAAACCTGCCCCGCCATCTCAAAATGTTACAGTCGCGGTGTTGCCGTTTGAGAACATGAGCGGTGACCCCGACCAGTCATACTTTTCAAACGGACTTGCCGACGACCTAATAATTGACTTGTCAGGACTTTCCGACATTCGTGTTATTTCGCGAAGTGCCAGCTTCTCGATCGATACCGCAAGTATGAACGTCCAAGAGATGGCAGATTTACTGCGTGCAAATGTTATTGTCGAAGGAAGCGTGCGGCGGGTTGCAGACAGCCTGCGCATTTCTGTCGCTTTGGTCGATGGCGAAAGCGGAGCCAATTTGTGGGCTAAACGCTACGAGGGCACGCCAGATGATGTCTTCGCGTTCCAAGACGAGGTTGCCCGTGAATTGCTTCGCACGCTTTCTATCCGACTATCAAGCACGGAACGCGCACGTCTCGGGGTTCGGGGCACCAACAACGTGGAGGCACATGACGCATATCTTCAGGGCCGTGAACTTGAAAATCTTTATACGATGGAGACTAATCTCCAGGCTGAGGCTGCCTTTCAAAATGCGATCAGGCTTGATCCCGAATTTGCGCTACCTCATGCCCATCTAGGTCAGGTCTATAGCTTCAGGGTTGAAAACGGCTGGACGCGTGATCGCGACCGGGACATTCGGGCTGCGTTTGAACATGCCAATCGGGCCTTGAAACTCGACCCTGAATTGCCGTTTGCCCATTTCTCTCTTGGTCGCCTCTATACACGCAACTTTGCCCCTGATGAGGCGCGTGCAACCGAGGCATATGAAACCGCCATTCGCCTCGACCCCAACTACGATGACGCCTACGTCTTTCTTGCCAATGTACATATTTTTTACGGCAGGGCTGACGAGGCACTGCCATTAATTGCTCAAGCATTTGATCGCAATCCTATTCCGCCGTACTGGTACGATCTTGCAGACGGTATGGCGAATTACTTTCTGGGAAACTTTGAGGAAGCCGAAGCAATCCTTGTCCGTGCCCGTGACCGAAACCCGAGCGCCCCATATCCGTATCGCTTTCTGATCGCGACCTATGGCCAGTTGGGTAACGTAGACGAGGCAGAGTGGATGGCCATGGAATACGAAGCACTTGGTCGTACAGCAACCATAAAGGCGCTCTTGGCGACCGCATCCATTCAGGACCCGACCTACCGTTCCGCCTTCGCTGAAGGTTTCCATTTGGCCAATGTCCCGGAGAACTGATGATCGCCTTTTCTTGGACCAACGCCCAAAAGCAGACTTCGGAGCGGTTGCAGCGAAATGGTGCTTCGTCCCGCATTGCGGACCTTCGCACTGTCCGAAAGCAGCTCAATTGTGAATTGCTATAGGTACTCCACGAATGTATATCTTCTGAACTCCAGCACCCACCAAAACGCATTCTGCGATAAGCGCCCTTTGTGCCGAAGGGCAGGGCACGCCGGGCGCTTCATTGCTTTCGTTTGAACGGGTTATTCTGCTGCGACGTCTGCTTTTACGTTTCCGCAATTCTGTGATTTGCGCCACAGTTTGAAACGGGCGTCGTTTTCAGAATACAGGCAATCAGACAGACGGATGCGCGCGCCTGCGGCGACTGGTCGGCGCAGTGTCAATCCATCCGATAGCATCATCGGCAACCCTTCGTCGGGCGCATAGGGGGCGTTGGCATCTGCAGGTTCGATCCGGCCGTAGGTGGCCCAACCGCCTGCGCCGTCTAACCGTTCACCGGCTTGCAGATCGCGCTTGGCACGCGCGGTTACCGTGGCACGCATGCCCGCCCAAGGGGCGAGGCGGGCGGTGCCATCCAACGCGGCAGAGACCACACAGTCCAGCGCGTCCTGCGCGCCGGTTTGAAAGGGTTGATCGTGCATGTTGAATGTTGGTCTGCCGTCTTCGGACTGCAGGATGGCGTAGGCCATTTCTGTGTCTGACTGCGCGAGGCTGAGGTTCAGGTGCTTGTTGGAATGGTCCAATGCCTGGGCCAGAATCTGGGCTTCCTTTGTCACGATAGGGGTGTCCAACATGTCAGCTGGTACGACGGCCCCGATCGCGTTGGCCAGTGCGGCCAGCTCGGCGGCGACGGCGGTGCCATCAGCTTCGGCCACTTCGACAGCGGTGCGCCCATCGTCTTGGGTTGCGGCCTGGTCGATCCCGACACAGGAGAACCCCGTTGCGATGGGCTGGGTGTTGTCAGAGCTGACGTCGCGCAACAGCGAGGCGGCAGCGGCGGCACGCCCGGCACAGGCACAGGTGTATACCCGCCCCATGGCTTGGGCCAATGACAGCAACCAAGGCCCAAATGCCAGATCTGCTGCCAGATTGACCATCGCAACATTGGCCCCTGTACGCAGGGCGACTTCGGCATGGCGCGCGCCGGAATAGGCGGCACCGGTTGAATCAATCACAACGTCGGCCAAACCGCTGCCCGCAGCCATTTCACCGTCTTCGCAAACAGCGACTTGTCCACAACGGATGGCAAGCGCCTGTTGCTCTGGCGTATCCACAAGGCGGTACGGCATATCCAGCACTTGGGCGCATTCTTCGGCGCGGTCGCGTATCATATCGGCCAGCGCGACCAGACGCAGGCCGGGCGTGCCGCGGACCAGCTCTGCCAGCCCATGCCCAACTTGACCCGAGCCGATAATGGCCACGCGCACAGGTGTTTCCACTTGTGCCAGTCTGTCTTTCCAATTTTCCATGACGCACCCTCCTCGACGGCCTCCCGTTTGGGGGCACAAAAATCAGATCAGTGCGGTTATTTTTGGGCGGGTGCGCGGCAATCCGTTAAGATTTCGGCACAATCTGGGCGGGTGCGCGCGGAACCGCGATCAGGCCCAGTTCACGTGCGGTGTCCATCGACAATTGCGCGCTGTCCAGACCGCGTTCTGATTGGAAGCGTTGGATTGCGCTGCGCGTTTGGGCATCCAAAGTGCCCGTGATTGAGCCCTGCAGGTACCCGCGGGCGTACATGGCGCGTTGCAGTGTGGCGATGAATTCGGGCGTCACCGCGCTGGGGCAGGGGGCTTCAAACCGGATTTCGCCGCGCGGCGTGACCAGTTTTGGCACCTTGCTGTTGCGATAGATGGGTGGCTGTACAACCTCCCCTTGATCGTTGCGCTGTTCCTGAATCACCTGCACCTGGCCCATGACCTGCTCATAGACGGCCGGTGTAGTCTCGCTGGCCCAGCAACGGCCATCGGCCGCTTGGGTCAAGGCGACAGCAGGTTCCGACACATCGGCGGCGGGGCCTGTTTGGGTACATCCCGTCAAGGCTGTAATGACGGCCAGACAGGCCGCCAAGTGTTGTGGGGCGTTTTTCATTCTGCTCAGCCTGTTCGGCGTTTTCCTGAAGCAGCCTTAGCCGGTTTCCCGCGTTGAGGGAAGCGTGCCGTGTTCCGCCAGCAGGGTATCAAGCAGAGCCGAGATATCTTCGATCTTTTCGGCAATCACATGGGTGACGCCATTGTCGCGCTGTAAGCGGCCGGTCACGCGCAACATGCGCCCTGCAATCACCGCGCGGCGAAAGCGTTCGTACAGCTTGCGCCAGACAATCACGTTCACCACGCCGGTTTCATCTTCCAGCGTTAGAAAGATCACCCCATTTGCCGTGCCAGGCCGTTGCCGCAGGATCACCAAACCTGCCACCGCCACGCGCGCGCCCTGTGGTGGGTCCAGAAGACGTGACGCCGTCAGACAAGACGGGGGGCGCGGCCAATCATCAGGATGGCGAACGGGGGCGGGATGCAGTGGCATATTCATGAGAACAATTGTAGAACATATGGATCGCAAGGAAAAGAGGCAGTCGCCCTGTTTAAAAGCTGCGCACGATAGAAAAAAGCTATCTTGCCTCTGGCACGTAACAAGTTAAGCAGATACAAACCTCGCGCAATCTAGAAGGAGATGCCCCGGAAATGGCGAAAATCACTTATATCGAGCACAACGGAACCGAGCACGTCGTCGAGGTGGCCAACGGCTTGACCGTGATGGAAGGCGCGCGCGACAACAATGTTCCCGGCATTGACGCCGATTGCGGCGGCGCCTGTGCTTGTTCGACCTGCCACGTATATGTGCACCCTGACTGGGTGTCCAAATTGCCGGCACGCGAAGACATGGAAGAAGACATGCTGGACTTCGCCTACGAGCCGAATGCAGAACGCTCACGCCTGACCTGCCAGGTCAAGGTGACTGACGCGCTGGACGGCCTGATCGTTCAATTGCCCGAAAAGCAAATCTAATATGACAAGAGCGCCGCGTATTCCGTCGCGCCCGTGGCAAGGGATTGCCCGCGGCGCTTGGATCGCGGCAGGCTTGTGGCTGATGGCAACTGGCGTGGTCAGCGCCCAGATTGCCGACGCCAGCTATGATGGGCCAACCACCCGCTATGACCATGGCATATTGGGTGACAGCGTAGAATGGTCGACCCTGCGTTTGACCATGGCCGACGGGCGACGTTTGACCGCAAGTCTGCCAGAGACGATGGTGTTCGAAGACATCGCGCCCCGGCTTGTTGATTTGGATGGCGATGGCGCACCAGAAGTTGTTGTGATCGAAACCAGCCTGACCCAAGGCGCGCGTTTGGCGGTCTGGGATGAAAACGGGCGCATCACAGCCACCCCATTTATTGGTCGCACGCATCGCTGGCTTGCCCCGATTGGGGCGGCGGATTTGGACGGCGACGGTCATGTGGAAATTGCCTATATCGACCGTCCGCATCTGGCCAAAACGCTGCGCATTTGGCGTTTTGCCAACAACAAGCTGCGTGAGGTGATCAGCGCACCCGGTTTGACCAATCACAAAATCGGCTGGGATTTCATTCCTGGCGGTATCCGGGATTGCGGGCAGGGGCCTGAACTGATCACGGCAGATGGAGCGTGGCGACAGGTGATGCGCAGCCGGTTGGTCAACGGCCGGGTTGAAAGCGTGCCTCTGTCTCGATTCCGCACACCAGATGACCTGAACACAGCGCTGCGCTGCACCAATTGAGGTCATTCTTGGGGCGATGCCCTGAATACCGCAGTCTTGTGACCGTCCTTCAATCCTAAATTCGGCTTTCAGTAGGGCGCCTGGTGGCAGCGGGCCTGCGACGTGGAGCCGAAGTGGTTAACGCCCCGGCATCGGCTGCAATGTCTGCAGCATAGCGGGAAACAAGGCGGCGGGCAGGCTCAATCCGGTGCCCCAAGGCACATTGGTTTGCATCAGCGCCACCCCGACGCCCCCCAAGCCCAGCATCGGCAAGGCAGCCAGCGCCATGCGATCTCCGGTCCACCCGGCCATGGCTGCCCAAGTGGCGATCCCCAAACCGACTGCCAACGCCAAGGTGCCCATGAAGAACCGCGCCAGACGCAGGCGGCGGCGTGTGCCCACTGCGATTGGCAGGTTTGGTTGCAGATCACCCAATACCTGTGCCACGGCGCTCAATACGGCCAGATGTTCGTCAATTGCGTCGCTGCTTGCGTCTGTTGGGTGGACCAGCCCAAGGCGAAGCTCTTGCCCCGCGCTGCGCAGATCCAGCCGCCGCAACAACCAGCCCTTCTTGGTCTGATCGGTAAAGGCTGCCCCATCAATGGTGCGCAAATCCAGTTGCCCGCCGGGCCCGGATAGAACGGTCCCGTCAAGGTGCCAACAGTCCGGCGCCGATGAGGGCGCTGGACGATAGCGATACTCAGTCACGCTCCAACGCGCGCCAGCCGATGTCATGACGCCAGAACCCATCGGGCCAGTCAACGCCATTCACCATGGCATAAGCCCGGTCGCGGGCCTGTTGAAGATTGGCGCCACGCGCGGTGGCATTCAATACACGCCCGCCGGTGGCCACAACCTGATTGTCCTTGGTCGACGTTCCTGCGTGAAACATCATGTGGAAACTGTCTTCTGGCAGGGCATCCAACCCGCTGATCACGGTGCCTTTTTCATAGCTTCCGGGATAGCCATTGGCGGCCAGGACCACCGTTACCGCGTGATCCGGGGCCCAATTGACCTGTGCTTCGCTTAGCCGTCCTTCGGCGCAGGCATGGATCAAATCCAACGCCTGACCGGCCAAACGCAGCATCAGGACTTGGCACTCTGGATCACCAAAACGCGCATTATATTCCACCAGACGCGGCTGACCGTCTTTGATCATCAGACCGGCATAGAGAACACCCTGATAGGGCATCCCACGCTGGGCCATTTCGGCCATGGTGGGTTTGATGATCTGGTCCAACGCCAGTTGCGCGATCTCATCGGTCAAGACGGGTGCCGGGCTATAGGCCCCCATGCCACCGGTGTTTGGCCCGGTGTCCCCATCGCCAACGCGCTTGTGGTCTTGGGCGGTTCCGATTGGCAGTACATCTTCGCCATCCACCAGAATGAAGAAACTGGCTTCTTCCCCGGTCATGAATTCTTCGATCACCACTTCGGCACCGGCACCACCAAAGGCGCCGCCGAACATGTCGTCTATGGCGGCTTCGGCGTCGGCCACCGTTTCGGCGATTATCACGCCTTTCCCTGCTGCCAGTCCATCGGCCTTTACGACAATCGGTGCGCCCTGTTCGCGCACATAGGCTTTGGCGGCCTCGGCGTCAGTGAAATGGCCATAGCCTGCGGTTGGGGCATCAACCGCTGCACAGATTTCCTTGGTGAAGCTTTTGGAAACTTCCAACCGGGCCGCAGCCTTGGATGGGCCAAAGACCAAAAAGCCTGCCTCGCGCAGACGGTCCGCCACACCTGCGGCCAGCGGGGCTTCGGGGCCGATGATGATCAGATCGATCGCTTCGGCGGCGGCAAACTGGGCCACCGCGCCGCCGTCGTTGATATCCAACTGGGCGCATTCTGCGATCTGCGAGATTCCGGCGTTGCCGGGCGCGACAATCAGTTTGTCGCATTTCGGGTTTTGCAACACCGCCCAGGCCAGGCTGTGTTCTCGCCCGCCGCCACCAAGGATCAGAATATTCATGCGCCAGTCCCTTTGCCAGATGGGCGTCTGAATAGGGCGGGTCTGCTAAATAGGCAAGGTGCGGCACGGGATTGGGGCCGTATATAAGGGTTTCGAATGGTCGACATGGAAAAACGGGCAAAGCCTGCACCGGTTTTTCGGCAAGGACATCTGTAATGTCCGCTGTTGAACGTCACGCGCAGCGGTGCGTTTCTGGCGGCTTTTGCCTCGTGGCTTTTCCTGCGCCTTTCCCTTGGCATCTGCCCGCGCTACTGTCTGCCCAAGGCAAGAAAGGCGCGCAGATGTCCGACCTGATCGACGATCCCACACCGGGGCAGAACATGCCCGAATACACCGTTACCGAAGTGTCGGGTGCTGTGAAGCGCACGCTGGAGGATAGCTTTGGCCGAATCCGGGTGCGCGGTGAAGTTGGGCGCGTGTTCAAGGCGCGGTCCGGCCATCTGTACTATGATGTCAAAGACGACCGCAGTGTGCTGGCATGCACCACTTGGAAGGGGCAGGTTTCAAACCTGTCCGTTGTGCCCGAAGAAGGGTTAGAAGTGGTTGTGACCGGGCGTCTGACCGCCTTTGGCGCGCAGTCCAAGTACAACATGAACGTCGATGATGTGGTCGTGGCGGGCGCGGGCGCGTTGATGGCGATGTTGGAAAAGCGCAAGGCGGCGCTTGCGGCGGAAGGGTTGTTTGAGCCGGAGCGCAAAAAAACCTTGCCCTATCTTCCTGAAATCATTGGCGTCGTCACCTCTCCTTCGGGCGCGGTGATACGGGACATTCTGCACCGTTTGCGTGACAGGTTTCCACGCAAGGTTCTGATATGGCCGGTCGCGGTTCAGGGGGCCAATTGCGCGCCCGAAGTGGCGCGGGCTATTGAGGGGTTCAATGCGATGACCGCTGGCGGCGCGTTGCCCCGGCCGGATCTGATTATCGTCGCCCGTGGGGGCGGTTCTATCGAGGACTTGTGGGGGTTTAACGAAGAGATCGTTGCCCGTGCAGCGGCGGCTTCAAAGATTCCGTTGATTTCCGCTGTGGGGCACGAAACGGATACAACCCTGATCGATTACGTGTCGGATCGTCGTGCGCCGACACCGACCGCTGCCGCGGAAATGGCCGTTCCCGTCCGGTTGGATTTGCTGGCTTGGGTGGGTGAACAAGATAGCCGCCTGCGTCGGTCGTTGGAACGTGTGCTGGACCAACGGTCCACCCGTTTGCGCGATCTGGCCCGTGCCCTGCGCCGCCCAGATACGTTGCTGGATGGCCCGCGCCAGCGGTTGGACCTTATGTCTGATCGGCTGCCGCGCGCTTTGCGCCATGGGGTGGATCAGCGCCGCGTTGCCCTGACCGAAGTGGCGGGCAGTTTGCGCCCATCGGTGCTGACCAGCCGTATTGCCAATACTCAGGAACGTATGGCGGATCGCGGCGCGCGGCTGGCCCCGGCGCTGGGGCGGATGACAACGGCCAAGGCCGAAGCCTTGGGCCGGCGTGCTGACCGTTTGTCCATAAGGCCAATTCAGCGCGACATTTCGATCAAGCGTGATCAACTGGATGCCTTGTCGCGCCGCCTGTCTGAAACGGGGCGCAGCCAGACCACCAGCTTGCGGGATCGGTTAACTGCGTTGGACCGTTTGCGTGAAACGCTGGGGTACAAGGCCACGCTGCAACGGGGCTATGCCGTGGTGCGCGGTGACGGGCACGTTGTGACCTCCAAAGCCAGTGCCGCGCAGGCTAGTGGGCTGGAGATTGAATTCGCCGATGGCAAAATGAAGATTGGCGGCAGCGGCACGCCCAAAAAAGCGCCCAAAAAACCACCCGAGCAAGGCAGCTTGTTCTAAGCCCTGCGGGTTATGCCAGGTTTGGTGATCTACTTTTTTTAGGCAGCGCGGTCAGACACCCACATCCGGCCCGTAGCACAGCATCGGGTCGTCGTTTTGTTTGGCCTCGTACAGCGTCGTTTGTTCAGGGTCATTTTCAAAGATGGCCCGCAAGCCATTGGGGTCTTTGAAAAAGGTCCAGCACTGCGGAGCTGGGGTGTCTTCATAGATAAAGCAAATCTGGCCGTCATCGGCCTCATACCAGAAGCCATCCTTGCAATTGCCATCCAGAAATGACCAACGCACGCGCCGTTGATCCAAGTATTCCTCGACCCCGTAATCAACCCCTTGAGAGCCGAAATACAGCGTCTTTCCCGTGACATAAGCTTCAAATTCTTCCCCTGACAGGGGCTCGGCCGCCAGTGCGGGCAGGGCGCCCAGCAGGGCGATGGCAGATGCGGTAATCCATTTCATACGGTGTAGTCTGCCAGATGATGTGGCGCATGAAAACCATCGGCTGCTCACATTTCCGCGCTATTGGATTTCTTGGTAAATACGTTGCTGAATTGACTGGCAGGCGTTGCTGCCATCTACCCGGCTTATCCCGCCAAATAGGCGGCCACTTCACGGCGATGCGGGCGCAGACGGTGTTCAACAAGATATATGCCCTGCCACGTGCCCAAACGCATTTTGCCGTCCATCACCGGTATCGACAGGGTGACAGGCAGCAGCGCCGCCTTGATATGGGCGGGCATATCATCCGGGCCTTCATAGGTGTGGGTCAGATACTCCATGCCGGGCGCGTCTGTTGGCGGAACCAACCGATGCAGAAAGGCGGTCATGTCTGTCTGCACTTCGGGATCGGCGTTTTCCATGATCATCAGCGAGGCAGACGTGTGCCGTACCATCAAGGTTAATAAACCATCGCCCGTCACCCATTCTGCAACCTGCCGTGTAAATTCATACAGGGCAGGTCCAGACGTGGGTATGGTAAAGGTCGTGTGCATAGGAAGGTCTGCCAGATTGCCGGAGAAGGACGCCACAGATCGAAGTGACGTCACATTGTGATGACAACCTTGCCGGTGCTCTTGCGGCTGCGCAACAGTTCCAACCCTTCAACAGCGTTTTCCAATGGCAAAACGTGGCTCACATGCGGTTTCAAGCGGCCCTCGCTGTACCATTTCAGCAGGGTTTTGGTGCTGTTGGTGATCACTTCGGGCCGGAAGGCTAGGTAGCCGCCCCAGTACAGGCCCATAACGGTCAGGTTCTTCACCAGAAGATGGTTCGCCTTGATCTGCGGCACCTCACCACTGGCAAACCCAATGGGCAACAACCGTGCTTCGGGCTTGCAGGATCGGAATGCGGCCTCGAATTGAGCGCCGCCGACCGGGTCATAAACCACATCGGCCCCGCCCAGCTTTTTCATTTCTTCGCGGATGTCCTGTGTCTTGGCATCAATCAGGTGATCCGCCCCTACAGACTTGGCAACTTCCAGTTTGTCTGCCCCGCGCGCACAGGCAACAACTGTTGCGCCCATCAGCTTGCCAATTTCGACAGCCGTCAACCCAACACCGCCTGCGGCACCCAGAACCAAAAGCGTTTCACCTGGCTGCATGCGCGCACGATAGTCCAAAGCAACATGGCTGGTACCATAAGCAATTTGAAATGCAGCGGCCTCTTCCGCGCTCATGCTATCGGGGATTGGAACGGCGCGCACGGCGTCAAAAACACCATATTCAGCCAGTCCACCACTGCCGCCAAATACAGCCACGCGCTGCCCAACAGACAAGGAGATCACATCGGGTGCGACTTCCACGATGCGGCCGGCCACTTCCATTCCTAAGGTGAAAGGTAGGGCCGGAGTGTCTTGGTAGGTGCCTTTTAGCATAAGTAGATCGGCGAAATTCAGTCCGCAAGATTCAATCTTTACTAGAATTTTGCCTGGGGTTACGTCGAATTCCGCGACGTCAACTAAGGCGGGTTTTGCATCGTGCGAAGTGACCTGAAGGGCTCTCATTTTATCCTCTTTACGCGCTAGACGTGCGAATAACACCCTGATTTACTTAGATATGCAAGCTATCATGGTAATTATGTTTGTTGTTCGGTTCAGCTTTTGGTTGATAGGTGGATTTGCGGTTCACCTTAGCTGGTATACACTGTTGCCAGATACCAATTTTACGATATAACTTTACGCGTGTCGTGGTGGGATGTGCGGCTGGTAAATTATTAATTAGAGGATGCCATTGTTTTTCTGCAGTGGCATTTTCCAGGTTATTATTGAGAGGCATTGATGACACACCCTGTTGACGCACATGTTGGGAAACGCATTCGCCAAAGACGTTGGCTTATTGGAATGACACAACAACAGCTGGCTGGAAAAGTTGGTATCAAGTTTCAGCAAATTCAAAAGTATGAAACAGGCGCCAACCGCGTCAGCGCTTCTCGTCTTTGGGATATTTCGGATGCTTTGGATGTTCAGGTTAGCTTCTTCTTTGAGGGGTTAGAGCGGCAGCCGGGCGATCCCGATGCCATGCAAGTGGCCGAAACCGGCGCGCCTTCAGATTTGATGGCAGACAAGGAAGCGATGGACCTTGTGCGCTCTTATTATGCAATTCCCGAAAATCAACGCCGCCGATTGTTCGAACTGGCCCGAGTTCTGTCTGAGGTGGCTTGAGTCGTTGCGACGACTGCGGTAGCCCGGCGGTAGACACCCTTTGGGATGGACCGCTGAATGGATACGCATCTGGACGCTTTGACCACCGCTTTGGAATTGGCAGAAGCCGCACGCGCGGCGATATTGCCGCATTTTCGCACGGGTATCGGCGCAGAAAACAAGCTGGAAGGTGGCTTTGATCCGGTCACTATAGCGGATCGTGCTGCAGAACAGGTCATGCGCGATCTGTTGGCCCAATCCCGGCCCGATGACGCTATTCTGGGTGAAGAGTTTGGGCAGACCAGCGGAACCAGCGGGCTGACATGGGTCTTGGATCCAATCGACGGCACCCGTGGTTTCATTAGCGGAACACCGACCTGGGGTGTTCTGATTGCTTTGTCCGATAGTACAGGCCCGGTTCTGGGCGTGATTGATCAGCCTTATATTGGTGAGCGGTTCGTCGCGGGGGCAGGGCAGGCCTATTATGACGGGCCATCAGGGCGCCGCGATCTGGCCGTGCGTGGCACAGAGGACATTTCCGACGCCATTTTATTCACCACCTTTCCCGAAGTTGGCACCGCCGACGAAGGTGCCGCGTTCAATCGGGTAGCCAGCAATTGTAAGCTGACCCGCTATGGGATGGATTGTTACGCTTATGCGCTTTTGGCTGCCGGTCAGATTGATTTGGTGATCGAGGCGGGATTGAACGCCTATGATATTCAAGCGCCCATTGCAGTTATCCAGGCCGCTGGCGGGATAGTCACCAATTGGGATGGCGGGCCGGCACATATGGGGGGCTCTGTCGTAGCGGCGTCCAGCAAAGCGGTGCACGCACAGGCGCTTGAACTCTTGGGGGCAAAGCCATGAACGCTGTTCTGATCCGCGGTGCGCAAACCGTTTTGACAATGGATGACACGCGGCGTGAAATATCCGGCGCGGATATCCTGATTGAAAACGGTGTGGTTTCGCAGATTGGCCATGGGCTGTCTGGAGCGGCCACTGTGATTGAGGCTTCGGGCTGTGTGGTTACGCCTGGATTGGTCAATACCCATCACCATTTGTACCAAACCCTGACGCGGGCCGTTCCGGGCGGTCAGGATGCTTTGTTGTTTGGCTGGTTGCAGACGCTGTACCCGATCTGGGCACGTTTTGGCCCGGAAGAGATGTTTATTTCGGCCCAGGTCGGGCTGGCTGAACTTGCCCTGTCCGGGTGTACCCTGACGTCGGACCATTTGTACCTGTTTCCCAACGGGTCGCGGCTGGATGATACCATTGCTGCGGCTCATGAAATTGGTTTGCGCTTCCATCCCACGCGCGGCGCGATGAGCATCGGCGAAAGCGATGGTGGTCTGCCGCCGGACAGTCTGGTGGAGCGGGAAGCCGCGATACTGGAAGACAGCATCCGTGTTGTCGATGCGTTCCATGATCCCTCACCGGGCGCGATGGTGCGGGTGGGCTTGGCACCGTGTTCGCCCTTTTCCGTCAGCCGGGAACTGATGCGGGATGCGGCGCTGTTGGCGCGTGACAAAGGTGTCATGCTGCATACTCATTTGGCCGAAAACGACGAAGATATTGCCTATAGCCTAGAGAAGTTTGGCTGTCGTCCTGGCCAATACGCCGAAGATTTGGGTTGGACAGGCAGCGATGTCTGGCACGCCCATTGCGTGAAGTTGGACGGGCAAGAGATTGATCTGTTCGCCAGATCAAAAACGGGCGTCGCGCATTGCCCTTGTTCGAACTGTCGTCTTGGTTCGGGTATCGCCCCTGTACGTGCGATGCGCGATGCGGGTGTTCCGGTTGGCTTGGGGGTTGATGGATCGGCCAGCAATGATGCCGGAAACCTGATGGCCGAGGCGCGGCAGTCAATGTTGTTGCAACGTGTCTCACGCGGGGCCGATGCGATGAGCGCGCGTGAGGCGTTGGAGATTGCCACGCGTGGCGGTGCAGAGGTTTTGGGCCGGGATGATTGCGGGCAAATTGCACCGGGCATGCGGGCTGATATTGCCATCTGGGATGTGTCTGGCATCGAAACGGCGGGGTCATGGGACCCGGCGGCCTTGTTGCTGGCAGGCCCCACCAAAGTGCGCGATCTGTTGGTTGATGGGCGGATTATTGTTCAAGACGGCCAGATGGTCGGCATAGATTTGCCTGCGTTGATCACGCATCAAAACAAGCTGGCTCACAAACTGGGCCAAAGCGTGTAGGGACCGTCTGCAACACACAGGAGACTTCCCATGATCCGCTCTGCTATCCGATCCGCCCTTGTTGTTTCGTCATTGATCTGCGCGGGCCCGATCGCCGCAGAAACCGTGCCGGGGGGGATAGACGCGCTAAACGATCTTCGGGCGCAGAAGGGCCTAGGGCGGGTTGCCGTTTCGCAGAAGTTGCAAGCTGCGGCCGAGGCGCACGGGCGTGACATGGCCCGCAACAATTACTTTGACCACAAAAGCCGAAACGGCAGCCGCGTGGCGGATCGAGCCAAGCGTCAGGGCTATCGCTACTGTTCGCTGGCCGAAAACTTGGCCAAGGGCCAGACCTCTCTGCCAGAGGTGATGAAGGATTGGTACAATTCCAAAGGCCATCGTAAGAACATGCTGAAAAGCAAGGTGAACCAAGTTGGTTTGGCGCGTGTGCCCAGCGAAAGCGGTGACTTGTGGGTGATGGTTTTGGGGCGCGAAGGCTGCTGAACCTTTAGCCTTTAGCCTTTCACCTTACGGCCCCCGATCCAAACCGCAGAAATCGATCTGTCATCGCCCATCATGATAGTGGGGAAGATGGCTTCCCAAATATTTGCTGCGCGACTGGATCGCTGTGCGATGCCCGGAGTTGCCGAAAGGTCCAGCGCGATCAGGTCAGCCTCCATGCCCGGTGCGATGCGCCCAACCTGAGAGTCGATGCGTAGGGCGCGGGCAGACCCTTCGGTCGCCAGCCACAGCAATTGCGCCGCGTGAAGCGGGGTGCCACGCAACTGCGCAATCTCATAAGCTGCGGCCATGGTGCGCAGCATCGAAAACGAAGATCCGCCGCCGGTGTCTGTGGCCAGACCAATCCGTTGCCCCTCGGCCATCAATCCGGCCATGTCAAACAGGCCCGACCCGATAAACGTGTTGGAGGTTGGGCAGTGCACCAGCGCGGCGTCCATCTCTTTCAGGCGGTCACGTTCACGCGGTTCCAGATGAATGGCATGGCCGTATAAGCCTCCGGGGCCCAACAGCCCGTGCGCTTCGTAGGTGTCCAGATAATCGCGCGCTTCGGGATACAGGCTTTTGACCCAGGCGATTTCATCGGTCTGCTCGGACAGGTGCGTTTGCATCAGGACGTCTGGGTGCTCTGCCCACAAAGCGCCCAGTGCGTGCAACTGTTCCGAAGTCGAGGTTGGCGAAAACCGCGGCGTCACAACGTAAGACAGCCGGTCAACACCATGCCAACGTTCCAGCAGCGCTTTTGAGTGGTCATAGGCGCTTTGCGGTGTGTCGCGCAGCCCTTCGGGTGCGTTGCGGTCCATACAGGTCTTGCCTGCCAAAACCCGCTGCCCCCGCACTTGGGCCTCGTTAAAGAAAGCGTCCACGCTTTCCGGGTGGATTGTGCAATAGGAACAGACGGTTGTTGTGCCGTGTTCCGCCGTCAGGTCAAGATACCGCGCCGCGATCATCGCCGCATAATCGGCATCTCCAAAGCGCATTTCTTCGGGGAACGTATAGCTGTTCAGCCAGTCGATCAGCCGCTTGCCCCAACTGGCAATGATCCCGGTCTGGGGGTAATGCACATGCGCGTCGATAAACCCCGGTAATATCAGCGCCTGCCCCATATCAACCGTGTCGGCTTGCGGATAGCGATAGCGCATCGCATCGGCTTGCCCGGCTTCCAGAATAACGCCATCTTCGATCGCAACAGCGCCTGCGGTTTCAACACGCGCGGCGGTTTCGGCGGGCATTTCAAAGGGAGAGGCATCAAATTGCAGCACCTGCCCGTAAATCAAAGTGGTCATGACAGCTCCATCTGGGATTTAAGCAGCCTAGAAGAGCGCCACGCAAAGGTAAATTGCCGAAGGTCTCTGTTGCTTTCAGTTTGCTTGGCTTAGATTGAACTTGAGGCAGAAAAGACAGGGGCAGCGGCATGACCGATAATCCCGACACGATTGCGCGCGAAAGCGAAGACGTATCGACGGATTACGCGCTGAACAAGCGCGATGTGGCGGCAATTCTTTATGCCGTTGATATAGGCGACCGCGACCAGTTGATCGCGCTGATGGAGCCGTTGCACGGCGCCGACATCGCCGACCTTCTGGAACAGATCAATGCATTCGACCGGATGCGCCTGATCCGCCTATACGACAAGGAATTTGACGGCGAAATTCTGTCGGAGCTGGATGACGTTATCCGGGAAGAGGTGATTGGCCTCCTCAAGCCAGAAGTCTTGGCCGATGCTGTGCGCGAGCTGGACAGCGACGATGTTGTCGATCTGATCGAAGATCTTGAAGAGCATCAACAAGCCGCAATTCTTGATGTTCTGGAAGACAGCGACCGGGTCGCTGTTGAACAATCGCTGACCTATCCGGAATATTCCGCCGGTCGTCTGATGCAGCGCGAAGTGGTGATGGCGCCCGAACATTGGAATGTCGGTGAAGCCATTGATTTTCTGCGCGCGTCCGAAGATTTGCCAGAACAATTTTACCACATCGTGCTGGTCGACCCGCGATTGCGCCCGGTTGGCAATATCACGCTGGGCAAGCTTATGGCCTCGCGCCGCGAAGTCTTGTTGCGCTCCATCCTTGAAGACGCCTTCCATATCATTCCGGTTTCCCAGGATGAGGGCGATGTTGCCTATGCGTTCAACCAGTATCACCTGATCTCGGCCCCGGTGGTGGATGAGAATGAACGCCTTGTCGGCATGATCACCATTGATGACGCCATGGCCGTGCTGGATGAGGAGCACGAAGAAGACATCCTGCGTCTTGCCGGTGTCGGCGATGAAAGCCGCCTGTCTGACAGCGTGTTGGAAACAACGCGGCAACGTTTTCCGTGGCTGGCGGTCAACCTCGTCACCTCCGTTCTGGCCAGTATTGTGATCGCGCAGTTCGAAGACGCGATCACCAAGGTGGTGGCCCTGGCGGTTTTGATGCCCATCGTGGCGTCCATGGGTGGAAATGCTGGCACTCAGGCGCTGACCGTGGCTGTGCGGGCATTGGCCACCAAAGATTTGACCGGCTCCAACGTCTGGCGCGTGATCCGGCGGGAAGTGGCCGTGGGTCTGGTCAATGGGCTGGCCTTTGCGGTGATCATGGGGGTCGTCGGGCTGATATGGTTCGGCAGCGCGGCCCTTGGCGGGGTTATCGCAGCGGCGATGGTGATCAACCTGGTGGTGGCGGGCTTGGCGGGTATTGCCGTGCCCGTGATCCTGGAAAAGCTCAAGGTGGATCCGGCCCTTGCCTCTGGCGCTTTTGTCACCACAGTCACGGATGTGGTTGGTTTCTTTGCCTTTCTTGGTCTGGCGGTCTTGGTTTTGTTATGAGCATCGCCGCGCAAAAAACCGCCGCCCGCAAAGCGGCTTTTGCTCGGCGCAAAGCGGCCCATGCGCAGGATACCGGCGCGGCTGCCGGGCATCTGTCTGCTGTGTTGGCGGGGTTTCGCGGCGTCCCCTTGGCGGGCTATATGCCCATCAGAACCGAAATTGACCCAACTCCCGCCATGGCAGAGGCGGCGGCACATGGCCCTGTATGCGTGCCGGTGATCGTGGGCGCAGGTCAGCCGTTGCGCTTTGCTGCCTGGGAACCCGATATGCCGATGATCGAGGGTCCATATGGCGCAAAGATCCCCGAAACCCTGACCTTTATCGTTCCTGAGATACTGATTGTCCCCCTCTTGGCCTTTACGCTCGCTGGCGCGCGCCTGGGATATGGCGGTGGGTTTTACGACCGCACATTGGATGCGCTGCGGGCCAAAGGCGCAGCCCTGGCGATCGGCTTTGCCTACAGTGCCCAGCAAATGGCAGACCTGCCGCTGGACCCAACCGATCAACCTTTGGACCTGATCGTCACCGATAAAGAGGTTTTCAGCCTCAATCAGGCCTAGGCGACGGGCCCGTTTCTTCTGTTCAGAAATACCTCGGGGGAGGCCACCAAAGGTGGCTGTGGGGGCGGCGCCCCCAACCGCCCGCCAATGCCGCAGGCCTTGGCTGGCTGATCCTGCCCGCCGTCCGCAGGGCGGCGGACTGTCAGATCATCCAGTACGCCCCATCCGATCCCTGTAAACTGCACCGAGCCGAAAAACCGACTTTTCAAGCGCCGCGTTTCGGCTTACCCCCTTGTCTATGCGAACACTTTTCTTAGGCGATGTAATGGGCCGGGCGGGCCGAACCGGGATTTCAACCCGGTTGCCGCAACTGCGCCAAGACTGGAAACTCGATTTTGTCGTGGTGAACGGCGAAAACGCGTCCAATGGGGCCGGGCTGACGGCGGATCACGCCAAGCTCTTGCTGGCGGCTGGGGCAGATGTTCTGACCCTGGGTGATCACGCTTTCGATCAAAAAGACATGCTGTCATATATCGATACCGAACCGCGTATCATCCGCCCGTTGAACTTTGCCAAGGGCGCACCGGGGCGCGGGGCCGGACTGTTCACCGATGCGCGTGGACGCAAGGTTTTGGTGACGCAGGTTCTGGGCAATGTCTTTATGAAACGGGCCTTTGATGATCCGTTTTCCCATATGGATGCGGTGTTGCGTAAACACCCGTTGGGGGGGCAGGCGCAAATGATCCTGGTGGATATGCATTGCGAAGCCACGTCTGAAAAAATGGGCATGGGGCATTTCTGCGATGGGCGCGCCAGCTTGGTGGTGGGCACGCATACCCATGTGCCGACAAGCGACGCACAAATCTTGCCGGGTGGCACAGGCTATCTGTCTGATGCGGGGATGTGCGGCGACTACAATTCCGTCATTGGCATGGAAAAGGCAGAACCCATGCGCCGTTTCGTGACCGGCATGGCCAAGTCGCGGTTTGTTCCCGCCGGGGAAGAGGCCACCCTGTCAGGTGTTCTGGTTGAAACGGATGACCGAACAGGCAAGGCAACCGCGATCACCATGGTGCGTCATGGGGGGCGGCTTCAGTCCTCTGGTCCACAGTAAGCGGCTGACCTTGGCGTGTGAAAACCATTGCGCGCCACTGCAAACAGGCGCATTTTGCATTGAGCCGGTGTAACCGGTCCGAATTATTAGCTCTTTTTTTCCTACACGCTGAACGCGGGGCGCTTGCGTCCGCTTGGAACCTTCGCCAAAATGCTTCCTGACTTGTGCAGACGAAAGACGCCATGCAGCTGATCGAATTGGGCCAGACCGGCCAAGCCTTCCTGGCGCTCGCAACGGTCGCCGCGATGTTCGTTCTTTTCCTGCGCGAGGTTTACCCGACAGAAGTGGTGGCCATTGGCGGTTCCGCTTTCCTGATTGCGACCGGTGTCTTGCCCTATGACGCAGCGCTTGCTGTGTTGTCCAACCCGGCACCCTGGACCATTGCGGCCATGTTCATTGTCATGGGGGCCTTGGTGCGCACCGGCGCGCTGGATGTGTTTACCTCGATGGCTGACAAACGCGCCCAGAAGCGGCCCAGGCTGGCCATTCTGATGCTGCTGATCTTTGTCATGGTGGCGTCGGCGATCATGTCAAACACTCCGGTGGTTGTTGTGATGATCCCGGTGTTTGTGCAATTGGCCCGAAGCTTGGATATCGCCGCGTCTAAGTTGCTGATTCCGCTTAGCTATGCTGCCATTCTGGGCGGAACGTTGACCTTGATCGGCACCTCCACAAACCTGCTGGTCGATGGGGTGGCCCGGTCCAACGGAATGGAGCCGTTTTCCATTTTCGAGGTCACGCCTTTGGCGTTGTTCGTGGTGGCTTGGGGGATGATCTATATTCTGGTCTTCGGTCGCCGCCTGCTGCCGGAACGTGACAGTCTGGCCACCATGCTGTCTGACCGGTCAAAGATGAAGTTCTTTACCGAAGCGGTTATTCCCCCGGAATCCAACCTTGTTGGTCGTGATGTTCTGGGGGTTCAATTGTTCAAGCGCGAAGGCGTGCGCCTGATCGACGTGATCCGAGGTGATCAATCTCTGCGGCGCGACCTGAAGAACGTGCAGCTGCATGTGGGGGATCGTGTGGTTTTACGCACGAAGATGACCGAGTTGCTCAGCCTGCAGCGCAACAAATCGCTGAAACGATTGGATCAGGTTGGCGCGGTGGAAACCACCACTGTCGAAGTGCTGATCACCCCTGGTTGCAAGATGGTTGGCCGGTCACTGGGGTCATTGCGGTTGCGGCGGCGGTTCGGTGTCTATCCCTTGGCTGTTCACAGAAGAAACCAGAATATTGGCCGTCAGCTGGATGAGCTGGTGGTGCGTGTGGGCGATACACTGCTGTTAGAGGGGGCTCCGGGCGATATCCAGCGTTTGGCCGCCGAAATGGAGATGGTCGATGTCAGCACGCCCTCTGGCCGCGCGTACCGGCGTGACAAGGCCCCGATAGCGATTGGCGCGCTGATCGGGATTGTTGGGCTGGCGGCATTTGGCGTTGCGCCCATTCTAGCGCTGTCGATTATTGCCGTGGCTGTTGTGCTGTTGACCCGCTGTATTGATGCGGATGAGGCATTTTCGTTTGTTGATGGTCGGCTGCTGTCATTGATCTTTGCGATGCTGTCGATTGGCGCGGCGATGCAAGCCTCTGGCGCGGTGTCCATGATCGTCGAGACGGCCGCGCCGTTGCTATCGGATTTGCCGCCCTTTGTGATCATCTGGGCGATTTATCTGCTGACTTCGGTCCTGACAGAGCTTGTGTCCAACAACGCAGTTGCGGTGGTCGTGACGCCCATTGCCATTGGTCTGGCACAGGCCACTGGGATTGATGCGCGTCCGTTGGTGGTGGCTGTGATGATCGCTGCGTCCTGCAGCTTTGCAACGCCGATTGGGTATCAGACCAATACGCTGGTGTATGGTCCGGGCGGCTATCGTTTCTCTGATTTCCTGCGCGTGGGCATTCCGTTGAACCTCAGCGTTGGGCTGGTGGCCTCTGCCCTGATCCCGCTGTTTTGGCCGCTGTGACCGCTCAGCCGTAGCGCCGTACGAAATTACGTAAAATCTGCTCTGGCCAGCGCACGTCGCTGGCGCGGCACATGGCGATCAGATCGTCAGCATCCTCGGGGCGGAAATAGCCCTTGTCTTTGTAGATACGAATTCGGGTTTCAAACCCGTCTGCATCGGCTTCGGGGTGGAACTGCGTGGCGTATACGTTCTGCCCGTGACGGATCATCTGAAACGGGCAACTGTCTGACGACAGCAGATGCACGCTGCCTGCCGGCAGGTGCTGCACAGCTTCCTTGTGGCCAACAAAGGCATCAAACTGATCCGGCAAGCCATCCAGCAATGGATCATCTGCCTGTTTGGTGCAGGTCACGGCGCCCACAGGCTCACCATAGGCGGCCTTGGAAACATCGGCGCCCAGATGGTGGCCCAGAATTCCGATGCCATAGCAGCAGCCCATGAATGGAATGTCTTGCGCCGTGATCTGGGGCATCAATGACAGGATTGCCGCTTCGATACGTGCTTCGGTCTTGTCTTTGTCCTCGGGCGCATCGCTGACACACCCCGGTCCGCCGCCGACAATCACACCGGAATAGTTCTGCAAAGACAGGTCTGGCGGCAAATCTTCCTGTTCCAGACGGATACGATGGGTTTGGCTGGCCTCCAGCCCCCCTTTGCGCAGAAATGCGCTGTACTCATCGTCAGAAGCTTCAGCCTCGGGGCGCAATTGCAGGATCAGGAAAGGTTTCATAGACGTGGAATAATCAATCTAGACCCGTGTTTGAAGGGGCGTTTGTGCCGCAAGGCTTGCTCTTGGAATTGCCCCTGCCTTATAGAGACCGGCAACCACGAACATTGCAGGAAGGGAACACCATGGCAGGGCATTCCAAATGGGCCAATATTCAGCACCGCAAAGGCCGTCAGGACACTTTGCGCGCCAAGCTGTTTTCTAAGCTTTCAAAAGAAATCACGGTCGCCGCGAAGATGGGCGATCCTGACCCGGAAAAGAACCCGCGTTTGCGGCTTGCTGTGAAGGAAGCCAAGTCGCAATCCATGCCAAAGGATAACATCGAACGGGCCATCAAGAAGGCAACCGGCGGTGACGGCGAGGATTACGAGGAAATCCGGTATGAGGGCTATGGCCCAAGCGGTGTGGCAGTGATCGTCGAGGCAATGACCGACAACCGCAACCGCACAGCGTCAAGCGTGCGATCCACCTTTGCGAAAAGCGGCGGTAATCTGGGTGAAACCGGGTCTGTTGGCTTTATGTTCGACCGGGTGGGCGAGATTGTTTACCCGGCAGATGCAGGTGATGCAGATTCTGTCATGCTGGCGGCGATTGAGTCCGGTGCAGAGGATGTGGAAAGCTCGGAAGATGGGCATGTCATCTATTGTGCTGACACTGATCTGAACGAAGTCTCCACCGCGCTGGAAGGGGAGCTGGGCGAGTCAGAATCGACCAAACTGATCTGGCGTCCAACCACGACAACCGAGTTGGACCTGTCCTCCTTGCAAAGCCTGATGAAGCTGGTTGAAGCGCTGGAAGACGATGATGACGTTCAGCGCGTCACCACCAACTTTGAAGCATCTGACGAGGTTATGGCGCAGCTGTAAGCCCGCCATCGACCAGAGATACGAAAAGGGCTGTCCTGATAGGGCAGCCCTTTTTCATTGGTGTGCGTTCCGCATGTTCCGGGCGCAAAAAAACGGCGGGGGAAGCCCCCGCCGTCTGTCGAAACTCTGGCGAATTAATGCTTACGCAACCTTGCGGCGGCGACGCGCGGCAAAGCCGCCCATCAGAGCCAGTGCAGCAAGGGACAGGCCCGCGGTGGCCGGAAGCGGCACAGCTGCGGGCGAGGTGGTGTTGACTTGCAACTGCAGGATGGCTGGCGTGCTGCCAACTTCTGGAACCAGACCGGTTACAAAGAAGCCGGAAACGCCGGTCGCTGCGATGATGTCATCGAACGTCGGGGTCGAGGACTTGTCGTCCAGAACGGTCATCTTAACTGCGGCCAAGTCGTTCTGAGCGTTAACCTGAACGTCTGTGCCTTCACTGTCGGATGGCTGGAATGTTTCTGTGCCGCTGGCAAAATCAACAGACAGAGAGAACTGACCGTCACCTGGGGTTGAGCCCGCGGTCCAATCATAGTAGCCGCTGCCGGTGACACCCAGCAGGGACGACGACGATAGAAAGCTGCCGCTGGTGACATCGTAGTTCGATGTGATTTGCACATTAAACGGTACAATTGTTGTGGATACAGCGCTTGCTGCGCCACCGGACAGGGCCAAAGCCGCGCCCAATAGAAGTGTTTTGGCGTAAGTTCGCATAATGTAACTCCCTAAAAAGCCAGAGTTCTGAGTTTCAACACCCTTCAGCATGAGTGGCTATCTGTCAGGCCGGATCATTACTGTTGCCCGGCGGGTTACTTGCTTGTCAGAAACCAAAGGTTGTTCACGTTTTAGCATAAAAAACGCAAAACTCAAACTTCTATGTCCAGAAAATGACACATTATCAATAGTTTACAATTCGGAAACAATCCGATTGGTTTTTGCGTGATCAATTCTAAGGCACCAAAACCGAAAATGGCGGCATATCCTTAGAGTTGTGCTGTAACCCTTTGTTAAAAAATGAATTATTGATATATGAATGGCGATATGTGTTTTGTCCAAATGTGGCACATATCAGCGATTTCGTTAAGAAATGGCGTTTACGCTGGGGAAGCGCGACTTTTTTCTTTTTGTTTGCAAGGCAAAATCATTCGCAATCTCGCCTTTTGATTGACACAAAAAAGCCCCGGCGATTCGCCGGGGCCTGAAGCTTTGAAAGGCTTCGGTGATTAGTCGCGTGGGCCGGTTGGGTTACGATATACCATCCGCCGCACGGATCCGGTTTTTGACCGCATCAGCAGTGTTTCTGTAGTCAGGTAACCAACTTCGCGCTTGATGCCCGGCAGCAGCGAGCCACCTGTGACACCTGTAGCGGCAAAGATAACATGGTCTGTGACCATCTCGTCGCGGGTGTAAATCTTGTCCAGATCGGTGATACCAGCCTTCGCTGCGCGACCACGTTCATCATCGTTGCGGAACATCAGTTTGCCCTGCATCTGGCCACCCATGCATTTCAGCGCGGACGCCGCCAGTACACCTTCGGGTGCGCCGCCAGAGCCCATATACATGTCGATGCCTGTTAGATGCGGTTCAGCGCAGTGCATAACGCCTGCGACATCGCCATCAGTGATCAGACGGATCGCGGCGCCGGTTGCGCGGACTTCGGCAATCATTTCTTCGTGGCGCGGGCGTTCCAAAATGCAAACCGTGATATCGCTTGGCGTGCAGCCTTTGGCGGTGGCCAGGGCGGACACCCGTGTCGCCGGCGGCATATCCAATGACACGATGCCTTCAGGGAAACCCGGGCCGATGGCCAGCTTGTCCATATATACGTCTGGGGCGTGCAGCATGGTGCCGCGTGGGCCCATGGCAATCACCGTCAGCGCGTTTGGCATGTCTTTGGCGGTCAGCGTTGTGCCTTCCAGCGGGTCCAGTGCAATATCAACGCCCGGGCCGTTGCCGGTGCCAACCTCTTCGCCGATAAACAGCATTGGCGCTTCGTCGCGTTCACCTTCACCGATCACAACGACACCTTTGATGTCGAGCTTGTTAAGCTGTTCACGCATCGCATTCACGGCGGCTTGGTCTGCGGCCTTTTCGTCGCCGTGGCCGATCAGCTTGGCAGAGGCGATGGCGGCTTGCTCGGCCACACGGGCCAAGCCCAGAGACAGCATCCGGTCGTCAAAAATAGAGGGCGCGGTCATGTCAATTCCTTGTGGGTTGTGTCTTCAAAGGGATACGCGTTTGCAATTGGTTTAACGCGGCTGGCCCTTTGAAAACAGACCGTTTGCGCAATCGCAAGGCGAAGGGAAGGCATTCACATGGCAATGTGTGACAGGAAGGCCGCGTTCGGCCCGGTCCTGCTACGAGGGTGCGCGCAGGACCGGACCGCCCGTTCCCCTGATCACCGGTCGAACGGCTTAGAGGGAAAGGCTTGACCAGGCCATATACCGGCCCGGTTCTTCCGTGAGCTTGCAGTTTGAATTTCAGAAGACCGCGTGAAATCTCCGTCGATCCCGCAAGGAGGCGATGGGGTTAACTTGGCGTTAGACCTTGCCCGATATGTGGAGCTGGTAGGTCGAGATTGTGTCATTGGTGAGGAACGGGAAACGATAACGCCGACACTAAAAAGCTGTAGGCATGTTAGCGCATAGTATTTTTAAGGCAGTTTTGACTGTTTGCGCTAACGCCACATTTGACTCAAGAATGAGGCAGAATCAGGCAGAAGATTCGGGAATCATCCTGCGGGCGACATCAATCATCCGGGCGGAAAACCCCCACTCATTGTCGTACCAACCAAACAGACGCAATTGGAAGCCATCGTTCAGGATTGTTTCTGAACCAGACACAATCAGGCTTTCGGGCCGCGCGCGCATATCCGTTGATACGACGGGGTCATCAATCCAACCCAAGACAGGGGAGGCGTCGACGACCTCGCGCAGCCACGTCAGACCGTCGTCTTCCATCGGGGTTTCCAGCGTTAAAACCGCATCTATGCAGGAAACAGAGACCGTGGGCACACGTATCGCCGCCCCAGTCAGACGCCCCACCAGTTGTGGCAGCACATGCGCGGTCAGGCTTGTTGCGCTGGTCGTTGTGGGGATCATGGATTGTGCCGCTGCGCGTGAGCGCGGCAAGGACCCGCGCGGACCGTCGACCAAGGGTTGGCTGTTTGTATAGCAATGTACGGTTGTAACATGGCCGCGGAAAATGCCATGGGTTTCGTCGATCAAGCGAAGGATCGGCGCAATGGCATTGGTGGTGCAAGAGGCATTGGACACCACGCGCTGATCCGTCAGGATATCGTCATTGGCGCCCAGAACAACGGTCACATCCGCACCTTCGCAAGGGCCAGAGATCAGTATTTTTTCGGCGCCAGCGCCCAGCCCGGCAGCGGCCTGGCGCGGTGTATTGGCCTTGCCAGTGCAATCCAGCAGCAAATCAATACCGACCAGATTCAATCGGGACGCCTCGGAAATCTGAGTAAAGCGGATTTTGCGGCCCTGAACCGTTAGAAAGCTTTGGCTCGCGTCGGTTTGGCCGGGAAAAGGACCATAGGTGCTATCGTATTTGAACAAGTAGGCCAGCGTTTCCAGCGGTGCGATATCATTGATGGTGACCACTTCGATATCGTCGTGACGCGGGTCCAGTGCGATCTGGCGCAGAACCGCTCGGCCAATTCGGCCAAACCCATTGATGGCGATCCGCATTTTATCGTCCCTTGTACATTCGTTCTTGGTGCGCACAGTTCCTCAGGGCATGGCCGGTTGCAAGGGTGATCTGGCTGGCGCAATGGCCCCAGATTGGTGGTGGCGCAAACAATCAGACCGGGGAAGCCCGATGTCAGACGTAGTTTTGGTCAAGGGATGGCCGGTCGCGCTACAGGAGCACGTAGTCCACCTGATCGCCTGCATCACGCGCGGGATCGTGTGGCGGACGCACGACCAACGCATTGGCCTGTGCCAGGACGCCCAGCAAACTGCTGTCCTGGCGTGGGAACACGGTTAATCCCTCGGCGGTCAACGCCGCGCGCATATAGTGTTCGCGGGGGCCATTGGGGCCAACCGATGCGGCCAACGTGCCCGTCTGACGGGGGGCAGGGGCGGCACCCAGGCCCAGCATGGCGCGGATGACCGGGGCCACAAACAAATGCCCGCAAACCATGGCCGATACAGGATTGCCGGGCAGGCCAATCATCATGGCGTTGCCCAACCGGCCCGACATCAGCGGTTTGCCCGGACGCATTGCAACCTTGTGAAACGCGCGTTGCATACCCAGTTCAGCAGCCACAGGCGCGACCAGATCGTGATCGCCAACAGAAGCGCCGCCAACGGTAATGATCAGATCCGCGTCGCTGGCCATTGTCAGGGTTGCGCGCAGCGAGGCAACACTGTCTCTGGCAATTGGCAGCAACCGGGGCGCTGCGCCAAGGCTGCCGAGCATGGCGTGCAGGCCAAAGGTATTGGACGCAACAATCTGATCTGGGCCCGGTGTTTCGCCGGGCATGACCAGTTCATCGCCCGTGGCGACAATGGCCACCTTTGGGCGTCGGGTGACTGGCACCATGTCGATATTCATCGCAGCCAAAAGCGCAATGTCATTGGCGGTCAGCACGCGGGGGGCGGAAACGGTTGCACCTTCGGCAAAATCATTGCCCGCCGGGCGGATATTTGTGCCGTCACCCAATGTATCACGAATGGTTATGGTGTCGCCATCGCGTTGAACGTCTTCCTGGATCACCACGGTGTGGGCACCCTGTGGCACCGGTGCGCCGGTGAAGATGCGCACGGCCTGTCCTGGGCCAACAACCCCTTCAAAGCGTGCACCAGCAGCGGATTCCCCGATCACGGCAAAGGTTTCGTCGGGCTGGGCAGCGGCAACCGCATACCCATCCATTGCCGAGACCGCAAAAGGCGGTTGTGTGCGGCGCGCCGTGACATCGCGTGCCAAAACGCGGCCCATGGCCTGGATCAGCGGAACCGTTTCAACGTCCAGCGGCAGCGCCAGCGAAAACAGATGGTCCAGCGCTTGGGTAACCGGGATCATGTTGCTTCGTACCGGCCTGATTTACCGCCATCTTTCAAAACAACACGAATGCCGCCGATTTCCATCGCCTTGTCCACGGCTTTGGCCATGTCATACACTGTCAATGCGGCGGTGCTGACGGCTGTCAACGCTTCCATCTCGACCCCGGTTTGCCCGGTGGTTTTGACCGTCGCTTCGATCCGTAGGCCGGGCAGGGCCGGGTCCAGCGTCAGTTCAACAGCGACCTTTGTGATGGGCAATGGATGGCACAGCGGTATCAGCTCAGACGTTTTCTTGGCACCCATGATACCTGCCAGTCGGGCGATGCCGATCACGTCACCCTTTTTGGCGCGGCCTTCCGAGATGATATCAAACGTGGCTTGGGCCATTGTGATATGCCCCTCGGCCACAGCAATGCGGCTGGTGACGGCCTTGTCAGACACATCTACCATATGCGCATCGCCCTTGGCGTCGAAATGGGTCAATCCGTTGCTCATGCCGCCACCGGATCAGCCAACAGGGTTTTGGTTGCCGCCGTCACATCGGCTTGGCGCATCAGGCTTTCCCCGATCAGGAAACTGCGTGCGCCATAGGCGGCCATATCGGCCAGATCGGCGGGCGTGAACAGGCCGGACTCAGAAATCAGCATCCGGTCAGCTGGTATCCGTTTGGACAGCTGGCGCGTGGTGTCCAATGTTGTCTCAAAGGTTTTGAGGTTGCGGTTGTTGACCCCGATCAGCGGAGATTTCAGCTCCAGCGCGCGGTCCAGTTCAGCACCGTCATGCACCTCGATCAACGCATCCATGCCCCAAGCAAAGGCGGCGTCTTCCAGCTCGGCCGCCTGACTGTCAGAGACGCTGGCCATAATGATCAGGATACAATCCGCGCCAAGCGCGCGGGCTTCGGCAACCTGATAGGTGTCATACATAAAGTCTTTGCGCAGAGCTGGCATCGAAGTGGCATTGCGCGCAGCGGTCAGAAACGGTTTGGCGCCCTGAAATGACGGTGTGTCGGTCAGCACCGACAGGCAAGTTGCGCCTCCGGCCTCATATGCGGCGGCCAAGGTGGCGGGGTCAAAATCCGCGCGGATCAACCCTTTGGAGGGTGACGCCTTCTTGACCTCGGAAATCAGGCCATAGCCAGTGTCTTGCGCCGCCCGCAGTGCAGCACCAAAGGGGCGAATAGGAGAGGCGGATTTGGCCTCTGCCTCGATTTCGGCCAGCGGCTTGGCAGCTTTGTCGGCGGCCACCTCTTCCAGCTTGTAAGCTTTGATCTTGTCTAGGATCGTTCCGGTCATGCGCCCGTCCAGTTCATCGCGTCCAGTCAATCGGTATCTGACCATTGGCTTTAAGCCAGTCGTTGGTGCGGGAAAAGGGGCGGGAGCCGAAAAATCCCCGTCTGGCCGAAAGAGGCGACGGGTGAGGCGACTTTAGTATCAGATGATCGTCCCCCGAAATGTAGGATTCGAACGATTGCGCATGCCCGCCCCAAAGGACAAACGCACAAGGACGATCAGAAAGCGCCGCCAAAACTTCTTGGGTCAATTTGGCCCAACCCAGTTTCGCATGTCCGCCCGCGTTGCCTGCGGGAACGGACAAGGCACTGTTTAACAACAAGACACCCTGATCTGCCCAAAACCGCAGATCCCCGTTGACCGGGCAGGTGCCCAAGTCTTCGGTCATCTCTTTATATATATTGGTCAAAGAGCGCGGCAGAGGGCGTACATCCGGTTCAACCGAGAAGGCCAGCCCATGCGCGTGACCGGGCGTTGGGTAGGGATCCTGTCCCAATATGACAACGCGGGTGTTTTTGGGCGAACAGGCCGCCAATGCCGCAAAGATCTGATGCGCGGGCGGCAGAATTGTGCGTTCGTCGGCTGCAAGGGCTGCGTCAATGCGGGGCAGATCATTGGTGAAGAACGGCAAATGCGCCCAGGCCGGTGGAGGTGTCAGCGGCATTGGTCAGTCCTTTGTTGGCGCAGCAAGGCGCGGTAGCACCGGGCGATCGGCCCGTGCCACACAACGCGGATGGCACGGGAAAACCGCAGTAAGCGCTAGGCTGCCGCCTGTGTGGCTTTGGCCAAGGCTTCAACTTTGGATTTGGCTGCGCCGCTGTCGATGCTATCGCGCGCGATTTCGACACCGGATTTCAGATCCGTGACTTTATCCGCCACGATAAACGCCGCTGCCGCATTCAGCAAAACAGCATCCCGATAGGCACCCGGCGTGCCGTCCAGCAGCGCTTTCAGGGCGATGCCATTCTCTTCTGGGGTGCCGCCCATAATATCGCGCAGCGGATGAACAGGCAGGCCCGCGTCTTCTGGATGCACTTCAAAGCCTGTGATCTTATCGCCGTCCAGCGCCGCGACAGACGTTTTGCCGGTGATCGCCAGTTCATCCGTGCCGTCCTCGCCATGCACCAACCAGGCCTTTTCGGACCCCAGTGCTTGCAGCGTTTCGGCCATTGGAAAGATCAGGTCGATGGCAAAGGCACCTGTCAGTTGCCGTTTAACACCCGCCGGATTGGTCAGAGGCCCCAGAATGTTGAAGATTGTCTTGCATCCCAACTCTTGGCGAACAGGCATGACATGCTTCATTGCCGGGTGGTGCAATGGGGCCATCATGAAGGCAATGCCAACGGCATCCAGCGCCTTTTGCACAGCCGGCGCTTCGATCATCACGTTGATACCGATCTGCCCCAAGGCATCTGCCGCGCCGGATTTGGACGACAGGTTGCGGTTGCCGTGTTTGGCAACAGGCACGCCGGCACCGGCCACAACAAAGGCAGTGGCGGTTGAAATGTTCAAAGTGCCTTTGCCATCGCCACCGGTGCCAACGATATCCATAGCGCCTTCAGGGGCTGAAACAGCATGGCATTTGGCGCGCATCACAGCAGCGGCAGCGGCGTATTCGGCAACGGATTCGCCACGGGCGCGCATGGCCATCAGCAAACCACCAACCTGTGCCGGGGTGGCCTGACCATCAAAAAGAATTTCGAATGCGGCCTCGGCCTGTGCCCGCGACAGCGGACCTTCGGAAGCGGCATAGATCAGGGGTTTCATGGCGTCGCTCATGCGGGAACTTTCATTTCGTTGATAAAGTTCTGAAGCAGGGCATGGCCATGTTCAGAGGCAATGGATTCAGGGTGAAACTGCACGCCATGGATCGGCAATTCGCGGTGTTGCAGCCCCATTATTGTGCCGTCTTCCAGCCAAGCGGTCACTTCCAGACTGTTGGGCAATGTTTCACGGTCCACGACCAATGAGTGATAGCGCGTTGCCTCAAACGGAGAGGGCAAATCCGCAAACACGCCTTTGCCGTCGTGGTGCATGGCCCCCATTTTGCCGTGTACGATCTGGTCATGCTGTTTGACTTGGCCGCCAAAGGCCTGCCCGATGGTTTGGTGGCCAAGGCACACGCCCATCAGTGGGGTCTTGGATTCGGCTGCTGCTTGCGTCAGCGCCAGACAAATACCTGCGTGATCCGGATCACTGGGGCCGGGGGACAAAAGGATGCCAGCCGGGTTCATGGCCATTGCTTGCTGCACATCCAACGCGTCATTCCGCCAGACCTTCACATCGGCGCCCAATTCGCCCAAATAGTGAACCAGATTATAGGTGAAGCTGTCGTAATTATCGATCAGAAGTAGCATCGGCGACTCTTTGCGCGTAGGGCTGGCCTGTAAGGCCGTCATCGGGCTATACATGTGCCCACGATTCAGCCAGCGTCAAGGGCGCGGCACCGTATGTGGGGCGGATTGTCGTCGTAAAAGCAGACCAATAGTGGGGGCAGTAATAGTGGCAGGCGGTGTAGCGGGATTCGTGACCGGATTGTTTGTGTCGGTAGGAGCCGCCGCAGGAGCCGCGCTTTTTGTCGGCTTGCCTGAGGATTTGCGCCCACCGGTGCCCATGGCAAACCCACCGGCAACCAAGGCTGAACCCGTGGCGGAAGTTGCCCCTGATGCCGCGCCGCAAAGCCCAGCACCTGTTGCTGAACCGGCCCCATCGACAGTTGCAGAGCCTTCGTCTCAAATGGACGCGGCACCCGCAGCGCAGGAGACGCCAGTGCCCGCCGCTGCGCCCAGTTCGACTGCTGTGCCAGAGGCAGTTACGGATATGGCAGCACAGTTGACGGCGCCTGAGGCGGGTCAGGCTGATCCGGCGACACCTGGTGCGGATACCGGTGTTGCGCGGGTTGCCCCGGATGCTGCGTTGAACAGCCCGAACGCGGAAACGGCCCCCAAAGTGGTGGCGGTGGTGCCAAGCGCCCCGACGCCCAAACCGGATGCGCCGAAACCTGACGCGCCCGTTGCCGAGGCGGCCCAGCCCGAAGCGCCCAAACCTGAAACGCCGGTTGTTCCAGCCGCCACGCAAACCGCCGTTGCGCCAGAGCAAGCGCGTGAAACCGCGCCCGAAGCTGAACTGGTTGTGGCACAGCCCCAAGACCCAGAGCCAGAAACCACACAGGCCGAGGTGTCCGTGCAGCAGGATAGCGCGCCCAAAGTTGTTGTGCGGTCGATTATCGAACCTGAATCACCCCAGTCACCGACCGCCGAAGTTACGACTGCCGCGCCAGAACAGGCTGCTGAGCAGATCGTGCGCCGACCAACCGAGGTTGCTGCACTAGGCTCGCCTCAGATTGGCAAGCCGGGTGGCAGTATTCTGGATCGTCCAGATGCCGTGCCAACCAACCGCCCCGAAGCTGGCGATGCCCCCGCCAACCAAAGCAGCGGACCACGACCGTTAGAAGCCAATGCCATTCCGTTTGATGTGGCCGCGGACACACCGCGCATGGCGGTGGTGCTGATACATGACGGCGCTGGCCCATTGGGCCCGGATGCGATGGCGGGCTTTCCCTTGCCGGTTGCCGTTGCTGTTGACACGTCTTTGCCAGACGCGGCCGAAATTGCCGAGGCCTATCACGCACAAGGCATTGAGGTGATGGCGCTGATCAATATTCCGGCCGATACCGAAGGTGCAGATGCCGCCGCAGCGGTTGATGCCGCGCTGGCGCGTATGCCATCGGCAATTGGTGTTCTGGAAGGCGTTCACGATGGCTTGCAGGGCCGCCGCGAAGTTGCAACCAGTGTGATCGATGTGATCCACCAAGACGGTTATGGTCTGGTGTTGCAGGACAATGGGTTGAACACGTTACAACAAGATGCCGTTCGTGATGGCGTGCCTGCCGCAACTGTCTTTCGTGACTTTGACGGCGCAGGTCAGGATGGGCGTGCGATGCGGCGCTTCCTAGATCAAGCCGCGTTCCGTGCGCGTCAGGAACAAGCGGTGGTTATGATGGGCCGTATGCGTGCTGAAACCTTCTCATCGCTACAGGTTTGGGGTTTGCAGGACCGGACAGGCATCATCCAGATCGTACCGGTTTCAAACGTCTTGCTGTCGCCTGCGCAATAAGCGACAGAAGGCGCGGGCCTTTTTTTGCTGTCGTTTTCCGAATTTGACTTAGGGAGCTGCTGGCTGATGGCCTTAGCAACAGCGTGAGTTTCACTCTTCGGTTTGAGAAGAAACCATGCGCAGGCTGTTCCAATCAATGTCTTGAAAGTTACCTGCGGTCTTCGTGATGACGGCTTGCGTATCATCATTCAGCAAGTCAAACGCTTTGGAATACACACTGCCCGGAACGAAGTGCAGGGCCATGCCAAGGGCGAAACCCAGCAATATTGCGCCACTGTTATAGTATCTGCGCGCACGTAACAGGCCGCGTGCGATGTGGAAAACCAGCATGATGACGGAATACGCCAAAGCCGCCGCGAGCAACCCCATAACAAGGTCGCGATTCACGTTGGGCAGAAATTTCGACAGTATCTGTGTTTCCAGCCAACCGCGGTTAAGGCTGATAAAGACGGCAAGATAGGTCCAAGCGCAGCCAATGATCGCCCACATTAGTGGGCGCTCACCAGTTCGGTCACGCCGTTTTGCGTAAGGGACACGGCGGTTGTATTGGTCTTCAACCACCGCAATCCGATGCGCAAAGTCATTGTGCGTGTGTTTGCGAATGCTCCGCTTCATGGCGTTAACGGGTAAGGACGAATTCAGGCACACCCAAGTTCTCAATAAGGCACAACTTGGGCGATAAGCTTGAATCTTGGCTAAAGCCCTTGAATTTAAAGATTTACTTTGCGTCAACCTGCGGGTTGTTGCGAGGACAGCGCCTGAAGAATTCTAGCCCAGCTACGCATTCCCTTGTGGAAACTCTCCAAATCATACTTCTCATTCGGGCTGTGAATCTGATCATCGTCCCGGCCAAACCCAACCAGCATGGCGTCCACGCCGACGATTTCCTTGAAATAACCGGCAATTGGAATCGATCCGCCGCAGCCGACATAGGCCGCTGTATCGGGCCATTCGTCAGACAGGGCGCCGCGGGCTGCTTCAAACGCGGGACCAGAAGTATCCATCACCGACGCGGGAGAGGCGCCGTGCGGGTGGAACGAAACACTGCAATCGGGCGGCAGCATGTCTTGGACATAGGCACGGAAACTTTCGCGGATGGCATGCGGGTCTTGTTGGCCGACCAGGCGGAAACTGATCTTGGCACTGGCTTTTGATGGCAGCACGGTCTTGAAACCGTTGCCCTGATATCCGCCGGAAATACCGTTCACCTCACATGTGGGGCGCGACCATAGCATCTCAAGCGCGGTGCGCCCTTGTTCGCCGGCCAGATCGGACAGGCCGACATCGCCCAGAAACCCTGCATGGTCAAAATTCAACGCATCCCACTGGGCCTTGATCGCCGGGGGCAATTCTGGAACGCCGTCGTAAAACCCCGGCACCGTGACACGGCCGTTTTCGTCATGAAGCCCAGCGATGATGCGTGACAGCACCCGGATCGGGTTCATCGCAGGGCCGCCGTACATACCGGAATGCAGGTCTTTGGACGGGCCGGTGATGGTGATTTCTTCGCCCAGCAGGCCACGCAGCATTGTGGTGATGGCGGGAACGCGGCTGTCAAATAGACCGGTGTCGCAAATCAGCGCGACATCAGCGGTTAACTCTTCCGTGTTTTCCTTCATGAATGGGATCAAAGAAGGTGAGCCGGATTCTTCTTCGCCTTCGAAAAAGAAGGTGATTTTGCAGGGCAGGGTGCCATGCACTTCTTTCCAAGCGCGGCAAGCTTCGACAAAGGTCATCAACTGGCCCTTGTCGTCAGATGATCCGCGGCCACGGATTACGCGGCCTTTGGCGGTGTCTTCAATTTGGGGATCGAAAGGGTCCCTGTCCCACAGGTCCAGCGGATCAACCGGCTGCACATCATAATGGCCGTAAAACAACAGATGCGGTCCGGGGCCATCGATATGGGCAACAACCATCGGGTGGCCCGGTGTTGGCCGCTTGGCGGCGGTGGCGCCCAGACTTTCCAAGTCAGCAACCAGCCAATCCGCGGCGCGGTCACATTCTTCCTTATATGCGGGGTCGGTTGAAATGGACTGAATACGTAGCAGGGCCATCAATCGGTCCAGCGCCGCATCCAGATTCTTGTCGATACGGTCCAAAACGGGGGCAACGGTCATGGCAGGTCCTGTGATTTTTGTGTGGCTTTTGCCCGGACGGTATCAGAGCCAACTGCGGTGTCCACCCATCGGGAGCGGGCGAATCTCTTCCTCGCGAAAAGCGGCCTTTTTCTGCGGTTTGTTGGAACGGCGCGTGTTCACATCCGATCAAAACTCCACGTTACGGCCAGTTTGCGACCTAAGTTCTGGGACGTTTGTGCTGGGGTTGTTGCATGTAAAATGCGCCTTTTTATGCGCCCATCGTGGGCGTTGCCTGATTTGTGACCGGCGTTGATTAAACTTTCGGCAAGCGCTGCATGTTCGCGCGCTGGTCCTTTCGGGTCATTTGGGAAATTTTTCCTAATGTATTGTTAATAAAGGGATATGGACAGAATTGTGCCTTTGGTTCGTCTGCTGGCGGCAGTGTAAAACCAGCGTTTAGTACCGCGTGTCGATCGGAAAATGATAGAAATGTTTCCGATCGTAGTCGTTTGTTTTGGCTCTTGGTGGCAAAGCGGCAATGCGCCGCGCGAGATTGACCCAGATCAAGGCTGCGACGGATGGTCATTCTTTAGAACCATTGCCATAAAGGCACGCGGACGATATCCATTCATGAAGTTGAATGCGGCCACTGGCACGCCCAGCGTCCTCGGGAGAGACGCAAGGATAATAGGAGGTAGCTCCGTTGGACTACACCGCGAAACTGGACCAAGCCCTGAACAGTCTTCACGAAGAAGGCCGTTACCGTACGTTCATCGATATTGAACGCCGTCAGGGACAGTTCCCGCACGCCACATGGCGCAAGGCAGATGGCTCTGAAACGCCGATCACCGTTTGGTGCGGCAACGACTATCTTGGTATGGGGCAGCACCCGGTCGTTCTGGCCGCGATGCACGAAGCGATTGATGCGACGGGCGCCGGTTCTGGCGGAACGCGCAACATCTCGGGCACCACAGTTTATCACAAGCGGTTAGAAGCTGAATTGGCCGATCTGCATGGCAAGGAAAGCGCGCTGCTCTTCACCTCTGCCTATATCGCCAATGACGCGACGCTTTCGACGTTGCCAAAACTTTTCCCTGGTCTGATCATCTATTCGGATGAGCTGAACCACGCTTCGATGATCGAAGGCATTCGCCGCAATGGTGGCGCCAAGCGTATCTTCAAGCACAATGATCTGGCTGATCTTCGCGCCAAATTGGAAGCGGATGATCCCGACGCACCAAAGTTGATTGCCTTTGAGTCGATTTATTCGATGGACGGCGACTTTGGACCTATCGAAGCTCTCTGTGATCTGGCTGACGAATTTGGCGCGCTGACTTACATCGACGAAGTGCACGCTGTTGGCATGTACGGTCCGCGTGGGGCAGGGGTGGCAGAACGCGATCGCCTGATGCACCGTATCGACATTATCAACGGTACGCTGGCCAAGGCCTATGGCGTTATGGGCGGGTACATCGCAGCCTCTGACAAGATGTGTGACGCGATCCGGTCCTATGCACCGGGTTTCATCTTTACCACGTCGTTGCCGCCAGCGGTTGCTGCGGGCGCGGCTGCGTCGGTTGCGCATCTGAAGACCGATCAAGCCCTGCGTGAAAAGCACCAGACACAGGCGAAAATCCTCAAGACCCGGCTCAAAGGCATGGGCCTGCCGATCATTGATCATGGCAGCCATATCGTGCCTGTGATCGTGGGGGATCCGGTCCACACCAAGCAACTGTCGGACATGTTGTTGGATGGCTATGGCATTTACGTGCAGCCGATCAACTTCCCAACGGTTCCGCGTGGCACCGAGCGTTTGCGCTTCACGCCTTCGCCGGTACACGGACCGAAGGAAATGGACGCACTTGTTCATGCTATGGATGAGTTGTGGAGCCATTGTGCGCTGAATCGCGCCGAGTTGAGCGCTTGACGCCCTAAATGCTGCACAACTTCTTGCGTTGTGCTAACCTTGCCTTAATAAGCTTTGTACCGAGTCGCGGGACGGGATTACGACTCGGTTTATTGCTAAAAAAAGTATGTGGACAGGGGCAGCCGGGATGATCGGGTGGAAATCCCAACGCAAAGCGGATCTGGAAGAGGCCGCAAAGCCGAAAGGCTTTGACGACTTCGAGTTGCGCCTTGGCGATGTGATGCGCGGTGAGCGCGCGACGCTGGGAAAGTCCCTGCTGGATGTTCAACGTGAGTTGCGCATCAAAGCCAATTATATTGCCGCCATAGAAAACTGCGACCCGTCTGCGTTTGATACGCCCGGCTTTATTGCAGGCTATGTGCGGTCATATGCCCGTTATCTGAACATGGACCCTGACGAAACTTTTGCTGCGTTCTGCGCCGAAAGTGGGTTCTCTACTGCGCATGGAATGTCGGCCAAGGCGTCCTCGCTGAAGTCGCAAGACAGCCGCGCTGGTTTGTCGTCTGCTGCTTCTGGCGAACGCGATATGTTCACTCAGCCATCACTGCCCTTTACCCCAGAAAATGATCGGCTTTTGTCGCGAATTGAACCCGCTGCAATTGGATCGACTTTTGTTTTGTTGGCGCTGATCGGTGGCATTGGATACGGCGGCTGGTCGGTTTTGCAGGAAGTGCAGCGTGTGCAACTGGCGCCGATTGATCAGGCCCCTGTTGTATTGTCTGATCTGGACCCGCTGAACGGTGTGGTGGAAGACGGCGAAAAGACCACCGAAAATGTGGTTGCTGGCATTATTCCGGCCCCCAAAAGCGAAGGGCTGGATCGCCTGTATCGTCCACAAGCGTTGGATGTGCCTGTACTGGTGGCGCGAGATGCGCCGATTTCGACGCTTGATCCGGCGTCCAGTGGTGCATTCGCGGGCGCAGGGCAGGCCCCGGCTCTGCCATCGTTGGATACGGACAGTGCTGTTCAACAGGCGTTGGCCTCGCTTCTGGCAGAGGCGAATGGCGTGGAGTTGGCCGAAGCACAGCCGGTGGCTGAAAATCCACTGGCACAGCCCAAAGTTCTGGAAGACGGCGCGCCCGGTGTCATGGTTGTGGCGGTTCGCCCAGCCTGGGTTCGCGTGAAGAGCGCCGATGGATCGACCCTTTTCGAAGGTACGATGAACGCGGGCGACACCTATCCGGTGCCGCAACTGGCCGAAGCCCCGAATATCTTGGTGGGTGAATCAGGCGCGATCTATTTCGCAATGAACGGTCAAACCTATGGTCCCGCGGGCACGCGTGGGCAGGTGACAAACAACTTGGCGCTGTCTGTTGATGCGTTGACGGCGCGATATCAGGTTGCCGATGCCACACGCGACGTGGATCTGGGCCGTGTTGTGGCCGAATTGAACGGTGTGGCCGAATAAGCCATTTGTCTGGCATCCATCCCTAGAGTTTTGCTGCCGGGCGCATTACATCTGCGCCAAAGGTCAAATTTCGACAGGATCATCCAATGAGCCATACCGACATCCGCCCCTGGCGGGCGATCGACCGCCGAAAGTCTCGTCAGATCATGGTGGGCAACGTCCCTGTTGGGGGGGATGCGCCCATTTCGGTGCAGACAATGACCAACACGGTCACCACCGATATCGCGGGTACCATCGATCAGGTGCAACGTGCGGCCGAGGCGGGCGCAGATATTGTGCGCATCTCAGTGCCAGACGAAGCATCGTCCCGTGCGTTGAAAGAGATCGTGCGTGAAAGCCCGGTGCCGATCGTGGCGGATATCCACTTTCACTATCGCCGCGGCATCGAAGCGGCCGAAGCGGGCGCAGCCTGCCTGCGGATCAATCCTGGCAATATCGGTAGCCCCGATCGTGTGCGCGAAGTGATCCAGGCGGCGCGCGACCACAATTGTTCTATTCGTATTGGTGTGAATGCAGGCAGTCTGGAAAAGCACCTGTTGGACAAATACGGAGAGCCCTGTCCAGAAGCGATGGTAGAAAGCGCGATGGATCACATCCGTATTCTGGAAGACAACGACTTCCGCGAATACAAGATCAGCGTGAAGGCTTCTGACGTATTTTTGGCGGCGGCGGCTTATCAGGGCATTTCCGAAGCAACAGATGCGCCCATTCACCTTGGTATCACCGAAGCGGGCGGTCTGATGACCGGCACCATCAAAAGCGCGGTTGGCCTGGGCAACCTGCTGTGGATGGGCATTGGTGATACGATCCGCGTTTCGCTGTCGGCTGATCCGGTGGAAGAGGTCAAGGTTGGCTATGAGATTTTGAAGGCGTTGGGCCTGCGCCATCGCGGGGTCAACATCATCTCGTGCCCGTCGTGTGCACGCCAAGGGTTTGATGTGATCAAAACCGTGGAAGCCTTGGAAAAACGTTTGGAACATATCAAGACGCCGATGAGCTTGTCTATCATTGGCTGTGTTGTGAATGGTCCGGGTGAGGCGTTGATGACCGATGTCGGCTTTACCGGCGGCGGTGCAGGCAGCGGCATGGTGTATCTGGCTGGAAAGGCCAGCCACAAGCTGAGCAACGATCAGATGATCGATCATATTGTTGAGCAGGTAGAGAAGAAAGCGGATCAGCTGAATGCTGCCGCAGCGGCAGAAGAGGCGGCGGCGAACGCTGCTGAATAACGTCTGCGTCTTGTTGTATTACGTCTGGCGCGCCCTTTGGGGCGCGTCTTTGCGTTAACGGTCCAGATAACCTTCCAGCACAAATACCGGAACATCGCCGCGTACCATCATTTGCGGAAAGACATAAGACGGCACGGTGTCCATGCCCAAGGATTGCGCCAGCGCCGGTTCCTGCGTCACATCCAATATGCCGATTCGAACGCCCCGTGATTTTGCCAAATCCTGCAAGCCGTGTTCGGCTTCCTGACATGGCACGCATTCAGGAGCACGCAACATCACCATAACCGGAATGCCGGCTGGTCCCCAGCCCGCGCGGGTTGGATCAAACAGCGCGCCTGACATCGCCTGCAACATGGCCTTGTCTGCGGCTTTTTCGTCTGCATATGGGTCTTGAGTCAGGATGCGCCCGATGATTTCGGGCTCTTCCAGCAGCAGCGCACGCAGTTCCCGTTCAAAGGCCTGTTGTGCCTGCGTGGTGGGCCAAAGTGGCCCGGCAGACGCAAATCCGCCGGGCGGTAAAAGGGCTGTAAGAACAATGGCGACAGCCTTGCCAAAGATGGTCCAAGAGGACCGCAAGGATCAGCTATCCTGACGAATGTCAGCCGCGATCTGGCGCATCGCATCCAGGGGCACGTAGCCGCGCAGCATTTGATCGCCCATTACAAAGGTCGGGGTGCCGTTGATTTGCAGCGCTTGCGCCAAACCACGGGTTTCACCAATGATCCGGGTAATCTCGGCGCTTTCCATTTCTGCCAAGACGGCATCGGCATCCAGGCCCAAGGTTCCGGCCAAACGCCGCAACGCAGGTTCGGTTGCATCGGCCGTCATCGCCAAAAGCGCCTGATGCGCGGCTTCATAAGCTTCGTCCCCTGCCACGGCCCGTGCGGCCAAGGCAAAGCGCGACGAGATCAGGGAGTTTTCACCAAGAATAGGGAATTCCTTGACGATAAAGCGAATGTTGCCATCGCTTTTGACCAACTCTTCCACTTCGGTATGGGCTTTGCGGCAATAGCCGCAGCGGTAGTCAATGAATTCCACCAGAACCAGATCACCGTCAGGATTGCCCCCGACCCAGCTGGTGTCATCTTCAAACAGGGCGGCCGCATTGGCCTTAACCATCGCAATGTCATTCCCGGCTTGCGCTTCGGCCTGACGGGCCTCCAGCGTGTTGACTGCTTCGATAATGACTTCTGGGTTTTCCATCAGATAGGCCCGGACTTCGGCGCGGAAGACTTCGCGCTCTGCATCGGACATTTCGGTGATGTCAAAGGCCAGTGCGGAACTTGCGGTTGCTGCAAGAAGGGCCATGGCGGACAGGGTGGTTTTCATTCGGTGTCTCCCAGAGGGGTTATCGGCCCTTGGCCAGTTTCGCTGCACTTAGCACATCTTGTGCCCGCTGCCACCCGGCAGAGCCGCGCGGCAACAGACCTTCGGCGCGTTTGGCATGTATTTCGGCATCTTTCAGCCGCCCGTTGAGGGCATAGCGTTCTGCAGTGACCAAACTGGCCATGCCGTTTTGGCCGTTTTTGGCATAGGCCACGGCCAGATCGCGCAGAATGCGGGGATCGCGGAAGTCGCGGCTGCGCGCGCTTTCCAAGGCCTTCAGAGCGGCCTTGTATTGACCCGAGGCCAGCAGGGCCCGGCCATACCCCCCAAGGATCAAAGGGTTGCGCCCGGCCATTTTGGCAGCGCTGGCATAAGCCTTTGTGGCCTCTTTGGCCTTGCGCCCTTCCAGCAGTATTTGGCCTTTCAAGTCCAACAAAAACGGATCTTTGGGGCGCAGGGCAATGGCGCTGTTGATCGCTTTCAGGGCGCGCGACATGTCGCTTTGACGGTGATAGGCCACGGCCTGACGCATCAACGCGATGTCTTTGCTGACGCTGTCGTTGGCGCGGCGCAGCGTCCATCCCGGCGCGCGGCTGAAGGCTGACAGTTTGCCCTTGGCGCGTGCGAACCAATATGTGCCTTCGTTCTTTTTATTATAGGTTTTGGCGCCCAGCCCGGCGACTTGCCCCTTCAGGGCGCGCAGTCGGTCGCGGCTCATCGGGTGGGTCAGCATATAGGGATCCTGTCGTGACGTAGACAGCAGTTCCTGACCTTTGAACATCTCTTGCACGGCTATGGCACCTTTGGGATCTATACCGGCGCGCGACAGATACCGGACGGAACTGATATCGGCCGAAGATTCTTCGGCCCGCGTGTGGGATAAAAACAGACGCCGCGCGGAAGATTGCGCGCCGAATGCCAAACCAACCGCCGCCTGCCCATCGGCACCAGCCACAGCCGCCGCCGCGGCCAAGGCCATGCCCAGTCCGGCAGCTGTTCGGGCGCTGCGGGCGTTGGCCATGCGACGCGTGATATGTCCGTTTGAAATATGGGCAGCCTCATGGGCAATAACGGCCTGCAACGCCTCTGCGCTGTCCAGTTTCAGGATCAACCCGGAATGGATAAAGATTGTGCGCGTATCGACGACGAATGCGTTCAAGGTGCTGTCCTTGACCACAACAATTCTAACGCTGTTTGGGCTGAGGCTGGCGGCGCGCAGTACAGGGGCCGCCAGTTGGCTCAGGCTATATTCCATATCCGCGTCACGCAGCAGGGTAACGGCCTGCGCAGGCAGCCCCGCGACAAGCGCCATAAATGTGCCCAGTATCAGGACCCGAAATCTGTGCATTGACGCCCTGCCTCATTCAACTCTAGGTCTGAAGTCATAGACGAGTTTAGGAAGACGGGCATGAAAAATTCAAGCCGTGGTGCTGTTGATCCCTTCATTGTGATGGACGTGATGGAAGCCGCGCGTCAGGCCGAGGCCGAGGGACGCCATATTATCCATATGGAAGTGGGGCAGCCCGGTACGCCTGCGCCGCAAGCTGCGCGCGATGCATTGACGGTTGCGATGCAGGATGATGCGCTGGGGTACACCGTGGCTTTGGGGCTGCCCGCGCTGCGCGCCCGGATCGCCCGGTTATACGGCGAGTGGTACAATGTTGAGCTGGACCCGGCGCGGGTGGTTGTTACGCCGGGCTCGTCAGGTGGGTTTATTCTGGCGTTTACTGCCATGTTCGATGCGGGCGACCGTGTGGCGATGGGCCGTCCCGGCTATCCGTCTTATCGACAAATCCTGAAGGCATTGGATTTGGTGCCGGTCGAGGTGGCCGCCCGCCCGGAAAACCGCCTGCAACCGACTCCTGAGGATTTGGCTGGCGTGGATTATCAGGGGTTGATGGTGGCCAGTCCGGCCAATCCAACCGGCACAATGCTGGATCGCAGCGCCATGTCGGCGCTGATTGGTGCGACACAGGAAAGGGGCGCCGCCTTTTTGTCAGACGAAATCTATCATGGGATCGAGTATGAGCAAAAGGCCGTCACCGCGCTGGAAATCAGCGACGATGTCTGTGTGATCAACTCTTTCTCAAAGTACTTCAGTATGACGGGCTGGCGTGTGGGCTGGCTGGTGGTGCCGCCGGCACAGGTCCGTCAGATCGAACGTCTGGCGCAGAACCTGTTTATTTGTCCGCCCCATGCCAGCCAGGTGGCGGCTTTGGCCGCGTTGGATGCGGGCGATGAACTGCAGCGCAATATGGATGTTTACTCAGAAAACCGTCGTTTGATGATCGAAGGGTTGCCGCGCGCCGGGTTTGATCGCTTTGCGCCCCCGGACGGGGCGTTTTACGTCTATGCCGATGTCAGCCATCTGACCGATGACAGCCGGGCCTTTGCGCGCGAAATTCTGGATCAGGCCGGGGTTGCCGTGACACCGGGGCTGGACTTTGACCCAGACCGGGGCGGCGGAACACTACGGTTTTCCTATGCACGCTCTACCGCCGATATTTTGGAAGGTCTGGACCGATTGGGCCGGTTCATGGCAGCACGTGGGCTGGCCTGACCGGCGATATCAAACAATGTGGTCACTGATCGCGATGCGATAGATCACTGATGAGGGCGGTTTAACAATCGCAGGCGCTGTAAACACGCGTAAGTGCATTCGTGGGATATGGACGCGGTGGTCAAGCGGTGTAGACTGCGCAAAACAGCACAAGCCGGGCAGGGCATGAACAGGTTTATTACGATTATTCTGGGCGCGCTTTGGGCGTTCACAGCTGTGCCTGCGGGTGCACAGGATGCGGTTGCGCTGGCACGGTTTGATGCGGCGCGCAGCACGGTGGAAGATGTGCGCGGCGGAGCTCATCTGTCGCTGGCGCTCAGTCAGGGTGTGCCCTACCGCGTCTTTACCTTAACAGAGCCAAATCGCCTGATCGTCGATTTTCGCGAAGTGGATTGGCAGGGGGCCGACGCCGCGGTGCTGGACCAAAGCGACCGGGTGCGGGAACTGCGCATGGGGGCGTATCGCGCAGGATGGTCGCGGTTGGTTGCTGTGTTGGGCGGACCTTTGGCGGTTCAAACTGCTGGCTTGTCGATTGCGCAGACTGACGGCACGGCGCGTTTGGATATCGTGTTGTCGTCTGTCGATCAGGCAGAGTTTGAGGCGACAGCCGGTGCGCCACGCGATCCGCGTTGGGATTTGCCCGAACCTGCCCAAGTGCCACAGATCGCGCCGCGTGATGATCCGAACAGGCCGCTGGTGGTGGTGATCGACCCCGGCCACGGCGGTATTGATCCGGGCGCAGAAAATGGCAGCACCAAAGAGGCTGACTTGATGCTGTCGATGGCGCGCCAATTGCGTGAGGCGCTGATCCGGGCAGGCGGGTATCAGGTGGTTCTAACGCGGGAGGCCGATGTCTTTGTTTCGCTGGAGGCACGGATTGCCATCGCGCATCAGGTACAGGCGGATTTGTTTGTTTCACTGCATGCGGATGCCTTGGCCAAAGGGTTTGCCAGCGGTTCAACCGTTTATACACTAAGTGATGACGCGTCTGATGCGGCCTCATCACTGCTGGCAGAGCGGCACAATCGCGATGATCTGTTGTCTGGCGTTGACTTGGCCGGGGCGGATGATGAAGTCGCCGGGATTTTGATGGATATCGCGCGTTTGGACAACACCCCGCGCAGCCGCGCACTGGCCGCACATCTGGTTAAGGGCATTGAAAAATCCACCGGTCGGTTGCACAAGCGCCCGTTGCGTCAGGCCGGGTTTTCGGTGCTGAAAGCGGCGGATATTCCATCGGTTTTGGTCGAAGTGGGTTTCTTATCTTCGCGCGAAGAACTGAACAATCTGCGCGATCCGGTGTGGCGCGCAACCATGGCCGAAGGGCTGCTGAACGGGATTGCGACTTGGGCGTTGGAAGATGCCGCGCTTAGCAGACTGCGTCGCAAGTAGCGTTAGGTCATCTGCGGTCCCCCGCCTATCTGTCGCGCAAAGGTGTTTTGACCAGACCGCACAAGCGCTATAGTGGGGCGCAATATCTCGTCGGAAGGACTGTTTCGCGTGCTCAGGTTTATCATGTCGTTTTTCGGAACCATCTTCAGTGTCGTCACACTGGGGATCATCATGGTGGCCGTCAGTGTTGGCGGAGTGTTCTGGATGTACGGGCGTGATTTGCCCAGCCACGAAAGCCTGGCGCAATACAGCCCGCCGACGATCAGCCGAATTTATTCGACCCAAGGCCGGATTATTGATGAATTCGCGCGTGAGCGGCGGCTGTATACCCCACCAGAAGAAATTCCGGACTTGGTGAAGCAGGCTTTCATCTCGGTCGAAGACAAAAACTTCTATACCCACAAGGGGTATGACATCACTGGCATGCTGTCTGCGGCCAAGGATTATGCGCAGGGCGGGCGTTTGCGTGGCGGGTCAACCATCACGCAACAGGTGATGAAAAACTTCCTGTTGTCCTCTGATCGGACGGCAGAACGTAAGATCAAAGAATTGATCTTGGCCTCCCGTATCGAGGAAACGCTGAGCAAAGATGAAATTCTGGCGCTTTACTTGAATGAGATTGACCTGGGCGCGCGCAGTTTTGGTGTGGCGGCCGCCTCGCAAACCTACTTCAACAAACCGCTGTCGGAGTTGTCGATTGAAGAGGCGGCGTTTCTGGCCATCCACCCCAAGGCGCCATACAGCTATAACCCGGTCAAGAATTATGACGCGGCAATGGCACGGCGTAACAACGTTGCTTTGCGCTCGATGTACGAAAACGGCTACATCACAGAAGACGAGTATGAGACGGCCAAAGCCACGCCGATCCGCACCGTGTTGCAAGGTGACTATGAAAGCTACCGTGCCGCCCTGCCGCCACGTGACTATTTTACCGATGAAATCCGCCGCCAGCTGAGCAAGAACTTTGGTGAAGATGAATTCTTCAACGGCGGTTTGGCCATTCGTGCCACCATTGACCCCGAATTTCAGGTTTTGGCGGCGCATTCGCTACAGCGCGCGCTGGAAGACTATGACCGAGGTTTGAAGGTTTGGCGTGGCACGGGGCAAACCGTGGACCCGGCGCTGTTGGATAGCGAAGAAAGCTGGCGCGATGCCCTGTCCAAAGTGCGTGTGGCGCGTGATGTGACGTTGGATGGCCGTTGGTATCCGGCTGTGGTTTTGGACGTTCAGGATCAACAGCTTCGGGTGGGGATCGAAAGCGTTGAGGAAACCGCCGATGCCCCCTTTGTGGTTCCGCGCAAAGATATCGGCTGGATGAAGGGGAATTTTCAGGACAATTTCACCGTAGGTGACGTTGTACACGTGCGCCGCATGACCAGCGGGTCGGGCGGTGACGGCGATTTCATCCGCTGGAGCTTGCGCCAAGTGCCCCAGGTGCAGGGTGGCTTCATGGCGATGGATGTGAACAACGGCCGTGTGATCGCGATGCAGGGTGGTTTTTCATACCAGAATTCGGTTTTTAACAGGGCGACCCAAGCACAACGGCAGCCCGGTTCAAGCTTTAAGCCATTCGTGTATGCGGCGGCATTGGACAGCGGCTATTCGCCGGCAACCATTGTTGTGGACGCGCCGATCGAAGTGAACACGCCGCAAGGGGTATGGCGCCCCAAGAACGCATCCAACCAATATTACGGGCCTACGCCACTGCGTACCGGGATCGAACGGTCGCGTAACCTGATGACTGTGCGCTTGGCACAGGAAGTCGGGATGGACGTTGTTGGCAGCTATGCCGAAAAATTCGGGGTCTATGACCGTTTGTCACCGGTGCTGGCCAATGCGTTGGGCAGCCAAGAGACGACGTTGTTCAAGATGGTGGCGTCCTATGCAATGTTTGCCAATGGGGGCGAGCGCGTTGAGCCCACGCTGGTGGACCGCGTGCAAGACCGCAACGGCAACACCGTTTACCGGCATGACCGGCGCGACTGTCTAGATTGTGACACGGCTGGCTTGCCCTATGGCTTGGGACCGCAGATCGTTTCCAACCGCGAACGGGTGATGGACCCTGTCACCGCCTATCAGCTGACGTCCATGATGCGGGGCGTTGTGCAGCGCGGCACGGCGTCTGGCAGTGTTCGTTTGCCTGTGCCGACGGCAGGCAAAACCGGTACAACCAACGATGCCAAAGATGTGTGGTTTGTTGGCTTTACCTCTAACATCGTGGCCGGGTGCTACATTGGTTTTGACCAGCCAAAGTCCTTGGGGCGCGGTGCCTCCGGTGGCGGGATGTGCGGGCCGGTGTTCCAGCGTTTCATGGAAAAAGCCGTGCAGAAATTTGGTGGTGGACCGTTCAAGGTTCCGACTGAGTGCATGTTCATCAAGATTGACCGTTACACCGGTGCGCGTTTGCCAAACGAAGCCTCTGGCGAGAACGTGGTTGCCGAGTGTTTCCGGGTTGGCGAAGAGCCGATCTTTGGCCTGCTGTTCGACGGCGGTTTTGCGATGGGCGGCAGCTTCGATCTGATTTTGCCAAACGACAACCCGCAAGAAGTGGTCACTTCCTCCGGCCGAACGGCGACGGTGGGGCCGAAGGCCAGTTTCGGATCGCTCAGTTCGGGCGGATTGTACTGATCGGCACTTGCTCGGGGCACGCTTTGGTGTTGGCTTGAGCAAGAACAGCGCTTGAATGGCGCGGGCGACGGTGGGTGTTTTCACGCGCCGGGGTACATGCTTGGGGTCGGGGCCACGTTCGCGGCTTGTCGCGATCCGCTGCGCTTGGTATCAGGCAGGTCTTGGAAGTGATACAAGAGCAAGTCAATGCGCGCCGAAACACAGAGTACGATTGAAAAAATCGAAAAATCGCTTGCGCTGTTAGGCCAGCGGCTGGACCTGGAGACGGTTGTTCACCGTTTGGAGGAGTTCAACGCGCGTGTCGAAGACCCTGACTTGTGGAATGACCCGAACGCGGCGCAGAAACTGATGCGCGACCGCCAGATGCTGGTCGATTCATATGAGACCTACAAATCGATCAAGCAGGATTTATCGGACAATATCGAGCTGATCGAATTGGGCGAAATGGAAGAGGACGACGAGGTCGTTTCGGAAGCGGAACAAAACCTGTCAGCCTTGTCTGAAAAAGCCGCGACCAAAGAGCTGGAAGCATTGCTGGACGGCGAAGCGGACGGCAACGACACGTTCCTTGAAATCAACTCTGGTGCGGGCGGTACAGAAAGCTGTGACTGGGCGTCGATGTTGGCACGGATGTATGTGCGCTGGGCTGAAAAGCATGGCTACAAAGTGGAACTGCAATCAGAAAGCGCTGGCGAAGAGGCGGGCATCAAATCTGCCGCCTACAAGATTTCCGGCCCCAATGCCTATGGCTGGCTGAAGTCCGAAAGCGGCGTGCATCGTTTGGTGCGGATTTCGCCCTATGACAGCGCGGCGCGGCGGCACACCTCTTTCAGCTCTGTCTGGGTGTATCCGGTTGTGGATGATAATATCGAGATCGAGGTGAACCCGGCCGATATCCGGATCGACACCTATCGCTCTTCTGGTGCGGGTGGTCAGCACGTGAACACCACCGACTCGGCGGTGCGGATCACGCACCACCCAACTGGCATCGTGGTGACGAGTTCGGAAAAATCTCAGCACCAGAACCGCGATATTGCCATGAAGGCGCTGAAATCGCGGTTGTATCAAATGGAATTGGACAAGCGCAACGAGGCGATCAACGCCGCGCATGAAGCCAAAGGCGAGGCGGGCTGGGGCAACCAGATCAGATCGTATGTCCTGCATCCCTACCAGATGGTCAAAGACCTGCGAACCAACGTGGAAACCTCGGATTCACAAGGGGTTCTGGACGGTGATCTGGATCGGTTCATGGCGGCGACTTTGGCGCAGAAGGTTTCTGGCAAGTCCCGCGCAGACGCGCAGGCAGAGTAACCGCAACAGCGCAATCAATAGCCCGGTCATACGACTCTTTGGGGTCAAGTGGCACGACACGGGTGGTTGACCGGGCCAGTGTTTATGTGCGTCACTGGCCGGGTGCGACAAGACGAGTTTACTAAACTCGGCGGTATACATCCGCGCCGGACTGTATTAACAGACCCTTTTCCTCCCTGACGCACTGACAGACCGCGTTCCGCGGCGTCTTACGCAACAGCCAGATCGGTTCCCTGATGATCCAGACCCTCTCCGATGCGCTCGCCGAGCGCGGATATGATAAATTGACCCCTGTCCAGGAAGCGGTGATTGACACTGAAGTCCGGGACGCTGACCTGTTGGTTTCGGCGCAGACCGGGTCTGGTAAAACGGTTGCCTTTGGCCTTGCCATCGGCCCAACCTTGCTTGAATCCGAAGCGGCCTTTGGCCCGGCAGCGGCCCCGATGGCCCTGATCATTGCCCCCACCCGCGAATTGGCCTTTCAGGTCACCCGCGAATTGGATTGGCTGTATTCCAAGGCGAACGCCCGCGTGGTGTCTTGTGTTGGTGGCATGGATATGCGTGACGAACGCCGTGCACTGGAGCGGGGCGCCCATATCGTTGTTGGCACGCCGGGTCGCTTGCGTGACCACATTCAACGTGGGTCTTTGGACATGGGCAGCCTGCGCGCCATTGTTCTGGACGAAGCGGATGAAATGCTGGACCTGGGATTCCGCGAAGATCTGGAATTCATGTTGGACGAAGCTCCGGAAGACCGCCGCACGCTGATGTTCTCGGCCACAGTGCCGCCGATGATTGCCAAGCTTGCCCAAAAGTTTCAGCGCGATGCGGTTCGGGTGACGACGATCTCTGAAAAAAGTCAGCACGCGGATATTTCGTATCAGGCTTTGCGCGTCGCGCCGCGTGATTCAGAAAACGCGATCATCAATGTGCTGCGGTATCATGATGCGCAAAACGCCATTGTCTTTGCCAACACACGCGCCACGGTCAACCGCCTGACCGCGCGTTTTGCCAACCGCGGATTTGCCGTGGTTTGTTTGTCGGGTGAATTGAGCCAGACAGAACGGACCCATGCGCTGCAAGCCATGCGCGATGGGCGTGCACGGGTTTGCGTGGCCACCGATGTGGCTGCACGCGGTATTGACCTACCTAACCTGGAATTGGTGGTTCATGCAGAGCTGCCGTCAAACGTTGAAGGCTTGTTGCACCGCTCGGGCCGAACCGGCCGGGCAGGGCGCAAGGGCATTTCGGCCCTTGTTGTGCCACCCAAGATGACAGGCCGCGCGAACCGTTTGTTGAAAACCGGGAAAATCACGGCCGAGTGGACCACCGCGCCAAGCGCCGAAGATATTCTGCGCCGCGATGAGGAGCGGCTTTTGGCTGATCCGACATGGACAGAAACCATCACAGATGGCGAAGCGGAGTTTGCGGGCAAACTGTTGGACCTGCATTCGCCCGAAGTGATCGCTGCTGCCTATCTGCGGCTGTACCGTTCGCGCCAGTCTGCACCGGAAGAGCTTAGCTCGCCTGATGCACGGACGCCTGAAAAAGAGCGCCAACCCTTTGGCCCGAGTGTTTGGTTTGCCCTGTCTGTTGGACGGGATGACCGGGCAGAGCCGCGCTGGTTGCTGCCGCTGCTGTGTCGCGCCGGGAACATTGATAAGGACGCCATCGGTGCGATCCGCGTGCAGCAGAGCGAGACATTTGTTGAGCTGAGCGAAGCCAGTGTCGCCGGATTTATGGCCTCGCTGGATGGTGAGACGTTGGAAAAAGGTGTGAAGGTACGCCGTATTGACGGCAAGCCCGAATTTGCCCGCTCGACCGACTCCAGACCGCCACGTGACAAAGAGCGTCCGCGGCGTGATAAAGATCGGCCAGCGCGTGATTTCAAGGAACGCGCACCGCGCGACAATGACCGTCCGCGCCCGTCGGCACCGCGTCCCCAAGAGGGTGAGGCAAAGCCAGCACGCCCGCCCCGCGTCAAGGCCGAAGGCGGCTATGGTGATAAACCCGCGCCACGGGCCCGGCCAGCGGAACGCCGTGACGACAGCGGCCAGAACGCGCGCAAATCCGCCCCGTACAAAGGTGGCGACCGCAAAGAGAAGGCAGAAAAGCCAGACCTTGGGCGTGCGCACACCAAGTACAGCGCACCAGCTGGCAAACGCCCGGCGGCGAAACCGGAGACCAAAGGCGCCCCGGCCGAGTGGGACAGCGCCAAGAAGCGGAAATCCAAATCATCTGATCGTCCGCCGGCCTCTGATACGTCCAAACGGTTTAAACCACCACGTGGTGCTGCCAAGGCCGGAGCCGGAGGCAAGCCTGCGGGCAAACATGCCGGGAAGCCTTCGGGAAAACCATTCGCCAAACCGGCAGGTAAGCCGGGCGGGAAATCGTTTTCCAAATCCAAACCCGGTGGGATGCAAGCCCCGACGCGTCCCAAGCGATAGACCGTCGGGCCGTTGGGGGCGCTGCCCCCGGCGCCTGCGGCACCTCCCCCGAGGTATTTTTGAACAGAAGAAGCCGGAAAAACGGTGGCTTTTTACGTGTTTGGTCGCGGGGAGGGCGGTTTTTTCGACTTTCTGCGGCCTGACATATCGTGCGTGTTGCATTTGAGGGGGCAGGCAGGCTTATATCGTTTTTGGAAACGTGCAGGGCTTTTTTAGGGAGGAGAAGCCATGCCTGAGACGCCAATCCATGGTGTGCCTGAATTGCGGCATGTCACGGTGGATATCCTGAAAGAGGCTTTGCGCCGAGGCTGGGCAGACTTGCGCCGGGCGCCGGGGTTTGCGCTGATTTTTGCGGGGTTTTACGTGCTTGCCGGCTGGGTGATGGCGGCGGTGACCATGGCAACTGGCACAACCTTTTGGTTGGTGTTGGCGGCGATCGGATTTCCGCTGTTGGGGCCGTTTGCAGCCACCGGGTTTTATGACGTGTCGCGCCGGATCGAGCGGGGAGAGGCGTTGGACTGGATGCAGATTTTTTCGGTCATTCTGCGGCAATCCAAGCGACAACTGCCGTCGATCAGCGCGGTGATCGTGGTTGTGTTCTTGTTCTGGTTCTTTTTGGGGCACATGATTTTTGCGCTGTTTCTGGGGCTGAGCACGATGACAAATGTGTCATCCTCGATGGCGATTTTCCTGTCGACCAACGGGTTGATCATGCTGGCGGTGGGCAGTGTGGTGGGGCTGGGTTTTGCGCTGCTGCTTTATATGATCACGGTTCTGGCCTTGCCGATCCTGTTGGATCGGGAGGTGGATTTCGTGACGGCGATGATTACATCTTTTCAATATGTTCTGGCCCATCCCGGACCGATGTTGGCTTGGGCAGCGCTGATCGCGATTGGCACGTTTGTGGCAATGGTGCCCGGCTTCTTGGGGTTGTTCATAGCCTTGCCATTGCTGGGGCATGCCACGTGGCATTTGTATGATCAGCTGGCAACCCCGGCGGAGGGGATTGCGCCAGACGCGATGTGATCTGTGAGATGAGGGGGGTTAGCTGAGCGCTTTGCCCAAGCGGGGCAGGCGCGCTTTTTTCAGCAAGGATCGCATCGTCCAGTCCGGGCCGGGCATTTTGCGCGCGTTGTCCAGAACGGTTTGGCACACGGCGCGGACGGAATCTGGATCGGCGGCGTAATGGCCGATCAGAAAGGCATCCGGGTCAGCGCGGCTGAGACCTTCTTCGGCCAGGATGTTGCGGGGAAAGTCCTTGGCGTTCATTGTCACCAGAACATCGGCATGGCCGGCAATCGCCGCCGCCAGCACATGTTCATCCGCCGTATCCGGTAGCCACAGCCGGTCTTCCAGAGAGGGTGGCCATGTGACAATTGCCTTGGGCCAATGCGCCCGGAGCAGCGCAATTTCGGCGCGGGCCTGTGGCTCCCCCTCGGGGCCCAGTTTGCGGGCGGCACGGGCCCATTCCTCTAATATGCGATCCGACCAGAGCGGTTGATACGCCCCGGTCGCTGCAACGCCCAGCAGAACCTCGCGCATCACCGTGGGGTAGAGAACGCAGGTATCCAGCAGAACCTTCACAGCCGGAAAAACAGCGCTTTTAAATATCCGCTTTCGGCCAGCTGTGGCAGCAAAGGATGGTCGGGTCCGGCAGCGCCCGTGTGGATCAGCTGTGCCTTGCGTCTGGCGCGGCCGATACCGCGCAGGCAAGCGCCCTGAAACTTGGACAGATCAACGGCATGCGAACAGGAGCACAAGACCAGATAGCCACCTTCGGCGACCAGAGGTGCGGCCAGATGTGCAACGCGTTCATAGGCGCGCAGACCGGCCTGCATGGACTGTTTGGACGGTGCAAAGGCAGGTGGATCGCAGATCACCACGTCAAATCTTTCCTGATCTTCGCCCAAGGCTGTCAGTGCTTGAAACGCATCCCCTTTGCGGGTGGTGAAGCGATCTGCTGCGCCCATCGCCTGCGCACCGGCTTCTGCCAGTTCCAGCGCCGGGGCGGAGCCATCTACCGACAGCGCGCTGGTCGCACCACCGGCCAGACAGGCCAGGCCGAACCCGCCGACATGAGAAAACACATCCAGGACACGGGCACCGTCAGCCAGTCGGGCGGCAAAATTGTGGTTGGGGCGTTGATCGTAAAACAGGCCCGTTTTCTGACCACCGGTCACATCGGCCATATATGTTGCACCATTCATCTGAACGGGCACCGGCGCATCTGGCGCTGTACCAAGCAGGACCTTGTCCTCGGCGTCCAGCCCTTCCAGGACGCGGCCGCGGGAACCGGCGTTTTTCAGGATATTGGTGCAGCCTGTGACCTGGGCCAAGGCCTGCGTCAGTGGCTCCAGCAGTAATTCGGCCCACGCGGCGTTGGGTTGAATAACGCAGGTGTCGCCAAACCGGTCAATGATCACACCGGGCAATCCATCCGCCTCTGCATGAACCAGCCGATAGTAGGGGGTGTCGTGCAAACGTTCGCGCAGCATCAAGGCGCGGTGCAGACGGGCGGCCAGCCATGCCTGATCGGGAACGGTGTTGCCGAACAGATCCAGCATACGGCCTATGATCTTGGACTCTGGGTTGACCGCAATCACGCCCAGCGGAAGACGATCGCCATCTTCCAATATCGCCACTGTACCGGGCGCCAGCGCCTTGGTACGTCGGTCGGTGACCAATTCATCGGCAAATATCCAAGGATAGCCCCGCTTTATCGCGGTGGCATTGGCCTTGGGGCGAAGGCGGACTATAGGAAGGGTATCATTCATGGCGTTTGCATAGCGACATCAGACGCTGTGCGAAAGCCCGGGCAGGCGGATTTGGTACAGGAAGATGTCTTTACAGTTAGCGCTAACGGCATTATTGGGAGCGTAAACAATTTCCACATACCGTAGCGCTGCACTATTCAGCCCAAACCGACAACCTTTCCAGAAAGGCCAGACATGACGCTGAACGCAACCATCGCAACCGTCACCGACCGGATCGAAAAACGCAGCCAGCAAATGCGTGATACTTATCTGGATCGTATGCGTCGCGCCGCAGAGGAAGGCCCGCGCCGGGCCCATCTGACATGTGGCAACCAGGCACATGCCTATGCGGCAATGGGCGACGACAAAGGCAGCCTGGCCGATGGTCTGGCGCCCAATCTGGGGATCGTGACGGCCTATAACGATATGCTGTCGGCCCATCAGCCGTTTGAATCCTATCCCAACATTATTCGTGAAGCGGCGCGCAACGCTGGGGGTACGGCACAGGTTGCAGGCGGTGTTCCTGCGATGTGTGATGGTGTTACCCAAGGGCAGGTCGGCATGGAGCTGTCCTTGTTTTCACGCGATGTTATCGCACTGGCAGCCGGGGTCGCGCTGTCGCACAACACGTTTGATTCCGCTGTTTATCTGGGTGTGTGTGACAAGATCGTACCGGGGCTGGTGATTGCGGCGGCGACGTTTGGCTATATTCCGGGTATCTTCCTGCCCGCAGGTCCAATGACCAGCGGTTTGCCCAACGACGAAAAATCCAAGGTCCGTCAGAAATTTGCCACCGGTGACGTGGGCCGCGAAGAGCTGATGGCGGCCGAGATGGCCTCGTACCATGGGCCGGGCACCTGTACGTTTTATGGCACCGCCAATTCCAACCAGATGTTGATGGAATTCATGGGCCTGCACCTGCCAGGAACCAGCTTTGTCAATCCGGGCACCCCGTTGCGCGATGCATTGACAGTGGCTGGAACCGAACGCGCCTTGCAGATCACGGCGCTGGGGAATGACTATCGCCCGGTGTCCGAAATTCTGGATGCCAAAGCCTTTGTCAACGGTATCGTCGGATTGATGGCGACGGGCGGGTCAACCAATCTGGTGCTGCACTTGCCAGCAATGGCCCGCGCAGCTGGCGTGGCGTTGGAGCTGGAAGATTTCGAAGACCTGTCCGCAGTGACACCTTTGATGGCCAAAGTTTACCCCAACGGTTTGGCAGATGTTAACCATTTCCACGCTGCTGGTGGATTGGCTTATATGATCGGCGAATTGCTGGAAGACGGTCTGTTGCATGACGATGTGAAAACCGTCGCTGGTGATGGGCTGCGCCGCTATACTCAGGAACCAAAGCTGACCGATGCTGGCCTGATTTACGAAGATGGCCCGGCGCAAAGCCAGAACGAAAAAATTCTGCGTCCTGCGTCTGACCCGTTCCAGAAATCTGGCGGTTTGAAGCAGCTGCAAGGCAATCTGGGGCAGGGCATGATGAAAGTCAGTGCAGTGGCCGCAGAACGCCATGTGATCGAAGCGCCGGCGCGCGTGTTCCAAGATCAGGATGCCGTCAAAGCCGCGTTCAAAGCAGGTGAGATTACAACCGACACCGTCATCGTGGTACGTTTCCAGGGGCCGCAGGCCAACGGGATGCCCGAATTACACGGTCTTACGCCAACCTTGGCGGTTTTGCAGGACCGCGGTCTGAATGTTGCGCTGGTGACTGATGGGCGGATGTCTGGCGCGTCGGGCAAGGTGCCTTCGGCCATTCACGTCAGCCCCGAAGCTGCCGCAGGTGGCCCATTGGCCCGTGTTCGTGACGGGGATGTGGTGCGTGTTGATGCCGTTGCCGGTACGTTGACATGTCTGGCGGCTGATTTCGAAGACCGTACGCCTGTCACTGCTGATTTAACCGGAAACGGCCATGGTGTTGGTCGTGAACTTTTTGATGTATTCCGCCGCAATGTGGGCCTCGCCTCTCAGGGCGCGGCTGTTGTGGTCTAACTCTCGTCTCGACAAAGGATAGGTTCCGATGACTCCGCAAGATCAATCTGCCGCTGCACGTGACTTGTGCATGCTGGCCCCCGTCGTCCCTGTGCTGGTGATCGACTCGGCCGATACTGCCGCTGACCTTGCCGCCGCCCTTGTGGCGGGCGGATTGCCAGCGTTGGAAGTCACCCTGCGCACCCCAGCTGCCTTGGACGCGATCCGCGCCATGTCACAAGTACCGGGTGGGGCTGTTGGTGCTGGTACGTTGCTGACCCCTGATGATGTTGCTGCGGCCAAGGCCGCTGGTGCCACCTTTGGTGTTTCACCAGGTGCAACGGATACATTGGTTCAAGCTTGTATCGACCATGACCTGCCGTTGCTTCCGGGGGCGGCCACCGCAACCGAAGTGATGATGCTGCTGGAAAAAGGCTACACGGTTCAGAAGTTCTTCCCGGCCGAAGCCTCTGGTGGTGCGCCCGCGCTGAAAGCCATTGGTGGTCCGTTGCCACAGGTCAGCTTTTGCCCAACCGGCGGTGTGTCGATGAAGAATGCCGATGATTACCTGTCCCTGTCCAACACGCTATGCGTTGGTGGCAGCTGGGTTGCGCCAAAAGACAAGGTGATTGCCGGTGATTGGGCCGGGATCGAAGCGTTGGCGAAAGAGGCCGCTGCGCTGTCGCGCTAATCGTCCAAATGCACAAAGTTGACGGGGCAGGGCATTCCTGCCCCCGATATCGTCACCGCCCCAAGACACCGGGGCGTTTCAGGCGCCCAACCCCAGCGCCCGCAGGCCATCCAGTACAAATTGAACAGACAGGGCAGCCAGCAGCATGCCGAGCAGACGTGTGGCCACCAAAATGCCGGTTGGCCCCAGCAGCCGTTCGATCTGACCCGCGATCAAGAACAGCGTCAGCACAATCACCAGAACTGCCAGCGCCACGGCCAGAACCCCCAATGTCCCCGCCAGACCCGGCGCACTGCCGACCAACAGGATGACCGAGGCAATTGCGCCCGGTCCTGCGATCAAGGGGATGGCCAATGGAAATACCGAAGGGTCTTCAAACTCTTCTTCTTCCGATTGCGATTTGCGCCGTTTTGTGCGCCGTTCAAACAGCATGTCCAGCGCGGTCAGAAACAACAGGATGCCCCCGGCAATCCGAAATGCCGGCATGGTGATCCCGATAAAGCCCAACACGGCTTCGCCGAAGAACGCAAAAGCGGCCAGGATCGCCGCCGCAATCACACAGGCCCGCAACGCGATAACACGGCGCTGCGCAGGTGGGACGCCCTGCGTAAGCGCAATGAACATTGGCGTCAGCCCAACAGGATCCACCACCACAAACAAAGTGGCAAAAGCTGTGATGAAGAAACTTATTTCCATGTCTTCACAGGATCACAAATTCGCGGGTCGCGAAACCCCCTGCCACTTGCGAGAGGGTGGCCAAGCGAACACCCAGAGGTAAAACGCCATCACCCCTTCTCAGCCATTTCCAGCCGCTCCAATGCTTTCATCCACATCGCCTCGGCGCGCGCCAGCCCTTCCGAGACTTCGGCATATTTGCGGTTCCAAACTTCCAGCTCGGACGCGCGGTCATCCCCGTATAGCGTGGTGTCGGCCAGCTTGGTGGCCAGTTTTTCATGCATATCGGTGATCTTTTCGACCCGCTCTTCACACTTGCGGACCTCTGCCCTCAGTGCCGGGATATTGGTGTTCACCGTCTTGGCCGGTTTCCCACCTTTGGATTTTTGCGACGCACCCTTGCCGCCGGTTGGTTTTGCCTGGGTCAGTAAATACTTTCGGTAAGACTCGAGGTCATCCTCGTAAGGCTTTACGAAACCATCAGAAACCAGCCACAGCCGATCAGCTGCCATCGACAGCAAATGCATATCGTGGCTCACCAGAATGACCGCCCCGGAATAGGCCATCAACGCTTCTACCAGCGCCTCGCGGCTTTCGATGTCCAGGTGGTTGGTCGGTTCGTCCAGGATCAGCAAATGCGGCGCATCCAACGTGGCCAGCAACAGTGACAAGCGCGCTTTCTGCCCGCCTGACAGCCGCGCCACAATGGTATCCGCCTGCGCCTGTTGCAGGCCAAAGCCCGCCAGCCGCGCGCGATGGCGGCCCTGCATCTCAGTTGGTCGCATCCGCGCCAAATGGGCCAGGGGCGTTTCGTCGATGCGCAGCTCGTCCACCTGGTGCTGGGCGAAATACCCGATCCGCAGCTTGGACGAAGAGGTCATTTTGCCCTCCATCAGCTCCAGTCGCCCGGCCAGCAGTTTGGACAGCGTGGATTTGCCCTGCCCATTGCGCCCCAGCAGCGCGATGCGGTCGTCCTGGTCGATGCGCAAATCCAGCCGCCGCAAAACAGAGCGCCCGTCATAGCCCACAACCCCGTCTTCGACGCGCAAGATCGGAGGGGACAGCTCATCCGGCTGCGGAAAGGTGAAGACGCGTTTGGCGGCCTCTTCCGGGGCGGCGACCATATCCATCTTTTCGATCATCTTCAGACGCGCCTGCGCCTGCTTGGCCTTCGAAGCCTTGGCGCGAAACCGGTCGACAAAGCCCTGAAGATGGGCGCGTCTGGCGTCTTGCTTCTTGGCTATGGCGGTGGCCTGTGCACGGCGTTCGGCGCGCTGGCGCACAAACTGGTCATAGGGCCCCTGATAAAACGTCAGTTTGCGGTCTTCCAAATGCAAGATCGCCCCCACAGCCCGGTTCAACAAACCCCGGTCGTGGCTGATGATGATCACCGTGTGCGGGTAGCGCGCCAGATAGGTTTCCAGCCACAGGGCGCCTTCCAAATCCAGATAGTTGGTCGGTTCGTCCAATAGCAGCAAATCAGGCTGGGCAAACAGCACCCCGGCCAAGGCCACGCGCATCCGCCAGCCGCCCGAAAAATCGCTGCACGGGCGCTGTTGATCCGCGTCCGTAAACCCCAACCCTTTCAGGATAGACGACGCCCGCGCCTCACCCGACCAGGCGTCAATATCCACCAGCCGGGTCTGCACCTCGGCAATCCGGGTGGCATCGCTGGCCACCTCGGCTTCTGCCAGCAAAGCGGCGCGCTCTTCATCGGCGGCCAACACGGTGTCCAGCAAAGAGACATCAGAGGAAGGCACTTCCTGCGCCACACCACCAACTTTGGCGCGCCGGGGCAGGTCAATAGAGCCGGACTCCAGCGCCAATTCTCCCCGGATCAATCGGAACAGCGTGGTTTTGCCAGCCCCATTGGGCCCGACCAGCCCCACTTTGTGACCAACGGGGATGGTGGCCGTGGCGCCCTCAAACAGCGGGCGGCCTTCGACGGCATAATTCATTTCGACTATTTTCAACATGACCGGCGCATAGCAGAGCACCGCGCCCCATACCAGAGGCTCCGGCCAGTGATTCTTCTGTTTAAAAATACCTCGGGGGAGACGCCGCAGGCGGCGGGGGCAGAGCCCCCTATTTTGACGCGCGTGCTGCCATAATCCACAGCACGACAAAGCCCAAAGACGCGATCATGTTCCAGCTGGCCATCGAAAGACCAAACATGTCCCAGGCCACTTCATCACAGCGCACCAAAGGCGCATTCATGATCTGGTTCATCAGGTCTTCGGCCGACAGGCCGCCCACATCATTGGTGGAGGTACAGGTGGTTGGACCTTCCCACCAATTGCGCTCAACACCCGTGTGATAAAGGCCGACACCCGCTGTGCTCAACGCCGCCAAGGCACCCAGACCGGGCAAGACAGGTCCGCGCGCCACCAGTGCCATAATGCCAATCAAGACCGCTGCGGCATGGGGCCAGCGCTGCCACAGGCACAGCTTACAGGGGGCCAGGTCGCCAATATACTGAAACCCAAAGGCCCCGGCGAGCATCGCTGCAGAACCGCCAGCGGCCAGAACGATAAGAATCGTGCGATAAGACATCATAGGTACTTCAATAATACGAAACCGCCGACCAACAAGGCCACAAAGGCGGTAAAGACCAGCCCCAACCGTTTCTCGATGAATTCACGCACCGGCGCGCCAAAGGTGCGCAACAGCGCGGCGACAATAAAGAACCGAAGCCCGCGCGCCAGAACTGATGTTGCCATAAAGGTTACAAAGGGCATGCCGGTCCAACCGGACATGATGGTGATCACTTTGTAAGGGAACGGGGTTAACCCCGCGACCAACACCGCCCAGAAACCGAAGTCGTTGAACTTGGTGTTGAACTCAGCCATCGAATCGCCCTTGCCCATGGCTTCCAGAATGGGCTGGCCCAGACTTTCGTAGAAAAATGCGCCAATAGCGTAGCCCAGCATGCCACCCAGGACCGAGGAAACCGTTGCGACCAGCGCGATCAGCCAAGCCCGGCTGGGGCGTGCCAGAATCATTGGGATCATCAAGACGTCAGGCGGAATTGGAAAAACCGAGCTTTCCACAAAGCTGACCAGTGCAAGCACCCAAAGGGCCCTTGGATGATTGGACATGGACATGGTCCAGTCATAAAGGCGTCGCAGCATTGTCAAAGCTCCTGTAGCGTCGCGGCCAAAGACCATGTGCCTTTTGGCGCGTCAACCATTGGCAAAAGACAGTGTCAGAATTGTGAGGATGACGCCGCAGTTTTGGGCGGTGTCAGCGCTGCAACACCATTCGATCGCTTTGGATTTCCAACCGCTCGAACCGCTGAAGGTAGCGCATGCCCAATAATGACGTGCGCATGTCACCCGAATTGACCAGCGCGGTCACGTTTTGGTCCATCACCGGACCCAACGTGACAGTCTTCAGCCGCGTTGGGGCGGTACGAACCACACCGTTGGCGGTGTTGGCTTGTGACAGGAACGCCAAGCCATCCAGATCAATGCCGGCCCTCTGCGCGTCATTCCGAGTCAACACAATATCCGATGCGCCAGTATCCACCACAAAGCGAATGGCCGTGTCGTTGATGTCCAGCGTGACATAGTAATGCCCATCCGGCGCGCGTGGCAGGATGATGGTGTTGGTATCTGAAATAACCGATTGCTGCGGGATAACGGTGCTGCGGATATCGTCCCACAAGCCCACCGCTGCAATCACGCCAATAAAGATCAGGGCCCATGCCATCAGGGCCTGAAGTTTGGCGCCCAGCCTTTTGCGGTCGCGGACAAACAGCCAAAACACCAGCATGGCGCCCAACAAAAGCAGATAGCTTAACCGTCCGACTTCAAAACTGTTCATCTGGTGCTCTCACCGGTCTGATAGGTCTGCATGGGCGTGATCCGCTTTGAAAGGGCAGGGCTATTTGGCCCATTTGGCCTCCAACACCTCAAGCGCGCGGATTCGTTCTTCGGTTTTGGGGTGACTCATCATCCAAGCGGGAACAACGCCAGACCGTTGACGGGTCAGCGCGTCCAGCTTGGTGAACATGGATTTCTGTGCGCCAACGCCGATGCCGGATTTGTGCAACAGGGCTGCGGCATAGGCGTCTGCCTCATATTCATCGCTGCGTGACAAACGCGCGGCCAGCATCGAGGCCAGCATATTGGCGATCCAAACGCCGATGCCGGGTAAAAACCGCGACAGAACCATTGCCAATGCCGTGCGCAGCGCATTTTGGCCGGAAAAGTCGATCATCCGGCGGCGGGAGTGTCCAAGGGCAACATGGCCCAGCTCATGCGCGATGACACTGGCCATTTCTTCGGCAGAGACATCGCCCGCCAAGTAGCGGTTGTAAAACCCGCGCGTCAAAAAAATGCGCCCATCCGGGGCAGCCAGCCCGTTGATTGCTTCGATCTCATAGATGTGGACCGGAATCTTGGGCAGATCCAACGCCTGCGCCATAGTCCGTGTCAAACGGTTCAGCGGGGCATCGGCCAACAAGGTCGAATTGGCATCCAGCGTTTTCGCCGTTCGCCAGACCGAAAACCGGTACATGACCAGGGCGTATACAACCGCCATAAGGATAGGAGCAATTTTTAGCATAGTACTGATATGGGGTCGCAGAGGTCAGGCTCAATAGCAAGTCTTTGGCGAGATTGATGTTGAGCTATCGAAAAAACCCTGTCGGCGCACAAAAAATATACCAAGTTGAATTGCGATGTCATTTTCCTTCTGGACGTCGCCGCGCGTCCCCGTTATCCACTCCGGACGAGGCCCAAGTGGCGGAATGGTAGACGCAGGGGATTCAAAATCCCCCGCCCTAACGGGCGTGCCGGTTCGAGTCCGGCCTTGGGTACCAATGACTTAGCCGATATCGGTTAGTGGGAGTTTTGCGAAGCTCCCACACCCGCCCCTCCAGCTTTATCCATCGTTGCTTTGCCCAAACGCCCGGCAAACGCCAACAGTGATTCCGTGTTTCATTGGGTGGATGGCGCAACCGTTTGGTTGGCCCACTGGCGCAAACTGGTTTCCAGGTCGCCATAACCGGTTTTTCGGTGCTCAAACGCCAGTCCCAGCCGGGCAGCGCAGTCTTTCGCTTTGGCGGTCAAAGCCGGATCATCTGTTTGGGCCTGATAGACCAAGGTTTCGTAATGGGCGAAATACATGTCGCGCAGTTGCGGATGACGGTCCAAACCCAGCGGTTTCCACACAAAGGCATCAAACTGCCGGACCAGAAAATCGGTCAGATAAAACGCTGTCATTTCGCCTCTTTCGGCAAAGGCGTCATTTCCTTCGAAAAAGGCATAACAATGCGGGCCCGGTACCATCTCGACCCCCATTTCCGCACAGGCTGCTTGCAGCAAACCGCCCGTGCCGCAATCTGCGTAGACCACATAGACGGCGTCATATTCAGCCCGCCGCGCTGTCACCAGGCTGCGAACGGCATCGGTTATTTTTTCGGGGTGATTGTGCAGAATGGCCGGCAGGCAGGCCAAATCCAGATGGTCCCAGCGGTTTGCGGCTTTCAATGCCAGGATTTCACGTGCCAAAGCCCCACAGGCCACCAGCAGCACGCGCCCGGCATCGCCGAATTGCCCACCATCATCTGTCAGGGTTTGATCGTCAGGAAGGAAGGTCATCCAGCGTCACGCGTGACATGGCCCAGCGGGCAACCAGCGCAATCGCCATTAAAACGGGTAGCACAGTCAGCACGCCCCATTCAGCAATTGCGAAAACGGTGATGGCCGCGGCGGCCAATACTGAAAGAATCAGCGTGACGAAAGTTGTGACAGGCATCAGGCAGCTCCTATTACCGTAGGTAGTATGGCGCATCCCAGTCGGTCTGAAAAGGCCTCGGTTGCCCGAGGCCGCTTTCTTGGCCGCAAACCGCCGGAAATTCAGACAGCAGGCGCTTGATTGTGCTTGCGAGACATGAATGTCTTGGCTGTTTCCACCGCAACGGCGGCATCACGACAATACGCATCGGCGCCAATGGCTTTGCCGAATTCTTCATTCAGCGGTGCGCCACCGACAAGAACGATATAGTCATCGCGCAGGCCTTTTTCCACCAAGGTGTCGATCACAACTTTCATGTAGGGCATTGTTGTGGTCAGCAGGGCGGACATGCCGATGATGTCAGCGCCTTCTTTCTGGGCGGTGTCGATGTAGTCTTCGACCGGGTTGTTGATGCCCAGATCGACGATTTCAAATCCGGCACCTTCCATCATCATCGCCACAAGGTTTTTGCCAATATCGTGGATATCGCCTTTGACCGTGCCAATGACCATCTTGCCCATGCGTGGTGCGCCGGTTTCAGCCAGAAGTGGTTTGAGGATGAACATCCCGCCCTTCATGGCATTGGCCGCCAACAACACTTCGGGTACGAACAGAATACCGTCGCGGAAATCGTCACCGACAATTTTCATCCCGCCTACCAGCGCTTCGGTCAGCACCTTGTACGGGGCCCAGCCACGTTCCAGAAGGATGTTCACACCTTCTTCGATCTCTTCGCGCATGCCGTCATACAGATCGTCGAACATCTGTTGAACAAGTTCTTCGTTGTCCAGTTCCGACAGGATGATGTCGTCTTCTTCGTCAGACATGTTCAGTTTCCTTTTCCTCGGGCCGCCCTGCGGCACCGTCGCTTATGATTTTGACTAAAGAGTGGTTTTTCAAGATTTCAATTGGTCTATTGCGACACGCATCCGGCATCCAGCGACCAATTGCATCGGTTTCGTACAGAACAGGCGCAGACAGCTTGTCAATGTTCTCGTTTAGTTCTATTTTCGCGGCATGTCCAAACCCAGCCGCTTTATCTTGCCAGAGAACCGTCCGGGACGCGGCGCTGTCAGCCGTGACACCGGCCGGTTTGAGCGTTTCAGCTATGCGGACGCCTGGGATGGATGGGATATTCCCGAAGAGCGGCAGGTGGAACGCACCGAAGTGCGGCAGGAAACGCCGCGCAGTGCGATCAGCTATGTGCGATCCCCCGACTTGCCGTTTGACCGGTCGTTGAACCCGTATCGCGGGTGCGAACATGGTTGCATCTACTGCTTTGCGCGGCCGACACATGCGTATCTGAACTTGTCGCCGGGTCTGGATTTTGAGACCAAGCTGATTGCCCGACCGGGCATTGCCGAGGTGTTGGAGCGGGAGTTGCGTGCGAAGCGCTACGTTCCGGCGCCCTTGGCCATTGGCACCAACACTGACCCGTACCAGCCGATCGAACAAGGGCAGGGTGTGATGCGCGCTGTTCTGAAGGTGCTGGAGGCGTTTCAACATCCGGTGGCCATTGTCACCAAAGGGGCGGGGATCGAACGTGATCTGGATATCCTGGCGCCGATGGCGGAACGCGGTTTGGTGCGTGTGGGGATTTCTGTCACCACGCTGGACCGTGATCTGGCCCGCAAGATGGAACCGCGTGCGCCCGCGCCGAAGCGACGGCTGAAAACAATCAGCCGTTTGACCCAGGCCGGTATTCCGGTGCGGCTGATGGCGTCGCCCGTGGTGCCGGTACTGACGGATCCGGAGCTTGAATCGATTTTGGCCGCCGGGGCCGACGCCGGTGCCGATGTTGCCAGCTGGATCATGTTGCGCTTGCCGCTGGAAGTCGCGCCACTGTGGCAGCAGTGGCTGCAAACGCATGTGCCGGGGCAGGCGGATCATATCATGGCGCGTCTGCGTGAGATGCATGGCGGCAAGGTCTATGACGCGCAATGGGGCCGCCGGATGCGCGGTGAGGGCCACTATGCCCAGATGATCGGTCAACGCTTTGCCCTTGCCAGCCGCCGTCTGGGGCTGGACAAACCCGCACCGCCGTTGCGCACGGATCGCTTTGAACCGCCGCCAAGGGCAGGGGATCAATTGAGCCTGTTGTGAGCCGTGTTGCTGGGTCATCGGGGTTTCAGTTGCGTTAAGGGTCCAAGGCAATTTGGTTTGCAGGAAGGAGCGCGCCGCCAAAGGCGTCGCGCGCTGTATTTGCCGCCCCCACCTGTGGTGGGGCCGGCGGTTGGTTCTGGCGACGAAGCTGGTTTTAGGACCGGCGGCGTCCGCGGCGTTCGCGTTGGGGGCCTGTCGCGGGGCCGGTGCCATCGCTTTCAGAGCTGAACCCGCCCATTGCTTCGGCGATCTGTTCCAGCGTCGGACGTGGACCCGGTGTGCGGGTTTCCAGCGCCTTGTGCATGGCGGTCAAGTGCTCAGGCATGGTGCCGCAGCACCCGCCGATGATGGTGGCACCCGCCGCGCGGGCCAGAAGGGCGTATTCGGCCATCAATTCGGGCGTGCCGTTATAGTGGATATGACCTTCTTCGTAGCGCGGGATTCCGGCGTTGCCCTTGGCGATCAGCGGAATGTCAAACCCTTGGGCCGAGAAGCCCAGAACGGTGCGCAACAGGTCGGATGCGCCGACACCGCAATTGGCCCCAACCGCAACGGGTTGGTTTGGGATGTCTTTGATCAAATTGATGAAATCTGCCGAAGTGACGCCCATCATGGTACGGCCCGCGGTGTCAAAGCTCATCGTGCCACACCAAGGCATATCGGCCTTGGCAAAGGCCTCTGCAGCGGCAAGAAATTCTTCGGGCGCGCTGATCGTTTCCAGCCACAGCACGTCTGCACCGCCAGCCTTCAGCCCTTCGGCCGTTTCATGGAACATCTCAACCGCATCGGAATGGGACAGGCTGCCAACAGGCTGCATGATGTCGCCAGTGGGCCCGACAGAGCCAGCCACCACAACGGGGCGACCTGCTGCATCGGCCACGTCGCGGCCCAGTTCAGCCGCCTTGCGCGACAGTTCAAAGGCGCGATGCCCGGCATTGTGCAGTTTGAGGCGGGAGCTGTTGCCGCCAAAGCTGTTGGTCAGGAAAATATCGCTGCCCGCATCAACGGCACCTTTGTAAAGGGCGCGGATCTTGTCAGGCTCGTCTTCGTTCCAAAGTTCAGGCGCCTCGCCCGCGGCCAGACCCATGTTGAATAGGTTGGTCCCAGTGGCGCCATCGGCCATCAGCCAGTCGCGTGTTTCCAAGAGCTGGCTTAGAAGATTGGTCATCGGGGTATCCCGTTTGTGTCACATGTGATTGCTGCTCCATTTCGCATGGGCACAACAATGAATCAAACGCATAATCTTCATCATCATGCTGAGGTTGGGTCATCTGAGGTGGTCTGCGCAGGGTGCGCCAGATGTCCCATGCAGCCAAACAAAGAGCCATCGGGTTGGGGGCGGCGATGTAGAGCGGCTGCCATGTTGGGGCGAAGCTGGCTTTGAACCGGATCAAACCGCTGCGCGATTTGGATCGTCTGTTCAACCAAGCGGCAGGTGTGGCGGCCAGGTTCAAGGTGGCGCCCGCAGACCGCGCATCGGACAGTGCGTGTAGAATCAACGCCTGCATGGTTCCCGGCGGATGACTGGGTAAGCTACGCATCAGATCAACGATAGGTTGATCGCGGTGGGGTAAGACCGTCAGGAAAGCGATCAGTTGTGAGCCGCGATAGGCGCCATACAGCGTTTGGTGGCTAAGATATGCGGGGTCGAAACGGCCCATGGTCAGGCCATGTTCGGGACCGTGTGTCTGAACCCATGCTGTATTGATCCGCGACATGGCCTGCCAATCGGGCAGGGTGATGCGTTTCGTTGTTACGCCAGCGTTGCGCGCTTTGCGCAGTTGGCGACGTAGTTGGCGGCATTCGGGCGCTTCAAGGGTGAAATGGGCTGGGTTCAGAATCGCGTCATTGCACAGGGGCAGCACTGTCCATCCCATTGCGCGCGCGTGCACCGCATTGCGGGCGTTCAGTTTGTACGCGCAGGCGACGCGGTTGGTAAGCCGCGCGTGGCGCTGTGTGGCCACCAACATTGGCGCGAGTGGGCCGGACAGGGGCGCGCGAAACAGCACGATAGATTGCGCAAGAGGGAATGCAGCTGCCATGGCCGTGGGGGTTGTGATCGCGATTGCACCGTTTTGTTGGGCGATTTGATATTCTGGCAGATCGGCTCGCTTTGGTAAGGGCGGGCTGGCGGGCGCGCTTGGGATGGGGGCGTGCTGTTGCAATAGCGCGGGCAGGGCAAGGCTAAGGGGCACCAGGTGGTACACCAGACGGTAGGCGATCAAGGCAGCCCCCAAATCTTGGGCGGGCACCTGAGGGAGCAGAAGGGCCAGAGTGAGTTCGAACGGGCCCAACCCACCCGGAGTGCCGCTGATCAAACCAGCGCCGAGTGCCAGAAGATAAGCGGAGAACAAGGTCATCGGCGCAATGTTGGCAGTCGGCAACAAGAACGACAGCGCGAGTGTGGCCAAAACTGTATCCGTCAAAGTCAGCAGAAAGAATGCCGTGCAGGCGGGCAGGCTGGGCGGTGTCAGGTGCCAGTTGAAAAATGGCACCTTATCATTGCGTGTCAGTACCAATCCGACGGCCAAGAGTGCGATGAGGCCGAATGCTGAAAGCAGTATATTATTCAGAGGGTTGAAGAGTAAAATTAAGGCCGAAAGGGCGGTCATGAATGTCAGGCTGACGGTCATGGTCACTTGCGTAGTTCGTGCAAGACCTAATCCGGGCAAAAGGCGCCACCGTGCGGCTGTTCCTGTGGCCAAACCGAAACCGATGCTTTGGGTCAATGCCACGGCAACCGCGCCAGACCGTGCGGCACAGTCGGTTGGGACGCCAGTGCGAAGGTGGCGATGGGCAATGACGTCGTAACGGGCAATCGCAGCGTAACTGGCCGTCGTCGCGGCGAGGGCGGCGCCCCAGTTCAAAAGCGGTACTTGCCCCATTGCCTCTGTCACGGCCGCGGCGGTCACATGCTGAAACTGCACCAGAACCAGCCAAAGACACAACGCTGCAAGGGCAAAACCGATGCCCAGCCGAGACAGCCCGCGGGGGGACCGCGGTAAAATAGAGAGGTTTGGCAAAGGCGCGATCCCGGCACTGACTCGTGCCGGGCACGCTAAGCGTTTTGCCCTTCCACCAAGTTAATGTGCGGGGGAAATCCATCTTGCCGGATGCTTAGGAGCAGGGCGACAGAAATTGCGCCGCATAAAGTAAAAAACGCGGACCGATTGGCCCGCGTTTTTTTTGTCAATTGGCGCCAGAAGCAGCGCAAAGACGAAAAGGATGCCTGAAAATCAGACTTCGTTCATCACTTGTTGCTTGGCTTCGATCAAAAGAACCGCGCGCTTGGCACGGATTTCGTCGGCGCTGGACTTGTCAGCCAGATCGGCAGAAACCTTGCGCACGACATCTTCGTGACCCGCTTCCTCGAAATCGGATTTGATGACTTCCAACGCGTAAGCGTTTGCGTCATCGCCAGTTTTTCCCAGCATTTCAGCAGCCCACAGACCCAGCAGCTTGTTACAGCGTGCCTCGGCCTTGAACTTCATCTCTTCGTCATGGGCGTATTTGTTCTCAAACGCGCTTTCGCGGTCGTCGAAGGTGGTCATGTTCAAGATCCCTCAGGACAGTGTCATTTGATAATGGTATGGCCTGAGACGCGGGTTTTCGCAAGGCCCCGGCGTCTGCTTGCGACAATGCCGCCCATGCACTATGAGACCCAAGCATTGCGGACTCACGCGATCCGCCCCCCATTCACGAAAGCGACCCGATGGCACGCGGTAAGAAGATTTACGAAGGCAAGGCTAAGATTCTGTATGAAGGCCCGGAACCCGGTACTTTGATCCAGTATTTCAAGGATGACGCCACGGCGTTCAATGCCGAGAAAAAAGACGTGGTGGATGGAAAAGGCGCGCTAAACAACAGGTTGTCGGAATTTTTCATGTCCGGCCTGAATACTGTTGGGGTGCCAACGCATTTCATCCGTCGTCTGAATATGCGCGAGCAACTGGTGCGCGCTTGCGAGATTGTGCCGCTGGAAGTGATCGTGCGCAACTTCGCGGCTGGGTCAATGTCAAAACGTTTGGGAATCGAAGAGGGCACACCGCTGTCACGTCCGGTTGTCGAATATTGCTACAAAGACGACAAGCTGGGCGATCCGCTGGTCACTGATGAGCATATTGCCGCCTTTGGCTGGGCCAGCCAGCAGGACATGGACGATATTCTGAGCCTCGCGCTGCGGGTCAACGATTTTATGTCCGGCCTGATGTTTGGTGTTGGCATTCGACTGGTGGATTTCAAAATTGAGATTGGCCGGGTCTTTGAGGGGGATTTCCAACGCTTGATCGTTGCGGATGAGATCAGCCCTGACAGCTGCCGCCTGTGGGATATCGAGACCGGTCAAAAGCTGGACAAGGATGTGTTCCGCCGTGATCTGGGCAATTTGACGGATGCCTATACCGAGGTGGCGCGCCGTTTGGGTGTTTTGCCACAGGCGCCGACGAATATATCCAAACCCACGCTGATCAACTGAACCGTCGCCCCCCTGTGTTGGGGGGCGGATTGGCGTATTTTTAAAAAGAAGAAGTACAAAGAGGGCGCGATGAAAGCACGTGTGCACGTGATGCTGAAGAACGGGGTGCTGGACCCACAAGGTGAAGCTGTGCGCCATGCGCTTGGCACGCTGGGCTTTGACGGGGTTGAAGGGGTGCGGCAAGGCAAGGTGATTGAGTTGGATTTGGCCGATGGCACCAGCGAAGACACCGTGCGCGATATGTGCGAAAAGCTGCTCGCCAACACTGTGATTGAGCGTTACGACATCGAATTGTCGTAACGGTTTCCGGGGGCGGTACATATGCCCCCGCGATGCGCCTGTTGGGGCCGGCGGGTTGAGGTTGAATCGGGGCTATCGGATACAGCTGTGACGCGCTAAAACCCTTATGGACGATGGGGCGGGTGCGATGATCACACTGGCATTTTACAAAGGGCGTGGGTCCACCTGGTGGTATCGGGTGCAGGATATGTTGATCCGGTTTGCCACACGGTCCGGCTATAGCCATGTTGAGCTGATTGAGGGGCGCGCCGAATTAGGGGCGTCTTTTGTGTGTTTGTCCTCTTCTGGTCGCGATGGCGGGGTGCGTGAGAAGCGCATCACTTTAAAGCCTGAAAGCTGGGACCTGGTGACATTGTCCGCGGACCCCGAACCGGTGGCGGCGTATATCCGGGATCGGATTGGTGCGCGCTATGACTATTTGGGCATTTTATTGAGCCAAATCTTTGCCTTATCGCGACATGATGCGGCGAAGTGGTTTTGTTCTGAAATTTGTGCCGCAGCGCTGGGCATGGCCAATGCGCAGCGTATGAGCCCGCAGGCGCTGTACGATATGGTGACCTGGGCCGGCCCGCCAGAGCCACCTGACCCGGTTGCCCTGCCGCAGGACCCACCGTCACCTCCTAAGATTGGGTGAGAGAGCTTGACGTCGAACGATTGGACGCGCGACAGTTTCTACCAAACGTGATCTCGGGGAGGAGAGCATATGCGCGCAGCGGTTTTGCGGGAGTACAACAAGGACTTGTCAATCGAGGATGTGGCGTTTCCACAATGCCCCGAAGACGGTGTGGTGTTGAAAGTGTTGGCCTGTGGTGTGTGCCGTTCGGATTGGCATGGTTGGACAGGCGAACACCCGCGGGTGAAACCCGGTCAGATTGGTGGTCACGAGTATTGCGGCGAAGTTGTCGAGGCGGGCCCACGATCCAACTGGGTGGTGGGGGATGTGCTGGTGGCGCCGTTCATTCTGGCGTGCGGGTCTTGTCCCAACTGCCAATCCGGTCATCAGAACACCTGTCCCAATCAGCGCTTGCCGGGATTCATTGAACCGGGGGCCTTTGCTGAATACGTGGCGGTGCCTTTTGACCACAACCTGACACGGTTGCCAGAGACATTGTCGCCCACGGTGGCGGCCGGACTTGGCTGCCGCGTTACGACCAGTTGGCATGCTTTGACCGGGCGTGCGGACCTGAAAGCCGGAGAATGGCTGGCGGTTCATGGCACCGGGGGGGTTGGTCTGTCGGCGATGCTGTTGGGCAAGGCGCTGGGGGCGAATGTGATCGTGGTGGACGTGGTGCAGGAAAAGCTGGACCATGCGTTGAGCCTTGGCGCAGATGCCGCGATCAACGCGTCTGCCGGTGGTGTGGCTGAGCAGATCAAGGATCTGACACAGGGCGGCGCGCATGTCAGTGTTGAGGCGTTGGGAATCGAAGCCACGGTGAAACCGTCGCTGGAGTGTTTGCGCCCGCTGGGCCGGCACGTGCAGGTGGGTATGCCTGTGGGCCATACATCGACAATGAACATCAATATGTCGGCCGTATATCAGGGCAATCTGGCGCTTTATGGCACACGGGGCATGCCCAGCTGGCGTTATCCCAGCCTTCTGGGCTTGATCACCCGTGGCGTGGTGGATATGTCGCCCTTGATCGCGCGGGAAATCCCGTTGTCGCTTACCGGAGCTGAGCTGGCTGCCTTTAACGGGCCAACACCGCCGGGGGTGGCCGTGATCACCGATTTTACCGCCTGAAGGAACATGCCCATGCGCGCTGCTGTCATCGTTTTCCCCGGTTCAAACTGTGATCGGGATTTGGCCACCGCTTTTGAAAACGCGGGATGCGATGTGCAAATGGTTTGGCACAAGGATACAGAGCTGCCCGCAGGGATCGACATTGTCGGCATTCCGGGCGGCTTTTCCTTTGGTGACTATCTGCGCTGTGGCGCGATCGCTGCAAAATCGCCGATCTGTCAGTCGGTCAAGGCGCATACAGACCGCGGCGGTTATGCGTTGGGCATTTGCAACGGCTTTCAGGTGCTGACGGAAACACATGTTTTGCCGGGCGCGCTGATGCGCAATGCCGGGCTGAAGTTTGTGTGTAAGACGGCGCCCCTGAAGGTTCAAACGACCGAGAGTGTGTTCACCCAAGGCTACAGCGTCGGTGATGTGATCGGGGTTCCGATTGCGCACCATGATGGCAATTACACAGCGGCGCCCGAAGTTTTGGCGCAATTGCAGGATGAAGACCGGATTGCGTTTACCTATGAAGACAACCCGAACGGGTCTGCGCTGGATATCGCGGGTATTTTATCGACGAACCGACGGGTGCTGGGGATGATGCCACACCCTGAGCGGGCGGCGGATATCGGCCATGGTAGCACGGAAGGTGCGCGTCTTTTCGCTCATTTGACCGATGCCTTAATGCAAGCGTGACTTGAGAGGGTCGTGGCCGCATCGTACTGTGCGCGCTATGGCGTTTATTGTTTCAGACAGGATGGAAGAACGACGGGTGGGCCCATTTAGCCTGCGCGTTCGGCTTTTCCTTGTCTTTCTGGCCGCCATTGCACTGGCCACGTTGTGGTTCACAAACCGTCTTTTGACGGACCGTTTTGCCGAAACCACGCGCAATCGGGCCGAACTGCGATTGGCGCTGTATTCAGGCAACTTGGTTTCAGAGCTGCGCCGGAATTCCATTGTCCCGCAATTGCTGGCGCGGGATGCGTCGTTGATCGGTGCGTTGAATTCGGGCGATTTCAGCCAGAGTTCGCAGCGGTTGATTTCATTTGTTGATGAAATTGGCGCGGCGTCATTGATGTTGCTGGATACGGATGGTCGGGTTGTGGCCGCAACGGACCGCACTCGCTTGGGGCAGGCGCATCGACAGCAGCCCTATTTTTCCGAAGCTGTGCAATCCAACGTGACGGTTTTCAATGCTACACCGTTGGAAACAAACGGGTTTCAGTTTACCTATTCCCGCCAGATTGAAAGCCAGAACACCGTTATCGGTGTGATCGTTGTAGAGACGGACCTTCAGAAGTTTGAGCGCGCTTGGGCGGGCATTTCTGATGCGGTTCTGGTCAGCAACAGCGAAGGGCAGATCGTTTTGGCGACAGAACCGCGTTGGCGCAGATTGTCAGAAGAACAGGCGTTGGAACGTGAGCCAGCGGAAAATGCCATTGCCCGTGCTGTGCAGTTGACCTCGGACTGGGCGGTGCCTGCGGCGGATGCGTATTTTCAGGGTGAGGCAGTGATGCGCACCGAAAGCCGTGTGCCGTTCCGAGGATGGCGCATCGTCAGCTTTACAACCTATGAGAATGTGCGCGAGCGGGTGAACACCGTTCTGGCGATGGAGATCATGGGTTTTGCCATGCTGGCGTCGCTGCTGTTTTACCTGTTATCGCGCAAGTCGGCTGTGCGAATGGCACTGTTTCAGCGCGAATCTGAAGAGTTGCGCGGCTTGAATGCCCGGTTGCAGCGCGAAATTACCGAACGTGAACGGGTGCAGCAGACCTTGGCCGTGGCCGAACAGACATTGGCGCAAAGCTCTAAATTGGCCGCATTGGGCGAAATGTCTGCGGCGGTCAGTCATGAGTTGAACCAACCTTTGGCAGCAATGAAAACCTATTTGGCGGGCGCGCGTCTGTTGTTGCGGCGCAATCGCCCGACAGAGGCGCTGGCCGCCTTCCACAGAATTGATGACTTGATTGAGCGCATGGGTGCGATCACCCGTCAGCTGAAGTCCTATGCGCGGACAGGGCAAGAGAGTTTCTCGCCGGTCAATGTTGGGGATGCTTTAGCCTCGGCGTTGTCGATGATGGAACCGCAGTTGAAAACGCGGCATGTGCGTATTGTGCGCGTATTGCCGGACGATCCTGTCTATATCATGGGCGATCGGATGCGTTTGGAGCAGGTTCTGGTTAACCTGTTGCGCAACGCATTGGATGCGACGCAATCCGTTGAAAACCCGCAGATCGAACTGATCCTGGCCAGTGGCGAGACGGTCACCCTGTCTGTTCACGACAATGGCGAGGGGATCGAGGATCTGGATGAGTTGTTTGAGCCATTTTACACCACCAAAGCACCGGGGGATGGTGTTGGTTTGGGGCTGGCCATCTCTTCCGGGATTGTCAGCGATCTTGGCGGGCGATTGACCGCACGTAACGCAAAGGACGAGGGCGCGGTATTTGAAATACAGCTGCCTATATTGAACGAAGAACCACAGAAAGCCGCGGAGTAGACCCATGTCGAAAGCGATGAAGATCGCCATTGTTGATGATGAAAAGGACATGCGCCAGTCCATAAGCCAATGGTTGGCCTTATCTGGGTATGACACTGAAACGTATGCCAGCGGCGAAGAGGCGCTGGGGGCCCTTGGGCCGGATTATCCGGGTATCGTCATCACCGATATCAAGATGCCGGGCATGGATGGGATACAGCTTTTGAAAAAGCTGATGGGTGCGGACAGTTCCCTGCCGGTGATTATGATCACCGGTCATGGTGATGTGCCGATCGCCGTGGAAGCGATGCGTGTTGGTGCGTATGATTTTCTGGAAAAACCGTTCAACCCCGACAAGATGACCGAGCTGGCCAAGAAGGCCACATCGCAGCGTCGGCTGACGCTGGACAACCGTGCCCTGCGGCGAGAGCTGTCCGATGGCGGCCAGATCATGAACAAGCTGATCGGTCAAAGCCCGGTGGTGACGCGCTTGCGCGAGGATATCCTTGATCTGGGCCAGGCCGATGGGCACGTGCTGATCGACGGGGAAACCGGCACCGGCAAGACCCTGATCGCGCATGCGCTGCATGCGGTGGGGGCACGGGCAGGCAAGAAGTTTGTCTTGGTCAGCTGCTCTGCCTTGGATGAAGACGCGTTGGTGCGGCGGCTGTTTGGGCCGATGATGCCAGAAGAATCCCAGCTGCCTGCCTTTGAAGCTGCACGCGGTGGTACGCTGGTGTTGGAAGATATCGAGGCCTTGTCGGACACGGCGCAGGGCCGGTTGTTGAATCTGCTGAACGAACAGGGCAACCCGCCGGAAACGCGGATCATTGGCATCTGTAACCTTCAGGACGAGGGGCGCACCTGCGAAACGGCGCTGCGATCTGATCTGTATTACCGTCTTTCCGGCATGCGGATCACCGCACCGCCCCTGCGGGCACGTGGCGAAGATATCCTGACGCTGTTTTCGCAGTTGTCAGAACAGTTTGCCGAGGAATACGGCTGTGAAGCCCCGAAGGTCAGCGCACAGGAAGCGGCGCAATTGCTGCAGGCACCTTGGCCCGGCAATGTGCGTCAGCTCATCAATTTGGCAGAACGGGCCGTGCTGCAATCGCGACGGGGGCAGGGCACGATTGCCTCGCTGCTGATGAGTGATCACGAAGAAATGCAGCCGGTAATGACCACCGAGGGCAAGCCGCTGAAAGAATATGTCGAGGCGTTTGAGCGCACATTGATCGACAACACGATGCGGCGCCACAAGGGCTCCATCGCCGCTGTGATGGAAGAGCTGTGCCTGCCGCGCCGGACGCTGAACGAGAAGATGGCGAAATACGGCCTGCAACGCGCAGATTACCTGTAACGCGGTGCCCAAGGCCCCAATTGTGATCTGGCTAAACCCAGCCGCGCGATGACACTCCATCGCGCGGCTGATTTTTTCTGAACGTTCTGTCTGGCGTGCGCGCTGCGGCTATTCCGCGGCGCGCAATGGCATTGTGGGCGTCTCTGCCGGTGGGGTTTCATCTTCCCACAGGATTTCCGGTTGCTTCAGGCGGCGTGCGGTTCTTTGCAATGCCCAGTCCTGTGCTGCGGCGCTGGCTTTGCCCATCGACATGGCCGCAAAGCCGCGAGAGGCCCATTTTACATAGGTTACCAACCATACACGCAGCGCCAGCAGCGAAGGTGTGAACACCAGTGTCAGAACCGTTGCGATGGCCAGACCAAAGACAACAGCGGTTGCCAACTGCTTCCACCACAGCGACGTTGGGCTGTCGATGGAATAGCCGCCGCCAAAGAAATCAAGGCTAAGGCCAAACATCATCGGCGCAAGGCCCGCGATGGTGGTGATGGTGGTCAGCAGCACCGGACGAATGCGGTCTTCGGCTGTGCGCACGATCGCTTCGATCCGGGGCATGTACCGGCTGTATTCCTGATAGGTGTCGATCAGAACAATGTTGTTGTTCACCACGATCCCCGCCAGAGCCACGATGCCTGTTCCGGTCATAATGATCGAGAAGGTTTGACCCATCACCAGCATCCCGATCAGAACACCGGTGGTCGACAAGATCACAGCCAGCAAAACCAGGGCCGAGTTGTAGAAACTGTTGAACTGAGCCAGCAAGATAATGAACATCAAGCCCAATGCGCCGATAAAGGCTTTGCCAAGGAATGCCTGGCTTTCTGCCTGATCTTCCTGATCACCGGTCCATTCCCAAGCGATCCCGGCGGGCAAGACATCTGTTTCCAGCCAACTGGTCAGGGTCTTGATCCGTTCATCCGCGGTCAGTGCTACAACACGCAGCGCGTCTTCGTCGGCGGCAGTTTGCAACATTTCCAGATCGGCAGGGGTTACGGAATATGCCGTGCCGTTGAAAAGGAAAGTTCCGTCTTTTTCTTCTGTCTCAACATGGCCGATAGCAAGCGACTGATCGGTGTCATCTTGCTTGGAAACGAATTTCACCAGACCAGAGTTGATATCAGCTTTGACATCGAAGTAACGCTTTTGGTCAACGCGGTTGATCTCGGCCAGTTTGGCGACGGGTTCGCGTGTGATGAAGTTGGACAGGGGCACCAACCCATCCATGGTGCGTACCTTGAGCGTATCGAGCGTGGACAGTACCCGGTATTGCTCTGGCAGGCGAACGCGGATTTCGCTTTCCTCATCCGCACCTTCTGGCGTGTATGTGTCCAGCAGAATACCGCGTGTCACAAGCTGAACCATTGCACCAACGGTTGCGACATCCGCGCCGTAACGACCGGCTTTTTCCACGTCTACATTGATCTGCCAGTCGATGCCGGGCAGGGGGCGCGTGTCTTCGATCAGTTTCAACCCTGCAGTGGCGTCAAACTTGTCACGTGCGATCGTGGCCGCATCCAGCAGGTCTTGCCAGTTGTCGCCCTTCAGCCGCAGGTGCACGGGTTTGCCATTGGCAGGCCCCATGGCCAGGTTCAGAATATCTGTTTCCACACCGGGGATGGTTTTCAACTGTTCCGTCAGTTGGGCAAGAACCAGATCCCCGTCCAGTTCCGGGCGATCCGTGCGGTCTTCCCAGGGAATGGTTTCCAGCTGAATCTGACCAATCGTGTCCTTGGGTGGTTGCGCGCCGCCGGTGTTGCTGCCCAATCCGCCATCGCCTGAGAAGGCAAAGGCATTCTGGACGCCGGGGTGGTCCAGTACAATTTTTTCTGCACGACGGACCAGTGCGTCTTTTTCGTCTAACGACAGGTTGCCGCGTGCCCGGACATAAACAATGGCCTGTTCCGGCTCTGTCGCGACAAAGAATTCCACACCGTTGTTGTTTTCACCAAAGTAGAGGAAGACTTTGATCACCAGGTAAACCACAGCCCCGATAACCACCAATGGCATAACAGGATTGCCTGCAAGCAGGTGGATAACGGTTCCAAAGAAAGACCGTTGGTATCCTGCTTTGATCCGCTTTTTGCGGCGCTTGAACTTCAGCGCGTCAAAGGTGATCGACGCAACCACGGCCGACACCAAAAACAAGGCAGCGCCGAATACGCTGATCGAAACGTTTGCCGCACCGGGTGGTGCCAGAAGTGACGCATTCAACAGGATCAACCCGCCGATAAACACACCGGCCAGCGCGATTGGCACCATGATGCCGCGCACGATCCAAGGCATTTTGCGCTTCAAAGAGGCGCTGATCACGTTCAGGGCGCGGGAAAACCGGCCAGACACACCGCCCATGACAGGAAGATACACCAGCGCCACAACCAAGGAGGCGGACAAAACGAAGATCAGGGTAACAGGCAACATGCCCATGAATTCGCCCGGAACACCGGGCCAGAACAGCATTGGCAGGAAGGCGCACAGCGTTGTCGCGGTAGAGCTGACAACCGGCCAGAACATGCGCTTGGCGGCCTCGACATAGGCCTGCATAGGGCCAGAGCCCTCTTCGATCCGCTTGTCTGCGTATTCGACCACGACGATGGCCCCATCCACCAACATGCCCACGGCCAAAATCAAGCCGAACATGACGATGTTGGAAATGCTGATGCCCATCACGGCCAAGAAAGCAAAGCACAACAGAAATGACGTTGGGATGGCAAAACCAACCAGCAAGGCAGCGCGTGTTCCCAGCGATGACAGAACAACGATCATCACCAGTGCAATTGCTGTCAGAACCGATCCTTCCAGCTGACGCACCATGGAATCCACTGTGCGCGACTGGTCGTTTGAGGTGCCCATCTGGACAGAGGCCTGCAATTCAGGGGGCCATTCAGCTTGGGCTTCGGCAACCGTATCTTTGACCAATTCGGCAGTGTCGATCAGGTTGAACCCTTTGCGTTTGACCACTTGCAACGCAAAGGTCGCCTCGCCGTTAAAGCGCGCGGTGCCTGTCCTGTCTTCGAATGTCAGGTTGATTGTCGCCAGATCGCCCAGCGTGACAACGCGGTTGCCATTGGTCTTGACCGGCAGATTGTACACATCCCGCGCATCATGAAAACTGGCCGGAATCTTGACACTGAAGCTGCCTTGTTCGGTGTTTACCTCACCCGCAGCGATCAATTGGTTGTTGTTTTGCACAACGCTGATCAGCTCACCTGCCGACACATTGTAGGATTCCAGACGCAGTGGGTCGATCACGACTTCCAGCATCTCGTCCCGGTTGCCGGCAATCCCGGCTTCCAGAACGGCATCCAGACCTTCCAGTTTGTCCTGCAGGTCTTTTGCCACTCGCGCCATGGTGCGTTCCGGTACGGGACCGGTCAGGTTCACAATAATGATCGGAAAGAGCGAGAAGTTGATTTCATTGATCGAATATTGATCGGCACCGGCGGGAAACTTGCCTTCTGCCTTGCTCATCGCGTCGCGAACGTCGGCGATGACCTTGGTTTTGTCCCAGCCGAATTCAAATTCTAGCGCCACACCGGCATAGCCTTCGGCGGCGGTAGAGGACATCCGGTCCAGTCCGTCCAGATCGGCCAGCTCCGCTTCCATTGGCTTGACCAACAGCGTTTCACTGTCCGCCGCAGAGATGCCGTTGAACGGAACGGATACAAACAGTGCCGGGATTTCGATATCCGGCTCACCCTCTTTGGGCAGGCCGAAATAAGCAACCGTTCCGACAGCAAGTGACAGAACGATAAACGCTAAAACCATTCGGGCCCGTTCAGAGGCCCAGTCTACGATTCCAGTCATTGTATGACGTCCTCGAAACTTGGTGCCACAGATACGCCATCTGTCACGAACTCTTGCCCGACAATGATAATCGTTTCCTCTTCGGGCAAGCCAGCGACCCATACGCCTTCACGTGTGTCGCGCATCAAAGTGACTTTTTTGAACAAAGCGGTGTCGTCTGGCGCAATAGTACGCACACCCAAAACGCCTTCGTCCGACAATGTCAGCGCCGACGCCGGCAGCAGATGCGCCCGGACACCATCAGACTCTATCGCAATTTCAGCGGTTTGTCCGTCACGAATCTTTAGGTCGCCATTCGGAACCGCGATTTCGACACGGAACGTGCGCGTCGCCGGGTCCGCACTGCGCGACAGAAACGTTACGCGTCCGCGGACATTGCTACCATCACTCAGGCGGGCCCCGCCAAGAGCGCCGACTTCGATCCGAGATACGGCTGTTTCGGGCACGTACCCCACCAATTTGATCGGATCGAGTTGGATCACCGTTGCACAATGCGCGCCCGATGGCGCGCTGGCCGACAGCAAAGCGCCCAGTTCGGCAGTATCGGTTTCCAACAGCCCGGCAAAGGGCGCGGTGATGGTCAGGCGGTTCAATTCGGTTTCGGCCCGTTCAACAGCGGCCTGCGCGCTTTCGATTGAGGCTTGCAAACTATCGGTTCCAGAGCTGGCCGATTTCAAACCGGCTTCGGCGCTGCTGACTCTGGCTTCGGCAGAGCGGAGACCGGCAAATGTTGCTTTCACGCGGGACTCTGATGCAAACCCGTCAGCGCTGAGTTTGTCAGCGGCGTTGGCATTGATTTGTGCTTCGGCCAATAAGGCGCGCGCTTCGGCAACGCGGGCCTCTGCTTCGGGAATACGCGCTTCAACTTCAGGCCGGCGGGCCATGGCTTCGGCCAGCCGGGCTTTGGCCTCGGCCAGTGCCGCAGGGCGCGTGCCCGGATCCAATTCGCACAAGGCTTGTCCGGCTTGGACAAAGGCGCCACGGCGCAAAGGCTCTGAAATCACTGTACCAGTTGTCTCGCTCTGCACATTAACCTGACGTGCAGCTTCTGTTTCGCCGCGCAGTGTAATGGCGCTGTCAATTTCGGTTGCGACGGATTTCAGTGCGATCACCCGGACCGTGCCTGCAGGCAATTCTGCAACCGGTGCTTCAGGGGCGGTATCTGTCGCTTCGACTTCGGCTGTCGCGTCAACATCCGCCTGATCGCTGCCAGTTAAAGCAGGTGGCAGAACGTCTTGGGCGAAGTCTTGCAGGCGCTCCCGCTCTACAACGATGCCATATAGAACAAGCGCCACAATTATGGCGACTAAAACTGGAACAAATCGCATTTGCGTCCCTTCAACTTTTCTTAGCCGCGAAAATTCACGGGGGAAGGCTTGTCGCCAAGCTGTAAAATGAGCCTGTATAGCGTTCGCGCAGGCAGGTAAACTGTTCGGTTCAGATTAGGTCTGTGCAAGGGGGGCTTCAAGTCTGGGCGCGAAAAATTGAACAGTAAATGATGCAAACGCCGCGATACGGCACGCAAAGCAGCACTCAACACGCCTTGGCACCGCGCATTGCACAAGTTATGAACGGCGCGAACACTAAGATTTGGCGAGGCCCCGCGTGAGCAACACCGACAGTTTTATCGACGAAGTCACCGAAGAAGTGCGCCGTGACAAGCTGTTTGCGATGTACCGCAAATACGGCTGGATCGCGATCCTTGCAGTGGTTCTTTTGGTTGGCGGCGCTGCATGGCGCGAATGGAGCAAGGCCCAAGCGACAACCCAAGCTCAAGATTTTGGCGATGCCATCCTTGGCGCGTTTGACGCCGATGCTGGTGATCCGCGTGTTGCGGCTTTGCGCCAGATTGATGCGCCCAACCCACGTGCCAAGGCCGTTCTGGACCTGATGATCGGGTCTGAGCTGGCAGCCGCAGACCAACCCGAGCCTGCATCACAGACTTTGCGCGAGATTGCGGTACAGTCGGACGTGCCGGAAATTTATCGCCAGATCGCGAATTTCAAAGCTTTGTCGCTGCCTGACAGCGGGTTGAGCAACCAAGAGCGTCGCACCGAATTGCAGGCGCTGGCTATTCCGGGTTCTCCGTTGCGTTTGCTGGCGGAAGAGCAGTTGGCGATGATTGATATCGACGAAGGCATGGTAGATGCTGCAATCGAGCGGCTGAATGCCACTGTCGTCGACGCAGAAGCGACGGCGGGCTTGCGTCGTCGCGCTGCGCAGTTGATTGTAGCGCTGGGAGGCACGCCCGAAGGCCTGTGATGGTCGTGTGTGTGAATACCAAAGCAAGAGGGGGCAGGGCGCCGTGCAGAAATCAAGCTCGTTAATCGCAGTTGTTGCGCTGGCCGTACTGGCATCCTGTAGCAACCGCGAAGTGTACCTTCCCGGTTCACGTGAACAAATCCGCGAAGATATGGCCGTAGAAACGGTTGATGCTTCGCAGCCTGCTGCGCTTGGCGCCGTAACGCGCAATGCATCCTGGACACAGGCGCATGGCACCCCCAGCACCCGTACGAACCACCCCGCGCTGGCCGAAACCCTGACGCATATTTGGGCCGCCAATATCGGGCAGGGTGACAAACGCCGTGCGCGCATTACCGCGCAACCGGTTGCGGCATCCGGCCGGATTTTCACTTTGGACAGCGCGGCCACGGTGACGGCCACTTCGACAGCTGGCGAAACCTTGTGGTCGGTCGATCTGACCCCAGACCGCGAACGGCCTGATCAGGCATCGGGCGGCGCCTTGGCGATTGGCGATGGTCGGCTGTACGTCACATCGGCATTTGGCCGTGTTGTTGCGCTGGACCCGGCGACCGGTGAAACCCTTTGGGTTCAGCGGTTGGGCAATACGGGCACTGGCGCGCCGACCTATTTTGGCGGCGTTGTTTATCTGGTGTCCGGCGATACCACCGCTTGGGCTTTGGAAGCAGACACAGGCCGCGTGCGTTGGCAGATTGATGGTCTGGCCGATATTAACAACGTGGCAGGTGGCCCGGCGCCCGTTGTCACGGACCAACGTGTGATCTTTGGCTATGGATCAGGCGACCTGCAAGGCGCGTTCCGTCAGGGCGGGCTGCGTTTGTGGAATGCCGCATTGGCAGGTCAACGGCAGGGTTTTGCGGTTGCAACGGTTGATGATATTACCGGCGATCCGGTCGCTTATGGTGACAAGATCTATGTCGGCAACTTCTCGGGCAGCTTTACGGCTCTGAATATCGCCAATGGCGATCGGGAGTGGAGCGCGCCGATGGGGGCCAGTGGCCCGGCGTGGATCACACCAGATTCGGTTTATCTGGTGTCTGACCTGAATGATCTGGTTCGTCTGGACGCCAAAACAGGTGTGCAGGTGTGGGACACCGAACTGCCCGGATACAAGCCCGAGCGTCGTCCGCAGAAGCGCCGTGACACGTCTTATGTCAACTACGGTCCCATTTTGGCCGGTGGCCGGTTGGTTATCGCCAGTAGTGATGGGCAAATCCGGCACTTTGATCCCCGTGATGGATCGCTTCTGGGCATGACAGAATTGCCCGGCGGGGCGACCTCGGCTCCTATCGTTGTTGATGGGGTATTGTATGTCGTGACGTCCAAGGGGCAATTGCACGCTTTCCGTTAGGACCAAAACCGTGTAACCCATCGCTCTTGATCGATCGGGAAGCAAAGTTATGACGTTCTCTCTGGCCATTGTGGGCCGCCCCAACGTAGGTAAATCCACGCTGTTCAACCGCCTTGTGGGCAAACGACTGGCGTTGGTCGACGACCAGCCGGGCGTGACGCGTGATTTGCGCGAAGGTGAGGCGCGTCTGGGCGATCTGCGTTTTACCGTGATCGACACTGCCGGTCTGGAAGAAGTCACCGACGACAGCTTGCAAGGCCGAATGCGCCGACTGACAGAACGGGCTGTGGATATGGCCGATGTCTGCCTGTTCATGATCGATGCACGGGTTGGGGTTACACCCACCGATGAAATGTTCGCTGAAATCCTGCGCAAACGGTCTGCGCATGTGATTTTGGCCGCCAACAAGGGCGAGGGCCGCGCCGCCGACTCTGGGGTGATCGAAGCCTACAGCCTGGGTCTGGGCGAACCGCTTCGTCTGTCGGCCGAGCATGGCGAAGGCCTGCCGGAACTTTATTCCATGTTGCAGCCACTGGCGGATGAATTCGCGGATCGTGCCATCAGCGACGCGCCAGAAGTTGATACCGATGTGGACGAAGACGATGATGTGCCCGAAAGCACACCGGTGCCGACACGCGAAAAGCCGATGCAAATTGCTGTTGTGGGGCGCCCGAATGCGGGTAAATCCACGCTGATCAACGCAATTCTGGGGGAAGACCGGCTGTTGACCGGACCAGAAGCAGGCATCACCCGTGACGCAATTTCCGTTCAGCTGGATTGGCATGATACGCCGATGCGTATCTTTGATACCGCCGGTATGCGCAAAAAGGCCAAGGTTCAGGAAAAGCTTGAAAAGCTTTCGGTATCTGATGGTTTGCGCGCGGTGAAATTTGCCGAGGTTGTGGTGGTTTTGCTGGATGCCGAAATTCCGTTTGAAACGCAGGATTTGCGCATTGCCGATTTGGCTGAACGCGAAGGCCGCGCCGTGGTTGTGGCGGTCAACAAATGGGATCTGGAAGGAGACAAGAACGCCAAGCTGAAATCGCTTCGCGAAGGTCTGGACCGGATGTTGCCCCAATTGAAGGGCGCGCCTTTGGTGACAGTTTCGGCGAAAACCGGACGCGGGCTGGATCGTTTGAACCAAGCGATTCTGCGCGCTTATGACGTTTGGAACCGCCGCGTGACCACCGCGCATCTGAACCGTTGGCTGATTGGCATGTTGGAGCAGCACCCGCCGCCCGCGCCACAAGGCAAGCGGATTAAACTGCGCTACATGACCCAGGCCAAGACGCGCCCGCCGGGATTTATCGTGATGTGCAACCATCCCGACAAATTGCCTGCCAGCTATTCGCGCTATCTTGTCAACGGGTTGCGGGCCGACTTTGATATGCCGGGCACGCCGATCCGTCTGACATTCCGTGACCAGGGGGATAAAAACCCATACAAAGGTCGCCGCGAAAAGAATGCCGGAGCGCTGAGAAAGCACCTGAAAAAGAAGAATTAATCCAAGTCGGGTTGTTTCTGTTTACGCACCAGTTTGTTTTCGCTGTGTCAGCAATCGCGTTGGGCTTGAAATCCTTCCGCTAATTGCACAATATTGCTTGGATTTTCAGGCCTGCATTTGTTTTCGAATTCCGAAATTTATCGGAGCAAACGCGCTGGTCGTTTTTTGGGATAACGCCGGCTGTTCGGCGTGTAGAGGTTAATGAGGACCGGATGACACGTGGCGCTACCATAGGAGTAGACTGCGGTGGTACGCAGTGCCGGATCGCTTGGGCGGACGGATCGCGGCGCGTGGATTTCTTGGGGCGTGGCGCAAATTTCACGACCGATCCGGCAGGCTGTGCCAGAGCGATTACTGTCGCCGCGCGGGCGTTGGCCGACAAAGCCCAGATCTCGATGACAGAACTTTGTGCGGCGCGGGCCTATGTTGGTGTGGCTGGGGTCATGTCTTCGGACCAAGGGGATGCACTGGCCAAGGCGCTGCCATTTTCGGATGCACAAGTGGAAGATGACCGCCGCGCACTGGTTTATGGTGCCTTGGCGCATCGCAATGGATTTGTGGCCTCCATTGGCACGGGGTCTTTCGTTGCCAGCAAAACCTTCGACACCGTCCGCAGCGTTGGCGGTTGGGGCCTGATGCTGGGGGACGAAGCTTCTGGTGCTTGGCTGGGCCGCGGGCTGCTGCGTATGTGCTTACAGGCGCATGATGGCATGGTGCCGCGTACGGCATTGACCGAGGCCGTTCTGGATGAATTTGGTGGCCCTGAGGCTATTGTTGATTTTTCGCGTGATGCCATTCCGGCGGACTACGCGCGTCTGGCCCCTGGTCTGGCTGGCGCTGCCGAGGCGGGGGATCCACAGGGCCGCATTCTGATGAAGACGGGGGCTGATTGGATTGCCCGTGCATTGGAAGCCTTGGGGTGGGAGCCGCGCGAACGCCTGGTATTGCCCGGACCGCTTGGCAAATCCTATGTGCCGTTCCTGCCCAAGGTAATGGCTGCCGCAGTGACAGAACCTTTGGGAACGTCGCTGGATGGCGCCTTGGCTTTAGCAGGCCAGACGGGGATCGAAGGGGCAGCCTAAATGGCGCAACAGGCCTTTGCTGCCGAGTCCCTGTTTGATGGCACGCGCCTTCACCATGATTGCGTTTTGATCATTGATGGGCCTTGCGTGGCGCAGGTTGTCCCGCAGGCGCAGTACAGTGGCACGCCACCGCAGCGGTTGGGCCCCGGCACGCTGTGCCCAGGATTCGTGGATTTGCAGGTGAATGGCGGCGGCGGCGTGATGCTGAACAATGCGCCGGATCGCGCATCCGTTGCCCAAATGGCGCAGGCCCATGCCCGCCTTGGGGCGACGGCCATCCTACCAACACTGATCACCGACACGCCGGAAACGACACGCGCTGCGATCAACGCTGTGCGGTCTGCTGTGGCGCATGGCGATGCCGGGGTTGTTGGTTTGCATCTGGAAGGGCCGCATCTGTCTGTCGCGCGCAAGGGCGCGCATCAGGCCAGCTATGTGCGTGCAATGACAGAGGATGATCTGGCGCTTTATTGTCAGGCTGCCACGGATTTGCCCTGTCTGAAGATAACCGTTGCACCGGAATCGGTGACGCCTGAACAGATCAGTCAATTGGTGGCGGCTGGGGTGGTGGTTTCGCTTGGCCACAGCGACTGCGATTTTGACACCGCGATGGCGTGTTTTTCGGCCGGTGCGCGCTGTGCGACGCATCTGTTCAATGCCATGTCACCGCTGAGCAGCCGTGCACCCGGTTTGGTGGGGGCTGCGTTGTATTGCGGCGCGGTGGATGTCGGGGTGATTGCGGATGGGCACCATGTGCATCCGGCCACGCTTGCGCTGGCATTGCGGGCCAAGGCCGGGCCGGGGCAAGCCTATCTGGTCAGCGATGCGATGGCTGTGGCGGGCACGGATTTGGATGGGTTCACACTGAATGACCGCTGGATTGATCGGAAAGACGGGCGTTTGACCTTGGCGGACGGCACATTGGCTGGTGCGGACCTGCCGTTGGCACGCGCGATCCAGATTTGCGTTCAGCAGATGGGCCTGACAATGGAACAGGCCTTGGCGATGGCCACGTCAATTCCGGCACGGGTGATTGGCCAAACAGGGCGTCTGGGCGCGTTGACAGCGGGCGCCGCAGCGGATTTCGTGCTGCTGGACCCGGCATATCACGTTGCGCAGGTTTGGCAGGGTGGCGTTGCCGTTTTTTGAGTAAGGACGGCGGCAGGCGCTCAGTTCAGGTCTTCTAGCAGTCTGCCATGCTTTTTGGTTTCGGCCACCACGTCCCCAAAGCTGTGCAGCCCCATACCATCCAACATCGGCAACAGCTTGACCAGAACCTCGGCCGTGGCCTGTGCATCACCAAGTGCAGTGTGGCGTAGATGCATGGGAATGGTCACACCCAACCGCTGGCACAGCGCGTCCAACGTATGCGTTTGCGAGGCGCCAAAAACCACGGCGGACAGCAGAACCGTATCTAGAACGGGGTTGGTCCAATCCAGGTCGGCCCGTGGGGCGTGGCGGCGCAGAAACGCCATATCGAACGGGGCGTTATGGGCCACGATCACCGCATCTTTGGAAAAGACATGGAACCGCTGTGAGATGGTAACGATATTGGGTTTGCCGGCCACCATTGCGTTGGTCACCTTGTGCACTTTTGTGGAGGACGGTGGGATCGGGCAGCCGGGATCCACCAATTCGTCCATCACCTCGCCCGGTACAATCCGCCCGCCAACCACACGAACCGCGCCCAGTTGAACAACTTCGTCCTTGTGCGGCAGCAGGCCGGTGGTTTCGGTGTCAAACACGGAATAGATCAGATCTTGCAACGGACGGTCTTCGATCCGCTCGGCGGCGGCGGGGTTCATCAGATCAAAATCATAGACCAATGGACGGGCCGCATCAGGTGCGATTTCGGCTTTGGAATCATCAATGATCATCATGTAGCCGCCCCCATCCATAGGTTTTAGCCGGGCTTCATAGCTTTGACGGCCATCGGCGCTATGGGCGGTAAACCGGGTTTCCTTGCCGGTCTTGCGCACGCGACTGCGCGCTTCATCCAGACCGTTGCGCAGGAAATAGTCATAGACATTGGCATTCAGCCGGGGAACGTGGATTTGGCTTAACACTTCGGCGGCCTGCCCATCGTACAGAACGATCTGATCCCGCTCGTTCACCAACAAAACAGCCACAGGGATTTCTGTCAGCAAGGCTGTCAGGCGGGTTTTCTCATCATTCAGGCGGGCGGTTTCTGTGGCTATGGACTGAGCCGTGGACATGGCGCTGTCGCTGAGTTTGCGAGTGACAGCATCCGCTGCCGGGGCCAGATCACCCAGATAGCGGGCGGTGTGTGTCTCAACCGCGGTATCCACGCCAGCATGGGCGCGCGCGCGCATATCTGCGGCCAAACGTTCGATGGGTTTGGCGACGTTTTCATCAAACAACAACCAAATGCCTGCCGTGATCGCCACGATCAGGAAACACGACAGGATGGCGGCGAACACAAATCCGTTGGTGATGTCGGTTTGCAGGGCGCGGGTATGTCCCAGATACAAAGCGACGCTGGCTGCCGCAACACCGCCCAAGGCCAAGAGGCAGAAGAACAAAAATATACGGGCGCGCAGGGAAAGCTTTGTCAGCATAGCATCAGTCCTTGCAGGTTGCGGTTACGATGGGATCATCCGCATCCGTATCACGCCAGACTGTTTCTGTTCCACCGGTGGATTCCATCGGGTCCGCTCGTTGGCCAGTTTCGCAATTGACCATGACTTGCAGTGCCTGAATGCGGCGCCAGCGACCATAGAGATACAGATCAACCAATCGCACCGCCTGATCTTGGCTGTTGATACGCACCGCGCCGGTATCCAATGCCATGAACCGGGCAATATAGGGCACAACATATGTCCAGGGGCGGTAGAGTGCCCGGTTTTCAACGGCATGCACCACCTGCAGCCCGTCAGGCAGGTTGTCACGGGTGCGCCCATACCAGCTGTATTCGCTGGCGATGGTGGCAAACAGCATCGCAGCCCCCGCTGCGACAGGGATCAGCCAGCGTGGCAGGCGGTTTCCGGTCAGGCGGTTCAGCGCCATCATCACGCCCGCACCGGCCAAGCCGGCGACAATCGTGGCCACAAGTTCAAAGAACATTCGTGTTTTCCTCCCAATTCCGAACCAACCTCCATTGGTTCGGTCGTACTCTGTCAGCTTAGTATGCCGCGTCCGTGTCCCACTGCCGATTGCATTGACTTAACTACAACAAAGGCATCACGCAGATGACCTCGGTCAAAGTCAGACAAATCCGAAGGCGCCAGATGGTTTCCCGGTGCCAACCCTTGTTTTATCTGGCTGGCTTGATGCTCCAGTCGCGTTTCTGCGATCAGGTCATAGGCGTCAAGCAAATCCCGTCCGCCAGAGGCCGACAGCACGCCAGCGCTTTGTGCTGCCTCCAGCCGTGCGCGGGTATTCACAACGTCCAGTCGCCCTTGCAAGGCATAGACCCGGCCCAAATCAACCACCGGCACGACACCGTTGTGTTTCAGATCCAGCTGGTTTTTGTGCTCGCCTGATCGGACCGTCGCAAAGCCACGTAGCAAGCCCAAAGGCGGGGTGTGTTTTAGCGAATTGGAAATCATATGCGACACAAAGATCGAGTTCTTTGACGCCGCCGCCAGCGTGTCTTCTTGCAGGGATTCAAACAGCGCAACCGTTCCGCCAATCGGGCGCAGGTCAAACATCACGCTGGCCAGCATCTGTGCTTCGGAATCCGGGGTGTTGATCCATTTGTCAAAATAGCTGCGCCACACCTTCACAGGTTGGCACCAGCGCGGGTTTGTGGCCATCATGTCACCCGGACAATAGACATAGCCGCATGTGTTCAGCCCGTCGCACACGAATTTTGCCATGTCGGCGAAATAGCTCATCTGGGCGTCTGTCACGTCATCGGACAGGACCAGACAATTGTCTTGGTCGCTGACGCCGGTCTGTTCCTGCCGTCCCTGACTGCCGCAGGCCAACCACAGGTATGGCACGGGGGCCGGGCCCAGCTTTGCTTCGGCCAAGGCCAGCAATCGCCGGGTGCAGGTGTCGGCAATGTCGGTGATCAGGCGGGTGACAATCTCATGCCGGTTTCCATTTGCCACCAACTGAACCAACAGCCGGGGAATGCGGGCGGTGACGGCGGCCAATTCCTCGGCCGTTTCCGCGTGGGCCACTTCTGAGACCAGCTCGGCCGAACTGATGGCCTGGAACCGGGTCAGGTCTGTTTGGCTGACAATGCCAACCAATGTTTGGCCGTCGCAGATCGGCACATGGCCGATACGGCGCTCCATCATCAGGTGCAGCACGTCAGAGCCAAGCGCAGATGGGGGCAGGGTGACGGGATCGGGTGTCATCACCTGTTCCAGCGGTGTGTCAAAAGGCAGGGTGCCAGCAACCACTTTGTTTGACAGATCACGGATCGTGGCGATGCCCTTCAGCGCGTCATTCACGGTAACGCATATGGATGACACACGACGGTCCCGCATCATCGCTGCTGCGTTCTGGACCGTGGTGCCAAGGGCGCAGGTCAGTGGTTCGCGCGCCATCAGGGTTTCCACACGGGTGGTGGACAGATCGGACTTTTGCGGCTTGTCTTGAATACTGCGGTCGAAATAGCGGCCAGCGGCAGGTTCAGATTTGATCAGGGCCAAGAAGGCCGGGCGCGGCAGTAGCAATACCACACTGTCGGACACCGCCTTGGCGGTGGTATCGGCCTCATTTTCGCGCAGGATAGTGCGCTTGCCGACAGAGTTGCGTGGCCCCAGCAGGGCCAGCGGAACATCGTGCCGATCACGCATTTCAATTTCGCCAGCGTAGATCAGAAACAGCCCTTCCAACGGATCACCGGGCACAAACAACGTGGTGCCAGCGGGAACCACGCGCGGTTGAAAGACCAAGAGCAACTGTTCCAGAACGTCATGGTCCAGTGCGTCATAGGGGTGCACGCCCATTAGAAAGTGGCGCATTTCTTCTTGGGTGATCGGCATGGCGGCCTCTTATATAAAACGTCCCGCCCAAAGCATGGCTCGGGCGGGACGTGGATTCAAAGGGGCGGGCCGTCGCATGGGCAGCCCGCCATAAGCATCTTAGTGATCCTGCGCAGCGCCTGCGCCCCGAGGAACGCGTACGCTTTCGACCAAGTCTTTGATCTCTTGCGGAGTTTCCTTGGTCATGCTGGCTACAACATAGGCCACGATGAAGTTGATGGCTGCGCCAACCGCGCCGAACGATGTCGACTTGATGGTGCCCAACAGCGGATCAGCATCGGTGAAGCTGTTCGTGTCAGGGATGAAGAACCAACCCTTGTGCAGGAAGATGTAGATCAGCGTAACTGTCAGACCTGCCAGCATACCGGCCACAGCGCCCGTATTGTTGATCTTGGTTGAGAAGATACCCATCATCAACGCCGGGAAGATCGACGCTGCTGCCAGACCAAAGGCCAGGGCCACAGTCTGTGCCGCAAATCCCGGAGGATTCAGACCCAGATATGTCGCAACGGCAATGGCGACACCCATCGCGATACGTGCCGACAGCAATTCACCCTTTTCACTGATGCCTGGGTTGATCGAACCCTTGATCAGATCGTGTGAAACAGCCGAGGAAATGGCAAGCAACAGACCAGCCGCTGTGGACAGCGCCGCAGCCAGACCGCCCGCCGCCACCAGACCAATCACCCAGCTGGGCAAGTTGGCGATTTCGGGGTTGGCCAGCACCAGAATGTCACGGTTGAAGTTGGTCAGCTCGTTGCCGGCCCAGCCTTTTTCCGCAGCTTTCGCCTGCATGTCAGCGTTCTTGTCGTTGTAGTACTGGATTTTGCCGTCGCCGTTCTTGTCTTCCCAGCCCAGCAAACCGGTTTTCTGCCAGGTTGCCATCCAGTCGTAGCGCGGCTCGTTTTCGATCTGTTCGACCGAAACAGCTTCGCCACTTGTGCCGTTAGGCCACATCATGTCGGTGATGTTCAGGCGGGCCATCGCACCAACAGCCGGGGCGGTCAGATACAGCAACGCAATGAACACCAGCGCCCAACCAGCAGACCAACGTGCGTCGGCCACACGGGGAACCGTGAAGAAACGCATGATGACGTGAGGCAGACCAGCAGTACCGATCATCAGTGACAAGGTGAACAGAACCATGTTCAGCGTGTCAGCGTGGTGCGCGGTATATTCGTTAAAGCCCAACTCGGCCACAATGGCATCCAGCTTGGCCAACAGCGGCTCACCCGACGCAACGTGATCCCCAAACAGGCCAAGGGCCGGGATTGGGTTGCCTGTCAGTTGCAACGAGATGAAGATCGCCGGAATGGTGTAGGCCAAGATCAGCACACAGTACTGTGCCACTTGGGTGTAGGTCACACCTTTCATGCCGCCAAACACGGCGTAGGCAAACACAACACATGCGCCGATCAGCAGACCGGTGGTGTTGCTGACTTCCAGAAAGCGGCCAAAGGCCACGCCAACGCCGGTCATCTGACCGATCACGTAGGTGGTGGAGGCGACGATCAGGCAGATCACAGCCACGATCCGTGCGGTGGGGCTGTAGAACCGGTCCCCGATAAACTCGGATACGGTGAACTTGCCGAATTTCCGCAGATATGGCGCCAGCAACAGGGCCAGCAGAACATAGCCGCCGGTCCAGCCCATAAGGAAGCTGGAGTTGTCATAGCCGGTAAAGGCGATCAGACCGGCCATAGAGATGAAGGACGCTGCCGACATCCAGTCAGCCGCGGTGGCCATACCGTTGGTGACGGGGTGAACCCCGCGTCCAGCCGCGTAGAATTCCGATGTGGAGCCCGCGCGAGCCCAGATCGCGATGCCGATGTAGAGCGCAAAGGAAGCCCCTACAAACAGCAAGTTAATGGTAAACTGATCCATTGTTCTTATTCCTCCTCGACGCCGTGTTCACGGTCGAGCTTGTTCATGCGCCAGGCGTAAAAGAAGATCAGCGCCAGGAAGACGATGATCGAGCCTTGCTGTGCGAACCAGAACCCCAGGTCGGTGCCGCCGACGGCGATCCCCGACAAGGCCGGACGCAGCAGAATGCCGAAGCCGAATGAAACGATAGCCCAGATAATCAGACTGATGATGATGATGCGCACATTGGCTGCCCAATAGGCTGTGTCATCTTGCGGTTGTTGATCCGCCATAGCGGTGACTCCTCTCCCTTGAATGCCCCCTTGGGAGGCGCGAAAATACGGTGTGTTAAGACACCGCCTGCCGGACAATCGCGCCTAGCCCGGCGGCGATATCCTCAATGGCGCCCATCGCGTTGATGCGCTGCAGGGCCCCCTTGTTCTGGTAATATTCAATCAGCGGTGCGGTCTGGGCGTGGTAGGCTTCCAGACGGCTGGCGACAGTTTCAGCATTGTCATCCGCGCGGCGCTTGAAGTTGGTGCTGTTGCATTTGTCACAAACGCCGACCGTTTCAGGCTGTTTGAACGTGTCATGATAGCCTTCGCCGCAGTCGCCACAGGTATAGCGGCCGGAAATCCGGGTCACCATGGCGGCGTCATCCACATCCAGGCTGATTGCGGCGTTGATCTTTTGACCGCTTTCCACCAGCAGCTTGTCCAGGGCTTGGGCTTGCACTGTGGTGCGCGGGAACCCGTCCAGGATCACACCTTTGCCCGTATCCGGCGCGGCCAGACGGTCGCGCAGAATGGCGATGACAATGTCATCTGATACCAAATCGCCCGCTTCCATAACGGCCTTGGCTTGTTTGCCGGCGTCTGTGCCCGCCGCAACCGCTTCGCGCAGCAGATCGCCTGTCGACAACTGGATCAGGCCAAACGTGTCTTCCAGCATCCGCGCTTGCGTGCCTTTCCCGGCCCCAGGGGGGCCAAGAAGGATCAGAACCGGGGCGGTGGTGATGGTTGAAATATCGTCCATATCGCTGCCCCTCACGCCTTATTCATGCGGTTTTGGATGAGGTCATCGACGACGGAAGGGTCGGCGAGTGTGGATGTGTCCCCCAGGGCGCCGTAGTCGTTTTCGGCGATTTTGCGCAGGATGCGGCGCATGATCTTGCCTGATCGGGTCTTAGGCAGGCCGGGGGCCCATTGGATCAGGTCGGGGCTGGCGATGGGGCCGATTTCGGTGCGGACCCAGGTGCGCAGCTCTTTGTAGAGCTCATCGCTGGGCTCCACCCCGTTCATCAGGGTGACATAGCAGTAGATGC